>NZ_JBGCCW010000001.1:6020000-8175291 GCF_041262065.1 Bradyrhizobium sp. USDA 327 | reverse complement strand
GAGCCGCGGCCGGACTGATCTCGAGCCCCCGCCGCACCAGTTCCAGCCGAAAGTCGATGAACTGCATCACTCGCTGTTTGAACGCCTCGAATTGCTCGAGATCGTCGGGATGGACAGTCTGCCCCCAGCGCATCATCACCGCCGTGAGCTCGCCGCTGCACTTGACCAACTCGTCCGCGAATTGCTTTACTTTCGCCGGTTCGGTGGACATGTAGATCCCGCGCGACTCCATCACGATCGCGTAGATCAGGGCGTTGACGCGCCCGATATTGACGGCAGCCGACGCCGAATCGATCTGCATGTGCCGATAGTTCGTCTGCAGGCGCACGCATTGGACCGACATCACCAACAGAAACATTGTGACGATCGTCAAAAATCCGGCGATGGAATAGACTTTGTCGGCCACGCTCAGGCTACCGGAGCCGCGCACAAAGCGGACAAACCTTTGCAGCGTCGTGGTCGCGGTCTGCGCCCCAAAGCCCACCGTCACTGCGTTCATGATGCACCTATCCGGTCTAGAATGGCAGAGAATTGGTCCCGCAGGGCTAGCGGAGACTTCACGGCCTCGCCTCGGTTTATCTTTCGAAGGTCCCACGCGCCAGAGCATCTCTTCGCGAAACGGTCTGAGGAGGCTGCGCTGCGGCTGCACCGGTTGATATGTCGCCCCCGCGATCAAAGTCTAAGGGCAGCCGGCGTAGGCAGGGATGATGGCCTGAACGCACAAGGCACTCCAACGGCGCGCGATAACGGCTGCTGGTCCGCTTGCAAGTGGCCGGCCTGCTGAGGCGCGCAAGTGGGCGACGTCACCTGAAAGAGCAGCCGCGATGGCGCGGGACAGGCAACGACTGAGAGATAAGGTGGTGAACTATCAGACAGAGCTGGCCCCGGTTATCTGAACAGCAATTCCGCGTCGATAAGTGGAGTTTCTGCCAGAGTTAGGCTGCCGCGCGGAACGGCAGCGGGCTGAAGTAAGCTTGATCGGGGGTGCCGCCGTCAAGGCTCGAGTGGGGACGCCGGCCATTGTAAAAGGCGAGGTATCGGCCGATCGAGGCGCGGGCGTCGGACACGGTGTCGTAGGCGCGCAGATAGACCTCTTCGTATTTGATGCTGCGCCACAGACGCTCGACGAACACGTTGTCGCGCCAGGCGCCCCGACCGTCCATGCTGATGGCGATGCCATGACTGGCGAGCATGCCGGTGAACGCGGCGCCCGTGAACTGCGAGCCTTGGTCGGTATTGAAGATGTCCGGCTTGCCATGGCGAGCGAGAGCGTCCTCCAGCGTCTCGACGCAGAATGCGGCTTCCATAGTGATCGAGACGCGCCACGACAGCACCCGGCGGCTGAACCAGTCCAGCACCACCGCGAGATAGACGAAGCCGCGCGCCATCGGGATGTAGGTGATGTCCATCGCCCAGACCTGGTTCGGGCCTGTGATCTCCATCCCGCGCAGCAGATACGGATAGATCTTGTGCCCGGGTTCGGGCTTGGTGGTACGCGGCCGGCGATAGAGCGCCTCTATCCCCATCCGCCGCATCAGCGTTTTGACATGCCGGCGGCCGATCTTGCACCCCTCGGCAGCCAGCAGGTCTCGCAACATTCGCGAACCGGCGAAAGGAAACTCCAGGTGCAGCCGGTCAAGCCGCTGCATGATCGCGAGGTCGGCGGGCGACACCGGACGTGGTAGATAATAGATACTGCCACGGCTGATCTTCAAAACTTCCGCCTGTTTGGTGATCGGCAGGTCGTGCTCACGGTCGATCATCGCTTTGCGCTCAGCAGGCCGGCTTTGCTGAGCGCGCCTTCTAAAAAATCGTTCTCAAGCGTCAGCTCCCCGATCTTGGCGTGCAGCGTTTTCACGTCTACCGCGGACTCGCTCGCTCTGTTGCCACCGCCAGGACCAAACACCTCGGCCGCCGCCTCCTGAAGCTGGGACTTCCACTGCGTGATCTGGTTCGGGTGCACGTCGAAATGCTCAGCCAGCTGGGCCAGCGTCATCTCGCCCTTGATCGCCGCTAACGCCACCTTGGCCTTGAATGCCGGTGCGTGTTGCCGGCGGGCTCGTCTGCTCATCGTCTCTCCTGATTCGCGGGACAATCTTGCCCGCCGTCAGGCAGAAACTCCACTTACCGCCCTGTCCAGATTTCCGGAGCCAGCTCTACCTTCACGCGGTCAGGCAGGCGGCAGCCTACTCGCCGATCATCGACGGCCAGCCCAGCAAGCAAACGAGCGGAGTCTCAGAGCAGGAGGCGGCGGCAGTGCTACGGCGCTACCTGCTCATGCGCGAGATTGACGGTCACTGAGAAAGTTCCTCTTTTTCATCCGCGCCCCCCGACAAAGTCTCGCTAAATTTCAAACTGAGACACTACCCGTTAGTCGGTTCAACTCGCAGCGTCAGGACGCCCGTGATGGCGGAGGCGACGAAGACAGTCACTCGCACCACTTCCGGGAACAGCACACCAATCAATGGTGTCAGAGTCCGGGGAGACCCCAGTAGAACACGCCGACCAGGCCGGCAATAAGGCTTGTATAGAGGACGTGGGGGACAATGGAGAGCAGGTACTGCTTACTCGCTCACCGCTGTGAGTGCCCTGCCGGCGGCCAATCGGCTCCTTGGTTCGGGCGACGATCAGAAGGCGGCGAACGATTATCTGCTGACCTGCGCTTCCTCGGAGACGACAAGGATTGAAGCAACGCAATCCACCGGGAGCAACAAGCCGCCGCATCGCCCATCAGACGCGTTTCCACGGTGAAGATCAGCGCTTGCGAGGCCGGTTCGTGGAAAATTTTCGCGATTGGATGGGCTCCTGCAAAAAGATTGTCTTTTCAGACTCCACCGCATTTTGCGGCACCGGCCGAAGAAGGCCTCCCTTGTGGTCTTCCATATCTCCCCAAGCGTCGAAGGTAGTGGCTAAAACAGGCGGCGTCTCAGCAATTCCTCCGTGCGTATACTCAGATCAGGACAACCGCATCTAGCGTCGTGCGCCACGATTTGTCGGCCGACCGCCGGATTTCACTGATCAATGAAGCCGTCTCGTCTGCGGCAACCGCTGGCATCAGACGGAGCGGATAACTGCACCGCTAAATATGGACACGGGCATCGGACTTTCGTCGCCGTCAGGCGCAAGTTTTTTTACTCCGCCTTGTTTGGCAAGAATTCTCTCGCCTACGACCGGTATCGCAGGAATGCGCTAACGCCCGATGTGGAGCACCGCGACACCAGAAAACTCTCATTTTCATTAACCGCTGCAGCGGTCAACATGATTGGACCCACAATTACTCAGATCGAGACTTCCGTGAGCACTCCAGAGGCAAACGTCAAGTGTGGACCTTCTGTGATTTCTGTCGGCGCACGGCCAAGGCTGACGAAAGATGTGGTTGAAGGACGATCTGAACCTGAACACCACGCCGACGAAAATTGTGAAATCAGCGGGGGGTGTCTGCCGGCGCGATCGACGCTCCGAATAACAGAAGCAGGCGCCGCAAGTGATCACAGCCCAGCTATCGCGCTGGGCGACAATTTACGTTAACGTTTGCCGGTCGGTCCATATGCGTACTCGAATCCGATCGCCTCGGAGGCAGAAGGCGATCATCCGACCGCTTGATCCTTCCCACCCTCAGGGTTGGGATAATCCTGACAATGAGGAAGTTTGGCTTGAGCTGGCGCGCGCCATCGGACGGCAGATTGCACGAGACGAAAACGACGGTTTGGAGCAGCCAAAAGGAGGAAGGGCATGATGACGAGGCCAATAAAAAAGAGGGCCGTGTTATACGCCCGCTATTCGAGCGACATGCAAAAGGCGACCTCGATTGACGGTCAGCTATTGCTCTGCCGGAAGATCGCGGCACGCAACGACCTAGATGTCATCGGTGCATTTGTTGATGCCGCGAAGTCTGGCCTAACCGAAAATGCGAGGGACGGCTATCAGCAATTGCTCAATGGCGTGCGAAACCATGATTTTGATGTTGTGATCGTTGAGCATTTCGATCGCCTGTCGCGCGATCCCGCAACCATCCAGCGTCTCAAGCAAGTTTTCGAGTTCAATGGCGTTGAGCTGATGGATCAGAAAGGCGTTTACGCGACTGCCACCGACATCAGCATCGCAAGTCTCTACAACACGATTTATAAGCCGCAGCTCGCCGACAAGGTTCGGCGTGGCCATGATAATGCTGTCGCTAGTGGAAGAATTCCTGGCTCATACGCTTACGGTTACCGGCCAAGGCCGGGCGCGCCCGGTGAGCGCGTGATCGATGAGAACGAAGCGAAGATCGTGGTCCGCATCTTCACCGAATATGTATCGGGGCGTTCAACCCGAGATATTGCGGCCGATCTCACGCGCCAAGGCTTGCCCTCGCCTGGCGCCACCCGTCACAAGAACAAGGCTGGTCGCACGACCTGGAATCATCAGTGCATAACTGGCGGTCGCCACGGTCGCGGCATTATCGGCAACGAGCTGTATATCGGCGAAATACATTGGAACGTTCGATCAACAATTCTGAACCCGGAAACGCAGAAGAAACAGAAACGCCGCAATCCGGACGACCGGCACATCATTGTCAAGAAGCCCGAGTTGCGGATTGTTCCGCAAGTGCTTTGGGACAGGGCGCAGAAGGTTCGCAGCGGCCGCGCCATCCATATGTTCGGACCGACGGGCAAGCCGCGGCGCCGTCCTGTGATCCCGCGCAATAATGAGCACCCACTTGCTGGGGTCCTCCGGTGTGGTGTCTGCAACGGGAATATGCGAATCGCTCAATCCTCCAGGAATGGCGCTCCGCGCGCCGCATGCGCCAATGCGCATCAACGAGGCACGTGTGAGCACACTCGGAGCTTTGACATGGACGTGCTACTTGAGGATGTCTCAAGCAAAATGGAATTAAAATTGCTTTCGCCCAAAGCGATTGAAGAGGCGATGCGTGCTTGGAAGGAGGAGCGTAAGAACGATCGGAAAAAGAACAGCGAACACGCAAATTTAGAGCGTAGACTCCGTACGTTGACCACTGAGATCGAACGCTTGTCATATGCCATCGCAAACAGCCGTCGCAAGCCGGATGAGTTGCTCAAGCGGATCGATGAGTGCGATGTGGAACGGGAAACCGTTAAGGAGCGCTTGCGGCTGCTGGGTAGTGGCAGCGAAAACGTGATCCCGTTCGACCATCCAAAGTTCGGTGACCGATATCATTCGGAGGCCAAGAGACTGGTCACCGCGCTGAGGATTAATCCGAAGGCCATCGAAACCCGCGTCGCCTTTCGCAACTTGATCGACAGCATCGTGGTGCATCCGGTTCGCAAGCGGATGCCCTACGAATATACTCCGTACCTGAACAGCGCTTCCCTTTCTAGCATGAATCTTTTCCCCGAAAATCGACGCAAGACGAGAGAGATCAGTGCGTTCGTCTACTATGATAACGTCAAGTCAGAGAAATCCGTGTCCTCGTAATAGACGCGGACCTGCATGTGGTGGCGGCCGTCGCGGATCTCGCCGTCCAGATGGGCAGTCACGTCGTGAGCCTCTTCGCTTGTCGCTGTCGGCCCGTTTTGCGCAAAAACCGCGGTCCGCGCAAGCGTGTTAGGACACAACCGGCGCGGTCTGCCCCAGCCTCACCTCGACGACCTCCGGCGGCACGCCGACGCGCAGCGGCATGATGCTGCACCCGAGGCCACCGGAGATGATGACGTCGCATTTCAGCCTGACATGACCATAGGCGAGGCGGACGCCATGCTGCGGCGGCACTGCGGGGGACCAGCCGAGCAGGCGGACCTGGCCGCCATGGGTGTGGCCGGACAGTTGCAGCGCGACACGCGCCGGCACGCGCGGCGCGATGTTGGGCTCATGCGCGAGCAGGATGATGGGCGCATCGTCCGTGACCTTGGCGAGCGTCGCGCTGAGATCGTCGGCGCCGAACCGCGCCATGCCGCGAAACCGGCGCGCCGGCAGGAACGCGAGTTGATCGCCAAGACCGGCGAGCCAGAATGGGCGACCGTCCTTGGTGAGGCGCACGACGTCGTTCTCGTAGACGGGGATGCCGGCCGCTTCCAGCGCGCGGTGCGCGACGGTCACCCCCTGCCCGGCCCGCTGCACCGTCCTGTCATCCCAATAATCGTGGTTGCCCATGACGGCGTGGACCCCGAGCGGCGCCTTGAGGCCGGCCAGCACGCGTGCCCATTCGCTGCACGGAATGATGCGCGTGACCTGATGCAGGCCGGCGACATAATCGCCGAGCAGCACGATGAGGTCGGCGTTCAGCGCGTTGGTGCGGTCGACGATGGCCGCGACCCGGTCGAGCGGCATCCAGGGATCGCAGGCGTGCAGGTCGGCGATGACGGCGATCTTCAACGGAAGATCCGCCGGCCATTGCCGCGGCGCCGGATGATAGCGGGTGACGCGGAGCCGCAGCATCGGCTCGACGCCGACGCCATAGGCGGCGGTCGAGACGCCGAGGGCGGACAGGCCGCCGATGGAACGGATGAGATGACGGCGCGTGATCATGGAAGCTCGTTTCCGATACAGCTCCTCGATGCGATGCGATTGAAGCGGAATTGGGATGCGCTCGTGCAGATCGTCTGCATCCGCGTGCAGACGCCTGCACAGGCATCACCAGCGGCTCTCGCCGACCAGTGCATCCAGCCGCGTCTTCAATTCGTCCGACGCCCGGTAGTACCAGACACCGCCAAGCAGATCGCGAAAACGTTCATTGACACGCGCCTCACGCTCGATGCGGTCGATCGTGCCGGCGCTGATCACATCTTCGAGGGGACCTGCGGCCAGCAGCGACAGCAACACCGGATTGGCTTCGATCTTCAGGATCTCCAGGATCAGGTCGATCATTCGGTCGGGATCGTCCTCGCGCAGGTCTCGCTCGAAATCCATGATCGCGAACAGATTGTCGTCCTGGTCGCGCTCCGATTTGGAATATTGCTCGACCCAGGCGCGCGCGAGCCTGGCGGTCGACATGTTGGCGAAATCGAGCGGCTCGCGCGGCGTGCGCTGCGCCAGACGATCGGCCTGCCAGGCTTTGCTGTCGGCAAGTCCTGCAATACGCGACATCAAGGGGTTGTCGGGATCGACATGCACGCCACCGAGCAGCCAGCGCAACCGGTTATTGTGCCCGGCTTCGTGCTCGATGCGCGCTATCACCTCCTCGCCGTGTGCGTAGAGCAGCGACAGCAGGAACTTGTCGTTGAGCTGCATCACGGTCGGCTTGTCGGCCTCGGACTTGAGCACTTCCAGCACGAGATCGAGCGCCTGTTGCGGCCGGCGGTGCGGCAGACGATCGAAATAGAGTTTCAAGGCCCAGATGCTGCCGACCTGGTCTCGCCGGCTGACGCGTTGAAGCGCGCACCACATCGACGCCAGCTCACCGAGCGGCATCGGGTCCAGGAACGCCTCGGTCTCATCAGGCGTCTGCAGCTGCGGCGCAGCCGCGATGACCTCGAGCAATCCAGCGTCATCCGTCAGCCCCATTCTTCCCACTCCAATCCGTGTGCGAGAGCGGCGATGCCGTGCGCCGCGCATCGGATTAGTGATGGGATTGAACCGGCGGGTTCACCGGTTGCGGCAGTCAGTCGTCCTCGGACGGCTCGGTGCCGAACAGGCCGAACTGGGCCGGATCGCGATTGGGCTCGGCGAGACCCAGATGGCGGAAGGCATGCGACGTGAGCAGCCGGCCGCGCGGAGTGCGCTGGAGATAGCCGCACTGGATCAGATAGGGCTCGATGATGTCCTCGATCGCATCGCGCGGCTCGGACAGCGCGGCGGCCATCGTCTCGACACCGACCGGACCGCCACCATAGTTGAGCGCGATGGTCGAGAGATAGCGGCGGTCCATGGCATCGAGCCCAGCGGCGTCGACTTCGAGCGCGCTCAGCGCGTGGTCGGCGATCTTGCGGTCGATCGTGGCGGCATCGGCCGCCGAGGCGAAATCGCGCACGCGCCGCAGCAGCCGCCCGGCGATGCGTGGCGTGCCACGGGCGCGGCGCGCGATCTCGTTGGCGCCGTCCGCGCTCATGCCGACATTGAGCACGCGCGCACCGCGGCTGACGATACTCTCCAACTCCTCGATCGTGTAGAAATTCAGCCGCACCGGAATGCCGAAGCGGTCGCGCAAGGGATTGGTGAGAAGGCCTGCGCGTGTGGTGGCGCCGACAAGCGTGAATTTCGACAGCTCGATCTTCACCGAACGCGCCGCCGGGCCTTCGCCGATGATGAGGTCGAGTTGAAAGTCCTCCATCGCCGGATAGAGCACCTCCTCCACCGCGGGGCTGAGGCGATGGATCTCGTCGATGAAGAGCACGTCGCGCTCTTCGAGATTGGTGAGGAGTGCAGCAAGATCGCCGGCCTTGGCGATCACCGGCCCCGAGGTGGCGCGGAAACCGACGCCGAGCTCCTTGGCCACGATCTGCGCCAGCGTGGTCTTGCCAAGGCCGGGTGGACCGACGAACAGCACGTGATCCAGCGCCTCGCCACGCTTGCGCGCCGCCTCGATGAAGATCGAGAGGTTCTTGCGCGCCTGCTGCTGTCCGACGAAATCGGACAGCGATTGCGGACGCAGCGCGGTGTCGCCCACATCATCGCTGCGGCGCTCGGGCGAAACCATGCGGTTGGCCTTGGGATCGCTCACTCAGCGAACTCCTCGTAGGGTGGGCAAAGGCGCCCTAGGCGCCGTGCCCACCATGTCTCCGATCATTCGAAAGATGGTGGGCACGCTTCGCTTTGCCCACCCTACGAGATTGACCATTGACGCGCTCACTTCGCGAGCTCCTTGAGGCCCAGTCGAATGAGCTGCGCGGTCTCGGCATTCTCGCCCGCACTACGCGAGGCCGACGCGATCGCCGCAGCCGCCTGCGGCTGGCCGTAGCCGAGATTGACCAGTGCGGAGATCGCATCCGCCACGGGCCGCGGCGCGCGCTGGTCGTCGACGGCGCCGGCGAGATGCACGACCGCCGGATCGACATTGGCGAAGGCCGGCGCCTTGTCCTTCAACTCGGTGACGATGCGCTCGGCGACTTTGGGGCCGACGCCGGGCGTGCGCGCCACCGCCGCCTTGTCGCGCAGCGCAATGGCATTGGCGAGATCGGCCGGCGCGAGCGTGCCGAGCACGGCGAGCGCAACCTTGGCGCCGACGCCCTGCACGGTCTGGAGCAGGCGAAACCATTCGCGCTCCTGATCGGTGCGGAAGCCGAACAGTTTTATCTGGTCCTCGCGGACGTAGGTCTCGATCGACAGCACGGCCGCTTCGCCCGGCGACGGCAGATGCTGCAAGGTGCGCGACGAGCAATGCACCTGATAGCCGACACCGCCGACGTCGAGGATGACGAAATCCTCGCCGTAGGAATCGATCAGGCCCTTGAGCTTGCCGATCATCTCAGGTCCCCGGTCGCGACACACGCTTCTCTTTCGTCATGGCCGGGCTTGACCCGGCCATCCACGTCTTTGCCCCCGGCAAGAAAGAACGTGGATACCCGGAACAAGTCCGGGCATGACGGCGGTGACAGGGAACGACCGATCATATCCCCACCACCTTCAGCCGGAGCGCCGCGCTCTGGCGGTGATGGGCGTGGGTGATGGCGATGGCGAGCGCGTCGGCGGCGTCCGCGGACGGGGGCTCGGCTTTCGGCAGCAGTATCTTCAGCATCATCGCGATCTGTTGCTTGTCGGCGTGACCGGCGCCGACCACCGTCTTCTTGACCTGGTTCGGCGCGTATTCGGCGACAGAGATGCCGAACATTGCGGGCGCCAGCATGGCGACGCCGCGGGCCTGGCCGAGCTTCAGCGTGGCAACGCCGTCCTTGTTCACAAAGGTCTGCTCGACCGCGGCTTCCATCGGCTGGTGGTCGGAGAGAACGGCCGCGAGCCCCTCATGGATCGCGAGCAGGCGGCTCGACAGCGGCAAATCGTCCGGCGGCTCCACCGAACCGCAGGCCACGTAGATCAGCCGGTTGCCCTCGGCCTCGATCACGCCCCAGCCGGTGCGGCGCAGGCCGGGGTCGATGCCGATGATGCGAACGGGGCCACGAATCGGGAGCGCAGTCATGGGCCAGTGATAGCGGCTGGCCGCCGCGGGGGAAACAGAAACAGAACGGAAGTAACAGGGGAAGTGGGCGGGCGCTGCTCGCAACAAAGGCACGCCGTCATACCCCGCGAAAGCGGGGTATCCAGTACGCCGCGGCTTGTCCGCATCCCTCTGACGTCTCTGGAATACTGGGTCGCCCGGTCAAGCCGGGCGACGACAGCAGAATGCGGGGCTACCGGCTTCAGCCGCCCATCTTCGCCATCAGCGCGTCGGACACCTCGAAGTTGGCGTAGACGTTCTGGACGTCGTCGTGCTCGTTGAGCAAATCCATCAGCTTGAAGAGCTTCTCGGCGGTCTCGTCATCGACCGCGACCGTGTTCTGCGGCTTCCAGATCAGCGCGGCCTTGCGCGGCTCGCCGAACTTGGCTTCCAGCGCCTTGGCGACGTCGCGATAGCCTTCGGTCGAGGCGTAGATCTCGTGGCCGTTCTCGCCCGAGACCACGTCGTCGGCACCGGCCTCGATCGCGGCATCCAGCATGGCGTCGTCGGAGGCGACGCTGCGGTCATATTCGATGACGCCCGTGCGGTCGAACATGAACGACACCGAGCCGGTTTCGCCTAGATTGCCGCCGGACTTGGTGAAGAAGGAGCGGATGTCGGAAGCGGCGCGGTTGCGGTTGTCGGTCAGCGCCTCGACGATGACGGCGACGCCGCCCGGGCCATAGCCCTCGTAGCGGATCTCGTCATAGTTCTCGCCGTCGCTGCCGAGCGCCTTCTTGATGGCGCGTTCGATATTGTCCTTCGGCATGTTCTCCTGGCGCGCGGCGATCACGGCGGCGCGCAGGCGCGGGTTCATGGCCGGATCAGGCGTCCCCAGCTTGGCGGCGACGGTGATTTCCCGCGCCAGCTTGCCGAACAGCTTCGACTTCTGGGCATCCTGCCGCCCCTTGCGGTGCATGATGTTCTTGAATTGGGAATGTCCGGCCATGCGTGGTCTCGTTAAGGAATCGTGCGCCAAGGTGAGCGTGGGAAGCGCGGCCTTATAGGCCGCCAACCCACCGGAATGAAAGAGGCTCTACGACTTTAAGGTAACACCGTACTGGCCCGTGCCTAGAGGTCAGGCACCGTTAACCCTGATTTCATTCCGGGCTGCGAAAATAGCGCCCGACCGTTCTCCGACAAGAGGGGCCCGATGGCGTTCGGATTATTTCGGAAGCGTCTGCCGGACCAGGCTGCGCCTGCGACAGCCCTCAAGGCTCCGCAGCCGGCGGCCCATTCCGCGCCCGCCCCGGCCGCCGAAAGTGATTCGGCCCGGGAAATCCTGGAACTGCTGGAACTCGAGCTCGGCGCGATGATCCGCCAGCTCGAGCGCGCCGCCAATTCGGTGGCCGGAGGCGCCGAGGCGACCGCCGCGACGCTTGCCGCCATTCGCGACCGCACCGACGCCCTGACCGGCCGGACCAACGCGGCGCAGTCGACCGCCTCCACCTTCGCCCATGCCGCCGACAAGTTCACCCAGTCCGCGCAAGGAATCGGCGCGCAGGTCCGCAATGCCGGCAAGCTCGCCGACGAGGCCAGCGCCGCGGCGCAGGAAGCCCGCGCCAATGTCGAGCGCCTGCGCGAATCCTCCGCCGCCATCGGCAATGTCGTCAATCTGATCGCGCAGATCGCGCGGCAGACGACGCTGCTCGCGCTCAACTCGACCATCGAGGCCGCACGCGCCGGCGATGCGGGCAGAGGCTTTGCCGTCGTCGCCACCGAGGTCAAGGCGCTCGCGGTGCAGACCCAGGGCGCGACGGAAGAGATCACACGGAAGATCGACGCGCTCCAGCGCGACGCCGCCGGCTCCGCTGACGCGGTGCACCGCATTTCGCAGGCGATCGAGGCGATCCGCCCGGTCTTCGACACCGTCAACGGCGCGGTCGCCGAGCAGAACGCCACGACCAGCCAAGTCTCCGGAAATGCCGCGAGCGCTTCGGAGTTCATCGTCTCGGTCGGCGAGAGCGCGGCCGAGATCGATGCCGCGACCAAGGCGGCCGAGACCCATGGCAAGAGCGTCGCCAGCGCCGGCAAGGCCGTCACCACTTTTGCTCAAAAGCTGAAATCGCGCTGCGCCGTGCTGCTCGGCCAGAGCGAGCACGACGACCGCCGCAAGACCGAGCGGCTGCCCTGCCATCTCAAGTTCGAAACCACGCGCGGGGTGATGCCGGTCTATGAAATCGCGATGGATGGCGTGCTGATCGGCGGCGCGGATGCAGGCAGGCTTGCGCCGCAAGCGATGATCGAAGGCACCCTCGAGGACATCGGCGCCTGCCGCCTGCGCGTGGTCGAGCAAACCAAGGCCGGCGCCCGCGCGCAATTCGTCAATGCCAATGCCGCGTTCAACGAGAAGATCGAGGACAAGCTCTGGTCGATCCACGAGGAGAACACGGAGCTGGTCACCCGTGCCATGGAGGCCGGCAATGCGCTGACGAAGATATTCGAGCAGGCGGTTGCACGCGGCGAGGTCAGGATCGAGGATCTGTTCGACACGGACTACGCAGAAATTGCGGGCACCAATCCGCAGCAATATCGCACGAAATATCTGGACTGGGCCGACCGCGCCCTGCCGCCGTTCCAGGAAGCCTTTCTGGCGAGGGAGCCGCGGATGGCGTTCTGCGCCATGGTCGACCGCAACGGCTTCCTGCCGGTGCACAACAAGATCTATTCGCATCCGCAGCGGCCGGGCGACGTCGCCTGGAACACGGCCAACAGCCGCAACCGGCGGATGTTCAACGATCCGGCGGGGCTCGCCGCCGCGCGCAACCTGCGCTCGTACCTGGTCCAGAGCTATGCGCGGGACATGGGCAACGGCAACACGGTGATGATGCGCGAGATCGACGTCCCGATCCGCGTGCAGGGCCGGCACTGGGGCGGATTTCGCACGGCCTACAAGCTGTAATGCACGCTCAGGCAAGACGGCGCCGGCGAATCATCCTTTAAGATCGAATTTGGAATGGGAATGCCGCCGTGAGCCGTGAACGGCTCTGACTGGAGGACTCATCGAACATGTCCGTCGCACAACTTGCCGTCATGGACACCGGCTCCAACCGCACCCTCGCCGAGCGGCTGATCGACCAGCTCGCCGACCGCATCGGCGGCCTCGGCGTGGAACTCGCCGACATCGCCGGCAACGTCCAGGAGGTCGCAAGCCGCGTCGCGAGCCAGTCGGAACGGTTCCACCACCTGCAGAAGACGGCCGAGACGATGGTGTCGGCCAACCACGACATCGCCAACGCATCGCAGGCCGTGCAAACGACGACGTCCGCGGCGGTCGGCGAGATCGCGCAATCGCGCAGCGCCGTCGACGCCGCGGTCAGCCATATCTCGGAGCTCGTCGCAGCCGTGGAGCGGATCGAGGCGCGCCTGAGCGCCGTCGGCTCGGCGCTGGCGCAGGTGGCGAAGGTCTCCGGCTCGATCGAGGCGATCGCGAAGCAGACCAATCTGCTGGCGCTGAACGCAACCATCGAAGCGGCACGCGCCGGCAATGCCGGCCGCGGCTTCGCGGTGGTCGCGAGCGAGGTCAAGAACCTCGCGGAAGCCACCCGCCAGGCCACGCATGAGATCTCCGACACCGTGCGCGATCTCGACGGCCAGATCGAAGGCCTGATCGGCGAGAGCAGCGACGCCTCGCAGCGCGCCAAGACCGCCGGCGAAGGCGCCCAGCAGATCTCCGGCATCATCTCACGGGTCCAGCAGGGCTTTGCCTCCGTGGAAGCGGAGATCGGCAGCGTCACGCGCGCGGCGACCTCCAACCTCGGACATTGCGACACCGTCATCAGCGAGCTCGACGAGCTCGCCAAGGGCGTCGACCTGTCCTCGCGCGATCTCAAGAACGCCGACGAGCGCGTGGCGAAGCTGCTCGACGCCTCCGAAGGCCTGATCGCGCTGATCGCCGACAGCGGCGTGGAGACGTCGGACACGCCGCTGATCCGTGTTGTCGTCAACACCGCGAAACGGATTTCGGCGGAGTTCGAGGCTGCGATCGACCGCGGCGAGATCACGCTCGACCAGCTCATGGACGAGAACTACCGGGAGATCCCCGGCACCGATCCAAGACAGCACCTCACCGACTACGTCGAATTCACCGATCGCGTGCTGCCCGCGATCCAGGACCCGATCCAGAAATCGGATCCGCGCATCGTCTACTGCGTCGCCTGGGCAAGGAGCGGCTATCTGCCGACCCACAATCCGAACTACCGCCTCCCGCAAGGCAAGGACCCGGTCTGGAACAACGCCAATTGCCGCAACCGCCGCCTGTTCACCGACCGCACGGTGAAGAAGGTCGCAGGCAGCACGAAGCCGTTCCTGCTGCAGACCTACCGCCGCGACATGGGCGGCGGGCAGTTCGTGCTGATGAAGGACCTGTCCTCGCCGATCGTGATCCGCGGCAAGCACTGGGGCGCCTTCCGGATGGGCTTTCGCCAGAGCTGACCACCGTTGCGCGACGGCGCGCCGGCCTCGCCACAACAAAAAGCTCGAAAACAACCCCATGCACAGTAGCCGGGGTTTGCGAAATCAATGGCTTAGGCGGGCGCCAAGAGGGCGATCAAATCAGACCTGGTCGCGGGTCACCTCTTCCCCCGACGTGGAGATGATCCGAGTGCTGGGCGGGATGCGCCTCACACTTGACCCGTCAGGCAAAACGGGGGCGTAATGCGACTATTCCGAAATTGCCCCCCCCTCTTCCCTTCTCCCCTTGTGGGAGAAGGTGGCGCGAAGCGCCGGATGAGGGGTTTGTCTCCGCGGGCAGAGCTGCTCGAGAATGAGAGAGGGTCATACGCGGATAGAGACCCCTCACCCCAAACGTATTCGCGTCTACTGACGTCGCCGCCCTCTCCCACAAGGGGAGAGGGCACAACAATGTCGGCCGTTCCCCGCCGCCCCACTTTCCTAATCGCACGAGTTTCGTCTTTGCATGATTTTGCGCGTTCGCACGATCATATGCGGCGGTCGATGACGCACGCGATGAAAATGCGTCAAAACATGACGATTATCATATCAATTGGCCCAAAACCTTTGCAGCAATCGCCGCACAAATTCGTGAACGTCATGGCCTCACGCCTCGTCCGCGCAAATATGCATTGCCGGAAATTTCGACGCTTCATCGTTTCGCATCGATATGATTATCGTCGCGCAAAATTCGTCGATGTGATCGCCGCAAGCGATCGCCGAGCAAGGGAATGCATATGGCAACTGTTCTCACCATCAATGGCGAAACGAAATCCTTCGACGCGCCACCTGACATGCCGCTGCTCTGGGTGCTGCGCGACATCCTCGGCATGACCGGCACCAAGTTCGGCTGCGGCATCGCGCAATGCGGCGCCTGCACGGTGCATGTCGACGGCAAGGCGGTGCGCTCCTGCGTGCTGCCGGTGAGCGCGGTCGAGAATCGCACTGTAACCACCATCGAGCATGTCGGCAGCACGCCGGCCGGCGCCAAGGTGCAGAAGGCCTGGTTGGAGGCCGAAGTGATCCAGTGCGGCTATTGCCAGTCCGGCCAGATCATGGCGGCTGCGGCGCTGCTGGCGACGACGCCAAATCCTGACGATTCCGACATCGACGCCGCCATGGCCGGCAACATCTGCCGCTGCGGCACTTATGTGCGCATCCGCGAGGCCATCAAGCAGGCCGCCAACGGCCGCCAGTCCTGAGGTTCGCCATGAATGCACATCACAGCGTCTCCCGCCGCGCGTTGCTGACCGGCGGTCTCGCCACCGGCTTCCTGCTCGCCTTCCATCTGCCGCTGCGCGCGGCGGTCAACGAGCCGGTGCAGCCGCGCGACACCACCGAGGGCAGGTTCGCGCCCAATGCCTTCATCCGCATCGACGAGACCGGCCGCACCGTGCTGATCATGCCGCAGGTCGAGATGGGCCAGGGCACCTATACCTCGATCTCCGCGGTGCTCGCCGAAGAGCTGGATGCCGACTGGAGCAAGGTCGAGGTCCAGCACGCGCCGCCTGACGACAAGCTCTACGGCAATCCGACTTTCGGCCTGCAGGTCACCGGCAATTCCAACTCGATCCGCGCCTGGTGGCTGCCGTTGCGCAAGGCCGGCGCCACCGCGCGCGCGATGCTGGTGCAGGCGGCCGCCGCAGAATGGGGCGTCGATCCGGCAAGCTGCACAGCCGCCAAGGGCGAGGTCGCGCATGCAGCGAGCGGCCGCAGGCTCGCCTACGGCACGCTGGCGCTCGCAGCCCAAGGTCAGACGCCGCCGAAGGACGCTGCGCTGAAGGACCCCAAGGACTTCGTCCTCATCGGCCAGCCCTTGAAGCGCCTCGACACGCCGGACAAGGTCAACGGCAAGACCATCTACGGCATCGACGCCATCCTGCCCGGCATGAAGTTCGCGACCGTCGCCGCTTGCCCGGTGTTCGGCGGCAAGGTCGGCAAGGTCGACGACAGCGCCGCGGCGAAGCTTCCCGGCGTGCGCAAGGTCGTCGTGCTCGAGGACATGGTCGCCGTGATCGGCGATCACATGTGGGCGGCCAAGAAGGGGCTCGAAGCGCTCAAGATCGAGTGGGACGAGGGGCCGAACGCCGAGATCACCACCAAGGACATCTGGGACGACCTGCGCAAGGCCAGCCAGAAGGACGGCGCAGTCGCAAAATCCGACGGCGATATCGCCAAGGCGCTCGCGAGCGGCGACAAGTTCGAGGCGGCCTACGAACTGCCCTTCCTGGCGCACGCCTCGATGGAGCCGATCAACGCCACGGTGCACGTGAAGCCCGACTCCTGCGAGATCTGGACCGGCACGCAGATCATGACGCGCGTGCAGTCGGAAGCCGCGAAGGCCGCGGGCCTGCCGATCGACAAGGTGATCGTCAACAATCACCTGCTCGGCGGCGGCTTCGGCCGCAAGCTCGAGCCCGACATGGTGGTGGCGGCGGTGAAGATCGCCAAGCAGGTCGACTATCCCGTGAAGGTGGTGTGGACCCGCGAGGAGGACATCCAGCACGACGTCTACCGCCCGGTCTATCGCGACCAGATCACGGCGTCGCTGGTCGACGGCAAGGTCGCGGGGTGGAAGTACAAGGTCGCCGGCTCCGCCGTGCTCGCGCGCTGGCTGCCGCCGGCGTTCCAGAAGGGCATCGACATCGACGCGATCGACGCCGCGGTGGATGCTCCCTACGACTTCGCCAACTTCCATGTCGAATATGTCCGCGCGGAGCCACTGTCGGTGCCGACAGGTTTCTGGCGCGGCGTCGGCCCGAACAACAACGTGTTCGCGGTCGAATGCGCGATGGACGAGCTCGCGCGCAAGGCGGGCAAGGACCCGATCGAATTCCGAAAGTCCATGCTGACGAAGAATCCGCGCATGCTCGCGGTGCTCGACCAGGTCGCGGAGAAATCCGGCTGGGGGCAAAAGCTGCCGCCGCGCGTCGGCCGCGGCGTCTGCGTGCAGCCGTCATTCGCGAGCTTCATCGCAACGGTGGTGGAGGCGGAGATCGACGACATCGGCGAGATCACGCTCCGCCGCATCACCTCGGTGGTCGACACCGGCATCGCGGTCAACCCCGACACCGTGAAGGCGCAGATCGAGGGCGGCCTGATCTTCGGCCTGACCGCGGCGCTCTATGGCGAGATCACCATCGACAAGGGCCGCGTGCAGCAGTCGAACTTCCACGACTACCGCATGATGCGCATCAACGAGACGCCGAAGATCGAGGTGATCGTCGTCAAGAGCGGCGAGGCGCCCGGCGGCATCGGCGAAGCCGGCGTCAATGCCGGACCGCCGGCGCTGCGCAACGCGATCTATGCCGCAACCGGCGTGGCGCTGCGGCGCCTGCCGATCGATCGGAAACTGCTGGCTGCGGGGAAGAAGGCATGAGCGGCAAGATGCGTATCCTCACGAGTCTCGTCGTGATCGCCATCGTCGCGGTGGCGCTCGGCGTCTTCATCATCCGTGGGCCCGGCCCGCTCGACTTCGCAGGCGGCACGAAAGTGGCGCTGGCGGATTACCGCGCGGGCAAGC
Source organism: Bradyrhizobium sp. USDA 327 (assembly GCF_041262065.1). NCBI lineage: Bacteria > Pseudomonadati > Pseudomonadota > Alphaproteobacteria > Hyphomicrobiales > Nitrobacteraceae > Bradyrhizobium > Bradyrhizobium sp. USDA 327. Next base: position 8,157,268 of record NZ_JBGCCW010000001.1, on the reverse strand, counting down.
CGACCGGCGTGCCCGCGAAGCTGGAGAAAGCCGGCATCGTCGAGCGCGGCGAATATCTCGCCAAGGCCGCCGACTGCATGGTCTGCCACACCAAGCCGGGCGAGAAGGAATACTCCGGCGGGCTCGCCTTCAAGCTGCCGTTCGGCACGCTCTATTCCACCAACATCACGCCGGACAAGGACACCGGCATCGGCAATTACAGCGACCAGGATTTCCTGAACGCGGTCCAGCACGGCAAGCGCCGTGACGGCGCGCGGCTCTATCCGGCGATGCCCTACACGTCCTACACGTTCATGACCGACGAGGACGTGCTGTCGGTGAAAGCCTATCTGTTCAGCCTGCCGGCGGTGCGCGCGAAGGCGCCGGACAACACGCTGTCGTTCCCGTTCAACCAGCGCTGGGCGATGATGTTCTGGTCGGCGGTGTTCAATCCGGACACGCGCTTTGCGCCCGACACCTCGAAGAGCCCGGAGTGGAACAGAGGCGCGTATCTTGCGGAGGCCTTGGCGCATTGCGGCGAGTGCCACACCCCGCGCAATCTCGGCTTCGCGCTGGACAACCGCAAGAAGTTCGCCGGCGCCATCACGGCGGGCTGGCGCGCCTTCAACATCTCCTCGGACAAGGCGACAGGTCTCGGCAACTGGAGCGACCAGGATCTGATCTCGTATCTGTCGCTCGGCCATGCGCCGGGTCATGGCTCGGCCTCGGGTCCGATGGGTGAGGCGGTCGACCACAGCTTCAGCAAGCTCGCCCCCGAAGACATCCGCAGCATCGTTGCTTACCTGCGCAGCGTGCCGCCGCAACCTTCGCCCGACCTGCCCGCCACCACGGCACCGGTCGCCCCCGCCTCGCACCGCGACGGCGTCACGGCGGACGCCCGCGGCAAGCAGGTGTTCGCCAGCGCCTGCGCCAGCTGCCATGGCTGGAGCGGCGAGAGCCCGGTGTCGCCGATGGCGACGCTCACCGGCACCTGGGCCGTCAACGACCCCGCCGCCACCAATGTCGCGCAGATCGTGCTCTCGGGCACCAGGCGCCACACGCCTGACGGCGCGCTGTCGATGCCCGCATTCGGCAAGGCCTACACGGACGACGAGATCGCGGCGGTGGCGAACTACGTCACGGCGCGGTTCGGAACGAAGGGCTCGAAGCTGACGGCGAAGGACGTGGCGGAGTTGAGGGAGCAGACGGCGGAGTAGAGTTTCTCTTACCCTCCCCTGGAGGGGGAGGGTCGGCTCACATGGAGCGCAGCGGAATGTGAGACGGGGTGGGGTGACGGTCTCTCGTCATCGAACACTGCCCGAGTGGAGAGATCACCCCACCCCGCTCGCGCTGCGCGCGATCGACCCTCCCCCTCCAGGGGAGGGTGGCAGTGCGAATGCCGCGCTACTCAACTCAGCCAGAACTAAGGAAGGGCTCGAAGCTGACGGCGAAGGATGGCGGAGCTGCGGGAGCAGACGGCGAAGTAGAGTTTCTCTTACCCTCCCCTGGAGGGGGAGGGTCGGCTCACATGGAGCGCAGCGGAATGTGAGACGGGGTGGGGTGACGGTCTCTCGTCATCGAACGCTGCTCGAGTGGAGAGATCACCCCACCCCGCTCGCGCTTCGCGCGATCGACCCTCCCCCTCCAGGGGAGGGTGGCCGTGCGAATGCCGCTCTGCTCAGCTCAGCCAGAATCTTGGCGTCGTCGGCTCCAGCCGGCCGCCCACGCGCACCGGCGCAACGCGTAGCGCAAGGCCCGTGGCGTCATCCGTCTCCACGGCGACGCCGCTGAGCGTCGCCGCGCCCGCGGCGGGCTCGAAGCGGGCCGACGGAATCCCCGATGTGAACCTCCGCAGCGGTTCTTCCTTCTGCATGCCGATGATGGAATCGTAATCGCCGGTCATGCCGGCGTCGGTCATGTAGGCGGTGCCGCCTACGAGGATCTGATGGTCAGCGGTCGGCACATGGGTGTGCGTGCCGACGACGAGGCTGGCGCGTCCGTCGCAGAAGAAGCCGATGCCCTGTTTCTCGCTGCTCGCCTCGCAATGAAAATCGACGACGATGGCGTCCGCAGCAACGCCGAGCGGGCAGGCGCCGAGCTCGCGCTCGAGCGCCGCGAAGGGATCGTCGAACGGGGTCATGAAGACGCGGCCCAAAGCGTTGACGACGAGCGCATGCTTGCCGTTCTTGGTCTCGACCAGCGCGGCGCCGCGGCCGGGCGTGCCGCGCGGATAGTTCGCCGGACGTACCAGGCGATCGGCGCGCTCGATGAACACCAGCGCCTCTCGCTGGTCCCAGGAGTGATTGCCGAGCGTCACCGCGTCGGCGCCGGCCTCGAGGAATTCCTGGTAGATCGCTTCCGTGATGCCGAAGCCGCCCGCCGAATTCTCGCCGTTGACGACGACGAAATCGAGCGACCAGTCCTTGACCATGCCGGGGAGATATTCGGCGATGGCCTCGCGCCCGCTACGGCCGACGACATCACCCACGAAGAGAATGCGCAACTTCAGAACTCCGGAAATCGAACACGTCCGATTCCGTTAGCACATAATCCAGCGCGACGTCGTGGGATAGTGCCGGAACCGCCTCGATCTCCTGCGCCGCAAACGCAAGCCCGATGCCGATGATCTGCTTCGTTTTCCGCAAATGCGCGAAGGTGAAATCGTAATGCCCGGCGCCATAGCCGATGCGATGGCCGAGACGGTCGAAGGCCGCGAGCGGTGTCAGCATGATGTCGGGGATGACCTCGGCCGCTGCCGGCGACGGCTCGGGAATGCCGAGCGGACCGAGCATCAGGCGGTCGTTCGGATGGAAGATGCGGAAGATCAGCGACTGGCCACGCGCGGTGACGCAAGGCAGCGCCAGATTTGCGCCCTGCTCGGCGAGCTTTCGCATCAACGGCATCGGATCGATCTCGTTGCGGATCGGCGAATAGCCGGAGACGATGCTGCCGGGCAGCAGCTCGAACGGCAACCCGCGCTTGGCGAGTTTTGCGGCTGCGGCGATGCGCTTCTTGTCGCTCAGCGCGTCACGCCTGGCGAGGGCCTTGGCACGGAGTTCGGCTTTGGAAGCGGACATGCGCTTTGGTCCCCACGTCATCACCCGCGAGTGCGGGTGATCCAGTATTCCAGAGGCGGCGGTGATTCACACAGAGGCCGCGGCGTACTGGATGCCCCGCCCCGTGCGCAATGCGCACTCGGGGGGCATGACACCTGTTGAACTGGCCGCAGTCGTTTCAACAAGCACAAACCAAGCAGACAAAAGTACGAAGCCGCGAACGCCGTTGAAGCACTCGATCCCGGAGTTCCCTACGAAAGTAGGTGGGCACCATATGTCCGGGCCCACGGGCCCGGCCAGGGACAGTTCCCTAAAGGATCGATAAGGCCCCGGGGATATATGGCTCCTGACGCACGTCGCAGCCTCGCCTGGGCAATGTAACAACTGTACTGGGGAAGTGCCAGTGCGGCACATCAGACCGGATGGTGTTTGGGTGAAACGCTCGCGCCGCGGGCTGGCTCAGCCTCTCCCGCTTGCGGGAGAGGTCGGCGCAGCGCGCCGGGTGAGGGTTGTCTCCTCTTGGGGGGTTCTCGATTGTCGAAACACCCTCTCCCCAGCCCTCCCCCGCAAGCGAGAGCTTTGCATAAAGCACGAATCTGCAATTCTCTCGGCTTGATTGGTAGGGGGCTGGGGATGGCATATCGGCAGGTTGGACAACCGAGCTTCGCGGACGCGCTGGTGTCGCGGCGAGGGAAAGGCAATCGGGTGCTGAGGCGGGTTGGCGAACTGGTCGATTGGGCGGCAGTGGCGCGCGTGCTGGGCGGTCTGCCGGAACCGGAGCGGGGCGCGCCGGCCTATCCGCGGCTGGTGATGTTCAAGGCGCTGCTGCTGCAGCAATGGTACGGGCTGTCCGATCCTGAGCTTGAAGAGGCGCTGGATGATCGCGCCTCGTTCCGCGATTTCTGCGGCTTTGTGCTGGGCGACGAGACCCCCGACCACGCAACGATCTGGCGCTTCCGCGACGCTTTGCAGCGGGCCGGCCTGGACGAGACGCTGTTCGGTGAGATCCTGCGCCAGATCGAGGCGCATGGGCTGGTGCTGCGGCGGGGCACACTGATCGATGCGAGCCTGATCCCGGCGGCGGTGAAGCCGCCAAAGCCGCCAGAGGACCCGCAGCCGCCCGGCCCGGACGGCCGGGCGCCGAGCAAACTGGTCAACAGCAAGCGCGATCCGGATGCGCGCTGGACCAAGAAGGGCGGCAAACGATACTTCGGCTACAAGGCGCATGTCGGCATCGACAAGGGCTCGGCCATCATCCGCCGCAACAAGCTGACCGATGCTGCGGTCAACGACACGGTGCCCGCCGACGAGTTGATCTGTGGTGATGAGAAGGCGGTCTACGCCGACCAGGCCTATGACAAGCACGAGCGCCGCAGCGGCCTCCGTGCGCGAGGCATCAAGCCGCGGCTGATGTTTCGGCCCAACAAGCATCATCCGCTGACCGAGCGGCAGAAGCGCTTCAACGACGCTGTGGGAAAGCGCCGCGCACCGGTCGAGCAGGTCTTCGCGCGCCTCAAGGGCAGCTACCGCTGGGCGCGCGCCCGCTATCTCGGCTTGGCGCGCAACCAGACGCGTCTGCGCCTGATCTGCCTCGCCATGAATCTCAAACGATGGGCAGTGCTGTCTCCTGCGGGAGCTGCGGCATGACCGCCGCCGCCCAACGCCATCGGTTGGCCGCGAAAACCCAACCATTCAACGCCCGCGCGCCGTCCGACCCCGCGCAAAAAAAGCCCGACATCGGGAACCAGTCCCTTACATCCAATTATGCAAAGCTCTCGCAAGCGGGGGAGGGAGTGCGCCAGCTTCGTGGCAACCATCGAGGCTTTCACCTACCCGATCGCGATGCCGCCTCCGACGGTCCGGTTCAGGACCTGGGTCGACTTCTCGATGCGTTCGGCCGCGGCGTTGAGCGCGTTCACCACTGCGGTCTGCGTCATCCGGGCGCGTTCGACGGCGGCGTTGCGGAAATCCCGGAGCTCGACCAGCTCCTGCTCCATGGTACGGATGCGGTTGCCGGCGTCGATCAATTCGTCGCACACCGTCAGCGCCGCCATCACCGTGAGGCGCGCATCGCCGATCTCGCCGAATTTTCCGCGCAGCGACTGGATGCGCGTCTCCAGGCTCTCGGCGAGCTTGAGCAGCCGCACCTCCTGGCCCTCCTCGCAGGCCATGCGGTATTGCCGGCCGTTGATGGTGACGTTGATGTGGCTCATCCGTCCTCTCCGGTATCGAGCACCGAGCGTATCGTGACGATTGCGGAATCCAGCCGGTCGGAAATCTCGCGATTGGTGCGCTCGAGCTTGCGCGCCTTCACCAGCGCGCCGTCGAGCTCGTCGGCGAGACGCGAGCGATCAGCGCCGAGCGCCTGGATCCGCGCCGCGAGCTCGTTCTCGTCGCGATCGGCATCGCGTCGCCGCTCGACCGCGCTTTCGAGTGCGTCGAGCGCGGCCGTGAGCCTGCGGGTCGCAATCTCGATCTCGACGGCGGATGATTCCGTCATGGCAGAGCTATTGGACACGCGATCGTTCATGCAGTCAGCGGCGGAACCTGGCGGCCTTTGCCCAGTGGCCTTTCCCTGGAGCTTGCCGTCCGGCAAAAGACTCGGTTCGGCAAGCGGTTAGAAGCAGAAATTTACGTGGCAAGCTAGCCCAGCGCAACGCCGCCGCAAAACTATGCACCGATCAATCGGGACGCGGCTGCGATCGTCCGATTCCGTCCGGCATGATCGCGGGGGAAAACCGATCTCCCCATGGCAACTTTTACGGCTAAACCGGCGTTTGAGTGCCTTGGACTCCCGGAACCGAGGTGCTATCCCAGCCCCGACCCTTTCAGTGGCCGCCAGGCTCCTCCCGCGCGGGCGTACCTCGCCAAGCGCCTCATTTCAGACGGATTTCAGACATGACGCAGGTCGATCACACCCGTATGGCCAACGCGATCCGCGGCCTTTCGATGGACGCTGTCGAGAAGGCGAAATCGGGCCATCCCGGCCTGCCGATGGGTGCGGCCGACATCGCCACGGTGCTGTTCACGCAGTTCCTGAAATTCGACGCCGCCGCGCCGGCCTGGCCGGACCGCGACCGCTTCGTGCTCTCGGCCGGCCACGGCTCGATGCTGCTCTATTCGCTGCTGTACCTGACCGGCAATGCCGAGATGACGCTGGACCAGATCAAGCAGTTCCGCCAGGTCGACTCGCTCACCCCCGGTCACCCCGAGAATTTCCGCACCAAGGGCATCGAGACCACCACCGGCCCGCTCGGCCAGGGCATCTCGACCGCGGTCGGCATGGCGCTCGCCGAGAAGATGCTGGCCGCCGAGTTCGGCAAGAAGATCGTCGACCACCACACCTATGTGCTCGCCTCCGACGGCGACCTGATGGAAGGCGTGTCGCAGGAAGCGATCGCGATGGCCGGGCACTGGAAGCTCAACAAGCTGATCGTGCTCTACGACGACAACGGCATCTCGATCGACGGCCCGACCTCGCTCTCCGATTCCGTCGACCAGGTGAAGCGCTTCAAATCGGCGGGCTGGGCCGCCGAGAAGATCGACGGCCAGGATCAGGCAGCGATCGCCGCCGCCATCGCCCGCGCGCAAAAATCCAACAAGCCGACGCTGATCGCCTGCCGCACCACCATCGGTTTCGGCGCGCCGCACAAGGCCGGCACCTCGAAGGTGCATGGCGAGGCGCTCGGCGCCGACGAGCTCAAGGCCGCCAAGGAAAATCTCGGCATCTCGCTCGAGCCGTTCTCGGTGCCCGACGACGTGCTGAAGGCGTGGCGCGCGGCCGGCAGCCGCGGCGCCGCGGCACGCCAGGAATGGGAAGCACGGCTCGGCGAGCTCGGCAGCCGCAAGCGCGCCGAGTTCGAGCGCCGCCTGCGCCATGAGCGGCCGGCATCGCTGGCCAAGGCGCTGAAGGCACACAAGAAGGAGCTGCTGGAGAAGCCGCTGACGGCCGCGACGCGCAAATCGTCGGAGGCTGCGATCGAGGTGATCGCCGCCGCGATGCCGATGGAATTCCTGGCCGGCTCGGCCGATCTCACCGGCTCCAACAACAACAAGGCGAAGTCGGCGACCGCCTTCTCGGCGAAGACGCCGAAGGGCCGCTTCATCCATTACGGCATCCGCGAGCACGGCATGGCCGCCGCGATGAACGGCATCTTCCTGCACGGCGGCTTCGCGCCGAACGGTGCGACCTTCCTGGTGTTCACCGACTACGCACGTCCCGCGATGCGCCTCGCCGCGCTGATGGGCACCGGCGTCGTCTATGTGATGACGCACGATTCCATCGGCCTCGGCGAAGACGGGCCGACCCATCAGCCGGTCGAGCATCTCGCCGCGCTTCGCGCCATTCCGAACATGCGCGTGTTCCGTCCCTGCGATTCCATCGAGGTCGCCGAGTGCTGGGAGCTCGCGCTCAACCGCATCGACGGCCCGACCGTGCTGGCACTGACGCGGCAGAACCTGCCGCAGCTGCGTACCACCGCACCGAATGACAATCCCTGCGCAGCCGGCGCCTATGAGCTGGTCGCGGCCCAGGGCGAAGCCAAGGCGACGCTGTTCGCCTCCGGCTCCGAGGTCGAGATCGCGGTCGCTGCCCAGAAGCAGCTCGCGGAACGCGGCATCGCGTCACGCGTTGTCTCCGTTCCCTCGCTCGAGCTGTTGTTAGCGCAACCAGAGGCCAAGCGTGCCGCAATCATCGGCAACGCGCCGGTCAAGATCGCCATCGAGGCCGCCGTGCGCTGGGGCTGGGACGCCGTGATCGGCCAGGACGGCGAATTCATCGGCATGCATTCCTTCGGCGAAAGCGGTCCCGCCAAGGAGCTTTACAAGCATTTCGGCATTACCGCCGAGGCTGCGGTTAACGCTGTGCTGAAGCGCATTTCCTGAGAGTTGAGCTTGCCCCAAAAAAGGACTACGTAATCTCTCATATGATCAAGCACCGCCCGGCCGAACCGGGCGCCCGCCCCTAAAAAAACCCTCGCAGGCGCACGAAAGCGCGTTGTGCGGGATGACAACGGTCATTGAAGGAGACGAAACATGGCAGTCCGCGTCGGAATCAACGGTTTTGGCCGCATCGGCCGCAACGTCCTGCGGGCTATCGCCGAGTCAGGCCGCAAGGACATCGAGGTGGTCGGCATCAACGATCTCGGCCCGGTCGAGACCAACGCCCATCTGCTCCGTTTCGACAGCGTCCATGGCCGCTTCCCCGGCACCGTCACCGTCGATGGCGACTCGATCAACCTCGGCAGCGGCAAGATCAAGGTGACCGCCGAGCGCGATCCCGCGAAGCTGCCGTGGAAGGACCTCGGCGTCGACATCGCGCTGGAATGCACCGGCATCTTCACCTCGAAGGACAAGGCCTCCGCGCATCTGACCGCCGGCGCGAAGCGCGTGCTGGTCTCCGCGCCCGCCGACGGCGCCGATGCCACCATCGTCTACGGCGTCAACCACGACACCCTCACCAAGGATCACCTGGTCGTCTCCAACGGATCCTGCACCACCAACTGCCTCGCGCCGGTCGCCAAGGTGCTGAACGATCTCGTCGGCATCGAGACCGGCTTCATGACCACGATCCACGCCTATACCGGCGACCAGCCGACGCTGGACACGCTGCACAAGGATCTCTACCGCGGCCGCGCCGCCGCGATGTCGATGATCCCGACCTCGACCGGCGCTGCGAAAGCGATCGGTCTCGTGCTGCCCGAGCTGAAGGGCAAGCTCGACGGCGTCGCGATCCGCGTGCCGACCCCGAACGTCTCGGTGGTCGACCTCAAGATCGTCGCCAAGCGCGCCACCGACGCCAAGGAGATCAACGCGGCGATGAAGCGCGCCAGCGAGCAGCAGCTCAAGGGCATCCTCGGCTACACCAGTGCGCCGAACGTCTCGATCGACTTCAACCACGATCCGCACTCCTCGACCTTCCACGAGGACCAGACCAAGGTGCAGAACGGCACGCTGGTGCGCGTGATGTCCTGGTACGACAACGAGTGGGGCTTCTCGAACCGCATGGCGGACACCGCCGTCGCGATGGCGAAGGTGATCTGAGCAAGGTCTCGTGTCCCGGGCGCGGTGCAGCGCCTAAGCGCTGCTCCGCAGAACCGGGACCATTCAACCGCGGGACTCGCTGTCATGTGGGTCCCGGTTCTGCAGCGCACCGCTTCGCGCTGCGCAGCGCCCGGGACAAGAGAGCCCAGAGATGACCAACAAATTCCGCACCCTCGACGACGTCGACATGAAGGGCAAGCGCGTGTTGCTGCGCGTCGACCTCAACGTGCCCATGGAGAACGGGCGCGTCACCGATGCCACCCGGCTCGAGCGCGTCGCGCCGACCATCACCGAAATCTCGAACAAGGGCGGCAAGGTCATCCTGCTCGCGCATTTCGGCCGGCCGAAGGGGCGCGATGCCAAGGACTCGCTCAAGCCCGTCGCCGAAGCGCTGTCGAAGGTGGTGAAGAAGCCGGTCGCCTTCGCGGACGACTGCATCGGCGAGCCTGCGGCCAAGGCCGTGGCCGGCTTGAAGGACGGCGACATCCTCTGTCTCGAAAACACCCGCTTCCACAAGGAAGAGGAAAAGAACGATCCGGCCTTCGTCGCGGAGCTCGCAAAGCTCGGCGACATCTGGGTCAACGACGCCTTCTCGGCCGCGCACCGCGCCCACGCCTCGACCGAAGGCCTCGGCCACAAGCTGCCGGCCTATGCCGGCCGCACCATGCAGGCCGAGCTCGATGCGCTGGAGAAGGCGCTGGGATCGCCGACCAAGCCCGTCATCGCGATCATCGGCGGCGCAAAAGTCTCGACCAAGATCGACCTGCTCGAGAATCTCGTGACCAAGGTCGACGCGCTCGTGATCGGCGGCGGCATGGCCAACACCTTCCTGCACGCCCAGGGCGTCGCGATCGGCAAGTCGCTGGCCGAGAAGGACCTCGCGCCGACCGCGCTGCGCATCATGGAGAAGGCGGACGCCGCCAACTGCGCCATCATCCTCCCCGTGGATGCGACCGTCGCCTATCATTTCGCGGCCAACGCGCCGTCGCATGCCTATGGGCTCGATGCGATCCCGGCCGACGGCATGATCCTCGATGTCGGCCCGCAATCGGTCGCGCGCGTCCACGCGGCGATCGACGATGCGGCGACCCTGGTCTGGAACGGACCGCTGGGCGCCTTCGAGATGCAACCGTTCGACCGCGGCACGGTCGCGGCCGCCAAGCATGCGGCCGAGCGCACCAAGGCCAAGAAGCTGGTCTCGATCGCGGGCGGCGGCGACACTGTCGCTGCGCTCAACCAGGCCCATGTGGCCGGTGACTTCACCTATGTGTCGACCGCCGGTGGCGCGTTCCTCGAATGGATGGAAGGCAAGCCGCTGCCCGGCGTCGAGGTTCTGCGTATCAAGTAATCAAGCGGCCTTGCAGGCCCCAACGGGAGAAAGACACAGATGGCTCGGATCACGTTACGTCAACTGCTCGACCACGCGGCGGAGAACGATTACGGCGTACCGGCCTTCAACATCAACAACATGGAGCAGGCGCTGGCGATCATGGACGCGGCCAACCAGGTCGATGCGCCCGTCATCATCCAGGCCTCGCGCGGCGCCCGCTCCTACGCCAACGACGTCATGCTCAAGCACATGATGGACGCGGTGACGGAGATCTATCCGCACATTCCGGTCTGCGTGCATCTCGACCACGGCAACGAGCCGGCGACCTGCATGACCGCGATCCAGGCCGGCTTCACCTCGGTCATGATGGACGGCTCGCTCAAGGCCGACGGCAAGACCCCCGGCGACTGGGGCTACAATGTCGGCGTCACCAAGACCGTGACCGACATGGCCCATCTCGGCGGCATCTCGGTCGAAGGCGAGCTCGGCGTTCTCGGCTCGCTCGAAACCGGCATGGGCGACAAGGAAGACGGCCACGGCGCCGAGGGCAAGCTCAGCCACGACCAGCTCCTGACCAATCCGGACGAGGCGGTGAAGTTCGTCAAGGAGACCAAGGTCGACGCGCTCGCGATCGCGATGGGGACTTCTCACGGTGCCTACAAATTCACCCGCAAGCCCGACGGCGACATCCTCGCCATGAAGGTGATCGAGGAGATCCACCGCAAGCTGCCGAACACCCATCTCGTCATGCACGGCTCCTCGTCGGTGCCTCAGGATCTCCAGGACATCATCAACGCCTATGGCGGCAAGATGAAGCCGACCTGGGGCGTGCCTGTTGCCGAGATCCAGCGCGGCATCAAGAACGGCGTGCGCAAGATCAATATCGACACCGACAACCGCATGGCGATGACCGGCCAGATCCGCAAGGTGCTCAAGGACAATCCGGAAGAGTTTGACCCGCGCAAATATTTGAAGCCGGCGATGGAAGCGATGACCAAGCTGTGCAAGCAGCGGCTTCAGGAGTTCAATACCGCCGGCCAGGCCTCCAAGATCAAGAAGGTGCTGACCACCGCCGAGATGGCCAAGCGCTACGCCAAGGGCGAGCTCGACCCCAAGGTGGCGTAAGCGATCCCCACGTCGCGTAGCGATCGCGACGGTGGCGTAAGCCACATACTTTCTCCGTCATTCCGGGGCGCCGCAAAGCGGCGAGCCCGGAATCCATAACCACGGCCTAGAGCATGATCCGGAAAAGTGCGAAGCGGTTTTCCGAAAAGATCATGCTCAAACAAGGACCTAAGGCGCGATGACGATTCATCCAAATCTCATCGCGCTTTAGTTATGGATTCCGGGCCTGCGCCTCTCGGCGCATCCCGGAATGACAGTTTTCTTGTGGTACGGTACTTCCTCCCCCCTTACCCTGCGACGAACGTTAACTCGGCAATTGCCCGAGAACGGTCTATTTTTGCGGGCAAGGGCAGACTTGTTTTGGGAGGACCTCTCGATGAATCTGACTGAGCTCAACAGGATCGCCACCGCCATGGTCGCGCCCGGCAAGGGCATCCTCGCCGCCGACGAATCCTCCGGCACCATCAAGAAGCGCTTTGACGCCATCGGCGTGGAATCGACGGAAGAGAACCGCCGCGACTATCGCGAGATGCTGTTTCGCGCCAAGGACGCCATGAGCCAGCACATCTCCGGCGTGATCCTCTATGACGAAACGATCTGGCAGGATGCCAAGGACGGCACGCCGCTGGTCAGGCTGATCGAGGAGAGCGGCGCCATCCCGGGGATCAAGGTCGACGAGGGCACGCAAGCCCTGCCGATGTGCCCGGGCGAGCTGGTGACCGTCGGGCTCGACAGGCTCGCCGAGCGGCTGAAGAAATACTACGAGCGCGGCGCGCGCTTTGCCAAATGGCGCGCGGTGATCGACATCGGCAGCGGCACTGACGGCCGGGGCATCCCCTCGATGACCGCGATCAGCGTCAACGCCCACGCGCTGGCGCGCTACGCCGCGCTGTGCCAGGCCGCGCAGATGGTGCCGATCGTCGAGCCGGAAGTGCTGATGGACGGCGACCACGACATCGACCGCTGCTATGAGGTGACGCAACGCGTGCTCAACAAGACGTTCCAGGAGTTGCGCGTGCAGCGCGTCGCGCTCGAAGGCATGGTGCTGAAGCCGAACATGGCAATCTCAGGCAAGAAGTGTCCGCAGCAGGCGCCCGTCGAAGAGGTCGCGGAGAAGACGATACGGCTGCTCAAGGCCTGCGTGCCCGCAGCCGTGCCTGGCATCGCTTTCCTCTCCGGCGGCCAGTCCGACGAGGAGGCGACCGCGCATCTCAATGCCATGCATAGACTCGGCCCGCTGCCCTGGGGCCTGACCTTCTCCTACGGCCGCGCGCTCCAGGCCGCGCCGCAGAAGGCCTGGTCCGGCAAGGCCGAGAACGTCGCGGCCGGACAGCGCGCCTTCAGCCATCGCGCGCGGATGAACGGCCTCGCCTCCAAGGGCGAGTGGCAAAGCAGCCTGGAACAGAAGGCAGCCTAGATCTTGTCGAACAAACCGCCTCCGCCGCGCCCGGTGCCGCGTCTCTACCTCGCGACGCCTATTGTCGAGGACCCCGCGAGGCTCGTCGCCGAGTTGCCGGGGCTGCTCGCTTCGGCCGACGTCGCGGCCGTGCTGCTGCGGCTGAAGGAAACCGACCAGCGCACCATGATCTCGCGCGTCAAGGCGTTGGCACCGCCGGTGCAGAAGGCAGGCGCAGCCCTCCTCGTCGACGGCCATCCTGACATCGTCGCGCGCGGCGGCGCCGACGGCGCGCACCTCACCGGCCTTGCCGCGCTGGAAGAGGCGGTGCCCTCGCTCAAGCCCGATCGCATCGCCGGCGTCGGCGGGCTTGCCACGCGCCACGATTCCATGAGCGCGGGCGAGATGGGCGCCGACTATATGCTGTTCGGCGAGCCCGACGAGAGAGGCCAGCGCCCGTCATCCCAGGCCATCGCCGAACGGCTGGACTGGTGGGCCGAGCTGTTCGAGCCGCCCTGCGTCGGCTTTGCCACGTCGCTGGAAGAGGCCCGCGATTTCGCCGCCAGCGGCGCCGATTTCGTGCTGGTCGGCGACTTCATCTGGGCCGATCCGCGCGGGCCCAAGGCCGCGCTGGTCGAGGCCGACGCTGCGATCAAGAAGGCCCATGCGACGGCGCCGGCGAGCCAGGATCCTGCGGGTCAGGAGCACGGCTAGCGCCCGACATGAAGCTTCCGCACACCACCATGCTGGCCGCGCTGCTGCTCACGGCGCCCGCGGCCGCGCAACTCCAGATCACGCCGCCGGCCGCAACGCCGAGCGCTCCCGCCGAAAAACAGAAGCCCAAGCCGCACACGATCACCAAGAAGAAGGAGGCCGCTCCCGCGCCCAAACCTTCGGCCTCCCCCAAGCCGTCCCCCTCGCCCAAGCCGGCCGCGACCGTGATCCCCGCGCCGCCGACCGACGATCCCAACGTCGATCTGGTGTTCGGCGCCTATCAGCGCGGCCAGTACAAGACGGCATTCGAGCTCGCCACCGCCCGTGCACAAGCCGGCGATTCCAAGGCGATGACCATGCTCGGCGAGCTCTATTCCAACGCCATGGGCATCCGGCGCGACTACGCCAAGGCGGCCGAATGGTACAAGCGCGCCGCCGATTCCGGCGATCGCGAGGCGATGTTCGCGCTCGCCATGCTGCGCATGTCGGGCCGTGGCGGCCCGGTCGACAAGGGCGAGGCGGTCAAGCTGATGGCCTCCGCCGCCAAGCTCGGCGAGCCCAAGGCCGCCTACAACCTCGCCTTGCTCTATCTGGACGGCCAGACCCTGCCGCAGGACGTCAGGCGCTCGGCGGAGCTGCTGCGCCAGGCCGCCGATGCAGGCCTGCCCGAGGCGCAATACGCGCTCGCGACTTTCTACAAGGAAGGCACCGGTGTGCCGAAGGACGCGGAACGCGCGGTGCGGCTGCTCCAGGCCGCCTCGCTCGCCGACAATGTCGATGCCGAGGTCGAATATGCGATCGCGATGTTCAACGGCACCGGCACGCCGAAGAACCAGCCGGCGGCCGTCGCGCTGCTTCGCAAGGCGTCCCGCCAGGGCAGCGCGATCGCGCAGAACCGGCTGGCATGGGTGCTGATCAACGGCGTGGGCACACCCATGGACAAGGTCGAGGGCTTCAAATGGCACCTGGTGGCCAAAACGGCCGGCAAGGGCGATCCTGAACTCGACAAGCAATTATCCGATCTGCCCGCGGAGGAGCGGGCCAAGGCCGAGGCCGCCGCCAAGAAATGGCTCGGGACCAAATGACTTGACGCAATGACTTGACGCAAGCGCCCCCGCAGGGCACCCAATCCTCAAACAGGCGCGATGTCCCGCCCTTGCCCCTGATCCCGCCCCCGACCAAGTCCAGAGCTCATGCTTTATTCCGCCACTATCAACGTCATGGTCAAGGCCGCGCGCCGCGCCGGCCGCAGCCTCAAGCGCGATCTCGGCGAGATCGAGCATCTCCAGGTCTCGCTGAAGGGGCCGGCGAATTTCGTCTCGCTCGCCGACAAGCGCGCCGAGGAGATCCTCTATCAGGACCTAGCCAAGGCCCGGCCCGGCTACGGCTTCATCGGCGAAGAGGGCGGCACCCGCGAAGGCACCGACAAGAGCCACACCTGGATCGTCGATCCGCTCGACGGCACCACCAACTTCCTGCACGGCATCCCGCAATTCGCGATCTCGATCGGCCTCGCGCGTGAGGGCACGATCATCGCCGGCGTGATCTACAACCCCGCCAATGACGAGCTCTACATCGCCGAGCGCGGCAAGGGCGCCTTCCTCAACGACCAGCGCCTGCGCGTGGCCGGCCGCCGCCAGCTCAACGAATGCGTGGTGGCCTGCGGCCTGCCCCATATCGGCCGCGGCGACCACGAGGAATTCCGCCGCGAGATGACCGCGATCCAGAATCGCGTCGCGGGCCTGCGCCGCTTCGGCGCCGCTTCGCTCGACCTCGCCTTCGTCGCCGCTGGCCGCCTCGACGGCTATTGGGAGCGCAACCTGCAGCCGTGGGACATCGCCGCCGGCCAGATCATGGTGCGCGAGGCGGGCGGCACGGTGAGCGACATCGACACCCCAGGCGATGCGCTGGTAACCGGGCACGTCGTGTGCGGCAACGAGTTCGTGCACGGGGAGTTGGTGAAGATTTTGCGGAAGACGGCATAAGGCGAAAGCCGCCGGCTTCGCCTCGTCATTCCGGGCTCGCATCGCACGCCCCGGAATGACGGAATGAACCGTCAGTGGCTCGTGTGCGCCCGCGCCGGGGGCCCGTAGGCCTCATGGTCCTTCGCCGCCGCCGGCTCCCGGTCCCCGCCCAGCACGCGCTGCACCGAGACGAAGAACACCGGCACCATCAGGAGCGCCAGGATCACCACCGCGATCATACCGCCCATCACGATACTGCCCAGCGCCTGCTGGCTGGCGCCGCCGGCACCATGCGCGATCGCCATCGGCAGCACGCCGCAGATGAAGGCGAGGCCGGTCATCAGGATCGGACGGAAGCGCAGGCGACAGGCCTCGATGGTGGCTTCCACCAGCGGTTTGCCTTCCTTGCGCAGATCCTTCGCGAACTCGATGATCAGGATCGCGTCCTTCGCGGCGAGGCCGATGATGGTGATCAGGCCGACGGTGAAGTAGACGTCGTTGGGCAGGCCGCGCAGCATGGCGGCGACGACGGCGCCGACGATGCCGAGCGGCACGGTCAGCAGCACCGCGAGCGGAATGGTCCAGCTCTCGTACAGCGCTGCCAGACACAGGAACACCACGAATACCGAGAGCGCCAGCAGGAACGGCGCCTGCGAGCCCGAGAGCTTTTCCTGGAGCGATTGTCCGGTCCATTCATAGCCGAAGCCGCGCGGCAGTCTGTCAGCAAGCTGCTCCATCTCGGCGATCGCATCGCCCGAGGTGAAGCCGGGTTTCGCTTCGCCGGAGATGCGCACCGCCGGATAATAGTTGAAACCGGCGATCTGCGTCGGACCGCGTGCCCATTCCACCGTGGCAAAGGACGAGAACGGCACCAGCTGGCCGCGGCTGTTCTTGACGTTGTAGTTGAGGATGTCCTCGGTCCGCATGCGGTCGCGCGCGTCGGCCTGCACGACGACGCGCTGCATGCGGCCGCGGTTCGGGAAGTCGTTGATGTAGTTCGAGCCGAGATTGGTCGAGATCGTGTTGTTGATGTCCTCGAAGGTGACGCCGAAGGCGCCGGCCTTCTCGCGGTCGATCATGAGATTGACCACGCCTGCCTCGGGCAGGCCTTCGATGTAGACCTTCTGAAGCACCGGGCTCGCATTGGCCGCCGCGATCAGCTGGTCGGCAGCGCGCATCAAGGCCGAATAGCCCTTCTGGCCGCGGTCCTGAAGGCGGAACGAGAAGCCGGAGGAGTTGCCGAGATTATCGATCGGCGGCGGCTGCAGCGCCGAGATCTTGGCGTCGCGAATCGATGAGAGGTCGCGGTTGATGTCGTTGACGATCGCCGCGGCGGAATCCTTGGGCCCGCGCTCCGACCAGTCCTTCAGCGTGATGAAGGCCTGCGCGGTGTTCATGCCCTGGCCGGAGAAGCTGAAGCCCGTGAGGAAGGTGACATCTTTGACTCCCGGCCGTGCGGCAAGATATTTTTCGACCTTCTCGATCACGGCCTCGGTGCGGGCGTAGGACGAATCCGACGGCGTCTGCACGTCGGTGGTGACGAAGCCCTGGTCGTCGACGGGCAGGAAGCCGCCGGGCAGGCTGACGAAGGCCCAGGACAGGCCGACCAGCAGCGCGGCATAGACCAGCATCAGGCGTCCGGTGCGCTTCAGCGAGAAGCCGACTGTACCCGCGTAGCGGAACCGCGCGGCCTCCAGCATGTGATTGAACCAGCCGAACACGAAATTGCTGGAATGACCGTGCCCCTTGGCGACAGGCTTGAGCAGGGTCGCACACAGCGCCGGCGTCAGCGACAGCGCGAGGAAGGCGGAGAAGCCGATCGCGGCGACCATGGTGACGGAGAACTGGCGGTAGATGATGCCGACCGAGCCCGGGAAGAACGCCATCGGCACGAACACCGCCATGAGCACCAAGGTGATGCCGATGATGGCGCCGGTGATCTGCGACATCGCCTTGCGCGTGGCTTCCTTCGGTGGCAGGCCTTCCTCGGCCATGATGCGTTCGACGTTCTCGACCACGACGATGGCGTCGTCGACGAGGATGCCGACCGCAAGTACCATGCCGAACATCGAGAGCATGTTGATGGAGTAGCCGGCGAGCAGCAGCGTGGAACAGGCGCCCAACAGCGCCACCGGCACCACGATGGTCGGAATGATGGTGTAGCGGATGTTCTGCAGAAACAGGAACATCACGACGAACACCAGCACCACGGCTTCCACCAGCGTCGTCAGCACCTTCTTGATCGAGGCCTCGACCACGGGCGTGATGTTGTAGGGGATCTCGTAGGTGATGTTGGCCGGGAAGAAGCGCGACAGCTCCTTCATCTTCGCTTCGACCGCGCTCGCGGTCGCCAGCGCATTGCCGGTCGGCGACATCAGCACCGACAGACCCGCGGTCGGCTTGCCGTTGAGGCGCGTGTTGAACTGGTAGCTGAGCCCGCCGACCTCGACGCGCGCGACATCGCGCAGGCGCACGGTCGAGCCGTCGGCATTGGCGCGCAGGATGATGGCGCCGAATTCGTCCGGCGAGGAGAGTTGCCCCTTGACCAGCACCAGCGTCGAGGTGCGTTGGCTGGACGTCGAAGGTTCGGCACCGATGCTGCCGGAGGCCACCTGCGCGTTCTGCGCGGCGATGGCCTTGTTGACGTCATCGGCGGTCAGCCCATAGCCGACGAGCCTGGCCGGATCGACCCAGACGCGCAAGCTGCGCTCGGTCGAGTACAGCGTGGCGCGACCGACGCCGGGAATGCGGCGGATCTCACCCAGCACGTTGCGGATCATGAAGTCGCCGAGGCCGACCTCATCCAGGCTGCCGTCGGTCGAGCTCAGCGTGATGATCTGAAGCACCGCACTGGAGGCTTCCTCGATCAGGATGCCCTGCTGCATCACCGCGCGCGGAAGGCGCGCCTCGACGCGCTTGATGCGGTTCTGGACTTCCACCGAGGCGTCGTTGGTATCGGTGCCCGGCTGGAAATTGGCGATGATCTCGACCTGCCCGAGCGAGTCGCTGGTCGATTCGAAATTGAGAATGCCGGAGGCGCCGTTGAGCTCCTCCTCGATCAGCCGCGTGACGCTGTTGTAGAGGTTTTCGGGCGACGCACCGGGATAACTGGTCGAGATCGAGATCGAGGGCGGCGCGATGATCGGATATTGCGCGATCGGCAGCAGCGGCACCGCGATCGCGCCGATCAAGCAGATGAACAGCGCGACCACCCAGGCGAAGATCGGCCTGTCGATGAAAAAGCTCGGCATATCGCGTTACCGCGTGAGCTGCTGGGCGTGCCGGTTGTCCGCGGTCGCTTCCACTTCCGACCAGGATTGCGGCTTGACCTTGTCGCCGGCCGCGAACTTCTGGAAACCTTCGACCACGACCTTGTCACCGGCCTTCAGGCCTTCGGTGACGAACCAGAGTCCGTCCTGCACCGATCCCGTGCGCACCGGCTGGACCACGATGTGGTTGTCGTCCTTGACGACGAACACCTCGCTGCCGCCGCCGCCATTGCGCTGGACCGCCTGCTGCGGCACCGCGATCGCGTCGGAATCGAGACCCTGGTCGATTCGGACCCGGACATACATGCCCGGCAGCAGTTCGCGCCTGGGATTGGGGAACTCGCCGCGCAACGTCACCTGCCCGGTGTGGGCGTCAACCTTGGCGTCGGAGAACAGCAGCTTGCCGTCGAGCGAATAGATGGTGTTGTCGTCGAGCACCAGGCGCACCTTGGCGGCATCGGCGGCGATGCGATCGAGGTCGCCGGTCTCGAAGGCACGGCGGAGCTGGTTGAGTTCATTCACCGACTGGGTGAAGTCGGCATAGATCGGATCGAGCTGCTGGATGGTGGCGAGATTGGTCTCGTTCTGCACGGCGAGCGCGCCCTCGCTGACCAGAGCCGCACCGACCACGCCGTCGATCGGCGCGCGCACGGTGGCATAGTCGAGATTGAGCTTGGCCCGCGCGAGCTCGGCCTTGCGGCCCTCGACCTCGGCATGGGCCTGGCGTTCGGCCGCGATCGCCTTCTCGTTCTCGGCTTCCGGGGCAGCGCGATCCTTGGTGAGGGTGGCGATGCGATGCGCCTGCTGTTTGGCCTGCATCAATGCCGCTTCGGCCTTGGCAAGCGCGGCCTCGTTGGCCATCACCTCGACCTCGAACGGACGCGGATCGATACGGTAGAGCGGATCGCCCGCCTTCACCTCGCTGCCCTGGCGGAACAGACGCTGGACCACGGTGCCGGAGACGCGCGGCCGCACGTCGGAGACGCGCGTCGGCGCGATACGGCCTGGCAGTTCGCGCACCACGGCGCGCGGCTGCGGCTTGACGACGACGACGCTCACGTCAGGGGCGGTCGGCTGAGCGGCGGATACGGCGGAGCTGGATTCGTCGCAAGCACCAAGGAGCGGCGCAAGGGCCGCGAGCATCAATGCAACGCATGCCGATCGCGCGCGAAGTCCTGACATGAAATGTGGTGCCCCGATGTTGTTGATACTGATCACGCTCCGTGAGCCCGTGCTGGACTCCTTTCGCGCGCCGATGGCCTCAAAATAGAATGGACTTGCTGCGACGCAACGCGTGTTGCGGGCGGCTCATTGTCACACGGCCTAACTCGTTGACTTCAGCTGTCTTTTAGCGACTCACCTGATTGTGAATCCAGTTCCATCACCGCGTGCTGCGACCGAACACCGCAATCAATCCGCGGCTTTCATCCGATAATGGCTGATTCCCCATTCGGTTCCACCGGCGTAGCCGAACAGGCCGGATGTTGCGAGGAGGAACCAGCGCCAGCGACGCATCAAAAGAGCAGTCTCCTCGCCATAGACCCTGCGCAAGGACGCCTCGATGGGCCCGCGATGCGCATCGAAATTGGCGAGCCAGTCGTTGGCGGTGCGCTGGTAATGCGTACCGCTCCAGCACCATTCCTTCTCGATCGCAAAGATATCGTCGAATTGCCTGACGAGGTGATGACTCGGCATCAGCCCGCCCGTGAAGACGTGCTGCGCGATCCAGTCGTGGCGGTCGAGCCTGTCGAACAGCTGCGAGCCCGCGCGATGGGTGGCGACGTGCATGAAGAACCGCCCCTCCGACGCGAGCCATGACCGCACGCGTGTCATCAGCTTGCGCCAGTTCGTCATCTGCCCGAACATCTCGACCGAGACGATGCGGTCGAACTGGCCTTCGGGCGCGAACACGTTCATGTCCGCGGTGACCGCGCGCAGGTTCAGGAGTCCGCGGAGCCGCGCCTCGTCCTCGACATGAGCGCGCTGCGCTTGCGAGCTCGACACCACCGTCACCTTTGCATGGGGAAACTGCCGCGCCATCCACAGCGATAGCGAGCCCCAGCCGCAACCCGAGCTCGAGGATGGTCTGGCCGTCGGCAAGACCGGCATGCTCGACGGTCTGGCGCAGCGCCTCCTCCTCCGCCTCCTGCAAGGTGCTCGCGTCGGTCCTGTAGAAGCAGGAGGAGAATTTGCGGTTGGGGCCGAGCATTTCGGCGAAGAAGGAAGCAGGCGCCTCGTCATGCCGGGGCCCCGCGCCCTCGGCAACTGGCCGCAGCATCATCCGCCCGGCGAAGGCGGCATCCTCGGCGGCGCCCAGCGCCGACAGGCGAGTCGCCGTGCGGGAGCACAAGCGCTGGATCGCGGCACGGATGACCACATCCGGCAGCGGCACGTGTTCGGCACTCCCGATGATCGCGGAAACGACGCTCATGCGCCTCCCGAATTGCGAGCTTCTGCAGATACCTGCTCATCAAAGCGCCGCTTCCGGTCCGGGTTCCCCAGGCTGTCCCCGAAATTGGCGCATCCGGCGCTTTTTTTGGGCGGGCGCTGTGCCATAGTGCGCACCGCAAGCAAGCTTACGTAACGGATGATACCGGCCATGCCGTCTGGCACTTCCCGCTCCACCTTGGATATCGAGTACACGAAACTGTCCTCGCCCAGCGTCTTCCTGGTGCGGATGCTGGTCTTCCTGGTGCTGTGCACGCTGGTAGGCGTGGTGCTCTACAAGCAGATCATCCAGGCTTTCTTCGCCAATCCCGGGCTCAATGCCCTGATCGGGGCAGTGCTGTTCATCGGCATCGTGCTGGCCTTCCGCCAAGTCATCCGGCTCTATCCCGAAGTCTCCTGGGTCAACAATTTCCGCATCGCCGACCCCGGCCTGGCACCGGCCCGGCACCCGAAGCTGCTGGCGCCGATGGCGGCGATCCTCGGCGGCGAGCGCTCCGGGCGGATGACCATCACCCAGACCACGATGCGGCATTTGCTCGATTCCATCGCGACACGCCTGGACGAGGCCCGCGACATCTCGCGCTACATGACCGGCCTCCTCGTCTTCCTCGGCCTGCTCGGCACCTTCTGGGGCCTGATCGAGACGGTCGGCTCGGTCGGCAAGGTGATCGACGGGCTCAAGGTCGGCGGCGATGCCGGCTCGCTGTTCGACACGCTCAAGGAGGGCCTCGCCGCCCCGCTCGGCGGCATGGGGATCTCGTTCTCCAGCTCGCTGTTCGGCCTCGCCGGCTCCCTGATCCTCGGCTTCCTCGACCTGCAATCGAGCCAGGCGCAAAACCGCTTCTACACCGACCTCGAAGACTGGCTCGCCACCACCGTGCGCGAATATGGCAACGGCGAAGCGCCCGTTGCGGCAGGCGGCGGCGTCGCCAGCGGCGAGCTCCAGGCCGCGGTCGAACGGCTGCGCTCCGTGTTCGAGGAAGGCAGCGCCAGCCGCGGCACCACGGCTGCGATGGCAAGCCTTGCCGAGGCGATCCAGGCGCTGGTCTCGCACATGCGCACCGAGCAGCAGATGATTCGCGAATGGGCCGACGGCCAGGGCGAGCAGAACCGCGAGATCCGGCGCCTGCTGGAGCGCATCGCGCGTCAGCCGGAGAAGAGCTGAGGCGGTATCGTGGCCCGGACGCGACGCAGCATGAAATGATGCGTCGCTGAGCCGGGGCCCAGCGTCAGGGACAATATGGGTCCCGGCTCTGCGCAGCAGCGTTGCACGCTGCAGCGCGTCCGGGACACGAAAGTGGAGACGGACAACATGGCTCTAGCGCGCGGCCGCCGCAGCGAAGGCGCCTTCAACTACTGGCCCGGCTTCGTCGACGCGCTGTCGACGCTGGTGCTGTCGATCGTGTTCCTGCTGTCGGTGTTTCTGGTCGTGCAGTTCTTCCTGTCGCAGGAGGTCACCGGCAAGGACAAGGCGCTGGAGCAGCTCAATGCCAAGATCGCCCAGCTCAACGAGCTCCTGTCGCTGGAGAAGCTCGGCAAGCTCAGCCTCGACGACCAGGTCTCGCAATTGAAAGCGGGCCTCGCCTCGGCCGAGTCCGAGCGCGACCGCATCAAGGGTCTCTATGACGGCCTTGCTGCCGCCGGCAACGACGCGCAAGGCAAGACCGCCGAACTCGGCAAGGCCCTGGACTCGGAGAAGGCCGTCTCGGCGCGGGCCCTGGCGCAGATCGAGGTGTTGAACCAGCAGATCAGCGCGCTGCGCCGGCAATTGGCGGCCCTGGAAGAGGCGCTGGATGCCAGCGAGAAGCGCGACAAGGAATCGCAAAATCGAATTGCCGATCTGGGGTCTCGCCTGAACGTTGCCCTGGCGCAGCGCGTGCAGGAATTGTCGCGCTACCGCTCCGAATTCTTCGGCCGCCTGCGCGCCATTCTCGGCAACCGCCCCGACATCCGCATCGTCGGCGACCGCTTCGTGTTCCAGTCCGAAGTGTTCTTCGATACCGGCCAGGCGACGTTGCTGCCCGAGGGCCGCGCCGAGCTCGACACGCTGGCGACAGCGCTGATCGAGCTCGACAAGAAGATCCCGAGCGAGATCCCCTGGGTGCTGCGCGTCGACGGCCATACCGACGTGCGCCCGGTCAGCGGCGCGAACTTCAAGTCGAACTGGGACCTGTCCGCGGCGCGCTCGATCTCGGTGGTGCAATATCTGATCTCGCTCGGCGTGCCCGCCCAGCGCCTCGTCGCGGCCGGCTTCGGCGAATTCCAACCGCTCGATCCCGCCAACACCGAGGAGGCCTACAAGCGCAACCGCCGCATCGAGCTGAAGCTGACGGAGCGGTAGTGAGCGCGCTCCAGCTTCGCCCCTACCGCCCCGAGGATGAAGCCGCTGCGATCGAGCTCTGGCATCGCACCTGGCAGCAGGCCTATCCGCAGATCGACTTCGCGGCACGGCTGGAATGGTGGCGCGAGCGCTGGCGCAAGGACCTGGTGCCGAAGGCCTCGATCGCGGTGGCGGAGCAGGACGGTGCGCTGATCGGTTTCGTCACGATCGATGGCGAAGGCTATCTCGACCAGCTCGTGGTCGATCCGGAGCACTGGGGCTCGGATGCTGCGCGGCTGCTGGTGGACGAGGCCAAGCGCCTCTCGCCGGCAGGCATCACGCTGCTCGTCAACAAGGACAATGCCCGCGCCATCCGCTTCTACGAGCGCAACGGCTTTGCCCATGCCGGCGACGACGTGAACCCGACCTCGGGCCGGCCGGTGCTGAAGATGGAATGGCGGGCGTGATGCCCCGGCACTTTCCGCCGTCATTGCGCTCGCAATGACGCCGTATGAGGCGTCTACGCCCCTTCGAACTGCAACCGCGCCAGCCTTGCATAAAGTCCGTTCGCCGCCACGAGCTCGGCATGCGTGCCCTGTTCGACGATCCGGCCCTGGTCCATCACCAAGATGCGGTCGCAGGAGAGCACGGTTGCGAGGCGATGCGCGATCACGAGCGTGGTGCGGTGGCGCATCAGCTCTTCCAGCGCGGTCTGCACCAGCGTCTCGCTTTCCGCGTCGAGCGCGGAGGTGGCCTCGTCCAGCAGCAGCAGCGGCGCATCGCGCAGGATGGCGCGCGCGATCGCGATGCGCTGGCGCTGGCCGCCTGAGAGCGTCACGCCGCGCTCGCCGAGCGCCGTCTCGAAACCTTCGGGCAGGCGGCGGATGAACTCGGCGGCATGCGCCAGCTCGGCGGCGCGCTCGACCTCGGCATCGGTCGCATCGGGCCGGCCGAAGCGGATGTTCTCGCGGGCGGTCGCCGCGAACACCACCGAGTCCTGCGGCACCAGCGCGATGCGGGCCCGGAAATCGCGCGGGTCGGCGGATTTGACCGGCACGCCGTCGAGCGAGATCGTCCCGCTGCGCGGATCGTAGAAGCGCAGCAAGAGATGAAAGATGGTGCTCTTGCCGGCGCCGGAGGGACCGACGATCGCGACCTTCTCGCCGGGGCGCACGGTAAACGACACGGCGTCGAGCACCTTGACGTCGGACCGCGCCGGATAGGCGAAGCTGACCTGATCGAAACCGACCTCGCCGCGCGCCGGCACCGGCAGCGCCCGCGGCGCCGCGGGCGCGGTGATCTCGGGCCTCACATGCAGGATCTCGAACAGGCGCTCGGCCGCGCCCGAGGCCGCCGAGACCTCGCCCCAGACCTCGCTGAGCTGGCCGAGGCCCGCCGCGGCGAACACGGCATAAAGCACGAACTGGCCGAGCCGGCCCGGTGTGATCGCGCCGCTCAGCACGTCGTGCGAGCCGATCCAGAGGATGGCGACCACGCTCGCGAACACGATGAAGATGATGATGGCCGTGAGCACGGCGCGGGCCTGGGTCGAGGTTCGCGCGGCCTCATAGGCCTGTTCGACCTCGCCGCCGAAACGCTTCTCGGCAAATTGCTCGCTGGTATAGGCCTGCACGGTGCGGATCGCGCCGACCAGCTCGCCGGCATAGGCCGAGGCTTCTGCGAGCGTGTCCTGCGCATTGCGCGACAGGCGCCGCACCCAGCGCCCGAAGGCCACCAGCGGCAGCACGATCAGGGGAATGGCCAGCAGCACGAAGCCGGACAGCTTCGGGCTCGTGATCACCATCATCGCCGCGGCGCCCAGAAACATCATCAGGTTGCGCAGCGCGATCGAGACCGAGGCGCCGACGGCCGATTTGAGCTGGGTGGTGTCGGCGGTCAGGCGCGAGATCAACTCGCCGCTGCGGGCGGAATCGAAGAAGGCGGGGGAGAGCGAGAGCAGATGGGCGAAGACGTCGCGCCTGAGGTCGGCGACGATGCGCTCGCCGATCGTCATCACGAGGTAGTAGCGCGCCGCGCTCGCCAGCGCGAGCACACCCACCACCGCGAGCATCACCGAGAAGTAGCTGTTGATCAGCTCGATGCCCTCAGGCGTCAGGCCGAAATCGATCATCCTGCGCACCGCGATCGGCACCAGCAGCATCGTCAGCGCGGCGACCGTGAGCGCGACGAAGGCCAGCGCCGCCCGGCCGCGATAGCGGCTCACATAGGGCGCGAGCGCAAGCAGCGGCCGCAGCTTGGCGCGCCCCTTGGCGGGCTCTTCGATCAGCTCGGCCTCGATCGACGGGATGTCCGCGGCGTTCATTGCGGGCCGATTGACATCCTGGTCATCAAGCCGTTCCACTGCGCTCATGATATCCGACCTATTGCATTGGTTTGCTCCCAATAGGCCGGTGCAAGGGTAGTGGCAAATCCGGGAAGTCCCCTAGGGGCAAACCCGGTTCGACAACCGGCACGGCTTGTTTTGCCGGGTATCGTGCGGTATAGAGCCGCCCAAATCCGTCATTCGCTAGCCACCCAAGAAGGCGCCGGAGCGCCGAGGAATTGCCATGAAAGCCGAAATTCATCCGGATTATCATACGATTAAGGTCGTCATGACCGACGGAACCGAGTACCTGACCCGCTCGACCTGGGGCAAGGAAGGCGACACGTTGAACCTCGACATCGACCCGAAGTCGCACCCGGCCTGGACCGGCGGCTCCACGCAGATCATGGACCGCGGCGGCCGCGTCTCGCGCTTCCAGAAGAAGTTTTCGGGCTTTCTCAAAAAGGATTGAGCCGGCCGCAAGGCCGAGACGCAAAACGCCCCCGGCAGACCGGGGGCGTTTTTTGTTTTCTACCACACCGTCATTCCGGGTTCGCGCGCCCCGGAACGACGATGAAATAGCTTACCGCTCGAACGCCGCCTTCAGCGCGTTGAGGTGCGGCACAAGCGGGTTGCCGATCGCCACGTGCTCGACCGGCGGGGTGTGGATCGTGCTGTCGAGGCGGCGCACGCGGGTCTGCAGACTCATCGAGCGATGGATCAGGTCCTGGAGCTGCGCGGGCAGCTTCTCGACGGTGTCGGCGGGACCGGGATCGGCGGCGGTGAGCTTGACCTTGGTCTTCTCGCGGTTGGCCTGGCTCAGTGTCATCTCGCCCTCCTTCACCGCGCGGTGCAACAGCAGCCAGGAAGCAAGCTGCATCAGGCGCGTGGTGAGGCGCATGCTCTCGGTCGCATAGGTGAGGCTGACGGCGCGATCGAGTGCCTTGGCCTCGACGCGGCCGGCGCCGTCGAGATAGGCGGCAGTCTCTTCGACGAGGTCCATGCCTTCACGGAACAGAGCGCCGAACGCCGCAGAATTGGTGAACCGCTCGCTGAGCTGAACGAGAGCGCCTTCGGCCTGCAAACGTTCCATGGTTAACGCCCCTTACGCAACTGTTTGACTGTCCGGCTTGGCGCCGGCTTATGATGAACAAATCATTGCGCGCCGGGAGCGCGGAGTCCAGTGACAAGCGCGGATATGGTTTCCGCGGGTCATTCCTCGCAATGCAACTGGGCGGATATTCTTGTTTCGACGCGTATTCTGGACGCGAAGCGGCATCCGCTCTGCTTTGCGCAAAAAAGAGCCGCCGGAGACCGGCGGCTTTGAAAGTTGATAACAGGGAGGCGTCAAACAGAGTGGACAGGAGCCACTCGGTGTCCAAACGAGGACAGTTCCAGTCATAAACCCGAAAGCTTAATCGACCGTAAACGAGCTAATTTTTTGAGAGTTCGTTAGCCATGTCGGCCAGCGGCCGAGTGCAGAGCGGAACAAGAGTTGGCGGTCACCCAACTCAGCGACACACTCCGCCGTCATCCCGGACAAGCGGAGCGCAGATCCGGGATCCATGGCCACCGGCGGATGTGGTGACGGGGACTCGGAGTTGCCGGCCTCGCGCAACGACCTCGTCCTGGGAGTATGGGTCCCGGATCTGCGCGCGCTTGAGGCGCGCTTGTCCGGGACGACCGCTGTTGATGTGGCCGGCTACGTCTTGAAAATGCTGTTCGCCGCATCGCGCGAGGCACGCTTCCTGGTGGCGGCTTCCTCCAGTCTTGCGATCTCGGTCTTGAGCAGTGCGACGCGCTCGGTCAGTTCCTCGACCGACAACAGTGAAAGATCCTGGCCGATCTCGTGCGTGATCTTCCTGCGCGGGCGGTCGTCGTCTTCCATCGCCATCCTCGTTCCTCCTGCGTTCGCGCGGACCACAATGCCGAGGCGGTTGCCAGCTTGGACCGCGCTGGCTAAGCAAGGGTCTCGTTGCATCCCGCACCTTTGCTCAAGGACCCATCATGGACAAGCTGCCCGCGCAAATGACCGTGATCGCCATCTCCAAGCCCGGCGGACCGGAGGTGCTGGTGCCGGAACAACGCCCCGTTCCGCAGCCCGGTCCGGACGAGATCCTGGTCAAGGTCGAGGCCGCGGGCGTGAACCGGCCTGACATCGCGCAACGCTCCGGCGCCTATCCGCCGCCACCGGGCGCCAGCGACCTGCCGGGCCTCGAGATTGCGGGCGAAGTGGTGGCGGTGGGCAGCAATGCCAGGCGGCACAAGGTTGGCGACAAGGTGATGTCGCTGGTCGCCGGCGGCGGCTATGCGCAGTACTGCATCGCCCAGGATGCCCAGGCGATGAGCGTGCCGCCGGCACTGTCGATCAAGGAAGCCGGCGCGCTGCCGGAAACCCTGATGACGGTCTGGCACAACGTGTTCGAGCGCGGCGGCCTCAAGGCCGGCGAGACGCTGCTGATCCACGGCGGCTCCTCCGGCATCGGCACCATGGCGATCCAGCTTGCGAAAGCATTCGGCGCGAAGGTGTTCGTCACCGTGGGATCGCAGGACAAGATCGACGCCTGCCTCAAGCTGGGCGCCGACCGTGCCATCAACTACAAGACCGAGGACTTCGTCGCCGTGGTCAAGGCCGAGACCAACAACGTCGGCGTCAACCTGATCCTCGACATGGTCGCCGGCGACTATGTCGACCGCAACTATGATGCCGCGGCGGTCGATGGCCGCATCGTCCAGATCGCCACCCTCAACGGCCCCAAGGTCAGCGTCAACATCGCCAAGGTGATGGTCAAGCGCCTGACCCATACCGGCTCGACGCTGCGCCCCCGTACTAATGCGGACAAGGCGGCGATGGTGACCGCGATCGAGGCGAAAGTGATGCCGCTCTTGCGCGAAGGCCGCATCAAGCCGGTCATGGACAGCGCTTTCCCGCTGGAAAAGGCGGCGGATGCCCACCGGCGCATGGAAACCAGCGCACATATTGGCAAAATTGTGTTGGAGGCCTAGGCCACCGGCCCACAGGCCAGGCCGGAAACCCTTTGATTTTCCTCGCTTTCGTGGCATCTATCGCGACGCGCCGAACCACTTCGGTCCGGTTTGAATCGCCTTCTAGATTCGCCTTGCACTCAGAGTTTGCGTCGAACGCGGAGAATTGACCTTGCGTCTGATCAGATGCCTCGCGCCCATCGCGCTGGGCCTCATGATTCTTGTCGCCGCGTATCCCGCGCGCGCGCTGGACGCCGTCAGCGTCCGCAGCGACGCGCCCGCGATCGACCTCACCGGCGTGCTCGAGCATCAGCGCAGCGATGCCGATCGCATCCAGGTCTCCACCGCGCCCGGCACCGACGGCATCGTCCGCCGCATCGAGGTGCGCGCCCGCGAAGGCGGGCAGAACTGGGTGGTGTTCGCGCTCGCCAACAACACCGACGACCAGCTCGACCGCCTGATCGTCGCCCCGCACTATCGCATCGTCTCCTCGGGGCTGCTGTGGCCCGACCTCGGCCTGTCGCGCATCGCGACCATCACGCCCTCGATCGGCGACCGGCCGGAACGTCAGGAAAGCGCCACCGCCGACGTGTTCCGCATCACGCTCGACCCCGGCGCCGTCGTCACCTTCGTCGCGGAGCTGCGCACCGACAAGCTGCCGCAGCTCTATCTGTGGGAGCCGGAATCCTACAAGGACAAGGTCAATTCCTTCACGCTCTACCAGGGCATCGTGATCGGCATTTCCGGCCTGCTCGCGCTGGTGCTGACCATCCTGTTCGTCGTCAAGGGCAGCATCATGTTCCCGGCCGCCGCGGCGCTGGCCTGGGCGGTGCTGGTCTATATCGGCGTCGATTTCGGCTTCTGGGGCAAAGTGCTCGACATGTCGAACAACGCCGAGCGCATCTGGCGCGCGGCGGGCGAGGCCATCCTCGCGGCAACGCTGCTGGTGTTCCTGTTCGCGTACCTCAATCTCAGCCGCTGGCACGTGCGCTATTCCCACATCACGATCGGCTGGCTCGCCTTCCTCGGCTCCCTGGTGGCCCTGGCGCTGTTCGATCCGGCCGTGGCCTCCGGCATCGCACGCATCTCGCTGGTGCTGATCGCCTTCGCCGGCTTTGCGCTGATCGTCTATCTCTCCACCCACGGCTTCGACCGCGCGGTGCTCTTGATCCCGACCTGGTTCCTGCTGGTGGTCTGGGTGGTCGCGGCCGGCATGACCGTCGCAGGCTCCGTCACCAACGACATCGTCGGCCCGGCCCTGCTCGGCGGCCTCGTGCTGATCGTGATGCTGATCGGATTCACGGTGATGCAGCACGCCTTCGCCGGCGGCGGCGCCACCACCGGCATCGTCTCCGACATCGAGCGGCGGGCGCTGGCGCTCGCCGGCTCCGGCGATCTGATCTGGGATTGGGACGTGTCCGCCGACAAGGTGTTCACCAGCCCCGAGACCGAGGCCCTGCTCGGACTCAAGCGCGGCACGCTGGAAGGCCCCGCGGCGTCCTGGCTCGAGGTGCTGCATCCGCTCGACCAGGACCGTTTCCGCGCCGCGCTCGACAGCGTGCTCGACCAGCGCCGCGGCCGGCTGGTGCAGGATTTCCGCCTGCGCACGCCGGACGGTCATTTCATGTGGTTCGC
This sequence comes from Bradyrhizobium sp. USDA 327, assembly GCF_041262065.1. NCBI lineage: Bacteria > Pseudomonadati > Pseudomonadota > Alphaproteobacteria > Hyphomicrobiales > Nitrobacteraceae > Bradyrhizobium > Bradyrhizobium sp. USDA 327. Next base: position 8,126,682 of record NZ_JBGCCW010000001.1, on the reverse strand, counting down.
GCTGAAGGCCCGCCCCGTGGTCGGCTCCGACGGCGAGGTCTCGCGCGTCGTCGGCACGCTCACCGACGTCACCGAGCTCCGCAACGCCGAGGAACGCCTGCTGCACGATTCCGTGCACGACAACCTCACCGGCCTGCCCAACCGCAAGCTGTTCATGGACCGGCTGGGCGCTGTCGCCAACTTCGCCAAGACCATGCCGACGCTGCGGCCGACGCTGATGGTGATCGATCTCGACCGCTTCAAGCAGGTCAACGATTCCGTCGGCATCGCGGTCGGCGATTCCATCCTGCTGACGCTGGCCCGCCGCCTCACCCGCATCCTGAAGCCGCAGGACACGCTGGCGCGACTGGCCGGCGACCAGTTCGGCCTGATACTGCTGTCCGAACAGGACCCGGCGCGCATCACCGCCTTCGCCGAGACCATCCGCAAGACCATCCGCGCGCCGATCGCCTTCAACGACCGCGAGATTTTCCTCACCGCCTCGATCGGCCTCGCCTTGTCCGACCCTCAGACGCAGCTCACGGACGAGATCATCAAGGACGCCGAGCTGGCGATGTACCACTCCAAGCGCATCGGCGGCGACCGCATCGACGTCTACAAGCCCGCCATGCGCGCGCGGAAGACGGACCGGCTGACGCTGGAGAGCGAATTGCGCCGCGCCATCGAGCGGCAGGAGATCACCATCCTTTATCAGCCGATCGTGCGGCTGGAGGATCGTTCGATCGCCGGCTTCGAGGCCCTGGCGCGCTGGGATCACCCGAAGCTCGGCCGCATGGCGCCGTCGGAATTCATCACCATCGCCGAAGAGACCGGGCTGATCGTCGACCTCGGCATGTTCGTGCTCGACCAGACTGCAAAGCAGCTCTCGGTATGGCAGCGCGCGATGCGCTCGCGCGACCCGATCTTCGCCTCCGTCAACGTCTCCTCGCGGCAATTGCTGCGCCACGATTTGATCCACGACATCCGCACCGTGCTGTCGCGCTCCTCGGTGGCGCGCGGTACGCTGAAGCTGGAGCTGACGGAATCGCTGGTGATGGAGAATCCGGAGCACGCGGCGCAGATGCTGACGCGGATCCGCGAGCTCGGCACCGGGCTGTCGCTCGACGATTTCGGCACCGGCCATTCCTCGCTGGCCTATCTCCAGCGTTTCCCGTTCGACACCATCAAGATCGACCAGTCCTTCGTGCGCACCACCAGCCGCGGCACCCGCCCGGTGATCCTGAAGTCGATCATCGCGCTCGCGCACGATCTCGGCATGGACGTGGTGGCGGAGGGCGCCGAGACCGATTCCGACGCGGTCGAGCTCTACCAGATGGGCTGCGAATACGCGCAAGGCTTCGCCTTCGGCGAGCCGATGGACGCCGATGCGGCGATGCGGCTGCTGACGGAAGTGCGGCTGGAAGCGGCGAGCTAAAGCTCTCTTATCTCACCCTCCCCTGGAGGGGGAGGGTCGATCGCGCGCAGCGCGAGCGGGGTGGGGTGATCGCTCCACTCGGGCACCGTTGGACGTGGAGAGACTGTCACCCCACCCCGGCTCACATTTCGCTGCGCTCAATGTGAGCCGACCCTCCCCCTCCAGGGGAGGGTAGGCAGCGTGGCCAGCCGCACTAGCGCCGCCTATCGTTCTTCTTCTTCGTAAACCGCACGCTCTGACCGTCCGGCATCCGCGTCGCCACGAAGCCGGCGGCGAGGCAGGCTTCGCGTTGCGGCATCTGGATGTCGGGGCTGCGCAGGCTGTCCCACCAGGAGGCACGATGCGCCGCGCGCGGCAGCGCTGCGCCGATGATCTCCTCGATCTGCTCGAAGCTCAGCACGAACTCCTCCTGCTTCTGCCGCATCAGAAAGTCGCGCAACGCGTCGTAGTCGTTCACAAGCGTCCTCTCGTCCGAAGTCCCGTCCGGCCTGCCAAAAACCGTTCGACCCATACACCGATTCTTAACTCATTGCGGTAGCTCCGTCCTGCCTTAAACACTACGCAAGCTTTCGGGCGCATCCACTGGTATCGGGAGCGAACGATGCCCTTTGGATGGCGCGAAATCACGGCCCGGCGGCCATGGCGGATTTCGGCGAAGCTGCTGATCATCTCGTCCGTGGTGACGGTGATCGGCTTCTCGGCCATTTGCGTCAACGTCATGCTGGACATGCGCCGCGGCGAGGAGGCGCTCGCCCGCCAGACGCTGGAGAACCTCGCGACCACCATCGAGTCCGACATCGGCCGCAACATCGAAATCTACGACCTGTCGCTGAAGGCGGTCGCCAGCAACATGCTGCTGCCCGAGCTCGCGACTGTCTCCAAGACGATCCGCCACCTGATCCTGTTCGACCACGCGACGACGGCCCGGCATTTCGGCGCCATCCAGGTGTTCGATGCCGAGGGCCGGCTGATCATCGACGCTTCCACGCTCGATCCGCTCACCGAGAACCGGAGCGAGGAGGACTATTTCACGGTCCACCGCGACAATCCCGGAGCCGGGCTCTTCATCAGCCGCCCGATGCTGTTCCGCGGCGCCTATTCCATCGTGCTGAGCCGGCGCATCAGCGATACCGACGGCGGCTTCCTCGGAGTCGTCGCCGGCTCGATCCGCTTCAGCTATTTCCACGAATTGTTCGAGCGGCTGAACCTGGACCCTGAAGACACCATCACCGTGCTCAAGCGCGACCGTACCATCATGATGCGGCGGCCGTTCGATCTCGACGTCATCGGCACGAACCTGAACGACCGCCGGAGCTGGAAGGCCGACAATCTCCGGGCCGGCGCCTCCTATTCCGGACAGGGCCCGGTCGATCCGACGCCGCGGCTCTATGTCCGCAGCGGCGACAGCCGACCGCTATTCGTGGTGGCAGGCAAGCCCCTGGCCGCAGTGTTCGCACTTTGGCAGAGGGAGGCGTTGCGCATCGGCGCCGTGGTGCTGGTGCTCGCGTTGTTCGTGCTGGGATCGACGCTCGTGCTCGCGCGCGAGATCGGGCGGCGCGCCGAGGCCGAACGCAAGCTCGAGGAGATGGCGACGACGGATGCGCTCACGGGCCTGAGGAACCGCCGCAAATTCGATACCGTCATTGATGTCGAATGGCGGCGCGCGATGCGCCAGAGGGCGCCGCTCGCGCTCCTGATGATCGATGCCGATCATTTCAAGGCCTACAACGACACGTTCGGCCACCAGGCCGGCGACCAGGTGCTGGTCGGCATCGCCATCTGCATTTCAGATTCCGTGAGCCGCGCCGGCGACTGCGCCGCGCGCTATGGCGGCGAGGAATTCGCCGTGTTGCTGCCGAACACCTCGGCCGACGACGCCTTCAAAGTCGCCGAGAAGATCCGCCTCAAGGTGCAGGGCTGGTCCGACGATCAGGCGGCCTCGACGGTCTCCTGCGGAATCGCCAGCCTCGTGCCCGCCGCCGGCATGGACTGGCCGGTCCTGGTCGCCGCCGCCGACAAGGCGCTCTATGCCGCAAAAGCCGCTGGGCGCAACCAGTCGGTGGTCGCCAGCATTCCGAAGCTGTCGCGGGTGGCGTGAGGCTGCTCCACGGCTGTGGTGCGGCGCGACGCAATCCGCCACACCATCGGTGTCGTCCCGGCGAACGCCGGGATCCATAACCACAGGCAAGAGTTTGGCGAAGACTGGCCGTTCGGTACTTCGACCGAACGCGAGCGATGGATCACGCGGTATGGGTCCCTGCGTTCGCAGGGACGACACCGAGGAGTATAGCCGCCTACTGCCCCAGATACTTCTTCATCTCGGCGATCAGTCCGTCGCGCAATTCCGGGCGCTTCATGCCGTAGGCGATGTTGGCGCGCAGGAAACCGGGCTTGGAGCCGCAATCATGGCGCTCGCCCTCGAACTCGACGCCGTAGAATTTCTGCGTCTTGGCAAGCCCGATCATGGCGTCGGTGAGCTGGATCTCGCCGCCGGCGCCGCGCTCCTGGGTCTCCAGGATCTTGAAGATCTCCGGCTGAAGGATGTAGCGGCCGGTGATCGAGAGATTGGAGGGCGCCGTGCCCTTGGCCGGCTTCTCGACCATGCCGTCGACCTCGAACATCTTGCCGTTGCGCTTGCCGACGCCGCAGATACCGTATTGATGGGTCAGGTGATCGGGCACCGCCTCGACCGCGATCAGATTGGATTTTTCGCCAAGCGAGGATGCCATCTCGATCATCTGCTTCAGGCAGCCGGGCGTGTTGAGCACGAGCTCGTCGGGCAGTACGACCGCGAACGGCTCGTTGCCGACGATGTCGCGCGCGCACCAGACGGCGTGGCCGAGGCCGAGCGGCGCCTGCTGGCGGGTGAAGCTGACGGCGCCGGCTTCCGGCTGGTTCTGCGCCAGGATGTCCTGCTCGGCCTTCTTGCCGCGCGCGGCCAGCGTCGTGTCGAGCTCGAACATGCGGTCGAAATGATCCTCGATGACACTTTTGTTACGGCCGGTGACGAAGATGAAGTGCTCGATGCCGGCTTCCTTCGCCTCGTCATAGACGTACTGGATCAGCGGCTTGTCGACGATGGTCAGCATTTCCTTCGGCATCGCCTTGGTGGCAGGCAGGACGCGGGTGCCGAGGCCGGCGACGGGGAATACAGCTTTGCGAATTCTCATGTGATTGATCGAATACCTGGGGGCACATGTGACGGGAGCAATGGCATCTTGCTAGCCTGTTTGCAGCCGGCAACAAAGGCGGATGTGGGGCCTCGCCCGGTCGGAGTTAAGAAAAAGGCCGCCACCAAAATTTCACCTTTGTTAAGCTATTGGCAACGCTAACCGGGCCTCCTGTGGCGGATTTTTTCAGGCCGACGGGTGGGACATGATGCAAACGATGGCAGGGCTGGCAAAACGGGCGGGATTTCTGACCGGCGCAGCGATGGTCGCTGCCGCCTCGCTGCTGCCGGCCTGCGCGCACGCCCAGGCGCAGAACGGCCTGTCCAACCTGTTCGGCGGCATCTTCTCCGGCGCCAATCCGGCACCTTCGCAAGCGCCTCCCGTCAACGGCGGCGCTCAACCCTGGAGCGGCGAGGACGGCGCCTCGGGCCATCCGTTGATGACGGCCGCCGCGATCCGCGAGGCCGCCGGCAATTTCAGCAATTGCGTCGCCGCGATGTGGCCCGATGCCGCACGGCGCGGCATCACGCAGGAGAATTTTCAGCGCTTCACCGCAGGCCTTGGTCCCGACCTGCGCATCATGGACCTCATGGACTCGCAGCCGGAGTTCACCAAGTCGATCTGGGACTATCTCGACATCCTGGTGAACGACAACCGCCTCGCCAAGGGCCGCGAAATTCTCGCCAAGTACAAGGCGCAGTTCGACGCCACCGAAAGGGCCACCGGCGTCGACCGCTACATCATCGCCTCGATCTGGGGCATCGAGTCCAATTACTCGACGCAGATGGGCGACCGCAGCGTGCTGCAATCGACCGCGACGCTCGCCTGCATCGGCCGCCGCCAGGCCTATTTCAAGGACGAGTTCCTCTCCGCGCTGGAGATCCTCAACCGCGGCGATCTCAGGCCTGAGCAGCTGCGCGGCTCCTGGGCCGGCGCCTTCGGCCCGACCCAGTTCATGCCGACCGCGTTCAAGCGCTTTGCGGTCGACGGCGACGGTGACGGCAGGCGCGACGTCGTCGACAATCCCACCGACCTGATCGCCTCCACCGCCAACAACCTGAAGAAGGACGGCTGGCAGTCCGGCCAGACCTGGGGCTACGAGGTCGTCGTGCCCCAGGGCTTCAACTACATGCTGGCCGACCGCGCCAAGGCGATGACGATCGCGCAATGGGAGAAGCTTGGGCTGAAGCGGGCGACGGGGCAGCCCTTCCCGCACCCGGCGGAGAAAGCCTATCTGCTGGCACCGGCCGGCGCGCAAGGACCGGGCTTCCTGATGCTGCAGAATTACCGCGTCATCATGAAGTACAACCCGGCCGAGGCCTATGCGCTGGCGATCGGCCATTTCGCCGATCGCCTGCGCGGAGGGCAGCCCTTCGTGCAGCCCTGGCCGCGCCAGGAGCGGGAGCTGGCGCGCACCGAGCGGCTGGAATTGCAGCAGCTGCTGGCCCAGCGCGGCTTCTACAAGGGAACCCCGGACGGCCAGTTCGGCGGCCAGACCCGGGAAGCCCTGCGCAACTTCCAGGCCTCGATCGGGGTCCCCGCCGACGGATTTGCCTCATCGGACGTGCTGGACCGGCTGCGCGGGCGGTAAAATCGCGCCGAAAGTAACCCTGAGGCGGGATTTCGACAGGCGGCTTGACGCCGGCGGCCGTTCCCCGGCCTATGGAGAAGAATCTGCAAAGAGAATCTGCCCGTTTGCGGCCTGATTCCGTTATTATATCGAGCTGCTTCCAATCCCCTCGCGCGCGCCCGAGATCGCATGTCGAAGAAGTCCCTGTTCAAGGTGCTGACCGAGACCGGCCCGTTGATCGCGCTGGGGACGGCGCTTGCGATCCTGGTCTCGGTCGCAGGACCTGCCTCGGCGCAGTTCTTCAACTTCCCCGGTTTCGGCGGCCCGCCGCAGCGCGCGGCCCCGCCACCACGGGGCGGCGGCGGAGGTGGCGGATGGTTCGGCGGCGACTTCTTCGCACCGTACCCGCCGCAACAGCCGCAGGCGCCGCGTCAGGATTTTTCGCGCGCACCGGCGCCGGCGAAACGCGACACCATCCCTGAGAAGAACGTGCTGGTGATCGGCGATGCCATGGCCGACTGGCTCGCTTACGGCCTGGAAGACGCCTACAGCGAGCAGCCCGACATGGGCGTGATCCGCAAGCACAAGACCACGTCGGGCCTCATCAAGTATCAGCCGAAGGGTGAGCCCGCGGACTGGGCGGCGGCGGCCAGGGGCATTCTCGAGACCGAGAAGCCCGACGTGATCGTCGTCATGCTCGGCCTCAACGACCGCTCCGCGATCCGCGAGCCCGTCGCCGACAAGGCGGCCGCGGAAAAGGACAAAGACAAGAAGAGCGACAAAGGCGCGCGCGCCAAGCCGCAGGCAAAGCCGGGCGACGCCAAGCCCGGCGAGACGAAGCCCGGCACCGATACCGCGGCCAAGCCGGACGAGAAGCCGGCCGATGCCGATCTGCCGCAGGACGATGCCGACAATGCCGATACGCCCGCGGCGGCGCCGGAGAAGACCGCGCGCAACCCGAACGGCCTCTACGAATTCCGCGACGACCGCTGGGTCGAGCTCTACGGCAAGAAGATCGAGGAGCTCGCCAACATCCTCAAGGCCAAGGGCGTGCCGGTGCTCTGGGTCGGCCTGCCCGCAGTTCGCGGAACGAAGGGCACCGCGGACACGCTGTTCCTGGATTCGCTGTACCGTGAGGGCGCGGCCAAGGCCGGCATCACCTATGTCGACGTGTGGGACGGCTTCGTCGACGAGGCCGGCCGCTTCCTCCAGAAGGGCCCGGACTTCGAAGGCCAGATCCGTCAGCTCCGCAGCTCCGACGGCGTCTATTTCACCAAGGCCGGCGCGCGCAAGCTCGCGCATTATGTCGAGCGCGAGATCACGCGCCTGCTTGCGGGACGTTCCGGCCCGATCGCGCTGCCGAGCGAGCCTGCCACCCCCGATACCAGCGCCGAGCCGGGCAAGCCCGCGCCGCGGCCGCTGGCAGGGCCGATCGTGCCGCTGGTTGCAGCCTCGATTTCGACCGATCAATTGCTGGGCGGGCCGGGCACGCGTCCCGCTGCCGTCGATGCGCTCGCGGCCAAGGCCATGGTGAAGGGTGAACCGCTGGCGGCTCCAGCCGGCCGCGCCGACGATTATGCCTGGCCGCGCCGGGAAGTCGGCCGTGAGCAGGCCAAGGGCGATACGCCGATGGCCGCGACGCCCGACGGCGGCACGGCTCAAGGGGCGCCGGGAGCGGCCGCGGTGATCGCGCCGCCGAAGCTCGCGCCGAAGAAGCCGCAGGTCCCGCCGCAGCAACCGGCACAGGCAACGCCCTCGGGCCGGGATTTCTTCGGCTTCGGCTCTCCGCAGCCGCGCCAATGGACGCCGGCCCCCGGGCCGCGCAATCCGAATTCCAATCCAGGGATTCCGCGCCCGCCTGCCAATGTCGGGCGCTCGGCAGAGATATTCCGTTGATTTGAGATGTCATTCCGGGGCGCACGCGGCGCGAGCCCCGGAACGACGTGGTATTGGCTCGGCCCTAAAGCGCGATGAGATTTGGATGAATCGTCATCGCGCGTTAGATTGTTGTTTACGCATGATCTTTCCGGAAAACCGCTTCGCACTTTTCCGGATCATGCTTTAGTAGCGCCAACGCGGCGGCGGGCGGCGCGCGGGTCGCGACATCAGGAGCGCCAGCGCGAAACCGATGCCGCCGGCGACCAGCAGCGCGCCGAGCGGGTTGTCCTGCACCTTCTGCGCGATCGCCTTCGAGCCGTCGCGGAAGGTCTCGCCGCTGTTCTCGTAGGCGTCCTTGGCGTAGCTCGCGGCGGTGTCCGTGGCATCACGCACCGCATCCTTGGCCTGGCCGTAGAGATTCTGCACCGTGCCTGCAGCCTCCCGTGCCTTGCCCGACGCCTGCGTCTTCGCATCGCCTGCGACGTCTCCGATCGCGCCTTCCGCGCGTCCGGCATATTCCTTGGCCGATCCAACAATCCGATCCGTATCCATGTCGCTCCTCCTCGGGGGGTCAACCCAAGTAACCGATCAGAAGCAGTGCAGTTCCAAGGGATCAGAGAATGAGACCGCCATCGACGACCAGCGTCTGGCCGATGATGTAGGACGACAGCGGCGAGGCCAGGAACAGCGCCGCGCCGGCCATGTCGGCCGGCGTGCCCAATCGCCGCAGCGGGATGCGCGCGAGCGCGCCTTCGAGCCGCTTCGGATTGTCGGTCGTCACCTTCGTCATCTTGGTGTCGACGAGCCCCGGCGCGATGCCGTTGACGCGGATGCCGTCCTCGGCCCAGGCCTCGCCCAGCGTCCGCGTCAATCCGACCGCGCCGGTCTTCGACGCATTGTAGGCGGGATTGCCCATGGTGGAATGATAGGCCGCGGTCGAGGACACGATGATCAGCGCGCCCTTCGCATCCCGCAACATGGAATGAAAGCGCGTCGCGCAGGCCATCAGGCTCATCAGGTTGACCTCGACCACCTTGCGAAAGCCGGCCATCTCGAACTCGCCGCGGCGGTAGAGCACCGCGCCCTGCGCGAGCACGAGTATGTCGAGCTTGTCGAGGGACGGCTTGAACGCCTCGATCGCTCCGGCATTGCCGACGTCGAGCTGGGCATAGGCGAGCCCCGTGAGATCGGAGCCTTCCTCGATGGAATATTCCGCAGGCCGAGCACGCGTGCCGCAAACCGCGACATGCGCGCCTCTCGTGCGAAAAGCCTGCGCGATGCCGTTGCCGATGCCGCTGGAACCGCCGACCACCAGCACCTGCTTGCCTGAGAAATCGAGTTCGTTCGCCATCGCGGCCTCCCCTTTATGTCTTGCTTGTTTGACCTGTCTGCGGATCGATGCCAGCCTTGTCAATCACAACAAGAAACAAGCACAGCGCGAGGAACAGCATGTCCGACTTCAGGGAGCTCAGCCGGTCCGTGAAGGGCCTCACGGTTCTCGTCACCGGCGCGGCCAGCGGCATGGGGCGCGCGACGGCGCGCGTGTTCGCAACCGAGGGTGCCAACGTGGCCGTCACGGATTTCGACGAGCAGGGCGCGCATGCTGTCGCCAGGGAGATTGCGGCGAGCGGTGGCGCAGCAAGGGCGTGGAAGCTCGACGTCGCCGACGGCGGCGAGATCAAGCGCGTGGTCGGCGATGTCGCCGCGCATTTCGGGGCAATCGACATCGTCGTCAACAACGCCGGCATCTCCGTGCGTGTCGCGATCGACGACGAGGCCTATGAGGACGCCTGGGCCAAGGGCATCGCCGTGATGCTGACGGCGCATCCGCGCATCATCCGTGCTGCGCTGCCCCATTTGCGCAAGTCGAGGAGCCCGCGCATCGTCAACATCGCCTCGACCGAAGCGCTCGGGGCCACCGCATTGCACAGCCCGTATTCGGCAGCGAAGGGGGGCGTTGCGAGCCTCACCCGCTCGCTGGCGGTGGAGCTCGGCCGCGAGGGCATCACCGTCAACTGCATCTGCCCCGGACCGATCCGCACCGCCATCACCGACCGCATCTCCGAGGAGCACAAGACCATCTACGCCAAGCGCCGCACCGCACTCGGCCGCTACGGCGATCCTGAAGAGGTCGCGCATATGACGCTGAGCCTGTGCCTGCCGGCGGCGTCGTTCCTCACCGGCGCGGTGATCCCGGTCGACGGCGGGCTGATGGCCCGCAACGCGTGAGAGCCATGCGCTCGAAGCGTTGACAACGACTGACGCGGGAGTAGCTTTTTCGTCAACAGAGCGGGGGTAACCGCTCGCGACCCGCGGGAGAGAACGTCATGACGATCGCCATCCGGCAGCTTCAGAAGCATTTTGTCGGCGAGGTTTCCGGCCTCGACTTGCGAAAGCCGCTCACACCGGATGAAGCGCGCCAGGTCGAGGCGGCCATGGACAAATATGCGGTTCTGGTTTTCCACGACCAGGACATCACCGACGAGCAGCAGATGGCTTTCGCGCTGAATTTCGGCCAGCGCGAGGACGCGCGCGGCGGCACCGTGACCAAGGAGAAGGACTACCGGCTGCAATCCGGCCTGAACGACGTCTCCAATCTCGGCAAGGACGGCAGGCCGCTTGCGAAGGACAGCCGCGCGCATCTGTTCAATCTCGGCAACTGCCTCTGGCACTCCGACAGCTCGTTCCGTCCCATCCCGGCAAAATTCTCGCTATTGTCGGCGCGCGTGGTGAACCCGAAGGGCGGCAACACCGAATTCGCCGACATGCGCGCGGCCTATGACGCGCTCGACGACGAGACCAAGGCGGAGATCGAGGACCTCGTCTGCGAGCACTCGCTGATGTATTCGCGGGGATCGCTCGGCTTCACCGAATACACCGACGAGGAGAAGGAGATGTTCAAGCCGGTGCTGCAACGGCTGGTGCGGACCCATCCCGTCCATCGCCGCAAGTCGCTGTATCTCTCATCGCATGCCGGCAAGGTCGTCGGCATGAGCGTGCCGGAGGGACGGCTGCTGCTGCGCGACCTGAACGAGCACGCGACGCAGCCGGAATTCGTCTACGTGCATAAATGGAAGCTGCATGACCTCGTGATGTGGGACAACCGCCAGACCATGCACCGCGTCCGTCGCTACGACCAGTCCCAACCCCGCGACATGCGCCGCGCGACGGTGGCGGGGACCGAGCCGACGGTGCAGCAGCAGGCGGCGGAGTAGGCGCGTCTTGTTCCGCTGTCGTCCCGGACAAGCGAAGCGCAGATCCGGGACCCAGAATCACCGAACGTGGTTTGGCGAAGACTCGGAGTGACCGGCCTGCCTCGAACTTCAGCTGGGAGTATGGGTCCCGGATCTGCGCGCGCTTGAGGCGCGCTTGTCCGGGACGACAGCAGAGGATGACGCACGACATCGGAGGATGTCGCGGGTGCGGCTATAGCAGCTACGCGTGCCCGGCCTCGTTCGAGAGCATTCCGGGATCGATGCCGATCTTCTGCAAGGCGCGGTTGTACTTGTCGTCGACGTCGTCGCCGAAGATCAGATCCGCATCCGCATCGCAATGCAGCCAGCCGTTGCTCTGGATCTCCGTCTCGAGCTGGCCCGGCGCCCAGCCGGCATAGCCGAGCGCGAGGATGGCGTGCTTGGGGCCGGAGCCGTTGGCGATCGCGCGCAGGATATCGACGGTCGCGGTGAGGCAGACGCCGTCATCGATCCGCAGCGTCGCATTCTCGATGTAGAAGTCGCTGGAATGCAGCACGAAGCCGCGGCCGGTGTCGACCGGTCCGCCCCGTAGCACCTTCATGCTTTCGGCATTCTCCGGCAGCTTGATGTGCTCACCCTTCTTGATGATGCCGAGCTGCTGCAACAGCTCGGGGAAATCGATGCTGCCGGCGGGGTGGTTCACGATGATGCCCATCGCTCCCTCGGCCGAATGGGCGCAGAGATAGATTACCGACCGCTCGAACCGGGAATCGCCCATCACGGGCATCGCAATCAGGAGCCGGCCGTCGAGATAACCGGCCGAATTGGGCAGTGCGGGGCCCGAGCTGCGGGTGCTTTCGCCCGTCCTCTTGCCTGTGGGAGCCATCGGTGAAGCACTCCGGTTTCAATTCCTATCCTGATGTCGGGCTGGTCCGCTGTCAAATCAAGGCTTGCACGGGCCTGATTCAAGTGCACCATCACAAGCAATTCAATGGTTTGGCCGGGGGCCACCCTGTAAAGACGTACCATGCTCACAAGAGTTCCCCTGCGTGCGGCGATTGGCGTCGCGACAACCTTGCTTGCCTCGTCGTTGGCCATCGTAGCACGTGCCGATGACGCTTCGCCGTGGCAGCGCGACGGACATTCCGCGGTGCGGCTGTTGGCGGGATCGCGCAGCGGCGCGGTCCTGCTTGGCGGTATCGCGTTCCAGCTGCAGCCCGGCTGGAAGACCTACTGGCGCACACCCGGCGATTCCGGCGTTCCACCGCGGTTCGACTTCTCGAAGTCCGAGAATGTCGAGGCGGTGACGATCATGTGGCCGGCGCCGCTGAAATTCGACGACGGCGCGGGCGGCCATTCGATCGGCTACCACAACCAGATCGTGCTGCCCTTGCGCATCGTCGCCAAGGCGGCCGACAAGCCCGTGATCTTGCGCGCCGAGATCAATTACGCGGTGTGCGAGAAGCTCTGCATTCCAGTCGAGGCCAGCGCCGAGCTCGGCTTCAACAGCGTCGCCTCGACCGAGGATGCGAACTTGCGTGCTGCGCTCGACACCGTGCCCAAGCCCGCCAATATCGGCGACCCCAATCCGCTCACCATCCGCGACGTCAAGCGTGACGGGCCCAAGAACGTGGTGGTCGACGTGGTGACGCCGGACAGCCGCAACGTCAATCTGTTCGTGGAAGGGCCGACGCCCGATTGGGCGCTGCCGATTCCGACGCCGGTGCCGCACAGCCCGCCTGGGGTGATGCGGTTCTCTTTCGAGCTCGACGGGCTGCCGCCGGGCGCCAAGCCGGATGGTGCGGCGCTGAAATTCACGCTGGTCGGGCCTGACAAGGCGTACGAGTTCAATACGAATTTGAATTAGCGCCCCACCCAACCGAATCTTAACGAATGGTTGCTAGTCCCCTGGCATGCCGCAGCATGCGGGATGCCTGGGGACTGTTCGACGTGGCCGTGATGGATGCACAACCCGGAACGACCGGACCGGCCGGGCTGATCGCGCGGCTGCGGGCCAAGCTGACGGGCGGATCGACCGAGGCGTCGCTGACGCGGCGACTCGCCGGCACCATCTTCGTCATCCGCGTGATCAGCGCGGGGCTCGCCTATGTCTCGCAGGTTCTGCTTGCGCGCTGGATGGGCACGTCCGAGTACGGCATTTATGTCTATGTCTGGACCTGGGTGCTGCTGCTCGGCAGCATGATGGATTTCGGCATCTCCGCCTCCGCGCAGAAGATCATCCCGGAGTACCGCGCCAGCGACGCGCAGGCGCTGCTGCGCGGCTTTCTCTCCGGCAGCCGCTGGCTGACCTTTGCCGTGTCCGCGCTGGTCTCGCTCGCCCTTGCCGGCATCGTCAAGCTGCTGTCGCCCTGGATCGATCCGGCCGAGGAACTGCCGCTCTATATCGGCTGCATGACGCTGCCCGCCTTCGTCGTCGCCAACACCCAGGACGGCATCGCGCGCTCGCATGACTGGATGCAGCTCGGCCTGATGCCGCAATTCATCATCCGCCAGGCGTTGATCATCGGCCTCACGGCCGCGGCCTTCCTGCTCGGCTATCATCTCGGCGCGGTCGCCGCGATGGTCGCGAGCGCAGGTGCGGTGTGGATCGCGATGACCGGGCAGATGGTGGTGCTGAATCGCAAGCTCGCCGACCACATCGGGCCGGGGCCCAAGGCCTACGACGTCAGGGGCTGGCTCGCCGTCTCACTGCCGATCCTGCTGGTCGAGAGCTTCTACCTGCTGCTCTCCTACACCGACGTGCTGGTGCTGCAGCAATTCCGTCCCTCAGAGGAAGTCGGCGTCTATTTCGCTGTGGTGAAGACGCTGGCGCTGGTCTCGTTCATCCACTACGCGATGTCGGCAACGACGGCGCATCGCTTCGCGGAATACAATGCGCTCGGCGACAAGGCGCGCCTCTCGGCCTATGTGGCGCACGCCATCAACTGGACGTTCTGGCCGTCGCTGGCTGCGACCATCGTGCTGCTGGCGCTCGGCAAGCCGCTGCTGTGGCTGTTCGGGCCGCAATTCGTGGTCGGCTACGACATCATGTTCGTCGCCGCGATCGGGCTCGTGGTGCGCTCCGCGATCGGCCCGGTGGAGCGGCTGCTCAACATGCTCGGCCAGCAGAAGATCTGCGCGCTGGCCTATGCACTGGCCTTCGTGATGAACGTCGTGCTCTGCATTGCACTGGTACCGCCCTATGGCGGCCATGGCGCCGCGGCCGCGACCTCGATCTCGCTGACCTTCGAGACGGTGCTGCTGTTCTGGATCGTGCGGCAGCGCCTCGGACTGCACGTGCTGGCGTTCGGCCGCCGCACGGCTTAACCGTCGCGCCTTCAGCCGCTCTGAAATGCGACGACCGCGGCATCCGCCACCAGCAGCGCGTCGAGCATCTTGCGGCCCGACGCATCCGCCTGCATCAGCGGGTCTGACTTGAACATCGCCTTGAGATAGCTCGATACGGCCCGGATGCGCGGCACGAACTGGAGGTCGCTGTGGACGTTGATCCAGACGTCGCGCGTCGTCGACATCTTCTCGTGCAACACCGGAACCAGATCGCTGCGGCCAGCCACCGCAAAGCTCGGCAGCAGCACCAGGCCGATGCCGCCGGCCGCGGCGTTCATCTGCGCGATCATGCTGTTGGAGTGAAAGCTGACCGGAGGATTGCGGATGATGTCGTCGAGCCAGCGCACCGAGTCTAGCTGGATCAAATCGTCGATGTAGGTGACGAAGCTGTGGCGCGCGAGGTCCGCGAGCCGTTCGGGCATGCCCTCGCGAGCGAGATAATCTTGTGAGCCGTAGAGGGCGAGCTGAAAGCTGCCGAGCCGCTCGGACACCATGCCCTGTCCCGGCGGACGGAAGAAGCTCAGGAAGAGATCGGCCTCGCGGCGATTGACTGAGACCGCCTGCGGGGAGGTCAGGAGCTCGACGGTGAGATCGGGATAACGTTGCCGCAGCGGTGCGAAGCGGAATGCGAGATAGAGCGAGGCGATACCTTCCATTGTCGCGAGCCGGACGCGGCCCGCCATCCGGCTGCCGCCGCGCTGCACGTCCTGATGCATCGCAATGACAGCGCTCTCGATCCGCTCGGCGTGACAGAGCAGGCGCTCGCCGGCTTCGTTGACACGCAACCCCTGCGGCGAACGCTCGAACAGCGTCGCGCCGAGCGCGCATTCGAGATGCGCGATCCGCCGGCTGATGGTGGATTGGTCGACCCGCAGACGCTTGGCCGCGCTGCCCAGGCTGCCGCCGCGGGCTGCGTGAAGAAATATCTTGAGGTCGTCCCAGTCGAGCGAGTTGAACTCCTGCATGTCCACCAGACAGCAAGCGTTGTGCCAGCGACGTACGGTGGGACGGATTGTCGCCCCCTGCAAGCCGTCTTGCAGGATTGTCTGTATCGAGGCCCCGGGGACGCCACTAGCCTGTCCTGAACCAAGGACAAAGCCATGCTTCCTCGCTTCAAGGCCGCCGCGGTCCATGCCGCGCCAGTGTTTCTCGACCGCTCGGCGACCACAAAGAAGGCAATCTCGCTCATCCGTGAGGCAGCCGCCGCCGGCGCCGAGATCGTGGCATTCTCCGAGACGTTCATTCCCGCATTCCCGGTATGGGCGGCGCTGTGGGCTCCGATCGATAATCACGACCTGTTCGTCCGCATGGCTGACCAGTCCGTGCTGGTCGACGGCCCCGAGATCAAGGCGATCCGCGACGAAGCGCGTGCGCTCGGCGTCGTGGTGTCGATCGGCATCAGCGAGAAGTCGCCGGCGAGCGTCGGTGCGATCTGGAATAGCAACCTCCTGATCGGCGAGGACGGCGAGATCCTCAACCACCACCGCAAGCTGGTGCCGACCTTCTACGAGAAGCTGATCTGGAGCGGCGGCGACGGCGCGGGCCTGCGCGTCGTCGAGACCAGGCTCGGCAAGATCGGGCAACTGATCTGCGGCGAGAACACCAACCCGTTGGCACGCTATTCGCTGATGGCGCAGGGTGAGCAGCTTCATATTTCGAGCTGGCCGCCGGTTTGGCCGACCCGCCGGCCGGCCGGTGGCGGCAATTACCACATCGCATCAGCGACCCGGATCCGGGCGAGCGCGCATTGCTTCGAGGCAAAGGTGTTCGGCCTCGTCACCGCGGGCGTGCTCGACAAGGCAGCGCGCGACATGCTGGTGGCGCGCGACGCCTCCGCCGCCGCCGTGCTCGACGCGACACCGCGCGCGGAAACCTTCTTCCTCGATCCGACCGGGGAGCAGATCGGCGAGGCGCTGCGCGACGAGGAAGGCATCCTCTACGCCGAGATCGATCTCAACCGCTGCGTCGAGCCCAAGCAGTTTCATGACGTGGTCGGCTACTACAACCGATTCGACATTTTCGACCTCGGCGTCAACCGCCGCCGGCTCAATCCCGTGTCCTTCACCGGAAACGCGGCGTCCCAGCCGGACGCGGAGAGCGATCACATCGATGCCGGGTCGTGAGCCCGGCTCATACCCAACCGCAATGCACCGGCCGATCCGGCGGTGATCAAACATGGAAGGTGAGTCATGAAGCTCGATCGTCGTCAGATTCTGCTCGGAAGCGCCGGCGCCGCTGCCGGTCTCGTGCTTCCAGGTAGCGCCGCCTGGGCGCAGACGCCGGCCAGCATCGGCACCTTCCCGGACGGCGTCACCGCGGACTCGGTCTTCGTCGGACTGACCATTCCGCTCACCGGCGTCTTCTCCGGCGACGGCGGCGATCTCAAGCTTGGTTACGAACTGGCGATCTCGGAGATCAACGCGGGCGGCGATGCCGCGAAGAAATGGGGCCTGCAAGGCAAGGGCGTGCTCGGCCGCCAGATCCGCTACAAGGTGTCCGACACCGAGGGCAAACCCAATCTCGACGTGCAGAGCGCCACGCAGTTCATCCAGCGCGACAAGGCGATCATGCTTTCAGGCTCGGTGTCGAGCGCCAGCGCAATCGCGCTGGAGGAATTGGGCTCCCGCGAAAAGGTGCTCTACATGGTGGGCATCGCCGGCTCCAACGACATTACCGGCAAGAACTGCCAGCGCTATGGCTTCCGCTCGCAGCAGAACGCCTACATGGCCGCCAAGGCGCTCGCGCCCGTCGTCGCCAAGGCGCTCGGCAAGAACATGAAGACCGCCTTCCTGGTGCCAGACTATACCTACGGCCACACGGTCTATGACAGCTTCGCGAAGTTCTCGAAGGAACAGGGCTGGCAACAGGTCGCCAAGGAAGTGGTTCCGCTCGGCACCACCGACTATTCCTCGGCGCTTCTCAACATCGCCAACAGCGGCGCGGACGTGTTCGTCAACATCGCCTTCGGCGCCGACGCGGTCGCCTCGACCAAGCAGGCCGAGCAATTCGGCGTGCTCAAGAAGATGAAACTGGTGGTGCCGAACCTGTCCTCGTTCCAGGACAAGGAGCTCGGCGCCGAAATCATGCAGGGCGTCTATGGCAGCTGCGACTTCTGGTGGACGCTGTCGGATCGCTATCCGCTCGCGAAGGGCTTCGTCGACGCCTTCGTCGCGAAGAACAAGTATCACCCGCGCTGGGGCGCCCATATCGGCTACATGCAGACCTATCTCTGGGCGCTGACGGTCGAGCGGGTGAAGAGCTTCAATCCGGTCGACGTCATCAAGGCGATGGAGGCCTCGAAGGAGCAGCCCTACGAGACCACGATCGGCAAGGTCTATTTCCGCGCCGAGGATCACCAGATGGTGCGTCCGATCCCGGTCCTGCGGGGCAAGGCGCCGGCGGCGATGAAGGGGCCCGAGGACTATTACGAGATCGTCGACGTTGCCGAAGGCGAGAGCGTGATGAATCCGCCGGACCTGTTCGGCTGCAAGCTCGGCCCCTATACCTGAGCCGCCCGGATGCCAAGCTGGCCCGCCCTCGCCTCACAGGCCTTCAACGGCCTCGCCCTCGGTTCGCTGCTGGCGCTCGTCAGCAGCGGCCTGACCATCATCCTGGGCACGCTCGGTGTCCTGAACTTCGCCCACGGCGCGTTGTTCGCCGTGGGCGCCTATGCCGCCTTCGTCATGCTGCAATACACCCAGTCGTTCCTGCTCGCGATTGCGGTCGGCTGCGGCTTCATGCTGGTGCTCGGCTTTCTGCTCGAGCGCCTGATCATCCGCTTCTTCTACGGCCGGCCGCATGAAGACCAGATCCTCGTCACCTACGGCATCGGCATCGTGCTCGTGGAGTGCGTGCGCGCCGTCTTCGGCGGCAACGCGCAGCGCGTGCCGACGCCGTCATGGGGACAGGGCGCAACGCAGCTCGGCTTCCTGATCTATCCGACCTACCGCCTCCAGCTCATCGCCATCATCGCAACGCTGCTGGTCGGCCTCTATCTCGTTCTCTACCGCACTTCGATGGGTCTCGTGGTTCGCGCCGGAATCGAGAATCCCGGCATGGTCGGCATCCTCGGCATCAATCTGCGGCGCACCTTCCTCCTGGTGTTCGCGATCGGCGTCGTCGCGGTCGGTCTCGCCGGAATGCTGTATGCTCCGGTCGTCGCGGTGACACCGGACATGGGCGCGAATTTCATGGCGCAGTCCTTCGTCGTGATCGTGCTCGGCGGCCTCGGCTCGTTCCCGGGCGCCGTGGTCGGAGGGCTGATCGCCGGCGAGATCGTCAGCCTCACCAGCGCGTTCAACTCCTCCTATTCGGAAGTGATGCTCTACGCGCTGATGGCGCTGCTCCTGGTATTGCGCCCGCAAGGCCTGTTCGGCTCGGAAGGACGGGTATGAACACGTCGCGATCGGGCGGGCTGCGGAGCCACATTCCGGAGCTCGCGATTCTAGCCACGCTGATTGCGGCACCGGTGGTGCTGCCGCATCTCGGCTTCTCCATCGACCTGCTGACGCGGGTGCTGAACTGGGGACTGATCGGGCTCGGCTTCGACATCCTGTTTGGCCTCGCCGGCCTCCTGTCGTTCGGCCAGGCCGCGTTCTACGGCGTCGGCGGCTTCGTCACGGCGTATCTGCTGGTTTCCGGCACGCTGAGCAGCGTGTGGCTGGCGCTCGCCGCGGGCACGATATCGGCCGGCGCATTCGGACTCGTCGTCGGCTGGCTCGCGGTGCGCCGCATCGGCATCTACTTCACGATGATCACGCTGGCGTTCGGCCAGATGGCCTATTTCATCGAGAACTCGCCGCTGTCGCACTATACCGGTGGCGAGAACGGCATTCCCGGAATGCCGGTGCCCGTGCTCGGCTTCGGCGAGCATGCCATCCGCATCGGCGCAGGCCTGCCGATGTACGTGCTGTTCGCGGTGATTTTCTTTGGTGGCTACGTACTGGCACGCCGCATCGTCCGCTCTCCCGTGGGCGCGATCCTGCTCGCGATCAAGGAGAACACCGCGCGCGTCGCAATGCTCGGCCACAACGTGCCGGCCTACAAGCTCGCAGCCTTCGTCATCGCCGCGCTCTACGCCGGACTCGCCGGCGGCCTGCTCGGCTCGTTCCAGAGCTACATGCCGCCGGACGCGTTCTCGCTGGAGACGTCCGGCCAGCTCGTGGTCCAGACCATCGTCGGAGGCGCCAACACCCTGATCGGACCGCTGGTCGGCGCCGCGGTCTGGCTGTGGCTGCGCGACAATCTCCAGCTCATTCCCGGCCTCACCACGCTGTGGAAGCTGGTGCTCGGCATCGCCTTCATCGTCCTGGTCGTCGGCCTGCGTCGCGGCATCTGCGGCGAGATCATCCATTGGTGGACCGAACGCCGAACTCTCGCCGCGCGGCAGGCCGCAGAGGCCGTGACCGAGGCGATCGAGGCCGGCGGCGCGGTGAAAACTGCATCGAGCAGGGGGCGCGACACCGCCCTGCCATTGCCGTCACCCGCCACCGGCGACAGCGACATTGCCCTGGAAGCCTGCGCGCTGGCGCGGCACTATGGCGGGCTGAAGGCAGTTGACGGCGTCTCGTTCAAGGTGCGCTGCGGCTCCATTCATGCCGTGATCGGCCCGAACGGCGCCGGCAAGAGCACGCTGTTCAAGATGCTGCTGGACGAGGTCAGCCCGACCTCGGGTCATGTGCTGTTGTTCGGATCGCAAGTGACCGGCCACGGCGTCAGCCGGACCGCGCAGTTCGGCATCGCCAAGTCCAACCAGTTGAACCAGCTCTTTCCAAATCTCTCGGTGCGGAAGAATTTGCGCATCGCCGCCTTGGCGCGCTGCCGCGGACCGCTGCGGATCGACCTGCTGCGAACGGCCGACAGCCTGCCGGAGGTGGAGGCACAGATCGACGCGATCATGGCGCTGCTCCATCTTGCAACGCGCGCCGACACGCCGGCGCACATCCTCGCCTACGGCGAGAAGCGCCGGCTCGAGATCGGCATGGCGTTTGCGACGAGCCCGAAGGTGCTGTTGCTCGACGAGCCCCTCGCCGGCATGAGCCCGTCGGAACGCGCCGCGACCTGCGCACTGATCCGCGACATCGCCCAGACCTGCACCATCGTCATCGTCGAGCACGATCTCGATGCGATCTTCGGCCTCGCCGAGCGCATCACCGTGCTCTACGAAGGCCGCCTGCTCGCCGACGGCACGGCGGACGAGATCCGCGGCAACCAGCAGGTTCAGGACGCTTACCTCGGAGGGCTTCACGCGCATGAGCCTGCTTGAAGTCGACCGCATCAACACGCTTTACGGCGATTCCCACGTCCTGTTCGACCTCTCGATCCGGGTCGAGGAGGGCGAGGTCGTGGCGCTGCTCGGTCGCAACGGTGCCGGCAAGACCACGACGCTGCGCTCGATCATGGGTGTGCTCGCCCCGAGGAGTGGCGAGATCCGGCTCGATGGCAAGCCGATCAGCGGTCTCGCTCCATCCGCCATCGCC
Source organism: Bradyrhizobium sp. USDA 327 (assembly GCF_041262065.1). NCBI lineage: Bacteria > Pseudomonadati > Pseudomonadota > Alphaproteobacteria > Hyphomicrobiales > Nitrobacteraceae > Bradyrhizobium > Bradyrhizobium sp. USDA 327. Next base: position 8,105,629 of record NZ_JBGCCW010000001.1, on the reverse strand, counting down.
AACATGGGCGTGCAGCTTGTCCCTGAGGAGCGCGCGATCTTCGGCGGCCTCACGGTAGAGGAGAACCTGCGCATCGCGGCCTTGACCGCGCCGAACGCGTGGTCGTTCGAGCGCATCTACGGTGTGTTTCCGCGCCTGAAGGAACGACGCAAGTCTCTCGGACGAACGCTGTCGGGCGGCGAGCAGCAGATGCTCTCGATCGCCCGCGCGCTGATCCGCGACGCCCGCATCATCCTGCTCGACGAGCCGTTCGAGGGACTGGCACCGCTGATCGTGCGCGATCTCGTCAACGTCGCCGCAGGTCTCGCCCGCGAGGGACGCACCATGATCGTGGTCGAGCAGAACGTCGCCGCGGCGCTGAGCTTCGCCACCCGCGTCTACGGCCTCAACAACGGCCATGTGGTGTTCGAGGGCACCTCCGCCGAGCTTACCGCCAACCCTGACCTGGCGCGGGATTTCCTCGGCGTCGGCGCGTGAGCACCACGAACGGCTGTTTCGCGAGAGGGCACCGATTTGGGCGAAACGACTGTCTGCCGCCGCCCCGCGGAAATATTTCTCTTATTTAATCCAACGACTTGCCCGTCAGGGAAAGTTTATTCTACGTCGTATTGCCCAACCGACGAGACCAACCTAAGATTCCCCTGATATGTTCGATCCAATCTACGTCGCCTCCGGATTCGCCGTCGGCCTGCTTGTCGGCATGACCGGCGTCGGCGGCGGCTCGTTGATGACGCCGCTGCTGATCCTGTTGTTCGGCGTCCACCCCTCCACCGCGGTCGGCACCGACCTGCTCTACGCCGCCGCCACCAAGACCGGCGGCAGCGTGGTGCATGGCTGGTCGCGCAGCGTGCACTGGCCGGCGGTGCTGCGGCTCGCCTGCGGCAGCATTCCTGCCAGCGCGCTGACGCTGTTCGTGCTGTGGAAGCTTGATCTCAAGAGCGATGCGGAGCGCAGCCTCGTCAATGTCGTGCTGTGCTTCGCGCTCCTGCTGACCGCGACCTCGTTGATTTTTCGCAAGTCGATCATGGACCGCTATCGAAAGCGCCTCGAGCAGGTCGACGCGCGCACCACCTTGATTGCGACCGTGATCACCGGCGTCGTGCTGGGCGTGCTGGTCTCGATTTCGTCGGTCGGCGCCGGCGCGGTCGGCGTCACCGTGCTGCTGCTGCTTTATCCGCGCCTGCCGATGGCGACCATCGTCGGCTCCGACATCGCCCATGCGGTGCCGCTGACACTGGTCGCCGGCATCGGACATTGGGCGCTCGGTGACGTCGACTGGGCCCTGATGGGCGTGCTGCTGCTGGGCTCTCTGCCCGGCATCATCGTCGGCAGCTATAGCGCGACGCGGGTGCCCGAGACGGTGCTGCGCCTGACGCTCGCCTGCGTGCTGTTCGTGGTCGCCGGCAGGATCATCTTCGCGGAACTGAACCTGTCGTCGGCCATCGTCACGGCTCTGGCCTGGAGCCATTGAGCCGGGACCGGACGACAGAATCGTAGGGTGGGCAAAGCGAAGCGTGCCCACCATTTCACTTCGATGGGGACGCATGGCGGGCACGGCGCAACGCGCCTTTGCCCACCCTACGGCACCACCGCATCGTCGTGCTTACTCCGCGGTCCAGCCGCCATCGATCGAGAGATTGGTGCCGGTGATCTGCGCGGCATCGTCGCCGCACAGGAACAGCGCGAGCGCGGCGACCTGCTCGGAGGTGACGAACTCCTTGGTCGGCTGCGCATCGAGCAGCACGTCGTTGATGACCTGCTCGCGTGTCAGGTTGCGCGCCTTCATCGTGTCGGGGATCTGCTTCTCGACGAGCGGCGTCCAGACATAGCCCGGGCTGATGCAGTTGCAGGTGATCTTGTGGGTCGCGACTTCCAGCGCCACGGTCTTGGTGAGACCGGCGATGCCGTGCTTGGCCGAGACATAGGCCGACTTGAAGGGCGAGGCGACCAGCGAATGCGCGGACGCCGTGTTGATGATGCGGCCCCAGCCCTTCTTCTTCATGCCGGGAACGGCGGCACGGATGGCATGGAAGGCCGAGGACAGGTTGATCGCGATGATCTGGTCCCACTTCTCGACCGGAAACTCCTCGATCGGCGAGACGAACTGGATGCCGGCATTGTTGACGAGGATGTCGACCGAGCCGAACGTCTTCTCGCCGAGCGCGATCATGCCGGCGATCTCAGCGGGCTTGGTCATGTCGGCAGGCGAGTAGATCGCCTTGACCTTGAAGTCGGACTCGATCTTGGCGCGTTCCTTCTCGATGTCCTCCGGTGAGCCGAAGCCGTTGATGACGACATTGGCACCGGCGGCAGCGAAGGCGCGTGCATAGGCGAGCCCGATGCCGCTGGTCGACCCGGTCACGACGGCGTTCTTGCCTGACAGACTACCCATTCTATTCGCTCCTTTTTGCCGGGGGCGCGGTGACGTCCCCCGTGAGATCGTAGGTCACCATGGTCTCGCTGGACTGGGGCCGCTCGAGCCAGTCCCTGTGGCGCATCGACAGATGCACGTCGCGCACGCCGGCTTCCCAATGCTCGACCATGGCGACGTGCGAGAAGTCGTAATCCTTGGACGAGGATTCGTAGTTCTTGCTGCGGTAGATCAGATGCACCACGGTGACGGTGCTTTCGCGCGACACTTTCGCCAGGAATTCGACGGAAGGATCGTTCTTGAGATAGTCCGGCAATTTGCTGATCAGGTCGCGCACGGCCCGGCGCGCGTTGTGCAGCTGCTTGTTCTTGTCGGTGTTCATCCGCGTGCGGCTGGAATAGCGGATGTCCTTCTCGCGCTCGGCGGCTTCCAGCAGCGAGTTCGGCAGGTCGCCGCGCGCGGAGAACAAATCGACCTGGAAGATCAGCATGTCGCGTTCGACCTCGGCATCGAGCACGTAGTCGAGCGGGGTGTTGGAAGCGATGCCGCCGTCCCAGTAATGTTCGCCGTCGATGTTCACGGAGGGAAAGCCCGGCGGCAGCGCGCCGGAGGCCATGATGTGCTCGGGGCCGATGGTCTTGCCGAGCTTCTTGAACTCGTAATTGTCGAAATATTTGAAGTTGCCCGAGGTGACGCCGACCGCGCCGACCGACAGCCGCGTCTTCAGATCGTTGATGCGGTCGAAATCGACCAGACGCTCCAGCGTCTTCTTCAGCGGCGATGTGTCGTAATAGCTTTCCGCTTCGGGGTGCCCTGGCGGCCAGAGCGGCGCCGGGGGAATGCGCGGCGTGAAGAAGCCGGGCACGCCGAAGGTCGCAATCAGCGCAGCACTGGTGGAATTGAACAGCTCGCGGCTGTGGTCGCTCTTGCCGATCGGCTTCCACGGTACCGGCGCCGAGACCATCTCCCAGAATTCCTTGAGACGCTTGACGCGCGTCTGGCCCTCATTGCCGGCAATGATTGCAGCATTGACCGCGCCGATGGAGATGCCTGCCACCCATTCCGGCTCGAAGCCGTAGCCGCACAGCGCCTGATAGGCCCCGGCCTGGTAGGAGCCCAGCGCGCCGCCGCCCTGGAGAACCAGGACGCGTTGCGCATTCGTCGGGATTGTTGCGATTTCCGGACTATGATCGGCCATAAGGGAACAATAGCAAAAGGCGAGCTACCGTGGCGACACTCCGCCGCGGCGTCAATGCATCCCGGATCAAGTCTGGCTTATCGGGACTCCGTCGAGGCCAGAATCATGGTCCAGAACACCTTGTATTTGGTGCCGGGAGCATAGCTCGCCGCGATGCCTAATTTTGTGACACCGCCCTTGAGCATGTTGGCGCGGTGAGGAGGCGAGTCGCGCCAGCCGGAGAACGCTTCCGCCAGCGTATGATAGCCGGCCGAGACGTTCTCGACCGCCACGGTCGCGGGATAACCGCCGGCGGCCAGACGCTTGGCCAGCGGCGCGCGGACGTCGTGGTCCATCTTGTTGGCCGCCGCCATCGCACCCGACTGGGACTCGGCGAGCCGCATCAGGTCGGGATCGATCACGACGGTGCCCAGCCCGTTGTTCTGGCGGTATTGCGAGATCATCACCGCAGCCGCCTGCGCATCGAGCTTGGAACCCGGAACCGCCATGTCGGTGTACATGGATGGCTGCTGGACCGGTGCTTCGTTGCCGGCACAGCCGGCGAGCAGCAAAGTGATGAGAATTGCGGCCGCAGCGCGCATGAATCGAGGCCCCCAAAATGAGGGGCCGTTGTTGCATATCAACCGTGGCTGAAAGGTGAATTTTGAAGAAAATCAACGCAAGTCGTTCGGGGACGACGTGCATCAGCGAACCCGGAATGACGGGTGTTCAACCCGCAAATATCCGGTAGCGGCGGGGCTCCAATCCGATGGTGTCGCCGGCGCGAAGTTCCTTGTCGCGAGGGGCATCGATCTCGATGGTCTGGCCGCCCGAGAGCGCGACCTCGGCGCGCTGCACGGGGCCGAAATTGCGGACATGCCGGACCGCGCCCTCGAAGGCGCCGCTGCCGGGTGGGCCGACCAGCATGTCATGTCGCCGCACGAACAGCTTTGACGCGCCAGGCGCAATTCCGTCCGCTGTGAGCCGAAGCGGCCGGCCGTCGAGCCTGACAGCACCGCCCTCGACCTGGACCGGCAGCTCGATGGACTCACCGATGAAGCCATGGACAAACGCGCTCGCCGGGCTCTCGTAGACGTCGTCGGGCGTGCCGATCTGCTCGATCCTGCCCTTGTCCATCACCACGACGCGGTTCGCGACTTCCAGCGCCTCCTCCTGGTCATGGGTGACGAAGATCGAGGTGACGTTGATCTCGTGATGCAGCGCGCGCAGCCACTTTCGCAGCTCCTTGCGGACCTTGGCATCGAGCGCGCCGAAGGGCTCGTCGAGCAGCAGAATGCGCGGCTCGATCGCGAGCGCGCGGGCGAGCGCGATGCGCTGGCGCTGGCCGCCGGAAAGCTGGCTCGGATAGCGGTCGGCGAGCCAGTCGAGTTGCACGAGATCGAGCAGCTCCTTGACGCGCGCGCGGATCGCAGCCTCGTCCTTGCGGACCGCGCGCGGCTGCACGCGCAGGCCGAAGGCGACGTTCTCGAACACGCTCATGTGGCGGAACAGCGCATAGTGCTGGAACACGAAGCCAACATGCCGCTCGCGCGCGCCCTGCGCCAGCGCGTCCTCGCCATTGATGAAGACTTCGCCGGAATCGGGCCAGTCGAGCCCGGCGACGATCCGCAGCAGCGTGGTCTTGCCGGAGCCGGACGGACCGAGCAGCGCCACCAACTCGCCGCTGTCGACCTTGAGATCGACGCCGTCGAGGGCTTTGAAGCTGCCGAACGTCTTGACGAGATTCCTGACTTCAATGGTCACTTGCGTCTTGTCCTTCGTCCAGATGGCGTTCGAGAACGGTCTTCGCGATCAGCGTGATCAGCGCCAGCATTGCGAGCAGCGAGGCGATCGCGAAGGCGGCGACGAACTGGTACTCGTTGTAGAGAATCTCGACCAGGAGCGGCATCGTGTTGGTTTCGCCGCGGATGTGTCCGGAGACGACGGAGACCGCACCGAACTCGCCCATCGCACGCGCGTTGCAGAGCAGGACGCCGTAGAGCACACCCCATTTGATGTTGGGCAGGGTAACGCGGAAGAAGGTCTGCAGGCCGGAGGCTCCGAGCGAGATCGCGGCCTCCTCCTCCTGCGTGCCCTGCTCCTGCATCAGGGGGATCAGCGCGCGCGCCACGAACGGGAAGGTCACGAAGGTGGTGGCAAGCGCGATGCCGGGGACCGCGAACAGAATCTGGATGTCATGGTCCCGCAGCCAGGTGCCGAAATAACCCTGCGCGCCGAACAGCAGCACGAAGACGAGGCCCGAGATCACCGGGCTCACCGAGAACGGGAGGTCGATCAGCGTGATCAGGAACGTCTTGCCCGGGAAATCAAACTTGGCGATGGCCCAGGCGGCGACGAGGCCGAACACCAGATTGAGGCCGACGGAGATCGCGGCGACCAGCAGCGTCAGCCTGATTGCAGCCAGCGCCTCCGGCTCGGCGAGCGCGGCGAGATAGGCGGCGATTCCCTTCGAGAACGCATGCGCGAACACCACCACCAGCGGCAGCACGACGAAGATGGTGAGAAACGCGATCGCGAGCATGATGATGGCAATGCGCACGGCCTTCGGCTCGGTGCGAAGATTGTCCCGCGCGAGGGCTTCACGTGCACGGGTCTTCCCGTCGGACGAGGTGACCGGGCCGGAATGGGCGATCTGCATCGTCATGATCCGCCCTCAGCGCGCCGGAATCCGGCTCTGCGCCCAGCGCTGGAGCCGGTTGACAGCAAAGATGATGACGAACGACACGACCAGCATGACCACCGCGATCGCAGTCGCATCGGCATAACGGAACTCGGAGAGACGGATCACGATCAGGAGCGGCGCGATCTCGGAGACGTTGGGCAGATTGCCGGCGATGAAGATCACCGAGCCGTATTCGCCGACCGCGCGGGCGAAGGCGAGCGCGAGGCCGGTGAGCAGCGCCGGTGCGAGCGACGGCAGGATCACGCGGATGATGGTCTGCCAGCGGCTGGCGCCCAGGCTGCCCGCGGCCTCCTCGATCTCGGGGTCGAGATCCTGGAGCACCGGCTGCACCGTGCGCACCACGAAGGGAATACCGATGAAGATCATGGCGACGAAGATGCCGAACGGCGTGAACGCAACCTTGAGACCGAGCGCGGCAAGCGGCGCGCCCAGCCAGCCCTTCTCGGCGAACAGCGCGGTCAGCGCCACGCCGGCCACCGCGGTCGGCAGCGCGAAGGGCACGTCGACGATGGCGTCGAACAGCCGGCGGCCCGGGAAACGGTAGCGCACCAGCGCCCAGACGATGATGCTGCCCATGACGAGATTGACGCAGGCCGCCGCAAAGGCGAGGCCGAACGAGACGCGGAGCGCGTTCAGGGTGCGGCGGCTGGAAAGGATGTTCCAGAACTGCTCGGGACTGAGCTCGAGCGATTTCAGGAACAGGCCGGCAAGCGGAATCAGGATGATCACGGACAGCCAGGTCAGCGTCAGTCCCATGGTGAGACCGAAGCCCGGCAATGTCCGGCGTCGTGCTGCAACTGCGCTCACCAGGCCCCCTGCAAAAGCCTCTTAAGACAGCGCCTGATCAGTTCTTGTAGATCTGATCAAAGACGCCGCCGTCGGCAAAATGTTCCCGCTGTGCCTTGGTCCAGCCGCCGAAAACGTCGTCGATCGTGAACAATTCGACCTTGGCGAAGGCATTTTCGTACTTCTTGGCGATTTCGGCATCGCGCGGACGGTAGAAGTTGCGCGCGGCGATCTCCTGCCCCTCCCTGGTGTACCAATATTGCAGATAGGCATCGGCGACGTTGCGATTGCCCTTTCTGTCGGCAACCTTGTCGACGATCGCGACCGGCGGCTCGGCGAGGATCGATTGTGGCGGCGCCACGATCTCGAACTTGTTCGTGCCGAACTCCTTCAGCGCAAGGAACGCCTCGTTCTCCCAGGCGAGCAGCACGTCGCCGACACCGCGCTCGACGAAGGTCACGGTGGCGCCGCGCGCGCCGGTATCCAGCACCGGGACCTGCTGGTAGAGCTTGCCGATGAAGTCCTTGGCCTTGTCGGCCGAGCCGAGCTTCTTCTGCGCAAAGCCCCAGGCCGCAAGATAATTCCAGCGTGCCCCGCCCGATGTCTTCGGGTTCGGCGTGATCACCGCGACGCCCGGCTTGATCAGATCGTCCCAGTCCTTGATGCCCTTGGGATTGCCCTTGCGCACCAGGAACACGATGGTCGAGGTATAGGGGGATGAATTCTGCGGCAGGCGCTTTTGCCAATCCGCCGCCACCAGGCCCTTGGCAGCGATGGCATCGATGTCATAGGCGAGCGCGAGCGTCACCACGTCGGCCTGCAATCCGTCGATCACCGCGCGCGCCTGCGAACCGCTGCCGCCATGCGACTGCTTGATCTCGATGCTCTTGCCGGTCTCCTTCTGATAGGCATTCGCGAACGCCCTGTTGAACTCGCCATAGAGCTCACGCGTCGGATCGTACGACACGTTCAGCAAACTGATGTCAGCGGCGAGAGCCGAGCTTGCCCAGAGGAGTCCTGCAGCGAGCGGAACGATACGGCGCATCATGTCCATCTCCATTTACCTCGACGACATCGGCGTCATCGACGGCAGGCATAACTCGGGGCGAAACGCACTCAAGTCAACGGAACCGGATTTTCTTGTTCGCAGCGTGGCAGCGCGACCGTGCTACGAAACCTTCACCGTGTGAATGCCGCATTCTGTCTTGGCGCGGCCCCGCCATCGGCCGGCGCGCGCGTCCTCGCCCTCGGCCGTTCTGCTGGTGCAAGGCATGCAGCCAACCGACAGGAATCCTGACGCAACCAGAGGATGCCGCGGCAACTTGGCACGGGTGAAGATCGCCTCGATCTCCTCGGGCGAGACGTTGGCGAAGGGATTGAACTTCAACCGCGCGCCGTCGTCCTCGACGACGGGAATGTCGGCGCGCGCACGACCCTGGAAGCGCTTGCGGCCGTTGAGCCAGGCCGAGAACGGCTTCAGCGCCCGCGCCAGCGGCTCGACCTTTCGAATGCGGCAGCAGGCGTCGGGGTCGGAGAACCAGAGGTCGCGGTCGGGATCGTCGCGCGAGAGTGTCTCCTCGGCCGGCTTGATCGACCGGACGTCCTTCAGGCCCAGCTTCGCGATCAGCGTATCGCGATAGGCCAGCGTCTCCTCGAACAGCCAGCCGGTGTCGAGAAAGATCACTGGAATCGCGGGATCGACGTCCGCCATGACCTTCAGCAGCGTCGCCGATTCCGTGCCGAAGGACGATACCAGCGCGAGCTTGTCGCGCCCGACCGTCTTCAACGCCGCAGCGATGATCTCCGCGGGCGAGGCATCGCGCAAAGCGCGATCGAGCTCGTCCGCCGAGGGCAACGCAGAGACCGTGGAAACCTGAGGCGCGATCGCGTTCACGTGCCGACACCTTCGGAATGGCGCAGCTGCATGCGCCGGTGCAGCGCCGTGATGCGGCCATCGCCGGTCGGCTGGTAGAATACCGAATAGCGCCTGGCCGTCTGCATGAAGGCTTCCGCGTCCGCCTGTTTCTTGACCTCGAAGGCGTCGAAGCCGGCGCGCAGCATGAACACGAACTGGTCGCGCAGCACCTGGCCGGTGGCGCGCAACTCGCCGCGGTAATTGTAGCGTTCTCGCAGCAGCCGTGCCTGGCTGTAGGCACGCCCGTCGCGGAAGGTCGGGAACACCAGCGCGACGGCCGCGATCCTGCCGAGATACGGCACGAGCTCGGCGATGTCGCGATTGTTCGGCCAGATCACGCCGACCTTGCCGGCGCGCTGGAGCAAGCCCTCGGCCTCGCCGAGGAAACGCTCGGCCGGCACAAGAATGTCGCCGCGCTCGGGCAGCGGCGTATCGACGGCGAGCTTGACGAAGCCGTCGTCGACGATCTTTCCGCCGTTAACGAGTGGCATAGACGCGCTCCTTGAAGGGTTCGACGCCGAGGCGCTTCACCGTGTCCATGAACAGCTCCTCGGGCCGCTCACGCAGCGCCAGATAGGCTTCCACGATGTCCTCGACGACATCGGCGACCTCGTCGAACTTGACGCCCGGCCCGATCAGGGTCCCGAGCGCCGCGTTCTCGTCGGCGCGGCCGCCGATGGTGATCTGGTAGACTTCCTCGCCGTTCTTCTCGACGCCGAGAATGCCGATATGGCCGACATGGTGATGGCCGCAGGCATTGATGCAGCCGGAGATGTTGATGTGGAGCCGGCCGATCAGATTGGCGAGCTCGTGATTGGCGAAGCGCCGCGTCAGCTCCTGCGCGATCGGGATCGAGCGCGCATTCGCCAGCGAGCAATAATCGAGCCCGGGGCAGGCGATGATGTCGGTGATCAGATTGACGTTCGGCGTCGCGAGCCCGAGCCTGTCCAGCGCCTTCCACAGCGCCGGCAGGTCGCGCTTGGCGACATGCGGCAGCGCCAGGTTCTGCTCATGGCCGACGCGGATTTCGCCGAAGGAATATTTGTCGGCGAGGTCGGCCAGCGCGTCCATCTGCTCGGCCGTGGCATCGCCCGGAGGCCCGCCGGTCGGTTTCAGTGAGATCGTGACGATCGAATAGCCCTGCACCTTGTGCGGGGCCACCGAGTTCTTGCGCCACGCCTCGAAATCCGGATCGGCCGCGGCCTGGCGCAGCTCGTCGGGCATGTGCGGCAGCTTCTCGTAGGCGGGATAGGTGAAGCGCGAGCGGATGTCCTCGATCACCTCGTCGTCGATCTGGAGCGAGGAGTTGCGGATGTGCTGCCACTCCTCCTCGACCTCGCGGGAGAACTTCTCGATGCCGAGCTCGTGCACCAGGATCTTGATACGCGCCTTGTAGATGTTGTCGCGGCGGCCGTACTGGTTGTAGACGCGTAAGATAGCCTCGATGTAGCTGAGGATGTCGCGGCCGTGCACGAAGTGCTTGATAGTCTTGGCGATGAACGGCGTGCGGCCGAGACCGCCGCCGACCAGCACCTCGAAGCCGGTCTCGCCCTTCTCGTTCCTGATCAGCCGCAGGCCGATATCGTGGATCTTGATCGCGGCGCGGTCATGGTCCGACGCGGTGATCGCGATCTTGAACTTGCGCGGCAGGAACGAGAATTCCGGATGCAGCGTGGTATGCTGGCGGATCAGCTCCGACCAGATGCGCGGGTCCTCGATCTCGCCGGGCGCGACGCCGGCCCACTGGTCCGAGGTGACGTTGCGCATGTTGTTGCCGGAAGTCTGCATCGCATGGATGCCGACCTTGGCGAGATCTTCGAGCGCGTCCGGCAGCTCGGCGAGCTTGATCCAGTTGAACTGGATGTTCTGCCGCGTGGTGAAATGGCCATAGCCGCGATCGTATTTGCGCGCGACATGGGCGAGCGCCCGCAGCTGGTTAGTCGCCAGCGTGCCGTAGGGGATCGCGACGCGGAACATGTAGGCGTGCAACTGCAGATAGACGCCGTTCTGAAGCCGCAGGATCTTGAACTCGTCCTCGGTGAGTTCGCCGGAGAGGCGCCGCTTCACCTGGTCGCGGAACTCCGAGACGCGCTCGTTGACAAGCGTGCGGTCGATTTCGTCGTAAGCATACATAAGTGCGTGCCTTAAACCTGGGCCGGCTGTCCGATGGTGACGCCGGTGCGGCGGATCTGTTCGCGCAGATTGCCGGGCAGGATCTTGCCGTCCTCGCCGATCTGCACCGGCGCGATATAGGGACCGATCGCACCGACATCATCGGCGATGGACTCCGCAAGCAACGCCCTGGCCTCGTCGGAGTTGCGCACGATCGCGGCTTCCGACAGCTCCGCGGACCAGCCCTTGGCGGCGGTGCGGTAGACGACGATGCCGTCCCAGGTCCGGTTGGCGGTCACGACCGAGGGGCCGGCGATTTTGATCTTCTTCTGTTCAAGCGGGGAGGTCATTCGGCTGCATCCAGGAGGTCAGAGATGATTTGCTTCGGGGTTTTCTTGGAGGTTTGACGGCCAAGCGAGCCGGCATGCCGGACCACGTCGCCGATGATGAGGATGGCGGGACCACCTTGGATCCGCCGTACGAGCTCGGGCAGGTCGCGCAGCGTGCCGATCGCGCCCTGCGCATCGGGCCGCGTGACACGGGCGAACACGCCAACCGGCGTTTCCGGCGAGCGGCCGGCCGCGAACAGGCCGGCGCGCACGGCCGGCGCCGCCGTCATGCCCATGTAGACCACGACGGTCATCCTGGTGTCGGCCAGCATCGACCAGTCCACGTTCTCGGCATCGCGCGCCTTGTGCGCGGTGAGGAAGGTGATGCGGGTTGCTTCATGACGATAAGTGAGCGGCACCTCGAAATCGGCAGCGGCGCCGAGCCCTGCGGTGATGCCGGGGATGATCGAATAGGTGATGCCGGCGGCGCGCAGCGCTTCGACCTCTTCCCCGCCGCGGCCGAACACGAAGGGATCGCCGCCCTTCAGCCGCACCACACGCTGGCCGGCTTGCGCAGCTTCGATCATGCGCTTGTTGATGGCGTCCTGGCCGATGCCGGGCTTGCCGATGCGGCGGCCGACCGGCACGCGCGTGGTGTCGCGGCGGATGCGGTCGAGAATCTCGGGCGAGACCAGCTCGTCATGGAAGACGATGTCGGCATCCTGCAAGGCGCGCAACGCCTTGATGGTGAGAAGGTCAGGATCGCCGGGGCCGGCGCCGACCAGCGCGACCGAGCCTTCCGGCTTGTCGGCGCGCGCGAATTCGGAGGGATCGGAGATAGCCTTGAGCGATGCGTCCGCTTCGCCCTCGCGGCCAGCGAGCACGGCCGCGCCGATCGGACCGTCGATGACGCGCTCCCAGAAGCGGCGGCGCAGTGGAAACTCGGCGATGCGCTCGTTGATGGATTTGCGGAATCCGCCGATGAATTCGGCAAGCTCTCCGATGCGAGCCGGCAGCAGCGCCTCGATCTTCTCGCGCACGCGCCGCGCCACCACCGGCGAGGTGCCGCCGGTGCCGACCGCGACCACGACATCGCCGCGGTCGACGATCGCCGGGAAAATGAAGCTGGAGTGCTCGAGATCGTCCATGACGTTGACGGGTAGGCCGAGCGCTTTCGCCCGCACGGACATCGCAACGCCGACGTCGCCGGCACCCGCGCAGACGATGGCGATGACACCTGAGAGATCGGCAGTGAGCGGATCGCCGCTCGCGAGTTCGACGCGCGCCGCGTCCCCGGAGCTGAGGCCAAAATCCTGATTGCCGTCGATCGCATGCACGCGCAGGCGCGCGCCGGCAGCGGCGAGCACGCGCATCTTGGCGCGCAGAAGCTCGCCCGCGCCGATGAGGACCACCGGGCCGGCCTTGAGATCGAGAAACACCGGCAAGAACCGCATGCGCTACTCGCTTCCCCACAAACGGGGTTGACTGGAATTATTTTCTATATATGTGTCGTTTCGAGCGCGCAAAGAGAAAATTTTTTCTTCTCTTCCGCACTGCAACTATAGAATTTTCGCCTCCAAACGCAAAGTGGCAGAGATGCATCTTCTCAAGGACGATTCCGCTGCTGTCGGAGTGAGCAGCCCGGCGCTCATCGAGCGCCTGGGCCAGCAAGAATTTTCTGCTGACCTTGCCCCGAGCATGGACCATCTCGACCAGCTCGAGGCGCAGAGCATCTACATCTTCCGTGAAGCCTTCGCCCGACTGAAGAAGATCGCCCTGCTGTGGTCGCTCGGCAAGGATTCCAACGTCATGATCTGGCTGGCGCGGAAGGCCTTTTTCGGCAAGATGCCGTTTCCCGCCCTTCACGTCGATACCGGCAAGAAGTTTCCGGAGATGTATCGCTTCCGCGATCATTACGGCAAGGAGTGGGATCTCGATTTGCGCGTCGAGCCCTGCCCGCCGATCGATGCCGTCGACCCGACGCTGCCGCCGGCCGCGCGCTCTGCCGCGCGCAAGACCGAAGGCCTCAAGATGGCGCTCGCCAAATACGGCTTTGACGGCCTGATCGCCGGCATCCGCCGCGACGAGGAGGCAACGCGCGCCAAGGAGCGCGTGTTCTCGCCGCGCGGCCTGGAGGGCAATTGGGACGTGCGCGACCAGCCGCCGGAATTCTGGGATCATTTCAACGCGTCGCCGCCGCAAGGCGCGCATTTGCGCATTCATCCGATCCTGCATTGGACCGAGGCCGACATCTGGGCCTACACCAAGCGCGAGAACATTCCGATCATCCCGCTGTATCTCGCCAGGGATGGCAAGCGCTATCGCTCGCTGGGTGATCAGGACATCACCAACCCGGTCGCCTCGACAGCGTCCAGCATCGACGAAATCCTGATCGAGCTCGAACAGACAAAGGTGCCGGAGCGCGCCGGGCGCGCGCTCGACCACGAGACCGAGGACGCTTTCGAGCGCCTGCGCGTCGCCGGCTATCTCTGACCTCAAGGACGCGAGCGCCCGCATGAACATGATCGTCACCCCGGCTTCGTCCGCCACTCCGAACGGCACCACGCGTCCCCAGGTGCGCATCGTCATCGTCGGCCATGTCGACCACGGCAAGTCGACGCTGGTCGGCCGCCTCCTGCACGAGACCGGCAGCCTGCCCGAGGGCAAGCTCGAAATGCTGAAGGCCGTCAGCGCGCGGCGTGGCATGCCGTTCGAATGGTCGTTCCTGCTCGACGCGCTGCAGACCGAGCGCGACCAGGGCATCACCATCGATACCACGCAGATCCGCTTCCGCACCAATTCGCGCGACATCGTCCTGATCGACGCGCCCGGCCACGCCGAGTTCCTGCGCAACATGATCACCGGCGCCTCGCAGGCCGACGGCGCGGTGCTGATCATCGACGCGCTCGAAGGCGTGCGCGACCAGACGAGGCGGCACGGCTATCTCCTGCATCTGCTCGGCGTGAAGCAGGTCGCAGTCGTCGTCAACAAGATGGACCGCGTCGATTTCTCGGACCTGCGCTTCAAGGCGATCAGCGACGAGATCTCCGCACATCTGAGCGGCCTCGGCGTGACGCCGACGGCGGTGATCCCGATTTCGGCGCGCGACGGCGACGGCGTCGCCGAGCGCACGGGGCGGATCGGCTGGTACAAGGGACCGACCGTGGTCGAGGCGCTTGACAGGCTCGAGCCGGCGCGGCCGCTGGAAACGCTGGCGCTGCGGCTGCCGGTGCAGGCGATCTACAAGTTCGACGACCGGCGCATTGTCGCCGGCCGCATCGAATCCGGCAGCCTGATCGCCGGCGACGAGATCGTGATCATGCCGGCCGGCAAGATCGCCAGGATCAAGACCGTCGAGAGCTGGCCGGCGACGCCGCTGGCGGGACGACAGGGCGCGGGCCGCTCGGTCGGCATCACGCTCGACCGCGAGCTGTTCATCGAGCGCGGCGACATCATCGCGCATGCAGGCAGCGCGCCGCGCGAAACGCGCCGGCTGCGCGCACGCATCTTCTGGCTGCACGACAAGCCGCTTGCCAAGGGTGACCAGATCCTGGTGCGCAGCGGTCCGAAGGAGAGCCGCGCCACCGTCGTCGCCATCGAGAAGGCGGTCGATCCCGGCGAGCTCTCGAGCACCGAGAACAAGGCGATCGCCCGCAACCATGTCGGCGAGATCGACATTTCGCTTTCGAATCCGATCGCCACCGATCCCTATACCGAGAACCCGCGCACCGGCCGTCTCGTGATCGAGGTCTCTGGACGCATCGCCGGCGGCGGCCTGGTGCTGTCCGTCGACGCCGGCCAGCGCGCCGTGCCGGTCGATATCGTGCCGGTGGAATCGGCGCTGCGCCCGGACGAGCGCGCGGCGCGCTACCGCCACAACGGTGCCGTGGTCTGGCTCACCGGCCTGCCGGCCTCCGGCAAGTCCACGCTCGCAAAGGCACTGGAGCGGCGGCTGTTCACCAATGGCGGCTCGCCGGTCCTGCTCGACGGCGACACGCTGCGCGCCGGGCTCAACAGCGATCTCGGCTTCTCGGCCGCCGATCGCAGCGAGAATATCCGCCGCCTCGCCGAGGTCGCGACGCATCTCGCCCGCAACGGCCATATCGCGATCGTGGCCGCGGTCTCGCCCGCGCGCGAGGACCGCGCCGCCGCGCGCCGCATCGCCGACACCGCGTTCCGCGAGATCCATGTCGCGACGCCGGCCGAGATCTGCGAGGAGCGCGATCCCAAGGGCCATTACAAGAAGGCTCGCGCCGGGGCGCTGGCCTCGTTCACCGGCATCGGCAACGACTACGAGAAGCCTGAGGCGGCGGAGCTTGTGATCGACACGTCGACCCGGACGGTCGCTGAGGCGGCCGACGAGATCGAGCGCATGCTGAAGACGACCGGCGTGCTATTCGACGAGGTCGTGGACCTCGCCGCGAATATTTGAGCGTAGCCTAACCCCCCGTCGCCCGGCTTGCCGTCTTCGCTAAGCTTCGCCGGCCCGACACCAAAGAGCCCGGCGAAGCCTTGGCGTAGCCGGGACCGGGCGACCCAGTATTCCAGAGACAGCGATGGGATACGGAGAAGCCGCGGCGTACTGGATTCCCCGCTTTCGCGGGGAATGACAGCGGTGCGTGTGGCTGCCCCTATTCCTTGACATTTTGACAAGCCCCTGGGGGTCTTCTCACGGCCTAGATTTTGGGGCTAATAGACCCCCGAAAGCCGCCCCGCGTGGGCGCATTTTGCTGCTGTCGGGTCAAAAGCAGCCAAAAACAGCCATTTCCAACAAGAAAGCCCATCATGAAACGCGTCGATGCCCACGGATTGAAGATCGCTCCCGTCCTGTTTGACTTCATCGCCAAGGAAGCGGCCCCGAAAACGGGGATCGCGCCGGATGCGTTCTGGGCCGGGCTTGCCGCCATCATCAAGGAGCTGGGGCCGAAGAACCGGTCGCTGCTCGCATTCCGCGACACGCTGCAGGCCAAAATTGACGACTGGCACCGCGCCAACAAGGGCAAGGCGTTCGACCTCGACGCCTATACCGCCTTCCTGAAGGAGATCGGCTATCTCGTCCCGGAGCCGGCGACGCAGAAGGTCGAGACCGCCAATGTCGACGAGGAGATCGGCAAGATCTGCGGTCCGCAGCTTGTCGTCCCCCTCACCAATGCGCGCTACGCGCTGAACGCGGCGAACGCGCGCTGGGGCTCGCTCTATGACGCGTTCTACGGCACCGACGCGATTCCGCACGACGCTGCCGAGAGCGGCAAGGGCTACAACAAGGCGCGCGGCGACAAGGTGATCGCCAAGGCCAAGGCGTTCCTCGACGCCGCCGTGCCGCTCGCGACCGGGAGCCACACCGACGTCACCGCCTACAGCGTCGTGGCGGGCCAGCTTGCGGTGAAGCTGAAGAGCGGCAATGCCACCGCGCTGAAGAACGCGGCACAGTTCGCCGGCTTCCAGGGCGATGCGGCGGCGCCGAGCGCGGTGCTGCTCGTCAACAACGGCCTGCATATCGAGGTCAAGATCGACCGCAGCAGCGCGATCGGCAAGGATGATCCGGCCGGCGTCGCCGACATGATCATGGAAGCGGCGGTCTCGACCATCCTCGACATGGAAGACTCGGTCGCGGCGGTCGACGCCGAGGACAAGGTGCTGGTCTACCGCAACACGCTCGGCCTGATGAACGGCACGCTCTCGGCCGATTTCGAGAAGGGCGGCAAGACGCTGACGCGCTCGCTCAACGCCGACCGCAGCTACAAGACGCCTGACGGCAAGGGCGAGCTCAAGCTGCACGGCCGCAGCCTGCTCCTGATGCGCAATTGCGGTCACCACATGTTCACCGACGCGGTGCTGGACGAGAAGGGCGAGGAGGTCCCCGAGGGCCTGCTCGATGCCGCCGTCTCGGGCCTGCTTGCCATTCACGACCTCAAGGGCAACTCCAAGGTCAAGAACAGCCGCACCGGCTCTGCCTATATCGTCAAGCCGAAGATGCACGGCCCCGACGAGGTGTCGCTGACCTGCGAGATCTTCGACCGCGTCGAGAAGATGCTGGGCCTGCCCGAGAACACGCTCAAGGTCGGCATCATGGACGAGGAGCGGCGCACCACCGTCAACCTCAAGGCCTGCATCCAGCGCGCCTCCAAGCGCATCATGTTCATCAACACCGGCTTCCTCGACCGCACCGGCGACGAGATCCACACCTCGATGGAAGCGGGCCCGATGATCCGCAAGAATGAGATGAAGGCGCAGGCCTGGATCAAGGCCTATGAGGACTGGAACGTCGACATGGGCCTGATCGATGGCCTGCCCGGCCATGCCCAGATCGGCAAGGGCATGTGGGCCGCGCCGGACAAGATGGCGGACATGCTGGCGCAAAAGCTCGCCCACCCGCAGGCCGGCGCCACCACCGCCTGGGTGCCCTCGCCGACGGCGGCGACGCTGCACGCGCTGCACTATCACCAAGTCAACGTCACAGCGCGCCAGCAGGAGCTTGCCAAGGGCGGACCGCGCGCGAAGCTCTCGGACATCCTCACCATCCCGGTGTCGAAGTCGAATTGGGCGCCGGATGACGTCAAGCAAGAGATCGACAACAATTGCCAGGGCATCCTCGGCTATGTCGTGCGCTGGATCGACCAGGGCGTCGGCTGCTCCAAGGTGCCCGACATCCACGATGTCGGCCTGATGGAAGACCGCGCCACCTTGCGCATCTCCAGCCAGCATCTCGCCAACTGGCTGCATCAGGGCGTGATCACCGAAGCGCAGGTGATGGAATCGCTGAAGCGCATGGCGATCGTCGTCGACAAGCAGAACGCGGGCGATCCCGTCTACAAGCCGATGGCGCCCGCCTTCGACGGCGTCGCGTTCAAGGCGGCCTGCGATCTCATCTTCAAGGGGCGCGAGCAGCCGAACGGCTACACCGAATACATCCTCACCGCCCGCCGCCGCGAGGCCAAGGCGACGGGCTGAGTGCCGATAGCGAACTTCAAAGCCCCGGCTCACGCCGGGGCTTTTTTGTGGGCGAAACGCCGCGGCGGGTCGCGGAACGGCTGCGCCGGGGACCGCGTTGTCCGGCCATCAACCCATGGGAGATGGTCATGGACTGGAATCGGATCGAAGGAAACTGGAAGCAATTCAAGGGCTCGGCCAAGGAGAAATGGGCCAAGCTCACCGACGACGACCTCACGCTGATCGAGGGTCGCCGCGAGCAGCTCGAAGGCCGGCTCCAGGAACGCTACGGCAAGGCCAAGGACCAGGTTCGTCAGGACGTCGACGACTGGCTCAAAGGGCTGCATTGAGCGCAGCACCAACGAAGCCCCGGCTCAGGCCGGGGCTTCTTATTGGATATCCGTAAGTCCGCTAGAATACCGCCAGATACTTCAGCAGCGACACGATGCCGATGATGATGACAACCACGCGCGCGATCTGCTTGGCGCGGCCGTCCATCGGCAGCATGTTGATGAGATAGAGCACGAGAATGACGACGAGAAAGGTAACGAGTACGCCAACCAGCATTGCAGGACCCCCTTCGGGCAAATTGTGCCGCTGTTCTTAACGCGCTGCACTCTGGTCGGTTCCACTTCGGCAACCTGCTGCAATCTCTCGCAGAATCCGTCATTCTACGATCGGCTGAGCCACCTACGATTTCATTCTTCCGACGAGGTTGCGTCCGCCATCGCAGATCCGGACCTGCGTGCGCTCGCGGCGAGCTTGTCCGGAGACGACGGCCGATGGGGCGAGGATGCTTCGTTGCGGCAACCCTACTCCTTCGCCACCACGGGGACCTGGCGGAATTTGGCGCGCACCGAGTCCGGCAACGGCGAGAAATTCATCGCGACGCCGCGACGGTCGTTGGCGTTGCGGCTGGCGACCACGAGGCCGCCGGCGCCGGCGACGATGTCGCCCTTGCGCAGGGTGGGATCATCCTCGACCTTGACTTGGGCGAGCCCAGCCGGGTCCTTGCCGTTGCAGGTGCACCCCGCGACGATCTCGTTACGATAACGGAACGCGTTCGGCAGGTCGGAATAGGACTTCCCGTTCTCCGTCGTAGCGTCGTCGATATTGCTGCCGTAGACCAGCGAGGTTTCCGAGGCCGGGCAGAAGCTCTTGCAGGACTGCGCCTTGCTCGCGGCATCGGTGCCTTGCGCCGGGAAGTAGCGGCCATCGCAGCCGCGCACGCAATAGGCCGTGCCGGCGCCATAGGAGGACCGCCGCGGCGCGTCGTAGCGCGGCACGTCGTCGTTCGGGAACGGCGTCCGGATCTCCGGCGGCGGCCGCATCCGAAAGCCGCCGAACAATGCCGAGAAGAAATCCTCCGCATGCGCCGACGGTGCCGACGCCAGACCGGCGTAGACAACGATCAACATCGCCGTACCGCCAGCCAATTTGCCAACCAGGCGCCTGCTCATATGACCTCGCTCACTCTCAGTTCACGGCCGACGTCGTGATGTTCAACGCATGGCGGCCGGTGGGCAGCGTGCTCACGGCCGGGCGCTTTCGCGCGGGATCTGCGCCTTTGGCCATCAACGGGGCGTTCTTCGGCAGCACCACGACCCTGGCGCCGACATTGACCCGGTTGAACAGGTCGATGACGTCCTCGTTGGTCATGCGGATGCAGCCGGACGAGACGAACTTGCCGATCGTGGAGGGATCGTTGGTGCCGTGGATGCGGTATTCGCTGGAGCCGAGATACATTGCACGCGCGCCGAGCGGATTGCCGGGGCCTCCGGCGACGAAGCGCGGCAGATAGGGCTGGCGCGCGATCATCGCGGTCGGCGGGTGCCAGTCCGGCCATTCCGCCTTGCGGCTCACGCTCTGCACGCCCGACCAGGTGAAGCCCTCGCGGCCGACGCCGACGCCGTAGCGGATCGCGCGGCCATTGCCGAGCACGTAGTAGAGATAGGTGTTGTTGGTGTCGATGACGATGGTACCGGCCGGCTCACCCCTGTCGAAGCTGACGATCTGCTTGCGCAGCCGGTCGGGCAACTGGGCGTCCTCGTCGGCGGGCTGCGGCGCCTCGTTGACGTCGCCCTGGGAGTAACCCTGGGAGTAACCCTGGTCCTGCGGATAGGCCTGCGGCTGCATCGGAGCATAGCCGAAGGTTTGCGCGCTCGCGCCACCACAGGTTACCGCGAGAAAGGCCGTAGCGAGCGCGAACGCGGCGACAGAGCGCAGCGCAGAGCTGCGGCGGACTACAGAGAACTTCGTCATGTGCTGCCCCGTTGGACGTCTGCATCAGGGTGACGCAGCTGGTTCAAGCAACGCAGCGGTGCCGATTCGAGTTCCACCGCAGGCTGCGGCAGCTTGGTCACAGTCAAGAGAGCACATCTTCACGAAGCTGCGATGGAACTCGCGCTCCCTCCGCAACGTTATGGAATGGGCGCGCGGATCGCTAGCCTTCCATGCGGGAGATATGTTGTGCGCGTCCTTCCCAGCGAACGCCTGATTTCCGGAAACAGCGAAGGCGAGCCGCTCCCTGAGAGCCGTGGCGAGCTGCCGCCGGTGATCCGCCGCACCGAGTTCGTCGCTCTCGCACTCGCGGGCCTGCTGCTGATTGCGGTCGTCACCGTGCTCTATGTCGGAAGGGCGTTCTTCCTCCCCGTGGTGATGGCCTTCGTCACCGGCACCATGCTGTCGCCGGCGGCGAACTTCCTGGAGCGGTACAAGGTGCCGCGGGCGCTCGGTGCTGTCCTGATCGTGATCGCAGGGACGACAGTGGTTGCCTTTGTCGTCGCGCTGATCGCCTCGCCCGTGATGGAGTGGAGCACGCGCCTGCCGGAGCTAGGTGCGCAACTGAAGGACAAGTTGAACGTGTTCGACCGGCCGCTTTCGCTGTGGCGGGAAATGCAGGTCATGCTCGGCGGATCGGAAGGGTTGCCGAGTTTCCATATGCCCAAGGTCGAGTGGGTGCAGCCGACGCTGGAGTTCCTGTCACCGACCTTTGCCGAATTCCTGCTGTTCTTCGTCACGCTGATCCTGTTCATCGCAAGCTGGCGCGACCTGCGACGGGCCATGATCATGACCTTCAGCGACCATGATGCGCGGCTGCGCACGCTTCGGATTCTCAACGAGATCGAGGTCCATCTCGGCAACTACCTCCTGACCGTCACCCTGATCAATGTGGGCGTCGGCGTCGGCACCGGCCTCATCTGCGCGCTCACCGGCATGCCCAATCCGGCCGGGCTCGGCGCGCTGGCGGCAACGCTCAATTTCATCCCGATCATCGGGCCGGTCGCGATGTTCGTGGTGCTGGTCGTGGTAGGGCTGGTTGCCTTCCCGACCATCGGCGGCGGCCTCGTGGCCGCGCTCGCCTTCGGCGGGCTCACCTTCCTGGAAGGGCACTTCATCACGCCGACCATTATCGGCCGGCGACTGGCGCTGAATGCACTTGCGGTCCTGCTTGCGCTGGCCTTCTGGACCTGGATGTGGGGCCCCATGGGCGCGTTCCTGTCCTCACCGCTTCTGATCATGGCTCTGATTCTCAAGGAGCATCTGCTGCCGACGGACGCGCCGCATCTGCCGCAGGCCTGACTGGTTTCCGTGACGGAACTTCCCCGACGACGAAACGTTCTCCGGCTATCTCAGCCGTCAACAGTTTGGAGCTCCCGATGTCCACGCCCAATGCCGAAGCCGGGATGAAAGACTGGACCGACAAAGCCACCCGAGAACGCCTCGAGAAGGATGTAGCAGCCGTGAAAAGCGATATCGCCACCCTCACCGACCAGATCACCGACGCGCTCAATACTTTCGCCAACTCCACCGGCAAGCAGGCTCGCCGCGGCTATCGCCAGGCGCGCGAGAACGTGGATTCCGCGATGGACGACATGTCCGAGCGCGGCAGCGCGATGATGGAAGCTGCGCAAGACGCCTACGGCTCGATCGAGGAGACGCTGGAAGAGGCGATCACGCAGCGACCGCTCGCGACCGTCGGACTGGCGCTCGGCATCGGCTTCCTGATCGGCGTCGCCTGGCGCCGGTAAGGTTGCGGAACGGATGCTGAGACGGCGGCGCTGCCGCGCCGCCGATGTCAGCTTGTGACGTTTCGGCTTGTGGGGGATTTGAGGAGCAAGGCCATGTTTCAGCGCATCATAGACGCGATCAGTGCATCCACCGGCACGACGGTTCGGCTGACCTCCCTTGCCGCAGGTGCGGCCTTCGCGCTGTTGGTGACGACGAGCTTCCTTTGTGCCGCCGCCTTCATCTCGGTCCTGGAGACATATGGCCCGGTGCAGGCTTGCCTTGCCGGCGCGGGCATCTTCTTCCTGCTGACCCTGGCGGCGGCAGGCTCCTATTGGGGCTACAAGCGCGAGGTGCAGAAGCGTGCCCAGATCGCGGCCGAGCGCGCCGCGAAGTCGGCCGCGCAGAGCATGCTTGCGGATCCGATGCTCCTCGCCACCGGGCTCCAGATCGTTCGCGCCATCGGCATGAAGCGGCTGTTGCCGATCCTGGCGATCGGCGGCGTCGCCCTCGGCATCCTGGCGAGCCGCGCCGGCGCGTCCGACGAAGTGTCGGCTGAACCCGCCGAATAGCGGTCAGCCGGTTAGGAAATTTCGCCGTAGATCCTGCGAGCGCGTCTATCCGCTGCGATCGACGCGACGCGGCGCAATTTTGCGCCAATCGGTGCAAACCGGCCCCATTCACGCAAATGCTACTCGGATAGGCAGGAGGTTGCCGGTAAAAGCATCATCCTGATTCCCAAAGCTATTTTACTCAATGAAAACGTCCGTCAAGGCGAACCTCGCCGCATTCCATCACGACGCCAGGCTGTATTTGACGCTCGGCATCGCCAACTGGTCGGTCTTCGTCGACCACATTCCGAACAACGTCGTCAACCTGCTGACGCTGCGCAACTTCGGCTTCAGCGGCGCGGCGGACCTGTTCGTGTTCGTGGTGGGTTATGGCGTCGCGATCATCCACGGCAGGATGACGCTGGAGCGCGGCTACCTGGTCGCGGCAACGCGGATCTTTCGCCGCGTCTGGCGGCTCTACGCCGCCTATGTCGTGCTGTTTGTGATCTATATCGACGCCATCGCCTATGTCGCCTCGCAATCGATGGCGCCGGAGATCATCCATGAATACAACATCTCGGGGATTCTCGAGCACCCGCTGCGCATCCTGATTCGCGGTCTCGTGCTCCAGGAGGAGCCACTGAACCTCGACCTTCTGCAGCTGATGATTCCTCTGATGGCCTTCTTTCCGTTCGCGCTGTGGGGTCTGCTGCGACGGCCGAACCTGACGCTTGCGGCATCGGTCGCGCTGTATCTTGCCGCACGCTGGTTCGAGTGGAATTTTCGGGTCTCTCCCGACCAGGAGTGGACCTTCAATCCGCTCTGCTGGCAGATGCTGATGGTGCTGGGCGGGTGGTTCGCCGTCACAGGCGCACCGGGACGGGCGCTGCGCGACCTTCCCTGGCTGCGGATACTCGCAGGGAGCTATCTCGTCTTCGCGATGGCGGTCACCCTGTTGCGCCATTCGCCGCAACTGTCCGCCTATCTGCCAGGCCTGCTCCTCGAGAGCATCGCGCCGACCGACAAGGAAAACCTCGCGCCTTATCGTGTGGTTCACTTCCTCGCGCTCGCCTTGCTCGCGACCCATCTGGTTCCAGCCGATCACCCCGGCCTGCGATTGAGGCCGCTTCAGGCGGTCATACGATGCGGCGAGGAATGGCTTGCCGTGTTCTGCGTCGGCGTGTTCCTGTCCTTTGCAGGCCATCTCATCCTGATCACCGGCCCCAATCTGGTGGCGATGCAGATCGTGGTGAGCATCATCGGCTTCGCCGCGATGACCGCCGTCGCCTACTACGTCGCCTGGTCGAAGCGGCAGGACATGCCTGCCGCCCTGAGGCAGCAGGCCTAAAGCATGATCCGGAAAAGTGCGCAGCGGTTTTCCGAAAAGATCATGCTTAAACAACAACCTAAAGCGCGATGACGATTCATCCTAATCGCATCGCGCTTAGTCGCAAAATCGTGCGATTCTGCTAGGCCGAAGGCCATGGCTGCGCTATGCCGAAAGTCTGCGTGAGGAGACCGGGCGTGGCGAGGGGGAAAGGCGGGGGTGACGAGGCTGACAGCGCGCCCCGGCGCGGCCGGCCGAGGTCAATCGAGAGCAGCAACGCCATTCTCGAGAGCGCCTATGCGCTGATGGCCTCCACCGGCCTTGCCGCCACCACCATCGACGCGGTCGCGCGCCATTCCGGCGTCTCCAAGATGACGATCTACAAATGGTGGCCGTCCCGCGAGGCGCTTTTGATCGACGCCTTTCTCCACCACGCCGCACAGATGCTGCCGCTGCCGCCGGCGAGTTCCGGCAGCCCCGCGGCGCGCGCGCGCCGCCATGCCGCGGCCTATGCCGAAGCGCTCCAGGGCGAGTTCGGCAAGGTCCAGCTCGCCGTCATCTCCGAATGCATCTCGAAGACCGGCTCGGCGGAGCTGTTCTACGCGCGCTATCTGCAATTCCGCCGCGATGCGCTCGTCGAGATGATCGCCGCGGGCCAGCAGGATGGCAGCATTCTGGCTGAGGGGCTTCCTGAGGATCTCTACGATGCGATCTATGGCAGCCTGTTCTATCGCTACGTCTTCGGCATCACGCCGGTCACGCCGGCTTACGCGCGCAGCCTCGTCGATCTCGTGTTGCGGCCGAAGGGTTAGCTGCGCACGGGCCTGACCGGCGCCGAGATCTTGTCCGTGCGGTCGCGCTCGGTCATGTCGACCACCGTCTCCATCGGGGCGGTCAATTCGTAGACGTAGGAGACGTCGGTGAAGAAGCGCTTGGCGGTGCCCCCTAGCGCCTCGGGCGCGACGCGGTCGAGCAGGATCAGGCCGAAATCGGAATCGGGCCGGCGCGTCGCCTCGCTGGTGTTGAACTCCTCCCAGCGGAAATGGAAGACCTCGTTGCCGTCCTCTCCCGTCACCGTCCAGTTGGCGGTGATGTGCGGATGCTTTCCAACCAGCGACAGGCCCTCGTCGGAATGCGAGGCAAGCTCGAAGAACAGCAGCGACAGGCTCTGCGCCGCGCGTGCGCTGACCGCGATATCAGGACCGGTGACGGCGATGCGGTCGGCATGCGGGATGGCTCGCGCCTCGAACAGGCCCTTCAGCTTGACGCCCTGCCACTGGCTCTCGCTCAGCAGCGAGACCACGTTGGACATGGCGTGGATGCGCCCGATCAGCAGCTCGCGCGCGTTGTCGATGTCCGAGCCGTGGCGCAAGGTGCGCGTCACGATCGACTGGATCACCGCCAGGATGTTCTTGACGCGGTGATTGAGCTCGTCGATGACCGCGGTCAGCCGGCGCTCGAACCCGATCCTGACCTGGATCTCCCGGCTGAGCCGCAGATTGTTGTAGGCGACATAGCCGAACAGGCCGCACACCATTGCCGTGATCGCGAAGCCGATCGCCGCGACGATGATGGCGGTCTGCTCGGCGCGACGCGCCGAGTTGGTTTTCGCATAATAACTGAGCTGCCAGTCGCGGCCACCGAAGCTCACCGTGCGCGTCGCCGACGGCGCCGGCCCGTCCGCCGCAACCCTGCGCGTCGAGACCACGCCCTGCTCGTTGGCGATCAGCTCGCCGCCTTCCTTGCGCGGATCCCTGAGCGCGACCGCGAACAACGACATGTCGTCGTTGGTCAGCATCAGCGTGGCGAGCTCGTAGGAGAATGTGACGAACCCGGCCGGCTCCGTTGCTCCCTCGGGAATGACGGGCGCAGCCACGATGATGCCGATCGCGCCGTTCCCGCGGATCAGCGGCACCGGGTCCGAGGCAACCGACCTCTTCTCGGCGCGCGCACGCGTCAGCATGGCGCTGCGAACGGGATCCTGATCGTAGCTGCGGCCGGGCAGCGTCTTGGTCTCGTTGCTGCGTGGCTCGAGGTCCATCAGCACGTCGATCGGCTGAGTGATTTCGGCCGGGTTGATCGGCTTGTCGTCATAGGAACGAATCTGCGGATCTGGGAAGCCGGCGCCGGCGATGGCGGCCTGCGCCGCCGCGAGCTCGTTCGGCTTCAGCCGGGCAATCCAGCCGGCCACCACGAAATCGGTCTTGAAGGCGTAGATCGCCGAGCGCAGCGGCTCCAGCATGTTCGGCTTGATCACGGATGGCGCGCGGAACAGGCCTGAGGCGACACGCGCGAGCAGCTCCCGCTCGGTGAGGCGGTCCTGAACCAGGCTCGCATGAACGTCGATCGCGCGCGCGAGCGCGATCCGATCCAGCGCCAGCTCCTGGTCATGGACGCGATAGGCTGCAAGCCCGGAGAGCAAGACCCCGAGCAAAGCGATGAAGCCGATGATGAAACCCAGCCTGATCACGCGATTACTCAGGCGAAAGCAGGAGGTCGGCAACAAACACGGAGCATATGAACGCCGCTCGAACGGCCATCTGCCGAAACAGGGTGGACCCCAGTGGCGGAGATAATGGAGGAGGAGGCATCAGTACGCAACTTGGGTCGCCTGACAAGCTTAATCGGCCCGGCCGATGGACTGGCAGGGATGGATCTGCCCCGGGGCGCCGGAGGTAGTTAATCGCCGTGTCGGAAATTTGTTCCGCGCGGCTACGGCGCTGCCCAAACGTTAACGGCGAGAAACGCCCGCGCCAAGTGGTCGCGTCCCGTCAGCCCGGCCGTTTCAGGCCGCCTTTGGTCTCGATGAAGCCGACGATTCGGTCGAGCCCCTCGCTTTTCTTCAGGTTGGTCATGACGAAAGGACGCTCGCCGCGCATGCGCCTGGCGTCCGTCTCCATCTTCTCCAGGGAGGCGCCCACATGGGGCGCGAGGTCGGTCTTGTTGATGACCAGGAGGTCGGACCGGGTGATGCCGGGACCGCCCTTGGACGGGATCTTGTCGCCGGCGGCGACGTCGATGACGTAGATGGTGAGGTCGGCCAGCTCCGGGGAAAAAGTGGCAGCGAGATTGTCACCGCCGGACTCGATCAGCACGAGATCAAGTCCGGGAAACTTGGCGCGCATGTCCGCGACCGCGGCGAGGTTCATCGAGGCATCCTCGCGGATCGCGGTGTGCGGGCAACCGCCGGTCTCGACGCCGGCGATGCGATCCGGCGTCAGCGAACCCGAACGCACGAGGAACTCCGCATCCCATTTGGTGTAGATGTCGTTGGTGATCGCCGCAATGTCATAGCGCTCGCGCATGGTCTTGCAGAGCAGGTCCATCAGCGCGGTCTTGCCCGACCCGACCGGGCCGCCGACGCCGACACGCAAGGGGCCGTGAGATTTCGACATGTGATTCGCTCTCTCTCGATTGGCTAAGGCCGCGGCGGTCACGAGCGAAACAGCCGCGTATATTGCGTCTCGTGCCGCATGCTGGCGAGATCGGCCCGGAACGTCGCGCTGCCGAGATCGTCCAATGCCGCGTCCAGTGCACGATTGGCGGTCGCGGCGACGGCGGCTTCCAGCCTTACCAGAACACGCTGGCTATCCGTCTGGCCGAGCGGAATGAGCCGGCTGGCCGCCGAGATCCAGTTCGAGACCAGCGCATGCAGAAAGCCGTGCAACGTCGGCGCCAGCGGCACGGCGTGCATCGCGGCGACGACACCGACGGCGACCGGATAGACCAGTGGCGTGCTGCATACCGCAATCACGGCATCCAGTCCGTCGGCATTCCACGCGGCGCGAGCGATGTCGATGAACGCGCGGCCCTGTGATGTCGTCTCCAGCTGCCGCTCGCGCGACGGCACGAAGGCGGCGGCGAGCTCGGCGATCTCGTTCAAAGCGGTGGTCTCGCCCGCTTCCGCGGCGCGATAGGCGTGGACCAGAAACGTCGCGTCACAAAAGCCGGAGCCGTCGCCGAGCATCGCATCGAGCCAATCCGCCAGCGAGGCGGTGTCGGTGACGTCGCCCGCCTCGACGGCCCATTCGAGGCCGCTGGAATAAGAGAAACCGCCGACCGGGAACGCCGGCGACAGCCAGGTCATCAGCCGGTACAGCGCCGCCACCTCGCCCTCTGCAAGGGCACCGGCGCCGACCGGCTCATTTGTGGTCATGAGCATGCTTGTGGCCGTGGTGATGGTCGGGGTGGTCGCAGTGCTCATCGTGGTGATGTTGGTGACCGTGGCCATGATCATGCGCGGCATGATCATGATCGTGGTGGCCGTGATCATGGTGATGATGGCCGTGGTCGTGATGCGCATGGTCATCGTGCCCATGCGCGTGGCCGGCATCGGCATAGGCCCCGCCTTCGGGATCGAACGGCGCCTCGATCTCGATCACGCGCGCGCCGAGGCCCTTCACCATGGCCTCGATGACGTGGTCGCGACGGATGCGCAGGGCCTTGGCCATGATCTGCGTCGGCAGATGGCGATTGCCGAGATGCCAGCCGACCCGGATGAGATGGTGCGGATCGCGGCCGCGGATCTCGAGCAGCGGCTCGGGCGCCGCGACCACTTCGATCAGCCGGCCGTCCTCCAGCACCAGCGCGTCGCCGCCGCGCAGCGCGACGGCATGCTCCAGGTCGAGCAGGAATTCGAGCCCCCGCGTGCCCGTCATCGCCATGCGGCGGCGGTGCCGATCGTCGAAATCGAGCACGACCGTATCCGCCGGCGCTTCCGTGAAGCGGTGCTGTCCCCTGACCTGCGTCGCCCGGATCATGCGTCCTACCTCTTTACCGTGTCTCGACCTTCTCGGGTGTGATCACTTCGATCCTCGGCGGTGCCGTGAAGCACTTCACCGCGACGCGGCCGAACGTCTTCATGTGCTCCATGCCCCGATGCGGCACCAGCGCCTCGGCATTCTCCCACTGCTCGACGAACACCATCTTGCTGGGATCGGTGACGCTTTCATGCAGATCATAGGCGATATTGCCGGGCTCCTTCCGCGTCTCCTTGATGCAGGCGGTGGCCGCTGCAATGAATTCGGCGCGCGTTTCGGGCTTGATGGTCAAAGTCGCAACGACGTAGATCACGAGAATCCTCCCGGCTTTTCTTCTGAAGGTTAAGATACCGGGCGGGACATTAGACCAGGCGGGACCGAACGCAAAACCGCAAAAAGCCGTCCCCGGACATGCGGCCAGACTTCCCTCCCTGGGCATGCGTTGAGGCGCTATTTCAGTACATGAAATACCGCTGCGCCATCGGCAGCACCTCCGCAGGCGGGCAGGTCAGCAGCTCGCCGTCGGCGCGCACCTCGTAGGTCTCCGGATCGACCTCGATGTTGGGCGTGGCATCGTTGTGAATCATGCTCTTCTTGGAGATCCTGCCGCGGGTGTTCTGGACGGCATAGAGCTTCTTGTCGATGCCGAGCTTGCGCGCGAGGCCGCCGGTGACGGCAGCCTTCGAGGTGAAGACGACGGAGGACGCCGTGAGCGCCTTGCCGAAGGCGCCGAACATCGGCTGGTAGTGCACCGGCTGCGGCGTCGGGATCGAGGCATTGGGATCGCCCATGGGCGCGGCGACGATCGTGCCTCCCTTGACGATGCAATCCGGCTTGACGCCGAAGAACGCCGGCGACCACAGCACGAGATCGGCCAGCTTGCCCTTCTCCACCGAGCCGATCAGCTTCGACACGCCGTGTGCGATCGCCGGATTGATCGTGTACTTGGCGATGTAGCGCTTGACGCGGAAATTGTCGTTGTCCTTGCCCTTGTCCTGCGGCAGCGAGCCGCGCTGCTTCTTCATCTTGTCGGCGGTCTGCCAGGTCCGGATGATGACCTCGCCGAGGCGGCCCATGGCCTGCGAGTCCGAGGACATCATCGAGAGCGCGCCGAGGTCGTGCAGGATGTCTTCGGCCGCAATCGTCTCCTTGCGGATGCGGCTTTCGGCGAACGCCAGATCTTCCGCGATCGAGGGATCGAGGTGGTGGCACACCATCAGCATGTCCAGATGCTCGTCGATGGTGTTGCGGGTGAAAGGCCGCGTCGGGTTGGTCGAGGACGGCAGCACGTTCTTCAGGCCGGCGATCTTGATGATGTCAGGGGCGTGACCGCCGCCGGCGCCTTCAGTGTGGAAGGCATGAATGGTGCGGCCCTTGAACGCCTTGACCGTGTCCTCGACGAAGCCGGATTCATTCAGCGTGTCGGTGTGGATCATCACCTGGATGTCGTGATCGTCGGCGACCGCCAGGCAATTGTCGATTGCGGCCGGCGTGGTGCCCCAGTCCTCGTGCAGCTTCAGTGCGCAGGCGCCTGCCTTGATCATCTCGACCAGCGCCGCAGGGCGCGAGGCGTTGCCCTTGCCGGAGATGCCGAGATTGACCGGGAAGGCATCGAACGACTGGATCATCCGCGCGATGTGCCACGGGCCGGGCGTGCAGGTGGTGGCGAAGGTGCCGTGCGAGGGGCCGGTGCCGCCGCCCAGCATCGAGGTGACGCCACTCATCAGCGCGTGCTCGATCTGCTGCGGGCAGATGAAATGGATGTGGCTGTCGAAGCCGCCGGCGGTGAGGATTTTTCCTTCACCCGCGATGACATCGGTGCCGGGGCCGATGACGATGGTGACGCCCGGCTGGATGTCGGGATTGCCGGCCTTGCCGATGCCGGAGATCATGCCGTCCTTGATCGCGACGTCGGCCTTCACGATGCCCCAGTGATCGACGATCAGCGCATTGGTGATGACGGTGTCGGCCGCCCCCTGCCTGTTGGTGACTTGCGATTGCCCCATGCCGTCGCGGATCACCTTGCCGCCGCCGAACTTCACCTCCTCGCCGTAGGTGGTGAAATCCTTCTCGACCTCGATGATGAGATCGGTGTCGGCCAGCCGCACCTTGTCGCCGGTGGTCGGGCCGAACATGTCGGCATAGACGGAACGCTTCATCTTGACGGACATCACAAGCCCCGTTTGCGTTGGAATATCTGGTGGGTCATAGCAGCGCCCTCGCTGCTTTCACGGCATCGTCGAATTTCTCGTCGAGCCACGCATTGCCGCCGCGGCAGCCCGCGACGACCTGCGTGGCCCACTCGACATAGTCGGCGAGATCGTCGCGTTCCTCGGCACTGGGATCGGTTTGAATGCGTGCGCCCGTGTTGCTGATCTTGTCGGCGATCTTGATCAGCTTGGCGCCGTCGGATTTCTTCGGAGCGTCCAGCACCTGAAGCCGACGCCGCTCAGCCTTCGGCAGGCTCATATCGTCGGTGCACTCGGTGACGAGGGAAGCGACACGCGTGGAAAATCTCTGTGCCAGCTCCTCAGCCGTCGTGTCGGTGTCCTCGATTGCGTCGTGCAGCCAGCCGGCAGCGACGAGCTCGGCGTCGGCACCGTCAGTCGCGGTCGCAAGCAGGTTCGCGACCTCGGCGAGATGATTGATATAAGGCTCATTACCGCGCCCCTTGCGCGCCATGCCGTTGTGGCGGCGCGCGGCGAGTTCGGCAGCTTCGGAGACGAGGCGGATGGCAGGCAGCATGGCAAATACCTCCGTTTTCGCCTCAACCGTGCCGCGCCGTGCTCGTTCCTCCGGGTGTCACAGCTTCCCCATGACGTCGCCGCGGAAACCGTAGATCGTCTTCTTGCCGGCCATGGCGACGAGCTGGACGTCGCGGGTCTGGCCGGGCTCGAAGCGGACGGCGGTGCCGGCGGCAATGTCGAGGCGCATGCCGCGAGCCTTCTTGCGGTCGAACTTCAGCGCGGGATTGGTCTCGAAGAAATGGTAGTGCGAGCCGACCTGGATCGGGCGGTCGCCGGTGTTGGCGACCGTCAGCGTCACGGTCTTGCGGCCGGCATTCAGCTCGATCTCGCCGTCCTGGATGAAGAGTTCGCCGGGAATCATGTGCTACCTCGTCTTGCTCCGGTGCGTCATGGCCGGGCTCGTCCCGGCCATCCACGTGGTGCCGCTTGGCTGAAAGTCGTGGATGCCTGGGACAAGCCCGGGCATGACGATGTTGATACAGTTTCGCGCTTCAACGGATCGGCTCGTGCACGGTGACGAGCTTCGTCCCGTCAGGGAATGTCGCCTCGACCTGGATGTCGTGGATCATCTCGGGAATCCCCGGCATCACCTGGTCGCGGGTCAGGACCTGCGCGCCGGATTGCATCAGCTCGGCGACCGTGCGGCCGTCGCGCGCGCCTTCGAGGATGAAATCGGAGATGATCGCGATCGCCTCGGGATGGTTGAGCTTGACGCCGCGATCCAGCCTGCGGCGCGCCACGATCGCCGCCATCGAGATCAGAAGCTTGTCCTTTTCGCGGGGAGACAGGTTCATGCGAAATCTCTTCCGTTCAACACGTCTATTCAGCCACTCAATTCAGCCAGAGCCGCGGCAGTGCGACGCCGGTGCGCGACAGCACGGCCATCATGTCGGCGCGCAAACGCACCGCATCTTGGGCACAGAACCGCGCCATTGCAAAGCCATTCCAGGCGGATATCCCGACCTCGCCGGAGAACGACTCCGACGCCTCGCGGATGCGCTCGACCAGTGCTTCATCGCCAGGCACGATCAGAGCCGTGCCGATCGCCGCGCCACCCTTGGCGACCGCGGATCGCGCGAGCTTGGCGCCGATATCGCCGACGAGCCTGACCGTTTCGGCGAAGACCAGCCTGCCGCCGCGGCGCATCCGCCAGCGGTCGACGAATTCGCCCTGCTCCATCCGCTCGCCCATGGCGGTGCGGCCGAACACGACGATCTCGCAAAGCAGGAGCGAGGCGTTCTCGTCGAGCACGATGTCGAAGCGGCGGTGAACCCGGGCGCGATCAAACAGGATCGTCTCCTGAGGCAGCCAGGCGAGATGTGCACCCGCGCCGGCCTTCAGGGCGATGTTGAGCTGCGCCGCCGAGCCCGGCGCGCGATAGACCTTTTCGGCCGCCGCAGTGGTCAGCGTCAGCCGCGAGCCATCCGCCGCCGATATCTCGATGTCGAAGCGATCACCGCCGGCAACGCCGCCGGCGGTGTTGACGAACACGCCGGAGAGGCCCTCGTCTTCGGGCGAGGGAAAGCGCACGCGGAGCGAACCGGATTCGTGCAAGGCCCCGCGCCGTGTCACACCGTCACGAGCGTGCACGTCGAACCTGACAGCGCCGCGGGCGCGGTTGGCCTCGAACACCGAAGTTGTCGCTAAAACGTCGCTGCGCATCCGTCTCCCCAGCCGGTCGCGGCAGGATTTCTTGGCTTACAGGTCCCCGACTTACAGCGCCATCTGGCGGCTGATCTCGCCGGGATCCAGGTTGGCGCGATCGCAGGTGAACTTCACCGCGCCGCGATCCATCACCGCGAAACTGTCGCCGAGTTCGCAGGCAAAGTCGAGATATTGTTCGACCAGCACGATGGCGATGTTGCCGAGGTTGCGCAGGTAGGAGATGGCCCGACCGATGTCCTTGATGATCGAGGGCTGGATGCCCTCGGTCGGCTCGTCCAGCAGGAGCAGCTTCGGCCGCATCACCAGTGCGCGGCCGATGGCGAGCTGCTGCTGCTGGCCGCCGGAGAGGTCGCCGCCGCGCCGGCCGAGCATGGATTGCAGCACCGGAAACAGCGAGAACACGTCGTCCGGAATATGCTTGTCCTCGCGCTTGAGCGGCCCGAAGCCGGTCTTGAGATTTTCCTCGACCGTCAGCAGCGGAAAGATCTCGCGGCCCTGCGGCACGAAACCGATACCCTTGCGCGCACGCTCATAGGGCTTCAGGCCCGTGATATCGCTGCCGTCGAACACGATCGCACCCGAGGAGATCGGATACTGCCCGACCATGGCACGCAAGAGAGAGGTCTTGCCGACGCCGTTACGCCCGAGCACGCAAGTCACCTTGCCGGGCTCGGCCGAGATCGAGACGCCGCGCAGCGCCTGCGCTGCGCCGTAGAACAGGTTGATGTCCTTGACCTCAAGCATGGCTCAGCGTCCCAGATAGACTTCGATGACCCGCTCGTTGGACGAGACCTGGTCGATGGTTCCTTCCGCGAGCACGGTGCCTTCGTGCAGGCAGGTGACCTTGACGCCGAGCTCGCGCACGAAGGTCATGTCGTGCTCGACCACCATGACCGTGTGGGTCTTGTTGATCTCCTTGAGCAGCTCGGCCGTGAGATGCGTCTCGACGTCGGTCATGCCGGCGACAGGCTCGTCGACGAGGAGCAGCTTGGGATCCTGCGCGAGCAGCATGCCGATCTCGAGCCACTGTTTCTGGCCGTGGCTGAGACTGCCGGCGAGGCGGTTGCGGGCGTCGGTGAGGCGGATCGTTTCCAGCACCCTGTCAATGCGCTCGGATTCCACCTTGCTGCCGCGCCAGAACAGCGTGGCCTTGACGCTGTGGTCGACATTGAGCGCGAGCAGCAGGTT
Source organism: Bradyrhizobium sp. USDA 327 (assembly GCF_041262065.1). NCBI lineage: Bacteria > Pseudomonadati > Pseudomonadota > Alphaproteobacteria > Hyphomicrobiales > Nitrobacteraceae > Bradyrhizobium > Bradyrhizobium sp. USDA 327. The sequence goes on along the minus strand of NZ_JBGCCW010000001.1, from coordinate 8,071,059 downwards.
GTCCTGCACGGTCTGGCTCTCGAACACGGTCGGCTTCTGGAATTTCCGGCCGATGCCGAGCTCGGCGATCCGGGTCTCGTCGAGCCGGGTCAGGTCGGTGACGCCGTCGAACAGCACGGTGCCCTCGTCGGGCTTGGTCTTGCCGGTGATGATGTCCATCATCGTGGTCTTTCCGGCGCCGTTCGGGCCGATGATGGCGCGCATCTCGCCGGGCTCGAGCGTCAACGAAAGATTGTTGATGGCGTGGAAGCCGTCGAACGAGACATGCACCCCGTCCAGATAGAGCATCGCGGAAGTCGCGCGGGTGTCCATGACGTTCATTGCACCTACTCCGCCATCTTGGGTTCGGTGACGCCGTCTTCGGCCGCCGCGCTCACGGAGGTCGCGGCGGTGCGTTTTTCCTTCGACGAGTCCCACCAGGCGTTGAAGGTGCCGACGATGCCCTTCGGCAGCAGCAGGGTCACCAGGATGAACAGCGCGCCCAGCATGAACAGCCAGTACGGCGCCAGCATGCCGGAGGTGAAGAACGTTTTTGCATAGTTGACGACGACGGCGCCGAGCGCGGCTCCGACCAGCGTGCCGCGGCCGCCGACCGCGACCCAGATCACCGCCTCGATCGAGTTACCCGGAGCGAACTCGCTCGGATTGATGATTCCGACCTGCGGCACGTAGAGCGCGCCGGCGACGCCGGCCATGCAGGCCGAAACCGTGAACACGAACAGCTTGTAGGATTCGACCCGGTAGCCGAGAAAGCGCGTCCGCGATTCCGCGTCACGCACCGCGATCAGCACCTTGCCGAGCTTGGACGAGACGATGGCGCGGCAGATCAGGAAGCCCACAATCAGCGCCAGGCAGCTCAGCGCGAACAGCGCGGCACGGGTGCCCTCCGCCTGCACGTTGAAGCCCAGAATGTCCTTGAAATCGGTGAGGCCGTTATTGCCGCCAAAGCCGAAGTCGTTGCGGAAGAAGGCAAGCAGCAGCGCATAGGTCATCGCCTGTGTGATGATCGACAGGTACACGCCGGTGACGCGGGAGCGGAACGCGAGCCAACCGAAGCAGAAGGCGAGCAGGCCGGGCACGACCAGCACCATCAGCGCGGCGAACCAGAACATGTCGAAGCCGTACCAGTACCACGGCAGCTTCTCCCAGTTCAGGAACACCATGAAATCGGGCAGGACCGGATTGCCATAAACGCCGCGGGTGCCGATCTGCCGCATCAGGTACATGCCCATGGCGTAGCCACCGAGCGCGAAGAAGGCGCCGTGGCCGAGCGAAAGGATGCCGCAATAGCCCCAGATCAGGTCGATCGAAAGCGCGAGGATGGCGTAGCAGACATATTTGCCCCAGAGCGCGACGAGATAGGTCGGCACCTGCAGGAAAGAGTCCGCGGGCAGCAGCAGGTTCGAGAGCGGGATGAGGATGCCGCAGGCGGCGACGACGGCGAGGAAGATCGTCGCGCCACGGTCCAGCGATCGCGTCAGCATGTGAGGGGTCATGCTTCCACCGCACGGCCCTTGAGCGCGAACAGGCCGCGCGGCCGCTTTTGAATGAACAGGATGATGAGGACCAGGATCGCGATCTTGCCGAGCACGGCGCCGGCGACCGGCTCCAGGAACTTGTTGGCGATGCCGAGCGTGAACGCGCCGACCAGCGTGCCCCAGAGATTGCCGACCCCGCCGAACACCACGACCATGAAGCTGTCGATGATGTAACTCTGGCCAAGATTGGGGCTGACATTGTCGATCTGCGACAGCGCGACGCCGGCGATGCCGGCAATGCCCGAACCGAGGCCGAAGGTCAGTGCATCGACACGCGAGGTGGCAATGCCCATCGAGGCCGCCATGCGGCGGTTCTGCGTCACTGCGCGCATCTCGAGGCCGAGCGCCGTGTAGCGCAGCATCGCGAGCAGGATCATGAACACGGCGAGTGTGAAGACGAGGATCCAGAGCCGGTTATAGGTGATGGTGATCTGGCCGAGCTCGAACGCGCCGCTCATCCAGGAGGGGTTGCCGACCTCGCGGTTGGTCGGGCCGAACATCGTTCGCACCGCCTGCTGCAGCACGAGCGACAGGCCCCAGGTTGCCAGCAGTGTCTCCAGCGGCCGGCCGTAGAGGAAACGGATGATGCTGCGCTCGATCAGCACGCCGATGGCGCCGGCAACCAGGAAGGCGAGAGGCACGGCGATCAGCAGCGAATAGTCGAACAGGCCGGGATAGCGGGTGCGGATCACCTCCTGCACCACGAAGGTGGTGTAGGCCCCGATCATCACCATCTCGCCATGGGCCATGTTGATGACGCCCATCACGCCAAAGGTGATGGCGAGCCCGATCGCCGCGAGCAGCAGCACCGAGCCGAGCGAGAGGCCGTACCAGGCGTTCTGCACCATGGACCAGACCGCGAGTGTGCTCTGGATCGAGCCGATCGCGCCGGCGGCGGCCTTGATTACCGACGCCGGCTGGTCGCCCATGCCGGTGAGCAGCGCCAGCGCGTCCTGGTCGCCGCGTGCCTTGAGGGTGGCGACGGCCTCAAGCTTCTCGACCTCGCTGGCGTCGGACTTGAACAGCAGGATCGCGGCGCGGGCCTCGCCGAGCGCGGTCTTGACGGATCTGTTGGTCTCCTTGGCAAGCGCAGCATCGACCGCCTCGAGCGCGGTCTCCTCATGCGACTTGAAGACCGACTGCGCGGCCTGCAGGCGCGTTCCGACGTCCGGCGACTGAAGCGTCAGGCCGCCGAGCGCGGCGTCGACGCTGCGGCGCAGGCGGTTGTTGAGGCGGACCGCGCTCGCACTGTCGGGAACGCTGGCGACGGCCTCGCCCGTCGCGGCGTCGATCGACTTGCCGTCGGCGCCGGTGACGTAAACCTTCTTGCTGTCGGGATCGGCCATGAGGCGGCCGTCCTGGAGCGCGCTGATAATGGGGAAAGCCAACGGGTTGCCGCTGCCCGCGACGACGCCGATCGCCTCTTCCGTATCGGAAAAATCGTCATTGGCGAATTTGGCGACCGCATCCTCGAACGGACCAGCGAAGGCCGGCAGCGCGAACGCGATCAGAAACAACGAGAGTGCAAGCGAGCAGAGACGGGCGGACAAATGGGCTGGCACTGTGAATGACCCCGGCAGAAATGAGTGGAGAAGGCGGCGGGATCGCCGCCCTCTCCGATCGTGCAACGGACGTCAGATCCGGATCAGGAGCCCGAACCGAGGCACTTGTTGGTCTTGGTGTTGAAGTTGCCGCACTTCTTGCCGACCCAGTCGCCGATCAGGTCCTTGGAACCTTCCAGCTCCTTCGACCAGGCGTCGCCCGCGACGAGGCCCGGCGTCTTCCACACGACGTCGAACTGGCCGTTCGCCTTGATCTCGCCGATGAACACCGGCTTGGTGATGTGGTGGTTCGGCAGCATCTTCGACACGCCGCCGGTCAGGTTCGGCGCCTCGATGCCGGGAAGCGCGTCGATCACCTTGTCTGGATCGGTCGACTTCACCTTCTCGACCGCCTTCACCCACATGTTGAAGCCAATCACGTGCGCTTCCATCGGATCGTTGGTCACGCGCTTGGGGTTCTTGGTGTAGGCCTGCCAGTCCTTGATGAATTTCTCGTTCGACCCGCCCTTGGTCTTGATCGACTCGAAGTAGTTCCAGGCGGCGAGATGACCGACCAGCGGCTTGGTGTCGATGCCCGCGAGCTCTTCCTCACCCACGGAGAACGCAACGACCGGGATGTCCTTTGCCTTGATGCCCTGGTTGCCGAGCTCCTTGTAGAAGGGAACGTTGGCGTCGCCGTTGATGGTCGAGACCACCGCGGTTTTCTTGCCGGCCGAGCCGAACTTCTTGATGTCGGCCACGATCGTCTGCCAGTCGGAGTGACCGAATGGCGTGTAGTTGATCATGATGTCTTCCTGGGCGACACCCTTCGACTTCAGATAGGCTTCCAGGATCTTGTTGGTCGTGCGCGGATAGACGTAGTCGGTGCCCGCGAGCACCCAGCGCTTCACCTTCTCTTCCTTCATCAGATAGTCGACGGCCGGGATCGCCTGCTGGTTCGGCGCCGCACCCGTGTAGAACACGTTGCGCTCGCTCTCCTCACCCTCGTACTGCACGGGGTAGAACAGAATGCTGTTCAGCTCCTTGAAGACCGGGAGCACCGACTTGCGCGACACCGAGGTCCAGCACCCGAACACGACCGAGACCTTGTCCTTGGTGATCAGCTCGCGCGCCTTTTCGGCGAACAGCGGCCAGTTCGAAGCGGGGTCGACGACGACGGCTTCCAGCTTCTTGCCGAGCACGCCGCCCTTCTTGTTCTGCTCATCGATCAGGAAGAGGATGGTATCCTTCAGCGTGGTTTCGCTGATCGCCATGGTTCCGGACAGGGAGTGCAGCACGCCGACCTTGATGGTGTCGTCCGCGGCCTTCGCGCCAGTCAATGAAGCCAGACCAAGCACCAGTCCGGCGGTCGCGGCGAGCACGCCGCGGCGGCTAAATGAAGCCGCTATATCGTGAGTGGATTTGCTAAACATGAGTGTCTCATCTCCCTGACGCAGACGTGAAAATGCTGCGAAACGGCCCCACGGCCGCCTGCGATTAACGGAATCGCAAGAACCATGCCATGGGCTAGGCACCCATCAACACTTTGATATAGCTTATAAAATCGGCCAGAATCGAAGTTTCGCCGCAGTCAGACTGGCTAAATTCTAGGCGGTCGAAATGTATGCGAAAGCGGCAGGCAGGTTAATTTCTGAGCAAATCGCCAATTCTGGCTAAATTTCCGGCATCACTATTTTTGCACCGCGATCGCTATTTCGGCCCCGCCTGCCTTGAAAGCGCCCCCTCGATGTTCCATATGACCACCCGAGACCTCTTGCGAATCAAGGGGTCATAGCGAGCCGCGTGTTCTTAAGCCCCGTACGGGCCTCTGGCTTGCCCCATTCTCCCAAGCCCATCCGACACCCCAAACACGCAGGTGTCTTCTCGACACCCTTTTGCGCGCGCCGCGCCGAATGCGCCGGGCGCCCGCTTTTGACATGGAAAGAACCCCTCTTTTGACTTCGTTTCAGGATTTCGGCCTTGCCGAGCCCATCGCGCGCGCTCTTCGCGAAGAGAACTACGTCACCCCCACCCCGATCCAGGCCCAGACCATTCCGACCGCGCTGACCGGCCGCGACGTCGTCGGCATTGCACAGACCGGAACCGGCAAGACCGCGTCTTTCGCGCTGCCGATCCTGCACCGGCTGCTCGAGAACCGCATCAAGCCGCAGCCCAAGACCTGCCGCGTACTCGTGCTCTCTCCGACCCGCGAGCTGTCCGGTCAGATCCTCGACAGCTTCAACGCCTACGGCCGTCACCTCCGGCTGGCGTCGACCCTCGCCATCGGCGGCGTGCCGATGGGCCGCCAGGTCCGCGCCTTGATGCAGGGCGTCGACGTTCTGGTCGCCACCCCAGGCCGCCTGCTCGACCTCGTGCAGAGCAACGGGCTGAAGCTCGGAAGCGTCGAGTTCCTCGTGCTCGACGAAGCCGACCGCATGCTCGACATGGGCTTCATCAACGATATTCGCAAAATCGTCGCCAAGCTGCCGATCAAGCGGCAGACGCTGTTCTTCTCGGCCACCATGCCCAAGGACATCGCCGAGCTCGCCGACGCCATGCTGCGCGATCCGGCCCGCGTCGCGGTGACCCCGGTCTCCTCGACCGCCGAGCGGATCAACCAGCGCATCATCCAGGTCGATTTCTCTTCCAAGCCCGCCTTCCTGACCAAGCTCCTGAAGGATGAGCCGATCAACCGCGCACTGGTCTTCACCCGCACCAAGCACGGCGCCGACAAGGTCGTGAAGACCCTTGAAAAGGCCGGCATTGCCGCGAGCGCCATCCACGGGAACAAGTCCCAGAACCATCGCGAACGGACGCTCGCCCAGTTCCGCTCCGGCGAGATCCGCACCCTGGTTGCGACCGACATCGCCGCCCGCGGCATCGACGTCGACGGCATCACCCACGTCATCAATTTCGACCTGCCCAACGTCCCCGAGACTTACGTCCACCGCATCGGCCGCACCGCCCGCGCCGGCGCCGACGGCACCGCGATCTCGCTGGTCGCAGGTGGCGAGGAGCTCAGCTATCTCCGCGACATCGAACGGCTGATCCGCGTCGCGCTGCCGCGCGAGGACCACCGCACCGACGCCGGACGCCGAGATGCCGGCCCCGCCCCGTCGCAGCAACGGCAGGGCCGGCCGGGCGGCCGGCCTGGCCAACGCCCGCAAGGGGCACGGCACGGTGACGGGCGGCGTGCTGACGAAAGACATGCCGACGGGCGTCACCATGGTGCCGCCAAACAAAGTGACGGAAGGCACGGTGAAGGACGGCACGCCGAGGTGAGGCAGGCCGACGGACGACCCGGCAATGGCCCGAATGCTTCGAAGGGTTCTCGGCGCCGCCGCTCCGGTGGTAAGATGCATTCATCGCCTGTCGACCGTCCGGAACAACGTTCCGCGCATAGCGCCGGGACGCCTGATGGGATACAAGGCGTTGCCTTTTTGCGCCGCGAGAGTCGGCCAAACAGCCAACCGAACCGCAAACCCTATTCGCACTAGCCGTCCACGACCTGGAGAAATTCATGGCTAAGGAAGAGCTGATCCAGTTCGAAGGACTGGTCACCGAAATCCTCCCCGACGCCCGCTACCGCGTGCAACTCGACGCCGGACATGAGATCGTTGCCTATACCGCCGGCAAGATGAAGAAGAACCGCATCAAGACGCTCGCGGGCGACCGCGTGACGGTGGAGATGTCGCCGTACGACCTGGAGAAGGGCCGGCTGATTTTCCGCCACAAGGACGAACGTCCCAGCACGGCGGGCGGACCGCCCCGTCCCGGACAGCGCGGCGGCCAGTTCCGCCGCCGCTGATCGGCTGCGGCGCGCTCGCGCGAGATAGAATTCCGACCTGGATATTGATCCGCCGTTGATATCGCGGCGGATCAAAAATTCGTGCACGTCCGGATTGTTTCGGGCTCCTGTTTCCGATAAAATGAAATAATCGATTTTCGGCCGGACGACATTGGCATCCACCGGTACAGCCGGTTCAGACACGCTGACGACCCTTCCAGAAATTCGATCTAACCGGCCCGCGGAAGCGGGCTCTTACATTGTGTTATCTGAGAAGGAACTACCCATGAGCATGGGAACCGTGAAGTGGTTTAACGCGACCAAGGGCTTCGGCTTCATCCAGCCCGACGACGGTGGCCAGGACGTTTTCGTTCACATCAGCGCCGTGGAGCGCGCCGGACTCGGCTCGCTGCGCGAAGGCCAGAAGATCTCCTACGAGATCGTGGCCGACCGCCGCTCCGGCAAGTCGGCGGCGGACAACCTCCGCGCCGCGGGCTGAGCCCACCCGGGCTCTTGGCCCGACCGGCTCGAGCCAGAGGAAACAAGAAGGCCGTGCGCGACGCACGGCCTTTTTATTTTACAGCATGATCCGGAAAAGTGGGCAGCGGTTTCCCGAAAAGATCATGCTCAAACAAAACCTAAAGCGCGATGACGATTCATCCTAATCGCATCGCGCTTTAGTTGGATTTGGCGCCCCCGCTGCCGCTGGCACTGCTGCTCAGCGAACCGGCCTGGTTCATCGTGTTGTTGAAGTAGGCGTCGCTGTCACCGAGCGTCACGCGACGCTGGCAAAGCGGTACGCAGCTGTAGGACTCGCGCTCGATCCCACGATAGACGGTGACGAGCCGGTCGCTCGGACCTTCAACCTGGATCTGGCGGTCGACCAGAATCTCGCCGCCCCGGTCGAGCGCGATGAAGTTGGTGGCACCATAGCCCTTTCCGGTCACGACGATCATGCCGCCCGGCTGGAGCGTGACGTCGGCGATCAGGGGATTACCGACCACGATGGTTGCCACCTTGCCGGGCAGCCGTACCAGCTTGGCCTGGTCGACATTGACGGCGATCGTGTCGGCGGTGGACTCGGCAAGGCCGGCGGCAGGCCATGCCAGCACCGCAGCGGCAACCAGAAGACACACGCGCGCATGACGGCGCAGCAATTCTTTACGCATACTCTTACCCCCGGGACGTCACAAACCGGCAGAAGCGATCAGATAGCAGCGGAGCCGGCGCCCGACCCGGCCAACCTGCCTTTAATTCATGAACGTTCCGCAAACTCGCCGGCTATTGTTTGAACGGATAGGCGAGTTGGCCCCAGATCTCCTTCGGCATGGTCGCTTCGTCCTTGCCGTAATCCTGCGGCAGCTTCCCCTCCGGCATGCGGAAGGTGCCGAACAGCACGTCCCAGATCGGAAACGTCCCGGCGAAATTGGTGTCGCCGCCCTCTTCGAGCGAGGTATGGTGCCAACGGTGGAATACCGGCGTCGCCAGCACGTATTTGAACGGTCCGAAGGTCCAGTTCAGGTTGGCGTGCACGAAGGCCGAATGGAAGGTGGTGAACGGGCCGACCCAGATCATGACGTTGGGGGAGATACCGGCCATCAGCAGCACGACGTCGACGCTGATCGTCCCGAGCAAGAGATTGACGGGATGGAAACGGGCCGCGGAGATCCACCCGATTTCCTCCGACGAATGATGGACCGCGTGGTACTTCCAGAAGCCGCCGTCGTGGAAAAGCCGGTGCAGCCAGTACAGCATGAAGTCGGACAGCACCAGGAACAGCAGAGCCTGAACCCACAGAGGCAGCTGCGACAGCGGACCATGGCCATTGTCGTAGAAGGCAATGAGCTCGTCGGCGTCGTGGATGTTGAAGACGACGCTGGCGCCGACGATCAGAAGACCAATCCGCATGGTGCGGGCGAACACCGGGACGAAGAACCAGTAGCAGATGTCGGTGATGATCTCCCGCTTGCGCCACCACGGCGCGCCGGGATTGCAGGCCCAGAAATGCTCCAGCACGGTGAAGACGGCCGCGAGCACGAAGGTGACGGGGATCACCTTGACGATGGTCTCGCCGAGCATCAGGGCGACTTGCATGGGCAGGCTCGACATCGTCGCCTCTCTTGCGAATTCCAGTCCTGCCTAGGCGTACTCCGCGAAATTTAAGGGAGGGTGAAGCAGGCGCCGCGCTGCCGATGCATCGGGAACCGGAATGTATCGCAGCTGCCGTCTTAAGGCGAAATTCACTCTGCGCGAAAGCATCGCGCCGAACCTGGGTTTACCCGATCGAGTTAACTTTACCGAAAGAGCTCGGCTCTCATGGTCCTCGCTTCAGACAGCGCCGAACGAGGCGATCTCACCCAGACGGAGTTTTGTTCATGAAGAACTTGATTGCGCGTTTCGCGAAGGATGAATCCGGCGCCACCGCCATCGAATACGGTCTGATCGCCGCCGGCATCGCGCTGGCCATCATCACCGTCGTCAACAATCTCGGCACCACGCTGAATGGCAAGTTCAGCTCGATCAGCACGTCGCTGAAGTAGGCGACCGACGACCGGCGGCAAATGCCCCGGGCCTCCGGGGCCTTTGCTTTTCTGAAGACGGCAAGTTCCAGTGGCGTTGCACAAGTTCAGAACCGATGCCGCGGTCGCGGCGAAAGAGGTGGGGGCGGCTCAAGCCGGCTCACCGGCCTATTGGATCTGCCTTGCGCTGCTGCTTGCGACGGTCGCGCTCGCCGCGCGCATCGCCAGCTTCTGGTGAAACGCATTCAGCGGCCTTGGCCCCCACGTCCCTGTCGCCGTTGTCGGTTTGTTTAGCACTACGCGCTAGTATCCGGCGACGCCAGCTCCCGCGGCCAAACCAGGCCCCAAGACGCAGCCCATGATCCTCGACCTTGCGCGCCTTCTGCTCTTCCCGGCCCTGATGGCATTCGCCGCCGCGAGCGATCTCTTCACGATGACGATCTCAAACCGCGTGTCGCTGGCGCTGGTCGCAGGCTTCTTCGTGCTCGCCCTCGCCGGTGGCATGGCACCTTACGATATGATGAGTCATGTCGGCGCCGGCGCGCTCGTCCTGGTCGTGGCCTTCACCTGCTTCGCAATGGGCTGGGTGGGCGGCGGCGACGCCAAGGTCGCGGCTTCCGTCGCGCTCTGGTTCGGCTTCGCGCAGCTGATGAACTTCCTCCTCTACGCCTCACTGTTCGGCGGCGCGCTGACGCTGCTCCTGCTCCAGTTCCGGCAATGGCCGCTGCCCTACGGGCTGGCAGGCCAGGCCTGGCTCGCACGGCTGCACGCCAAGGAGAGCGGCATTCCCTACGGCATCGCGCTCGCTCTAAGCGCGTTGATGGTCTACCCGGAGACCGAATGGGTGAAGGCGATCGACCTCACTCACCTCGCACTGCGCTGAACGCACAGGGTAAACCCGGCGTTAAGGCGATTTAGATACGCCTCATTAACCATGCTTTGACGAATAGCTGGTCAACTGCCGATCACGGCGGCGGCAGCGTCGCGGCGTATTGTTGGAAAGTGAAGCGTATGAATAGGGCACGCATTGTCGTCCTGACGGTCGCCATCTGCGCCGGCGGCGTCGCCGCGTACCTGGCGAGCGGCACCGACAATTCTGCGCCGCCTCCGCTTCCGGTCGCGCAGCTGCCGACCGTAGACGTCCTCGTCGCCAAGAACGACATCGGCTTGGGCCAGACCGTAAAGCCGGAAGACGTGCAGTGGCAGACCTGGCCGGCCGCGACCGCCAGCACGACCTTCATCCGCCGCAACGAGCGTCCCGATGCTGCGACCCAGGTGAGCGGCTCGATCGCGCGCGCACCGTTCATCCAGGGTGAGCCGATCCGCGACCAGAAGCTGGTCAAGGCCGAAGGCTCCGGCTTCATGGCGGCAATCCTGCCCACCGGCATGCGGGCGATCTCAACTGAGATCTCGCCGGAGACCGGCGCGGGCGGCTTCATCCTGCCCAACGATCGCGTCGACGTGCTTCTCACGCGCCGGTTGAAGAACCCGGACCAGAGCAGCGGCGCCCCCGACCTCGTCACGTCCGAGATCATCCTGGCCAATATCCGCGTCCTGGCCATCGACCAGGCGCCCAAGGAGAAGGACGGCCAGAACTCGGTGATCGGCAAGACCGTCACCCTCGAGCTCAATCCAGCGCAGACCGCAACGCTCTCCGCGGCGCGGCAGAGCGGCACGCTGTCGCTGGCGCTGCGCAGTATCGCCGACGTCAAGATGAGCGAAATCACGCTCGATGACTCCGCGCAGAAGCGAGACGGCGTTTTGATCATTCGCTACGGCGTTCCAAGTCAGACGGCTAAGGCACGATGAAGACAGTCGATATGAAATGCAGGGCAGATTCGGCGACGATACGAACCTCACTGGTCCGCGCCCTGTCGTTTTCGGCCGCCTTCGCGCTGGCGTTCAACCCGGTGATCGCTGCCGACTACCGCCCCGTGGCGCCGGCCGCGGCGGACGGCCAGATCAACGCTCGCTTCCTCTCGCTCGGCATCGGCAAGTCCATCGTGATCGACCTGCCGCGCGACATCAAGGACGTGCTTGTCGCCGATCCCAAGATCGCCAATGCGGTGGTCCGCTCGGCGCAGCGCGCCTATATCATCGGCGCGGCGGTCGGCCAGACCAACATCGTGTTCTTCGATTCCGCCGGTCAGCAGATTGCGGCCTATGACATCGCAGTCAAGCGCGACCTCAACGGCGTGCGGGCCGCGCTGAAGCAGGTCCTGCCCAATTCAGACATCCAGATCGATGGCCTCGGCGACGGCATCGTCCTGACCGGAACGGCTGCCAACCCGATGGAAGCGCAGCAGGCCAACGAGCTCGCCGCGCGCCTGGCCGGCGGCCCCGACAAGGTGGTGAACTCGATCGTGGTGCGCGGCCGCGACCAGATCATGCTCAAGGTGACGGTGGCCGAGGTCCAGCGCAACATCGTCAAGCAGCTCGGCATCGACCTCTCCGCCAACCTCAACTACGGCACCTCCGTGGTGAGCTTCACCAATTCGAACCCGTTCACGGCCTATGGCCGCAACCTGGTGGACGGCAACAATCTGACCACGAAGTTCGGCGCGACGCCATCCGTGCAGGCCACCCTGCGTGCGATGGAAACCGCTGGCGTGATCCGCACGCTGGCCGAACCGAACCTGACCGCGATCTCCGGTGAATCGGCGACGTTCATCGCCGGCGGTGAATTCCCGGTGCCGTCAGGCTATGCGTGCGATCCCGTCACCCATGTCTGTACAACCCAGATCAGCTTCAAGAAGTTCGGCATCTCGCTGAACTTCACGCCCGTGGTGCTGAGTGAAGGCAAGATCAGCCTGCGGGTGATGACGGAAGTCTCGGAGCTGTCGAACGAGAATGCGATCACGCTGTCGCAGGCGGTGACCTCGACCACGGTGAACTCGCTGACGGTGCCCTCGATCAGGACCCGCCGCGCGGAGACCTCGCTGGAAATTCCCTCCGGCGGCGCGATGGCGATGGCCGGCCTGATCCAGCAGCAGACCAAGCAGGCGATCAGCGGATTGCCGGGACTGATGCAGCTCCCGATCCTGGGCACGCTGTTCCGCAGCCGCGACTTCGTCAACAACGCGACCGAACTGGTCGTGATCGTGACGCCCTATGTCGTTCGCGCGGTGGCGCCGAAGGACCTGTCGCGGCCGGATGACGGCTTCGCTCCGCCTGCGGATCCGCAGGCCCAGCTGATCGGCAATGTCAACCGGCTCTACGGCGTGCCCGGACGGGCCGAGCCGGCCAAGAGCTACCGCGGCACCTACGGCTTCATCACCGACTGAGGCGGAACGGGACTTCACGATGATCACGAGACCACCCCAGCTTCGCAAACGCGCCGTCCGCCTCGGTGGTGCGCTCGTCGGCATGGCGCTCGCGCTCGGCGGCTGCCAGCACGACGAAGTCGTCACGGCCTCCATTCCCGACGATTACAGGCAGCGCCATCCGATCGCGATCGAGGAGCAAAATCGCTCGATCGTCGTCTTCGTCGGCCATGCCCGCGGTGGCCTGACCGCCGCCCAGCGCGCCGATGTGATGGGGGTCGCATCGGCATGGTTGCACGAAGGCACCGGCGCCATTCGTATCGACGTACCGTCCCATACGCCCAACGCGCGTCCGATCGCGGATACGATGCGAGAGATCCAGGCGATGCTGGCGGCGGCAGGCGTTCCGCCGCGCGGCGTCAGCGTTCACCCCTATCGGCCGGAAGACAAGCGTTTCCTGCCGCCGATCCGGCTCACCTATTCAAAGATCGCCGCGGTCGCCGGTCCCTGCGGCCTGTGGCCCGAGGACATCGGCCCCTCGATGAAGAACAAGCGCTGGTTCGAGAACAAGGACTACTACAATTACGGCTGCGCCTCTCAGCGCAACCTCGCGGCCATGGTCGACAATCCGTCGGATCTGGAGCAGCCGCGGCCCGAAACTCCGTCATACACGCCGCGGCGCATCACCGGTCTCGAGAAATATCGCAAAGGGCTCCCGACGACGACCACCTATCCCGAGGCCGACAAGGCCAAACTCAGCGAAACCGGCAGATGATCAACTACGCGCGCCAGACACAAGAAGAGCAGCCGCAAGCCGCTCCTCCACCGATGGAGGAGCATATTGCGCCTGCGCCGCGCGTCTCGGTCCAGGCCTTCTGCGAAACCGTGGAGACTGCCGCCGCGGTACAGGCGGCCGGCGAGGATCGCCGTCTCGGCAAGGCCCATCTGAAGATCCAGATGGGCGGCATGGCGGCCGCGATCGAAGCCTATCGCTCGGCTCCCACGCCGAACGTGATCGTGCTCGAGAGCGACGGCCGCAGCGATCTGTTGGGCGGGCTCGACCAGCTCGCCACCGTCTGCGACGCCGGCACCCGCGTGGTCGTGATCGGCCGCATCAACGACGTCACGCTCTATCGCGAGCTGGTTCGCCGCGGCGTCAGCGACTACGTGCTCGCGCCGGTCGGCGCAATCGACGTCGTGCGCTCGATCTGCAACCTGTTCTCGGCGCCGGAAGCCAAGGCGGTCGGCCGCATCATCGCCGTGGTCGGCGCCAAGGGTGGCGTCGGGGCTTCCACCATCTCCCACAATGTCGCCTGGGCGATCGCGCGCGACCTCGCGATGGACGCCGTCGTCGCCGATCTCGACCTCGCCTTCGGCACCGCCGGGCTCGATTACAACCAGGATCCGCCGCAGGGCATTGCCGACGCCGTGTTCTCGCCCGACCGCGTCGACACTGCCTTCATCGACCGACTGCTGTCGAAATGCACCGACCATCTCAGCCTGCTGGCGGCACCGGCGACGCTCGACCGGGTCTATGATTTCGGCACCGACGCTTTCGACGCCGTGTTCGACACGCTGCGCTCCACCATGCCCTGCATCGTGCTTGACGTTCCGCATCAATGGGCGGGTTGGACCAAGCGTGCCTTGATCGGAGCGGACGATATCCTGATCGTGGCCGCGCCTGACCTCGCCAACCTGCGCAATACCAAGAACCTGTTCGATCTGTTGAAGGCCGCACGCCCCAACGACCGGCCGCCGCTCTACTGCCTGAACCAGGTCGGCGTGCCGAAACGGCCCGAAATCGCCGCCACGGAGTTCGCCAAGGCGATCGAGAGCCAGCCGGTCGTCTCGATCCCGTTCGAGCCGCAGATCTTCGGCTCGGCAGCCAACAACGGCCAGATGATCGCGGAGATCTCCGCCAACCACAAGTCGATCGAGATGTTCCTGCAGATCGCCCAACGCCTGACCGGCCGCAGCGAGACCAAGAAACAAAAGTCGTCCCTGCTTTCACCTCTGATTGAGAAGTTGCGGGGAAGATAAGCCGCCGCATGGAGTTGTTAAGTGTTCGGTAAGCGTAGCGGAACAGACACCGACTTTCGGGCGCCCAAGCCCGGCGCTGTGTCGCACGAGCCTGCCCCGGCTCCGGCGCCGACGATGTCGCGCGCCCCGACTCCGCCGGCCGTCGCCTCGCCGCCGCTTGCCCCTGCCAAGGCCGCACCGCCTCCGGCCATGGAGAGCCGGCGTTCGGACAATTATTACGAGGTCAAGGCGACCATCTTCGGCGCACTGATCGAGGCGATCGACCTCGCCCAGCTCGCCAAGCTCGATTCGGAGTCCGCGCGCGAGGAAATCCGCGACATCGTCAACGAGATCATCGCGATCAAGAACATCGTGATGTCGATCGCCGAGCAGGAAGAACTGCTCGACGACATCTGCAACGACGTGCTCGGCTACGGCCCGCTCGAACCGCTGTTGTCGCGCGACGACATCGCCGACATCATGGTCAACGGCGCCAACACCGTCTACATCGAAGTCGCCGGCAAGATCCAGCGCACCGGCATCCGCTTCCGCGACAACCAGCAGCTCCTCAACATCTGCCAGCGCATCGTCAGCCAGGTCGGCCGGCGCGTCGACGAATCCTCGCCGATCTGCGACGCGCGTCTCGCGGACGGCTCCCGCGTCAACGCCATCGTGCCGCCGCTGTCGATCGACGGCCCCACGCTCACCATTCGTAAGTTCAAGAAGGACAAGCTGACGCTGGATCAGCTGGTCAAGTTCGGCGCGATCTCGCCGGAGGGCGCCGAGATCCTCCAGATCATCGGCCGCGTCCGCTGCAACGTGCTGATCTCCGGCGGTACCGGCTCAGGCAAGACCACGCTGCTCAACTGCCTGACCAACTACATCGAGCACGACGAGCGCGTCATCACCTGCGAGGACGCCGCCGAGCTCCAGCTCCAGCAACCCCATGTAGTCCGGCTCGAAACCCGCCCGCCCAACATCGAGGGCGAGGGCCAGGTCACCATGCGCGAGCTGGTGCGCAACTGCCTGCGCATGCGTCCCGAACGCATCATCGTCGGCGAGGTCCGCGGACCCGAGGCGTTCGACCTGCTCCAGGCCATGAACACCGGCCACGACGGCTCGATGGGCACGCTGCACGCCAACAACCCGCGCGAAGCCCTGTCGCGCTGCGAATCCATGATCACGATGGGCGGCTTCTCCCTGCCCTCGCGAACGATCCGCGAGATGATCTGCGCCTCGATCGACGTCATCATCCAGGCCGCGCGCCTGCGCGACGGTTCACGCCGCATCACCCACATCACCGAGGTGATGGGCATGGAAGGTGACACCATCATCACCCAGGACATCTTCCTCTACGACATGGTCGGAGAGGACGCCAACGGCAAGATCATCGGCCGGCACCGCTCGACCGGCATCGGCCGTCCGAAGTTCTGGGAACGCGCCCGCTATTACGGCGAGGAGAAGCGCCTCGCCGCTGCGCTCGACGCAGCGGAAGTCGCTCCGAAGACGTGAGCAGGTCAGCGCCGCCATGAACATGCAGGTCCTCGCCCTCGCCTTCCTCGCCACCGCAGCGGTCGGTGGCATCGCCTGGGTCTTCCTCTATCCATTGCTGTCCGGGGAGCGAAAGGCGGAAAGCCGCCGCGCTTCGGTCGCGCGCGCCGAGGCGCCGACGGCCCGCCAGGCCGAGAAGACCCAGCGCTCGCGCCGCGAGCAGGTCGAGACCACGCTCAAGGACCTCGAGGCGCGGCGCGCCCAGGAGAAGAGCGCTCCGCTCAGCGTCCGCCTGTCGCAGGCGGGGCTTGACTGGACGCCGCAGAAATTCTGGATCGCGTCCGCCGTCGTGGCGGGCGTGTTCTTCGCGGTCGCGCTGTTTGGCGGCGGCGGCATGATCGGTGCCGCCGGGCTCGCCTTTGCCGGCGGCTTCGGCCTGCCACGCTGGGCGCTCAGCTTCCTGAAGAAGCGTCGCGAGGCCAAGTTCCTCGCTGCGCTGCCCGACGCGGTTGACGTGATCGTTCGCGGCATCAAGGCGGGCCTGCCGCTGTTCGAATCGATCAAGGTCGTCGCCGCCGATTCTCCCGAGCCGCTGCGCAGCGAATTCCTGGCTATCATCGAGACGCAGGCGATCGGCATGCCGCTGGGCGAGGCCTGCGCGCGGCTCTACGAGCGCATGCCGCTGCCGGAGGCCAATTTCTTCGGCATCGTGGTGTCGATCCAACAGAAGTCGGGCGGCAACCTCTCCGAAGCGCTCGGCAACCTCTCCAAGGTGCTGCGCGACCGCAAGAAGATGCGGGAGAAGATCCAGGCGATGTCGATGGAAGCCAAGGCCTCGGCCGGCATCATCGGCTCGCTGCCGCCGATCGTGATGTTTCTCGTCTATCTCACGACGCCGCAATACATCTCGCTGCTTTGGACTCATCCTACCGGACAGCTGATGCTGGTCGGCTGCGTCGTCTGGATGTCGATCGGCATCATGGTGATGAAGAAGATGATCAACTTCGATTTCTGACGGTGCCGTATGGTCGAATTACTCGTCTCGAAACTGCACGACGTCCGTTTCATGACCATGCTGCTCGCGGCTATCGCCGCCAGCGCAACCGTGTATACGCTGGTGATGCCGTTGTTCGCCGGCGAGGGCCTCTCCAAGCGCATGAAAGCGGTGGCGAGCGAGCGTGAGCGCATCCGGCAGCGCGAACGTGAGCGTCTTCACAAGAGCGAAAAGGTCTCGCTGCGCCAGACACCGAAGCAGCTCGTTTCCAAGGTGGTCGAGGACTTCAACCTCACCAAATGGCTCGCGCAGGAAGCTGCGCGGGACAAGCTCATCATGGCAGGTTACCGCGGCCAGGCGCCCTACATCACCTTCCTGTTTGCCCGCATGGTCGCCCCGATCGTGCTCTTCCTCGGCTCGGCCCTCTACGTCTTCGTGATCGCGCGCATGGAACAGGCGCTGCCGGTCAAGATCGGCATCTGCATCGGCGCTGCCTATCTCGGCCTTCAGGCGCCGATGCTGTTCCTCAGGAATGCGATCGCCAAGCGCCAGCTCTCGATCAAGCGTGCATTTCCCGACGCGCTCGACCTGCTCCTGATCTGCATCGAATCCGGCATGTCGGTCGAGATGGCATTCCGGAAGGTGGCGACCGAAATCGTGGGCCAGTCGATCGCGCTCTCGGAGGAGTTCACACTGACCACGGCCGAATTGTCCTATCTACAGGATCGCAAGGTCGCCTATGAGAACCTCGCTCGGCGCACCGGGCTCGAGGGCGTCAAGTCGGTGTGTCTCGCGCTTCAGCAGGCGGAACGCTACGGCACCCCGCTCGGCCACTCGCTGCGCGTCATGGCGCAGGAGAACCGCGACATGCGCATGAACGAGGCCGAGAAGAAGGCCGCCGCCCTGCCGCCGAAGCTGACGGTGCCGATGATCCTGTTCTTCCTGCCGGTGCTGTTCGTGGTCATTCTCGGACCGACCGCCATCAAGGTCACGGAGTTGCACTGAGTCAGAGCGGACCGCGCGGTTCGCCACTCAGGCTGAGATCAGGCGATCAGATCTGATCAGTCGGCCTGGCTGAGCGAAGCAACCGGCGTCCGCTTCGGTGCACCGTGCGGGACGTCGCTGCGGCTGAGCATGTCCTTGAGATAGGCGACATTGGCCGCGGCCTGGTCCGGTGGCAGGTCCGCTTTCACGATGGTCTCCGCTTCCGCGAAGCGGCCCTGGAGACCGACGACCAAGGCGAGGTTCTGCCGCACCCGCGCGCTCGCACGCGGCGAGGCGTAGGCCTGTCGCAGCGCCTCTTCGGCTTTCGGCAGCTCTCTCGACAACATGTAGGACAGGCCGAGATTGGAGAGCACGCCGGGATCACCCGGTGCGATCTTCAGCGCGCTCGCGTAGTAGGATCTCGCTTCCTCATGACGCCCCATCTGGTCCAGCGCCGTGCCCTGCACCGAAAGCAGGCGCCAGTCCGGATTGTCGGGCGAATGCGCCTTCGACAGGACGTCGAAAGCCTGCTGGAAATTGCCGTTGTCGGCGAGCGCGCGGCCGTACTGGGCGAGCAGCGCCTTGTTGCCGGGATTGGCGATGGTCGCCTGCTCGAGCACGGCGGCGGCCTGGGCGCGCTGGCCGTTGGCGCGCAAGGCCTGTCCGTAGGCGAGCGCGGCGTTGGCATCCTTGGGATTGGCGCGGTAGCGCTCGCCATAGACTTCGACGGCACGCGCTGGATCGGTGGACGCACGGTCGGCGGGAGCCGCCTCCGCCCGGGGGCCGACCGAGCCCGTCACTTCGGAGAGTTTGGACATGGCCGTGCAGCCGCCGAGGCCCATGGCCACCGCCGCGATCAGCGACGTGGAGGCAAGAAGCCGGGCAAGACTGATCCGTTGACGCATGAAGCCTTGATTCTGGAGCCGCTTGATCGAGCCGAACGCGCCAGCAATAGGATGTTAACCCTAACGGCCGGTTAACGCCGCCTCTGGCCTCTCGCGGCGGCGTCACGACCGCAACGCTCGTAACGGCGTGAGGCCGTCCCCTTCCAAACCGCAGCTCTCGGCGCGAGATACGAGATCCGCCCGAGGACGGTGTCCTCTCGCCCGGTCAATATTCGATGGCGAGCCGCCTGCGGATTTCGTCGATGCGCTTGTCGAGCGCATCGAACCGCGCGTGGACGGAGCGGTCGTGCAGATAAAAGACGTAACCTCCGGCGAGGAATGCGAAGATCCAATGGTGATGCTCGATATAGCCAAAAATCGCCTCGACGGCCTGGCCGACGAATGTGACCACGCTCCACACAAATTCCATCGCATTTCCTCCCGGCGCTTCCTGGTCGGTCGCCGGCGATCTCCACATCTGGCGGCCGCACCCCCGAACCTAGCATGGCCTTGCGGCGCGTAGCAGGTCGCTGAACGGTGACGGCAATGCCGATTGCAGCGGCGGCGAAACTCTGCGAAGTCTCGTCAGTTCGCATGACCCCGCTTGATCTGACGATCCGGACCCGCCAATGCCCTCTATCTTCGAGACGTCGCCCACCGCCATCCCGGTCACTTTCGTCACCAAGTCGAGCTGGGATCAGATTGCCGAGACGCTGCCGCCGGCGCAACGCCAGTTCGCCGCCGCGAGCGCCTTTGCCGCCAAGCCGGGCGGCTATCTGGCACTTCCCGCGCCGGACGGGGCGATTGCTCAGGTGCTGTTCGGCCTCGAGGATGAGGGTCCAAGATCGCGCGACCTGTTCCGACCCGGGGCCCTGCCCGGCCTGTTGCCGCCGGGCACCTATCGCTTTGCCAACGCACCGCACGATCCGCGGCTGGCGGCGCTCGCCTTCGCACTGGGGTGCTACCGCTTCGCCCGCTACCGCAAGGCCGATCGCCCCGAGGTCCGGTTGGTGCCGCCTGACGGTGTCGACGCGGCCGAGATCGAGCGGATCGCCGATGCCGCAATGCTGGCGCGCGACCTCATCAACACGCCGTCCAACGACATGGGCCCGGCGGAACTCGCCGCAGCCGCGCAGGCGCTCGCAACCGAGTTCGGCGCGAGCTTCGCCTGCACCGTCGGCGAGGATCTGAAGACGAATTTCCCGCTGATCCACGCCGTCGGCATGGCCTCCAGCCGTGCGCCGCGGCTGATCGACATCGGCTGGGGCGATCCTGATCATCCCAAGGTGACGCTGGTCGGCAAAGGCGTGTGCTTCGACACCGGCGGACTCGACCTGAAGCCGTCGAGCGGCATGCTGATCATGAAGAAGGACATGGGCGGCGCCGCCAACGTGCTGGCGCTCGCGCGCATGGTGATGGACGCGAAGCTGAAGGTGCGGCTGCGCGTGCTGATTCCGGCCGTGGAAAACTCGGTCGCCGGCAATGCCTTCCGCCCCCTCGACATCTTCACCTCGCGCAAGGGCATCACGCTCGAGATCGGCAATACCGACGCGGAAGGCCGGCTCGTCCTCGCCGACGCGCTGGCGCTGGCAGACGAGGAGAAGCCTGAGCTGCTGATCGATCTGGGCACGCTGACCGGCGCGGCACGCGTCGCGCTGGGGCCGGATTTACCGCCCTTTTACACCAATGATGAGACGCTGGCCGCCGACGTCGCGCGCTGCGCAGCGAAGGAGAACGATCCGTTGTGGCGCATGCCGCTGTGGCCGCCTTACGATTCCTGGCTCGACTCCAAGACGGCCACCATCACCAACGCGCCGTCCGGCGGCTTCGCCGGCTCGATCACTTGCGCGCTGTTCCTGCAACGCTTCGTCGAGCACGCCAGGAGCTGGCTGCATGTCGACATCTATGGTTGGACGCCGTCGGCGAAGCCGGCGCGGCCCGAGGGCGGCGAGTGCCAGGCCGCTCGCGCCATCTACGCATTGCTGAGCGAGCGCTATGCATGATCCAGGACACGATCCAAGGCTGACGCCGGCGCGGGGCGACATCGCCGCGAAATATCTCGAAGGCAAGGTCGAGGCGGATCGCTTCGTCACCGGGGAGGAATTCGAGGTGGTCGAGGCGATCGCACCGGTGCGCGAGCAGCCGTCCTCGAACGCCATGCTGATGACGGAAGCGCTACGCGGCGAGCGCGTCACGGTCTACGACCGCAACGGCGAGGGCTGGGCCTGGGGCCAGCTCAATGGCGACGGCTATGTCGGCTGGCTGCCCGACGCGGCGCTCGTGAAACCTGCGGCCGCGCCGACGCACAAGGTGGGCGCGCTGCGAACGTTCGCGTTCCCCGGCCCCTCGATCAAGCTGCCGCCGGCCGACACGCTCGTGATGGGTTCGATGATTGCCGTGGCGCGCGAGGACGGCTCTTTCGCCGTGACGCGCGACGGGAGATTTTTGCCGAAGACGCATCTCGTCCCGCTCGATCGGCGCGAGCCGGACTTCGTTGCCGTCGCCGAACGCTTCGTCGGCACGCCCTATCTGTGGGGCGGCAAGAGCAGCCTCGGCATCGACTGCTCGGGCCTCGTGCAGATCTCGCTGACCGCCGCAGGCGTCGGCTGCCCGCGCGATAGCGACATGCAGCAGGCCGGACTCGGCCGCACGCTGGAGCCTCGTGAGCGAGGCAGCTTGCTGCGCGGCGACCTGATCTTCTGGAAGGGCCACGTCGCCATCGTCCGAGATGCCAGCACCATGGTTCACGCCAATGCCTATCACATGGCGACCGTGATCGAGCCGACCGAGCCCGCGATTGCGCGGATCAGGCAGGCCGGCAGCGAGGTCACCGCGATCAAGCGACTCTAGCGGGCCTGCCTCGACCATTACCTCTCGTTCCACAAACACACGACGCTTTCTGTATTTGAACGACAGCATCGGGCCGGGCAGCAAGTATGGGGTCACAGCGAGCTTGTTGACCGCACCATGTCGATCCACATCTCACTGCGCCGGCCGCACGATGCGCCGGCTGGTGATGGAGATCGACTATGACTGGACTGAAGATTCTCGCTGCCGCGGCCTTGCTGTCGGGCCTGACCTTGAGCACCGCTTACGCGCAGTCTGGCTTTGCAAGCAGCCATCCGGATACGTACGAGGCCGAGTATCCCAATCGCAACCTGGATGGCACACTGACGCCGGCAGGTCGGATAGACCTCGAGTTGCCCGATGGCGCGGCTCCTGCGCAGGGAGTGAACAACGCCCTGGCTCGCGTGGACGGCGCCGCCTCACGTTCCTGCGCGGAGCGCTACCGATCCTACGATCCAGCAACGAGCACCTACATCGGTCGAGACGGTCGCCGCTATCTCTGCAGATGACGCCGCGATTGTGGACCTG
The DNA here is from genome assembly GCF_041262065.1 of Bradyrhizobium sp. USDA 327. Taxonomy (NCBI): domain Bacteria; kingdom Pseudomonadati; phylum Pseudomonadota; class Alphaproteobacteria; order Hyphomicrobiales; family Nitrobacteraceae; genus Bradyrhizobium; species Bradyrhizobium sp. USDA 327. Next base: position 8,048,664 of record NZ_JBGCCW010000001.1, on the reverse strand, counting down.
CATCCGCGGCAGGATTTGAGGCGACGCCGAGGCGGCGCCTCAACGCCTCCGAGCATTTCGCCTCCGCCCCTCGACGGACAGGTCGCAGTCCCGGGAATGACGCAAGCTACGTCGCTACCGAGCCATTCCCGGCCGTCTCCAGCCGGAACGCGGCCGCGAACAGCGCGCGCGTGTAATCCGTCTTCGGATTCTTGAACAGCTCGGCGGCTTGGCCTTCCTCGACCACCTTGCCGCCGCGCATCACGATGAGATGGCTGGCGAGCGAGGCGACGACGCGCAAATCGTGAGAGATGAACATATAGGTGAGATCGCGCTTGCGCTGGAGCTCGCGCAAGAGGTCGACCATCTGCGCCTGGAACAGCATGTCGAGCGCGCTGGTCGGCTCGTCCAGCACGACGAAATCCGGCTCCAGCACCACCGCGCGCGCGATGCTGATGCGCTGGCGCTGGCCGCCGGAGAATTCATGCGGATAGCGGAAGCGGGTATCCGGATTGAGCCCGACGTCCTCCAGCGCCTTGACGACGCGCACCTCGCGTTCCTCGCGCGACAGCTTCGGCTGATGCACGGACAGGCCTTCGGCGATGATGTCGGCCACCGACATGCGGGGGCTGAGCGAGCCGAACGGATCCTGGAACACGATCTGCATGTCGCGCCGGAACGGCCGCATCTCCTTGAAGCGCAGGCCCTGGATGTCCTTGCCCAGGAACACGATGCGCCCGTCCGAGGAGATCAGCCGCAACAGGGCGAGACCCAGCGTGGTCTTGCCCGAGCCTGATTCGCCGACGACCCCGAGCGTCTCGCCCTTGCGCACGGCGACGCTGACGCCATCGACCGCCTTGATGTGGCCGACCGTCTTGCGCATCAGGCCGCGCTTGATCGGAAACCAGACTTTGAGATCATTGACCGACATCACCACGGGCGCATCCGGCTGCGGCGGCGCCGGATCGGGCTTCGGCTCCGCCGCGAGCAGGTCGCGCGTATAGGGATGCTTCGGGGTCTTGAAGACCTGCTCGACCGGTCCCTGCTCGACGACCACGCCACCCTTCATGACGCAGACGGTGTCGGCGATGCGGCGAACGATGCCGAGATCGTGGGTGATGAACAGCAGGCTCATGCCGAGCCGCGAACGGATCTCGGCAAGCAGCGCCAGGATCTGCGCCTGCACGGTGACGTCGAGCGCCGTCGTCGGCTCGTCCGCGATCAGAAGGTCCGGCTCGTTGGCGAGCGCCATCGCGATCATCACGCGCTGACGCTGGCCGCCGGAGAGCTGGTGCGGATAGCTCTTCAGCCGCGTCTCGGGCTCGGGAATGCCGACCTGCGTCAGCAGTTCCAGCGTCCGCCTGCGCGCCTCGGCATTGCTGGTGGGATTGTGCAGCTGGATGATCTCGCCGATCTGCGCCTCGATCGTGTGCAGCGGATTGAGCGAGGTCATCGGCTCCTGGAAGATGATGGAGATGTCGCTGCCGCGAATCTCGCGCATCTTCTGCTCGGACCGGTCGATCAGCTCCTGTCCCTTGAAGCGGATGCTGCCCGAGGGATGCGACGCGTTCGGATAGGGCAACAGCTTCAGGATCGAGAGCGCGCTGACCGACTTGCCGGAACCGGATTCGCCGACCAGCGCCACGCATTCGCCGCGCTTGATCTGGAACGAGACCTTGTCGACCGCGAGCGTGGTGGCGCCGCCCTGGTGGAAGGCCACCGAAAGATCGCGCACGCTGAGCAGGGGCTGGTTGATCGCGTCCATGGCCTACCTGAACGTCTTGCGCGGATCGAAGGCGTCGCGCACGGCTTCGCCGATGAAGATCAGGAGCGACAGCATGATCGCGACCGAGAAGAAGCCGGAGAAACCGAGCCAGGGTGCCTGCACGTTGGACTTGGCCTGCGACAGCAATTCGCCCAGCGAAGGCGATCCCGGCGGCAGGCCGAAGCCCAGGAAATCGAGCGCCGTCAATGTCATCACTGAACTCGACACGATGAAAGGCAGGAACGTCATGGTCGCGACCATCGCATTCGGCAGCAGGTGGCGGAACATGATGACCGGGTTGGAGACGCCGAGCGCCCGCGCCGCCTGGATGTATTCGAAGTTGCGCCCGCGCAGGAACTCGGCGCGCACCAGACCGACCAGCGAGACCCAGGAGAACAGCAGCAGGATGCCGAGCAGCACGAAGAAGCCGGGCACGAGGACCGAGGACAGGATCAAGAGAAGGTAGAGCGAGGGAATCGCCGTCCAGATCTCGATGAAGCGCTGGAAGATGAGGTCGACCCGGCCGCCGAAATAGCCCTGCACCGCCCCCGCCGCGATGCCGATGACGGACGAGACGATCGTGAGACAAAGTCCGAACAGCACCGAGATGCGGAAGCCATAGATCAATCGCGCCACCACGTCGCGGCCCTGATCGTCGGTGCCGAGCCAGTTATATTCGAGGTCGCGGCAGCTCTTCAGCCCCTTCTTCTCCACCACCGGCTGACACTGCTTCTCCGTCAACATCCAGGTCGGCGGCGACGGCGCCGGCGTCGGCAAGTCGAGATTGTGAGTATCGTAGGAATAGCGGATCAGGGGCCAGACGATTGTGCCGTTCTTGTCCTTGATGAGCTTCTGCAAATAGGGGTCGCGATAGTCGGCCGCCGTCTCGAAATCGCCGCCAAAGGTCGTTTCCGAATAGGTCACGAAGGCGGGCCAATAGAGCCGGCCGTCGAACTTGATCAGGAAGGGCCGATCGTTGGCGATCAGCTCGGCGAACAGCGAGACCACAAACAGGACGATGAAGATCCAGAACGACCAGTAGCCGCGGCGGTTGGCCTTGAAGTTCTGCCACCGGCGCCTGTTGAGCGGCGAAGGCACGAACGGCTTGCGCGTGATCGGCACCGAATCGCCGAGCGGCGATTTCGCCGTGGTTTCGATCGGCGTCGTTGGAGCGGTCAGCGTCATCAGACCTCCCGCGCCTCGAAATCGATCCGGGGGTCGATCCACATATAGGTCAGGTCGGAGATCAGGTTGATCACGAGACCGACCAGCGAAAAGATGTAAAGCGTGCCGAACACCACGGGATAGTCGCGGTTGAGCACGCTCTCGAAGCTGAGCAGCCCCAGCCCGTCCAGCGAGAAGATGGTCTCGATCAGAAGCGAGCCTGAAAAGAAGGCGTGGATGAAGGTCCCGGGGAAGCCGGCGATCACGATCAACATCGCATTGCGGAAGACATGGCCGTACAGCACCCGGTTCTCGCTGCACCCCTTGGCGCGCGCGGTCATGACGTATTGCTTGCGGATCTCGTCAAGGAACGAGTTCTTGGTCAGGAACGTCATGGTGGTGAACGCGCCGAGACCCATGGCGATCAGCGGCAGCGTCAGATGCCAGAAATAGTCGATGATCTTCCAATACCAGGGAAACTGCGACCAGCCGTCCGAGGTCAGTCCGCGCAACGGGAACCAGTTGAAGAAGGAGCCGCCGGCAAACAGGATGATCAGGAGGATCGCGAACAGGAAGCCGGGAATGGCATAGCCCAGCACGAGAACGGTCGACGTCCAGGTGTCGAAGCGGGTGCCGTCCTTGATCGCCTTGCGGATGCCGAGCGGGATCGAGATCAGATAGGTGATCAGCGTCAGCCAGATCCCCAGCGAGATCGAAACCGGCAGCTTCTCCTTGATCAGCTGGATCACGCTGACGTCGCGAAAATAGCTCTTGCCGAAATCGAAACGGGCGAAATTCCAAACCATCAGCGCGAAGCGTTCCGGTGCCGGCTTGTCGAATCCGAACTGCACCTCCAGCTTCTTGATGAAATCGGGATCGAGCCCCTGCGCGCCGCGATATTTGGAGTTGATGGCGTCGCCGCCGGCACCGACCTGCCCGGGAGCGCGCTGCGCAAAATCGCTGCCGCCCGAAATGCGCGACGTGCCGCCGGTGTCGGCGCCCGAGAGCTGCGCGATCACACGCTCGACCGGGCCGCCCGGCGCGAACTGCACGACGATGAAGGACACGAAGAGGATCCCGAGCAGCGTCGGGATCATCAGGAGGATGCGGCGGGCGATATAGGCGCTCATGGCTATTTTGCCTGCTCGAGCTTGGCCGCCTTGGCGGGTTCATGCCACCAGATGTCGGGCGCGCCGACGCCGTTGGCATATCGCGGCAGCTTCTGCGGATGGCCGAATTGGTCCCAATAAGCCAGCCGGTGCGTCTTGTTGTACCATTGCGGCACCCAGTAGCGGCCGGCGCGGAACAGGCGATCGAAAGCGCGGCAGGCGACGGTCAGCTCTTCGCGGCTGTCAGCCGCCATGATTTTTTCGATCATGGCGTCGATGGCCGGGCTGGCGATGCCCGCGAGATTGTACGAGCCCTTGGTGTTCGCGACCTGCGAGGAGAAGTACGAGCGCATGGCATCGCCCGGCGTCGCCGACATGCTGAAGCGCTGGATCGTCATGTCGAAATCGAAGTCGTCCTGACGTGCCCTGTATTGCACTGCATCGACGAGGCGCACGTTCGCTTCGATACCGAGCGTCGCGAGATTTTTGATGTAGGGCGCATGATGCGGCTGGAAGGAGGGCTCATCCAACAGGAACTCGATCTTGAACACCTCGCCATTCGGCAGCATCCGCTTGCCGTCCTTGATGGGCACACCCGCCTCGTTGAGCAGTTGCTGAGCCTTGCGCAACAGGCTGCGGTCTTGCCCGGAGCCGTCCGTGACCGGAGGCGTGAACGGTGCGGTGAAAACGTCTTCCGGAACCTGGCCGCGAAACGGCTCCAGCAGCTTCAGCTCTTCCGGCGAAGGCGGCGCATTGCCTGCCATGAGGTCCGAGTTCTGGAATGGCGACACCGTACGGGCATAGGCGCCGTACATGATGGTCTTGTTGGTCCATTCGAAATCGAAGGCGTTGATCAGGGCCTCGCGCACGCGAGGGTCCTTGAACTTGTCGCGCCGCGTGTTGATGAACCAGCCCTGTGCACCGGACGGCGTATCGTCGGGCACGACCTCCATCTTGACGCGGCCATCCTTCACCGCCGGAAAGTCATAGCGCGTCGCCCAGATGCGCGAGGTGAACTCCTCGCGATAGAGATAGCTCTTGCCGGTGAAACCTTCGAAGGCGACGTCGCGGTCGCGATAGAACTCGTAGCGCACGACATCGAAATTGTAGCTGCCGCGGCAAACCGGCAGATCGGCGGCCCACCAGTCCTTGACCCGCTCGAATTCGATGTAGCGATTGACCTCGAACCTGCCGACCTTGTACGGACCGGAGCCGAGCGGAATATCCAGCGTCGATTCATCGAACGGCCGGGACGCATAATAGGCTTTCGAAAAGATCGGCAGCCCGGCGACATAGAGCGGCACGTCGCGGGCGCGTCCCTTGGCGAAGGTGACGACGAGCGTCGCGTCGTCGATGGCTTCCGCGTTCACGAAGTCACGCATCTGCACGATGATCAGCGGGTGGCCCTTGGCCTTCAACGTCGTCAGCGAGAACGCCGCGTCGCGGGCAGTGAGCCTGGTGCCGTCGTGGAATGTCGCCTCCGGCCGCATCGTGAAGCGATAGACCAGCCTGTCCGGCGATATCTGCACGGATTTTGCGGCAAGTCCGTACATCGCGTCCGGCTCGTCGCTGCCGCGCACCATCAGCGGCGAAAACGTCATGTCCATGCCTTGCGCGCCATCGCCCTTGAGGATGTAGGCGTTGAGCGAGTTGAAGGTCTGGTAGGACTGGTTATACGACCTCGTCGATGGGATGAGCGAGAACGTGCCGCCCTTCGGCGCAGACGGATTGACGTAGTCGAAATGGTGGAAATCGGCCGGATATTTGAGATCGCCGAACGCAGAGATGCCGTGCGCCTCGGTCCCCGCTTCCGATGCACACGCACTGCGCAACGGCGCACCAATGGACACTCCGAGGGCGCCGCCAACACCCAAGGCCAGCACATGGCGGCGTGACATCTGCGTCATGCGGGGAATGTCCTTCACGACTTCTTTGCGATCCGCGCCGCCTTGTCTGCGTCGTACCACCAGATGAACGGGAAACCGGACAGACCGTATCTGGGCAATTCGGCCGGCCGGCCGAAGCGGTCCCAGCGCGCGGTGCGCACCTTGTTGTAGGTCCACTGCGGCACGACGTAGTGATTCCACAGCAGCACCCGGTCCAGCGCCTTGGTTGCGGCGACCAGATCGTCGCGATCGGTGGCGTAGATCACCCGTTCGATCAGCTTGTCGATCGCGGGATTCTTGATGCCGCCGATGTTGCGCGAGCCGGCGATGTCGGCCGTCTTGGACGACCAGAACTCACGCTGCTCATTCCCCGGCGACTGCGACTCGCCCCATGAGTTGGTGACGATATCGAAATCCCACTCGCGCGTCCTGTTCTCGTATTGGGTCGGATCGACCGTCCGCACGCTGACGGCAATGCCGAGTCGCTCCAGCGACGGCTTGTAGAACAGCGTGATCCGCTCGAAGCTCGGATCCTGGTTCAGCAATTCCAGCGAAAACTGGGTGCCGGTCTTGACGTCGATCAGCTTGCGGTCGCGCACCTCGTAGCCAGCCTCCTTGAACAGGCGCAGCGCCTCGCGCAAATTGTCGCGTACCGCTTCGGGGCTGCCGCCAACCGGATTGCTGTAGGGCGTCGTGAAGACCTCGGGCGGGACCTGGGCGCGGACGGTTTCGAGGATCTCGAGCTCCTTGCCCTGCGGCAAGCCGGTCGCCATGAGTTCCTCGATGCCGTCGAAATAGCTGCTGATACGCTTGTACTGACCGAAGAAGATCTGCTTGTTCATCTCCTCGAAGTCGAAGGCGTAGTTGAGCGCACGACGCACGCGGGGGTCGCTGAACTTGGCACGTCGCAGGTTCGGCACGAAGGCCTGCATCACGCCCGAGCTGCGATTGACGAATTCCTCCAGGATCACGCGTTTGTCGCTCACGGCCGGGAAGTCGTAGGCCGTCGCCCAGCTCTTGGCGCTGTTCTCGGTGCGCCAATCGACCTGATCGGCCTTGAAGGCCTCGATCGCGACCGTGGCGTCTCGGAAATATTCGTAGCGCAGCTCGTCGAAATTGTTGCGACCAACATTGGCGGCGAGGTCGCGGCCCCAATAATCCTTGACGCGCTCCAGCGCGATCGACCGTCCTGCCACGAACTCCTTGACCCTGTAGGGGCCCGAACCGAGCGGCACTTCGAGCGTGGTGGCGGAGACATCGCGCTTGCGGCCTTGCGCGTCCGTCCCCTCCCACCAATGCTTCGGCAAGACCGTAAGCTGTCCCACAATCTGCGGCAATTCGCGATTGCCCGGTGCGTCGAATACGAACTTCACCTCGCGCTCGCCGACCTTCTCGGCCTTCACCACATGGCTGTAGTACGCCGAGTACATCGGATGGTGCTTCTTGAAGGAATCGAGCGAGAAGATCACGTCCTCCGGCGTGACGGGCTTGCCGTCATGCCATTTCGCCTGCGGCCGCAAACGATAGGTGACGAAGGAGAAATCGTCCGGGTGGCTGACCGCCTCGGCCAGCGCGCCGTATTCGGTCGAGACCTCGTCGAGTGAGGGCGTCATGAGGGATTCGTAGATGAAGGCGACGGCACCGGCGACCTGCCCCTTCACACCTGATACGACGATGTTGAAATTGTCGAATGTGCCGACGGCGATCTGGCGCGCGACGCCGCCTTTGGGCGCGTCCGGATTGACGTAGTCGAAGCGCTTGAAGTCGGCGGGGTACTTGACCTTTCCGAACAGGGACAGCGCGTGGCGCCAGGGCAGCTCATTGGAAGACTGCGCTTCGGCCGCGCCGACGACGGGAACGCCCGCCACGGAACCGAGAGCGGGGAGCGCTGCGGCCGCAGCGCCGGTGAGCAGAAGATCGCGTCGGGTGATGGCCAAATCAACATCCCTGTCTTGAAGGAGACTACTCCTTTAAGTTCCTAATATAGACGAGGTTTCGACCGAATATGTGTTGCTTTTTCCTCATCTTGGAGGCCGGAGACCGATCGGATGCGGCCAAACGCCCCGATAAACTGGCCGCGAGGCCTGGATAAGCAAACGGCCAGGCTCTTCAGCCTGGCCGCTCATTCCAAGATGCGTTCCGGCGGCCTTATTTGGAGGCTGTCGGCAGCGGCTGCGGATGCTCCGACAGCGTGTTCAGATAGGCGATAACGTCGGCGCGCTCGGAATCCTTCGGGATGCCGGCGAAGCCCATCGCGGTGCCAGGAATGAAGCCCTTCGGATTGGCGATGAACTTGTTGAGGTCATCGAACGTCCAGTTGCCGCCCTTGGCCTTCATGGCGGCCGAGAAGTTGAAGCCACCACGGCCCTGGCCCTTTGGCTCGCCGACGACGCCATAGAGGTTCGGACCGACCCGATTCGGGCCGCCCTTCTCGAACGTGTGGCAGGCGCCGCACTTCTTGGCGGCCGCCGCGCCCTTCTCGACGGAGGCGGTCTGGAGCAGCTTCTCGATCGGCGCGGACGGTGCGGCCGCAGCCGCGCCTTCCTTGCCGTGGCCGGCATCTTCCTTCACAGCGATTTCAAAGCCCGGCTTTTCCGGCATCTTGGGGGAGAACAGCGCGCTCGCCGTGAAGCTCGTCACCAGCAGAAAGAGACAGGTGCCGAGCACGGCACCGAGAATCTTGTTGAGTTCGAAAGAGTCCATTTCCGGCCAGGCCCCACCGCAAGAAGGAAACAGCGGCCCAAGCGGCCGCCAGGACGAGCCTCGGGAGAATCAAAACGTTCCTTATTGTTTCCCCGAGTTTTGCCATTGAGATATCGGTTTGCCCGGGGTCTGGCAACCCGTATAAGCGAGCCGGCCTTCAGCCCGTCCCCACCGCATTTCTCGGCGCGGAAAACGCCCCGTTTCCAGGCTCTTGACCCGATGATCGATCCCCGCATCCTGGTGCTGATCCCGGCCCGCATGGCCGCCACCCGCCTGCCCGGCAAGCCGCTCGCCGACATCGCGGGATTGCCGATGATCGTGCATGTGCTGCGCCGGGCCGAAGCCGCTGCAATCGGCCGGGTCGCGGTGGCCACCGACACGCCGGAGATCGCCTCGGTCGTCACCGCCCATGGCGGCGAGGCCGTGATGACCCGCTCCGACCACCCGTCGGGCTCCGACCGCATCCACGAGGCCATGCAGAAGCTCGATCCCGAGGGCAAGGCTGAGATCGTGATCAATCTCCAGGGCGATTTTCCCACCATCACGCCGGCAACGATCCGCGAGGTGCTGCCGCCCTTCGACGACCCCGCGGTCGACATCGTCACATTGGCCTCGCAGATCCACACCAAGGAGGAGGACCTCGCGCCGAGCGTGGTCAAGGCCATCGGTTCGCCGATCGGGCCGAAGCGGCTGCGGGCACTTTATTTCACCCGCGCCACAGCCCCCTACGGCGACGGACCGCGATACCACCACATCGGGCTTTATGCCTATCGCCGAGCGGCGCTGGAGCGGTTCGTGTCGCTGCCGCCTTCGCCCCTCGAACGCCAGGAGAGCCTGGAACAGTTACGGGCGATCGAGGCCGGTATGCGCATCGATATCATGATCGTCGACAGCGTGCCCCGCGGCGTCGACACGCCGCCCGACCTCGAAACCGCCCGCAGCATCCTTTCCAAATCCTGAGCCGCTGCTACAAGGCCGGGCAGGAGCACTTCAAGACATGAGCAAGCTGAAAATCGCATTCCAGGGCGAGCCTGGAGCCAATTCCCATATCGCCATCGTCGAGGCCTATCCCGACGCCGAACCGATGCCCTGCGCCACCTTCGAGGATGCGCTGTCGGCGATCTCGTCGGGCGAAGCCGAGCTCGGCATGATCCCGATCGAGAACTCGGTCGCCGGCCGCGTCGCCGACATCCATCATTTGCTGCCGGCATCGGGCCTCTTCATCATCGGCGAATGGTTCTTGCCGGTCCGGCACCAGCTGATGGCGGTGAAGGGGACCAGGCTCGAAGACATCAAGAGCGTCGAGAGCCATGTGCATGCACTCGGCCAGTGCCGGCGCATCATCCGCAAGCTGGGCATCAAGCCGATCGTGCACGCCGACACCGCCGGCAGCGCCCGCGACATCTCCGAGCGCAAGGACAAGACCGTGGCCGCGATCGCCTCGCGCCTTGCCGCAAAGATCTACGGCCTCGACATTCTCGCCGAGGACATCGAGGACGAGGCGCACAACACCACGCGCTTCGTGGTGCTGGCACGCGAGCCGAAATGGGCGCCACAAGGCATGGGCCCGCTGGTCACCACGTTTGTGTTCCGGGTGCGCAATTTGCCGGCCGCGCTCTACAAGGCGCTTGGCGGCTTTGCGACCAACGGCGTCAACATGACCAAGCTCGAGAGCTACATGGTCGACGGCAACTTCTTCGCCACGCAATTCTATGCCGACGTCGACGGCCACCCCGATGACAAGGGCCTCGCTTTCGCGATCGAGGAGCTGAAATTCTTCTCGCGCGAATTCCGCATCGTCGGCGTGTATCCGGGACATCCGTTCCGGGCGACGTTCAGCGAGACGCAGGATTGAATGCGTGTCCCGGACGCGCGAAGCGCGAGCCGGGACCCAGGGGCCGCGAGACAAGAGCTGCGATGGGGCCCCGGCTCTGCAACGCACCGCTGCGTGCTGCGCTGCGTCCGGGGCCGAGTTGCTTAAGCCGCGTTCTTGACCAGCCCGAACGCCTCCGCCAGCAGCGAATACGATTTCTTGCGCGCCTCGTGGTCATACACGGCGGTGATCACCATCAGCTCGTCCGGCTTGCTGGTGTAGATCAGCGGCTGAAGCTTCTTCTGCACCGTCGCGGGACTGCCGACGAACAGGCGCGAGCGGTTGCGCAGGATCGAGGTGCGCTCGGCGTCCGTATACGGATAGGCGATCGCCTCCTCGACGCTCGGCAATGGCAGATATTGACCGCGGTCACGGCGCAGCCGGTTGAGATCGAAGGAGGAGGCGAGCCTCTCCGCCTCCTCGTCGGTATCAGCCGTAATGACCGCGACTGCGAGAATGGCATGTGGACTCGCACGCCAGGCTGAGGGCTGAAAACGATTGCGGTAATGGATCATCGCATCGATCGCGTCGTGGGTGGCGAAATGATGGGCGAAGGCGAAGCCCATGCCGACTTGTGCGGCCAGTTCCGAGGAATAATCGCTGGAGCCGAGCAGCCAGATCGGCGGCAACCTGGTGTCGTCGGGCATCGCGACGACGTTGTTGTAGGGGTGGCCCGCAGGGAATTCGCGGGTCTCCCACAGAATCAGCTCGTGCAGGCGCTCCAGGAAATCGTCGCCCTCGCGCCGGTCGAGCCGGCTGCGCAGCGCGTAAGCCGTCGCACCATCGGTGCCCGGCGCGCGGCCGAGACCGAGATCGATCCGGCCGGGAAACAGCGCCTCCAGCATCTTGAAGCGCTCGGCCACCATCAGCGGCGCATGGTTGGGCAGCATCACGCCGCCGGAGCCGACGCGGATGTGCTTCGTCACCGCTGCGATCTGCCCGATCATGACGTCGGGCGCGGGACTCGCGACGGAAGCGAGGTTGTGATGCTCGGCGAGCCAGTAGCGGAGATAGCCGAGCCCATCGACATGGCGCGCCAGATCGATGCTGTTGCGCAGCGCCGCGGCTGGCTTGGTGCCTGTCGTAACGACGGAGAGGTCGAGGACTGAGAGCGGGATCATGGCGCATTAACCTAACGAAGGGCCGGGCGGCGGCAATGGCAGGCTGCGCAGGTCAGAGGGTACAGAGGGGCGGGTCGTCGCGGACGACGCCGGTTGGGACAGATTACCTTTGCAACACGACGAATTCATCATGCCCACTAACAAAATTGACATTTGAAGGCGCTTGAATCAAATAAATTCGTTGAAACACAATACGTTAAACTATCTGATCCGCCTTCCCACCACAAAAGCCGTTCGGCGCTAAATCTCACGGCATCCAGCGTTAGTGGGCCATTTCCCATCATCGATGGGCTGTCGGCCAAACTGCCTTTGCCTTATCTTAGGCCCTCCCAAGCTAGACCCCACGGCCGGCGGAAATTGGAGCGAGTGGTGCCATGACTGACGTGACGACGCCTGCGACGGCCCACGGGCACCTGAAGCGGCCTGCGATCTCCTTCGAGTTCTTTCCGCCAAAGACCGAGGAGATGGAGCGCAATCTCTGGGACACCATCAAGCGCCTCGCCCCGCTCGAGCCGAAATTCGTCTCGGTGACCTATGGCGCCGGCGGCTCGACCCGCGAGCGCACCCATTCCACCATCGCCCGCATCCTGAAGGAGACCGCGCTGCTGCCCGCCGCGCATCTGACCTGCGTCGGCGCCTCGCGCGGCGAGATCGACGAGATCGTCGACCGCTATCACGAGGTCGGCGTCCGCCACATCGTGGCCTTGCGCGGCGATCCGGTCGGCGGCATCGGCACGCCCTATTCGAGCCATCCCGACGGCTACCAGAGTTCGGCCGACCTCGTCGCCGGAATCAAGAAGCGGCACGGCGACATCGAAGTGAGCGTGTCGGCCTATCCCGAGAAGCACCCCGAGGCGCGCGACTTCGACGCCGACATCGACACGCTCAAGGCCAAGGTCGATGCGGGTGCGACGCGCGCGATCACGCAGGTGTTCTTCGACAACGACCTCTACTTCCGCTACCGCGACCGCGTCCGCGCCCGCGGCATCGACATCCCGATCGTGCCGGGCATCATGCCCATGCACAATTTCAAGCAGGCACGCAATTTCGTCACCCGCGCCGGCACCACCGTGCCGGACTGGTTCGCCGCGAAATTCGACGGCCTCGACGACGATGCCGAGACGCGCAAGCTGGTGGCCGCGACCGTCGCGGCCGGCCAGGTGCAGAAGCTCGCCAAGCACGGCGTCGACACCTTCCACTTCTATACCATGAACCGCGCCGATCTCGTATTTGCGATCAGCCATTTGCTCGGCATTCGCGCCAAGACCGCCCAGAAGGCTGCGTAAGATCAGATGACCGTACCCGTATCCGCCAAGCGAACCGCCCTCCTCAACGCCGCGCGCGAACGCATTCTCGTGCTCGACGGCGCCATGGGCACGATGATCCAGAACCTCCAGCTCGACGAGGCCGCCTTCCGCGGCGAGCGTTTCAAGACCTTTCATCGCGACCTGCGCGGCAACAACGATCTCCTGATCCTGACCCAGCCGCAGGCGATCGAGGACATCCACGCCGCATACTTGCGCGCCGGCGCCGACATCGTCGCGACCAACACCTTCTCCACGACCTCGATCGCGCAGGCCGATTACGACCTCACCGGCATCGTCTACGAGATGGCGCGCGAAGGCGCCCGCCTCGCCGGCAATGCCGCACGGCGCGTCGAGGCGGAAGATGGCAAGCCGCGCTTCGTCGCCGGCGCCATCGGCCCCACCAACCGCACCGCCTCGATCTCGCCCGACGTTTCCAATCCCGGCTACCGCGCCGTCACCTTCGACGATCTGCGCAAATCCTATGGCGAGCAGATCCGCGGCTTGCTCGACGGCGGTGTCGATCTGCTGCTGGTTGAGACCATCTTCGACACGCTCAACGCCAAGGCGGCGCTGTATGCGATCGCCGAGATCACCGAAGAGCTCGGCATCGACGTGCCCGTGATGGTATCAGGCACCATCACCGACAAGTCCGGCCGCCTGCTCTCGGGCCAGATGCCGGAAGCGTTCTGGAATTCGGTGCGGCACGCAAAACCCATCACCATCGGCTTCAACTGCGCGCTCGGCGCCGAGGATCTGCGCGCCCATATTGCCGACATCGGCCGCGTCGCCGATACGCTCGTCTGCGCCTATCCGAACGCAGGCTTGCCCAACGAGTTCGGCCAGTATGACGAAACCCCGGAATACATGGCGCGCCTGATCGGCGAGTTCGCCCGCGACGGCCTCGTCAACATCGTCGGCGGCTGCTGCGGCACCACGCCGGACCATATCGCGGCGATCGCAACTGCCGTCGCCCCGCACAAGCCGCGCATCGTGCCGGAGATCGAACCTCGCTTGAGGCTCTCCGGCCTCGAGCCGTTCGTGCTGACCAACGCAATCCCGTTTGTGAACGTCGGCGAGCGTACCAACGTCACGGGGTCGGCCCGCTTCCGCAAGCTGATCACCGCCGGCGATTACACCGCCGCGCTGCAAGTCGCGCGCGACCAGGTCGAAAACGGGGCCCAGATCATCGACGTCAACATGGACGAGGGCCTGCTCGACTCCGAAGCTGCGATGGTGACCTTCCTCAACCTCGTCGCCGCCGAGCCCGACATCGCCCGCGTCCCCGTCATGGTCGACTCCTCGAAATTCTCGGTGATCGAGGCCGGCCTGAAATGCGTGCAGGGCAAGCCGGTCGTCAACTCGATCTCGATGAAGGAAGGCGAGGAGAAGTTCATCCACGAAGCGCGGATCGCGCGCCGCCACGGCGCGGCCGTGGTGGTGATGGCGTTCGACGAGGCCGGCCAGGCCGACACGTTCGCGCGCAAGACCGAGATCTGCAAGCGCGCCTACGACATCCTGGTGGGCCGCGTCGGCTTCCCGCCGGAGGACATCATCTTCGATCCGAACATCTTCGCGATCGCGACCGGCATCGAGGAGCACAACAATTACGGCGTCGACTTCATCGAGGCGACGCGCTGGATCCGGCAGAACCTGCCGGGCGCCCATGTCTCCGGCGGCGTCTCCAACCTATCGTTCTCGTTCCGCGGCAACGAGCCGGTGCGCGAGGCCATGCACTCGGTGTTCCTGTATCACGCCATCAAGGCCGGCATGGACATGGGCATCGTCAATGCCGGTCAGATGATCGTCTATGACGACATCGATCCCGAGCTGCGCCAGACCTGCGAGGACGTCGTCCTCAACCGCGATCCAGGTGCGTCCGAACGCCTGCTGGCGCTGGCGGAGAAATTCCGCGGCAAGAAGACCGAAGGCAAGGAAGCCGATCTCGCCTGGCGCGAATGGCCGGTGGAGAAGCGACTGTCGCATTCGCTGGTGCACGGCATCACCGAATTCATCGAGCAGGATACCGAGGAGGCCCGCAAGAAGTCCTCGCGTCCGCTCGATGTCATCGAGGGGCCGCTGATGGCCGGCATGAACGTGGTCGGCGACCTCTTCGGCGACGGCAAGATGTTTCTGCCGCAGGTCGTCAAGTCCGCGCGCGTCATGAAACAGGCCGTTGCTTACCTCATGCCGTTCATGGAGGAAGAGAAGGCGCGCAACCTCGCAAACGGCATCGGCACGGAGGGCTCCTCGTCCGCCGGCAAGATCGTGCTTGCGACGGTCAAGGGCGACGTCCACGACATCGGCAAGAACATCGTCGGCATCGTGCTCCAGTGCAACAATTTCGAGGTCATCGATCTCGGCGTGATGGTGCCGGCCGCCAAGATCGTCGAGACCGTGAAAGCCGAGAAGGCCGACATCGTCGGGCTGTCGGGCCTGATCACGCCCTCGCTCGACGAGATGGCGTTCTTCGCCGGCGAATTGCAGCGCGAAGGCCTCAAGCTGCCGCTGCTGATCGGCGGCGCCACGACCAGCCGCGTGCATACCGCCGTGAAGATCGATCCGAGCTATCGCGCCGGTCCCGTCGTGCACGTCAACGACGCCAGCCGCGCCGTCGGCGTCGCGTCCTCGCTGCTCTCGCCCGAGAAGCGCGAGGCCTATGCCGCCGAGGTGCGGGCCGAATACGCCAGGATCTCGGAGGCGCATCTGCGCGCGCAGGCGGACAAGAAGCGCCTGAAGCTCGAGGCCGCCCGCGCCAACCGCGTGCCGGTCGACTTCGCCAAGAGCAAGCCGGTGAAGCCGACCTTCCTCGGCATCCGCAGCTTCGACGAGTACGATCTCGCCGAGCTCGTGCCTTACATCGACTGGACGCCGTTCTTCCAGACCTGGGAGCTCGCCGGGCGCTTCCCCGCCATTCTCGACGACGCCAAGGTCGGCGAGGTCGCGCGCTCGCTCTACGACGACGCGCGCAAGATGCTCGACACCATCGTGAAGGAGAAATGGTTCCGGGCCCGCGCGACGATCGGCTTCTGGCCGGCGAATGCGCAGGGCGACGACATCGTGCTCTATGCCGACGAGAGCCGCGCGAAGAAAGTCGCGACGCTGCACACGCTGCGCCAGCAGCTCGAGAAGCGCGAGGGCCGCTTCAACGCCGCGCTCGCCGACTTCATCGCGCCCGCGGGCGTGCCCGACTACATCGGCGGCTTCGTCGTCACCGCTGGCATCGGCGAGGACGCGGTCGCCGATCGCTTCAGAAGCGCCAACGACGACTACTCCTCGATCCTGTGCAAGGCGCTGGCCGACCGCCTCGCCGAAGCCTTTGCCGAGCGCATGCATGCCCGTGTGCGCCGCGAGTTCTGGGCCTATGCACCGGACGAGGCGCTCTCCAGCGAGGAGCTGATCCTGGAGAAGTACCAGGGCATTCGCCCGGCGCCGGGCTATCCCGCCCAGCCCGATCACACCGAGAAGGCGACGCTGTTCGAACTGCTCGATGCCGAGGCGACGGCCGGCGTGAAGCTGACCGAGAGCTTTGCGATGTGGCCGGGCTCCTCCGTATCAGGGCTCTATTTCGCGAACCCCGAGAGCTATTATTTCGGCGTCGGCAAGATCGAGCGCGACCAGGTCGAGGACTATGCAGCGCGCAAGGGCATGACCATCGCGGAAGCCGAGCGCTGGCTCGCGCCGGTGCTGAACTACATTCCCTCGCAGCAGAGCGCGAGCGACAAGACCTTTACGGCGACGCCCGCGAATGACGAGGCCCCCAAGGACCTCGCCTCGCACCCGCCGGGCTGCACCTGCGCGGTGCATCTGGTCTGGCAGAAGAAGCGCGTGGGGGCGGGTTAGCCGCGTCTCCAAGCAAAAACTGCGAAAACAACCCCATGCACAGTAGCGATGGGGTTGAAAAGCTTGAGCAATTTCGGTCTTGCCGAAAGCGAGTTGCGGCGTCGGGCAAAACAGCGGTAGTATTCCATCATCGGCTGCTGCGCCGGTCTTGAGCTTTCGGCCTCGCCACCCGCCGTCATTCCGGGGCGCGCCTTTTGGCGCGAGCCCGGAATCCATTTCTCCGCATCATCCGCGGCACGATGGATTCCGGGCTCGCGCTTCGCGCGCCCCGGAATGACATCGGGATGAATCACCCCTTTGGCGGCGCCAGCGGCTGCACGATCTCCTTGAACGGCGCCAGCGCCTCGCAACGCTCCGCATGTGCCGCGAGCGCCGGGTAGCGCGCCACGTCGAACAGCTGCGGGTGCGCCTCGCGGGTGAAGCGAACGACGCAGGCCACCGCGATATCGGCATGGCCGATGCGATCGCCCAGCCAGTACGGCGTCGTCACCTTGGCGCGCTCGGATTCCAGCACGCCGAGCACGTCCGCGATCTGCGCCTGGCAGCGCTCGACCCATAGCGCGAGCTGCTCCTTCCGCAGCACGCGCTCGTAGAGCAGGCTCACCGCCTTGTCGCCGAGGCCCGAGGCGAGCGCGCAGATGCGCAAATGCCTGCGCCGCTCGGCGCCGCCGCGCGGCAGCATCGCCTTTGCCTCGCCGGCGAGCTCGTCGAGATAGTCGAGGATGATCGTGCTCTCGATCAGCGCCTCGCCGTCGTCGAGCACCAGCGTCGGCACCCGGCGCAGCGGATTGTACGGCGCGATCTTGTCGGCATCGCCGAAGGTCGACCACGGCCTGTGCTCGAAGGCGAGCCCGTAAAGCCGGAGCGCAATCGCGACGCGGCGGACGAAGGGGGAATCATATTGGCCGATCAGGAACATGGTTCTCGCTCTTCTCGATCGTTGGACAAGGCAGGGCCGTTTAGTTTCCACGACCAGATCGACGCGGCGCAACAAAAATCTCGGAAACGGAGCATTGCGCCGGCTGCAACGGCGCCCGCGACAGCATGACGCGCACCACGCTCAAAGTCCGTCCTGGATCGAGCGCTTGATCGCGGCGATCGCCGTCTCGTTCCGCTTGTACATCGTCCACTGCTTGATCCGCTTGGCGCGCACCAGCTTTGCGGCGGTCAGCACCCGCATGTGCTCGCTCACCGTCGGGGCGCTGACGCCGAGCTTTTCGGCGATCAGCAATCCGCAGACGCCGTCCTCGACGAGGTCGCCATCGGCCTGCTCGCGAAAATGCCGCCGCGGATCCCGCAGCCATTCCAGGATCTGCAGGCGGCGTTCGTTGGCGAGCGCGCGCAAGGCGACGGCAAACTTCATTTAGCCATTTTGCTAATTACCTAATTGATGTCAACTCTCCGATACGCTATCAAGGACAGCATCATGACAGCGACAATGGACATCACGCGGGAGCGGATTGCGGCGACCGAGGCGGTCATCCGTCCGCATGTCAGGCGCACGCCGCTCCTTCAGGCCGACCTTTCCGATTTCGGCCTGCCGTCCGCGCCCCTCACGTTCAAGCTCGAGATGCTGCAGCATTCCGGATCGTTCAAGGCGCGGGGCGCCTTCGCCAACCTGCTGCTGCGGCAGGTGCCGGAGGCCGGTGTCGTCGCCGCGTCCGGCGGCAATCACGGCGCGGCCGTGGCCTATGCGGCGCAGCGGCTCGGCATTCCCGCCACGATCTTCGTGCCTGACATTACCTCGCCGGCCAAGGCCGAAAGGATCAGGGGTTATGGCGCAAAGCTCATGATCGCGGGCAGCCGCTACGCCGATGCGCTCGCCGCGAGCGAGGCGCATGTCGCGCAGACCGGCGCGCTTGCCGTCCATGCCTACGATCAGGTCGAGACCCTGCTCGGCCAGGGCAGCGTCGGACTGGAGCTGGAGCAGGACGCGCCAGGCATCGATACGCTGCTGGTGGCGGTCGGCGGCGGCGGGCTGATCGGCGGCATTGCGGCGTGGTATGCCGGCACGACACGCATCGTCGCGGTCGAGCCGGAGCAATCGCCGACCCTGCACGCCGCGTTCGCGGCGGGCGCGCCGGTCGATGCGCCGGCCGGCGGCATCGCCGCCGACAGCCTTGCGCCGCGCCGCGTCGGCGCATTGATGTTTCCGGTCGCACGGGCACATGTCGAGCGCGTCGTCCTGGTCAGCGACGATGCGATCCGGCAGGCCCAGGCCGCGCTATGGTCGCACTTGCGCCTCGTGGCCGAGCCCGGCGGCGCCGCCGCCTTTGCCGCGGTGCTCTCGGGCCGCTATCGTCCGTCACCAGCCGAACGCGTCGCGGTTCTGGTCTGCGGCGCCAACACCACAGCGGTGAATTTCGACAGGTGATTGGGAATGGCATGTGGGATTGCGCGGACTGATCCTGATATCGATCCTGTTGCCGATGATCGGCGCCGCCCAAGCCCAGGGACCGCCCGATCGGCTTCCTGACGCCGTCGAAGATCATCGCCTGCCAGTTCTTCAGCAATAGCGGACAGGGCGAGCTCCGCTGCGACATCATGAACATGGACGCACGCCCGCGCCGGCCCGCCGATCGCGAGCGGGGCGCGCGAAGCGCGAGCTATGATGCGCAATTGCGCATCTGGGAATCCATCGTGCATCGTCTCCTGCTGACAAATGGATTCCGGGCTCGCGCCAAGTGGCGCGCCCCGGAATGACGGTGGGGAGGCAGCCGTGCACTATTCGATGATCGGCACATGCTTCGCCGCATCGCGCGGCGCGGTGCCGTCGAGGCGCGGATCGTCGGCGATCTCGATCTGGCGGCGGAACGCGCGGAAGCCGGAGCGCTGATAGAAGGCGACGGCCGATGGGTGGTCGAGCGTGCAGGTGTGGACCCAGACGCGGCGGAGATCGCGCGACCATGCCAGCTCCAGCGCGCGGTTCATCAGGAAGCGGGCGGCGCCGGTGCCGATCAAGGGTGCGGTGACGCCGAAATAGACCAGCTCGCACTGGCCGGGCTCGCGGAAGTCCAACTCGAGCAGGCCTTCGTCGCGGCCGTCCAGGGCGAGGGCGTAGACTTCGATTCCCGGCGCGTGGATGATTGCGGCGAGCTCTGCATCGGTCATGCGTGCGCGCGAGAACCACAGCCAGTTCTCGCCGACGCGGCGGAAGAGATCGCGGTACCAAGGAAGCGCGGGGGCGTCGACCTTGCGCAGGGTCCAGGTGCCGGGGGGATCGGCGCGGCGCGCGGGAGGTGCAGTCATCTCCAGATGCGTGACGACGGCGGCGATCTTGCCGGCGGGTACGTCGGAATAGCCGTCGGGGAGGATCATGCTTGCTCCACTTCATCCCGAGAAATGCGAGAACTGTCGCTACACGCTCCGTTGTCGTCCCGGACAAGCGAGCATAGCGAGCGTTGACCATAGCCACAGGGAGTGGTTTGGCGAAGACTGGTCGTTCGGGATTGGCTCTGCCTGTTATCGACAGACCTCGCGGTATGGGTCCCTGCGCCCGTGCGCAATTGCGCACTAGGCAGGGACGACCCGGCGAGAGAGCCGTGCCTACCCCTCCCCCTCGTCGCTCGCCAGCACGCCCTTCACCGCCCTTGCCCAACCCGCCAGCTTTCGCTCGCGCGTCGCCTGGCTCATGTTCGGCTTGAAGCGGTGCTCGAGGCGCCAGTTGTCGGCGAACTTGGTCGGCTCGGGATAAACGCCGGCATTGAGGCCGGCGAGGTAGGCGGCGCCCAGCGCCGTGGTTTCCTGAATGACGGGGCGATCGACCGGGGCGTCCAAGAGATCGGCGAGGCGCTGCATGGTCCAGTCCGAGGCGGTCATGCCGCCGTCGACGCGGAGCACGACGCTGGCGGTTTCCGAGCTCGGCCAGTCCGCGCGCATCGCGGCCCAGAGGTCGTAAGTCTGGTAGCAGACGCTTTCGAGCGCGGCATGGGCGAGCTCGGCCGGGCCGGTGTTGCGGGTGAGGCCGAACAGCGCGCCGCGGACGCGCGGATTCCAGTAGGGTGCGCCCATGCCGACGAAGGCCGGGACGAGATAGACGCTCTGCATGGAGTCCGACTGATCGGCAAGAGGTCCGGTCTCGGCGGCGTGCTTGATGATGCCGAGGCCGTCGCGCAGCCATTGCACCGCCGAGCCGGCGACGAAGATGGAGCCTTCCAGCGCGTAGGTGCGTTTGCCGTCGAGCTGGTAGGCGACGGTGGTGAGCAGCTTGTTCTTCGACACCACCGGCGTGGTGCCGGTGTTGAGCAGCGCGAAGCAGCCGGTGCCGTAGGTGGACTTCATCATGCCCGGGCGGAAGCAGGCCTGGCCGATGGTGGCGGCCTGCTGGTCGCCGGCGATGCCGGAGATCGCGATGGCGCCGCCGAACAGGTCGGGCGTGCTCTCGCCGAACCGGGCGGAGGAATCCTTCACCTCGGGCAGCATCGAGCGCGGCACGCCGATGATCTCCAGCAGCTCGTCGTCCCACTGGCCGGTGTGGATGTTGAACAGCAGCGTGCGCGAGGCGTTGGTGGCGTCGGTGGCGTGCACCTTGCCGCCGGTGAGGCGCCAGAGCAGGTAACAATCGACGGTGCCGAACATGAGCTCGCCGCGCGCGGCGCGCGCCCGGGCGCCGGGGACGTGGTCCAGGATCCAGGCGACCTTGGTGCCGGAGAAATAGGGATCGATGATCAGGCCGGTCTTCTGCGAGATCACCGGCTCGCGGCCTTCTGCCTTGAGTTTCGCGCAGATGTCAGCGGTGCGGCGGTCCTGCCAGACGATGGCGCGGTGCACGGCCTGGCCGGTGGCGCGGTCCCACACCACGGTGGTCTCGCGCTGGTTGGTGATGCCGATCGCGGCGATGTCCTTGGCGGTGATGCCGGCCTGCGCGATCGCCTCGCGGCAGACCATCACCGTCGAGGTCCAGATGTCCTCCGGCTCGTGCTCGACCCAGCCCGAGGCCGGAAAGTGCTGCGGGAATTCGGCTTGCGCTTTGGCCGCGATGGAAATATCGCCGCGAAACACGATCGCGCGCGAGGAGGTGGTGCCCTGGTCGATGGCGAGGACGAAAGACATGGCGGCTTACCTTGGCGTTTTCCCTGCGGAGGATCATTGTGTCGCGCCAAAGAAACGGGATTGCCAGCAAGAGGTCAAGGTGGCCGACCTACCCTCCCCTGGAGGGGGAGGGTCGATCGCGCGAAGCGCGAGCGGGGTGGGGTGAAGCCACAACGGCGGTCTCACATTCGTTTCAGAAGGCCCTTTGACACGCGTTCAGAACCACCGCATTCGCGGATGGTCTGTCACCCCACCCCGCTGCGCATTGCATGCGCAGCGACCCTCCCCCTCCAGGGGAGGGTAAAAAAGAGGCGCTCGAACGTCATGTTCGACGATGCTTCAAAGGTGTGGCTTCCGCCTCACGCGATCCGTACAGCTCGACATAGATCCGTTCGAGCACGGCGGTCAGGTCGGTCATGATCTCCGAGTTCCAGAAGCGGATGACGCGATAGCCTTCGTTCTCGAGCCAATGTTGGCGTTCGAGATCACGTTTGGCTGTGTCGTCCTCGTTGTGGTGGCCGCCGTCGAGCTCGATGATGAGGCGCTTGGCTGGACAGAAGAAGTCAACGATGTAAGGGCCGATCGGCGCCTGACGGCGGAAGTGCGAGCCTTCGAGCGGAAGCTCCTTGAGGGCACACCACAGGATGCGCTCGTGGGGCGTCGTATTCGCTCTCAGCTTCTTTGCGGCGGCGCGTCGGATCGATGTTGAGACCATTGCTGTGGCTTCACCCCACCCCGCTCGCGCGTTTGCGCGAGCGACCCTCCCCTGGAGGGGGAGGGTAAGGGAAGCGCAGCGTCGGTGCAATTGCACGTCGTGAGAGGCCTACACTGCCGCCGTCGTCACGCCGCCGTCGATGACGATGGTCTGGCCGGTCATGAAGCTCGACGCATCGGAGGCGAGATAGGCGACCGCGCCGGCGATTTCGTCGGGCTCGCCGATGCGGCGAAGCGGCGTGGTGGCGGTGCGGCGCTTGAGGTTGGCTTCGTCTTCCCACAGCGCGCGGGCGAAATCGGTCTTGACGAGGCCGGGCGCGATGCAGTTGACGCGCACGCCCTTCGGGCCCCATTCGCCCGCGAGCGAACGGCACAGCGCGAAGTCGGCGGCTTTCGAGATGCCGTAGGCGCCGATCACGGTGGAGCCGCGCAAGCCCCCGATCGAGGAGATGATGACGACGGAGCCTTTGCCGCGCTCGGCCATCTGCGGGATCGCGAGCGCGGAGAGCCAGATGTTGCTCTTGACGTTCGAGCCCATGATCTTGTCGAAGGCTTCATCGGTGATGTCGAGCAGCGGGCCGTAATACGGGTTCACGGCGGCGTTGCAAACGAGGATGTCGATCTTGCCGTAGTGCTTCGTGGCACCCGCGATCAGCGCCTCGACCTCGCTCTTGCGCGCGATGTTGCAGGGGATGACGATGGCGTCACCGCCGGACGCGTTGATGCCGTCGGCGACTTCCTTGCAGGCCTCAAGCTTGCGCGAGGAGACCACGACCTTGGCGCCGAGCCTGGCAAGAAGTTCGGCGGAGGAGCGGCCGATGCCGCGGCTGGAGCCGGTGACCAAGGCGACCTTGCCGGTGAGATCGAACGGGGTGTTTTTCATGGGTGTTGGGCTCCCTCTTCTATTTCGTGCTCGCCTGCTCCGTCATGGCCGGGCATAGCCGTCTGAAGGACGGCGTCGCTTCCGCTCGCCTATGTCCGACCATCCACATTTCTTCCTTGCCGCCAAGACGTGGATGCCCGGGACAAGCCCGGGCATGACGATCTTTGTGCGGCTGCCGTCTCGCGCCAGGTGACTAGATCAACCCGCCCGCATCGGCGACGCGGCGCTGGTGATACTCGGTGTCGCCGAACGTGTTCTCGATCATGGTGAGGCGCTTGAAGTAGTGGCCGATCTTCGCCTCCATGGTCATGCCGATGCCGCCGTGGAGCTGGATCGACTGCTGGCCGACGAATTTCAGCGACTTGCCGATCTGCACCTTGGCCGCAGCGATCGCATTCGTGCGCTCCTTGGCGTCCTCGAAATCACCCGCCATGGTCGCGAACATCGACATCGAGCGCGCCTGCTCGGCGGCGACGAACATGTCGGAGGCGCGGTGCTGCAGCGACTGGAACGAGCCGATGGCGACGCCGAACTGCTTGCGCGTCTTGATGTACTCGACCGTGGTCTTGAGCGACTCGTCCATCAGGCCGACCGCCTCGGCGCAGAGCGCAACGCGGGCTTCGTCCACCACGCGCTCGATCAGCGCGAGGGAGTCCTCGGGGTTGCCGAGCAGGGCGTCGGGACCGACCTCGACACCGGTGAAGGTGATGTCGGCGGCATGCAGGCCGTCCTGGGTCGGATAGCCCTTCTTGGCCACGCCCTTGGCGTTCGCCGGGACCAGGAACACGCCGATGCCGCTCTTGTCACGGCGATCGCCCTTGGTGCGCGCGGTGACGATGAGGGTGTCGGCGTTCTCGCCGTTGAGCACGACGAACTTCTCGCCGTCGATGATCCAGCCATCGCCCTTCTTCTTCGCGGTCGTCGAGACGTCGAAGAGATCGTAGCGCGAGTTCTTCTCGAGCTGGGCGAAGGCGAACGTCTTGCTGCCGTCGATGATGCCCGGCACATGCGCGGCCTTCTGCGCATCGGTGCCGGCATGGCGCAGGAAGCCGCCGCCGATCACGACCGTTGCGAGATAGGGCTCCAGCACCAGCGCCTTGCCGAGCGCCTCCATCACGATCATGGTCTCGACGCCGCCGCCGCCGAAGCCGCCATCGGCCTCCGCGAAGGGCAGGCCGAGCAGGCCCTGCTCGGCGAGCTTGAGCCAGACCGTTTTGCTCCAGCCGCCCTTCTCCTTCATGTACTTCTTGCGCTGCTCGAAATCGTAGGAATCGGTCAGCAGGCCGTCGATGCTTTCCTTGAGAAGCCGCTGCTCCTCGGACAGATCAAAATCCATTTCTTTGGTTCCTTGTACCCGGACTTATCTAACTTCGTCATTCCGGGATGGCCCGAAGGGCCAGGCCCGGAATCCATTTCGCCTCAGCGTATGCGGCCCGATGGATTCCGGGTTCGCGACTTCGTCGCGCCCCGGAATGACGGTGGAATATTGCCCTCCCCGCCGTCGCGGAGAGGGGGCAGATCACAGCCCCAGCACCGCCTTGGCGATGATGTTGCGCTGGATCTCGTTGGAGCCGCCGTAGATCGAGACCTTGCGGTTATTGAAGTAGCTCGGCGCGATCTGGGCGGTCCAGTCCATGGCTTCGTTGGAGCCGTCGTCGCCGTGCTCGTCGTAGGGTGCAGCGAACGGGCCGATCACTTCCATCAGCAGCTCGGTGGTGGTCTGCTGGATCTCGGAGCCCTTGATCTTCAGCACCGAGGACGCCGGGTTCGGCTTGCCCTTGCCGTGCTTGCCTTCGTCGGCGACGACGCGGAGCTGGGTGAGCTCGAGCGCCTTCAGCTCGATCTCGCAGGCGGTGAGCTTCTCGCGGAACGCCGCGTCCTGGATGATCGGCTTGCCGCCGGATTCGACCTTGGAGGCGAGTTCCTTGATGCGGCGGATGCGCTCCTTGGAGACGCCGACGCGGGCGATGCCGGTGCGCTCGTTGCCGAGCAGGAATTTCGCGTAATCCCAGCCCTTGTTCTCCTCGCCGATCAGGTTCTCGATGGGCACCTCGACGTCGTCGAAGAACACCTCGTTGACCTCATGGCCGCCGTCGATGGTCTGGATCGGGCGCACGGTGACGCCCTTCGACTTCATCGAGAACACGATGAAGGAGATGCCCATCTGCTTCTTGGCGTTGTTGTCGGTGCGGCAGAGGCAGAAGATCATGTCGGCGTGCTGGGCCAGCGTGGTCCAGGTCTTCTGGCCGTTGATGATCCACTTGTCGCCCTTGCGCTCGGCCTTGGTCTTGAGCGAGGCGAGGTCGGAGCCGGAGCCGGGCTCGGAGAAGCCCTGGCACCACCAATCGTCGACATTGGCGATGCGCGGCAGGTACTTCTTCTTCTGCTCCTCGTTGCCGAAGGTGTAGATGACCGGACCGACCATGCTGACGCCGAAGGCGAGCGGCTGCGGCGCCGGGTGAGCCTGAAGCTCCTCGTTGAAGATGTAGTGCTGCACGGCGGTCCACCCGGTGCCGCCATATTCCTTCGGCCAGTGGCTGACGCCCCAGCCCTTCTTGTTGAGGATGCGCCACCAATTCACCATCTCGTCCTTCGAGAGGTGGCGGCCCTCGACCAGCTTGCGCCGCGTATCCGGCGGCACGTTGTCGCGGAAGAACTGCCGCACTTCCTCGCGAAACGCCTGCTCTTCTTTCGTGAATGCGAGATCCATCGGATCCTCCTGTGAGCGATCTTGTTCTTACCAAACCCGCCGTCATTCCGGGATACGCCGTAAGGCGCAGGCCCGGAATCCATATCCCCGACTGGTGGTTATGGATTCCGGGCTCGCCGCTTCGCGGCGCCCCGGAATGACAGAAACATCTACTGCAGCACCTCGAACAATCCCGCCGCGCCCATGCCGCCGCCGACGCACATGGTGACGACCGCGTATTTCGCCTTGCGGCGGCGGCCTTCGATCAGGGCGTGGCCGGTGAGGCGCGCGCCCGACATGCCGTAGGGATGGCCGACCGCGATCGCGCCGCCATCGACGTTGATCTTCTCGGGGTCGATGCCGAGCTTGTCGCGGCAATACAGCACCTGCACCGCGAAGGCTTCGTTGAGCTCCCACAGGCCGATGTCGTCGACGCTGAGGCCGTGGCGCTTGAGGAGGCGCGGCACCGCGAAGACCGGGCCGATGCCCATCTCGTCCGGCTCGCAGCCGGCGGAGACGAAGCCGCGGAAGATGCCGAGCGGCTTGAGGCCCCGCCTGGCGGCTTCCTTGTCGCTCATGATCACGCAGGCGCTGGCGCCGTCGGAGAGCTGGCTGGCGTTGCCGGCGGTGACGGTGAAACCGTCGCCGCGCACGGGCTTGAGGCCGGCGAGGCCCTCAGCGGTGGTCTCGGGGCGCGGACCTTCGTCCTGCGACAGCGTGACCTCCTTCATCGACACGGCGCCGGTCGCCTTGTCGGTGACGGCCATCTGCGTGGTGATCGGGGCGATCTCGTCCTTGAACTTGCCGCCCTGCTGCGCGGCGGCGGTGCGGCGCTGGCTCTCCAGCGAATATTCGTCCTGGCGTTCGCGCGAGATGCCGTAGCGCTTGGCGACGACTTCCGCGGTGTCGATCATGGGCATGTAGACCTCGCCCTTGATCTTGAGCAGCGCGGGGTCCTGGGCGTGGAAGCCGTTCATCTTGTCGTTCTGCACCAGCGAAATCGACTCGCCGCCGCCGCCAACCGCGATCTCGACGCCGTCGAAGAGCACCGAACGCGCGGCCAGCGCGATGGCTTGAAGACCGGAGGCGCACTGCCGGTCGATGGTGGTACCGGCGACGGTGACGGGCAGGCCGGCGCGCAGCAGCGCCTTGCGCGCGATGTTGCCGCCGGTCGCGCCCTGCTGGAGGGCTGCGCCCATCACGACGTCCTCGATCTCCTTCGGGTCGACCTTGGCGCGCGCGACGGCCTCGCCGATGGCGTGGCCGAGCAGGGTTGCCCCCTCGGTGGCATTGAGCGCGCCGCGATAGGCCTTGCCGATCGGGGTGCGGGCGGTGGAAACGATGACGGCGTCGGTCAAGAACGGACTCCTGATGCGGTTTTGGTGGATTGTGACGGTTTCTGCTGCTGGCGCAATTCGTGGCGCGACAATTTTCCGACCGGCGTGCGCGGCAGATCGTCGACGAACTCGACCTCGGCCGGCAGTTCGTGCTTGCCGAGCTTGCCATTGAGCTGCGCGCGCAGCTCGTCGAGCGAGAACGGCTTTGCGCCGGGCTTCAGCTTGATGAAGGCCTTTGCGGCTTCGCCGCGGTACTGGTCGGGGATGCCGAGCACGATCACCTCGTGCACGCCTGATATGGTGTAGATCGCCTGCTCGATCATCTGCGGATAGACGTTGAAGCCGCCGGAGATGATCATGTCCTTCTTGCGGTCGACCAGGAAGAAATAGCCGTCGGTGTCGACATAGCCGATGTCGCCGGTGAGGAAGCGGCCGTCGACGAAGGCATCCGTGGATCCTTCCGGCCTGTTCCAGTAGCCTCCAGTGACGTTCGGACCCTTGATGCGGATCTCGCCGACTTCGCCCGGCGGCAGCACGCGCCGGGGATCGTCGAGCGCGACGACGTCGAGCTCGATGCCGGGCAGCATCAGCCCGATCGAGCCCGGCTTCTCGGGACCGTCAGGCGGGTGGCCGGTGCCGGGCGAGCAGGTCTCGGTCATGCCCCAGCCGCTGCGCAGCTTCTTGCCGACCTTGCGCTCGAAGAAATTCGCGATCTCGACCGGCAGCGGCGCGCCGCCGGAGCCGATGGTGGCGAGCGAGGAGAAGTCGCGCTTGTCCAGATCAGGCAGCGCGGCGATCGCGATCCACATCGTCGGCACGCCCGGAAAGTAGGTCGCGCGCTTGACCTCGATGTCGCGCATCACGGCCTCGACGTCGAAGCGCTGGTGCAGCGAGATCAGATTGCCGCGGCTGAGCGAGGACAGGAGCACGACGGTGAGCGCGTAGATGTGGAACAGCGGCAGCACGCAGATCACGCGCTCGATGGCATCGCCACGCGCTACGCGCGACGGCTTGCCCCAGACGTCGTAGATCGACACCGCCGCGGTGAGATTGCCGTGCGTGAGCATCGCGCCCTTGGGCAGGCCGGTGGTGCCGCCGGTATATTGCAGCAGCGCGACGTCGGCGGCGGTCACTGTCGGCCATTGCGCCGGCGCGATGGCACCCTCGACGAAGGTCTTGAAGGTCACGATACGGGGATCATCGGGGATCATCGCCTGCGGCGTGCCGATCTTGCCCCAATGATCGTCCTCGCAGACGACCAGGCGGTCGATCAGCCCCTTCTCAAGGAATTTCAGCGCGGTCGGCAGCAAGGCCTGGAGGTTCGAGGTGACCAGCAGGCGCGAGCCGGAGTCGGAGACCTTGTGCGTCAGCGCGATCTCGCCGTCGAGCGGCGAGAGGTGCGCGACCCGGGCGCCGGCCTTGAGCGCGCCGAAGAAATTGACGGGATGGTCCGGCGTGTTGCCGAGGAACAGCGCGACGGAAGAGCTCCTGCCGATGCCGGCGCGCAGGAACGCCGCTGCCGCGCGCTCGGCCTGAGCTGCGAGCTCGGTGTAGCTGATCGGACGGTCCCGGAACTCCAACGCGGTGCGCGGGCCGTACTCGGCGGCGGCCTTCGACAGGAGATCCGGGAGCGTGCCCTGGACGATGGGATCGTCCCAACGCACGCCCTCGGGGTAAAACTGTTCGCCGGGATGGGTCATGAATGGTCTTGATTGCAGTGAGGCGGGCAAACTGCCCAGGCTCCCTTCCCCCTTGTGGGGAAGGGTTGGGGAAGGGGGTGGCCACAAACGCTGGTGCCCGGGGCTACCCCCCTCCCTGCCCCTCCCCCACAAGGGGGGAGGGAACGGAGAGAGCGTTGCCCGGAGCGAGACATCGCGGCCACGGCGCCCTTGATCACGCCGCCTTCGACGCCGCCGCGAGCGAGGCGAACGTCTTGCCTTCGGCGGCGAGCTTCTTCAGCAGCGGGGCGGGCTCGAGGCTCGGGTCGTTGGTCTCCTTGGCGTAGAACGACAGGCGATCGGCGATGTGCTTGAGGCCGACGCTGTCGGCCCAGTACATCGGACCGCCGCGGTAGATCGGCCAGCCATAGCCGTAGAGCCAGACCACGTCGATGTCGGAGGGACGCGCCGCGATGCCCTCTTCCAGGATCTTCGCGCCCTCGTTGATCATCGGATACATCATGCGCTCGAGGATCTCCTCGTCGCTGACGACGCGCTTCTTGCGGCCGAGGCGCAGCAGCGTCTCGTCGATCAGCTTCTCGACTTCAGGGTCGGGCAGCGGAGCGCGGCTGCCGGCTTCGTACTTGTAGTAGCCCTTGCCGGTCTTCTGACCGAAGCGGCCGGCTTCGCACAGCGCGTCCGCGATCTCCGACTTGATGCCGCGGTCCTTGCGCGAGCGCCAGCCGATGTCGAGGCCGGCGAGGTCGCCCATCGCGAACGGGCCCATCGGCATGCCGAACTTGGTGACGACGGCATCGACCTGCTGCGGCAGAGCGCCTTCGAACAGCAGCTTCTCGGACTGCTTGCCGCGCTGGGCCAGCATGCGGTTGCCGACGAAGCCGTCGCAGACGCCGACCACGGCCGGCACCTTCGCGATCTTGCGCGCGATCGTGACGGCCGTCACGAGCGCGTCCGGCGCGGTCTTGTCGGCACGCACGATCTCGCACAGCTTCATGACGTTGGCCGGCGAGAAGAAGTGCATGCCGAGCACGTCCTGCGGACGCTTGGTCGACTTCGCGATCTCGTCGATGTTCAGGTACGAGGTGTTGGAGGCGAGCACCGCGCCCGGCTTGGCGTACTGGTCGAGCTTGCCGAACACCTCCTTCTTCACCGCCATGGTCTCGAACACGGCCTCGATGACGAGGTCGGCGTCGCCGACATTCTCGATGCCGACCTTGCCGTCGATCAGCGCCATGCGCTTGGCGGGCGCGTCCGCCGGGATGCCGCCGCGCGCCGCGGTCGCTTCCCAGTTCTTCTGCATGACGCCCATGCCGCGCTTGAGCTGCTCCTCGGCGGTCTCGATCAGCGTGACCGGGATGCCGGCATTGGCGAACGACATCGCGATGCCGCCGCCCATGGTGCCGGCGCCGAGAATGGCGACACGGTTCACAGGGCGCGACTTGGTGCCTTCGGGGACGCCCGCGATCTTGGCGGCTTCGCGCTCGGCGAAGAACGCATAGCGCTGCGCCTTGGACTGGTCGCTGGCGACGAGCTTCAGGAAGCCCTCGCGCTCCTTCTTCAACCCTTCGTCGAACGGAAGGTCGATGGCACAGCCGACGGCATCGGCCGCCGCGAACGGCGCTTCCAAGCCGCGCGACTTCTTGGTCATGGCGGCGACGGCATTGGTGAAGATCGAGCGGTCGGCCTTGGCGGCCGCGAGCTTGGAATCGTCGTCGCGCAGGCGGCGCAGCGGGCGCTTCTCGGCCAGCAGCTTGCGCACGAAGGCTTCGCCGCCCGAGGCCGGCCCCTCGACGATCTCCTCGATCAGGCCGTTCTTCAGCGCTTCGGCGGCGCCGATCGGGTCGCCGCCGACGATCATCTTGACTGCGAGCTCAGGCCCGACCGCGCGCGGCAGGCGCTGGGTTCCGCCGGCGCCCGGCAACAGGCCCAGCTTCACCTCGGGCAGGCCGAGCTTGGCCTCCTTCACAGCGACACGGAAATGACAGGCGAGCGCGACCTCGAGGCCGCCGCCGAGGGCGGTGCCGTGGATCGCGGCAACGACGGGCTTCGGCGAATTCTCGATCTCGGACAGCACGTCGTTGAGGGCCGGCGGCTTCGGCGGCTTGCCGAATTCGGTGATGTCGGCGCCCGCGATGAAGGTGCGGCCGGCGCAGGTCAGCACGATGCCCTTGATGGCGGGATCGGCGATCGCGGCCTTGATGCATTCCAGAATGCCGCCGCGGACCGCGGCACTCAGCGCATTGACCGGCGGGCTGTTGACCGTGACGATGCCGACCTCATCATGACGCTCAAGCTTGACCACTTCGCTCACGGTGTCCCTCCTTGGTGGGGATTTGCTTTTATTCGATTTCGCGGTGCGGAATTTAATTCCGCATCTTGACGGCAGGGTTATTTTGAAGCACGGACGTTGTCAACGACTCCGCGCAAGAAGCAGATCAGGGATGAAGCGTACAGGAAAGAAGACTGCGACCGATCGGAATTTCGTCGTCGCGCTTTCCCGCGGACTGGATGTATTGCGCGCGTTCCAACCCAATGACGGCCTGCTCGGCAATCAGGAGATTGCGGCGCGCACCAATCTGCCCAAACCGACCGTGTCGCGGCTGACCTACACGTTGACTAGGCTCGGCTATCTGACGCCGGTTCCCCGCTTCGAGAAGTACCAGCTCGCACCCGCAGCGATGTCGCTCGGTTACGCGGCGTTGGCCAATCTGGGCGTTCGGCACTTGTCGGAGCCGTTCCGCGAGGAAGTGATGCGCGCGACCGGCGGTGCCGTCGCCGTCGGCGGCCGCGACCGTCACAGCATGATCTATTTCGGGCAGAGCCGCGGCAGCGAGACGGTCGGCGTTCAACTTGACGTCGGCTCGCGCGTGCCGATTGCAACCAGTGCGATGGGCCGCGCCTATTTCTGGGCGCTCGACGACGAGGGTCGCGCTGAAGTGTCGCGCATTCTGCGCGAACATTACGGCAGCCGCTGGCCGAAGATGCGCGAAGGATTGGAACGTTCCGGCGAAACGGTCGCGAAATACGGTTTTGCGATTTCGGTCGGCGACTGGCACGACGACATCGGCGCGGCCGGCGTCGCGCTCAAGCTCAACGACGGAACCGGACCTTACGCATTCAATTGCGGCGCGCCGGCATTCCGCTTCACGGAAGAGCGTTTGATCAACGACATTGGACCGCGCCTGCTGGCGATGGTAAGGAACATCGAAGCGGCGCTCGGGGGTCTGATGCCGCATTCAAAAAAAGACAACAGCAAAAAGCTGAAATCAGGAGGAAAAGTTGCGCGTGTGGCCGAGGGGTTCAGATAGCCTTTGTCATCATCGGGAGCGGTTTGCATCGCCCCATCGCTCACTGAACGACGTGAGCGAGACGAGATGACGCAGGCACAGCTCGCGCGGGGGACATCGCCCCTGCTCGCGGTTCGCGACGTCAGCGTCGTGTTCGGCGGCATCATCGCGCTCAACGGCGTGTCCTTCGACATGCACAAGGGCCAGATCCTTGGATTGATCGGCCCCAACGGCGCCGGCAAGACCACGCTCTTCAATTGCCTTTCGCGGCTGTATCAGCCGTCGTCCGGCGACATCCTGATGGACGGCGTCAGCATCCTGTCGCGGCCGCCGCACCGGATCGCCGAGATCGGCATCGGCCGAACCTTCCAGAACGTGGCGCTGTTCCCGAATTTGTCGGTGATGGACAACGTCCGCGTCGGCGCGCATTCGAAGACCTCGAGCGACATCATCAGCGACTCCCTGAGGCTTGCCTGGGTCCGGCGCAGCGAGACCAGCGTCAACAAGAAGGTGCACGAGATCCTCGCCTATCTCGACCTCGAGGACGTCGCCCACACCATCGTCTCCGGCCTGCCCTTCGGTACGCAGAAGCGGGTCGAGCTGGCGCGCGCGCTCGCGGCCGATCCGAAGATCCTGCTGCTCGACGAGCCTGCCGGCGGCCTCAACCACGAGGAAGTCTACGTGCTCGGAGCTCTCATCCGCCGCATTCGCGACGAGCGCCACATGACCGTGCTCCTGGTCGAGCACCACATGGGCCTCGTGATGTCGATTGCCGACCACGTCGTCGCGCTGAATTTCGGCAAGAAGCTCGCGGAGGGGACGCCCGCCCAGGTGCAGGCCGACCCCGACGTCATCAAGGCGTATCTCGGGAGCAAGGACCAATGACGACACTGCTCAACGTCAAGGACCTGCGCGCCTATTACGGCCAGGTCCAGGCACTCCATGGCCTGTCCTTCTCGCTCAACGAGGGTTCCCTGGTGACGCTGCTCGGTGCCAACGGCGCCGGCAAGACCACGACGCTGCGCGCGATCTGCAACATGGTGCGCTCGACCGGAGCGATCGAGTTCGAAGGCAAGCCCCTGAACAACCGCTCCACCGAAAGCATCGTGCGGTTCGGCATCGCCCACGTGCCGCAGGGCCGCGGCACCTTCACCACCATGACGGTGGAGGAGAACCTCCAGCTCGGCGCCATCACCCGCAAGGACAGCGCCGGCATCGTCTCCGACATCGAACGCATGTACGCCCACTTCCCGGTGCTGAAGCAGCGGCACACCCAGGTGGCCGGCACGCTGTCCGGCGGCGAGCAGCAGATGCTCGCGGTCGCCCGCGCCCTGATGCTGCGGCCGCGGCTGATGCTGCTCGACGAGCCGTCCTTCGGCCTCGCGCCGCTGGTGGTGCGCGATCTGTTCGGCATCCTCGGCAAGATCAACCGCGAGGACAAGGTGTCGATCCTGGTGGTCGAACAGAACGCCCAGCTGGCGCTCGAACTCGCCGACCAGGCCTATGTGATCGAGACCGGTCGGATCGTGATGTCGGGCAAAGCCAAGGACATCGCGAACAACGAAGAAATCCGCAAATCCTATCTGGGTTACTGAGGGAGCCGGGACAATGGAACTGTTCACCAACCAGGTCCTGGCCGGCATCGCCACGGGCGCGATCTACGCCTGCATGGCGCTCGCGGTGGTCATGATCTACCAGGCCATCGACCATCTCAATTTCGCGCAAGGCGAGATGGCGATGTTCTCGACCTTCATCTCCTGGCAGCTGATGCAGTGGGGCGTGTCCTATTGGGCCGCCTTCCTGATGACGCTGGCATTCTCCTTCGTCGCCGGCATCGCGATCGAGCGGATCCTGTTCAAGCCGCTCGCCAAGGCGCCGGTTCTGACCAACGTCGCCGGCTTCATCGCGCTGTTTGCGATCATCAACTCCTCCGCCGGCCTGATCTGGGACTTCACCATCAAGCAGTACCCGACCCCGTTCGGCTCCTCGCCCTTTCTGGGCAGCCAGCTGATCTCGACTCACCAGGCCGGCATGATCGGCGTCACCGTGCTGCTCTTGCTCGGCCTCTACTTCTTCTTCCAGTACACGCGGATCGGCCTTGCGATGCGCGCGGCCGCCTCGGTGCCTGAATCGGCCCGTCTCGTCGGCATCAACACGAGCTGGATGATCGCACTCGGCTGGGGCATGGCGACCGCGATCGGTTCGATCGCCGGCATGCTGATCGCTCCGGTCGTGTTCCTCGAGCCCAACATGATGGGCGGCGTCCTGATCTACGGCTTCGCCGCGGCGGTGCTCGGCGGATTGAGCAGCCCGTTCGGTGCCGTGGTCGGCGGCTTCCTGGTCGGCGTCTTCGAGAACCTCGCCGGCACCTACATCCCCGGCGTTGGCAACGAGCTGAAGCTCCCGATCGCGCTCGCGCTGATCATCTCCGTCCTGGTCGTCAAACCCGCTGGCCTGTTCGGCCGGCACATCGTCAAGCGAGTTTGATCATGAGCGCTGCAGAAGAAGTCGTCGCCGAAGGCCACCAGGCGGTCGAGGCCGTTCCGAAGCGCGCCATGACGCTGGGCACCGGCACCTCGCTGGTGGTGCTGGCGGCGCTGTTGGTCGTGCCGATGTTCGTCAAGAACTTCATCATCTTCCAGATGACGATGCTCCTGATCTACGGGCTCGCCGTGCTGGCGCTCAACATCCTGACCGGCGGCTCCGGCCAGTTCTCGCTCGGCCAGAGCGCGTTCTACGCCGTCGGCGCCTATACCTCGGCGGTGTTGATGGAGCACGCCAACATCAACTACGCGCTGACCATTCCGATTTCCGCCGCGATCTGCTTCGGCTTCGGTTACCTGTTCGGCAAGCCGGCGCTGCGGCTGTCCGGCGTCTATCTCGCGCTCGCGACTTTCGCGCTCGCCACTGCGATGCCGCAGCTCTTGAAGCTGAACTTCCTCGAGCACTGGACCGGCGGCGTGCAGGGCCTCGTCGTCACCAAGCCGGACGCACCGTTCGGCCTGCCGATGTCGCAGGATATGTGGCTGTACTACTTCACGCTCGCCGTGACGATCGCGATCTACATCTTCTCGGTGAACCTGCTGCGCTCCCGCTCGGGGCGCGCCTTCATGGCGATCCGCGACAACGAGATCGCGGCCTCCTCGATGGGTGTCAACGTCGCGCTCTACAAGACTCTGGCTTTCGGGGTGTCCGCCGGCATCACCGGCGTTGCCGGCTCGCTTGGCGCCATCGCCGTGCAATTCGTCGCGCCCGACAGCTACACCATCACGCTCGCGATCTCGCTGTTCCTCGGCATGGTGGTCGGCGGCGTCGGCTGGCTGCCCGGCTCGTTCGTCGGTGCGGCCTTCATCATCTTCGTGCCGAACATGGCGGAAAGCATCTCCAAGGGCCTCTCCGGCGCGGTGTTCGGCGTGCTGTTGTTCCTCGTCATCTACCTCGTGCCGCATGGCGCGAGGCAGATCGCGGTCCTGGGCCAGCAACTTGTCGGCAAGCTCAGGAAGAACTGAAAACTCTCAAGGACTGTTGTTTAACCAAGGAGACCCAATTGCTTTTCGGAAGAACACTGCGAGCCGCCGCGCTGGTCACGGCAACGGCGGCCGTCACCCTCACCTCCGGCGCTGCACTCGCCCAAAAGAAATACGACACCGGCGCGTCCGATACCGAGATCAAGATCGGCAACATCATGCCGTACAGCGGTCCGGCCTCGGCCTATGGCATCATCGGCAAGACCGAAGAAGCCTATTTCAGGATGGTCAACGACAAGGGCGGCATCAACGGTCGCAAGATCAACTTCGTAACCTATGACGACGGCTATTCGCCGCCGAAGGCCGTCGAGCAGGTCCGAAAGCTGGTCGAGAGCGACGAGGTGCTGGCCGTCTTCAACCCGCTCGGCACGCCCTCGAACACAGCGATCCAGAAATACCTCAACGCCAAGAAGATCCCGCAGCTGTTCGTCGCCACCGGCGCGACCAAGTGGAACGATCCGAAGAACTTCCCCTGGACCATGGGCTGGCAGCCCTCCTACCAGAGTGAAGCGCACATCTACGCCAAATGGCTGATGAAGGAGAAGCCGGACGCCAAGATCGCGATCCTCTATCAGAACGACGATTTCGGCAAAGACTACCTCAAGGGCACCAAGGACGGTCTCGGCGCGAAGGCCTCGTCCATGATCATCATGGAAGAGAGCTACGAGATCTCCGAGCCGTCGATCGACGGTCACATCGTCAAGATCAAGGCGGCCAATCCCGACGTGCTCCTGATCTACACCACGCCGAAGTTCGCGGCCCAGACCATCAAGAAGACCGCCGAGCTCAGCTGGAAGCCGCTCCAGATCCTCACCAACGTGTCGATCTCGGTTGGCAGCGTGATGAAGCCGGCCGGCTTCGAGAACGCGCAGGGCGTGTTGTCGGCAGCCTATGCCAAGGACTCCACCGACCCGCAGTGGGCCAACGATCCCGGCATGAAGAGGTGGAACGAGTTCGTCGACAAGTACATGCCGGGTGCCGACAAGTCCGACACCAGCATGGTCTATGGCTACGGCGCCGCGTCGACCCTGGCCAAGGTGCTGGAAATGTGCGGTGACGATCTCACCCGTGCCAACCTCATGAAGCAGGCCGCGAGCCTGAAGGACTTCGCGCCGGACACCCTGCTGCCCGGCGTCAAGATCAACACCAGCGCCACCGACTTCGCCCCGATTGCGCAGCTTCAGATGATGCGCTTCAAGGGCGAGAAGTGGGAACTGTTCGGCGAGATCATCAGCGGCGATATCGCCTCCGAGTGACACGCTGACGCGACCATCCAACGTAAACGGCCCCCGCGGGCAACCGCGGGGGCTTTTTGTTGACGGCGGGCATCAATCTTGTTCAATGCGACCGATCCGCCCCGAGGAAGGAGAACAATGGTCGCCGTTCGTTTCCAGGTTGCGTCCCTCTGGGTTGCGCTCGCCTTGTGCACTGCAATGAGCAGCGAAGTGCAGGCGCAGAAGAAATACGACAACGGCGCTTCCGATACCGAGATCAAGATCGGTAACATCATGCCCTATAGCGGGCCGGCCTCCGCCTATGCCTCGATCGGCAAGGCCGAGGAAGCCTACTTCAACAAGATCAACGCCGAGGGCGGCATCAATGGCCGCAAGATCAAGTTCATCTCCTATGACGACGCCTATTCGCCGCCGAAGACGGTGGAGCAGGCGCGCAAGCTGGTCGAGAGCGACGGGGTGCTGCTGATTTTCGGCTCGCTCGGCACCTCCACCAATAGCGCCATCCGCAAATACATGAACGAGAAGAAGGTGCCGCAATTGTTCGTGGCGAGCGGCGCTTCGAAATGGAACGATCCCAAGCAATATCCCTGGACCATGGGCTGGCAGCCGAACTACGCGAGCGAGGCGCGCATCTACGCCAAATACGTCATGAAGGAGAAGCCGGACGGAAAGATCGGTGTGCTCTACCAGAACGACGATTTCGGCAAGGACTATCTGAACGGGCTGAAGGAGGGCCTCGGCGCCAAGGCTTCGATGATCGTGCTGGAAGAGCCCTACAGCACGTCGGAACCGGCGATCGACGAGCACGTGGTCAAACTGAAAGCCTCCGGCGCTGACGTCTTCATCAGCATCACCACACCGAAATTCACAGCGCAGGGCATCAAGAAGGCGGCGGAGATCAACTGGCATCCGGTCCACATCATCTCGAACGTCTCGGCCTCGGTCGGCGGCGTGATCGAACCGGCCGGGCTCGAGATCTCGCAAGGCATCCTGTCGGCGAGCTACACCAAGGACGGCTCCGATCCGCAGTGGAATGCCGATGACGGCATGAAGAAATTCTACAACTTCCTCGCCCAGTATGACCCCAAGGCCAACAAGCTCGATGCAGGCGTCGTGTTCGGCTATGCCGCCGCGCAGACCATGGTGAAGGTGCTGCAGATGTGCGGCGACGATCTCACCCGCGAGAACATCATGAAGCAGGCCGCCAGCCTGAAGGACTTCGAACCCGATACGCTCTTGCCCGGCATCAAGATCAATACCGCGCCGGACAATTTCGCTCCGATCGAACAGCTCCAGATGATGCGGTTCAAGGGCCGGAAATGGGAGCTGTTCGGCGACGTCATCTCGAGCGACGTCGGCCACTGACCGCCGCGACGGCTCAATTCAAGATAGCCGCTTCTTCGTAAAGCAACTAAAGCGGCGGCTTGGCGGCACGAAATCTCACGCGCCGGAATATTCCAGCATCGTCTTCGACGAGAATCGCCCACCCCGCGACGCTTATGCGGGGCGTTCTTCTTGCTGAGGGCCGTGGATAGGTATTGAATGCGCGATGGAGCGAGGAGCAACCATCGCCCCCAACAAGAACAATCGACACATTCAAACCTTCCCAGGGAGATCAAGATGCCTGCAATGCATGTGCGATTGGGGGCCTTCTCGGCTGCCCTCGTGCTGGCTGCCGCTCTTTCCACGGCAGCATCCGCGCAGAAGAAATACGACACCGGCGCATCCGACACCGAAATCAAGATCGGCAACATCATGCCCTACAGCGGACCCGCCTCCGCCTACGGCGTGATCGGCAAGACCGAGGAGGCCTATTTCCGCAAGATCAACGCCGAAGGCGGCATCAACGGCCGCAAGATCAATTTCGTCACCTATGACGACACCTACTCGCCGCCCAAAACGGTGGAACAGGCGCGCAAGCTCGTCGAAAGCGACGAGGTGCTGTTGATCTTCAACTCGCTGGGCACGCCGCCCAACACGGCGATCCAGAAATACATGAACTCGAAGAAGGTGCCGCAGCTGTTCGTCGCCACCGGCGCCACCAAGTGGAACGATCCGCAGAACTTCCCCTGGACCATGGGCTGGCAGCCCAACTACCAGATCGAGTCGATCATCTATGCCAAGTACATCCTGAAGAACCATCCGAACGCCAAGATCGCCGTGCTCTATCAGAACGACGACTACGGCAAGGACTATCTGAAGGGGTTCAAGGACGGGCTCGGCGCCAAGGCCGCCTCGATGATCGTCATTGAGGACAGCTACGAAGTCTCCGAGCCAACCATCGATTCCCACATCGTGAAGATGAAGGCGACGGGCGCGGATATCTTCTTCAACGTCACCACGCCGAAAT
Organism: Bradyrhizobium sp. USDA 327; assembly: GCF_041262065.1. Taxonomy (NCBI): domain Bacteria; kingdom Pseudomonadati; phylum Pseudomonadota; class Alphaproteobacteria; order Hyphomicrobiales; family Nitrobacteraceae; genus Bradyrhizobium; species Bradyrhizobium sp. USDA 327. The sequence continues at coordinate 8,009,185 of NZ_JBGCCW010000001.1, read as the reverse complement.
TCGCGGCGCAGGCCATCAAGAAGAACGCCGAGATCGGCTGGAAGCCGCTGCATTTCCTCAACAACGTCTCGGGCTCGATCGGCAGCGTGATCAAGCCGGCCGGCTTCGAGAACGCCCAGGACATCATCTCGTCGCAATACTTCAAGGACCCGACCGACGCGCAGTGGAAGGACGACAAGGCGATGATCGCCTGGAACGAATTCCTGGACAAGTACTATCCGGAAGCGAACCGCGCCGACGCCTCGGTGATGTACGGCTATATCGTGAGCCAGGGCCTCGTGCACGTGCTCAAGGCCTGCGGTGACAATCTGACCCGCGAAAACATCATGAAGCAGGCGGCCAGCATCAGGGATTTCGAGCCTGCGGGGCTGTTGCCGGGCATCAAGGTCAACACGTCGGCCTCCGATTTCGCGCCGCTCTCGCAGCTGCAACTGATCCGCTTCAAGGGCGAGCATTGGGAGCGATTTGGCGAGGTCCTGAGCGGCGACGTCGGCGGCTAACCTTAACCAGCCGCTAAAGATATCATCCCAATCGACTAAAGACGCAGCCCCTGCGGCCTTGCCGCAGGGGCTTTTCCTTGAAGCTTCCGGGCAAATCGTATTGAATTGCGGTCGCGTCGCCAAAAAACGAGACAAGAAAAGGGACGCACACACCAAGAAGAATAGGGAGATTGGAATGCCTGCTGTCACCGGCAAACTCGCGGCCGCGTCATTGGCGCTCGCGCTCATTGCGGCTTCGACCTCAACTGCATCGGCCCAGAAGAAATACGATACCGGCGCGACCGACACCGATATCAAGATCGGCAACATCATGCCCTACAGCGGACCGGCCTCCGCCTACGGCATCATCGGGCGCACCGAAGCCGCCTATTTCAAGAAGATCAACGACGAAGGCGGCATCAACGGCCGCAAGATCAATTTCATCTCCTACGACGACGCGTACTCACCGCCGAAGACGGTGGAGCAGGCCCGCAAGCTGGTCGAGAGCGACGAGGTGCTGCTCGTCTTCAACTCGCTCGGCACGCCGCCGAACACGGCGATCCAGAAATACATGAACTCGAAGAAGGTGCCGCAGCTGTTCGTCGCCACCGGCGCCACCAAGTGGAACGATCCGCAGAACTTCCCCTGGACCATGGGCTGGCAGCCCAACTACCAGAGCGAGACGCAGATCTACGCCAAATACATCCTGAAGGAGCTGCCCAACGCCAAGATCGGCGTGCTCTACCAGAACGACGATTACGGCAAGGACTACCTGAAGGGCCTGAAGGACGGGCTCGGCGCCAAGGCCGCAAGCATGATCGTGCTGGAGGAAAGCTACGAGACGTCGGAGCCGACCATCGACAATCACATCGTCAAGCTGAAGGCGACCGGCGCCGACGTCTTCATCAACATCACCACGCCGAAATTCGCGGCGCAGGCGATCAAGAAGAATGCCGAGATCGGCTGGAAACCGATCCACTTCCTCAACAACGTCTCCGCCTCGGTCGGAAGCGTGATCAAGCCGGCAGGGTTCGAGAACGCGCAAGGCATCATCTCCGCGGCCTATCTGAAGGACACCACCGACGCGCAATGGGCCAATGACGCGGGCATGAAGGCGTTCCTCGACTTCATGACGAAGTACTTCCCCGAAGGCGACAAGACCGACGGCGGCACGATCGTCGGTTACGGCGTCGCGCAGACGCTGGTCCAGGTGCTGAAGAACTGCGGTGACGACCTCACGCGCGCGAACGTCATGAAACAGGCCGCGAGCCTGAAGGACTTCCGCACCGAGGCGCTGCTGCCCGGCATCAAGATCAACACGTCGGCGACCGATTTCGCCCCGATCAGCTCGCTGCAGCTGCAACGCTTCAAGGGCGAGCGATGGGAGCTGTTCGGCGACGTGATCAACGCCGAAGCCGGCGGCTAGCTGGCGCCTGAAACGCACGACGAGAAGCCCCCTGCGCCGGCCGCGCAGGGGGCTTTTGCTTGCGCGGGGATTTTGATCACGCGATTGCACAATCGAATGATGGTGCAGGCCGCTTACGCTTTGGCGCACGATGCGGTAGGCAGTTGGCCGGCAACCTCATCGCCGCCACTTCAGTCTGCCGAAGGCCATCGTCATGACCGACCGACGTCCCCTGCTCCGCGCGCTCTACGACGCCGCCGTTGCTGCCGCCCATCCGAATACGATCCTGGCGCCGCATCTGCGTCCCGCGCCCAGGGGACGCGTGATCTGCCTTGCCGCCGGCAAGGGCGCAGGCGCGATGGCCGCGGCGGCCGAGCGGCACTATCTCGACGCGCTCGAGCTCCCGCCGGAGCGGCTGGTCGGCATCGCCACCACGCGCCATGGCTACGGCGTGCCGACCCGCCGCATCCGCGTGATCGAGGCCGGGCATCCCGTGCCTGACGAAGCCGGCTTGAAAGGCGCGGCCGACACGCTCGCGCTCGCGGGCGAGGCCGGGCCTGACGATCTGCTCCTGGTGCTACTCACCGGCGGCGGCTCGGCCAACTGGATCGCGCCGGCGAACGGCGTCAGCTTCGCGCAGAAGCAGGCGGTCAACAAGGCGCTGCTGCGCTCGGGCGCGCCGATCGGCGAGATGAACATCGTCAGGAAACATCTGTCGCGCATCAAGGGCGGGCGGCTGGCGCGCGCCGGCAGGAACGCCGCCGAGATCGTCACGCTCGCGATCTCCGACGTGCCGCATGACGACCCTTCCGCGATCGCCTCCGGTCCCACCGTGCCGGATCCGACGACGCTGGCGGATGCGCGCGCGATCGTGGCCAGGTACAAGCTCGACATCGACGATGCGGTGCGCCGCGCGCTCGACGATCCCGCCAATGAAAGCTGCAAACCGGGTGACGCGGCCTTCGGGCGCGCGACTTTCGAGCTGATCGCGCGGCCCAAGCAGTCGCTCGACGCCGCAGTGAAGCTGGCGCGCGCCTCCGGTTACGAGACCATCGATCTCGGCGCCGATCTCGAAGGCGAGGCGCGCGAGGTCGCCGCCGATCACGCCAGGCTGGCGCTCGAGGCGCGTGCGCAAGGCAAGCGCATCGCCATCCTCTCCGGCGGAGAGCTCACGGTCACCGTGCGTGGCCAGGGGCGCGGCGGACCGAACCAGGAATACGCGCTGGCGCTCGCCGGCCTGTTGCAGGACACGGCCGGCATCTCGGCACTCGCCGGCGACACCGACGGCGCCGACGGCGGTGCCGGCAACCCCACCGACCCTGCCGGCGCGCTGATCGACGCGGCAACCTTCGCAAGGATGAAGGCGCAGGGACTGCAGCCGCAAGCCTATCTCGACAACAACGACGCGACCTCGTTCTTCGAGGCCACGGGGGATCTGCTACAGCCGGGGCCGACGCTGACGAACGTGAACGATATCCGGGTGATCCTGGTGGATTGAGAGGTGCTCTGTCCGGCGTCGTCTCCGCATTTGGGCACCAGTTCGACTACAACACCACTGGATTGCCCGCGGACGCGGGGAATCCGGCAAGCAGCGGCTTCTCCGTATCCTCGCGCTGTCTCTGAAATACTGGATCGCGCGCCCCAGCGCCGCAAGTGCGCACAAGGCGGGCGATGACAGCGGGAGTGCGGCGAGCGCACCCGCTGGCCCGGAATGACGGAGTATGTGGGTGCGGATGCGGCTTACCGCTTGCCGCTGACGTGCTCCAGCAGCGCGAGCAGGCCCTTCAGCAACTCCATCGGAGACGGCGGGCAGCCCTTGATGTGCAGATCCACCGGAACGGTCTCCGATACGCCGCCGACGCAGGCGTAGCTGCCTCTGAAAATGCCGCCATCGATCGCGCAGCCGCCGACCGCGACGACCCATTTCGGATCGGGTGTCGCGTTGTAGGTCCGCTCCAGCGCCTGTCGCATGTTCTTCGTCACGGGACCCGTGACCAGCAGCACGTCGGCATGGCGTGGCGAGGCGACGAAGCGCAGACCGAAACGTTCGATGTCGTAGAAGGCGTTGGCAAGCGCGTGGATCTCCAGCTCGCAGCCGTTACAGGACCCGGCATCGACCTCGCGGATGGCAAGAGAACGCCCGAGCCTGGCCCGGGCGGCGCGGTCGACTTTCGTTGCAAGCTCCGCCAGCGCCGAATCGTCCGGCGTCGGCGCGGGCTCCGTCAGCGAACCATGGGTGAGGCTTTCGAGCAGGGTCTTGCGCATGGGTTAGAGGTCCGCGCCCGAATAGGAACAGTTGAACGACTTATTGCAGAGCGGGAAGTCGGCAATGATGTTGCCCTCGATTGCGGCTTCCAGCAGCGGCCACTGGAACCACGACGCGTCGCGCAGGTGGCAGCGTTCGACGCGCAACTCGCCATCGAGCCGCAACCACACCAGGACGTCGCCGCGGAAGGCCTCGGTGAGCGCCATGCCTTCACAGGCACCGCGGCCGATCCTGGGAGGCAGCGCGGTTTTGAGCCCTCCCGGCCCAAGTTGGTCGAGGATCTGCTCGATCAGTTCGATGCTCTGCTCGACCTCGCGGATTCGGATCCAGACCCGCGCGTTCACGTCACCGGCCTGTAGTACCGGCACCTCGAACGACAACGCGTCGTAAGGCGTGTAGGCAATCGCCCGCCGCGCATCGAAATCGCGGCCAGAGGCGCGGCCGACATAACCGCCGGCGCCAAACTGGCGCGCATATTCCGCCTTCACGATCCCCGTGGTGACGGTGCGGTCCTGCAACGACGCCGTGTTGTCATAGAGCTCGATCAAGCGCGGAAAGACCTTGCGTAGCTCCGCGAGCAGCGCCCGTAGCGCGGAAACGCCGTCCGGCGCGATGTCACGCATCACACCACCGGGCACGATGACGTCCATCATCAGGCGATGGCCGAACGCGACATTCGCAGCGCGCAAGCAACGCTCACGCAAAATGCCGGTCTGGGCATGCATCAGCGCGAACGACGCGTCGTTACAGATGGCTCCAATGTCGCCCAAATGATTGGCGAGCCGCTCCAGTTCCGCCATCAGCGCCCGCAAAAGGGCCGCTTGCCTCGGCGCCTCGATCTGCAGCGCCGCTTCCACGGCACACGCAAAGGCGAAGGCATAGGCGACGGCGCTGTCGCCGGAGGTGCGGTTGGCGAGCTTTGCCGCGGCCTCGAGGCTCGCGCCCTGCATCAGCGACTCGATGCCCTTGTGGGTGTAGCCGAGCCACTGCTCCAGCCGCACCACATGCTCGCCATTGGCGGTGAAGCGGAAATGGCCGGGCTCGATGATCCCGGCATGGACGGGGCCGACCGCCACCTGGTGCAACGCCTCACCCTCGACCGGAAGGAACTGGTATGGCCGCACGTCGCGCGATGCGTTGCGGCCGGAGAACGGATAGGATTTGCCCCAGGCATAGTGATCGAGCCATGGCCGCAGATCGTCAGCAGCCGTCGGAACAAGCCCGAACAGATCATGGATGGTCCGCTCCAGCCGAAGCGCCGGCGGGTGACGGCTGGCGACGCTTGGAAATGTGCCGGCCGTACACTCGTAAGTGACGACCGCGATCTCGGCCGAGCCTCCATCGAGCATCGCCATATGCACAGCGGTCGGCTCGCCCCAGAAGCCAAGCAGTGTGAGGCCTCCCTCGACCAGTCGATCGATCGCCGCCTGCCAGCCCGCCTCCGTCACGACCGCGCGCGGCCAGGGCTGGTGCGACAACACCGCATTGACATGGGGGATGCCGTCGAGGATGCCCATCGCTTACCCCAGAAGCTTGGCGACGTTCTGGAAGCCGGTGACCAGCACCGGCGGCAGATAGATCCCGGCCATCAGTACCAATCCGAGGTGCATGAACATCGGTACGTAGGAGGCTTCCGCGGGCGCGGTCTTGCCTTTGGGCTCGCCGAACATCACCTCGCCGACCCGCAAGAAGAGCCCGCCGAGTGCGATGATGATGCCGAGCACCAGGATCACCGTCAGCCAGGGGGCGCGGGCGAAAGTCGAGCTCACCACTAGAAACTCGCTCATGAAGATGCCGAGCGGCGGCAGCCCGACGATGGCGATGACGCCGAGCATCAGGCCCCAGCCGAGCACGGGGTTGGTCGTCGTGAGGCCGCCGATATCGGCGATCTTCTGGGTGCCCTTGACCTGTGCGATATGGCCGACGGCGAAGAAGATTGCCGACTTGGTCAGCGAATGCATGGTCATGTGCAACAGACCTGCGAAATTCGCGAGCGGCCCGCCCATGCCGAAGGCGAATACAATGATGCCCATATGCTCGATCGAGGAATAGGCGAACATCCGCTTGATGTCGCGGCGACGGTACAGCATCAGCGCCGCGAAGATCACCGAGATCAGGCCCATGGTCACCATCAGCGGACCCGGCGCGATCGCCTCGGAGTTGACCGCGAGCATCATCTTGAAACGCAGGAGCGCATAGAGCGCAACATTGAGCAGCAGGCCGGACAGCACCGCCGAGATCGGCGTCGGGCCCTCGGCATGCGCATCCGGCAGCCAGGCGTGCAACGGTGCGAGGCCAACCTTGGTACCGTAGCCCAGCAAGAGGAAGACGAAGGCGACGTTGAGCAACGCCGGGTCGAACTGTGCGGCGTGCTTCACCAGCACCGTCCATACCATGCCGTCCAGCCCCTCGCCCACCGCGGGACGCGCCGCCATGTAAACCAGGATCGTGCCGAACAGTGCGAGCGCGATGCCGACGCTACCGAGGATGAAATATTTCCAGGCGGCTTCCAGCGCCTCATGGGTGCGGTAGATGCCGACCATCAGCACGGTCGTCAACGTCGCCGTCTCGACCGCCACCCACATCAGGCCGATATTGTTGGCGACGAGCGCGAGGTTCATTGCGAACATCAGCATCTGATACATCGCGTGATAGAAACGCACGAAGGCCGGCGTCAGCCGCCCGATCTCGATCTCGTGGTGGATGTAGCTCGCGCTGAACACCGATGTCGTGAAGCCGACGAAGGTCGTCAGCACGATGAAAACCTTGTTGAGGTCGTCAAGCAGCAGATATTGCCCCGACGTCGGCTCGATCACGAACAGCGACAGCGAGGTGAGGAAGGTCGCGAGCGCCGCAACGACGTTGAGCTTCGCCGTCAGCACGTAGCCAGGCAGGATCGCGAGCAGCGCGGCCGAGATGACCGGGATCAGCAGGATCGCACCGAGCGCATCGATCGTCATCGCCGCTCTCCTCTGAAGCGATCGAGCGCCTGCACGTCCACGCTGTCAAAACGCTCGCGGATGCGGAACAGGAAGATGCCGATCACGATGAAGGCGATCAGCACCGAGAAGGCGACGCTGATCTCGACAACCAGCGGCATGCCCTTGGCGCCGGTCGCCGCCAGCACCAGCCCGTTCTCCAGCGACATGAAGCCGACCACCTGGCTCACGGCGTTGCGTCGCGTCACCATGATCAGGAGCCCGAGCAGCACACCACCGACAGCGCGAAGGCAAGGTCTTCGCGCGCGAGCGCGTCGGCGCCCGGGGTCACGCGCAGCATCACCACCATCGACAGCGCGACGAGGCCGATGCCGGCCATCATGGTCAGGCCCACGCCGATCACGTTCTCGATCTCGCGGTGGATGCCGAGTCGTCGGATGATCCGGTGCAGCGCCACCGGAATGATGATGGCCTTGAAGACCAGTGCGATCAGCGCCGTGACGTAGAGATGTGGCGCGTGCTGCACATAGGCCTGCCACGCCACCGACAGCGCCAACACGCCGGCATGCAGCGCATAGACATTGAGCAGCGCATAGAGCCGGTCCTGATAGAGCATCATGAAGCTCGCGAGCACCAGAGAGCCGGAGAGCAGATGGGCGATGTCGAATTGCAGGCTGCTCATCGCTACAGGCTCCCGGACACGAAGCGCAACAGGGTGGCAAGCAGCGCCAACATCAGCGCCGCGCCCAGGAACTCGGGGATCCTGAATACCCGCATCTTGGCGATCGACGTCTCGAACACGGCGAGCAGAAAGCCAAGGACCGCCAGCTTGCCGAAATAGAGCAGCGCGCCGGAAACGAGCCTCGCAACGCTCGCGTCCGCAGTCGCGGTGCTCCATGGCAGGAACACGCAGGCGATCAGCGAGACATAGAGCAGGAGCTTGAGCTGCGACGACAGGTCGATCAGCGCGAGATGCCGCCCCGAATATTCCAGCACCATGGCCTCATGCACCATGGTGAGCTCGAGATGGGTGGCTGGGTTATCGACGGGGATACGGGCATTCTCCGCCAGCGCCACGATGGTCAGTGCCACGAACGCCATGCCCAGCGACACACGCAGACCGACCGCGTCCGAGCCCATGAATTCGGCGACGTTGGAGAGCTGGGTCGAGCCTGCGATCATCGCGACGGAAAAGACGGTGATCAGCATCGCAGGCTCGGCGAGCGAGGCGATCATCACCTCGCGGCTGGAGCCGATGCCGCCGAAGGCGGTGCCGACGTCCATGCCGGCGAGCGCCTGGAAGAAACGCGCGCTGCCGAGCAGTGCGGTGATGGCGATGAGGTCGGCGCTCCAGGAGAACAACAGACCATTGCCGAAAGTCGGCACCAACGAGGCCGAGACCCAGGTTCCTGCGAACATCAGATAGGGAATGACGCGGAACAGCCAGGAGGCGTTGTCCGCGAGCACGACGTCCTTGCGCATCAGGCGGATGAGATCGCGATAGGGCTGCAAGAGCGGCGGACCGCGCCGACGCAACAGCCGCGCCTTCACCTTGCGGACGAAGCCGGTTAGCAATGGCGCAAGCAGCAGCACGAGGCACATCTGAACGCCTTGCGAGAGGAGGTCACGAAGCGCGGTCATAGCGCCACCACCAGGAGCAGCACGATCAACGCGGCGAAGACCAGAGTCAGGTAGCGGCGGATGGTGAGGAACTGCAGCATATTGACGCGCTCGGTCGCAACGCCAATCACCTTGGCGATCGGCGCGTAGAGCGCCTCCCAGATCAGGTCGCGCATCTCGACGGTGAACCGGGCCGGCGCAGGCGACAAGGGCTGCGGCATCTCGCCGATCTCGCGCGCAGCGAAGATCACGCTGCCGAACACGCGGCGGATCGGCTGCGAGAAGCTGGAGGCGGAGTACTGGATCGCGGGGTTCGGATCCGGATAGCCGCAATCCCAGGCCGGAGCGCGACGCAAGCGATCGGACGCCAGGCGATGAATGGCGGAGGCTGCGGCCATACCGCTGAGCGCCGCGAACAGAAACACCAAGAGGCCGTTATAGGAGCTGCGGCTCTGCGCGATCGGCACGATGGTCAGCCAGTCCAGTCCGGTCTGGTGCGGCATGACGTTGCCGACCATGGCCTCGCTCACCGGTGCGAGCGCGTCGATGAAGAGGCCGGGCAAGACGCCGGCGACAAAGCAGAGAGCGGCTAGCGCGAACATCGCGGCAAGCGAGAAGCGATCCGTTTCGTGCGCGGATGCGGCGACATCCGAACGGGGACGGCCGAGGAAGCTGATGCCGTAGAGTTTGACGAAACACGCCGCAGCGAACGCGGCGGCGAGCGCCAGCAGTCCGCCGACCGCCGGGATGATCAGCTTCAATCCCCAGTTCGGCAGTTGCGGTGAGAGCAGGATCGCCTGGAAGGTCAACCACTCCGAAACGAAGCCGTTGAACGGCGGCAATGCCGAGATCGCGACGCAGCCGACCAGTACCGCGAACGCCGTCTTCGGCATGCGATGGATCAGCCCGCCGAGCTTTTCCATGTCGCGCTCGCCGGTTGATCCCAGCACCGCACCGGCGCCGAAGAACAACAGGCTCTTGAACAGCGCATGGTTGAAGACGTGCAGCATCGCCGCGGTGAAAGCGAGCGCCGCCACCCAGTCGAGCCCTTCCGCCTTGAAAGCCAGCGCCAGCCCGAGGCCGGTGAAGATGATGCCGATATTCTCAATCGTTGAATAGGCCAGCACGCGCTTGATATCGCGCTGCATCAGCGCATAGAGCACGCCCAGCGTCGCCGTAGGGCCGCCGACCAGCAGCACGACCATGCTCCACCACCACACCGGTTCGGGCAGAAGATCAAAGACGATGCGCACGAAACCGTAGACGGCGACCTTGGTCATGACGCCACTCATGAGAGCAGAGACGTGGCTGGGTGCGGCGGGATGGGCGAGCGGCAGCCAAGCGTGCAACGGCACCAGGCCGGCCTTGGAGCCGGCGCCCAGCAGCACGAGGATCACAACCATGCCGGTCAGCGCAGCGGAAGGATGCGAGGCTCGGATCGCATCGAAATCGTAACCGGCGCCGCTCGCGAGCAGGCCGAAGGCGAGCAGCAGCGCCAGCGTGCCGAAACTCGCCATCAGAAGATAGACATAGCCGGCGCGGACATTCTCGACCTCCCGGTGATGCGACACGACCATCGCCCAGGAGGTCAGCGACATGAATTCCCAGGCGACCAGGAAGCTGAAGGCATCGTTTGCCAGCACGACGACATTCATCGCTGCGAGATAGGCGGGATAGAACGGCAGCACGCGTCCGGGGGAGTCCTCGTGCTGGCCGTAACCGAGCGCGAACAGGCTCGCAGCGACGCCGCCGAGATTAACGACGACGAGGAAGAAGGCGGACAGTGCATCTAGCCGGAAATGAGCACCGAGCCAGGGCAATCCGATCGGCAGTGTCACGCTCGGTGCCAGATGAGGGAAATAGAGCAGATCGGTCAGCGCCGTGACACATAGCGTCGATGTGGCGACCAGGCATCCGCCGTAAAGGATGATCGAGCCGCGCGGGCGCGTTGACAGCACGACTCCCGCAGGAGCCAGCGCCAGCAGAACCGCCACTGACCATAGCGCCACGGCGATCATGGCCACTCCTCGATCATGATCTGCGCGCGCGTCGCCATCGCTATTGGTCGCCTGCTCTCGGGGGTGGAGACTTCAGCCGCACCCCGCGGCCCCCGGCGCTCGACGCCGCCCCCTCGGCGATCAGCTCGATGCCGGCAACCGACAGCGCCTCGACCAGCTTCACCAGGGAGTCGACATTGCCGCGGATCACCCCTTCGGAGGCCTCCATGCGCTGGATCGTCGGCAGAGACAGCGAACAGCGCTGCGCGAGTTCGCGCTGGTCGATCCTGAGCAAGGCACGGGCGGCTCGAAGCTGCGCGGCGGTGATCACGGGGCAGGATGTCCCTGGCAGTTGCGGTGATCAATGAACCAAGCTTAGGGCGCATAAAATGACGTTTCAAGCATCATTTTCTACATGCGGCGCGTCATTCCGTTTGACTTCCTCGGAGCTCACGCCCTCGCACTCCGCCATCAGGCTCGTCCGTCATTCCGGGCGCGTGGGCGCGATCCTCAATGCGCAATTGCGCATCTGATGTCTGGTCCCAAGGGCGATACGTGCAAGTGCGGCGCGAAATTCCTGGATCGCGCGCGCACCCAAGAATGACTCTCCGCCTCAGAACTCGTTGGCGATCTTCGAGAGCATCCCGATCAGGGCCTCGCGGTTGGCCTGGCCGAGCAGATCGTTCAGCCGCGCCTCGTGCTTGGTGGCGACGAGCTTTTTCGCCCGCGCCAGCACGGCCTTGCCCTTGTCGGTCAGCACCAGGATGTGCGAGCGGCGGTCGTTGGTGGAGCGGATCCGCGCGCAAAGGTCGCGGCTTTCGAGATTGTCCAGCATGGCCACGAAGTTCGGCCGGAGGATGCCGAGCGTGGAGGCGATCTCGGTCTGGTTACGGCCAGGGTTCTTCTCGACCAGGAGCAGGACCGAGAACTGCGCCGGCGTCAGCTGGAGCGAGGCCATGCAGCGCAGAAAGTTCTCGAACACCTTGAGCTGGGCCCGCTTCAGGACGTAGCCGAGCTGTTCGGAGAGCTCGCCCAGCTGGAGCGCTTCGGCTTGCACCTCGCCCGCTTCCTTGCGGCCCTTGGCCGCGTCGGCCGGTTTTTCGGAGGACTTTTCAGCGGTTTTGGAAACGGTCATCGCCTCGTGCTCGTAATCCCGCTAAATTCGGGACGGGTCGTTCCCCACCCTTGATGTTATATTTGATAATTGTTATGGACCATATCAAATATCGTCAGCGTATTTCAATGGCTGTGAGGGGACCATCCACCGCAATTGCGGAGACCGGTCCTCAATCTTGAGGGGGAGCGTCCGGTCTTGAATACCACCATCATGCTGTTCCTGGTGCAGGACGGCATCACCAATGGCGCGATCTACGCGCTGCTCGGCCTGGCGCTGGTGCTGGTGTTCGCCGTCACCCGCGTCATCCTCATTCCCCAGGGCGAATTCGTCACCTACGGCGCGCTGACCTATGCCTCGCTGGCCGCGGGCCAGATGCCGGGCACGGCCAAGCTCGCGCTCGCGCTCGGCATCGGCGCCTTCGCCTTCGACCTGTTCGTGGCGCGCAAGGCGCTGCATGCGCGGCTGATCGTGCGCAGCCTCATCACCAACATCGTGCTGCCGGCCATCGTGCTGGGGTTGACGCTTTACTTCGCCGCGCAGAAGCCGCCGGTCGCGGTCTGCATCGCGCTGTCGCTGGTGATCGTCGCGATGATCGGCCTCTATCTCTACCGCATCGCGTTCCAGCCGCTGGCGCACACCTCGGTGCTGGTGCTGCTGATTGCGTCCGTCGGTGTCCATCTCGCGCTGCAGGGGCTGGGCCTGCTGTTCTTCGGCGCCGAGGGGCAGCGCGGGCCTGCCGTGCTGTCCGGCGCCTTCACTGCCGGCGCGCTACGCTTCACCGGCCAGAGCATCACCGTCTACGCCATCACCATCGCCTTCATCGTCGGGCTCTGGCTGTTCTTCGGCCTGACGCTCTACGGCAAGGCGCTGCGCGCGACCGCCGTGAACCGGCTGGGAGCGCGGCTCGCCGGCATCCGCACCACGCTGTCCGGGCAGATCGCCTTCCTGCTGGCGTCGGTCATCGGCGCGCTGTCGGGCATCCTGATCGTGCCGATCACGACTCTCTACTATGACAGCGGCTTCCTGATCGGCCTGAAGGGTTTCGTCGCCGCGATCATCGGCGGGCTCGTCAGCTATCCCCTCACCGCCGTCGCGGCGCTGGTCGTCGGCATCGTCGAGGCGTTCTCGTCCTTCTATGCCTCCAACTACAAGGAGGTCATCGTCTTCATGCTGCTGATCCCCGTGCTGCTGCTGCGCTCGCTCGCCGCACCCGCGGTCGAGGAAGAGAAGGACTGACGCCAAGATGCAGAGCCGGCTTCCCATCCTCGTCTTCGCAGCTCTCATGGCGGCAATCCCGTTCGTCCCGGGCATGCCGCCGTTCTGGATCGTGCTGCTCGACAATATCGGTCTTGCGGCGCTGGTCGCGATGGGCCTCGTGCTGCTGACCGGGGTCGGCGGCCTGACCTCCTTCGGACAAGCGGCCTTCGTCGGCTTCGGCGCCTACACCACCGCGGTGCTGTCGACGACCTACGGCCTGTCGCCGTGGCTGACGCTGCCGCTGTCGCTCGTGGTCAGCGGATCGCTGGCGGTTCTGCTCGGGCTGATCACCGTCCGCCTCTCCGGCCATTATCTGCCGCTCGGCACGCTCGCCTGGGGGCTCGGGCTGTTCTATCTCTTCAGCAAGCTGGAGTTCCTGGGTCGTAACGACGGCATCTCGGCGATCCCACCGCTGTCGATCGGCACGTTCAAGATGCTCTCGCCGGGCTCGATCTATTACGCGATCTGGATCGCCGTGATCCTCTCGGCCCTGCTGACGATGAACCTCCTGGACTCCCGCACCGGCCGTGCCATCCGCGCGCTGCGGCGCGGCCATATCGCGGCGGAAGCCTTTGGCGTGCACACGCCACGCGCCAAGCTGCTGGTGTTCATCCATGCCGCCGTGCTCGCCGGTCTTTCGGGGTGGCTCTACGCCCATCTCCAGCGCGCGGTGAACCCGACGCCGTTCGGCGCGCATATGGGCATCGAATATCTCTTCATCGCCGTGGTCGGCGGCGCCGGCTATGTCTGGGGCGGCGTCCTGGGCGCGGCGATCGTCGTCGTGCTGAAAGAGGTGCTGCAAAGCTATCTGCCGCTGATCCTGCCGGGCTCCGGCCAGGTCGAGACCATCGTGTTCGGCATCATGCTGGTGGCGCTGCTGCAGCTCGCGCCGGGCGGCCTCTGGCCGTGGCTGATGTCGTTCCTGCCCGAGCGCTCCAGCGGCAAGAAGCCCGACACCTCGCTGAAGCTTGGGCACCGCACCCGCGCGCCCGGCGAGGCCGGTGTGCTGCTCCAGGTCGAGAAGGCGCGGAAGCAGTTCGGCGGCGTGGTCGCGGTCAACAACGTCTCCTTCGACGTCCGGGCCCGTGAGATCGTCGCGCTGATCGGCCCGAACGGAGCCGGCAAGAGCACGACGTTCAACCTGATCACCGGCGTGCTGTCGGCGACCTCGGGCTCGATCTCGGTGCTGGGCAGGAAGGTCGACAACGCGCCGCCGCAGGAGATCGTCAAGCTCGGCATCAGCAGGACCTTCCAGCACGTCAAGCTCGTCCCCGACATGACCGTGCTGGAGAACGTCGCGATCGGCGCGCATCTGCGCGGCCATTCCGGCCCCGTGTCCTCGATGCTGCGGCTCGACCGCGCCGATGAGGCGAAGCTGCTCGCCGAGGCCGCCCGCCAGATCGAGCGCGTCGGCCTCACCGAGCAGATGCACCAGCTCGCAGGCAGCCTCTCGCTCGGCCAGCAGCGCATCGTCGAGATCGCCCGCGCGCTCTGCGTCGATCCTATGCTGCTGCTGCTCGACGAGCCGGCCGCGGGCCTGCGCCACATGGAGAAGCAGCGGCTCGCGACGCTGCTGCGCGAGCTGCGCGACGGCGGCATGAGCGTGCTCCTGGTCGAGCATGACATGGGCTTCGTCATGAATCTCGCCGACCGCATCGTGGTGCTCGATTTCGGCACCAAGATCGCGGAGGGTACCCCCGCCACGATCAAGACCAATCCCGAAGTGATCAAGGCCTATCTCGGAGTGGCGGCATGAGCGCGCTGTTGTCCGTCACCGACGCGCATGTCGCCTATGGCAAGGTCGAGGCGGTGCGTTCGGTCTCGCTCGAGGTCGGGGCCAACGAGATCGTCACCATCGTCGGTGCCAACGGCGCCGGCAAGACCACGTTGCTTTCGGCCATCATGGGCATTCTGCCACTGAAGGGCCGCGTCGCCTTTGCCGGCCAGGATCTCGGCCGGCTCGACATCGAGGACCACGTCGCGATGGGACTCGGCCTCGTCCCCGAGCACCGCGAATTGTTCGTGACCATGAATGTCGAGGACAATCTCGAGCTGGGTGCCTTTCGCATCGAGCGCAGCCGGGCGAAAGCCTCGATGGAGCGGGTCTACACGCTGTTCCCGCGGCTGAAGGAGCGGCGCAAGCAGCTTGCCGGCACGCTCTCCGGCGGCGAGCAGCAGATGCTCGCGATGGGCCGCGCGCTGATGGGCGAGCCAAAGCTCCTGATGCTGGACGAGCCGAGCCTCGGCCTCGCGCCGATCATCGTCGCCGACATTTTCCGTATCGTCACCGAGCTGCGCGCCGCCGGCGTCTCGGTGCTGCTGGTCGAGCAGAACGCGCAGGCCGCGCTGAAGATCGCGGACCAGGCCTATGTGATGGAGCTCGGCGAATTCGTTCTCAGCGGCAAGGCCAGCGACATCGCGGCTAACGAGCGCGTCGCCGCGAGCTATCTCGGCTTCCAGCACGAAGGCGAGAGTGCAGTCTAGCTCTTCTTACCCTCCCCTGGAGGGGGAGGGTCGGCTCACATTGAGCGCAGCGAAATGTGAGACGGGGTGGGGTGACAGTCTCTCCACCTCGAACGATGCCCGCGTGGAGAGATCACCCCACCCCGCTCGCGCTTCGCGCGATCGACCCTCCCCCTCCAGGGGAGGGTATGCGCGCAGCGTCTTACGTAGCTTGGCTCGCCGCCTTCTCCCCCTTCAACGCCGCGATCTCCGCTTCCAGCTCCGCGATCCTCGCGTCCCGAGCCGCCAGCGCCGCCGCCACATCGCCCGCGTCGAATTTCTGCGGGATGTGCTGGGGGCAGTTGGTGTCCCAGGCGGCGATCTTGAACAGGATCACCTGCTCCGGCCGCGCGCGGTAGCCTTTCGGCATCAGCGAGGTCGTCAGCGCTTCGTCGTCCTCGACCACCCGCGCCTCGCCCCAGATCTTCACGCGGCGGCGATGCGCGTAGTCCATCACGAAGATGTAGGCCTTGGAGTTCTCCGCCAAATTGCCTTGCGTGATGAACTGCTGGTTGCCGGCATAGTCCACGAAGGCCAGCGTCTGCTTGTCGAGCACCTTGAGAAACCCCTTCGGTCCGCCGCGGTGCTGGATGTAAGGCTGGCCGTCCGCCGAAGCGGTAGCGAAATAGAAGCTGTTGGCCTCGGCCAGGAAGGCTTCGAGGTTCTCGTCGACCTCGGTGCGCCATCCGCGTTGCTCACTCCGCGCATAGGCCTCCCGCGAGCCCTTGCGCGCCTGGATCGCCTTCACCGCCGGCGAGAAGGCGACGTCGCTGGCATAGGTATGGGCTGCTGTCGTCATCGGAACGGCTCCTGAAAATTCCGGCGCATTCCTGCGTCTTTCCTGACATAAAATAGACTTGCCAGCCGTTAGAACAATCTGGCCGCTTGACACTTCATCATTGCAATTTATGCAATAATCCCATGGACCGGCTCGAAGCCATGCACGTGTTCGTCACCGTCGCCGATCTGCGCGGCTTCGCGCCGGCGGCGCGCAAGCTGCGCCTGTCGCCCTCGGCGGTGACGCGGATGATCGCGGCGCTGGAGGAGCACCTCGGCGCGCGGCTGTTGCAGCGAACCACGCGGCAGGTGACACTGACCGATGTGGGCACGCGCTATCTCGAGCGCGCCAGGCGCATCCTCGCCGATGTCGAGGAGGCCGACGGCTCGGCGCGGCAGGAGCGCAACCGGCCGAGCGGGCGGCTGGTGGTGTCGGCGCCGGTCGGCTTCGGCCGGCTGCATGTCGGGCCGGTCATGACCGCCTATCTCAAGCGCTATCCCGAGGTCGCCTGCGAACTCAGGCTGTCGGATCATCTGGTCAACCTCGTCGAGGACGCCGTCGATGCCGCGGTGCGGATCGGCCATCTCGCCGATTCCTCGCTCGTCGCGCGCCAGGTCGGCGAGATGCGGCGGATCGTGGTGGCCGCGCCCGGCTATCTGAAGCGCCATGGCGAGCCGAAGACGCCGGAGGCCCTTCGCGAGCACCAGACCATCCAGTTCGGCCCTTGGTCAGAATGGCGCTTTCAGCACGACGGCCGCGACATCGAGGTCATGCCGACCCCACGCTTCATCAGCAACAGCGCCGACGCGGCGCTGCAATATGCCGAGGCCGGCGGCGGCGTGACGCGGGTACTGGCCTATCAGGCCGCGGAAGGACTGAAGCGCGGTCGGCTAAAAATAGTACTGGCGGACTACGAGCAGCCGGCACTGCCGATCCACATCGTCTACCCGACCTCGCGCCTGCTCTCGGCCAAGGTGCGGGCGTTCGTCGATCTCGTGGTGGAGACGGCGGAGTGGAGGTTCGGGTAGGTGCATGTCCCGGACGCGTCGCGAAGCGGCGCAGCGCCGGGACCCAGACGGCTGCGCTGTATCATGTGGATAGATGGGCCCCGGCTCAGCAGCGCATCACTGCGTGCTGCGCTGCGTCCGGGGCGCGAGACCGCTCACCCCTTCTTCGGCACCACGCGGAACGTCCCGCTCGCCCGCGCGATCACGGCATCGTCCGCCTTCACCAAGCACTGCGCGAAGCAGATCGTGGAGCCGGTCTTGATGGCCTCGCCCTCGACCGCAAGCCATTGGCCGATCCCGGCGGCGCCGACATAGTCGACCGACAGCGAGATGGTGACGAATGACGTCGTCCAGCCCGTCGCCTGCGCGCAGCTGTAGCCCATGGCGGCATCGGCCAGCGCCGCGATCAGCCCGCCATGAATCAGCCCGCGCGCATTGGTGTGCGGCGTCGCCAGCCGCAATCCGATGGTAACGCCCCTCGCGAACTTCTTCGAATAGAGCGGCTCCCAGGGATCGGTGAGCGGGGATTTGCGGAAATGCGGCTCGAAGCCGGCGGGAACGTCGATGGAGGTCATGGCTGTCTCGCGTTGCTGGTTGCCGGCATTGAACGCGATGTGGATGACGGTTGCATCAATTACAAAGTTTCAAACGGAATTTGCGCGGGCGTTTGAAACAGGCGCACCGCAAGCACAGATTCCGTAGGGTGGGCAAAGGCGCAACGCGCCGTGCCTACCATTTCACTCCGTTCAGACCGAAGTGGTGGGCACGCTTCGCTTTGCCCACCCTACGACACCATCTTAGAACGGCAGCCCGACGTAGTTCTCCGACAGCGACGTCATCGCGGCCTGCGACTGCGTGACGTAGTCGAGCTCGGCGAGCTGGATGCGCGCGCCGATGGTGCCGGTGTCGGGGAATTTGTGCAGCATCGAGGTCATCCACCAGGAGAACCGCACGGCTTTCCAGACGCGTGCCAGCGCCTTGGCGGAATAGGCGTCGAGGCCGGCGCTGGATTTCTCGTCGTAGAACTCGCGCAGCGCGCTCGACAGATAATGCGCGTCGCTGGCGGCGAGGTTCAATCCCTTGGCGCCGGTCGGCGGCACGATGTGGGCGGCGTCGCCGCACAGGAACATCCGGCCGAAGCGCATCGGCTCGGCGACGAAGCTGCGCAGCGGCGCGATGCTCTTCTCGATCGACGGGCCCGTGACGAGGCTGTCGGCCGCCTCCTGGTCGAGCCGGCGCTTCAATTCGTCCCAGAAGCGGTCGTCCGGCCATTGGTCGACGTGGTCGTCGAGCGCGCATTGCACATAGTAACGGCTGCGTTTGGTCGAGCGCATGGTGCACAGCGCAAAGCCGCGGGCGTGATTGGAATAGATCAACTCATGGCTGACCGGCGGGGTGTCGGACAAGATGCCGAGCCAGCCGAACGGGTAGACCCGCTCGAACTCCTCGATCGCCGAAGACGGGACGCTGGCGCGGCTGACGCCGTGGAAACCGTCGCAGCCGGCGATGAAATCGCAATCGATCGTGTGGGTGACGCCGTCTTTGACATAGGTCACGCGCGGGTGACTGCCGTCGAAATCATGCGGCTGCACATCCCTGGCCTCGTAGACGGAGATAAGACCAGCGGCCTTCCTCGCATTCATCAGGTCCAGCGTGACCTCGGTCTGGCCATAGATCATCACCGTCTTGCCGGTTGCGCCCTTCATGTCGATGCGGTGACGGCGGCCGGAGAAGGCGAGCTCGATGCCCTCGTGCACCAGGCCTTCAGCATGTGCCCGCGCGCCGGCGCCGACCTGGTCGAGCAGTGCGACGGTTCCTTCCTCCAGGAGACCTGCGCGGATTCGGCCGAGCACGTAATCCGGGCTCTGCCGCTCCAGGATGACGTTGTCGATGCCGTATGTGTGCAGCAGTTGCCCGAGCAACAATCCGGCCGGCCCGGCTCCGATGATTGCGACTTTTGTCCGCAATACTTGCTCCTTCCGATCCTGTAGGCTTTCGTCGCGGGTCGCTTGTCGCCTCGCTCCGCGCAGGATACTTATATCATATAACGGTTGGGAAGAAGGGAGGGCGTTCGCCGCAGCGCGACAAATCCATGCAACATGGATGATGTAGACGGCGCGGCGAGGTGCGCGCCAGTTTCCGGCTTGAACGCGCCGGCCAATTAGATAACATGTTAATTAACGAGACCGGGCCATCGAAGCCCGCCGTCAAAAACAGGGAGAGACGCGTGATGAGAAAAGCCTGTCTGGCGTTGCTGCTGGCAGCAAGCGTGAGCCCAGCGTTCGCGCAGGAGAAGACCTTCGATCTGAAGATCTCGCACTGGGTCCCGGCCTCGCATCCGCTGCAGAAATCACTGGAGGACTGGGCCGCCGCAGTCGAGAAGGATTCCGGCGGCACCATCAAGGGCAAGGTGTTTCCGGCCCAGCAGCTCGGCAAGGCGTTCGACCATTACGACATGGCGCGCGACGGCATCGCCGATGTCACCTATGTCAACCCCGGCTATCAGCCCGGTCGCTTCCCGATCATCGGCGCAGGCGAGCTGCCCTTCCTGATCTCGGACGCCAAGGGCGGCTCGATGGGGCTCGACGCCTGGTATCGCAAATATGCCGAGAAGGAGATGAAGGACGTCAAATACTGTCTCGCCTTCGTCCACTCGCCCTCCTCGTTCCACTCCCGCACCAAGAAGATCGTCAACCCTGAGGACGTGAAGGGCCTGAAGATCCGCCCCGCTCATGCCACCATGGCGAATTTCGTCACTTCGCTCGGCGGCACCAATGTGCAGTCCTCCGCACCCGAAGTGCGCGACATCATCGAGCGCGGCGTCGCCGACGGCGTCACCTTCCCCTGGGGCTCCCTGGTGCTGTTCGGCATCGACAAAGTGACCAAATACGACATGGAGGCGCCGCTCTACACCACGACCTTCGTATTCGTGATCAACAAGGACAAGTACAATGCGATGTCCGACAAGCAGAAGGCCGCGATCGACAAGAATTGCACGGTCGAGATGGCGGGCGCGGTCGGCGAGCACTGGGGCAAGTTCGAGGATGCCGGCATCGCCAAGGTGAAGGCGGAGTCCGGCCACGAGGTCTACAAGCTGACGGCCGAGCAGACCGCCGCCTGGAAGAAGGCCGCCGAGCCGCTGGTCAAGACCTGGAGCGATAATGCCAAGAAGGCCGGCGCCGATCCCGATGCGGCGCTCGCGGACCTGAAGGCATCGCTGAAGAAGTACAACGCGCTGGCGGAGTGACGCCCAGCAGCGGCCACGCGCTCACTGCACCTCTCCCGCTCGCGGGGGAGGTCGGCGCGAGGCGCCGGGTGGGGGCTCTCTCCGCTCGGGACGTCTTTCTGTGGAGGCGCCCCACTCCAACCCTCCCCCGCAAGCGGGAGAGGGAGCGCAGCACCGCTGTGGATGCAACTCGCACTCATCTTGAACAGGACCACCCCATGAAGCGCTCCTGGATGGATCGCGTGATCGACTCGATCGAATGGATCGCGGCCGGCTTCGTCGGCATCGTCGCGCTCGACATTTTCCTGTCGGTGCTGCTGCGCAACACGCTGAACTATTCGATCCCCGACAGTTTCGACATCGGCCGCATGCTGCTCGGCATCCTCATTTTCTGGGGCATCGCGGCGACCTCCTATCGCGGCACTCACATCACGGTGGACCTGGTCTGGGGCAATGTCGGCCCGCGCTATCAGCGCTGGATCGACGTGTTCGCGACGCTGGTGCTGCTGTTCGTCGTCACCGTGCAGACCTGGACGCTGTTCGACAAGGTGCGCGGCACCTACAACGACAACGTCCAGACCTTCGACCTGCACATGCCGACATGGCCCTTCTTTCTCGTCGCCTGGATCGGCGACGTCTGCGCCGTGCTGCTGATCGCGATCCGCACCTACCGGCTGATCTTCCATCCCGAAGAGATGCACGACCCCAAGATCAAGGCGACGGAGTAATCATGAGCACCGATGCCGTCGCCGTTATCGGCTTCGTTTCCCTCTTCGCCCTGATGCTGCTGCGCGTGCCCGTCGGCATGGCCATGGGCCTCGTCGGCGTCTCCGGCTTTTCCTATCTGGTCGGCGCCACGCCGGCGCTGAAGCTGGTCGGCCAGACCTCGATGCGAACGGTCACCGACTACACCTTCGGCGTCATTCCGATGTTCCTGCTGATGGGCTCCTTCGTCAGCAATTCCGGCATGAGCCGGGAGCTGTTCCGGGCCGCCAACGGCTTTGTCGGCCATTTGCGCGGCGGGCTCGGCATCGCGACCGTCGGCGCCTGCGGCGGCTTTGCCGCGATCTGCGGTTCCTCGGTCGCGACGGCCGCGACCTTCTCCGCCGTTGCCTATCCCGAGATGCGCCGGTTCGGCTATCCGCAGTCCTTCGCCACCGGCGTGATCGCGGCCGGCGGCACGCTGGGCGCGATGCTGCCGCCCTCCACCGTGCTCGCGGTCTACGGCATCATCACCGAGCAGGACATCGGCAAGCTCTTCGTCGCCGGCATCATCCCAGGCCTGCTCGCGATGACCATGTACATGATCACGATCTTCCTGATCGGCTATTTCCGCCCCGACTTCCTGCCCAAGGGCAAGGTGACACCGTGGCGCGAACGTTTTGCCGGATTGAAGGAGATCTGGGCGCCGGTGCTGCTGTTCGTCTTCGTGATCGGCGGCCTCTACGGCCTGCCGTTCCTGCCGCGGTTCACGCCGACCGAGGCCGGCGGCGTCGGCGCCACCGGCGCCTTCATCATCGGCGTGCTGACCGGCCGCCTCGACCGCGAGAAGGTGCTGGCCTCGCTGCTGCAGGCCACACGCACCGCGGCCGCGGTGTTCACCGTGCTGATCGGCGCGCTGATCTTCGGCTATTTCCTCACGGTGACGCAGACGCCGCAGAAGGTCACGGAATTCCTCACCGGTCTCGGCCTCGGGCCCTACGGCGTGCTGGCGCTGATCATGGTGATGTATCTCGTGCTCGGCTGCCTGATGGACGCCATGGCGATGATCATCCTGACCGTGCCGATCATCTTCCCGGTGATCATGCATCTCGGCTTCGACCCGATCTGGTTCGGCATCATCATCGTCATGACCGTCGAGCTCGGCCTGATCCATCCGCCGGTCGGCATGAACGTCTTCGTCATAAAAAGCGTGGTGAAGGACGTGTCCTTCTCCACGATCTTCAAGGGCGTGATCCCGTTCGTGGCGACCGACCTCGTGCGCCTCGTGATCCTGATCGCCTTCCCGCTGCTGGCGACCTGGCTGCCGACGCGCATGATGGCGCATTGAGAGGTGAAGCGATGACCACCCCCACCCTCGAAACAAAGTACGTCTTCACCATCACCGCGCGGATCGGTGAGGTCGTCACCGCCGGCGAGACCGGCATCGGCGTTCGCCGCATCATCCCGATCATCGGCGGCGAGGTGAATGGCGCGATCACGGGCAAGGTGCTGCCGTTCGGCGCCGACTTCCAGACCATCCGCCCCAACGAGCTGATCGATCTCGAAGCGAAATACGCCTTCGCGACCGACGACGGCGCAGTTATCTATGTCGAGAACAAGGGCATGCGCTTCGGCCCGGTCGAGCTCCTGCAAAAGCTCAAGCGCGGCGAGCCGGTCGATCCCAAGCTGATCTATTTCCGCACCGTGCCGCGGTTCGAGACCGGGCACGACAAGTATCGCTGGCTGATGGAGCACATCTTTGTCGGCTCGGCCGCGCGCCATGCGGACCGCGTGGTGATCGACGTGCACCAGGTGATTTGAGAGACGCCCCCGTTTCGGCACACTCCGCTCGTCGTCCCGGCGAAAGCCGGGACCCATACCGCGGAATCTATCGATTGCCGGCGGTCGAAGTACCGAACGACCAATCTCCGCCAAATCTCTCCCTGGAGTTACGGGTCCAAATCTCTCTTTGGGGTTACAGGTCCCTGCTTTCGCAGGAACGACATCGAATTTGGAGGCCCCTCCTGCCCGCCTGACCGATCATCCGCATTTCCCCTGCGCCGCCCCCTCCTTGACTCCTTCCAAATTCGTTATACAACATAACTATTCTGATAAGGACGCAAATGACACAGGGAAACGCCGAGACCGCCAACGCGGGCGCCTCCGGTCTGTTGAGGATCGAGCGGACGGACCGGGTTCTGACCGTGGGTCTGAACCGGCCGGCCAAGCGCAATGCGCTCAATGACGGCATCATCCTGGAAATCGGCGAGTGTTTTGCGTCCCTGCCCGAGGACATCGGCGCGGTCGTGATCCACGGCATCGGCGATCATTTCTCCTCAGGTCTCGACCTCTCCGAGCTGACCGAGCATGACGCGACCGGCGGCCTGCTCCATTCCCAGATGTGGCACCGGGTGTTCGACCGCATCCAGTACAGCCGCGTGCCCGTGATCGCGGCACTCCGGGGCGCCGTGATCGGCGGCGGGCTGGAGCTTGCCTGCGCCGCGCATATCCGAGTCGCCGAACACTCGACCTATTTCGCGCTGCCGGAGGGGCAACGCGGCATCTTCGTCGGCGGCGGCGGCTCGGTGCGGCTGCCGCGCCTGATCGGCGTCGCCAGGATGATGGACATGATGCTGACCGGACGTGTCTACAGCGCGACCGAGGGCGCTTCCTACGGCTTCGCGCAATATCTGACGGAGGCCGGCAACGGGCTCGGCAAGGCGCTGGAGCTTGCGACCAAGATCGCCTCCAACGCGCCGCTGACCAATTTTGCCGTGCTCCAGGCGCTGCCGATGATCGCGGAGGCCAATCCGCAGACGGGTCTGTTGATGGAATCGCTGATGGCCACCGTCGCGCAGAGCGACAAGGAGGCCAAGCGCCGGATCCGCGAGTTCCTCGAGCACAAGACCGCGAAGGTAAAGCCGAAGTCATGAGCGCGCAGCCGTCCTCTTCCAGCACGGAGCGCGGCGCGAGCACTTTCCCGCTGCGGCCGATCTCGTTCGGCGATCCCGCCGTCAACGTCGAGCGCCGCGATGACGGCACGATTTACCTCAGGCCGAAGCAGCCGCTCGGCGACTATCCCGTCCGCATCACCGAGCGCCTGCATCATTGGGCGACGACGACGCCGGACCGCGTCTTCATGGCCGAGCGCGAAGGCGGCCGCGGCTGGCGCAAGATCACCTATGCCGAGCTGCTCACCGCGAGCCGGCACATCGCGTCGAGCCTGATTGCGCGCGGATTGTCCGCAGAGCGCCCTGTCGTCATCCTCTCCGGCAATTCGATCGACCATGCGCTGCTCGCCTTCGGCGCGTTCTACGCGGGCGTTCCGTTCTGCCCGGTGTCGCCGGCCTATTCGCTGGTGTCGAAGGATTACGGCAAGCTGTCCTATCTGATGAAGCTGCTGACGCCTGGCCTCGTCTTCGCCGAGGATGCCGACAAGTTCGCCGACGCACTCACCGCCAATGTCTCGCTCGGCACCGAGATCGCCGCGTCCTATGGCCACGTGCCGGGCCGCGACGTCACCCTGCTCGCCGACCTCATGGCGACGCCGCTCCGCCGCGATCTCGACGAGGTCCACGGCAGGATCGGCCCCGACACGATCGCAAAATTCCTGCTGACCTCGGGCTCGACCGGCAATCCCAAGGCCGTCATCAACACCCAGCGCATGATCTGCGCCAACCAGGTGATGCTGCGCGAGACGCTCGCCTTTCTCAAGGACGAGCCGCCCGTCATCATCGACTGGCTGCCCTGGAACCACACCTTCGGCGGCAACCACAATATCGGCCTGACGCTCTACAATGGCGGCTCGATGTATCTGGACGCCGGCAAGCCGATGCCCGGCGGCATCGAGGAGACCGTGCGCAATCTCCAGGAAATTTCGCCGACGGTCTATTTCAACGTGCCCAAGGGTTACGAATCGCTGCTACCGTATTTGCGCGACGATCAGGGCCTGCGCGCAAGGTTCTTCGACCGGCTGCACGCGATGTTCTTCTCGGGCGCGGCGCTGTCGCCCTTCGTCTGGGACAGCCTCGACGAGCTCGCGGTGAAGGAAAAGGGCTACCGCGTGCCGATGCTGACGGGCCTCGGCGCGACCGAGACCGCGCCGTTCTTCATGTCGGTCAATCCGCGCACCAGCCGCTCCGGCCATGTCGGCCTGCCGGTCTCGGGCAACGACGCCAAGCTGGTGCCGAACAACGGCAAGCTGGAGGTCCGCTGCAAGGGGCCGAACGTGATGCCCGGCTACTGGCGCCAGCCCGACATCACGGCGAAATCTTTCGACGAGGAAGGCTTCTACAAACTCGGCGATGCGCTCAAGCCGGCCGACCCTGATGATCTCAACGCCGGCTTCGACTTCGACGGGCGCATCGGCGAAGACTTCAAGCTCGCCAGCGGCACCTGGGTCAGCGTCGGCCCGCTGCGGGCGCGCTTCGTTGCGGCCTGCGCGCCGCTGGTGCGCGACGTCGTCATCGCCGGCATCAACCGCGACGAGATCTCCGCGCTGGTCGTGCTCGATCTCGACGGTTGCCGGCTGATCAACCCGACGCTGCCGACCGACGATCTCGTCGTCGCGACGCGCGACCGGCTGGTGCGCGAGGCGTTTCGCGAGCGCCTGACCCATTTCCTCGCTTCGGCCACGGGCTCCTCGACACGGATCACGCGCGCGATCCTGATGGACACGCCGCTCTCGATCGACAAGGGCGAGGTCACCGACAAGGGCTCGATCAACCAGCGCGCGGTGCTGGAGCATCGCGGCGAGCTGATCGAGGAGCTCTACGCTGCCAATCCATCGAACCGTGTGATATCGGTCGCTTGAGAAATCATCGCCAAAGGAGAACGCCATGTTGTTGAAGGATCAGGCAGCCATCGTGACCGGCGGTGCATCGGGGCTTGGCGCTGCCACTGCGCGAAAACTGGCGGCGCAGGGCGCCAAGGTCGCGGTGTTCGATCTCAATGCCAAGCTCGCGGAAACCGTCGCCGCCGAGATCAAGGGCGTCGCCGTGACCTGCGACGTCTCCGATGCCGCCTCCGCTGAAGCCGCGATCGCGCAGGCGACGAAGGCCCACGGCCCGGCCCGCGTGCTGGTCAATTGCGCCGGCATCGGCGTTGCCAAGCGCGTAGTCGGCCGCGACGGCCCGATGGCGCTCGCCGATTTCGACAAGGTGATCAAGGTCAACCTGATCGGCACCTTCAACATGCTGCGCCTCGCCGCAACCGAGATGTCCAAGCTCGAGCCGCAGGCGACCGGCGAGCGCGGCGTCATCATCAACACCGCCTCCGTCGCCGCCTATGACGGCCAGATCGGCCAGTCGGCCTATTCGGCGTCCAAGGGCGGCATCGTCGGCATGACGCTGCCGATCGCGCGCGAGCTCGCACAGTTCGGCATCCGCGTGCTGACAATCGCGCCCGGCCTGTTCCTCACGCCGCTGCTCGCCAACCTGCCGCAGGAAGCCCAGGACTCGCTGGCCGCAGCGATCCCGTTCCCGCGCCGGCTCGGCAATGCCGACGAGTTCGCCGCGCTCGCGTTGCACATGGTCGAGAATGCGTACCTGAACGGCGAAGTGGTGCGCCTCGACGGCTCGCTGCGCATGGCGCCGAAATAAGGCGCCGCGATGTTCGTGAACCGGCGCGAGGTCCAGATCCAGTGGGGCGATTGCGACCCCGCCAACATCGTCTATTACCCGCGCTATTTCGCCATGTTCGACGATTCGACCTCGACCCTGTTCGAAGTCGCCGGCTTCTCCAAGCAGGACCTGGTCCGCAAATACGGCCTGGTTGGCATTCCCATGGTCGACACGCGGGCCAAGTTCTACATCCCCTCGACCTATGGCGACTGGATCACCATCGAAACCAGGATCGAGAGCATCAAGCGCTCGAGCTTCGAGGTGAAGCACAACGTCTACAAGGGCGAGGCGCTGGCGCTCGAGGGGTTCGAGACCCGCGTCCTGGTCGGCCGCGATCCCGTTAACCCCGACAAGCTGAAATCCGCACCATTCCCGGCGGAAATGGTAGCCAAATTCACGGGGAGTTAAGTCTGGAGCTAAATCGCCGCATCACCAAAAGAGGGGGCTGAATTACCCCCCGATTTCTGCTTTCAAAGAAACTCGTCAAGGGAGGAATAGATGAAACGCTTTTACCTGACCGCCGCCATCACCGCGGCCGCGCTGGCGCTGCCGGCATTGCCTGCGCTGGCCCAGACCAGCGAAATCACCATCGGCATCACCACCACCACGACCGGCCCGGGCGCCGCGCTCGGCATTCCCGAGCGCAATGCGCTGGAATTCGTGCCGAAGGAAATCGGCGGCGTGCCGCTGAAGGTGATCGTGCTCGACGACGGCGGCGATCCCACCACCGCGACCACCAACGCCCGCCGCTTCGTGACCGAGTCCAAGGCCGACATCATCATGGGCTCGGCGCTGACGCCGCCGACCATCGCGGTCTCCAACGTCGCCAATGAAGCCGGCATCCCGCATTTCGGTCTTGCGCCGTTCCCGATCACGCCCGAGCGCATGAAGTGGTCGGTCGCGATGCCGCAGCCGATACCGATCGTGGGCAAGGTGCTGTATGATCACATGAAGGCCAAGGGCGTGAAGACGCTCGGCTATATCGGCTATTCCGATTCCTACGGCGACCTCTGGTTCAACGACCTCAAGGCCCAGGCCGTGCCGATGGGCATGACCATCGTCGACGAGGAGCGCTTTGCCCGTCCGGACACCTCGGTGACCGGACAGGTGCTGAAGCTGGTCGCCGCCAATCCGGACGCGATTCTGGTCGGCGCCTCCGGCACCGCGGCCGCGCTGCCGCAGACCGAGCTCCGCGAACGCGGCTACAAGGGCCTGATCTACCAGACCCACGGTGCTGCCAGCATGGACTTCATCCGCATCGCCGGCAAAGCCGCGGAGGGCGTGCTGATGGCCTCCGGGCCCGTCATGGATCCCGAGGACCAGCCGGACAGCGCGCTTACCAAGAAGCCGGGCCTCGCGCTGAACTCGGCCTATGAAGCCAAATATGGCCCGAACAGCCGCAGCCAGTTCGCCGGCCATTCCTATGACGCGTTCGAAATCCTCAAGCGCGTGATCCCGAAGGCGCTGAAAACCGCAAAACCTGGCACGCCGGAATTCCGCGAAGCCATCCGCCAGGCGCTGCTGACGGAGAAGGAGCTGGCGGCGAGCCAGGGCGTCTACAACTTCACCGAAAAGGACCGCTACGGCCTCGACGAGCGCTCGCGCATCCTGCTCACGGTGAAGGACGGCAAGTACATGCTGGTGAAGTAGGCGCGGCGAAAGATCTGAGACGACGAGAGCCGGCCCATCGGGCCGGCTCGTTTGTTTTTCGGTTCTTGAATGGCATTGCCACTGAGGTCGTCATGGCCGGGCTTGTCCCGGCCATCCACGCCTTGCCACGCGGCGCGAAGAACGTGGATGCCCGGGACAAGCCCGGGCATGACGAAGCGGATACGCCGCGTTCCTACGCCGCCTGCCGCAGCGGCGTCCAAGCGAACTCCGGATAGTAATTGTCCATCATGCGGTCGACATAGGCGGTGAGGTTTGGAAATCCCTCGGCGCGCTCGCGCAAAGCCGATTCGAAGAACGGCGAAAGAACGCCGGCGAGCATGCCGAATGCGGTGGCATCGACGCCGCAGGGCTTGCTGCCCATCAGGTACGCCTTGTCGCCGAGCTGCACCGACAGCGCGAACAGCGAGCGCACCGCGAGATCGACGTCGTCATCCGGCGCATGGCGGCCGAGGCCGGAGAGCAGATAGTTCTCGGCGACCCGGAATTGCGCATCCTCGCGCAGCTTCTCGCGGTTGTGCTCCGGCGCGCCGTCGAAGAAATGCGCAGGCCCCTTGGCGAAATTGACCGGATCGACCCAGCGTGCGCCGACCAGCGCCCAGTAGACGTGATGCTCGATCATGCGCTCGAAGGCCCAGGCCTGCGCACGTTCCTGCAAAGAGAGCCCGGCATCGAAATCGAAGCCGTAGCGGCGCTCGATATGGGCGCGGATGAAGGTGGAATCGGCCACCGCCTCGCCGCTGTCGTCAATGAATGGCAGCTGCCCCTTGGGGGAAGCGGGCGGCATCGCCCGCTCCTTCCGGTAAGGCAGCCCCGCCATCTTGAGCTGCACTTCCGTCTTGGTGACGAAGGGGCTGATTTCCGGCAGGCCGAAACCGGCGCCAAAGCCGTAAAGCGTGATCATGCGGGCTCTCCTGAACCTGTCGAACGAGTTGACGGAACCTAGCGGCCGGCTGCTGCCACCATGGTGGCAGCAGCCGTGATATCTTCTGCGAAGCGGGCCCCTCGCCAGGCGCGGCCCATCACGTGGCGGACCAGCGCATCCGCGGCATGGAGCAGCGAACGCGTCACGGCGGTCGCGAGCGCAAAGCGGAGGTCGACGACCGTGACATCAAGCGAAACGAGGCGGCTGAATGCCCAGGCCTGCCACGCCTGGACCTGGAAAGGCTGGCTCCGCCACAACGGGCCGGCCGGGCCGAAATGGGTTGGAATGATCATGGACAAATCCTCTTCAGTCGATGTGTTGTCCCGGTATAGAACTCCCCTGCTGCCAACATCCTGTCAGCAGCCGCGCGCCGCCTTCTGAAAAGACCACCGGGAAAAAAGCAGCGACAAGGGACCTGTCATGAGACGCGCCGACCGGCTGTTTCAAATCATCCAGGTGCTGAGGCGCACGCGGAAGCCGCTGACGGCGGACGCGATCGCGGCCGAGCTCGAGACCTCGAAGCGCACGATCTATCGCGACATCGCGACGCTGATCGGCCAACGCGTGCCGATCCGTGGCGAAGCCGGCATGGGTTACATTCTGGAGAAAGGCTTTGACCTCCCGCCGCTCATGCTGACACCCGACGAGATCGAGGCGGCGGTGCTGGGCGCGCAATGGGTCGCGGGCCACGCCGACTCCACGCTGGCGCGCGCGGCCGAAGATTTGATGGCCAAGATCGCCGACACCGTGCCTGAGCGCCTGCGGCCTTTCGTGCTGGAGCCGGCGAGCCGGGCGCGGCCGAGCTGGAACAGGGAACCGGACCGCCTGGACATGGCGCGCACCCGCACCCAGATCCACGAAGGCAAGAAGATCATGCTACGCTATCGCGACGAGCAGGGCCGCCCCAGCGAGCGCGTGATCTGGCCGATCTCGGTCGGCTATCTCGAAGCGGTGCGGCTGCTGGCGGCCTGGTGCGAGCTGCGCGGCGACTTCCGCAGCTTCCGCACCGACCGCGTGGTCGAGGCGACCTATCTCGACGAGAAATATCCGGAGCGGCGCGACGTGCTGCGCGCAAGATGGCGGCAGAGCCTGGTGTGGGGTCCGCCAAAGGATACGTGAGGACGATGGAAGAGATCGACCTGTCGAGTTGTTGCCAGGGTTGCGGCGCCTGCTGCGGCTATTCGCAAAACTGGCCGCGCTTCTCGATCGAGAGCGACGAAGAGCTTGCCGCGATTCCCGAAGGGCTGGTCAATGCGCGCCAGTCCGGCATGCGCTGCGAGGGTGATCGCTGCTCGGCCCTGCAGGGAGAGATCGGAAGGATGACGGCCTGCGGCATCTACGAAGTGCGGCCGGAGGTGTGCCGCACCTGCATGCCGGGCGACGCCGAATGCGCGATGGCACGGCGGAAGTTCGGGTTGCCCGTTATAGAAGGCGCTTAGGCGGGAACGGGTTCGCTGATTTCATCGTCGAGCTCGTCATCGAGCGGTGCGAGCACCGAGAGCGGCTTGGTCGACAGCGTAATCGGCTTGCGCCCGCCGGACAGCGACGGTGAAGATTTCGCCGTGCCTTGGCGCGACAGCGCGAAGAGCGTCGAACCGACGCGGCCGCCGTTCTCGACCAGGTCGCGCTCGCTGCAGCTCGCTGCGATCGCGACCGCCAGCGAGTGCAAATGGCTGCGACGGTAGCAGAACAGCGCCAGCCTGGCGCGCGCGTCAGGGGGAACACTCTCAACCAGCCTCGGCAGCCCACTCTCGCTGGCACGATACATTTCGCCAAGGAGCTCGTCGCGGACCGGGCAGAAATCGCTTTCAAAGGTGTCGCGGCTTGAAAACATTGCAGTTCTCCCTCGTGTCAG
The DNA here is from genome assembly GCF_041262065.1 of Bradyrhizobium sp. USDA 327. Classification (NCBI taxonomy): domain Bacteria; kingdom Pseudomonadati; phylum Pseudomonadota; class Alphaproteobacteria; order Hyphomicrobiales; family Nitrobacteraceae; genus Bradyrhizobium; species Bradyrhizobium sp. USDA 327. The sequence continues at coordinate 7,977,821 of NZ_JBGCCW010000001.1, read as the reverse complement.
GAAGATGCAGCGCAATTCTCTAACGAAAGGTTAACCACGCTGCCCGGTAGTCGCCCGGGGTGCTTGCGCCCTCGCCGCGAATCGGAGGCGCGGGGCGCAAATGCCCTCCCGGCGTCATGGCCGGGCTTGTCCCGGCCATCCACGGAGAGCCGCGAAAAACGTGGATGCCCGGGACGAGCCCGGGCATGACGACCTTTCGTGATGCAAGCGATTGCTTCCAGCCAAGGGCGGCAGGACGGCCGCCCTCAGTTCGCCGCCATGAAGATGGAGAGGCCGAAGCCGGTCAGGTGATGCAGCGCCTGGTCGACGCCGATCAGGGTCCAGAACCAGGGATGCGCAAGGTCGACGCCGAAATTGGCGGAGACGAAGCCCTTGGCGCGGTCGATCGTGATGTGGATCGCGAAGTCGATCAGCGCCACGAACCAGAATCTCGGCGCCACGATCAGGATCAGCGGCAGCGCAACGGCAAGGTGGATCAGGCAGTGCACCAGAAGCGGCAGGGCCCAGCCATGCTTCTGGTCCTTGCCGTGCGCCATCCAGGCGGTCTGGAGAACGAAATCGGCGATGATGTGCTTGAAGGTGAGCAGCAACATCCAGCCAATGAGCGCTTCAACCGGAATCGCCGATGACATGGGTGGAAACGACAAGCTGACGCCTCATTGACGTGACGAGAAGAATTGGAGCGTTCAGCGCAACTTCTTCTTGGACCGGTCAAATCGCCGGGACGCGCGATTTATGACATTTCCCGCGGCGGAATGCAGCCGGGGGAACCGGAAAATCGCCAAGTGTGGCTAACTGGTGATAGGATGACCAATCGCCGCGGACGTGTCGCGTCCGGTTACCTCCGGCTCGAGATTTGCGTTCTGTTACCGTCGCGCTATCATCGGCGACAGAGAATATCTTTCTTTTTTCAGACATTTACGAACTGCAGGGCGCCCGCCGCGAGCCGACCGCCATCCGAGATTAAGGCCAGGTGCTGCCATGAGTACTGAAGGCCCCACCTCATCCCCGACCGAACCGCCGCCCCGGCGCCCCAAGGTGATCAAGACAAACCAGCAGCAGGTTTTCCTCTACGTCGTGCTGACCCTGCTGCTGTCGTTCGCCGCCGTCTGGGGCGGTCGCGCCTTGCTGCACAATTCGGAGACGCTGACCTTTGCCGTCGGCGCTCCCGACAGTGACGAAGCGCTGTTCGCGGCCAAGCTCGCCACTGTGGTGAAGGACAACGCCTCCCGCGTCCGGATCGAGATCGTCAACAACGCGGATAACGCCAAGGCGCTCGCCCAATTCGACCGCAAGCAGGCTGACCTCGCCGTCCTGCGCAGCGACTCCAAGGTGCCGCTGCGCGCGCGCACGCTCGCGATCCTCGAGCATGATCTCGTGCTGCTGCTCGGGCCCGGCAACAAGAAGATCAAGTCCCTCTCCGAGCTCCGGAAGAAGAAAGTCGCGGTCGTCGCCGAGAACGAAGCCTCGCTCGCCTTCGTCCGCAGCATCCTCGAGGTCCCGGACGGCCCCGAGGCTGCGAGGGTCCAGATGGCGCCGCAGAGCGCAACGCTCGACAGGCTGTTTGCCCCGCCGAACGGCTTTGGCGCGGTGGTCGCCGTCGTCCACGCCTCCAGGGCCGTCAGGGACAAATCCTATGAGCAAGTCGCCAGACGCGGCGGCTTCACGCTGAACGCGATCGACGAAGCGAAGATGCTGGCCCGCAAATTCCCGGGCATCTCCGGCGAGACACTGACGGCAGGCACGTTGTCGACATCGCCGCAAATTCCCGACGACGATCTCGACACGATCGGGCTCGAATGGCTCCTGGTCGCACAATCCAGAATGTCCCCGACGACGGCAGGCGAGCTCGCGCGTATCATCTACGAGAACAAGTCTGCGCTCGGCCTCGACAACGGCTTCGCCACCAGGATAGAACCCGCGTCCGTCGAGAAGGATGCGTTCGTGATCGCGCACGGGGGCGCCGCCGATTACATCAACGACGACACCAAGTCGTTCATAGATAAGTACAGCGACCTGATGTATGTGGGCGTGGCCGCGCTCAGCATCATCGGTTCGATCTTCGCGGCGATCTACGCCAAGATCACGAGGATCGCGCCGGAGAAGGCCAGCGAGCTCTCGACCGCCATCCTCGACATCGGCGAGCGGATCGAGCACGCCCACTCGCTGGATCAGCTCGAATGTCTCCAGGACGAGCTGGAGGCCATCTTGCGCGGTGCCGTTATCGGCCTCAGAGACGGCACGATCAGTACCGACGGGCTCGACACCTTCAAGCTCGGCTACGAGTTCGTCCGCGACGAGATCGGCATGCGCCGCGACTATCTGAAACGTCATGCCGGCGAAGCCGACAAGACGGTGGGCGATGTTGGCCCGGCCCAGCTGGACGACAGCAATGTCGTGGTGGTGAAGACCGCCCAGAGCGCCTGATCCGCCGGTTTGGGGCCGCCCGCCGCCGCGCCGCACGTCAGCCGGCCGCCTGGAACTCCACCCATTCGCAATTGTTGGCTTTCCGGCTGCAACCGGAGAATGCGGCATGCGTGCACTCCTTATCATCCTTCTGCTGGCCATGCTGGCGGCGGCCAGCTACTTCGCCTATTCCGCAATGACGGTGGAAGGCGAGCCGATCCCGACGGAAGGCTATGTGGCGCTGGCGCTGGGCGCGGGGTTTTCCGTCATCGTCGGCGTCGGGCTCATGGTGCTGCTGTTCTTCAGCAGCCGCCGCGGCTACGACGAGCCGCCAAATTTCAAGTAGGCACTCCATGAGCGACGGCGGCACGGACGAGCGCGCTCGGTGCAGCCGTGCCAATGAAACTGCCTGCGCCCGTCGTTGACGGCCTCCGCCGGGGCGGGCACTTTGGCGCCGACAATGGAGACAAGAATGTCGGACACCGCCGAGGCAGCCACCGGCCCCCTGATCGAGATCACCGGCGCACGCGCCACCATCCGTCTCAATCGACCGAAACATCTCAACCGCCTCCAGGCGGAGGATCTCGGCGAGCTGACGAGACTGTTCGACCGGGTCGAGACCGATCCCGATATTCGCGTGCTGGTGCTGACCGGCACCGGGCGTGCCTTTTCCGCGGGCTACGATCTCAACTCGGTGGCGGAGCGCGCGGTCAGCGCGAGCGAGCAGCAGAGCGCCGGCTCGGCTTTCGAGGTGGTCGTCAATCGGCTGGAGGATTTGGGCGTACCGACCATCTGCCGGCTCAACGGCGGCGTCTATGGCGGCGCGACCGACCTCGCGCTCGCCTGCGATTTCCGGATCGGCGTCGATACCGCGGAGATGTTCATGCCGGCGGCGCGGCTTGGGCTGCATTATTACCCGAGCGGCATCAAACGCTACGTGACGCGTCTCGGCGTGGACAATGCGAAAAAACTGTTCCTGACCGCACAGAAGATCGGCGCGCCGGAGATGCTGCGTATCGGCTATCTCACCGCGATGGTGCCGGTGGAATTCCTCGACGAGGAAGTCGACAAGCTCGCTGGCGCCCTCGCCGGCAACGCCCCGCAGGCGATGCGCGGCATGAAGCGCGCCATCAACGAGTTCGCCCGCGGCGAGCTCGATGAACCCGCCGCCGACCAGCGCCACCGCGACAGCATGCGCGGCGACGAGATCAAGGAAGGCATCAAGGCGTTTGCCGAGAAGCGGGCACCGCGGTTTTAAGGGATCGGTTGGTGTGCACGAGAGCGCGCCTCACACTCCGCCGTCGTCCCGGACAAGCGCGCCTCAAGCGCGCGCCGATCCGGGATCCATAGCCACAGGCAGAAGTTGCGGCGCGAGGCTGGCAACTCCGAGTCTTCGCAAAACCAAATCCTGTGGATATGGGTCCCGGGTCTGCGCTTGCGCTTGCCCGGGACGACAGCGGAGAATGAGGCACGAGCCGCCTATCCTCCAGCCGCAGCCGCATGCTGCGCGGCCATTTCATCATCCGCCGCATTGATACGCTGGAACGCCGGTCGTGCCGTCATGCGTTCGGCATAACGGACGAACACGTCCTTCTTCGGCACGATGCCGAACATCATGGTCCAGCTGAACGCAACGCCCCACAACACGTCGGCGGCCGTCATGCGCTCGCCGAGCAGATACGGGCCCTCCGACAGCTGCGCCTCGAGCGCACCCAGCATGGTGTCGTAATCCGCATAGGGCGATTGCGTGATCGGCGCCGGCTCGCGCTGCATGAACTTGTCGATCAGGGCCGGCTCGAACGACGATCCGTAATATGCGATCCAGCGCAGATAGGGGCCGCGCCGCGGATCGTTCAGGGCAGGGGTGAGGCCGGCCTGCGGAAACAGGTCGGCGAGATAGATGGTGATGGCGACCTGCTCCGTCACCAGCGCTTCGCCATGGCGGATTGCCGGCACCTTGCCGAGCGGGTTGATGGCGAGATAGGCGGGCATGCGCTGCTCGCCGGCCTTCATGTTGAGAACGTGGAGATCGTAAGGAGCCCCCAGCTCCTCCAGCAGCACCCGCGTGCCGGTGGCGCGCGTTTGCGGCGAGTAATACAGCGTGATGCGGTTCGGATCGGTCATGGCGGTCTCCATCTGGCCTTTTGGCGATGGCGCAGCTTGTAGCGGGCCATACCTGACATCCTCTGTCAGGTATGGTTTAAGGGAGCATGCGCGCGAGCCGGATGCTGTCGATCCTCACCACCCTCCAGGCCAGGGGACGGGTCACCGCGCCCGCGCTCGCGGAGGCCTGCGAGGTCTCGGTGCGCACGATCTATCGCGACATCGACGCGCTCGCGGCGTCCGGCGTCCCAGTTTACGCCGACCGCGGCGCGGAAGGCGGCTATCGCCTGCTCGACGGCTATCGCGTGCGGCTGAACGGCCTGTCGCAGAGCGAGGCGGGCGCGCTGTTCCTGGCGGGATTGCCCGGCCCGGCGGCGGCGCTCGGGCTCGACGCCGCGATGATCGCCGCGCAGAACAAGCTGATGGCTGCCCTGCCCGAGAATCTGCGCGAAGACGCCGGCCGGATGCAGGAACGTTTTCATCTGGACGCACCGGGCTGGTTCGGCGAGGCGGAAGACCCAAAGCACCTGCGCGCCATTGCCGGCGCCGTTCTGCGCGGGACGCTGATCAAGATCCGCTACCAGAGCTGGCGCACGGAGAAGCAACGCCGCGTCGCGCCGCTCGGCCTCGTGCTGAAGGGCGGCAGCTGGTACCTCGCCGGCCAGGTCGACGGCAGCGTGCGCACCTATCGCGTCGCGCGCGTGCTCGACTGCACGGCGCTCGACGACCGTTTCGATCGTCCCGCCGGCTTCGATCTCGCTGCGTACTGGCAGGCCGCGACGCTGCGCCTCGAGGCCGAGATGCATCCCAATGTCGCGATCGTGCGGCTGTCGCCGTTCGGCGTCAAACTGCTCGACGCGCTGAGCCAGCCCTATGTCAAGGCACGCACGCAGCTTGAAGAGACCGTAGATGCCGATGGCTGGCGCATTGCGCGAGTCCCGGTCGGCAAGACGTCGTGGCACGCCGCGGCGGAATTGCTGCGGCTCGGCCCCGAGGCCGAAGTGCTGGAGCCCGCCGATCTCCGCGAGAAGATGATCGAGCTGACGCAGGCGATGGCCGTGCGCTATCGCGCGGTGCGAAAAGCTTGACGGCAGCACACTTTGTCGCAGCCCACGAAACAATCCTGAAACACGATTCTCCGCATCCCGTGTGAACGCGATCGCATCTCATCTCGACCGAGATGCAGGGACACAACAATGGCCCCTGCGCCAAATGGAGAATGAAGATGTTTCGTAAGCTTGCTCTCGGTCTGATCGCTGCCGGCTCGCTCGGTGTTGCCGCCCTCGCGCCCACCGCGGCCTCGGCGGGCGGCTTCCATCACCATCACGGTCATCACCACTGGGGTCCCGGCTGGGGCGTTGGCGGTATCTACCTCAACACGGGCGTCAGCAACTGCTACCAGGAGCGCCTCGTCCGGACCCGTCATGGCCTGCGCGTGCGCGTCGTGAATGTCTGCGCCTACGGGATCTACTGATATCTCCCCTCGCGGCAAAGCCCCGATCGCAACGCGATCGGGGCCTTTGCGTCTGGCTAGCCGGCCTGCCGCTGCCGGCGAAACCAGGCCCAGGTCTCGCGCGTCGTTCTGATATAGCCGCGGCCGCGATGGACGATCTCGCCGTCAACGATCTCGTTCAGCTTCGGCAGCGCGTGAAAGGGGATCGAGGGATAGGCGTGGTGCTCGACATGGTAGGGCATGTTCCACGCGAACCATTTGACGACCGCGCCGGTATAGGTGGTGCGGGTGTTGTGGAAGGCGCTGCGGGTGCGGTCGCAGCCGGTATGCTCGGCGTAGAGGTAGGGCCGCAGGAAGAACTGCCCGATGATCAGGGGCACGATCCAGACCCAGAGCAGCAGCGCCGAGGAAAACCAGAGTGAGAGCGCGAGCAGCAGCGCATACAGTGCCACATGGATTCGTGCCTCCGTCACGATGACGGCGCGCTTGCTCTCGGGGATCCAGGGCACGGTGACCTTGCCGGTGAGCGCATGGCCAAGCATCAGCCGCAGCCGGCCGGCGACCTGGAGCAGGCCGCTATAGGCGAGCGCGAGCTGCGTGTCGGATGCCGGCTTCACCCCGACGATCAGCTCGGGATCCCTTTCCGGATTCTGCGTGTAGCGGTGATGGTCCCAGTGAAACAGGCAGTAATATTCGTAAGGCAGTCCGATGATGAAGGCCGAGAGATAGCCCACCGCGAGATTGAGGCCGCGGCTCCTGAACGCGGTCTTGTGCGCGGTCTCGTGCACCGCCATGAACAGGAAGGCAACGACATAGCCCTGCACCACCATCAGCGGCAGCGCCCAGAGCACGCCCCATGTCGACGAAACCTTCCAGATCAACGCGCCCACCAGCAGGATCACGCCGTAATGGCCAAGGCTCTGCGCCGCCCCCCTGACATTGGAGCGAACCGACAATTCGCGCAGCATGGCCGGTGTCAGCGGCTTCAGGCGATGACCAGGCTCTGAAACGATTGCGTCGCTCATGATCGGTTGCTGACCTACTTGTTCAGAAGCGCGGCGATCTCGGCCTTGATGAAGGCTTGGTCGCGCGGATTGTTGACGGGGTTGCCGGCGCGATGGCCATGCAGCGATGGGATCGGATGCAGCACGGCCGATTTCGCGCCGACGAGCCGGCCGAGTTCGTCCTCGTTGTCGCGGACGTCGAAATAGCGATCGGTCGCGCCCGGCATCAGCAGCATGTGCGCTTTGACCGCCGCCAGCGCCCGATCGAGATCGCCCGCAAATGTCGGGCAGCGGCTGACGTCGCCATTCTGCCAGATCCGGATCTGCGCCAGGAGGTCGTTGGCGTCGCGCCGCGCAAACGTCGCGTCCCAGGCACGGACGAGATAATCCTCCAGCGAATTGAAGCCGGCCTCGCGCCAGAGCTCGTCGCGATAGAAGCCGTGCGACATCGCCCAGCCGGCATAGACGCGCCCCATGGCGCGATAGCCGGCAATGGGCTTTTCGGCGAAACGGCCGTCGCGGAAGGCGGGATCGGCAGTGAGCGCGGCCTTCACGCTTTCCAGGAAGACGTAATTGTAGGGCGCGCAACGGGCGCTGCCGCAGACGACCGCGGCACGCTCGACCATGTCGGGGTGCAGCGCGGCCCAGTGATAGGCTTGCATACCGCCCATCGACCAGCCATAGACCAGCGCAAGCCTTGAGATGCCGAAGCGTTCGGCGAGCAGCCGGTGCTGGACCGCGATGGCATCGTGATAGGTCACCGCGGGGAAGGGCGCGGGCGTATTCGACGGCGAGGACGACAGACCGTTGCCGAACAGGTTCGGGATGATGATGAAGTAACGCGTAGGATCGAGCACGCCGTCGGGCCCGATCAGCCATTCAGTATCGGTGTGCTGCGCACTGAACGAGGTCGGATAGAGGATGACGTTGTCCCGGGCCGGGCTCAGCGTGCCGTAGGTCTTGTAGGCGAGCTTCAGGGAGGGGAAGACGGTCCCGGACCGGAGCAGGACGTCCCCGGCCTCGAATATCTCGTAGTCGCGCTGCGCCGCCATGCATTCAGCTCCCGCTCACGGAGGCCGCAAATCCCCACGGCTTCCGCGATGCATCGATCATGCCGGATCCACAGATGCGTCGTTTTGCGGCCGGCCCCTAATAATTGTACTTTTAGTACAGTTATTAGGGGCCGGCAAGATAAATCCGATCCGCACACCGGCTCAGGCGATGGCCGACAGATAGCGCGCGACCGACGCCGCGAACGCAGCCTTGGCCCCGCTGGCGATGTTGCGGCCCCACCAAGCTCCGTAGATCCGATCGAAGGCGAGCGGCTCGACGGCTGCCGCGATCCGCCGCACCGCGGCAGCGCCCAGCGGCATGTAATTCGGATAGGAGTACATGAAGCTGACGAAGCGGCGGTCCATCGTCACCTGCGCGATGTCCCCGGTGAGCAGCGCGCCCTTGCCGTCCGCACCACGACCATAGTGCAGCATGGTGGCGCCGGCGAAGTGGCCGCCGGTGCGCAGCAGCAGCACGTCATCGGAGATGCGATGGCTCTCGCCGGTCCAGTGCACGATCGCCGGATGAGGCCGTGTGACGAAGGCGCGGTCGTCGGCGTGCAGGTACACCGGCACGCCCCCAAACGTGTCGCTCCAGTCGGCGACCGCGCCGTAGTAGTGCGGATGCGAGATCGCGATGGCCTTCAGCCCGCCGAGTGCCGCGACATATTGGATGGCCTCGTCTGTCGCAAGCGGAATGCAATCCCACATCACGCAGCCGTCGTCCTGAGGCACCAGCAGTGCGCGCTGCCCGATGGCAAAGCTCGGCTCCATCCCGATCCCGGTGAGGCCAAGATCGTCGCGTCCCACCAGTCGATGCCTCCGCGCGAGCTCCTCGCGCGCGAGAAAGGTCTGTCCTTTCCAGTTCACGAACTGTCGCTCGTCCTCACAAATCGGGCAGGAGTCGGGCGGCGCTCCGCGTGAGGGAAATTGAGCACCGCAGGTTTCGCAGGTCCAGAGAGGCATGACTCGTGCTCCGTGGGAAGATCCAGGATGACATTGCGGACAAGCTCCCGGCAAGAGCGATGGCGGGCAGCAGTGACCGGAACCAACGCGGTGAGCCCCCGTTACGTTCAGGTCCACGCCAGAACGATTGGCCAAGGGGATCACGACACACGAAGAGCATGTTCGAGTATCGATGGCATCGCGGTCCCCCACCTCGTCCCGTATCTGGCCTTTGTTCGCGCTCAATTTTTTCATGGCCGACATGCAGTCGGGCATCGGGCCGTTCGTCGGGGTATTTCTGCAGGAGCGCGGCTGGGCCAGCGGGCTGATCGGCACCGCTATGACCATCGGCAACGTCGCGGGCATGCTGATCACGACGCCGATCGGAGGCTTCATCGACGCCAGCCGCAACAAGCGGCTCTGGGTCGTCATTCCCGGCATCTGCGTCGTTCTCGCGTCCGGGATCATCCTGATCTCGCAGACCTTCTGGGCGGTGACGCTCTCGCAAGTCGCGCAATCGCTGGCGAGCGCCGCGATCGTGCCGGCGGTAACGGGCATCACGCTCGGCATCGCCAAGCAGAAGGGCTTCAACGCACTCAACGGCCGCAACCAGGCCTACAACCACGCGGGCAACATGGTCGGCGCCGCATTGTCGGGCTATCTCGGCTACCAGTTCGGCTATGTCGCCGTGTTCGCGCTGGCGGCCGTGTTCGGCGCCATCGCCATCGCCTGCGTCCTGATGATTCCCGCAAGGGCAATCGACGACCGCGCCGCGCGCGGCAGCAAGGAGGACGACTCCAAGGCTCCGCCGGATGCGATGACGATCCTGCTCAAGCACCGGGCGCTGCTCGTGCTGGCGCTCACCCTCGCGCTCTTCCATCTCGGCAACGCCGCCATCGTTCCGCTCTACGGACTAGCCGCGGTGGCCGAAGGGCAGGCGAACGGCCCGAGCTTCGTCGCGACCACCGTGGTGATCGCGCAAGGCGTGATGATCGTGACGTCGCTGACCGCGATGAAGGCCGCGAGCAAGCGCAACTACTGGCCGGTGATTCTGGTCTCCTTCATGTTCCTGCCGATCCGCGGCGTGCTTGCCTTCTTCGTCACGGGATGGTGGGGCGTCGTGCCGATGCAGGTGCTCGACGGCATCGGCACCGGGCTGCAAACGGTCGCCGTCCCCGGCATGGTCGCGCGCGCGCTCAACGGCACCGGCCGCATCAATCTCGGCCAGGGCGCCGTGATCACCGTGCAGGGCATCGGCGCGAGCCTCAGTCCCGCGCTTGGCGGCTGGATCGCGCAATGGATCGGCTACGGACCGACCTTCCTGCTGCTCGGCGGCTTTGGGCTCGCGTCGATCGCGCTGTGGCTGGCCTTCGCGGCGGCGGTGAAGAAGTATTGAGGCTCGCCAGCGCGGCTTTCCGCGCTGCGGCACCTGGTCGCTGGCGTAGCGCGCCGTCGCGAATGGCTTATCACGCAATTCCGCGCTTTTACCGTTGCCGAGGACGGGTAAACGATACAACCTGCCGAATTGCCGTCAAACCCGCGCTTTCCGACCGATGATCCAGCCTCAGCTCTCATTCAGCGGCGATCCGACGGGACCGGCCTATGAGGGGTGGCGCGAGCAGTTCTGCCGGCAGGTGATGGGGACCGATTTCGTCCCGGTCGGGGACGGCCCGGTGCACCGGACCATCGCGCCCGCCATCCTTCCACGCGTGAGGTTGTCCGCCTCCTACGGTACGCCGATGAGCTTCGTCTCCATGGGCACCAACGACGAGTTGGTGATCGTCGCGTCACCGAATTCGGCTCTGAGCGGGACCATGGGCAGGCGCGCGCTCAACATCGCCGCCGGCGACCTCACGATCGGAGATCCGTCGATCCGGGGCGCCCGAGTCACTCAGACGGCGTACGGCAACTTCCAAACCGCACTGTTGCCTCGCAAGGCCCTGCTGCGCGCCTGCCCGAATGCCGAAGATCTGATCGCCCAGTCGATCCCTGGCGCCATGCCGATTACATCGATGTTCCTGCGGTACTACGACTTGGCACATACGCATGCGGACAAGCTGGCCCCGACGGAGCTCGATGCGGTCTCGCAGCATTTGTTCGACCTCGCCGTGCTGATGATCGGAGCCCGCGGCGATGCCGCCGAGGAGGCGCGGACGCGCGGCCTTGCCGCGGCGCGTCTCGAAGCCCTGAAGTCCGACATCCTGGCGCAGCTGGACAGCCCCGCCTTGTCGCTGTCCGATCTTGCCGCCGCGCACCGGATCAGCCCACGCACCATCCAACTGCTGTTCGAGCGCGCCGGCATCACCTATAGCGGCTTCGTGCTGGAGCAGCGGCTGCTGCGGGCCGAGCGGTTGCTGCGAAATCCCGCCATGCGCACGCGCAAGATCATCGAGATCGCGCATCTGGCGGGATTTCACGACGTATCCTATTTCCACCGCGCGTTTCGCCGCCGCTTCGGACAGACGCCCGACGACGTGAGGAAGCTGGCTGGTGAGACAAACTAGGCGAACTCGACCACGATCTTGCCGAATGGCCACCGTGCTGCATCAGGCGCATCGCTCCGGCACGATCGCTCCGTCTCAGGTCCCAAAATTCTTCTGGATCGCCTTGTCCAAGGTGTCGCCGCCGACGAAGCGCTGGCGCAGCTCGCGCTTCAGCAACTTGCCGCTCGGATTCTTCGGCAGGCTATCGACAAAGATGACGCGCTTGGGCACCTTGAAATGCGCCATCTGGCCGGCGCAGTGCTTGATGACGGCGTCCTCGTCCAGCTTCTCCCCGCTCTTCACCACGACGATCGCGGTCACCGCCTCGATCCAGCGCGGATCGGGCAGGCCGACCACGGCGACCTCGGAGACGGCGGGGATGCGGTAGACCATCTCCTCGACTTCGCGGCTCGCGACGTTCTCGCCGCCGGTCTTGATCATGTCCTTGACGCGATCGACCACGGTGATGTGGCCTTCGTCATCGACGGTGGCGAGATCGCCGGAATGAAACCAGCCGCCGGAGAACGCGGCCGCCGTCTTCACCGGATCGTTGTAATAGCCGGAGAGCAGATGCGGCGAGCGGTGCACGATCTCGCCGACCTCGCCGACCTTGACGTCCTCCATCGCCGTGTTGACCACGCGCGTCTCGACATTGAGCACGGGCTTGCCGGCCGAGCCGGCCTTGCGCAGCTGATCCTCCGGTCGCAGCACGGTCGCGAGCGGCGCTATCTCGGTCTGGCCGTAGAAGTTCCAGAACCTGACGTTGGGCAGGCGGCGCTGCAGCTCGAGCAGCACTTCCACCGGCATGATCGAGGCGCCGTAATAGCCTTTTTGAAGCGTCGATAGATCGGTCGTGTCGAAATTCGGCGAGCGCAGCATCGCGATCCAGATCGTCGGCGGCGCGAAGAACGAGGTGATCTTGTGGGCCTGGATCAGCGCCAGGATGTTGTCGGGGGTCGGCTTGCCGGTGATGACGCCTGAGGCGCCGAGATAGATCTGCGGCCCCAGGAAAACGTCGAGCTGGGCGCAATGATAGAGCGGCAAGGCGTGCAGAAACTTGTCGTCCGCGCTCATGCCGCCGTCAATGATGCAGCTGACATACTGCCACATCACGGCCTCGTGGGTCAGCATCGCACCCTTGGGCAGAGATTCCGTGCCGCTGGTGTAGACGATCTGCGCGAGATCGCGGCTATCGACCGATGCATCCAGGAACGAGCCGTCGGCGTCGAGGAGATCGTCGAAGGTGGTGAGCCCGGCGGGCGTCGATGCGGGATCCTCGCCCGGCAGCCAGATCATCTTCTCGACCGCGCAATCCTTCGCGCTGGCCGCGCGTGCCTGCTCGACGAAGTCCGGTCCGGTCGCGAGCAGTTTCGCGCCGGAGCTCTTCAGGATGAAATTGATCTCGTCCGGATTGAGCATGAAGTTGATCGGCACCAGCACGGCGCCGATCCGGGCCAACGCGAAGCGCAGCGCGGCGAAGGCGTGCGAATTGCGCGACAGCACGGCGACACGATCGCCCTTCCTGACGCCGAGCCCGAGCAGGCCGCGGCCGAGCCGGTTGCAGATCGCGTCCATTTCGGCAAAGGTCCAGCTCACACCGCCGCAGCTTACCGCGAGCTTGTTCGGCTCGCGGCCCGCCGAGCGGCGCAAGAGATCGCCGATCGAATGCTCGCGCGCTTTCGAGATGGTGGCTGCGGTGTCGCCGGTCATGTGTTTCCCCTGAATTTTAGCCTGCGTGAATGGCGGCCTGGGCATTCGTCGGCCCACCGCATTCAAACGTATCTTGCGTTTGCGCAAACGTAGTCGGCGCCATTGGCTGCGTCAAATCAACCGGCCTGCGCGGCGTCATCACGCAAGAATTGACGCTCCAGAGCAGCAATTCTGGGTTCGTGCACCAACTATAATATCGGGGGAAATACCATGTGCCGGATTATGTGCGCCGCATTTGCGGCTGCACTCGCTGCGTTTGCGATCTGCCCTTCTCATGCCCAGCAAGGCCCGCTCAAGATCGGCGTGCTCTCCGACTTCTCTTCCGTCTATTCCGACATCGGCGGCATGGGGAATGTCGAGGCCACCAAAATGGCGATCGAGGACTTCGGCGGCAAGATGTTCGGCAAACCGATCGACATGGTCAGTGCCGACGTGCTCAACAAGCCCGACGTCGCCTCCACCATCGCGCGCAAATGGTGGGAGACCGAAGGCGTCGACATGATCATCGATCTGCCGACTTCGGCCACCGCGCTCGCGGTGATGGAGCTGTCGAAGCAGTACGAGAAGATCATGATCGTGACGGATGCGGCGAGCTCCGACATCACCGGAAAGTCCTGCTCGCCCTACACCGCGCACTGGACCTACGACACCTATGCCAACGCACACACCGTCGGCAGCGCCATCGTCAAGAACGGCGGCGACACCTGGTTCTTCCTGACCGCGGACTACGTGTTCGGCCATTCGGTCGAGCGCGACACCGGTGACGTCGTGAAGGCCTCCGGCGGCAAGGTGCTGGGCAGCGTCAAGCATCCCCTCAACACGGCGGACTTCTCCTCTTTCCTGCTTCAGGCCCAGGCTTCCAAGGCCAAGATCATCGGCCTCGCGAACGGCGGCGGCGACACCATCAACGCGATCAAGCAGGCCGGCGAGTTCGGCATCGTTGCCGGGGGCCAGAACCTGGCTGCGATCGTGATGTTCATCTCCGACGTGCACAGCCTCGGGCTCAAGCTCGCTCAGGGCCTGATCGTCACCGAGGCCTATTATTGGGACCTCAACGACAAGACTCGCGCCTTCGGCAAACGCTTCTTGGAGCGGGTCAAGCGCATGCCGACCATGAACCAGGCCGCGACCTACAGTGCCACGCTGCACTATCTCAAGGCCGTGCAGGCCGCCGGCACCCGCGACACCAAGACGGTGATGGCCAAGATGCGCGAGCTGCCGGTGCGGGATGCCTTCACCGACAACGGCGTGCTTCGCGAGGACGGCCGCATGGTGCACAGCATGTACCTGTTCCAGGTGAAGAAGCCGGAGGAATCGAAGGGGCCGTGGGATTACTACAAGCTGCTCGCCGAAGTTCCCGCCGACCAGGCATTCCGGCCGCTGAAAGACGGCGGCTGCCCGCTGGTGAAGTGAGACGGCCCGGATCGCGCCGACGGCAATTCATCCACCAAGTCTCGCTCGTCCGCTCGACCAAAAGGGCGGACGAGCGGCGATCACGACGCGCGGCCCAAAATAGGGGCAGCACGCCTCGCGCCGCGGTCTGATCTGCATCAAGTTGCGGTGCAAACTTTGCTGCAATGTTGAGCCCCGCCCTTTCCGCGCAATCAGCGGCCGGGCGTTCGTATCTCAACAGTGGGCGCCACTGCACGGCGTTGTGCACAGATGAACTTTACACCGGGTCGCGTCGTCGCCGCGCTCGCCATCCTGCTCGCGGGCGGCGGTTATTACTATTGGCAGCACCGTGATGCCGACGCGCTGCCCCCGGGTTTCGCCCGCGGCAATGGCCGCATCGAGGCAGTCGAGATCGACATCGCCACCAAGACGCCGGGACGAATCCGCGAGATCCTGGTCAACGAAGGCGATTTCGTCAGTGCGGGCCAGGTTCTGGCACGCATGGACACCGAGCAGCTGCAGGCCCAGCGCCGCCAGGCCGAAGCGCAGCTCCAGCGCGCAATGATCAATG
This sequence comes from Bradyrhizobium sp. USDA 327, assembly GCF_041262065.1. NCBI lineage: Bacteria > Pseudomonadati > Pseudomonadota > Alphaproteobacteria > Hyphomicrobiales > Nitrobacteraceae > Bradyrhizobium > Bradyrhizobium sp. USDA 327. The sequence goes on along the minus strand of NZ_JBGCCW010000001.1, from coordinate 7,962,702 downwards.
TCGAGACCGCGAAGAGCCTGGTGAACCAGCGCGAGGCCGAACGCAGGGCTGCGGAGGCCATGGTCGACCAGCGCATCGCCCAGCTCGACACCACGAGCCGCAAGCTGGACCGGTCCGAACAATTGATCAAGACGAGTGCGGTATCCCAGCAGGTCCTGGACGACGACCGCTCCGCCAACGCCACGGCGAAAGCGGCGCTGGCCGCTTCCCAGGCCCAGGTCGCGGCATCGGAAGCCGCAATCAGCTCCTCCCGCGCCCTGGTGATCGATGCCGGCGCCGCGGTCGACGCGGCCAAGGCCGCGATCGAAAGCATCAACGCCGACCTCAACGACAGCGTGCTGAAGGCACCGCGCGACGGCCGGGTGCAGTATCGCGTGTCACAGCCCGGCGAGGTGCTCGCTGCCGGCGGCCGCGTCCTCAACATGGTCGATCTCGGCGACGTCTACATGACGTTCTTCCTGCCGACGGCCGATGCCGGCCGCGTCGCGATCGGCGCCGAGGTCCGCCTCGTGCTCGACGCCATCCCGAAATATGTGATCCCCGCCAAGGCCACCTTCGTCGCCGACGTCGCGCAATTCACGCCCAAGACCGTCGAGACCGAGGAGGAACGCCAGAAGCTGATGTTCCGCATCAAGGCGCATATCGCGCCCGACCTGCTGCGCCAGCATATCGAGCATGTAAAGACCGGCCTGCCCGGCATGGCCTATGTGCAGCTCGATCCGGCCTCGCAATGGCCCGACAACCTCAAGATCAAGTTGACGAGATGAGCACGACTGCCGCAGCCGAAGCACCGGCTGCCGTCGGCAGCGTGGTGCATCTGGAAGGCGTGGGCCTGAGCTACGGCAAGACCCGGGCGCTCGAGTCCATCACTCTCGACCTGCCGTCCGGCTGCATGGTCGGGATGATCGGCCCCGACGGCGTCGGCAAATCGAGCCTGCTTGCCCTGATCGCGGGCGCGCGCGCGATCCAGGAGGGGCGAATCGACGTGCTCGGCGGCGATATGGCGAGCGCGCGCCACCGCCGCAACGTGTGCCCCGACATCGCCTACATGCCGCAGGGCCTCGGCAAGAATCTGTATCCGACATTGTCGGTGTTCGAGAACATCGACTTCTTCGGTCGCCTATTCGGACACGACAAGGCGGAGCGGAACAGGCGGATCGCGGGTCTGCTGCGCGACACGGGGCTCACGCCCTTTGCCGACCGGCCGGCGGCAAAACTCTCCGGCGGCATGAAGCAGAAGGTCGGCCTGTGCTGCGCACTGATCCACGATCCCGAGCTCTTGATCCTGGACGAGCCGACCACCGGCGTCGATCCGCTGTCGCGCCGCCAGTTCTGGGAATTGATCGCCTCGATCCGCGACGGTCGGCCCGGCATGAGCGTGATCGTCTCGACCGCCTACATGGAAGAGGCTGCGCAGTTTGACTTCCTGATCGCGATGAACGCTGGCCGCGTGCTGGCGACCGGAACGCCCGCCGAACTCAAGCGGCAGACCGGAGCCGATACGCTCGATGACGCCTTCATCCGTCTCTTGCCCGAGGCCGAGCGCGGCAACCATACCAATGTCGTCATCCCGCCGCGCGACGAGGACCACGAGGAGATCGCGATCGAAGCCGACCACCTGACCCGGCGGTTCGATGGTTTCGTTGCCGTCGACGACGTCAGCTTCCGCATCAGGAAGGGCGAGATCTTCGGCTTTCTCGGCTCGAACGGCTGCGGCAAGACCACGACCATGAAGATGCTCACCGGCCTCCTGCCCGCGAGCGAAGGCACCGCGCGGCTGTTCGGCAACACCATCGATGCCGGCGACATGTCGGTGCGGCGGCGCATCGGCTACATGTCGCAGGGCTTCTCACTCTATTCCGAGCTCACGGTCACGCAAAATCTCGATCTGCATGCGCGACTGTTCGAGCTGCCGGCGGACACCGTCGCCGCGCGCATCGACGAGATGATCGCCCGGTTCGATCTTGCGGATGTCGTCGATGCCCTGCCCGATGGCCTGCCGCTCGGGCTGCGGCAGCGGCTGTCGCTGGCGGTCGCCATGATCCATGCGCCCGACATCCTCATCCTCGACGAGCCGACCTCCGGCGTGGATCCGGTCGCCCGCGACCGCTTCTGGCAGATCCTCGCCGAGCTCTCCCGCAAGGACAACGTCACCATCTTCGTCTCCACCCATTTCATGAACGAGGCCGAGCGCTGCGATCGGATCTCGCTGATGCACGCCGGCAAGGTGCTGACGTCGGATACGCCCGCCGCGATCGTGGCCGCGCGCGGCACCGTCACGCTCGAGCAGGCCTTCATCGCCTGCCTGGAAGAGGCGATCGCGGACACGACGGAGCCGGCACGCCGGCCGGCGGTCGCCTCGCCGCAGCCTGCATCTGCAAGCCCCACGGCGGTCCGTCGGCACAGCGCCGCGTTCAATCCGACGCGCATGCTCGCCTATTCCCGGCGCGAGACGCTCGAGCTGCGGCGCGATCCGATCCGCGCCACGCTCGCGATCCTCGGCAGCGTGCTGCTGCTGTTCGTGCTCGGATACGGCATCAGCATGGACGTCGAGAATCTGACCTTCGCAGTGCTCGATCGCGACGACACCGCGATCAGCCGCGACTACAGCCTTCAGATCGCGGGTTCGCGCTACTTCACCCAGAAATCCCCGATCACCGACTACGCCGATCTCGACCGCCGCATGCGCGCCGGCGAGATCGGTCTCGCCATCGAGCTGCCGCCGGGTTTCGGCCGCGACGTCAGCCGCGGCCGCCATGTCGAGATCGGCGCCTGGGTCGACGGCGCCAATCCGACGCGGGCCGAGACGCTGCGCTCCTACGCCCAGGCGATCCACGCGAACTGGCTCGCGCAGAAAGGCCGCGAGCTCTATGGCGATGCGGCGATCGCCGGCACCTACCAGCTCCAATTGCGCTACCGCTACAATCCGGACGTCATCAGCGTCGTCGCCATGGCGCCGGGCATCATCCCGTTGCTGCTGATCATGATTCCGGCAGTGCTCGCCGCGCTGGCGGTGGTGCGCGAGAAGGAGCTCGGATCGATCGTCAATTTCTACGTCACGCCGGTGACGCGGCTGGAGTTCCTGCTCGGCACGCAATTGCCCTACGTCGTGCTGGCATTCGGAAACTTCCTCCTCCTCGTCGGCTTTGCCCTCGCCGTCTTCCGCGTACCTTTCACCGGGAGCTTTCCGACCTACGCGCTGGCCGCGCTGCTCTACGTCACGGCCACGACCGGCATGGGGCTGGTGATCTCGGCCTTCATGAACAGCCAGATCGCGGCCCTGTTCGGCACCGTCCTGATCACGCTGATCCCGGCCATCCAGTATTCCGGGCTGATCGATCCGGTTTCGTCGCTGCAGGGACTTGGCGCCCTGATCGGGCGGCTCTATCCCACCACCTATTTCGTCACGATCTCGCGCGGCACGTTCTCCAAGGCCCTGGGGTTCGACACCCTCCACAACGATCTCCTGGCGCTCGCCATCATGGTCCCCGTCCTGGTGATCGCCGGCACGATGCTGCTGAAGAAACAGGCCCGCTGACCATGCGCTTCGACAACGTGTTTCAGCTCGGCATCAAGGAGTTGCGCGGCCTGGTGCGCGACCCCATGCTGCTCGTGCTGATCGTCTATTCGTTCACGCTGGCGGTTTATGCCGGCGCAAAGGCGCTGCCGGAAACCCTGAACCACGCCGCGATCGCCATCGTCGACGAAGACCATTCGCCGGTCTCGACCCGGATCGGGATGGCGTTCACCCCGCCCTATTTCTCGACGCCGCGCCTGATCTCGCAATACGAGATGGACCGCAGGATGGACGCCGGCATCGACACCTTCGCGCTCGACATCCCGCCGGATTTTCAGCGCGATCTGCTGGCGCGCAAATCGCCCACGATCCAGCTCAACATCGACGCGACGCGCATTTCGCAGGCGTTCAACGGCGGCGGCTATGTCGAGCAGATCGTCAGCGCGGAGGTCGCGGAGTTCCTGGCGCGTGCGCGCAATGCGCAGGCCGCGCCGATCGAGCTGACGCTGCGGGCGAGGTTCAACCCGGAACTGAAGAAGTCGTGGTTCGGCGCCATCGATCACGTCATCACCTCGATCACCATGCTCTCGATCATCCTGACCGGCGCCGCGCTGATCCGCGAGCGCGAGCACGGCACGATCGAGCACCTCCTGGTGATGCCGGTCACGCCGCTCGAGATCATGGTGAGCAAGGTCTGGTCGATGGGAGCCGTGGTGCTGATCGCCTCTGCGCTGTCGATCGCCTTCGTCGTCAAGGGCTGGCTGGCGGTCACGATCGACGGCTCGCTGGCGCTGTTCCTGGTCGGCGCGGCGCTGCAGCTGTTCGCCACCACCAGCATGGGCATCTTCCTCGCCACCGTCGCCGGATCGATGCCGCAGTTCGGGCTGCTGCTGATCATGATCCTGCTGCCGCTGCAGACCCTGTCGGGCAGCATGACGCCGCGGGAGAGCATGCCGCAATTCGTCCAGGACATCATGCTGGCGGCGCCCAATACGCATTTCGTGATGCTGGCGCAGGCGATCCTGTTTCGCGGCGCGGGCCTGGAGGCGGTGTGGCCGCAGCTTGCCGCGCTCGCCGTGATCGGGGGCGTCTTCTTCGTGATCGCGCTGCGCCGATTCCGCGCGTTCCTGGCGTGACGCGCGAGGGCTTCGCTTCAAAAAGGTCGAAAACAACCCCATGCACAGTAGCGATCCCCTTGTTTTAGCTGCGGGATTTATTTGACGCGTCGGGCAAGATCGCGCTCGCGCCGGCGCTATCGCCAGACTGACCGGGGCAGGCTCAGCTGGGCCGGTCGCCCCGGGCAAGCATCTCGTTCAGCATCGCCTCGGCCTTGTGCTTCAGCGGCAGCGCGCCACTTTCGGAGGCGATCGCGATGGCGGCGCGCAGAGAGACAAGGATGGCGGCCTTGTTCGCCGCATCCGATGGCGGGGTCACGACGGCTTCGCCGAACAGGGCCTCGGCCTCGAGGCCTGAAAACCCCTGCTGGCGGGCGGTGTTGCGCGCCTCACGCAGCATGTTCTGCGCGGCCATGACATCGCCGAGGCGGTGGGTGGCGAGCGCCAGGTAGATCGAGCTGCGCAGCACCGCCGAGGTGTAGCCGACCGCCTTCGCTTCCTCGCGTGCCTCCGTCAGCATGCCGCGCGCCCGGTCGAACAGGCCCTGCTCGAGATAGGCGATGCCGAGATGACTGGCCAGCACCGGCACGAACAGCCGGATGCCGTGCTTCTGCGCCAGGACGAAACCGTCTTCGAGGATGGCGGCGGCCGCCGCCGGATCGTTCTGCCCGAGCTTCAGCCAGCCGCCGCTATAGGCGGCGGCGACGCGATCATAGGGACGTTTGGTCTCCTCGGCGATCGCGGCGGCCTGTTGCTGGAGCTGTTCGGCGGCATCGAGTTCGCCCATGACGGTGTGGGTGAAGCTCTTCATCATGCAACAGAGCAAGAGCAGATATCTCGGCGTCGTGCCGATCGGTGCGCTGGCCTCCGGACCCGCCAACTGGGCGTGAGCCAGTGCCAATGTCTGTTCGGCTTCACGGTACCGGCCGGCAAGGAAATAGGCCTGCCCCAATCCATATCGCGCGAGATTGAGCCAACCCTGATTGCCCCATTCCACGGCGAGGCCGACGACCTCCTCGCCGATTGCGACCGCCTCGACTGGCGCCCCGTAGAAGTTTTGTGCGCCCGACCTGACGGTCATGGCGGCGACCTTGCGTCCGATATCGTCGATCGCGTCAGCGCGTCGTTCGGCTTCCTTGCCCAGATCCAGCCACTCGGCGACCTGTCCGGATGCGATGAATGCCCCGCGCGCCTCCATCCGCAGATCAATGGCATCCGATTCCCGCAATGGCGTCGGCGGCGTTTTGTCGAGCGAGCCCATCGCGATCTCGAAATAGTTTGCCGCATCAGCAAAGGCCGACCGACTCAGGCATTTTCGTCCCGCGCTCCTGCCATGGGTGAAAGCCTTGAGCCAGTCCTTCGCGCGCAGCGCGTGATAGCACAGCGTATCGGGCTCATCGGCACTCGTCCCGTCACTCTCGAAAACCGCAACAATGCGCGCATGGATGTCCTCGCGCACCTTTTCGACCATCGAGTCGTACGTCACCTGGCGGACCATTTCGTGACGGAACTCGAGTTCATCGTCCAGCTCGCTGTCGATTCGCACCAGCAACTCGGCGCGATCGAGCACCGCAAGGCAGTCCTGGAGGGCAGCCTCCGGCAACTCGACCAGCTTTCGCAGCATCGCGACGCTCGATCTCGGGCCCAGCGCTGCTGCGACCTGCAAGACGGAACGCTCCTGCCGGGACACGCGATCGAGACGCGCGGCGATCACGCCCTGGATGCTCGTGGGAATCCCGAGTTCCTCGATGGGTCGCATGAGCGCGAGATCACCCCACTGACCTTGCAGCGTTCCGCTGTCCCTCAGGCCGCGGCAGACCTCTTCGATGAACAAGGGCACATTCGCCGTATGCGAAATGATCCTGGTCTTCAGATCGTTGTTCGCCGCGGAGGGGCCAAGCATGTCGGCTAGCATCGCCATCCCCGAATCGTCGTCCAGGGGGCGCACCGCGACGATCTCGGCCTGGCAGCGCGTGGTCCATACCGGCATGCCGTTCGGCCTGGATGTGAGCAAGACGAGGAGATTCGGTGTCTGAAGCGAGGCGATCGCAGACATCACCGTATCGCTGGCCCGGTCGATCCAGTGGAGATCCTCGAGCAGGAGTATCGTGCGGTGGCGGCGAACCGCATTCTCGACCACAGCGCAGCTCGCGTCGCAAATCGCGCGCCCTCGCGCGTGCGGCTCCAGCTCGGTCCACTGCGGCTCCGATATCGGCAGATCCAGCACGGCATCCAGGGCGCATTGCTGGATCAGCAGTCGGTCCATCCGCGGATCTCCAAGTCCGTCGGAACCCTTCGCGGCGGCGTCCAGCAGCGACAGCAACAGCCGCTTGAGCGTGCTGAACGGCGCGCCCTGGAGGTTCGGACTGCACTCGGCGTCGATCAGGCGCCAGCCAGCCGCCTTGAGCTCCTGGGCAAACTCGTGCGCGAGACGTGACTTTCCGATACCGGCATCGCCCAGCAGCAAGACGGTCCGCCGGCCGGCGCCGACCGCCTCCGCGGCTCGGGCAAGCAGTGCCCGCTCGATCGTACGATCGACGAACCGGGAGATGCTGCGCGCCCGTCGCACCCGCCAGCTCGACAGGTCGCTCGCGCCCACGATGCGGTAGACCGGCACAGGCTGGTTGAAGCCGCGCAGCGGCTTGCCGCCGAGAAACTCGAATCGGACATGCCCTTGGGCCAGCTCCTGGCAGGCTTGCGACACGTAGATCTGATTCGGCTCCGCCACCGACTCCAGCCGTGCCGCCAGATGCTGGGCGGCACCACCAATCTCGTAGACCTTGGAAAACTCGCTGGCGACCATGTAGGCGACGACGTGACCGGAATGGAGGCCGACACGCACCTGAAGCCCGGGATCACCGAGGCTTGCGACGCGTCGAACGAGTTCAAGTGCCGCATGGCACGCCAGCGGCGCGTGGTTATCGTCCGCGATCGGGGCACCGAACACAGCCGCGATCCCGTCGCCCAGCTCCTTGCTGACAATGCCCCCGAACTGGCGCACCGCGGCTCGCATCGCGGCCAGGGCCGGCTCCAGCCGTGAGATGGCCGCCTCCGGCTCCAGCTCGGCGATGAGGCCGGTGGAATCGACGACATCGGCACGGAGAATCGTCACGAACCGGCGGTCGCTCTCGGGATCGGAGCGCCGCACAGCCAGCCCACACTTCGGGCACCAGCCAGCGCTCGGGTCGATCGTCGACTGACACGCGACACAATGCATTCCTCTGCCTTCAAAAGTCACGGCGGCGTCTATACCGACCGACGCTCAAGGTGAGCTCTGCGCAAGAATACCGAACGACACATGCATGGCAATCAACTCACCGAGAAACATACCTGTGTCGGCAAAGGTGACTCTCTGGACGAGTTGCATTTTGGGATGGTAGCGTCGTCGGCGCGAAAATGGGGCGACGCGTTTTAGGGGGCACCGAGGCTTTCGTACAGGGCCAACGAGCTTTGCTGGGCTGCACGTCTCCCTGACCGATTAGATTGTATCGAAGGACAAGGCGATGGGCGGCAAGACATATAACGGCAAAGCCTTCAGGGATTTGATGAACGGCAATTACTATCCCTTGGCGAACATGAAAAAGAGTGTCGCCAAGCTCAAGGCATCGGAGGACATCGATCTGCCGACCCTGGAATACGGCCAGTACCATCTGATTCTGACGCCGCCATCGAAGTGGCCGCAGGGCAGCGCCAAGTACTGGCACAAGGAGAAGGGCCGGGCTCGTCTCGACCTCAGCACCCAGCCGAACACGGTCCCGCTGTCGAGGGACGAGCCGGGCGTGATCCCTCTGACGCGATGCGATCTGCTCGATGCCTGCGTCCGCAAATGCTTCAATTCAGAGCCGCCGATCCCGATGAAAACCAACATCATCAGCCACGCGGCGAGCGACGCCTATGCCCACCGGCACGAGATCCGGCTGGAGTGGGAGTACAAGAAGGGCTCGGACAAGCCGACGCTGCTCAACCTGACCATGGTCTGCCCGTACAGATCCTGATTGGAAAGATTCTACTCTGTTGACGACATCATCGTCGCCCGCGCGCTCCAAACGCGCGGAGGTATTGTTCGTCGGCCATGACGTGATCTCTGCCGTCTGACATTCCGTCACGGGCCTGCCGCACGAAGATGATCCGCTCCGCTTCGGTGTGCTTGCGAGTCAGCCCGGGCGGCGGTCGTCGTGCGCGCCCGACAGGAGCGGCCGATGCCGGTTGGATTGCCGGAGGTCGAAGGCACCATCGATGTCGGCCGGTTCTGGCCGGAGGGGCGGTCGGACGCCGATACCGCCAAGGTGCTGGTGACTGTGGCGCCGGACGCGATCCGCTTCCGCGAGAACGATACTGCACCATTCCAGCCGACTGACGTCTTCGAGGGCGCCAAGGTCGACGGCCGCACGTCGGCCGCGCCGATCAAGAACGGCAAGCTCACCGTTCGCCTCCAGGGCATCGACGCGCCGGAGCTGCACTATATGCCGTCGCTGCTCTCGGTCGCCGAGAAGATGGGGCTGCCAGATGCCAGGAAGCAGGCCTATCGCGAGGTCACCCATTCCTACCGGCAATTCCTCGGCCCCACCGCGAGCAAGGCGCTGCACGATTTCCTCAGCAGCAGCAGCAGCGAGGCGTCGCTTCCCTGCCGGGTGTTCACCTGCAAGAGACGGCTCTCGAACCCGCATGCATACGGAGGCGAGGAGTTCGGTCACAATTCTCATCCCGCCGAGACCTCGATAAGTTGCGCGTTGATCCAGCGATTCTCATCGGACAGCAGAGAAACGATCATCGGCCCGATATCTTCCGGCCCCCCCGGTCGGCCGAGCGCCCTCAAGTTGGCGACCTGAGCGTTGATTTTGGGATCTTCCCGCACTAGGCCGTCACTGAAATCAGTTCGGATCGCTCCGGGGACGACTGCGTTGACCGCTATGCCTCGAGCGCCGAGTTCTTTTGCCTGGTATCGCGTCAGCACCTCGATCGCAGCCTTGAACGCACCGTATGGCCCGCTGCCGGGCACGATGATTCGGGCGAGCCCACTCGACATGTTGACGATACGGCCGCCGTCCTTGATGAGAGGCAGCAATTTTTGAGTGAGAAAGAACACTGCTTTGAAATTAACCCGATAGATCGCATCTAGTTCTGCCTCGGTCGTGCTTTCCAACCTGCCATGATGCGAGATCCCGGCATTGTTGACGAGATAATCGAAACGGGTGGCGCCAAGAACTCCAAGTGCTTCGCGGAATTGCAGTACGAAGCCATCGAAGCTGCTCGCTTCCGCGAGATCAAGCTGCAAAGGAATGGCTCTCCGGCCGATCTCCTCAACGGCCGTCGCAACCGCATCGGCCTCAGCAAAAGCGGCTTTGAATGTGAAGATGCTGTCAACACCTCGCCTTGCCAGACTGAGAACCGTACTCCGCCCGATGCCGCGGCTGCCGCCCGTCACAACGGCGATTCTCCGGTCCTGTTCCATCGCTGCTCCTGCCGTTGCTTTTTCAAGCGGTCTTGCGGAGAGGAGGAATATGGACCAGACTTAGCCGCCCAAGGTGTTATGAACTGCAAGGAAATGAAAAGCCGCCGCGGCTCCCCTGACCGCCCATGCCGGATTCTTCCCGATCACGCCAAGCGCGCCAGAAGATCCGCCGCGTCCAGGAGATCCGATGAGCCAGACTCTTCCTCGTGAGCCGCCAAGACCGGCTCGAGGAGTGCGCGCGTCTCTGCTACCCGCCCATGCACGATCAATAGCCGGGCCAATGCGAGCGCAGCCCTCAACTCCCATGCCAATGCGCCTTGGCTCCTTGCGTAGTTGATCGACTCCCGCAGCAATGACTCTGCCTTGTCGTGCTGAGCATCCGCACTTCTCATGATTATTTGCGCTTGCGTGCGCAGTAGGCCGGGCATTGAAAACTTCTGACCCATTTTTTGTGCTGAAGAGATCGCCGTCTGAATCGTCGTTCGTGCCTCGACCAACCTTCCGCTCTGTGCCAATCCATCTGCCAGAGCCTGCGCGGCAGCGGACGTAAGCATGCGAAATTGTTCGCGGTACAGCAGATTCAAAGCCTGGCGCAATGTTTCCACGCCGGCTGCAGGTTTTGCCGTCATCGTGAGCCACTCCCCCTTCAACGCCAGGGCAGCGGCTGCGAGCGCCTTGAGAGAGTGCTTTTCAGCCTGCACGATTGCGCGATCTATATGTTCGGCGCAAACTTCAGTTTCGCCATTCCAGAGCAGGATAGGGACAGCATGGACTACAGCCATGCAATAGTTGCTCGGCGGTGACAACCCTTCGGCCTCATGGAGAGCCGCCACAGCCAACCCGCACGCGCGCGTTGCCGCCCCTCTGAGCCAAAGCGATCGTGCCAACGCGAGTTCCGCGCGGAGGCGGTGATCGTAGCCGAATAAATTGAGGTCGAGGCGGCTATGGGTGGCCTCGAGCTCAAACCCCAGTTCGCAATGGGCGATGGCATCGGCTTGATGACCGGCAAGATGCAAGGCGGCGGCAAGCATCCATTCGGAGATGACCCGATCGCTGATCGATCCGCTCCGGTCCGCCACAGCTTTGCATCTCTCGGCGGCCGCCAGCCCGCCATCAAAGTCGCCAATCCTCGTCAGGAAGAGGTTGAGGCCGGCCAGAAGGCGAAGTTGCGCCAATCCTTGCTCGCCCGCTTCGTACAGGTCCAGCCCACGCTGGATCGCATCTTTCACCTCCTGCGTATTGCCCCACATATGCATGGAGGCGACAGCGAACGCCTCCAGCAAGCGCGCCTCCCGGTGCGACATCTCGCTCATATGCTGGATCGCGGTCAAGGCAAGGCGCGACCAGTGGCTGCAGTCCGCAAGCAGCCAAAGACCAAGAAACAATGGCGCAGCATCGGCCGCCAATTCAATCCCGATCTTGCGATTCTCCTCGCTGGAGAAACTCCATTCGAGCGCCTTTCGTACATTCCCGAGGTGTGGTGCATGGCGCCCGATCTCGGCATACGCGCCGTCCTCGAGAGCAAGTGATTTGAACAAGGAAGCAAAGTAGCGAGCATGGCGACTGGCAATCGGCTCGACGTCTTCGGATTGGCTGAGCTTCGCCGCAGCACAGGCGCGCGTCGTATCGGGGAGGCGGTAAAAGACCGCTTCATCGATCGGTCTTACCCAGACCAGAGACTTGTCGACCAGTCTCTCCAGAGTCGAAGCGATAGCTGCCCGGTCGCTCTCTTCTTCGCCCGCGACGGAGCAGGCCGCCTCCATTGTGAACAGACCGACTAAGGCGGACAGGCGCGAAAGCGTTCGCCTTTCGTCTTCCGCGAGCAGATCGTAACTCCAGTCAAGCATCGCTTGAAGCGTTCGATGTCGAGGAGAAACATTGCGTCTGATGGGTAATGCCATCTCCGCATTTTGCGCCAAGAGGCCTGCAACGCCACGGATCCCATAACTTCCGACGCGGCTGGCGGCCAACTCTATCGCCAGCGCAATTCCGTCAGTCCGCCGGCATATATCCGAAACGATCGGCGCATCGGCGTCAGTTAGATCTTCGGTGAATCCGCTGAACGCCGCCCTATCCATGAACAGACGCACGGCCGGCGTTGCCAAAGCATCCACCGCCGTCGGGGCTTCCTCCGCTGGATAAGCGAGCGGACTGAGTAGATGCACCGTCTCACCCTCGACATGCAACGGCTCCCTCGAGGTGGTTAGTAAATGGACGAAGGGGGCCTCACGGAATAGCCGGTCTGCCAGAAGCGAGATCGGATCGAGGAGGTGCTCGCAACTGTCGAAGACAACCAGCATGCGCTTATCTGCAAGGAAGCTTGACAGTTCGGCGACGGGATCGGATCCCCCCAATGTGCAGCCAACCGCCGAAATCACGCTGCCAGGAACCAAGCCAGGCTCGAGCACCGCGCCAAAATCGACGAAGGCGACGTTCTCGTCGCCGAATTCGGCTCGCAACCGCGCGATCAAGGCAACCGCGACCGCCGTCTTGCCGATGCCGCCGGCGCCCACGATACTGACAAACCGTCGACTCGCGAGAAGCCTGCTTATACTGAGAACGACCTCGTCGCGGCCGACGAAAAGCCCCCGATGCGACAGGAATTGACGACCCAGGCGATCAGCCGAGTTGGAATCCGACGAGGACACCAGGCTCGTGTGAGACCGCTTGATTGCGGCAACGAAACTGTATCCGCGGCCTGCGACGTTGACGATGTAGCGCGCATCATCCCGGCCATCGCCCAAAGCTCGGCGAAGCGTCGACATATGTACCCTCAGGCCCGCCTCGTCGGTCACAACACCATTCCACACCGACTCGAGGAGATCACGCTTGCTGACAACTTCGCCCGCGCGATCGGTCAGCGCGATCAGAATGTCCAGGCCGCGCGACCCAATTCGTACGGGATTTCCATCCTTGAGAAGCAAGCGACGTCTGCGATCGAGCTGGAAGTCGCCAAAGCTAGTTATCGCATCGGAGCTCATCGACGCCCGAGTATTGCTCGACATCATCCCGCTTCACCTGAAGGTGCGTCTCCAACCTGAGCGGCTGGACGCAGTTACCGGCTTCGCAAATGTACGTGCGAACCGACCTGCCGGGTAGCGCGTCTTCGCGTTCCATGCTTTGGCGACCATCACGCGCGTTCCACTATCCATCGTCGCAAGTAACTGATCGAACTCGGATATCAGGGAAGACCGGTTCTGCGTGAGCGACCTAACGCCACGCCTGCGGCGGGCGGTCGCAGCATTCGATTTAGCAAAATCCAACGTTTCTTAAGGGGAGCTAACGCGCCTTCCGAAGGCGTGCAGGCTAAATCCACTCGGTATCGCAAGTACAAGCCAACAGAGGAGAGCCAGGATGCGCGACGACATGCATGCGGTCCCCCCCAAACACGGTCATCACCCGGCGTTGAGCGACAACAGGCATCCGCGAGGATATCCTTTGGAGGAGCGGGCGTGGCGCAGGCCGGAACAAAACGGTGCGTCCCTGGCCCAGGAAATCACCATTTCGCGCTGGCTCGATCTCCGAACCGCGTCTCGTACCGAGGAGGCGGTCACCCCCAATGATCGCTACTTCATTGGCGTGGCATTGAGGACGACGCGCATCAAGTTGACAGGAGAGCAGCGAACAATCTTCGAGGGCGTCATGCCGGAAAGCACGCTGTATGTCAGCGCTCCCTCCAAACGGCTCGCCGCACGCTTCGATGCGCCCTGCGACTTCCTGCATTTCCACGTTCCAGACTCATACTTTACAGATCGGCTACCAATTGCGCAGCGTCGCCCAACTCAGCATCTGAATGACCTTATTCTGCTTCGCGACATGTTCGCAGGACAGCTCACCCGCCCGCTGCTCGGACCCGGCGAACCGATCGACGAGACGTTCGCCCGCTGCATCGGACAAACGCTGGCGATGCGGCTCGCGCGCCTCGAATTTCCACGCACCAAGGTCGGCGCCCTGGCAAACTGGCGGCTTCGGCGCGTCCAAGACCACGTCAAACAGAATTTTCGTCGGTCGATAAGGCTTCCGGAGCTGGCTCGGGTTGCCGGACTTTCCCGTATGCATTTTGCCGCGCAGTTCCGGGCCGCGACGGGATACCGCCCCCACGAATATCTGCTGGCTCAACGGGTCGAACACGCGAAGACGCTGCTGAATACAGAGGCGCCTCTAGTCCAAATTGCACTCGCGGTCGGATTTTGCACTCAGGCACATTTCTCGACCGTGTTCAAAGAAATCACCGGTGAGACCCCGGCTGATTGGCGAACGCGGTCGAGGAGCAGAGCCGCTTCCGGACCCGTGTAGCGCACTTCCGTACGACAGCGGAGAGTGACCCAAAATTGGCCGAACGCCGCTCCGACCGCTGCCTCGCGCAATTTGGCTTGGCCGATATGCGGCGAATTCGCCATGCGATCTCGCAATAGGTCGCGCACTCGGGAAGACGCAATGCCGGCGTTCTGAACAATGATGCCTGGATCATCCTGAAAGGGCTCGGGGCAATGACTTCCACCGCGACGAGCATTGAAACGGAGGGGCGCGTCTCGCCTCCCGGAGACGCTGCAGCTGGGGCATCCGAACATCTGGGCAGGGCGTCCACAGAGCGGGCGCGTCCGTTGCTGAGACACCTGGTGCCCGTGATACTGGCGATCACGGCGGTTTGCGGCGGGACCTATACTGGTTGGAGGTATTGGACGCATTGGCGCTTCGAAGCCGCCACAGACGATGCCTATGTGCAGGCCGATGTCGTTTCGATCGCACCACAAGTTGCGGGGAATATCGCATCATTGTTCGTTGACGATAACCAGCATGTGAAGATCGGACAGGTTCTGGCCGTCATCGACCAACGCGACTACGAGGCAGCTGTCGAACAGGCGGCCGCCGGCGTCGAGCAGGCCACCGCCGGGATCGCGACCATCGAGGCCGAGATCGCCCAGCAGCGGGCCGTGATCCGCCAAGTCGAGGCGACGATCGATGCGGACAAGGCACAGGAGCTGTTTGCGCAAGAGAACAGTCAACGCTACGGCAAGCTCGCAGACGACGGCTACGGCTCGGTCCAGGACGCACAGCAGGCGGCCTCGCAGATCGATACCGCGACGGCGGTCGTCGCCAAGGACAAGGCCGCGCTTGATGCCGCCAAAAAGCAGATCGAAACCCTGAATGCTCAACTGGCGCAGGCCAAGGCGACGCTCAAGCGAAACGAAGCGGCATTGCAGCAGGCACGGATCAATCTCGGATACACCACGATCACCTCGCCGGTTGACGGCGTCATCGGCGATCGCACGCTGCGGCTTGGCCAGTACGTTCAGCCAGGCACCCAGCTTCTCGCCATCGTCCCGCTCGCGAAGATCTACGTCGTGGCGAATTACAAGGAAACCCAACTGGCCGAGGTGCGCGCCGGGCAGCCCGTCGTCCTGGAGGTCGACGCGTTTCCCGGGAAACGAGTTCGCGGCCGGGTCGACAGCCTGGCGCCTGCCAGCGGACAGGAGTTCGCTCTGCTGCCGCCCGACAATGCCACCGGCAATTTCACGAAGATTGTTCAACGCATTCCGGTCAAGATCGCCGTTGACCCGAGCGACCCGCTCGCCGGCATGCTGCGTCCCGGCATGTCGGTGACTGCGACAATCGACACGAGGCGCGGCGCCACGCCTCAGGGACCGCAGCGATGAGCGGTGCGATCGATGATCGGGACACCGAGCGTGCGTCGCTGCGGACCTGGGTCGCCGTCTATGGCTGCATGCTCGGGGCGCTGATCGCCGTGCTGGACATCCAGATCGTCAATTCATCGCTTGCGGAGATCGAAGGAGGAATCGGCACGGGGGTCGACAACGGTGCGTGGATATCGACGTCTTACCTGATCGGCGAGATCATCATGATTCCGCTGACCGACTATCTCAGTCGCGTGTTCGGCTTCCGCCGATTCCTGCTGACCAACGTGACGCTCTTCCTGACTTTCTCGGTCAGCTGTGCTTTTGCCGGCAGCCTCGGCACCATGATCGTCACCCGCGCGCTGCAGGGCTTCACGGGCGGCGTCATGATTCCGATGGCATTCACCATCCTGCTTACCAAGCTCCCTTCCGGACAACGCCCGATCGGTCTGGCGATATTCGCCGTCACAGCCACCTTCGGTCCGGCCATTGGGCCGACCATCGGGGGCTATCTCACCGAGCACTTTGGCTGGCAATACATCTTCTTCATCAATCTTATCCCCGGCTCCGTGATGCTCGCCTTGCTATTCCCGAGCCTCGACCACGCGCCGATGCAGCTGCACCTTCTCAAAGACGGCGACTGGTACGGCATAGGCTCGTTGGCAATAGGGCTTGCCTGCTTTCAGACCGTGCTCGACGAGGGCAACAAGGACGACTGGTTCGGCTCTCCCTACATCGCGCATCTCGCCATCGTCGCGGCCGTCATGTTGACGGCGTTCGCGGTCATCGAGCTGAGAAGCGACAAGCCCGCCGTGCAGCTTCGCCTGCTTGCGAATCGCAATTTTGGCCTCGGTACACTCGCCAACACGCTCGTCGGATTCGGCTTGTTCGGATCGGTCTATGTGTTGCCGGCCTATCTCGATTCCGTCCAAGGCTACAATGCCGAACAGATCGGGCTTGTGCTCGCCTGGTCAGGCTTCCCTCAGCTCGTCATCATTCCTTTTGTCCCGCTCATCCTCAAGTACTTCGATGTGCGCGTGGTCGTCTGCGCCGGACTGATCGTGTTCGCAGCGAGCTGCGTCATGAATATCCATCTGAGCTTGAACGACTCCGGGCCGCAGTTGATGTTGACCAACCTGGTGCGCGCGGTCGGCCAGTCGCTCCTCGTCGCACCCTTATCGAGCATCGCGATGGCGCACATAAAGCAGGATGAATCGGCAGCGGCGTCTGGCCTGTTCAATATGCTTCGTAGTCTGGGCGGCGCTATTGGAACGGCCGCGCTGGCCACAGTCATCACGAAACGCGAGCAGTTCCACTCCAACATCATCGGACAAGCGGTGACGTCGTTCAATCCGATCGACCAGTCTTTCCTCACCCGGATGCAACAGTACTTCTTGCCCCATGGCGTGCCAGATCCGGCGCGCTCCTATCAGCAAGCCGAGATCCTGCTCGGCGAACTTGTCAAGCAACAGGCAACGATAATGGCCTATTCAGACGCGTTCTATTCGATAGCAGTAGTGTTACTGACCGCCGTGCTTGCCGTGGCGCTTACAGGATCGCCGATGAACAAGCGGGCTGCCGCCGGATGAGCGATTGAGCGCTGTCTTCTGCGACGGCTTCAAGGTGCACGGCGAACCGCCGGTTTGCGGCTGAGGGGCGAGACGCGAGCCCCGAGGGATGTGCACGAATTCCACGCTTGGCATTCAGATCCGTCTTCGGGAAAGAAATGATCCGACACACCAAGCTGGACCTGCTCCCTCGCCCGGTCCCTGATCCCCCAAAAAACGAATCCGTCCCGGCCGTTAGGCCGGGACGGTGCGTGCGTAATAATTTGGTTGCGGGGATAGGATTTGAACCTATGACCTTCAGGTTATGAGCCTGACGAGCTACCGGGCTGCTCCACCCCGCGTTAAACTGTTGCGCGCCTTCGCGAAAAGGCCGGGGACAGTCGGTTGAGGCCGGCGCTGTTCGCGTGGCTTGCTCTTCCGTCCCAAAGGCTTCCTTGGAAGGCGACCCCGGGGCAGAGCCCATCGGGTGCGGGGCGTATGTATCAAGGCGGGCTGGCTTTGGAAAGGGCTGCGGGAACGTTTTTTTCGACTTTATGACAGGGGGATGGACGAATTTCCGCTCGTTCCGCGCGCTCTTGCCAGAAGTTCCACAAAGGGCCAGCTTGCGGCAACAAGATTCAGGCTGAAACGCCTGGAGGGAGGAACGCCGTGGACAAGTCCCTGACGAACGCCCCGCTGCGGGACCTCGAAGAGGCCTTCCACGCCATGCGCGCACGGTCGCGGGACGAGCCGGCGCCCGACCTCGCCCAGCGGCTGGACCGGCTGGCGCGGCTGCGGGCGGTGGTTGCCGACAACGAGGAGCGCTTCCGGCAGGCGATCTCGGCCGATTTCGGCCACCGCTGCGCGGTCGAGACCACCATCGCCGAGACCATGCTGGTGTTCTCCGAGATCCGGCATGCCACCAAGCACCTCAAGGCCTGGATGACGCCGCAGCGCGTCGCCACCGCGCTGCAATTCCTGCCCGCGCGCAACCGGCTGATGCCGCAGCCGCTCGGCGTCGTCGGCATCATCGCGCCGTGGAATTACCCGCTCCAGCTCACGCTCGCGCCCGCGATCGGCGCGATCGCCGCCGGCAACCGCGTCATCATCAAGCCGAGCGAGCTTGTCCCGCACTTCTCGGCGCTGCTCCAGGAGACGGTCGCGCAGCGGTTCGACAGCGCTGAGGTGCTCGTCACCGGCGTCGAGGACGAGGTCGCCAAGGGTTTTGCGAGCCTGCCGTTCGATCATCTCGTGTTCACCGGCTCGACGCGGGTCGGCCGCCTGGTCGCGGAGGCCGCGGGGCGCAATCTGACGCCTGTCACGCTCGAGCTCGGCGGCAAGTCGCCCGCGCTCATCGACGCCTCGGCCGATCTCGACGAAGCCGCCGAGCGCATCGCCTACGCCAAGCTGCTCAATGCCGGGCAGACCTGCATCGCGCCGGATTATGTGCTGGTGCCGGAGAATTCGGTGCAGGCCTTCGCCGAGAAGGTCCGCGCGCAGATGCGGCGGATGTTCGGCACCGATCCCTCGAACAAGGACTACACGTCGATCATCTCCGACCGACACTACGCGCGGCTCGAGGGCCTGGTCGCGGACGCAGCCCAGCACGGCGCAAAAATCCTGCAACCGGCAAAGCCCGACGATCCCAACTGGAAGGCTCATCGCAAATTCCCGCCGACGCTGATCGCTGGTGCGACCGAAACGATGGCGGCGATGCAGGAGGAGATCTTTGGCCCGGTGCTGCCGGTGCTCGGCACTCGCGACCCGGCGGAGGCGATCGCTTTCGTCAACCGGCGCGACCGGCCGCTGGCGCTGTACTGGTTCGGCAAGGACGGCAGCGCGCGCGACGAGGTGCTGGCGCGCACCGTCTCCGGCGGCGTCACCGTCAACGACTGCCTGTTCCACTTCACGCAAGTGAACCAGCCGATGGGCGGCGTCGGCGCCTCCGGCACCGGCGCCTATCACGGCGAATGGGGCTTCAAGACGTTCAGCAAGCTGAAGCCGGTGTTCTATCGCTCCAGGTTCAACCGCCTCGCCGATCTCTATCCGCCCTATGGCGGCAAGATCGCGCGGCTGGAGAAGTTGATGCGGTTCATGTCGTAGGGGACGCGCAAATAGTGTCATTCCGGGGCGCGAAGCGAACCCGGAATCTCGAGATTCCGGGTTCGATGCTCCGCATCGCCCCGGAATGACGATAACGGGGGAAACAACATTGACCGACACATTCGATTTCGTCGTCGTGGGCGCGGGCTCGGGCGGCTGCACCGTTGCGGGCCGGCTATCCGAAGATGCGGCGACATCCGTGGCGCTGCTCGATGCCGGCGGGGCTTGCGACAACTGGGTCGTGACCACGCCGGGCGCGCTGGTGCTGATGGTCGCCGGCAACGTCAACAACTGGGCGTTCAACACCGTGCCGCAGAAGGGGCTGAACGGCCGCATCGGCTATCAGCCGCGCGGCAAGGGTCTCGGCGGCTCGTCGGCGATCAACGCCATGGTCTATATCCGCGGCCACCGCGCCGACTACGACCACTGGGCTTCGCTCGGCAATGCCGGCTGGTCGTACGCAGACGTGCTGCCCTATTTCAAGCGGTCGGAGAACAACGCCGATTTCGACGGCGAATATCACGGCAAGGACGGGCCGCTCTTCGTCAACAAATTGCGCTCCGGCAATCCGGTACAGCAGATCTTCCTGCAGGCGGCGCAGGAGGGGCAATTCCGCATCCGCGAGGATTTCAACGCTGACGACCATGAAGGCCTCGGCATCTACCAGGTGACGCAGAGGAACGGCGAGCGCTGGAGCGCGGCGCGGGCCTATGTCCATCCGCACATGGGCAAGCGCGCGAACCTGCGCGTCGTGACGCAGGCGCATGCCACGCGCATCCTGTTCGAAGGCAGGCGCGCGGTCGGCGTCGAATACCGCCAGGGCAAGGAATTGAAGCAGCTTCGCGCGCGGCGTGAAGTGGTCCTGGCCGCCGGTGCGTTTCAGTCGCCGCAGCTCCTGATGCTGTCGGGCATCGGCGATGCCGCCGCGCTGCACGGGCACGGCATCGCAAGCGTGCATCATCTGCCGGGCGTCGGACAGAACCTGCAGGACCATCCCGACTTCATCTTCGGCTACATGTCCGACAGTCCCTATTTCTCCGGCATCTCGCTGAAGGGCATGCCGCGGCTGATCCGCGCCATCCTGCAATATCGGCGGGAGCGCCGCGGTCCCCTCACCTCCAATTTCGCCGAATGCGGCGGCTTCCTGAAGACGCGACCCGATCTCGACATTCCCGACATCCAGCTGCATTTCGGCATGGCGATGGTCGACGACCACGGCCGCAAGCGCCATAACGGTACTGGCTTCTCCTGCCATGTCTGCCTGCTCCGGCCGAAGAGCCGCGGCAGCGTTTCGCTCGCCAGCCTTGATGCGATGCAGGCGCCGCTGATCGACCCGAACTTCCTTGGGCACGAGGACGATCTCGAGACCATGGTCGCGGGCTTCAAGACCACGCGCCGCCTGATGGAGACGCCGGCGCTGCGCGCGCTGCAGACCAGGGACATGTTCACCGCGAACGTGCGCAGCGACGACGATATCCGCGCCGTGCTGCGCGAACGCGTCGACACCGTCTATCACCCCGTCGGCACCTGCAAGATGGGGACGGACGCGCTGGCCGTGGTCGATCCGGCGTTGAAGGTGCACGGGCTCGAAGCCCTGCGCGTCGTCGATGCCTCGATCATGCCGACGCTGATCGGCGGCAACACCAATGCGCCGACGATCATGATCGGGGAGAAGGCGGCGGACATGATCAGGGCGGAGATGCGGGCGAGTTGAGCGACGGTGTAGCCCAATTCTCCGCTGTCGTGCTGCGAAGAGCAAACTGCCGCCGCGCTCGCCGCTGTCGTCCCGGACAAGCGTAAGCGCAGATCCGGGACGACAGTGGGGCTCAATTCAGCAGAAAACCACCGTCGACGGTGATGACGCTCCCCGTCATGTAGCGCGAGGCCCTTGACGCCAGCAGCAGGATGGCGCCGTCGAGATCGGACTCGGCGCCGACGCGGCGCTGCGGGATGCGTTTTGCGAGGCGTTCGCCTGCCGGCGTCGACCAGAACGCATGGTTCATTTCGGTGTCGATATAGCCGGGCGCGAGCGCGTTGATGCGGATGTTCTGCCCCGCCAGCTCCAGCGCCATCGCTCTCGTCGCCTGGATGATGCCGGCCTTGGAGATCGCGTAGGGCGAGACCGCCTTGAGCACGCCGGTGCCGAGCACGGAGGCGATGTTGACGATGTTGCCTTCCTGCTTGCGCGCGATCATGCGACGGGCGATTTCGGTCGCGAGGAAATAGGCGCCTTTCAGATTGGCACCGATCACCGCGTCCCAGTCCGCCTCGGTCTGCTCGGTCGCGAGCTTCTCGATGGCGATGCCGGCATTGTTGATCAGCACGGTAACGGGGCCGAGCGCGGCTTCGACGGCGTCGACAGCCCCGGCGATCGAGGCGGTGTCGGTGACATCGAGCGCGACCGCGGCCGCGCGGCCGCCCTTGCCGCGGATCTCCTCCTCGAGGCTCTTCAGCTTGTCGGTCTGCCGCGCGGCGAGCGCAACCGCCGCACCATGCGCCGCCAGCACCCGTGCAAACTGCCGGCCCAGCCCCTGGCTCGCGCCCGTGACGAGGATGGTTTCTTTACTGACGTCGAATAGGTCTGACATGACGATTTCCTTGCCGATTCCTTGGGCGCATCCCGCGAGCTTTGGGGCCATCAATACAGACGATTTTAGCGATCTGAAACCGGAATGATCGGTTCGGCGTTCATTCGTTCCAGAGGCAGAGTTTCGCTCATGAACAGTTTCGATCTCGCCGTGTATGCCGCGCTCGCCGTCGCGGTCGGCTTCGGGTTCAGGACCGGCCTGCTGC
This sequence comes from Bradyrhizobium sp. USDA 327, assembly GCF_041262065.1. NCBI lineage: Bacteria > Pseudomonadati > Pseudomonadota > Alphaproteobacteria > Hyphomicrobiales > Nitrobacteraceae > Bradyrhizobium > Bradyrhizobium sp. USDA 327. The sequence goes on along the minus strand of NZ_JBGCCW010000001.1, from coordinate 7,940,539 downwards.
GCAGCGCCATGACCATCCTCGCCTATCTTCTCGCCGCGCCGATCGCGGTTGCGCTATTGCCGATGATCGCACCGCAGATTGCCGGCAATGCAAACTCGCCGCTGCTCCAGAACTGGATCTGGTTCTTCGCGATCTTCGTCGTGGTGGGCATGCTGTTCGGGCATATCGGCCGCATCGCGCTGAACGACACCGTCGGCGAGGCGGGCATCGGCGACCGGCTCGGCGGCGCCGCGCTCGGCGCCATCAGGGTCGGCCTCGTCGCCACCACGCTGGTGCTGGTGTTCGACCAGATCGTGCCGGCCAACCGCGAGCCGCCCTTCCTCGCCGGCTCGCATCTGCGGCCGCTGTTCTCGGCCGCCGGCCAGATGGGCTTCAAGTCGCTGCCGCCGGAGGCGGCCTCCGCGATCGACCGCCTCAAGCAGGAGCGGCGCATCTGATCTGGCGCATTTGCATCGCAGCGTGGACGCACATGCATTTTGGTGCGAGCCCGTCCCTTATCAGCGGCGCAACAGTTGGCTAGAGTGCCGCCGTCCAAAACCTGCCTGACATTACGGGAGTGAAACAGTGGATCTTGGGATCAAAGGTCGCCGCGCCATCGTCTGCGCATCCAGCAAAGGCCTCGGGCGCGCCTGCGCCATATCGCTGGCGGACGCCGGCGTTCACGTCACGCTGACCGCGCGCGGCGCCGAAGCCCTGAAGAAAACGGCCGATGAGATCCGCAAGGCCTATCCTGACGTGACGGTCACCGAGATCGTCGGCGACATCACGACATCAGCCGGCCGTGAGGCGGTGCTGAAGGCCTGTCCCGAGCCTGATATCCTGATCAACAATGCCGGCGGCCCGCCGCCCGGCGATTTCCGCAACTGGACCCGCGACGACTGGATCAAGGCGATCGACGCCAACATGCTGACCCCGATCGAGCTGATCAAGGCGACGGTGGACGGCATGATGGCGCGCAAGTTCGGCCGCATCGTCAACATCACCTCGGCCGCGGTGAAGGCGCCGATCGACATCCTCGGCCTCTCCAACGGCGCGCGTGCCGGTCTCACCGGCTTCATCGCCGGCCTGTCGCGCAAGACGGTGATCAACAACGTCACCATCAATGGCCTGTTGCCGGGCCCGTTCGAGACCGACCGGCTCACCGGCACCGCCAAGGCCGAGGCCGACAAGCGCGGTGTCACCCCAGAGCAGATCCTGGCCGAGCGCGCCAAGCTGAACCCCGCCGGACGCTTCGGCCAGCCCGACGAGTTCGGTTATGCCTGCGCCTTCCTGTGCGGCGCCAAGGCAGGCTTCATCACCGGGCAGAACATTCTGCTGGATGGTGGTGCGTTCCCGGGCACGCTGTAAAGCATGATCCGGAAAAGTACGCAGCGGTTTTCCGAAAAGATCATGCTTAAACAACAACCTAAAGCGCGATGACGATTCATCCTAATCGCGTCGCGCTTTAGCCGCGATTGCGAGGCGCTGAAGCTTCCGCATCGTCATGGCCGGGCCTGTCCCGGCCATCCACGATTTGCCGCGAGTTACGAAGAACGTGGATGCCCGGGACAAGCCCGGGCATGACCATCACCGCTGCTTCGTTGGTTCGTCCTCGTCCCGCTCGCTGGGGTCGGAGGAATCGGCGGTGAGGCGCTCGCCGGTCCAGTCGACGCCGAATTCCTCGAGCCCGTTGGCGAGCAGGTCGCCCAGCATCGGCTCGCCGAGCAGATAGTGCACCGTTTCGCGGCGCGGGCTGCGATACTCACCGCGCGCCTCCACGGCGCGGGCGCGCAGATCGTCCCAATCATCGATCGTGCCGTCGCCGCGACCGAGCCAGGTCAGCGCCACTAGATCGACCTGCTCGTCCTCGTTCAACGCGATCATGAAGCTTCCGAGCTCGTTGACGACAGGGTCGGAGCCATCGTCCTCGAGGACATCGACCGAACCGTCGTCGCTCGGGTTCGAGCCGGAATCCGGATCGGAATCCCCCTCCTTGACGTCGAATTCACGCGCCTTCTCGATGATGAAGGCGACCTTCTCGGCGGAAATCGTAAGCTCCGGCATGGCTCTCTCCAGGGTTCCCGCGATAACGCCGCATCGCGTCAGATGATCCATTGCGCTTGACGGCGGAAGACCGCATGTTTCGGCACCAAAAGAAGCTGGGAAGGTGCCGGATGCAGTGGCAGGTGGGCAAGGTCAAAATCACCAAAGTGGTGGAATTGGAGACGGTCGGCTCGACCCGCTTCATCCTGCCGCTCGCGAGCAATGAGGAAATTCGCACGCTGCCCTGGCTGATCCCGCATTTCGCCACTGAAGAAGGCCGGCTGAAAATGTCGATCCATTCGCTGGTGGTGGAGACGCCCGGCAGGCGCATCGTGGTCGACACCGGCCTCGGCAACGACAAGCAGGGCCGCAACGTCCCGACCTGGAACAACCGCAGCACGCCGTTCCTGGAAACCATGACGGCGGCCGGCTTTGCGCCCGACAGCATCGACACCGTGCTGTGCACGCATCTTCATGTCGATCACGTCGGCTGGAATACGAAACTGTCCGGCGGCAAATGGGTGCCGACCTTCCCGAAGGCGCGCTACGTTTTCGGCAGGACCGAATACGAATACTGGCGCGAGCATTCGACCGAGCCGGACAAGCAGGCCGTGTTCGGCGATTCCGTGCAGCCGATCGTCGATGCCGACAGGGCCGATCTGATCCCGAGCGACCACCGTCTCTGCGAGGAGATCAGCATGATCCCGACGCCGGGCCACAGTCCCGGCCATATGAGCATCCTCATCCAGTCGGACGGCGAACAGGCCCTGCTCACCGGCGATGTCGCCCACCACCCCTGCCAGATGGCGCATCTCGGCTGGTCCTCGACCGCCGATTCCGACCAGGCGCAATCGGCCGCAACGCGGGCGGCGCTGTTCGGCCGCTTTGCCGACACGCCGACGCTGGTGATCGGCGGACATTTTTCGGCTGGACATATCAGGCGGGAGGGAGACGCGTTCAGGTTTGTGGCGCTGGGGTGATCTCTGTTTTGGGCGGTTGAATTTCCTGCCGCCCTGTTCCATGAAGCTGTTAACCGATCGGTCCAATCTCCAGGGAGAAACGAGAATGAAGCTTGTTCGTTACGGCGAGAAGGGTGCGGAAAAGCCCGGCCTGATCGACAAATCCGGCCAGTTGCGCGACCTGTCGGCGCATGTGAAGGACCTCACTGGCGAAGCCTATTCGCCGGAGTCCCTGAAGAAGCTGGCGGCGCTCGATCCCGCCGCGCTGCCCGCCGTTTCCGGCAAGCCGCGGTTCGGCGCGCCCGTCACCGGCATCTCGAAATTCGTGGCGATCGGCCTCAACTACAGCGACCATGCCAAGGAGACGGGCGCCGATATTCCGAGCGAGCCGATCATCTTCATGAAGGCCAACACCTCGCTGTCGGGCCCGAACGATCCGGTCGAGAAGCCGCGCGGCTCGACCAAGCTCGATTGGGAGGTCGAGATCGCCGCCATCATCGGCACCCGCGCAAAATACGTCTCGGAAGCCGACGCGCTGAACCATGTCGCCGGCTATTGCGTCTGCAACGACGTCTCCGAGCGCGCGTTCCAGATCGAGCGCCTGGGCCAGTGGACCAAGGGCAAGTCGCACGACACGTTCGGCCCGCTTGGGCCATGGCTCGCGACCAAGGACGAGATCAAGGACGTGCAGAACCTGTCGATGTGGCTCGACGTCAATGGCCAGCGGCGCCAGACCGGCTCGACCAAGACCATGATCTTCTCGATGGCCAAGTGCATCTCCTATGTCTCGCAGTTCATGACGCTGCTGCCCGGCGACATCATCACCACCGGCACTCCGCCCGGCGTCGGCCTCGGCATGAAGCCGCCGACCTTCCTCAATGTCGGCGACGTCGTCACGCTCGGCATCGAAGGTCTCGGCGAGCAGCGCCAGGAGATCATCGCGGCGTAAGGCGCAATTCTCTCTTCGTCATTCCGGGACGGCGCGTAAGCGCCGGACCCGGAATCTCGAGATTCCGGGTTCGATGCTTCGCATCGCCCCGGAATGACAACAAGGATCCAAAATGAAGCTCACCTTCTCCCCCGCCTCGCCCTTCGCCCGCAAGGTGCGCATCGCCGCCATCGAGCTCGGGCTGATCGACAAGATCGAGTTCGTGCCTGCGGCCGTGACGCCGGGCACGGCCAACGAGGACTATTCGCGCATTACGCCGCTGAAGAAGCTGCCGGTGCTGATCACCAATGACGGCGACGTGATCCTGGATTCCTACGTCATCGTCGAATATCTCAACGAGATGGCCGGCGGCAGCCTGATCCCGGATTACGGTCCGCGGCGCTGGAAGGCCAAGACCAACCATTCGCTGATCAACGGCATGCTCGATTCCATGCTGCTGTGCCGCTACGAGAAGATGGTGCGGCCTCAGGGCCTGCAATGGCAGGCCTGGTCGGACGACCATTGGAACCGGGCCTGGACCGGCATGGCGCGCTTCGAGAACATGCCCGACGTCCTGAACGGTCCGTTCGACATCTCGCAGATCGGCCTCGTTTGCGTGCTCGGCTATGCCGACTTCCGCTTCGCCGATTGCGGCTGGCGCAAGGCCTATCCGAAGCTCGACGCCTTCCACCAGAGGATGCTGGCGCGGCCCTCGGTCAAGATCTCGGTGCCGCCGGCCGCGTAAATCTGCGAGAGTTCTCATGAGCCTGAAGTTCTCAGTCGGCGATCTCACCATCCATCGCATCATCGAGCAGGAGACCTCCTTCGTCCCGGCGCTGGAAATGCTGCCGGGACTGACCGCGGAGGTGCTGGCCGAGAATCGGGCGTGGATGCGGCAGGCCAGAGCGCTGGACGAGCAGGACGTGCTGCTGCTGTGCTTCCAGTCCTACATCGTGAAGACGCCGCACCACACCATCCTGATCGACAGCTGCATCGGCAACGACAAGCCGCGGCCGCAGCGGCCGAAATGGAACATGAAGACAGACGACACCTATCTGCGCGCGCTCAATGCCGCCGGATTCTCGGTCGAAGACATCGACTTCGTGATGTGCACGCATCTGCATGTCGATCATGTCGGCTGGAACACGCGGCTCGAGAACGGCCGCTGGGTGCCGACCTTCCCCAAGGCGCGTTATGTCTTCGCCAAGCAGGAGTTCGATCACTGGTCTGCGCAGAACGCGACGGAGATCCCGCCTTTCGCCGACAGCGTGCTGCCGGTGGTCGAGGCGGGGCGCCACGAGCTCGTCGGCAACGATCACCAGATCGGCGACCATGTCCGCATCCTGCCGACGCCCGGCCACACGCCGGGCCATATCGCCATTACGATGGGCCGCAGCAAGGACGATGCGGTGTTCTCCGGCGACCTCATGCACTCGCCGCTGCAGACGCTCTATCCGGAGCTGTCAATCAAGTTCGATGTCGATCCGGCCAAGGCAGCCACGACGCGCCGCAGCTTCCTCGATCGCTATTGCGACACCGAGACGCTGTGCTGCACCGCGCATTTCCCCTCGCCGTCGGTCGGAAAGATCAGGCGCAAGGGCAGCGGATTCGTTTGCGCGGCGGTCTAGCGCAAGCGGTCTTCCTGCTTCCTCCCGTCCATGCCCGGGCTTGTCCCGGGCATCCACGCTCTTACAATCCATCGATCACAAGGAACGTGGATGGCCGGGACAAGCCCGGCCATGACGAGGAAACAACATGCCTGATCTGCCCGACATTCCCCTCCCGGCCGGCATCCGCTCACGCACCATCGACGGCATCAACGGCTTGCGCATGCATGTGCTCGAGGCCGGCTTCGAGACCAAGGGGCGACGCTGCATCCTGCTGCTGCACGGCTTTCCGGAGCTGGCGTTCTCCTGGCGCAAGGTGATGCCGGCGCTGGCCGACGCAGGTTATCACGTGATCGCGCCGGACCAGCGCGGCTATGGGCGCACGACGGGATGGAGTGCGGAGTACGGCAGCGATCTCGCGCCCTTCTCGCTCTTCAACCTCGTGCGTGACGCGCTCGCCCTGGTGTCGGCGTTCGGCTACAGGCAGGTCGATGTGGTCGGGCATGATTTCGGCAGCCCGGTCGCGGCCTGGTGCGCCTTGATCCGGCCTGACGTGTTTCGTTCGGTGACGATGATGAGCGCGCCGTTCGGCGGACCGCCGCCGCTGCCGTTTGGCACCGTCGACATGCCGGCCAAGCCTGCGGCCGAAGACCCCGTTCATCGCGAGCTTGCCGCGCTGCCGCGGCCGCGAAAACACTATCAATGGTACTACTCGACACGCGAGGCGAACGCCGACATGCATCGCGCGCCGCAGGGCGTGCATGATTTCCTGCGCGCCTATTATCATCACAAGAGTGCGGACTGGACCGACAACAAGCCCTATCCGCTGCAATCGTGGTCGGCACATGAGCTGGCGAAGCTGCCGACCTATTACGTGATGGACCTGAACGAGACCATGGCCGAGACGGTCGCCAAGGAGATGCCGTCGCCGGCCGCGGTCGCCGCCAATCACTGGCTGCCGGACCGCGATCTCGCCTATTACAGCGCCGAATATGGCCGCACCGGATTCCACGGCGGCCTGCAATGGTATCGCTGCGGCACGTCGGGCGCTTTCAACAACGAGCTGCAATTGTTTGCCGGCCGCAGCATCGACGTGCCCTCATGCTTCGTCTCGGGCAAGCAGGACTGGGGCACCTATCAGCGTCCCGGCGTGTTCGAGGCGATGCAGGCGCGCGCCTGCACCAGAATGCTCGGCTGCCATCTCGTCGATGGCGCCGGCCACTGGGTCCAGCAGGAGCAGCCCGCCGAGGTCAGCCGGCTGCTGCTCGACTTCCTGGCGAAAGCTGGCGGCAGCTGATTTGACCGGGGAACCACGGCGCCTTATATAGTTTAGAACTATTCTAAACTAGGAAGACAGGCGGCCGTGAAGAATTTTGCCGATCTGACCGAGCGCGAGGTGCTGGCGGTTGCGATCTCCTCCGAGGAGGAGGACAGCCGGATCTACATGACCTTCGCCGAGGATCTGAAGGAACGCTATCCCGACTCCGCGAAGCTGTTCGAGCAGATGGCCGAGGAGGAGCGCGGCCATCGCCACATGCTGCTGGAAACGTACGAGCAGCGCTTCGGCCAGCATTTGCCGCCGATCCGCCGCGAGAACGTCAAGGGCTTCCTGCGCCGCCGCCCGATCTGGCTGACCAAGAACCTGCCGCTCGACACGATCCGGAAGGAAGTCGAGACCATGGAGCTCGAGGCCGAGCGCTTCTACGTCAAGGCCGCCGAGCAGGCCGAGGACGTCAACGTGCGCCGGCTGCTCGGCGACCTCGCCGAAGCCGAGAAGGCTCATGAGCATACGGCCGCGAAACTCACTGACGAGATCCTGAAGCCCGACGTGCGCGCCGAGGAGGACCGCACGCGCCGGCGGATGTTCGTGCTGCAATATGTGCAGCCGGGTCTTGCCGGCCTGATGGACGGATCGGTCTCCACGCTGGCGCCGCTGTTTGCGGCGGCCTTCGCCACGCATCAGAACTGGCAGACGTTTCTGGTCGGTCTCGCCGCCTCGATCGGCGCCGGCATCAGCATGGGATTTGCGGAAGCGCTGTCCGATGACGGCTCGCTGACCGGGCGCGGCTCGCCCTGGCTGCGCGGCGTTACCTGCGGCGCGATGACGACGCTCGGCGGGCTCGGCCACACCGCGCCCTATCTGGTACCGGACAGCTGGGCCAACGCGTTCTGGATCGCGACCGCCATCGCCTGTGTCGTCGTGTTCTTCGAATTGTGGGCGATCGCCTTCATCCGCTCGCGCTACATGGACACGCCGTTCCTCCAGGCCGCGTTCCAGATCGTGCTCGGCGGCGCCATCGTGCTGGCGGTGGGGATCGTGATCGGGGCGGCGTAGGAGACACACTGTCCCACTGACATATCAATCGCGATCAAACGGCGGTTGCGACGTTCGGCCAAACTGCGCATCATCCTCCAACAACCAGAGCGGGAGAAGCGCCGTGGCGAGGTCGGAATGGAGTTTCAAGAGTGCGGTCGAGCTGTCGGCCGCATTGAGCGCGAAGAAGGTCTCCGCGGTCGAGCTCACGCAGGATGCGATCGCCCGTATCGAGCGCCACGACGGCAAGATCAATGCGATCTGCGCGCGCGATTTCGAGCGCGCCCTCGTTGCGGCGCGCGAGGCGGACGCGGCGCTGGCGCGCGGCGAGCGCAAGCCGCTGCTCGGCCTGCCCGTGACGATCAAGGAATCCTTCAACGTCGCCGGCCTGCCGACCACCTGGGGGTTCGTGCCGCAGAAGGATTTCAAGCCTGTGGAAGACGCGCTGCCTGTGGCCCGTATCAAGCAGGCCGGCGGCGTGATCCTCGGCAAGACCAACGTGCCGGTCGGCCTCGGCGACTGGCAGAGCTACAACGACATCTACGGCACCACGAACAACCCCTATGATCTCGGCCGCACGCCGGGCGGATCGTCCGGGGGATCGTCCGCAGCCCTTGCCGCGGGCTATTGCGCGCTCGCCACCGGCTCCGACATCGGCGGCTCCCTGCGTGTGCCGGCTTTTCATTGCGGCATCTTCGCGCATAAGCCGACTCTCAATCTCTGCCCGGCGCGCGGCGAGACCCCGCCACCGTTTCCGGCCATTCCGCGCGAGGGCGACCTCGCCGTCATCGGGCCGATGGCGCGCACGGCAGCAGATCTCTCCCTGCTGCTCGAGGTCATGGCCGGACCGGATCCGCTGGATGCCGGTGTCGCCTACAAGCTCGACTTGCCCGTCGCACGGCATCAATCATTGCGGGACTTTCGTGTCCTGGTGATCGACAGCCACCCGCTGCTGCCGACCGACCGGGACGTCCGCAGCGCGATCGACGGGCTCGCAACTGATCTGTCGAAGGCCGGCGTGAGGATCGCGCGAGAGAGCGGCCAGCTCCCGGACTTCGCGGAGACGTCGCGGCTTTACATGCGCATGCTCCTGAGCTTCCTCGGCGCATTCTTCCTGCCGGATGAGCTTGCGGACTCGCAGGCCCGGGCGAGCCAGCTTTCGCCGGAGGATCGCAGCCTCGGCGCGGAGCGACTGCGCGGTATCACCGCAAGCCACCGCGCCTGGGTGCTCGACGCAGGCAGCCGCGCCGGCCTGCGGGCGCAATGGCGCGCGCTGTTCAAGAGCTTCGACGCGGTGATCTGCCCGATCATGCCGACGCCGGCCTTTCCGCATGACCATTCGCCGGACCAGAGCCTGCGGCGTATCAGCATCGACGGCCAAGACTATCCCTATTCCGACCAGCTTGCCTGGCCGGGCATTGCGACGTTGCCGGGCCTGCCTGCGACGGCCGTTCCGCTCGGTTTGACGAAGGACGGCCTGCCGGTTGGCGTGCAGATCGTCGGCCCGTGGCTGGAGGATCGTACGCCGCTGATGCTCGCCGAACTGATCGAGCGCGAACTCGGCGGATTCGTGCCGCCGAAGATGTTCGACGATTGAGGCGCGTATGGTGGGCGAGACGATTCGCCCTTGGCACTGATCGAACGTCACGCGATCAGGGCTCCGCGCGCGTCGCACTCAGCTGTCGAACATGATCACGCTGCGCAGCGTCTTGCCGGCCTTCATGTTGGCAAAGCCCTCGTTGATCTCGCTCAGCTTCAGCTTGGCCGAGATCCAGTCCTCGAGGTGCAGGCGGCCGCGCAGGTAGAAATCGACCAGCCGCGGCATGTCCACACGGAAATGGTTGGAGCCCATCGAGGAGCCCTGGATCTTGCGCTCGCGCAGGAAGTCGAAGCCGTGCAGCTCGATCTTCTGGCCGAACGGAATCATGCCGACGATGGTCGCGGTGCCGCCGGAGGCGAGCATGCCGAACGCCTGCTCGGCGGTCTCCTTGCGACCGAGCACCTCGAACGAGTGATGCACCCCGCCATTGGTGAGATCGCGGACCTGCTTCACGACGTCACCATCCGCCGGGTTGATGATGTCAGTCGCCCCCAGCTTGGTCGCGAGTTGAAGCTTGGCCGGATTGGTGTCGATGGCGATGATGCGGCCGGCGCCGGCGATCTGCGCGCCGTTGATCGCGGCCATGCCGACGCCGCCGCAGCCGATCACCGCCACGGTCTCGCCGGCCGTCACCTTCGCCGTGTTCACCACCGCGCCGTAGCCGGTGATGACGCCGCAGCCGATCAGCGCGGCGAGATCGAGCGGCATCTCCTTCCTGATTTTGACGATGGCGTTCTCGTGCACCAGCATCTGCTCGGCGAAGGAGGAGAGGTTCAGGAACTGGTGCAGCTTTTCCGGCTTCGACCATTGCATCCGGTTGGAGACGCCCGGCAGCATCTTCACCGTGGTGTCGGTGCACAGCACGGTGCGGCCCGTGGTGCAGTTGTCGCAGGTGCCGCAGAACACCGAGAGGCAGGTGACGACGTGATCGCCGGGCTTGACGTAGGTCACGTCCGAGCCGACCAGCTCGACCACGCCCGCCGATTCATGCCCGAGCACCGCCGGCAGCGGATGCGGATAGAGCCCTTCCATGAAATGCAGGTCGGAGTGGCAGAGACCCGCGACCGCCGTGCGGATCAGCACTTCGCGCGGACCTGGCTTCGGCAGGCTGATGTCCTCGATGACGAGCGGCTGGTTGACTTCATGGAGGACGGCGGCCTTCATCGGTGTTTCCTCGTTGTTATGATTGTCGTCGCGTGCAGAGGCTCGACCTTTCCCATCGGGAGAGGTCGGCGCGACGCGTCGGGTGAGGGGTTATGCTCCCTCATCGGACCTGAGCCCCTCACCCGATTTGCTGCGCAAATCGACCTCTCCCGATGGGAGAGGTGAAGGGGGAGCCTACGCTGCCAGAACCAGTTCGCCAACCTCGCTCATGCTTCCTGCGCGATCGCCGAGCAGCAATGCGGCGATCTTCGCTTGCGCGGCATTTTCCGTCAGCCGGAACGGATCGCTCTGCAACACCCGATGATCGATGACGAGGCGTGACAGCAGCAGGCGGCGCGCATCGCCGCGCATCTCGTGGATGCGATGCGCCTCCCAGGCGAGCGCGACCGCGCTCGCGACATGATAGAGCAGGCTGGTGGCGCGGCGAGCCTCCGCCTCATTCTCGGACTTGCCCGCGACCTCGCGCGCAAAGCCGACGGCGCGATCGGTGAGACCGCGTAGACGGTCGCGCCAGGCCTGCGGCACGGAGGCGCTGTCGTCGAGCCGGGCGTGCAGATCGGCCGCGAGCGCGGACTCCGCGCCGTGACGGCCGACCGCGCGCCGCAGCGCATCGATGGCCACGATGTTGCCGGTGCCCTCCCAGACCGAGCCGAGATGGGCATCGCGCAGCAGGCGGGCGGTGGCGAATTCCTCGATATAGCCGATGCCGCCGCGCATCTCGAGCGCATCGCCACAGACCTTTCGTGCATCGCGCGTGGCGCGGAATTTCAGCGTCGGGGTGAGAATGCGCAGGAGCGCTGCCGCATCCTGGCTGCCCGCTTCGGCACGGTCGAGCGCATCGGCGGTGAGAAAGCTCATCGACAGCGCCTGCTCGACCGGCAGCATGATCTTCAGCATCTGCCGCCGTCCGAGCGGCAGGTCGACGATGCGGCTGCCGAACACCACGCGGTTCGTCGCCACCGTCATCGCGTCATGATAGGCGCGGCGCATCAGCGCAGTGGACTTGACGCCGTTGGAGAGCCGCGACGAGTTGACCATCTCGGCCATCTGCACGAAGCCGCGGTCGAGCTTGCCGACCGCGTAGGCGATCGCGCCTTCGAGCTTGATCTCGCCCGAGGCCATCGAACGCGTGCCGAGCTTGTCCTTGAGGCGCACGATTCGGTAGTTGTTCTGCGAGCCGTCGTCGAGGAAGCGCGGCATCAGGAACAGGCCGACGCCGCGCGTGCCGGGGCCCGCGCCTTCAGGGCGCGCCAGCAGCATCACGACCTTGGCGTCGGCATTCGAGCAGAACCATTTTTCGCCGTAGAGGCGCCAATGGTCGCCCTCCTGCACCGCGCGCGTGGTTAGCGTGCCGACGTCGGAGCCGCCCTCCTTCTCGGTCATGAACTGGCCGCCTTGGGTCAGCTTGCTCATGTCGGTCGAGGTCAAGCCGTCGAGATATTTTGCCTTCAGCGATTCGCTGCCGAAGTTCGCCAGCAGCTTGGCGCAGCCGTCGGTAACGTTGATCGGGCAGCCCATGCCGAATTCGGTCTGGTTGAACAGGAAGGTGAAGGCGTGCTTGGCGACGACGGGATATTTGTCCGGCCAACCCATGATGCCCTTGCGGATCGAGAGCGCGTGGATGCCGAACTCGCCGAATGCAGCGTTCTCCAATTCGCGATAGGCCGGGTGGTATTCGATCCACTGCATGTCGCGGCCGAACTTGTCGCGCTGGTGCAGAACGGGCGTGTGCCGGTCCGCGAGCCGCGCGCACTCGTCGAGATGGCCGCCGGCGAGCTCGCCGAGGCGGTCGAGATGCGGCTCGATATGACGGAACAGCGTGTCCGGCAGATGGATGCGCAGGAGATCGGCCAGCGCCGGATCGGCGCGGTAGAAATTCATGCCTGACGTATCGGGCGCCAGTAGGCCGGATGGTGCGGCCGCGACATTTTGTGGCTGCGCTGTGACCGGCTTGTGCATGATCGTCCTCTTCGTTTCCGTCCGACGGCAATTCTTTGCGCTTGCCGCTTTGGATGATGTCGATCATGCTCCAGTCGCGGACAGCGATAAAGCCGCAAATTGTCAGGGAGGCATGATCGCCGTGGAGGAGCAATTCGCTCTGCGGAACTGTCATCGTCCCGGCTGGTTCTTCGCACAGCCCATGCATAGATCAGCGGCTCCTGCTTCCGAGAGATCACGCCATGGAACATCCGAAATACAAGATCGCCCTCATCGTCGGTGCCGGCGAAGGCCTGAGCGCCTCGCTGGCGCGGCTGCTCTCCGCCCAGGGCATCCGCGTCGCGCTCGCCGCGCGAAAGATCGAGAAGCTCGGCGCGCTCTGCAGCGAGACCGGCGCCAAGGCCTATGCCTGCAACGCCACCGAGCCCGACGAGGTGGAGCGGTTGTTCGGCCTCGTCGAGCGCGAGATCGGAACGCCCGACCTCGTCGTCTACAATGCCAGCGGCCGTACGCGCGGACCTTTCATCGAGCTCGTTCCGGCCGACGTCGCGCAGGCGATTGCGGTCAGCGCCTATGGCGGCTTTCTGGTGGCGCAGCAGGCGGCCAAGCGCATGCTGCCGAACAAGCACGGCGCGATCCTGTTCACCGGCGCCTCCGCCAGCGTCAAGGGCTATGCGCAGTCGGCCCCGTTCGCAATGGGCAAGTTCGCGCTGCGCGGACTCGCGCAGAGCATGGCGCGCGAGCTATCGCCACAGGGCATCCATGTCGCACATTTCGTCATCGACGGCGGCATCCGCAGCGCGGCGCGAACCGAACCGGCGGACAAGCCGGATTCGATGCTCGACCCCGACGCGATCGCGGAGAGTTATTGGAACGTGCTGCAGCAGCCGCGCAGCGCCTGGAGCTGGGAGCTGGAGCTGCGGCCCTGGGTCGAGAAGTTTTGAGGCAATAGTTTGAGGCAATAGCGTCACAACAGCCGTCATTGCGAGCGAAGCAAAACAATCCAGAAGGCAGAACCTCACCCTGAGGAGCATAAAGGCTGGATTGCTTCGCTTCGCTCGCAATGACGAAAGAAAGGGAGGCGACATGACCACGGAAACCACCATCGACACCGGCACCAGTGAACTCCTCTGCGTCGTCCGCGACCGCGTCGCGATCATCACGCTGAACCGGCCGGAGGCGCGCAATTCGCTGTCGGACGCGCTGACGCCGGCGCTGCGCACGATGATCCGGACCTGCGGCGAGGATCCCGGTATCGGCGCGCTGCTGCTCACCGGCGCGGGCGAAGCGTTCTGCGCCGGCGGCAACGTCAAGGGCATGGGCGCACATCGCGACAAGGCGAAGCTCGACATGTCCTTTGACGACAGGGTTGCCGACCTTCAGGAGCGACAGCGGCTGCTGACCGGCGCGCTGGTGTCGGTGCGCAAGCCGACCATCGCCGCGCTGCCCGGTCCCGCGGTCGGCGCCGGACTTGCCATCGCCATGGCCTGCGATATCCGCATCGCCGCGCAATCCGCCTTCGTTGCGACCGGCTATGCCCGCATCGCGCTCAGCGGCGACTACGGCATCGCCTGGCTGCTCACCCGGCTGGTCGGCACCGCGCGGGCGCGCGAGCTGATGTTCACCGGCGATCGCGTCGATGCGGCGCGTTGCGAAGCCATCGGCCTCGTCAACCGCGTGGTGCCTGATGACAGGCTGCAAACCGAGGCCTTCGCGCTGGCCAGATCGTTCGCCGAAGGCCCGCGCCTGGCGCTGCGCTACATGAAGGACAATCTCGACGAGGCCGTGCTGTTCGATTTCGAAACGGCGCGCGACCACGAGGCTGAACGACTGATCCGCCTGACCACGACAGCGGATCACAAGGAGGCGGTGCAGGCCTTCATAGAGAAGCGGAAAGCGGTGTTCACGGGGAAGTAGGGGCTACGCGCTCCGAGCCATCAGATCATTCCATAAAGTAGGGGCCCTACTCTAAGGAGCGCTGAATGGATTGGTCTGAGGTGGTCCGGAAAGTCGCCATACTGGCGGAGAAGACGGGCTACGTTACGTTCGATCAACTCAACGAGCTGATACCGTGCGCCGAGATCGAGCCTAAAGACCTTGAGACCCTGCTCGCCGCCTTAAGCGAGCGTGGTATTTGGATCTCAGAGGAATAGGCCGTCGCTGTCGCGAAGTGCAATTGGGCTCGTATTGAAAAAAAAGCCCGGCTCTGGCTCCGCCAGGCCGGGCTGCAGTGGTGTCAGGCCGAGGCTGAGGGGCTGTCGGTCTGACGGGAAAGGGCGGCGAGGCGCCAGCTTGCGCAAGGAATGTCTCTGGGCGCGACGCTGATCTCCTTGTCGAAGCGCACCAGCTTCCAGTCGTCGGGATGGTTGACGAAGGCGAAGCCGGATTTGCGCGCGAGCGCTACCATCGCCTCGTTGGAACGCAGCGTGTCGCCGAACATGTGCTCGGCTCGAAGCGCGGCGGCGCGGCATTCGAGGTTCTTCATCAGCGCGGTGGCGATACCGCGGCCCTGCCAGCGGTCGTCGACCGACAAGCCGAACTCGAGAGTCGCGGTCTCGGCATGGAAGGCGTAGCGCGCTTCGGCCACGATGGTCTCGAAGCCGTCGACCATCATGGTCGCAACGATCGTGAAGCGCTCGCCCTCGCCGACCTGAAGGAAGTCGTGCAGCAGGCCCTGCGGCAGCTCGCTGATCGCCCCGAAGAAACGGTTGTAGCGGGAGCGGGTCGAGAGCGAGCGGACATAGTGCTGGAGCTCGTCGGTGTCGCGCGGCTCGACGAAGCGAACGTTGAGCGCCGTGCCGTCGCGGGTGCGCAGCCTGTCCGAATATTGCTTCAGGTCTTCGAGGCGAAGGATGCTCATGACACATGCCGTGCGGAAAAGGGACCGCCGGCGCCCCCACAGTCAGGCGGCGCCGGCCTGGCGGCCAATCAGGCCCGCCAGAAGGGTTTGTCGGCCTCATAGGCGATGTCGGACCAGGACAGCCCGACATCATGGAGGTCGCGGGCGGTCCAGTTGGTCAGCTCACGCCTCGTGCGGTAGCGCTCGTGCCAGACGTGAAGCGTTTCGCCGATCTGCTGGATCAGGCCCGGTGCATGATGATTTGTCATCGAATTGTCAGTCAAAGTAGACATTTTCAGCTCCTGGAGCTAAGTTGACCGCTAATATCTGCTTCCTACCGCGCTGCGACAAACGACAATTTGTACCTCTTCGCATGAAATAACGTCATGTATCCTGTTGCCAAATGACTGCCAGATTGCCGTCCCTGAATGGATTGCGGGCGTTCGAGGCCGCCGCGCGCCATCTCAGCTTTACGCTGGCGGCCAGCGAGCTGAACGTGACCCAGACCGCGATCAGCCATCAGATCCGCAGGCTGGAGGAGGAACTCGGCATCCGCCTGTTCATCCGGCAGAACCGCGCACTGGCGCTGACGCCGGAGGCGCGCGACTACCTCCCGGGCGTCCGAGCCGCCTTCAACGACCTCCGGCTCGCCACCGATCGACTGCTGCGCAAAGAGGACGACAAGGTGCTGACCGTGTCGACGCTGGCCTCGCTCGCGGCAAAATGGCTGCTGCCGCGGCTGACCGATTTCCAGGAGCAGCATCCCGGCATCGACGTGCGCATCACCACCTCGACCAGCCTCGTCGACTTCCAGCGCGACAATGTCGATGCCGCGATTCGCTATGGCCGCGGCCAGTGGCCGGGCGTGCGTGCCGACTGGTTGATGGCGGACGAACTGTTTCCGGTATGCAGTCCGTCACTGCTGCGCGGCGACAAGCCGCTGCGCCGGCCTGAGGATCTGCGCAACCATCCGCTGCTGCACACCTCGAACGCCAACAGCGACGACTGGCGACTGTGGCTGACCGCGGCGGGCCTGCCGGCCGACATAGCGCGGCACCCGGGCATCACCTTCGACATGATCTTCATGACCATCCAGGCGGCCATCGACGGCATCGGCGTGGCGATGGGACGGACATCCTACGTCCAGGACGATATCGCCAAGGGCCGCCTCGTCGTGCCCTTCAAGATCGCGCTGCCGGCCGATGCCGGGTTCTACCTGGTCGCGCCGGAGGGCCGCCGGGAGGTGCCGAAGCTTGCCGCATTCCGGCAATGGATCGTCGCTGCAACGCAAAATAAAGCCTGAAAAATCATCAGCTTCCTCCGGAATACCGGTTGACTCGCTCCGCTCTGCGCGGGAAGGGGTATGACAGATTGTCGCAGCATCAATCTGTCGCCTTGCCGTGAAATGAGTTTCGGCCCGGCCACGTCTTTCCAAGGGGAGCAACGTCATGGCTGGACCAGCCGCCTCAACCAATCCGCCCGCCATCAACTCGCGTGTCGGCGCGATCCTGCGCGCCACGTCGGGCAACTTCCTCGAGCAGTTCGATTTCTTCCTGTTCGGCTTCTACGCCGCCGCGATCGGCAAGGCGTTCTTCCCCTCGACCAACGAGACCGCCTCACTGCTCAACACTTTCGGCGTGTTCTGGCTCGGCGCCTTGATGCGCCCCGTCGGTGCCATCGTGCTAGGAGCCTACATCGACCGCATCGGCCGCCGCCAGGGCCTGATCGTCACACTCGGCATCATGGCCTTCGGCACCGTCGTCATCGCGTTCTGCCCAAGCTACGCGACCATCGGCATCGCAGCGCCAATCATCGTGCTGATCGGCCGGCTGCTGCAAGGCTTCTCGGCCGGCGTCGAGCTCGGCGGCGTGTCGGTGTATCTCGCGGAGATCTCGACGCCCGGCAATCGCGGCTTCTACACCTCGTTCCAGTCATCGAGCCAGCAGGTCGCGATCTTCGTGGCCTCGATCCTCGGCTACATCCTCTCCGAGGTGATGCCGGCCGACACCGTGGCTGCCTGGGGCTGGCGCATTCCCTTCTTCGTGGGCTGCCTGATCATTCCACTGATCTTCCTCCTGCGGCGCTCGCTGGAGGAGACGCCGGCCTTCCTCGCCATGAAGAAGCATCCGACCGCGAACGAGGTGTTCGCCTCCGCGCTCGCCAACTGGCGCATCGTCGTCCTCGGGATGATGATCGCGATCCTGACCACGACGACGTTCTACTTCGTCACCGTGTACACGCCGACCTTCGGCAAGACCGTGCTGAAGCTGTCGACGCATGACGCGCTGCTGGTCACGCTGCTCGTCGCGGTGGCCAACTTCGTCTGGAATCCGGTCGGCGGCGCGCTCTCCGATCGCATCGGCCGCAAGCCGGTGCTGATCGCGATCGCCGGCCTGTCGCTGGTGACCGCCTACCCGGCATTGCACTGGCTGGTGGCGGCGCCGACCTTCGGCAAGCTGCTCGCGGTCGAGATGATGTTCTCGTTCTATTTCGGCGTCTACAGCGGCACCATGTTAGGTGCCCTCGTCGAGATCGTGCCGGCGCATGTGCGCACCACCTGCTTCTCGCTGGCGTTTGCGCTTGCCGCGGCCCTGTTCGGCACCTTCACGCCGTTCGCCTCGACCTGGCTGATCGAGCGGACCGGCGACAAGGCCTCGCCCGGCTTCTGGCTGATGTTCGCCGCCCTGCTCGGCATCATCGCGGCTTCGACGGTGTATCGCGGCGGCAAAGCCGTGCCGGCCTATGATGCGGTGCCGGAGCCGGTGGCGGGGCGTTAGGACGGTGTCATTCCGGGGCGCCTCGAAGAGGCGAGCCCGGAATCCATTTCTCCCAGCATTTCTGTCGCACGATGGATTCCGGGCTCGCGCTACGCGCGCCCCGGAATGACGGCGCGGTTGGCTTACAGCTCCACCACCACGTAGTCGCTCTCGATCCTGACCGGGATCGTCTCGGCGACATACGGCCCCTTCACCACGCTCGCCCCCGGCTCGACATGGGCCGGGTAGGCCTTCACGCGGAAGCGGCGGGGGTCGCAGTAGGATTGGCCGGTGCGGATGTCGAACTCCCAGCCGTGCCACGGGCAGCGGATGATTTCGCCGAGTTTCGTGTACTCGATCTCGCCGGGATTGTTCGATTGCGCGAGCCCGATCAGCGGGCCCTCGCACAGCGCCGCGCCCTGATGCGGGCAACGGTTCATCAGGCCGAAATACTCGCCCTTGATGTTGAAGATTGCGATCGGCCGCCCGTCGATCTCCAGAAACTTTCGCGTGCCCGGCGGAAGCTCGTCGACCGGCGCGATGACGTGTCTTGCCATCAGGAAACGCCGTAAAGCTTCTTTGCGTTGCCGAGGTAGAACGCCTCGCGATTGGCTTCGCTGACGCCCGCCGGCAAGACGCGTGAGGGCTCATCGTAATCCCAATGCGGATAATCTGTGGCGAACAAGAGCCGATCCCAGCCGATCCATTTTATGACGTCGAACAGATCCTCGCGCCGCTCCGGATCCTCCATCGGCTGCGTCGTCCACCACACCTGCTCGCGGATATATTCCGACGGCGGCCGCTTCACATGCGGCACCTCGCTCCTGAGCCGCTGCCAGGCCTTGTCGAGCCGCCACGCCAGCGACGGCGCCCAGCCGAAGCCGGCCTCGATCATCACCATCTTCAATTTCGGGAAGCGCTCGAAGACGCCCTCCAGCACGAGGCTCGCCAGCGCCGATTGCTGGCATTGCGAGTGACCCACCATCTCCTCGATGTAGTAGGACGGCCAGCCCGAGGGCGTGATCGGGTTGCCGCCGAAGCCGAAGGCGTGGACGCCGACGGGAAGGCCTGCCTCTTCCGCGGCCTGGTAGATCGGCCAATAGCGGCGCTGGCCGAGCGGCTCGACATTGCGGCTGAGCAGCAGCACCTGCACGAAGTTCTTGTCGCCGGCGCGCTCGCGAATTTCGGCGGCGGCCGACAGCCCGTCCTCGTTGCCGACGACAATCGAGGCCTTCAGCCGCTTGTCCTTGGAGGTCCATTTGTCGATCTGCCAGTCGTTGATCGCCGAGCACAGCGCCGCCGACAGTTCGTGATTGCGGATGCCCTGTCCGGTGTTGAGCGGATTGAGCACGCCGAGTTGCACGTTGTTGGGATCGAGCAGCTGCTTCTGCATGAACGACAGCGAGGAGCCCTGCGGTCCGCCCTCCGGCGGATAGGCATCGCGGCGCGAGGCGTTGGGCTGGGCCTTCGGATAGGGCGGGCCTTCCATCATGCCCTGATAGGCATGGACGCCGTAAACCTCGAGGTGATGCTGCCAGCGTTTGGCGAGATAGGGATAGAGCTCGGTGCGGGTGGCGCGTGCCGGATGGATGTCGCAGTCCGCGATCGCGGTCTTCACGGTAAGGGGAGCGACGGAATCCGTTCGTTCGCGGAACTGGATGTTCATGGCCTTGCCTCCTTGGGAGGGAGTTCTTTCAGGCGGGGATAGGTAGCATGCGGATTGTCGATCATGATCTTGCGCACGAGATCGGGGGACAGACCTTCGGGCAGCGCGTCCTGGCCGTCGAACTGCCAGTGCGGATAGTCCGTGGAGAATAGGACCAATTCGTCCGACTGCATATGATCAAACAGGCGAATTAATGTCTCTGGTTCCGGCGGCGCATCAAATGGCTGTAACGAGAAGCGGATGTTGCTGCGCACAATCTCCAGGGGCGCGCGATCGACCCAGGGCGTCTCCATTCGCACCCCGCGCCAGAACTTGTGCAGCCGCCAGAGATAGGGCGCGATCCAGGAGACGCCGGACTCCAGCATCACCATTTTCAGCCGCGGATATTTGGCGAACACGCCTTCGACGATCAGGCTGGTGAGCTGGGTCTGGAACGCCTGGGCCTGCCCGACATAGTCCTCGATGTGGTAGGACCCCCATCCCACCGCGGTCGGCGGATTGTGATAGGCGGAACCGGCATGGATGCCGACCGGCAGTTCCAGCCGCTCCGCGGCCTCATAGATCGGCCACAGCGCGCGCTTGCCGAGCGGCACGTCGCCCATGACCAGCATCAGGACCTGCACGAAGCGCTTGTCCGGGGCGCAGCGCTCGATCTCGGCGACGGCCTTCTCGACGCTTTGCGTCGGGATCACGACCGAGCCGCGCAGCCGCGCGTCGCGATCGAGCCATTCCTTCGCCAGCCAGTCGTTCAGCGCGCGGCAGAAGGCGGCCTGCATGTCCTCGGAGAACACCATCTGCACGCCATACAGCGGATTGCAGATGGCATGCTCGAGCTGGAAGGGATCGAGCACATGGCGCTGCATGTCCGCCAGACTCTCGCCCGGCTTGCCCTGCTCGGGCCGCCAGTCGGGCCGTGCCGTAATCGGCGAGTTCTGCGGATAGGATTGCGAAACGAGGTCGACCATGCCGCGCGTCGTAACCTGATCGCGCCAATAATCGTTCAGGTACGGCAGCAGGCTGGTCAGATGCGGCACGGCCGGATGCACATCGCAGTCCACCCCACCGGCGATCAGGGACGCCATGACGTCTCCTTCACGTTTCCTCGTCAATTCTTGTCTCGTGTCCGCATTCAAGCAGGCCTGCCCGCCGCCCGCAACTCAGCCGGGGCCGCCGGCATATGCTAGGAAGGCGCAGCTCGGTTGCGAAGGAATGAGGGGTTTCAGGGATGAAAGAGCTCGTCGGCATTGCGGAACGGGTCGCGGCCCAACTGATCGCGCGCAAACAGACCATCGCGGTTGCGGAATCATCGGCCGGCGGCCTGATCTCCGCCAGTCTGCTCGCGGTGCCCGGCGCCTCCGCCTATTACCTGGGCGGCGCGGTGGTCTACACCCGCGATGCCAGACGGGTGCTGATGGATATTTCGGATGACGGCATGAAGGGCTTTCGGTCGTCGTCGGAGCCCTACGCGCAATTGCTGGCCGAGCAGATGCGCAGCCGCTTCAATTGTGATTGGGGCCTGTCCGAGACCGGTGCGGCGGGCCCCACCGGCAACCGCTACGGCGACGCTGCGGGCCATAGCTGCATGGCGGTCGCAGGCCCCGCCGCGGAGGTGATGACGCTGGAGACGGGCAGCAGCGACCGGTTTGCGAACATGCAGGTGTTTGCGGCAACGGCGCTGAAGTTGTTGCTGAGGAAGCTGGAGGGGTGAGCAGCTGCGCTGTGAGCGAATCGAGACGTTCTCACCACCAACACCACTGTCGTCGCCCGGCTTGACCGGGCGATCCAGCACGCTGAGACCGTTGTGATTGAATCGATACGCCGCGGCGTACTGGATGCCCCGGTCAAGCCGGGGCATGACAGCGGAATATGTAGGCCTACCGTCTCAAATGCCTCATGAAAATCCGTACCACATAGCCGTGAAAGCGCGGCGCTTCGTCGTAGAGGTCCGACGCAATGCGTTCGATGGTTTCGCGCAGCGACAAAAATTGTGCCTGGCGCGCGCTGCTCTCGGTGCCCTGCATGCCCGCGAGCTCGTCCATGGCAGCGTCGCTGATCTGGCACTGCACGACCTCGCCATCGTTCAGCATGGTGAAGCGAAAGGCCAGACGTTCGAGATCATGGCCAATGATCTTGTCGCGCGTGAGCGGCATTGCAAGCGTCCCGGTCGGCCCCCCTCGCGGACAATGCGAAAAATTCTCCGGCTTGTCAGCAAGGATGAAAGGGGGGCCCCGACCTACTGGAACGCGACTTCGGCGAAACTGCGGAGCTTTCGCGAATGCAGGCGCTCCGATTCCTGCTGCTTGAGCCGCTCCAGCGCCTTCAGGCCGATCTCGAGATGCTGGCCGACACGGCGGCGGTAGAATTCGCTGGCCATGCCGGCGAGCTTGATCTCGCCGTGCAGCGGCTTGTCCGAGACGCAGAGCAGCGTGCCATAGGGGACGCGGAAGCGGTAGCCGTTGGCGGCGATGGCGGCTGATTCCATATCGAGCGCGACCGCGCGCGATTGCGACAGGCGGCGGATCACTTCAGGCCCGGAAATCTCCCAGTTGCGGTTGTCGACGCTCGCCACCGTCCCCGTGCGCATCAGGCGCTTCAGCTCGAAACCCTCGAGCCCGGTGACATCCTCGACCGCCTCCTCGAGCGCGACCTGCATCTCGGCGAGCGCAGGAATCGGCACCCACAGCGGCAGCTCCCGGTCGAGCACATGGTCCTCGCGCACATAGCCGTGCGCGAGCACGTAGTCGCCGAGCCGCTGCGTGTTGCGCAGGCCCGCACAATGGCCGAGCATGAGCCAGGCATGCGGCCGCAGCACGGCCACATGGTCGGTGACGTTGCGCGCATTGGACGGGCCGGTGCCGATGTTGATCAGCGTGATGCCGCGATAACCCGGCGCGACCAGATGGAAGGCCGGCATCTGCGGTGTGCGCGCGGGGGCAACGCCCGTCGACGCGCCGCCGTTGCGCGTGATGACGTTGCCGGGCGCCACGAAAGCGTCGAGGCCCGCCTCGCCGGACTGAAGACGCTGCTGGCAGAGCTGCGCGAAGGCGTCGACATAGAACTGGTAATTGGTGAAGATCACGAAGTTCTGGAAATATTCGGAATCGGTGCCGGTGTAGTGATAAAGCCGGCGCAGCGAGTAATCGATGCGGGCGGCGCGGAACAGGGACAGCGGCTTGGGCGTCCCCGGCTGCAGCTCGAAGGTGCCGTCGGCGATCGCATCGTCCATCGTCGCGAGATCAGGCACGTCGAACGCATCACGCAGCGACCGCGTGACGGCGGAGTTCTCGCTGGTCGTGATGGCGGCTTCGATGTTGATGTCGCGGCGATAGGCGAAGTGGATCGGGATCGGTTCGGTGGATTCGCCGATCTCGACCGGCACGCCGTGGTTCTGGATCAGCAATCCGATCTGCTCGGTGAGATAGCTGCGGAACAGATCCGGCCGCGTGACGCTGGTCTCGTGCACGCCGGGGCCTGCGACGAAGCCGTAAGACAGGCGGGAGTCCAGCCGCGCATGCGTCGCGGTGGTGATGCGGACAAAGGGATAATAGGCCCGCATCCGCGTCGTGATCGCTTCGCCGCCAACATAAGCTTCGAACCGGTCGCGCAGGAATTTCGTGTTGCGCTCGTAGATCTCTTCGAGGCGGGCCACGGCCGCGGACGCATCGGAGAAGGATTCGGTGGCGATGGAGGGGGGAGATTGCATTGTTCGACCGCCGGGCTATTGGGGCTTTGACTCGAACTATAGCAAAGAAGGTGGTGCCGTAGGGTGGGCAAAGCGAAGCGTGCCCACCAATATGCTCGTCGGGAGAAAGATGGTGGGCACGGCGCGCTGCGCCTTTGCCCACCCGACGAGACCGAGTATGCCGCCCGAGATCCCGGATGCGCGCCAAGCGCGCTCCGGGATGAGGCGCTTTCGCGCGTCACTTCTCCCGGAAGGCGCGCATCAGCTGGTCGTGCAGCGGCTTCATCAGATAGGACAGCATGGTGCGGTCGCCGGTCTGGACGAAGGCCTCCACGGGCATGCCGGGAATCAGCTTGACATCGCCGAGCCGGGCGACCTCCTCGGCCGGCATCGAGACGCGGATGGTGTAGTAGCCCTGGCCGGTGCGCTGGTCGGTGGTGACGTCGGGCGACACGCGGCTGACGACGCCGTTGAGCTCCGGCGTGGTGCGCTGGTTGAACGCGGAGAGGCGCAGCAGCGTCTTCTGGCCGATCTGGAGCTTGTCGATATCAACCGGATTGACCTTGGCCTCGACCTGGAGATCGTCGGCCTGCGGAACGATCAGCATCAAGGTATCGCCGGCGGTGATGACGCCACCGACGGTATGCACGGTCGATTGCAGCACCATGCCGTCCTGCGGCGCGCGGATGTCGATGCGGCGGAGCTGGTCTTCGGCGGCGACCTTGCGCTCGATCAGCTCGCCGATCTTGTCGTTGGTCTCGCGCAGGTCCTTGGAGACCTCGCTGACCACGTCCTTGTCGATCTGGATGATCTGGAGCTCGGTCTCGGTGATCTTGCCCTTGGCCTGGGCGCGCGAGGCGATGTACTGCGCGCGCTCGCCGTTGAGACGCGCCGAGTCGCGTTCGAGCTGGGTCAGGCGCGAGATCTGCACCAGGCGCTTTTCGTAGAGCTCGCGCACGCCGGTGAGCTCGTTCTGCACCAGCGCGATCTCCTGGTCCTTGGCCTTCTCCTGGGCGCTGAGACCGGAGATTTCCTCGTTGAGCTGCGTGATGCGCTCGCGCAGCTGCGCCTTCTGCCCGGTGCGGCCGTTGACGCGGACGTCGAACAGCTTGGTTTCGGCCGAGAGCAGCACCTTGACGTCGGGATCGCTGGCGCGCTCGATCAGCGTTTGCGGAAACTCGATGCTGTCGAGACCGCGCTGCTCGGCCTGGAGTCGCGCCGCGCGCGCCTGCGCGGCGTCGAGATTCTTGGTGACGATGGCAAGGTTGGCCTTGGTCACGGTGTCGTCGAGCCGCACCACGATGTCGCCGGCCTTGACCCGATCGCCGTCGCGGGCGCGCACCTCGCCGACCACGCCGCCGGTCGGATGCTGCACCTTCTTGACGTTGGATTCGACCACGATCTGCCCCGGCGCGATCAGCGCGCCGGAGATCAAGACGGTCGACGCCCATCCGCCGAGGCCGACGACCAGCACCACCACGATCGCGAGACCGAGGACCAGGTGAAACCTGATGGAATCACCTACAGTCTTCTTGGCGGCGGGCTTCATTCCGCCGATGGCCAGCGTGCTCATGACTTGGCCACTCCGCCTTCGCTGACGATCTTGATCGGTGCCGGCGGCGTCGCGCGCGGCTGCAGCACCTGGGCGAGCACCTGCTCCTTGGGACCGAACGCCTGCATGCGGCCGTCGCGCAGCACCAGGATCTGGTCGACTGCCTCGACGCCGATCGGGCGGTGCGCCACCACGACGACGATGGCACCACGTTCGCGCGCGGCACGGATGGCACGGGTCAGCGCCTCGTCGCCTTCGGTGTCGAGATTGGAGTTGGGCTCGTCGAGCACGATCAGGAAGGGCCTGCCGTAGAGCGCGCGCGCCAGCGCCACGCGCTGCGCCTGGCCTGCGGAGAGCGCCGCGCCCTGCTCACCGACTTGCGTGTTGTAGCCCTCGCGCATCTTGATGATCATCTCGTGCACGCCGGCCTCCTTGGCCGCGGCGATGATCGCGTCGGAGGTCGCCTCGGGATCGAAGCGGCTGATGTTCTGCGCGATGGTACCGCCGAACAATTCGACGTCCTGCGGCAGATAGCCGATGTGGCGGCCGAGCATGTCGGACGACCATTGATCGAGCGCCGCGCCGTCGAGCCGCACCTTGCCGCGCACCGGCTGCCAGACCCCGACCAGTGCGCGGATCAATGACGACTTGCCGGAGCCGCTCGGGCCGATCACGCCGAGGCCGTTGCCTGCGGCGAGCGCGAAGGTGACGTCCTGCACGACGAGGCGCTGATCGCCGGGCGGCACCATGGCGACGCCTTCGACCGAGAGGCGGCTGGTGGGCGCCTGCAGCTGGGTCGGCATCGCCTGCGCCGGCATCTGCTCCAACAGGCGGGTGAGACGGTGCCAGCTCTGGCGTGCGGCGACGAAGGATTTCCAATGCGCGATTGCGAGATCGACCGGTGCGAGCGCGCGGGCGGCGAGGATCGAGCCGGCGATGATGATGCCGGCCGTCGCCTCCTGGTGGATGACGAGATAGGCGCCGACCGCGAGCACGGCCGATTGCAGCATCATGCGCAGTACCTTTGCGACCGCGCCGAGACCGCCGGCGACGTCGCTCGCACGCTGATTGCCGGCAAGATATTTTTCGTTGGCTTCGCTCCAGCGCTGGTTCATCCGTCCCGCCATGCCCATCGACACCATCACCTCGGCGTTGCGGCGGCTGGCCTGGGCGAGATCGTTGCGCTGGGCGGCGAGCCCCATCGCTTCGCGTGCCGGCTGGCGGGACATGAACTCGGAAACCAGCGTCAGGCCGACCAGGATGATGGCGCCGACCAGCGCGGTTACGCCGATCAGGACGTGGAAGGCGAAGCAGATGGCGAGATAAAGCGGCAGCCAGGGCAGATCGAAGAACGCGCTCGGGCCCATGCCGCCGAGGAAGGAACGGACATTGTCGAGATCGCGCAGCGGCTGGAGGCCCTCGTTGCGGCTGCCGACCAGAAGCGGCAGTCGCACGATGGTGTCGAACACGCGCTTGTTGAGGGCTTCGTCGAGCGACGTACCGATCCGCCCCAGGATGCGGTTGCGAATCATGTCGAGCACGCCCTGCGCCATGTAGAGGAAGCTGGCGAGGATGATGAGGCCGACCAGGGTCGGGATGCTGCGGCTCGGCAGCACCCGGTCGTAGACCTCCAGCATGAAGATCGACCCGGTCAGATAGAGCAGGTTGATCATGCAGCTCATCAAGCCGACGCCGATGAATGCCGTGCGACAAGCGCGCAAGGCGTCACCGAGCTCTGAACGGCGGACGCCAGGGATGGCTGCCATCAGTCTGATCTCTTTCGACTAGGGGGCAAAGCCCCTGATTTCACGGGCAATTCAGGGTACTCGCCCCGGATTAACATCATGTTTGCCCGGCGTCCAACGCAGCCGAGCTCATCCAGAGCCCTGATGAGGCCACATCTACCCCTGATGACCTCCCGCGCAAGTCCGGAATTTCACAGGCGTGCGGCTTTTTCTTGCAGGCTTTCAGCCTCTTCCGGGAAAACGGAGAGGCTGAAAGTTCCGGCCTGCCGAATGCGGGGGCTACAGCGCGATGCGACTGGGGTGAATCGTCATCGCTTCAGGTTGTTGTTTAAGCATGATCTTTTCGGAAAGCCGCTACGCACTTGTCCGGATCATGCTTTAGCTCAACTCATCCGAGACTATGACACCACGGTGACCGGCTGCGCCAGCACGCATCTCGCCGCCCTGCCCGGTCCGACCTCGACATTCGCGGGCAATTGCTCGAGGCAGCGCGGCTCTGCGAGCCTGCAGCGGGGAGCGAAGGAGCAGTTGTGCGGCTTCTCCGCCAGCGAGGGCGGGGTGCCGGGAATGGTCTCCAGGCGGGCGCCGCGCTTGGCGCCGTGGATGGTCGAGGCGAGCAGGCCCTTGGCGTAGGGATGCACCGGCGAGCGGACGATGTCGCGAAGCGTGCCCTGCTCCACGATCTGGCCGGCATACATCACCGCAACGCGGTCGCAGATCTCGATGGCGACGCCGATGTCGTGGGTGACGAAGATGACGGACATGCCGAACTCGCGCTGCAGCTCGCGCAGCAGCAGCAGGATCTGGATCTGCACGGTGGCATCGAGCGCGGTGGTCGGCTCGTCCGCCAGCAGGATCTTGGGACGGCAGGCGAGCGCGAGCGCGATCATCGCGCGCTGACGCATGCCACCGGACATCTCGTGCGGATAGGCGTCGAGCCGGCGCTTCGCCGAGGGGATGCGCACGACCTCGAGCATTTCGAGCGCCCGCGCCTTGCCCTCCGCGAAACTCTTGCCTTCGTGGCGCACGACGCTTTCGGCGATCTGAGCGCCGATGGTGTAGACCGGATCGAGCGCGAGCGCCGGCTCCTGGAAGATCATCGACACGGTCTGGCCGCGAAACGACGACAGCTCCTCGTCGTTCATGGCGAGCACGTCGCGGCCCAGCACGTTGACCGTGCCAGTGATCTGCGTGCGCTTCTTCGGCAGCAGCCGCATCAGCGCACGCAGTGTCACGCTCTTGCCCGAACCGGACTCGCCGAGCAGGCCCAGCACCTCGCTGTTGCCGAGCGAGAGGCTCAGATCGTTCACGGCATAGACCGTGCGCTCGCCGGTGAAGCGGATGTTGAGGCCCGAGATCTCGACGAGCTTTGTCATGACGGCAGTTTCGGCAATCGATCGTGATAGTCGGTGGCGCGCTGGAAGGCCGCGCCGATGGTGAGCAAGGTCGCTTCGTCGAAGGAACGACCGATCAGCTGCATCCCGACCGGCAGGCCGGTCTTCGTGAAGCCGGAGGGCACGGTGAGCGACGGCAGGCCGAGGAAATTCACCGGACGGGTGAACAGCGTGAGCCGCTGCAGCAGCGCCGGCGCGTTCGGGCCGCCGACGACGTCGCTCTCCTCGATCGTCGGTGCCGGCACCGGCGAGGCCGGTGCGATCACCGCATCGACGCCTGACGTCGCGGCGTTGTGGGCGGCGAGCGCCGGCCCGCGCCAGCGCATGGCCTCGAGATAGGTGATGGCGGGAACGGCGAGTCCGTTCTGGAGCCGCATCAGGACCTGCGCGCCATAATCCTGCGGACGCTCGATCATCCAGCGCTTGTGGAAGGCGGCGGCTTCCGCGGCGAGCACGAGCTGGCTGGCCGAGGACAATTGCCGCTGGTCCGGCAACTCGACCTTGACGATGTCGGCGCCCTCGCGCTTGAGCGCCGCGATGGTCTCGTCCAGCACGCGCGCAACCTCGCTGTCGAGATCGTCGACATAGAAGGAGACCGGCACGCCGATCTTGAGGCCCTTCAGCGCGCCTTTGGTCGCGCCGACGTAGTCCGACAGCGGCTCGTGGCTGCAGGTCGAATCGGCGGGATCGGGGCCGGCCATCAGGGCCAGCAACAGCGCGCAATCCTCGGCAGTGCGCGCCAGCGGGCCGACGGTGTCGAGCGATTGCGACAGCGGCATCGCGCCGGCACGGCTGACGCGGCCGACCGTCGTCTTGAGGCCGGTGACGCCGCAGAAATGCGCGGGCATGCGGATCGAGCCGCCGGTATCCGAGCCAAGCGCCGCATAGGTCAGGCGCGCGGCGACCGCGGAGCCGGAGCCGGATGACGACCCGCCGGTGATGTGCGCGACATTCCAGGGATTGCGCACCGGGCCGTAATGGGCGTTATGCCCGGTCGGCCCATAGGCGAATTCAGCCAGATGCAGCGTGCCGAGGCGAACCTGGCCGGCATCCTTCAACCGCTGCAAGGCCGTGGAGGTCACGGTCGGCACGAAGTCGCGGCGGATCAGCGAGCCACAGGTCGCGACGTGGCCCGCGTCGTAGTACATATCCTTGTGCGCGAGCGGCACGCCGTGCAGCGGACCACGGACGTTGCCCTTGGCAAGCTCGGCATCGGCTGCATCAGCCGCCTTCAACGCAGCCTCTGCCTCGATCGACATGAAGGCATTGAGGCGCGGCTGCCACTGCGCGATGCGATGCAACAGCGCGCGCGTCACCTCATGCGAGGACAGCTGCTTCGTCGCGATCGCACGCGCGACCTCGGTCAGCGTCATCAATGCGGGTTCGGTGCTCATTTCGACACCTTCTGCGTCTGCGCGAGCACATAGCCGGCGGGCTCGAGGTCGAACGGCAGCGTGCCGGCAATGGCCGCGAAGCCCTCGAAGGCAGGTCCGATGGCATTGGAGATGCGGGTTGCGATCTCGTCGTCCACGGGCACGCCTGCGACCAGCGCGATCGGCTTGATCTCTTTCGGTGTCGGTCTCGTCATGCGGTCTTCTCCCTGGGCGCGCGGCTATGGCCTGAACCCGGTATAGCCATGTAGCACGCGGCCTCGTGGCCCATTCTATCGAGCGCGGTGAGCTTTGGTGTCGCATTTGCGCAGAGCGGCTCCGCAAACGGACAACGGGTATGGAAGCGGCAGCCCGGGGGCGGATCGATCGGATTGGGCGGATCGCCTGATATCGGCGGCGTCTCGGTGCGCTGGTCGGGATCCGACGACGGCATCGCCGCAAGAAGGGCACGCGTATAGGGATGGGCAGGCGCGTCCCAGACCTGGTCGACCGGGCCGAGCTCGACGACCTCGCCGAGATACATCACCAGCACGCGGTCCGAGATGTAGCGGACCACGTTGAGGTCGTGGCTGATGAACAGATAGGTCAGGCCGAACTCGCGCTTGAGATCGGCCAGGAGATTGAGCACCTGCGCCTCGACCGATTTGTCGAGCGCCGAGACGGCTTCGTCCAGGATCACCAGCCGCGGCGACAGCGCCAGTGCCCGCGCGATGTTGACGCGTTGGCGCTGGCCGCCGGAGATCTCGTGCGGATAGCGGTTGGCGAACGTTTCCGGACGCAAGCCGACCTTGCCGAGCAGCTCGCGCGCGAGCGCGCGTGCCGTGGCGTCGGCCATGCCGTGCACCTTGGGGCCGAAGGCGATCGATTCCTCGATGGTGAGGCGCGGATTGAGCGAGGCGTAGGAGTCCTGGAACACCATCTGCATGCCGCGTCGCAATTCGCGCAGGCTCAGCGATTGGCCAACGGTCATGCCGTCATAGATGATGTCGCCGTCGTCGCGCGGCATCAGATGCATCAGCAGCCGCGCGGTGGTGGACTTGCCGCAACCGGACTCGCCGACGATGCCGACCGTCTCGCCCTTGGCGACGGTGAACGAGACGTTGTCGACGGCGCGCACGGTACGTTTGGCGGCGAACAGCCCGCCGCGCACCGGGAAATGTTTCGTCAGGCCGTTGACCTGAAGCAGCGGCTGCGCGACGCCGCCGACGTCCTCGACCGGCTCCAGCATGGCGACAGAGGCATTCTCGCTCATGGCAGCCGCCCTACACTTTTCCCGATCCCGGCGGGGCAACCCCATATGGCTGGTACTAGAGCCTCCACGCCGTCATGGCCGGGCTTGTCCCGGCCATCCACGCCTTGCCACGCGGAACGAAGAACGTGGATGCCCGGGACAAGCCCGGGCATGACGACCTTCCGTGCGGCGCCATTGTGCTTCTGCATCATCATTCGTCAGTTCCTGATGTCCATGGCGCTGCGCAGGCCGTCCGAAAGCAGGTTGAAGCAGATCGAGACCGCGAAGATCATCGCGCCCGGCAACGCTGCGACCCAGGGATTGACGTAGATCGCGGTTCGCAGCGTGTTCAGCATCAGGCCCCATTCCGGCTCCGGCGGCTTGGTGCCGAGACCGAGGAAGGACAGACCGGCCGCCAGGATCATCGAGACCGAGATCAGGCTCGTGGCATAGACGAAGATCGCACCGAGCACGTTGCCGAGGATGTGCACGCGCATGATGGTGAAGGGCCCGGCGCCGGAGGCACGCGCGGCCTCGACGAAATCCATGTTGCGCACGCCCGTCGTGACGCTCTCGGCGACGCGAGTGATCTGCGGCACGAACACCACCGTCAACGACACGATGGAATTGAGGATGCCGGCCCCGAGCGCGCCGGAGATCGCGATCGCCAGCAGCACGGACGGAAAGGCATAGAACACGTCGACCGTGCGCATGATCGCGGTGTTGAGCTTGCCGCCGACATAGCCGGCAATGATGCCGAGCGAGGTGCCGATGCAGAAGGCGAGAATCACGGGCAGGATGCCGATGACCAGCGACAGCCGGCCGCCGTAGATCAGCCGCGCCAGCATGTCGCGGCCGAGCTCGTCGGTGCCGAGCGGATAGCCCGCCGTGCCGATGTGGCGCAGGCGGCGGATCATCGAGCCCTTGTAGGGATCTTCGAGACCCAGCCACGGCGCAAGGACCGCGGAGAGGAAGATCAGCAACAGCACCAGCGCACAGGCCATGCTGACCTTGTCGCGCATGATGCGGCGGCCGACGGTCGCCCAATAGCCGCGCGCCTTGGTCGCGGGCGCGGCCTGCAGCGCGGCGTCGGCGGTGGCGTGAAGCGGAAGCTCGCTCATCGGCTAGCCCCGCTTGATACGCGGGTCGATCGCGGCTTGGGCGATGTCGACCAGCAGATTGAGGAACACGAAGAACAGCGCCAGGATCAGGATCGTGCCCTGCAGCAGCGGCAGGTCGCGCTGGAAGATCGCGGAGTTGAGCAGGAAGCCCGAACCCGGCCAGGAGAATACGGTCTCGATCAGGATCGAGCCGCCGAGCATGTAACCGAGCTGAAGACCCATCACGGCAAGCGCCGTGGGGGCGGCGTTCTTGACGACGTGGCGAAACACGCCGCGCTCGTGCAGGCCCTTGGCCCGCAAGGCTTCGACGAAATCCTGCGAGAGAATGTCACCGGTGAGGGCACGCACCGTGCGGGTGACGATGCCCATGGGAATCACCGATGTCGTGATCGCCGGCAGCACGAGATATTTCAGATGCGCCCAGTCCCAGGCCCAGGAATTGGAGCCGCCGGGCCCGGCGCCGACTGCGGGCAGCCAGTTCAGCTGTACCGAGAAGATGATGACGAGGAGCATGCCGAGCCAGTAATGCGGCACGGAGACGCCGGCGATGGCAAAGGACGTTGCGACCTTGTCGATCCAGGTCTCGCGAAAATAGCCGGCGATCAAGCCGAGCAGGATGCCCATCGTGAAGCCGATGATCGCCGCAGCGATCGCGAGCGTGACGGTGTTGCCGACCGCGCGCATGACCTCGGCGAGCACCGGGCGGCCCGTCGCGATGGAATTGCCGAGGTCGCCATGCAGCGCGCGCAAGAGCCAGAGGCCGAACTGCACCGGCAGCGGCCGGTCGAAGCCATAGGCGGCGCGAAGCTGCGCCGCGAGCTCCTGCGAGGCATCGGCCGGCAGCACCGCAACGAGCGGATCGCCCGGCGTGATGTGCACGAGCAGGAAGCACACCAGCGCCACGCTGATGACGATGGGGACGACATAGACGATGCGTCGGGCGATATAGGCGAGCACGTTGTTTACTCAGGTTGGCGCATGGACATCTCGGACGTCATGGCCGGGCTTGTCCCGGCCATCCACGTTTCTTCCTGCTCGGTCATTCCGGGACGATGCGAAGCATCGAAGCCGGAATCTCGAGATTCCGGGCTCGCCCTGCGTGCGCCCCGGAATGACTGAGCTGCGGAAAGACGTGGATGCCCGGGACAAGCCCGGGCATGACGTGAGGATAGAGTGAGGGCCGCCTCACGGCGCGATCGACACCGGCGAGAAGTCGATGAACCAGCTCTTCGGCTGCACGACGCCGGTCACCTTCGGGCTCATCGCACGCGGGCCGACGTCGTGGGCGACGTAGAGGAAGGCCGCGTCGTCGACGGAGGCCGCATGCAGTTCGGCGAGCGCGGCATCACGTGCGGCGGGATCGAAGGTCTGGCGCGCCTTCTTCACCAGCTCGTCGAATTTGGGGTTGTTGATGAAGCCCCAATTGTTCGAGACCGGCGGCGCCATGCCCGATTGCAGGAAGCGCACCAGGGCGAAGAACGGGTCCATCGCCGCATAGGTGACGTTGGTCGCGTTCGAGCCGTTGGCCGAGGGGTCCTTGGCGCCGCGGCGCCAGTTGGTGAACAGCGTATTCCACTCGATGACATCGAGCTTCACATCGAAATAGCATTCGGCGAGGGCCTGCTGGAGATATTCGTTCATCGCCAGCGGCTGCATCTGTCCCGAGCCCGACGCGGACGTCTGCGTCTTCACCGTCAGCTTCTTGTTGGGGCCGAAGCCGGCCTCCTGCATCAGCTTCTGCGCAGCCGCCTTGTCGTACTTGATCTCGAAGGTCGGCTTGCCGCGCCAGGGATGGCCGGGCTCGAAGGTGCCGGTTGCGGGCACCATCAGGCCGGCGAGGAGGCCGTCCCTGAGGCCTTCGCGGTCGATGCAGAGGTTCGCCGCCTTGCGCACGCGGATGTCGTTCCAGGGCGAGCCTTCGACGCGCGAGAATTGCCAGGGCCAGACATGCGGCTGCTCGTTGGCGTAGAGCTTGAAGCCGCGCTGCTTGAGCTCGGGCAGCGCGTCCGGCGCAGGCGCTTCGACCCAGTCGACCTGGCCCGAGAGCAGCGCCGCGGTGCGCGCATTCGCTTCCGGCATCGGCAAGAGCACCATCTTGTCGATCTTGGGCACGCGCGCCTTGTCCCAATAGTTCGCGTTCTTGACCAGTTCGAGCCGTTCGCGCGGCGTGAAGCTCGACATCTTCCACGGGCCGGTGCCCGAGGCGTCCTTGGCGAACGCGGTCCAGGCGGCCTGCGACTTCGCCTTGGCATCGGCGCCTTCGGCCTTGTCGTAGAAGGCCTGCCACTTCGCCGGGCTCGCCATGAACAGGTTGGTGAGGTTGATCGGCAGGAAGCTGTCGGGCTCCTTGGTGGTGAGCTCGACCGTCATGTCGTCGATCTTCTTTGCCGAGGCCAGCGTCGGCATGCGCGACGCCGTGACGCCGACCTGGCTGGCGTCGAATTGCGGCGCGTCCTGCTTCAGCACCTTCTCGACGTTCCACACGACGGCATCGGCGTTGAACGGCGAGCCGTCATGGAACGTGACGCCGGGGCGCAGCTTGAACACCCACTTGGTCTTGTCGGCATCGTCGACCTTCCACTCGGTGGCGAGACCGGGGATCACCACGCTCGCCTTGTCGGCGGAGGACAGGTCCCAGCCGGTCAGCGCGTCGTACATGGTGAGGCCGGTGAAGCGATTGCCTTCAAAGCCCTGATCGGGCTGACCCAGGGTGCGCGGAATATCGGCAGCGGTCATGCCGATGCGCAGCACGGTCTCGGCGCTGACCGCGCGCGGCCATGCGGCCACGCTCCCGAGCGCCAACAGCGCGATCAGCGCCGCGCGGGTCTTGTTCTTCTTGATAAGCATCGCCTCAATCCTTTTCCGGCTTTCGATGATTAATTTTGATGCAGCAGTATGCAATGGCTATGCCAAGGAGAAACTTATTCTGCAGATTGCCCCCGGGACGACAAGTCTTTGTGATGACGCACGGGCGAAATCGGCGCGCTGCCTATTCTGGCATCAAGATTGCAAGTTCGGCCCCAGATCCTCCCTGGAGCTTTGACTTATGCGTATTCGTCTGTCGACCTGTCTCGCCGTGCTTGCGTTGGCAGTTTCCGCAATCTCGGCGCGCGCCGAAACGGTGGTGCGTTACGGCATCTCGATGGCGGACATCCCGCTGACGACAGGCCAGCCCGATCGCGGCGCCGGCGCTTACCAATTCACGGCCTACACGATCTACGATCCCTTGGTCGCCTGGGAGATGGACGTCGCCGATCGCCCCGGCAAGCTGGTGCCGGGGCTCGCCACCGAATGGAAAGTCGACGATGCCGACAAGACCAAGTGGCGCTTTACGCTTCGCAAGGGCGTGAAGTTTCACGACGGCAGCGAGTTCAACGCCGATGCGGTGATCTGGAATCTGGACAAGGTGCTCAACGACAAGGCGCCGCAATTCGACAAGCGGCAGAGCGCGCAGGTGAAGACCCGCCTGCCCTCCGTCGCAAGCTACGCCAAGGTCGACGACTTTACCGTGGAGATCACCACCAAGACGGTCGATTCCTTCTTCCCGTATCAGATGCTGTGGTTCCTGGTGTCGAGCCCGGCACAATATGAAAAGCTCGGCAAGGATTGGGACAAGTTCGCCAGCCAGCCCTCGGGCACCGGCCCTTTCAAGTTGACCAAGCTGGTGCCGCGCGAGCTCGCCGAGCTGACCAAGAACCCTGACTACTGGAACAAGAAGCGGATTCCCAAGGTCGACAAGATCGTGCTGGTGCCGATGCCGGAAGCGTTGACGCGCACCAATGCGCTGCTTGCGGGACAAGTCGACCTGATCGAGACGCCGGCGCCGGATGCCGTCCCGCAGCTGAAAGCGGCCGGCATGAAGCTCGTCGACAACGTCACGCCGCATGTCTGGAACTATCATCTCAGCGTGCTTCCCGGCTCGCCCTGGACCGACATCCGCCTGCGCAAGGCGCTCAACCTTGCGATCGATCGCGAGGCGGTGGTCGGCCTGATGAACGGGCTGGCCAAGCCAGCCAAGGGCCAGGTCGACCCGTCCAGCCCGTGGTTCGGCAAGCCCAGCTTCGAATTGAAGTATGACCTCGCCGCCGCGAAAAAACTGGTCGAGGAGGCCGGCTACTCCAAGGCGAAGCCGCTCAAGACCACCTTCATCATTGCGCAAGGCGGCACCGGCCAGATGCTGTCGCTGCCGATGAACGAATTCCTGCAGCAGAGCTTCAAGGAGATCGGCATCGACATCGATTTCAAGGTCGTCGAGCTCGAGACGCTCTATACGCATTGGCGCAAGGGCGCGGCCGACGAGATGAACGCCGGCATCACCGCCAACAACATCGCCTATGTCACCTCGGACCCGCTCTACGCCATCGTCCGCTTCTTCCATTCCGGGCAGATCGCGCCCGTCGGCGTCAACTGGGGCGGCTACAAGAACCCGAAGGTGGATGCGCTGATCGACGAGGCCAAGCAGACCTTCGATGCCACCAAGCAGGACGAGCTGCTGGCGCAGGCGCATGCGCTGATCGTGGACGATGCCGCACTGGTCTGGGTCGTCCACGACACCAACCCGCACGCGTTGTCGCCGAAGATCAAGCAATTCGTGCAGGCGCAGCACTGGTTCCAGGATCTGACGACGATCGGGGTTGAGTGAGGGGCCGCCCTGCGCAAACACCACTGTCGTCCCGGGGCGCGACATAGTCGCGAGCCCGGGACCCATGGCCACAGGACTCGGTTTTGCGAAGACTCGTAGTTGCCGATCTCGCGTTACGGCTGCTCCCTGTGGTTATGGGGGACGACACCTTTAGTGTGGCACGAGCGATGCCCTCTCGCTTACAGTCCTACTTCGTCAGCAGCGTATACGCGCCGGTCCAGCCCTCCGGCGGTGGATTGAGCTGGAAATCCTTGATCCTTGCTTCGTAAAGCCGGAACAGCTTCTCGAGCGTGTCGGCATCCTCGCTGCGGCGGCCGCGCTCGATCGCGTCCAGTGCCCCCTGCCAGTTGCGGCTGCGGTAGCAGCCGAGCATCTCGATGGTGACGTTGCGCAGGCGCTGGAACGCGCCCGAATGCATCACGTCTTCACGGCCGGCGATGGCGTAGATCACCTCCGGCTCGGTCTTGCCCTTGACCATGATGAAGTCAAGCTCGAGGATCGCGAACTTCTCCTTGGCCGCGAGCGCGGTCCTGGATCCGACGATGATCGGAAAGCCGTATTCCTTGGTCTGCCCTTCCAGGCGCGAGGCCAGGTTCACGCTGTCGCCGAGCACGGAATAGTTCTTCTTCAGGTCGGAGCCCATGTTGCCGACGACGCCGATACCAGTGTTGAGACCGATGCCGACATTGAGCGGGATGTAGACGTGGCCGCCGTCGGCGGCCTCCTGCTCGCGCTCCTTGTTGACCACGTCGATCTGTTCCAGCATCTGGATCGCGGCCTCGCAGGCATTGACCTCGTGCTGGGGATCGTCGAGCGGCGCGTTCCAGAACGCCATGATGGCGTCGCCCATGTATTTGTCGATGTAGCCCTTGCGCTCGATGATCACGTCGGTCAGCGGCGTCAGGAAGCGGTTCATCAGTGCGATCAGCCCTTGCGGATCGTGCTTGTAGCTCTCGGAAATCGTGGTGAAGCCGCGCACGTCGGAGAACATGATCGTCATCTCGCGCTCCTCGCCGCCGAGCACGAGCTTTTCCGGCGACTGGGCCAACTGCTCGACCAGCACCGGCGACATGTATTGCGCGAACATGCCGCGGATCTGCACGCGCTGGCGCTGCTCGCGCACGAAGCTGGCGAAAATCAGCGTCAGATAGATCGCGGTGGTCGAGAGCAGCGGATAGGTGAAGTCGATGAGGTAGCGGTGCTGACTGTAGAAGAACCAGGACGTGCCGACCAGGATGGCAGCGAAGGCCGCGCCCGCCAGCACGAGGCGGACGGGGCCGAGATTCGGCGTGAAGATGATGACGAGCAGTCCGATGACCAGCGCGGCGATCAATTCGACGCCGAGCGCGTAGCTCGGCTGCGAGATCACCGCGCGGCTCAGCAGGCTTTCCAGCACCTGTGCATGGATCTCGACCCCGGGCATGGTCGAGGACACCGGCGTGGTCTTGATGTCGTTGAGACCGACTGCGGAGGTGCCGACCAGCACCAGCTTGCCGGCGATCCTGGCGGGCGGCACGGTGTTGTCGAGGACGTCGGCCGCCGAGACGTAGATCGAAGGATCCTGGCGCGCATAGTGCACCCAGAGCTGGCCGTTCTTGTCGGTCGGAATCTCGACGCCCTTGAGGCGAACGGCCCGCACGCCGGTCTTGTCGGTCCGGATCAGCAGCGTCGGCGTGCCCGTGGCGACGCGGAGGATCTCGAGGCTGAGCGAGGGCATAATGTGGCCCTGGGCACGCATCACCATCGGCACGCGGCGGATCAGGCCGTCGCGCTCGGTCTTGATGGTGAACAGGCCGCGGCCGGCCGCGACCTTCTCGATGACCGGTACGTTGCGGAGCAGGCCCGGGAATTCGAACAGGAAGCGTTCGGCGCCCTCCTCGCCAACCGTCGCGACGCCGGTGAACGGCAGCGACTTGTCGATCTCAGACGAGATCGCTCGCTGCCCGGTCTCGCCCAGCACCACGCGCGAGCGCTTGATCGCCTCGGCAAGGATCTGGTCGTTGGTCGGCAGCTCGCGCAGCTTGGCGCGGGTGGCATCGTCGAGAGAGCGCATCTGGCCCGCGACCAGATCCGGATTGAGCCGGTCGGGCTCAGAAAATACCACGTCGAAGCCGATCGCCACCGCGCCGTTGTTGGTGAGGTTCTGGATCAGGTCGGCGATCCGCGTCCGCGGCCACGGCCACTGGCCAAGCTTGGCGAGGCTCTTGTCGTCGATGTCGACGATGGTGACCGGCCGCGCCGTCTTGTGGCGCGGATCGATCAGCTGGAACATGTCGAAGGTGCGCAGCCGCAATTCCTGGATCGGCGGCGGATCCCAGAGCCGGGCGCCGGCAAACAGAACCAGCAGCACGAGGCACATCAGCCGCGCAAGGCCGAACTTCCGCGCAAACCACCGCCGCAGGATCTTGAGACGCTTCATGGGGGTTGGATATCACGCTTTGATGGCGAACGGCAGCGCGGATCGGCTTGCAGACGATCGCGGCCCATCGCGCAGCGATCAGGCATGGACGATGAAGTCGCTCGCCTGGACCTGGGCGACACCCTTCAGGAGGATGGTGTCCGTCGCATTGATCGTGATCAGGGTGTCAGCTCCTGAGGCCACCACGTGCTGGGCTATCCATGCCGAGTCGATATCGGTCGCCACAACCGCCGTCAGGTTGATGTGGTCCTGACCGTGCTCAAAATCGAGGATCGTGTCGTGGTCAGAGTCGGCGGCGAACACGAACTGATCCTGATAGCCGGTCCCGAAGAACACGTCCTTGCCGGTCGTACCTGCGAGAGACACCGTGCCTTGTTCGGTCAGGTTGAAGATCAAATTGACCGTGTCAGTCGCGTTGTGGCTGTCGGTCACGGTGACCGCGATCTGGCCCGTCGCAGGTGCGTTCTCGCCTAGTTCGGTATAGGTAACCGCCTGCAGTGCCGAATTGATGGCGGCCAGGGAGCCCGACCCCTCCGACGGATTCACGCTAGCGCCCGACGCCGCAGTCGCCGCGATCGTGAACGTGTCGTTGGTGTCGGGATCAGCGACGGACAGACCGTGGACGGTGACCACACCGCCGTTCTGGGTCACGTTGAGCTGGTCGACATTGATCACCGGCGCGTCGTTGGCACCGGTGATCGTCACCGTGACCACGGCCGTGTCGGTCCCGAGCTGACCGTCGTCGAGCGTGATGGTGGACACCACCTTCACGGTCTCGCCCTCGCCGAGGAAGTCGAGCGCTTGGTCGGCGATCGAATAGCTCCAGCCAACGGCGCCGTTGTTCTTGTTGCCGGCCTGCTGAAGGCTCAGGGCATGCTCCAGCGCGTCGATCTGGTCCTGGGTCAGCGTCAGCGGCGTCTCACCGTCAGCGGCGAGCCCGGTCACGTCCTGGCCGGAGACCGTCGCCGTCGGCCGGTCGGTGAGATCGACGTCCTTGAAGTGAATCGTGCCGGATCCGCCCGATACCGGGTCGAGCGCGGAGGAGCCTGTGGTGTCCGGAAGCTCGGCGAAGGCCACGCTCGGTGCGGCCTCGGCCGCGGTGAAGGCCGGCGCGTCATCGACCGCGTTGAACGTGATCAGCGTGCCGCCATGGCCATCGGAGCTGCCGGCGAAATGCGCGTTGCTGTAGTCCGCGCCGACCAGGGTCAGCTGGATGCTGTGACCGTTCGCATCGGTCACCATCAGCACGCCGCCGGTCGCGGGATTGGAATTGGGCACGTAGACCGCGCTGGTGCCATCGCCGTACGCGATGGTCGACAGGTCGATCTGGTCGGTCGCGGACAATCCCGCGATCGATCCGCCAAAGGTCGACGTGTCGATCTGAAGCCTGGCGCCGTCGCCTGCCAGCGTGATCGTCTGCGATACCGCGTCCTCGAGCTTCAGCGTCGCGCCGGCATCCACGGTGACCGACCCCGAGCCCGACAGCGTGCCGACCAGCGTCAACGTGCCGGTGTGGACCTCGATCGAGTGATTGTTGATGATGGTGCCCGTGATCGATGCAGTACCCCAGCTGTCGATCTCGTTCGAATTGGTGATGCCGAGCCCGGTCACGGATATCGAGGCACCATTGAGCAGATCGATCTCGCCGGCGTTGACGATCGAGGACACGTTTCCGAAGACGCTGGTGCCGGCCACCGTCCAGATGCCGCACGCCTGATTGTAGAAGATCGCGCTGGCAACGGAGATGTTGCCGTTGATCTCGGCGGTATTGTTGATCGTGATGCTGCCGTCGATCGTGACAATCGCGTCGGTGGTGGAGGTCAAATCCGCAACGGCTGGCCCGATGATGCCGTCATTGTCGACCACCGAACCAGTTGCCTGCTCGATGTGGATCGCAGCATTGCCTCCGGAACCCAGGATCGACCCGGAGTTGACGATGTGGATCGAGCCGATCGCGCCCGAAAACTCCAGCGTCGCGTCGTGATCCACGATCAGCGTGCCGACGCCGGTGATGCCGCCGGACAGATTCAGCGTGCCGGCCTGGACTTCGATCGTACCGGTGTTGGTCACGGCGCCTGTGATCGTGTTGCTGCCGGAGACGCTGTAGAGATTGCCGGCATTGGTCAGGCTGCCGCCATTGATCGTGACGTCGGTCAGATGGAGCTTCGAGGCGCCGTCGACTACGATCGTGCCGCCGGCGTTGGCGATGGTGGCCGTCGTCAGCCTCAGCGTGCCGCCGGCCACCGCCTCGATCAGTCCCTGATTGGTGATGGCATGAAGCAAGCCGGGATCGATCGTCAGCGTGCCGCTAGTGACGGAGACCGTGCCTGTGTTGTTGATGTCGGCGCTGTGGACCGCGCTGGTGCCAGTCGATACCAGCGCGCCCGCGATCGTCACCGTGCCGCCGCTGATGGTTGCGTCGCTGATCGATAGCTTACCCGAGGCATCGACCGTGACGTGGCCGGCATTGGCGACGCTGGAGCCTTGGTCGATGGTCAGCCAGCCATTCGCCAGCACCTTGATCGTGCCGCCGGCGGCATTGGAGACGGCCTCGTTGGCAAACTCGACCGTACCATTGACATTGACCGTGCCGGAATTGTTCAGCGTGCCGTTCTCGATCGGGCTGGTGCCGTCGAGCTCAAGCGTCCCGAGAATCGCGACGGTGCCGCCATCGACGGTCGCGCCATCGACGATCAGCGTCGCGCCGGCATCGACCTGGATGGTACCGCAGGCATTGGTGACGTCGCTCTTCAGCAGCAGCGTGCCGCCGGAGAGGTCGATTATGCCGGAATTGGCAATGGCGGTCAGGGTATCGATCGTGCCGCCTGCGGCCAGGGTGAGCGTGCCCGCATTCGTGATCGTGCTGGTGTTGGTGACGACCACACCGGATGTCCGGGTGATCGTTTCGACATCGATCGTCCCGCCGACGGTGACGTGACCTCCGAGCGAGTTGGTAAACTTCGCGTCGGCATTCAGGGCAAGCTTGCCCCCGATGGTCAGCGTGCTGTTGTTGATGACCTCCGGAGTCTCGTGGCCCGGCGTCGTGTCGTAGTCGTCGAGCGTCAAGGAATTGGCATAGGCGGCGGCATCGATCGTCACCGGATAGGACGGGGTCAGGCCGTGGAGCTGATCGGTGATGACGATGACGTCGTCGTGGATGGTCGGAACCGTACCGGTGGCCCAGTTCGCCGCGTCCTTCCAGAAGCCGCCGGAGGGAGCGCCGGGTCCCTCGGTCGCGATCCACACCACGGCAGGCGCATCGGTGCCGGTGATCGTGACGGTGATGGTCTGCTGCGAGGTCGCGCCTTGCGAGTCCGTGAGCGTCACGGTGTAGACCAGCGTCAGCACCTCACCCTTCGGGATGAAGTCGGCGAGATAGACGGGCAGATCGGCCAGCGACCAGTTGATGGTTCCGGTGCCGTCCCCGGTGCTGTCCGCGCCCGCCGCGATCGCAACCGACATCGCGCTCTGGAACGCCGCGAGCGGGCCCGGCGGCACGGTGCCATCAGGCAAGGTCGCGCTGGTCAGCGCCACCGACACCGTATGCTTGTCGGTGAGGTCGACGTCGCTGAAGTTCAGCGTGCCCGACGTCGGAACGTCGCTGGTGAGCGGACCGCCCGGCACGCTGGTGCCGCCTTCGAAGGTGATGATCGGAACGCTGATGGTCACCACCGGCTTGTCGTTCGTCCCCGTGATCGTGATGGTGATCGGGATGAACCTGGACTCGGGGTTCACCACGAAATTGGTATCGACCCGCACCATGTAGGTCAGCGTCAGGGTTTCGCCGGCCGCGAGGAAGTCGAAGACCTTGTCGGGGATCGTGTAGGTCCAGACCGCCGAGCCGTTGTTCTCGTTGGCGGGGTCGGCAACGACGCTGATCTGGATCTGCGTCGCCGCGATGCCCTGCTTCTGGAGCTCGGTGAGCGAGCCGGTAACGTCCTGCTGGCCGGCGCTCTTGTAGACGTAGTTCGGCGCTTCGGCGAGGCTCACCGACACCGTCGGCCGGTCGCCGAGGTTTTGATCGACGAATCTGATCAGGCCGGTGATCGTATCGGCATGCGTGTCGCCCGTTATGCCCGCGCGCTCAGTCAGCGCGAAGGCCGTCTTTATATTACCGCCGACGTCGACGCTTTGCACGATCGGCTGGCCGGGAACACGGGTGGCCTGCTGCGTTGAATTGCTGGGGCCGTCGCGTCCCTGCGGGCTGAGATCGACGAATGTCGCGACTGCGACGGGGCCGGACCCCGACTTGAGCACGAAGTCCAGGCTGATCGGCGTGATCGTGTCGGTGAAGTTCGTGGTCAGCTTGGTGTTGGTGTTGTTGTCGGTGAACTTCAGCGTGAACACGTCCGTGATCAGCTTCTGAATTTCCGGCGACATCAGCGCATTGCCGATCGAGACGTTGCCGCCACTGATCTGGATCATCTGGCCGGCCTGGTTGACCGTCGCGATCGGCAGCAGCGTGACCTTGTCGAACAGGATGTAGGAGCCGGTCGTGCCGTTCGGCTCGACCAACACCTGGAAGCTCGCCTGCGGCTGCGGATCGCCGCCACCGGCGGGAACGACGAAGTTGATCTGGGTCAGCACTGCCGTGCCGCGGATGCCCATGGTGGCGACCGGCGTGTCGACCTTCATGTCGCCATGCTTGGCGGTCTCGCCGGCGACGAAGGTGATGGTGCCCGCGACCAGGCTGAGCAGCGAGGAGTTGCTCGACCCGTTGGGGTCGTAGACCATCTCGTTCAGCACCATCCGCGCATTGGAGGACAGGCCGAACACGGTGCCGTCGATGAAGGTGATGCCGAGCGTCGAATCGGCGCCGGTCGAGACCACGTCGCCCTTCTCGACATTGTCGCCGTTGTTCAGGATGACCGAGACGCCGTTGCGAATCGCGGTCGCGCTGCCGGAGAGTTTTGTGACGTGACCGATGACCTGGGCCGCAGCGGCGCCGGGCGCGGCCTGGGCAACCTGGACGTGGCCGGTGAGGGCATTGACGATGTCGCCGGTGAGGTGGGCGCCGTCGGGCGAGGCGATCGCGGCGCGCTTCTCGCCCCTGAAATAATCATGAACCACAAACTCCTGACCTTCGTGGGACAGCACGAGATCGAGGCCGGCGCGCTTGAACTCGCCGTTGAAGATCAGGTTGGGGT
The DNA here is from genome assembly GCF_041262065.1 of Bradyrhizobium sp. USDA 327. NCBI lineage: Bacteria > Pseudomonadati > Pseudomonadota > Alphaproteobacteria > Hyphomicrobiales > Nitrobacteraceae > Bradyrhizobium > Bradyrhizobium sp. USDA 327. The sequence continues at coordinate 7,896,422 of NZ_JBGCCW010000001.1, read as the reverse complement.
CGGGAACAACGAACGCGCCATCAGGCACATGGCCGTGCCCCTTTGCGATGAAGGGCTTGGCCACGAGGGAATCGGCATGGACGTGGCCAGGCGCGGAAACCTGGCCGTCCAAGGACGTCGCGGCGTCAAATTTGCCAGCGTAATTCAACCGGGCACCGCAAAAAGGGTTTAAATTTAAGTAAGTATCAACCGCCTAAGCTTGCTTAGCATTACCAAGTCCTTAGCGAAACCATCTATTGCTTGTGTGATTTCGCGTGACCTGGCCGTAAGAGCCCCGGCAGGCCAGCGCCTTCCCAGAGAAGCTGAAGTAACATTCCAAGCATTCTGAAGTCGAAATGAGCTTAGATGCACGCATTTCCCATCATCCCAAGTCGTTTATTGTAAAATTGGTCGAAGAGATACTTGCGTTATCTTTCTCGCATGATGCCCTGCAACATCCTGCGCCAAATATGGAACTAGATCTGTGACCTAACTAACAGAACCAGTGAAATAGCGCGCTGTTAGCCATAGGATGCAGAATCAGCGACCTCGCAACTCCTGCCTGCAACAGGCTCCATATCATGGCAGCGTGCCCTCCTAGGCCTCGGATCGTAAAATTTTAGGCAATTTGGGCAGGCCTGTTTCAGCCTGTCCCACGGTTTTGGGACCCCTGCCGGTCGCGTTAAGCAGAACAAAACGGCCCGCCTCGCACTATCTCCAGGAAAGCAACGAAGCCCGGCACGTCGAGATCGAGGGGGATCTCGCGAAGCCTGGCAAGGGGATGTCAGATGGAGACCGCTGCTCGCTCGCGCGCCTGGCGCGCAATCCTGATCTTGTGCGGCCTGATCCTGCTCGGATCGGCCGCCGAGCTTCGCGCCGGCACGCTGCTGTCGCCAGGCGCCGGCGTCCTCGTACGCAAATCCGCCGAACCGTTCGGCGTGTTCGCCTTCGCCATCTCATCCGGCGGCCTCCAGCAGAAATGGTCCACGCTGAAGGACAAGCTCGACGACGACATGGTGCAGCTCGCGCTGTGCGATGGCGACCGGGACAATTGCGTCTCGCCCGCAGCCCTGAAGCTGCTCGCCATCGTCGACCAGGCCCGCGCCCGCGATGGCCGTGCGCGCCTCGGCGAGACCAACCGCGCCATCAATCTCGCCATCCACGCCGCCAACGACGGCACCGACGATGTCTGGAGCTCGCCGCTCGCGACCTTCGCGCGCGGCGCCGGCGATTGCGAAGACTATGCCATCGCCAAGCTCGCAGCGCTGCGGCTGGCGGGCATTCCTCCCGAAGACCTCCGCATCCTCGTGGTGCGCGACACCCGCGCCGGCGAAGAGCACGCGATTGCTGCTGCACGGCTCGACGGCCACTGGCTGATGCTCGACAATCGCCGCATGGCGATGGTCGAGGACGACGCTGAGCGGAGCTATCAACCGCTGTTCGCGCTCTACCAGTCGGCCGTGATGAAGTATGTCGACGAGCCGGTGCGAGTCTCGATCGCGGCCGCCGAGGCGCGTTGATCCTTCCTGTAGCCCGGATTCAACCACCACAAACTCGTTTCGCCGCGCGATCCCAGACGCTAGCATGGCACCTTCCATTCGGGGGCGACCGGAATGCGATTCATCGTGCTGTCTGTGCTTGCGTTGCTGGCATTGCCGGCGGCCGCCTCGGCGCAATCCGAACGCTCGATCGCCGACAGGCTGCCGCTGTTTGCCAAGAACAACTGCCAGCAGATTCGCGACCCCGGCAACCAATTATTCTGCGGTGACGCCGAGCTGGCCGCCGCCGCCGAGAAGCTGAGCACGGCGATCGAGGCGCGTCTCGCCCGCCTGCCCGATCGCCTGCCTGCAATCGAGGAGAATGCGATCTGGATCCGACAGCGCAATCTCGGCTGCGGCATCGTCGGCCAGGCAGCCATCCGCCCCGACGATTTCGACCGGGTGAAGGCGTGCCTGCTCAAGGTGACCGAGGAGCGCGCCGCGATCGTGCGCGATCCTGATTTCGACTGCCTCGCGGCCAGCACCGCAGCGGGCGCACTGATCTGCGCGGACCCGGCGCTGGCGCTCGCCGAAACCGAGCTCAACGGCCAGGCGCTCGGCCTGATCGGCAAACTGGACCCCGACTGCGGCCCGCTTTGCCTTCGCCGAATATGGAAGGTGGACGCGGGAGCGCGACCGCAAATGCAATCTGGTCGGCAAGGAGAACGTGCCGCTGCAAGAGCTCGAATCCGCGGAGGACTGTCTCGCCGACCATCTGAAGCACAAGACCGACGAAATCCGCGCGGCGAAGGGGGACCCCAAGAAGGTGTTCGGCCGGCAGGTCGCGGCCCGCTCACCCGACACCGACGCGGTCGATTTCTGCGCCGCGCGCATCCATGCGGCCAATTCCTGCGGCAACTTCCTGCGCATCAATCGCGTCTACGCCATCGACAGCCAGGTGACCGAGCAGGAGGCGCAGGTCACCGGCGAAATCGAGATGGCCGTGCTGGCGCCCTTCACCATGTGCAGCAAGATCGCCTCCACCTGCACCGGCACCTGCTGGGACGCAAGGACGGGGCGTCCGCAGCCGGGAGCCGGCAACAAGGGACGTTCCACCGAGGCCTTCAGCGTCACCCGCCGCCTGAGGATCCAGCGGACGTTTGCCTTCGTGAAGGCCGCCGACGGCTGGCGCTGCCGGGAAGACGAGCTGGCTCCGGTGAACTCGGGCACCGCGAGCGGGGGATCATGAACCCTTACCCTCCCTGGAGGGGCAGAGCTATCGCATATGACTTTTCGGACGGGCCTGAGCAAGCGCCTCGTCCTCGAGACGACCGCTTTGCGGTCTCCTCAGGACGAGGCTTCGCTAAAGCGGCACCCTTGAAGCTGCTGCTGAACACTCCGGCCCTCATCCTGAGGGCCCGCCGGAGGCGGGCGTCTCGAAGGATGGCTGCAGGCGAGTTTCCCGCCGCATTTCCTCATATGCGATTGCCCTGCCCTCCAGGGGAGGGTGAAAGCAAACATCAGAACATCAGATTGTCCTTCACCAGCACCCAGCGGCCGCCCTTGACCTGCTGCACCTGGGTGATGGTGTTGGCGAGGTGGTCGGTCTTGGAGAACTTGGTCGGCGGCGAGTTGAAGATGTCGAGGAATTTCTCGCCCGACTCGAGCGAGTCCAACATCTTCTGGCCCGTCAGATCCTTGCCCGCCTTGTTCGCGTAGAAGGCGAACGTCATCATCGCGTTGTAGCCGATGATCGCCTGCGTGTTGGCGTCTGCGTTGAACATCTTCTTGTAGTTGACAAGCCAGTCCTTCACCTTGCCCTTGGCGGTGTCCTCATAGGGAATCTCGAAGCCGCTGGCGGCATAGAGACCCTCGACGGCTTCCTTGCCCAGCGCCGGAACCTCCATCACGTTGGTGGGCGTGGCACCGAGGAAGGTGACGTCCCAGCCGAGCTTCTTGGCTTCGGACATCGCCCCGATGGTCTCGCGGAGCACGGTGCCGAGCACGACGAGGTCGCAGCCGTCGGACTTCATCTTGGCGATCTGCGCGCTGAAATCGGAGGCGCCGCGCTTGTAGCTCGTGATCGACGCCGGCTGCGTCTTCATGGCGGTGAGTTGCTGATTGAAGCCGTCGAGCACGTTCTTCCCGTACTCGTCGTCCTGATGCATGATGCAGGGCTTCTTGAAGCCCTTCCACTCCATCATGTATTTCAGTGCGGCCCGCGTGCTCTCGACGTATGGCAGCAGATTGTTGAACTTCAATCGTTCCTGCGGCTTGGCTGGATCGAACTTGAAGGTGAACTCGGCCGCCGTCAGCGGGAAGAGCTGCAGGACGCCGGCGTCGAAGAGGATGTCCTGCGCGGCGAGCACCGTCGGCGATCCCATCGGTCCTACCATCGCGAAGATCTTGTCGCGCTCGATCAGTTTTTGCGAAGCCAGCACGGCCTTTTTCGGGTCATAGCCGCTGTCCTCGACGACCAGCCGGATCTTGCGGCCGTTGATCCCGCCAGACGCATTGATCTCCTCGGCCGCCATCTTCATGCCGTTTGCGACCGGGACGCCCCAGCCCTTGATCGGGCCCGACAGGTCCTGGTGAGTACCGACGACGATCTCGGTCGCCGAGATGCCTTCGTTGGTGACCTTGGTTTGCGCTGCGGCCGGCAGACAGGTGAGTGCCACCGCGCCCACCGCTAGGCCGAACGTCCTGAACGATTTCGACATTGACGTCTCCTCTCCTCAAGGCCCGTGTTGCACGAAGGGCGGGGCCATGGCTCCTTCGCTTTCTCGAGTTTGCAGGCGCCTCACGCCACCGCGCGCTCGCGATACATCGCCTCGATCTCGGCGGCGTAGCGCTTGTTCACGAAGCCGCGCTTCAGCTTCATGGTCGGCGTCAGCTCCTCGTCCTCGGGAGTGAGCTGGCGCTCGATCAGATAAAACCTCTTGATGGTCTCGACACGGGCAAAATTGCCGTTGACCTGTTCGATCTCGCGCCAGATCAGGTCCTGGATTTCCCTCGCCCGGCACAGGCTTGCGTAATTGGTGAAGGGGATGTCGTGATCCTGGGCGAACTTCTCGACGTTCTCCTGGTCGATCATCACGAGGCAGGTGAGATACGGCCGTTTGTCGCCGATCACCACGGCGTCGGAAATGTAGGGCGAGAACTTGAGCTGGTTCTCGATCTCGGACGGCGTGATGTTCTTGCCGCCGGAGGTGATGATGATGTCCTTCATCCGGTCGGTGATGCGGACGAAGCCTTCATTGTCGATGGTGCCGACGTCGCCGGTGTGCAGCCAGCCGCGCGGATCGATGGTCTCGGCCGTCTTCTCCGGCTGGTTCAGATAGCCCATGAACAGGAAGTCGCCCTTGATCAGGATCTCGCCGTCGGGCGACAGCGCGACCTCGCCCCAGGGCACCGCGGTGCCGACCGAGCCGAGCTTGATCCTTTCCGCCGGCATCATGGTGGCGACCCCGCAATTCTCGGTCTGGCCATAGACCTCGTGTATGTCGATGCCGAGCGCCAGATACCAGCGGATCAGCTCCGGTGCGATCGGCGCCGCGCCGGTGAACGCGATGCGGCAACGATCGAGCCCGATCATGCGGCGAATGTTGCGGAACGCGATCTGGTAGGCGATGCGGTTGGCGATCCGCAGCGACAGCGGCGGCGCCCTGCCCTCGAGCCGGCACTCGACCATGCGGTAGCCGATGCCGATCGCACGCCGATAGACCCATTGCTGCAGCGGCGTCGCATCCTTCAGCGCGATGGTGATGGCGGAATAGAACTTTTCCCAGATGCGCGGCACCGCGAGGAAGACGGTCGGCTGCACCTCGCGCAGATTGTCCGGCACGGTTTCCGGGCTCTCGGCGAAATTCATCACCGAGCCGAGCGCGACCGAGATGTAGTAGCCGCCGATGCGCTCGGCGACATGGCAGAGCGGCAGGAAGATCAGCCGGTCTTCGTCCTCTCGCGCCGGAATGAAGTCGTTGGCATGGCGCATCTGGTGCGTGACGCTGCGGTTGGCGTGCATCGCGCCCTTGGGCGGACCGGTCGTGCCGGACGTATAGACGAGGATCGCGAGATCGCCAGCGCTGCGGCTGTCGATCATCTCCTGCCACAGTGCTTCGCGGCCGACCATGTGGTTGCGGGCCGAGCGCGCGAAGCTCGTCGAGCGACAGCACCATGTCATCACAGAAGCCGCTGAGGCCCTCCATGTCGAACACGATGATCTTCTGCAGGGACGGACAGCGTGCGCGGCAGGTGAGAATCTTGTCGAGCTGCTCCTCATCCTCGGCGAAGATCACCCTGGTGCGGGAATCGTTGACGAGATACTCGACTTGGGACGCGGAATCGGTCGGATAGATTCCGGAAGAGACGCCGCCGGCGCACAGGATACCCATGTCGGCATGGACCCATTCCGGGACGGCGTTGGCGACGATGGAGGCGACGTCGCCGGGCATGAAGCCGATCGCGCGAAGCGCGTAGGCGATCTCCTTCGAGATCTCCAGCCATTCGCGCCAGCTCATCGGCTGCCAGATGCCGAACTTCTTCTCGCGGATCGCCGGCCTGTCGCCCCGCGTCTCGGCGGCGCGCAGGAAGCTCTTCGCGATCGTATCAGCGACCGTCAGCACCGCCGGTCGGGCCATGCGCCTCTCCTCCTCCTTGTCGCCAGCCTCCGCTGCCTGCCTTGCCGGCGGTCTATGTTGCGGATGGCAGGCTCATCTTACTGCCAGCTCTTCCTCACCGCCACGTCTTCTTCTTTTTCCAGCGCCGCTCGCCTCGCGCGCCCGCTTCCTTGGCGCCAAGGTAGAACTCCTGAATGTCCTGGGAATGCATCAAGCGGTCGCAGCTGTCGTTCATCACGATACGGCCGATCTCCAGCACATAGCCGTAATGTGCCGTCTCCAGCGCCACCTTGGCGTTCTGCTCGACCAAGAGGATCGACATGCCCTGCTCCTCATTGACCCTGCGGATGATGGTGAAGATCTCCTTCACCAGCAGCGGTGACAGACCGAGCGAGGGCTCGTCGAGCAGCAGCAGCGTCGGCCGGTTCATCAGGGCGCGTCCGATCGCGAGCATCTGCTGCTCGCCGCCGGAGAGCTGTCCGGCCGGCTGGTTGATGCGCTCCTTCAACCGCGGGAAATAGCCGTAGACACGCTCCAGATCCTCCGCAACGCCGTCCCGGTCCTTGCGCGGATAGGCGCCCATCATCAGGTTCTCGCGCACGGAGAGGAACGGAAACACCTCGCGCCCCTCCGGCACATGACTGAGACCAAGCCGCACGATCCGGTCGGCCTCCATGCGCTGGATCGGCCTGCCCAGAAACTCGATCGTTCCCTTCTGCGGATCGAGGATGCCCGAGATGGTCTTCAGCACCGTGGTCTTGCCGGCCCCGTTCGCCCCGAGCAGCGTGACGATTCGGCCGCGCGGCACTTCCAGCGAGATGCCCCGGATCGCCATGATCGGCCCGTAATAGCTCTCGACGTTGGAGAGCTTCAGGATGGTGTCCGGGGTCGTGGCGGCATCCATCGGTCAGGCTCCCAGATACGCGGCGACGACGTCGGGGTGCTGCTGCACCTCGGCGGGCGAGCCCATCGCCAGCACCCGGCCATAGTTCAGCGCGATGACCCGATCGGAGACGCGATTGACCAGCGACATGTCGTGCTCGACCATCAGCACGGTGACGCCGAGCTCGTTCTTCAGGTCGCGGATCCAGAACGACATGTCGCCGGTCTCCTCGACATTGAGCCCGGACGACGGTTCGTCGAGCAGGATCAGTTTGGGCTCCGAGCACAGGGCGCGCGCCAGCTCGATGACCTTGCGCACGCCGTAAGGCAGCCCCGAGATCAGCTTGTCGCGATAGGGTTCGAGATCGAGGAATTCGATGATCTGCTCGACCCGGCGGCGATGCACCTTCTCGTTGGCCCGCACGCTCGGCAGGAACAGCAGCTCCTGCCAGAGCTGCGTGGTCGAATGGCGGTGGCGGCCGACCAGGAGATTCGACAACACGGTCGCATTCTCGAACAACTCGATGTTCTGGAAGGTGCGGGCGATGCCGAGCCTGGCGATGTCGTAGGGCGGCTGCTCGGTAATGTCCTGGTCCTCGAAGAAGATGCGGCCCGAGGTCGGCCGGTAGATCCGCGAGATCAAGTTGAAGATCGAGCTCTTGCCGGCGCCGTTCGGCCCGATGATCGAGAGGATCTCGCCCTTCTCGACCGCGAACGAGACCGCATCGACGGCCTTGAGGCCGCCGAAATGCAGCGACAGGTTCTCGGCACGGAAATAGCTCATCGATTGCGCTCCGACTTCACATAGATCTTCTGCCGCTTGAAGGTGGCGCGCTTGTAGAGCGGGAACAGCTGGAAGAAGAGCTTGATCTTCAGCCAGCGGCCGTAGAGCCCGAGCGGCTCGAACAGCACGAACAGCACAATGATGATGCCGTAGATCGCGCCCTTCAGGCCATTGAGCGAGGCGAAGGCCGCGACGTTCGACTGGATGTTTCCCGCAGTCGCCGTGCTCGCCCCGAAGGTCGCGGCGATGCCGGCGATGATGCCGGGCATGTCGTCCTTGAGATAGGTCAGGAACGGATCAATCATCACGATGAAGATCGCGCCCAGCACCGCCCCGTGCAGGCTGAAAGTGCCGCCGATCAGGATCACGATGATGAACTCGATCGAGAGCTGGAGCGTGAACATCTCCGGCGAGATGAAGGAGAGCTTGTGCGCGAACAGAACGCCGGCAAAGCCGGTGATCGCCGCCGAGATGGCAAAGGACTTCACCTTGTAGAGCGCGACATTGACGCCCATACTGCGCGCCGCCGTCTCGCTGTCGCGGATCGCGACGAAGGCACGGCCGGTCGGCGAGCGAAGCAGGTTGAGCGTGCCGACGATGGTCAGCACCAGCACGGCAAGACAGAGGTAATAGAAGGTCGGGCTGTCGCGCGGCACCGCGACGCCGAGCAGCGACAGCGTCTTGACCCGCATGCCCTCGTTGCCGTGGGTCACGCTCTCCCAGCGCGCCAGGATCTCCTCGACGATCAAGGCAAAGGAGATGGTGGCGATGACGAGGTAGATGCCGGTGAGCCGCAGGGCAGGAAAGCCGACCATGGCGCCGATGATGCCGGTCAAGAGCCCGGCGGCGAGGAAGTAGACCGGGAACGGCACGTTGTATGTCTGCAAATAGGCCGCGGTGTAGGCCCCGATCGCGAGGAACGCGGCGTGCCCGAGCGAAGCCTGGCCGGTGAAGCCAGTCAGGATCAAAAGCGCCACGCCGACGATTGCGTAGATGCAGACGAAGACGAGCTGGCTCATCAGATAGCTGGACAGCACATGCGGTGCGATCAACAGCAGGGCGAGCAGGACACCGTAGGTGACGACGTAGCCCGAATGCGGAAACAGCCTGATGTCGTCTTCATAATCGGTCTTGAACATGAAGCGCATGGCGTTCAGACCTTCTTGCGGACGTGGAGGCCGAACAGGCCTTCGGGCTTCAGGAGCAGCACCGTCAGCAGCACGACATAGGGCGCGACGTCCTTCCAGCCCTCCGGCAGGTAGAAGCCGGCCATGCTCTCGATCACCCCGATCAGGACGCCGCCGACCACTGCACCGGGGATAGAGCCGAAGCCGCCGAGCACGGCGGCGGGAAATGCCTTCAGGCCGAGCACGAGGCCGACATTGGAGTGGATGAAGGTGATCGGCGCCAGCAGCACGCCGGCGCAGGTCGCGACCGCCGCGCTGATCGCCCAGACGACCGACACCACGCGCTTGACCGGAATGCCCATATAGTAGGCTGCCAGCATGTTCTCGGAACTGGCGCGCATCGCAGTGCCGAGCATGGTCTTGTTGAAGAACAGCCAGAGCAGCGCGCACAGGATCATCGTCGCCGCGATCACCGAGAGCTTGTCATAGGCCAGCACCAGCGAGCCCATGCGCAGCACGCCCTGGCTGAACGGCGTCTCGATCTTCAGGTCGTCGGTGCCCCAGATCATGCCGGCGACCGAGCGCAGGAAATAGCCCAGCCCGATCGTCGCCATGATGATCGAGAACTGCGGATAGCCGAGGATCGGCCGCACCACCACGCGCTCCGCCACCATGCCGAACAGCGCCATCGCGGCCACCGCACCGGCAAAGCCGATCCAGTAGTTCAGGCCCATCATGCCGATGAAGGTGAAGGCGAAGAAGCCGCCCAGCATCATCAGATCGCCCTGGGCGAAGTTGACGACCTCGGTGGCCTTGTAGACGAGCACGAAGCCGAGCGCGATCAGGCCGTAAACGCAGCCGAGCGCAACACCGCTGACCAGCTGCTGAACAAAATCCAGCATCGACGCGTGTCCTCCCGATGCGCCCCGCGGTTCTTCCCGACCGCCTTGCCGCATCTTGTGTCCAGTCGCTACGCAGTCGTTTCGCTGCGTTAGCGCCATTTGTCCCGGCGCCAATTCAGCCTGAACGCCCGCGCGCTGTCAACAAACGGTGACTTGCCTTTGGTCGATCCCGGATGAGGAATTTGAGGCAAAGCGATTCACCGTGCCGAAATATCTTCGGGTCATGGTCTCGGACGATGCAAAACCGGATGGTGTGGCCGTCATGAAGCCGGACAACTCGGCGCTGGAAGTCCGAGGGTTAACGAAGCGTTTTGACCGTCCGGCGGTCGACAGCCTCGATCTCACCATTCACGCCGGCGAATTCTATGCGCTGGTCGGCCCCAATGGCGCCGGCAAGACCACCAGCCTGCGCATGGTTGCGGGCCTGCTGCGCCCCGATGCCGGCGCGATCTCGATCTTCGGCGTCGATGCGTTACAGAGGCCCCCCGCCGCCAAGCAGGTGATGGCATGGGTCTCCGACGAGCCCATGATCTACGACAAGCTCACCCCGCTCGAATACCTCGAATTCGTCGCCGGCCTCTGGGGCATCGCCCCCTCGGCCTCGGAACCGGTCGCGCAAGAGCTGCTCAGCTCGCTCGGGCTCGCGCCGCACCGGCACGAGCGCTGCGAGGGCTTCTCCAAGGGCATGCGCCAGAAGGTCGCTCTCGCGGGGGCCCTGGTGCACGATCCCCGCCTCATCATCCTCGATGAGCCGCTTACGGGGCTCGATGCCGTCTCCGCACGCCACGTGAAGGACCTGCTCAGCGAGCGCGTCCGCGCCGGCTGCACCGTCATCATGACCACGCATATTCTCGAGGTCGCCGAGCGTATGGCCGACCGCATCGGCGTGATCGCGTCCGGACGCCTGGTCGCCGAAGGCACGCTGGCGGAGCTGCGTCAACAAAACGGCCATGCCGACACCAGCCTCGAGGATCTCTTCATCGCGCTGGTGACGCTTCAGGCCGCAGCATGAGCTCGGCAACGGCGCTGTCCTGGTTTGCCCGCCACGAGCTGCGGCTCGCCTGGCGCGAATGGTTCGCCATGATGACCGGCGGGCGGCGCAAGCGGACGCGCGCTGCCGTCATCGGCCTGCTCTGCTTCGCCGCGCTGCTGCACCTGCCGGCCTGGGCGGTGATCGGCCGTTTCGCCGACCTGCGGCTGCCGCTCGACAAATCCTCGCTGATCGTGATTTCGGCGACGATTTTTCTCGCCTGGACCTTGATGCTGTCGCAGGCGATCGAGTCCGTGACGCGGGTGTTCTACGCCCGGGCCGATCTCGACCTGATCATGTCCTCGCCGGCGACGCTGACCAATCTGTTCTCGGTCCGCATCGCCGCGATCGCGCTGACCGTCACCGTGCTGGCGCTGCTGTTCTCGACGCCCTTCATCGACGTGCTGGTGATCGGCGGTGGCGCGCGCTGGCTTGCCGCCTTCGGCGTCGTTATTGCGATGGGCCTGTCGGCCGCGGCGATCGCGATCGCCGTCACCATTCTCTTGTTCCGCCTGATCGGCCCGGCGCGAACGCGCCTGATCGCCCAGGTCCTCGCCGCGATCATCGGCGCGGGCTTCGTGATCGCGCTGCAGGTCGCGGCGATCATGTCCTACGGGACGCTGTCGCGCTTCACCATCCTGACCTCAGGCAGCCTCATCGCCCACGCGCCCGACATCGGCAGCATCTGGTGGTGGCCGGCGCGGGCAACCATGGGTGACACCGAGGCGCTGCTGCTGCTTCTCGCGTTCGCCCTGGTGCTGCTCGGCAGCGTGATGGCGATCTTCTCGCACCGATTCGCCGACACCGCGATCGATGCAGCGGCATACGGCACGTCCGGCCGCGCCCGCGCGAAGGAGCGCCCGTTCCGCGGCGGATCGCGCCAGCAGGCGCTGCGGCGCAAGGAATTCATGCTCCTGTGGCGCGATCCCTGGCTGATCTCGCAGACGTTGATGCAGCTGCTCTATCTGGTACCGCCGGCACTCCTGCTCTGGCGCAACTTTGCCGACAGTTCCGCGGCGCTGACGCTGATCACACCTGTCATCGTGATGGCGGCCGGACAGCTTGCCGGCGGGCTCGCCTGGCTGACGATCTCGGGCGAGGACGCTCCCGATCTCGTCGCCGCCGCGCCGCTGACGTCGTCCAGCGTCATCCGCGCCAAGATCGAGGTGGTGCTGATCGCAATCGCCGTGATCTTCAGCCCGCTGGTCGCGGCGCTGGCCTTCGCCTCGCCATTCCAGGCGGCCATCAGCGCCGGCGCGATCATCGTCGGCGCAGCCTCGGCGACGGCGATCCAGCTCTGGTTCCGGGTGCAGGCCCGTCGCAGCCAATTCCGCCGCCGCCAGACGTCTTCGCGGCTTGCGACCTTTGCCGAAGCGTTCTCCTCGATCGGCTGGGCCGCGACCGCCGCTCTGCTGCTCGTCCTGCCGCTTGCCGGCTTCATCAGCGGCCTGATCACTGCCAGCCTCGTCGCCGTCACCTGGAGGTTCAGCCCAAGGCGGGCGTGAAGGTGCGACACTGACGCGTTGTTGATCGCTAGCTGTTGGCGGCGCACTGCATTGCACGCTAGACTTTCCCCTGGCGTCATTGGGGACAGATCATGTGGCGACTGGTTTCGGCGGCTCTTGCGCTGTTCGGCGTATCCCTCGCACCTGCGCTCGCCCAGCAGCTACCTCAACGCAGCGAATGCCTGGCGATGGCCAACGCGGCGCCCCGCGTGATGCCGGCTGCGTTCCGACAAGCGGCAGCGGCGGCCGAGGTCCAAATCACCTATGCCGGCCATTCCACCTATTTCATCGACACGCCCGCCGGCTTGCGTATCGCGACCGACTATAGCGGCGCATACCAGGTGGGACGGCTGCCCGATGTCGTGACCATGAACCGGGCGCACAGCACGCACTATTCCTTGTATCCGGACAAACGAATTCCCCATGTGCTGCATGGCTGGGCCGATGACGGCAAGCCGGCGATCGTGTCGGAGCGCATCGGCGACACCTTCATCCGCAACGTCACGACCGACATCCGCCGCTATTTCGGCGACGATGCCGGCAGCGACATGATCCGCGACGGCAATTCCATCTTCATCTTCGAGGCGGCCGGGCTCTGCATCGGCCATCTCGGCCACCTTCACCACAAGCTCGATGACAGCCATTTTGCCCAGATCGGGCGGCTGGACATCGTGATGGTGCCGATCGACGGCACCTACACCATGTCGCTGGACGGCATCTCCGAGATCACCAAGCGGCTACGCGCCTCGGTGGTGCTGCCGATGCACCGCTTCGCCACCCCGCTCGACGACTTCATGCGCCGGATCGGCCAGCAGTTCGAGATCGACCGGCGCGTCGAGCGCTCGTTCCGGATGTCGCGGGATGCGCTGCCGCCAAAGCCGACCGTGATCATCCTCGACGGGGTCTGAGGCGCAATTTTCTCCAAGCCGGCTGTCAGCCTTTGGTGTTGATCTCCCCGCGACAGGAGATCGACATGACCGGCTTTGCGAGATTGTTGCACGCGGACGGACCGAATCCCGAGCACGCGGCGGCGCTTCAGCTTTACGGCCGTTTCGTCGGCGACTGGGACGCCGAGATCGCGGCCCATGGACCCGGCGGAACGAAACACGTAGCGCCAGGCGAGATCCATTTTGGCTGGGTGCTGGAAGGGCGCGCCGTGCAGGACGTCTGGATCATCCCCCGCGCCGCAGGCGGGGCGGCCTTCCCGATCGCCGGAAATTGGTACGGCACGACGCTGCGCGTCTATGACCCCGCCATTTCCGCGTGGCGGATCTCCTGGTTCGATCCCGGCCGCAGCGTGTTCCGCCAGCAGATCGGCCGTCCGCGCGGTGAGGACATCGTGCAGGAAGGCTCGACCGAAGCCGGCGAACTGACGCGGTGGAGCTTTACCGAGATCACGGACGACTCCTTTCACTGGCTCGGCGAATCCAAACCGGCCGCCGCGGCCGACTGGCGCCTCGTGGTCGATGTGAGGGCGAAGCGGCGCAAGGGCTGACGAAAGCGCCGCTGTGCTCGCGGCGACGGACGCGGTTGCAGAACGCGCGCTGCTGCGTGAAGAGATCAGATGCTAGGCTCCTTCCACAAAAACATAGAGGGAGCGAACGCCGATGGCCGCAAGCGGTCTGCCTGCCAACACGAGCGGGCTATTCGTCGAGCCGCGCGAGGACTGGCTCGCGCTGCACCAGGAGGAAATCATCGATCCGGCGCGGCCGATCGTCGATCCCCACCACCATCTCTGGAATCGCGGCCATCGCTATCTGATCGAGGAGATGGCCGCCGACATCGCGTCCGGCCACAACATCATCGCCACCGTCTATGTCGATTGCCGCTCGATGTATCGCGCACATGGACCTGAGGCATTCCGGCCCGTCGGCGAAGTCGAGTTCGCCAACGGCGTCGCGGCGATGAGCGCCAGCGGAGGCTACGGCCCGGCCGCGATCTGCGCCGGTATCGTCAGCCACGCCAATCTTCTGCTGGGAGACGCCGCCAAGCCGGTGCTGGAAGCCGAGATCGCGGCGGGCAATGGCCGCATCCGCGGCATCAGGCATTCCTCGGCCTGGGACGAAGACCGTGTCGTCGCCGGCATGTATGCGAACAGGCCGAAGGAGCTGTTGCAGGATCCGAGTTTTCGCAAGGGCTTTGCCTGTCTGGCGCCGCTGAACCTCAGCTTCGATGCCTGGCTATTCCATCCACAGATCGGCGAACTGACCGAGCTGGCGCGCGCCTTCCCCGATACCAGGATCGTGCTCGATCATTGCGGCGGCCCAGCCGGCGTCGGTCGCTTTGCGGGCCGGCGCGAGGAGGTGTTTCCGCAATGGCGCGCGTCGATCCAGGAGATCGCGACGTGCGAGAACGTCGTGGTGAAGCTCGGCGGGCTCGCCATGTGCCTGCTCGGCTACGATTTCCATCTGCGCGAGAGACCGCCGTCATCGGAGGAGCTTGCCGCGGCATGGCGCCCCTATATCGAGACCTGTATCGAGGCATTCGGCGTGAAGCGAGCGATGTTCGAGAGCAATTTCCCGCCGGACAAGGGCCAGTGCAGCTACCAGGTGATCTTCAACGCGTTCAAGCGTATCGCCTCGCCCTTGAGCGAGGCCGAGAAAGCGGCACTGTTCTCGCAGACCGCGACCGACGTCTACCGGCTCGAGCTGCCGTCATGACGAAAAGAGGGGCCGGGATGTTGATCCCGCCCCCTCTTCATCGTGGCCGCTGGGAAGCGTCCTTGAAACCTTATTGTCCGATTTAGCCGGCACCCATCAGCGAGGCCGGCCGGCGTTCGCCGGTGGAGGCGAACCCATCTTCTTCAGCTTGTTGACCACGCGGATCAGGAAGCCGATCATTACCGGATTGGTCTTGCGGCAGAACGCGATCTTCTTGACGTGCCCTTCGACATGCCATTTGGCATGCGCGCCATCACGGAAGAAAATGACATCGCCGGGGCCGTAGCGCTTGGGCGGCATGCCCTCGCTTTCGAGCACGATCGATCCTTCCATGATCATGATCGTCTCGTCGATGTCGTAGTACCAGTTGAAGCGCCCCTCGGTGCAGGACCAGATGATCGTCTGGGCGGTGCCGTCGGCGCTGGTCGACAGGACACGCGAACGGGATACCGGATCGCCCTCGATGATCCAGGACGGCTCGATCGGCCGCAGCTCGAGGTCCACATTGCAACTACCGACTTCAATCAATGCGCGCGACATCTGCTTCCTCGGGAAATGATATTTGCGGCCGGATCCCGGCCCGGGTTGCTTCGAAAGATGCCCGGACGCTAGTGTTCCGCTTTTAATTCTTTCTTACGCCGGCTTCGAGAATCAGCCGGAAGCGGCCAGTGCAAATCGGTTAACGTCCCGATTCCCTTGCAAATCCGCCCACATGCCCCGGTCCTCTCCCGGGTGCGACAAAATGCGCGAAGGCACTGGAGCGGAGCCCGCCAATGGCTCTACACCCAAGCGCTGGTAGCCGGCTCCGGCTGCGCGCGCGTTGCGTCCGCCGCAGGATGCGCACCAGGGCTCTCGATCTAACCGCGCAGGAATTATGGCCGGTAGATGGGCGCAGCGCGAACCTGAGGCCGTCGCGCTCACCTTCTCTCATCCAAGAGAGTGACGCAGGCTATTTCGCCCATTCGCCCTTGCGGAACACGGGCACCTTGCTGCCGTCGGCCAAAATGCCATCGATGTCGGTCTCGGCCGAGCCGATCATCCAGTCGATATGGATCAGGCTCTGGTTGCCGCCTTGCGCCGCGATCTGCTGCGGCGTGAGCTGGGCGCCGTTGACGAAGCATTTCGAATAGCACTGGCCGAGCGCGATGTGAGACGCTGCGTTCTCGTCGAACAACGTATTGTAGAACAACAATCCGCTCTGCGAGATCGGCGAGGAATGCGGCACCAGCGCCACTTCGCCGAGGCGCCGCGCGCCCTCGTCGGTGTCGAGCACCTTGTTCAGCACCTCCGCGCCGCGCGAGGCTTTTGCGTCGACGATCTTGCCGTCCTCGAAGCGCACGGCGATGTTGTCGATCAGCGTGCCCTGATAGGACAGCGGCTTCGAGCTCACGACATGGCCGTAGACGCGACGGCAATGCGGCGTGGTGAAGACCTCTTCGGTCGGGATATTGGCGTTGCAGCTGATGCCGTTCTTGGAGAGCGAGGCGCCGCCTTCCCATTCGTGGCCGTCGGCAAGTCCGATGGTGAGATCGGTGCCGGGACCCGAATATTGCAGCGCGCGAAAACGCTGGCCGTTGAGCCAGTTGGTGCGCTCGCGCAGCACCGCGTTGTGGCTCGCCCAATTGCCCATCGCGTCCTCGCGATCGACGCGGGACGCGGCGAAAATCGCATCCGCGAGCTTGCCGACCGCGACGTCCTCGGGATCATCAGGGAACACCAGCTTCGCCCAGGACGGGCTCGGATAGGCGATGATGTTCCAGTTGGTGTCGAAGTTGACGATCTTCTCCAGCGCGGGCTGATAGGCCATCGAATTCGCCTTGCTCGCGCGCGCCACCTTGGAAGGATCCTCGCCCGACAGCAGCATCGGGTTGTCGCCGACGATGGCGAGGCGTGCGGTGTTGTCCGAGAACGCCTTGGCCATGCCCTCGTAGAGCCAGCCGGCGGCACGATCGAAACTGGCGTCGTGGCCATGGCGGTAGCGCGCCAGCGTCATCTCCTCGTCCGACAGGATCGGCGTCACGAGGCCGGCGCCGGCCTTGTAGGCATGCACGGCGATCCGCCGCACCAGCGGCAGCGCAATCGCGGGCGCCGTCAGAAGCAGATCCTGTCCCGGCCGCAAGCCCAGGCCCACCTTCACCGCCACCTCGGCCAGCCGGTCGAGCTTCGCGGGATCGATGGGAGTGGAGGTGTTGCGTTGATCAGTCATGCCGGGCCCTCTGCCGAAAGTCTCTCGCTCAATCTAAGTCTAGCATCGCAAGACACAAGTGTGCGAGCGTCCTGCAACGCACGAAAGATACGCAGTTTCACGCATTTTGGTTTTCAACGCGTTGCCGATATCAGCACCCGGTCGACCATGGCGGGCGCGAGTCCGAGGTAATTTTTCGGTGAGGTGAGCGCCTCGATTGTGGCGCGATCGATGCGGCTCGATATCCGCGAATCTGCGGACAGCGCATCGGCAAGGCTGATTCCCTTCTCGTTGGCCTGACGGCATGCATCATAGACCACGTCATGCGCCTCCTGCCGCCCGATCTGCGGCGCCAGCCCCATCATGACCGCTTCGGCCACAATCAGGCCGCGGCTGATGGCGAGGTTGTCGTTCATCTTCGCCTCGTCCACGATGAGACCTGCGAGCGCAAATTTCGCCTGGTGCAGCGCGCCAGCGGTCAGCACGAAGCTTTCGGGGATGGCCATCCATTCGGCGTGCCAGGGACCCGTGGCGCGCTCGAAATCCTGCACCATGGCGTCGAGCATCAGGCCTGCGTGCTGGCGCACCGCCTTGGACGCCGCAAGCATCAGTTCGGAGGAGATCGGGTTGCGCTTCTGCGGCATGGTCGAGGAGGCGCCGCGCCCCTTGACGAAGGGCTCGTAGACCTCGGCGAACTCGGTCGAGGCCATGATCATGATGTCGAGCGCGATCTTGCCGAGCGAACCGGTGACGAGGGCGAGGAAGTTCACAGCTTCGGCGAATCCGTCGCGCGCGACGTGCCAGGTCGAGGCCGGAACGCCGAGCTTCAGCTCGGCACAGAGCGCCGCCTGCACCTCGAATCCCTTGTCGCCAAGCGAGGCCAGCGTGCCGGCAGCGCCGGCGAACTGGCCGACCAGCACGCGCGGCTTCATTTGCGCCAGACGCTCGGCATGACGATCGAACATCGCGAGCCAGATCGCGGTCTTGTAGCCGAAGGTCACCGGCAGCGCCTGCTGGAGATGGGTTCGGCCCGCCATCGCCGTGTCGCGATGGCGCTTCGAGAGGTCGGCAAGGATCTTGCGCAGCTCCGCGATGTCGCGTTCGACGATCTCGATCGCAGCGCGCAGTTGCAGCACAACAGCCGTGTCCATGATGTCCTGCGTGGTCGCGCCCCAATGCACGTAGCGGCCGGCCTCGCCGCATTGCTTTGCCATCTGATGCACCAAAGGGAGGATCGGATAGCCGACGACATCGGTCTCCTGCCTGAGCAGATCGAAATCGAGCGCAGCGACGTCGGTCCGCGCCGCGATCGCTGCGGCCGCCTCTTGTGGGATCACACCGCACTTCGCTTCCGCCTTCGCCAGCGCCACCTCGACCTCGGCATAGCGCGCGACCGTCGCGACGTCGGAGAACACCTCGCGCATCTCAGGCGTGCCGAAGGCGTCGCGAAACAGCAGGGAGTCGAGCACCGTGGTGGAGGCGGGGAAAGCTGGCATGGGCGTTTCTTCGTGGTTGGTGTTCTGTGTGGGCGGCAGCTTACGCAGGCCACGCATTTCGGCAATGGACATTCACCGTTCGCCACATTTACCGCGCCACGACATTGTGACGGCACGTCATCCTGTTAATCCGCCATTTGAAGGTGCGAGGCGTGCGATGCGCAGCAGCGCACGAAGAGCCTCGAAGGATGAGCGACCACGATGCAGCGGCCCTCCATCCTTCGAGGCCTCCGCTGCGCCTTGACGCCTCGGGATGACGGTGTGGAGCGACAAGCATGGTCCCGGCCCGGCGGCGATCCGCCGACCGCAACATTCTAGCTCCGGTTGTATTCCCCTCCGGAGAGGGCATGGCTGCCATCACGCAATCGCGATGAACCAAGCGCCCCCTTCGAAAGACACATGATTTTCGACCCGAATTTCATTTCGTCATTTCGCTTGCCCGATTTCACATGAGGTCTGAGTTTTCGAAGTGCAGTTTCTGTTCCGGGACCACCTTCTGGATACCGACCGGCGCGAGCTGAGCCGCGAGCAGGTTCCCATTGCCGTGGAGCCGCAGGTGTTCGATCTCGTCGTCCACCTCATGCAGAACCGCGACCGGGTGGTCAGCAAGGACGAGTTGATCGACAAGATCTGGCACGGGCGCAGCGTGTCCGAATCCACCCTGACCAGCCGGATCAACGCGGCGCGCAAGGCGATCGGCGACAATGGCGCAAGTCAGACACTGATCCGCACCATCACCCGCAAGGGCTTTCGCTTCGTCGGTGATGTCCAGACACAGCTCGGCGCGGTCGCAACGGAGCCGGTTCGTGTCGCCCAGACCCAGGCAGCCTTCGCGCTGCCCGAGCGGCCCGCGATCGCCGTGCTGCCCTTCACGAATATGAGCGGCGAGGCCGGGCAGGATTATTTCTCCGACGGCATCAGCGAGGACATCATCACCGCGCTGTCGAAGCTGCGATGGTTCTTCGTCGTCGCGCGCAATTCCTCCTTCGTCTACAAGGGCCGCGCCGTGCACATCCACGAGGTCGCACGGGAACTCGGGGTGCGCTACGTGGTCGAAGGCAGCGTGCGGCGGAGCGGCGAGCGGGTGCGCATCTCGGCCCAGCTCAACGACGTCTCGACCGGCAGCCATCTCTGGGCCGAACGCTACGACCGAGAGCTCGCCGACATCTTCGCCGTGCAGGACGAGATCACCGAGGCGATCGTCGCCGCGATCGAGCCGCAGCTCTATGCCGCCGAAAGCTTCCGAGCCCAGCAGAAGCCTCCGGGCAGCCTGGATGCATGGGACCTCGTGATGCGCGCCCTGTCGCATTACTGGCGCATTACCCGCGAGGACAATGCCGCCGCGCAAGGGCTACTGGAACAGGCCGTCGCGATCGATCCCGCCTATGGCAAGGCACTGGGCCTGCTTGCGACCAGCCATATGTTCGGCGCGCATATGGGCTGGGCCGACATGGCCGCGACCTTGCCGCTTGCCGAACGTGCGGCGCTCGCGGCGGTGGAGGCCGATCGCGAGGATGCCTGGGCCCATCACGGCCTCGCCTACACCTATCTGTTCCGCCGCCGCTTCGACGACGCGTTGGCAGAATTCGAATTGGCCCTGAGGCTCAACCCGAATTTCGCGATGGCGCACGCCTTTCACGGCGTGACGCTGTGCTATGCCGGACGATGGCAGGACGGCGATGCCGCCGCCCGTCGCGCGCTGCGGCTGAGCCCGCGCGACCCGCTCGCGGCGATCTATTGCGGGGTTGCGGCCTATGCCCGGTTCGTCGGCCGCGACTATGAGGGAGCCGTCCAGATGGCACGGGAATCGATGCGCCAGCGCGGAGATTTCGTCGGCGCGCACCGCGTGCTGACGGCCGCCGCCGGGATGTCAGGAGATCCGGCGCTTGCGGCGTCCGCCCTGGAAGGCCTGCGCCGCGCCCAGCCCGAGGTCTCGCTTGCGTGGATCACGCGCGAGCTGCCGATGCTGCGGGAAGAGGATCGTGCGCATTATCTCGAAGGCCTGCGGCGCGCGGGCATGAAATGACAGTGGCGCGACGTGACGGCGCACTTTGTCCCTTGCAGCGCGATCCTCGCTCGAGCGCCGAAGCATGATCCGGAAAAGTGTGCGGCGGTTTTCCGAGAACATCGTGCTCAAACACTGACCCGGAGCGCGATGACGATACATCCTGGTCTCATCGCGCTTTAGTCGTCATCAGGCCCGAACAGCCTGATCTGCGGAAAACCGCTGCGTGGCCGGCCTGCATAGTCGCGCGCATCGGAATCTTCGCGGACGTTGCGCGCGACGTCATCCCAATCGGTGCGGTCGCGCATGCCGCGCGGTTCGCGCAATTCATAGTGCCGGCGCTCGGCCCAGCGCTCGCGGCGCTCGGCGCGGCGCCGTTCGGTCGCGGCACGCTTCACGTCGGACTCCCGCGCTTTGGCATAGGCATTGTTCGAGGCGGATGACGGCTCGGTCGAGGCCTGCTGCTCGGCAGGTTTTGCCGCCTGTGGTGACGATGGCGGGGCCGGCCTGGACGGCTCGACTGCAGCGGCTTGCGAAGGCTGCGGCGCCGGTGGTTCAGGATTCGCCTGCGCGGTTTGCGTGTCAGGCTTTGCGGCTTCAGGCTTTGCTTCGGCCCGCGCGGGCGCTGCGATCATTGCGCCGAAGGCCTGCGAGCCGGTGAGATAGTTCACGCGCTCGGACGGCCCGTTCGCGGTCGCCGGCGTGGCAGCCTCCGTGCGCTGCGCCACCTTGCTGGTATCCGGGCCCTGCTTGGATGCGACCGGATGCATGATGTTGCCGGCAACGATACCGCCGCCGAGACCAATGGCGATGGCCGCGATGATGGTTCCGGCACCGACAAAATAGGCTGTCGAGGCGCGCATTCATCCACTCCCTCTTTTGGAGCGGGCAACGCGTGGGGATTGCCAGATGTTCCTGATGGCCGCGGCTCCTGAAACAGGAAACCGCGCGGATCAGATTTGCTGCGCGACCTTCTCGAGCCCGATGAGGCGAGCGAGCTTGCGCACTTCTTCCTTCTGGTCGTCACGCAGCTGGAACAACAGCGGCATCGCGGCCGACTTCAACTGCTGCACCTCGTCGCAATTCGGGTCGATCTGCGAACCGGGCGGCGCGTTCGGATTCGACAGCTTGTTCGCCTGGATCTTGCGGGCGACGTTGCGAAGCGCGGTCTCGACCGAGGGCCAGTAATATTCCTGCGACGACGACAGTTTCAGGCGATCCCTGATGCCTGCGATCTGCCCGTCGGACAGCAGCGAATAAGGCTTCTGCGGCTGCGGCTTGGCGACGACCTTCGGCTTGGCCGGAACTTCGACGGTTGGAACCTCCGTCCCGGCGGGCGCCTCGTGCACGCTCGCGTTCGGCATCGCGAAATCGGAGGGCGTCGCGGCGGCGAAGGCCTGACGCAGCGGCTCGGTCAGGACGGGCGCCTGCGAAAGCTTGTCGGCGGCCACCTGGACCGGCTCGATCGCGGCCGAGGCCAGCGCAAGCGTCGGGACCAGACGGTCGGCCTTGGCGGCGCGGTTGGTTGCCAGCGGCTTGGGAGGAGGCGTCTGGGCGATCATCTCGGCGCTGACGCTGGGCACGCTGTCGCGGCCGAGAATGGCGGTGGTGGCGGCGCCGAGGACGAGGAAGCAGGTCAGCGCGACGATGGTGATGGCTTTGGACAAACGTCTCTCCGCGTCCGACTTCAAGTCCACGTGATCAGTGCCCCAAAAACTGGGCGATAATTAAGGCTTAACGGTGCCATTGCAGCGGCAAATCGAGCGGACTGCGGCGACACCGCCCGAAAAGCTCAAGAAAATCAGGCAGCTGCCGCGAGGTCATAGGCATCCTGGATGTCGGCCACGATCTCCGAGGCCTCCCAGACCGCACGCGGCTCGACCGATTGCAGCGTCACCGTCCAATTGCCGCCGCGGCGGGTGCGGGGGACGCTGACGATGTCGAAACGGACGTTGCGGCACAGCGGGTGGCGGGCCAGGGCATGGGCGACGCGGACGCGGATCTCGTCCATCGTCGCAGCTGACTTGCTGTTGAGAAAATCGAAGTCCATCGCCTGTCCCCTCTCGGTCCTGGTTGGCGGCCGTGAAGGGGATTCTTGGCGGGCGATGGTTAATCTGCCGTTAAATGCGGGCGCGCAGGGGCGCGCTCGATTAACTGTGATCGGGCTGGGAGAACATCGATGTCCCGGCAGGACTGGATCGGCTACCGCCCACCCGCCTCGCGATATTCCGCACGCGTCCGCGCGACGAGATCGTCGACCGCGAGCACCTCCGTCACCCCAGATGCGGAGTGCCCGGCGCTCCAGATGTCGCGCCAGCGCTTCGGCCGGTTCTCGCGCGCGGCGACGTCGATGTCCTTGACGATGTCAATCGCGCCGCGCGCCGGCAGGTCGTCCGGATCAAGTCCGGCGGCGACGATTGACGGCCGCAGCATGCTGGTCTGCAAGCCCGTGAACGCGGTGGTGAGCAGGATGTCGTCGGCGCCGCTCTCGACCAGCATCCGCTTGTAGCGAACGTCCGCCATGCTCTCCCGCGTCGCAATGAACTTCGTGCCCATATAGGCGAGATCGCAGCCGAGCACTTCAGCGGCCCGCAGCGCGTAGCCGTCACTGATGCCGCCCGCCAGCACGATGATGCCGTCGTAGAATGCGCGCACCGCGCGGACGAAGGCGAACGGGTTGAGCCAGCCGGTCTGCCCGCCCGCGCCCGCCGTGAGCAGCACCAGCCCGTCCGCGCCGGCTTCCGCCGCACGCTCGGCGTGGCGGATCGAGGCGACATCCGCCAGCACCAACGCCCCGGCATCATGGAGTGGCCTCAACACCTGCGCGGGCGATCCGACCGAGGTGATGACGATCTCCGGCCCGTGCCGCAGCAGCACGGCGAGATCCTGTGCGAGCCGCGCATTGGAGCGGTGCACGATCAGGTTCGGACAGAGCGGCGCGACCTTGCGCCCGGTTTGATCTTCATGCTGTCGCAGCCGCGTGCCGATCTCGGTGAGCCATGCGTCGAGTTGTTCCGTGTCGCGGCAATTCGCGGTGGGAAAGCTGCCGATCACCCCATTGCGGCAAGACGCGACCATGAGCTCGACGCCCGACACCAGAAACATCGGCGCCGCGATCAGCGGCAGCGCGAGACGATCGCGGAAGCGTTGCAGTCGATCCGATGGCATGCATGCCTCCCTGCGCGGGCGTTGTCGTTCCCTCCCGCAGTCTCTGTGCTAGCGTCATCGACAACATTGGCACGCCAGAAGCCGGTGACAAAGCAACGAGGAAACATATGTCTGATCCGCTCCACGCATCGCCTCCAGCTTGTGCGCAGACGCTACGGGCGCTGTCGCGCTATCCCGACCGCACCGCTTTCGCCTGGCCCGGCGGATCGCTGAGCTATCGCGGTACGATCGACCTGATCGGACGCATCCAGGGCGTGTTCATGCGGCTTGGATTGCAGCCCGGCGCGCGCGTCGCCTTCCTCACCGCGAATCGCGCCGATACCTGGTGCGCCGGCGTCGCCGCGCAATTGGCACGGCTCTGCATCACCTGGCTGCATCCGCTGGGATCGCTGGAGGACCAGCTGTTCCAGCTCGAGGACTCCGAGGCCGAGATGCTGGTGGTCGATGCGGCCGCCTTCCGCGACCGCGGTGGCGAGCTCGCTGCCAAGGCCGGCCGGCTGAAGGCGGTCTTCACCATGGGGCCGGCCGGCTACGGCGTCGATCTGCTGGCCGCCATCGAAAATGCCGGACACGCGAGCCCGCTGTGCCTTGCCGGCCCCGACGATCTCGCCACGCTGAACTACACCGGCGGCACCACCGGCAAATCCAAGGGCGCGCTACGCTATCATCGCGAGAATGCCGGAGCCGCCGGCGCGATCCTGGCCGATTTCGAGATTCCGGAGGCTGCGCGCTATCTCACGGTCGCGCCGATCAGCCATGTCGCCGGCACAAAGGTGCTGCCGACCCTGATGCGCGGCGGCACGGTGCACATGCTGAAAGGTTTCGATCCCGAGGCGGTGCTGACGACGATCGCACGCGAGCGCATCAACTTCACGTTGTTCGTTCCGACCATGATCTATGTGCTGCTCGATCATCCCGCACTGGAGAAGACCGATTTGTCCTCGCTCGAGCTCGTGCTCTATGGCGCCTCCGCGATGTCGCCGAGCCGGCTGCTCGAGGGTATCGAATGCATCGGGCCCGTATTCTCGCAGCTCTACGGCCAGACCGAATGCTATCCCGTCTCGGTCCTGCGCAAGGCCGACCACGATCCCAAGAACCCGGAGCTGTTCCTGTCCTGCGGTTTCCCGATCGCAGCGTGCGAGGTCAAGATCCTCGACGACAACGACCAGGAAGTGAAGGCGGGCGAGCCCGGCGAAATCTGCGTGCGTGCCCCGCATGTGATGGCGGAGTACTGGAAGCGGCCGGACGTCACCGCCGAGACGCTGAAGAACGGCTGGGTCCATACCGGCGACATCGCGCGCAGGGACGAGCGCGGCTACATGTTCATCCTCGACCGCAAGAAAGACATGATCGTGTCCGGCGGCTTCAACATCTTCCCGCGCGAGGTCGAGGACGTGCTGTCGCAGC
Source organism: Bradyrhizobium sp. USDA 327 (assembly GCF_041262065.1). Taxonomy (NCBI): domain Bacteria; kingdom Pseudomonadati; phylum Pseudomonadota; class Alphaproteobacteria; order Hyphomicrobiales; family Nitrobacteraceae; genus Bradyrhizobium; species Bradyrhizobium sp. USDA 327. The sequence goes on along the minus strand of NZ_JBGCCW010000001.1, from coordinate 7,871,195 downwards.
ATGCGGATGTGGCGATGGTGGCGGTCGTCGGCATTCCCGACGAGAAGTGGGGCGAGGCCGTCACCGCCATCGTCGTACCGCGCGAGGGGGCAAAGCCCGATCCGGACGAGCTGATCAACCTGGTCAAGACGCGAAAGGGCTCGGCGCATGCCCCGAAGCAGGTTCAGTTCGTAGAGCAATTGCCGATGACCGGCGTCGGCAAAGTCGACAAGAAGGTGCTGCGGGCGGGCTTCTGGAGCGGGCGGGACCGGATGGTGGGATGAGCACCCCGGGATTCTACGGGGGAGTTGTGGCCGGGACACCACAACACGCAACGGAGTTGGGTGGCGGCGAGGTCCACGAATTGCCGGCGAATCAGGGAATCACCTAGACCGCTGATGGGGCTGGGAAGCGGAGTAAGAGATGAGAGTCGCTTCCCTGGAAAGTGCAATCGCCGCGGTCACGTTGATCACGGCGATCATCGTGGTGCTGTGGGAGATCAAGATCTTCTACGGAATGTGAACTGGCAGGATGCCCTGGTCGAGCACGACCTTGCATCCCTTCCGCGGCGGCGGAAGCCTGCCGTTCAATCGGCTCCAAGAGCGACGCTTGCCGTCGCGCTCACCGCTTCTCGATCACCAGGCTCTGCACCGCCCGGCCGAAATAGCCCTGCCGGTCTGCCAGCCGAGACATCGCAAGGCCGGCGCCGTCGGCACCGATCCACGACTCGCCATCGAGCAAGATCCACTCACCGATGGGTTGGCGCGAAAAATTCACGGTGAGATCGGCGTTGATGTAGGTCCAGGCACGGAAGTCGAGCGTTGAGGCAGTGCCGTTGGAGAAGTCGGCGGCGACCACGGCGCGCATCGCCTGCGACACCGCTTCACCGGCGATCAGCGGATGGTCGACGCGAAACCAGATCGCGCCGGCGCCGGCCTGGCCGAAACGGCCGCGCGCGGCGCGCATCGAGACCGATCGCACGAACGGGCTGGTGGCGGCGTGACCGTCCTCGACCAGCGAGTCCTCCGGCGACGGCAGCGTGACCGGCAACTCCTCGACGTCATCGGGCAGGTTCAGCACCTGGCGCCTGACCTTCAGCACGGTGGCTCCGACGACCTGTACGCCGTCCGCGAGCAGCTTGATCCCGCAGAGCTGGATCTTGCGGCCCTCGCGCAAGACTTCAGTCACGATCGTGAGCGGCGCGACCGGCACCGGCCGCATCAGATCGATCGTGACGCGGGCGATGTCCATCGCAACAGGCGTCGGAATGCGTTCGGCCGCCCATGTCACCAGCGAAGCCGGCGCCGAGCCGTGCTGCATGCGCCGGTCCCAGGGGCCGGCCGCATCCGGACTGGTGACGACGCTGTTGCCGTCGACGCGGTAGATGGCGGTCATCATTTCAATCCGTCTCGGTTGACGTTCCCCGGACGCGGCGGTGCGCATAGCGGTGCGCCGTCCGGGGTCCACGCGTGGCGGCGATGAGTCCCCCCGGCTCTGCGGAGCAATGCTACGCATTGCACCGCGTCCGGGACACGAGAACTACAGCGGCGGATCGATCGCTTCCTCGTACTCCTTCTTGAAGCGCGCGATCAGCCCGGCCGCTGGTACGACCTTGTCGATGCTGCCGATGCCCTGGCCGCTTCCCCAGATCTCCTTCCAGGCCTTCGGCTTGGCGCGCTCGCCGGAGGCGTCGGTGCCGAAATTCATCTTGGAAGGATCGGACGTCGGCAGATTGTCGGGATCCATTCCGGCCGCGAGGATCGAGGGCTTCAGATAATTGCCGTGCACGCCGGTGAAGAGGTTGGAATACACGATATCGTCGGCCGACGATCCCGCGATCATCTCCTTGTAGCGCTCGACCGCATTGGCCTCCTTGGTCGCGATGAAGGCCGAGCCGATATAGGCGAAGTCGGCGCCGAGAATGCGTGCAGCGCGGATGGCCTTGCCGTTGCCGATCGCTCCCGACAGCGCGATCGGACCGTCGAACCATTTTCGCGTTTCGGCAACGAAAGCCAGCGGCGAGATGGTGCCGGCATGGCCGCCGGCGCCGGCTGCGACCAGGATCAGGCCGTCGGCGCCCTTCTCGATCGCCTTGTGGGCGAATTTCTGGTTGATCACGTCGTGGAAGACAATGCCGCCCCAGCCGTGCACGGCCTGGTTCAGCTCCTCGCGCGCGCCGAGCGAGGAGATGATCATCGGCACCTTGTACTTGGCGCAGAGCTGCATGTCATGGTCGAGCCGGTTGTTCGACTTGTGCACGATCTGGTTGACTGCGAACGGCGCCGACGGCTTGTCGGGATGGGCGCGGTCATACGCCGCGAGCTCTTCGGTGATCCGCGCCAGCCATTCGTCGAGCAGCTCCGGCGGCCGCGCATTCAGCGCCGGAAACGAGCCGACCACACCAGCCTTGCACTGCGCGATCACGAGATCGGGCACCGAGATGATGAAGAGCGGCGAGCCGATCACCGGGATCGACAGGCGCCCTTTGAACAAGGCAGGCATAGACATTGCGAAACGATCCTCTGTTGACGGTCAAATCGAAGGTTGGGGTCATACCAACAAGGCAATCTTTCCACTGTCAAGTATTGCGTTTTGACGCCGGAGGAGGACGCGGCTGGCGCAATTCCAAGCAGCGGAATTCCTTCTTCGCCTCTCCCATAGGCAGAGGTCGAATCGCGCAGCAATTCGGGTGAGGGGATCAAGTCCCACGAGCGAGCGTAACCCCTCACCCGGCGCTACGCGCCGACCTCTCCCTATGGGAGAGGTAAACACCGCCAGCGCGGCAAAGAGCTCAACCAATCAAATCCGGATTGATCAGCCGCTCGAACGAGAACATCTCGTCCCACTTCTCCTGCGTGAGCAGTTTGCGCTCGACCACGACGATCTGGTGCAGCGGCTTGCCGCTCTTGTAACCCTCGCGCGCGATCTCGGCGCATTGCTTGTAGCCGAGCAGCGGCTTCAGCACGGTGACGATACCGAGCGAGTTCAGCACCATGTTGCGGGTGTGCTCCTCGTTGGCGGTGATGCCGACCACGCAATTCTCGCGCAGGCTGTTGACCGCGCGCTCCATGGTGCGGATCGAGAAGAACAGCGCGAACGAGATCACCGGCTCCATCACGTTGAGCTGGAGCTGGCCGGCGGAAGCCGCGAGCGTCACCGTGGTGTCGAGCCCGATGACGAGGAAGCTGGTCTGGTTGACGACCTCGGGGATCACCGGATTGACCTTGCCGGGCATGATCGAGGAGCCCGGCTGCAGCTGCGGCAGATTGATCTCGTTGAAGCCGGCGCGCGGGCCCGAGGCGAGGAGGCGGATGTCGTTGCAGATTTTCGTCAGCTTGCTCGCCGTGCGCTTCAGCACGCCCGAGAGCTGCACATAGGCGCCGGTGTCGGAGGTCGCCTCGACGAGATCGCCGGCAAGCACGAAGTCGACGCCGGTGAGCGCGCCGAGGTGCCGCACGGCGAGCTTGGGATAGCCGACCGCGGCCGTGACGGAGGTGCCGATCGCGGTGGCACCGAGATTGATCTCGCGCAGCAGCGCGCGCGCTTCCGAGATGCGGTCGACCTCCTCGCCGATGGTGGTGCCCCAGCCGCGGAATTCGGCCCCGAGCGACATCGGCACCGCGTCCTGGAGATGCGTGCGGCCCATCTTCAGCACGCGATCGAATTCGCGGCCCTTGGTGAAGAAGGCCTCCTGGAGCTGGCGCAGCGCCGTCATGTAGCTCTCGAGCCGCAGGATCAGCGCCAGCCGAAAGGCGGTCGGATAGGTGTCGTTGGTCGACTGGCCGTAATTGACGTGATCGTTGGGACTGACGTGCTGGTAGTCGCCCTTGCTGAAACCGAGCGCTTCCAGTGCGAGGTTCGCGATCACCTCGTTGGCGTTCATGTTGGTGGAGGTGCCGGCGCCGCCCTGGATGAAGTCGGTGACGAACTGATCCATCATGTCGCCGGCGATGACGCGGTCGCAGCCGAGGATGATGGCGTCCGCGACCTTGGCTTCGATCGCACCGAGATCGCGATTGGCCATGGCGGCAGCCTTCTTGACGTAGCCAAGCGCCTTCACGAAGTAAGGCTCCTGGCTCATCGGAATGCCGGTGATGTGGAAGTTCTCCTTCCCGCGGATGGTCTGGACGCCGTAATAGATGTCGTCGGCGATCTCACGCTGTCCGAGGAAGTCCTGCTCCGTCCGGCTCATGGGCGCTCCTTGCTGCTTCCGCGCTGGGCCGTCACGTCAGTTCTGGCACAGCGCGCTGGTCACGAAGGTGTCGGTGCGGCAGTCGTCCGGTTTACGCTGCCTGCCAGGAATGAGAACCTTGGCCGAGCACTTCTCGGCGGAGTCGGCATTCAGGCTCTTGCCTTCCTTGTAGCCCTTGCCCTGGCAGAGCTGGTCGGCGGCCTGCTTGCAGTCGGGCGCGCCGTTTGACGAGATGGGGCAGACCACGCGCCCTGATACCATGGTCGAGGGCGTGGCCAGCCGCGACAGGTCGCTCATGGTCTCGCTCGGGCTTTTGATCGGCGGCAGGATCGAAGGCAGCTTGTCGAACAGCTTGCCCATTTCATTGATCAGCCCGGGATTTTCCTCGCGCGGCGGCGCGGCGGAAGAGGCCGGCGTCGAGGGCGACGGCGCGGCCTGGGCCCCCTGCTGCTGGAGGCCGAGCGATGGCGGTGCAGATTGCGTCCACCCGATGCCGCCGCCACTGAGGAGGAGCAGCAGCGCCGCTGACGTCAGCGTCCCGAGCCGCACCGCCGGATTGCCGGATCGAACCATCATGGCGGCAACCGTAGCCGAAGCCGGTCCTGCGGCAAAGCCGCCAGGGCTCCTAAAGCGCGATGCGATTAGGATGAATCGTCATCGCGCTTTACGTTGTTGTTTTAGCATGATCTTTTCGGAAAACCGCTGCGCACTCTTCCGGATCATGCTTTAGATCAACTTGACCGCCACCACGAAGCCGAGCACCAGCACGATCGCGCCGATCGCGACCCACAATCCGAGATGCCGTTCGATCCTGACTCGGATCCAGTCGCCGTAGCGGTTGAGCAGGATCGCGACGACGAAGAAGCGTCCGCCACGCGCGACGATCGAGCAGAGGATGAACAGGATGATGTTGTAGCCGGCAAAGCCCGAGGTGATGGTGACGAGCTTGTAGGGGATCGGCGTCAACCCCTTGAGAAGGATGATCACCGCGCCCCATTCCGCATAGGAGGCGCGGAAGGCGTCGACCTTGTCGCCGAGGCCGTAGACCTGGATCAGCCATTGGCCGACCGAGTCGAACAGCAGCGCTCCGATGGCGTAGCCGACGATGCCGCCGAGCACCGAGGTCGCGGTGCAGACCGCCGCATAGAGCCAGGCACGCTGCGGGCGCGCCAGTGACATCGGAATCAGCATCACATCCGGCGGGACCGGAAAGAAGGAGCTTTCGGCGAAGGAGACGACACCCATGATCCAGAGCGCATAGGGCTTGTGGGCGGCGTCGATGCACCAGTCGTAAATACGTTTCAGCATGGCGCCGCGATGAAGCACCATGGGACGGATTTGTCCATGCCGAGATTGAGGCGAATTATGACGTTTCTAGTGGCGCTTGCGCGCGGCACGGCCCTCGAGCGCGACAATTGGCCGCCTGGCCGCAACGCGGGGTGACGCGACTTTGGGCAGTTTCATCGGTGATTTCGGCAGCTTCTCGGCAATGCCGAGCATGTCCTCACGCCGCGTCATCTCCCGCCAGACGTCCTCGGGACGTACCCCGGCCGAGGCCCACAGCACGGTGAGATTGTAGAGCAGATCGGCACTTTCCCGGATCACGGCCTCGCTATCGCCGTTGACCGCATCGATTACGACTTCGATGGCCTCTTCGGCCAGCTTCTTGGCCATTTTGGAAGGGCCGCGCTGAAACAGCCGGGCGGTGCGCGATGTTGCCGGATCAAGATCTCTGGCCGCGAGCACAGCCAGATATAGCCGCTCAAGCGAATCACTCATGGTACTCAAAACTACTCTAAACCAATGGCAAGCGCGTTAACGCGCGACAATAAAAGCAGAAAACGGGCCGACGCGGCAAGCGCGACGGCCCGTCATGGTCAACCCATGGATGCCGAACTAGTAGCAGTTCTGATAGTAGCCCTGGCCGCAGAACTCGGACGGAGCCGTGCCGCCATAGCGCTGATACTGGTAGTTCGGGCCCGGACCATAATAGGGACCGTAGGCCGGAGCGCTGTAATAGGCCGGACCGCCGTAATAGCCGTAGCCCGGACCGTAGTCATAGGCGTAGGCATTGCGGCTGGCCGCGATGGCGAGACCCGTGCCTATGGCCGCGAAAGCCGCAGCTGCGGCCGCGCCGCCTCCACCGCCATGCCAGTGGCGACCGCCCGCATATGACGCGGTCGGGGCAATCGTGGTCAGCGCCAGCACCGCGGTAGTGGCGAGAACGGCCTTTCGGCCCGCAAATCTGGAGAATCGCTCGAACATGTCTTGGGCCCTCCTTTGGGACCTGGAACGGACGCCTGCGGACAGGCTCATGCCTATCAAAACCCGCATAACCTAAGTTAGGTTCCTCAACCCCAACACAAGCTGAACGGGATTGCGTAACGATGCCGCAACGTCGCTCATCCGCCGTTCATGTTGGCGCGCGCACGGTCGTCGCGGGCCGCGCGCTGCAAGCGTCACGAAACCATAACAATGCGGGACCGGCGCAACCGATGTCAGGATTCAAGACGACCGCATTTCACTGCCTGCTGGCTTTCTCGATCTTGCTTGCGACGCTGATTGCACGCGACGTCAGCGCGACCGAGACCAACGCGCCCGTTGCGATCCACTTCACCTTCGACCGCCCGCCGGACGCAAGCATGGCGCCGTTTTTCCTTGCGGCGAAGGACGGCAGGTTCGGCGCCGAGCGCCTCAACGTGTCCTTCAACAGCGCAAGCGGATCGCCGGAGGCGCTCGCGCGCGTCGCCAGGGGCGACAGCGAGCTTGCGCTCGTCGACATCAACGAGCTGATCCGCTTTCGCGACAAGGACGACGCGGCGCCGGTCAAGGCGGTGTTCGTGCTGTTCAACAGCGCGCCCTACGCGATCGTCGCGCGCAAGAGCCGCGGCATCCAGCTGTTGGCCGATCTCGATCACAAGGCCGTCGGCGTCACCGACAGCGATCTGTCGATTCGGCTGTGGCCGGCGCTGGCGCGGCAGAACGGAATCAATCCATCGCGCGTCAAATTCCACAAGATCAGCGCGGCGGTACGCGAGCCGATCCTCTCCGCGGGCCAGGTCGATGCGGTCGCCGGCTTCAGCTATCTCTCGGCGGTGAACCTGCGCGACCGCGGCGTGCCCGGAGCCGATCTCGTCGTGCTGCGCTACGCGGACTACGGCTGCGAAGCCTACGGCTTTGCCGTGGTAGTCAATCCCGCCTTTGCCGCAGCAAAGCCGGACGCGGTGAAGGGCTTCGTCCGCGCCTTGATGGCGGGCATCACCGCGACCGTCAGGGAGCCGGGGCGAGCGGCGGAGGAGGCAGCGAGCCGCATCGACGACGGCGACCGCAACCTGGAGCTGGAGCGCCTGCGCACCATCCTCGCCGACCACATCCTGACGGACGAGGTCAGGCGCAACGGCCTCGGCGGCGTCGAGCCGGCGCGGCTGGAGCGCTCGATCGACCAGATCGCGCAGGACTTCAAATTCCGCAAGCGGCCCACCGCGGGTGACATCTTCGATGACCGGTTCCTGCCACCGGTCGCCGGGCGGCTGATCAATTGAGCAAAACTGACAGCTTCCGCTATATCTCCCGCACGATCCCTGCTTAAAATACGGGCTCCGTTACCCACTCGAGTTCGTCGCTCGCATGTCGATCCTCCGTCTCTACACCCGCGTTCTCGAACTGCTCGGCAAGGAAGCGCGGCTGGGCTGGATGCTCGCGGTCGCCAATCTCCTGCTCGCGGGCACGCAATTCGCCGAGCCTGTGCTGTTCGGCCGTATCGTCGACGTGCTCTCGGGCAAGTCGGTGGCCGGGTCGAACTCGGCCTGGCCGTTCCTGGCTGCCTGGGTCGCGTTCGGGCTGTTCACCATCGCGTGCAGCGCGCTCGTGGCCTTGCAAGCCGACCGGCTCTCGCACCGCCAGCGTCAGGCGGTGCTGACCAGCTATTTCGAGCACATCCTGCAACTGCCGTTGACCTTCCATTCCGGCACCCATTCCGGCCGGCTGATGAAGGTGATGCTCAACGGCACGGACGCGCTGTGGCGGCTCTGGCTCGGCTTCTTCCGCGAGCATTTTGCCGCGATCCTCTCGGTCGTGGTGCTGCTGCCGCTGTCGCTCTACCTGAACTGGCGGCTGGCGATTCTGCTGTTCGTGCTCTGCATCGTCTTCACCGCGCTGACCACCTTCGTGGTGCGCAGGACCTTCGGCATGCAGATGGCGGTCGAGGAGCACTACAGCGAGCTCTCCGCGCGCGCCTCCGACGCGCTCGGCAACGTCGCGCTGGTGCAGAGTTTCGTGCGCGTCGAATCTGAGGTGAAGGGGCTGCGCTCCGTCGCCGACGAGCTGCTGGCCGCGCAGATGCCGGTGCTGTCGTGGTGGGCGCTGGTCACCGTGATCACACGCGCCTCCACGACCATCACGGTGCTCGCGATCTTCACCTTCGGCATCGCCCTACACGACCAGGGGCTCACCTCGGTCGGCGACATCGTGATGTTCGTGAGCTTCGCGACGCTTTTGATCCAGAAGCTCGAGCAGGTCGTGAGCTTCATCAACAACGTGTTCATGGAAGCCCCGCGCCTGCGCGAGTTCTTCAATGTGCTCGACGCCGTGCCCGCGGTGCACGACCGGCCCGACGCAATCGATGCCGGCCGGCTGTCGGGCCTCGTCGAGTTCAACGACGTCACGTTCTCCTATGACGGCAAGCGGCCTGCGATCGAGGACCTCACCTTCACCGCCCTGCCCGGCCAGACCATTGCGCTGGTCGGCCCGACCGGCGCCGGCAAGTCGACTGCGATTGCGCTGTTGCATCGCGCCTTCGATCCGCAGTCCGGCGTCATCAAGATCGACGGCATGGACGTGCGCGGCGTCACGCTGACCTCGCTGCGGCGAAACATCGGCGTGGTGTTCCAGGAAGCGCTGCTGTTCAACCGCTCGATCGCCGATAATTTGCGCGTCGGCAAGCCGGACGCGACCGAGGCCGAGATGCGCAAGGCGGCGGAGCGCGCGCAGGCGCTCGAGTTCATCGAGCGCAGCGGTGGCTTCGAGACCAATGCCGGCGAACGCGGCCGCATGCTCTCCGGCGGCGAGCGCCAACGCCTGTCCATCGCCCGTGCGCTGCTGAAGGATCCGCCGATCCTGATCCTGGACGAGGCTACCAGCGCGCTCGACGCCGTCACCGAGGCCAAGGTGAATGCCGCTCTCGACGAAGTGATGAAGGGCCGCACCACCTTCGTGATCGCCCACCGCCTATCGACCATCCGCAACGCCACGCGGATCCTGGTGTTCGAGAATGGGCGCGTGATCGAAAGCGGAACTTTCGATGAACTCGTGGCCAAAGGCGGCCATTTCGCCGAGCTTGCCAGGGCCCAGTTCATGGTTCAGGAGGACGCACGGGCCAGCGTGACGGCGGCCGAGACTGCCGCGACGGCTGCCAAATCCCCATAGCAAGTCCCCACGGCACCGTCGAAATTCGGCCTATTTCATTGCGGAATACCGCGGCGATCCCCCTATTCTCGACGCACGAGCCGGTATAGGTTTGCGACGCCGCAAGCGGCGGCGCTGGATTTCAGGAACCGACCATCAGATCACGAGAGCCGACCGGAACCGGCGGATCTCCAAGGACCGGAATCGGATAGTGCACGCCCTTCGCCCGCTGCTTCGCAAATCGCTGTTCAACCTGTTCGCTGCGGGCCTCGCATGCGCCGCATTGCTCGCGCCGCGCGCGGCGAGCGCCGAAGCGCTGCTGCTGATCGAGGCCGACAGCGGCAAGGTGCTGCAGGCCGACAACGCGACCATTCCCTGGTATCCGGCCTCCGTCACCAAGATCATGACCGCCTATGTCACGCTGAATGCGGTCAAGGACGGCAGGCTGACGCTCGACACGCTGCTCACGGTGTCGCCGACGGCGGCCTCGCAGTCGCCCTCGAAGATGGGATTCCGCCCAGGAACGCAGCTCACGGTCGACAACGCGCTGAAGATGATGATGGTCAAGTCGGCGAACGACATGGCCGTGGTGCTGGCCGAAGGCGTCGGCGGCTCGATCGACGGCTTCTCCGCAATGATGAACGACACCGCGAAGAAGCTCGGCATGACGCAGACGAGCTACGTCAATCCGAACGGCCTGCCCGCCGACGGCCAGATCACGTCCGCGCGCGATCTCGGAATCCTGGCGCGCGCGTTCCTGCGCGACCTGCCGGAATACGAGTACTTCGCACACATCCCGGCGATCCGCTTCGGCAAGCGCGTGACCGGTAATTTCAACAAGCTGATCGGCCGCTATCCCGGCGCCGACGGTTTCAAGACCGGCTTCATCTGCGCCTCCGGCTACAACCTCGTGGCCTCGGCCACGCGCAATGGCCGCCGGCTGATCGCGGTGGTGCTCGGCGCCAGTTCCGGCACGGCGCGCGCGGTGAAGGCGGCGCAGTTGCTCGAGCGCGGCTTCGCTCAAGACAATCTCACCTGGCTGCGCCCCTCGCTCGGCACCGTCGACAATCTCGTGCCGGTCGACGCCTCGCCGCCGAACCTGCGCGACGAGATGTGCGGGCCCCACCGCAGGCGGCCGGCCAGTGACGACGACGATGCGCTGATTGCGGCCAATGGCGGCGCGACCGGATCGGCCTCGGCCACTGGCGGAGAAGCCCAGGTCACCTTCTTCACGGCGGGCCTGCAGCCGCCCCTGATGATGAAGGCTTCCGAGCTGATGGCCTCGGCCCCCGCGGCGGCCGAACCCGTGCTGGTCTATACCGGCCCGACGCGCACCGGCACCGCCCTGATCGCGGCGGTCGCGGCCGATGCCGACCAGCAGGCCGCGTCCAAGCCGCGCGGCAAGAAGTCGCGCGTCGCCAAGAAGCCTGACGCCGCCGACAAGCCCAAGGATGGAAACAAGGACGCAGGCAAGGACACCAAGACGGCGGCGGTGAAGCCGGACGCCAAGTCCGAAGCCAAGTCTGCCGCCAAATCCAGTGCCAAGAGTGACGCCAAGGGTGACGCCAAGACCGCAGCCAAGCCGGCCGGGTCCAAGCAAGCCGCGACCAAACACGATGCCGTGGCGAAGCCTGCGGCAGGCGGCGATCAGGCGGCCAAGCCCGCCAAGCCCAAGGCCGCGACCAAGCCCGCCGCTGCCGCCAAGCCGGCGAACAACAGTTAACGTTTCCCGGGATTAAACCGCAGCCCGCGCTTCGCACCCGCGGCAGCGCGGTTTGCGACGATTCCAGTAGCTACGCCCCGACCTTTGCCCTAAGCCACGACGGCTTGCCACCAGTTCCGGCAGGCTGGATACTGGCGGCAATGCGGCAAGCCCGTGACACAACGGGCTCTGGTCAATGAGGGGAGTTTTCCATGGAGCGCATCTGGCTCAAGCAATATCCGCCCGGCGTGCCCGCCGATATCGAGCCGACGCAATACGCATCGCTGGTCGACCTTCTGGAGGAGAGCTTCACCAAGTTCGCCGACCGCAAGGCGTTCATCTGCATGGACAAGTCGATCAGCTATCGTGACCTCGACCAGATGTCGGTCGCGTTCGCCGCCTACCTGCAGGGCCGCGGGCTGCAGCGCGGCGCCCGTGTTGCGATCATGATGCCGAACGTACTGCAGTACCCCGTCGCGATCGCCGCCGTGCTGCGCGCCGGATACGCGGTCGTGAACGTCAACCCGCTTTACACCCCGCGCGAGCTCGAGCACCAGCTCAAGGATTCCGGCGCCGAAGCCATCATCGTGCTGGAGAACTTTGCTCACACCGTCGAGCAGGTGATCGCGAAGACGCAGGTGAAGCACGTCATCGTCGCCAGCATGGGCGACCTGCTCGGCTTCAAGGGGATCATCGTCAATCTCGTCGTCCGCCGGGTCAAGAAGATGGTCCCGGCCTGGTCGCTGCCGGGGGCGGTGGCGTTCAACGACGCGCTCTCGGCCGGCCGCGGCATGACGTTCAACAGGCCGAAACTCTCGCCGGGCGACGTCGCGTTCCTGCAATATACCGGCGGCACCACCGGCGTCTCCAAGGGCGCGACGCTGCTCCATCGCAACATCGTCGCCAACGTCCTGCAGAACGACGCCTGGCTCCAGCCGGCGCTCACCGCGCCGCCACACGTCGACCAGCTCATGATCGTGTGTGCACTGCCGCTCTATCACATCTTCGCCCTGACGGCCTGCTACCTGCTCGCGGTGCGCGCCGGCGGCTGCAATCTCCTGATCCCCAACCCGCGCGACATTCCCGGCTTCATCAAGGAGCTGGCGAAATACCAGGTCAACAGCTTCCCGGCCGTGAACACGCTGTACAACGGGTTGATGCACCATCCCGACTTCAAGAAGCTCGACTTCTCCAAGCTGAAGATCTCCAACGGCGGCGGCATGGCGGTGCAACGCCCTGTGGCCGATCAATGGAAGGCGATCACCGGCTGCTTCATCGCCGAGGGCTACGGCCTGTCGGAGACCTCGCCGACGCTGACCTGCAACCCGGCGACGGCGACGGAGTTCACGGGATCGATCGGCATCCCCGTGCCCTCGACCTGGATCTCGATTCGCGACGACGACGGCAACGAAGTCCCGCTCGGCCAGCCCGGCGAGATCTGCGCCAAGGGCCCGCAGGTGATGTCGGGCTACTGGAACAGGCCGGAAGACACCGCGAAGGTGATGACGGCGGACGGTTATTTCCGCACCGGCGACATCGGCATCATGGACGAGAAGGGCTACACCAAGATCGTCGACCGCAAGAAGGACATGATCCTGGTCTCCGGCTTCAACGTCTATCCGAACGAGGTCGAGGAAGTGATCGCGAGCCATCCGGGCGTGCTCGAATGCGCCGTGATCGGCATCCCCGATTCCAAGTCGGGTGAGGCGGTGAAGGCCTTCGTGGTGAGGAAGGACCCCAACCTCACCGCCGAGGCGGTGATCAAATTCTGTCACGAGCAGCTCACCGGCTACAAGGTGCCCAAGCACATCGAATTCCGTACCGACCTGCCGAAAACCAATGTCGGCAAGATTTTGCGCCGGCAGCTCCGCGACGAGCAAAAGGCCGAAGCGGCGTAAGCCGCTCCTCCGGTTGATGACCGACGTCGACGACATCTCGCCGTCAGGCATTCTCGCCTTCTGGCGCGAGGCCGGCCGCGAGCGCTGGTACGCGCGCGACGAGGCTTTCGACGCGGAAATCGGGCGCCGCTTTCTCATGCTCTGGCACAAGGCGGCCGCCGGGGAGCTGGCGGACTGGGCGACGAGCGACGACGGCGCGCTGGCGCTCGTCATTCTGCTTGACCAGTTTCCGCGCAACATGTTTCGCGGCACGCCCCAAGCCTTTGCCAGCGATGCGCTGGCGCGCGACGTTGCCCGCCGCGCCATCCATCGGAGGACCGATCGCAGGATCGATCCCGCCCTGCTCGAATTCCTCTACATGCCCTTCATGCATTCCGAGCACCTGGCGGACCAGGAGCGCTGCGTCGCGCTGTTCGAGGGCGCCGGTGACGCCGAGAGCCTGAGATACGCCCGGGAGCACGCAGACATCATCCGCCGCTTCGGCCGCTTTCCTCACCGCAACCGCATCCTCGGCCGCGAGACCGCGCCGGAAGAACAGGCTTTCCTGGACGGGGGCGGCTTTGCCGGCTGATGACGTAGCCATGAAGGCCGGGCGGCCTTGCTGCTTCCTCGGCCGGCAATATTGTGCAGTCCCGCCGCACGGTCTAAAACGCGGGACCGATTTCCAGGGAGACTGATGATGGCGATCCAGATTGGCGAAAAGCTACCCGAGGCGAAATTCCGCGTGATGACGGCGGAAGGCCCGCAGGTGAAGACCACCGACGACATCTTCAAGGGCAAGAAGGTGGCGCTGTTCGCGGTGCCCGGCGCCTATACCGGCACCTGCCACAAGATGCATCTGCCGAGCATCTTCCTCAACGCCTATGCCATCAAGGACAAGGGCGTCGACACCATCGCCATCGTCTCCGTCAACGACGCCTTCGTCATGAACGCCTGGAAGCGCGACACCGACCAGCGCGACGAGGCCGTCTTCCTCGCCGACGGCAATGCCGACTTCACCAAGGCGATCGGCATGGAGCTCGACGCCTCCGCCAACGGCCTCGGCATCCGCTCCAAGCGCTATTCGATGCTGGTCGAGGACGGCGTGGTGAAGAAGCTGAACCTCGAGGCAATGCCCGGCAAGGTCGAGGTCTCCGGCGGCGATACGCTGCTCGGGCAGCTGTAAGCGCTTCGCGACAACAGACGCTGTCATGCCCCGGCTTGACCGGGGCATCCAGTACGCCGCGGCCTCTCGGCTCAATCACAACCGACTCTGGAATACTGGATCGCCCGCCTTCGCGGGCGATCACAGTTGAAGGTGGAGCGACGACGTCGTCGCCTACTCCCGCACCCGCTGCTGCAACCGCGCCATCGCGATGCCGTCGCGCGCGAGCTGATCGGCGCGCTCGTTCTCTGGGTGCCCGGCGTGGCCCTTGACCCAATGCCAGCGGACCTCGTGCTGCTTCAGCGCGGCATCCAGGCGCTGCCATAGCTCCACATTCTTCACCGGCTTCTTGTCGGCGGTGCGCCAGCCGTTGCGCTTCCAGCCGAAGATCCAGCCCGTGATGCCCTGCCGGACATACTGACTGTCGGTGTAGAGATCGACCGTGCACGGCTTCTTCAGCGCCTCGAGCGCGGAGATCGCCGCCATCAGCTCCATCTGGTTGTTGGTGGTATGTCGCTCGCCGCCGTTCAGCTCCTTTTCCTTGTCGCCGAACTTCAGGATCGCGCCCCAGCCGCCCGGCCCGGGATTTCCCGAGCAGGCGCCGTCGGTGTAGATCGTGACATTGGGAAGCTCGCTCACGCCACCAGCCCCGACGGCGTCAGCCCATAGTCTCGCACGCTCGTCACGCTCTGGTGGAAGCGCAGCTTGCGGAAATATTCGAGGGGATCCTTCGGCCTGACCAGCGCGCCCGGCGGCACGTTGAGCCAGTCGACCAGCCGCGTCAGCAGGAAGCGGATCGCAGCGCCGCGCGCCAACAGCGGCAGCGCCGCCTCTTCCGTCTCGGAGAGCTTGCGCACCCGGCCATAGGCGTTGAGAAAAGCGCGCGCCTTGGTGACGTTGAAGGAATGATCCGGCTCGAAGCACCAGGCGTTGAGACAGATCGCGACGTCATAGGCCAGCATGTCGTTGCAGGCGAAGGTGAAGTCGATGATGCCCGAGAGCTTGTCGCCGAGGAAGAAGACGTTGTCGTTGAAGAGGTCGGCGTGGATCACGCCCTCCGGCAGATTGGTCGGCCAGACGCCGCTCGAGAGATAATCGAGCTCGGCGGCAAGAAAATCGCGCAAGCCCGGCTGCACCTCGTCGGCGCGGCTTGAAGCCGCGTCGAACAGCGGCCGCCAGCCGGAAACCGAGAGCGCATTGGTGCGCTTGATCGCAAAGTTCGCGCCGGCCAGATGCATCTTCGCCAGCCCGTCGCCGACCCCGGCGCAATGGGCCGCATTCGGCTTGCGCGGCCAGATGCCTTCGAGAAAGGTGATGATCGCCGCGGGCCTGCCTGCCAGCTCGCGCAGGGCCTCGCCATCTTTCGCCTTCACAGGCAGCGGACAATTGACGCCGTGCTCGGCCAGATGCGTCATCAGCGCGAGGAAGAACGGCAGATCGTTCTTCGCCACGCGCTTCTCGTAGAGCGTGAGAATGAACGAGCCCTTGCTGGTGTGCAGCAGGAAGTTGGAGTTCTCGACACCCTCGGCGATGCCCTTGTAGGAGAGCAATTCGCCGAGATCGTATTGTTTCAGGAAATCCGCAAGCTCGTCGGCGGCGACGTCGGTGTAGACCGCCATAAAGATCTACTCGGCGGCAGCTTCGGGGCGCACCTGACGCGGCAGCGGGAAGAACTCGTTCTCCTCCGCGGCCGAGACCGTCTCCACGTGCAGCGTGTAGCGCTCGGCGAAGGCGTCCATGATCTCCTCGACGATCACTTCAGGCGCGGAGGCGCCCGCCGTGATGCCGAGACTGGTGATGTTGCCGAACCTGGTCCAGTCGATGTCGGTGGCGCGCTGCGCCAGCACCGCGATCTTGCAGCCCTCGCGCTCGGCGACCTCGCGCAGGCGCTGCGAGTTCGACGAATTCGGCGCACCGACCACGATCAGGGCGTCCACCACCGGCGCCACCTTCTTCACCGCGAGCTGGCGGTTGGTGGTGGCGTAGCAGATGTCTTCCTTGTGCGGGCCGTTGATGTTCGGGAAGCGCTCCTTGAGCAGCGCCACGATCTCCGCGGTGTCGTCGATCGACAGCGTGGTCTGGGTCACGAAGGCGAGGTTGTTGGGGTCCTTCGGTGTGATCGTCTTGGCGTCCTCGGCGGTCTCGATCAGGGTCACGGCGCCGGGCGGAAGCTGGCCGAGCGTGCCGACCACTTCGGGATGGTGGGAGTGGCCGATCAGGAAGATCTCGCGGCCGCGCTTGAAGTGGATCGCGGCCTCGCGGTGGACCTTGGTCACCAGCGGGCAGGTCGCATCCAGCGAGAACAGATTGCGGGACTGGGCGTCGGCCGGAACCGACTTCGGCACGCCATGCGCCGAGAACACCACCGGGGCGGTGGTGTTTTCCGGGATTTCAGCGAGCTCCTCGACGAAGATGGCGCCCTTCTTCTTCAACCCATCGACGACGTACTTGTTGTGCACAATCTCGTGGCGAACATAGACCGGGGCGCCGTACTTATCGAGCGCCCGTTCCACAGTGTCGATCGCCCGGACCACGCCGGCACAGAAGCCGCGGGGAGAACAAAGCACGATCTTGAGGTCTGGTTTGGCTGACATTGAGCGATCTCGGGACCGAATCGCCCGTTTCGCCTTCTGGCGGGGGCGGTCGATGGATGGAATAGGGGCTTAAAACGGTCGGCTTGAACCCTACAGCGGTTCAAAGGGAATTGGGCCCCCTTTCGGGCGGTGTCAAGGCACTATCTATAGCAGAACCATTGCGTGGCTACCCCCTCCCGGCTTATATAGCGCGAATTCCATGTCATCGCTGATGACCACCGGTTTCGCCTCCAGAGGGGTGGGCGAAGCACAAAGGAGATTTGCCATGAGCAACGCACCTCTGATGCCCAAGGCGACCGCCGTCTGGCTGCTCGACAATACCGCGCTGACCTTCGACCAGGTCGCCGATTTCACCAAGATGCATCCCCTCGAGGTCCGCGCGATCGCGGACGGCGACGCCGCCCAGGGCATCAAGGGCATGGATCCGCTCTCCAACGGCCAGCTGACCCGCGAGGAGATCGAGAAGGGCGAGAAAAACCCGGATTACCGGCTCCGCCTCCAGGAGAGCAAAGTGGTGCTACCGCCCCAGCCCAAGCGCAAAGGACCGCGTTACACCCCCGTCTCGCGCCGCCACGAACGTCCGAGCGCCATCCTTTGGCTGCTGCGCAACCATCCGGAACTCAAGGACGCCCAGATCATGCGCCTGGTCGGCACCACCAAGAGCACGATCGCGAGCGTGCGCGACCGTACCCACTGGAACACATCGGCGCTGACCCCTATCGACCCCGTCACCCTCGGCCTGTGCTCGCAGATCGAGCTCGATTTCGAGGTGCAGCGCGCTGCCAAGGAAAAGCCGATCGACGCAACCTATGGCGGCGCGACCCTGCTGCCGGCCTCCGAGACCACCCGCAAGGACGAGTACGAGCCCGCGGAGAAGTCCAGCGACGATCTCAATGTCGACGCCGTGTTCGCCAAGCTGAAGACGCTCGGCGGAAAGAAGCACGAAGACGAGGAGGAGTAGTTCCTCTCTCGTTCATTCACCATCGAATGCAAACGCGGCGGGAAAACCCGCCGCATTTTTGTTTCGTGTACTCCACCCTCGGTGGGTCGTCCCCGCGAACGCGGGGACCCATAACCCCAGGACGTAGTTTGGCGAAGACTTGTCGTTTGGTACTTCTACCAACAACAATCGATAAATTCCGCGGTATGGGTCCCCGCGTTCGCGGGGACGACAGCGGAATTTGTCGCGACGCCAATGCCCTCTTTTGGCGCGCTCTCAGAACTTATACGTCACACCCGCGCCGACCAGCCACGGATCGATATGCGCGGTGCCGGTGACCGGCAGGCCGGAGACGGTCGCCGAGTAGTTCGGACGCAGCCAGAGCTTCTTGACGTCGACGTTGAGACCCCAGTGCCGGTCGATCATGTAGTCAAAGCCGAACTGGACGGCGCCGCCCCAGGCGTTGCTGACGTGCAGGTTGGTGGTGGTGGCGACGATCGCGGGCGGACCGGCGATTGCAGCCGGCGCATTCGCGGCGGAATTGTTGAAGAACACCGTGTAGTTCACGCCGGCGCCGATATAGGGCTTGAACGCGCCGAAATTGTCGAAGTGATATTGCAGCGTGAGCGTCGGCGGCAGCAGCGTGGTCTTGCCGATCGGCAGGTTCGCCAGCGAGCCGGTGCCGCTGATCGAGTGCCTGGTCACGCCAAGGATCAGCTCGGCCGCGATGTTCTTGGTGAAGAAATAGCTGATGTCGAGCTCGGGGACGACCTGATCGCTGATCGAGAGGCCGGAATTCGGCGAAGAAAGCGAGGGCACGCCCGCCACGTTCACGCTGCTGCCGCCGCCATCAGGCAGCACGCCGAGCGCGCGCAGGCGGATCATCCATGGATTGAACGCCTCTACCGGCGGCGGCGCCTTCTTGTAGACCGGCAAATCGGCAGCCTGCGCCGAGGCAAAGGTGCCCACGAGCATCGCGCCAATCGTGGCGAGCCGCGCCAGGTTTCTCGTCGTTCTATGCATTTCAATCCCCTTCAGCCATCTCTCGCGCATCGTTGCGCGACATCAGCGTCAGAGCAGAAAGGGGACAGTGAAGGATTTGATGCCGATCAAATCAGGCGAAACGCGGTACGATTTGTGTCGCGGCGTTGCAGATGTGTCACGAAAAGCGCGAATGCAAGGCGCGAGGCGCGGCACCATGATGCCGCGCTCACATCAGGGCCGCTCGGGATGGTTCAGCATGTACTCGCCGAGGTCGCGCTGGCGGCGGTCGGCGCGGGCGATGGCGGCATTGCGCTGGACGTCGCGATCCTTACGGCAGGCCACGTATTCCGGCGAGCCCTGCGCATAGCCACGGCTCAGGCAGACCGCGTCATCGTCGTCGCCGCCCATCGCCACCGGCGTCTGGTAGCGCGCGGAGCAGGCGGAGAGCATGAGGCCCGCAAACACAATCGCAAGAAACGACTTCGAATTCATGGCAGCTCTTTCGTCCTCATGGTGAGGAGCCCGCGCAGCCGGCGTCTCGAACCATGAAAGGCCCGGATGCAGCAGCGGGGCCTTTCTTCCTTCGAGACGCGCGCAGGGCGCGCTCCTCCGGATGAGGGTTGAGCGGAAAAATGCGACCTATTCAAGCCCCATCGGGACCGTCACACCCTTCCCTTCAGCGCCTCCCCGATCTCGTCGAGTGCCTTGGGATCCTCGATGGTCGCCGGCATGGTCCAGGATTCGCCGTCGGCGATCTTCTTGATGGTGCCGCGCAGGATCTTTCCGGAACGCGTCTTGGGCAGGCGGCCGACGGTGATGGCGAGCTTGAAGGCGGCGACCGGGCCGAGCTTGTCGCGCACCAATGCGACGATCTCCTTCTCGATCTCGGCCGGCGGGCGCTTCACGCCGGCCTTGAGCACCAGGAAGCCGCAGGGCACCTCGCCCTTGATCGCGTCCTTGACGCCGAGCACGGCGCATTCGGCGACATCAGGATGCGAGGCCAAAATCTCCTCCATGCCGCCGGTGGAGAGCCGATGGCCGGCGACGTTGATGATGTCGTCGGTGCGGCCCATGACGAAGACATAGCCGTCCTCGTCCTTGTAGCCGGCATCGGAGGTTTTGTAATAGCCGGGGAATTCGCTGAGGTAGGCCTCCTTGAAGCGCTCGTCCTGATTCCACAGCGTCGGCAAACAGCCCGGCGGCATCGGCAGCTTGATGACGATCGAGCCCATGGTGTTGGGGGCGACCGGCTTTGCCGCTTCGTCGACGACATCGACCTGGTAGCCCGGCATCGGCACCGTCGGCGAGCCGTGCTTCACGGGCAGCATGCCGAGGCCGACCGGATTGCCGGCGATGCACCAGCCGGTCTCGGTCTGCCACCAATGGTCGATCACGGGCACCTTCAGCTGCTGCTCCGCCCATTCCACCGTCGGCGGATCGGCGCGCTCGCCGGCGAGGAACAGCGTGCGGAATTTGGAGAGGTCGTACTGCCGGATGAATTTTCCTTCCGGATCGTCCTTGCGGATGGCGCGGAATGCGGTCGGAGCGGTGAAGAAGGCCACCGCCTTGTGCTCGGAGATCACGCGCCAGAACGCGCCGGCATCGGGCGTGCCGACCGGCTTGCCCTCGTACATGATCGAGGTCGCGCCATGAAACAGCGGTCCGTAGACGATGTAGCTGTGGCCGACCACCCAGCCGATGTCGGAGCCGCACCACCAGACCTCACCCGGCTTGACGCCATAGAGGTTGAACATCGACCATTTCACCGCGACGAGATGCCCGCCATTGTCGCGCACGACGCCCTTCGGCACGCCGGTCGTGCCCGAGGTGTAGAGGATGTAGAGCGGATCGGTCGCGGCGACAGGCACGCAGGGCGCCTTCTTGCCGTCGTTCATCGCCCTGCGGCGCAGGCTGGCCCAGTCGTAGTCGCGGCTTGGCGTCATCTCGCAGGTGAGCTGCGGACGCTGCAGCACGATACAGGCTTTCGGCTTGCTGCCGGCAAGCCTGATCGCCTCGTCGAGCAGCGGCTTGTAATGGACGATACGGCCGGGCTCGATGCCGCAGCTGGCGGAGAGGATCAGCTTCGGCTGCGCGTCGTCGATGCGGGTGGCGAGCTCTTTCGCCGCGAAGCCGCCGAACACGACGGAGTGCACCGCGCCGATGCGCGCGCAGGCCAGCATCGCGACCACCGCTTCCGGCACCATCGGCATGTAAAGGATGACACGGTCGCCCTTGGCGACCCCGAAGTCCTGCATGACGGCGGCGAGCGCCTGGACCTCGTTCAGCAGTTCGGCATAGGTGAGTTTTGTGACCGAATTGGTCAGCGGCGAATCATGGATCAGCGCGACCTGGTCGGCGCGGCCGCGTTCGACATGGCGGTCGAGCGCGTTGTAGCAGGTGTTGACGACGCCGCCGGCGAACCAGCGGCCGTAGGTTCCTTGCGAGGGATCGAAGATCTTTTTCGGCGGCTCGATCCAGTCGATCTCCTTCGCCGCCTCGGCCCAGAAGCCAGCGGGATCGGCCAGCGAGCGCGCATGGACCTCATGATAACGACTTTTGCCGTCGGCGTTCCCTTGGACGTTCATTCCCGCGCTCCCGTGCCTTATTCGCCTGCCCTTGACCCTTGTGGCAGGACAGGCGCCCCGCCATGACCAGGATCAATTGCCGGCCTTGTTGTGAAGCTATTTTCGCGGGAACGGGCCGCGGTTCAAGCTCAAAAGGATGGGCCTTTCGGGGAAGACACACCTACCGCCGCGCGGGCGGTGCGCCCCCTCGCCCCGCTTGCGGGGGGCGGGGTCTCCGGAAGGACGGTGGCGGTTCGACTCGAGGAGAGACGACGAGTTCGGAACGCTTCTCAGCTCTCCATCGCGTTCAGCTTCTGCAACCGCTGCTGCATGATCTTCTTCAGATCATAGTCGGGGCGGCCGAAACTGGCGTTGCGCGTGGCGAGGAAATCGCGCTGCGTCCTGCGCAATTCGCCGGCCGAGCGCTTGTTCGCCAGCTTCAGCACGCGCTCGTAGGCCTCGGCGATCTGGCGGTCGAGCACGCCGAGCTGCGGATCGGCACAGATCACCTTCTCGACCTCGCGCTTCGCCGTCGCGCAATCGAACGACGGGCCGTTGCCGGAAGCCGCATTCAGCGGACGCAGCGGCTCGGCACCGAACTTCGCGATCTCGGCGATCATGGCGCGGCGGCCGTTGGCTGCATTCTCGTTGCCCGGATCGAGCTTCAGCGCCGTCTCGTAGTCCGCCAGCGCCTTCTTGCGCTCGCCCATCTTCTTGTAGAGCACGGCACGGTTGTTGTAGGTCTTCGCAAAATTCGGATCGAGCTCGAGCGCGGCGTCATAGTCGCTCAGCGCGGCCCCGAGCTCGCCCTTGAACTGGTAGGAATCGCCGCGGTTGGTCAGGAAGTTGGCGCGCCGCTCACGCCGGATCGCTTCGTCGTAATCGGCGATGGCCTTGTCGTACTCGCCCATCGCGGCATAGGCGAGGCCGCGATTGTCGTAATATTCCGGCACCTTCGGATCGAGCCTGATGGCCGCGGTGTTGTCGGCGACCGAATTGTCGTTCTGGCCGAGCTTCTTCCAGGCCGCGCCGCGGTTGGTGTAGGTGCGAGGCCGGTTGGGGTCGAGCCGCAGGGCCTCGTCGAAATTCCTGATCGCCTTCTCGTTGTCTCCGCCGAGATAATAGGCCACGCCGCGGTCGGACCAGGCCTGCGCATCGTCCGGCTTCAGCTTGATCGCCTGGTCGTAATCGGCAAGCGCGCGGTCGAGCCGGCGCTGATTGGTGTAGACCACGCCGCGCGACTCGTAAGCCTCCGCATCCTGCGGATCGAGCTCGATCGCCCTGGTCAAATCGGCCGCAGCGCGGCTGAGATCGCCGCCGGCCTCGCGCAGGAGGTCGCCGCGCAGGCGCCAGGCCTTTGCGTTCCTGCCGTCGAGCGCGATGGCGCGGTCCAGATCGCGCAGCGCCTGCGATTGCCCTCCAAGGGTTCGCGCATTGGCTTCGGCGCGGACAACGAGGGCCGCGCTGCGATCGGAGGCCGAATTTGCAGTCTTGTCGATGATGGCGCTGCATGCCGCAATCAACTCTGCCGGGGCAGCCTTGCTGCCCAGCACGCACTCGGTGCTCGCCGAGGCTGGGGAAGCGAGAACAAGGCTCATTGCCGCGCTGAGGAAAAAGGCGCGAAGCGAGATTTTGGCAGGCGAAGGCGCTTGCGCGGAGGCTTGAGTGCCGCACATGACAGAGGGCTCCGTGACGTCGGGTTCTCACCGTTGTCGCGGCTGGCAAGGGATGGGTTCAAATCGGGCCCGTCCGCGCCGTCATGGCCGGGCCTGTCCTTGGCCTGTCCCTGCCATCGACGTCTTACCCGCGGCACACAGACCGTGGATGCCCGCGCCTTCGCAGCGCCGAAGGGCTTCGGCCCCGCAGGCGGGACAAGCCCGCGCATGACGGCTCCTCGTGAGCCGAAGGCCCGTCAATATCCGTCGACCCCGTTCAACCGTTGCAGGCGCGCTTGCATCGCCTTTTTGAGATCATAGCCCGGCCGGCCGAAACCGGCATTGCGGCGCGCAATGAATTCATCCTGCTCGCGCTGGAGCGCCTTCGCTTCATCCGCATTGCGCGCCGCGCGGATCACGCGGGCGTTCGATGCAAAAATCTCCCGGTCGAGATCGGCGAGCTCGCGATTGCCGCAGATCGCCCTTTCCACCGCGCGGCGCGCTCGCGTGCAATTGAAGCTGGGCTTGCCGGCGACCGCCATCTGCGCGCCGATTCGCTCGAGCTCGCGCGCCATCGCCTTGTGATTGGCCTTGGCCTTCGCGTGGTTCGGATCGATCTTGAGTGCTGCGCCGAAATCCTGCACCGCCTTGGGCTTGTCGCCCTTCTTCAGCCAGAGCTCGCCGCGCGCGTTGAAGATATCGGCGAGGGTCGGATC
This sequence comes from Bradyrhizobium sp. USDA 327, assembly GCF_041262065.1. NCBI lineage: Bacteria > Pseudomonadati > Pseudomonadota > Alphaproteobacteria > Hyphomicrobiales > Nitrobacteraceae > Bradyrhizobium > Bradyrhizobium sp. USDA 327. Next base: position 7,847,424 of record NZ_JBGCCW010000001.1, on the reverse strand, counting down.
GAGCAAAAGAGCGCGGCTGTCGTCGGCGATCGCACGGTCGACCTGGTCGTGCCGCGCCAGCAGTGCGCCGCGCGCGATCAGTGCCTTGATCAGATCCTCCTTCGCCGTCTTCTCATTGTCGATCACGGCAGCGCAGGCGGTGGCCGCCTTGTCCACGTCGTCGGCCGCGGTCGCCGCGAGGCAGAGCTCGACATCGACCTGCGTCACCGCAACCGGCTCGCCTCCGGTCGCAGCATTGGCCGCGGCGAGCGAGAGTGCGTAGAGCAGACCGGCGCCGAACAGGTGAATGAGAGAACGCATGCTCGTTGCAGTTGGAGAGTCTTGTCTTAGGGTCTTGCCTTGGCGCCGTACTATCCATCATACGGCCGGTTTGGTGCTAGCTTGGGGCGCCGCTCAGATCGTCTCGGGGATCATCGTGTCGACATTCGAATGGATCATTGCACTTCTGCTCGGCGCTGTTGCCTTATCGGCGCTGGCGCGGCGGATCAAGGTCCCTTACCCGACCTTTCTCGCCATCGGTGGCGCGCTGATCGCCTTCGTGCCGTCCAGTCCGTCCTGGGCGCTGGAGCCGGACCTGGCCTTGGCCCTTTTTGTCGCACCGGTCCTGCTCGATGCCGCCTTCGACACCTCGCTGCGCGATCTACGGAACAACTGGGTTCCGGTCTCGACCCTGGTGGTCGCCGCAGTCGGCCTGACCACGGCCGCCGTGGCCTATGTCGCACACCGGCTGATGCCCGACATGCCCTGGGCCGCCGCGGTCGCGCTCGGCGCGATCGTGGCGCCGCCGGATGCGGCCGCTGCCGTCGCAATCCTGAGCCAGGTGAAGCTGCCCCACCGCATGGTGAAGGTGCTTGAGGGCGAGAGCCTGCTCAACGACGCCAGCGCGCTTCTGATCTATCGCATCGCCGTCGGCGCGGTCGCCACCCAGCATCTGACATGGAGCCAAGTCGCGCCGACCATGGTGCTGGCCCTCGTCGGCAGCGTCGTCGCAGGTCTCGCCGCAGGCCGCATCATTCCGCTGTTCATGGAGCGGGTGAGGGAAGCGCCGAGCGCCATCATCGTGCAGTTCGCCACCACTTTCCTGGTCTGGATCGCCGCCGAGCATCTCGGCCTCTCCGGCATCCTCACCATCGTGGTCTATGCCATCACGGTCGCACGGACGGCGCCGGCGCGCATGCCGGCGCGGCTGCGGGTGCCGTCCTATGCGGTCTGGGAGACGATGGTGTTCGTGCTCAACGTGCTCGCCTTCATGCTGATCGGCATGCAGATGCGGCCGATCTGGACGCGGCTCGACGCGGACGTGCGCTGGGAATATTGCGTGGCCGCCGCCTGGATCCTGCTCACGGTGATGCTGGTGCGGCTCGGCTGGGTGACGTTCTATCGCACGACCCTGCGCGTGCTGATCGCACACGGGCTCTATCATCCGAAGGATCCGAAGCAGATCGCTTCGCCCAAAGGCGGCCTCATCATCTCCTGGTGCGGCATGCGAGGCCTCGTTACGCTCGCGACCGCCTTTGCCCTGCCGGAAAGTTTTCCCTATCGCGACTTCATCGTCTTCATCGCCTTTGCGGTGGTGCTGGGATCGCTCGTCATCCAGGGCCTGACGCTGCGGCCGCTGATCCTCGCCTTCGACCTCAAGGACGATGATCCCGTCGGCATCGAGGTCGCGCGCGGGCGCGCGGTCGCCTATCGCGCGGCGCTCGATGCGATCGAGAGCGATCCGTCGGAGGAGGCGGAAATCCTGCGGCTCGAATATCGCGCCATCCTGATGCAGGCCGAGACCGATCCGAACGGCGGCATCGCCAATGGCGAATTGCCCGCCGATCCCCTGCGCCGCCGCGCCATCGAGGCCGCGCGAAAAGCGATCTTCGACCTCCGCGCCACCGAGGTGATCGGCGACGACGCGTTTCATCGGCTGGAGGAAGAGCTCGATCGCGCAGAACTGAGCGCAGGCGGATAGATCGACGACGATGGTGGGGTTTGAACCAAACCTCGCCTTCCCAGACTCACTCCAGATGACAACTCTGATCGACGACCGTCGTGTGCGCGCGCGTGATGCGTCGCCTGCACGATATTTTTATCTCCACATGGCCCTGGCCTGCGCGGCCACCGCCTTTCTCGGCTTCGCGCCGACCTATTGGGTGCCGCTCGCCAACCGGACGCTCTCCGCAAGCCCCGTGATTCACTTTCATGGACTCTTGTTCTTCACATGGTCGCTCTATTTCGTGCTCCAGACCTGGCTCGCGGCCTCGGGCCGTGTGGTCAATCACCGCTCGCTGGGCATCGCCGGCGTATCGCTCGCGACCGCGATGACGATTTTCGGTTTCCTCGCCTCGGTGCACGTCATGCAGCATTCCGCCGCGCTCGGGCAGAAGGAAGCCGGCATCGGCTTCTCGATCGTGCCGATGAGCGGAATCGCGTTCTTCGCCGTGGTGTTCGTGCTGGCGATCATGAACACGCGCAGACCGGAGGTCCACAAGCGCTTGATGCTGCTGGCGGCGGTCTCGATCCTCGATGCCGCGATCGCGCGCTGGTTCCTGACCTTCCTCGCCCCTCCCGGACCGCCCGGCCCGCCGCCGGTGCCCGTGACGATTGCGCCGGCTGTCGTCGCTTCCCTACTGCTCGTCGTCGCCATGGTGCGCGACTGGCGCACCGAAGGCCGCGTGCATCCGGTCTACATCTACGGCACGCTCGCGCTGCTGGCGGTGAAGGTGCTGAACTGGCCGGTCAGCGAGAGCGCCGCGTGGCATGCCTTCGCCGGCGGCATCCTGACGCTGGCGCAGTAGGTAGCGACAACCTCCGTTGTCATCCCGGATCGGCGCGCTTAAGGGCGGGCTGGTCCGGGACGACGGTGGAGATTGCACTAAGCCCCCGCCTTGCACGTGATCCCGCCGTCGACCACGAGCTCGATTCCCGTCACGTATTTCGACTCATCCGAGGCCAGGAAAAGCGCGGCGTTGGCGACGTCGAAGGCATCGCCCATATGGCCCATCGGCACCTGCGCATCGCGCGCGCGCCACATCGCTTCCACGTCGCCCTTGGCGTAGCTGGCGGCAAGCCCCGCTGAATGTTCGACCATCGGCGTCTTCATCAGGCCGGGCAGGATCGCGTTGACGCGGACATGATGGCGCGCGAACTCGATCGCCGTGGTGCGCGTCATCTGGTTCATCGCCGCCTTCGAGGTGCCGTAGGTGACGTAGGAAATGCCCATGTGGCGGATCGAGGCGATCGAGGAGATGTTGATGATCGAGCCGCCGCCCTGCTTCACCATGACGGGGATGACATGCTTCATGGCGAGATAGGCGCTCTTGAGGTTGACGCTGAAGACGCGGTCCCAGCTTTCCTCGCTCACCTCGACCACGCTGCCCATCTCGGCGATGCCGACATTGTTGTCGAGCACGTCGATGCGGCCATAGGCCTTCAGGCACGCTGCGACCATCGCCTCGATCTCGCTTGCGCGCGACACGTCGGCGGTGAACGCCGTCGCCTTGCCGCCTTCCTCGATGATGATCTTCGCGGTCTCCTCGGCCGCAGCACCATTGCGATCGACGCAAAACACCTGCGCGCCCTCACGCGCAAACGTCACCGCGGTTGCCTTGCCATTGCCCCAGCCGGGCCCAATCGAGCCGGCGCCCACCACCATCGCAACCTTGCCCTTGAGCCTATCCATCGTGCGTCTCCCCTTGCTGTTTTGTAGCCCGGATGAGCGCAGCGATATCCGGGCCACCATCCCCGGATATCGCTGCGCTCATCCGGGCTTCGGATCGCTGCAAATCCTCATCGTGGTGACGTTAGCACCGATCGGATGGCCGACAATCTCCGACAACGTCCGGCACTTCCCGTCATGGCACAACCGCCACTCCCCGGCCGCTCCGGAATTACCGAGCACGACCTCGTGCATCGGCGGACGCCGCGGCCGCCATTGAAACCAGCCATCGACGAGCCGCGCCTCGGGCGGCGGCTCCATGCCGGGGCCGGTGCCCTTGACGCGGGCCTGCACCAGCTCGAGGCCGGCGGGCGTGACACGCCAATCTTCCTGCCATTCGACCTTCGCGACCGAATGCGTCCAGGCCAGCGTGAAGGCGGACAGCGCCAGCGCCTTCACGCCTGATGCCGTTGCGAAGCAGAGGCTCACGCCGCCTCGACCGCCGCCGGCGGGCGCTGCCGCCATTGCCACACCACCAGCGCAGCAGCAAGCACGAAGCCCGCCGTGTCGCTGAACGGGAACTCGCCGAGCAGGCAGAACGCGGCGCCGAGCGCGACCAGGCGCTCGATCAGCGTCAGCCGCGTGAACAGGAAGCCGATCGCGACCATGCCGAACAGGCCGATCGCCACCAGCGCCTTGGTGGCGGCCAGCGCCACCGCGCCGTAGAAGCCGAGCTTGGCCGCCATGGGATCGCCGGCCTGCAGCATCAGGGCAGGCGAATAGACGAAGATGAAGGGGATGACGTAACCGGCGAGCGCGATGCGCATCGCCTCCCAGCCGATCTTGTCCGGGTTCTCCTTGGCGATCGGCGCCGCCGCGAGCGCGGCGAGGGCCACCGGCGGGGACAGATCGGCCATGATTCCGTAATAGAACGCGAACATATGGCTCGCGATCAGCGGCACGCCGAGTTTCGCGAGTGCCGGCGCGGCGAGCGCGGCGGTGATGATGTAGGTCGGGATGGTCGGAATGCCCGTGCCGAGCAGGATCGACAGCAGCATGGTCATGACCAGCGCCAGGAACAGGCTCTTCTCGCCAAGACCGATCACCCAGCCGCCGAAGATGGTGCCGACACCGGTCTGCGACATCATGCCGATGATGACGCCGACGATGGCGCAGGCCATGCCGACGGTGATGGCGGACTTCGCACTTTCAGCCAGCGCATTGCGGCATTCGCGCAAGGCTTTGAACCCGCCGCGCACGAACGCCGTGATCACGATCAGCCCGACCACGATGCACGCGACCGGCACGATCTGGAGACCGTCGCGCGACAGCGCGGCAACGACGAGCGCAAGCCCGATCCAGAACACGTAGCGGATCACCATCGACGAGGCACCCGTCGTGATGGCGGTGCCAAGGATCAGCGCCACCGTCAGCGCGAGACCCATGCTGCCGGCATAGAGCGGCGTGAAGCCCTCGAACAGCATGTAGACGAGCGCGGCGAGCGGCAGCACGAGGTACCAGCGCGTCACCAGCGCCTTCCAGGCGCTCGGGATCTCCGAGCGCTTCATGCCGACGAGGCCGTGCTTGCCGGCTTCCAGATGCACCATCCAGAAGGCTGAGGCGAAATAGAGGATCGCAGGAATCGCGGCGGCCTTGACGATCTCGGAATATTGCACGCCCAGCGTCTCCGCCATGATGAAGGCGACCGCGCCCATCACCGGCGGCATGATCTGTCCGCCCATCGACGCCGTCGCCTCGACGCCGGCGGCGAAGGCGCGGCGGTAGCCGAACCTGATCATCAAGGGAATTGTGAACTGGCCGACGGTGACGACATTGGCGACGCCCGAGCCCGAGATCGTGCCCATCATGCCCGAAGCGAACACCGCGACCTTGGCAGGTCCCCCACGCGTGCGGCCGAACAGGCCGAGCGAGACGTCGGTGAAGAGCTGGATCATGCCGGCGCGCTCCAGGAACGAGCCGAACAGGATGAACAGGAAGATGTAGGTCGCCGACACGTAGATCGGCACGCCGTAGAATCCTTCGGTACCGAACGACAGATGCGTGACGATCTGGTCGAAATCATAGCCGCGATGGTTGAGCGGCGACGGCAGGTACTGGCCGAAAAACCAGTAGAGGAGGCACGCGCCGCACATCAACGGCAGCGCCGCGCCCATCAGGCGCCGCGTGCCCTCGAAGATCAGCACCGCCAGCAGCGTGCCGACCACCAGATCGAGCCGGGTCGGATCGCCGTCGCGCGCGATCAGGTCGGCGTAGAAAATCCATTGGTAAAGGCCGCAGAGGAAGCCGGCGCCGCCGATCACCCAGCCGAGCGCACGGCCGAAATTGCTCTTTGCGGTGAAGTTGGCGATCAGGCCGAAGGTGAGCAGAACGAGGAAGCCGACATGAACGCCGCGGACCACCTGGCTCGGCAGATAGTTGAAGGCGGCGACATAGAGCTGGAAGGTCGCGAATGCAATGCCGATCCAGTAGGCGAGCTGGCCCCACCAGCCCGGACCGAAGCCTTCCGGGAAGCCATGCTCGAAATTGTCGAACTCGACCTTGATGGGGGCAGCTTCAGTGCCCTCTGCCTTTTCCAGCATCCAATTCGTTCCCAACCATCAGCGCTTATAACATGGGCAGAGCGTCTCCAGACCGTCATGCCCGGGCTTGTCCCGGGCATCCACGATCTTTCTCGCCTAGCCTCAGAACGTGGATGGCCGGGACAAGCCCGGCCATGACGTACGACAGCGAGAGCCGATCTTACTTGATCAGCCCTTTTTCCTTGTAATAGCGGGCCGCGCCGGGGTGTAGCGGAACCGGGCTGCCATTGGCGGCGTTCTCGAGCTTGATCTCCTTGCCGGCCGCGTGCGCGTTGACGAGCTCGGGGAGCGACTCGTAGACCAGCTTGGTCATCTGATAGGCGAGATCGTCCGACACGGCGGAGCTCGTGACCAGATAATTGATCACGGCCGCAGTCGGCACGTCCTTGTCCTGACCGGTATAGGTCTTGGCCGGAATGATCGCCGAGACGAAGGGCGGGCCGATCTTGTCGACGGTTTCCTTCGGCACCGACACCACAGTGATCGGGCTCGAGGTCGACAGGTCCTTCAGCGAGGCGACGCCGAGCCCGGCCGATTGCAGCGTGGCGTTGAGCTGCCGGTTCTTCATGAGATCGACCGATTCGGCGAAGGGCAGATATTCGACCTTGCCGAGATCCTTGTAGCTCATGCCGGCGGCCGCGAGGATCGCGCGCGAGTTCAGCTCCGTGCCGGACTTCGGCGCCCCGACCGACAGGCTCTTGCCCTTGAGGTCGGCCAGAGTCTTGATGCCGCTCTCGGCGGTCGCGACGATCTGGATGTAGTTCGGATAGATTGCGCCGATGGTCCTGAGCTTGTCGAGCTTGGTCTTGAAGCCCGCCTCCTCCTCGCCGTCCCAGGCCGCTTTCAGCGAGTCGCCCAGCGTGAACGCCAGTTCGCCGCGGCCCTGCTGCAGCAGGATCAGGTTCTCGACCGACGCCTTGGTGGCCTGCACCTGCGTCTTCACGTTCGGAATCTTGTCGCCGTAGATCTTTCCGATTGCGACGCCGAGCGGATAGTAGACGCCAGAGGTGCCGCCGGTCAGCACGTTGATGAAGGATTGCGCCTGTGCGCAAGGCGCCGACGCCGCCAGAGCAAGAGCCGCGGCCACGCCAAAAATCGTCCGTTTCATGGTTGTTGTTCTCCCCAAACCGGCCGCGAAATTGGGCCGGATGAGGGGTGCGGGTCAACCCATCCAAAAGGCAAAACAGGACTGCGGCGAACGGCCGATTCGGCTCGATTTCTGGGAACTCGCGGCTGCGGCGAGTTGGCGCAGCGCGAGGCCAGTGCTGCGTCAGATGCGATCGCTGGAGCGGCTTGCTCGGTCACCTCTCCCGTGTGCGGGAGAGGTCGGCGCGTCCGGGCGATGCGCAGCATCGTCCCGCGCGCCGGGTGAGGGTTCTCTCCTCTAGGGGACTATCCCATCGTGGAGACGCCCTCTCCCAGCCCTCCCCCGCAAGCGGGGGAGGGAGCGCACCGTCGCAGGCGCTCTACTGGAACGTCATGTCCAGGCACTTCGAGATGTCGGAGCCGAGGCCGGAGGAGATGATGATGCAGCCGCGGATCTTCTGCGCGCCGACGTCGGCGGCCCAGACCGAATATCCGCCGGGACCGAAGAATGAGTTGGTGTTCGGCGGCTCGGTCTCGGTCGCGTCGAAATCATATTTGCCGTCGGTCTCGAAGATACGCGGCTTTTTGGTACAGCCGCCGTCCGTCTGGACGTTGATGACCTCCTTGTTGTCGCGGGTCAGCGCCAGGGAAACCTGGCAGCGGAAATATTCCGAGGTCTTGGTGTTGAAGAGATAGGTGTAGGACTTGCAGGTCGCCGTGTTCAGCTTGCCCGGGGCGAGGCCGCGGCTGCACGAAATGCGCTGATTGTGGCTGAGCTGGTAATCATCGGCCCGGGCCGCTGGCGCCATCGCCGCCAGCGACAATGCAGCAGCCCAGCAAAGCTTGATCACATGGCGCATCCGAATCATCCCTACCAGTAATTTTGTCGAATTGCGTTCTAGACGGAAAGCGGAACATAGTCGCGAGGGGACGAAGGGAAAATCACAAGCTGCTGGGCAAGACGTGATGCGCTGCGGCGCTTTCGCAAATTGACCCGATCATGTCGTTCGTGATTTGTTCAAGCCCGGAATGTCCCGACCGTGGGAGGATGGGATGACGGCATTTTCAACCAAGACATTTGCAATCGCAGCCGCGCTCGGCGCATGCGCAGGGCCCGCATTGGCGCAAACCGGAGCGACGCCCTGGGAGCTCAAGTCGGACACGGGCTATGCCTATGACAGGGATGGCAAGACCTTTTCCTACAAGATGGGCACTAGCAACGCCGGCGAGCTCCTGAAGGGCGCCAAAAAGGTGCCGAAGGGCACACTGTTCTTCATCGGCCAGAACGGCCAGCTCTACATGCGGAGCGGCCCATATCTGGAGGGCGACGGCAAGTTCAAGTTCGGGCCGGACCAGTAACGGCTTGAGCACGCGGCCGACCGCGCTGCCTCGCACGCGGTGACATCGTCCGCCTTGTGCGCAATTGCGCACTGGGACGGACGATCCAGTATCCCGCAGGCCATTGCGATCGAAGGGTACGGCGGGGAGAAGAGCTAAAACGCCCCCGCGAGCTCCCGCGCGCCGGCTTTGCTGCTGTTCGAGTCCATCCGCTCGTCGGTCACGGCAAGCAGCTTGGCCACCGTGTTGTGGCGGATCGCGACCGGATTGCGCTCGTAGCCGCCGCGCTGGAAGAAGTTCGAGGTCGGCACCTTCTCGCGCATCGCCTGCGGCATCGTCACCATGTCGAGACCGGTGCCGTCGCCGGTGAGGTTCATCATCTCGAGCTCGGCCGCGGAAAGCGGTCGGGTGTAGCCCTTGGCGCGGGCGAACAGCACCGACGTCAGCAGCTTGTGAGTCTGAAGCATCGGCCCGATGTCGACGTCGAGCACCATCGCATGCATGGCCCAGCCCTGCGGGGTGTTGCCGATCTTCTCGTGCTCCGACCAGGTGTCGGGCACCGACTTCGCATGCGCCACCATTTTCTTCAGGACAGTGAGCTTGTGCTCGAGCGCATGCCGCGCCGGGCCTGATGTCCGCGCCACCTTCTCCGCAAGCGCGCGGATGAGTTCATGGCCCTGCTCGGCGAGCAGTTCGACGCTGTTGGTGGTCAGCAGCTGGTTGTAGCCCATCGCGGTCGAGATCGCGCGCTTGCCGCCGTGCTCGATGCCCGCCTGCACGTCGTAGCTGCCGGTGCCGCCGGTCTCGAACGAATAGACCCGCACCGCCTGCTCACGCGTCAAGCCGTTGGCCAGTGCGTAGCGCGCGTAGGCGCGCTTGAACTCGAGTTCGCTGGACGGGCGCTGCGGCGTGAACTGGTAGAGCTCATGCGCCGCGCGCAGGAAATCGGCGACCACCGGAATAGGCTTTCGGGGCGGCCGCTCCGGCGTTTCCTCCGGCTCCGGGTTCACCGGGCGCTTCGGCCCGGCATAGAGCGGCGGATGCTCCAGGAGGTAATCATCGAGCGTGATCTGCTGCCCGTTGCGCCGCTTGGCGTTGCGCGTCTTCCGCTTCTCGGAGATCTGGCTCCAATAGGCGCCGGCCTCGGCATCGAACGCCGCGCGCGCAGCCTGATATTCCGCGAGCTTGCGGCGATATTCGAGCACGGCCGGCGAGGCACCTTGCGCGAAAAACTGCGACAGCAGCTGGGCGTTGGCGTTGCGAACGGCCGCCGGCAGCGCGTCGCCTTCGGCGCCGCGCGCGGCGGATGAGATCAGGACCAGCGCGAATGGAACCAGCGCCAGCTTGTTTCGAATCGATCGATGCATGCTGCCCTCTTAGCAGGCATCCGGTAACCGTCACGTTAACGCGCCGTTTACCATCACTTCCAGGCAAACACCGGTTGTTCCAGGTCGGTGACGCGGGTGTGCCGCCCCGCCAGCACCTCGCGGAACTGGTAGATCAGCGCCGCCGTGGGCGCGTGGATCAGGCTCATCTGGTGATGGAAGCGGATCACGCGCCGCACGCTTTCGGGGATCGCGACGAAATCGAAAGCGTCCTCGCGCTCGATGGTCGCCAGCGCGATGCGATGCACGGACGCGACCTCCTCCGGGTTCGGCCGGATCGCGGCGTTGCCTGCGGCCCAGACCACGACCGGCGTGATCAGATAGCCGGACCGCGTCGGGTAATCGTCGAGCGTGCCGAGCACATCCGCGTCCGTGAGGCGAAGGCCAAGCTCCTCGTCGAGCTCGCGCAGCGCCGCTTCGACCGGCGTCTCGCCGGGATCGCATCGGCCGCCCGGCAGCGCCCATTGACCGCGATGGGCGCGCAGATGCGACGCGCGCAGCGTGAGCAGCAGCGCAGTGTCGTCGCCCTCGCTCGCGGTCAGCGCGACCGCGACCGCGGCGCGCTTCAGCGTCGCTTGCGCATCATCCTCCTGCAGGCGCGTGAAGGCTGCGCAGGCATCCGCGATATTCCGCCGTGTGGCATCATCGAACGGTCTCATGATGCTTGACTACACCACGTCCGGCCCCGATGAAATGCGCTCGCAAGGCCCGCACAGGAACGGACGACGACATGACCACCAAGGCCGCCGCAAGGCTGAAATCAGACGGCTGGAGCATCCTGGAGACCACGGGTTTCCTCCACCTCGTCGGTCCCTTGTGGGAGCGCAAGGTCGACGGCCATCACGAGTTCGCCCTCGCGACAGAGGACAAGCACCACAACCGCCGCGGCATGGTCCAGGGCGGCGTGATGATGACCTTCGCCGACCGCACCTGCGGCATGACGGCCCGCTATGTCTCTGGCAAGGAATATCTGGCGACGGTGCAGCTCGACACCCACTTCGTCGAGGCCGGCCAGATCGGCGACATCCTGATCTCCCGCCCGCGCGTGGTACGCTCGACCCGCACCCTGATTTTCATGAGCACCGAAGTCAGCGTGGACGATCGTTGCGTCGTGATGGCGAATGGCGTGTTCAAGATATTGAAGGGGCCGGCGTAGGCGAAGCGGTCAGGCTGCCACCGCCCTCTCCGCTTCGTTGCGAGCGCAGCGAAGAAATCCATGACTCTCTCCGCGGACTCAGCTCTGGATTGCTTCGCCGCGCTCGCAATGACGGAACCGGATGGCTATGCTGCGCCCCATCGCAGCGTTGAGGACCCGCCCATGCAATACCGCCAACTCGGCCGCAGCGGCCTGAAAGTGTCGCCGATCTGCCTGGGCACCATGATGTTCGGTGGGCCGACCGATGAAGCCGCATCGAAGCGGATCATCTACAAGGCACACGGCGCCGGCATCAACTTCATCGATACCGCCGATGCCTACTCGAAGGGCGCATCCGAAGAGGTGGTCGGACGCGCGATCGGCAACAACCGTCACGCCTGGGTGCTCGCAACGAAACTCGCAAACCCCATGGGCAACGACCCCAATCGCGGCGGCCTGTCACGACGTTGGGTCTTGCAGGCCGCCGACGAAAGCCTGACGCGGCTCGGCACCGATCACATCGACATCTACTATCTGCACAAGGAAGATCACGCGACACCGCTGGAAGAGACGGTGCGCGCGATGGGTGACCTGATCCGCGCGGGCAAGGTGCGCTATTTCGGCGTCTCCAACTACCGCGCCTGGCGCGTTGCCGAGATCTGCAACATCTGCGACCGGCTCGGCATCGATCGACCCGCGGTGAGCCAGCCTTACTACAACGCCATGAACCGCATGCCGGAGGTCGAACACTTCCCGGCCTGTTCCTATTACGGTCTCGGCATCGTGCCCTATAGCCCCTTGGCGCGCGGCGTGCTCACCGGCAAGTACAAGCCCGATGCCGCCCCCGACAAGGAGACGCGCGCGGGCCGCAACGACACCCGCATGATGCAGACCGAATGGCGGCCGGAATCGCTGCGCCTCGCGCAGGAGATCAAGACGCACGCGGAGAAGAAGGGCATCACCGCCGGCCAGTTCGCGGTCGCCTGGGTGCTGAACTCCGCCTTCGTCTCGTCGGTGATCGCCGGTCCCCGCACCGAAGAGCAATGGGACGGCTACATCAGCGCGCTCGACTACTCCTTCACCGCGGAGGACGAGGCCCTGATCGATCGGCTGGTGACGCCGGGCCATCCCTCGACGCCGGGCTACAACGACCCGGCCTATCCGATCGAAGGCCGCCGCGCGCGGACGGCGTGAGAACGGGAGACGACGATGCCGCTTGAAGACCGCTACGGCCTGCCGCTCTCCACCACCTCGCACGAAGCGGCGGCCGCGTATCGCGAAAGCGTCGACCTCATGCTCGCGGGCTGGACCGGCACGGCGGAGACGCTGGAGCGCGCGATCGCGACCGACCCGGATTTCGCGCTTCCCCATATCGCACGAGGCCGCGTGCATGCCTTCTACCAGCAGGGCGATCTCGCGCGGCAGAAGGCGGCGCTCGCGCGCGAACTGGTGGCGAAGCGCGGCACCGAGCGCGAGCGCTCGCATGTCGAGACGCTGGCGCTCGCGATCGAGGGCCGGCTGCCCGAGGCCATCGCATCGACGCTGAAGCACATCGACGCATGGCCACGCGACGCCGTGGTGCTGTCGCTGCCGCTCGGCGCGTTCGGCCTGTTCGCGTTCTCCGGCATGGCCGATCACGATCGCGCCCGGCACGAGCTCTGCGAGCGCGTCGCGCGGCATTATGGCGAGGACTGGTGGTTCCTCACCATGTCCGGCTGGGCGATGACGGAGAATGGCGACGTCGCCCGCGGCCGCGCCGTCACCGAGCGCGGCTTCAATCTGCGCCGGCATAACGCCCACGCCGTGCACGCGGTGCTGCATGCGATGTTCGAGGACGGCTCGGTCGATCAGGCCGATCGTCTCGTCGACGAATGGATCCCCACTTACGACCGCGCCGGAATCTTGCACAGCCATATCCGCTGGCACCAGGCGCTCGGCGCGCTCGAGCATGGCGATGCGGCGCGGGCGCTGTCGATCTATGCCGACGTGATTCAGCCCTCCGCCACGCAGGCGCCGCCGCTCAACGTCGTCACCGACAGCGCCTCGCTGCTCTGGCGCCTGTCGGCCTACGGCCATGCCGTGCCGAAAGCGCTGTGGCGCGAGGCTGATGCTGCCGCGCAAAAGCTGTTTCCGAAGTCGAGCCTGTCCTTTGCCGACGTCCACATGGCGCTGTTCGCGGCCGCCACGCAAAACCGCGAGGCGCTCGCCGCGCGCCTTGGGGCGATCGAGCAGCGGCTCGCTGACGGCAAGCTGCCCGCCGGTCCCGTGGTACCGACAATCTGCCGCGCGCTCCTGGCTTTCGCCGATGAGGACTACGGAACTTGCGTCCAGGTGCTCGCGCCGGTCCTCGGCGAGGTCGTGCGCATCGGCGGCAGCCATGCCCAGCGCGAGCTGATCGAGGACACCTTTATCGTCGCGCTCATGCGCAGCGGTGAGCTGCCCCGCGCCCGCGCCCTGCTGGATGCCCGCCTGCACCGCCGGCCGTCGCTTCGGGATTCGCGCTGGCGGGCGGCGACAGGCTAGCTCCGCCACGAAAAAAACACTGCCCTGATGGCATGTGCCGGCCATACGGGTTGGGCAATTTGGGCGAAAGCGCCGTCGGGGGTGACGCGGTGGTATTCCAGGCGGGAACTGCGGAGCAAACGGGATCGCAACCAATTTGCGGTTCGATGGTTGTTGCACGGACCTTGTCCGCCGCCACGGCCCCCTGGCACACGAGCCCGACGATGCGCCTCTGCCGACCGGTCCTCGCCGCCCTGATCATGGTCTTGGCAAGTCCTTGTTTTGCCGAGACTTCTGGACCCATTCCGGTCAACAATCCGCAGCCGCAGCAGAACGCCTTCATCGACCTCCTGGCGCTGATCTCCGGCCACTGCAAGACGTTCAAGGTCGCAGGCCGCACCTATGCTTGCAAGACGGTGGCCTACGCCCATGGCGACAAGGGCCGGGTCAATTTCGCGGTCGCTGTCGACAATCCCTCCGATGACAGCCACGTCGTGTCGTTTTCCGGGGAGAACGGCAAGCGCGCCGACGACAATTCCTACGAGCTGCCGATCGACCGCATGCTGCTGAACTCAAAGGACCGCCCCAGGGTCGACGGCCTGCCGGTGCCGGCCGAGCAGACCTCCACCGGTGTCTGCCGCCAGACCGGCAATTTCGCCGCCAGGAAGGTGAACGACGTCACCTGCTCGGCGACCGACAACCAAGGCCGGAAATACGAGCTCTTGTTCGTCTCCGACGGCACGCCGGTCAGCGTGCGCCGCATCCGCCAGTCGGCGCCGTCGATCCAGGACCCGTTCAAGTAGCCATCACGCAAACGCCTTTTCCAGCGTCGCGAAGATCACGGCGAGCGACTTGTCGTGCCGCGTCACCGGCGGCACCGGGCGATCGATCTTCATGAGCCGATAGACCGCCATCTGCGCCGCACGCACCGAATATTCGACGGTGAACACGACGTCATCGGGAATTTCGACGAACTGGCTGACGAACGCGAGATTGATGGAATTTTCGGGGACCGGCAGCGGCCGGTCGGCCGCCTTGCGCGGCATGAACATGCTGGTGATGTAAGGCATGCGGCAGGGAATGCAGATCGCATCCTCGAACACGGCGGGATCGAAGTTCAGGTGACCGCAGAGCTCCTTCAGGATGTCGGCGCCGCCGCAATCCGACATCGGCTTTGCCACGAAATTGCCGATGCGGTCGGGATGCAGCGCGTAGCCCCAGAACACCTGCACGTTCTTCGGCTGGCCCGTGAAATGCGGCTGGTGATAGAGCACGACCGACATCAGCCAGTTGGAGTCCTTGAACGTGACGAGACCGCCGGTGCCGGCCCTGTTGCCAGAGAACGCTTCCATCCGGTCGAAGAATCGCGGATCGCGGCAGGTGACGGTGAAGGACAGCCAGTAGGATTCGGGGATCGAGCTGTTGAACGCGGACGGATTGCCGAATTCGGGACGCCCTTGCGCGATCGTCTCCCACAGTGCCCAGCCCTGGCTGTCGGCCTTGGTCAGGCGCGGCGGCGGCTCGGTC
This sequence comes from Bradyrhizobium sp. USDA 327, assembly GCF_041262065.1. Classification (NCBI taxonomy): domain Bacteria; kingdom Pseudomonadati; phylum Pseudomonadota; class Alphaproteobacteria; order Hyphomicrobiales; family Nitrobacteraceae; genus Bradyrhizobium; species Bradyrhizobium sp. USDA 327. The sequence continues at coordinate 7,832,205 of NZ_JBGCCW010000001.1, read as the reverse complement.
ATCGTGCCCAGGCTCGAAGCATCCGTCATCGACCCGTTCTGGAAGAAGACGAGATCGCCGTCGTCGACCCGGACGTTGGCGGTACGGCTGTCGCGGTCGAGCGTGAGCTGGCGCACGCGCATGCGCGCGCCGTCGGCCTCGAACGCCATGTCGGTTACGCGCGTGCCGCGCACGAACTGCACGCCCTGGCGCTTGAGCCAGTCGGCGAGCGGCCGCACGATCGCGTCATACTGATTGTAGACGGTGCGCTTGACGCCGCCGAGCGTCTCGATGCGCGGAAACTCGCTCATGAAGCGGTGCAGATAGCGCTTCAGCTCGACCGCGCTGTGCCAGGGCTGGAAGGCGAAGGTGGTCTGCCACATGTACCAGAAATTGGACTCGAAGAATCCGGGCGACAGCCAGTCGGTGATGCGGCTATTGCCGAGCGTCTCCTCCGAAGCTTCGGTGAGCCGCAGCAGCTCGATCCGGTCGCGCGCGGAGAAGCCCATGTGCGAGACGTCGACCTTGAAGCGGTTGCGGTCGATCAGACGCGCGCGGGAATGCGCCGGGTTCTCTTCGTTGAAGGCGATGGTCTCGTCGCGCACGCTGAGGCCGGGATGTTCGAGCGAGGGAATGCTCGAGAGCAGATCCCAGGTGCATTCGTAATGGTCCGTGGTGAGCATGCGCCCGCCGCGCAGCGAATAGGCGCCGTTCGCGAGCTGCGCGCCGTCGAGGCTGCCGCCGACCAGCGGCAGCGCCTCGTAAATCACGATGTCGCGCCCCGGCAGCTGCGCATCGCGAACGAGGAATGCCGCGCCTGCGAGCGATCCAATGCCGCCGCCGATGAAATAGGCCTTCATGATCTGCCTCGATTGCATTTCGAATGTCGCGGCCACATTGCATCGGGCAGCGGCGGCCGAAGTTGCGCTGGATCAAGGGCGACCGGAGGCGAAATCACGTCGACGTTATCGGCACCGGCTTCTTGGCGTAGATCTGCTCGATCTCGGCGGCGAAGCGGCGCTCGAGCGCGGGACGCTTGTTCTTCAGCGTTGGCGTGAGCAGGCCGCCAGCAATGGTCCACGGATCCAGCGTCCACCATACCGCGCGCGGCGTCGCGTAGGACGGATAGGCCTTCACGGCGGCCGCTATTCTGGCCAGCAGAGCGGCCCGTTCCGCCGCGGCGCCTTGCTTGCCGCTCGCCGCGAGCCTTTCTTTCTCCTGCACCCAGGCTTTTGCGTTCAGCACGACCAACGCGGCGAGGAACGGCCGCTGTTCGCCGATCACCAGTGCCTGCTCGAACAAGGGATCGGCGAGGATGGCGGTCTCCAGATCCACCGGCGCGATCTTCTCGCCGGTCGAAGTGACCAGGATGTCCTTGATGCGGCCGGTGATGGTGATGCGCCCGCTCTCGATGCGGGCCTGATCGCCAGTGTGCAGCCAGCCATCGGCCTGCTTGACCCTGCGCGTCTCCTCCGGCTTGTGCCAGTAGCCGAGCATCACGCTCGGCCCGCGCACGAGCAGTTCGTCGAGCTCGCCGAGCCTGACCTCTATACCGTCCAGGACGCGGCCGACCGAGGACGGATCGTTGTCGTCGGGCGTATTGACGGAAACGACTGGCGAGGTCTCGGTCATGCCGTAGCCCTGAAGGACGTCGAGCCCGAGCGCGAGAAACAGGCGGATGACCGGCTCGGCAATCGGAGCGCCGCCGGAGACCGCAACGCGCAGGCGCCCGCCGAACTGGGCCAGCACCTTGTCGGCGACGAAACGCTTCAGGAGCGGCCAGGCAAGCCGGTCGAACAGCGCCGGCGAGCGGCGACCCTGCCGCGCATCGAAGCGCCGGCCTCCGACGGCAAGCGCGAGATGGAGCAGCGCGCGTTCTGCGCCGCCGGCCGCTGCGCGATGTTGCATGATGAGGGCGTAGATGCGCTCATAGATGCGCGGCACCGAAACAAGCACCGTCGGCCGTACGATTTTCAGGTCTTCCCCGAGCTGCGACACCGAGCGCGCATAGGCGACGCAGGCCCCCACCGCGATCGGATAATAATAGCCGCCGGTACGCTCGAAGGTGTGCGAGAGCGGCAGAAAGGACAAGAAGACGTCGTTCGGCACGGCCGCGATGCGCCGCGCGACGGCCTTCACGTTGGCGACGATGTTGCCATGCGACAGCATCACGCCCTTAGGCCGGCCGGTCGTGCCCGAAGTGTAGACGATGGCGGCAAGATCGCCCGGCTCGACCGCGACGTCGGCCAGCGGCGCGCTGGCGCTTCGGGGCTCCGCGAGCCAGCGGTCGAGCGCGACGATACGGGCATCGGCGGCAGTGAGCCCCGCCGCATCCGCGCAGACGATGCGCTTGAGATGGTCGAGCGGCTGGCCAGTGGAGGTGATCGCCTGCCAGCGCGACAACGTATCCACGAACAGCAGCTGCGCACCGGAATCGGCGAGGATGTAGGCGATGCTGTCGGGGTTGTCGACGGCATGCATCGGCACCGGCACGAGTCCGCGCGACAGCGCCGCCTGATCCATCGCGACATGCGGAATGCCGTTCGGCATCAGGATGGCGACGCGCTCGCCGGCCGAAAAGCCCTCAGCCGCCAGCGCCCGCCGCCAGCGCTCGAATTCCGCATCGATTTCCTGCCATGACTGACTGACCCAGCGTCCGGCAGCGTCGTCAAAATAGCGATAGGCTTCCGCCGCCGGCGTCGCACTGACGCGCCAGCGCAAGAGCTCCGGCAGTGTCGTCACGTCAGCGAGCGACTGCGGTTGACTGATCGGCCCCGGCATGGCGTCCTTTCTTAACCCTATCGATCCCCAACCATTTGGGGTCTCGACACTAGGCCGGCCAGACCGTGCCGCCTTGATCCTCAGCAAGGCGGCCATGCTTCGGAGCGACCCATGACGCGCGACCGCCTGTTTCTGCTGCGTCCCGGTTTCGAGGATCCGGCCTTTCCGGGGCGCCGGTTCTATTGCTGGCATTGCGCCCTGATCGAGGGCGTGCTGGCCTCGTTTCCGGCCCTCGCCGAGAAGCTCGACGTCGAGCGGATCCCCTGGCCACGACCGCGGCAAGCGGTGATCGCGCTGGTCGGCGAGGAGAACCAATCGCTGCCGCTGCTCGTGCTCGCGACTGGAGCGACTTCACCGCACCAGACCGGCAGCCATCATGGCCGCACCTTCATCGCCGACAAGGACGCGATCCTCGCCACGCTCTCCGAGCGCCACCGCTTTCCCGATCCCCATCCATAGAAGGAATTCCCGCGGCCCGCGTAGCCCTATTCTGATGTCGCGGCTCTGCAGGCGCACCTTCGAGCTGCGCTGCGTCCGGGGCACGGAAACTGTCGCGAAACGAGGGAAGATCGGCATTGCGCTTCCCTGATCGTCTCGCATAGTCGGCCAAACAAACGTGCCGAGAGCCACTCCTCATGCCATACCCCCTCCCCGCCCTCATCGTCGTCGACGTCCAGCGCGCATTCGACGAATGGGAAGCTGCGGGCAAGCGACGCAACAATCCGGATGCGGTGGCGCGCATCGTCGATCTGCTGAAGGCCTTCAGGACGAATCGCGCGCCGATCTTCCACATCCGCCACGAAGGCACGAAGCCGGATTCGTCGTTTCTGCCATCGCGTTCCGGCTACGCGGTCAAGGACGAGGCGCGCGAGCAGGACGGCGAGCCCGTGATCGTCAAGCGCGTCAACAGCGCCTTCATCGGCACGGAGCTCGAGACGCGCCTGCGCGCAAGCAACATCGCCACGCTCGTCATCTGCGGCGCCACCACAAATCATTGCGTCGAGACGACGACACGGATGGCGGGCAATCTCGGCTTCGATGCGTGCCTGGTGCGCGATGCGACCTGGACGTTCGACCGCATCGGGCCCGACGGCGAGGCGCATTCCGCCGAGCAGATCCACGCAATGACGCTGTCGAATCTCAACGGTGAATTCGCGCGCATCGTCATTACAGACGAGGTGATCGCAACATTCGCGGCGAAGTGATGGCGGCGGCGCGATGAGCGCCGGTGATGCGACAATACATCCCACGACACACGATCATTCGCGTGACGTCGCACATCGCGCGCTGCGTCGTTTCGACGCCCGCACTGGCTGGAACGCAGCCGGCACCCATGTGTTGTCATACGACATTCAACTGGAGTGACGACATGAAGTATCTCATTGCCGCGATTGCCCTCGGTGCTGCGGCGTTTGCCGGCGGATCGTCGGCCAACGCGGCGGGCAGCGGAAGCGCCAAGCAGACCGCGCAGGAAAGCCAGTCCACCGACATCAGCGCGCACCGCAGGCACCATCGCTGGCACGGTCACAATCATCATTGGCGGCATCATCACGGCCATTACCGGCCCCATTACAGAAGCTACGGTTACTATCCGCGGCACCAAGGCTATTACGGCGGCGGACCGTACGGCTATTACGGCGGCGGCCCCGGCGTGACGTTCAGCTTCGGCGGCGGACGCTGGTAAGACAAAAGGCCCGCAGAAATGCGGGCCTTTCCGTTATCCCTGCAAGATTCTCTCCGCCGTCTCCAACCCGCTCGCGAGCGCTGCCTCGACCGTGCCCATATCGCGGCCGCGATAGAGCGCTTCACCCGAAAACAGCACGCGCCCGTCGGCACGTGCGAGGATCGCTTGTGCCTCCCGCGTCCGCGGCGTCGCCCAAGAATAGGCGCCGCGCGCGAAGCGATCATGCGCCCAGTTGATCGCAGCCGCCGCCACGAGCTCGCGTGCGATGTCATCGCGCGGCAGGCCGAACACGGCGGCGAGCGAGCCGAGCCCGGCATCGACCAGTCCCTGCGGATCGAGGCTTTCCAGCTCCGCCGTGCGCGGGCCGCCGAACCAGCCCGTGAGCACGGGGCGCGGGTCCGGATAGCGCGTCCACCACACCGGGATCGCCTGGTCGGACAAGAGGAAGGTCATGTCCGCGAGATTTTCCTTGCGCTCGTGCCACCATGGCCGCGCGAAGCGCAGCAGGATCTTGATGACGTTACCGAAGCCGATGTCGTCGGCTGCGGCAAGCTTCGCGCGCGCCTCCGCCGGCAGCGCGATCTCGCGCAGCAGCGGCAGCGGCACGGTGAGGATCGCGCGATCACAGGCGTGCACATCACCGCCGGCGCAGCGAACGGTCACCGCGCCGCCCTCCTCCGCGATCGCCGACACGACGCAGCCGAGGCGGATGGTCGCGCCGTGCCTGCGGCAGTCGGCCGCCAGCACATCGATCATGGCGCCGTATCCGCCGTCGATCCGCGCCTGCGGAGCATGTCCGCTATCCATCCATTCCGCGCGCAGCGCCAGCGTGGACGCGCGCTCGGGGTCGGCCGCATCATAACCCTCGACCATCCGTTCGATCGAATGGCGCATCGGCGCATAGTCGTCCCCGGCAAAATGCCGGCGCAGGAAATCGGCGACCACGAGATCGTCCTTCAAGCCCCGCAGCGTGGCTTGAAGCTCTGCCTCATGAAGATCGCGGCGATCCTCGCGCGAGAGCCTCGTCCCGTCAAAGCTCCACTGCTCGCCTTCGATCTCCTGAAGGGACAGCCCGGCGTCGCGCAGGAGTGCGCGCGTGACCGGCGCCTCGCCATGAACGAATTCAGCGCCGCCATCGGCGGGATAGCCGAACTCCGAGGCCGGCAGCGGATGAATGCGGCCGCCACAGCGCTGGCGTGCCTCCAGGATCGTCACCTTCCGGCCGGCACGCGCCAACTCGCGCGCCGCCATCAGGCCGGCCGCGCCGGCGCCGACAATGACGATGTGCTCGGATGGATCCGACATGCCGCGCTTACCGGCTCGCTGCTTGTGGATCGTTCTTGATCAGATATCGCAGCAGCAGGACGCCGCCGCCGAGCTCGCGCGTGCTCTCCAGCGTCATCGCGGTGATCGGCGCACGCCGGTCGCTGTCCGCCTCTGTCGAGTCGAACACGAAGGGTGCGCCTTTTGCGCCGTCGATTGCCGGGCTGAGAATCAGATTGAATTCGTCGATGAGACCGGCGCGCAGGAACGCGCCGTTGGCGACGCCGCCGCCCTCCACCAGCAGACGCTTCACGCCGAGCTCGCGGGCGAGGATGTCCAGCGTCAGCCCCAGGTCGATCTCGGACTTGCCGGCAAAGATGTAGGACACGCCCTCGCCGCGAAGGCCGGCGAGATGCGAATCCGGCACACGCTCGGTCAGCACGACCACGATCGGGTCGCCGCCGATGTCCGAGCGCCCCCAGCCGATCTTGCCCTGTGCATCGAGCACCACGCCATAGGTCTTCGCATCGCGCCGCGCAAACCAGTTCTCGCGCGGGAACGTTGCCTCCGTCGGGGGATAGGGCTTGCCCTTGGCGAACTCCGCCCCGGTGACGCGGCCGATCACCCAGGCATCGCCGCCAAGCTCGTCATGGACCTTCTCGAACCAATCCGTGCCTGCCCCCTTCGGACGCCAGCGGCTCGGATGCGTGCGGCCGTCGAGGCTGGAGTGCATCAGACAGATGACATACGGCTTCATGCAATTCTCCGGATAGCGCTCAGGCGGCGGATCCACCGCCAGCTGCTGCATTCTCTTTGGCGCGATCATTGACGATCACCGCCAGCGGATTGAGCTTTGGCGGCGCGACGAGCTGGAGCGTGTTGGTGTCGCGATGATTGAACGGCGCGCCGCGCACGAACAACTCGGTCTGGATCAGATAGGTCCAGCTGCCGTCATCGTTGAAGGTGATGTCGCAGCGGTAGGCATCGGTGCGGAAAGCCTGTTCCAGGAAGTCGGTCGAGCAGATCCCGTAAGCGGTATCGCCGCGTTTGGCGGTGACCGTGATTGTCTTGTCATCGGGCCCGACCTTGCCCGAGGCCAGCAGCACCTGCCCGCGCGGGATCGCCAGCGTCTGCATGATCAGCCTGGTCGCGGGCTCCCACAGCCAATAGCCGACCTGGTCGTGGAAGGTGATATCTTCCTCGGGCGTGTTGATGTGGATGTGATAGCGCAGACCGTACAGCAGCTGCGGCCCGTTGGCCTGCGGATCGATGGGGTCCATGCGGATGCGCTCGATGAAGGTTCGCCGCTCCGGCCCCTCCGCCTTCGGGTTGATGTCGATGCCCTTGTCCGCCTGCCAGGTGCCGGCCAGCCGCCGCAGCGGGCCGAGATTGGCAAGGCCGTCGGGCGACACGTCCTCGGGCTCGGTGAAGATATCGGCGGGAATGGGGAGCATGGAGGCCTCGCGGGATTGCAGAGGGCCAGCAATATCACAGCCAGGCGCGGCGTGAATTCAACTCATGCCCCGACAAGCGTCGGAGGCATTCGAGCCATGCGACGATGCTCGTTGCATCCCGTGCGCCGACGACCCCGCGGCGTGGCGCGGCCGCCGGCCCGGAGACTGCCCTCAAGCCGCTTCCGACATTGCTCTCGCGCGCTGCTCGAGCACGCCGATCGTCGACACCAGGTTGTCGCGTCGTGTGCGCAGGTTGAGCGCGAGCAGCGGATAGGTCGGCTGGTTCACGTCGGACACCCGGGCCCGAGCCTCCTCCTCGAGGATGTCGGTGTTCAGGAGCCGAACGCGCCACCACAAATCGGCGATCAATGCATCGAGCCGGAGTTCACCGGCAGCACCAGAACGGGACATTTTCTGCATCACTTGCCTCAACCTGAAACGGCCTACTTGCCGAGACCTTGGCTTGGCTCCTGACTGAGCAAGCGGAGTGCCAGGATGGGGGGATACAGAGCATCCGGTTCGGAACCAACAATTGGGCTTTTCACAGTGATCTGGGGCCTGTTCCCGCTCGTTCTCAGCCTCGGAGATCGCTTGTCGAGGCGCCATGATCGCTGCTATCCGGGCTATAGATGTGCCAATCCGGGCTGAAGCTCGCGTGCCCCGGCGGGGTGAGGCGCGGCTGTCCATTGGTGCGAGCAAAGGGCCGAAGGCAAAGGTGGATTGGGCTGACTTGATCGGGCGCGTCGCCTCTCACGGTGACCGGGCCGCTTTTAAGCGGTTATTCGAGCATTTCGCGCCTCGCATCAAGGGACTGATGCAGAAAGCCGGGTGCAGCCCCGACGAAGCGGAGGAGATCGCCCAAAACACGATGATCGCCGTGTGGCGGAAGGCGAGCCTTTTCGATCCTGCGACAGCGGGCGCGGCGGCCTGGATATTTACGATCGCGCGCAATCTGCGGATCGATTTGTTCCGTCGCAGAGCGCGGGCAGACCGTCTGCATGCCGATCCCGAGCTGTCCGATGCACCAGATCCGGCCGAATCGGCAGATGCCGTCATTTCGCGGGTGCAAGATGCCGCACGGATCGAGTCCGCCATCAAGCAACTCTCGACAGAACAATCCATGGTGGTGAGGCTGTCGTTCATCGAGGAGAGGGCGCACCCTGAAATCGCGAGCCAGCTTGGTATTCCGCTCGGAACGGTCAAGTCGCGGATCAGGCTGGCGATGAACCGGTTGAGAGACATATTGGACGAAGAAGCATGACGATCAGCCACCATCCGCCTGAAGATCTTCTGGCCGATTTCGCGGCTGGCAAGCTGGAAGAGGCCCATCAGCTGGTCGTAGGAGTGCATGTGGCAGGTTGCACGCGGTGCGCCCGCTTTGTGCAGGCCATAGAGCAGCTTGCGGGAGCAGCGCTGGAGGATGTCGAGCCGGTGCCGATCGCGCCAGATGCGTTCGACCGTGTGATGTCACGAATTGACGGCTCTCCGGAAGACCAAGCGGCGCCGCCCCTCTCGTCCGACGCCAATCATGATCTTCCGCCGGCACTGCGAAAGTATCGCATCGGCAAGCGCCGGCGCATCGCGCCGGGTCTAAGCATGCGGCCGATCGAGCTGTCCAGTTCGGGCAAGGCGCGCGCCTTTCTGCTTCGGTCCGCGCCAGGCTCACGCATGCTCGAACACACTCACACCGGCACCGAACTGACCCTCGTGCTCGAGGGCAGCTTCAGTCACGAGGGCGGACGCTTTGGTCCTGGTGATTTCGATTACGGTGATGACGAGATCGAGCATCGTCCCATCGTCGGCGACGAAGGCCCATGCGTCTGCCTGGTCGCGATGACCGGCGACCTGCGCATGAACGGTTTTCTCGGCCGACTGATCGGGCCGTTCGTGCGGCTTTGATTCTCGAGAGTCCTTCCCCTGCAAAGTGATCCGGACCCGTGCCCCGAGCGTTTCGATACAGACGCAAGGGAGACAGGACATGGCCGGTTCAAGCCTGGCGAGTCAGGTGCCGAGCGAGAGGCTGCCCGAATTGCTGGCACGCGTTTCCGCGGGCGAGACACGTGCCTTCGCAGAGCTCCACACGTTGACACGAGATCGGCTGCGCAGGATAGCGCTGGCCGTTGGATCCCCGCCTCACGAGGTCGACGACATCCTCCAGGAAACCTTCCTGAAGATCTGGCGGAAGGCTGACCGGTTCGATCCCGAACGCGCCCCGGCGATGGCCTGGATGGCCGCAATCGTCCGGAATACCGCAATCGATCATCGGCGGACCAGAAGGCAAGCAACTTACGAATTGAACGAAGCGCTTTTGGTTCCGGCGGGAGCCGGCCCGTCATCGATCGAGGATTTCGACTACGCCAGCGCAGAACCGATTGCGCGCGGGGCGTTGGCTCGTTTGCCGGAAGATCGCCGCAAGCTGGTGGCTCTGGCTTATCTCGAAGGCGAGAGTCGGGCCAGCCTGTCACGACGCTTCGGAGTGCCGGTCGGCACCATCAAGACCTGGCTTCACCGAACCATTCTGGCGGTGCGCAAGGATTGCCTTGCGGCATCGGCCGCGGCCTGAAGCCGGAGAACGCGCATGGCTGCAGAGATCATCGCGTTTCCGGAGCCCGATCGCGGGGACCGGCTCGTCTCTTCGATCGCACGGCTCGAAGCGGTTTTGAGAGATGTCGAACGTGTCGGAGCCGGAGATCCCGGAGCCGGCCTCGATCAGATGCTTGCTGCCATGGAGCGCATGAGCGATCAACTGGTCGATCTCGCCTTCCTCCTGCTCGACGAAGATGCGAAGCTGCAGGCTCAAAGCGCATTCAGATCCTTGTCCGACAAGATCGCCGAAACGAGAGACACGTTCGATCAGCTCGGAGGGCGAAGTTACCCCTAGCTCGGCTTGTCGCGCTTACTCTCCGCTCAGTGTGCCAGCTTCCGAGCGACGAGAAATCCGATCCAGGCACTGACACCGGCGAGAAACGATCCCCAGCAAACATCCGCTAGTGTCAGCCCGGTCGACCAATTCCGCAGGGTCGCCTGATTGGTGAGATCATAGGTCGCATAGCTGAAGCAGCCGAGCATCACGCCGGACGTGAAAGCGCGCAGCGCACTCCCGTCTTGCTGCGCGGGCAGCACGGCGAACCAGATCAAACCGATGGGATACAGCAAGTAGAATGCTGCAGCGGCCGCCAGATTGGGCTCGGCCCGCAACATATCGCCCAGCACCGGCCGGTAAAGCCTTTCAACCATGATCTTCAGCCAGACCATGTCGATCGCAACGAAGGTCAAACCTACCGAAAGATAGGTGAAGAGAAGATTCATGTCCGCGTTCCCGTCCGATTGCATCTGCCCGGCTTGTCGAACCCGGCACCGGATTAACGACCGTCGAGCCACGCCGGATCATATCCGCACACTCACGCCGGCTTGCGTGCAGTCAGCAGCCACCGGCCATCAATGTGCGTGTTTCCGGCGGCCACGGGAAGAATGCATTGGTACGCGCCTGATACTCCCGATACCGGTCGCCGCGCGATTGCAGCATCTGCTCCTCGAGCGGGGGTATCCCCGTCACATGCACGAGTATCCAGTACATGATCGCCGGCGCCGCTAGGCTGGCCCACCCCCATGCATATCCGGACGACAACGCGATGATCGGGTAGGCCCACCACCCCAGCCATTCGAAGAAATAGTTCGGATGGCGCGACCAGCGCCAAAGGCCAGCATCGCAGACGAGTCCGGCGTTGGAGGGGCAGAGCTTGAACCAGCGCAATTGCCGGTCCGCCAATGCCTCGCCTGCGACGGCTGCCAGAAGAATAACGGCGCCGGCGTAGTCCTGCAGTCGCAATCCGGGCTCGGGAGCGTGCGCCGCGAGGAAGACGGCGAACGGCAACGGCACTGAGACCAGCGCCTGCGATTGCAGGAAAAGGAACATCCGGCGAGGAGCCGCAGCCCCCCATTGACGCGTATAGTTCGCATATCGTGGATCGTCGATGCCTGCCGCGGCCCGGCGCGCAATGTGCGTCCCTAGGCGCACCGACCAAAGCAGCACGAGGCTCCCGACAAGCACCTGGCGTGCCGACGCCCCGGCATCGAGAGGCCACAGGGCGGCGCCCGCGCCAACGAGGCCGGTCGCGTAGGACCAGATTGCATCCACCCATCCGGAATTTCCGGTGCGCTGCTGAACGACCCAAGCCAGTCCCATCAGGAGACAAAGGGCCAGCGCAATGCCGCCTAATGCCTGAACATGCACCAAAACCATGCCATCACCAGAGTTGACGTCTCCTCGATACGTCCGCTGCAGGAACTGGTTTCGCCTGCGGCGGCGGGCTGGCCGATGATCCGCAAGGTGATCCGCGCCGTCCCGCCGAACGTTTCCCTGCATAACGACCGTTTCAAGTACCGTATTGGCTATATCCAGTGGGGGCGACAGAGCATGCGTTTGGCCGTGATCGGGACGGGAATTGCCGGCAATGCCGCCGCGTGGCTCCTGTCGAAACGCCATGCGGTGACGTTGTACGAGCGCGAGCTGCGCCCGGGCGGACATAGCCATACCGTTCGCGTCGACTACGATGGCGAGGCCGTTGACGTCGATGTCGGCTTCATCGTGTTCAACGAGGCGAACTATCCGCAATTGACGGCGCTGTTCGCGCGGCTGGGCGTGAGGACCGTCGAGACTTGCATGAGCTTCGCCATGTCCGCCGATCACGGTCGGTTCGAATGGCGGGGTGGCGGCGAGACCTTTCTGCAAACTGTTTGCGGTCTGTTTGCACAACCGCGCAATCTCGGATCGCCATCCTATTTTCGCATGCTGGCCGAGGTCCTGCGCTTCAACAGGCAGAGCGCGGCAGACTTGCGCGCCGGCCGGCTGCACAACCTGACGCTGGGCGAGTATCTGCGCAAGGAATCATTCGGCCCGCGTCTGTTCTCCGATTATCTCGGACCGATGGGGGCGGCCATCTGGTCGTCCTCGTCGGCCGACATTATGTCCTTTCCGGCGGAGAACTTCGTCGCCTTCTTCGACAACCATCGGCTCCTGCATCTGGACCGGCCGCGCTGGCGTACCGTGGACGGGGGCAGCCGGCGCTATGTCGACAAGCTCACCGCTATGTTCAAGGACAACATTCGGCTAGGCTGTGCAGTGACGTCGATCCATCGATCGGAGCATGGCGTGACGGTCCGCGACACTCATGGCGGTGTAGAGACCTACGATGCCGTCGTCATGGCCTGCCATAGCGATCAGGCCCTGGCGGCGCTGCCGGATGCCGACGCCCAGGAAAGGTCCATTCTCGGCGCGATCGGGTATGCCCCGAACACCGTTTATCTGCACCGCGATCGCAATCTCATGCCCAGGCGCCGCCAGGCATGGGCATCCTGGAACTTCCTGCGATGGCCACGACAAACGCCTGTCCAGAACGACGTGGCAGTGACCTATTGGATGAACCGGCTGCAGGGCATAGACGACAGCAAGCCATTGTTCGTCAGTCTCAACCCGCCTTTCGAGCCGGCGGCCCATCTGACATTTGGAAAATTCAGCTTCGCCCATCCGCAATACGACCTGACAGCGTTCGCGGCACAGCGACAGCTCCCCGCAATTCAGGGGCGCCGCCGGACGTGGTTCTGCGGCGCGTGGACCGGCTACGGCTTTCATGAGGACGGCTTGCAGTCAGGCATCTCCGTTGCCGAGGCGCTCGGCGGCGAGGTTCCATGGCGTCGGTCGGCCCCCTTGCTCGTCCAAGCAGCCGAGTAGCACGATGGTCCTAACGAACCCGACGAGAGCGGAAAATGCGATAGCGCCCGCCGCGCTCTACTGGGGAAAAGTGATGCACGCGCGATGGCGGCCCGTGCAGCACAGGTTCAGCTACCGCGTGATGAGCCTGCTGATCGATCTCGATCGCTTGAACGAAGCAAACCGTCAGTCCAGGCTGTTTGGCGTCAATCGAGCAGCACTCTTCAGCTTCCACGAGCGCGATCACGGTGAAGGCAAGAGCCCGTGCCTCGGCCGGCACGTCCGAGGACTGGCAGCGGAGCGTGGCATCGATCTCTCCGGAGGCCGCATTCTCCTTCTCTGTTATCCCCGGGTTTTGGGCTACGTGTTCAACCCGCTTTCGGTCTATTTCTGCTATGGCGCGTCCGGCGATCTCGCGCTGTTGATATACGAGGTCCGCAACACCTTCGGAGAGATGCATTCCTACATCCTGCCCGTGCACGATGCGCGATCAGGCTGTACAGTACGACAAAGCCAGGCGAAGGAGTTTTACGTTTCACCTTTCATGGAAATGGAGACGCATTACCGCTTCAGCATTTCTCCGCCCGAGCAAGATGTGAGGGTCAGAATCCTGCAGACGAGCGAGCAGGGCGCGATGTTTGCGGCAGCGTTCCGCGGACGACGCCACCCTCTGACCAGCCACTCGCTATTGGCGGCGCTGTTCGGTCTGCCCTTCCTGACTTTCAAGGTGATCGCAGCCATCCACTGGGAAGCGATGCGGCTTTGGCTGAAAGGTGCTCCGTACCTGCCCCGTTTGAAACAACGCGAGATTTAAACCATGGACCTCGCAGCCACGCGTCAGGCCGTTCAATTCGATGGTGTCCCATTCCTTGCCCGACTGGCACTGCGCCTTGCATCGCAGATCAGGTACGGCACGGTTCATGTGCGCCTTCCCGACCAGAGAACCGTCACGTTGCGCGGCCGGCTTCCGGGTCCGTCGGCCACCATCGAGCTCAACAACTACAGGTTCGCGCGCAGCCTCGTCATGGGTGGCGACATCGGCATGGCCGAGGCTTACATTCGAGGCGATTGGACCACGCCCGATCTCACCCAGCTTCTCTACGTGTTCTGTCTCAACGAAGAGCTGGTCGACAGTGCCTTTGCCGGGAACATGCTGGTCCGGTTCTGCCGGCGGATGCTTCATCGACTGCGCCGGAACACGAGACAGGGGTCGAGGCACAACATCCATTCGCATTACGATCTTGGAAACGAGTTCTTCGCTGCGTGGCTCGATTCGAGCATGACCTACTCGTCGGCTCTGTTCCCGGCCGAGACGGCCGACCTGCCCGCTGCTCAACATCACAAATACGAACAACTGGCGAAAGCCATCGAATTGCGGCCCGGTCAGAGCGTGCTCGAGATCGGATGCGGTTGGGGCGGCTTTGCCGAGTTTGCCGCGAAGACTTACGGTGCGAGCGTGGTGGCCCTGACCATCAGCAAGGAGCAGCACGAATTTGCTCGTCGACGAATCCACGAAGCTGGGCTCGCCGAAAAGGTCCAGGTCCGGTTGCAGGATTATCGCGACCAGGAAGGCCATTTCGACCGCATCGCCTCCATCGAGATGATCGAGGCCGTCGGCGAGCAATTCTGGCCAGCATACTTCAATCAGCTGAACCGGCGGCTCAAGCCGGGCGGTCTGGCAGGCATCCAGGCCATCACGGTCCGCGACGAGCTCTTTGACAGCTATCGGCAGCGCGTGGACTTCATCCAGAGGTACATCTTTCCGGGAGGGATGCTTCCCTCGACGAATATCCTGCGCTCGCTTGGCGAACGCTTCGAGGTGCCTGTCATTCGCGAGCGTGTGTTTGGACAAGACTATGCAAAGACGATCGCACTCTGGCGCGAGAACTTCGGCAGGGCATGGGGCGACCTGACCTCGCTCGGGTTCGACGAGCCCTTCCGCCGGCTGTGGGAATATTATCTGTGCTATTGCGAGGCAGGGTTCAGGGCCGGAAAGATCGACGTGGGGCAGTTGATATTTGCCCGTCAAAGCTGATGCGTTTCAGACGCCCGTCTGCAAGAGTGCGGTATCTTAGTGCACGATCCAGAGAAAGTGCGCAGCGGTTTTCCGAAAGGATCATCCTCAAACAAACATCCAAAGCGCGATGACGATTCATCCCGGTCTCATCGCGGTTCAGCAGCGCTCGCGGTCTTCGGGCCTCACACCGCATGCGCGAGAACGATTGCGCCGGACAGGATGAGGATCCCGCCTGCCGCATAGCTCAATCTTCGGCCGAACGGCAGCAGCTTCTCGCCGGCGACATAGAGCATGAGGCCGACGATCCAGACCAGGTTCATCACGCCGCCGACAAACAGCAAGGCCATCAGAAACCAACAGCAGCCGACGCAGTAGCTGCCGTGGCGCAGCCCCATGCGGAATGCCCCGCGCGTGCCGGGCCGCCAATGCCGGCTGAGAAACAACAGCGGGCTCTCGCAGTACCGCAGGCAGGCGCGCTTGAGCGGCGTGAACTGGTAAAGCCCCGCGGCTAGCAAGATGACGCCGCCCAGAACCGCGCTGGTGCTTGCCATCGCCATCGACAGGAGGCCGAGGCGTTCAAGTGCCCATTGTGCCAGGACGGCAGCGAGACTGAACCCAGCCCATGTCACGAGGTATCCGGCGAGAAAGATCCAGGCATCGATTGTTGCGCGGGATGCAGTCTCGTCCTTGTGCCGGATCGTCGCATACAACAGGACCGTAGGCCCCGCGCTCGGCGCCATCATCGCGATCATCATCACCCACCACATCGCGAACAGCAGCGCGGCAGAGCGCAGCGTCCACGGCATCGGGGCCATGTCCGGCATCTCGGCCATCATGTCGGTGTCCATGCCGGCGCCGCCCATGAGATAGACCCAGGCGAGCGCCGCCACGACGGCGGTCCCGATCGCGACGATCAAGCGATCGCGGTGGAGCAGATGTTCCAGTATCGCGCGCCCGTGCATAGGTTGGCCCGCCAGCGCAGTGACGAATCGGGGAGCCGGACCTTCATCCTTCGCGACGCGCGTGTCGCGCTCCCGGAAGATGACGAGCTGACACCGAGGTGCGGCCCCGATGTCAGCGCCGCATCACGCCGCGACGCCCTCGGGCGTCTGCACCACATTGGCGAGCGAGCTGTGCGTGCCCTGGGTCTCGAACTGGATCGCGCCGGTCGAGCGAATGTTGGCGGACGCAATCTCGGCAGCCCTGTGCTCAAAGCCCTCGGGCATGACCACTTGAACTCGATGTGGAGCACCGGTCACGGGATTCTTGATCGGCTCCACCTCGGTCTCGAGCACCTCGCCGGCGACGAGTTTTGCGACACGACCATCCCTGTCGAAGGAAAATTCGAACGGCGCGAAAATCGGATCGTGAATGGTCGTCACGATCAGGCTGAAGATGTGGAACAGCGTGCCCTCGGCCGAATACTTGCCCGACAGAATATTGAACAGCGCCTGTCGCTGCTCCGGTGTGGCGCGTTCGTCAACGATGGGCTGCATCTTGCCGTTACCTTGATGCAGCGCGCCGGGGAAATCCACCACGACCGCAAAACAAAGGCCATCGAGCTTGACGCCCTCAAAATGCCCCGTCGTGATCCGCATGCCGACCATGCCTTTGCAATAGCCGCGGGTCGGTAGAGCATTGAAATCGCAGGGGCAGCCAAACGCGCAATTGCAATTCTTCATCCATTCGCCTTCGAGACGCCAGTCCGATGCAGCCATGGCACATCTCCCAATGTGAGCGGGGACGCGGCAGTCGTTGACGAATTTGTTCAGCGTTCTTGTCGAGGCAATGCGAAAAGGCGCGAGCGGGATCGAGGTCCGATCAGAAGTCCGGCATCGCAGAAGAGTTGGTGGCGAACTGCCGTCTACCGTCCAATGGCGGGCATCATATCAGCGGCAGCCGGGCCCGTATAGCGAACAAGGGTCGTGGTTCAGCAGCGGTCGCAGCTCGGTGATGTCAGGGAAATGGCGCGCCATTCCGGATAAAATTGCGAACTCGTATATGGTTGAAATTGCATTATAAAATAGCCGATTCAAGATCTCCGCCAAGCCTAACGAGACGATCCGCAGGCTGGCTCGTGCTGGTGCCTGCTGGAACTCCAGCCAAGCGCTTCCACGACTCCCACCCTGGAATTGGCAGCCTCAGCGCGTGGCCACGTCGCCTGGCACAGTCCAACCATCCCAAGCCGGCCTAACCAGGACCGTTCCCCGCAAGCGGCGGGTCATCAGCTCTGCTCCAAGATCAGGCATCCGATCATGGCGAAACCAACTTCTTGCGGATCGCATAGCGTACCAGTTCAGCGGTCGACGACATGCCGAGCTTGCGCATTGCCGAGGCGCGATGCGTTTCTACAGTCTTCACGCTCAGCTTCAAGATCACACTTATGGACCTGTTGGTATGTCCCTCCGCAATCAACTGAACCACGTTCTGCTCGCGCGATGTCAGCAGCCTGCCTGATTCGTTCCGCGCATTGACCTGGTACTCATGGAGCAGCTTTTCGAGCAGGACGCTGGTGAAATAGGGTTTGCCGTCAAGCAGCGCTTCAATCGCCGAAATCAGGTGTTTCCGGGCATCAGACTTGAACAAGAACCCGCGAACGCCTGCCGAGATTGCTTCTGTCAGGAGTTCCTCCGTTTCGTGCATCGTCAGAACCAGCACTTCCGTGCGCAGATGAAGCGACCTGAGCCGACGGCTGACAGCCAAGCCGTTCATGAGGGGCATCGAGTAGTCGATGATCGCGATGTCCGGCCTCGTCTCAAGGGCCAATGCGACGGCTTGCTCGCCGTTGATCGCCTCTCCACACACGATCCAGTTGGAGCGCGTCTCCACGATCGCGCGAAGCCCGGAACGTACGACCTCATGGTCATCCGCAACCAAGATGCGTTTCACGGCGTCGTTCCCGTTTGCCGACTCCGGCCTGTCGGGCAGGCGACGGAGACGACCAGCAGCATTTGCGAGCGATTATACCGATCCCGCCCAATAGGATTATCCCGGATAACCCTGAGGTGTCCCGGCCAAGGTACTGACGCGACCGAAGTCCGCCAAAGACACCGTCATCCGTCGACCAGTCCTGCCCGAACCGCGTACCGGACCAACCCCGCTGTGGAATTCACATTCAGTTTATGCATTGCAGCCGCCCGATGAGCTTCGGTTGTCTTGAGGCTGAGGTTCAAGATCACGCTAATGTTCTTGTTGCTGTACCCCTCCGCAACCAGCTTGACGACAAGCTGCTCCCGCGGGGTGAGTGGACGATTCTTGCCTTCATCCCCGCCCAGTCGTCTGCTATCGAATTCGTTCGGGCAAACCCCGCTGGAGAATGGCCTGTGCAGCAGAAGCGACTCAACGGCCGCCAACAGCAGCTTGTTGGCGTCCGACTTCGAGAGGAACGCACGGGCACCGGCCTCAAAGGCCTCATGAGCGAGCAGGCTGGAGTTATGCACCGTGAAGATCAGGACTTCGGTCTGTAATGGATAGTTTCTGATCCGCCTGGCGACCTCCACGCCCGTCATTCGCGGCATCGAAAAGTCGAGAATCGCGACGTGCGGCCGGCTTTCAATGGCCGCGGCGATCGCCTTGCCGCCATCACTGGCTTCAGCCACCACCTCCCAACCCGGCCGTTGCTCCAGCACTGCGCGCAAGCCAGACCGCACCGCATCATGGTCGTCCGCGATAAGAAGCCGCTTCATGACAAAGTACTCCAAGGTCTTTTTCTTGACGGCGCGGTCCCAAGTTGAAGGTTCCAAGCGATTTCCAGTCGGCGCCGGTGATCAATGTTCTTTCCTATTGCGCACCTGCAAGCGCGGTATGGGCTTCCGCCGGCTATGTGTATCCCCGACGGGACCATGCGGAACGATTGCGCACAACTTTGTGCCGGACTGCCCCATTGCCGGCGTAGACCTGATATCCAGGGTGCCTCCGACCTGTTGCAGCCTCGCTCTCATTACGGGAATTCCCACCCCAATCGGCATGGAGCTCGCGCCCTTCCTCGCAGGATCGGTCGCAAAACCACGTCCATTGTCACTGATCGTCAGCCGGAAATGGAGGCCCGCCGTGTTGATGACAATTCTCGCCTCCGTCGCTCTGGCATGGCGAACTACGTTCGTGAGAGCCTCCTGAACGACACGCAGCAGTGCGTGTTTCGTTTGATGGGACAATTGATCTACGTCGGATACGATCCTCGTATGAATCTGCAGCGATGTACGCGCCGCAATTCCCTCTGCGTACTGCTCGATTGCCGCCTTTAGACCATGGACCGTCAGATTTTGTGGATGCAGCAGATAGGCAAAGCCACGGATTTCCTTGAGAGCTTTATCAATTGACGTATCGATTTCGTCGCAAAGTTGCTGCGACCGGGACTTGTCGATTAAGCTGGTCCGCAACCGCATGAGGCCCAGACTCGCAGCAATCAAATATTGGCAAGTCGAATCGTGGAGATCGGACGCAATCCGCTCCTGAATGCCGTCCTGGATCGATATCAAGCTGATGTTGGCATGCGCCTGATCGGCAGCTTCAGTAACAATTTCACGACGACCGTCGCACGCGGCACGATGATTTCCCATTAGCCGGATAACGCGACCGACCATGGGATCGACGATCGGTACAACCGTGGTCTCCACCATCCGCCGCGGGCCGCCGAATGCCAGATGCTGGCGAATTCTGACCTCTTTGCCTTGTGCGACGCACGCCCGAAAAGCTTCGGACACCGATATAGCGTCGTCCTTGCTCATACAATCAGAGATATCCTTGTCGTAAATGTCCTCAGAAGACAGCCCAAGACAAGCCTCGAACGCGGGATTGGCCCCCTCGTATATGAAGCGCCCTCCGTAAGAAGGGCGTACAAGGAAAAGAAGATCCGTCGAAGACCGCCAATAGAGCTGGTCGTTCGCCGCTGCCGGCCCGATTTGCTGCCATTCGCAGACGGCGGCTTTCTTCAATTTAGGATTGCGGGAGCCATGCAGCATTGTACGCGCTCCTCTCTGTGGCCCCGCCCGAGAGCTTATCCCCAAGACCAGATCATACACCTGAAGGTAGCACCACACCAGAGGGTAGCACTACCTTAGATTAAAACCCTCAATAGGACCTTGCACAGGCAGGCGGTCCGCGGGAGCAGCCAGGGAGACTCTTGCCACGGGGGCGCGACGATCTCAAAATTCGGATAAACGAATATGGCGCGACCGTCGCGAAGGTGGTTTCGGAAAGGCTTCGCTGACACATAATAGATGCATAGATGCACTCGAGAACATCATTTTCGGGTCGTTGCAGCCGTTGAA
The DNA here is from genome assembly GCF_041262065.1 of Bradyrhizobium sp. USDA 327. Lineage (NCBI taxonomy): Bacteria > Pseudomonadati > Pseudomonadota > Alphaproteobacteria > Hyphomicrobiales > Nitrobacteraceae > Bradyrhizobium > Bradyrhizobium sp. USDA 327. The sequence goes on along the minus strand of NZ_JBGCCW010000001.1, from coordinate 7,812,047 downwards.
AATGCGCGCTTCGATCTAGTGTCGCAGCGGGATTTTCTTTGCGCGAATTTTGCTTTCGTCCGCATGACGGCTTGTCTTGGTCGGCGCAGCGACACGACGAAGCGGACCATAGGAGATCCGAAGCATCCACGCGACGATGGTGGCGATCAAATGAGAAGGCCGGCTTTGCTGCCGGCCGGAGGCTTCATGACGCCGAGCGTTAGCGGCTCGGCGAGCGCTTGGGCACACGCAGGCGTCGGGCTCAAGAACAGGGAGTGCTCAATTGCATGTGCGAGCCCACGACATGGGGACATTCAGCCACCACGCCTAGGGGTTCCTCCGATTCCGAAGCTGACCTTTGCACCGTAACGTCGGCCCTGATGTTCCGCTCCGCATGTTCTGGAACTTACAGGAGGCCTCCATGTCCGATCTGGTTGCGATCGTGTATCCGTCCGAGGCGAAGGCCGAAGAGGTGCGTCAACGACTGCTCAGGCTGCAGAAAGAATATCTGATTACGATCAGCGACGCCGTGATCGCCGTGAAGACGGACTCGGGCGGCATCAAGCTCAATCAACTCGTCAACACGACCGCCATGGGCGCGATGACAGGAAGCTTCTGGGGGCTTCTGATCGGCGTTCTCTTTCTCAATCCGATCCTGGGCGTCGCTGTGGGCGCAGCCTCGGGTGCTCTCGGTGGCGCTCTGTCGGACTTCGGCATCGATGACAAATTCATGAAGGAATTGGCCGCAAATCTCCAGACCGGAAACGCGGCCCTGTTCGTTCTGATCAAGCACATGACCGCGGACAAGGTGATCAAGGAGATCAAGGACGCCGGCGGCGTCGTGCTCAAGACGTCTCTCGACGACACCAAGGAAAAGGCTTTGCGCGACGCCTTGGCCAGCGCCGTCGAGCGGCCGGCGGCATGAGCCGCCGGCTTTCCCCGCCTCAGCGTCGGCCGCCCGCCAGCCGCAACAGCATCATGAACAGGTTTATGAAATTGAGATAGAGCGACAGCGCGGCCAAGACTGACTTGCGACCTGCAGAGGTCTGGTCATCCGCGCTGTCGTACATCGCCTTGATCCGCTGCGTATCGTAGGCCGTGAGCCCGGCAAACACGCCGACGCCGACGATCGAGATCAGCCAGTCGAGCGCACTCGACCACAGGAACAGATTGACCAGGCTCGCGATGATGATTCCGATCAGACCCATGAACAGGAAGGTGCCGAGCCCGGAGAGATCGCGCCTGGTCGTATATCCAAAAAGGCTGAGCGCGCCGAAACTGGCGGCTGCGATGAAAAACACGCGAGCGATCGACGAGCTGGTATAGATGTGCAGCAGCATCGAGAGCGATATGCCGATCAAGCCTGCATAGATGAAGAACAGAAGCCGCGCCGTCGGTGCCGACAGCGTATTGATGCGCGAGCCGATGAAGAACACCAGCGCAAGCGGCGCCAGGATGACGACCCACATCAGTGGGCTCTGCAGCCAGGCCGGATCGGTAATCTGATAGGTGAGCCAGGCGACAACGGCGGTAAAGCCGACGCCGGCACCCATGTAGGTGTAGATGCGCAGCATGTAGTCACGCAATCCGGCATCCACCGTAATCGCGCTGCCCGCCGTCTCCGCGGCCGTCAGGTTCTGGTCAAAATTGGACATCGCTGCCTCCTCTGGAACTTGCCCCAGCGAGGCCACGCTATCCTTTCGGCCTGCGGAGCGGCATCGGACGATGACCCGAATTGCCGCGGTGAAACCACCTGCTCCCGATACGCTCGCCCGCTGCTCGCGTTACAGTCCCGCAAGACAGGAACCTGCCCAGTCGGCTGAGCCCTTTGGCGTGGATTCCTTACGCCTTTGTCACTTGGAAGCAGCAGCCCGTCTGCCCTAATCCGGGGCATGCGCTTCTTCTTTCACATTGCCGACAAGTACGGTGTCTGTCCCGATGGGATTGGACAAGACTGCGCCGATCAGGATGCCGCCATCCGCCACGCCCGGCACCTCGCCGCCGAGCTCGCCAGGGCCGGCGAGTTCTTCCGCGGCAGTGTCGTGCTCGTTGCCCGGCAGCCGGATCCGACCTCCGCTTCCTGAGCGTCCGGCGCGCCTGCCGATTTCCTGCCCTCGCCGCCTACAGAGAATCCCTGATGTGCGCACATGACGCGCACTTCTAAGGTCGCGGGGTGGTGCCGGACTCTGCGCGCAGGCCGACGGAGCCAGGCGATCTGAGCCATGGTCCCCCGGCCACAAGGAGGCGAGTATGAACATTCACATCATTGGGCGCGCCTTGGTCCTGAGCGCATGGGTGGCGGTTATCATGCCGTCCCTTTCGGTCGCGCAGCCGAAGGACAGTACCGCGACGCCGCAAAAAGAGCCTGGTGCGGTTGCGCCAAAGGAGGCGGCACCCAACACCAATACCAGTCCTTTCAAGCACCGCTACTGGCGCCATCGCGGCGGCAGGCACCCGCACTATGGCAGCCGTCGCGTTCGCACCTGAGGGATCGCCGACCTGGTCGTCACATCTGAGCGTCACTCCCTGGCAATGGACCGAGCGATGAGCGATTCCAGGATGGGAACAGACAGATTCCGCGAGGTCGTTCTGCACGAGAATCCTGCTGACCAGGCCGGAAAAACCGGACGGCCGAGCATGCTGGCGGTCGGCCTTACCTTGCTTGCCACGGGCGTCGCTCTCTTCCTGGTATGGCAAACCGTCTCCAGTCTGCTGATTGTCTTTGCGGGCGTGTTGTTCGCAGCCTTTCTTGATGCTTTGACGCGGGCTCTGGCCCCAGTCATTCCCATCAAACGCGTCTGGCGCTTGACGCTCGTTATCTTGCTGCTGTTCCTGCTGTCCGGTTTTGGACTGGCCTGGGGCGCAGGCAAGTTGCCGGAACAGACACGCCTGCTGTTGAAGGTCATGGATGCCCAAATCGACGTGCTCCAGACACACTTACTGTCATATGGCGTGGACCTGCTCGGTCCGGAATGGGGCCGCGACTTTGCGCAATGGCTGTTCGCGGATCAGGTGCGCTTCCTCAGCCACGCTCAATTTCTGCTGGGTGGGGCATCGAGCCTTTTGACCGCCGTGCTCGTGATTCTGTTCCTCGGGATTCTCTTTGCCTACGATCCCACCAGCCATCGAGAGAGCGTGGTCGTGTTGGTCAAACACTCGTACCGCGCCCGCGCTCGCGCCGTGATGGACGAGATGGGCAGCGTCATGCGGCTGTGGTTCGTCGGTCAATTGATCCGCGTCATCCTGATGACACTCTGCGTATGGATCGCGCTCTATCTCATAGGACTGCCCGCTCCTTTCGTGCTTGGGATTCAGGCAGGTTTGTCAAATTTCATTCCCTATCTCGGGCCGATCGTCGCCGCGATCCCGATCGCGCTCGTCGCGATGCCGCTGGGGACCTCGCTGCTGATCTGGGCCGTCGTCGTCTACACGATCATCCAATCGATCGAAGGTCACGTGATCGGCCCGCTGATCCAACGACAGGCGGTCGAGACCCCTCCGGCCTGGACATTGGTTGCGATCGTCCTCCTCGGCGCGCTGTTCGGCGTTATGGGGGTCGCCGTTGCCATGCCGTTGGTCGCCGTCGGCCGCGTCGCAATCATCAGGCTCTATGTCGAAGATTACATCGGCGATGATCTCAAGCCGGCCCCGACAGCCGCGAGTGAGCATCCATGAGCGGGATTGATGCGCAGCAAAGTCATACTCCAGAACGTCCCTTGGCGCGTTCCCGGAGGTCCCGTTTCCTGTGGCAGCAGCTTCCCTATGCCGTAGCGCTGCTGCTCGCCATCGCCGGCGTCGCCTATACCAACATCTCGCACCAACCCCTGACCGGCTATTGGGAATTCCTGGCACTTGCCTTCGGCGTGGTCTGCGTCCTTACCAAGTGGTCGGAGATCGAAGGCAAGGAGAACCAGTTCCGCTTGATCTGGACGCAGGCCCTGCACTGGATCGCGGTTCTGGTCACGATGAACATCATGCTGATCTCCGGCGTACAGCAGTTGCTTCCCACCCCGGCGACCAGCCTTGTCCTGCTGACGTTGCTTGCACTCGGCACGTTCCTTGCGGGCGTGAACCTGCTGTCTCCGCAGATTTCCTTTCTAGGTCTCGCGATGGCCGCCGCCGTTCCAGCGATATCCTGGCTCAAACAGTCCGTTTTTTTCTTCCTTCTCGGCGCCGTACTGCTGATCGGCCTCGCCATCTCCTTCTGGCTGCGCCAGGACCGGCGGCCCTCACAGGTCCTCGCCGGAATGAACAAGCAGGCGGAGGATTGAATGCAAAAGTTGCGATATCTTGCAGTCATCGGTGTGTCGACCTTGCTTTGCGCTATCACCTCGCCCGTGCGGGCTGAGACGTTCAGGGTCGGCAGGCTGTTGTGCCTGTCTACGCCTCGAGTTGGGCTGGTGCTTGGGTCGGCGCAGTCGTTGCGCTGTGTGTTCTACGCGCGGCGTCCACCCCGGCAGTACATCTACGAGGGACGGATCAGACGCGTCGGCCTTGATTTCGGCGTGACCAGTGCGGGCACGCTGTCCTGGGCCGTGTTTGCCAAGAACTCGCGGATCGGTCCCGGAACATTGCGCGGCAGCTATGTGGGCGCGAGCGGCAGCCTCGCCGTCGGCCCGGGCCTCGGCGCCAACGTTCTGATAGGCGGCTCTCGCCGTACCGTCGTCCTGCAGCCGCTGTCGATAGAGCGGTCGATCGGGATCAACTTGGCGGCGGGGGTGACCCATTTGACGTTGGGCCCGCGAGGCCGGCGATAAGCCGTCACCGTGCTGTTCCCGGAAGCTGTGGTCCCATTCACACATACGCACATTCCCGATCCGCGGTTCAGGGTTTCGTCGGATGTCCATCTTGCTGATCAAAAACTAGCATCCGAAACGTGCCGATCAGATCTGGAGGATGGCATGACAGTCTTTGACAGCCGGTCAGGAATCGAAGCTCTAGGGCCTCCGCCAGTCTGGGTTTGCGCTCTGCTTGGCATTATCTTGATCGCCGCCGGCGCCGCCGCCCTCGGCGATGTTGTGTTTGCGACTATCGTCAGCGTCAAGTTCATCGGGCTGACCGCCATCGCGGCCGGCGCGTTCGAGATCGCACACGCGTTCTGGACGAAAGGGTGGGGCGGTTTCCTCTGGCAGATCGTGCTCGGCGCGCTTTATCTCGCCTTCGGTCTCGTGCTGCTCGCCCAACCCGCCTCCGGCGCGCTGATCCTGACCTATGTCCTCGGCGCGGTGCTGTTCGCATCGGGCATCATCCGATGCATTCTGAGCTTTGCCTATTGGGGGCAGAACGGCTGGATCATGCTGATTTCTGGCGCCTTCGCGGTGCTGGCGGGCGTGCTGATCCTGTTCCGCTTCCCCACGATCAGCGATTGGGCGCTCGGCTTCCTGCTCGGTGTCGACTTGATCGTGCATGGCCTGGCATGGCTGCGCTACGCGCTGCAATCGGGGCGCAGGACAGCATGACAATGACAGCATGACAATGAAGGAGAAAGCGATGAACGCTCCAACTCGACGCGCTTTCCTTGGCCTTGCACAGAATGCCGTTGTCGCCGCGGCGATCGGCGCCGTCGGTGTCCACCTCGTTGGCGTCGCGGAGGCGATGCCGATCGACTCTGATCTCGCGAAAGCCGGGGAGCCGACGGACTTCGTGCGGCGGGCGCAGTGGTGGGGACCGCCCCCGCCTCCACCTCCTCGCCCGGGCTGGGGGCCCCCACACAGGCGACGCCGTCGCCGCTGGGTCTGCTGGTGGCATCGCGGTCGTCGGGTGTGCGGATGGCGGTAAGGCCTGAAATGCTCCTTGCCAACCGCGCAAATTCAAAGAGCCAGCTTCGTCCCGGTGCCCCATTCAGCCGTCATTGATAGAACGGAGGAGACAATGAGCAACAAGAACCAATGGCTCCTTGCCGCCGTGTCCGCGGCACTCCTCATCGCGGCGACCTGGTTCTGCATATCGGTTTGGAGAGCGACCCCAATGCCGCTTTACGGCAACGTCATCTTGAGCGGGGCCGCCGTTCTTATCCTGGTGTCCGGCTGTGGCCTGATCGCGCTGATGTTCTATAGCCATCGCAAGGGCTACGACGAGCCCGCGCGCAGTAACCGAACTGCAAGGGAATGACGCAGTCCTGCTGATTTCATGTGTCATGGCAGGTGCCGGGCTTCGTGTTGGACACACCCCATCCGCCCGACGGGAACTCCGTCAGCTGAAACTGAGACGCGGGTCACGTAGTTTCAGCAACAGTAGCCGGCGGCCCGCCCTTCCCCATCGGAGAAAGCCCTACGAGCAGCCATGACGACTACCGAATGGTCGACCGACTGCGCGTGTGAAGGATGTCGTCCAGCGGTCGTGCGCGGGAGCCGTACGCCACGAAGTCGTGGACACGAGCCAGGCAACCGCGAACAACCCGAGGGGGCGTCGCCGCCGAAACTCACGGCACTGACTGCGAATAGCATCGTCGTGACCACCACGACGGTGGAATGGCCCAGCGCAAAATAAAGGCCCGCGCTCCATACTGAGAAAATCAAGCGCTACCAGGCCAAGCGCTACGACATTCCGCTCGCTAGGTATTTCCCAATCCGTGACTAGGTAGAAGCCCCATTGCCTGTTTCGGCGAGCGTCTGCATGACTAGCCATGTCAGCCTGCCCTTCGCCAGCAGCTCAGGAGGACTGTATGCAACTAACGCCGAGAGAATTCGACAAGCTGCTTGTCTACATGGTGGCTGACGTTGCGCTGAAGCGACAAGCCAAAGGCCTGAAGCTGAACTACCCAGAGGCCGTAGCCGTCATCTCGGCGACCGCTCTCGATGGTGCCCGTGCAGGGAAGACAATCGAAGATGTGACCAATGAAGCACGCACCGTCCTGAGCAAGGCCGATGTGATGGATGGCGTCGCCGATCTCATTCCAATGGTTCAGATCGAGGCGGTATTTACCGACGGAAGCCGTTTGGTGACCGTACATACGCCGATCCAATGACAGCCTAGCAGGAGCTCAACATGGCTGGACCCAAGGCCGGTCCCAAGATTGCCGCCGATGTCGACCCGGCGACGGTCGATGTACCGATAGGTGGCTACATCTACGGCCCGTCTGCGATCTCGTTCGACGCAGATCGCCCCGTGACGACACTCAAGGTGCGCAACGCGGGAGACCGGCCGATACAGGTTGGATCGCACTTTCACTTCTTCGAAGTCAATCGCGCGCTGGAATTCGATCGCGCAGCCGCCTTCGGGCTGCACCTCAATATTCCTTCCTCGACGGCGACCAGATTCGAGCCCGGCGACGAGCGCGAGGTTGAGCTCGTTCCATATGGCGGCAAGCGTGCCGTCTATGGTTTTAACAATCTCGTCGACGGTCCTACCGCCGGCCCGGACGCCGCCACGGTCAAATCCGAGGCGGTGGCACAGGCGACGGGGCGCGGCTTCCGCTCCGTCAAGACGAAGGCCTGACACTCCTATTCTCGAGCGGGGGCGAACATGGCGACCATATCGCGACAAGAATATGTCGGCCTGTTCGGTCCGACGACCGGCGATCGCATCCGATTGGGTGATACAGGGCTATTCGTCGAGATCGAGCGCGATTTGCGCGGTGGATATGGCGACGAGATCGTTTTCGGCGGCGGCAAGAGCATGCGCGAAGGCATGGGTATGGACAATCAGGTGACGCGGGCGGGTGGCGCTCCCGACCTCGTGATTACCAACGTCACCGTGATCGACGCGGTGCTCGGCGTCGTGAAGGCGGATGTGGGCATCAAGGATGGCCGCATCTGTGCCATCGGCAAGTCCGGCAATCCGCAGATCATGGACCGTGTCACGCCCGGGCTCGAGATAGGTCTGGCCACCGACGCCATCTCGGGTTCGCATCTCATCCTGACAGCCGCCGGGATCGACACGCACATTCACTTCATTTCTCCGCAGCAGGCGCAGGCTGCACTCTCAAACGGCACGACGACGTTGATCGGCGGTGGCACGGGCCCTTCCGACGGCTCCAATGCGACGACGGTGACATCCGGTCCCGGCAACATCACCATGATGTTGCGCGCGTTCGAGGATTGGCCTCTCAACGTCGGCATCCTCGGCAAGGGTCACGGACACGGCAAGGCGGCCCTCATCGAACAGATCGAGGCGGGCGCAGTCGGCGTGAAGTGTCACGAAGACTGGGGCACCACTCCGGCGGTGCTGCGGTCCGCTCTGACCGTAGCCGACGAGACGGACACGCAGGTCTGCATTCATACCGATACCCTGAACGAATCCGGCTTCATCGACGACTCGATCGAGGCGTTCGAGGGACGGACGGTCCACTCGTTCCACACCGAGGGGTCCGGCGGCGGCCATGCGCCGGACATCATCAAGATCGCTGGCCTTCCCAACGTCCTGCCGTCTTCGACGAACCCCACGCTTCCCTACGGCATCAACTCGCAGGCGGAGCTCTACGACATGATCATGGTCTGTCACCACCTCAGTCCGGACATTCCGTCCGATGTGGCGTTCACGGAGAGCCGCATCAGGGCTGAGACCATCGCGGCGGAAAACGTTCTTCAGGATCTCGGGATTATCTCGATGTTCTCGAGCGACTCCCAAGCCATGGGCCGCATCGGGGAATGTTGGCTGCGTTGCATCCAGACCGCCGATGCAATGAAGACCGGCCGCGGCAAGCTTCCGGAGGACGCGCCCGGCAACGACAATTTCCGGGTGCTGCGCTACGTAGCGAAGATCACGATCAATCCCGCCATTGCACACGGCCTTAGCGAAGTGCTCGGCTCAGTGGAGGTCGGCAAGATCGCGGACCTCGTCCTGTGGGAGCCTGCTTTCTTCGGCGCAAAGCCCAAGATCGTGATCAAGAACGGCTTCATCAGCTGGGCGGTCATGGGCGATCCGAACGCGTCGCTCCCGACGCCCCAGCCCACCTATTATCGGGCCATGTTCGGAACCCAGGGTAGCGCGCTGGCGGAGAACTGCATCACGTTCGTCTCCGGCGCAGCGCACGCCGCCGGGATCAAGGAGCGGCTGGGACTCCGCAGGCAGGTGATGCCGGTGCGCAATGTACGCAATATCGGCAAGAGAAATATGGTCCGAAACACCGGCACGCCGAAGATCGAAGTCAGTCCGGAAACCTTTGCCGTGACAGTCGACGGCAAGCACGCGACCGTGCCCCCCCTAGAGACGGTGTCGTTGAACCAGAAATACTTCTTCAGTTGAGGCGCCTGGCATGATCCTGATCGATACAATCGTGGGCAGCATCGACGACCATGAATGGGCGGAGCGCTTGTCATCCGCCGATACCGACTTGCTCGAGATCGACCAATGGGAAGCGCAGAAGAGCCGCTTCCGCAAGACGACGGTCAAGGGTGTGCAAGTCGCAATCTCGATCGACCGCGGGACCCACATCCGCGATGGAGACGTCTTGCTTTGGGATGCCCATGCGCGCTCCGCGATCGTTGCGCGAATCGAGTTGCGTGACGTGATGATCGTGCATCTGGACGAACTGATGAGGCTTGCGCCGAAGCTGGTGATGCGGACATGCGTGGAACTGGGCCACGCAATGGGCAACCAGCATTGGCCCGCGCTTGTCAAGGACACGGTCGTCTATGTCCCGCTCACAGTCGACCGCAAGGTGATGGCGTCCGTCATGAACACGCACCGCTTCGAGGGACTCCGCTACGAGTTCGTACCCGGCCGGGATGTCATCCCCTATCTTGCTCCACATGAATCACGGCGGCTCTTCGGTGGAGCGGAAGGACCTGTGCATTCCCACACGCACGAGAGCTACGCTGGCATCGAGCCCGACGGTGGCCACGTTCACCGACATCCGCCAACGCGCCGCGATGTGGGCTCGGGAGATCCGACGCAAGCATCGCCTGCAAACGGCCGGTCCGCGCATGACCATCGCGAATGAGGGCGCCAAAGCAGCAGACAGCGCCGCATTTCTCTCGCGGATGTTGCAGTTCGGCGATTCAATGTTCCCCATCGGCGCATTCTCATTTTCTTCCGGAGTGGAATCCGCGATCCAGGAAGGCGTCGTCACCAATGCTGCTACGCTCCGCGCGTTCACACACACTGCGCTCGAGCAGGCGGCACGCAGCGACTGCATCGCGCTGATCGCCGCGCATCGCGCAGCAACGGCAAATGACGTTGACACGCTCTCCCGGATCGACGCGCAGGTCTACGCCCGCAAGCTTTCCGGAGAGGCGCGGTCGATGTCGGTTCGCATGGGCAAGAAGTTCACGGAGATGGGTGTGGAGGTGGTCGGCGCTCCGCTACTTCGCACGTGGCGTGAGCTCATTGAAGCGTCCGTGACTCCGGGCTGCTACCCAGTAGCGCTGGCGATCGGCTTTGCCGTTCAGTTTCTGCCCGCCAGCCAGGCGTTCGTCGTTCATCAGTACGGAGTTGCGACGACAATCCTCGGAGCGGCCCTAAGGCTGATGAGGGTCAGCCACATCGATACGCAGAAGATTCTCTACGAGCTCACCCGGAAGGCAGAAGAGGCATACCCCGCCGCCGCGGCAGCACGGCTTCCAGACATGGCCAGTTTTGCTCCGCTGACGGAAATCCTGGCCGCCGTCCACACCAGAGCGCACGTCCGGCTATTCATGAACTGACGAATGGAGCTCGGAATGTCGAAGAACATCACGCGCATCGGCATCGGCGGCCCGGTCGGGTCAGGGAAGACCGCGATCGTGGAAGCCATCACGCCCCGTCTGCTCGATCTCGGCATCAAAGTGCTCATCATCACGAATGACGTGGTCACGACCGAGGACGCCAAGCACGTCCAGCGCACGCTCAAGGGTATTTTGATCCAGGAGCGCATCCTCGGCGTCGAGACGGGGGCATGCCCGCATACTGCGGTCCGTGAAGACCCGAGTATGAACCTCGCGGCCGTCGAGGACATGGAGCGGCGCTTTCCGGACAGCGATGTGGTGCTGATCGAAAGTGGAGGCGATAATCTGACCCTGACATTCTCTCCGGCGCTGGTGGACTACTTCATCTACGTGATCGACGTCGCCGCGGGCGACAAGATACCACGAAAGAACGGTCCCGGCATCACGTACTCCGACGTCCTGGTCATCAACAAGACCGATCTTGCGCCCCACGTAGGGGCCAGCCTCGAGGTCATGAAGCGGGATTCGCAGTTGATGCGTGGCCTCAAGCCGTTTCTGTTCACGAACTGCAAGACGGGGGAAGGCATTCCCGAATTGGTCGCGCTGATCGAGCGGGAATTCTTGTTCGATGTCCAACGGCAGCTACGGCGTCCGGCATGATACCCGCGACCTTTCCCTGGGCCCGCGCCGAAGCCATCGCTGCATCGAGCCCGGAGTTTGCCCCGTTCCAGGACGAGCCGCCTCAGATGAGGAGCGGGGCGGTCGGCAAGACGGGCTTCCTGCGCCTGGGCCTGGAACACCGCTCTGGTCGAACTGTTCTGGCGAAGCTGGAACGGCGCGCGCCCTACATGGTGCAACGCGCGCTCTATTGCGACGAGGAAATGCCAGGTCTGGCCTGCCTTTTCCTGATCACGACGACGGGTTGCGTGCTGCAGGGAGACAGGCTCGCCCTCGACATCACCCTCGCTCCGCGGGCGCAGGCGCACATCACCTCGCAATCCGCGACCAAGATCCACGCGATGGACGCCAACTATGCGGCGCAAAGCCAGACCATCACGCTAGCCGATGATGCCTACCTGGAGTTTCTTCCAGATCCCGTGATCCCGCATCGGCATTCACGTTATCTCAGCGATACGCAGATCTTAGTGGCGCCTTCGGCTACGCTGCTTATGTCCGAGATCATTCAGCCCGGCCGCAAGCACCATCGTCCAGACGAATGCTTCGGCGCCACGATCCTGTCGATCGCGACGTCCGGCGCACGCCCCGATGGTCGTGTCCTGTTCGCGGAGAAGCTGGTCATCGAGCCGCAGCGGTATGCGATGCGGCAGACCGGCGTGATGGACGCCTTCGACGTGTTCGCCAACGTGATTCTGTGCGTCCCCAAGGACAAGGCCGAGCGGATCCACGAGCGGGCCGGCGCCGATGTGGACCTCGTGAACAACTTGGCGTTCGGCGCGTGTCGCCTGCCCAATGACGCCGGGCTGGTATTCAAGGTGCTGGGCCGCGAGACCGCACAAGTGAAGGCCAAGGTTCGCGAGTTTTGGGCAGTGGTCCGCGAGGAGATCATCGGGGCCGCACTACCTCCGCCGTATCTTTGGCGCTAGCGGGCACCGAGCGTTGATCGCCCATAGCAGTGATTGCACGTTCGAGGAGGCAGCAATGGAAAAGATCTTGGCAGGGTGGGAGAACCTCTGCGGATCCTCCGCCATGTTACGGTTCCTGGACATCAATTTACGCAGCATCGGGCAAGTTATGTTTCAGAACAACCCGCTGACCGGGATGCTCTTCCTTGCTGCAATTGTCTGGGGATCATATGCATCTGGCGCTCCACGAGTGGCAATTGCGGGTGTGGTCGCGGTCATCGCGGCAAACCTGACCGCAGAGCTGCTCCACGTCGATACCGACTCGCTCCATGCTGGACTCTATGGCTTCAACGGCATCCTCGTCGGCCTTGCGCTGGCGACGTTCTTGGCTCCCGGGCTGCTCCTTTGGGTGTATGTGGTACTGGGAGCGGCCGTATCCGTCGTCGTGATGCTGGGGACAACCAATGCCGTCAAGCCGTGGGGCGGCGCTCTCACATTTCCGTTCGTGCTCACAACTTGGCTTCTCTTGCTGGCCACATATGGATTTTCCGGCCTCGCGGGAGCAGCGCTGCCGACCGGCAGGGTTGTTACGGCATTCCAGGCCTACCAAGGAAGCCCGCTCCAGCTGATTGACCTTGTCCAAGGCGTGTTCCTCAGCATCTCGCAAGTCTTCCTGAAGGCTAGCAGCATCGCCGCGCTGCTCCTGTTTGCGGGGCTCGCCGTGAGCTCGCTCGCAGCCGCGGCCCTCGCTCTCGGGGGCGCGATCTTAGCCGTGCTGACGGCCCATCTTTTCGGCGCGGAGAGCGACCTGATCACCGGCGGCCTCCTCGGGTTCAGCCCGGTCCTGACTGCGATCGCACTTGGTACCGTCTTTTATCAGCCGAGTTGGCGCGTCGTGGTCTACACCGCCCTTGGCACGATGTTCACGGTCATCGTCCAGTCGGCCTTGAACGTTGCGCTGTCCCCGTTCGCCATTCCGGCCCTGACGGCACCTTTCGTCCTGGTGACTTGGCTCTTCCTGCTGCCGCGGCAACGCCTCGAGCCGGTATCCGCCGTAGTGCGCGATGTGGAAAAGCCTGCCTGATTTTCATGGGGCTGTGCGTGAGCAAGACAGCGACAGCTCCCTCATTGACCTCGGATCTATCGGAGTAGCTAATCATGGGACTCTTTGGGGTACTGCTCGGCTTAGCTCTCCTCATGTGGCTCGCCTACCGCGGGTGGAGTATCTTGCTGGTATCTCCGATCGCGGCGCTCATCGTCGCCATGTTCTCGGAGGAACCGCTGCTCGCTCACTGGACGCAGACCTTCATGCCAGGAGCGGGACGATTTGTGGCGCAATGGTTCCCACTGTTTCTGCTCGGCGGATTGTTCGGCAAGTTCATGGGCGACAGCGGCTCGGTCAGCGCGATCGCGCAGTATTTGACCAAGAAATTGGGAGCCAGCCACACGATGCTCGCGGTGGTGGCAGCCTCGGCGATCGTGACCTATGGCGGCGTGAGCGTGTTCGTCGCATTTTTCGTGCTGGCCCCTCTGGCTCACGAGATGTTTCGGGCCGCGAATCTGCCGCGCCGATTGATACCGGCAGCGGTCGGACTCGGTGCATTCACCTTCACTATGTCGGTGATGCCGGGAACCCCCTCGGTCAATAACGCGATTCCGATGCCATATTTCGGCACCACCACTTTTGCGGCACCCGGCCTGAGTCTCATCGCGTCGGCCATCATCATCGTTTTCGGCATGTGGTGGCTTGGCCGTGCCGAGGCTGCTGCCCGTAAAGCTGGCGAAGGCTACGCCGGCGAGGCAGTAACCGCGCCGGTCGTCAACGAGATGGTCCGCGAGCAAGCGGCGCCGGCGGGTGACTTCGATCCTGCCGAGTTGCAGCATGGCAAGCCGGCCGAGAGCGGGCCGCCCTTCGTCCTGGCCATACTGCCCATCGTCGTCGTTATCGTCACCAATTTCCTGATGGCGCTCGTCGTATTCCCGCGCCTCGATTTTTCGTACCTGTCCGAGCCTCGCTGGGGCGGTATTACGATCGGGGCAGTCTCCGGTGTCTGGTCAGTTTTGGTGGCTCTCGCGTTGGCAAATCTGACGGTCATGCTCATCAACTTTCGACGCTTGCCGTCCGTGCGCGAAACTCTCGACGCGGGTGCGAATTCTGCTGCCATGCCGATGCTGATGATCGCCAGTCTTGTCGGCTTCGGCGCGGTCGTTGCCGCAGTGCCGGCATTTGCGCTAGTCCGCGATGCGGTATTCTCGGTTCAGGGAGGACCACTGGTCTCATTGGCACTCTCCATGAATGTGCTGGCTGCCTTGACCGGTACTGCTTCGGGCGGCATGGCGATTGTGCTCAATGCATTTGGCGCTGACTTCATGCGCCTTGCCACTGATTATCATATCGATCCCGAGTTGATGCATCGCATAACGACGATGAGCGCCGGTACCCTGGACGCGCTGCCCCACAACGGCACGGTGTTGCTGCTACTGCAAATCAGCGGTCTTACTCACCGTGAGAGCTATCTGGACATGGTGATGACGGTCATCGTCAGCTGCATCATCGCGCTTGCCGCCGTCCTCGTCCTGGGGTCGATCTTCGGATCGTTTTGAGTCGCAGGGGTCGTCTTGGTCGGCGGTGGGCCCCCAATCGGCATCTGGCGCTCCGCGCCGCATGCTACGTATCAACGACAGTATCTGGAGGGCCCAGGATGGGAGCGGCCGCTGCGGGTGCGGTACCAGCACTGACTATGTCGCCAATTGCGCCTGAAACGGCTCTCCGTGCGGCGTGATTTTGTGCGAAGACCTCAGTATGAAATCGTTGTCGCAAGGTCGACTAGAAGGAGCCGGATCAGCACTCGCATCATGTTTCGCTCCTCGCCGATCACGTGCTTCAGAGCCCGACCAGCTTCTTGCGAATCGCATAGCGGACCAGCTCGGCCGTCGACGACATCCCCAGCTTGCGCATGACCGATGCGCGGTGCGTCTCAACCGTCTTCACGCGCACCTTCAGTATCGCACTGATGGATCTATTGGTGTGTCCCTCTGAAATGAGCTGAACCACGCTCTGCTCGCGCGAAGTGAGCAGCATGTCTGACCTGTTGTGCCTGTTAGACTGATAGTCATGAAGCAACTTCTCGAGGAGAACACCCGTAAAATATGGATTGCCATCCAGCAGCGCCTCTATCGCGGAGATCAAGTGCTTCCTTGCGTCGGACTTGAACAGGAAGCCGCGAACCCCGGCCAGAACCGCTTCCGTCAGCAGCTCCTCGCTTTCATGCATCGTCAGTATCAAGGGCTCTGCGCGCAAATGCATGGACTTGAGGCGACGGCTGACCTCCAGTCCGTTCATCATCGGCATCGAATAGTCGACGATCACGATGTCCGGGAGCGTCTCCAGTGCCAAAGCGATGGCTTCCTCGCCATTGGTCGCCTCCCCGCTGACGGTCCAGTCGGAGCGGGCCTCCACGATGGCGCGGAGCCCAGCGCGTACAACCTCGTGATCATCCGCAACCACGATACGTTTCACGGTGGTGTTCTCGTGTGCCGGCTTGCGGCCTATGGGCTTTGCGTAAGATTGCCCGCCGCTGATTCGTCGACGATATCGACGATCATTCAGTGCGTTATCCTAGAAAACCCTGATATCATCCGGCGGATACCCGATGGTCTCTGGTCCGTTCATCAATTGACCAGCGGGGACCGGACGCTATTTATCGCTGAGACGCGCCGGCTTGGTCCGCAGCTGCAGAGCCGTGGCCGATGCCGGAGGACCTTGCGAATTCGCCGAGGCAATACCGCCGCGGCGCAGGAACGCTCAGCCGTGACGCTTTTCGAGAACGTCCGCATCTTTGATGGGAAGAGCCAAGCGCTTTCCGCGCCATCGAACGTCCTCGCTCGAGGCAACATCATCGAGCGGATTGCAACCACCGACATTCCGGTCGATCGGCGTGCGGATACCCGCATCATTGCAGGCAGCGGACGCGTGCTGATGCCCGGCCTCAGCGACATGCATTGGCACGCGATGATGGTTCGTCCGACCCCCGCTCAGATGCTGGCGAACGACCTGGGCTATACCACGCTGCTGGCGGGCGCGGAGGCCACCGCCACGCTGATGCGCGGGTTTACGAGCGTCAGGGACATGGCGGTCCCGCCTTCGCGCTCAAGCGCGCGATCGATGAAGGTCTCCTTCCCGGCCCTCGCATCTATCCATCAGGCGCCGTAATCACGGTCACAGGCGGCCATGGGGACTTCCGTGGCGGTGGCAACGGGCACGCCGCTCGGTTGTGGCCATGTCTACGCACCAGAACACTATGTCGATGCGTGGGTTGCGGTAGCCGACATCCCAAATTGGTCTGCTGAAGCACTTACAAGACTTAAGACTCATCTCGGAAGTGCTGCGAGGGCCTCGCTCGGCGCCGGTGGCGACAATCCCTATGTCCACAGGGGAGGGCAATGGCTTGTCATTTAAGGCCTTGCCCCCCAGTGTTGCTACGCATTCGAACCGCGATCGAAGTCGGGCTTGTAGGCGCACCGGCGGACACATCGCCGAAAAGAACCTGCAGGAGGTATCAGGACGCGCAAATTCGGGGACACTGGATGAGTTGGCGATTCGGAAGATCTATTCAGCGCCATCCTCAAGGGTCATCGGTGTCAACCACAGCGCCGTCCGCATCATCAGCTCCAGTGACAAGGCTCGGCCCAAACGGCCAAGCCCGAACCCCGGTTCGCAAATGTTCAGGAAATGGTGCCCAGGGGCGGAATCGAACCACCGACACTGCGATTTTCAGTCGCATGCTCTACCAACTGAGCTACCTGGGCGTGCTCCAAGAGAGGGGCCAAAGCCCATCGAGCGGGCGGTTTATAGTGGGCTCGGGGCGGCCTGTCCACCCACGCTTCGCCTTTGGCTTCGCGGGGCACGGGCCGGCTGTGCACAAGGTGCGGCCGTCCTGCCATCGCCTACGCGCGGCGCGGCGCCCACAACTGTAATTGATTGATATTACTTAGCTATTCAACGTCATCCACCTCGTCGTCGCGACCGGGGATGACGTAGGAGCCTTTCAGCCAGCGGTTCAGATCGACGTCGCGGCAGCGCGAGGAGCAGAACGGGCGGGTAGCCTGCGCCTGCGGCTTGCCGCAGATCGGGCAAGTCTTGAGCGGGCCGGCTTGCTTTTTGACTTCGTCGTCCATGACGTCGGTGGCAGCTTACACGGGGTGAAGGAGTTCAAGCGCCTGTCGGCAGCCGGGTTCCCCCCGACGGCAACAGATGCGGTCCGCCTGTGTCCGGAGCGGCGATCCTGCTTTGCATGGGCCTGCCTTCGCGATTCTTGCTGGCGCGCCCACCGGCGCGGCGGCCGCATTCACACCGTGGTGGTGTTGAGCCAGCCGAAACGGATCGGAAAACCCTCACCGCCGAGCAGCGTCGTGGTCTCGTACAGCGGCAGGCCGACGACGTTGGTGTAGGACCCCACCATCTTCACCACGAACGAGCCGGCGATGCCCTGCACGGCGTAGCCGCCGGCTTTTCCGCGCCATTCGCCTGAACCGATATAGGCCTGGATGTCCTCCTCCGACAGACGCTTGAAGCGCACGCGGGTTTCGACGAGGCGCTGGCGGAACGCCTCGCGCGGCGTGACGAGGCAGATCGCGGTGTAGACGCGGTGGTTGCGGCCCGACAGCAGCCGCAGGCATTGCGCGGCTTCGTCGACCAGATTGGCCTTGGGCAGGATGCGCCGACCGACCGCCACCACGGTATCGGCGGCGAGGATGAAGGCGCCGCGCAGCTCGTCGTCCAGCTGCACCGATTTCAGCGCCGCATCGGCCTTGGCACGGGCGAGGCGGTTGGCGCAGGCACGCGGCAGCTCGCCCCGCTTGGGCGTCTCGTCGACATCGGCCGGCCGGAGCGCGTCGGGCTCGATGCCGGCCTGGTTGAGCAGCGACAGGCGACGCGGCGAACCGGAGGCAAGTACGAATTTGGGGCGGCCGAGCATCAGGTGATTTGCGGGATGAAGCGGAGGGGTGAATTGCGCGCGGAACCTATCGGAAGGGGGCTGATTTCACAACTGGGAACCGGAGGTTTGGTGATTCGAGGTGTCCGACATGCCTGTGCCTGCGCTCTGTGACGCGGGTGTTACGGAAGGTCTCGTGTCCCGGACCCGGCGCGGCAGGAGATGGGTCCTCGACTCTGCAGCACATCGTTGCACGCTGCGCTGCGCCGGGAGCACGAGATCACCCTGAGGCCGCGCCCGACTTGGCGAAGCGCCGGCGGATGCGCATCAGGAGCTGATCGCAGACCTCGCGGTAGGCAGCGAGCTTCTGGTCGCGGCTGCCTTCGATGGTGGTGGGATCCTGCGTCGGCCAGTATTCGACCTCGGCCGCGAGTGTCCGCGTCAGCTCCAGCGCCTTGTGATGTGCCTCGGGCGAGAGCGTGATGATAAGGTCGAAATTCAGCCCCTCCCAGTCCTCCAGCTCCTCGAAGGTCTGCGGCTTGTGGGCCGAGATGTCCTGGCCGAGCTCGGCCATCACGGAGACCGCGAATGGATCCAGCTCGCCCTTCCTGGTACCGGCCGACTTCACGTAGAGGCCCTGCGGAAACATGTGCAGCAACAGGCTCTCGGCCATCGGCGAGCGTACGCTGTTCATCGCACAGGCGAACAGCACCGATTGCGGATCGCGTGCGCGTGGCGGACCCGCCATCGCGACTAGACCCTATTGATAGAGGGCATGGTCTCGTCGGAAAACCGCTGCACACTTTTCCTGGCCATGAAGCCTGTTGTTTTGCGCACGATCCGATCCGAAAACCGGTGCCCACTTTTCAGGATCATGCGCCTAACCCTTCCAGTGCAGGACGGTGATCAGCGTGAATAGGCGGCGCGAGGTCTCGAAGTCGACCCGCACCTTGCCCTTCAGTCGCTCCTGGAGCGTGCGCGATCCCTCGTCGTGAATGCCGCGGCGGCCCATGTCGATCGCCTCGATCTTGTCGGGGGTCGCGGTGCGGATCGCCTGGTAGTAGCTGTCGCAGATCATGAAATAGTCCTTCACGATCCGCCGGAACGGCGTCAGCGACAACAGATGCGCGACGACAGGCGTGCCGTCCTCACGGCGGATGTCGAACATCAATCGGTTGCCGGTGATGCCGATATGCAGCGTGAACGGGCCCTTCCCCTCCGCGCCCTCGGGCGCGAATAAATTCTGCTCGATCAGATCGTAGATCGCGATCGCCCGCTCATGCTCGATATCCGGCCCGGAACGGCCGATCGACTCCTCGTCGAGCGTGACCGCGACGATGCGATTGGTCGAGTCGTCCTGTTCGGGCGGCTTTGTCATGACAGATTGAGGCGCAATCCAATCGAACGCGAATGGGCGTCCAACCCCTCCGCCTTGCCCAGCGTCATCGCGGCCGGACCCAGCGCACGCAATTGATCGGGTCCGCATTTCAGGATCGAGGTGCGCTTCATGAAGTCGTGCACCGAGAGCCCCGAGGAAAATCGCGCCGAGCGCGCCGTCGGCAGCACGTGATTGGAGCCGCCGACATAGTCGCCGATCGCCTCGGGCGTATGGGGCCCCAGGAACACCGCGCCGGCATTGCGGATCTTTGCGGCGAGCGCGTCGGGATCTGTGGTCATGATCTCGAGGTGCTCGGCAGCGATGGCGTCCGCGAGCGGGATCGCGTCGGCAAGAGTCTTCACCATGATGATGGCGCCGAAATCGGCCCAGGAGCTGCCTGCGATCGCCGCGCGGGGCAGCGTCTTCAACTGCGCCTCGACCGCCTTTTCGACGTCGGCGGCAAGGCGAGCGGAATCGGTGATCAGGATCGACTGCGCGCTGGCATCGTGCTCGGCCTGCGCCAATAGGTCGGCGGCGATCCAGTCGGCGTTGCCGGTATCGTCGGCAATCACCAGCACCTCCGAGGGGCCGGCGATCATGTCGATACCGACCTTGCCGAACACCAGCCGTTTTGCGGCGGCGACATAGGCGTTGCCTGGGCCGACGATCTTTGCCACCGGCGCGATCGTCGCGGTGCCGTGCGCGAGCGCGGCGACGGCCTGCGCGCCGCCGACACGGTAGATCTCGGTGACGCCACCGAGATGCGCGGCCGCCAGCACCAGCGGATTGAGCTTGCCGTCCGGCGAAGGCACCACCATCACGAGGCGCGAAACGCCGGCGACTTTCGCAGGCACCGCGTTCATCAGCACCGAGGACGGATAGGCCGCGGTGCCGCCGGGCACGTAGAGGCCGGCGGATTCGATCGCGGTGTAGCGCCAGCCGAGCTCGACGCCGAGCGGGTCGGTGAAGCGCTCGTCCTGCGGAAGCTGACGGCGATGATAAGTTTCGATGCGATCCCGCGCGAGCTTGAGTGCATCCAGCGTCGCGGCATCGCAGGCCTTCTCTGCGGCTTCGATCTCGGCGGCGGAGACGCGCAAGGAGGATGCATCCAGCGTCAGCCGGTCGAACTTTGCCGTGGCTTCGAGCAGGGCAGCATCGCCGCGCTTGGCCACGTCGTCGACGATCGCGCGCGCGGCGGCCTCGACATCGGCCGAAGCCTCGCGCTTGGCGGCGAGGAAGGCGGAGAATCGCTGGTCAAAATCGGCGCTGCTGCGGTCGAGGCGAACGGGCATGTTTCGCTTGGCTTCTGGCTGGTATTTTGGGGGCGGATCGGCGCACCGGGTCCCCTGCTCAATGGCGCGGCGGGGAAGCTGCGTCAACCCTCGGGAGATGCCGTTCCGGCGAGGGCCTCAGCCCATTCGGCTGGTATACCGGCCACTTCACCCCTCCCCCTCGATGCCCGTTCCCAGCGCGTCGTTCCCGAGGTCGGTCAGCTCGCATTCCAGGCACTCGACGTCGAGGCGGATGGCGCCGCCCTGGGCGAACAGAAGCAGGGCGCTGCCGCCGGGCTCCTCGTGGCGCCCGTCCTGGGGGTGAAATTCAATGCCGACAAGGTCCAGCACGTTGTCCGGCGCGGCGAGATCGATGTTGCGCGACTTGCAGGCGAGCACGCGGTCGAAACGGAGCGCCGCGACCAGCCGGCGTGGCTCGGTCTCGCCCTCCAGTGTCTGCTCCCAGTCCAGCCGGCTCATCCCGACCACAAGCCGCTTCTCGCCCTGCCGCCAGATGATGTCGGAGGTCTGCACTCGGGCGTCCTGGACATGGGTCGAGATCACGGCGAGGTCGTCGGCATCGAGCGCGATCAGTTTGAGCTGGGGCGACATTGCCGACGCTTCTCCTTTGGAGGGGACCGGGCTCAACGCGCGCGGGCCCCGAAATTTCCGCACAAACTAACCGGCCGGCAGGTCAGAGGCTATTGATATCCTCCATCTCCAGCACCTTGCGCGGATACCCCTCCCGGGCAACGCGGATCATGGCGCGTCCGATCTGCTCGGTCGAGGTCACGAGCCGCGGCGAAATCCGGCGCAGCACCGGCCAGAGCGGCCCGCTCACGGCGTAGACAGCCTGCACCCAGGCGGTCTTGGACCGGGCGCCGTGCAGGGGCTGGATCGCCCCGGGCCGGAACATGTAGGCGGCCTTGAACGGCAGCTTGAAAAGATCGTTCTCGGTCTTGCCCTTGATCCGTGCCCACATCCGCGGGCCCCGCTCGGTGGAATCGGTGCCGGCGCCGGTGACATAGGTGAAGATCATCTGCGGATTGAGCCGGGCCAGCGTCGTCGCAGCCGCGAGCGTGAGATCATGGGTGAGGTGGCGGTAGCGCTCCTCGCTCATGCCGATCGAGGAGACGCCGAGGCAGAAGAAGCAGGCATCGAAGCCGGTCAGCTGCGGCTCGATCGCCGAATAGTCCATGAAATCCTCGTGCATGATCTCGGTGAGCTTGGCGTTGCGCACGCCGGTCGGGCTACGGCCGACCACGAGCACACGGTCGATGCCGGGATCGACCAGGCATTCGTGCAATACGCCCTGCCCCACCATGCCGGTCGCGCCGAAGATGATGACCTTCATCGGGATCTCCAGCGGCCTCGCGGCTCATGCGGCGGCCGCGATCTCGTCGAAGGATACACCGGTCAGCGTTGCCGAGGCATCCCACAGCATGGCCGCCGCAGCGAGATCCTTCGCCTGCGGCATGATCCTCGCCGGCCCGGGTGGTCCCTTCAATTCGTAAAACCCGTTTGGACCGTAATAGCCGCCGGGCTCGGCGTCCGGAGAGGTCGCCGCAAACAGCGTCGGCAGCGCGCCTTCGGCGGCGGACTGGCTGATCAACGGCTGGAGCAGCCGGCCGAGCCGCGACTGGACGGTGTTGGTGCCCGGCCCGTTCGCAATGAGATCGGTCCGCGCATAGCCGGGATGGGCGGCAAGGCTCATCAGGCCCCAGCCGGCGGCGACGCTGCGGCGTTGCAGCTCCAGCGCAAACATCAGCATCGCCAGCTTGGATTGGCAGTAGGCGCGCCACGGACGATAGGAATGCTTGCTGTGCAGATCGTCGAAATTGATCGCACCGGAGCGGTGCGCAAGGCTCGAGAGATTGACGATGCGAGGCGCCCTGGCACGGCGAAGCTGCGGCAACAGCCGCGCCGTCAGGGCGTAGTGACCGAGATAGTTGGTGCCGAGCTGCATCTCGAAACCATCCTCCGTCTGCTGCCGCTTCGGCAGTGCCATCACGCCGGCATTGTTGACGAGGAGATCGAGCGATTCGTTGTCGGCGGCAAAGCGCCTGGCGAAATCGGCGACGGAGGCAAGGCTTGCGAGGTCGAGATGCTCATAGGCGATCAGAGCGTCGGGAAACCGCTCGCAAATGCCTTCGATCGCCCGCAGGCCCTTTGCGTCGTCGCGGCCGGTGAGTATGACAATGGCACCGGCGCCCGCGAGCGCCATCGCCGTCTCGTAACCGAGCCCGCCCGTCGCGCCGGTCACGACGACGGTCTTGCCGCTGAGTGAGGGGATGCCTGCCGTGCTCCAGTCGGTCATGCCATGTCTCCGCGGCTTTCAGGGATGGAAAAGGCCCGCGACCGGTCTAAATGTGCACTGAGTGCAAGTTTGCAAGAGGTGGAATGATTTGAAGGCTTCGAACGTCGCCGGGAAACGCGCCAAGTCATTGTCCGCGGAAGGAAAATTTCCGACCGCCACCGGCCTGCGCGAGCGCAAGCGGCAGGAGACCCGCGATCGGCTGGCGCGCGCGGCGATGACCCTGTTCCTGGAGCGCGGCTACGAGGCCACCACCATCGACGACATCGCGGCGGCAGCCGACGTGTCGCGGCGCAGCTTCTTCCATTATTTCGCGTCGAAGGAGGACGTGGTCGCCGCCTGGCAGGAGGGCGCAGCCAGCGCGCTGGTCGCCGAGATCGTCGCCCGGCCCGCGGACGAATCCATGCTGACGGCAGCGGAGAATGCGATCGCGGCGGCGGTCAAACGGCTCGATCCGGCGGAAGCCGCAGCGATGTCGCGGCTCAAGCGCGACAATCCCGCGCTCCAGGCGCGCGACCAGCTCAAATACGAAAAGCTCGAGCGCGCGCTGGCCGACGGACTGGCACAGCGCGCCCGCACCAAATCGGACCGACAGAAGGCGCGGCTCGTCGCCATGATTGCCACCGGCGCCATGCGCGTCGGCGGCGAGAGCTGGATCGGCGAAGGCGCGCGGGAGAAGCCGGAAGCTTTCGTCAGGCGCACCTTCGATGCGATCAGGGCGATATTGAAGTGAGGTCTCTCACTCCCTGAAAAACGCCAGGAGATCGGCGTTGATGGTTTCCGCGTGCGTGGTCGGCATGCCGTGCGGAAAACCCTTGTAGGTCTTCAGGATACCCTGCTTGAGCAGCTTGGCCGAGAGCGGCGCGGAATCGGCGTAAGGCACGATCTGGTCGTCGTCGCCGTGCATCACCAGCACCGGCACGTTGATCTTCTTGAGGTCCTCGGTGAAATCGGTCTGCGAGAACGCGACGATGCCGTCGTAATGGGCCTTGGCGCCGCCCATCATGCCCTGGCGCCACCAGTTCTGGATCACCGCTTCCGACGGCTTTGCGCCGGGGCGGTTGTAGCCGTAGAACGGGCCGGCGGGGAGGTCGCGATAGAATTGCGTGCGGCTGGCGGCGAGCTGCTTCTGGAGATCGTCGAACACGCTCTTCGGCAGGCCGCCGGGATTGGCTGCGGTCTGCACCATCAGCGGCGGCACGGCAGAGAGAATCGCGGCTTTCGCCACCCGGCTCTCGCCGTGGCGCGCGATGTAGTGCACGACCTCGCCGCCGCCGGTGGAATGGCCGACATGGATGGCGTTCTTGAGGTCGAGATGCGCGGTGAGCGCGGCGAGATCGTCTGCATAATGATCCATGTCGTGGCCGTCGGCGACCTGCGCCGAGCGGCCGTGGCCGCGGCGATCATGGGCGACGACCCGGTAGCCGCGCGTGACAAAGTACAGCATCTGCGCGTCCCAGTCGTCCGACGACAGCGGCCAGCCATGGCTGAACACGATCGGCTGGCCCGCGCCCCAATCCTTGTAGAAGATCTCGACGCCGTCTTTGGTGGTGATTGTGGGCATGGATTGCTCTCTTTCGATGAAGATCAGTTGCGTGAGGCGCGAACGAACTCGCGCCGGCGATCCGCAGATAGTTGCGCGGGATCCCGAATGCGATTGCTCGCATCACCAGGGGACGTTGAGAATCTTGTGATCAGGCAAACGCCATCGGCCGGAAGCGGCGCCAGGCGCCGATGGTCAGCACCACGAAGAACACCAGCACGATGCCCTGCACCACGGCGAACACCGGACCGGACGGCGGCGCCGGCGGCACGGCCGGTGCGAGCGCGGCGAGCGCCGGCACCTTCAGGAACGACTGGATGACCAGCACGAAGACGTTGAAATAGAGCGAGATCATCGCGGTCACGATATAGACCGGGCGCCAGACTCCGGCGAGCTTCATGCCGTACAGCGCGACGCAGGCAATCGCGAGCAGCACCAGCGAGATGATGCCGATGATATGCGAGGGCAGCAGCTCCTTGAACGGAAAGAGGAAACCGGTGGCGCTGGTGAGGATCGTGGTCAGCAGGAAGATCGCGGTGAGGGCCGGCATCGGCTTCGAGCCGAGCAGGCCGAACATCACGACGAGGCCGGCGACGATGGCGATCAGGCTGATGATGACATGGATCAGCGTAAGGGCGGGCAGGCTCAACCCAAGGACCATGACATCTCTCCTATTCTCCGCGTTGAGATGATGAGAGTAGTATTACGGTCCTCATGGGATTGCCACCTGCGTTGTCGTCACATGCGGAAGCGCGGCCATGCGTCATCGTGCGAATCGACAAACGCATGGCCGATTTTTTTGCGTCGCCGTCACGAAGGACGGCCGTTTTCGACGAAAGTCGAATCGATCCTTCACACTTCCTTGGTGTCGAAGATCAAGAGGTCGGCACCGCCGCTGGCGAACTTGGGCACGTCGGCGCCGGTCGCCTTGCCTTCCGGACTGGCGAATGCCGCCTGAATGTCGGCCACGCTGTCGAAGGTGAGAATGGCGACGAGATGGATTCCGGAAGGACCTGCGGGAGATGCGACCGGTCCCTTGCTGACGGCGTATTTCTTCAGGCCGGGAAGTTTCTTGGCGAGCGGGATGTGCGTCTCGGCATAGTACTTGTCGAAGGCGGCAGCGTCCTTGGGTGTCTTGTACAGCACGACGATTTCAGCCATTTGGGTCCTCCCTTGGGAATCTTTGTTTTTCTACGCGCGGTTGGTCCCGCGACGAGCGATAGTCTGTGGGACGCAGCAAGATGGCAAGCCGGATTCGGCTTGCCATCTCCTTGTCTTCTGCTTGCCTAAAGCGCCGGTTTTGCGACGTCGCCGAGATAACCGTGCAGGGAGGCGACGACCTGCGCGCCCTCGCCGATGGCGCCGCCGACACGCTTGACCGAGCCGGAGCGGACGTCGCCGACGGCGTAGACGCCGGGCACGGAGGTTTCCAGCGGCGCCACGAGCTTGCCCTGGTTCTGCTCGGACTGCGCACCGGTCACGACGAAGCCGCCGCGATCGAGCGTCACGCCGCAGCCGTCGAGCCAGGAGGTGGCCGGATCGGCGCCGACGAACAGAAAGAGATTGCGGATGTCGGCAAAATCCTCGTCGTCCGACAACCGGCTCTTCCAGCGGATGCGCCGCAGCAGCGCGGCCTCGTCGCCCTCGAGCGCGGTGATCTCGGTGTTGAACATCAATTCGATATTCGGCGTGGCTTCGATGCGCTCGATGAGATAGCGCGACATGCTGGCGCCCAAGCCGCCGCCGCGAATGATCATCAGCACGCGTCTGGCGTGGCCCGACAGGAACACGGCGGCCTGCCCTGCCGAATTGCCGGCACCGACGAGGGCCACCTCCTCGCCGGCGCAGAGCCGCGCCTCGACCGGCGAGGCCCAGTACCAGACGCCGCGCCCCTCGAACTTGTCGAGGCTCTCGATCTCCGGCCGGCGATAGCGCGCGCCGCTCGCGACCACCACCGCGCGCGAGCGCAAGGGATCGGCGCCGTCGAGCGCCACCGAAAATGCGCCGTCCTCACGGGTGCAGTCGAGCGACTTCACCGTCACCGGAATCATGATGTCGGCGCCGAACTTCTGCGCCTGGGTGAAGGCACGCGCGGTCAGGGCCTGGCCCGAGATGCCGGTCGGAAAACCCAGATAGTTCTCGATGCGCGCGCTGGCGCCAGCCTGGCCGCCGAAGGCGCGGGTGTCGAGCACGGCGACCGACAGCCCTTCGGACGCGGCATACACGGCGGTGGCGAGCCCTGCGGGTCCGCAGCCGACGACCGCAACGTCGTAGATGCGGTCGCCCTTCGCGCCGCCGATCATGCCGATGGCGCGCGCGAGCTCGGTCTCGTTGGGGTTGCGCAGCACGGCGCCATCGGCAGTGACGACCAGCGGCCAGTCTTCGGGCTTCGGCGAATACCGCGTGATCAGTTCGGCCGCGTCGCAATCGCGATCGGGATCGAGCAGATGATGCGGCTGGCCGTTGCGGGTGAGGAATCCCTGCAACCGCACCACGCCGGCGGAGTTCGACGGTCCGATCAGCACGGGACCGCCGGCGCCGCCCTGGATCAGATTGACCCGGCGCAGGATCAGCGCCCGCATGATGCGCTCGCCGAGCTCGGCCTCGGCAACCAGCAGCGCGCGCAGCCGGTCCGGCGGCAGCAGCAGCGTCTCGACATCGCCCTCGGCCCGGCCGTCGACCAGCGCCGGCTGGCCGGAGAGCTGGCTGAGCTCGGCCAGGAATTGCCCCGGCCCCTGGTCGATCACCGGGGTGACGTGACCGAGCCCGTCGCGCTGCGTGATGGCGACATGGCCCTTCAGCACGACGAACATGCCGGGGCCGGGCTTGCCGGTCTCGAACAGCAACTCGCCATCCGCGTAGGTGCGGTGTTCGCCGAATTGCCTGATGCGTTCGATCTCGGCGGGTGTCAGCGCCGGAAAGGTCTGCTCGGGGCGCGTAAACCGCGACATCTGCGCGTCACGGTCGGTTCGTTGCGGTTCGTCCTGCCCCATTGCCACGTCATGCACTCCAAAAAATTCTAGCCGCCCGCCTTCAACTGCCGGTCTTGCCGGCGGTCCCCTCATTTAGGGAACCATCTTCGTTCTGCGAGGGGTCGGTCGTTGCGGCGCGTTCGCGCGCCTGCAGCTTCCGGCGCTTCAGGTTCTCGCGCAGCGCCGATTTCAGCCGGTCGTCCCGGGACACCCTCGCCTGCCTCGCGCTCTTGTCAGTCTCGTCAGCCATCACGGCACCATCACAGCAATCGGCAGCAGGATGCCACCGAAGTGTGGCAGCTCAAGAGGCCGACGCGATCCGATCGTGCGAAAGGCGAAATGGAACGAATCCGGCATCCCGGGCAACTGGCCAGTTGGCCGGGGATATCGGCCCCCGAATCGACGAAAAGTCGGTGATTTCGCGTCAAACCGGGCATTCTGGCCCTGATATCGGCCCGATTTTCTCGTTTTGACGAGGCTTGCAAGCTTGCACAGGAGGGGGGCTTGTGGCAGATATCGGCCCGCTTGGTAGGCCCCTCTCGGGCGCCCGATTCTTCACCAGCACATGCTGCCGTAGCTCAGTGGTAGAGCACTCCATTGGTAATGGAGAGGTCGACAGTTCAATCCTGTCTGGCAGCACCAGCTTTTTCCATTGAAGCGAGCCCTCCGCCTGGCAGCGAGCCCGCAACAGCCACGGATGCGATCGTGATCACACGTTCCCTACCCTATGAAGGACTGCTCCACGAGATCGTCGAGCATAATGGCGTGCTCTATCTCGGCGGCATCGTCCCTGAAGATGCGGGGCTCGACATGGCGGGCCAGGCCGACGATGTGCTGCGCCAGTTGAAGACCCTGCTTGATGGGGCCGGCTCCGATCTCTCCTGCGTTCTGCAGGTGACGATCTTTGTGGTTGATCTCGCCGACAAGGCGGCGCTCAACCAGGTGTGGAAGCGCTATTTCACCGCGGACCATCTGCCGGCGCGTGCCGCCGTCGGCGTCGCGGATCTCGGCCCGGGCGTCAAGCTGGAGCTGACGGCGATCGCCGCCCGCCGCTGATCCTCGAGCGGCACGGGCGAGGCGAGAACGCTCAGTCATTACTGTGTTCACGCATAACGCAACGTTCTCGCGGCGCGAAGCGTCCGAGTTTTGCTGGTTTCCTTGACCCTCTCCATGTGAAGAGGGCGCAGGGAAGGCCGGGTGCCGGCTGGCACCCATGATCCGCCGCGCGAAGAATTTGCACACGCAAATGCGCAAGCGGGACAACAGGTGGGCCGGAAAACATCCGGCCTTCCCTGCGCGATGGTTTGACGGCTTATGCGCGCTCTCCCCGGAGCCGAGTTCCTTCTGGCCTCCGTCACCTCGCGAATTGGCGATGTCCCGAGACCCGGTTGAGCCCCGACCCATCTCCGCAAGGCTTGACCGTAGCAACGACGGTCAGGACCACGCGGTTTTGCCGTACGCAGCCGGCCCGGCTTCGCCGGACTTGAGCGCCGTCCGTCCGCACGCAGTCGGGACCTCACGAGGTTCATCTCGCCCTGGTCCCACCTTCGCGTGCCCGGCGCTGCCGCGTCCACCGGACCCCGGCCCACGTTCGTGACGACGTACGATCGCCCCTCTCCCTGGACCGGGATGGCGGGAATATGCCGCAATTCCGAATTTCGGTAAAGTGGAATATTTTCGCAAAAAGGGGTTGACTGGATTTTGCGAGAGGAGGGTGTTTTGCCCGACGGGTCAAAATCGTTGGGATCGATATCCGCTTGCGGTGGCGCTTCGCAAAGATGCAGTCACGCTGTCCTTTTGACCCCTAAATTCACGGTGATAATGTCGTAACCTGCGGTCCGTCCGGGAGGACACCATGGAATGGTTTGACCGGCTGTTTGGAAGGACGTCGTCAGCTCCGACCCGGCTCTTTGCGAGATTCAGGCGGACGTCGAGGGCACCGACTGATCCCGACCTTCTGAAAATCGCCAAAGACCGGAAAGGGCATGTTTCGCGAAGAGCCGTACGAGATGAATATGAGCGGCTGGTCTTGGAGAAGTACGCGCACGATAAGTCGTGATTTCCAAGACCCATCGAGCCTTGCTCAGTGGCGAAACATGATGGTTTCGCAACAGCTCTACACGTCCTGCGCATCATCAATCGAGCCACCCACCTGCAGTGTCGCGAACCGCTCATCCGCCCGTCGCAGCCGTCGGCACAGCTCGCGATTGATGTTCTGCAGGACGATCACATAGGCGCGGATATCGGCCTTGTAGCAAGCGTAGAGCTTCTGGGCCGTCAGCTCGTACAGCTCGGTCGGGCTTTCCGCGACGACCGTGGCGGAGCGGTTCTGCATTTCGATCAGCGTCATCTCGCCGAAGAAATCGCCTGGCTGCAGGCCGGAAAGCGGAATGACGCTGCCCGAACCGACCCGTTTGCTCACCGCCAGCCGACCGGATTTGACGATGAACATCGAGCGTCCCGGCTCGCCCTCCGCAACGACCGTTGCTCCGGCATCGAAGCGGCGCTCGACCAGCATTGAAATCAGGAGGTCGAGGCTCGGCTCCGGGAGACCGCCGAAGAACGGTGTGGCGAGCAGGAACGCCTTCAGATCGGGAGCGCTGGCGGCCATTGCGCAAAGATACGCCCCCTCGCCATCTGCGGCAAGCAGAGGACACCGGCGCTGGCGCCGCCCAATGAATGAGGCTCAATGTGTTCGAACAGGGAGGTCTGCGACGCGCGGTCGGCTTCGCGCGGTTTACTGCCGCGCAACGCTCTCGCCGCGCAACGTCCGCCGTCTCCAGAGGTCAGCCATGATCTTCGCGGCCGCCGCAAGGACGAGCGCGCACAGCGCGACCTTCGAGATCGTCTCCATCGTCCCCTCGATCAAAAGGCAATGCACCACGCTGCCTGCGACGATGACGATCGCGAGGGGAATATGGACGATGCGCCAGGTTCGCAGCCGCAGTCCCAACCGCCGGCGCAGCAGCGCCAGAACCGCAATGATGAAGATGGCCCACATCGCGGTCACGCCGAAGGGAGAGAACGGCGTCGGCGATGTGTAGGTCAGGGCATCGATCATGTCGGGCGGGCTGGTGAACCAGAGGCCGGCGACGTGGATCACCACCGCCACCACCAGCGCACCGCCGATCCAGTGATGGGCGCGCCGTCCGCTATAGGCCGGCAGGCCCGGCAGATATCCGCCGATCAGCAGCGGCTGCACCAGCACGAGGCCGAGGGCGATGATCCCGGCGAAGCCGGCGAGAATGTAGACCGGGCCGCGCCATGCGAGTTGCTCGCTTGCTGCAGCAGCGGCGATCGGCACGCCAATGGCAAGGGCAAGCGCGACCCAGATCAGGACCGCCCGGGCCGATCTCCATCCCTTCATTTGCAAGTCAGCTCAGGCCGGCTGCAGCACGAAATGCGCCTCGAGGCTGGTTTCCTTGGCGCTCCGCATCACCGGCCGCAGGAAGACGGTCCTGAACTCACCGCTGTCATAGGCGAGATGGCCGTGCGGCTGGCCGAAGATCGGAATGATCTGCGGCATCTCGAGCCGGAACTTGCCGTCCTTGTCGGTGAGCGTGGCGCCATGACTCTGCGGCTCGTGCTCCTGCCCTTCGACCGTGTGGGCCCAGATCTGGATGCGCTGCCCGGCGAGCGGAGCGCCGTCGCCGGCGCGGCGGACGGTGCCGCTCATCCAGAAGCCGCCCTTGCCGATCCGCTCCACGATCGCCGCGCCCTTGCGGTAATTGTTCGCCCCGCCCGACATCGACTGGGTCGGTGCGAGGCCGTCCGCGCGCGCCGGCACCAGGAGGCCGGGGAAGGCTGATACCAAGACCCCGGTGGCGAGGACGGTGCCGCCGGCGGCGAGAAGGCTGCGGCGGTCGAGTACGACGTTGGTCATGTCAGTTCCTCCCGGCAACGGGCCTCTTGCTCGCGCAAGCTACAACAACAGGCGCAGAACGCCCAGTTGAGGGGGAGGGGACCATCGGTCGCAATAACAGTGTTGTGAACCGGGGCATTCGCAGCTCATGGCGGGCAGGATGGGTCGCGTGGCGGAGAACCCACCAGCCCTGGTGACGAAACGTGCGAGGGCTCTACCCATCCTGCGCGCTGCCACTACATGTCTTTCCTCAAGACGCGCATGATCGCGCAGCCCTCCACACCGGCAGCCCCCATATGATCCCCTTCTCCGTGCTCGACCTCGCTCCCATCCGCCAGGGCGGCGATGCGGCGCAGGCTTTCCGCAACTCGCTCGACCTTGCCCGGCATGCCGAGGCGTGGGGCTACAAACGGTTCTGGCTCGCCGAGCATCACAACATGACGGGAATCGCGAGCGCGGCGACGTCGGTCGTGATCGGACATATCGCGGGCGGAACAAAGACGATCCGCGTCGGCTCCGGCGGGGTCATGCTGCCGAACCACTCGCCTCTCGTCATCGCCGAGCAGTTCGGCACGCTGGAATCGCTCTATCCCGGGCGGATCGATCTCGGGCTCGGCCGGGCGCCCGGCACCGACCAGTTCACCGCGCGGGCGTTGCGGCGCGATCTCGCCACCACCTCCGAGAATTTTCCGCATGACGTGCTGGAGCTGCAGGCGCTGCTCGGCGACGTGCAGCCGAACCAGGCGATCCGCGCCGTGCCCGGCATGGGGACCAAGGTGCCGCTCTGGATCCTGGGATCGAGCACGTTCGGCGCGCAGCTTGCCGCGATGCTCGGCCTGCCCTTTGCGTTCGCCTCGCACTTCGCGCCGCAGATGATGATGCCGGCGCTGCGCGAATATCGCGCGCGGTTCGAGCCCTCGGCGCAGCTCGACAAGCCCTATGCGATGATCGGCGTCAACGTGTTCGCCGCCGACACCGACGACGAGGCACAGCGGATGTTCTCATCGCTGCAGCAGCAGTTCATCAACCTGCGCCGCGGCACGCCTGGGCCGCTGCCGCCGCCGGTCGACGACATGGACGCGCTGTGGTCGCCGGCCGAGAAGGCCGGCGTCGGCCAGTCGCTGTCGTGCTCCGCAGTGGGTTCGCCGGCCGCCGTGGAAGATAAGCTGAAGGCGCTGATCGCCGAGACCGGCGCGGACGAATTGATGACGACGGGGCAGATCTACGACCACGCCGCGCGGCTGCGCTCGTTCGAGATCGCAGCCGAGGTGCGGGATAGGTTGGCGAAGCAGCCGGCGGTGTGAGCGGGTCCGATTGTTGCCGCGATGAAGGTGCGCTCCCTCCCCCCCTTGCGGGGGAGGGCTGGGGAGAGGGTGTCTCCGCAATGGGACAGCCCCCCTAGAGGAAAGAGCCCTCACCCCGACCCTCTCCCGCAAGCGGGAGAGGGGGCGCACCGCGCGCGTGGCGAGGGGGCTCAGCCCAATCCTCTCATGCCCTAATCCGGAAAGCCGAACAGCTTGGCTGGATTGTGCACCAGGATCTTCTCCAGCTCCGCCTGGTCCGGCGCGTAGCGGTACATCAGCTCGAGCAGGTCGGCATCGTTCGGCGGCTGCTTCACCGAGACCGGATGCGGCCAGTCGCTGGCCCAGACGCAGCGATCGGGAGCGGCCTCGATATAGGCGCGCGCGATCGGGATCACGTCGTCGTAGGGAGCCCCGGTCTTCGAGGTCTTCTCGCCGAGCGACAGCATCACCCAGAAATTGCCCTTGCCGAGCAGCTCCAGCATCTTGCGCAGGTTCGGATCGGCCCTGCCGGCTTCGGGATCGGGGCGCGCCATGTGGTCGATCAGCACGGGCACGTCGAGAGTCTCGTACTTGGCGACGCTCGACATGATGCCGTCCTTCTCCGGCTGGATCTTGACGTACCAGCCGAGCTCGCGGATGCGCGCGATCGCGCGGGCGAAATCGGCATCGGAGAGCACGGCACCAAGCTCCTGGCGGAAGCTGAAGCGCGCGCCGCGCACGCCGGCATCATGCAGCTTGGCGAGGTAGGAGTCGCTCGCCTCGGCGAACACCAGCGCGTTGGCGCAGCCGCGATAGTTCGGCCCCATCGCGGCGAGACCGTCGAGCACGACGGCATGGTCGGCACCGTAGGTCGTGGTCTGCACGATGATGCCGCGCTCGATGCCGAGCGCCTTGTGCATGCGCAGCGCCGCCTCCCAGGTCGCGGTCGGCATCCGATAGGCGGCGCCGGGACGCTCCGGATATTTGTCGATGGGCCCCAGCACGTGAAACTGGCTATCGACGGTCTTCGGCGGCGGCGCCTTGCTTGGCCGGCGCGGATTGGGATCGAACGGCAAATAGGTCGGCATGCGCAAAGCTCCTCAGTCGATCACGGCGGTGAAGTCGCACTGCACCAGCGCGCCGCCGTCCATGTTGTCCATCGGCAGCGCGTGGCGCGCCGGGCGCGAATGCTCGTCCGGAAACATCTTGAGCCACTCGACATTGACCGGGCCGCGATTGCCGCGGTCCTTCAGCCACACCGTCATCTTGATGATGTCGTCGGTGGTGCCGCCCGCGGCCTCCACCGTCGCCTTCATATGCGCGAACATGTTGGCGCATTGGGCGTCGAGACTCTCTGGCATTGCATTGGTCGCGGGATCGCGGCCGAGGATGACGCCCGACATCACGAGATTACCGATGCGGCAGGCGTTGGGAATCGGATTGACGTGCTTGAAGCCGCCGATGTGGATGCTCTTGCGCCGTGTCATGGTGCGCTCCCTGCTTGTTGTTGCCTCAGACGAACTGGCACGACACCGAGCCGAACGTGCCATAGTCGGCATGAAACGTGTCGCCGCGGCGGATGTCGACGGGCCGCGTGAACGATCCCGCCAACACGACCTCGCCGGCGGCGAGGGACTCATCATGCGGCGCGAGGCGGTTGGCGAGCCAGGCGATGCCGTTGGCGGGGTGATTGAGCACGCCAGCGGCAAGCCCGGTCTCCTCGACCTCGCCGTTGCGGAACAACAGCGCGCCGATCCAGCGCAGATCAGCATCCATCGGGCGGATCGGCCGGCCGCCGAGCACCAGCGCGGCATTGGCCGCGTTGTCGGAGATCGTGTCCATGACTTTTCGCGTCCTGCCCGTCTCCGGATCGACGCGATGCATGCGCGTCTCCAGGATTTCCAGCGCGGGCGTGACGTAGTCGGTGGCGTTGAGCACGTCGAAGATGGTGCAATCGGGCCCGCGCAGCGGCGCCTTCAGCACGAAGGCGAGCTCGACCTCGATGCGCGGCGCGTGGAAGCGGTCGAACGGGATCGGCGTGGCGTCGGCATAGAACATGTCGGCGAACAGCACGCCGTAGTCGGGCTCGGAGATGCCGACCGCGCTCTGCATCGCCTTCGAGGTCAGTCCGATCTTGTGCCCCTTGATGACGCGGCCGCGACCGAGCTGGAGCCTGGTCCAGGCGCGCTGAACCGCGTAGGCATCCTCGATGCTGAAGTCGGGGTACTCCTTCGTGAACATCGGAATCAGCGATTTCGTGCGCTCGGCTTCGTCGAGGCGCGCGGCAAGGCGTTCGATCGTCGCAACATCCAGCATGGCTTATTGCTCCGCCGCCACGGTGTTACGCAGCACGCCGATGCGGCTCGACTCGACTTCGACGACGTCGCCGACCTTCAGCCAGCGCGGCGGATCGAACCGCGCGCCTGCGCCGGTCGGCGTGCCCGTCACGATCATGTCCCCGGGCTTCAGCGTCGCGAAGGTGGAGAGATAGGAGATCAGGACGTCGAACGGGAACATCAGCCGCTCGGTCGTGTCCTGCTGCCGCACCTCGCCGTTGACGCGCGTGACGATATCGAGCGGCCCGCGCGGATCGAGCTCGTCCGCGGTGACGATCCACGGACCGATGCTGCCGGAGCGGTCGAAATTCTTGCCTTGCGTGACGTTGAACTTGCCGTGGCGCAGCCAGTCGCGGATCGTGCCCTCGTTGCACAGCGTCATGCCGAAGATGTGCGACCACGCCTGCTCGCGCGGGATGTGACGGCCGCCCTGCCCGATCACGATGACGAGCTCGCCTTCATAATCGAGCTGGTC
The DNA here is from genome assembly GCF_041262065.1 of Bradyrhizobium sp. USDA 327. NCBI lineage: Bacteria > Pseudomonadati > Pseudomonadota > Alphaproteobacteria > Hyphomicrobiales > Nitrobacteraceae > Bradyrhizobium > Bradyrhizobium sp. USDA 327. The sequence goes on along the minus strand of NZ_JBGCCW010000001.1, from coordinate 7,776,529 downwards.
CGAAACCTTGGGCTTCTCGATCGCTTGGCCGGAGCCGGTCATCGAGGACATGCTGCGCACGAACAGGCTGGGATATTTGGGCAGGTCCGAACTGTCTTTATATTCGGCGTTGCGCTCGGCGTAGTTGACGCCGATGCACCAGAGCTTTTCCGGCGCCAGCACCGGCGGCAGCAGGACGAGTTTTTCCAACGGGTAGTCGGGCTTCTGTCCGGCCGCCGCTTCCTGCGCATCGGACAGCGCATTCGCTGCGATCAGCGCCTTCACATCCGAGAAATCGCGGCCGATCCGTTTCGTCAGATCGATCACACCGCCTTCGACGGCCGCTCCGTAGCGCGGCTCTCCATCCAGGAGATAGCTCAGGAGTCGCATTGTATTTCCTCCAATGATCTTGAGGCAGCTGGGCCCGAGACAGACCCGCGCGCTCAGTCTTTCGACTTGGGAGTCTGGAACACGGTGTTCAGCGTCACGATCTCGCCGAGGCGGGCGTAGCGCGGCCCGCCGATCCGCGCGATCGGGTCGAGCGCCCTGGTCTCGACCTTGCCGTCGTTCACGAGGCCGTCGCGCAGATGAAACATCACGACCTCGCCGACGATCAGCCGGCTCTTGGCCTCGCCGAATTCGAGGCACTGCCGAAAGCGGCACTCCATCGCGACCGGCGCGGCGGCGAGCCGTCGCATCTTGATGAGGTCGCAGGGCAGCGTTTCGAGTCCGAGATGCTCGACCTCGCTGATTTCAGGCGGATGCTCGACGGAGCTGTCGTGCACCGCGGACATCAGCGGGGTATCGGCGATGTGGATGACGTATTCCTCGGTGTCGAGGATGTTGTGCGCGGTGTCCTTGTAATCGGCGCCCTTGCGGCCGACGCTGATGGCGAGCATCGGCGGCTTCTGCGAGACGAAGGTGAAGGCGCTGAACGGCGCGAGGTTGAGCACGCCACTTCGCGACAGGCTCGTCACCCAGGCGATCGGACGCGGCACCACGATGCCGGTCATCAGCCGGTAGATGCGCTCGGCGCCGAGCTCGGCGGGATCGATCCGCATCGATCAATCCGCCCTGATGTTGGCCTTGCGCACGACCGGAATCCACTTGGCGTCCTCGCGTTCGAGATAGGCCTTGAATTCTTCCGGCGTCATCGGTGTAGCTTCGCCGCCGAGCTTCTCGAACTTGTCGACCACGGCGGGGTCTTTCAGGATCGCGACCAGCGTCTCGTGCAGCTTGTCCACGATCGGCGCGGGCGTGCCGGCGGGCGCAAACAGGCCCGTAAACGTCTGGCCGTCGAAATCCTTGTAGCCGAGTTCGGCGAAAGTCGGCACGTCGGGCAGCGACTTCAGGCGGTGCGGGCTGGTGACCGCCAGCGCGCGGAACAGGCCGGCCTTGATGTGCTGGAGGCTGACCGTGAGCTGGTCGAACGCGAACTGCACCTGGCCGCCGAGCAGATCGTTGATCGCCGGCGCATTGCCGCGATAGTGCGCGGTGACCCATTGCAGCTCGAGGTTCGACTGCATCAGCTCGCTGAGCAGATGGTTGGTGGTGCCGGGACCGGGCGAGGCCATCGTCAGCTTGCCGGGCTCGCGCTTGGCGAGATCGAGAAACTCCTTGAGCGTCGTTGCCTGCACCGACGGATGGACCTCGAGCACCAGTGGCGTCATCGAGATCGTCGAGATCGGCAGGAAGTCCTTCTTCCAGTTGTAGGCGTCGCGCTTGTTGCATCTCGGTCGCGAACAGCACCGGGCCGTTGGCACCGACGAACAGCGTGTAGCCATCGGGTGCCGACTTCGCGAAGGCCTCGCCCGCGATCATGCCGCCGGCGCCGGCCTTGTTCTCGATGACGAAGGGCTGGCCGAGCTTTTCCTGGAGCTTGTCGGCGACGATGCGTGCGGCGCTGTCGACATTGCCGCCGGCGGGATAGGGCACGATCAGCTTGACGTTGCGCGCCGGCCATTGCTGGCCCGACGCCGGCCCCGCCAGCATCGCAGTGACGGCAGCTATGGCAATCCAGATTAATCTCATGTTAACCTCCCGGCGGCGCATTCGATTCATTCGAATGCCTGGACGTCGCACGACGCTCACAAGGCATTCCGATCGGAGCGCAATCTCCAGATGCGCGCTTGCCCTGTCGAGGGAATTGTGGCGTTCTTGTCCATATTATGGACAAGAGGCGTTCAACGAAATCCGCCCGTGGCGCCGAGGAACCGCGACAGGGCGCGCAGGCGATCCGGCGGGCGCTCGCGGTGCTGCGCATCCTTGCCGCAGGCCGCGAAGACGGTGTGCCATTGGCCGAGGTGGTCCGCGCCACCGGCCTCACCCGCCCGACCGTGCATCGCATCGTCCACGTGCTGATCGAGGAAGGCATCGTCGAGCGGCATGGCAAGAGCGGGCGCTACGCGATCGGCAACCAGGTGCCGGAGCTGGCGCTCGCACGGCCGCGGCCGTCGCGGCTGCTGGTCGCCGCAAATCCGTCGCTGCAGCGCGCGTCCGCCGAGATCGGCGACACGCTGTTCCTGACGGTGCGCACCGGCAACGACACGCTGTGCGTCGATCGGCGGATCGGCGTCTATCCGATCCAGGTGCTGTCGATCGAGATCGGCGCGCGCCGGCCGCTCGGCGTCTCCAGCGCGGGCGTCGCCATCCTTGCCGCGATGCCGGCGCAGGACGCGCGAAAGATCGTTGCAGCCAACGAGAAGCGGTTCGAGGCCTACCAGACCGACGTGGGCACCGTGACGAGCCAGGTCACTGCAGCGCGGCGGCGGGGCTACAACATGAGAGAGATCGGCCTCGTGCAGGGCACCAAATCGATCTCGACCTGGATCAAGACCCCGGACGGACGGCCGACCGCCGCGATCACGGTCTCCGCCGTTCGAACCAGGCTCGGCCCCCGCCGCGAGCAGGAGGTCGCGGAGATTCTGTTGCGGGAGGCGCGCGCCATCGAGCAGGCGATCCGGGGCTAGGCGGCGTTGTCAATGGGCTGACGTGGTCCCTCGTTTTATGGCACAAGAGCCGCCATCGCCGACCGACAAACGAGGCCACGCATGCCCGCGCCAAAACCGCCTGCTTTCGAGACCCTGAGCCTGCATGCGGGCCAGCATCCGGATCCCGTGACCGGCGCCCGGGCGGTGCCGATCTACCAGACCACGTCCTACGTGTTCCAGGATTCCGATCACGCTGCGGCGCTGTTCAACCTGGAGCGCGCCGGCCACATCTATACCCGCATCTCTAACCCGACCACGGGCGTGCTCGAGGAGCGGCTTGCGGCCCTCGAAGGCGGCGTCGGCGCCATCTGCACCGCCAGCGGCATGGCCGCGCTGCATCTGGCGATCGCGACGCTGCTCAATGCCGGTGACCACGTCGTGGCGTCGAGCTCGCTCTATGGTGGCACCATCAACCTGCTCGCGCACACGCTGCCGCGCTTCGGCATCACCACCACTTTCGTCAAGCCGCGCGATCTCGACGCGTTCCGCGCCGCGATCAAGCCGAACACCAAGCTCGTGATCGGCGAGACCATCGGCAATCCCGGGCTCGAGGTGCTCGACATCCCCAAGGTCGCGGCGATCGCGCATGACGCCAAGATCCCGCTGCTGATCGACAACACCTTTGCCACGCCCTATCTCAGCCGCCCGATCGAGCTGGGCGCCGACATCGTCATGCATTCGGCGACCAAATGGATCGGCGGCCATGGCATCGCGATCGGCGGCGCCATCGTCGACGGCGGCCGCTTCGACTGGCGCGGCTCCGGCAAGTTCGGCGTGCTGACCGAGCCCTATGGCGGCTATCACGGCATCGTCTTCGACGAGCAGTTCGGCACGGCGGCCTTCATCATGCGCGCGCGCACCGAGGGCCTGCGCGATTTCGGCGCCTGCCTTTCGCCGACCAACGCGTTCCAGCTGCTGCAGGGCGTTGAGACGCTACCCGTGCGCATGGACCGCCACATGCAGAACACGCATCTCGTGCTGGAGGCACTGAAATCCAACAAGGCCGTCGACTGGGTGCTGCACCCCTCGCTGGAAACCCATCCCGACTATCAGCTCGCCAAGCAGCTCTTGCCGCGCGGCGCCGGCTCGATCGTCTCCTTCGGCATCAAGGGTGGCCGGCCGGCGGGGCGCAAGTTTATCGAATCGCTGCGCATGATCAGCCATCTCGCCAATGTCGGCGATGCCAAGACGCTGGTGATCCATCCGGCCTCGACCACGCATCAGCAGATGGACGCCGAGCAGCTCAGGGCTGCCGGCGTCGGCGAGGAGCTGGTACGGCTGTCGGTCGGCATCGAGACCGCAAGCGACATCATCGACGATCTCGCCCAAGCGCTGCGCATCTCGCAAAAGGTCTGACGCCATGAAGCTCTCCGTCAACGGCACTGAAGTGTTCGCGGCAACCGGCGGCCGCGACTTCGACAAGTCGCTGCCCGCGGTCGTCTTCATCCACGGCGCCGGCTTCGATCACTCCACCTGGGCGCTGCACACGCGCTGGTTTGCCCATCACGGCTTTGCCGTGCTGGCGCCTGACCTGCCCGGCCACGGCCGCTCTACGGGGCCTTCACTCGGCAGCATCGCGGAGATGGCGGATTGGACGGCGGCGCTGCTGGATGCAGCGGCCGCCACGAAGGCGCATCTGATCGGCCATTCCATGGGCTCGCTGATCGCGCTCGAGACGGCGGCGCGCCATCCCGACAAGGTCTCCGCGCTCAGCCTGATCGGCACCGCCGCGACCATGACGGTCGGCCCGGATCTCTTGAAGGCGGCCGAAGCCAACGCGCAGGATGCAAACGACATGGTCTCGATCTGGGGTCTCGGCTTCAAGGCCGAGCTCGGCGGCAGCCTCGCACCGGGCCTGTGGATGCATGGCGGCGCACAGGCCGTGCTTCAGGCCTGCGAGCCCGGCGTGCTGTTCAAGGATCTGTCGGCCTGCAATGCCTATGCGAATGCGCTTGCCGCCGCGGCGAGCATCAAGGTGCCGACGACGCTCATTCTCGGCGAGCGAGACATGATGACGCCGGCGAAGGCGGGTAAGGCGCTTGCGGCCGCGATCCCGCATGCGAAGACCGTCGTGGTGCCCGGCGCCGGCCACATGATCATGGCCGAACGTCCGGATGAGTTGCTGGCGGCGCTGAGGGGCTGAGCCGCTTCCAACTCAAGCGTTTGGAACGCGGATAGCCGCAGGGAGCGTCATGGCCGGGCTTGTCCCGGCCATCCGCGGCTGGCGATGCAGAACGGTGAACGTGGATGCCCGGGACAAGCCCGGGCATGACGGCGTCCTCTCAATGTCCAGCTCACGAGCCCGGCGTCCATTTCCAGACGATGTCGGAGACGTTAACCGGCTTCGGGATGAGGCCGAGCTTTGCGAAGCGATCGGCGACCGCCTGCTGGCTCTTGACCACCTCGGCATCGAGCGGCACGACGCGATAGTTGGAGCGGGCCACGAAGCGCCTGACAGCCTCGATATCGACGCCGGTCGCCTCTGCTTGCGCCTTCGCCACATCCTCGTGGTGCGAATCCGCCCATACGCCTTCGGACGCGAAGGCTGTGTTGAGCTTCGCGACGAGGGAAGGATACTTCTCCACGAAGTCGGTGCCGGCGATGTAATAGGCGTTCGGCTTGTGAACATCCTTGTCGAACGCGAGGACGCGCGCGCTCTCCTTCAATTCCGCGAGCGCCAGATAGGGATCCCAGATCGACCAGGCGTCGACCGAGCCCTTCACGAAGGCCGCCGTTGCGTCCGCCGGCGCGAGCGGCGCCGGTGTGATGTCGGACCAGGACAGGCCGGCCTTCTCGAGCGAGGCAACGAGGAGATTATGCGCGCTGGATCCCTTGCCGAAGGCGACGCGCTTGCCTTTGAGATCAGCGAGCGTCTTGATCGGTGAATCCTTCGGCACGACGATCGCCTGTGTGTTGCCTTCCGATTTCACCGCGGCAACGTAGCGGATCCTGGCGCCGCCGGCCTGCGCGAAAATCGGCGGCGTATCGCCAACGAAGCCGAAATCGACGCTGCCGACATTGATCGCCTCCAGCAGCGGTGGACCGAACTGGAAGTCGATCCACTTGATCTCGATACCGAGCGGCTTGAAGGCGTTTTCGAGCGTCTGACGCTGGCGCACAGCCGGAAAGAATCCGCCCTTCTGCGTGCCGATGCGGATTTCCGCCGGCTTGTCCGCGGCGCGCACGGGCGCGGCAGCAGCGGTGGCGAGGAGCAGCGCTGCGGTCAGGATATGTCGTCGTGGAATCATGTTGCGGTCCTTTCGGTGGCATCAGTTGGCGAAGAGTTGGGAACTCGCGCGACGGCTCCGCTGCGAGAGCACGGCACGGGCGGCGCGCTCGGCCTCGCGGGCCGAATGGAACTGGCGGCCTTCGAGACTGTCGAACAGGCGCTCGGAGGAGAAGAAGCGGTAGCCGCGCTCACTTCTTGTGATGATGCCGGCGGCGCGGTCGTGGATCTCGATGATGTAGGCATTCGACTGGGTCTGGGACATGATTGCTCGTTCGCCGATGTCTCGGCGTTCCTGTTCGGGGATTCTCGGTGCGAGGTGCTGCTAAGAGGCGGTCAGCAACGACAACAGGCGCCCGTTGCCGCCGAGAAACAGCGCCGCGTCATGCACGCATGCATGTCGCCCTGGTTACGCTGGTGATCCATTCTCATATCGCGGCATCAAGCTCGAGGAGCAGTTTCGATGCTCGGAATATCGAGCGGTTGGCGCGATTGGTCAATGAAATGGCTATCCATATTTGCGGCCGGCGCGCCGGGGCGCTTCTCTCGGCGCAAGCACCGGCAGACGGATTCATCTCGCGATGAGTTCATCACAGGCGCACGGGGCGGCGTGGTACGCTTCAGGAGCCGGAACGCAGGCAATTCGGGAGCTCCAGAGATGGCTGATGATTTGAAGGGGCGCACCGCGCTCGTGACCGGCGGCTCGCGCGGAATCGGCGCCGCCGTCTGTCGCGCGCTGGCCGAAGCAGGCGCCGCCGTGGCGATCAATTGCCGCGAGCGGATCGGGCAGGCCGAGCAGCTGGCTGGCGAGATCGGCAAGCAAGGCGGCCGCGCCATCGTCGTCGCTGCCGACGTCTCGCAAGCCGAAGCCGTGGCCGGAATGGTCGAGCGCGTCACGTCCGGGCTAGGGCCGATCGACATCCTCGTCAACAATGCCGGCATCGCCATCACGCGCGGCATCGACGATCTCAACGAAGACGATTTCGACCGCACCATCCTGGTCAACCTGAAATCCGCCTTCCTGTGCACGCAGGCCGTATTGCCGTCGATGCGATCAAGGAAATGGGGCCGCATCGTCAACATCTCCTCGGGAGCGGCGCGCGGCGCCGGCTCGATCGGCCCGCACTACAATGCGTCCAAGGCCGGCATGGAAGGCCTCACGCGAGGTTACGCCGCGCGGCTGGTGAAGGAGGGTATCACCGTCAACGCAGTGGCGCCGTCGCTGATCGAGACCGACATGATGAGCAGCCAGCCCCAGCTCGTCAGCCGCATCCCGCTCGGGCGCTTCGGCACGGCGGAGGAGGTGGCGAAAGCGGTGATGCTGCTGGTCGACAACGCGTACATGACCGGGCAGACCGTGGCATTGAGCGGCGGGATGGCGTTTAGCTGAGCGCACGCCGTCATGGCCGGGCTTGTCCCGGCCATCCACGCCTTGACGCTAGCGCGAAGAACGTGGATGCCCGGGACAAGCCCGGGCATGACGATCAGCTGCCGATCGAGGCGCAGCGACTCACCACATCGTTGCGGCCGCGCGTTCGGGCCAGATGCGGTCGTACTCCGCGCCGCCGACCTTGTTCTCGCTCATTTCCGCGAGGATCTGGCCGGGCGTCGGCAGCGTCTTTGGATCGACGCGCTTGTCAGGATTCCAGAGGTCGGAACGGACGATGGCGCGGGCGCACTGGAAGTAGATTTCCTCGACGTTCATCACCATGACGCTGCGCGGCGCCTTGCCTTCGACCTTGAACGAGGCCAGCAGCTCCGGATCGATCGAGAGATAAGCGCGACCGTTGGCGCGGACGGCGTTGCCGGAGCCGGGAATCAGGAACATCAGCGACACCCTGGGATCGCGCACGATGTTGCGCAGGGAGTCGACCCGGTTATTGCCGCGGCGGTCCGGCAGCATCAGCGTCTTGGGATCGTGGATACGGACGAAGCCGGGGAGATCGCCGCGTGGCGAGCAATCGATGCCTTCGGGCCCGATGGTGGCGAGCGCGGCAAACGGCGCCTTCTCGATGAAGATGCGGTAGAGCGGCGTGACGTGGTCGGCGACTTTCACGGTCGAGGCGTCATTGGTGGCGCCATAGATGGCTTCCAACTGTTCGACCGTTTCGATCACCGACATTCCACTCTCTCCTCGTTGCATCGGCAGCTATTCCTGCCAGCATTCATTCCTGATCACGCGCACGAGCTGGCGGCCGTGATAGTCCGCGCTGCCGGCGTTGAGGATGGTGACGTCGGTTCGCGCCGATGCGTCATCGACACTGCGCGACAGCCGCTCGGCGATATTTCCGTCGCTGTGCCGCGCCCGCGCGGCAAGCCGCTGCGCCAGCACGTCGGGCGGCGCCGTGATTGCGACGACCACGACGTTTACGTAAGCTCGGCGCAGCGCGGCGATCACCGTGCGCGAGACGTTGGCAACGACGGCTCGGCCGGCCCGGATGTCGTCGTTGATATCGAGCGGCAGGGCATAGGAATGCCCGTGCGCCTCCCAATGCACAGCAAAATCCCCGTGCTCTCGCACGCGGCGGAATTCTTCCTGGCTCACCGCAATGTTGTCCTCGTCGGCAGAGGACTCCCGCGTCACGACCCGGCGCGGGAAGACGATGTCGGGATCGTCGGCGCAGGCCGCTTGCGCCAGCCGCAGCAAAGTGTCCTTGCCCGCGCCGCTGGGACCGACCACGAGCACAAGCCGCCCGGGGCCGATCGCACCCGCCTCGTCCTGCGCCGTGGTCACGGTCTCGCTCATGCGACGCGGTTCCCTTCGCGCCAGACGCTGCGAACGACGGGAACGTCGCCGGCAACGTGCACGCGGATCAGGTCGGCGCGCTTGCCGGTCGCGATCTCGCCGCGGTCGGTGAGGCCGACCGCCTCAGCGGGCGCTTTCGTCACGGTGCGAACTGCCGCCGCGAGGCTGATGGCCGGCACATGCTCCGGCAGTTGCAGCGCGCCCATCAGGAGGCTCGAGGGGATGTAGTCCGACGACAGGATATCGAGCAGGCCTTCGCGGGCGAGATCGACCGCAGCGATGTTGCCGGAGTGCGAGCCGCCGCGCACGACATTGGGCGCGCCCATGAGAATGTCGATGCCAGCCTGGTGCAGGCCACGCGCGGCCTCCAGCGTGGTCGGGAACTCCGCCACCGAGACGCGATCGCGCACGGCGTCCGCGACGTTCTCCTCGGTGGTGTCGTCGTGGCTCGCCAGCGGAATCTTGTACTGATGCGCCAGCGCCACGATCTCGCGCATGTTGTTCGCTGCATATTGCTTCTGATACTCGAAGCGCTTTGCGAACAGCTCATCGAGCTCGGCATCGGTCTTGCCGCCGCCCTTGCCGCGATAATAGTCGCGCAGCTTGACCTCGTCGCGGAACTGGCGCTGGCCGGGCGTGTGATCCATCAGCGACATCAGCTTGACGTCGGGGCGGTCGATCAGCTCCTTGGCCTCCTCGACCACGCTCGGCATCGGGATCTCGCAGCGGAGATGCAGGAAGTGGTCGGCACGCAGCAGGCTGGCGTCGCGCGCGGTGGTGATCGCGGCGGCGAGCACGCCGGCGCGGCCATCGACTTCCTCGGCACCGTCCTCGCGCCAGACCCGGAGCGAGTCGAACACCGTGGTGATGCCGGAGGTGGCGAGCTGGCCATCATAGGAAATCACAGCGGCAACCGGGTTCCAGAACACTTTTGGCCGCGGCACATAATGCGCTTCGAGGTGATCGGTGTGGAGCTCGATCAGGCCCGGCATGATAAGATCGCCGCCGGCGTCCTCTGCGCCCGCCGGCGCCCTGCCCTCGCCGATCTCGACGATGCGTCCGTCGGCAAGAGCGAGCCAGCCCTGCTCGATCACCCGGTCGGCCAATACAATCCTGGCGTTGGCGATCACCGTTACCTTCGGCTTGGCGTTCATTTCCCTCTTCCTTCAGGCCGCGGCGGCAAAGCTGGTGACGTCGACGATGCGGTCCGCAATCAGATGACGGATTTCGTCGTCATGGACAATAGCGACCATGGCAACGCCCTGGCGCTTCTTTTCAGCGACCAGTTCGACCACGACGGCGCGATTGGCAGCATCGAGCGAGGCGGTGGGCTCGTCCAGCAGCAGGATCGGCAGGTCCGAGATGAAGCCGCGCGCGATGTTGACGCGCTGCTGCTCGCCGCCGGAGAAGGTCGCGGGCGGCAGCTGCCAGAGCCGCTCGGGGATGTTGAGACGATGCAGCAGCTCGCCGGCGCGCGCCTGTGCGTCGGCACGTGCCATGCCGTTCACGATCAGCGGCTCGGCGACGACGTCGATGGTGGCAACGCGCGGCACTGCCCGCAGGAACTGGCTGACATAGCCGATGGTGGAGCGGCGGATGTTGAGCACCTGCCGCGGCTCCGCGGTGGCGAGGTCGATCACCGTGCCGCGATGGCGGATGCCGATGCGGCCGCTATCGCAACGGTAGTTGCCGAAGATCATCTTCAGGATCGACGATTTACCGGCGCCCGAGGGTCCCGACAGCACGACGCACTCGCCGGGATTGACGTGGAACGTCACGCCGCGCACGACCGGCAGCTCGATGCCGCCTTGCAGGTGCATCGTAAAGGTCTTTTGGGCATCGGCAACGTCGATCATGGCGGTCATCGAAAAACTCATGGCGGGAGAATCGAGGAGACGAGGAGTTGCGTATAGGGTTCGCGGGGGTCGTCGAGCACCTGGTCGGTGAGACCGGTCTCGATGACACGGCCGCCCTTCATCACCATCACGCGATGCGACAACAGGCGCGCGACCGCGAGATCGTGGGTGACGATGATGACGGCGAGATGCAGCTCGGCGACGAGGCTGCGCACGAGATCGAGCAGGCGCGCCTGCACCGACACGTCGAGGCCGCCGGTCGGCTCGTCCATGAACACCAGCCGCGGCTCGGTGACGAGGTTGCGGGCGATCTGAAGACGCTGCCGCATGCCACCGGAATAGGTCCGCGGCGCATCGTCGATGCGCGCGACGTCGATCTCGACGCGGGTGAGCCAGTCCGACGCGGTCTCGCGGATGCGGCCGTAGTGATTCCAGCCGACGGCCATCAGCCGCTCGCCGACATTGGCACCGGCCGAAACCGCCATGCGAAGGCCCTGCGCGGGATCCTGGTGCACAAAGCCCCAATCGGTGCGGAACAGGAAACGCCGCTCGGCCTCGCCGAGCGTCGTGAGATCACGCGCGATGCCGTCGCGCATCCGGTAGGACACATGGCCGGCACTCGGTGCAAGCTGGCCCGACAGCATCTGCAGAAGCGTCGACTTGCCCGAGCCTGACTCGCCGACGATCGCCAGCACCTCGCCGGGATAGAGCGCGAAGGAGACGTCGCGGCAGGCGGCGATGCGGCCGAAGGACTTGCTGAGGGACTCCGCCACCAGCAGCGGCTGGTCGTTTTCGAGCGTATCGAGGTCGGCCAAGTCTTGATCAACCATGTGAGCCCGCCTTTTCCTTGTACGGCGCAGCGCTGAGACTGCCATGATGGCCGGCGGCCTGGCGGCCCTCGCAATAATCGGTGTCCGAGCAGACGAACATCCGCCCGCCCTTGTCGTCGGTGACGATCTCATCGAGATAGGAATTTTCCGCCCCGCAGAGCGCGCAGGGCGCGTTGAAGCGATAGGGCTCGAAAGGGTGGTCCTCGAAATCGAGCGAGACCACCAGAGTATAGGGCGGGATCGCGTAGATGCGCTTCTCGCGGCCGGCGCCGAACAATTGCAGCGCGGGACAATTGTCCATCTTGGGATTGTCGAACTTCGGCGTCGGGGACGGATCCATCACGTAGCGCGCGTTCACCTTCACCGGATAGGCGTAGGCGGTCGCGATATGGCCGAAGCGGGCGATGTCCTCGTAGAGCTTCACATGCATCAGGCCGTACTCGGCAAGCGCGTGCATGCGCCGCGTCTCGGTCTCGCGCGGCTCGAGGAAACGCAACGGTTCGGGGATCGGCACCTGATAGACCAGCACCTGGTTTTCATTCAGCGCCGTCTCCGGGATGCGGTGACGGGTCTGGATCACCGTCGCCTCCGCCGTCGCGGTCGTCGTCGCAACGCCTGCGGTCTTGGCGAAGAACTTTCGGATCGAGATCGCGTTGGTGGTGTCGTCGGAGCCCTGGTCGATCACCTTGAGCACGTCCTGGGGACCGAGGATCGCGGCGGTGACCTGCACGCCGCCGGTGCCCCAGCCATAGGGCATCGGCATCTCGCGGCTGGCGAACGGCACCTGGTAGCCGGGAATGGCGATCGCTTTCAGGATCGCGCGACGGATCATCCGCTTGGTCTGCTCGTCGAGATAGGCGAAATTGTAGGCGGGCGCGTTCATTCCGCGGCTTCCTTCATGGCATCAGGCGCATTGGCATCCGCGAACTCCTGCCGCAGCTTGCGCAGCAGGCCCAGCTCGGACTGGAAGTCGACATAATGCGGCAGCTTCAGATGCTCGACGAAGCCTGTCGCCTGGACGTTGTCCGAATGCGACATCACGAATTCTTCGTCTTGCGCAGGGGCGAGCGCCTCCTCGCCGAGCTCGCGGGCACGCAGTGCGCGATCGACCAGCGCCATCGACATGGTCTTGCGCTCGCTCTGGCCGAAGGCAAGGCCGTAGCCGCGGGTGAAGCACGGCGCTTCGGTCGCGGAACCCTTGAACTGGTTGACCATCTGGCACTCGGTCAGCTCGATCGAACCAAGCGGCACGGCGAAGCCGGCGTCTTCCGCGATGAACTCCACCTCGACCTCGCCGAAGCGGATCTCGCCGGCGAAGGGATGGTTGCGGCCATAGCCGCGCTGGGTGGAATAGCCCATCGCCAGCAGGAAGCCTTCGTCGCCACGCGCCAGATTTTGCAGGCGCAGGTCGCGATCCGCCGGGAAATTCAGCGGCTCGCGGGTGAGATCGCCGACCGGCGCGCCGTCCTCGGCCCGGGGCGAGGGTTCGATCAATCCGTCGCGACCGAGAATGTCGGTGACGCGCGGCGTTGGCGCGGTGGGCGCTTCAGCCGTCGCCGGGGCGTCGGGAACGAAGCCTTCGGCGAGCGAGGGATCGAGCAGGCGATGCGTGTAGTCGAAGGTCGGCCCGAGGATCTGCCCGCCGGGAATGTCCTTGAAAGTCGAGGACACCCGCCGTTGCACCCGCATGGCGCCGGTGTCGACCGGCTCGCTGGCGCCGAAGCGCGGCAGCGTGGCGCGGAAGGCGCGGACCAGGAAGATCGCTTCGATCAGATCGCCGCGCGCCTGCTTGATCGCAAGCGCCGCGAGCTCGCGATCGTAGAGCGAGCCCTCGCTCATGACGCGGTCGACGGCGAGGCCGAGCTGCTCCGAGATCTGGTCGAGCGTGACCTCCGGAACGTTCTGGTCGCCGCGCCGCTTATGCGCGAGCAGGCGATGGGCGTTCTCGATGGCGCGTTCGCCGCCCTTGACTGCGACATACATACTTCAGCTTCCTTTGCTCACGACGCGCGTGGTGCGCGGGATCGCAACCACGGCGTCATCGGCGACCAGCACCACATCGCTGCCGCGCGGAAACAGCGCCTCGTTGATCCGCAGGCGTTCGAACAGGTCGAAAGGCTTGATTGACGCCTGCAGCGTCGCGACACCGTCGATGCCGGGGCCGCGCAGCTCGAAGCCGCGCCCGGAGGCCAGGCTATCGACCTGAATGATCACCGTGGTCGAACGATCCGGGTATTCGCTCGTCCCGAGCGCAAACCGATCGAGCGGCGGAAGCGCCGTGCCGTCGCTGATCAGCGCGAAGCTCGCGATCGAGCAATCCCGCACCACCGGCGCGCCGGTATGAAATTTCAGCCACTTTACCAGGTCGGAGCTTTCCACCATCCGCGCATCGAGCCAGAGCGGCGTGTCGTGGTCGAACAACGTGAGCGCGATCGCGGCGGTGCCGCGCATCATCGGCCCCGGCGCTCCGGCCATCGGCACGATGCGCTGAACCGAGCCCGGCCGCGCCATGGCATCCATGACGGAGCGAAAGGTCGATTGCGCCGACAGCACCTTGTCGGCGAAAGCCGGCGGCAGTTCCGCAATCGTGGTCATGATCTCACCCCTCACCGCGCACCATGGTGTAGAAATCAACCTTCGTCGCAGCGATCTCGGCCGCCGCCTGCTTGCGCCTGATCATCAGCTGCTTGCGCAACGGCGCGACAACGTCCCGCTCCACCGCTCCGCCGTGATCACGCGACTGCACCAGCGCATCGCACAGCGCGATCAGCCGCGCCTTCTCACCGTCGCGGCCGAGCGCGTAGCCGAACCCGACCTCACCGCTCGCAAGCCGCACCGCGGCGCGCGACACCGTGGCTTCGCCGAGATTGAACGGCGCGCCGTCGCCGCCGACCCGGCCGCGCAGCATGACGAGCCCGTTTTCCGGCGCGCGCAGATCCTGGTGGGCCGGGAGGGCCAAGTTGCGGAGGCGAGCGGCGATCTCGCCCGCCTCCGCGTGCGCCAGCACCGCCATAGCGGCCTTGCGCTGGGCTTGCTGATTGTTGTGCTGCGTCACTGGTCCACCGAACTTGCCGCATTGAAGTTGTCTATGATAATAGACAACTTAATACGGACGCGCCATGACTGTTTCGTGACAATGATGTGATTTTCGGAGTAGGCTTCCCGCGACATGAGCATGCAGGACACAGCCTCCTCGGGCGTCGCGCTATGGCTCCTCGTTGCCGACGGCATCGAGCGCGGCATCGCCGACGGCCGCTTTGCGGCCGGCGACAAGCTGCCTGGCGAGATGGAGATCGCCGAAACCTATCGCGTCAACCGCCACACCGTGCGGCGCGCGCTGGCAGCCCTCGCCGAGCGCGGCCTGGTGCGGGCCGAGCGCGGCAGCGGAACCTATGTCGAGGCGCAGAAGCTCGCCTATCCGCTGCGCTCGCGCACACGCTTTTCCGAGATCGTCGGTGCGGGCGGCCGGGAACCGCATGGGCGGCTGATCGATGCGACCGACGATATCGCGACGCGCGAGCTCGCACGGGAGCTGGGACTGAAGACCGGCGCGCCCTTGGTGCGGATCGAGGCGATCCGCCTCGCCGACCGCACGCCGATCTGCGTGTCCACCACCTGGCTGTCGGCGGAGCGGTTTCCGGACGCCGGCGCCGTGTTCGCGGCGACGCGCTCGATGACGAAGCTGCTGGCGCATTACGGCGTGCGCGACTATCGCCGCGGCGCAACCCGAATCACGGCCGGCATCGTCGATGCGACCGATGCCGCACGGCTTGATCTGGCGCTGGGTCGGCCGATCCTGGTGGTGGATGCTACCGACAACGATCTCACGGGCAAGCCGCTGCTGACGAAGCACTCGCGCTTTGCGGCGGAACGGGTGGAATTTCTGGTGGAGAACGGGTGAGATGCCTGCTCTCCCTCCCCAGTTCTTATGCGGGGCTATCGCATATGAGTTCGTTCTTGGCAGGGGCCTGAGCGAGCGCCTCGTCCTTCGAGACGACCGCTTCGCGGTCTCCTCAGGATGAGGCTGAGCGGCATCTTCGCTTGTGGAAACTGCTGTCACGCACTCGGTCCTCATCCTGAGGGCCCGCCAAAGGCGGGCGTCTCGAAGGATGGCCGCAGGGAAAAGCTCTCGAATGCGATCGCCCTGCGTTCTTGCGAGGAGAGGCGGAGGACCTACACCGCAGCCCGCCTGCCAATGATCGCAAAGCGCAGCTTGCCCGAGATGAAATCGATCGCGGCCACCGCAACCAGGATCATCAGGATCAGGAACGAGACCTTCTGCCATTCCAGCACGCGGATCTGCTCGGCCAGTTGCAGGCCTATGCCGCCGGCGCCGACGATGCCGATGATGGTGGCCGAGCGGGTGTTCGATTCGATGTAGTAGAGCACTTGGCCGGCGATGACGGGCAGCACCTGCGGCATCAGGCCGAAGCGGATCTCGTGCACGGCACTGCCGCCGGAGGCGCGGATGCCCTCGACCTCCTTCTGGTCGGCGCCCTCGATCGCCTCCGAGAACAGTTTGCCGAACGCACCGAAATCCGACACCGCGATGGCGAGCACGCCGGCAAACGGGCCGAGCCCGACCACGTTGATCCACACCAGCGCCCAGATCAGCGTATCGACGCCGCGAATCGAATCGAGGAAGCGCCGGACCGGGAAGCGAAAGAAACCCGACGGCACGATGTTGCGCGCCGCAAGCAGGCTCACCGGCAGCGCGAACAGTGCGGCGAGCGTGGTACCGAGCAGCGCGATCGACAACGTCTCGCCGAGCGCCTTGAGATACAACGGCAGCGATGAACCGGGATCTGGT
Organism: Bradyrhizobium sp. USDA 327; assembly: GCF_041262065.1. NCBI lineage: Bacteria > Pseudomonadati > Pseudomonadota > Alphaproteobacteria > Hyphomicrobiales > Nitrobacteraceae > Bradyrhizobium > Bradyrhizobium sp. USDA 327. The sequence continues at coordinate 7,760,092 of NZ_JBGCCW010000001.1, read as the reverse complement.
GGGATCATCATCATCGTGATCCAGCCGAGCTGGCTGACGCCGGCAACGAGGCGCGACGGTGAAAAGTCGAGGTCGACCAGCCCGAACACCAGAACTGCGAGCGCGACGGCGATCATCGCCGGCGTCGCGAGACGCGCGGACGCCGGCCGGCTGAAGACATCAGGATAGCGCGCGCGAAGCTGTGCCGTATCGACTTCGGGATGGTGGCTCATGTCCGTGCCTCTCTGCCGAACAGGCGGCCACGCAGCCAGCCGGTGCCGATGTCGATGAGGAAGACCGTGACGATGATGGTCAGGAGGATCGCGCTGACGTCGGAATAGTAGAACTTGCGGATCGCAACAATCAGCTCCATCCCGATGCCGCCGGCCCCGACAAAGCCCATCACCGAGGCTTCTCGCACATTGATCTCGAAGCGCAGCAGCGCGTAGCTGACATAGCCCGCGATCACCTGAGGCAGCACGGCAAAACGCATGCAGGACAGCCAGCTTGCCCCGGTCGAGCGCACGCCTTCGACCGGCCTCATGTCGGCATTCTCGACGATCTCGGAGAACTGTTTGCCGAGCGCGCCGGTCGAATGGATGGCAATCGCCAGCACGCCAGCCATCGGCCCCAGACCGAAGGCGATGACGAAGATCAACGCGAACACGATGCTCGGCACGGTACGGGCGAACTCGAGCAGGCGGCGCACCACGAAGAGCAACCAGCGCGCCGGCGCGGTGTTTTCGGCGGCGAAGAAGTTCAGCGCAACCGCGAAGAGCGCGCCAATCAGCGTGCCGACATAACTGATCAGCAGCGTCTCGCCCAGGAGCTTCAGCCATTTGTGCCAGCCCCAGAACCATTCGCCGATGTCGGTCCAGACGCGCTGGCCATTGTCGAGCGTGAAGATGCGATCGAAGTAGCTGACGAAATTGCCGAAATGGGCGAAGAAGGTGCGCAAGTTCACTTCGGCGCCGATCGCAGCGACGAGCAGCGCGGCGATAAACAGCGCAGCGCCAAGCAGCAGGCGCAACCGCTTGCGCGCGACCGCCTTGCGGTAAGCCGCATTCAGCGCAGCCAACTGTTGCTCGGGAAGGATCGAGACTGCGATGGTCATTCGGTCGGAGGCGAGCCAGTCATGGAAAGAGCCGGGTCGATTGACCCGGCTCGAGGTCCGTTGTCCCGAGCGATCAGGACGCCTTCTTGCGCAGATGGTCGACGAACTTAATCAGCTCGATCGTCTTGTTGTAGTCTTCGTTCGTGACCGGATCCCAAGGCTTGTTCTTGCCGTCGGAGAGCTTCTTGAAGGCCTCGGGGTCCTTCTGCGCGGCGTCCAGGAACGTCTTCTTGATCGCAGCCTTCATGTCGTCCGGGAGATCGCTGAGATAGGCGACGGGCGAGTTGATGATCATGTCCGACTTCACGACGATACGGAAGTCCTCCTTCTTCATCGGCGTGCCGTCGGCATTCTTCAGCATGCCCTTGGTGAGCATGCGGGTCAGGTTGGAATCGTCATCGGCGTTCCACCAGTTGGCGGCGACATCCACGGTGCCTTGCGCGAGCGCCAGCACCGCATTTTCATGGCTGCCTGTGAAGACGACCTTTGAGAAATAGGCCTCGGGATCGACGCCCATCTGGTTCAGCTTGAAGCGGGGCATGTTGTTGCCCGACGTCGAGTTCGGGTCGACGAGCCCGAGGTTCTTGCCCTTGAGGTCCTCGACCTTCTGGTAGGGCGATTTCGCGAGCACGTAGAAGACCGAGTAGTAGCCCTTTGAGCCGTCAGCATTGACCTCGATCGCGAACGCATCGGTCTTGACACCGGTCAGCCGGGCGCGGGCAAAGGCTGCAGGGCCGTAATAGCCGATGTGAATGTTTCCGGCGCGCTGGCCTTCGATCACGGCGGCATAGTCATTGGCGACGCGTAGCGTGACCTTCGTGCCGAGCTCCTTCGACAGATAGTTGATGAAGGGCGTAAAGCGCTCGGTGACGCCGGAGGCGTTCTCGGCGGGAACCACGGCGAGAGTGATCTCCGGGTATTTCTTCCGCCAGTCTTCGGCGGAGGCGGAGGCGGTGAAGGCCAGGGCCGCGGCACCGGCAAGAATCAATCGACGAGTAATCATGATACCCCTCTTCTTCAGCTGGAGTTCTTTTAACGCGAAACGTTGAATATACGCTTCCGCCGCTCAGGCGGCGGCAGCGCTGCCGAGCGCCGGAACACCCTCGGGCGCGGCGGTCGGCGCACCGCCCATGACCTCGTTGGCTTCCAGATCGTAGAGCTCCCGCGCAATCCGATCTGTCAGCATCGACGGCGCGCCGTCGAACACCACGCGGCCTGCGGCCATGCCGATCAGCCGGTCGCAATAGCTGCGGGCGAGATCGAGCGAATGCAGGTTGCAGAGCACGGTGATGCCGAAATGCTTGTTGATGCGCAGAAGGGCATCCATCACGATCTTGGTGTTGCGCGGGTCGAGCGAGGCGATCGGCTCGTCGGCCAGAATGATGTCGGGCTGTTGCACCAGGGCGCGGGCGATCGCCACGCGCTGCTGCTGACCACCGGAGAGCTGGTCGGCGCGCTGGGCGGCGAGCGAGGCGATGTCGAACTGCTCGAGGGCCGACATAGCCAGCGCCTTGTCCTGCTCGGGCCAGGCCTGCGACAGCGAACGCCAGGCGGGCATCGTCGCAAGACGCCCCATCAGGACGTTGGTGAGCACGTCGAGCCGGCCGACCAGGTTGAATTGCTGGAAAATCATCGCCGAGCGCGCACGCCACCGCCGCAGCTCCTTGCCGCTCAATGCGGTGACGTCGACGCCGTCGAACAGGATGCGTCCCTCAGTCGGCGTCACCAGACGGTTGATGCTTCGCAGCAATGTCGACTTCCCGGCGCCGGATCGCCCGATCACACCGACGAAGCCGCCGGGAGAAACCTCAAACGAAGCGTCGTCCACCGCGGCTTTTGCGCCGAAGCGACACGTCAGACCATCCACCACCAGCATGCAGGGCTCCAGAGTAGCTGGAGCCAATCGCTAACGTCCATGCTTAACACTTGTGTGACACGACCGTTGCAGCGCAGCGATCCTGCACACGTCATCCCCTGTCATCGCTACGTCATGACATTGTCATGAATCCACTCGAAGAGGAACGCCCGCCCTCGCACCCCGGATGCAACATGGCCGCCAAAGCTCTTTCGGTCCAGCCGACCATCGACCCCTCGGCCAAACTGCATGAGACCAGGCTCGGCGCTTATACCGAGGTTGGCGCGCGCACGATCCTGCATGAAGTGGCGATGGGCGATTACTCCTATGTCGTCAACGATTCGCAGATCACCTACACCACCATCGGAAAGTTCTGCTCGATCGCGGCGATGACGCGCATCAATCCCGGCAACCACCCGATGCACCGCGCGACACAGGCGCACTTCACCTACCGCTCCAGCGCCTATTTCGAAGGTGAGAGGGACGATGCCGAGTTCTTCGACTGGCGGCGCCAGCATCACATCCATATCGGCCACGACGTCTGGATCGGCCATGGCGCGATCGTGTTGCCGGGGCGCAACATCGGCACCGGCGCGGTGATCGCCGCCGGCGCCATCGTCACCAAGGACGTGCCGGCCTACACCATCGTCGCCGGCAATCCGGCCCGGATCGTGCGGCGGCGGTTCTCGGAGGAGATCGCCGGGCGCCTTGCGAAGCTCGCCTGGTGGGACTGGGATCACGACAAATTGCGCGAGGCGCTGCCCGATTTCCGCAAGCTCGGGATTGAAGATTTTCTTTCGACATACGAAGCACGGGCGAGCTCTCTCGCCAGTTCTCCCGCCAGCAAACGAAGCGCGATCGCGTGACAGACATATTCCTCGAAGGCGGCCGGGCCCTGATCGGCGCCGAGTTCGTCGAAACCTCACTTCTCGTGTCCGGAACGGATATTGCACAGGTCGATGCTTCGCGCGGTCGTGCGCGGCTGGCGATCGATGCCCGCGACCTGCTGGTGCTGCCCGGCATCGTCGATCTGCATGGCGATGCCTTCGAGCGACAGATGATGCCGCGCGCCGGCGTCGATTTCCCGATCGACGTCGCGCTCGCCGACAGCGACCGCCAGGCGATCGGCAACGGCATCACCACCGTCTTTCACGCCACGACCTGCTCCTGGGAGCCGGGCCTGCGCAGCGCCGACAATGCGCGCGGCCTGATGGAGGCGATCGAGCGCCAGCGCCCGCAATTCGCCGCCGACACCCGCTTTCATCTGCGGCACGAGACCTACAATCTCGACGCCGAAGGCGAGATCGCCCAGTGGCTCGCCGAGGGCCGCGTCGACCTGTTCGCCTTCAACGACCACATGGACGGCACCGTCGCCGACATGGCCAAGCCGCGCAAGCGCAACCGCATGGTGGAGCGCACTGGCCTTTCGAGCGAGGAATTCGACCGGCTGGTCGAGCGCGTGGTTTCGCGCGCCGACGAGGTGCCCGCTTCGGTATCGCGCCTCGCCGCTTCTGCCCGCGCGGCCGGGGTACGGATGCTCTCGCATGATGACGCAACGCCGGCGATGCGCCGGGAGTTTCGCGAGCTCGGCGCTGACATCGCGGAGTTTCCGATCAACGAGGAGACGGCGCGGGCGGCAGCGAGCCACGGCGATGCCATCGTCTACGGCGCGCCGAATGTCGTGCGCGGCGGCAGTCACACCGGCTGGACCAGGGCATCCGACATGATCGCCAAGGGGCTCTGCTCGGTGCTGGCGTCGGACTATTATTATCCCGCACAGCTGCTCGCCGCGTTCCGCCTCGCCGCCGATGGCGTGGTGCCGCTGACACAGGCCTGGGATCTGGTCTCCGCCGGCCCGGCGCGTGCGACCGGCCTTGCCGATCGCGGCATGCTCGCGGAGGGACGCCGCGCCGACATTCTCCTCGTCGACGACAGCGTGAAGCTGCGGCCGCGGCTGATCGCAGTGATCTCGGGCGGCAAGCTCGTGCATCTCACCGACGCGACAAGGCTGCTCACTGCCGTGCCGGCGCCGCGCGAGGCTGTCGTCGCGGCTTAAATTGGCTATGCTGAGTCGATGACAGGTTTCCCCCGCTACGCGATCTATTTTGCCGCCGGCGCCAACGGTGCCTTCTCCCGCTTCGGCGCCGAACTGCTCGGCTATGACGCCCGCACGGGCGACGAGGTGCCGTTTCCGCGCGAGGCGCTGCAGATTGCTCCGGACTGGCACGACCTCACCACCGATCCCCGCAAGTACGGCTTTCACGCCACGCTGAAGGCGCCGATGGTGCTGGTATCAGGCAGGACCGAGGCCGAGCTCATGGCGGGCTGCGCGACGTTTGCCGGCCAATCGCGGACAATTCCAGTGATCCGCCCCGTCGTCGATACCATCAGCGGCTTCATTGCCGTCATTCCGGCCGAACCGGTCGACGCTCTCCAGCAGCTTGCCGGCGATTGCGTTCGTGAATTCGACTCCTTCCGCGCGGCCCTCGCCGCGGACGATCGTGCGCGGCGCAAACCCGAAAAACTCACCGAGCGGCAGCGCGATTATCTCGACCGCTGGGGCTACCCTTACGTGATGGAGGAATTCCGCTTCCACATGACGCTCACCGGCCGGCTGGATGCAGATCGCCGCGGGCCGATACTGGAGATGTTACGGGCCCGGTTTGCGTCGCTTCGTCTCGGCGCGCTGGCGATCGACCGCCTCGCACTGTTCAAGCAGGACGACGCAAAGGCTCGCTTCCACATCATCGGCGAGTGGGCGTTGACGCGGTAAGCGCCCCACTCTCAGCTCCCAAGATTGAAGGCGAGCGCCACGGCGCCGACCAGGACGAGACTGGTCGCCCAGACTGCATCCAGATTGAACCAACTTCGCGAGACGAACTTCAGCCCCAGATAACGGTAGACCAGCCAAGCCAGACATCCGCCGGCGCTGACCATGGCGGCAACGTGCACCAGGGCCACGAGCACCGCCATCCCGATACTTGCCTTCATCAACTCGCCCGCCGCCTCATGTCCGGCATCGAGCTCGAAGGCCTGGCAGAGCCCAAGATAGATCGGCACGAGCATCAGGGCGGCGCCGTGAGCAATGGCCACGGCAAACGACCAGAGCACCAATTGCGCCGGCGGAATTCGTGCCAGCGCGCGCGGATGGCGCCGAATGATCAACCGATAGACGCCGAAGCCAATGACGAGAAGGCTCGCGCCGATCTGGATCGGACGCTGCCACTCCGCCAGCACGAGCAGGAACGCGAATGGCAGCAGCACGAGAAGCGTAGCGAGCAGATGCCCGGCCGACAGGGCCCACAGAGCGCGGAAAAGCGCGCGCGGGCTCTTGTCCATGAGCCCGGCCGAAACGGCGAGCGGCCATCCCATGCCTGGATTGACGCCGTGGTAGAGGCCGCTCGCAACGAGAGCGAGCCACAGCCAGCCGAGTGCCGGGCTCGCGTGACCCCAATCTAGACCGACGGGTAGCAAAAGGAATCCGTCGAACAATCGCCGCCCTCGAGCCTGATCTGGTGCGCACGATATCCGTCGGGGAAGCTCACGAAATAGTCCTTGTCGAGCTCGAGGCCGCCGTTGCGACCGACATTGGCCATGACCTCCACGCCCGGAACCCCATCGGGATAGAACTGGTTATCCCAGGTGGAATAGAGCGAGTTGGTCCAGTAAACGCGCCTGCCGTCGCGGCTGATCTCGACCATCTGCGGACCCGCCGCAAATGCCTTGCCGTTCGGATGAGGCGTGCGGCGCGCGATACCGCCGATGTGGACCGAGCCCGCAAGCTTCGGCTTGCGCGGATCACTGACGTCGTACTGGCGCATTTCACCCGTGCCCCAGCACGAGACATAGAGAAACCGGTCATCCATCGACAGGTCGATGTCGGTCACCAGCGGCGGCACGGCGCCAAATCCCTGGAGCAGCGGCGGGAGCTTCTCCTTTGGCGCTGGCTCGGGTGGGATGGTCGCGGTCTTCTCCGCATGGAATTTCCCGCCTTCTCGCCACCATGTCCAGATCGATGCTTCGAGATTCGTGGTGTCGACCACGACGCCTACGAAGCCGTACTCGCGAACCGGATCGTGCGCCGGTCGTACCTCCAGCGCCATTTGATGATTGGCGCCGAGGTCGATGGTCTGGACGTTGCGACGTGCGCGAAGATCCCAGAAGTGGAGACGATGTCCATATTTGTTCGCAAGCAGATCTTCCGGGACGATCCCGTTCTCGAACTGTGGCGGCAATGCCCATTCGCTCGTCACCATGTAGTCGCGCGGCAGATTCCACCAGAAATCATAATGCAGCGTCTGTGGACCGCGGTCGATCTCCCATCGTCCGAGGACCTCGAAGGTCTCGCAATCCATGATGAAGACGCCGGGAGGGCCGTCGGTGCCGTCCTTGCCGCCGCCGCCCAGCGTGCTCACGTAAATGCCGTCCGGCCCGCAATGGATCGTGTGTGGCCGCGAGTAGCCGGTCTTCTTGAAGACTTCCTCCGGCTCGATGATCTTGTGGATCTTGGCTTTGGTCGGATCGGGCTTGGTATCGATGATGTAGATGCGCGACGAGCGCAGCCCGGGAATGATGAGATAGCGCCGCTCGACGAAGGCATGTCCGGCGAGCGGCGACAAGGCGGAGGAGCAGGCATTCCAGCCGAAGTGATGAAACTCATCGCCCTTGTTGGGCATCGTCACGGTGTGGACGACTTGGCTATAGGTCGGCGATCCCGGCTTGACGTCGATGACCGCGAGTGCATCCGGCTTCGAGAAGTCCGGACTGAGCAGCAATGTGTAGGCAAAGTTCTCCGCAGGTGCTTCCATCGCAAGCTTGGGCGATGCGTGAAAGGTGGGATCCGGCCTCATCGTCATGGCACTGCCTCCCTGTTCTGTCGGTTTGCGCCAACCTGACTCGGGATAACGGCATAGTGAAGAGGTATTGCGCGATGTCTCGACTGCTCCGCAGAGTCTGGTTGGTCAGCGTACGATACTTGATCGCCGGGTCCGGGGAAACTGGCGGAATTGCGCCAATTCGACACCTCTAACCGAATGGGCAGTCCCGTCCATTGGGAGCGCAGCGAAAATTGTCTCCGCGGAACCGGTCTGGATTGCTTCGTCGCTTTGCTCCTCGCAATGACGACGGAAAGACCGAATTTCGGCGGGAGAAGGTTACCTCCCCCACCGCAGCGCCAGTGCATCGCGCTCCTTGGCGAGCTCCAGCAATCCCGCGCGCGTTGCCGGATGCAGCGGCTGGAGCGGATGCCGCACGGCTTCCGACTTGATCACGCCGCCGGCCTGCATCATGACCTTGCAGGCGATCAGGCCGCATTGGCGGTTCTCGTAGTTGATCAGCGGCAGCCAGCGCTCATAGGCGGCCTTCGCCTCCTCGCGCTTGCCGGCGAGATACGGATCGATGATCTGGCGGATACCGTCGGGATAGCCGCCGCCGGTCATGGCGCCGGTGGCGCCGGCGTCGAGATCGGCCAGCAGCGTGATCGCCTCCTCGCCGTCCCAGGGGCCTTCGATATCGCTGCCGCCCGCCTCGATCAGGCTGCGCAGCTTTGCGGCGGCGAAGGGAACCTCGATCTTGAAATAGCGGATGTTGGCGAATTCGCGCGCCAGCCGCGCCAGCAGCTCGACCGAGAGCGGCGTGCCGGCCACAGGCGCGTCCTGGATCATGATGGGAATATCGATGGCGCCCGAGAGCACCTTGAAGAATTCGACGATGCCCTTCTCGGGGACCCGGAAGGTCGCGCCGTGATAGGGCGGCATCACCATCACCATCGCGGCGCCGGCCGCCTCGGCCTGCTTGCTGCGCGCCGCGCACACCGCCGAGCTGAAATGCGTGGTGGTCACGATCACGGGAACCCGGCCAGCCACATGTTCCAGCACCGCATGCATCACGGCCTCGCGCTCGGCGTCGGTGAGCACGAACTGCTCGGAGAAATTGGCGAGGATGCAGATGCCGTGCGAGCCGGCATCGATCATGAAATCGATGCAGCGGCGCTGGCCATCGAGATCGAGCTCGCCGCGCTCGTCGAAGATGGTGGGCGCGACCGGGAACACACCGCGATAGGGGCGCTGGGCCTTGTGTTGTGGCGCGACCGGCATCGAACTCTCCATCCCTGATATGTCTTACGTCTGTCTCAGCGCTCGCGGAGCGAGGCGCCACAGATGTACCCGCCACGCGGACCGACGGCAATGCCCGCGCGACATCGGATGGTGAGAGAACGAAACTACGCGGTCTTGACGGCTCCCAAGAAGCCCTCGACCGCGACGCGCAGGCGATCGGCGTCGGCCGACATCTTCTTGACGGACTCCGACAGCACCGTGCCGGCGTTGCCGGTCTCCTGGTTCAGCCTCGCGACGCTGCCGATGGTGTCGGTCACCTCGCGGGTGCCTTGGGCGGCCTGCTGGAAGTTGCGCGAGATCTCCGTGGTCGCCGCGCGCTGCTGCTCGACCGCGGCCGCAATCGCCGTCATCTTCTCGTCGATGCCGCTGATGGCGCCGCCGATCGAGCGGATTGCGGCGACGGCCTGGCCTGTGGCGCCCTGGATCTCCGCGACCTGGCGCGAGATCTCTTCCGTCGCTGTCGCCGTCTGGGAGGCGAGGCTCTTGACCTCGCCCGCGACGACGGCAAAGCCGCGGCCGGCCTCCCCCGCGCGCGCAGCTTCAATAGTGGCGTTCAGCGCCAGGAGGTTGGTCTGGGCGGCGATCGCGTTGATCATCTTCACGACCTCGCCGATGCGGCTCGCGGTCTGGTCGAGGATCTCGACCGTCGCGTTGGTCTGCTCGGCCTGCGCCACGGCCTCGCGGGCCTCGCGGGCGCTCGACTGCACCTGTGCGGAGATTTCGCCGACGGATGCGGAGAGCTCTTCGGTCGCGGCCGCGATGGTCTCGAGATTGTTGGTGGCCTGCTCGGCGGCGGACGAAACCGCGGCGGTCTGGCTGCTGGAGTCCGAGACCAACGAGCGCACGCCGGTCGCGGTGGCGTCGAGCTCCCGCGTCGAGGCCACGACGCTCTGGATGACCGCCTGCACCGTGTCGTCGAAACTGCGGCAGGCGGCATCGACAGTGCCGGACCGGGCGAGCTGAAGCGCCTGTTGCGATTCGCGTTCCCGGCCCAGCCGTTCCGCGGTCGCCGCGCTCTCGCGCAGGCTCTCGAGCGCGGCGGCCATGGTGCCGAACTCGTCGGCGTGACGGGATTGCGGAACCGGCGTCGCATAATCGCGCGCGCTGATGCGCGCGATGGCATCGAGGATGGCGCGCACCGGACGCATCAGGCGATTGCGTACCACGAAGACACCGGCCAGCGTCACGGCCAGCGCGAGCAGGAACGCGAGCGACTGCACGATGAGATTGGTCAGGGCTTTCGCCTGAACCGTCTCCGCGCGCGCGATCGACAGGTCGAGCGCCTTGTTGGCGACTGCGACGATGGACGCGAAGGGCGACTGGCAAAGTGCGTTCCATTCCGAGGCGGGCATCGCGGGACGGCCGCTGCCGTCGAAGTTCCTGGTCAGATCGCCGATCTGCTTGAGAACGCCGTCGGTCTTGGCGCGTGCGTCCCTGGCCGTGTTGACGAGGTCCGCCGTCACATCAGGCGCAGCCAGCAGTTCCTCCATGCCGGCCCATCCGGCAGTGATGGTGCCATTCCATCCGGCCACGGTCTGCTTCTGGGTCTCGTCGAGCGGCTTTGAGCCGTTGACGTTCGGACGCAGGGTCGAGCACTGAATGCCATAGCGATCGCGCACCTGCCAGGCGAGGCGACGGGCCTGGATCATGCGGGTGATGAAAGGATCGTTCATCCAGGCGCGGTTCGACACCGCGGTGGACGCGAGGTTCGCCGTCTCGATCACCTTGGTGACGGCATCGTACCAGGCCGCTGTGCGCTCCACCTTGCGTTCGGCGCGCGGCAGCTTGGCCTCATCGTAGAACAGCTGGAACTTCGGCGCGGCCTCGCTCCAGCGCTGCTTCAGCGTGTTTGCGAGCTCGTCGCGCCGGGCAAATTCGATGGTGGAGAGCGCTGCGGCAATGGCATCATAGCCGGCCTGCTCGGCCTTCTCGGCGGCGCCGAGCTTGGCGCGCGGATCGTCCTCGCCCAGCAGCGCGCTCTGGGCATCGCCGCGATTGTTGCGCAAAGCCAGCACGCCTTGGAAAATCGCCTTGTCGGCATTCGCGAGCCGCTCGGTCTCCAGGCTGTCGCTGTAGCGGCTGAAGGCCCCGCCCATCTGAATGGCCGTGCTGGTCAGCGCACCGGCGGCCAGCAGAGTCATCAGAACCAGGAGGAGCGTGCTTACCGATTTCTTAAAAATTGACATGGACCAAAAGACCTACTCGTCACGAGCGGTCATCTTGCACGGGGACATGCCAAAGTTTCGTTAAGGTTTATTTCAAATGATATGGACCTCGGAAGCTGCCACTCTGTCGGGAGATCGCCTCACGCCACCTTCGTGAAATCCGGCGGCCGGCGCTCGGCGAACGCCGTAAACGCCTCGCGCGCCTCCGCGGTGCGCAGACGCGGCGCGAACTGCTCGCCTTCGGCCTGCATCTGGGCGACCAGCGCCTCGCCGTTGCGCATCAGCTTCTTGGTGGCCGTGAGCGCGCCGAGCGGCTGACGGGCGAGACGCTGCGCGAGGGCGAGCGCCTCGGCATCGAGCTTGTCGAGCGGCACCACACGGTTGGCAAGGCCCCATTCCAGCGCCGACCTGGCGGGCACGGTCTCGCCGAGCGCGAACATCTCATAGGCGCGCGCATAGCCGATGCGCGCCGGCATCAGCAGGCTGGAGGCGGCCTCCGGCACCAGCGCGAGGCTGACGAAGGGCGTCGACAATTGCGCGTTGTCGGCGAGCACGACGAGATCGCAATGCAGCAGCATCGTGGTGCCGACGCCGACGGCACGGCCCTGCACGGCTGCGACCAGCGGCCGGGTGCAGCGCGCCAGCGACTGGATGAAGCGCACGACGTTGCGGCTGCCTTCGGATTTGCCGGCTGCGACCGCGGCGAATTCGCCGACGTCGTTGCCGGCGGTGAACATGTCGCCCTCGCCGCGAATCAGGATCACGCGAGCGGACGGATCGAACTCGGCGGATTCGATTGTGTCCGCCAGCTTGCCGTACATCGCATCGGTCAGCGCGTTCTTCTTGTCGGGACGCGCCAATGTCAGGGTGAGAATTCCGCCGTTGCTCTCGATCCGGACGTGCTCGGTCATTCGTCTGCTCCTCTTGGAAACTTGTTCTGAATGCTCGTCAGCCAGCGTGCGACGATGTCGATCTCCGCAGCCGTGAATCCTTCCGTCAGCGCCGCGTTGACCTCGGCCGCCGAGGTCTTCGCCTGCGCCAGCGCGCTGCGCCCCTTGGGCGTCAGCCAGATGCGCCAGGCGCGGCCATCCTCGCGATCGGCGCGGCGCTCGATCAGTCTTGCGGCTGCGGTGCGGTCGACCAGGCCGGAAATGCCGGCCGGCCCCATATCGAGCGCCGCGCCCGCCTCGCCGATCAGGACGCCGTCCTGCCTGCCGAGGATGAACAGCAGCCCAGCCTGCGCCGGCGTCACCGTGCTCTGCGGCTGCGCCGCCATCCAGCGCTGCAGGCGCCGGTGCGCGACGCTCAGCAGGTAGATCAGCCGATGATGCTTTGCCGCGGCCTCGTTATTTCGCATGCGAAACATCTAGCCGGGCGCGAGGCGATTGTCAAACGAGCCGTTTCGTCACGGCGCACAGGCAAAGCTCGACGCCTCCGTCAGCGCACCCGCCTTGTAGTGCGGCCAGGCCGGCCAGCGGCACAGCGGCATCGCGCGCAGCGTCGCGAACGACGGCGCCTCGACCTTCTGCTCGCTGACTTCGAGGTCGCCGGGCGCCTTGCCCTTCTCGACCCAGTCGACCAGCACGCTCAGCATGTCGACATTGGCCGGCGCGCCGGAGCCGACATGGTCGACACCGGGCGCGGTGTACAGCCGCGCGAATTCCGCCGTCTCGGCCTTGCCCATCTTGCGTTCGACGCTCTCGAAATAGCGGATGCCGGCATAGGGACTCTGCGCATAGTCGGCCATGTGCTCGAGCATGATCAGACGGCCGCCGCGCATCCGGAAGCGGCTGAGGTCGGGATCGGTCGAATCCATCAGCTTCGAGACCTCGAGCAGCCGCGCCTTGTGGTGCTCCACGTTGTAGGTGGTGACATCGAGCTTCGGATCGCGCGCGAAGACATATTGAATGCCGCCGGCGCCGTAGATCCAGGCGATGCCGTTGTTGCGCGCAGGCGGCTGCGCCGAACAACGCGGCAATGAGTGCGGCGAACGGCGCGAGCAGCAGGACGCTCCAGCCGCGGAAGGCGAAACAGGACGAGTAGGCCGAGCCCGACGAGGAGGCCGAGGAGACCCATGCCTCAGCACTCAGACAGCAGGACATCGAGATCGGCGGTCGAACGACGGCCGATCTCCGCGCCGTGCTCGGCGAGGAAGTCGTCCGCGGCCATGCGTCCCTCGGCGCGCAGCATCGAGACGAACTCCCACTCCGCGTTGAGCTTCGAGGAGGCCCCGAACTTCGCCAGCATGTCGCTCTTGATCCGGTGTGTGCGCATCTTCGCCCAGCGCGCGCCCTCGCCGCTGCCCGGATCGGCCGCCTGGTGCAGCAGTGCGATCATGCGCAGCTCCTTCATCAGCGGCGAGTTGAATGAGATTTCGTTGAGCCTGTTGAGGATTTCCGCAGCCGTCCGCGGTTCCTCCAGCCGCTCAGTCGGATTGATCTGGACGAGAATGGTGTCATGCGCGTCGCTTTCGCGCACCAGCGGCGTGATCGTCGGGTTGCCGGCAAAGCCGCCGTCCCAATAGGGCTCGCCGTCGATCTCGATCGCGCGGAACATGGTCGGCAGGCAGGCCGATGCCAGCAGCACATCCGCCGTGATCTCCGCGTTGCGGAAGATACGGCCGCGCCCGGTGCGCACCCGAGTCGCGGTGATGAACAGCTGGATCGGCGAGCGCACGAGGCGTTCGAAATCGATACTCTCGGCCAGCACCGCGCGCAGCGGATTGTAGCCGGTCGGATTGAGGTCGTAGGGCGACAGCACACGCGACATCAAATCGGTGAGGATGTAGAAGGGCGACGTATCGAGGGTCCAGCGCCCCATCAAGCGGTCGAGCGGAGAGCGTTGTAGCGGGCTGAAGGCCGCGGCCTTCGAGACACGGCGCCAGTATCGGTCGAGCGCCTCTCGTGCGCCCTCGGCGCCGCCGGCTGTCCAGCCGTCCGCCAGAACCGCCGCATTCATCGCGCCTGCGGAGGTTCCGGAGATTGCGGCGATCTCCAGCCATTTCTCTTCCAGAAGACGGTCGAGCACGCCCCAGGAGAAGGCGCCGTGCGAACCGCCGCCCTGAAGCGCGAGATCAATCAGTACGGCGTCCCGTTCCATGGCGGACACTCACGCAACTGAAGCTCAAATTCGACGCGATTTTTGACCGGGCCGAATTCGACGACAGTGTGGGAGCAGTTGCTACAAGTTGCAACCGGAACGTGGGGTGGTCTGGAGCTATTTCCGTTCTGATGCGATCGGAACGGAAATGGCTCTAGATTCTGGTTGACGCGTTTGCTTTATATCCACTTCGCTCGAAACGCTTTAGTGCTCGAACACCAGCCGCGCGCCGATGGTGCCGTCGAGGGCGCGGATCTGCTGGAGCAGCTCGCCGGAGTCCTGGCCGCCGAGATCGGCATCGAGCACGACATAGCCGAGGTCGCCGGCGGTCTCGAGATATTGCGCGGCGATATTGATGTCGCGCTGGAGGAAGACCTCGTTCAGCCGCCGCAGCATGCCCGGCACGTTGCGATGGACATGGCTGAAGCGAGCGCCGGAGGGACGTAGATGCAATTGCACTTCCGGGAAGTTCACCGCCCCCATGGTCGAGCCGGTGATGAAATAGTCGACCAGCTTGCGCGCCACCTCGCCGCCGATGCGCTCCTGCGCCTCTTCGGTCGAGCCGCCGATATGCGGGGTGAGGATGACGTTCTCGAGGCCCTGAATGGGACTCTTGAAGCGATCGGAATTCGAGGACGGTTCGACCGGAAACACGTCGACGGCCGCGCCGGCAAGGTGACCATCGCGCAGGGCGCCGGCAAGCGCGTCGAGATCGACCACGGTGCCGCGGCTGTTGTTGATCAGGAACGAGCCCGGCTTCATCGCCCGCAGTTCCTTCTCGCCGATCATGCCCGCGGTCTCCGGCGTCTCCGGCACGTGCAGGCTGACGACGTCGCTCTGCGCCAGAAGCTCGCCCAGCTTCTCGACAGGCTCGGTGTTGCCGTGGCGAAGCTTGTCGGTGCGGTCGAAATAGATCACGCGCATGCCCATGGCTTCGGCCAGGGTCGAGAGCTGCGAGCCGATATTGCCGTAGCCGACGATGCCTAGCGTGCGGCCGCGCACCTCGCGGCTGCCGGTCGCCGACTTGTCCCAGCCCCCCGCATGAGCCGACACCGAGCGCGGAAAGATTCGCCGCAGCAGCATCACGATCTCGCCAATCACGAGTTCGGCGACGCTGCGCGTATTGGAGAACGGGGCATTGAACACGGGAATACCACGCTTGCGCGCGGCCAGGAGATCGACCTGGTTGGTGCCGACGCTGAAGCAGCCGACGGCGAGGAGCTGGTCCGATGCCGCAAGCACCTCATCGGTGATCTGGGTCCGCGAGCGGATGCCGAGCAGCGATACGCCCTTGATCGCCCGCCGCAGGTCCTCACCGTCCAGCGCCTTGGTCAGCCGCTCGACATTGGTGAAACCCGCGCTCCTGAACAGGTCCACGGCACTGTCATTGACGCCTTCGAGCAGCAGCGCCTTGGCGCTTCGCTCAGGGCTTTGGCCTGGGGCTGGCATGATGTCTCCATAGATATGAGCTTTGTCGCAGCTCATAGACCGCGGATGGCGCGCGGCACAATAGGGCTTGGATAGGGGGAGAAGATGGCGAGGCGGTAGGGGGGCGCCTTGGTCCCCACTTCCCCGTCACCCTAGGGCGCGAGCCATGAGGCGCAATGCAGGTCACCGGTCTCAAATCACGTAGAACCCATGCGTGCCGTCGCGGCGGAGCTGCTCGACGAGGCCGTATTCCCAGTCGAGATAGGCCTGCATCGCAGCTTCGGCCACATCGGTCCCTTCATAGGGCCGGCGGTAGCGGTGTGCCGGATCCGGCTTCGGCAGGACGTGCGGCGGGCCGACCTCGAGCGCGCCGTCATGGCCGCCTTCGAGCACATAGACTTCCCAGCCCATCTGCGCCAGCCAGGACGCCGTCATGTCGGCACGAACGCTCTGGTCGTCGGTCAGGAGAATGCGCGCGCCGCGCACGGGCGCGGCCATGTCGGTCTCCTGGACGAGCTGGCCGCCGGAATAATGGCGGAAGCCGGGAAGATGGCCTGCCGCATATTCCTCGGCATCGCGCACGTCGAAGCGATAGAGCGTACGATGGGTCTGCGCGACAAGCGCCGACATCTCGTTCGCACCGATATGGCGAACACCTGCGCGGTAGGCGACATCGCGAGCATTGGCCGGGCCACCCTCGAACGGGCCGATTGCGCCGCGCCTGTCAGCGCCGTGATCGAGCTGATGCCGCGCCAGCGTCCAGCCGATGGTGCCGTTGCGCAGCGCGCGCACCCTGTTTGGCACGCCGGCATTGATCAGGGACTGGGTGCCGATGATCGAGCGGGTGCGGCCGGCACAGTTGACGATGATCGTCGTCTCGGGATCGGGTGCGGCTTGCCCCGCCCGCAGCACCAGCTCCGCGCCGGGCACGCTGACCGAGCCCGGAATGTTCATGGTCGCATATTCGTCGAAACGGCGGACGTCGAGGATGGCAATGTTGGCCTTGTCGGCGATGAGCTTGGCCACCTCGTCGGCGCTGAGCGAAGGCGTATGGCGGCGCGACTCGACCAGCTCGCCGAACGCCTTCGAGTAGGAGTTGACGTCCTCGAAAACCTCAAATCCAGCCGCGCGCCAGGCCGTCAGCCCGCCCTCGAGTGCGCTGATGTCGGTGTAGCCGAGCGCGGCGAGACGTTCGGCGCCGGGCCCGACCAGCCCCTCCCCGTCGTCATAGAGCACGATCGCCACATCCTTGCGGGGCAGCCTGACCTCGGCCTCGACCGCAATCCGATCCGCGGCCATGTTGGCGGCGAACAGCGGATGTCCGGTCGCGAAGGCAGCCTCGAATCTGAGGTCGAGCAGCGCGATCTCCTCGCGAAGCAAGAGCGCACTGCGGATATCGGCGGGGGTGACGGTCGGAAGCTTCATGGCATGAACCCTACGAGGACAAGCCATGGGCTTTTGAACGATTGAGAGCGCGTTGGCTAGCCTTGCCGGCTCACTCGCCGGGAACGAGCCGCCCGAGCGGCGGCTGCGACGGGCGCCGCAGCCTGCGGCGCGACAGATAGAGCAGGATGCCCGTGACCGAGAACAACGGCATCAGGGCCGCGGCAATCATGAACGCGAGCTTGCCCGGCCATCCCAGGATCGCGCCGCGATGGATGTCGTAGATGGCCGCGATGATCTTCTCGCCGAACGTCTTGTCGGCATAGCGTTCAGCGGAAAGCAGCTGCCCGGTAATCGCCTCGATGCGAAATTCGTCACGTGTGGTTTCGAGTGTCCGATCCTTCTCCCACGACCGGATCCGTATCACCGTGCCCGAGCCAGCCGGCAGCGTCAGCAGGGCCCTGGAGAAGCGGCCGCCTTCCTCGCGCTGGAACGTCGTCCATGCCTGATCGAATCCGATCGGTTGCGCGGTCCCGGAACGGTCGACCGCCCGCGGTGACTTTGCGGGCATCTTCGCTGCGGTGACGTGAGGACGTGCCAACAGCCAGGTCACGCCGTCCTTATACCATTCGAAAGAGAACCACAGCCCGGTGAGCGTCATCGCCAGATAGATCGGAAGCACCCAGGTGCCGATCACCGCATGCAGCGACCGGTGCAGTCCGCGGCCGCTCAGCGCGAGATTCGGCTTCAGCCACATCTTCACGCTGCCGGCGCGGCGCGGCCAGCGCAACACGAGGCCCGAAATCAGCATGACGATCAGACCGAGCGCAATGGTGCCGGTGATCGGACGCCCCCAGCCCTTGGCGTCGCCGGGGATCAGCAACCAGCGGTGCAGCCTGCGCACGGTCGCGAAGAACGCCTCGCCACGCGGCGAACCCAGCACGCGCGCGTCGTAGGGGTCGACATAGAGAGAGGACGGCCGTCCACCGCTTTCGTCGCGCGCGAAGCGGACATGGGCCGCCGCCGGATCGCTCGACAGCGTGATGGCCGAGACCTTGCCGACGTCCTGCGCCGCCTTCAGCCGGGCGATCAGGTCACCAGGCATCAGCATCGGCGCTTGACGCGGCGCAACCTGCATGATGCCGGCATTGAGATGATCGACGATCTCGTCCTCAAAACTCATGATCGCACCGGTCAGCGCGATCGGGGCGAGCAGCAGCGCGAGCACGAGGCCTACGATGGAATGGACCTGAAGCAGGACCCCTTTGATCGTGTGCCCCCGCAGCAGCGTCATCGCTAGAACTTCACTGTTGCCGACAGCGACACGCGGCGCGCGTCGCCGATGGCGACGCCCAGATTGTTCTGGGCGGAGGTGTAATAGAGCGTATCGAACAGGTTCTTGACGTTGAGCTGATAGATGACCGGAAGTGTCTGGTGCTTCGTCTCATAGGTCGCGAAGACATCGGCGACGACATAGGACGGCAGCACGAACGTGTTCAACGCATCGCCGGGCCGGTCGCCGACATAGCGGGCGCCGCCGCCGAGCCTGAGCTGGCCGGGAAGCATTGTCCCAAAATCGTAGACCAGATAGAGCGAGGCCGTGTTCATCGCAACGTTCTGCAGCTGCTTGCCGGCATATGTCGGATCCTCGGTCACACGCGCATCGGTGTAACCGTAGCTTCCGATCATGCTCCAATTGTCGGAGAGCCGGCCGGTGACGTCGATCTCGAGGCCGCGCGAGCGGACCTTGCCGGCCGCGGTGTATACGTTGAGACCGGTCGCAGTGTTGAGCTGGCTGACCAGCACATTCTGCTTCTCTATGTCGTAAACCGCGAGCGTACCGGAGAGGCGCTTGTCGAGATCGAACTTGAGCCCGGTCTCGTACTGCGTGCCTTCTTCCGGCGCGATGTTCGAGCCGAGCACGACGCCGCCGCCATTGCTCAGCGGAGCAATGGTCGAATTCGGCTTCAGCGATTGGGTGTAGCTCGCATAGAGCGAAATCTGGTCGGTGAGCTTGAAGATCGCGCCGCCGAGCGGAAGCACCGCATCCGCCGAGACGTTGGTGTTGGTGATGAACGGCTTCCCGCGTCCGGCCAGCTGATCATAGTCCATGTAGCGCACACCGCCGACCAGCGCGAAACGCTCGGTCAGATGCAGCGTGTCCTGGAAGAACAGCGACCACTGGCCGAGCTTGTCGGTCTGGGCGCTGTCGCTATTCGAAACCGTCGTGCCCGGCCCGATCAGACCGTAGACGGGGTTGTAGACATTGAAGGACGGGGCCGCCTGCCGGATCAGGTTGTCACGGTAGATGGTGCGATACTGGCCGTCGCCGCCGAACAGCACCTCGTTGCGCATGTCGCCGAGCCAGAATCCGCCCGAGATGTAGGACGTCCCGTAGCTCGAATTGCTCAGAGAACCCTGCGTGCCGTCATTGCTGCGCGTCTCGACGCCGGTCTTCGCGTTGACGCCGGTGATGCGGAGCTGGTTCGCGCTGAAGGTCTCGGTATTGTAGCTGTAGCCGGCAAAGAGCTTCCAGTCCTGGTTGATGCGATGCTCGACCGAGGCCTGGATCAGGTCGGACGTTCCCCACATGTTGTTGTAAGGCTCGTCGA
Source organism: Bradyrhizobium sp. USDA 327 (assembly GCF_041262065.1). NCBI lineage: Bacteria > Pseudomonadati > Pseudomonadota > Alphaproteobacteria > Hyphomicrobiales > Nitrobacteraceae > Bradyrhizobium > Bradyrhizobium sp. USDA 327. The sequence continues at coordinate 7,740,341 of NZ_JBGCCW010000001.1, read as the reverse complement.
GCCGGCGCGTCTTCGGGATCGCCAGCGGCGCACCGTTGATGAACGCCGTGCCGCGGTCGAACGGATAGATGAACTCTCGATGCTCGTAGTTGAGCTGGACCGTCGTGTCCTTTCCGTACCAGGCCAGTGACGGCGCAACCAGCATCTCGCGGTGCCGGCCGAAATTGCGCCAGTAATCCTCGCTGACGCCGTAGCCGATGAAGCGATAGGCAAGACCCTGATCGCCGATCGGGCCGGTGACGTCGAGCAGGCCGTCGGCGCCGCTGCGGTTGTTCGCGTAGGTCGAGCCGAGCAAGGTGACCGAACCGTGCTGATACAGCTCGGGCCGCTTGCTGATGGTGTTGACGATGCCGCCGGGGTCCATGATGCCGTAGAGCAGCGAGGCCGGCCCCTTCAGCACCTCGACGCTTTCGACCGCGGGATTGAGGCTGCGGCCCTGCACCAGCGGCATGCCGTTGCGCATGATCGAGCCGTCGCGATTGTCGCCAAAGCCGCGGCGGATCACGGCGTCCTGGGTACCGGCGAGCGTGTTGGTCTGGGTGATGCCCGAGACGTTGGCGAGCGCATCATCGATGTTGCGCGGCAGCTGATCCTTCAGCACCTGCTCGGGCACCACATTGACGGCCTGCGAGGTGTCGAGCGGCGAGGCTCCGCTGCGCAGCGTGGTCGCGCTCGGCATCGCGCGGTAGCCGAGCTTTGCGGCTTGCTGTGCGGCGGCTTCCGCGGCCGCTCGCTCCGAGAGCGTCGGCGCTGCGGGTGCGGTATTGCGATTACGCTGGCGCGCGGCGGTTTGGGGGCGGCGTGAAGACTGGTCCGATGCCCGCGCCGGTTTCGGCCGCTGCGCCGGCGCGTCCACCGTCACCGGCGGCAGCGCCGATTGCGCCCGGGCGGTCGTCATGTTGGAGGGGCATTCGGCGAGCAGCACAGCCGCTGAGATGAGAAGACCGGCGCAGCTCTTGCCGGCACGATGACGGTGGCCGCTGGTGCATTGGCCATCCAGATAAGCACGCACGTTCGATTCACTTCCAGGTCAGACGCAGCATTGAAGCTGGCGCGTCTAACAGGCACGGAGTGCGAGCGGAACCGCAAGCGGACTTGAATAGCTCTAGTATTGAATGGTTCTAAGAACGCATCGGCGCTGAACGGCAATCTCAAATGGTCGTCTTGCCGAGCGCGGCACGCAGCACGCGAATACGCGGCGGCGCGTCGCGATCTTTCGCGGGCTCACGCGATGGCAGGCGCCATCAACGCGTCGAGCTTCCGCTTGAGCGCGGTGCCGTCGGACAACGCGCGAAGCGGGGGGCGCACGCGCAGCCAGCCTGTATCGCCCGTCTGGGCCGCGAGGATGGCCTTCAACGTCGCGACCAGGGACGGCGTCTTCACCACGGCATCCGCCGCTGCCTGCATGCGCGCCTCGACATCCTTGCCGTCGAGCATGCCCTTGACCAGCTCCGGCACGATATTGGCCATGCCGCAAATGGTGCCGGCGCCGCCCGCGGCGATCGCGCGGGCGATGTCGGGCTCGTTGCCGACGGTGATGGCGAGCTCGGGCGCGGCCGCGCGGAATGCCTGGAACTGCTTGAAGTCGCCGCTGGAGTCCTTCAGGCCGGCGACCTGCTTGCCATAGCGCTTGCGCAAGTTCGCGGCGACCGTTGTCGGGATCGCAACGCCCGACACCTGCGGGATGTGATAGAGCGAGGCGCGCAGCCGATCGTCGGCGACACCATCGACGATCGCGGCAAAGGCATCCGCGATGCCTTCGGGCGTGACGCTGCGGTCGAAATAGGGCGGCAGCAGCAGCACGTGGCGCAGGCCGAGGCCGAGCACGGCGCGCGTCAGCGCAATACTGTCGGTGATGGCGGGAAAGCCGCCGCCGATTCCAATGTGCTCCGGCGCAACGCCGGCCTTGAGCATGGCTTCGATGGTCGCGACGCGTTCGGCGACATTGAATGAGGTGCCTTCGCCGGTGGTGCCGAACAGAACGACGCCGTCGACGCTCTTGCTGAAGAGTTGCTTGGCATGGCTGGCGAGCCGGCCGTGATCCACGCTGCCATCGGCCGCCAGCGGCGTCGCCGACGCCACCCAGAACCCGCGAATTGCCTCCGTCATCACACCGCCCTTGCTGTCGTCCAGAGCTAAGCCGCTGATCTCAAACGATCTTCCGCAACTTACCGGGATTCTGTTTCTGCTTTACATTCTAGCTTGTACCTTACATACAAGGACGAATGCAAATCCCGGCGCCCTGGGCGTGGCAGAAATATTGAGGAGGTCTCGCATGGACATGGCGACCCCCGCCGGACGGCCCGACCAGCTGCTCGGCCAGTTGCGCGACAGGCTCGGCGCAGCCGCCGTGCTGACCGGCAGCGAGGTGCCCGCCCGCAATTGCAACGACTGGAGCGCGAGCCTGCCGCAGACGCCGCTCGCGGTGATCCGGCCGCTCGATGCGCAGGGCGTGGCGGATGCGATTGCGACCTGCCGGCAGGCGCGGCTGCCCTTCGTGCCGCAGGGCGGATTGACCGGACTGTGCCGCGGCGCCTCGCCCGAAGCGGGCTGGGTCGCGATCTCGCTGGAGCGCATGACCGGCATCGAGGAGATCGATCGCGCCTCCGCGACGATGACGGTGAAAGCAGGCACGCCGCTGGAGACGATCCAGAAGGCCGCCGACGAAGCCGGCTTCTTCTTTCCGCTCGATCTCGGGTCGCGCGGCTCCTGTGCGATCGGCGGCAATCTTTCGACCAATGCCGGCGGCAACCGCGTGATCCGCTACGGCATGACGCGCGAGCTGGTGCTTGGCCTGGAGGTCGTGCTGCCCGACGGCACCATCATCACCAGCCTCAACAAGCTGATGAAGAACAATGCCGGCTACGATCTGAAGCATCTGTTCATCGGCTCGGAAGGCACGCTCGGCATCATCACCCGCGTGGTGCTGAAGCTGTTCCCGAAGCCGCGCTCGACGATGGCGGCGCTTTGTGCGCTGAAGGATTATGCCGCGGTGGTCGCGCTGCTCGACGCCGCGCGCAGCGGGCTCGGTCCGCTGCTGTCGGCGTTCGAAGTGATGTGGCCGGACTATTGGAACGTGATCACGAATCGCGCCGGAGTGAAGCCGCCGGTCGCACCAGGTCACGGCCTTTACGTGCTGGTCGAGGCGCAGGGCACCGATGAGAGCGTGGACGGACCGCGATTCCAGAACTGGCTCGAAGAGCTGATGGAACGTGGGCTGCTCGCCGACGCTGCCGTGGCGCAGTCGCTGGCGCAGACGCAGGCCTTCTGGCGCGTGCGCGACATCTGCGCCGAGTTCGGGCAGGTGCTGGGGCCGCACATCTCTTACGACATCGGCCTTGCGGTGGCGCTGATGGACGAGTTCGTCACGCGCTGCAAGGCCGCGCTCGCTTCCGGCATCAAGGGCTGCGAGAGCGTCTATTACGGCCATATCGGCGACGGCAATCTGCATCTCGTCTCCTGGGTCGCCGGCCTCTCGGTCGCGCAGCAGCCGAAGGACGCGATGGACGCGATCATCTACGGTCTCGTCCGCGACATGGGCGGCAGCGTCTCCGCCGAGCACGGCATCGGCACGCTGAAGAAGCAGTGGCTGGGTCATGCCAGGAGCGAGGCCGAGATCGCGCTGATGCGGACGCTGAAGGCTGCGCTCGATCCCGAACACCTGCTCAATCCCGGCAAGGTGATCTGAGCGCGCCATGCGATCGCTCAGGCTCGATACGCCGAAATCGCTGTCGCAGCGGGTGATGCAGCGGCTGCGCCAGGCCATCATCGACGGCGAGTTCGCGCTGGGCGCTGCCATCTCCGAGGAGATGGTGGCGAATTCCTTCGGCGTCAGCCGCACGCCGGTGCGCGAGGCCATGGGACAGCTGCAGGCGCAGGGCCTCGTCGTGATCCGGCCGCAGGTCGGCAGCTTCGTGTTCACGCCGAGCGCGGAGGACATCAACGCGCTCTGCACCTTCCGCATCGCGCTGGAGCCCAAGGCGGCCGAGCTCGCCTTCCGCCACGATCGCGACGGCACGATTGCGACAATGAGCGCGGCGATCACGGCAATGGAGCCGGCGGTCACGGCGAAGGACAACATCGCCTATGGCCGCGCCGACGCCGCCTTCCACGAGGCGCTGTTCACGCATTGCGGCAACCACTACCTCGCCGAATCCTATCAACTCGTCTCCGGCCGCGTCGCCGCGCTCCGCACCAATCTGACCTCGCCGATCGACGTGCGCACCCGCACGTCGTTCGACGAGCATCGCAAGCTGCTCGATTTCTTTGCACGCGGCGAGTTCGCCGCCTTCGATGGCCTGATGACGACGCACATCAACAATTCGGGAATTGTCTACGCGAAAGCGCTCAAGGTGGATTGAGCGCGTCTACCGCTTTTCCTTCGCTTCCGGCCTGTCCAGAAAATCCAGCGCGGTGTTGATCTGCTCGAGCTGGTGTTCGATTCTATCGCGGTCCTCGACCGACGGCGCCTTTTCGAGCTGTTCCACGAGCTTCTGCTTCCGCAACAGCAAGTTCTCTATGACCGTGCTCACAGCTCCCCCATCGCCAGAGGCGACGTCACCGGACGCCAGAATGATCCAGACGCGCGCGACCCGGGCCCGCGTCGAAACCTCAAAAGAATGTTCGCGGGCGGGGTTGGTTCCTATGGCCCGATATCCGATCTGCGCCGTTACGAGGACGGAACCCGCCTCGAAACGAAACGAGGAGGCCACGGGATGGATCGAGCGGTGTGTGGACCGCGTCACGGTCCCGCACGGCATCACAATCGGCGGTGGCGGCACACCGATCGGTTGAATTCGCCCGCCCGGAGTCCTATGCGTAGCGCCATGGACACCCAGATGATCACCGCCGAAAAGCCGCTGATGGCCCGGGCGCAACCGCGCAAGCCGGCACCGTTCCTACCCATGAGCCGCGGCGAGATGGATGCGCTCGGCTGGGACGCCTGCGACATCGTGCTGGTGACGGGCGATGCCTATGTCGACCATCCGAGCTTCGGCATGGCGATCATCGGCCGGCTGCTCGAGGCGCAAGGCTTCCGGGTCGGCATCATCGCGCAGCCGGACTGGCACTCGGCCGAGCCGTTCAAGGCACTGGGCAAGCCGAAAGTGTTCTTCGGCGTCACCGGCGGCAACATGGACTCCATGGTGAACCGCTACACCGCGGACCGCCGCATCCGCAGCGACGACGCCTACACGGCCGGCGGCGAAGGCGGCAAGCGGCCGGACCGCTGCACCATCGTCTACGCCCAGCGCTGCCGCGAGGCGTTCAAGGATGTGCCGATCGTGCTCGGCGGCATCGAGGCCTCGCTGCGCCGGATCGCGCATTACGACTACTGGTCCGACAAGGTGCGCCGCTCGGTCCTGGCCGACGCCAAGGCGGACTTGCTGCTCTACGGCAACGCCGAGCGCGCCGTGGTCGAGGTGGCGCAGCGCCTTGCCGCCGGCGAGGCGCCGCGCGAGCTCGACGACATCAGGGGCGTCGCACTGTTCCGCAAGGTCCCTGCCGATTACACCGAGCTGCACGCCGACGATCTCGATTCCGCCGACGAGGGCGCATCGCGTCAACGCGGGCCGACCGTGATCCGCCTGCCCGCGCTGGAGCAGGTCGAGCAGGACCGCGAGGCCTATGCGCGCGCCTCACGCGTGCTGCACCGGGAGAGCAATCCCGGCAATGCGCGGCCGCTGGTGCAACGTCACGGCGATCGCGATCTCTGGCTCAACCCGCCGCCGATCCCGCTCACCACCGAGGAGATGGATGCGGTCTACGATCTGCCTTACGCGCGCGCCCCGCATCCATCCTACGGAGATGCAAAGATCCCCGCCTGGGAGATGATCAAGTTCTCGGTGACGATCATGCGCGGCTGCTTCGGCGGCTGCACCTTCTGCTCGATCACCGAGCACGAAGGCCGCATCATCCAGAACCGCTCGGAGGGCTCGATCCTGCGCGAGATCGAGAAGATCCGCGACAGGACGCCCGGCTTCACCGGCGTCATCTCCGACATCGGCGGCCCCACCGCCAACATGTACCGGATGGCCTGCAAGGACCCGAAGGTCGAAGCCGCGTGCCGGCGGCCGTCCTGCGTCTTCCCCGAGATCTGCCCGAACCTCAACACCTCGCATGACGACCTGATCCGGCTCTATCGCAAGGTGCGCGAGACGAAGGGCATCAAGAAGGTGATGGTCGCCTCCGGCGTGCGCTACGACCTCGCGGTCGAGAGCCCCGAATACATCAAGGAGCTCGTCACCCATCACGTCGGCGGTTACCTGAAGATCGCGCCCGAGCATACCGAGCGCGGCCCGCTCGACAAGATGATGAAGCCGGGCATCGGCGCCTATGACCGCTTCAAGCGGATGTTCGACGCCGCGGCCGAGCAGGCCGGCAAGAAATATTACCTGATCCCCTATTTCATCGCGGCGCATCCGGGCACGACCGACGAGGACATGATGAACCTCGCGCTCTGGCTGAAGAAGAACCGCTACCGCGCCGACCAGGTGCAGACCTTCCTGCCCTCGCCGATGGCGACGGCGACCGCGATGTACCACACCGGCGTCAATCCGTTGCGCGGCGTGCGCCACGGCGGCAGCGACAAGGTCGAGGCGATCAAGGGCCTGCGCCAGCGCCGCCTGCACAAGGCCTTCCTGCGCTATCACGATCCCGACAATTGGCCGGTGCTGCGCGAGGCCTTGATAGAGATGGGCCGCCGCGACCTGATCGGCTCGCAGCCCCATCAACTCGTGCCTGCACACCAGCCGCCCGGCACCGGCAAGGCCGCCGGCACGAAGCGCCCTTTGCGTCCCGGCGGAAAGACGCAGCGGTTCACGACCAAGGGCGTGCGGGTGATGAAGTAGCGGACGGGAGCCGGACCAGGTCCGGTTCTGCGTGGCGCCTTCGCACCTCCAAAACAAAAAACGTCGAAAACAACCCCATGCACAGTAGCCGGGGGCAGCAAAATCAAGGGCTTGGAGCATAGCGAGATCCGGCTGGATCGTCCTCGCGCCTGAGCTTGTGGATCAAGCACGATCTTTTGGAAGGCCGCTGCGCGTTTTCCTGATTTGACGAAACTGTTGCTCCGTCGGGCAAAACAGGCGCATGATGACATCATTGCAGGACGTGGGACAAGGCGAGCCCCTTCCGCTATCCCATATCGACATCCTCGCACTTCACGCCGCGTCCCGCGCGAGCTGTTTGCTCGCCTGTTCGGCTCGCTGCAGGAGACGGCGTTCCTGATCGCCTGCTCACCTGGCAGACCAGCAACGTCTGCGAAATGACCGCCGCAGGACTTGCCTTGCCCGCACCGCGCTCAAATCTTTCTATCCTGGTTCATTGTGCTCATAGATGTCGGGTTTCGGAGGCAACGCGGAAGTCAATCGTCTCAAGCGGGATAGGCGGCTTATGACCCTGGCTGTGTGAAAACGTGAAATCTCCCGAAGGGCAGAGAATCTGCTTCTCGGATACGGCTGCGCCGCAGTTCAGTATGCTCCTCATGCTCCCAGAGCGGGCTTTCGAAGAAATACTTTTCTCTGCAATTTGCTCTGCGTTGCGTTTTTACACGGCCAAGACCCATTGCCGACATGATCCGTGTCCGACATATTGGTCGCATGCCGAGGGATGAGAGCTATCTTGAAAGAATTTTTGATCTTGCGCCTCAATTGAGAGAGGTGCTCGCTAAACTAAAGGCCGAATGGTCGCCTGAAGTGGTGCCTGTAACCCTCGTGGGTACGGCATTGGCGGAGGCTCTTGTCGAGCATTTCAATCGACTACCAAAAAGCACAATACAATCCGTCTTTGAACTCTGCGAGCAAGCGCTCGAAGACGGCGCTGCTCAAGAACGTGCCGCTTTATCAACCGGCTTTCTTGAATCACTGCAGCATGCAGATGGCAGAAAGGCATTCGATTTCAGGTCGGTGGTAGGCTTTCTGGGGCCGAAGTCCAGAGAGCATTGCTTAGCGATGGATAGGTTTTGGAAAGCCACGACGACCGGCTTGTAGAGGTCCGGTGTTGGCCCGATGGCGAAGTGCGGTTTGGCTCAGGTATGGTCAGCTGATCGGGGCACACCGGAAGTGACGCGGCGCCGTTCAAACCGGCGCTTCTGACCCATTGCGGACTTTGGGAGATCGGTACTAGAGAGTCTATGGTCGTGGATTCCCGGGAGTAGAGCTTGAAGAACATTCAGATCATAGATCGCGCAGTGAACGCGACGTTCAGCTTGTTTCAAGCGACCGATGATGAGTTCGCTGCCATCTTTCCAGGCGAGGGCCAAGACATAGAGTTGATAGAGGACTTTACCGAACGCATGGGGGAAGAGCAGGCGCTGCGAATACTGTCGCCCGTATGGGAGCGCCCCATTTTGAAGCGCGATGCGCAAGGTATCCACGGGACGCTGTACTACGAGTACGCGGACCGGAAGCAATATCTTCCGGCATCCAAGAGAGAGGTCGACTGGCCCGATTCCTACGTTAATCTCGCGCAGCGCAAGCTTTTTGCCAGCAAACGTTAAGCGTCTGCATTTGGCCCATCGCTTCCGTTAGAGCATTGCAGCGACATGTCCGGAGTCGGGGATAAACCGGAAGCGCCGGGCCGTTGGTCAAACGGCGCTTTTGACCCACAACGGTCGTGAGATAGCCTGAACCATCGCGCCGCGCGGCCGTCAGGCTAGGGGCCGCTTAGGCAAGATAACCGCCGTCAATTGCTAAGACCGTTCCCACAGCAAAGGAGCTGGCCTCCGAACAGAGCCAGAGCACGGCCGCGGCGACTTCATCCCCTGTTCCTATGCTTCCACGAGGCGTCTGCTTCGTGATTGCCTTTGCAACGTCCTCGTCTCGCTTCATCCAATTCGCGACGGGAGGGGTGTTTATCCACCCGGGCGCAACAGCGCAGATGCGAGGACCGTGAGCGGCATGCTCTAGTGCAGCACTGCGGGTGAGACCAATCACGCCGTGCTTTGCCGCTGAGTAGGCTGCCCCGCCAGGAAACGGATACCCCCGCAAGCCATCAACCGACGCATTGTTGACGATCACGGATTTGCTCGGGTCTGTCATTGCGGCGATTTCAGCACTCATGCACAAAAACACCGATGTCAAGAAGCCATCGATCGTCTTGCGCCAAGCGTCCTCCGACATCCTGGCAACCGGAGCCGATCGTCCACCACTACCACCATTATTGAAAGCGTGATCGAGGCGACCATGCATTTTCATGATCGCATCCATCAAACGCCCGACAGCCTTGCCGTCAGTTGTATCAGTCGGGAACCAGTGTGCATCTCCCAGCGCGGCAAGTTGCTTGAGCGCACTTTTTGCACTGGATTCCCTCCGGCTTGCGATCACAACTTTTGCTCCTTGACGTGCAAAAGCGCGCGCCGTGGCTAGACCAATACCACTACTACCCCCGGTGATAAGCACAACCTTTCCTTGCATATCAGAATAGCGCGGCATCGCGGAAGCTCGTTCGTGAACGCTATTTGTCACGCTTCCTCCATAAGCAACAGATTACGTGGTTCTTGCCCCGCAACGCGTAGGCCTGACAAAACAATGATCAGGTTGGAGAAAGTCTGCGCACTCATCGCTTCGGGGTGCGCCCGCGGATATGGTCAAAGCCTTGCTTGATTCCGGCGAATCGCGCTTCGACTATCGGCTCAAATTCTAGGTCGGTGAAGATATAGGGCCAGTCGTTTTCGACGCCTTCGCGGACGAGTTCGCCGACATAGATGGGGTCGATACCTTGAGTGACGCGTTCCTGGATCTGATCGATCCGTTCGGCAATCGGGCCCGAAGTCGGCGGGGCACGGACTGCCCCGACGAAGCGCTTGGGGAGGTTGCGGCCTGAGTTCATGATTTGAGTGCGGATGTACCCAGGACACAGTACCGATACGCCAATTCCGCGGGGCGCGAGCTCTTGCCGCAGCCCCTCGGACAGCGCGACAACGCCATACTTTGAAACGTTGTACGCAGTGCTCGCTCCTGAAATGAGGCCTGCGATCGAGGCTGTGGAGACGATATGTCCACCCTCGCCATGCTGCTCGATCAACGGCCCGAAGATCTCGATCCCCCAAATGGTCGCCATCAGGTTGACGCCCAAGGTCCAATTCCAGGACGCATCGGTCCAGGTGCCGTAGGGCCCACCGCCGCCGACGCCTGCGTTATTGACGAGAATATGGACCTTGCCGTAGCGGGCGGTCGTGGCTTTTGCCGCAGCCGCAAGTTCGGCTTTGAGCGAGACGTCTGCCTTCACGCCGTCGACATCGACGTTAGTGAGCCGCAGTTGCTCGAGCGCTGCGGACAGCGCCGCCTCTTCAATATCGCAAAGCATCACTTTCGCCCCAGCCTGGGCGAAAGCGGTCGCGATCCCCAATCCAATGCCCGACGCCGCACCGGTCACGAATGCTGTCTTTCCCGCCAGTTCCTTCACGCGCATTCTCCTCCGGGCGAGCGGACACGCTCGCCCCACAACGCCAAGTTTTAGCTGACGCTCACCGCACTTTCAACGATTCGGAAGCATGCGGGATGTTCGTTTTTGGAACGTGGCTGATCCCAGCCCAGACCGCAGTGACGTCCGCTCCCAAGAGGATTGTGTTGCAAAACTCCAGTTGAGGCGACTCGCGAACCGTGATTCCGTTGGTTTGAGGCGGCATTTGCGGGAGCAGCGGATGTTAGGGCGGCAGGAGAGCGGTCAGGGCCAGTTCTTTTACTCCTTTGATCTCGACAGGGTGGTGCCGGCTGATCACTTGGTACGACAAATCGACGGTTTGCTGGACCTGAGTTGGGTGCACAACGAGCTCGCTCCGTTCTACTCGCACACTGGCCGGCCTTCGATTGATCCGGTGCTCATGATCCGGATGCTGGTCTTGGGCTACGTATTTGCACTTCGTTCCGAGCGTCGGCTCTGCGCCGAGGTCCAGGTCAATCTGGCTTACAGATGGTTTTGCAAGCTCGGCATCGAGGATCATATCCCTGATCACTCGGTGTTTTGCCGGGCGCGGCGCGAACGCTTCCGTGAGAGCGATGCCTTACGCCGGGTTTTTGAGCGTGTAGTGACGCTGTGTATTTCGGCGGGGCTGGTCGGAGGCGAAGCGTTCTCAGTCGATGCGAGCCTGATCAAGGCAGATGTGAACAAGACTAGGCGACTTCCCGGCGACCAGCCTATTACCTGGCCAAAGGCGGAGGAAGCATCCCATGCGGTTCGGGAGTACATCGCAGCGCTTGATGCCGCCAATAGCGATAAGGACAGCGATGAAGACGGCGGCGGTTCAAGTGAAGGCAGCCGTCGCCGCAAGCCTCCCAAGGAAGTCTCGCTCACCGATCCGCAAGCAACATGGGTTACGAGGCCGGGCGTGGATCCATTCTTTGCTTATGATGCGAACTATCTGATCGACAACAAGGCCGGGATCATCCTCGATGCGGTAGGCACGCGCGCGAACCGTGCGGTTGAGATTGCTGTCACCCAGATCATGGTGGACCGCGTTGAGCGTCGCTTCGATCTGCGCCCCAAAAGGTTGGCAGGCGACACGGCTTACGGCGCGGTCAGACTGCTCAAATGGCTGGTGGATCGCAAGATCACGCCGCACGTTCCGGTGTGGGACAAGTCGGCACGCCCCGATGGCACCTTTAACCGAGCGGACTTCGTCTTCGACCAGAAGCGCAATGTCTATGTTTGCCCGGGTGGCGCGGAACTGACCAGCACCGGCAATATCGATCAAGGTCACATCGTTTACTACAGGGCCAGCAAGAGCGATTGCTCTGGCTGCGCCTTGAAGCCCAAATGCACGACGGCGGTCGTGCGCAAAATTACCCGCGACGTCAACGAAGATGTGCGCGATCATGTCCGTGCGCTGGCCAATACGGAAGCCTTCGAGCAATCGCGCCGCGAGCGCAAAAAGGTCGAGATGCGGTTTGCTCATATGAAGCGCATTCTCAGGCTCGACCGGCTTCGGCTGCGGGGCCTGAATGGCGTCAGGGACGAAGTGCTGCTCACAGCCACCGCGCAGAACCTGAGGCGGCTGGCCAAGCTAATCTGCCGTCCTCCGCCACAACTGGCAGTCGCGTGCTGAAATCCACCAGCAAAACGGAAACCGCCGACACCCCGTACCCAAAAAAACCGCCGAAACTCAAAAGCCAAGCTCGCCCCAAGTCAGAAACCAGTTTTGCAACACAATCAAGAGACGAACCGACTAAGGGCATGCGGGCTCCCGAGGGCAGCCTTTGACCCGAAGCGGAAGTTGCGCCTCCTTCGATGCGCCGAAATACGCATCAGGAGATTCCGCGCGTCTCTCGCCGGAGGAGGTCATGCGATTGCGTCGGGTGTGGTGGCCCACACCGGGACGTACACAGTGGACGAGGCCACCAAGATCCACGTCAACATGGAGACGAGTTCATATTCCAAACTGTTCGGAGCGCCAAATCAACGCTGAATCGTGACATCAATTACCGACGATGAACTGCAGTTTACGAATCCACGCACGCCGGCCGGCGTCACGCTAGTGCTGGTATTCAAACGGGGAACCTACGCGCGTCGCTGACGCGGGTCGCGGACCTGGTTGTGACCGGAAGCGCCCGTCACCCTTCCGGCACGCCAGCGAGGCGGAAGCCTTCACACGCGCGCTCGACCCCAGCAAGGTAGATCGGATTGTCGCTTTGTTGAGCAGCAAGAAAGCGACGGATTGTGAAACCCGAGTTGAGCGCAAGTCCCGTTCTTGCAGCATTTCGCGCCTCATCGAGCGCGCCGGTCAGGCCCAACGCAGCGGCGAGCGACAAATGAGCGAGAGGAAAGTTGCGGTTCGCCTCGGTGCTTCGTCGTAGCCAACTGACGGCTTCGACGTCCGAACCAAGCTGTAGCTTGGCCACACCCACATAACACGTCCACTGGTAGGCTTCAACGTCGCGAGGGGAGAGACGTAAAGCCTCGCGTATATGGCCTTCGGTCTCGGCAGCGCGACCCATGCAGAACTTGGCGAGGCCAAGGGCAGCATGAGCGTTGGCCCTATTCGAATCCAGCGCCAACGCATGCTCGAATTCGCGGATGCCTTGGGCGGCCCGGTTCGTAAAGATCTGGACGTAACCCAAGGCCAAGTGGGCCGAAGTACGGTTTGGCCTGATGGACAATGCCCTATTCGCCATCGCCTCTGCCGCTGCAAGCCGCGCAGGCCCGTCATCCGTCGTAAAGCTGGTCGCAACTGCCGTATCAACACTTGCCAGGCCAATCATTGCTTCGACGTTGCCGGGGTCGAACTCTAGAGAGCGTTCGAAGAAGCTCCGCGCTTGCGTCACGCATTCAAGGCTAAACCCCTTCATCAACCAGGCCCGGCCCTGGAAGTACAGGTCCATCGCATCGGGATGCACCGTACGCTCGGCTCGTCGCGCCTCAGCCTCGATGAGCTGGGCACCTAATGTATTGGCGAGCCTCGCTATGATTTCATCCTGCATGTCGAACAGGTCTACGACAGGCTTCTCGAAGCGCTCGGCCCAAAGATGCCGGCCGCTCTCAGCATCGATCAACTGCACGTTCATCCGAAGCCGACTGCCGCTGCATTGCACTGAGCCTTCGAGCACGTAGCGAACGTTTAATTCGCGGCCAACTTGCCGTACATCGACTGCTTTACCCTTGTACGAGACGGCGCTGTTCCGTGCGATTACAAATGAACCACTGATGCGCGACAAGTCCGTGGTCAAACTGTCGGTTACACCATCCGCGAAATAGTCCTGCTCACGATCACCGCTCAGGTTCGTGAAGGGTAGCACGACGATGGATAGGCGCGGCGGCGTGTCGCCGGTCCGCTCGACTGCGCGAACCGTCTCATTTGCGGGCCTCCGGACTTCCTGCACTGCACCAACGAAGCGAAAACCTTTGCGCGGCAATGTTTTGATCAACTGCTGTTTCTCGCCGGTGTCGCCGATGGCGCTCCGAGCGGCATTGATGCGCGTCGTCAGAGCGGCGTCCGAGACGATGCGACCATTCCAGACGCCAGCGATGAGGTCGTCCTTACTGACGACACGTTCCCTGTTCCGGATCAAATAGTTCAGAAGGTCGAATACCTGCGGCGTGACAGCAATCGTGTCGGCTCCCTGCCGCAGCTCCCGCCGGTCCGTATCCAGCGTGAAGTCCGCAAAGGAGTAAAGCAAATGCGTCCTCCTATTGTACGATCGCACCCCGCCAGAGCTGCGATGTAAGCAGACGGTAAGAAGAATGGAAGCCGCTTGTAAAGCGCTTCCCATGATCTCGGTGCATCCTCGTGCGCGGCTGAACAGTATGAACTGCTCGCCGATCCCGCGTCACGAGGGAGGATATCATGAGTCGGATGGTTGCGCTGACGGGAGCGGCGGCTGCAGCGAGGCTCTTGGTCTGGGTCGTTTGCGTTCTCGCCTCTGCGAACCGCGCTCACGCTCAATGCTCGCCGCGTGATGTGCTGCAGAGGCAGTTGACTCTCAAGGCGACGCCATTTGTCCCAACACGCATGGGTCCAGTAACGTCCGTTTCGGATGTTGCCGAATGGAAAACAATAAGCATCGGGACGTTCCCGGATACGTTTGCTGTCCTCACCGCACTGAGTGCGATTGGTTGTGGCGTCGGTAACTCGGCAGCGGAGGCCCTTGCTCGACCTGCGTTTACCGTTAGCGGCACCAGAACGGCGGTGACGCTTCTGACAGTGACCGCGGCCGACCTGGGCTTCAAGAGTGAGACGGTGCCGTTGCGGCAAATCTACGAACTCGCGCAGCAACTGGGCTTCCGGCTTGCGCCGCCCGAAATCGCTCCGCAGCTCAGACTTCAATATCTGGACCAGCCCGTAGGTGAGTTTCTCGTCATCGGGATGAACCCGATCCGGACATGGGCTGGTGAAGAGGTCATCCTGACCGTGGCAAATGGGGGAGCGGGCCTCATCCTCGTTGGCCAGGATGGTCGCGCCGATGCGGAAATACCAGTGACCTCCCGCTTCGTGTTCCTGCGCTCCTTGCCCACGACGCCAGCGGCGCTGATTCGAAACTGAGATGGCCGAGGGGACGAAATGCTGGCGATCAGAGCGATGAAGCACATGGCGGTTCCAATTTTTCTGCTGCTGCTGCCGTCGACCGCGATATTTGCGCGAGATGATGGGCGCTATGCGAATTCCCCGCTGAAGCCCTGGTTCGAGAGTCTGCAAAGCGAATTCGGGAAGTGCTGTGAGGAGTCTGACGCCTACGTCGTCTCCGAACCCAATTGGAAGTCCGATCACGGACAATATCGCGTTCGCATCGACGACGAATGGGTGCTCGTGCCGGATGGCGCCGTCATCAAGCAACCCAACCTTGCCGGACGGACGATGGTCTGGAAGCACTACATCGATGGACATCCTCGCGTCCGCTGTTTCATCCCGGGCAGCATGACCTGATACGTCGGACCATCCTCTGATGCACCCAGTGCATGATCCAAGGTCGATGGTCCCAAGCATTGAGATCGGTTGCTCAGGTTCGTTAAGACAAGAGGCTTCGTCTCCTTACTGTTACGGTGCGTGCATCCGGAAATGGCCCTTCTGGGCTTACCGCAACCCAATTCCAATGTCTGGTGTCTGAGGAAGATCAGAAGGGACTTCGGGCGCAGCAAAACGGCGCTCCTGACCCCTATCGGGAGTCGGTAGGCCCAATCTGGCCATCCACCGTTGGCAGATATCGCGGCCATTCGCCGGATCGGATGCCCCGCGGGTCAATACCTCGGTGCGAGGCGACGTAGTCGATCTCGCCACGCGTGGTGCCGATATCCGTCAGTTCTCGGTTGCTTAGGTCGGATAAGGTGGCGCTCAACTTTTGGCGCTCGCGGCGCTCCTGAAAGGCATCCCAACATTTCCAGATGAAACTGGAGACATGCCGGGTCGATACGGATGTCCGTTCCAGCCACGAAGTGCCGTGCGTCGTGGTCATTGCGGTGTCTCCTCGATGGTGTTTTTCCACCGACGCGAGAGTGCCGCGAGATTGGCGGGGACGCTTAACCGGCAGCTTACATTTTCTCTACCGGCGGCTTATTCTCGCGATTGTCGGCGAGGCCAAAGCGCTACCCGGTTACGGGAACCCTCATCCAATGGGATTCGCATCTTGCGCTATCCCTTCGCGGAGTACGTATTCGACAATGACGCGCGCGAGCTGTATCGCGGGGCCGCCGGAGGAAGCGGTGAGGGACTTAGGAAAGCGGGGTTGCCCGAATAGACCGTGCTCGCCGCATCGACGGGCTGATCATCGGGCGCGATTTGCTGCGCTGCATGAGACTGAATCTGGCCCGATGCTGCCTAGCTCGAAGCTCGCCCGAGCGTCGGCTGCTTGGTGCAAACCGGAAACAGCTTGCAGAAAGGCAGACCGCCGATTCTGCCCCTTAGCTGACCTCAAGCACTTCCCTGTAGGAGGTCCGCGACCCTTTCGAGCCGCTTTACGGGATCGCGGGTGGCGAGCAGCGCCTGCTCAGAGCGCCGGGAGGTCTGCGTCCTGAAGGTGACCCGAAGAGGAACACACGTGATCCAAGGCGGCCTTTACCCCGTGGCTGACGTTCGGGCTCGCTGCATTATCGCAGCTTGCCGAGCCAGAGCGCGGCGAGCGCCGCGCGGTTGCGCACGCCGAACTTGGCGTAGATCGACTTGACGTGGAAGTGCGTGGTGTTCGGACTTTGGCCAAGCTTCTGCGCAATCTCCTTTTCCGCCTGCCCGTCGAGCAGCGAGAGCAATACCCTGCGCTCGGCGGGTGTCAGGGCCGCGTTGGCTATGAGAAGACCGTGACTGAGCAGTTGTTGACGGTGAAACCACCTCAACCCCCGCATCGTGAAGCCCAGAAGCTGGCCGTCCTGCGCCGAGAAGCGGGGTGCCTGCGCATCGCGAAATACGAACAGGCGGATTCGCACGTCCTCATTGAGCGCAATGCGCACTGAAATGCTGTCGGCGAATCCGACATCCAGATAGTGACGACGATAATGCTCGCCCTCGAACCATTCCGGCGGCAGCGTTTCGAACAGCAGGCGAACGCGGAACGGCTCATCTCCCGACGTGGACAGAATCTGAGACAGGTCGACGTTGCCGGACCAGAGCGTATCGTACTGCTTCTGCACGGATGCCGCCACGGCCGGTATCGGGTCCAGCACCCGGACAAGGCGCGGACGCCAGCCAAGCAAGGGATCGGTCCGCTTGCGCGAAGGCAATCGCACGACCGCCCCCCACAGCACATTGCGTGCCGACAACATGGTCCGCAGTGTGGACAGCAGGTGCGTCAGCGCGGCGTCCCCGTCGGCGACCGAGAAGTCGGCCAGCTGATCCCAGAGTGCATAGACTTCTTGGTTTTGCGGATCGACAGGACCCGTGGAGAGATGCATGTCATTCCCGAAGCATGTGCAGGCCGCCGACCGCGCGCGTATCCATAAAGCACAACGAACCACCTTTCCAGGTAGTTCTCAGACGCATCAATCGGCGCGATAGTCGGCACGGTTGTCGGGAAGCGGGTTCTCCCACCGTAATGACATTGGGAGGCCCGCCGGAGAGCGAACCGAGAACCGAATGGCTTCCCGGCTCTTTCACCATCCCGTCATGCGCCGCTCCGCTGCAAAAGCGAGCATCGAGCGGTGAATTTCCAATCGTTCTCTTTTCAGAAACGTCATCGCGGACCACACCGCGCCAGGAGGTTTTCCTGCAAATTTACATGATTGAGCGCGTCAACGCCGACCATCCGATTGCGCGACTGCCTTTCACATGGTGGGAGCGCGCCTGCTTCCGGTCAAAGCTACGCGCGGATATCAGGGACAGATCCGATTTTTTACGCGATATCGGCGTCGACATGTTTGAAGCGCATGCTGAGGCGTGTCGCTTTTTCTGGCAACCGATCACGCTGAAGCGCCCGCCGATCCTGGATTGCGCCCCTGCAACTGCCGCCGTCGCGCGGCCAGCCGTCGATGCCAATGGTTCCAGATATCGCGCTGACAACGCTCCACGTCATCAACCGACCCTGGCGTCCTGATCATGAAAAACACTTCGCAGCCTTCGTCCGCACGGCCGACTCTTGCGTCGTTTCCAATCGAGAATGCAAGGCGACGCTTCCTTGCTTCCATCGAGTCGGCGCTGCGAAGCTCGCGACGCCTTCAGGCGGATCGAATCCTGCGTCAATACGAACATCTGATCGCGCATCCCAGGCAATCCGCCGCGGGGCCAACCTGACCGGAATTAGGAACTTCGAAAACTCCTCGTCACCAGCAGGCCGCG
Organism: Bradyrhizobium sp. USDA 327; assembly: GCF_041262065.1. Lineage (NCBI taxonomy): Bacteria > Pseudomonadati > Pseudomonadota > Alphaproteobacteria > Hyphomicrobiales > Nitrobacteraceae > Bradyrhizobium > Bradyrhizobium sp. USDA 327. The sequence goes on along the minus strand of NZ_JBGCCW010000001.1, from coordinate 7,722,151 downwards.
CTGCGGAGCCGTTTCCTTGGATAGCCTGATCGCAATCTACATCGCATGGATCGTTGCCAAGACCGGCTTGTCGGCTCCCGATCATCCGCGGATCCACTTCGTGACACCGGCGGAAATGGCAATGCGACATGGCTCGCCGGAAAACAGCGGGCTGGAGTTGCAGGCGCTCTACAATCGCGACGAGGGGGCGATTTACCTGCCTCAGGGCTGGCGACCCGATGATCTGCGACAGAAAAGCACTCTGGTGCACGAAGTGGTGCACCACGTGCAGAGGGCAAACAACATCGTCCTTCCCTGCATTGCTGCCTACGAACGCCAGGCATACGAGTTGCAGATTGAATGGCTGCGGGAAGAAGGAGTGACAAATCCGTACGAGCTCATCAAGACCAATGAGCTGGGCATCTACATGGCTAGCGCATGCCGTGACGGATCATAGGCGCCGCATAGGCATAGGGACCTCATCACTTCGCCTCGTAGTCCGATGCTATCGGCTATCCAGCTGGCTTGTTAAGGGTATCTAGTCCGCTACTGGCTTCTTGGCGACCGCTGATGCCCGTTTGCAGTTACGGTCGACAAGTGGCCCGTCAGCGAAGTGGCAGCACGCCTCATCGAGGTCCGTTCAATGGGGCGTACCGGGCCGAATCTACTCGCGTTGAGTTCTTCGCGTTTTGACCCTGGCTGTGTGAAAACGTGAAATCTCCCGAAGGGCAGAGAATCTGCTTCTCGGATACGGCCGCGCCGCAGTTCAGTATGCTCCTCATGCTCCCAGAGCGGGCTTTCGAAGGAATACTTTTCTCTGCAATTTGCTCTGCGTTGCGTTTTTACACGGCCAAGGCCCTTTGCGGACATATCGAAATCAGAAAAGACCAAAAGGGAGGCCGAGACGAGAGGCACCGCGGCTCAACTACGGAAGTCCTTTTGTCACCGTAAAGGGATTGAACCCACGTTCCGCGAGGGCAGCCCACGAAGCTGCGCCAAGATGTGACAATCGGAAATAGAGTCGTGGCTTGGTCGGATCGGTGTCCAACACGAACCCGGTCGGTAACTCGCGGACAGTTGTGGCATAGAACCCACCATCCGGCGACCTCTGGGATTCGATTACGGCGATCAACGAGTTTGCCCTCCCAGTCCTGCCGAGCAATTTCATTAAGAGAGCCATTTGGCCCGTCCCTTCGGTCCACACACCATCTCGGTCTTCACCGTAAGAAAAGCCCTCGTCGACACTCATTCGCTGTTCGACGGTCGTAATTGCCGATGCAAATTTCTCGACCGCTCCGTGGAGCGCCATTAAAGGCCAGACCTGAGCATCGAGAGCCAAAATCGGATTGTGGGTGACGCCGTCTTCAGCGGTCCCTGCAGCGAAACAGGCGCATGCCGGATTCCACATCGTATTTACGAAGTGCTCAGCGGCCGTCGCCTTATCACGCCAGCGCGAATCCCCTGTACGGATCGCAAGAAGGCCAAACGCGGCGGCGAGGTCAGTATTATGTTCAGTCGATTTCCACGTCCGCACTTCCGGCGTCGGTTCGTGCCCAAACGTACCGCCCGTGAAGCCGCCAGTACCGCGCGTGTCGGCCCATTGCGCGACCCAGGTGCCAAGCCGTGCCGCACCATCGCGGAACCGAGAGCTGGCGCTCACATCGTCAATCGACAGCAAAGCCAACATTGCCCATGCGACGTTGCCATTGTCGCTGCCCACCTGATACCGATCTTCTAACCACTTGTTTTGAGTATTGTCCCACCAACCCGGAAGTTTGGCGGAGCCACTCGCCACCACACCCGCGGCGTAAGCGTTCCGGAGCCGTCCATCGTGCCAAGTCCGGTCGTTATCGATGGCCCAGAGAATCGCCGCGCCGATCCGACGTGCTTTGTCTCGCTCACCGCAACCGACTAATGCGATGGCGGCCACCGCATTGTCATAAAGGTATGCGGCGCCATGGAGAGGCCCCGATTCCACGGTTGGATAGCTGGGCAAGAACAACGGCCCAGGCGGTGCCTTATCGATTAGACCAGCGAGGTACCCGCATGCAGACGCTTCTGGTGTTGCTAAAGCCCGTGGTGGAGTGGCGGCCATAATGACTATGAAAGTCGTTACGATCCATCCGAAGGTTTCTATTCGGGCCACTTGCTGTTCTCCGGGGTGGACGATGATCCTATATACCGTCGGCGATGTCTGGAAGTGGCCCGTGGCTGCGCTTCGCTCAGAAGACTGAGCGGTCAGCTTTCGGGAGGCGAGCCGAACAGTGCAATTCGGCCTGGCCAAGGCAGCCTTTGACCCAGTGCAGAAATCAACACGGCTTGAAAGTGTGGCACCTGCGTGCTCGCTACGGAGAAGCTGGCACGTCTTGCTGCCTGAGCGGCGCCGCTCTTGTCGCCGGCGCGCCTCCGCTGCGAGCGCGCTATTTACCAGATGAGGCGGAAGCCGCCAGTGCCCTTGTAGTTGCGGTTGTCCGACCCGTCGTTGAGGCTCGCATTGTAGGAAACCTCACCGAAGACAGCGTAGCGCCCGTTGGCCCAGCTGTAGGTGCCGCCGCCGCCGATGCTGGCCCACAGCCGATCCTGCGCATTGGCAAAGCCGGTGCCCGCGACATCGACCTTGGTGCCGTTGAGGAATTCGTAGCGCAGATTTGCGATGCCGTAGATGTCGGATCGCACGATGCCCGTGCCGTCGCTCCAGGTCTTCTGATGGTCGAGCGCAAGCCCGGCCCGGCCGAGCAGGCTGTCGCCATCGCGCAACGACACCGGCGCACCGAACCGGTCCGCAAAATCGTCGAAAGCGACCTTCGCATAGGAAAGCTGCGCCTGCGGCGTCAGCGACCAGCCGTTGCCGAAGCCGATGCGCTTGCCGGTTTCGGCGCTGAAAGCGTATCCGACGCCTTCATTGCCGTGGGTCATGCTGCCAGCCAGCACGGAAGACAGATCGCTGCGGTAGAACATCGACTGCGCCTGACCGTCGACATAGAAGCCGTTGTCGCCATACCAGGTCAGCGTGGCGCCGACGCCGGTTCCCTCGACGCGGATACGGCCATTGCCGTAGAACGAGGCGACATCGGCGGTCGTCAGGCCATATTGCGCGGTGAGGCCGACGATCAGCCGCCCTCGCTCGTCCTCCAGTGCTAGACCATCGAGGCCCGTCTGCACCTTCAACTGGTCGGCCTTGGTGGTCGAGCCCGTGGTGTTGGACGGCTGCAGATCCGAATGCCCGCCCTCGATGCGGCCCCAGAACGCCGTGGGCGTCGGCGACGCCACACCTGGCACCGGTGGCACCACACCCGCGCGCGCCATCGCATCGCTGCCACCCCAATAGCGATTGCCGGCACGCTGCTGCAGCGTCGGCAGATCGTTCATGCCGAGCAGCACCTGCGCGTAGTTCTCGTAGAGCGGAACGCCCGGCTGATAGAGCGGACCGGAGGGTGCCGAGACCGGCGGATTGATCAGGCTCGAGCGCAGATACCAGTCGCCGTCACCGGGACTGGCGATGCCGTTCTTCTGCAACGTGTAGGCATAGGCGCCGCCGACCACCGCCTGCTCGCCGTGAAACACGTAATTGCCGAGAAGCGAGAAGCTGCCGTTGGACGCGCCGACGACGTCGACCACCTTGATGCCCTCGACGGTCTGCGCACCGAAGCCGCCGACATTGGTGACGCGCAGCAACGATGTGCCCGACGTGCTTCCCTGCACCCGCAACAGGTCAGTCGGAGAACTGTCGCCGCCGAGCCGGGTGTTGAGCTGCACGGTGCCGCCGTTGCCCACGTAATTGCCGGTCACGGTGAGCATCGTTCCGGGCGCGCCGCCGAGGGCAACAACGCCGGCATTGCCAAGCGAGGCGACCGTTTGGTTGAAGCCGGCGAGGTCGAGCATGCCGCCGGAGGCGACCGTAAAGGCCGAGGCCGCGCTGAGCGTGTTTGCGGCCCCGGCGCGGAGGGTTCCGGCGTTTACATTGGTCGCACCGTTGTAGGTATTGCCGCCCGCCAGCGTCTGGGTGCCGCCAGTGAGCGTCAGCCCGCCCGTGCCACCGATCACGCCGGCGAACACATCGTTCGCGTTGGTGATCGTCAGATTCTTCACGCCGAGCGCGACAGTCCCGGTTCCTGCGAGGCTTTGAATGTTGGTGCCGGCAGCAGCGATGCCCGAGATGTTGAAAGTTCCGTTTGCGACGACCCGGCTTGACGCGGCTATCGAGCCATTAGAAGCAAGGGCAAGCGTGCCGGACGTGATCACCGTAGCACCGACATAGGTATTGGATGCGCGCAGATTGAAGGTGCCCGCGCCAGTCTTGGTCAATCCGCCCACGCCGGAAAAGCCGTTGTTCGCGCTCACAGTGAAGGCCTGGGTGTCGACGGTCAGGCCGCCCGCGGCGATATTGAGATTTCCCGTCGAAAATCCGGAGATGAAGGCGACGCTGTTTATCCGGGCGCGCAGGATGGCATTGTCGAAATTGATCTGGCCAGTTCCTCCCGTACCGGGGCGAGACAGGGTGGTCGTCTCGAGCGTGCTGCCACCGCCGATATTGAGCGTGCCCGTGCCGCTGGCGAAGCTTCCGAGGAGAACCCCTGCTTGGGCGACGACCCTGGCGCCGTTCTGAATGTTGAGTGTCCCATTGCCACTGGCGCCGATTTCGATCTGAGTGCCGGATGTCGTCCATTGTGATCCGGCCCCGCTGACGGTGACGGTGCCGTTGCTTCCGCCTGCGACTCCAATCGCAATTGTCGCGGCGCTGCTCGTCAGCGTGCTGCCGTTCTGAATTGTCAGGTTGCCGAATGATCCGGTCGTATTGCCGACGGTCAGTTGACCTGTCGCGCCAGCAGCGGCACCGCCTACGCCGAGGATGGTCGGATTGGGCGATGTCGTGTTGATGTTGACGACGTTGCCCGCGATTGGCACCGCGCCACCAGACCAGTTGCTCCCGACCGTCCAATCGCTGCTCGCGGTTCCCGTCCATGTCTGTGCCGAGACCGAAGCGCCGGTCAGGGCCGTCAACACGAACGCCGGGACAGTTGTCAGGATTAAGTGAAGCAGGCGCGTCCGGATGTTGCTGAATGGAGACGGCCGAACCCGGTTCGGACTGCTCTGGGACACGTCATTTCGTTGTCGTCGGATCGTCGCGGGCCGGATGCATTCGCGCATTCGCTATTCCAGTCGGCTTCACACCATTCGAGGATGCGGATTTCTTTTGCGATCCAGAAAAGACAACCACAACGTTAGGCGAAGAGAAACAAGCAGACAAGAACCGAAACGTGACCCTTCAAGAAAGGACCCGGAGTGTGCCCTTTGCGCAACCAAAGACGCTTAACGAGATCTTTCGAGACCAGGTCTCCGACCCAACGTTGACATCGTCGCTGTCGAGAGGCGGCGTTACGACGGCCGGTGACAGCAATTGCAGTGGCAAGAAGATCCAGGGTCGCAGCCACTTTCCGCGCTGCCGTTCGCTAACACTGAACCTCGATCACCCTTTGGGGGCAGCCCTTTGTTCATACTGTCGACCAGGGAACTGACGGCCAGTCGAATGCGTAGTAGGATCGGAAGTGCTGAACCCTGCGGATTAGGACCCGTAAGCACGAGGTGTGTCATGAAGCGTCGTCGTTTCAAGCAAGCCCTCCCCCTCGAAACACGGCTAGCCGAGGAAGCCAAAAGTCTACGTGAGCAAGCCGAGACATTGCCGCCGGGACCAAAACGAGACGCCTTGTTACGGAAGGCCCAGCAGGACGAAATCGGTGCTCACATGACAGAGTGGCTGACATCTCCCGGCTTGAGATTGCCGACTTAGGAACGAATGCAAGGCCTCTCCTGTTGTTTCAGATCACCGACAGTTGCACCGGGCGCCGGTGGCAGAGAGACGAGTTTGCGCTCCCGCCTTTCACGGAATGGGAGCGTTTCAGTGCGAAAAATGCGCTCAGCTGAATGAGAAGATAATGCACTGCAAAGCACTCTCGACGCATACCACCCACCAACTCGCCCTGGACGGAATTGCCATCTTGATTGGGCAGTACGAGGCCCAGAAGCGCGAGCTGCATCCCAACCAGGAGTAAGCCGCCACGGTCGATTTGCGGAGGGAGCGCAATGACCGCCGAGCGAGTATTCCAGATCGCTATTGTTGGGCTGTTCGTCTTCTCTACCGTCTTGATTTCAATGCTGCTCTTGACGCCGTGATGAATCAAAGAGCGCCTCGGCCAAGCAGCGGTTCGCCCCCTTGAGGTTCGCCTCACGGGGTCTAGCGGACCGGAATTGCTCGCGTTGAGCTTTTCCTAATGTGTCCCCCAACGGACCTTCCGATGTCTGCTTTGCGGATGCCAGGGGCTTCAAAATTAGGACAGTTACTCTGGCGAACCAGGCACCGGGCTCAAAGAGACCCACCTCCGAGTCAGTGGGGAGAACGGAGGGCACAAGGTAACAATGCCCGACGTACCTTGAATGCGTTCGCCGCGGGGAATCAGGACAGCGATACAATGTCGCTGATGATTGAACCTTGGTTTCCGCATCGCAGACATAGCAGCAGCCGAAGACTCCAGGAGCAGCTGGTCTGGAGTTGGCGCGTCATGTGAAGCGGTTCATATCAGGGCCGCCGGTGGTTCGATTACTCTGATTGCGGAAGTCGCGGCGCAAATCTCTTTGTTTGCTTGAGGAGATTGCAGTGACGAAGATAATTCTGATGGCCGCCATCAGGGCGGAAATCGTACTGCTGGCATGGTCCTTCGCGGCGCACGCGCATGATCAGAGCCGCCCCGAACTCAATACCTGGTTCGAGAGCCCAGAAAGTGGCAGCCTGCACGATTGGACGCTCGGCGAGGCGCTGCGGATCGAGATCCGTTGCTTCATCCCCCGGGGCCATGATGTGACCGACATCGCGTTTTCAACCGAAGCCTGCCCTACGGTTGGTGGTCGTTGTTGGCCGAAGCCGTTCTGGCGGAACGATACTGACGCAGTTTTCTGATCGTCGATAAGCGCGCGCCTTGCACAAGAGAGGCTGCCATGGGCTTAGTTTTTCATCAGAAAGTTGATTGCCGCGTACGACATGATCGTTCGACAAGGGGGCATCGCAGCCGCCGTCTTGTCTGCGCGATGCTCTGCGCGGTGTGCATATTCCAACTCCCGAGTGAAGCTCGGGCGCAATGCACTGCACGAGATGTCTTGCAGAACCATTTGACGCTCAAGAAAGCTCCTTCGACTGGCGTGCCGCAGGTGCCGGTCAGATCCGCCACCGATGTCCCAACGTGGAAAACGGTTGCGCTGGGGACTTTTGCAGACTCGTTCGCTCTCCGTAGCGCGCTGGACAAGAAAGGCTGCGGCGTCGGAGGGCTCGCTGCGGAAATTCTCGCTCGACCGGCCTTTGTCGTTGGTTCTACGAAAACAGACGTGGAGCTCGTCGCTGTATCGGCGGTCGAACTCGGCTTCAGAACCGATGTTGTAACTCTGGCTGCGATCTATGAGCGCGCCCAGCTATTCGGTTTTGAACTTGCGGCTGCGGAGGTCGGTCCACAACTGAGGCTTCAGTATCTGGACCAACCCATGGGTGAATTTCTCATCATCGGAATGGAGCCAATCAAGACGTGGAGCGGCGAGCCAGTCATTCTAAATGTAGCCAATGGCGGGGCCGGACTTATCCTCATTGGTCAAGATGGCCGACCTGACGCAGAAATAGCAGCAATCTCCCGCATTGTATTCGTACGGTCCAACAGATCCGTGCCCGCTGACGAACTTGCGAAGGCGGCAGCACTCCCGCCGCCCTGAACACGATGCGCCGGCAGCGCCGGATGCCTTTCAAGCCGGCCGCAGTGTGCCACCGGTGGCATATTTCCGCACTTCGGCCGGCCCTCAGCGATCGAACTCCATGTCCGCTCGCAGTCGGCATTCAAGGCAAGATTTGTTTCGGTCTTCCAGGTTGACCCTGGCAGTTGTTGGGGCCGATTCAGAACGTCAGTCACTGGTGCGCACACCGGCTGACGACCGCTCAGCCGTAGTACCGCTCGAGCACGCTTCTTTCGACCTTGCAAATGTAGGTGTACTTCGGATTGACCACCTGCGTGCAGCGGGCTTCCGCAATCTGGCCGAGCAGCATGTATCCCTCCGCAGCCGGAATCTTCCAGTCGTCCTCCATCCAGTAGACCATTTCCTCGAACGCGATGCGCATCGCGTCCTCCAGCGGGCGCGCGCATCCCAGCGTGCAGATGTGAGTGGCCGTCTCGATGCGCGGATGGTTCAGTCGGGCGGGGGCCTTCGCGAGGGAGACCTTGACCGTGAGATTGGCAGCGATCTCGATCGCACCCATTCCGTTGCATTCGCCGTCGCCCTGGATGGCATGGCAATCGCCCAGGAAAAGATGCGCGCCATCCTTGTTGACGCGGAAGAAGATGCTGTTGCCCGCGGTGATCTCCTGGACGTCCAGGTTGCCGCCATGCGGGCCGTTGTCGACGGTGAGGACCGCCCCGTGCACCGGCGCGACGCCGGCCACGCCAATCATCGGTTTGACCGGAAGGCGGAGATGCTGGTTCCAGTGCACGTGGCCTTCCTTGACTTCGACGACGCGTGTCTGGATGCCGAACTCCTTGCGCCTGACCCAATCCGGGAACATGCCGATCCCCGGCCAGAGCGCGGTAAAGCCGAGCTTGTCGAGCTGCATATCCACGACGTCGAGGCGCAACATGTCACCTGGCTTTGCTCCACGCACCTCGATCGGACCAGTGGCGCCGTTCACGAAGGGCATCGTCACGTCAGCCTCGGTCAGTTGCTGTCCGAGATGGCGGATGGTGCCGTCATTGGCGTTGATGGCGCATTCGACCACGAACGTTTCACCGGGTTCCACGCTGGCGATGAACTTGTCGTCGCCGGATAGCGCGTATTTGATGTTGCCGGCCTTGCTGATGCGCTTGGACATGGTCTCTCCGTGAGCCTTTCCGTATGTGATGATGGCTTGAAGTCAGGCCTGCCGCCGCCACGGGATCAGCAGCCGTTCGATCTTGCCGACGAGATACGTCAGGACGAGCGCCAGCACGATCGTCACGACGAGCGCCGCGAAGACCTTGGGAATGATGTAAAGCGACCCGGCCTTGAAGATCGCGTGTCCCAACCCTTCCGACGACGACATGAACTCGCCGACGATTGCGCCGATCAGCGCGAAGCCGACCGTGAGCTTCAGTCCCGCGAAGATGTCGGTGAGCGATGCCGGAACCACGAGCTTCCGGAAGATCTGAAACTTCGAGGCGCCCAGCGTTCGCATGAGGTTGATCTGGTCGCCATCGACGCCGATCGCTCCCTTGTAGGACGTCACCAGCGCGACGATCACCACCGACAGGGTCGACATTGCGACCTTCGAGATCAGTCCGGTGCCGAACCAGATGATCACGATGGGTGCGAGCGCGATGATGGGGATCGATCCGAGCGCGATGACGAACGGCTGGACGACGCGGGAGACGAATCGCGAATACCAGAGCGAGAGGCCGATCAAGGTGCCGACCAGATTGCCCAGGAAGAACCCGAGCAATGTCTCCATGCCTGTGATTGCCGCATCGCGCCACAGGCTCCCGTCCTTCGCCATCTGCACCAGAAAGCCGGCGATCGCCGACGGAGATCCGAACATGAAAGCCGCAGGGCTGCCCTTCGGCGTTACGTACTCCCAGAATGCGAGCAGAGCGGCCAGGACGAGCACTTGAGTCGCCAGCACCGCGATGCCGTCGCGCAGTCTCTTCCACCTTGCGCGGGCCAACTGCGCGGAAGCGCTTCCGATGGGCTTCGACGCATCAGCCATGCTGGTCTCGATACCTGTCGTCATTGGATCGCGACGTCGAGATCGGCCCAGATGCGCCGAACATATTGGCTGAAGTCCGGTCGCTCGCGCAGCGAGATCACGTCGGATCGGCCAACACCGAACTCGATGTGGTAGGTCGCCTTCACCCGGGTCGGCCGCCGCGTCAGCACGACGACGCGATCCGCCAGCGAAACCGCTTCCTCGACATCATGGGTGATGAGCAGCATCGAGCGGCCGCCCTTTCGCACCAGGTCCACCATGTCGTTCTCGATCAACAGCTTGGTCTGGAAGTCGAGTGCGGCGAATGGCTCATCGAGCAGCAGCACGTCCGGGTCGTTGACAAGGGTCCGGGCCAGCGCCACGCGCTGCCGCATGCCGCCAGACAGCGTCGAGGGGTAATGATCTGCGAACCCGTGCAGTCCAAGCTGATCGAGCATGGCCCGGCTGCGGTCTTCCGCTTCAGCGGCGGCCACGCCGCGAATCTCCAGGCCGAGCATGGTGTTGCCGAGCGCAGTCCGCCACGGCAGCAGCAGGTCCTTTTGCAGCATGTAACCGACGTTCTGCGGCTGACCGGACACTTGCCGGCCATGCCAACGGATGCGGCCAGCATCAGGTGCCAGCAGACCGCACAGCGTATTGAGCAGCGTGGTCTTGCCGCAGCCGGACGGTCCGACGATGCTGACGATCTCTCCCTTGCGCAGGGTGAGACTGAGGTCGGCGATGACGGGCACGATCCGACCATCGAGGTCGTAGCCTTTGGCGACGTGCTCGACCATCAGCGGGAGGGCAGCGCCGTTGACGGCCTCGCCCTCGCCATGCCTCGTGTCTTTGGCGGCCTCAACAATCATTTCAGGCTGGCAATCGCCTTTTCGGCAAAGGAATTATCGATGATCTGCTCGAACGGGATCGATCCCTTGGCGTTGCCGAGGTAGATCTGCATGTCCATCAGGTTCTTCCACTGGTCCGGCTTGGTGATGACGGACTGCGCCGGAATGAGGTATTTGAGCTCGGCGTCGATCGCCTTGTCGACGACCTCCCCGGGTAGATCGGGGAATTCCTTCCGTGCGACCTCTTTGGCAAAGGCGGGATCGGCGTAGGTCTTGCGCGACGCTTCCTCGAAGGAGGTTACGAGCGCCTGCACCATCTCGGGATCCTTCTGGATGGTCGAGGGCAGCACCATGATTCCGGTGTTGCAGAACGGCCCGACATAGTTCGAAAAGTCGAACACGACTTTTGCGCCCTGCGCCTCGGCGGCGGCGACGCTCGGCTGATACGCGACCGCCATGTCCGCCTGCCCCGCCAGCATCGCCGCGATCTCGGTGCCGGGATTGACCGGGACGATCGTCGCGTCCGCGCCCAGTTTCAGGCCGGCTTTTTCCAGCATCCGCTTCGTGACGCTGAAATTGGTGTTGGGCTCCGGCGAGGTGACGATCTTGAGACCCTTGAACTCCTTCGGATCGGTGATCGGCTTGAGCGTCTTGGAGACGCCGAAATAGTGCGCGCGCTGCACGACCGTCCCCACGACGACGCCGGGGCCGCCGTTCTCGCGCGAGATCTGCGCCATCGTCGCATCGCCGATCGCGAAATCTGCGGAACCGCCAAGCACGGCCGCGAAGGTCTGGGTGTCACCGCCGGCGGCGCTCACCTTCATGTCGAGACCGTTCTTCTTGAAGATGCCGGCATGCATGCCGACGTAGAGATTGATGTAACCCAGATTGTGCACGGCCTCGCTGAAGCGAACGGTCTTGAGCGTGGCCGCGGACGCGACGCGGGATCCGAGCAGCGGTGTGGCGCCGACACCGGCAGCGAGCGCGGATGAGGCGGCAAGGAAACTGCGGCGGCTGAGCACACGACCACTCGGCGTGGCCGGAGGACGAGCATTTTCGGTCATGGCACGAATTTCTCCAGAACTGCTGACAGGCAGCCCCAAAGACTAGGTGTCGACCTCCGCTCATCAAGCCGAAATAAGCGACGCATTTTGCGCGCGATTTAAACCGCCATTAGAATATGTCGCGCGATTGACACAGAGAGGAAGCGGCTGACCTGGCAATGCTGTTTTATTGCCCGTTGCGCAATCGCGCTGCCGAAATCAACATCCGACTGTCGTCGATTTCGTCATTTTTGACATTATCGCTGCACAAAGATTTTGCAGAAGGCAGCACGGGAACTCGTCAAGCACCGCTTCGCCTGCAAGCTGTCGTGTACGCTGGGCCGCGCTGTCGTGCGCGTTACGGATTGACACGCACCGAGGAGAAGCGGCCAGTCAGCGCGCCGCCGCACTTCTCGGCCGCAATCCGGCTGGCGCGGGTGCCTTCTCGCGGCGCGACTGCGGTCACGCCCTGTCTCTTTTCGGTGTCCGTGTTGCGCAGCAATTCGAACAGATTGCTCACGAGCCCGCGCAAACGCAGATTCTCCGATTTCAACTCGTTCATCTGTTGAACCGCGTGGACGTCGAGCCCGCCGAGGCTACGACGCCAGCGGTAGAACGTGCGCTCGGTAATGCCGGCGGCCTTGCATATTTCTGCAATCGGCACCCCGGAACTCGCCTCGGCGAGGAGATGAATGATCTCATTCTCGGTAAACCGGGATCGCCTCATCGATCTCTCCATCGGCCCGCCATTTGCACGGCGCTTAACCGCCGTGCGCCGCGCTGGGCCTGAGGTCAAGTATAGCCGAAGGATCGCCGCCGCCTAGAACATCCAAGGGCGATTTTGCCGGTCGCACCGTGGCGATCCGGCGCCGACCTTGAACAAAAGAGTGTCCTGAAACGCTACGCCTGGAGTTGTCCAATGCAGCGCCGCCACGAAATACCCAGCACGCCCGAAAACATGGTTTGGGGGTATCTGGACTGCAACACACCACCTGTGCTGGAAATCAACTCCGGCGACAGCGTGACGCTGCATAGCTTCCCGGCGGGAGGGAAGGAGACGCTTCCAGACGACCTCTCGCTGGTTCCGGAAGACTATCGGCTTGCCCTCGAGACCATGCAGCCTGGGCCAGGGCCTCACTTCATTACCGGACCTGTCTACGTACGGGGCGCCAATATCGGCGACACGCTCCAGGTCGACATCCTCAACGTGAAAGTTCGCCAGGATTGGGGTTTCGTCTCGATCCTGCCGCTGCTTGGAACGCTGCCGGACGAGTTCACCGACTACGAGACGATCCACCCGGTGATCGACCGCAAGCGCGAGGTCTGCATCATGCCATGGGGCACGGAAATCCCGCTCGACCCGTTCTTCGGCATCATTGCGACGGCGCCGCCACCAAACTGGGGCCGCTGCGGGTCGCCCGTTCCGCGCGCGTTCGGCGGCAACATGGACAACAAGGAGCTTCGAGCCGGCACGACGTTGTATCTCCCGGTGTTCAACGAGGGAGCGTTGTTCTTCGCCGGCGACGGCCACGGCGTGCAGGGCGACGGCGAAGTCTGCATCACCGCGCTCGAGACCGGCGTCACCGGAACCTTCCGTCTGACCGTACGCAAGGACATGGATATCAAATGGCCTTTTGCGGAGAGCGCCACGCACCTCATGTCGATCGGCCTCGATGAGGACCTCGACGACGCCGCCAAGCAGGCTGTTCGGGAAATGGTCAAGCACGTCTGCGCCCGGACCAACCGCACACGCAACGAGGCCTACATGTTGTGTTCGCTCGCCGGAAATCTGCGTGTCACGCAACTTGTCGACGGCAACAAGGGCATCCACATGTTGTTGCCGAAGGCGCTTCTTTAGCGAGCCCGCCCGAAAGACGTCGCAATCTCCTTCTCGCGTACGGGCCTCATCGGTCCGCCCGGCGCGGCACGGTCAGCAGGAGATGGCGTTTCCGATCGCCTGCTCACCTGGCAGCCCAGCAACATCTGCGAAATAACCGCAGCAGGCTTTGCCTTGCCCGCACCGCGCTCAAAGTGCCTTCCTATCCCGGTTCGCTGTGCTGATAAATGTCGGGTTTCCAAGGCAGTGCGGAAGTCAGCCGCAAGCCGCGAATCTCAGTCATTCGTCTCCGCTTCGGCATATCGGCGAAGCGCATTGACGTCACTTACTATAATCGAGCGATAGGTGTGCGTGAGCCAGCCAGCGTCCCTGAATTGCTTCAATGCGGCATTCACCTGTTTGCGTGATGCATTGGCCATGATGCCCAGCTCGCTTTGAGTCAAGGGCAGAGGGACTTCACCAATTCTTATCGTCCGCTGCAAGACCGAGGCGATGCGACGATCTGCCTGGGGCTTCTGCAAGTCATGCACGACCTCGAGCAAAGTTTCGACGCTCATCATCAGGATTTGCGCGATGTGGTGCGAGACCGTGGGGTCTTTCGCCGCCATTCGGTCGAGCGCATCGAGCGGCACGTGCAACAGCGTCGTATCAAGGGCAGCTCTCACCTCTCCTCGTCGTGGCTTCCTTGTTAGAAAACAAGCCTCTCCCGTCCAGTGGCCAGGTATACCGAGCAGCATCAAGCGCGGTGCGTGATCGAGGGGCGCCAGACTGACGCTAATGGTGCCAGCCACGAGCCCGTAAATTCCACCGGGCGGATCGCCAACGTGAAACAGCACCTCTCCCTTTTTCAATTGAATCAATACCGAATGATCCAGCACGTCCGCCCGAAACTTGCTTGGCACCCGGGTGAGCCAGCCTGACGAGCCTGCGATCTTCTCGGACTCAACCTTAGATATTTTTTTCACAAGCTCTCACCCTTTGTCCGATTTCGGACAATCTTGCATTCTGAGGTCGTTAAACTCAAGGGTGCCTGCAGCTCGGAGGAGAGGGGGTTCGAGTGATGACAACGCATTTAACTCGTCGCGACTTTGTGCTCGGGACGGCTGCTATATCCGTCAGCGCCAACACGAATGCCGCCGCGGCGACATCCCTTGCACCGAGCGATGCGCGAGTGATAGCCAGGGAAGCGACAATCTACGGCGTGCCGATGCTGGAAAACTATCGCATCATGAGGTCGTACTTCGTCGATCGCGACGATCCCGAGTTCAAGGCGCCGTGGAATGCAATCAACAACGTCGCGCGCGTCTTTACCCCGGACGACAAGGCGATCCAGACACCCAATTCCGATACCCCATACTCTCAGCTCGGCGCAGACCTGCGTGCCGAGCCGCTGGTGCTGACAGTGCCCGCCGTTGAGAAGAGGCGGTATTATTCACTGCAGTTCATAGATCTCTACACCTTCAACTTCGCCTATGTAGGAAGCCGCGCCACGGGCAATGATCCCGGAAGTTTCCTGCTGGCCGGCCCACGATGGCAAGGCGAGAGACCGAAAGGCATCAAGGCGGTCATCCGTTCCGAGACCGAGCTCAATCTGGTGCTCTACCGGACACAGCTGTTCGACTCATCCGACCTCGATGGTGTCAAACGAGTTCAGGCTGGCTACAAGGTCCAGACTCTATCCAGCTTCCTGGGGCAACCGGCTCCGCCCCCAATGTCCGCAACCCATTTTCCAGCACCACTCGTGCAAGACGCGCAAAAGAGCTCGCCCGAGTTCTTCGTTCTGTTGAACTTCCTGCTGCAGTTCTGCCCGACGCATCCGTCCGAAAGATCCCTGATGGCTCGCTTTGCGAAGCTGAACATCGGGGCGGGAAAGAACTTCGATCCAGGCAGTCTATCGCCCGAAATGCGCAAAGCCGTGACGGACGGAATGGCAGACGCCTGGAAGGCGTTTGCCGAGTTCAAGGCGAAGGAGGTTGATACCGGCAAGCGCACCGCGGCGGACGGATTCGGTACGCGGGCCATGCTGAAGAACGACTACATGGCCCGGATGGCATCCGCCGTGCTGGGCATCTACGGCAACACCAAGGACGAGGCGATGTACCCGGCTTATTTCCGGGATGCAGACGGCGGCATGCTCAACGGTGCAAGCCGCTACGTGCTTCGCTTCAAGTCAGGACAACTGCCGCCAGCCAATGCCTTCTGGTCCCTCACGATGTACGAGCTGCCGTCGAGCCTGCTCTACGCCAACAAGATCAACCGTTATCTGATCAATTCGACAATGCTCGATAGCCTCAAGCGCGATCCCGATGGCGGTTACACACTCTACATTCAGAATGAACCGCCCGGAGCGGATCGCGAGTCGAACTGGCTGCCTTGCCCCAAGGGGCCGTTCTGGACGACGCTTCGCATATATTGGCCCAAAGCAGAGGCTTTGAAAGGTCAATGGAAGCAGCCCCCGTTGCAGCGCGTTGTCTGAGCGTAAGGAGATTGGCATGAAGATCGGTCGCGTTTCTGTCTTTGCAGTAATGATCACGTCGGTGCAGTTCGGTATGGCGCAAGGCGGATTCCCCGCAGAACATAAGCCCGCTCTGGTAACGCCCGAGAACTTTGCCCGCGCGGAATCGGATCTGTATTTCGGGGGCGTCGTGAAGAACGGTGGTTTTGGAAAATTCGACCATACCCGTTCGCCCGCGCCGCTGGACAAGCAGACTATCATCCGTCTCAACCGAGACACGCTCTATTCGGCCGCCGTGTTCGACCTCGATGCCGGGCCCGTCACGATAACGCTGCCGAACGCTGGCAAGCGATTCATGTCGCTACAAGTGATCGATGAAGACCAGTACACCTTTGGTGTGTTCTACAAGCCCGGCTCCATCACGCTTACACGAAAGGATGTTGGCACACGCTACGCTTTGGCCGCCGTTCGAACGCTCGTCGATCCGGCCGATCCTCAGGACCTCAAGGAGGTGCACGCGCTGCAGGACGCAATCAAGGTGTCCCAAAAGCAGGCGGGGAAGTTCGAGATTCCCGATTGGGATCAAGCAAGCCAGAAGAAGGTGCGTGATGCATTGCTGGCGCTGGGAACCACACTTCCCGATACGAGCCGAATGTATGGACGCAAGGGGGAGGTTGATCCCCTCCGCTTCGTGATCGGCGCAGCCCTTGGCTGGGGGGCAAATCCTCCAAAGGAAGCACTCTACCTCAACGTCGTCCCTGGCCGGAACGACGGCACAACAATCTACAAGCTGAATGTAAAGGATGTGCCGGTTGACGGGTTCTGGTCGATAAGCCTGTACAACGCGGAAGGCTATTTCGAGCCCAACCAGTACAACGCCTATTCACTCAACAACATCACGGCACGAAAGAACGAAGACAATTCGGTATCCGTGCAATTCGGCGGTTGCGACGGAAAGAATCCCAATTGCCTGCCCATCATGAAGGGCTGGAACTATATGGTCCGGCTTTACAGGCCGAGGGCGGAGATCCTGAACGGCAAGTGGAAATTCCCGGAAGCCCAGGCCGACAAGTAGATTTCGGCAACGACAACCGTCTTTCGATGGAAGAAGGCATGAAGCGCAATCGACGGCTCGCGAGCATATCCCTGTCGATGTTTGGCCTGGGTGCGGCTTTGCTGGCGCGACCGGAGCCCTTGTTCGCAGACGAAAGCGGCGTCAGCTTCTGGATTCCCGGCTTTTTCGGCAGTCTCGCCGCGACACCGAGTGTACCCGGATGGTCATGGGCGACAGTCTACTACCACACCGACGTCAGTTCGGGAGCAGGCGCCGCGTTTCCACGCGGCGGTCGAGTCGATGTCGGCATCGCCGGGACAGGCGATCTCGGACTGTTTGGCCCGACTTATGTTTTTGCAACTCCGGTCCTTGGCGGCCAGCTATCCGCAACTCTGCTCGGCATTGCAGGACGAAATGAGGCTTCCGCTGCGCTTTCTCTGGCGGGCCCTCTCGGCAACACGCTCGCCCTGAACCGGACCCAGGAACTCACATCCTACGGTGATTTGATCCCGCAGATTGCGCTCAAATGGAATATGGGCGTGCACAATCTCATGGTTTACGGAACAGGAGCCATCCCCGTCGGCGACTACGATCCGAACCGGCTTGCCAACCTCGGCCTCGGCCATGGCGCGATCGATTTCGGGGCGGGGTACACCTACTTCAATCCGCAAACCGGGAATGAATTCTCAGCGGTCGCAGGAGCGACCTACAACTTCAAGAACACGTCGACCCAGTATCAGAATGGGATCGACTACCATCTCGACTGGGGCGCGTCTCACTTCTTCACCAAGCAATTGCAGGTTGGCGTCGCCGGCTATTATCTGCAGCAGCTTACCGACGATTTCGGCGCGCCGCCTTCATTGGGCGGCTTCCGGTCTCGTGTGGCAGGTGTCGGCCCGCAGATCGGCTTCCTGTTTCCGGTCGGCAACATGCAAGGCTACATCAATCTGAAGGGTTACAAGGAGTTTGCGGCGCAGAACCGACCCGAGGGCTGGAATACCTGGCTCTCGTTTCTGATTTCAGCTGCACCGCCCGAGCCTGCGTCGGCAAGGCCCATTGCGCGGAGATACTGAACGAGCCGCCAGGATCCTGAACCTCAATCAGTGGCCCGGCCGCATCGTCCTCTCAGGGAGACCCGATGGCATCTTCGAAGAACGGCAACATTCAGGTCGGATTCAAGGCCTCCATCATTTCGCTGTTCGTGGTTGTCGTTCTCGCCATCGGTCTGACGCTTGTATATCTGAGCTTTGCGCGGATCACCGCCGCCACGGACTCGGCCGCCAGCAAATTCATCGGCAAAGTGTCCGAATTGTCCGCGGATCGCATTGGTTCGCAGTTGAGGCTCGTACGGGAGAATCTTGCCACGCTGAGGGCTTTGCCGTCGGTCGCTTCAGCCGATATTGAGGACAACCCTCAGCTCAACGCGTTGCTCGCAGCCATGCTCAAGAGCAACAGCCAACTCTTCAATCTCTATATCGGTTACAACGACGGGTCCTTCATAGAGATGGACGCGATCAACACCGTCGAGGGAGAGGCACGCGCGCGGCTGGAAGCACCTGCCGGGGCCGCCTTTCGGCTCGTTGTAATCTCCAGATCGGACGCAGATAGCACTAGGGTCTGTACCTAAATAGCGCCACGTGATTCTCTTGCCTACGTGTTGATTCGGGGGCGAGAGAATGCGCGCTGGTTTGTTTTGGCTGAACGACAGGCAATGGGCGCGTATCGAACCGCATCTGCCGAGGGGACTGACGGGGCCGGATCGGGACGACGACCGACGCATCGTCAGCGGCATCATTCACATGCTGCAATCGGGTGCACGATGGCGTGATTGTCCACGTGAATACGGCCCTTACACGACGATCTACAATCGCTTCAATCGCTGGGCCAAGCGAGGACGATGGTGCGCAATCTTCGAAGCGCTGGCCAAGCCTGGCGAAGACGGCGTCGTACTGTCGCTCGACTCGACCTCGATTAAAGCTCACCGGTGTGCCTCCGGCGGAAAAGGGGGGAGCACAATCAAGCAATCGGCCGCTCGCGCGGAGGCCGCACGACAAAAATCCATGCGCTGAGCGATCCGCTCTGCCGGCCGGTCGTCCTGCATCTGACTCCAGGCCAGGATGCCGATATCGCTGCGGCTCCCGATGTCCTGGCGCTCGCGCCACCCATGAGCGTGCTCCTCGCCGACAAAGGGTATGATGGCGACAAGCTTCGCGGCGCAATCATTCGTCGTGGCGCCAAGCCCGTAATCCCCAATAAATCTAACCGTGTCGTCATCCATCGCTTCAACAAACGCGCCTACAAAGGACGAAATGTCATCGAACGCTGCTTTTGCAGGCTCAAGGACTTCCGGCGCATCGCCACGCGATATGACAAGCTCGCCCGTAATTTTTTGGCCGCTGTTCATCTCGCCGCTCTCGTCGCATATTGGCTCAATTGAGTCTGGACCCTAAGTCGCGGCGGAGATTTCTGACCGAGGGGCTCGAGACCGTGCGGGAATTGCCAGGGCCTCCTGACTACGACCCGCGCGAGCGGCCTTGGTACAAGGACGCAGAGCGTCGCGACGGCAGTACGCTAACCGGGCCCTATGTTTTCTATGCAACCGGGAAACAGGGCTACACCGTCCGGCTGCCGCTGGAACAGGGAAGAGGCGGGGTGATCGCGGGCGATCTGCTGCTCGACGTCGCGCAAGAGCTGTTGAAGCGCGAACAATTGACGCCATCGGCTGCCGCCTTCCTGTTCGACGACGAGGATCGTATCCTGGCCCATCCGCAAATGTCGGAACTGCTGAGACGCGAGGCTTCGGAGACCATTCCTCGCCTTCGCGAAACGGATATGGCCGGCGTGCTTCGGGCGATCAGGGCTTGGCGCGCCGATTCCAATTCGCAGCAGTTCTTTAGCGATCCCGCGGGTCGGCGCTATGCAGCTGCGTTCCAGCCAATTCCGAATTCAGGTCCGGCAAATCTTCATATTGCCGTGCTGGCGCCGGTCGACGAGTTCTTTGCGAGCATTCTATCCGAACGCAGGCGGCTCTTCATTACTGCCGTTGCATTCGTAGCGGTGATGGTTCCCATGGTGTTCCTTATAGGCTCGATGCTTTCCAAGTCGCTGCGGGATCTGGCACTCGAAACCGATCGGATCCAGAAATTCGAGCCCTCTGTTGCGCCGCGGGTGCGCTCGATGATCCGCGAGATCGACGAACTCGGCCATTCGGTTTCGATGATGCGTACCATGACGGAGGCATTCTCACGCTTCGTGCCGCGGCGGCTGGTGGAACGGCTGATCGAGACCGGAACGCCGCTACAACTCGGGGGCATGCGAAGGGAAGTCACCCTGCTGTTTTCCGACGTCGTGAGCTTTACCGAGATTACGGAAAGGGCCGATCCGACTCAGGTCATGCGGTATACGTCGCGCTATTTCGCCGCCATGTCGCACGAGATCATGAGCCACTTCGGCACCGTCGACAAGTTCATCGGCGACGCCATAATGGCCATGTGGAACGCACCGGGCGATGATCCCAACCACGCTGCAAATGCATGCGCCGCCGCGCTCGCCTTTCAGCGTGCGAACGCGCGGCTGAATGCGGAGTTTGAGCGGGACGGATGGCCTGCCTATCGAACTCGAATCGGATTGCATACAGGTGATGCCGTCGTGGGGAATGTGGGCTCCCAGGATCGCATGAACTACACGGCATTTGGATCGACTGTTAATTTGGCGTCGCGCCTCGAGAGGCTCAACAGGAGTTACGGAACATCGATCCTGGTCAGCTCGGCGGTCAAGCAGCGCGCAGAATCCCAGTTTTGCTTCCGCAGCGTCGATCGCATCAAGCCGAAGGGCTTTGCCGAGGAAGTTATAGTCTACGAATTGCGATGCGAACGGACTGTGGCTGACGCCGAGGAGCTGGAATATTGCCGCAGGTGGGAGCTGGTCTATGCCGCGCTATCGCACGGCGTGGCAGGCGCGGAAGTTGAGTTGTGCGCTTTCCTTGCGAAATATCCAGAGGATGGAGTCGCTCGCTGTCATTACGGAAAGTAGTGGCGAGGGCCCGGCCGTTGCCGACTGCGCGCCTTGGATGCGGCGCCGGTTCAGGAGTCCGCGCCCTGGCAGATCTGAGCGCCTTGACATGATTTCCTCCAACATGGAGTTGGGGTAGCTGCTCGGGCACAGATCCACCGCATAATTCAGACTGAGACACCAGGGCACGATCGACATGCACAAGTCGGTTGACCTTCGCCCCAATATGTAACATATAAAGTTACATGAAACGCGACTCCCGATTATCCGGCGTGCTCCACGTCCTGCTGCACATGGCGCAGCAGCCTGGGCCGTTCACGTCCGAGACGCTGGCGAAAGCCATGACCACGAATCCCGTGGTGATCCGGCGCATCATGGCGGGGCTTCGCGATCTCGGTTACGTCCACTCCGAGAAGGGGCATGGCGGCGGCTGGCGGCTTGCCTGCGACCTTTCGAAGGTGACGCTTCGCGACATCTACATTGCGCTCGGGAGTCCCTCGCTGTTGGCGATGGGCAACCGGACCGAGGCGCCGGGTTGTCTCGTCGAGCAGGCGGTCAATGCCGCGCTCGATCAGGCCTTCCACGATGCGGAGGCGCTGCTGCTGTCGCGCCTCGGCGAGGTGACGCTGGCGATGCTCGGCGAGGACCTGCGCAAGCGGCTCGGGTCGCGAAAGATCCACGGCATCAGCGCGCATCGCGCGTGAATGGCGCCATTCACGGGGACGACATCATGACCGACATTCAAGCCGCATTCTCCGATCCGCAGTTCGTGGCGAGATACACGGAGGGGCCGCGGCGCTTCGTACCGGGCTACGACGCCATGCAGTCGATGGCGGCGATTCTCCTGGCCGAACGCGTCCCCGGCGATGCGCGGGTGCTTGTCCTCGGCGCCGGCGGCGGCCTGGAGCTCAAGGCCTTTGCGCAAGCGCATCCCGCCTGGAGCTTCGACGGCGTCGACCCGTCCGCTGCGATGCTGGCGCTCGCCGGCCAGACGCTGGGCGAACTCGCACCACGCGCACGCTTTCATCAGGGCTATATCGACGATGCCCCGGAGGGGCCGTTCGACGGCGCCACCTGCCTGCTGACCCTGCACTTCGTCGACGTCGAAGAGCGGCGCCGCATCGCCACGGAGGTGCGCCGCCGGCTCAAGCCGCGCGCACCTTTCGTGGTCGTGCATCTGAGCGCGCCCCATGGCGAGGAGGAACGCCCGTTGTGGCTGTCGCGCTATTCCGCGTTCCTGGCCGCATCCGGCGTCGAGCCAGACCGGGCAGCGGCCGCGCGGGATGCCGTCACCAACCATCTGCAGATTCTCTCGCCGGCGCAGGATGAGGCGATTCTGCGCGAGGCCGGCTTCTCGGATCCGACGCTGTTCTACACTGGCTTCGCCTTCCGCGGCTGGGTGGCCTACGCCTGAGGTGTCACGGCCTGGTCCACACGGCCGGGCATCAATGCAAAGCCGGATGCGCCATAGAACGTGATGAGATGAGGCTTGATCGCTGCAACAACGGAGGTGCACTCCCTCTCCCGCGCGCGGGAGGGGGTCGGGGAGAGGGTGTATCCCCAACGGGACAATCCCCAAGAGGAGAAAGCCCTCTCCCGGCGCTTCGCGCCGACCTCTCCCGCAAGCGGGAGAGGTGAAGGAGCCGCGGCGATCGATTCAACCTAAAGCCATTCCGCTCTAGCGCTGTACGACCGCAGCCAGTTTCTTCACCGGTGGCGGCTTCCACGTGCCGTTGATGATCGGGGGGCTCTTCTCATTCGGCCAGTACAAGCGCATCATCAGCTGGAATTTGCCGGATGGAGCCGGGAGCCAGTTGGATTCCTTGTCTGCTCCCGGCGAGTCCTTCTGGATATAGATGTCGATGGAGCCGTCCGGGTTCGATTTCAGATTCTGCCGGGCGCTGATCGAATAGCGGTTGATCGGGTTGGCCACGAAGAAGTAGTTGCTGTCATACATCGTCAGCGACCAGAAGCCCCGCGCAGGCGGCAATTGTCCATTTGCAAAACGCAGGACGTACTTGGCGGCTCCGTCATAAGCTTTGCCTTCGCCATCTTTCTGCGAACTGGGATAGACGGCATCTTGCGGCCGGTTCGCGCCGAGACCGACGGCCGTGACGAATGCCCGCATGAAATAGTCGGTCCCGTAGATCCCGGTTTTGGTCGTGTAACCCCACCCGTTGATATCCTTGATCTCCTTGTTGACCTTGAACTGAAGCATGATGCGATCGAAGGCGATTTGCGGGACACGTTTTGCAGAGTCCGCATTGCGCAATCTGCTCGGATCGAACTCCTGTCCGGCGACGAGGCCAATCCGTGCAAACCTGGCGAGCGCGGGGGCATCCGCCGCGGCCGGCGGATTCGCCTTCATGAGCCGCGCCAGGAGTGTGAAATAGGCGATGGTATCCAAGCCATTTACTTGATCGCGCACGGCGGTCTTCATGTCGATGGATCGATCGACCTCGCCGGCTGGCGGCGTATAGGGCTTGCCGTAGCTGCTCAACGGGACCAGCTTGCACTGGTCCTGGACAGCATGGACCGCAGCGTAATCTTCCGGCGTTCCCGTGCAGTAGATCCGTCCGAGTATCCACACGAGGCTGGTTGGTGACTTGTACTCCTTGACGCCGGAGGGGAGCGCACCCTTCCAGCCCGGCCCGGTGATGGCGTAGGTCTGCGCAGCGGTCCCCGTGGTTCGCTTTCCGGGCGCCTGAAACACGTCGGTCCAGCCGTCCAGCATCGGAAACAGAAAATAGCGGTCCTTCATGTCGGGGATACTGAGGACCCACGGCTCCTTTTCGACGTCGATGAATGCCGTCGTGTAGAGGGTGTCCGCATTGGGCGCGGTCACATCGCGGAACGAGGCGTCGGGATATTGGCGCAACTTGATGAACTGGCCCATCGGCGCGCGATTGCCCACCGGGCTCGCGACATTCGTGATGACTCTTCGCGTATATTCCATGGTCACCAACGGATAGCCGTAGATGTAGGCATCCTGGGCCACGGCAAACTCTTCCACTCCTTCACCGAAGTCGCGCAAGATGTCGCCGAACTCTGCGCGGGCCAATGTACCGAATGATGAGCCTGCAAAGAGACTTAGACCGCCAATGGTCGCCTGGCGACGGGATATCGGCATTGCCTTCCCTCCTCTGCACACAACCTTGACGCTAGGTGCCACAAAGCGCGTGACGCTTGATCTAGATCAAGCCCCCGGCGATGCCGCTCTCAGGACGGAGAACGCCCCAGATGGTGAGGAGAGGACGCCTGAGGCGTCACGGCTCCGTCACCGATCAACCGGCACGCCCGGCCCGAGATGATACCGACTTGAAAAGAACACCAACGGCGTGGAGTCACGATGGTCGCAGCCCGAGACTTCAGCGATGATCAGCGTGTGGTCGCTGACCTCGACGTGCCGTGTGACCTCGCAGGCGAACCAGGCCATGCAGCCGGACAGGCGCGGCAGGCCGTCAACGATGTCGTAATGCGGCGCCGCGCCGGTGTTCGGCTGGCTCGCAAAATGCCGCGACAGATCCCGGCCGTGATCCGGCAGGACGTTGACGCAGTAACGTCCGGTCGCCGAGATCGCCCGAAGCATACGGCCGGGCATGACGGAAACCAGCACGGTTGGTGGAGAAAGGCTGACGGTGACGAAACTGTTCGCCGTCATGCCACAGACACAACCGTGCTCGTCCAACGCGGTCAGCACGGCGACGCCGGTCGCAAAGCGCGACGCGGCCTCGCGGAACGAGGCGGGATTGACGCGCGACATCTCAGTCTCCGCTTCGCATCGACTTCACGCTATCGCCCTGACGGGCTCAGGCGGCGCCGACATGCGTTCGATCCAGGCCTGGATGCGCTGCGGCGTGGAGATGCGGTCCCACTGCCGGTCCGGATAGTTGAAATTCTCCGTGAACTCGTTCGCCAGCGCGGGGATCTGGCTCATCGCGCCGATCAGCATGCCCAGCGCTTCCGTCGGCGGCTGCAGCATCACATTGGTCCAGCGCGAGGCCGCCAGCACGCGGTCCTGCCGCTTCAGATCGATCTTCTCGCAGAGGCGCGAATCGAGCGCATCGGCGTTGACGATCTCCTCGCCGAGCACGAAGGCCGCATAGGAGGCGACATTGGCGCCCTGCCCCATCATGGGATCCACGATCGCATGGACGTCGCCGAGCGCGATCGCGCATTTGCCGTCGTCGAATTCGACCACCGTGTTGCGCACGGTCGGGACCACGCCGCCTTGCAGCAGATCCTGAGGCTGCGCGAGATCGAAGCGCGCGGTATCGATGCGGTCGTAAGTGGTCGGGTGATGCTTCTCCAGCTTGCCCAGCAATACCTTCAGGAAGTGTTTCGGGTTGTCGTCGTAGCTGAGCGTCGCCAGCTCCTCCATGTCGCCACCCGGGACGTTCTCCATCAGCAGCGCATTGGCAATCCCGCCGAACGTAATGGTCGGGATCACGATCATCTCGCCATGCCCGGGAGAGACCGAAAGCGTGACGTTCATGGGGTCGGGCTGCCGCACGCCGGTGTAGAGGCCGACGCACAGCCGCCGCTGCGGCTGCGAATAGGGCGTGTGCTCCGGACGGTAGGTGAAGAGCTGGCCGAGCGGCCCCTTGCCGGTGGAGACGACCAGCAGATCGAAGCGCGAGACCAGCGGACGGATGTCGCGCTCCTCGATGCGGCGATACTCGATCCTGCCGCCGCGCTTCGTGAAGTCCTGCATCAGGGCAGGAAGATAGATCCGGTAATCGACGGCGCGGCTTGGTTTGGAGAAATCGCCGCGAAATCTCAGCGGCTGCGGGAAATTGAAGACGTGGTCGTGATAACAATAGTGATCCTTCGGATCGGTCCAGTGATTGACGCCGAGATAGTCCTCGCGGGCGATCGTGACGTGGTGATGCGCGACGGTGTTGAGCAGCCGGATGTTGCGGTAGTCCTCGGGCGGCCGGTCGGTGATGACCGTGGCATCCACGCCGTGCTTTTGCAGGTAGAGCGCGAGATGCAGGCCGGCGATGCCGGCGCCGACAATTCCGATATGGCGTGCCACGTGACTCCCTCCCCGGTTGCTTGTTTTGACAAAGCCTAGCCGTCCGAGATGTTGCGCACTACGGAATATATGGGATATGATTTATTCCGGATCGGAATGAATTATGGACCGGATCGATTGCCTCCGCGCATTCGTTCGCACCCTCGAGGGCGGCAGCTTCTCGGCGGCGGCCAAGGAGCTCGGGATTGGCCAGCCCGCGATCAGCAAGCGCATCGCGATGCTGGAGAGCGAGTTCGGCACGCAGCTGTTCTCGCGCACGACGCGCACGCTCAAGCCGACGGCTGAGGCGCACCGGATCTACGATGTCGCGCGGCAGATCCTCGACAGTTTCGACATGGCGCGGTCGAGCGTCGAACAGGCCACGCCCCGCCCGACCGGCACGCTGCGGATCGGCGTGCCGTCATCGTTCGGACGGCGCTACATGATGCCCGTCATCGCCGAATATGTGCGTCACTATCCTGAGGTTCGGGTCGACATCCGCTTCAGCGAGCGGTTCGTCAATCTGGTGGAGGAGGGCATCGAAATTGCCCTGAGGATCGGTAACCTGGAGGCGAGCACGCTGGTCGCCCGCCGGCTCGGCACCGTGCAGCGCTATCTGGTTGCAACACCGACCTATCTGCACGGCCGCCCGCTGCCACGGACGCCCGACGATCTCAGCGCGCACCAGTGCATCGTCTATTCCAGGATGTCGCCGGCGCATCAATGGGCCTTCGAATCCGAGCATGGCCGTCACGTCGCGTCCATCAACGGACCCATTCATGTCGACGATGCCGACGCGATGCAGGAGGCGACGATGCATCATCTCGGCATCGCGGTCCTGCCCGACTGGAATGCCGCGGACGGTCTTCGCAGCGGCGAGCTCGAGCATGTGCTCCCGGACTACACGATCGCCGCGTTGCCCCTGCATGCGGTCTATCCGGAGACGCAGTGGATGTCGCCACGCGCGCGAACCTTCCTGGATCTCCTCGTGGAGCGCGCCGAACATTTCGCAATGTCTCAGCCGCAGAGCACCGGCATCCGTGCAGATGGTTGACGCCGTCCCGCGCATCATTAAATGACGCCCATGAAAAAGATCGGATTCCTCTCCTTCGGGCACTGGACGCCCTCGCCGCAATCGCAGACCCGCTCCGCCGGCGACACGCTGCTGCAGTCGATCGAGCTTGCCGTTGCGGCGGAACAGCTCGGCGCAGACGGCGCCTATTTCCGCGTCCACCACTTCGCGCGGCAGCTGGCCTCGCCCTTCCCGCTGCTTGCGGCCGTCGGCGCCAGGACCAGCAGGATCGAGATCGGCACGGCCGTGATCGACATGCGCTATGAGAACCCGCTCTACATGGTGGAGGACGCAGGCAGCGCCGATCTCATCGCCGGCGGCCGGCTGCAGCTCGGCATCAGCCGCGGCTCGCCGGAGCAGGTGATCGACGGCTGGCGCTATTTCGGCTACCAGCCGGCCGAGGGCCAGAGCGATGCCGACATGGGCCGGCGCCATGCGGAGGTCTTTCTCGACCTGCTCCGCGGCGAAGGTTTTGCCCAGCCCAATCCGCAGCCGATGTTTCCGAACCCGCCTGGGCTGCTGCGCCTGGAGCCGCATGCGCAGGGCCTGCGCGAACGCATCTGGTGGGGCGCCGGCTCGAACGCGACCGCGGTGTGGGCGGCGAAGCTCGGCATGAACCTGCAGAGCTCGACGCTGAAGAACGACGAGACCGGCGAAGCCTTCCACGTGCAGCAGGCCGCTCAGATCCGAAGCTTTCGCGCGGCATGGAAAGAGGCCGGCCACACCCGAGAGCCGCGCGTGTCCGTCAGCCGCAGTATCTTCGCACTGATGAACGATCGCGACCGCGCCTATTTCGGCGGAGAGCGCGGCGGCGAAGACCAGATCGGCTTCATCGATCCGCAGACCCGGGCCATCTTCGGCCGCTCCTATGCCGCCGAGCCGGATGTGCTGATCGAGCAACTGCGCCAGGACGAGGCCATCGCCGAGGCCGATACCTTGCTGCTGACGATCCCGAACCAGCTTGGCGTCGCCTATTGCGCGCATGCGATCGAGGCGATCCTGACGCACGTGGCGCCGGCGTTGGGGTGGCGGTGACATGGACCGGCGCGGCACGACCAGAAGTCGCGATTGACTTCGTGCACCACCCCCGCCAATGATCCCTTGGGGACTGTTGGACTGAATCAGGGGGTTGGGATGGGCTTGCGTCCGGGGATCTTCGTTGCGGCTTTCTTGCTTGCGGGGTGTGCGTCAGGGCCGATGGGCAGCGCGGCTCTGACAGAACACGTGAGTGCAAATACCGCACGGCTGGTGGTCTATCGCTCATCCGCCCTGGGTTTCGCAGTCCAGCCAAGCTATGCGGTCGATGGACGCGTCATTGGAGGGAGCCAGGCCGCGGGGTTCGTCGCCTGCGAGCTGCCTCCGGGCCGCCACGAGGTTGCAGTCAACAATCTTCCGCTGAGCAGCAACCTGTTCGGGCAAGGAAGTGAGAAGGTGAGCCTCGATCTGCGTGCCGGCAGCACCACCTACCTCTCCGCCCAACCGCAGATGGGAATCGTCACCCCCGGTGCAATCACGTTGATCCAGGTCACGGAGAGCCAGGGCCGTGCCGACGTCGCCAGCTTGCATCAGAGCAACAGCTCATGTGGCAAGGCTTGATCTGAGGCGCTTTGCGGTTTCCTGAGGAGCCCGCCTGAGCGGGCGTCTCGAATGGCCGCACGAGACTGCTCTCAAGTTTGGTTTGCTATCCGCCAGTCTCACCCCGTCTTCGTGCCGGTGATGACGGCCAGCGCCTCGACGAGGCGATCGAGGTCGGCCTCGTCGGTGTAGAGGGCGGGCGTCACACGGATGCACTGGCCTTTGGCGACGCCGGCCCGGCGCACCGTCAGGATCTTATGACCGTCCCTGAGCTTCGCCACCGTCGCGTCGTTGTCGACCTTGCTGGTCTTGCCGGCAAGGCGGAAGGACGTGATCGCGCCATATGAGCCGGCTTCATCCGGCGTCAGAATCTCGATGTCCTTGAATCCGCGGACGCGGCTCACCCAGTAGTCGCGCAAATAACGCAGGCGGGCTTGCTTGGCTGCCGCGCCGATCTGCTGATGCAGCGCCACGGCCGTGGGCACCGTCAGCACCGTGGCGAAATTGACCGTGCCGGTATGTACCCGCGAGCGGATGTCCTCTTGCGGAAAATCCTCGTCGCACATGTTGCGGTCGATGGCCGCGAGACGGTCCTTCCTGATGTAGAGGAAGCCCACGCCAAGCGGGGCGCCGATCCATTTGTGCAGATTGAACCCGACGAAATCGGCGTCGAGCTCGCCCACCCGGAAGTCGATCTGTCCCCAGGAATGAGCGGCGTCGACGATGGTGTCGATGCCCTTGGCCTTGGCCATGCGGGAGATCTCGGCGACCGGCATGACGAAGCCGGTGCGGTGGCCGACATGGGTCAGGAGCAGAAGCCTCGTCTTCGGGTTCGCCTCGATGGCGCGGGCATAGGCGTCGAGCACCGCCTGGCGGGTGGCGGGCTCCGGCACATCGAACTTGACCACGTCGACGCCGCGGCGCGCCTTCAGCGCGTTCATCGCATACTGCATCGAATCATAGTCGAGGTCGGCATAGAGCACGCCGTCGCCGGGCCTCAGCCTGTTGTAGCCGCCGATGAGGAGCTGAAGCGCTTCGGTCGCGCCGCGGGTGAGCGCGATTTCCTCGGGCGCCGCGCCGACCGCCTCCGCCACCCTGGCGCGGACGGCCTCGAAATCCGTACCCGCGCGCAGCCGCGCGTAATAGGTGTTCTGATAGTTGACCATGTCGGACTGGCGGATGAACTCGCGTCTCACCGGCTCGGCCATGATGCCCCAATAGCCGTTCTCGAAATTGACGACATCAGGCGTGACGGCATAGAGCCCCTTCACAGCCGTCCAATAGGCCTTGTCGGTGACGACAGCGGCCACTGAGCCGGTCGGCTGCGCCGGAAGGCCTTCGGCCGCCATCGCCGGTGCCGCAAGCGGCACCACGGCTGCTGCCGCGAGGCCCTTGAGGACCAGCCGGCGGTCAGCCGAAATCGTCTCGATCAGTTGCATGTCAGCTCTCCCCAGAGCGTTCTCGACCGACGTGACGTCCGGCTCGCGTCAAGAGAACGCGTCAAGCAACAATCCAGAGCGCCGTTCCGATGTCATCGGCACCGAAGAGGCTCTGGCGCGCCGGGAAAAAAGCAACGGACGATGCAGCTAAGATGACCGGAGCATGACAATGCGATGATCGCCAAACCGATCGGCGGGATCACCGGCCCTGATCGGGTGAGGCAGGTTGCGGATATCGTGCAGCGGATCCTGTTCGTCAGAGCGACAGCAACATCACCGCCACCGCGTCGTCGTCGTCAGACCGCAAGGCCCAACGCGCCACCCTCGGGCTGAGGCGCCACTGAACCGGCGGGCACATGATTGACGACGAGGCCGGTCGGCACCGCCGCATGTTTTGACAGCGCCGCGGTCACCCTGCGCATCGCGGCCGAACCGAGCTCGCCGGCGCGCGCCACCAGGACGATCAGGTCCGCATGCGAGGCCAGGGCGATGGCGTCGGGCTGCAAGGCGAGATTGCCGGCGTGGACGATGATCAGGTCGAACTCCGAACGAATGTCGTCCTCGGGCCTCGCATCGGGCTTTCGGCCGGCGCTCAGCAGCTCCTCGATCGATTGAAGGCACGCCGTGGTCGAGCCGTCGTGCCATTCGGTCACCGGCGGCTGGTGACTTGCGAATTCCGGCTGGAGCCGGATCAGCACGCTCATCATGCCCCGATTCACGGCGGCGCGATTGAGGGAGCGCGCAACCGTGTTGCCGCCGGCGCTCTTGCCGACCGACAACACCAGCGCGACCTTGCAGCCGCGCACCGGCACACGGTCGATGCGTTCGAGCAGCGGCCGCAGATGGGTGCCGACATCGAGCTCGGCCGAGGTGGCCACCGGTTTTTGCCAGACAGTGCTGATCCCGGCTCCGGATGCCAGCTCGGGGATACGAACCCAGACAGGAAGGCTGGGCATCGGCTCGGGCCGGGGCACGGCGGCGGGCGGTGGCTGGACTTGCCGATCGGGTGCCCCCTCGGCATCCACAGATGCTGGCGCCTGAACGGACGCGGGCTCGTCGGCGGACACGCTCGTCATCACCGCAACGGCGCCGGTCGACGTCAACAGCGAGCCGATGGCCAGCGCCGCGAGCAGCAAGGCGAGCGGCGGACGCGTCGAGCGCACCGGCGGAATGGCGATCGAGGCGACCTTGGTCTGGGATGCCTGCAGCTGACGCTGCTCGCTGGTCGTCTTGAACCTCGACAGGAACTGCTCGTAGATGTTCCTGTTGGCGTCGGCGTCGCGCTGCAGCTCCTGCAGCTTCACGAGAGCCTGACCGTCGACCAGCATCTTCGTCTCGACGGCCTTGAGCTGCTTCTCCAGCGCGTTCTGCTGCTCGCGCTGGGCCTCATATTCGGACTTGGCCGTGTCGATGTTCTTCTTCCGCTCGATCTCGATCTGCCGGTTGATGTCGGCGAGCTGGCTGTAGGAGATCGCGAGGTCGGGATGGCGATCGCCATATACCGCCTTCTTCTGCGCGATCTGGTCGTTCAAGGTCGAGCGCTGCGCGCGCAGCATGCTCAGCAGATCCTGCTTCACCGGCCCTTCGACATTGGCCTTGAGGTCGCGTTGCACCTGCTCGTAGCGCGCCTTGGCCTCCTCGGTGCGCGCGCGGGCGGCGGAGACCTGCTGGGTCAAATCGGTCACCCGCAATTGCTGCGTGGTGGATTCCTTGCCGGCATTGACGATGTTGTGCTCGAGCCGGAAGGCGGCAACGGCATCTTCCGACGCGCGCAGGCGCTCGTTCAGCGCCTTCAACCGGTCCTTGAGCCAGTCGGCGGCCTCGTCGGTTGCCTCGGTGCGAACGCGGCCCTGGCTGGCAACGAATGCCTCTGCGATCGCATTGGCGTAATAAGCGGCCCGCTCGGGGCGATTCGAGGTGAAGGAAATCGCAATGACGTAAGTGAGCCCGCGGCGGGTGATCTCGAGGCGGTTGCGGAATCTTTCGAGCACGCGCGTCATGTCGGTGTAACCGCCGGCGACATCCTCGTCGTCCGCGATCTTGAGCTGCTCGATCAGGGGACGGAGAAAGCCGTCGGATTTTGCGATCTCGATCTGGCTCTGAAGCGCCGCGGCATCCTGGCCGATGCCGGGCAGCACCTCCTGATCCGAGGTCACGCGCAGCTCGCGGGGATCGAGCACGACCAGCGCCGTCGCGGCGTAGCGGACCGGAAGAACCATCAGGACGACGATGCCGAGGGCGAACAGCGCCGCGGCCAGCGTCAGAATGCGCCGGCCGTTCTCGCGCAGAAAGGAGAGTGTACCGGAGACGGTCAGCGATCCCCTGATCAGGGCTGACCCCGTGCCGTCGGGCTTCACCTTCGCAGCCCGCGGCGCTTCCCACGAAGCCGCTTGCTCCGTCGGGGCGATGCTTCGCGGAGATGGGCGGCTACCGAACGCCATGGGTTGGACTCGAAATCAACTGACAGTCATAGCTCAGAGGCTTGCCGCACCGTAAATATCCATGGTTAACCGGCGGTTACGGCGCGCGGCACGAAGCCATAAGACCCGGCGGCATGGCTATGCCGGCGACCGGTGCCGCCTTGCCCCGGCAGGGGGGTCTGATTGCGTGAGGTGAGGCCGTCGACCCTGGGCGCGGCGATCAGCTGATGTTCAGGAGGATCCGTCCCGACGTGCCGCTGCGCATCAGGTCCAGCGCGTCGTTGATGTCATCGAGCGCGAACTCGTGGGTCACGATGCCGCGGTAGCTCACCTTGCCGGCATCGCTCAGGCGAACCAGGCGCGGGATATCGCGCGCGGGCTGGCATTGCCCGCCTTCCGAGCCCTTCAGCACCTTCTCGAAGTGCAAGGGCAGCGTATAGATCTCGGCCTTCTCGCGGGGCACGCCGACAAGGATGCAGCGGCCTTTCTTCGCCGTGATCTCGTAGGCGAGCTCGATCAAGTTCTTGACGCCGGTGGTCTCGACGACCTTGTCGGGTCCGTCGGCCCCCGTGATGGAGCGAACCTCGGCGGCCACATCCTTCACCGCCTCGGAGTTGATGGCGTGGGTGGCGCCGAAATCCCTCGCC
Organism: Bradyrhizobium sp. USDA 327; assembly: GCF_041262065.1. Taxonomy (NCBI): domain Bacteria; kingdom Pseudomonadati; phylum Pseudomonadota; class Alphaproteobacteria; order Hyphomicrobiales; family Nitrobacteraceae; genus Bradyrhizobium; species Bradyrhizobium sp. USDA 327. The sequence goes on along the minus strand of NZ_JBGCCW010000001.1, from coordinate 7,689,012 downwards.
ATCGCCAGCTTGTTGTCGAGGCGGTCGATCGCAATCACGGGCCAGGCGCCGACCATCGCGGCGAATTGCACGATGTTCAATCCGACGCCGCCGACGCCGAACACCACGACGGCTTCGCCGATGGCGATCTGCGCATCGTTGTTGACGACGCCGAGCGCGGTCGTCACCGCGCAGCCGAGCAGCGGCGCGCTGGTGCGATCGATCGAGGCGGGAACGGGCGTGACGCGATTCTCCGAGACCACGGCATATTCATTGAAGGTGGTGACCCAGCCCGCATTGAGTCGCTTGCCGCGCCAGGAATAGACTGGTGTGTTGGACTGGATGCCCTTGCCCGGCCGCCAGTGCATGACGACGGTGTCGCCCTGCTTGCAGGAGACGACGCCGGGGCCGGTTTCGACGATGGTTGCCAGCGCCTCGTGTCCTAACAGATGCGGCAGGAACTTGTCGACGCCCTTGACGGCGTCGATCTCGTTGATCTGCGCGCCGCAGATGCTCGAGGTGTGCACATGCGCAAGCACCTGGCCGTGTTCGAGCGTATCAGGCAGAGTGAACTCGTCAACGACCAGCGGCTCGCCGGATTCGACGAGGATTGCCGCCTTGGCAGTCTTGATATCCATCAGCAGCGCCCGGTCACTCGAAATAGATGAATTCGTAATCGCCGGTGTAGCCGAGCTTGCCGTACAGCCATATCCATTCCGACGTATGCAGGATGGACTCCGCCGTCAGCGCCCAGCATTCGAGGTTGTGCATTTCGGCGACGTTCCGGTAGCCCTCGACCATGATGTACTTGTTCTTCCCGACCCGCTCGATCTCCTTGACCGCCGCCTCGAGCTCATACAGCCTGAGATTGTGCAGGGTGCCGAGCGAGATGACGAGATCGAAACTGCCGTCGCCATAGGGATAGACGTCCTGGGCGCGATAGTTGAAGAGGTACGGCTTCACCTGCTCGTGCGCATGTGCGAGACCGTGCTTGGAGATGTCGAAGCCGACGACCTTCAAGCCGGGCAGGATCTTCTGCATCTCGTAGAGCAGAAAGCCCTTGCCGCAGCCGACATCGAGCACGCTGGAGCCGTCCTTCAGACCATAGGTCTCGATCAGAGCCCTGGCGACCGGCGCCCAGCGCCCCTCGATGAAGCGGTAGCCGCCATAGCCGAAGCGGCGGTCGCCATCCCAATAATCGGCCTCGTATTCCCGCGCTTTCAGCGAGCAGACGATCTTGTCGTCGTTCATGCGGGCCATGTAGTCGCGCTTGGTCGCCGTATGCAGCGGCGTCACAATATTCAGTAGTCGTCCCATCGAGCCCTCGGATTCCATCACGCGCGAAGATTGTCTTTTAGTGGCCTGGGGAGCCTTGCGCCGTGAACTACGACTCGCCCTAGCATTTGGCCCGAGCGCCATCATTGTTTCAGATCAATGACCAGCGAATCGTGCCGCGGCGGCGTCACCGATCCGCCGCCGAACACGGAGACGCTACAGCACATCGAGGCGACCGGCACCAGGTTCCCAGCGCGACCGTCGGAAAACATGACATAGATGCGCATGCAACCAGAATGCGAACATCGCGTTCATGCTGAAGAGAAGGATTGCCGATCTCGTCCGCAAGATCATTTGTCATTGCCGCAAGGGAATCCACCATGCCGACCAAACCGACGATCGCCCGCATCTGGCGCGGCCGGACCCGCCGCGACCTCGCTGACGCTTACCAGGCTTATCTGCAGGTTGAGGGCATTCCGCCGCTGTTGAAGACCGCACTCGGCGTGCAGCAGTTGCGCGAGGACCGTGATGAGGAGACCTGGTTCACGACCATCTCCTATTGGCCGGACATCGAGGCCATGACGGCTTTCACCAAGGGCGAGCCGACCAAGGTCCATCATCTCGCGCGCGACGCGGAATTCCTGATCGAGCTGCCGGAGCGCATCGAGATCCACCGCATTCTGATCGATGAACAGGGCCTGCGGTGAACAGCTTCATATTGTTCCGCCTGCATCCTTAAGACCAACCATTTTGCCCCGCGCTGAAGGAACGGAGCGGGCAACCCGCCGTTGCCCCGGCATCCTCAACAACATGGAGCGCGACATGATAATGTGTAGAACTTTCGCCGTCCTCGCGGTCGCTGGAGCGATGCTCTCGACGGCTGCTTCGCCGGTGCTCGCGGCGCCTCTGCCGATCGCGAACCCCGGTCCCGACTCAGGCGTGCAGCAGGTCCAGTACCGGCATTGGCACGGACATGGGCATGGTTATTACGGGCACCATCGCGGGCATTACGGTAACGGCGCAGCCGTACTTGGCGGCCTCGCGGCGGGCGCGATCATCGGCGGCGCAATCGCCAGTAGCCAGGCTCAAGCCAACGCCGCGTCCTATTGTGCGCAGCGCTATCGATCCTACGATCCCGGCTCAGGGACCTATTTGGGCCGCGATGGTCTACGCCACCCCTGCCCCTGACGCGCACGTGAAGCTGCGGCAGCCTCATCGCGCAGCGAGAGGCTGCCCGAGCTCAAGGGCAATTCCAATGGGCGACCAGCGCATCTTGATTCGACGGTCCGCGGCGGTATACGTTCCCACCATGATGTTCACGTCCACATTCTTCCCGCTGATCTGAACGGCAGAAAGTCGTTCCGGCGCGTCTGCGCCAATCAGATCAAACCGGCTGCGCTTGATGCTGTAGCCGAGCGGAGAATGTGCAATGCCCAAGGCCGAGCAGGTTGGCCTGACGCCCCGTCAGGTCCAGAACTTCATCGACGACGGTTTCGTCAAGATCGAGGATGCCTTCAGCACCCAGCTTGCAAAGCAATGCAGGGAAGAGCTGTGGGCGGATATTGGTCTGTCGCCGGACCAACCCGAAAACTGGATTCAACCCGTTGTCCGGGTGGGCTCCAAGGCTTCGCCCCCATTCATTGAAGCCGCGAATGCGCCGCCCCTGCGCAGAGCCTACGATCAACTCGTGGGCGAAGGGCGCTGGCTTGCGCCCAGGGGTCTCGGGACCTTTCCGATCCGCTTCCCCTCAGCGGAATCCCCTGGTGATGATGGCTGGCACGTGGACATGAGCTTTGGCACCACCGATCCGGATTTCATGGAATGGCGTGCCAATGTGAAGAGCAGCGGACGCGCATTGCTGATGCTCTTCCTGTTCTCGGACGTTGGCCCGGACGATGCACCCACGAGGATCCGGAAAGGCTCGCATGCTGCCATCGCGCGGGAGCTGCTGCCCCATGGCGATGCAGGCGCGACGCTCCGGCAGCTCTCTGCCGAGAACTACGCCTCGACGGCGGATTGCGAGGTCGAACTGGCGACCGGCACGGCAGGCAGCGTCTATCTGTGCCATCCGTTCCTGGTTCATGCCGCGCAACCACATCGCGGGAAACGGCCGCGCTTCATGGCACAGCCTCCGCTGCTGCCGAAGGGTGAGTTCGATCCGGCGTCGCCACCTTCGCCGGTTCAGATCGCGATCCGGCAGGCTTGCGGACTGGCGTTGTAGCCGGACGAGATCCGGGACCGCCGAGCGGTCCCGGATGTTGCGGCACGCGTACCAGTTCCGCCCGTTTCAGGGGACCTCATTCGCAACTGAGAGAGCAACTACTTAAAGGAATCAGATTCCTAAATTGCAACTATATGGTTACAATCAATTAAGAACATCGCACTATGCATACAATGTATAATTGTATTGCAGGGCGTAAAGATGCCACTCCCGGACCTCGCAAATGGCGTCCGCGATTTCACCTCGCCGAGACAACCTCAAACCCAGGATTGTGATGTTGAGCTGCCCGCTTCAGGGCGCAGCGAACGTGCAATCTGGTTCATCGTTGCCGCAGGTCTGGTTGGTCTGCTCTTCGCCTGCAATCTGCTCAGCTTCGGAATCGCACTTGGAAGTGGACTCCTGGCGATCACGTCAAACGCGGTTTTGCTCGCGTCTGCCTGGCTGATCGAAAGGCAGGGCTGGCTGAGAATCTCCGGGTGGCTCACGGCAACCGCCCAGATCGGCTTCGTGACGATCCTCCTGACGGCTTTGAGCTATGTGCTCGCGAGCACGAACCTGCCAATGCGCGACGCGACACTGATTTCCCTGGATCAGGCGGTCGGGATCGACTGGCGAAGCCTCGTCAAATCCATGATGGACCAGCAAAGGTTGATGTTCGTTCTCAACGTTGCGTATGCCAGTCTCCACTATCAATGTCCGCTGCTGATGCTGCTGCTCTTCCTGTTCGGCCATCATGAAAAAGGAATGCAGTTCACGCTCGTCTGGTCGATCACGCTGGCCGCGACGGTTCTCATCTTCCCGTTCGCGCCTGCTCTGGGCGGCTATCTCTACTATCAACTCGATCCCAAGGACTTTCCCGAAGTCCGGATTGTGGCGGCCTGGCTGTTCGCTCCACCCTTGCTTGCCGCGCGCGATGGCAGCTTGAATGTCATCGAGCTTACGACGCTCGATGGAATCATCACCTTTCCAAGCTTTCACGCGGCCGCAGCGATTCTGTTGGGATGGCACTGGATCTCCATCCCCTTGCTCCGCTGGCCGACGATCCCTCTCAACGCGCTGATGCTCGTTTCAACCGTTCCTGTAGGAGGACACTACATCATCGACGTGATTGCGGGCAGCCTCCTGTCTGTCGTTGCCATCATCGCAGTTCGCGCCTGGGATTCCATGGGGCAGCGGAATCCAAGATCCGCTACGGCCCACGAGCGGCGCTGCGCAACGTCGTCGCCGGCCAGCAGGTCCCGATTGAGTTGACGTCGCCGGGTCGCGCTCACCTGGCCGGCATTGCAGAGACCGAGCGCGAGCGTTTGCTGAAACTGCCGGTGGAACAAGAGCTGTCGTCACCGCCCCTGATATTCGGCCCAGCAGTCTGCCGTCTCATAGACCCGGACCGCCGATAGCTGCCGAAGGCCCGGCTTCAATCGATCCCAGATCCAGACCGCGATATTCTCGGCGGTTGGATTCTCGAGCCCTTCGACCTCGTTCAGGCATTGGTGATCCAGCGCGCCCATGATGTCGGCGAAGCATTTTTCGATATCGAAGAAGTCCGCGACGAAGCCGGTGTGCGGGTCCACCGGACCGTCCAGCTGGACCTCGACCCGATAGGAATGGCCATGCAGCCGGCTGCACCGGTGAGTCTCGGGCACATTTGGCAGCCGATGCGCCGCCTCGAACTTGAACGCCTGCGATATCCTCATCCAGCTCCTCACACGGCGTGGCCATCCGGTCTCGGCCCGGTCTGGCGACCAGATGCTGCCTTGTCCTGACCTGCGTCGAAGAATGGCGCGCCCGGAACGAGGCGAACCGCCAAGTCATAGCCAATTGATAATTCTAGAGAATTTCAATTCCTGCCGTGCAAGCTGATACCACTTGGCTATACCACGAGCAAGCACTCTCTACCGCCCGCAAATCATCAGAAACTGCTACTTTCGCTTCTCTCCAATGCACGAAGGAAACGCGTGACGGTCGCCGTGTTCTCCTCGTTCGGCGCCCTGTCGAGCAAGTCCAGCGCCCTCTCCTTCAGAACGTTCAAGTCGATCAGCCTCTCGAAGCTACGGCTGACACGCTCGTAGTTTCCTGCGGAATGCGCCGCTGTCTTTTGAGTGCATATGCATTACTTGGTTCGCTGGAAATGTAGGTTTCCAGCACCTGATCGGCCTTGGGAAAGAGCATAGCGAGAATGTTGCGCGCGCCCTCAGGACTTTTTGCAGCTTCGGTGAGGTCCTTCAATGAGGCCGCAAGCTCTTTATCTTGTTCCGCCATCAGCTCACCACCATATCAATATTTCGGCGCAACCAAGCGTACACCGAGGGCTCATACAGCTCCAAGACGGTCATCAACGCTAAATCCACCCGGTCTGCGTGATCAGAAAGAGCTGCTAAGGCGACACTCAGAGAATTTACGAAGCGCCTGACATGCCTTGGCGTCGTGAGATAATGACGAAACACGAAATGCCAACTGCCGTTCAATCGTGCTTCGTCCATGCTCCTCAAGGGACCTTGGATAGATGTTCTGAAACATTGCCTGCCAACCGTTCAGCGTCGCAGGGCGGCTGGACCAGTTCTCGCGATAGAGCCTCACAACCTCGGCATGGTTGACCGTTGATCCAGTGCCGCGCACCAGCTTGCAAGCGCCTTCCATGTGGGGCGCCGATCTGCAATACGGACAAACCTTGGGGAACTTCCGGAACACAAGCTCCTCAACGCTGCGAACGCCAAATTTTGCCAGCAAAGGAAAATACCAACCGAGCGCCTTACACAGCGCATCCGTCACATCGAACCCCTCGCGCCGTTTCTTGCGATCATGGATTGTCAGCATGCCGCAGACCTCGACAAAGTGTGCGAAGGTAGCCGTGGCCGTCCGCGTCATGTTCTTGTCGCTGTAGATGTAAGCGACCATTTTATACAGCTCGTCCAGTCGCACCTCGGTGGTGGTCTGCATTTCGCGTTTCCCCTTGCCCATATCCATTGACCGCAGTCATTCCCCCGAAGGTGCCCCTTCGGAGCCCCGGCCGGAACGAGGTGCAGCCTGCAGTTGTGCGCAGCGGTATCTAGCCACAAACCGTCCTTCAGTCGAGACGGTTGAGCGCTGGCGAGCCGGGCGGCGGCGGCGGGCTCAAAGACCAATTATTTGAAATCGGCCCGTACGGCCTTCGCCCCAAGGGGCCCGGTGGCAAAAAGGGGACCCGAAAAAAGCTACGGTGGACAGACCGGGCATTGAAAACTGTTCGTAATTCGGCCATTCTTCGGACAGTCTCTGGTCGCGTGTGCAGGAAACCATGGCCAAATCGCATCTCAAGCTCGTCAAGCCATCCACCGTAAATCGAACAGTCACGCCGAAGCGCCTCCCCAATGCCGACCTGCGGACCCGCGAGTACCTGACAGAGGCCGAGGTCGAGCGGCTGCTTGAGGCCACCAAGGGCAACCGTTGGGGTCACCGGGACGGCACCATGATCCTCGTGGCCTACCGCCATGGCCTGCGGGCGGCCGAGCTGGCGGACCTTCGCTGGGATCAGATCGACTTCGCAACGGCCACCCTGCACGTCCGCAGGGTCAAGCAGGGCAGCCCGAGCACACACCCGATCCTCGGGGACGAATTGCGGCGGCTACGGCGGCTTCAGCGTGAGCAAGAGCCCAAGTCGCCCTTTGTGTTCACGTCGGAGCGTGGGACGCCGTTCACCACGGCGGGCTTTGCGCGCATGGTCGAGCGTGCAGGCGCGCAGGCGGACCTCGGGTTCAAAGCCCACCCGCACATGCTGCGGCACGCCTGCGGGTTTGCGCTGGCCTCCAAGGGGCACGATACCCGCGCGCTTCAGGCCTACCTCGGGCACAAGAACATTCAGCACACCGTGCGATACACCGAGCTGTCGCCCTCGCGGTTCCGCAACTTTTGGCGGGAATGATCCCGGCACCGCACTCAATTGTTTATGTCCAGTGCGGATAAGTTTATCGCTGCGTGGGAAGCGGACCTGTTAGGGTCGATCCCGAGCTGATTTCCGCCACATCCGTCGATGCAAGAACTGCATTGCAATGAAAATAAGTCATTGACCGGGTGGGACGCGGACCTCGGACCGCGAAATCCCGGCTTCCGAGCGATTGACCCGAGACCGCCACGGCCCGGGCCTCTGGCGTGACCCGCTCCTGAGCAGTCGCTCACGTGCCTCAGTTTATGTCTATGCGGAAGCGCCACTGATTTGAAAGAACATCAAGTTCCCAGCGATTGAGATTTGCGTTCACGCGATGAGCTGACTATCTCAGTGGCACGCGCGGACGGCCTTTAGGCTCCGCATGCGCCCGGTAGTTCCGCAGACAGAACAAGAAGGATGCGCCGTGACGAACGGCAGCACGCATAGCTCCCTGAAAATGCAATCGACAGATCAATCCCCCGACACCGAAGTTCAAGATGATTTGCCCCGCGTGGGCACACCCGAGTTCGAAGAGCGATGCGAGCAGGCCATGAAAAAGGTCTGCGACAAGTACGCTTGGACTGCACAGCACGGCGGGATCGTCCTGCGTCGCAATCCGCTGAAGATGGCGCCCCTCCAGGACTACGTGTGGATGCGGATCGCAAAGGCGGAGTACGGCTTTCGTTACTACGATAGTGGAGGGCGAAAGAAGGTCTGGTTTCCATCCTTCGAGACGGTTCTGTCGCAGTACTACGAACCTGAGTATCACGATGAACCTTACAACGGCGTGTTTGTCATCGCGGAACGGGTCGAGTTTCTTCCCGGCGAGCCCGAGATTTCACACGACCGCGACGGTTGCCGCGTGCTCAACCTGTGGACACCCCCGCCTTGGGACGGGGAGGGCTACACCGAGGAGCCCACGGTTTTCCTTGAGCATCTCGCGTACATCTTTGACAATGACAGCGCCGCCATCGAGCACGTCCTGAACTTCCTTGCGCATCTGGTGCAGCGCCCGCAGGAACGGGTCGGGCACGCGCTATTGATCACCAGCGAAGCCAAAGGCATCGGCAAGTCGACCTTGGGGACCGTGGTGCGCCGTTTGGTTGGCGAACAGAACAGCCGCGTCGCGCAAACCAAGGACCTCAAGAGTTCCTTTGATGGCTGGCTCATTGGCAAACTCGTGGTGCAGGTGGACGAAGTCTACGAGGCAGGAAATTGGGACTTGGCCAACAAGCTCAAGCCGCTCATCACCGAGCCCACCGTCAGCGCCAACATCAAATACGGCCCACAGCTTGAAATCGAGAACTACGCCCGGTTTATCATGTTCTCGAACCACAGCGCTCCGCTGAACATCGAAGAAGGCGACCGCCGCTACTTCGTGTTCAACAGCAAGGCCCAGCCACGTCAGGACGACTACTACGACCGCCTTTACGGCTACATCGAAACCCCAGAGGCTATGAACGCTCTTTACGGTTTCCTGATGAAGCGCGACCTGTCCGGGTTTAGCCCCTTCCGGCGACCGCCGATGACTGAGGCGAAGAAGCAGATCATCGCGGAGAGCGAGCACCCGCTACATACCTACATCATCGACGCCGTCGTCAGCGGCCACTTCCGTCGCGAGCTTGGAGCCGAGTTCTCCTTTGACGCCCTCGCGCGCCAGTTGGCGAAAGATGGCTACAGCGCGCAGGCGAAAAATACCAAGGAGGTAGGTAGCGCGATGAAGCTGGCGGGGGCCACACAGGCTCGCAAACCGGTGGGGGACCGAAAGGTGCGCATGTACGTACTCCCGGCAGTGGAGGAAGACGGGGACGACGAGGACCACAAATTCTGATGTCAGTAAGAGTTTCGAAGGCACCCCGGCCTACCCGGTCCGCACGCTGCTCCCCTACGTTTTCCGAGGTTTTTGCGGGCCGGGAACGACACGCCTACCCGGTCCACCACGGGCTCTCTTGGCCCCTCGTGTGCTCATGTGGTCGGGCGTCCATCGGACATGGGAAAGGTTGAGGCCGGGGTAGCGGACCTTCTCAACGGCCTCTGAAAGCCTCTGGAAGCCAAACCGACGAGCCATTTCCTTCCATCCGTAGTCCCGGGCTACCGGATTGTTGCCACTATGTCCTGTGAGCGCATCGTTGATGTCCTCGTTCACGCCTGCTGCGCGCAAAGCGTCCTTGAAGCCGTGGCGGAATGAGTGAAACACGCTGTCCGGGTTGGTGATGCCGAGCTGGCGCTTGTAGCGGCCAAACCATTTCGAGAAGGCTTCCCCAAAGAGCCCCTTGGGGCCCGGTGTGAGCTGTGGAAACAGCCGTGCTGATTGTCCGCCTCCAGCGCTGACGTGCTCCACGAACTCCAGAAAGCCAATGCGGATCAGTTCGGAGTGCACGGGGATGGCGCGTAGAGAGCTTTCAGTCTTCACGCTTCTGCCTTCTTCCTCCGCCTCGATCACAGTGAGGAAACGGACGCCTGTAGGGTCGTCGGTCTTCACGTCCTCCACGCACATCGGCGCAAGTTCGTTCAGGCGAGCACCACTGAAAACTCCGAGCAGCGGCAGCCAGAACGCCGCTTCACCCTTTCCACCTGCGGGCCGTTCTCCCGAAACGTACACTGGTGAGGAGAAGAGGGCCTTCAGCTCCTGTGGCTCCCAAGGCTGTCGTGTGGATCGCGTCTCCCGCAGCCTCATTCCTTTGACAGGATCGGACCACGGCATGTCGTCGGGGATGATGCCGTTGTTTCGTGCCCAGTTCAGCACCGCGCCCAAGCAGTTCAGCCATTTGTTGATGGTTGCGGCCTTGATCCGAGGAAGTTCAGGATGCTTGCGCGAGTAAGCGGCAAGCTCGGGCAGAGGAGCCTTCAAGAGCTTCCCCGACCTCTTCGCTGGCACGAGCTGCGCAGCGTCACGAAACTGGCGGACATGACCTCGGTTGATCTTGGTTACGTCAAGGTCACCGTGCAGTTCGATGAAGCGCTCGATGCCGCGTTCAAACTCCATGGTGGTGCTCTTCCTGCGGGGGGTGACCTTGAGCCAGCCTTCGTAAGCAGCACGAAGCCCTGAGCCTGACGAGGAGACGTTGAGGACGCCGCTGGGCTCGACCAGCTTCGGGCTCTCAATGGGCTCACCACGGTGTCGCGCTTGAACTGCCTCCAATGCGCGGACCTCCGCCCTCATGACCGCGAGTGCCAGCTTGCGAAAGTCGGGACTATCGGGGTCGAGGTTGATGCGAAAGACCTGAAGCAGCTCGTTCACCTCGTAGCGGATGAAATCGACCTTGCCGCGTGCCAAGGCTTCTTTGAGGGCGGGAAGCACCGTCGAGGTGTCCTCCTCGATTTTGTGCATCATCCTGTCGGAGAGACCGGAAGTCGTCTGCGGGACCTCAAATGGAGCAGCGAACTCAACTCCGGCTTCGGTGAGCTGACGGTGAACGTCCGCAAACACCTCATCGGACCCGATGCCCTCCTCGCGAAGCTCTTCATCTGCGCCCAGCTCGTGGGCATAGAAATAGTCGCTGATGGTCTTGATTTCGGCTTCGGTCAGGGAGGTGCGAACGGGCCGTTCGACAAGTAGAGCCTCGGCTTGGGCGAGGACGCGGTCGAATTCTATCATGACCGGCTTTGCGAGAACCTTGGCGCGCTTCTCGTCCTTCGTGCGCAATGAACGTTTGAGCCATGGCTGCCGCGCTCTCGACGCTCCCTGAACTCTTGCGACTGCTTCTTCGAGACGCTTGGGCACCTTCCGGCGCACACACCAAACGCCATGCTCGTTCTGTATCAGACCAAGTCCCACGACACGCACCATTGATCCCACCGCTTGATACCAGTGCGGCAGGACGAAGCTATTGATTTGTCGATTTTTTCCCGAGAAACAATGGCTTCGCGAGATGATGGCGCGCCCGGAACGATTCGAACGTCCGACCCTCAGATTCGTAGTCTGATGCTCTATCCAGCTGAGCTACGGGCGCATTTTCGCAAACAGCGATAGCGGGCATGACCCGCGACGCAACTCCCGGAGGACCGGGAGGGGTGCGAAAGAGCGCTCTGACTAACCGCTCTTGTCCCGATTGGCAAGGTCCGGGATGGGGAGATTTTGCAGGGCGACGACGGCTTCGCTCAGGACATTCCGGGCTCGATCAGCGAGAAATGCGGAATCTCGCCTCAAAACCTCTGGATTCCGGGTTCGGCGTTTCGCGCAGTCCCGGAATGACTCGCTCACTCGGCCGCTGGCCGACTACGCCCTGGCCCGCTCGTTGCGGATCGAGAGCAGTTCCACGGGGCGATCGGGGATGACGATCCGGAAGGTGGCGCCGATGGTGCCTTCGACCAGGTGGATGTCGCCGCCATGGGCGCGGACCAGCTCGGCTGCGATGGCGAGGCCAAGGCCGCTGCCGCCGGGTCGGCCGGAGGTCTGGAAGGCCTCGAACAGGTGCTCCCGGGTCTTCTGGGGGACGCCGGGGCCGGTGTCGGAGACCTCGATGATCGCGACGGCGCCTTCTCGTTTCCCGGTGATCCGGATCTGCTGGACGCGGCCCTCACCCGACGCGTGGCTTTCGAGCGCCTGGGCGGCGTTGCGGACGAGGTTGAGCAATACACGGAACAGCTGGTCGGGATCGGCATCGACCGCAAGCCCGCGCTCGATCGCGGCGACCCAGGCGATCGAGACATCGTTGGCGAGCCCCGCGGTCTCGCGCACCTCCATCACGACCGGCTCGATCAGGATCATGCGGCGGTCGGGCGCGGCCTCCTGGGCGCGGCCGTAGGACAATGTCGACTGGCAGAAGGCGATGGCGCGCTCGAGCGAGCGCACGAGCTTGGGCGCAAAGCGCTGCACCCGCGGATCCGGCACGCTGGCGAGCTGGTCCGACAGGAGCTGGGCCGAGGCGAGCAGATTGCGCAGATCGTGATTGATCTTGGAGACGGCGAGGCCGAGGGCGGCGAGCCGGCTCTTCTGATGCAGCATCGACATCAGATCGCGCTGCATGTCCGACAATTCCCGCTCGGCTACCCCGATCTCATCGCTGCGCTGGCTCGGCACGATGATCCCGGCCGAACTCTCGGGGTTCTCATGGAAGCCGACAAGGCTCGCCGTCAGCCGCCGCATCGGGCGTACGAAGAGATAATGGAGCGCGAGATAGACGAGACCCGCAGTCAGCACCGCGATGATCAGCGCGACCACCACGAGGTTGCGGGAGAAGCGGTACATCTGCTGCCGCAGCGGCAGCTCGTCGGTGACGATCTCGATGAACTGGGCATTGCCGACCCCGGGTCCGACGATGCGAATTGCCTGGTTTCCGGTCTCCAGCATCATCCGGAACGAGCCGGTGATCGCCTCCCAGGCCGTCATGTCGCGCAGGTCGATGTCATGCTCGAGGGCGGACGGGATGTTGTCGCTGGCGAGCAGACGGCGCTGCTGGCCCATCTTGATGGCGACGGCACGGGCGTTGATGCTTTTCAGGATCTGGCGCGACAGCGAATCGGGAACCATGCCGAGCGGCGCCGCATCCAGCACCAGCGCCGCCGTGTTGGCCGCCGCAACGCGGTCGTTCAGCCGGTTGACCCAGAAATTGGCGATGGCCGGCACGTAGAGCAGCACGGCGGCGATCATCACCAGGGGAATGGTGAGCAGCAACAGCTTGCCAGACAGCCCGAGCCCGCGCGTCCCGCGGGGGCGCATCGCCGGCTGGTCCGGCTGATCCAGATCCTGGATCGGCTGGCGATCTGTGGCTACCACGAAATTCGCCCCTGTTGGCCTTGGCTGATGGAGGATGCGGCCCGCCCGGAGTGCGGTCAAATTACGGATCGCTAATCTGCCGAGGTGGGATGTATGCGCTGATATCGCGAGTCGCCACCTCGAGGGTTAAAAACCCCGCACAAACAGCGATATTCACCGGAATCGCGCGCTTGTGCGGCGTTGACGAAAAGAAGACGCTCCCTTATAAGCCGCGCAAATTGTCCGCGATGACCCGGTGCGACACCGGGAGCGGCTCTCTTGGGGCCGGAAAAAGGCCCGTTTTGGGCCGCATCTTCCGGACTTTACCATCAATTCTACAGGCAAATTGCCCGGTCAGCGGAGAAAAACCCGTGAAGCGGACTTATCAACCCAGCAAACTGGTGCGCAAGCGCCGTCACGGCTTCCGCGCCCGCCTCGCCACTGCCGGCGGCCGCAAGGTCCTCGCCGCCCGCCGCGCCCGCGGCCGCAAGCGTCTGAGCGCCTGAGTCGGCCTCCCTTTTGGGATTTCATCATGGATCGGCTGAGGCAGCGGGCGGATTTCCTCGCCGTTGCCAATGGCGCGCGGGTGAATAGTCCCGCGTTCGTCCTGCAAAGCCGTCGCCGCGATGACTTTGGTCCGATCCGGATCGGCTTCACCGTCACCAAAAAGAACGGCAACGCCCCAGAGCGCAATCGCATCCGGCGCCGGCTTCGCGAATTGGTGAAGCGGCTCGATCCGGTGTCGATGCAGCCTCATCATGACTATGTGCTAGTCGGACGAAGGGACGCGCTCTCGCGCGACTTCGCCACCATGCTCGACGATCTGCGCATAGCGTTCACGAAGCCCGCGCGGCATACGGCCAAAGCGCGCGGCCAGAGGCCCGGCCCCGCTCCCGCTGCCAGCCGCAAACCGGATTGATGACGAGACATTCGAGATGACCGATAATCGCAATACCATCCTCGCCGTCATTCTGTCCGGCCTGGTGCTGATCGCCTGGCAGTATTTCTACAACGTGCCGCAGATGGAGAAGCAGCGCGCCCAGCAGCAGGCGCAGACCGAGCTCCAGAAGACCACGCCGCAGCCGACGGCCTCGGCGACACCCGGCACCGCGCCGCAGCCGGGCAGCGTGACCCAGCCGGCAACGCCGGGCGCGAGCCAGCAGGCCCAGCCGGTCGTCGCCCGCGAGGCCGCCATTGCAGCCAGCCCGCGCGTGAAGATCGAAACCCCGCGCATCGCCGGCAGCATCTCGCTGAAGGGCGGCCGGATCGACGACATCGCGCTGGTGCAATTCCGCGAAACGGTCGACCCGAAGTCGCCGCCGATCGTCCTCTATTCGCCTTCGGGCACAGCGGAGCCCTACTACGCCGAGTTCGGCTGGGTGGCGGCGACGGGCGTGACGGCGAAGATGCCCGATGCCCAGACCGTCTGGCAGCAGGACGGCAGCGGCAGCCTGACGCCGACGACGCCGGTGGTGCTGAAATGGGACAACGGCGAGGGCCTCACCTTCCGCCGCACCATTGCCGTCGACGACCACTATCTCTTCACCGTCAAGGACGAGGTGAGCAATGTCGGCAACGCGCCGGTCACGCTCTATCCGTTCGCGCTGATCTCGCGCCATGGCGCGCCGCAGGTGTCGGGCTATTACATCCTGCACGAGGGCCTGATCGGCTATCTCGGCGACCAGGGCTTGCAGGAATACGCCTACAAGAAGATCGACGAAGCCAAGGCGGTGAACTTCAAGGTCACCAATGGCTGGCTCGGCATCACCGACAAGTACTGGGCCTCGGCGCTGCTGCCGGACACCAATGCCCAGCTCCAGGCGCGCTTCTCGTCGAACCCGGTCGGCAACGTCCACACCTACCAGACCGACTACCTGCTCGATCCCGTCACCGTCCCGATCGGCGGCACCGGCACGGCGAACGCGCGGCTGTTCGCCGGCGCCAAGGAAGCCGGCGTCGTCGGCGTGTTCCCGTTCGCCGGGCTCGGCGGCTACAACAAGGAGCTCGGCCTCAATCATTTCGATCTGCTGATCGACTGGGGCTGGTTCTACTTCATCACCAAGCCGATGTTCCTCGGGCTGGACTTCTTCTTCCGTTTCTTCGGCAATTTCGGCATCTCGATCCTGCTCGTGACCGTGATCGTGAAGCTCTTGTTCTTCCCGCTGGCGAACAAGTCCTACGCCTCGATGGCGAAGATGAAGTCGATCCAGCCGCAGCTTATGGCGCTGAAGGAGCGCTATCCCGACGACAAGGTGAAGCAGCAGCAGGAGATGATGGAGATCTACCGCAAGGAGAAGATCAATCCGGTCGCCGGCTGTCTTCCCGTGCTGATCCAGATCCCGGTGTTCTTCTCGCTCTACAAGGTGCTGTTCGTCACCATCGAGATGCGGCACGCGCCGTTCTACGGCTGGATCAAGGACCTCTCGGCGCCGGATCCGACCAATTTGTTCAACCTGTTCGGGCTGCTCCCGTTCGATCCGACCACGATCCCGGTGTTCGGCCACTACCTCGCGCTGGGCATCTGGCCGATCATCATGGGCATCACGATGTGGTTCCAGATGAAGCTGAACCCGACGCCGCCGGATCCGACGCAGCAGCTCATCTTCAACTGGATGCCGCTGATCTTCACCTTCATGCTGGCGGGCTTCCCCGCAGGCCTCGTGATCTACTGGGCCTGGAACAACCTGCTCTCGGTGATCCAGCAGAGCTACATCATGCGACGCAACGGCGTGAAGGTGGAGCTGTTCGACAATCTCAAGGCGACGTTCGCGCGGAAGGCGACGTAGCTTCACGCGAGCGTTCCCGGTCATGCGGGCGCAAATGCCTCCACATCGTCATGCCCGGGCTTGTCCCGGGCATCCACGTTTTGGAGGGTGCCATGCGGACGAACGTGGATGGCCGGGACAAGCCCGGCCATGACGCGAGGATAGACTTTCATATGACAGACAAGTCAGACGACAAGCTGATCGAAGCCGGGCGAAAGCTGTTTGCCCGCGACTGGCAGTTCATCTGGGCCTCGCCCTCGATCGCCACGCTGCCGCCGATGGCGGGGCTGGAGATCGCCTTTGCCGGCCGCTCCAATGTCGGCAAGTCCAGCCTGATCAACGCGCTGACGGGGCGCAACGGCCTGGCGCGCACCTCGCATACGCCGGGCCGCACCCAGGAGCTGATCTTCTTCGAGGTGCCCGGGAAAAGCGACCTGCGCCTCGTCGACATGCCCGGCTACGGCTATGCCAAGGCGCCGAAGAGCCAGGTCGCGTCTTGGACCGAGCTGATCCACAAATTCCTGCTCGGCCGCGCCTCGCTGGCGCGCGTCTACGTGCTGGTCGACGCGCGGCACGGCTTCAAGGACGTCGATCTTGAAGTGCTTGGGACGCTCGACCGTTCCGCCGTCAGCTACCAGATCGTGCTGACCAAGACAGACCAGGTGAAGGCCTCCGAGCTGCAGGCGCGCATCGCCGAGACCGAGGCCGCGCTGGCCAAGCATCCGGCCGCGTTCCCGACCGTGCTCGCGACCTCGTCGCGCAGCTCGACCGGCATGGAGAGCCTGCGCGCCGCGATGGCAAAGCTCCTGGAAGAGCGGAGCAAGTAATGGTGGCCCATCGCCTCCTGATCGGGCTTGCCGGAATGATGGGCGCCGCCGGCGTCGCGCTGGCCGCCGCCTCCGCCCACGGCGCGGATGCGAGCCGGCTGGCGTCGGCGAGCGCCATGCTGCTGTTTCATGCAACAGCCATACTTGCCGCCGTCGCGCTGCTCGCGCGCGGCCTTCTGCATGGCGGAATTTGCCTCGTTGCCACGTTCGGCTTCGTGATCGGCGCCGCGCTGTTCGCGGGCGACCTCGCCTTGCGGCAATATGCGGGTCACGCGCTGTTTCCCTACGCGGCGCCGACGGGTGGAATGGTGATGATTGCGAGCTGGCTCGCGGTGACGCTGGCGGCGGTCGCGGCGAACAGGTAGCGCGCCTCTTACCCTCCCCTGGAGGGTAAAAAGGAACGCCACACTTTGCGCCGCGCCCGGCAATCGGATAGAACGCGCACCGACCGTCCCGCCAGCGAGACCGCGACATGACCGACATCTCTCCGCTCGACCAGGCCCGCATCCTGTCCGAAGCGCTGCCGCACATGCAGCAGTATGACGAGGAAACCATCGTCATCAAATATGGCGGCCATGCCATGGGCGACGAGGCAACTGCGAAGAACTTTGCCCGCGACATCGTGCTGCTGGAGCAGACCGCGATCAATCCGGTGGTGGTGCATGGCGGCGGCCCACAGATCGCGACCATGCTCAAGCGCCTCGGCATCGTCTCGGAATTCGCCGCCGGCCTGCGCATCACCGATGCTGCGACCATCGAGATCGTCGAGATGGTGCTGGCCGGCTCCGTCAACAAGCAGATCGTCGGCTACATCAACGAAGCAGGCGGCAAGGCCGTCGGGCTGTCAGGCAAGGACGGCAACATGGTGAAGGCGTCGAAGACGACGCGCACCATCGTCGATCCGGGCTCGAACATCGAGAAGGCGATCGATCTCGGTTTCGTCGGCGACCCGGAGAAGGTCGACCTCACGCTGCTCAACCAGCTGATCGGCTACGAGCTGATCCCGGTGCTGGCTCCACCTCGCGACCTCGCAGGACGGGCAGACGCTGAACATCAACGCCGACACCTTTGCGGGCGCCGTCGCGGGCGCGCTGAAGGCCAAGCGCCTCCTGCTGCTCACTGACGTACCGGGGGTGCTCGACAAGTCGAAGAAGCTGATCCCGCAGCTCTCGGTCAAGGACGCGCGAAAGCTGATCGCCGACGGCACCATTTCGGGCGGCATGATCCCGAAGGTCGAGACCTGCATCTACGCGCTGGAGCAGGGCGTGCAGGGCGTCGTCATCATCGACGGCAAGATGCCACACGCCGTGCTGCTCGAGCTCTTCACCAACCAGGGCACGGGCACGCTGATCCACAAGTGACGCGGAAGACGCCACGCACGAAAGCCGTCATGCCCGGGCTTGTCCCGCCTGCGCGGCCGAAGCCGCTTCGGCGCGGCGAAGGCCCGGGCATCCACGACCTTTCCTCTCTTGGCAAACGCGTGGATGGCCGGGACAAGCCCGGCCATGACGAATGGAGAGAGCGACGAACCAGCCGCCCGCCTCTCACGCGCTTCCTGATGACGCTGCCGGCAGCGATCGTCTCGTTCCTGTTCTCCTCCGCGCCGGCCTTTGCCGACCTCAAGATCTGCAACCGCATGTCCTATGTCGTGGAGGCCGCGATCGGCATCGACGACAAGGCGGCGACCGCGACGCGCGGCTGGTTCAGGATCGATCCCGCCAGCTGCCGCGTGGTAGTGCAGGGCACGCTGACGGCCGACCGCATCCTGCTCAATGCCCGCGCGCTCGGCGTCTACGGCGCTTCCCCGATCCCGCAGAGCGGCCGCGACATGCTGTGCGTCGCACAGGACAATTTCGTCATCGCCGCGGCGCGACAATGCCGCAGCGGCCAGACCCAGGCCGCGTTCACGCAAGTGACTCCGACGCAAGGGGCGGATGGCAACCTCGTTGCCTATCTCGCCGAGGACTCGGAATATGACGACGAGCAGGCGCGCCTCGCCGGCATCCAGCGGCTGCTGGTGATCGCAGGCTACGACGCAGCTCCGATCGATGGCGTCGACGGGCCGAAGACGCAAGCGGCGCTGGCCGCCTTCCTGAAGAGCCGCGGATTGTCGTCGGACGTCGTGACCTCGCCGAACCTGTTCAAGACCATGGTCGACGCCGTGCAGACGCCCTCTGCGACCGGCCTCACCTGGTGCAACGACACCCCGCACAAGGTGATGGCCGCGATCGCGACCGATGACGGCAAGTCCGTGACGAGCCGCGGCTGGTATCGCATCGATCCCAAGACCTGCCTGCACCCCGATGTGACCGGCCAGCCCAAGCAGATCTTCAGCTTCGCGGAAGCGGTCGACGCCGACAACCGCGTAGTCAAGCTGAAGGACCGGCCGCTGAACTGGGGCGGCGACAAGCAGCTCTGCACGCGCGAGACCAAGTTCGAGACGAGCGAGCAGACCGATTGCGGCGCGCGCGGATTTGCGCCGACGGGCTTTGGCGCCGTGGACATGTCGAGCGGCGGCAAGACGCTGCGCTTTGCGGTGCCGTGAGTGAGAGAGCTGTGATGACCCCGCCCCGCACCTTCGCGCATGTCGACACCTGGGTGTTCGACCTCGACAACACGCTCTATCCGCATCACGTCAATCTGTGGCAGCAGGTCGATGCGCGGATCGGGGAGTTCGTTTGCAGCTGGCTGAACGTCGGCCCGGAGGAAGCGCGGGCGATCCAGAAGGACTATTACCGGCGCTTCGGCACCACGATGCGCGGCATGATGACCCTGCATGGCGTCTCCGCCGACGACTATCTCGCCTACGTCCACAAGATCGACCACTCGCCGCTGGAGCCGAATCCGGCGCTCGGCGCTGCCATCGCAAAGCTGCCGGGCCGCAAGCTGATCCTCACCAACGGCTCGGTCGACCATGTCGACGCGGTGCTGGCGCGGCTCGGCTTCGCCTCGCATTTCGACGGCGTGTTCGACATCATCGCCGCCGAATTCGAGCCCAAGCCGGCGCCGCAGACCTACCAGAAATTCCTCAGCCAGCATGCGGTCGATCCGACCCGCGCCGCCATGTTCGAGGACCTCGCCCGCAACCTCACCGTCCCGCACCAGCTCGGCATGACCACGGTGCTGGTGGTACCGGATGGGACGAAAGAGGTGGTGCGCGAGGACTGGGAACTGGAGGGCCGCGACGCCGCCCATGTCGACCACGTCACGGACGATCTGACGGGGTTCCTGGCGGCGCTGCGGTGAGGCCATAGCGGGTCAACCAGGCATCGTCATTCCCGGGCGCCCGAAGGGCGGATCCGGAACGACGGTGGAGTATGCCCGGGACAAGCCCGGCAGAGGCGAATGTGCGCTTGACTTGACCTTTCCAAATCCCGAAAAAGCGCCCCAATCCACCAAAATTCCTGCTCCCTAGAGGAAATTCCGATGTCCCTTGCAGCCCTCGAATCCAGCATCAACAGCGCCTTCGAGGCGCGCGACGGCATCTCGACCACGACCAAGGGCGAGGTGCGCGAGGCCGTGGACCAGTCGCTGGAGATCCTCGACAAGGGCGAGGCGCGCGTTGCCGAGCGCGGCGCGGACGGCAAGTGGAAGGTCAATCAGTGGCTGAAGAAGGCCGTGCTGCTGTCCTTCCGCCTCAACGACATGGGTGTCATTCCCGGCGGCCCCGGCAAGGCGACCTGGTGGGACAAGGTGCCATCGAAGTTCGAGGGCTGGGGCGAGAACCGTTTTCGCGACGCCGGTTTTCGCGCGGTGCCGGGCGCCATCGTCCGCCGCTCGGCCTTCATCGCCAAGAACGTCGTCTTGATGCCGTCCTTCGTCAATCTCGGTGCCTACGTCGATGAGAGCACGATGGTCGACACCTGGGCCACCGTCGGCTCCTGCGCGCAGATCGGCAAGCGCGTGCACATCTCGGGCGGCGCGGGCATCGGCGGCGTGCTCGAGCCGCTGCAGGCCGAGCCCGTCATCATCGAGGACGATTGCTTCATCGGCGCGCGCTCCGAGGTCGCCGAAGGCGTGATCGTGCGCAAGGGCGCGGTGCTGGCGATGGGCGTGTTCCTGGGCGCCTCGACCAAGATCGTCGACCGCGAGACCGGCGAGATCTTCATGGGCGAAGTGCCGGAGTATTCCGTCGTGGTGCCCGGCGCGCTGCCCGGCAAGCCGATGAAGAACGGCCAGATCGGCCCGAGCACCGCATGCGCCGTGATCGTCAAGCGCGTCGACGAACGCACGCGGTCCAAGACCAGCATCAACGAGCTGCTGCGGGATTGATCCGACGCGCATGACCGATGCCCTGTCCATTGCCCGCGATCTCATCCGCTGCCCCTCGGTGACCCCGGCCGATGCCGGCGCGCTCGGTGTGCTTGAAAAAGCCCTGACCGCAGCCGGCTTCACCTGCCACCGCGTAACCTTCAGCGAGCCGGGCACCGCCGACGTCGAAAATCTCTACGCGCGGATCGGCACGGAAGGTCCGCACATCACCTTCGCCGGCCACACCGACGTGGTGCCGCCTGGCGACGAGAGTGCCTGGAGCGTCGGCGCATTCTCCGGTGAGGTGAAGGACGGTGTCCTGCACGGCCGCGGCGCGGTCGACATGAAGGGCGGCATCGCCTGCTCGGTGGCTGCGGTGCTGGAGCATCTCGCGGCCAATGGCGGCAAGCCGCGTGCGGACGGAAAAGGTTCGATCTCGTTCCTGATCACGGGCGACGAGGAAGACGTCTCCGTCAACGGCACCGTCAAGCTGTTGAAATGGGCCGCCGAACGCGGCGAGACATTCGACCATTGCGTGCTCGGCGAGCCGTCCAATGTCGAGACGCTCGGCGACACCATCAAGGTCGGCCGCCGTGGCTCGCAATCCGGCACGCTCTATGTCGACGGCGTGCAGGGCCATGTCGCCTATCCGCACCGCGCATCAAATCCTGTGCCTGACATTTCGCGGCTGATCGTGGCGATCTCCGACGAGCCGCTCGACCACGGCAGCGCGCAGTTCCAGGCCTCCAATCTCGAATTCACGTCAGTGGACGTCGGCAACAAGGCGTTCAACGTCATCCCCGGCGAGGCCCGCGCAAGATTCAACATCCGCTACAACGACAACCACACGCAGGCGAGCCTGCGCGAGCTGGTCGAGGCCCGCCTCGCCAAGGCCTGCGGCAACCGTATCAAGGCCCGCATCGTCTGGGAGCCGTCGAACTCCAACGTGTTCGTGACCAAGCCCGGCCCCTTCACCGAACTTGCGGTGTCCGCGATCGAGGAGGTGACTGGGCGCAAGCCGGAGCTGTCGACGAGCGGTGGGACCTCGGATGCGCGCTTCATCTCCAGCTATTGCCCCGTGATCGAGTTCGGCCTGGTCGGCCAGACCATGCATCAGGTCGACGAGCGCGTGCCGGTGACGGATCTGGAGAAGCTGACGAAGGTGTATCGCGGGATCCTGACGCGGTATTTCGGGTAGTCGCGAACCGCTGCCAAACCCTCCGCCGTCATGCCCGGGCTTGTCCCGGGCATCCACGTTCTTTGCCGCCCGCTGACAAGAAAGAACGTGGATGGCCGGGACAGGCCCGGCCATGACGATGTGGTGAGAGCTTGGGTCACCTCACTGGACAATCGTGTCGTAGAGATCCTGCCATTCCGGATTATCCTTCAAGATCAGCCTGACCTTCCACGTCCGCGACCAATGCTTGATGTTGTGCTCGCGCTGGATTGCGGTTTGAATGTTGTCATAGCGCTCGAAATAAACGAGCAGCTTGACGCCGTACTTCTTGGTGAAGCCAGGCACGAGTCCATTTCGATGCTCGTAGATGCGACGAATGAGGTCGCTGGTCACACCGACATACAGAATGCCATTCGGCGCGCTCGCCAGGATGTAGACCCATCCGCCATGCATGGTTGCATGTTGACGCACGTGGATGGCCGGGACAAGCCCGGCCACGACGCCTGTGTCGGCATCAGCCGCTAATAATCCACCTTCATCAGATACAGTCCCTCCGGCGGGGCGACGACGCCGCAGGCGGCGCGGTTGCGGGCTGCGAGGGCGGCGGAGAGATCGTCGGCGGTCCAGCGCCCCTCGCCGACCCAGACCAGCGATCCCACCATCGAGCGCACCTGGCTGTGCAGGAACGAGCGCGCCGAAGTGAGAATCGTGATCTCGCGGCCGTCGCGCAGCACGTCGAGCTGGTCGAGCGTCTTCTCGGGCGACTTGGCCTGGCACTCGGTGTCGCGGAAGGTGGTGAAATCGTGCTTGCCGAGCAGGCGCTGCGCCGCCGCGTGCATCGCGTCGGCATCGAGCTTGCGCGGCACGCGCCAGGCGTGGCCGGCGTCGAGCGCGAGATTGGCGCGGGTGTTGACGATGCGATAGCGGTAGTGGCGCTTGACTGCCGAGAAGCGCGCTTCGAAATCGTCGGGCACGATCTCCGCCTCGAGCACCGCGATCGGATGCGGGCGCAGATGCGCGTTGAGCCCGTCGCGAAAACGGCCCGGCGGAAACTGCTTGTCGACGTCGACATGGGCGACCTGGCCGCGCGCATGCACGCCGGCATCGGTGCGGCCGGCGCCGTGCACGCGCAGATCCGCCCCGGTCATCGCCTTCACCGCAGCCTGCAGCGCGCCCTGCACCGACGGCAGCGTCTCCTGCACCTGCCAGCCGAAGAACGGCGCGCCGTCATATTCGATGGTGAGCTTGTAGCGGGGCATCAACCGAACCGCATCGGCGGGCTCACGGGCACGCCGCGCAGGAAGTCGGCGGCCTGCATCCGGCCCTTGCCCTCGCGCTGGAGCTCGATGATGCGGATCGCGCCCTCGCCGCAGGCAATGGTGAGGAGGTCGTCGAGCACCGCGCCCGGCTCGCCCGCGCCTTGCGCGAGCTCGCAGCGCAGGATCTTGACGCGCGCATCCTCAAGCTCGCTCCAGGCGCCGGGAAACGGCGACAGGCCGTGGATGTGGCGCAGCACGGCGCGCGCCGGTCTGGTCCAGTCGATCCGCGCCTCGGCCTTCTCGATCTTGGCGGCGTAGGTGACGCCGTCCTCGCCCTGCTTCTCGAGCTGGAGCTCGCCACGTTCGAGCGCGGCCATCGCGCGCACCATCAGATCGGCACCCAGCCGGGACAGGCGATCGTGCAGATCGAGCGCGGTCATGCTGTCGGAGATCGCGATGCGCTCGGCCATGGCGACGTCGCCGGTGTCGAGGCCGACATCCATCCTCATCACCATCACGCCGCTTTCGGCATCGCCGGCCATGATGGCGCGGTTGATGGGCGCGGCGCCGCGCCAGCGCGGCAGCAGCGAAGCGTGTAGATTGTAGCAGCCGAGCTTTGGCGCATCGAGGATCGCCTGCGGCAGGATCATGCCGTAGGCGACGACGACGGCGGCATCGGCCTCGAATGCGCGAAACTCTTCCAGTGCCTCCGGCGTCCTCAGCGTCTTCGGCGTCAGCACGGGAATGCCGAGCTTTCGCGCAGCTTCCTCGACCGGCGTCGGCTGCAATTGCAGGCCGCGCCGCCCGCCCGGCTTCGGGGTGCGGGTGTAGACCGCCACGATCTCGTGGCCGTGCGCGACGAGCTCGAGCAGCGTCGGCACGGAGAAATCGGGCGTGCCCATGAAGATGAGGCGAAGGGGCATGTGGCGAGACAATCCTCGAAACGAGCAAGGTACTCGTCATGGCCGGGCTTGTCCCGGCCATCCACGTTCTTCCTGCTCGGAGCGACAAAGAACGTGGATGCCCGGCACGAGGCCGGGCATGACGGCGGAGGGCGTGGCCTACTCCGCCGCGCGCTTGGCGGCTTTCTCGAACTTCTTCATCACGCGGTCGCGCTTGAGCTTCGACAGGTAGTCGACGAACAGGACGCCGTTGAGATGGTCGATCTCGTGCTGGATGCAGGTGGCGTAGAGGCCTTCGGCGTCCTCCTCGTGCACCTTGCCGTCGAGATCGGTGAAGCGCACGCGCACCTTCGCGGGGCGCTCGACCTCCTCGTAATATTCGGGAATCGAGAGGCAGCCTTCCTCGTAGACCGAGAGTTCCTCGGAGGAAGCGAGGATCTCGGGATTGATGAAGACGCGCGGCTCGCGCTTGGTCTCGCCGCTCTCGTCGCGCTTGGCGAGGTCCATGGTGATCAGGCGCAAGGGCTGCGCGACCTGGATCGCCGCGAGGCCAATGCCGGGCGCGTCGTACATGGTCTCGAACATGTCGTCGGCAAGCTTGCGGATCTCCGACGTGACCTTCTCGATCGGCTTGGAGACCAGGCGCAGCTGCTTGTCCGGCAGGATGATGATTTCTCGTAGGGCCATGGCCGCGATTTAAGACGCTCGCCGGATGCGGTCAATGCGGCCAGGAACCCCGTTAACCCTCCGCTAACCATAAAACTTCAGGTTTCATTAACCATAACAATTAACGGAGCATTCACCAAAAATGTTCGCTATTCGTTCGTGCGCCATGGCGAATCGGCTAGAAGGGTCGGCATGAACGACATCATCTTCATCCTCGGCGAGTGGCCGGTGCGCGTCGTGGACGCGCTGATCGGCTTCGGCGCCCTGGTTCTCATCCTGCTGGTGGTGATTGCGGTCGTGATCGCGCGATCCGGGCGGCGCGGCGCGGAACTCGCCATGGCCAACGCCATCCGGGCCGACGAGCTCGAGGAACGTTTGAGCGAGGTGCTGCGGGCGCAGAGCGAGTCGTCGGGCCGGGTCGATGCCATGACCCAGGCTCTGGCCGGCCGTCAGGCCGAGATGGCGCGGGCGGTGAACGAGCGGCTGGATTCGGTGACCCACCGCGTCGGCCAGTCCATGGAACACTCCACCCGCAACACCATGGAGAGCCTGCGCGCCCTGCACGAGCGGCTCGGCATCATCGACAGCGCGCACAAGAACCTCACCGACCTCACCACCCAGGTGACCACCTTGCGCGACGTGCTGGCCAACAAGCAGTCGCGCGGCGCGTTCGGCCAGGCGCGGATGGAGGCGATCGTCCAGGACGGGCTGCCGAAGGGTGCCTACGAGTTCCAGTTCACGCTCTCCACCGGCAAGCGCCCGGACTGCGTCGTGTTCCTGCCCGATCAGCGCCCGCTTTGCATCGACGCCAAATTTCCGCTGGAAGCAATGACCGCGCTGCACGACGCCCGGACCGACGAGGAACGGCGAATCGCCACGCAACGACTGCGCGGCGACGTGATGAAGCATGTCAGCGACATCGCAGAAAAATATCTCGTCGCCGGCGAGACCCAGGAGATGGCGCTGATGTTCGTGCCGTCGGAATCGGTCTACGCCGAGATCCATGACGGTTTCGACGACGTGATCCAGAAGGCCTATCGCGCCCGCGTCGTGCTGGTGTCGCCCTCGCTGCTGATGCTCGCAATCCAGGTGATGCAGCAGATCATGAAGGACGCGCGCATGCGCGATGCCGCCGACCAGATCCGCACCGAGGTGATCAAGCTCGGCGACGATTTGGGCCGGCTGCGCGACCGCGTGCTGAAGCTGCAGAAGCATTTTGCCGACGTCAACGAGGACGTCCGCCAGGTGCTGATCTCCGCGGACAAGATCGAAAAGCGCGCGGGACGAATCGAGGAGCTCGATTTCAGCAAGAGCGACACGCCGGAGGCTCCGCGGCTGGTTGCGACAGCCGCGCCGGAGCTGTTCCCGCGGAAGCTCCAGGCTGGGGAGTAGAATCCTAGCGCGCTGTCATGCCCCGCGCAGGCGGGGCATCCAGTATGCCGCGGCGGTCGCGATTAACCAAGGCGCTGGTGATTACTGGATCGTCCGCCTTCGCGGACGATGACATCGAGAGGTGGAGAGAGCATCCGCCCCACCGAGCTCGCAAGAGTCTTTTCCTCCAGAATCTGCTAACACCGCCCCATGACCGCACCCGACGCGACTTCGCCCGCCGCAAGCTCGGCCCCTGCGCCCTCCTGGCGCGACAGCCTTGCCGTTTACCTGCAGCCGCGGGTGCTGATCGTGCTGTTTCTCGGCTTCTCGTCGGGGTTGCCGCTGGCGCTGTCGGGATCGACGCTGCTGGTATGGATGGCCGAGGCGGGGGTCGATCTCGGAACGATCGGGCTCTTTGCACTCGTTGGAACACCGTACACGCTCAAGTTCCTGTGGGCGCCTCTGGTCGATGCGCTGCACGTGCCGTTCTTCACGCGCACCTTCGGCCGCCGGCGTGGGTGGCTGGTGTTTTCGCAGCTGCTGCTGATCGGCGCGATCCTGCTGTTGGCGCTGACCGATCCGGCGCGCTCGCCGCTGTTCGTTGCGCTTGGTGCGCTCCTGGTCGCGACGATGTCCTCGACGCAGGACATCGTCGTCGATGCATTCCGCGTCGAGAGCCTGCCCGAAAGCGAGCAGGCCGCCGGCATGGCCGCCTATGTCGCGGCCTATCGCATCGGCATGCTGATATCGACCGCGGGCGCCTTGTTCATCGTCACCGGCTTCGAGGCGATCGTCCCGCGTGGCGCCGCCTGGATGTGGGGCTATGTGGTGATGGCGGCTCTGGTGCTGATTGGCACGGTGACGGCGCTGGCCGCCACCGAGCCCGCACAATCCAAGCGCGCCGAGGCGGCCACGCAGAACGAGGACGCGCTCATGCGGGTGTTCCATGCCGCGATGGGCGCGTTCTCGGAATTCCTGAGCCGCAAGGAAGCATGGGCGGCGCTTGCCTTCGTCGTGCTGTTCAAGTTCACCGACGCGTTCTCCGGCAACATGACCGTGCCGTTCGTGATCGACATCGGCTTCACGCGGAACGACTACGCGGTGATCGTGAAGGGCGTCGGCATCGCAGCGACCTTGGCCGGAGGGTTTGCCGGCGGCTTCGTGGCACGGCGCTATTCGCTCGCAACGAGCCTGTGGATCGGCGGCATCGTACAGGCAATCTCAAACCTGTCGTTCTCGTGGCTGGCACTCGTCGGCGTCAATGAATGGGCGCTGACCCTCGCAATCACCTCCGACAATTTTTGCAACGCCATCGGCACCGTGATCTTCGTCGCCTATCTCTCGGCGCTGTGCCAGAACCCGCTGCACACCGCGACCCAATATGCGCTGCTGACGGCGCTCGCCGCCGTGGGACGCACCTACCTGTCATCGGGCGCGGGCTATCTGGCGAAGGCGACGGGCTGGCCGATGTTCTTCGCGATCTCCGTCCTCGTCGCCATCCCCAGTTTGATGCTGCTGGCTTACTTGCAGAAGCGTGACCATTTCGACACGTTGGAGCAGGTGCGAGTGTAGAACTCACCTCTCTCGTTCGTCATTGCGAGCGAAGCGAAGCAATCCAGACTGTCACCGCAGCGGCAGTCTGGATTGCTTCGTCGCAAGGGCTCCTCGCAATGACGACGGAGAGAGCTTCCGTCCTCTACTGCTTCCTGATCAAGCTCCACTTCGTGATCACGGCCTCGCTCATCTGGCCGGCGTCGCTGGCGCAGGCGATCTCGTCGACCTTGACCGAGATCTCTTTGCCGACGAACGATTTCAGCTGTGCAGCCTGCGCATCGGTGGAGGTGACGAGCTGGAAGGTCTCCGGGCCGGTCTCGAGATTGCACAGCCCGTTCGGGCGGCGGCAGGCGGCGCGGCTCGGAGGTGATCTGGTAGGTCGCGACGCGCTTGCCGTTCTTGACGTCGCGGACCTTCATCGCGTTCAGTTCGCCTGAGAGCACGTCGCCGGTGTTGATCGGCTTGCCGGGCTTGGACGGCGGCGGCGTCTCGTCGCCCTGCTGCGCGGAGATGGCCGGGCTCACCAGCATCGTCATCATCGCGACCAAAGCCAGTCGTGTGGCGAAAAGTTTCGTCATGTCGTCCGTTCCGTAAAGTCTGGATGGCTAGAACAGGGTGCGCTGCCGCATCGCAGCCGATAGCGTACCTTCATCGAGATAATCAAGCTCGCCGCCGACAGGAACTCCATGGGCGAGCCGCGTCACCTTCACATTGGCGTCCTGAAGCAGGTCGGTGATGTAGTGCGCCGTGGTCTGGCCGTCCACGGTCGCGTTCAGCGCCAGGATGATCTCGTGCACCTGCGAATCATGCGCGCGCGCCACCAATGCGTCGATGGTGAGGTCCTGCGGGCCGACGCCGTCGAGCGGCGACAATGTCGCGCCCAGCACATGATAGCGCCCCTGGGTGGCATTGGCCCGCTCCAGCGCCCAGAGGTCGGCGACGTCGGCGACGACGACGATGATGGAGGGATCGCGCTTCGGATCGGTGCAGACCGTGCAGGGATTTTGCGTGTCGATGTTGCCGCAGGTCTTGCAGACCTGGACCTTGTCAAGCGCGACCTGGAGGGCGGAAGACAGCGGCATCATCAGCGCTTCGCGCTTCTTGATCAGATGCAGCGCAGCGCGCCGCGCAGAGCGCGGACCGAGGCCCGGCAGCCGTGCGAGCAGCTGGACCAGCCGCTCGATTTCAGGACCTGCAACCGCGCCCATCTGCTCCAAGCCATGCCGAAATAGGGTTGCCTCGCCGCGGCAACGACGGCGGCAAACCTCTCCCATAGGGAGAGGTTGCGCCGAAGGCGCGGGTGAGGGGTTCCGCACCATCACGGGACGTGAGCCCCCTCACCCGATTTGCACCGGACGATGCTTCGCATCGCCAGGAGCAAATCGACCTCTCCCCGTTGGGGAGAGGTGGGACGAAACCGCGGACGAATTCCAACAACGAGAAAATCCTGTTACTGGCCGAACAACCCCGGCGGCAGGCCGAGCCCGCCGGTGAGGGCCTGCATCTTCTCCTGCATGGCGGTCTCCGCCTTGCGGCGGGCATCGCTGAGCGCGGTGACGAGCAGGTCTTCCAGCACCTCGCGCTCTTCCGCCTTCATCAGCGAGGGATCGATCTTGATGCCCTTGACGTCCATCTTCGCGGTCATGCGCACGGCGACGAGCCCGCCGCCGGAGATGCCTTCGACCTCGACGTTGGCGAGCTGCTCCTGCATCTCCTGCATCTTGGATTGCAGCTGCGCCGCCTGCTTCATCATGCCGAGAAAATCAGCCATGGGTGCGTGTCCTTGAAAGAGGCTAAGGCGCTATGAATCATCATCGCGCCTTAGCATATTGTTTGCGCATGATCTTATCGGAAAACCGCTTCGCACTTTTCCGGATCATGCGCTAGAAATCGTCGCCGTCGGAACCGTCGGGCGGATCGTCACTGCCATAGTCGGCGTTAATATTGGTTTCCGGCGCCTCGGGGGCAAGCCTGCGGACCTCGACGACCTTTGCTCCGGGAAAGCGCGACAGCACCTCCTGCACGCGCGGATCGGCTTCCGCGGTACGGGCATGCTGCTGCTTGGCCGCTTGGTTTACCGAGCGCAGCGTCGGCTGGCCCTGCTCGTTGGAGACGATCACGGTCCAGCGGCGGCCGGTCCACAGCTCGAACTTCTTCGCGAGCTCGGAGATCATGGTCTTGGAGGCGTTGGGCTCGAGCGCGACTTCCAGCCGACCCTCCTCGAAACGAACGAGGCGCATGTCGCCTTCGAGCGCGCTCTTGGTCATGATGTCGCGCTTCTGCCCGGCGAGCGCGACGAGCTGGGTGAAGCTGGTGACGCGCAGCTGCGGTGCCGCGGCTTGCGGATCCGGCGCGGGGGCCGCCATCTGCGGCCGGGCCGCGCCACCGCCGAACGAAGCGGGCGAGGAGGTCGGCATGCGAACAGGCGCCGCGGACGCAATTGGCGCCGAAGGCGCGCTGCGCGCCGCACTGCCGCCGCTCAAGACCGGTGAGCCGCCGCCGTTCTGCTCCAGCATCCTGATCGCTTCGTCCGGCGTCGGCAGGTCGGCGACATAGGCGATGCGGACCAGCACCATCTCGGCGGCGGCCGCAGGACGCGTCGCACCCTGCACCTCGGTGATGCCCTTGAGCAGCATCTGCCACATCCGCGACAGCACGCGCATCGAGATCTTCGCGGCGAAGTCCCGCGCGCGAACCCGCTCGGTCTCGCCATAGGCGACGTTGTCGGCGGTCGCCGGCACGATCTTCACGCGGGTGACGAAATTGACGAACTCGGCGAGGTCCGAGAGCACGACGATGGGATCGGCGCCGACGTCGTACTGCTCGCGGAACTCCCTGAAAGCGGCGGCGATGTCGCCGCGCACCAGCGAATCGAAGAGATCGATGACGCGGGTGCGGTCGGCGAGGCCCAGCATCTGCCTGACCGCGTCGGCCTTCACCTGCCCTGCCGCATGCGCGATCGCCTGGTCGAGCAGCGACAGCGAATCACGCACCGAGCCTTCGGCGGCGCGCGCGATGATGCCGAGCGCCTCCGGCTCGATCTCGACGTTTTCCTTGGCCGCGATGTTGGCAAGTTGCTTCATCAGCACGTCCGCCTCGACCCGGCGCAGGTCGAAGCGCTGGCAGCGCGACAGCACTGTGACCGGAACCTTGCGGATTTCCGTGGTCGCGAACACGAACTTGGCGTGCTCCGGCGGCTCCTCCAGCGTCTTCAGGAAGGCGTTGAAGGCCGCCGTCGACAGCATGTGGACTTCGTCGATGATGTAGACCTTGTAGCGGGCGCTGGCGGGGGCATAGCGCACGCTGTCATTAATCTGCCGGACGTCGTCGACGCCGGTGTGCGAGGCGGCGTCCATCTCCAGCACGTCCATGTGACGGCTTTCCATGATCGCCTGGCAGTGCACGCCCAAGGTCGGCATGTGGATGGTCGGGCCCTTCACCGAACCATCAGGCATCTCGTAGTTGAGCGCGCGGGCGAGGATGCGCGCGGTGGTGGTCTTACCGACACCGCGGACGCCGGTGAGGATCCAGGCCTGCGGAATGCGCCCGGTCTCGAACGCATTGGAGACGGTGCGGACCACCGCCTCCTGGCCGATCAGGTCGTCAAAAGAGGAAGGGCGGTACTTGCGCGCCAGCACCCGATAGGGTGTGCCCGGCTGGGCACCGAGGGCAAAGCCAGCCTGGCTGGCGCTATCGGGATTGGGAGGGGCGCCGGCGTCGGTCATCGGTCGATCCGCAATGAAATCTCTCTCGGCCGGCTCTTGCGGAAAGGAGCGCGCTGGCGGGACGACCGCCGGCGCAATTCGCTCGAAAAAACAGGTAGGAGACTGACGAGCGACCCGATCCGGACCTCGTTAGGGCTGCTTCCTTCCGGACCTGACCCGGTTGGCGAGTGGCTCGTCCACCGCCAATCTCCCGGTCCCTATTTGGGGCCAAAGGGAGCGGAAAGCAAGCGGGCTGTATGGCTGTTCCCCAAGGCGCCGGACAGACGGGCGGCCTGGCCGATCGCGGCCAGCCCGGCCGGATTGGCATGCCCGCCCCGATGCAACGGCGTATCACGGTTATTGTCCGGGGCCGTGCTGTCTGCGACGGTAGGAATCATCACGAGAAGGTCTTCATGCCCGAACCTGCCTGGTCGCTGCACTCCCGCCTGAAAGAGGACACCATCGACATCGGCGATCTGCCGCTGTCGAAGGTGCTGGTCATCAAGGACGCGCATTATCCCTGGCTGCTGCTGGTGCCGCGACGGCCCGACGCGGTCGAGATCATCGATCTCGACGAGGTGCAGCAGGCGCAGTTGATGACGGAGATCTCCCGCGTCTCGCGTGCGCTGAAGGAGATCACCAGATGCGACAAGCTCAATATCGCCGCGCTGGGCAACCTCGTGCCGCAGCTGCACGTTCACATCATCGCGCGCCGGACCAGTGACGCGGCCTGGCCGCGGCCGGTGTGGGGCGTGATGCAGCCGCTGGCGCACGACGCCACTGAAGTGCAGAATTTCATCAGCGCGCTCCGCCGCAAGATCTGGTTGGGTTGAAAGAGCAAGAAATGTCAGCATCCGATGCGTTTCCGCTGGGGCAGCCGGCCTTCGTCACCAACATTCTCGACCGCGCCGCGCATCTGCGCCGCGACGACGAGAAGCTGTTCGCGCTCGAGCAGAAGCCGTCATCGCGCGCCTATGTGGTCTATCGCGACTCGCTGCTGGTGAAGCGCGAGGGCGAGACGGTACGCGCGATGCTCTCGATCGAGGAGGCGCTGAAGTGCGGCGCCAATCCCGGGACGATCTTCTTGGGCCTGCGCGATGGCGCGGCCGTGTTCGGGATGGGACTATCGCAGGCCGCCGCCGAGAAGCTGGTCGGCCGGGAGGACCATACCATAACCGAGCTGCGCGGCATGGCGATGCAGGGGGCGCTTCCGCCACAGGAGCTGTCGGCGATCGCGATGGCGAAGTCGATGGTGAGCTGGCATCAGCGCCACGGCTATTGCGCCAATTGCGGCACGCGTACCGCGATGAAGGAAGGCGGCTGGAAGCGCGATTGCCCGGCCTGCAAGGCCGAGCATTTTCCGCGCACCGACCCGGTCGTGATCATGCTGGTCGCCTCTGGCGACAAGTGCCTGCTCGGCCGCCAGAAGCAGTTTCCGCCCGGCATGTATTCCTGCCTCGCCGGCTTCGTCGAGGCGGCCGAGACCATCGAGGACGCGGTGCGCCGCGAGATCCTGGAAGAGTCCGGCATTCGCTGCACCGACGTGCAATATTACATGACCCAGCCCTGGCCCTATCCGTCATCGCTGATGATCGGCTGCAGCGCACGGGCGCTGAACGAGGACATCGTCGTCGATCGCATGGAGCTGGAAGACGCGCGCTGGTTCACGCGCGAGGAGGCGGCCCTGATGCTGACGCGGACGCATCCCGACGGGCTCGCCGGCCCGCATCCCTTCGCGATCGCTCATCATCTGCTCGGCCGCTGGGTGCACGACAAGAGCAGTGCCTGAGCTGAGACCATCGATGGCCGGGATCGCGCCGCGCATCCTCTGCATCGGCATGCCGGTGCGGGACCTGATCTTTCGTGTCGAGGCCGTGCCCGAACGCGGCAGCAAGGCCAACGCCGGCGATCTCGCAGAGATCTGTGGCGGCAACGCGCTCAATGCGGCGATCGCCATCGCGCGGCTCGGCGGCCGGGTAGCGTTCACGGGGCCGATGGGCGATGCCGGCGAGACGTCAAGCGGCTTCATCCTTCAACGGATGGCGCAGGAGGGCATCGACATCACGCACATCGTGCGCATGCCGGGCCTGACCACGCCGATCTCGGCGATCATGATCGAGCCCTCGGGCGAGCGGACACTCACCATCTATCGCGACCCCGGCCTGTGGCGCACGAAGCTGCCCGACGCCGACGAATTGCTCGCCGACTGCCGGGCGGTCCTCGTCGAGAGCCGCTGTGCTACGTTCGCAACCTCCCTCTGCGTCGAGGCACGGCAGCGCGGCATTCCCGTCATCGTCGGCGTCGATCGCGCGATGTCGTTGCAGGATGGCCTGCTCACCGCCGCCTCGCATCTGCTGTTCGCCAGCGCGCAGCTGCAGGAGACGGCCGGCATCGCCGGCGACGGCGAGGCACTGAGGCTTCTGGCGGGGCTGACGACGGCGTTCATCGCGGCCACGAACGGCCCGCATGGCACGACCTGGCTGAACGAAAAGGGCCAGCTGGAAGAAACTCCGGCCTTCCCGGTCCAGGCGGTCGATACGCTTGGCGCCGGCGATGTCTTCCATGGTGCCTTCACGCTTCGCCTCGCCGAGGGCGAGGGGGCGCGCGAGGCGCTGCGATTCGCTGCGGCCGCCGCAGCACTGAAATGCACCCGCCATGGCGGCGGCCTTGCCGCCCCACAACGCATTGAAGTTGAAGACTTTTTACGGGACCGGCCCTAGAGCAGCTCCACTGCTCCGCGAAGATTATAGGCTTGCCGTGGAAGGATTTTCTCTATATCAGGGAAATCAGCCCCTTAAATGAAACAAAGTTCTTCAAATGACTGATGTCGCCGCTCAGGTTCCCGAGACCAGCCGCCGCCTCGATGCCATCGACCGCAAGATCCTGATGGTCCTTCAGGAGGACGCCTCCCTCTCGGTCGCCGAGATCGGCGACCGCGTCGGCCTGTCCTCGACCCCCTGCTGGAAGCGCATCCAGCGCCTGGAGGCCGACGGCGTGATCATCAAGCGCGTGGCGCTGGTCGACCAGAACAAGATCGGGCTCGGCATTTCCGTGTTCGTGTCGGTGGAGAGCGCCGATCACTCGGACGCCTGGCTGAAGCGGTTCGCCGAAGCCGTCAGCGCCATGCCGGAGGTAATGGAGTTCTATCGCATGGCCGGCGACGTCGACTACATGCTGCGCGTCGTGGTCGCGGACATGCAGGCCTATGACGTGTTCTACAAGAAGCTGATCAGCGCGGTGCCGCTGAAGAACGTCACCTCGCGCTTCGCGATGGAGAAGATCAAGTCCGTTACCGCGTTGCCGATTCCCGCGGTGGTGACGGCCTGACGCCTGGACCTCCGGTCCTGATCTCGTCAGAACCGGAGCTCCAGATTCTTGTTCTGACGCGTTTTCTTGACGCGAGCCGGTAACCACTTCGCTCGAGAACGCTCTAGACTGGCTGAAACACCGGCAGGGTGACGCTGACGCGCGTGCCTCCGTCCGGGGGCGCGCCGATCGCGATCGTCCCGCCATGGGCCTCGACCAGGCTGCGGACAACGGCGAGACCAAGTCCGGCGCCGCCGGTTGCGCGATTGCGCGACTTCTCCAGCCGGTGGAACGGCTCGAGCACGGTCTGACGCTGATCGGCGGGAATCCCGGGTCCCTCGTCGCCGATCGACACGACGACGGCACCGTCCTTCAGGGCCGTGCGCACATGCGCGGCATGGCCATAGGCGAGCGCGTTGTCGATGATGTTGGCGAAGACCCGTCGCAGGGCGAGCCGGTCGCCGAGGACGACGACGTTGCGCGCACGCTCGTCCGTGACCAGATCGACCGCTGAGCCCTGAAGACGCCGGTCGTTCACTTCGACGGCTACCAGCGCGGCGAGCTCGACCATCTCCTGTGACAGTCCGCCGGCACCCGCCCGCGTTGACAGCAGCGCGTCATCGAGCAGGCGGATCATGTCGTCGATATCGGCGACCGCCCGCTGCCGCTCGGCATCGTCGGGAATGTGCTCGACGCGCAGCCGCAGCCGTGTCGCAAAAGTCCTGACGTCGTGGGCGATGCCGCCAACCAGCGTCATGCGCGCACGCAGCATCTCGGCAAGCCGCCCCTGCAAGCGGTTGAACGCGGCGATGACCGCGCGGATCTCCGGCGCGCTGCGTCGCGCATCCGGCAGCGGCGGCGGATCGGCCGACAGGTCAACGCGATCGACGGCGGCAGCGAGCCGCGCCAGCGGCCGCGTCTCGCGCTGCATGACCAGCAGCGCCAGGAGCGCCACGATCGAGCCGAACAGGCCCGCGCCGAAGCCGACGGGCAGGCCGAACGGGGTCACCGGCAGGCGGGTATAGGCGTCGATGACCAGCAACTCGCCGCTGCGCAGGCCGATGCGGAATTCGATCGCATTGGCCATCAGCCGCGCGAGGCGGGGAAACACCCGGCTACCCCGATGATCGGACGGCGGCACGATCTCAACGGGGCGGCCCGCAAGGCCGGCCGCATAGGTCTCGCGCAGTTCCTGCTGCTCTGGCGGCGTCTCGCCGCCGACCGGCGCGCCCGACGGCACGATGCGCACGGTGAACTGCGGCGAAGACACCGCATCGAGCACGGCCTGCCGTGAACCGGCGTCCGTTCGCTCCAGGAGCGTGGCCAGCGCATCAAGACGCGCTGGCGAAGGCCGTGTCAGCTCGTTTTCGCGGAGGGTTGTCCGGTAGAAGATCGCGACGACCACGGTAGTCACCAGGGTAATCCCCACCAGTCCGATCAGGGCGAGCCGCGCGGCGAGCGTCACGCGCAGCATCAGGACACCTGCTTGACGGTCGCGGTGAACAGATAGCCGCCGTTGCGCACCGTCGTGATCAGGTTGGAGCCGGGACTTGCACCGTCGAGCTTGCGGCGCAGCCGCGAGATCAGCATGTCGACGGTGCGGTCGAACGGCTCGGCCGAACGTCCGCGGGTCCAGTCGAGGATCTGGTCGCGCGTGAGCACCCTTCGCGGCCGCTGCACGAAGCAACCGAGCAGGTCGAACTCGGCGCTGGTCAATTGCAGCTCCGGCGCCTCGGCCTCGGTCGTCTCGACACTGCGCGCATCGAGATCGACGACGAAGCGGTCGAAGGCAAAACGCCGGACCAGCGGCTTTGCCGGCGCCCCGTTGGCACGGCGCAGGATGGCGCGAACCCGCGCCAGCAGCTCGCGCGGACCGAACGGCTTCGTCAGGTAATCGTCTGCGCCCATC
Organism: Bradyrhizobium sp. USDA 327; assembly: GCF_041262065.1. Taxonomy (NCBI): domain Bacteria; kingdom Pseudomonadati; phylum Pseudomonadota; class Alphaproteobacteria; order Hyphomicrobiales; family Nitrobacteraceae; genus Bradyrhizobium; species Bradyrhizobium sp. USDA 327. The sequence continues at coordinate 7,652,247 of NZ_JBGCCW010000001.1, read as the reverse complement.
TCGAGGCCGACCACGCGATCGATCTCGTCGCTCTTGGCCGTCAGCATCAGGATCGGGATGGCATCGTCGGCGCGCAAGCGGCGGCAGATCGAAAGCCCGTCCTCGCCCGGCAGCATCAAATCGAGGATGACGAGGTCGGGCCGCAGGCGCTGGAGCATCGAATCCATGGCCTTGCCGTCGGCGACGCAAGCGACCTCGAACCCCTCGCGCCGCATGAAGTCGGCAACGAGGCGGCTGATCTCGGGATCGTCCTCCACCATGAGGATCGTGGCTGCTTGCATACTCATGGCTGCATTGTGAGCAATGGCTCGCGTCAGGCAAGGGCGCGAGCTTCCTTGTTACATAGTGTTACACGAGGCCGACAAAGCCATAACAATCGTTTCGTCCCGGCAATGCGCCGCAGACGCGGCCCGACCAGTCTCCTCCCCATGGCTCCCGCTTACGGCAGCCCCATCAGGAGACGACGACCATGACCAAATTCTTCCTTGCCTCCCTTGTCATCGGCGGCCTGTCGCTCGCCGCCGCGGCCGACGCCAATGCCTGGACGCGGTCGGCGACGGCGACCGGGCCGCGCGGCACTTCCCACGTCACCGCGACGGGAAGCTGCGCCTACGGAAGCTGCACGCGCAACGTCACCCGCACCGGTCCCGCCGGCAACACCTACACCCGCACCGGCACGATCTCGCGCTGAGCGGGCCGGACCGTCGCCGCATCTGCCCCGGGCGGCGACGGTCTATCGAAACAGACCAGAAAGGATCCGTACCGTGCCATCGATCTTCCGTGTCCTGCCGCAAGCCGCGGCCGTCGTCGCCCTCGGCGCCTCGACCTCCGCGTTCGCGCAGAGCCAGCTGCAAACGCAGATCACGCCGCAGATGCGCAACGAAGCGCGCACGGTCATGCAGGCCTGCCGCACCGATTACGAGAGCCTTTGCAGCAACGTCGCGCCGGGCGGCGGACGCATCCTGGCCTGCCTGCAATCCCATGCCGGCAAGCTCACCTCGTCCTGCGCACAGGCATTGCCCCGTGCGCAGGCGCTAAGGGGCAGCGCCGTCACCACCGGCGTCGCCCCGAAATAGGAGGGCACCGTGGCTTATGCTTCTCTCCTGCTCGACCCAACGCTCCGGTACGTGGTCCTGGCGACGGCGATCGGCCTGATGCTGCTCGAATACGGCATCGGCCGGCTTGCCCATCGCGAGACCCACGACTGGCGCGAGAGCGTTGCCTCTTTCGGCGTGGCCCTCGGACAGAACCTGCTGCGCGCGGTCGAGGCAGGCATGCTCGCGATGCCGTTCGCCTTTCTTTACGAGCACCGCCTGTTCGACTTCGCGCAGACCGGTCCGCTCGCGCTCGCAGGATTATTCCTGGGCAGCGAGTTCCTGTATTATTGGCAGCATCGCGCCTCGCATCGCATTCGCTGGATGTGGGCCACGCATGCAGTGCATCACTCGACGACGCGACTGAATTTGACTGCGGCGATCCGGCTCGGCTGGACTGGAAACGTCTCGGGCAACTTCCTGTTCTTCCTGCCACTGGCGCTGATCGGATTTCATCCGTTCGCGATCGTGGCAATGCTCGGCATCAACCTGCTCTATCAATTCTTCATCCACAGCCAGTTCGGGCCGAAGCTCGGCGTCCTGGAATGGGTGCTCAACACGCCGAGCCACCATCGCGTGCACCATGCCTGCAATGAGCCGTGCCTCGACAAGAACTACGGCGGCATCCTCATCGTGTTCGACCGCCTGTTCGGGACCTTTGCCGAACGGCCCTCCGACCAGCCGCTCCGGTTCGGCCTCGTTGGCGGCGTGCAATCCTTCAACCCGATCCGGATTGCGCTCGGCGAATGGATCGCGATGCTGGGCGACGCCTGGAAGGCACGGGGTGCGGGCGCGAAGCTCCGCGCCCTGTTCGGCCCGCCCGGAGGCTGAGCGCGCGCAGGCGCTCAAATCTTCTGATTGTACTCGCCGACTTCAGGATGCGTGCGCAGCACGCTGTTCACCATCTCGAACATGTCGTGCATGCGCTGCTCGGAGACCGGACTCTCGACCACGACGACGAGCTCGGGCTTGTTGGAAGAGGCGCGCACCAGGCCCCAGCTGCCGTCCTCGACCGTGACGCGGACACCGTTGACGGTGACGAGATCGCGGATCGCCTGCCCGCCGATCTTGGCGCCCTTCGCCTGCAAGCCTTCGAAGTGCTTCACGACCTTGTCGATGACGCCGTATTTGACCTCGTCGGCGCAATGCGGCGACATGGTCGGCGACGACCAGGTCTTCGGCAGCGCGTTCTTCAGGTCCGCCATCGACTTGCCGGGCGCGCGGTCGAGCATGTCGCAGATCGCGATCGCCGAGACCAGGCCGTCGTCATAGCCGCGTCCATACGGCTTGTTGAAGAAGAAATGGCCGGACTTCTCGAACCCCGCGAGCGCGCCCGTCTCGTTGGTGCGGCGCTTCATGTAGGAATGGCCGGTCTTCCAATAGGCGGTCTTCGCGCCCTGCTTCTGCAGCACGGGATCGGTGATGAAGAGGCCGGTCGATTTCACGTCGACGATGAACTGTGCGTCCTTGTGGATCGCCGACATGTCGCGCGCCAGCATCACGCCGACCTTGTCGGCGAATATCTCCTCGCCGGTGTCGTCCACGACGCCGCAGCGGTCGCCATCGCCGTCGAAGCCGAGGCCGACATCGGCCTTGTGATGCAGCACCGCGTCGCGGATCGCGTGCAGCATCTCCATGTCCTCGGGGTTCGGATTGTATTTCGGGAAGGTATGGTCGAGCTCGGTATCGAGCGGGATCACCTCGCAGCCGATGGCCTCCAGCACCTGCGGCGCAAATGCGCCGGCGGTGCCGTTGCCGCAGGCCGCGACCACCTTGAGCTTTCGGGCCAGCTTCGGTCGGGAGGTGAGGTCGGCGATGTAGCGCGCCGGATAATTCTCGTGGAACTGGTAGGAGCCACCAACCTTGTTCTTGAACTCGGCATTGAGAACGATTTCTTTCAACCGCGTCATCTCGTCGGGGCCGAAGGTCAGCGGGCGGTTGGCGCCCATCTTGACGCCGGTCCAGCCATTGTCGTTGTGCGAGGCCGTGACCATGGCGACGCAGGGCACATCCAAGTCGAACTGCGCGAAATAGGCCATCGGCGTCACCGCAAGGCCGATGTCATGCACCTTGCAACCCGCAGCCATCAGACCGGAGATCAGCGCGTATTTGATCGAGGCCGAATAGCCGCGGAAATCATGACCGGTGACGATCTCCTGCCTGACGCCGAGTTCGGCGATCAGCGCGCCCAGCCCCATGCCGAGCGCCTGCACACCCATCAGGTTGATTTCCTTCTGGAACAACCAGCGCGCGTCGTATTCGCGAAAGCCCGTCGGCTTCACCATCGGCTCGGATTCGAAGGCGTAGGTGTTTGGCAACAATACGGATTTCGGCTTCGGGAACATTGAGACGGTCTCGTGAAAGGGGGGGCAGGATTTGCTGCAGCCTTAGCGAATGCCGGGCTGCAACGAAAGGCGGGAATGAAGGCTTATGGCCGATAATTGCGGCAGATTGGTAACGAAGAGACGTTGCCGCGAGGGCGGCCAGAGCAAGGATATTTTCTCGAAATGGACGGTCGCGCGATCGCGCGGGCTGGCCCTACTGCTCCAGCACCATCTGGCCGTTGGAATATTCGAATCGCTTCAGGCGGGACAGGAAGGAGAGGCCGAGAAGATTCTCGGAGAGCGCCGCGTCCGGCAGCACCATGGCATCGACGTCACGCACGACGAGGCCACCGACCTCAAGCATGGCGATGCGCGTGCGCGCGGCCTTGATGGTGCCGTTGGCCGTCGAGACGGTGGCGTTGTACTCGCTGCGCGACGGACGGAGGCCAAAGCGGGCGGCCGAGGTCTCGTTCAGCGCAACGACGGACGCGCCGGTATCGACCATGAAGCCCATGCGCTGGCCGTCAATCCGGCCCTCGGTCTGGAAATGACCGCGGCCGTCGCGCGGGATGCTGAGGCTGCGGCCGCCGGCTGGCGCCGTGGCCGCAACCGCGACCGTGGTGCGCGGCGCTGACGTTGCCGAAGCAGAGCTCATCCTGTCCGCCATCTGCGCCATGAAGGTGCCGAGGCCGATCATGACGGCCGCGATGATCATAATGTTACGCATCACACCACTTCCGAGCCGAGAGCTCGATTTCACCACGCGACAGGACCGGCCGCGAGCGGAGCTGTGGCCAGGCTCGTGTCATTTTGCCGAAAAGGATGAGCGGACGGTTAATGCGGTGGCCCGAACTTCTCCTCGTCTCCGGGACGAGCGAGGGGGCATCTCACGTTCCGCGCGGCTTCGCCCGCCTTGTCGGCACTGCGTTCGCCGGATCGTCCGGCCAGGGGTGGCGCGGGTAACGGCCGCGCAGGTCGGAGCGCACGGCGGCGTAGCTGCCGCGCCAGAAGCCGGGGAGATCGCGCGTCACCTGCACCGGGCGCTGCGCCGGCGACAGCAATTCCAGCACCAGCGGCACCTTGCCCGCGGCGATCGCGGGATGGGTGTTGAGGCCGAACAATTCCTGGAGCCGCACCGCGATGGTCGGCCCCTGCTCGGCCTCGTAATCGATCGCGAGCGCGCTTCCGGTCGGCGCTTCGAAATGGGTCGGAGCCTCGCGATCGAGCCGCGCGCGCATGTCCCAAGGCAGCAGCGCCATCAACGCGTCGGAGAGGTCGCCCGCTGAGATGTCCTTGAGCGCGATCTTGTCGTAGAGCGCCGGCACCAGCCAATCCTCGCGCCGCGCGATCAATCCCGCGTCGGAGAGGTCGGGCCAGCCGTCACCCTCGGCCTTGCGCAGGAACATCACGCGGTCGCGCCATTGTTTTGCGGTCTTCGACCAGGGCAGCCGGTCGAGACCTGCGGCGATCAACCCATCGGCAAGGATGCGCGCGGTCTCCTCGGAGGGCGACACGGCAAGTGTCGCCTCGGACAGCGTGATCGCATGCAGCGCGCGCCTGCGCCGCGCGCGCAGTGCCATCGCGCCGCGATCAAACGAGATCTCGTCGGCGGTCTCGATATGCTCGGCGAAATGCCGCTCGATCTCGTCCTGGGAGATCTGCGCGGCGAGCAGGATGCGTCCGCTCGCCGCCGTCCCCGTCATCTCGCCGATCGCGATGTAGGGCGCGCGGGCGAGCGAGGAGGTCTGCTCGACCGAAGCGCCACGGCCGTTGGCCAGCACGAAACTGCCATTGCCGCGATTGCGCGCGACACGGTCCGGAAAGGCATAGGCGAGCATCAGGCCGGTCGAGAGATCCTCGTGCTGCCCCGCCTTCTCCGATGCCGCGACCTGCGAGGCCCAGCGCCGCGCCAGGTCGCGCGCGCTGGACGCACGCGGCGAGCGGTCGCGGCGGAACTGGTCGCGCCGATGTTCGAGATCGACACTGTCGCCGCCGAGCCCACGCTCGGTGATGATGGCGGCGATCTCGGCGGCGGCCTCGCCGCTGCCTGCACGATGCGAATCCACGATCATGCGCGCCAGCCGCGGCGGCAGCGCCAGCGAACGCAGGCTCTTGCCCTCTGCGGTAATGCGGCCGTCGCCATCGAGCGCGTTGAGCTCGGACAGCAGGTTTTTTGCTTCCTTCCAGGCCGGCTGCGGCGGCGGGTCGAGGAACGACAATGCGCCGGGATCAGTGACGCCCCATTGCGCGAGATCTAGCACCAGCGACGACAGATCGGCGCTGAGGATTTCCGGCTGAGTGTAGGGCGCAAGCGAGGCCGTCTGCGGCTCGTCCCAGAGCCGGTAGCAGACACCGGGCTCGGTGCGGCCGGCGCGGCCGCGACGCTGGTCCACCGCCGCGCGCGAGGCGCGCACGGTCTCGAGCCGGGTCAAGCCGATGTCGGCCTCGTAACGCGGCACGCGGGCGAGACCGGAATCGACCACGATGCGCACGCCTTCGATCGTGAGCGAGGTCTCGGCGATCGAGGTTGCCAGCACCACCTTGCGCGTGCCCCTGGGCGCCGGTGCGATGGCGCGATCCTGCACGGCGGCATCGAGCGCCCCGAACAGCGGCACGATCTCGATGGAGGCGTCGTGCACGCGCTCACCGAGGAAGTTCTGGGTGCGGCGGATTTCGGCGGCGCCCGGCAGGAACGCCAGAACCGAGCCGCTGTCGGCGCGCAGCGCCGACGCAATCGCATCCGCCATCTGCCGTTCGATCGGCGCGTCGGCCTTGCGACCGAGATAGCGCGTCTCGACCGGAAACGCGCGGCCCTCGCTTTCGACGACGGGCGCATCGCCGAGCAATTTGGCCACGCGCGCGCCGTCGAGCGTGGCCGACATCACTAGGATGCGGAGATCCTCGCGCAGGCCGGTTTGCGCATCGCGCGCCAGCGCGAGGCCGAGATCGGCATCGAGCGAGCGCTCGTGGAATTCATCGAACAGGATTGCGGCAACACCCGAGAGCTCGGGATCGTCGAGGATCTGGCGAGTGAAGATGCCTTCGGTCACCACCTCGATGCGCGTGGCGCGCGAGATCTTCGAGCCGAAGCGGACGCGATAACCGACGGTCTCGCCGGCGCGCTCGCCGAGCGATTTGGCCATGCGATCGGCGCTGGCCCGCGCCGCGATGCGCCGCGGCTCCAGCACGATGATCTTCTTATCCTTCGCCCAGGGCGCATCCAGCAGCGCCAGTGGCACCCGCGTGGTCTTGCCGGCGCCGGGCGGCGCCACCAGCACAGTGGCGTTGTTGGCCTCCAGCGTGCGCGACAAATCGTCGAGCACGGCATCGATTGGGAGGGGCGTGTCGAAGCTGCGGGGCAAGGTCTATCCACTCGTCATGCCCGGCCGTCGTGCCGGGCATCCACGTTCTTTCAGGCGAGAGTGAACAAGACGTGGATGGCCGGGACAAGCCCGGCCATGACGGCTTCTTTCAACGAGAAATGCAGCTATCAGCCCTGCACAGGGGGCCGGCCGACGCTCTCGTAGGTGAAGCCGGCGGCTTCCATGTCTTCGGGGCGATAGATGTTGCGGAGATCGACGAGGACCGGCTGCGCCATGGTCTTCTTCAACCGATCGAAATCGAGCGCGCGGAACTGCACCCATTCGGTGACGATGACGAGCGCATCCGCGCCTTCCGCGCAGGAATAAGCGTCCTCGCAGTAGGTGATGTTGGGCAGCTCACTCTTTGCCTGCTCCATGCCGACGGGATCGAACGCCTTGACGGTCGCGCCCATGTCGATCAGGCCTGTCACCAGCGGGATCGACGGCGCGTCGCGCATGTCGTCGGTGTCGGGCTTGAAGGTGAGGCCGAGCACGGCGATGGTCTTGCCGCGCAGCGAGCCGCCGAGCGCCTGGCTCACTTTCCGCGCCATCGCACGCTTGCGGTTCTCGTTGACCGCCAGCACGGATTCGACGATGCGCAAGGATACGTCGTAGTCCTGCGCGATCTTGATCAAGGCCTTGGTGTCCTTCGGGAAGCACGAGCCGCCGAAGCCGGGGCCTGCATGCAGGAATTTTGTGCCGATGCGGTTGTCCAAGCCAATGCCGCGCGCGACCTCCTGGACGTTGGCGCCGGCTTTTTCCGAGAGATCGGCGATCTCGTTGATGAAGGTGATCTTGGTCGCCAGGAACGCGTTGGCGGCGTATTTGATCATCTCGGCGGTGCGGCGCTCGGTGAACATCAGCGGCGCCTGGTTCAACGACAGCGGGCGGTAGATATCACCCATCACCTTGCGGCCGCGCTCGTCGGAGGTGCCGACCACGATGCGGTCGGGGAACTTGAAGTCGCGGATCGCCGCGCCCTCGCGCAGGAACTCGGGGTTCGAGGCGACCACGACGTCGGCCGCGGGGTTCGTCTCGCGGATGATGCGCTCGACCTCGTCGCCGGTGCCGACCGGCACTGTCGACTTCGTCACCACGACGGTGAAGCCGGTGAGCGCTTGCGCGATCTCGCGGGCGGCGGCGTAGACGTAGGACAGGTCGGCGTGGCCATCGCCGCGGCGCGAGGGCGTGCCGACCGCGATGAACACGGCATCGGCATCCGCGACCGGCTTGGTGAGATCGGTGGTGAAGTCCAGCCGCTTGGCCCTGACGTTCGTCGCGACCAGTTCGTCGAGGCCGGGCTCGTAGATCGGGATCTCACCGCGATGAAGCGCCGCGATCTTCTTCTCGTCCTTGTCGACGCAGGTGACGTCGTGGCCGAAATCCGCAAAGCAGGCTCCGGAAACCAGTCCCACATAACCCGTGCCGATCATCGCGATGCGCATGAAAAATCCTCCCAGCTTGGTTAACGGAAGCCCAATTCGCGGCGGTTTAGCATTTTCCCGAGGTCATGGAACAGTCCGGATGCAAAAACCGGCCCGCGATTTGAACGGGTAAAGAAGTCGGAAACCACTGGGCTCCAAACTGCCCCGCACCCATACAGGGACGGGCGGAACACGCCTCGAAAGGGGACATCATGGCACGATCAGGCACAATCGCGGCGGCCAGCCTTTCCAAGGCCCCTTCCGCCGCGCGTGTCGACTGGGTCGACTACGCCAAGGGCATCTGCATCGTCATGGTCGTGATGATGCATTCGGTGCTGGGGGTCGAGCTCGCGGCCGGCCAGACCGGTTTCATGCATGTTGCCGTGGCCTTCGCAAAGCCGTTCCGGATGCCGGATTTCTTCCTGATTTCGGGCCTGTTCCTGTCTCTGGTGATCGATCGGGACTGGCGAACCTATCTCGACCGCAAGGTGGTGCATTTCGCTTATTTCTATGTCGTCTGGGTGACAATCCAGTTCGGCTTCAAGGCGCCCGCCTTCGCGGCCGAGACGAGCTGGCGCGACGTCGGCCTCTTGTATCTCGAATCCTTCATCGAGCCGTTCGGCACGCTGTGGTTCATCTATCTGCTGCCGATCTTCTTCGTCGTCACAAAACTGACACGCAAACTCCCGCCGCTCGCGATCTGGCTTCTCGCCGCCGCGCTGGAGACGGCCCGCGTCACGACCGGCTGGACCGTCATCGACGAGTTCTGCGCACGCTTCGTCTATTTCTATTCGGGCTACCTGTTCGCGCCTTACGTGTTCGCCCTGTCGGATCGCGCACGCAGCCATCCCGCGCTGGCGCTCGCAGCGCTCGCAACCTGGGCACTGGTCAATGCCGGCCTCGTCGCGTCGGGGGCCAGCGAATGGAAGCTCGTCTCACTCGTGCTCGGCTTTGCCGGCGCCTGCGCCATCATCACGACGGGTACGCTGCTCGCGCGCGCGCAGTGGCTCAATTTCCTCCGCTTCTGCGGCGAGCATTCGATCGTGATCTACCTCGCCTTCTTCCTGCCGATGGCGGCGACGCGCACGCTGCTGCTGCGCACGGGCGTCATTCCCGACATCGGCACGGTGTCGCTAATCGTCACCATCGCCGGCATGCTCGGCGCGCTGGCGATCTGGCAGGTGGCGCTGCGGCTCAATGCGCGCTTCCTGTTCGAGCGGCCGGATGCATTCTGGATCGCGCCGCGAAAGACGGGACCGGTGTTGCAGGCGGCGGAGTAGCTGTGTCGTCCCACGAAAGTGGGGCCCATCACCAAAGGGAGAAGTTGCGGCGCGACGCTGGCACTCCGAGTCGTCGCTGAACCACTCCCTGTGGATATGGATCCCGAATCGGCGCTCCGCTTGTCCGGGACGACGAGAGGTGTGGGAATCGCGCCAAAAATCCGCCTCCCGAGGCTGTCAAACTCCGCAAAAACTCATACATTGCGGCCATGCCCAAGACATCGCCGAAGACCACCGCCAAAGCCGACCCCAAGGCCGCGCCCAACGCGGCCGCCGACACCAAGCCCGCTGCTGCCAAAGCTGCTGCCAAGCCGGTTGCGGCGAAGGCGGCCGGCAAGGGCGATCATGTATTCCTGGTCGACGGTTCCTCCTACATCTTCCGCGCCTATCACGCGCTGCCGCCGCTGAACCGGAAATCCGACGGGCTCCAGGTCAATGCCGTGCTCGGCTTCTGCAACATGCTGTGGAAGCTCTTGCGCGAGATGCCCGAGGACAACCGGCCGACGCATCTGGCGATCATCTTCGACAAGTCGGAGATCACCTTTCGCAACAAGATCTATCCGGAGTACAAGGCGCACCGGCCGCCGGCTCCTGACGATCTGATCCCGCAGTTCGCGCTGATCCGCGAAGCCGTGCGCGCCTTTGACCTGCCGTGCCTGGAACAGACCGGCTTCGAGGCCGACGATCTCATTGCGACCTATGTGCGACAGGCCTGCGAGCGCGGTGCCAGCGCCACCATCGTGTCCTCCGACAAGGATCTGATGCAGCTCGTCACCGATTGCGTCACCATGTACGACACCATGAAGGATCGCCGCATCGGCATCCCGGAGGTGATCGAGAAGTTCGGCGTGCCGCCGAACAAGGTGGTCGAGGTGCAGGCCTTGGCCGGCGATTCCACCGACAACGTGCCCGGCGTGCCCGGCATCGGCGTCAAGACCGCAGCGCAGCTGATCACCGAATATGGCGATCTCGACCAATTGTTGTTCCGCGCCGGCGAGATCAAGCAGCCCAAGCGACGCGAGGCGCTGCTCGAGAACGCCGCGAAGGCGCGCATCTCGCGGCAGCTCGTGCTGCTCGACGATAAGGTCGACCTGGAGGTGCCGCTGGACGACCTCGCCGTCCACGAGCCGGACGCGCGCAAGCTGATCGCCTTCCTGAAGGCGATGGAGTTCACGACGCTGACGCGGCGCGTCGCCGAATATGCGCAGATCGATCCCGCCAATGTCGATGCCGACCCTGGCTATGCCAGCGGCGCCAGTGTGTTCACGCCGCTGCCGCCCTCGGACGTCGTGCCCGCACCGGGAACCGGCACACCGGCGCAAGCCGCGCCCGGCAAACCCAACAAGTCGGCAGGCAAGGAAGACAAGGCTGCGAGCCCGAAGGGTGCGCCCATCTCGCTCGCCGCCGCGCGCGAAGAGGCGCTGCGCAAGCTTCCGGTCGATCGCAGCAAATACCAGATCATCAAGACCCTCAAGGAGCTCGACGCCTTCATCGCGCGCATCCATGACGCTGGCCACGTCGCGATCGAGACGAGAGCGAACTCGATCGATCCGATGCAGGCCGACCTCTGCGGCATCGCGCTGGCGCTGGCGCCGAACGAGGCCTGCTACGTGCCGCTGGCGCACAAGCAGTCCGGCGGCGGCGCCGGCCTGTTCGATGCCGGCCTCGCGCCGGACCAGGTCAAGCAGGACGACGCGCTGCAGGCGCTGCGGCCGGTGCTGGAATCGTCTGGCGTCCTCAAGATCGGCTTCGACGTCAAGTTCACCGCCGTGATGCTGGCGCAGCACGGCATCACCCTGCGCAACATCGACGATGCGCTCCTGATCTCCTACGTGCTCGACGCGGGCCGCGGCTCGCACGCGCTGGAATCGCTGTCCGAGCGCTGGTTCGGCCATGCCATGCTGAAGGAAAGCGAGCTGCTCGGCAGCGGCAAGGGCAAGATCACCTTCGACCAGGTGCCGATCGACAAGGCCGCGCCACTGTCGGCCGAAGGCGCCGACGTCGCGTTGCGCGTCTGGCGCGTGCTGAAGCCGCGCCTCGTCGCCGAGCACATGACCGCCGTCTACGAGACCCTGGAGCGACCGCTGGTCGCGGTGCTCGCACGCATGGAGCGGCGCGGCATCTCGATCGATCGTCAGGTCCTGTCGCGGCTCTCCGGCGACTTTGCCCAGACCGCAGCGCGCGTCGAGGCCGAAATCCAGGAGATCGCCGGCGAGCCGGTCAATGTCGGCAGCCCCAAGCAGATCGGCGACATCCTGTTCGGCAAGATGGGATTGCCCGGCGGCACCAAGACGAAAACCGGAGCGTGGTCGACCACCGCGCAGGTGCTGGACGAACTCGCCGAGCAGGGCCACGACTTCCCCAAGAAGATTCTGGAGTGGCGCCAGGTCTCCAAGCTGAAATCGACCTACACCGACGCGCTGCCGACCTATGTCAACCCGCAGACCCATCGCGTGCACACGACCTACGCCCTGGCCGCGACCACGACGGGCCGGCTGTCGTCCAACGAGCCGAACCTTCAGAACATTCCGGTGCGCACCGAGGATGGCCGCAAGATCCGCCGTGCCTTCATCGCCGCGCCGGGACACAAGCTGGTTTCCGCCGACTATTCGCAGATCGAGCTGCGGCTGCTCGCCGAGATCGCCGACATTCCCGTGTTGAAGCAGGCGTTCCGCGACGGCCTCGACATTCACGCCATGACCGCGTCGGAAATGTTCGGCGTGCCGATCAAGGGCATGCCGAGCGAGATCCGCCGCCGCGCCAAGGCGATCAATTTCGGCATCATCTACGGCATCTCGGCGTTTGGCCTCGCCAACCAGCTCGGCATCGCGCGCGAAGAGGCCTCGGCCTACATCAAGAAGTATTTCGAGCGCTTCCCCGGCATCCGCGCCTATATGGACGAGACGCGCGACTTCTGCCGAAACCACGGCTACGTCACCACGCTGTTTGGCCGCAAGTGCCACTACCCCGACATCAAGGCCTCCAACGCCTCGGTGCGCGCCTTCAACGAGCGCGCCGCGATCAACGCGCGGCTCCAGGGCACCGCCGCCGACATCATCCGCCGCGCCATGACGCGCGTGGAGGATGCGCTGGCCACAAAGAAGCTGTCGGCGCAGATGCTGCTCCAGGTGCATGACGAATTGATCTTCGAGGTGCCCGACGCCGAGGTCGAGGCGACGCTTCCCGTCGTGCAGCACGTGATGCAGGATGCGCCGTTCCCGGCCGTGCTGCTCTCGGTGCCGCTCCATGTCGATGCGCGCGCCGCGAACAATTGGGACGAGGCGCATTGAGGCGATTCGCCTCGCCGAACTCAATTGTCCTCCGAGCAATTGCGTGATGGCATCGGGACCGCTGCGCATATTAGAACCGTTGCGTCCTCCGCACCGGTTCAGCCATGCCCCACATTTCCGCCCTGCTCGGCTTTGCCCTGGTCAGCCTTGGCCTCGTGCTTACGCCGGGACCGAACATGATCTATCTGATCTCGCGCTCGATCACGCAGGGGCCGGCGGCCGGCATCGTCTCGCTCGGCGGCGTGGCGCTCGGCTTCGTGTTCTACATGCTGTGCGCGGCGTTCGGCATCACGGCGCTCTTGCTCGCCATTCCGTTCGCCTATGACGCGCTGCGCTTTGCCGGCGCCGGATATCTGCTGTGGCTCGCTTGGCAGGCGGTGAAGCCGGGCGGGCGCTCGCCGTTCCAGGTGAAAAAGCTCGCGGTCGACAGCCCGCGCAAATTGTTCGCGATGGGCTTCGTCACCAACCTGCTCAACCCGAAGATCGCGATGCTTTATCTCGCGCTGCTGCCGCAGTTCATCGATCCCGCCGCCGGCAGCGTGCTGGCGCAGTCGGTGGCGTTAGGGGCGATCCAGATCGCGATCAGCGTCAGCGTGAATGCGATGATCGCGCTCGCGGCAGGATCGATCGCATTGTTCCTGGCGAACCGGCCGAGCTGGATGCTGGTGCAGCGCTGGCTGATGGGCACGGTGCTGGCCGGGCTCGCGGTGCGGATGGCGGTGGAAGCGAAGAAGGTGTGAGGGTTACTGTCATGCCCCGGCCTTGACCGGGGCATGACAGTACGCCGCGGCCTCTCGACTCAATCACCGCCGTTTCTGGAATACTGGGTCGCCCGGTCGAGCCGGGCGACGACAGCGTCAGCTCAATCCAGCTTCGCTTCCATCCCGCGCTTCACCGCCGGGCGCGCCATCAGCGCCTCGTACCAGCGCTTGACGTTGGGGAAATCGGCCAGATCAACCTTGTGGCGAGGGTGGCGCCAGGCCCAGCCCAGGATGGCAAAATCGGCAATCGAGAGCTCGCCGGCGACGAAGTCGCGCCCCTCAAGCCGCCGGTCGAGCACGCCGTAGAGCCGGCGCGTCTCCGCCATGAAGCGCTTCAGGCCGTAAGCGCGATCCTGCTCATTCTCCAGCGCGATGAAATGGTGCACCTGGCCCGGCATCGGGCCGAAGCCGCCCATCTGCCACATCAGCCATTCGTAGACGGGAATCCGCTCGCTCAGCGATTTCGGCAGGAATTTGCCGGTCTTTTCGCCGAGATAAAGCAGGATCGCGCCTGATTCGAAGATGCTCACGGGCTTGCCGTCGGGCCCCTCGGGATCGACGATCGCGGGAATCTTGTTATTGGGGGAGAGCTTGAGGAACTCGGGCGCCATCTGCTCGCCCTTGGTGATGTTCACCGGGATCACCTTGTAGGGCAGCCCCATTTCCTCCAGCGCGACCGAGATCTTGCGGCCGTTCGGCGTGTTCCAGGTGTACAGCTCGATGGTCATTCCGTTTCCTTCCCCAGGAGGCTTGCCCCCTCAACTACTCTAGAAGGTTGCACCCCCACAACCGGCGGTCCGGGATGGCCGATCCCTGTTGACGGGAGGCGCCCCCTCTGGAATGTCGCGACTGTGCCGGATAAATTCCGCCTCCACCAAAGACGCTGTTCGAGGGACCGCCGTGTCGAAATCTGCCTCCCGCGCCCGCCTGTTCGAAATCATCCGCCGGCGCTCATTCGGCCGCGGCGAGGTGACGCTCGCGTCGGGCCGCAAGAGCGATTTCTATTTCAACCTCAAGCCGACCATGCTCGACCCTGAAGGCGCGACGCTGCTCGCCGAGCTGACCTATGAGGCGCTCAAGGACGACCAGCTCGATTTCATCGGTGGGCTCGAGATGGGCGCCGTGCCGCTCGCCGGCGCGCTGGCGCAGATCTCCTGGATCAAGGGCCATCCGATCGCGGCCTTCTTCGTGCGCAAGAAGCCGAAAGAGCACGGTGCCAAGCTCGCGATCGAAGGCCTGCCCAAGGGCGAGACGCTGGCGGGCAAACGCGTGGTGATCGTCGAGGACGTCACCACCACGGGCGGTTCGGCGATGAAGGCGGTGGAATCGGTGCGCGAGACCGGCGCCAATGTGGTGCTGGTGCTCACCATGGTCGACCGCGAGGAAGGCGCCACCGACACCTTCGGTGCGGCCGGCCTGCCGTTCCGCTCGCTGTACAAGGCGTCGGAGTTCCTGAAGGCGTAAGAGGACGAGGTATTCTCCGCCGACATGCCCGAGCGTGCCCCGGGAGCAACGCCGTCCGTGAAAGCTGCGCGCGGCCATAAAGAGATCACCGCCTCGTCTTGAAACCGCCTCCACGCAACAGCTCATTTACCATCGCGCATTACGGTGAATCGTGTGCTGGAGACCTCGAGGGTCCTGGCCGGTTCCATAGCGTCGGGTGGAGTGAGCCGTGCGTACAGAGTTGTCCCATACGCAGCGTCGCGCGATGCTCGCAGCCGTCATGGTTGCGGTTCCCATGCTTGCGGCCCCGGCCCCGGTTTCGGCCGAAGGCCTGTTCGACTTCCTGTTCGGCGGAATGCAGCGGCCGCAGCCACAGCAGCCGAACTCCAACTCCGATCCCTTCACAGGCCAGCAGAATCCGCAATATGTACCGCCGACACGCTCGGCCGCAGCCGGCGGCTCGGGCCCGGCTTTCTGCGTGCGCAGCTGCGATGGCAAATATTTCCCGCTGATGCGGGGCATGGTCTCACCAGCGCAGATGTGTCAGGCTTTCTGCCCCGCCACCGCCACGAAGGTCTATTTTGGGTCCAGCATCGACGGCGCCTATTCACAGACCGGCGAGCGCTACGCCGACAGCGAGAACGCGTTCGCCTATCGCAAGGCGCTGCGCGCCGACTGCACCTGCAACGGACGTGATCCGGTCGGCCTCGCCCCGGTCGATCTTGCGCTGGATTCGTCGCTGAAGGCCGGCGACGTGATTGCCACCACCGACGGCCTCGTCGCCTATACCGGCATCCGCGTCGGGAACGACCAGGCCGCGGACTTCACCCCGGTTGCCTCCTATCCCGGCCTCACCGCCCAGGTCCGCGCGCGCCTCGGCGAGATGAAAGTGGCGCCGGTGCGGGCAGAGACGGTGTCGACGGACGCCCCGGCCCCCGCCGAGATCGTGCGCGAGGTGCTGCCTGACGTGACGGTGCCAAAGACGGCCGCCAAGCCGGCGAAGCGCGCGGGGCTGGATTGATCTCGCGTCCCGGGCGCGCTGCGCCTTGTCCGGGGCACGGCCGTCACCTGCCGATAATCACCCCGATCACGTTCGGCGCTGCCAGATATTTCTCCTCGATCGCCGCGCGCGCGGCGGCGCGGTTTTCCGGCGTCAAGAGGCCGCGCTTCTCGGCCAAAATCATCCAGCAGAAGCCCCACCAATCGGTCAGCATGCCCGCTTCGTCGACAAGGTCGTAACCCTGCTCGGCCGCGAAGATGCGCGCATGGGCCTCGTCCAGCGTGTCGAGAAACAAATGGTCCTCGGTCGAGAACAGATCGTCGCTGATGTCGTCGATGGTGTAGCCCCAGATCGAATGGCACACCGCGTTGAATTCGCGATCGAACTGGTCGTCATCGACGGCGTAGCGCCGGGCCGCCTGATGCAGCCGTGACAGCGAGCGCGCGAAATCGGCGATCCGGGTAAGGGCAAATTGGTCGAAGGCAACGGTGGACATGTAGTCCTCGCAAAGTCGGACAGACGCTAGATATTGTGTCGGCAAGGCGCCGAATCACAATGATATATCAAAGACTTGCTAAAGTGTTCTTAATTTGTTCCAGGGAATGGTGCGCCGGTCCTGAATGCGGAATTGAAAGGGGCCGCCTCGCAGCGACCCCCTGCCGGTTACAATCTTGTTCGGGATGAGAAATTCCAGCCCCGGCAAGCGTGACGTTAGAACCGGCAACGGGCTCGGGCGATTCCGGAAAAATACTGGATGTAGCGCTGTCCTAATTTGGGCCGGGATCTCAATAACAGCGCGAGGCCGCGATGGCGTGGACCCGACGGTCGCCGAGCAGATGGGCGACGAAGCCGTTCTTCGGAAAGATCCTGGCGAAGGCCGCGTCGCGGATGCTGAGGCCGCCGGCATAGGCGCCGAAGGCGGGCATCACGGCACGCATCCCGTCACTGGCGAAACAGCGGCGCTCCATCGAGCGACCGCGCGCGGAGACGCGCGCCTTCGGATGCAGATGGCCCGCGATCTCGCCGCTTGCGCCGGTCGGCTCGTGGCGGAAGGTGATCGGGCCGATCGTGACTTCGTCCGCGACGGTGCCGCCGAGATCGCGCGGCAGCATGGGATCGTGATTGCCTGAGATCCAGATCCAGTCGCGGCCGCCCTGGAGCGCCGCGACGGCATTGCGATCGTCGGGCGACAGGCGCTCATGCGCGGTGCGGTCGTGAAAGCTGTCACCGAGCGCGACGACGATTCGCGGATCGTGGCGGGCGATGACGGCGGCGAGCCGGCCGAGCGTCGCGAAGGTATCGTAAGGCGGCAGCAGCACGCCGCGCATAGCGAAGCTCGAACCCTTTTCCAGATGCAGGTCGGAGACGACGAGCAGCCGCTGCTCTTCCCAGAACAGCGCGCCGGAGAGATCGGTGGCGAAGGTCGCGGTGGAAACATCCAGAGTGCGGGTAGAAGTCAGGGATGGTGCCACATGTTCCGTCATGGCCGGGCTCGTCCCGGCCATCCACGTTCTTGCTGCAGCGAGAAGGACGTGGATGCCCGGGACAAGCCCGGGCATGACGATGTAGATAGAGTTGCGCCCCGAAAATACATTCTTGCCGTTTACGACATCGCCTCTTTGACGAGTTCATCGGCCGCTTCGGCCAGGAGTTCGTCTGCAGCTTCGCCATAGACTGACTCGCGGCCGATTTCCAGCATCACGGGGACGGCCAGCGGGGAGACGCGGTCGAGTTCCCGGTGCGTGATGCGGCCGTGGATTCGGGCCAGCATGTCGCCGAGTCGGCGCAGGTCGAGCAGGCCGGTGGCGGCATCGGCACGCGCGGCGCGCAGCAGCACGTGGTCGGCCTGGTGCTTGCGCAGCACGTCGTAGACGAGATCGGTCGAGAACAGCACCTGACGGCGGCTCTTCTCTTCGCCGGTGTGGCGGCGCGCGATCAGGCCGGAGATGATCGCGCAGTTGCGGAACGTGCGCTTCATCAGCGCGGATTCGGCGAGCCAGGCCTCGAGGTCGTCGCCGAGCATATCGGGGTCGAACAGCGCGTCGAGGTCGATCCTGCCGTCCCGGATCATGAACGAGAGATCGCCGAGCGCCCAGATCGCCACGGCATATTCGTTGGCGACGAAGCCGAGCGGCCGCGCGCGGGCGCGCTCCAGCCGGCGCGTCAGCAGCATGCCGAGGGTCTGATGCGCGAGACGCCCCTCGAAGGGATAGCAGACCAGATAATGCTTGTTGGCGCGTGGAAAGCTCTCGACCAGGAGCTCCCGCACCGCCGGCACGCGCGAGACGTCCTTCTGCAGCGACAGCCAGTCGCGCACCTGCTCCGGCAAGCCACTCCACGCGCGGCCGTCGTCGAGCAGCCGGCGCACGCGCTCGGCGAGATAGGTCGAGAGCGGAAACTTGCCGCCCATATAGGATGGCACCTTCGGGTCCTTGTCATGCGCGCGCGAGACATAGACCTGGTCCTCGACCAGGGTCTCGTAGCGCACCACCTCGCCTGAGAACACGAAGGTATCGCCGGGGCTGAGGCCCTCGATGAAGGCCTCCTCGATCTCGCCGAGCAGCCTGCCGCCGCGCGCGATCACCCCGGTCGAGCCGCCTGCCTTTCCTTGGCCGCCGCCGCGCGAGCGCACCAGCCGCACCTTCAGCATGTCGTCCTCGACGATGGTGCCGACATTCATGCGGTAGCTCTGCCGCACCTTTGGATTGGCGACGCGCCAGCGGCCCTCCTTGTCCTGCTTGATGCGGGCGAAGCGCTCATAGGTTTTCAGCGCGTAACCGCCGGAAGCGACGAAATCGACGACATCGTCGAAATCCTGCCGCGACAGGTCGGCATAGGGCGCGGCCGTGCGAACCTCGGCATACAGATCATCGCTGAGGAACGGCTCGCCGCAGGCGCAGCCGAGCACATGCTGCGCCAGCACGTCGAGGGCGCCCGTGCGCAAGGGCGGCGTGTCCTGCGCGTTCTCGGCGATGGCATCGATGGCGACGCGGCACTCCAGCACCTCGAAGCGGTTGGCCGGCACCAGCACCGCGCGCGAAGCTTCATCGAGGCGGTGATTGGCGCGGCCGATGCGCTGCATCAGGCGCGAGGAGCCCTTGGGCGCGCCGATATTGATGACGAGATCGACATCGCCCCAGTCGACGCCGAGGTCCAGCGAGGAGGTGCAGACCACGCCGCGCAGTCTGCCCGCCGACATGGCGTCCTCGACCTTGCGGCGCTGGGCGACGTCGAGCGAACCGTGATGCAGCGCGATGGCAAGGCCGTCGTCGTTCATGCTCCAGAGATTCTGGAACAGCATCTCGGCCTGGCTACGGGTGTTGACGAAGACTAGCGTGGTCTTGTTCGCCTTGATCAGCTCGTAGATTTCAGGGAGCGCGTGGCGCGCGCTGTGGCCGGCCCAGGGCAGCCGCTCGCGCGTATCGAGCATCTCGACCACGGGCGGCGCGGCACCGCCGGCGACGACGAGATCGGCGGCGGCTTCCTTGCCGTCTGGCTGCGGCACCAGGAAGCGCGCGAGCTGATCCGGCTCGGCCACGGTCGCCGACAGACCGATCGCGCGCATCTGCGGCGCGAGGCGCCAGAGCCGCGCAAGCCCGAGCGAGAGCAGATCGCCGCGCTTGGACGTCACCAGCGCATGCAGCTCGTCGAGCACGATGCGCTTCAGGGAGGAAAACAGGAACGGTGCGTCGTCGGAGGAGAGCAGCAGCGCGAGCTGCTCGGGCGTCGTCAGCAACACGTCCGGCGGATAGCGCCGCTGCCGTTGCCGCCGCGAGACCGGCGTGTCGCCGGTGCGGGTCTCGACCTTGATCGGCAGCGCCATCTCCGCGATCGGCCGCTCCAGATTGCGCGCGATGTCGACGGCGAGCGCCTTGAGCGGCGAGATGTAGAGGGTGTGCAGGCCGCCGGCGCGCTGCACGCTGCGGCCGGTGGAGACGAGGTTCTTCTTCGCGCCCGCCTCCCGTTCGACCGACTGCGCCGACAGCTCCACCAGCGTCGGCAGAAACCCGGCGAGCGTCTTGCCGGCGCCGGTCGGCGCAATCAGAAGCGCCGAGCGGTCCTCGCGCGCCTTCTCCAGCAGCGCCAGCTGATGCGCGCGCGGCGACCAGCCGCGGGCTGCGAACCACGCCTGAAAGCGATCCGGCAGCAATGCGGCCGGCTCGGCCGATGTTTGGAGGATACGGGGCGGCACAGCATGACAGGTAAGCCGCAGGAGCGGATTCGTCGAGGGGTGGCCCTCCCCGCTTGCGGCGAGAAGGGCACGAGGTCTCACGCCCCGATCGGCACCTGGTTCAGAAATCCGGTCACGCGGCTGATGCGCCCGTCCTTCAGCACGGCAAAATCGGTGCCCTTGATCGGGCTGTCGGCGCCATCAGGACCAAGTCCCCACGAAAAGCGGATGTGATCGCCGTAGCCGTCGGGCTCGCCGATCAGCTTGAACCTGAAATCGGGAAAGCGCTGCTGCACACCCGCGATCAGCGCCTCGATGCCATCTCGGCCGTCGCCCTTCATCAAGGGATCGACATAGCTCGCATCCGTCGTCCAGCTTTCGCTGAGCAGCTCGCGACGGCGTCCGGCCGTGCGCTCGTTCCAGAGCTCGATGTAGCGGTGGGCGATGGTGGTGGGGTCCGTCATGCTGCTCTCCTTCGATGGTGCCGTGTTCGGCCGACCGCCACTCTCGAAGGTTTACGCGCGCCGATCGATTACCTCGGAGATCATGCGCCCACAAAAATGCAGAAGCGCGACGATGCTCTCATCGCGCTTCTGCCGCATCCCAATGCCGCGAAGACTACTTCGCCGCCGTCACCATGATCTCGACGGTGTATTGCGGGGCAGCCAGCTTGGCTTCGACGGTGGCGCGCGCCGGGGTGTTGCCGGGCGACACCCAGGCGTCCCACACCGCGTTCATCTCGCCGAAGGTCTTCATGTCGGTGATGTAGATCGTTGCCGACAGCAGCTTCGACTTGTCGGTGCCGGCCTTGGCGAGGTGGCCGTCGATGGTCGCCAGGATGTCCTGGGTCTGCTTCGTCACGCTTTCGCCAGCCGCCTTGTTCGCGACGACGCCGGCGAGATAGACGGTGTTGCCGTGCACGACGACCTGGCTCATGCGCGGGCCGGTTTCAAAACGCTGAATGCTCATTGGGGATCTCCTGGTGGAATGGCGGCCCTGTCTAGCCCAGCACCTCGCGCTCTGCCACCCCGGGCACGCATGCGTGGCCGGGCACGCATGCGCCGCGTGCGGCGGATGCGTCACCGCCGATGCGAGCCTCGCTTCAAGGAAACTGGCTGAAGAACGTCCAGATCGTCTCGGCACCGTCAATGTCAGCGTTCTGCGGCCCCAGCAGGCCGGCGGCGACCTTCGGGAAGCGGGCATCCGGAGAAAATCCGGGCACGCGATGGCCACCATGGTTGACACGATAGAGCACGACGTCGTGCCCCCGGGGACAGCGTGAGGAGATCCGCGTGACCGTGGAATGGTCTGCGGGCGCCCTGTCCGGCAAATCAGTCGTCTCGGCGTCATCGGTCTCGCAGCCATTGAGCCTGCGCCAGAATGCCAGCGTCTCGTCGGTCGACCAGAACCCGTCCGCGGCAAAATAGCTCGATCCGCGCCCGCCCTCGTAAGGGACCAGCAGGTCGGCGGTGCCGTTCATGAGCAGCATCGGGACCGGCCGCGACGGATGACACGTGACGGCGGCCTCGTCGGTGAGATTCATGATCACACTCGCAGCTGCCGCAAACAAATCGGCGCGCGCGCAGGCCATGGTCATCGCCATGGCGCCGCCATTGGAGATGCCGGCGACGAAGACGCGCCTTGCATCGGCCGTGCCGTCGGCCACCAGCTTCTCGACGAGCCTTGCGATGAAGCCGACGTCATCGGTACCCGCCGGTGGTCCGCGCAGGGCGGGCCCCGCCTTCGTTCGCGCGTCCGCCCATGCATTGTTGAGCCCGTCTGGAAAGACCACGGCCAGGCCCTCGCGCTTTGCAACCTGCGGCCAGGCCGTCCGCGTGATCATGTCGGCACCGCGCTGGGTCTTGCCATGCAGCACGATCACGAGCGGTGCAGGCCTCTTGGCCGGCAGTTGCGCGGTGTAGGAGCGCTTCACGCCGTTGACGTCGATCGTATCGGCGGATGCAGCTGAAGCTGCCGCCAATGAAGCGGCCAGCGCCCCGATGCGCATCCATCGCCGCACGATCTAGCCCACCGCTTTGGCGGCGGCACGGCCCGCATTGCGGCCCGAGAACAGGCAGCCGCCAAGAAAAGTGCCCTCCAGCGAGCGGTAGCCATGCACGCCGCCGCCACCGAAGCCGGCGGCCTCGCCGACGGCGTAGAGGCCGGGAATGACGCGGCCCTCTTCCCCGAACACCCGGGAGTCGAGATCGGTCTCGAAGCCGCCCAGCGTCTTGCGGGTGAGGATGTTGAGCTTTACCGCGATCAGCGGCCCATGCGCGGGATCGAGGATGCGGTGCGGGGAGGCGGTGCGGATCAGCTTGTCGCCGATGTAGCGGCGCGCATTGTGGATGTTCATGACCTGCGCATCCTTGACGTAAGGATTGGCGATCTCGCGGTCGCGCGCCTCGATCTGCATCTTGATGTGCTCGAGCCTCAGGAGATCGCTGCCGGCGAGCTTGTTCATGGCCGCAACGAGCTCATCGAGCTTGTCGCGGACGATGAAGTCGATACCATGGCTCTTGAACGCCTCCACCGGCGCCGGCGCGCCCTTGTTGGTGGCACGGCGCAAGGTCATGCGCCAGCTCTTGCCGGTCAGGTCGGGGTTCTGCTCCGAGCCCGACAGCGCAAACTCCTTCTTGATGATGCTCTGGGTCAGGATGAACCAGGAATAATCGTACCCCGTGGACATGATGTATTTGAGCTGGCCAAGCGTGTCGGAGCCAGGGAACAGCGGCGCCGGCAGCCGTGTGCCCGTGGCGTCGAACCACATCGCCGACGGACCGGGCAGGATGCGGATACCGTGGCGCGGCCAGATCGGATTCCAATTCTGGATGCCCTCGACGTAGTGCCACATCCGGTCGCGATTGATCAGCCGTGCGCCGGTCTTTTCCGTGATGCCGATCATGCGACCGTCGACATGCTCGGGCACGCCGGAGATCATGAATTTCGGCGGCTCACCTAGCCGCTTCGGCCAGTTCTGCCGCACCAGCTCATGATTGCCGCCGATGCCGCCGGAGGCGACGATCACGGCCTGAGCCTTCAGCGCAAACTCGCCGACGACGTTGCGGGAGGAGCTCTTGCCGCGCTCGATCGTGTCGGGCGCAAGGACGGCGCCGCTGACGCCACCCACGGTGCCATTGGTGATCGAGAGCGCATCGACGCGATGGCGGAACCTGAAGCTCAGCCGGCCGCTTCTAGCGGCCTCGCGCGCGCGGCGCTCGAACGGTTCGACGAGGCCGGGGCCGGTGCCCCAGGTGACATGGAAGCGCGGCACCGAATTGCCGTGTCCCATCGCGTCGTAGCCGCCGCGTTCGGCCCAGCCGACCACGGGGAAGATGCGATGGCCCATCGCGCGCAGCCAGCCCCGCTTCTCGCCGGCCGCGAACGCCACATAGGCCTCGGCCCATTTCCGCGGCCAGAAATCCTCGTCGCGGTCGAATCCCGCGGTGCCGAGCCAGTCCTGCATGGCCAAGTCGAAGGAATCCTTGATCCCGAGCCGGCGCTGCTCCGGCGAATCGACCAGGAACAATCCGCCGAACGACCAGAACGCCTGTCCGCCGACCGATTGCTCGCCTTCCTGGTCCACGACGATGACGCGCTTGCCCGCGTCGGCGATCTCGGTGGCGGCAACGAGGCCCGACAGCCCCGCACCGACGACGATAACGTCTGCTTCCTCAGCCATGCATTTCCCCCTCCATGGGTTCCCCCTGTAGTTGCCCGGATTGAAGCCAGCGGTTGCAACTGAGATCAAGGGTATGGCGCGTAAGACCTCATTAACTTGTTCCGCTTTGGGATAGAGACCAGCCGAGTGCAGCGCGGACGCAACACTGGATTTGAATTTGTTTTGATCGAGCCGGGCTGCCTAGACAAAACCTTGGTTACGACAGACGCTAGCTGTGCATCACCACCTGACACGCAGATTCGAATTCGCTGGGGCGGGGACAATGAAGTTTCTGACGGGATTGCTTGCGGTGGTTCTCCTGATCGTGGGCATGGGGGCTTCTCACGCGGTGGTTCGGATCGCGGATGACCGCGGCGGCCGGATTGGAACCTACGTCGACAAGTACCAGGACCTCAGGCAATCGGGCGAGACCGTCATCATCGACGGCCTCTGCGCCTCCGCCTGTACCATCGTCCTCGGCGCAATCCCGCACGATCGGATCTGCGTGACCTCGCATGCGACGCTCGGCTTCCACGCCGCCTGGGATTTCGGCTCCAATGGCCGCGCCATCACCAATCCTGAAGCAACCCAGATGCTCTATGCGATGTATCCCTCGCAGGTGAAGCGCTGGATCGGCCAGCGGGGCGGGCTTACCCCACGCATGCTCTTCCTGAAGGGCAAGCAGCTCGAAGCCATGTACAAGCCCTGCTACCTGGACGCGCAGGCCTCGACGGCCAAGCCGTCGCGCCGATCGCTCCCAAAAGCGGATCAACTCGAATCCGCTCGGGGTCAGCTCCTTCACTGATATTCGTCAGCCCGGATCTGTTTGCGCCGCCGGCGGCGTCTTGCCCGCAGGCGGCGCAAAGCCTATCTGAAAGCCTGGGAACCGGGGCCTTCGTCCCGATCGTTGTCATGGCTCAACCACTGCATCCAGCGCATCGGCTATCGGACAATTCGCCCACTGCCGGCCGGATGCCATCCGTGCTGCTGTGGGCCGGCGCGGCAATCGGCAGTCTCGTCATGATTGGCGCACTGGCGCTCTGGTTCCATTATGGCAGCCAGGTGTTCTTCGAAATGATCAGGACCGGCTTTGCCGCCTGCTTCTGACCTGCGACAGGAAGTTTTCCGCCCATGAGTCCCGCTGCCCGTCCGCTGGTGATCGCGACCGCCTTCGCCGCAAGCCTGGTTATCGGGCTCCTGATCCTGTTCTGGGCCATGGGCGGGCTGAGCAAGGTGGCGCAGCCGGCCGCGATCGGCGGCCCGTTCCAGCTGACCGACCAGAACGGCAAAGCCGTCACCGACAAGAGCCTCAAGGGCAAGCCGACCCTGATCTTCTTCGGCTACACCCATTGCCCCGACGTCTGCCCGACCTCCCTATTCGAAATCTCGGAGGTGCTGCGCGTAATGGGCAAGGATGCCGACAAGATCAATGCCGTCTTCATCTCGGTCGATCCCGAGCGTGATACGCCGGCGACCATGAAGGATTATCTGTCGAGCTTCGATCCGCACCTCGAGGGCCTGTCCGGCGATCCCGCCGAGACCGCCAAGGTCATCAGCTCCTACCGCGTCTATGCCAAGAAGGTCCCGACCAAGGACGGCGACTACACCATGGACCACACGGCGCTGATCTATCTGATGGACCGCGAAGGGAGGTTCGTCTCGCCGTTCAATTTGAAGCGGACGCCGGAGGAGGCGGCTGCGGAGTTGAAGAAGTATCTCTGAGGCCTGCGTTCGAGCTGCGCACTCCGTTGCACCTCTCCCGCTTGCGGTCGCGCCGAAGGCGCGGGTGAGGGCTCTCTCCTCTAGGGGGCTCTCGCCCAGAGGAAACACCCTCTCCCCAACCTTCCCCCGCAAGCGGGGGAGGGAGCGCACCTTCACCTTGGCCACATTCCGGGCTCGCGTTCCCGTCCGGATGGTCTATAAGGCCCTCCGATCCCAACGAAATTCATTCATTTCCGGCCGATGGCTTCATCGCAACAGGCGAAATCGTTCAAATCTGCCCGTGGCTTGCTGATGGGGTTGGCCGCCGCCGCGTGCCTGTTCGCAGCCCTGCCCGCCGAGGCCCAGACGCCCGCCAAGCGGCCCCCAGCGGCGCCCCAGGCCACGCCACAGCACCACCCCCCAGGCAGCCCCGCAGGCCGTGCCCGGCTTCTGGGATCCGCGCCGGCGACCGGAGCGGCCGGACCTGTCGCGCCTGACCGTGATCCGCTTTTTGACCGAGACCGACTATCCGCCGTTCAACTACACTGGCGCAGACGGCAACCCGGCCGGCTTCAACGTCGATTTCGCCCGCGCCCTGTGCGAGGAGATCAAGGTCACGTGCACGGTGCAGATGCGCCGCTTCGAGACGCTGGTGGACGCGCTCACCTCCAACCGGGGCGATGCCATCATCGCCTCGATGGCGGTGAGCCCGCAGCTGCGCGCCCGCGTCGACTTCACCGATCCGTATTACCGCGTGCCGGCGCGCTTCGTCTCCCGCAAGGACGCGGTCATGCCGGAGATCCGGCCCGAATATCTCGAGGGCAAGAAGGTCGGCGTCATCGCCGGCTCCGCGCATGAGGCCTACCTAAAGGCGATGTTCACCGACGCCGAACTGCATGCCTATCCCAGTGACGATGCGATGCGCGCAGCTTTGCGCAGGGGCGAGGTCGATTTCATCTTCGGCGACGCCATCTCGCTGGCGTTCTGGATCAACGGCACGGATTCCGGCGATTGCTGCGCCTTCTCCGGCGGTCCCTTCGTCGAGAGCCGCTTCTTCGGCGAAGGCATCGGCATCGCCGTGCGCAAGGGCAACGACGTGCTGCGCCAGGCCCTGAACTGGGCGATGTTCCGCGTCTGGGAAAAAGGCCGCTATACCGATCTGTGGCTGCGGTATTTCTCGGTGAGCCCGTTTTAGCCAGCCAAACCCGTCATTCCGGGGTGCGCGAGGCGCGGACTATAGTGCGCAATTGCGCACCTGAGAATCTCGAGAATGTTGAATTGTCATTCCGGGATGGTCCGAAGGACCAGACCCGGAATCTCGAGATTCCGGGTTCGATGCTGCCGCATCGCCCCGGAATGACAACAACCGTTCTTTTGCATTCTGCCCGGAAATCGCTATTTTCCGCGGCCCGGAGGCCCCTGATGTCCGTTATCGATATTGCCGCGAACCCGAGCGACCTGCGTGCGCTCGCCGAACAATCCAACGCCTGGCCGTTCGAGCAGGCGAAGGCCATTGTCGCGCGGCTGAAGAAGAGCCCGAAGGACGAGGTGCTGTTCGAGACCGGCTACGGTCCCTCCGGACTGCCGCATATCGGCACGTTCGGCGAGGTCGCGCGCACCTCGATGGTGCGCCATGCCTTCCGCGTGCTGACCGAGGACAAGATCAGGACCCGCCTGCTCGCCTTCTCCGACGACATGGACGGCCTGCGCAAGGTGCCCGACAACGTGCAGAACAGGGCGCCGCTGGAAGCCAATCTCGGCAAGCCGCTGACGCGCGTGCCTGATCCCTTCGGTACGCATGACAGCTTCGGCGCGCACAACAATGCGCGGCTTCGCGCCTTCCTCGACCATTTCGGCTTCGATTACGAGTTCGCGAGCTCGACCGACTACTACACGTCGGGCCGCTTCGACGCGACGCTGCTGAAGATGCTCGCCGCCTACGACAAGATCATGGCGATCATCCTGCCGACGCTGGGTCCCGATCGCCGCGCGACCTATTCGCCGTTCCTTCCGATCAGCAAGACAACCGGTGTCGTGCTGCAGGTGCCGATGATCCGCCGCGACGTCGCGGCTGGCACGGTGACCTATGTCGATCCCGATACGAACCAGGAGGTCGAAACGCCCGTCACCGGCGGCAACGTCAAGTGCCAGTGGAAGGCCGACTGGGCGATGCGCTGGGTCGCGCTCGGAGTCGACTACGAGATGGCCGGCAAGGATCTGATCGATTCCGTGAAGCTGTCCGGCGCCATCGCCAGGGCGCTCGGCGCCACGCCGCCCGAGGGCTTCAACTACGAGCTCTTCCTCGACGAGAAGGGTCAGAAGATCTCGAAGTCGAAGGGTAACGGCCTCACCATCGACGAATGGCTGCGCTATGCCTCGCCGGAATCGCTGTCGCTGTTCATGTATCGCGAGCCGAAGGCGGCCAAGCGGCTCTATTTCGACGTCATCCCGCGCAATGTCGACGACTACCAGCAGTTCCTCGACGGCTTTGCCAAGCAGGACGGCAAGCAGCAGCTCGGCAATCCGGTCTGGCACATCCACAACGGCAAGCCGCCGAAGGGCGACATGCCCGTCACCTTCCAGCTGCTCTTGACGCTGGTCTCGTCGTCGAACGCGGAGAATGCAGAGACGCTGTGGGGCTTCATCGGTCGCTATCGTCCCGGCGTGACGGCGCAGACGCATCCGAAGCTCGACGCGATGGTCGGCTACGCCATCAACTACTATCGCGACTTCGTCGCGCCGACGAAGCAGTTCCGGGTGCCGACAGACAGCGAGCGCGCCGCGCTCCAGGATCTGCGCGATGCGCTGTCGCAGTTGGCGCCGGACGTTTCGGCCGAGGACATCCAGAACGTCGTCTACGAGGTCGGCCGCCGCGATCCGTTCCTCGACCAGGTCAAGAAGGGCAAGGACGGCCGCCCCGGCGTCACGCTCGACTGGTTCAACATGCTCTACCAGGTTCTGCTCGGCCAGGAGAAAGGCCCGCGCTTCGGCTCCTTCGTTGCCGTGTACGGCGTGCAGAACGCCGTCAACATGATCGACGGCGCGCTGGCGCGATCAGCGTAACGCTCAGCGACGACCCGTAGCCCGGATGAGCGTAGCGACATCCGGGGCGCCTCAATGAAGGTCCCGGATATCGCTTCGCTCATCCGGGCTACGGACCCTTCGCTCGCCCCAGCTCAGATCGAGCGCAGCACGTAGCGCCGGTTGTCCTTCTGCACCGGCCGCGCGTTCATCGGATAGAGTTTTGCGAACGCGGCGACATCGGCGGCGGCGACCTGGATCGGGTCGGTCAGCAGCAGCCACTCGACGACCTCCGAGCAGGGCGGCGTCGTCAGCGAGCCGGGATAGCGGAAATAGCTGAGCTTCTGTGGCAGCATGGCGTGAGGATCGATGGTCGCGTCGGCCTTCACCGCGGGTCCTTCCGCCTTCGGCATGGTCTTCACGATCTTGCCGAAGGCCGCGTTCGGCCTGCCCTCGGTCATCAGCACGCCGACCACGGCGAGCCCGCCGGCCTCGTTGCGATGGACGAAATGCGCCTCCATCGGAAAATTCTTGCCGCCGATCATGTGCTCGCTCGGCCGGTGAAAGTGCACCTGAAGCAGCTTGTACTTGACGTCGCCAAGCGTGAGCGTGCTGCCTTCGGCGAAGTTGAGCTGGATCGTGTGCCCGTTGTTGACGATGGTGTCGGCGCTCTTGCTCCAGTTCAGCTTCAGAACCGGCAATTGCGACTTGATCGTCGCCTCGATGTCGATCGGCGATTGTTGCAGGCCGACCGCGCAGGCCTTGTTGGCCGCATCGAGATCGCCCCATTTGGCCGGCCCCCCGGCGCCCTCATAACTCCAATGCGTGCCTTCGGCGGCGAAAGCCGGCTTGCAGAGCGGACATAGCGCAAGACCCGCCAGGGCCTTCAATGCGTGACGGCGATTCATCTTATCCCTCAAAGACAAACTGGATCGACAATATCGGCTGCAGCCTATGCAAGAGGAGCGGTGAGTCGCAAGGTCGCTCGCTGCCGGCCGCGGCGCGGTGGTGTCACCGCGCCCGGCACCATGCCGACGGAAGGCGATCACTGGCTTGCCCACAGAATCCGCGCAATCCACGCCACATCGCCCGCCGCCATCGCGCGTTCGGCCTGTGTCCCATCGATCGGCTCAAGCTCCAGCGCCTTTGCAGTGCGGCGCTTCAGCGTCGCGACCGTCACCTCACCCGCCTTGCTCCTCACCACCACGCGATCGCCTTTGCGGATCTGCGCGCCGGGCGAGACCAGGACGATGTCGCCGTCGCGATAGACGGGCGCAAGCGCATTGCCAGAAATCTCCAGCGCAAAGGTGTGGCCGTCCTCGGTGGTGGGAAGCGCGATCTCGGTCCAGCCCCTGCCGGATGGAAGGCCGGCCTCGTCGAAGGCGCCGCTCATCCCGGCCTGCGCGAAGCCGAGCAGCGGCACCGAGCGCCCGTCGCGCGCGCCGTCATTGTCAATCAACTTCGCAAAGCTGTCGATCGAGGCGCCGGCCGCGGCCAGCGCCTTTGCGATCGATTCGGTCGAGGGCCAGCGCTCACGGCCGTCGGCGGTGACGCGCTTGGACCTGTTGAAGGTGGTGGGGTCGAGGCCGGCACGCTTGGCAAGCCCGGACGGCGACAATCCGGCGCGCGCCGCCAGCCGATCCAGCGCGGCCCAGATCTGGTCGTGAGTCAGCATCCTCTGCGCTTTGGCTAGTCTGACCATGGAAGGTCCAGCCCGTCGCAACTCAGGAAAACTATCCTCAAATCAACCGGTTTTCCGTTTTTCGCGCAAGAGGTGGTGGTGGAAAGCGCTTTCAAGCGAAGTGGGTACCGGTTCGCCTCACGAAAACGCGTCAAAACAAGAATCCAGGGCCCCGTTTCGATTTCATCGGAACGGAAAAGACTCTAAGTCTTGAGTTCGGAAGGAACGGCCTTTACGGTCGCGCCCGGGTTTTGCGGACCTGCGAGAGACGAAAAAACCCAAAAAACTCAAAGAACAAACAAGGCTGCGGAAGCGGTGGTCAAGATCTACAAAATCTGTCCGGCCTCGGCCTGGCGCGAGGCGGAACGGCAGGGTGCCTACCGGGGCAGCGCGGATGACGCGCGCGACGGATTCATCCATTTCTCGACTGCTGCCCAGGTTCCCGAGACCCTGCGCAAGCACTATTTCGGGCAACGTGCGCTGTTCCTGGTCGAGGTCGACGGCGACGTGCTCGGTAGCGAGTTGCGCTGGGAGCGGTCGCGCAACGACGATCTGTTTCCGCATCTCTATGGCGAGCTCGATCTCGGCGCGGTAATCGCGGTGATCAGCCTCAACATGCGCTCCGACGGCGGTCACGATGTTCCGGAGCTCTTGCCGTGATCCGCGCGTTCGACGCCTTTTCGCTGCCGGTGCTGCGCTGGCTCGACCCCGAAGATGCGCATCGCCTCGCGATCCAGGGCCTGCGCTTCCTGCCGCCGGCCAAGCCGCGTGCCGATGATCCCAAGCTCGCGGTGCGCGCCTTCGGGCTGAACTTTCCCAATCCGATCGGCATGGCCGCGGGCTTCGACAAGAGCGCCGAGGTTCCGGACGCGCTGCTGCGACTCGGCTTCGGCTTCGTCGAGATCGGTTCGGTGACGCCGAAGCCGCAAGAGGGCAATCCGCGGCCGCGGCTGTTCCGGCTCGAGCGCGACGAGGCGATCATCAACCGCATGGGCTTCAACAATGACGGTGCGGAGGTTGCGTTGCGCCGGCTTGCCGCGCGTGCGCAGCACGGCGGCATCGTCGGCGTCAATGTCGGCGCCAACAAAGATTCGCCGGACCGGGTCGCCGACTACGTCAAGCTGATCGAGACCTTTGCGCCGGTGGCGAGCTATTTCACCGTCAACGTCTCCTCGCCGAACACGCCCGGCCTGCGCAATCTGCAGGAAGGCGCGCTGCTCGACGATCTCCTCGCACACGTGATCGACGCCCGCGAGCGGGTGCGCCAGAAGGCGGGCGACACGCCGGTGCTGCTCAAGATCGCGCCGGATTTGAGCCTTGCCCAGCTCGACGACATCGTCCAGGTCGCGCGTTCGCGCCGGGTCGACGGCATGATCGTGTCGAACACCACGATCGCGCGGCCGAGCACGTTGCGTGAGCAGGTGCGGGCGAAGGAGCAAGGCGGCCTGTCCGGCCGACCGCTGTTTCGCCTGTCGACGCGCATGGTCGCCGAAACCTATGTGCGCGTCGAGGGCGCGTTCCCGCTGATCGGCGTCGGCGGCGTGGACTCGGGCGGCGCCGCGCTGACGAAGATCCGCGCCGGCGCCAGCCTGATCCAGCTCTATTCGTCGCTGGTCTACAAGGGCCTCGGCCTCGTCGACGAGATCAAGCGCGACCTGACCTCGACGCTGCTCCGCACGGGCCGGGATTCGCTCTCCGATATCGTCGGTGCTGACGCGGCGACGCTCACGGCGGAAGACTGGCCGGGGATGTGATGGCCTCTCCGTGCCCCGGACGCAGCACAGCGCGCCGAGTTCGGCGTGGTAGGCTGCAGAGCCGGGGCCCATGTGGCGGCGCTCTGGATCCCGGCTCTGCGCAGCAGGCGTTTCACGCTGCAGCGCGTCCGGGACACGAGAACTACAGCTTCGAAAACGTCGCCCGATACAGCGCCGGATAGCGCGCACCCTGCAAGCCGCCGCGGGCGACGTAGAACGCGATCAGCGCGCACCACAAACCGGCATTGCCGAACGATTGCAGCGCCAGCCAGACGCCGAAAAAGATCGCGAGCGAAGCCAGCATCAGATTGCGCATCTCGCGCGCCCAGGTCGCGCCGACATAGATGCCGTCGAAGCCGAAGGCGAACACACCGGGGATCGGCGCAAGCACGATGAACGGCAGGAAGTCGCGCGCGGCGCGGCGAACGTCCTCACTGGCCGTCATAACATTGATCAGGCTGGGGCCGAACAGCGCGAACAGCACGGCGACGACCAGCGCGAAGCCGAGGCCCCAGAGCAGCACCAGCTTGGTCGAATCCGCAAATCCCCTGGCGTCGCGCGCGCCAAAGCTGCGGCCGCAGAGCTGCTGGGCTGCGTTGGCGAGGCCGTCGAGGAAGAAGGCGCTGACCAGGAGGAAATTGTTGAGTACGGAGTTCGCCGCCAACGTGACGTCGCCGGCGCGCGCGCCCTTGGCGGTGAAGAACAGGAACACGGCGATCAGCGCCGCCGTGCGGATCATGATGTCGGAGTTCACCGCCAGCAGACGCATCAGCTTTGCGCGGTTGAACAGCGTTGCGCGGGGCACCCTGAAGCCACCGTCCGCATAGCGCCGGCACACGATCACGCCGAGCACGAAGCCGGTCGTCTCCGAGAGCAGCGCGGCAATTGCCGCGCCGGCAATGCCGGTGTCGTAGACAAGCACCAGCAGGATCGTCGCCACCATGTTGATGAGGTTGATGACGACCTGGAGCGCAAGGGCTGGATTGGCGCGGGCCTGCCCGACCAGCCAGCCGAGCACGACGTAATTGGCGAAGGCGAATGGCGATGACCAGATCCGGATCATGAAATAAGTTTTCGCCGCGCGGGTCACGCCTTCGCTGCCGCCCATCAGGTCGAACAGCACCGAGGTCAGCGGCAGTTGCAGCGCGATCAGGCCGGTGCCGATCAGGCCGGCAACGATGAAGCCGCGTACCAGGATCGCGGTCTGCTCGCGCGTCTCGCCGGCGCCCAGCGCCTGTGCGGTGAAGGCGAGCGTGCTCATGCGCAGGAAGCCGAACAGCCAGAACAGGCAGTCGAAGATGACGGAGGCCATCGCGACGCCGCCGAGCAGCGCGGCATCGTCGAGCCGTCCGATCGCGGTGGTCGAGACCACGCCGATCAGCGGCGTGGTCAGGTTCGCGACCATCGCCGGTCCCGCGATGGAGAACACCTGTCGGGAGCTTATCCTGGGATGAACCGGTGCGTGCATGTCAGAACACGAGCACCATGCCGTCCTCTGCAGCGAGATGCGGCACTTCGCCCAGACGTGACAGCATGTCGTCGCTCATATGGGTGAGGACGAGCCGCTTGGCGCCGATCGCGGGCAGATGCTGTTCCAAGGTCTTCAGGCTGAGATGGTTCTTGACCACCTTCTCGTACATGTAGGCTTCCGCGATGAAAAGGTCTGCGCCATGCGCCAGCGGAATGAGCGTCTCCGTCCATTCGGTATCGGCGCTGTAGGCGAGCGTGCGGCCTTCGGCCTCGATGCGATAGGCCAGGAAAGGCCCGCCGGATTCGCCGTGCACGACCGGATAGGGTGTCACCGTCACCGCGCCGAAGCTCTGGCTTTGCTCGGGGGCGAGTTCGATGACGTTCAGCTCGAATCGTTGTTTGGTCCTTGAGGAATGCTCGAACAGCGCTTCCATCAGTTGGGCAAGCCGCGCCGCGATGCCTTTCGGACCCGCGATCGTCAACGGCCGCGTCCGCCGTGAGAATTGCGCGTCGAGCAGGACAAACGGGAGCCCGCCAAAATGGTCGCCGTGGAAATGCGTGATCAGGATCAGATCGATCTCGTTGCAGTCGATCTCGAGCCGCTTCAGCGCCGGCAGTGTCGACGCGCCGCAATCGATCAGGAAGTTGGCCTCGCGCCCGGAGACGTGGAAGCAGGTGTTGAGCCTGCCGCCGGAGCCGAAAGCATCGCCGCAGCCGACAAAGCGCAATTGCATCGGCAGCGAGCCTTCAAAATCTCACCGGCCGCGCGGCGCGCCGAAGACGCGCGAGAGCAGCCAGATCGGGATGACGATGACGGCGCCGAGCAGGAAGTAGCGCCACAGCCAGTTCACGGCATCGAAGCCGAGATCCCAGAGACGCTGGAACAGGAGACGAATGCTAGTGATGATGTTCCAGGGGTCGAAGCCGATCGCGGCCAGCACGACGCCGACCAGGATCGAGAGCAGGACCAGGCGAAACGCGACCGCCAGCGGGGAGCCGCCGAGAAAGCGGTGCAGGCCGTCGCTGCGGCCGGCCGGCAAATCTCTGACGTCTTGGACCATCGCAAACTCCTCAGGGGATTCGACCTCATTATAGGACACGGCGAGGCACATGGGGAACCCGCAACGAGGCGTCAATCAGCTTACCGCACTTTAATTCGGGCGAGCGCGCCACGGGTTGGCTGCAACCTCTCCCGCTTGCGGGAGAGGTCGGCGCGGAGCGCCGGGTGAGGGCTCTGCCTCTTGGGGGAATCCCAATGCGGAGGCACCCTCTCCCCGACCCTCTCCCGCAAGCGGGAGAGGGAGCGCACTGGCTTCGCGGCGACAGTTCATGCTTCAATCTCCGCCGCTTCCGCTTTCAGCATCTTCTCCAGCGTTTCCAGCCGGTCGGCCTCGCGCGGCGGCTTGTCCCAGCGCAAGCGGCTGATGCGGGGAAAGCGCATGGCGACGCCGGACTTGTGTCGCGGCGAACGTTGCAGACCCTCGAACGCAACCTCCAGCACGAGCCCCTTGTCGCCCTCGTGCACGACATGACGCACGGGGCCGAACTTTTCCGTGGTGTTGCGGCGGACGAAGCGGTCGATCTGAAGCAGTTCCTCGTCCGTGAAGCCGAAATAGGCCTTGCCGACCGGCACCAGTTCGTCGCCGCCCTCGCCCCCGGTCCAGACACCAAAAGTGTAGTCGGAATAATAGGACGAGCGCTTGCCGTGGCCGCGCTGCGCATACATCAGCACGGCGTCGATGATGTGCGGGTCGCGCTTCCACTTCCACCATTGGCCCTTCGGCCGCCCGGGCAGATAAGCCGCATCGCGCCGCTTCAGCATTACGCCTTCGACGGCGTCCGCGTCCTCGCCGGCACCTGCGCTTGCCGGATCGGCGCGCGCAGCGGTCAGCGCGTCCCAGCTTGTGAAAGGGACGGTGGGCGACAGGTCGATCCGGGGATCGTCGAGCTTCCCGACGAATCTCTCCAGCCGTTCGCGTCGCTCGGCAAAAGGCAGCTCGCGCAGATCATTCTCGTCGTCGCCAAGCAGATCGTAGGCGCGAAGGTGGATCGGAAACTCCTTGATCAGCTTCGGCGAGACGACCTTGCGGTTGAGGCGCTGCTGCAGGACGTTGAAACTCTGCACGCGGCCCTCGCGCAGGATCAGGAGCTCGCCGTCGATGGCGCCGGGCAGGTGCAGCGACGGCACGAGGTCTGGAAAGCTGCCGGTGATGTCCTCGCCGGTGCGCGAATAGAACCGCGCCGTGATTTGGCCGCGATCGTCCCGCCCCGCCACCGCCTGCACGCGGATGCCGTCCCATTTCCATTCGGCGATGTAGTCGGCGGGATCGAGCGCGGCGAAATCCGTGTCCTCGATCGCATGCGCCAGCATCACGGGCCGGAACGGCGCGGGATCGCGATTGACGGGCTTTTCGGCGCGTCCCTCCAGCCAAGCGAACAGGTCGAGATAGGGCGGCGAAAGGCCCGGCCAGATCAGCTCGACCTCATGCGGGTCCTTGTCGCCGAGTGCGGCAGCCGCGGTCTTGGCGAGGCGCGCGGAGATGCCGATGCGCAGCGCGCCCGTGACGAGCTTCAGCAGCGCCCAGCGGCCGGTCTCATCCAGCTCGTCAAGCCAGCGTTCGAGCTGTCCGGGCAGCTCGGTCTTGCCGAGCGTGCGCAGCGTGGTGACGACTTCGGTGAGGGATGGCGGTGGCGGGTTGTTGTGGGCGGCCAGCGCGGCCTTCGGCCACATCAGCGCCACCGTCTCCGAGAGATCGCCGACATAATCATAGGAGAGCCCGAACAGCACCGGGTCGGTGCGCGCCGCGATGAGATCGCGGATCAGCGCGGGCTTGGCATGCTTGAAACTGAGCGCGCCGGTCAGCGCGGCCAGCGCATAGCCGCGGTCGGGATCGCCGACCTCGCGGAAATAGCCGGTGATCAGCCGCAGCTTGTTGTTGCGGCCGGGCTCGTAAGCGAGGCGGTCGAGCAGTTCGGCGAAGCGGTTCATGCTTCGGCCTCGTCTGGAATCGGCGTCTCGCTCTCCTCCTCGTCGCCATAGCCGACGAGATCGAGCGGCCGCGCTTTCAGGCCTTTGCTCTGGCACCAATGCACCAGCGCATCTTCCTGGCCGTGAGTGACCCAGATCTCGCCCGCGCCGGTGGCGCCGATCGTAGAGGTAAGGCCGTCCCAATCGGCGTGGTCGGAGATCACCAGCGGCAATTCCACGCCGCGCTGCCGCGCCCGGGCGCGCACGCGCATCCACCCCGACGCGAAGGCGGTGACGGGATCGGGAAAGCGCCGCGTCCAGAGATCGGAAGTCGCCGAGGGCGGCGCCAGTGTGATGGTGCCGGCAAGCGCCGACTTCTTCACGCCCTTCACCGGCCTCAGCTTGCCGAGCGCGATCCCGCGGCTCTGGTAGTAGTGCGTGATCGTCTCCATGGCGCCATGCAGGTAGATCGGCGCGTCATAGCCGGCCTGCCGCAGCAGCGCGATCACGCGCTGCGCCTTGCCGAGCGAATAGGCGCCGACCAGATGCGCGCGCTCCGGAAACAGCGCGACGG
The DNA here is from genome assembly GCF_041262065.1 of Bradyrhizobium sp. USDA 327. NCBI lineage: Bacteria > Pseudomonadati > Pseudomonadota > Alphaproteobacteria > Hyphomicrobiales > Nitrobacteraceae > Bradyrhizobium > Bradyrhizobium sp. USDA 327. The sequence goes on along the minus strand of NZ_JBGCCW010000001.1, from coordinate 7,615,268 downwards.
AGGCCAGCAGCTTCTTCACCTCGTCGGCGGCATCGCCATGCCGGAACACCGGCAGACCAAAAGTGGCCTCGGTGATGAAAACGTCGCAGGGCACCAGCTCGAACCGGGCACAGGTCGGATCGGTCGCGTCCTTGTAGTCGCCGGAGGCGACGATGCAGGTGTCCTTGCACGTCACCGCGATCTGCGCCGAGCCCAGCACATGGCCGGCCGGATGAAATTTGACGCGGACGTCGCCGAGCCGGATCTCCTCGCCATAGCGGATGACTTGCGTCGATCCGGCAAAGTTCTCGCCATAGCGCAGGCGCATCATGTCGAGCGTTTCCTGGGTCGCCAGCACCGCGCCATGGCCAGCACGGGCATGGTCGGAATGGCCGTGGGTGATCACGGCGCGCTCGACTGCGCGGAAAGGGTCGATATGAAAACCGCCGGGCTTGCAGCACAGGCCGGCAGCAGTTGGCAACAGGATGTCTTGCGGACGCATGCCTGCTATATAGGTTGCGTCACTGCATCTTCGAGTCATCACCGCTTCGTTCCCGGTTCCCAATGCCTCTGCGCCTGTTCCTGTCCTCCGGCGACCTCATGGCCGACCGCCGTTTCGAGTTCGCGCGCGACCTCCAGCTCAAGGGCGATCTGCCGGCGGCCGCGGACCTCCTGGAGCAGGCGATCGAGCTTGCGCCGAACTTCACCTCCGCCTGGTTCACGCTCGGCGAAATCCGTCGGCAGCTCGGCGAGCGCGACAAGGCGATCGCGGCCTTTCGGGAAGCGCGCCGATGCGATCCCGCGGACCGGCACGGCGCCGGCCTGCACCTGATGCGGCTCGGCGACGCACAGATGGCGGGGATGCCCAAGGCCTACGTGCAGACCCTGTTCGACCAGTACGCGCCACGCTTCGAGCACACGCTGATCAACGATCTCGGCTACCGCGCCCCGGCGCTGATCTTCAAGGCTGTGCTCGCCGCGCGCGGCGCGGCGAAGAAGCCGGCCTACTTCAAGCGGACCATCGATCTCGGCTGCGGCACCGGGCTTGCGGCTGCCGCGTTCGCCAAGCAGGTCGATCATTTCGTCGGCATCGATCTGTCGGCGGGCATGATCAAGGAGGCGCGCGCCACGAACCTCTACGCGGAGCTCGAGGTCGCCGACATGATCGAAGGCTTGCGCACCAAGGCGGACGCGAGCGCAAATCTCGTCGTCGCCGCCGATGCGTTCGTCTACCTCGCCGATCTCGCACCGGTGCTCACCGAAGCCAGACGCGTGCTCGCGTCGAGCGGCGTGCTCGCCTTCACGCTGGAGACTCATGACGGCGGCGGCATCGTGCTCGGCGAAGGCCTGCGCTATGCCCATTCAGCGGAATATGCCCGCGACGCGATTGCCGAGGCGGGCCTCGAGCTGCTGACACTGGAGCCGGCCTCGCCGCGCAAGGAGAATAACGAGCCGGTGCGCGGCCTCGTCGTCGTCGCCGAGAAAACTTGAGTCTAGGCGCTAGCACTGCGCAATTTGAGCGTCATTGCGTCGCAAAGCTGCGACTTCCCACTTGCGAGCTGCGCTGCGATGTCAGCACAATGCACTCGCTAGGGAGAAACAAATAATGACGAAGAATCCATCGCGGCGCGATTTCAGCGCCGCCGCACTCGCCACCATCGCTGCATCCACCTTGCCTGCGCCTTATGTCTGGGCCGCGGAGAAGAAATACGACGCGGGCGCCAGCGACACCGAGATCAAGATCGGGCAGACCGTGCCGCATTCCGGGCCCGGCTCGCTCTACGGCGTGCTCGGGCGAATCGGCGAAGCCTATTTCCAGATGCTGAACGAGAAGGGCGGCATCAACGGACGCAAGGTCAAATTCCTCACCATGGACGACGCCTACAGCGCGCCGAAATGCGTCGAGGCGACGCGGCGCCTGGTCGAGCAAGAGGAAGTGCTGGCGCTCTATGGCTCGCTCGGCACGCGCGCCGCAGACCGCCGTGCACAAATACCTGAACTCCAAGGGCGTGCCGCAGCTCTTGCTCAACACCGGCGCGTCGAAGTGGAACAACCCGAAAGAGTTCAAATGGACGATGGCGGGCCTGCCGCTCTATCCGACCGAGGCGCGCATCCTGGCCCGGCACGTCGTCAGCGTGAAGCCGAACGCGAAGATCGGCATCCTCTACCAGAACGACGATTTCGGCCGCGACTTCCTGGGTCCGTTCAAGAAGGTGCTGGCCGATGCCGGCGGCACCGCTCAGGTGATCATGGAGCAGACCTACGATCTCACCGAGCCGACCGTCGATTCCCAGCTCATCAACCTCTCGAAGTCGGGCGCCGACGTCTTCTACAACATCTCGACCGGCAAGGCGTCGTCGCAGTCGATTCGTAAAGTGGCCGAGCTCGGCTGGAAGCCGCTGCAATTGCTGTCGGCGGGGTCGACCGGCCGCTCCATCCTGAGCGCCGCGGGCCTCGAGAACGCCGCCGGCATCGTCGCCATCCGCTACAACAAGGAGGTCGGCCTTCCCAAATGGGAGAAGGACCCCGACGTGATGGCGTTCGAGGAGCTGCGCAAGAAATACACGCCTGCGATCGACCCCGACAACACCATCGCCTTTGCCGGCTACGGCCAGGCCGTGACCATGGGCGAGATCCTGCGCCGCTGCGGCGACGAGCTCACCCGCGCCAACGTGCTGAAGCAGGCATCGACGCTCGCGGGCTTCCACTCGCCCTACTTCCTCGACGGCGTCACCTACAGCTATACGCCCGAGAATTACACGCCGATGAAGACGCTGTTCATCTCCACCTTCACCGGTAAGGACTGGGACATCTCCGACAAGCCGATGTCGGAATAGGACCTGGCGCGGGTCCCCGGCCGTTGCTTCCCCTCTCCTGCTCCGCCAGGAGAGGAAGGCGCCGACGCTTCGAGCTAGAGCGGAATGGCTTTAGGTCCAATCGATTGCCGCGGCTCGTTCACCTCTCCCGCTTGCGGGAGAGGTCGGCGCGAAGCGCCGGGTGAGGGCTTTATCCACTTGGGGATTGTCCCAGTGCGGAAGCACCCTCTCCCCAACCCTCTCCCGCAAGCGGGAGAGGGAGCGCACCTCCATCTTTGTAGCGATCGAGCCTCATTTCATCGCGCTCTAAGCGGCGATAGCCAGCCGATAAGCCTGCGTCGCATTCACACCAAAAGCCTTGTCCCGCACGCGCGACCCAAGCCTCGCCAGGCAGGCCTCCAGCGCGGACTTGATCTCACCGTAACTTCCCGCAAGCAGGCACACCGGCCAGTCCGAGCCGTAGATCAGCCTATCCTCCCCGAAACATTTTGCGGCGTGCTCGACGAACGGAAACAGCCGCTCCGCATCCCAGTCATTCCAGACCGCCTCTGTCGCCAGGCCTGAGATCTTGCACCAGACATTGCCGCAAGCCGCCAGCGCTGCGATGCCATCGGTCCATTCGGCGCTGCCGCCGTCGGCGATCGGCGGCTTGGCAGCGTGGTCCAGCACGAACCGTGCCTGCGGAAAGGCCTGCGCGGTTGCGATCGCGGCCGGCAGCTCGCGGGTGCGGACGAGGAGATCGTAGGCGAGATCGCGCGCGAAAGCGGCCGTGAGGCCGCGCTGCACATCCTCGCGGAGCAGCCAATCCGGATTGGCCTCATCATGGACCTGGTGACGAACTCCCACCAGCCTGCCGCCGCCGGGCAAAGCGTGCAGGCGATCAAGTGTTTCGTCGAGGGCGCCATCCGTCAGATCGGCCCAACCGACGACGCCGACGACGAAGGGATTTTCGTGCGCGATGTGCAGGAACTCCTCGGTCTCCTCCAGCGCGGAGCGGCATTGCACCAGGATGCTTGCGTCGATGCCGTTGGCCTTCATGAGCGGCGCGAAATCGGCGGGACCGAAGGCGCGACGGATCGGGCCGAGTTCGTCCGCCTCCATCCAGGGATAGTCGGCGCGTGCCGGGTCCCAGAAATGCTGGTGGCCGTCGATGACCATGCCTTACACTCCGCCCGGCAATGGCGCCCGCGCATCGACGAGCTTTCGTGCGCGCAACTCCTGCCAGAACGCCGGTGGGATCGCTGCCTCCGACATCGCGATGTTGTCGGCGACCTCCGCGGCATTGCGCGCGCCCATCACGGCGACCGTCACCGCCGGATGGGCCACGCAAAACTGGAGCGCGGCGGCTCTCAGCTCGGTGCCGTGCCTGCGGCAGAGCTCATCGAGCTCGAGCGCACGCGCGACGAGCGCCGGATTGGCGTCCTGATAGTTGAATTTGGCGGAGGTCCGCGGATCGGCCAGGATGCCGCTGTTGTAGATGCCGCCGAGCAGAATGCCGATATGCTTCGCCTGACAGACCGGAAACAGCGCATCCAGCGCGCCCTGGTCGAGCAGCGTGTAACGCCCGGCGAGCAGGAAGCAGTCGACCGGCACGGCCTCGGCGAAGCGCACCAGCATCTCCGACTGGTTCATCCCGGCGCCGATCGCCTTGACCGTGCCCTCACTGCGCAGGCGCTGGAGTGCGCGGAAGGCGCCGGCGACGGCGTCGTCATAATGGTCGTCGGGATCATGCACGAGCAGGACGTCGACGCGGTCGAGCCCAAGGCGCGCCAGGCTCTCCTCGACCGATCGCATCACGCCGTCATGGCTGAAATCGAACACCGGCCGCTCGCGCGGCGTGCCCTTGTAGTGCTCGTCCTCCGTGGCATTGCCATCCGGTGCGCGCAGCAGACGGCCAACCTTGGTCGAGATGGCGTAGGAGTCGCGCGGCTGTTGCCGCAGGAATGCACCCAGCCGCCGCTCGGCAAGACCAAAGCCATAGAGCGGCGCGGTGTCGAAGAAGCGGATGCCGGCCGACCAGGCGCGCACGATCGTCGCCTCCGCATCGGCATCGCTGACGGGAGTGAACAATCCGCCGAGCGGAGCAGAACCGAGACCGATTGAAGTAACGTCGAGGGAGCCGAGCCGCGAGCGTTTCATTCCAATTTGCCTTCCAGCAGTCTTCTTCCAACAGTCCGGATCATCTCTCCCGCTTGCGTAAACCGCAAGCGGGAGAGATGTGGCAGCACGGAGGCTGGCGGCGCGCCTACTTCAACATCTGTGCGACGTTGTCCTTGGTGACGAGATCGAGGCCGGTGTGGACGATCTCCGGCACTTTCTCGCCCTTCTTGATGGCGAGCAGCGTGTCCATCGCCTTCTCGCCCATCTCGAACGGACGCTGGCCGACCAGCGCGTTGGCATAGCCGTCGCGCAGCAGCTCGAGCTGCATCTTCAGCGTATCGGCAACGACCAGCGTGAACTTGCCGGAATCGATGTCCTTTTTGTTCCTGGACGCGAAGGCCTTGAAACCCTCAGGAGCGAACATCGGCCAGCCGCCGATCGGAACGATGGCGGCGAGGTCAGGCGTTGCGGTGCGCATGTCCGTCATCTGCTGGACCGCCAGCGCGGGATCGTCGTTGCAGAACGTCGGGGAACCCGCGACCTCGGTCCATTTCGAGCCCTTCAGTGCCTCGCGCACGCCATCGACGCGCTCGGCGAGGTTCTTGGCGCCGGGACCACCCGAGACCATGGCGTATTTGCCGCCATCGGGCCGCATCTTCAAGAGTTGCTTGCCGAGAGCCAGGCCGAACTCCTTGTTGTTGGTGCCGATATAGGCGATGCGCTTGGAGCCCGGTGCGTCAGCATCGAAGGTGATGACGGGGATGCCGGCCGCGGTTGCCGCCTCGATCGACTTGGTCATGGCAGCGACGTCGGCGACCGAGATGGCAAGACCGTCGACCTTCTGAGTGATGAAATCCTGGATGATCTGGGCCTGCGTCGCAGGCTCATGTTCCACCGGCCCCTTGTAAATGCACTCGATGTTGCCGAGCTCCTTGGCGCGCTTCAGGCAGCCGTCGCGCGCGAAGTCGAAGAACGGATTGTTCATCGCCTTCGGCACGATCACGAAGCGGTAGTTCGCGGCGAGCGCCGGCGTAGCCATCATCGCAACGGCGATGCCGGCAAGAAGAAGTTTCCTCATTGTCTCCTCCACCCTTGTGTTTGGTGCCCATCCTCTCGAAAGCGCCCGGGAAGCGGACAGGCGGCATTTTCGTTGCCTTCCCGAGATGACGTCACGTCAGGTCATCCGCGAGCGGATACGGTCGACCAGCACGGCGAGGATGATGATCACGCCCACCAGCGTCTGCTGCCAGTAGGAGCTGACCTGCGCCAGCACGAGACCGTTGCGGATCACTTCCAGCAGCACGCAGCCGACGATGGCCCCGAGCGGGCCGCCAATGCCGCCGGCGAGGTTGGCGCCGCCGATCACGGCCGCCGCGATCACATTGAGCTCGTAGGACGTCGCCATGTTGGCCGGCGCTGACCCGAGCCAACCGGAGATGATGATGCCCTGGAGCCCCGCGGCGAGCGCGCAGATCACGTAGACCTCGATCTTCACCCGCACCACCGGAATGCCGGTGAGCTCGGCCGCCTTCTCGTTGCCGCCGAGCGCGAAGACGTGGCGGCCGAACGAGGTGTGATGCAGCACCACGGCCATCGCCAGCGCGAGGATCACGAGATAGATGAAAGGCACGGGCACGCCGAGCACGTCGCCCGAGGTCGCGGCGTAGAAATAATCGGCGTCCGGTCCGCCTGGAAAGCTGCCACGGCCGTTGGAGACGACGTAGCCGAGCCCGCGCACGATCGAGAGCATGCCGAGCGTGGTCACGAAGGGCGACAGCCCAAGCACGGCGATGCAGAAGCCGTTAACGAGGCCGGCGATCAGCGCGACGCCAAGACCGGCGAGGATCGAGACCAGCAGGATCAGCCCAGGCACATTTGCGAGCACCGTCTTGCCGTCGGCCGCCATGTGCACGAACAGCGCGCCCGCGGGCGAGCCGGGCATCGACAGCTCGGTCATCACCATCGAGGTGATCATGGCGGAGAAGCACATCATCGAGCCGACCGAGAGGTCGATCCCGCCGGTGATGATCACGAAGGTGACGCCGAGCGTCGCAATGGCGATGAAGGAAAAATTCTTCGCCACGTTCTGCATGTTGCCTTGGGTGAAGAAGTAAGGACTGGCGAAATGCATGATCAGCAGCAGCGCCGCCAGCGCGAGCAGGACGTAGCCGGTCTGGGAGGCAAAGATGCCGCGCTGCCACCATCTGATCTTGCCGACATTGGAGAACGTGATCGGGGATTCCAGGGGCATGGCCATCACGCCGCCTCCTTCGCGCCGGTGATGAGAGCGGTGACTTCCTCTGGGCTGGTCTGGTGGATCGGCTTGTCGGCCCGCTTCTCGCCGCGGCGCATGACGATGACGCGGTCGCACACCGCGAACACGTCTGGCATGCGATGCGAGATCAGCATCACGGCGACGCCCTGCTCCTTCAGCCGATGGATCAGGCCGAGCACCTGCTCGACCTGGCGAACAGAGATGGCGGCGGTCGGCTCGTCCATCATCACGAGCCTGGCGTTTGACAGCCGCGTCCGGGCGATCGCGACCGCCTGGCGCTGGCCGCCCGACATCTGCTTGACGAGATCGTCGGGGCGCGTCTCCGAGCGCAACTCGCCGAACAGCTCCAGCGCGCGCGCCGCCATCGCCTTGTGGTCGAGCAAGGCGATGGGTCCGAATTTGCGCTTCAGCTCGCGGCCGAGGAAGACGTTGGCTGCCGCCGTGAGATTGTCTGACAGTGCGAGGTCCTGATAGACCACCTCGATTCCGACAGCGCGGGCATCGACCGGGCGGTTGAAGTGGACCGTGCTGCCGGCAAAGCGGATCTCGCCGTGGGTGGGACGGAAATTGCCGGCGATGATCTTGACCAGCGTCGACTTGCCCGCGCCGTTGTCGCCCATCAGGCCGACCACCTCGCCGGGGAAGACCTGCATCTCGACATCGTGCAGCGCGCGGATCGCGCCGAACTCCTTGCCGATACCGGTCAGCTCGAGGACCGGTGTTGCGTCGGTCTTTGCCATCAGCGGTCCTCCTCAGACGTAGCGGTTGACGAGGGATTCCAGGTATTCCTGCCGGCCCGAGCGCGGCTGCGGGTCGAAGCCGGGACTCATGGCACGGTCGGCGAGATCGACGAGCGAGCGCTGGCCGCCGAGAATGGCGCGCCCCTCGGGGCTGGCCCACCCGTCGTAACGCTTGGCAAGCGGCTCGGTGAGGACGGCGGCATCGATCATGTCGGCGGCGGCGAGGAAGGCACGCGCGCAGGCATCCATCGAGCCGACATGGGCATGGATCAAATCGTCGGGGTCAATGGACTGACGGCGGATCTTGGCGTCGAAATTGAGTCCGCCGGAGGTGAACCCGCCGCGGTTCAGGATCTCGTGGAACACCAGCGCGAGCTCGCCCACATTCATTGCGAATTGGTCGGTGTCCCAGCCGAGCAGATCGTCGCCGCGGTTGATGTCGAGGGAGCCGAAGACACCGAGCGCCTCGGCGAGCGCGACCTCGTGATGGAAGGAATGGCCGGCGAGGATCGCGTGGTTCTGCTCGATGTTGAGCTTGACGTCGTTCAGGAGATCATAGCGTTCGAGGAAGCCGTAGCAGGTGGCGACGTCGAAATCATACTGATGCTTGGTCGGCTCCTTCGGCTTCGGCTCGATCAGGATCGGTCCCTTGAAACCGATCTTGTGTTTGTGCTCGACGACGAGCGAGAGAAAGCGGCCGAGCTGGTCGAGCTCGCGCTTGAGATCGGTGTTCAGCAGCGTCTCGTAGCCCTCGCGTCCACCCCACAGCACGTAGTTCTCGCCGCCGAGCCGGCGCGTCACCTCCAGCGCGGCGCGGACCTGGCCCGCGGCATAGGTGAAGATATCAGGGTCCGGATTGGTCGCGGCGCCCGCCATGTAGCGGCGGTGTGAGAACAGGTTTGCGGTACCCCAGAGCAGGCGCACTTTTGCGGAGGCCATCTTCTGTTCGAACAGATCGGCGATCGCGTTGAGGTTGGCGACGGACTCCGCGAGCGTGGCGCCTTCCGGCGCCGCATCGACGTCGTGGAAGGTGAAGAACGGCACGTCGAGCAGGCGGAACAGCTCGAAGGCGACGTCAGCCTTTGCGCGCGCCATCGCCATCGCGTCGGTGCCGTGGTGCCAGGGCCGCAGGAACGTCTCGCCACCGAAGGGATCGCCGCCCGGCCAGCAGAGGGAATGCCAATAGCAGACTGCGAAGCGCAGATGATCCTCGAGCCTGCGGCCATGCACGAGCCGGTCCTTGTCGTACCAACGGAAGGCGGGCGCGCTTGCGGCATCCCTGCCGGCAAAGGCGACGGGTGCGCTTGCATCGAAGAACTTTGCTGACGCGTTCACCTGACGGACTCCTTCAATGCTGGGTAAAGCGCGCGCCACCGCCGATAGGCCTCGTCATAGACCGAAACGACGGATGCACGGGGCGTGAAGGTCGCGAGCCGCCGCGGACGGGTGCAGACCTCCGCTGCGTCTTCGCCAGTCGCAGCGATGCGGCCAAGCCGCGCGGCGCCGAGCGCGGCTCCGACCTCGCCTTCCTCGACGCGGTGAACGGGAATGCCGAGCACATCGGCGCAGATCTGCGCCCACAGCGCCGAGCGCGAGCCGCCGCCGACGAGATCGACTTCGGCGATCGGCCCACTCGCCGCGCTCAGCGCCGCCAGATTGTCGCGCGCGGCAAAGGCGACGCCCTCGAGCACGGCCTGGACGATCTGGCTCCGGCCGGTCGCACCGCGCAAGCCGACAAAAGCGCCGCTGGCCGCGGCATCGTTGTGCGGCGTGCGTTCGCCATCGAGATAGGGCAGGAATCTGATCGGGCTTGGTCCGTCGACGCGCTCGCCGAGCGGCGCCAGCAGCGCTGCAGCCGGCGTCTCCATCACGCCTGCGAGCCACGCAAGCGAGGCCGCCGCCGACAGCATTACGCCCATCTGGTGCCAGAGGCCGGGCAGGGCGTGACAGAAGGCATGCACGGCCGAAGCCGGCGCCGGGGCGAAGCGATCGGTGACGCGGAACAGGACACCCGACGTTCCCAGCGACAGGAAGGCGTCGCCCGGCACGATCGCGCCGAGCCCGATCGCGCTGGCCGCATTGTCGCCAGCACCGCCCGCGACCACGACATCCTTCTGCATGCCCCAGCGCCGCGCGTAGTCCGGCGCGAGCACGGCGCTCACCTCACTTCCCTCGACCAGGCGCGGCATGTGGTGCAGATCGAGTCCGGTGGCATGCAGCAGCAGGGCCGACCAGCGACGCAGACCGACATCCAGCCACAGCGTGCCGGCCGCGTCCGACATGTCCTCGACCATCTCGCCGGTGAGGCGATAGCGGACATAGGCTTTCGGCAACAGCACCTTGGCCACGCGGTCGAAGATTTCGGGTTCATGCCGCGCGACCCATAACAGTTTCGGGGCGGTGAAGCCGGGCATCGCCAGATTGCCGGTGATCGTGTGCAGCGAGGGACAGCGCCGCTCCAGCGTGGCGCATTCGGCCTGCGAGCGACCGTCGTTCCAGAGGATGGCCGGACGCAGCGGCCGGCCGTCCTTGCCGAGCAGCGTCGCGCCATGCATCTGGCCTGACAGCCCGATGCCACGAACCTGCGCAACCTCGCGCGGCTGGCGCGCGGTGAGATCGTCGATTGCGCCGATGGCCGCATCGACCCAGGCGTCGGGATCCTGCTCGGACCACAGCGGCGCTGGGCGCGACAGCGCAAGTTCGCGCGCCGCCGTCGCGACGACCGCGCCGGCTTCGCTCACGAGCACCGCTTTCACACCGGACGTGCCGATGTCGATCCCGAGATACACGCTATCCTCCCTTTTGCCTGCTGCGGTGCGCGATCTTGCGTCGCTTTCCCCGCAACGGGCCGTTCCGAAATCCGCCTGCCGCTAAGGCAGATTGTCCCGCATCACGATGTCGATCCTGATCTTCTCCTGTTCGCGCAAGATCGGCTCGCCGCGGGCGAGCGCCAGCAGCACGCGCACGGCCGCGCGCGCTTCATGTCCGGGGTTCTGCGAGATCGCAGCATCCATCACGCCCTGCAGCAGCAATCGGCGCGTCAGCGCCGTGACGTCGTGTCCGACGAACACCACCTGCTTGTCGCGGCCGGCCTCGCTCAACGCTTTGGCGACGCCTTGCGTGCCGGCACCGACGTTATAAAGACCAACAATGTCGGCATGGCTGCGGAGCAGCCGGCCCAGCAGCTGCTCCGAACGGTCGTCCTCGTCGCGTCCTTCCAGCACCGGCAGCACGCTGAGATCGGGGAATTCCGTCGCCATCACCTGGTTGAAGCCGAAGATGCGCTCGGCGTGATCGCGCAGGCCCTGCGAGCCCGCCACGATCGCGACCTTGCCGGGCTTCCGGCCGACCAGCCGCCCGACCAGCGCGCCGGCAGTGCGCCCCGCCGCGATATTGTCGATCCCGACATAGTGGTGCCGGCGCGAGGATGGTACGTCCGAGACCAGCGTGACAACCTTGGTGCCAGCATCGACGAGATCGTTGATGGCAGCGCGCACGCTGGGATGATCCAGCGCCACCACGGCAACCCCGTCGCAATCGCCCGACAATGCCTCCAGCGAGGCCGCGAGCGCGGAGGGGTTGAACACGTCGGTTGCGACCGTCTCGACGCTGAGGCGGCGGGCCGCCAGCCAGGCTGCCATCTCGCCGAGATAGGCCTCGATCTGCTGCATGAACGGGTTTGGTCCCGACGGCATCACGAAGGCGAAACGGCGGGCGCGGCCGCGGGCGAGCTCGGCGGCGGCCACATGCGGCTGGAACGAATTGCGTTCGATCGCCGCCTTGACGCGCCGCACCGTGTCCGGCCGCACGCCCGGGCGATTGTGCAGGACGCGGTCCACCGTCGCGAGGCTGACGCCAGCCTCGCGGGCGATGTCCTTCAGGGTCAGCGCGGTCGGGGTGAGCGTCTCGGCCATGGCTGAAGGCTAGCAGAGGTGTTTTGAGGTGCGCAACTCATTTTGAGGCGACCTCGCTGATTTGCGTGCCTTGCGTGGAGACGCGCTCCTGAGCTACCGACGCGCCGGCGCCGACAGGTCCAGCGCCAGGAACAGGCTGTTGGGATCCTCGACATAGCCCTCGAACGGGCCACAGACGATGAAGCCGTGCGCAAGGTAGAGCGCGTGGGCCGGCTTGAAATAGTCCCACGAGCCGGTCTCGAGGCTGAGCCGCGTCATGCCGCGCGCACGAGCCTCCGTGATGATGTGACGCAGCATCCGGCCGCCATAGCCGCGCCGCCGCGCGGTCTGCAGCGTGTGCATCGACTTGACCTCGCCGTGGCTCGCCGAAAGCGTCTTCAACGCCCCGGTGGCGACCAGCGTCTCGCCGTCCCAGCCGGTCCAGAACGCGACGTCGGGTGCACGCAAGCCCGCAAGATCGAGCGCGTGGGCGCTGCCCGGCGCCGTCTGCGCCCGCGCGGCCGTGACGTGGTGATCGAGCAGCGCGACGACGCGGGGATCATAGGTGTCGCCGGTGCGGATCTGCATCGTGCTCGTCTCCATGTCCTGCCTCACATCTTGCCGTAGGACGCGCCGCGCCCTGATGATGATGACGTAGCGCGCGTCCTGCCTGGTTTCGTTCTCGAAGATCACGGCGCGCATCACGTCGAAATCCAGACAATCGCCCTCGCGCAGCCGCACCGCCTTGGTATCGATATGCACGGCGATCGCGCCCTCCAGCATCAGCAGCTGCTGGGTGAAGGCGTTGCGGCCCCAGGGGCTGTAGGAGACGCGGGCGCCGGCCGGAAGGTCGACGACGATGATCTCGATGCCGCTGGCCGCATCCGGCGGCGAGGCATGACGCCGGCGATAGCCGCTGTCGGGATCGCGCCAGAGCGGCTGGTCCGCAAGTCGCACCAGGCGCTCAGGCGGCTTTTCGGCGAGCGCGACGACGTCGCTGAGCGTGACGTCGAGCGCCGCGCAAAGCTTGTTGAGCAGCGCCGCCGTCGCACTGCTCTGCGCCCGCTCCACCCGCCCGATCATGGCCCGGCTGACGCCGGAGCGGCCTGCAAGCTCGTTCAACGTCATGCCCGCCTGCGTCCGCAGCGTTTTCAGGCGCCGACCGATGGCGCGATCGAGTTTCTGCTGGTCCATGGCTTTCATCAAAACATCGCCCCATACGAGGACCGCACCCATCAGAGCGAGAGCAGCCTAGCGCGCACAGAGGCAAACGCCGGGAGCGGAAGTCTAATATATTAGAATCTTTTCTGAGCACGTAGGGCCGATTAGGATGGGCCCCAACCACAATAACCAATCGGAGGCGACGATATGGGCGAGCCGACGCAGCGGACGATCAAGGCCAACGGCATCAGCCTCAATGTCGCCGAGCAGGGTGAGGGGCCAATGGTTCTGCTCTGCCACGGCTTTCCGGAAGGCTGGTACTCATGGCGGCATCAACTCGAGGCGTTGGCAGCGGCCGGCTACCACGCGGTTGCGCCCGACATGCGTGGATACGGAAAGAGCGACCGGCCCGAAGCAATCGATCAATACACGATCCTCCACATGGTCGGCGACCTCGTCGGCGTGCTCGACGCCTTCGAGGCGAAGGACGCCGTCATCGTCGGCCATGACTGGGGCGCGACGATCGCCTGGCACACGGCGCGCCTGCGGCCCGATCGCTTCCGCGCCGCCGCTATCCTCAGCGTGCCCTATCGACCGCGCAGTCCGGTGCGGCCGACGAGCGTCATGCCCAGACGGCGGATGCGCAGTTCTATCAGCTGTACTTCCAGGAGCCGGGTATCGCCGAAGCGGAGTTCGAACGGGATCCTCGCGCAACGCTCCGTGCCATGCTCTTTGGCGGTTCCGGCGAAGGAGCCGCGGCGATCCGTGCCAATGCCGAGCGTCAGGGGCGGACCGTTGGCGTCGGCATGGTCTCGCGGAAGGACGGAATGTTGCCGAAGATGCAGGTGCCGCTGCCGTCGTGGCTGAGCGCCGCCGATCTCGACTATTATGGCGCCGAATTTACGCGCAGCGGGTTTCGCGGGCCACTCAATTACTACCGCAACATCGATCGAAATTGGGAATTGATGGGGGCCTTCGAGGGCGTGAAGGTGGTGGTGCCCTCGCTTTTCATGGCAGGCGACCACGACATGGTCATCGCCTTCCCCGGTGCGGCCGATCATCTCGCCAACATGAAGCAATGGGTGCCGCAGCTCCGCGAGATCATAATGCTGCCCGGCTGCGGACACTGGACGCAGCAGGAGCGGCCGGCGGAGGTGAACGCGGCGATCGTGGAGTTTCTGCGAAGCTTGCCGGGCTAAAGGCTTGGAGCGGGCGAAGGGAATCGAACCCTCGTATGCAGCTTGGGAAGCTGCCGTTCTACCATTGAACTACGCCCGCTTATGCGCGCCTTGCGCCCCTACTGATTAGCCGAGACGGCGCGTCCCGCCAAGCGGTTTGGCGCGCCCGGCCCGACGGTTGTTAACGTCCTGATAAGATTCCAGCTGCGCCGGATTGTGGCGGTGTTATGATTGCGTGTCTGGGGCGAAACGTGCACTGAGTGGGGCGTGTGCATGGCGGGGCGTGCTTACGCGATTTTCGACACGGCGCTGGGGCGCTGTGGCATCATCTGGAGCGGCACCGGCGTGGTCGCCGTGCAATTGCCGGAGGCGCGGGAGATCGACACCCGCCGCCGCATTTTCCTGGCCCATCCCGAGGCGCGGGAGCAGCGACCGTCCGAGAACGCCGAGCTGGCGATCGAGGGGATCGTCGGCCTGCTGCAAGGCGGCGAGCCGGATTTCTCCGACGTCAGCCTGGACGCCGGCGGGGTGCCCGGCTTCGACCGGCGAGTCTACGAATACACCTGCATGGTCCCGCGCGGCGAAACGCGCACCTACCACGAAATCGCCAAAGCCCTGGGCGCCTCCGGCGCCGTGCACTCGGTGGCACAGGCGATCGCCAAAAATCCCTACATGCTGATCGTGCCCTGCCACCGGGTGCTGGAGGCCGGCAATTACACCGACCGGCTTTCGCCCTATGCCGGCATGATCTCCAAGCGGCGGCTGCTGGCTCTCGAAGGCACCCATCCCGTCGCCAGCAAGACGCTGTTCGAGGTGCTGCTGCCCGTTGCTCCGCCCCGCGCGCCTACCTAGATAGGCCGGATGGATGCGACCACGCTGCTGACGACGCCATCGATGACGGTCTCCGAATTTCGCTGCGATGCGGGACCGGACGATACGCCGTTTCCCGAATGCCGCACCGGCCATTCCATCGCTTATGTCCGCGCAGGGAGCTTCGGCTGCCATTGCCGCGCCGGTTTCTTCGAGCTGGTGGCAGGCTCGATGCTGGTCGGCGCCCCCGGCGAGGAATACACCTGCACGCATGAGCACGTGTCCGGCGACGTCTGCCTGTCGTTCTTCCTCAGCGAGGACCTGGTGGAGACTCTCGGCGGGCGGCGTGACGTCTGGCGGATCGGTGCGACACCACCGCTGCCCGAGCTGATGGTGCTGGGCGAGCTCGCCCAGACGGCAGCAGATGGCAACAGCGACCTCGGCCTCGACGAGATCGGCCAGATCCTGGCCAGCCGCTTTGTGGATGTCGTCTCCGGCAAGGCGCGACGGCCGGCGACGCCGACCGCGCGCGACCGCCGCCGCGCCGTCGAGGCCGCGCTGTGGATCGACGACAACTCGCATGCCGAGCTCGACCTTGAACAGACCGCGCGTCAGGCGGGCCTCAGCCCATTCCATTTCCTGCGGCTGTTCTCGAGCGTGCTTGGCGTCACCCCGCATCAATATCTGGTGCGCTCGCGGCTGCGGCACGCGGCGCGGCTGCTCGCCGACGACGACATCGCGGTCACCGACATCGCCTATGACGTCGGTTTCGGCGATCTCTCCAATTTCGTCCGCACCTTCCACCGCGCTGCCGGTGTGTCCCCGACCAAATTCCGCCAGGCCTCGAAGGGACAGCGCAAGATTCTCCAAGAGCAGCTTGCCCTCAACTGACTAGGGTCGTCTCCGGCGCATGCCCCTCTCGGCGCGCTTCTGCAATGGAGACGAACATGTACGACCACATCGGATTGCGTGTTGCCGACCTCGACGCTTCGACACGCTTCTACACCGCAGTGCTGGCGCCGCTCGGATACGTCCTGTGCTCGAGCGGCGACGGTTATGCCGGCTTCGGGCCGAAGGGCGAGCCGGCGCTGTGGCTGCACCTGAACAAGGGCCGGAAGGCCGACGGCGCCCATATCGCCTTCCGCGCCAAAGATCATGACGCGGTCAAGGCGTTCCATACCGAAGGGCTGAAGAGCGGCGGCCGCGACAATGGCGGCGCCGGGCCGCGCAAGGACTACAGCCCGACCTATTATGCGGCGTTCTTGATCGACCCTGACGGCAACAATGTCGAGGCGGTTTGCGCGTGAGCCCCAACGAAGCGCGCCACATTCGCCGTCATTCCCGGATGGCGCCTAGCACCAGACCCGGAATCCCGAGATTCTCAGGCGCGCAACTGCGCGCCGTAGTTCGCGCTTCGTGCGCCCCGGAATGACTCCAGCAAAACAGGAATCCCATGGCGTCCATCCGCAACGACGTTTCCCTCCCCGCCTCCGCACACGACGTCTGGGACGCGGTGCGCGATTTCGGCGCGCTGCACCAGCGGCTGGTGCCAGGCTTCGTCACCGCCTGCACGCTCGACGACGATGCGCGCATCGTCACCTTTGCCAACGGTTCGGTCGCACGCGAGGTGCTGGTCGATTGCGACGATGCGCGACAGCGCCTCGTCTATGCGATCAGCAACGAGCGGCTGAAGCATTACAGCGCCTCCGTGCAGGTGATCGCCGAGAGCGACTTGCGCTGCCGGCTGATCTGGATCATCGACGTGCTGCCGAACGAGCTCGCGGCCTACATTCAAGGGCAAACGAAGGAGGCTGTCGGCGCGATCCACAGGGCATTCCCGCCCGCGACTGCGTGATTTTCTTACAGAGCCGCGCCCTCGCCAGCCGTAACCATGCCCGCGTGCGTCCGGTCGGCTCCGCTCTCCCGGCGAAGCCAAGCACACGAGGAGCATGCCATGCGAGGTGCGGACAAGGTGATCTGCCAGCTAAAGCATGATCCGGAAAAGTGTGCAGCGGATTTCCGAAAAGTCACGCTTGAACAGCGACCTAAAGCACGATGACGATATTCATCCCAATCGCATCGCGCATCAGTCGGCAGTCGAAAGCGCCGGCCTGATCGCAGCTTTTTCCTTGCGCGGCCCCCAGCGCGTCAGCACCACGCTGGAGCACGACAGTACGCCGAGCACGACCATCGAGCTTGCGGCTAGCCAGAAGAAGCTCTGCGCGCTGGCGTCGTGCGTCGACAGCCACCAGCCGACAGCCGCGATGTAAATCAGCCGCGCCGTCTGCGCGAGCACCGGACCGATCACCTTGGCGGCGCCTTGCGAGGAGAAATACATCGTCGTTGCAAGGCCGAAGAAGGCGTAGAACGGCCCGACGGTCGAGAGATATTGATGGCTCGCCGCGCGTACGGCCACGCTGTCGGTGAACATGTTGACCCAGATATCCGGGAAGATCGCAACGAGGCACGCCGGCGCGCCGACCGCCACGAAAGCGGCCGCACTGGCGATCCAGGTGATGCGCCGGGCGCGCGCGATGCGGCCTGCGCCGATCGCCATCCCGACCATCGGCACACAGGCGATGCCGAACGAGAACGCGATCGAGGTCAGCAAGAACTCGAGTCGCGCGCCGATGCCGTAACCGGCGAGGATCGCGGTGCCGAACTTCGCCAACATGTGGGTGAAGATCGAGATCGTCAGCACCGATTGCAGCGGCGAGAAGCAGGCGATGGCGCCGACCTTGAGGATGTCGAAGAACATCGCCCATCGGATGCGCAAGCCGCGCAGTCTCAGCACGATCCGTGCTCGGCCGGAGAACAGGTACCAACCCATGATGCAGATGTTCATGGAATAGGCGATCAGCGCGCCGGCCGCGACGCCGTGCATTCCGAACTGCGGCACCGGTCCGAGACCGAGACCCAGCGTGCCGCCGAGCACGATCTGCCACGCCGCGGAGTTGAGGATGAGAAATGACGGCAGCTTCATGTTGCCGGTGCCGCGCAGGACACCCGCCATGGTGTTGAGCAACCAGGGCAGCACGGCGCCGCCGAAGAACACCTGCGTGTAGGCGATCGCATGCGTCAGCACAGCGCCGCGGCCGCCAAGCATTTCGAGCACCCTGGGCCCGAAGATCAGCATGCCCAGCATGAAGACGAGGCCGAAGCTGATGCCGATCAGCATCGCATGCACGGCGAGCGTTCCGGCGCGCTCGCGATCACCGGCGCCGAGCGCACGCGCGATGGCCGAGGCCACCGCACCGCCCATGGCGCCGCCCGACATCGTCATGGTCAGGATCACGGTCGGAAACACCAGCGCCATCGCCGCAAGCGCCTCGACACCGAGCCGGCCGACATAAGAGGTCTCCGCGATCACCACGCAGATGCCGGCCGACAAGCCGATCACGTTCGGCCACGCGAGGGAGAGCAGCGTGCGCAGAATTGGCCCGTCGGTCAGCGCGCTCTTGACGGGGCGCCGCGGCGGCGGCAACGGGCGCTCTTGCTCATCGACCGGGATCTCGGCGATGTCCGACATGTCCTCTCCCGGGCAGGGGCGCCTTTTGCGGCGCGGCAATGAAAAGGTGTGCCAATCAATCTATTCGCGCGCAGGGCGCGGCGGGGACTTGTTAGCACGGTGCGCGCCGATTCCTCCTGCGCCGGGTGCAGGCGTGCCCTGCGGCAGCGCTCCCCATCGGCGAACTTACCCGATCGTCCAGACCAGTGGCGGACGGCCGGCGACTGCAGAGCGCATCTGCACGCCGATGTGCCGTCCGCACCCCGCGGCGAGCCCCTCGAACAATCCCGCCAGCACCTGCGCACAAGCGGGGTGATGGTCGGCGACGTCGTCCATCAGCTTCCAGCTCTGCTGGTGTATTTCGAACGCGCCTTCTGATTGCGTGGTCTCGGCCGCATCATCCTGCGCGGCAAACAACGCGCTCAGGAACGATGCGAACTCTCTCGCGCCGCCGCGGGTCATCGCCAGCGCCGGGGCAACCTCGTCGAAATATTGCATGCCGATCAGCTTGCCGGTGAGATGCAGGAGATAGCCGGCATCCTCCGGACCGAACAGCTGCACCATCACGGGCGCGGCGGTGCGGACATATTCCATGGCGTAGTTGCGATAGGCCTTTTCCAGACGCGGCTTCGGCCAGTTCGCAACCGGCAGCGCCGGCGCGGTCTTCGCATCGAACAATGGCGCTTCCAGATGACGGGCGAACACCAGGCGCTGGTCGGGCTCGAGCGGATGGTCGTACTGATGATAATAGCCTTCGAGCCCATCCTGGCCATCGACGCTCTGCTTGGTGCAGACGAAGCCGAGCCTGAGATCACCAAGCGCAACGCCGTTGTTGGCGTGCCAGCCACGCAGCATCGCGCTGGAGACCTCGCCCGGCACGCCGCAGATCGCGGTGCCCCTCCAGATCCAGCGCGGCGGCGGATAGCGGATCCAGGCCTTGGTGTCGCTCTCATACATGTACTCGACGTGCACGCCGCCGATCCAGTTGGAGAGATAGTGATATTGGGCAGCCGCGACCGCGGGCGGCAGACCTTTAAGCCCGAGCTTCTCGAGCCCGGGCAGGAAACGCTCCTGCTGCTGGCGACGGAACACGCGGAAGACGAATTCCGCGGCATCCGCTGTCCCGCGCCGAGTCACCACGGTGAGGATGAGGCCGGTGAAGTAGGCGTGATAGAGGTCTGCGACCGCGCGCCAGCGCTTCCATTGCGCTTCCTGCGTGGCTTCTGTTTCGCTCCTCATGCCTTGCTCCCGATGGATTTGTTGTAACGGACTGTGTCATTGCGCGAGAGGCGACGCAACCGAGCCACGCGCGCGGCCGTCATGCCCGACCAGATCGGCGATCCAGAAAAGTAGCCGGATGAGCGACGCCATATCCGGATCCTTCCTCAGATCATCCCGGATATCGCTTCGCTCGTCTACGGCTTGGAGCAATCTCGATACGCTTTCGTCGATTCGCTCACCATGACGTTCAGGACCTTTCGTGTTAGTTTTCTTACTTATCCCGAGAACAAAGGCTATCGGATGCGCGCAATATCGCTGGCTGTTCTCCTGCTCCTGTCGCAGATCTTGCCGTTGCTTCCCGTATCGGCGGCGGACGAAGACAGCGCGGTCGGTCCACCGCCAGCGCTGGCGCCGGGGCAACCGCCGCCGCTGCCTGGGCAAGGGCCACTCGCCGAGCCGCGCTCGCGGGATCAGGTCGGTTTTCCCGCGGCGTTGACAGCGTCAGTGATCCCGCCGGCAACGCCGCTTGCACCTGCGACGGTTGCGTTGGGACAGAAGCTGTTCTTCGACGCCCAGCTCTCGGGCGACGGCACCATCGCCTGTGCCACGTGCCACGATCCGGCACGCGCCTTCACCGACGGCAGGCCAGTGTCGATCGGCATCCATGGGCGCGCTGGCCAACGCAACGCCCCGACCGTGCTGAATGCGCTCTACAACAAGTCGCAGTTCTGGGACGGTCGCGTCGACACGCTTGAGCAGCAGGCGGCGCTGCCGATCACCAACGCTCTCGAGATGGGCTCGGCCAGCATCGGCGATGCCGTATCCAGGATCGCAGGCGACAAGGACTATCAGGCCCAGTTCATGCAGGCCTTCGGCCGCGGCGTCAACGAACAGGACATGTTGCGCGCCATTGCAGCCTATGAACGGACGCTCGCGTCCTTCGATTCGCCCTTCGATCATTTCATCGCTGGAGATGCGGATGCGATCAGCGGTTCGGCCAAACGTGGTTGGGAATTGTTCAACAACAAGGCGCGCTGCAATCTTTGCCATGCGCTGACGGATAAAGAGCGCGATCCAACTGTCTTCACCGATCACGATTTTCACAACATCGGCATCGGCATCCTTCGGCATCGCGTCGGTGCGCTGGCGGAGCAGGCCGAGCGCGAGCTGGCGCAGGGACGTGCGCCGGATGTCGACAACGCGGCGATCGCGAACGAAATGTCGGTTCTGGGGCGTTTCCTGATCACCAAGCGGCCGGGCGACATTGCGTCCTTCAAGACGCCCGGCCTGCGAAATATCCTGGTGACCGCGCCCTACTTTCACGACGGATCGATGGAAACGCTGTGGGACGTCATGGATCACTACAACAAGGGCGACGGCGTCGCTGACGCGTGGCTCGATGAGGACATCCAGCCGCTGGCGCTGACGGAGCCCGAGATCGACGACGTGGTGGCGTTGATGGCGGCACTGACCAGTCCGCAATACAAGGACGCCGGCGACAAGGAGTATGCGCGACAGCTCGTACTATCCAAGGTGAACCGTCCGCAGCGCGATACGGCACGCGCCTTTGGTCCGAAGCCGCCACGGCCGAAGCCGCCGCTTTGAGCCATGGTTCACGCGCAGCACTTGCTGACACTTACACCCGAAAATGCTTGCTCAGCTTCAGGCCCTGCGCCTGGTAGTTCGAGCCGATGCGCTGGCCGTACATGGCGTCGGGGCGGGCGAGCATCTTTTCATAGACGAGGCGGCCGACGATCTGGCCGTGCTCGAGGATGAACGGCACCTCGCGCGAGCGCACCTCAAGTACGGCGCGCGCGCCCTGCCCGCCAGCGCCGGCATAGCCGAAGCCGGGATCGAAGAATCCGGCATAGTGCACGCGGAACTCGCCCACCAATGGATCGAACGGCACCATCTCCGCGGCGTAGTCGGGTGGCACCTGCACAGCTTCCTTGGAGGCGAGGATGTAGAACTCGCCGGGATCGAGGATCAGGCTACCGTCGGGGCGGGCCGAGATCGGCTCCCAGAAGTCTTCGACCGCATAGCCGGAGCGGCGATCGACGTCGACGACACCGGTGTGGCGCTTGGCGCGATAGCCGACGAAGCCGCTCGCCTTCTCGCCGGAGAGATCGACGGAGACGGCGACACCGCCGGAGAGGTCGGCATCGTCGATGTCGACGAGGCGCTCGGCGGCATGCAGCGCCTCGAGCTCGTCGGCATTGAGGATGGCATCACCAGTGCGGAAACGCACCTGCGACAGGCGCGAGCCCTCGCGCACCAGCACCGGAAAGGTCTTCGGGCTGATCTCGGCATAGAGCGGGCCGTGATAGCCGGCGCCGATCATGTCGAAGCGGCGGGTGCCGTCGGCGATCACGCGGGTGAAGACGTCGAGCCGACCGGTCGAGCTCTTGGGGTTCGCTGCCGCGACGATTTCCGGCGGCAGCGCCAGGCTTTCCAGCAGCGGCACGATGTAGACGCAGTTGGTCTCCAGCACCGCGCCGTCGGCAAGGCTGAACTCGTGCAGCTTCAATTCATCGATGCGTTCGGCGACCGTGGCGCCGGGACCGGGCAGGAAGCTCGCGCGGACGCGATAGGCGATATCGCCGAGGCGCAGATCGAGGCTCGCCGGCTGGATCTGGCTTTCGACGAAGTCGTATTCGGGCAGGATGAGCCCCGCTTCCGCCATCGCCGCGATCATGCGGTCGGGCAGGATACCATTGGCGTCGGCGGCGACCGTGAACGTCAACCGGGGGTCCTCATCAGGGCTCTCTTGCATCCCGACATACGGGAAAAACAGCCTTTTACGGCTAGCCGATGGACGCCTTGACGGAAAGGGCATTGCGGAATATGAGCATCACTTATCCCGTGGTGATTTGAGCCGGCCGGCTTGCAGCCACGTTAAATAAGTCGCTAAACAGGCCGGGGACCTCTGTGATCCCGGCCAGTGGAGATATCCAGGCCGGTTTTTTTGTGACCGTTTGCGCATCGAATGGTCATGTCGGAGGGTCCTATGTCGAAGTCGCCTGCCAACTACCGTCCCGAAACCCGCCTGGTCCATTCCGGGACCCTGCGCTCGCAATTTGGCGAGACGTCGGAGGCGCTGTTCCTCACCCAAGGCTACGTCTACAACAGCGCCGAGGAGTGCGAGGCGCGGTTCAAGGGCGAGGATCCCGGCTTTATCTATTCGCGCTACTCCAACCCCACCATCGCGATGTTCGAGCGCCGCATGATCGAGCTCGAAGGCGCCGAAGCCGCCCGCTCGGCCGCGACCGGCATGGCCGCGGTGACGACCGCGATCCTCGCACCGCTCAAGGCCGGCGATCACGTCGTGGCCTCGCGCGCCTTGTTCGGCTCGTGCCTTTACGTCATCCAGGACTTGTTGCCGCGCTACGGCATCGAGACCACGCTGGTCGACGGGCTCGATCTCGACCAATGGCAGCGCGCGCTGAAGCCCAACACGAAAACGTTCTTCCTGGAGAGCCCGACCAACCCGACCCTCGACGTGCTCGACATCCCCGGGATCGCCGAGATCGCGCACAAGGGCGGCGCGCGGCTCGTGGTCGACAACGTGTTCGCAACTCCGATCTGGCAGAGCCCGCTCGCGCTAGGGGCCGACGTCGTCGTCTATTCCGCGACCAAGCATATCGACGGCCAGGGCCGGTGCCTGGGCGGCATCATCCTGTCGTCGGAAGCCTTCATCGCCGAGCACATCCACAATTTCATGCGCCAGACCGGCCCCTCGATCTCGCCGTTCAATGCCTGGGTCCTGCTCAAGGGCCTGGAGACGCTGGCCGTGCGCGTGCGCGCGCAGACCGATACCGCAGCGCGCATCGCCGAGGTGCTGGCGAGCCATCCGAAGATCTCGCGGCTGGTCTATCCCGGCCGCGCCGATCATCCGCAGGCAGCTTTGGTGAAGAAGCAGATGCGCGGCGGCTCGACCCTGGTCGGCTTCGAGGTCAAGGGCGGCAAGCAGGCCGCGTTCCGCGTGCTCAACGAGTTGAAGCTTGCGAAGATCTCGAACAATCTCGGCGACGCCAAGAGCCTCGTCACGCATCCGGCGACGACGACCCATCAGCGCCTGAAGCCGGAGGACCGTGCCGCGCTCGGAATCAGCGAGGGGTTCATTCGCTTCTCCGCGGGGCTCGAACATGCCGACGACCTGATCGAGGATCTGACAGCGGCGCTGGAGAAGGCGTGAAGGGGGAATGGCGAATAGTGAGTGGCGAATGGATCCCTATTCGCTACTCGCCATCCCCTGTTCTCTCTACATCGGCCGGTACGTCCGCACGTCCGCGGGCACGTTCACCCCGAGCTTGATCTGGCCGACGGAACGGATGATGTCGTCACCCAACAGCTGAGCGAAGCAGGCATAGCCCCAATCGTTCATGTGCAGGCCATCGGCGATCACGAAGCCCTCGACCGGAATGGCCTGCTTCTCATGCCAGTCGCGCATCACCTCGAAGCGCGGGAAGATTCCGACGTGACGGAGCTCGGCGACCTTGTTGAGCAGCTTCACCATCTTGCCGGCGCTCTCGGCGCGCTGGTTGACGGCCGGCGAATATTGCGGATCCACCAGCACGATGTCGGCGCCGCCCGCGGCCTGGATGCGGCTGATGCCGTCCTCCACCATCTTGGCGGTTTCGCCGGGATCGAGATTGCGCAGCACGGCGTTGGTGCCGACCTGCCAGATCACGAGATCCGGATGCATGTCGATCACCTGCGTCTGGAGGCGCTTCATCATCTCGGGGGCGTCCTCGCCGCCGACGCCGGCATTGATGACGCTGATGTCGGCGGTCGGATAGTGCCGGCGCAGCTGCGCGGCGAGACGATTGGGGTAATTGAACTCCGGCGAGCTCGCGCCGAATCCCTGAGTCGACGACGAGCCGAACGCGACGATGACGACGGGCAGGCCGGCGACGAGCTTGCCAGCAACGTGCGGCAGCGAGCCCATCGCCTTCGAACCGTCCTTCGGCGGCTGGCAGGGCACACGGTTGAAGATGTCGCTGGCGGATTTGGCGGCCTGCTTCACCTTGTCGATGGCGCGCGCCGTGATGCCGCGCTGCTCGGGCGACGTCGCAGCGACGGTGGTCTGGGAGGGCGAAGCGGAAGCGGGATCAGCCGACTGCGCGGGGGCGGGTGTCGCCTGTGCGGCTGCCGTCTGGGCATGCGATTGCGGGGCCGGCGTCAGCAACAACAGCGCCGCGGCTGCAGGCGCGGCCAGCCATGTCGTCAGGCAAAAAGGGCAGAGAGAACTCATTAACGCTAGACCTCAATTTTGCTGCTGGGCCGGCTCGAGACGGGCTGCGTCGATCACGAACTGTGCCAACGCCCGGCCAAGGCAATCATGGACCTGTTTCGCCAGCTCGGGCCCGCGGGACGGGCTGAACAGGTCGAACTGACCCTGATCATTCCACTGCCGCATGATCGCGAAACGATCGAACAGCGGGATACCGTGCTCCTGCGCCACCACCCGCATATTGTCGAGAAAAGGCTGCGCCGAGATCATGGTTTCAGTGCGTGGACTATACTGCAGATTCATCAAGACGACGTCAGCCCCCGCATTTTGCAATGCAGCAACCCCTTCGGTGACGGCACTGCGAAACTCGTCGGGATCGCTCGCTCGGATAGCGTCCACGGTCCCGGTCTGCCAGATGACCAACGTAGGCGTTTTTGCTTCCATCAGCTTAACGAAAGTGGAGGCGGTCTCCTCTGCCGTTTTCTTGCTCTGTATTTCTACGGAGACATGTACCACCTCCGGCGGCGGCAGCTTCTCCTTGAGGATCGCCTCCATGCGCGCGGGGTACGAGCTGTTCTCCGAAGATGGAATGGTCGTCGAGCGGCTGCCGATGACCAGGATCTCGAGCGGCTTGCCGGCCTTGACGGCGGCGGCGACCTTGGGCAACGCGCTTTCGCTGGTCAGCAGATAGGCCGGCAATTCGCAGGAAGCGGGCGCAGGGGAAGCCGTGGGCGCAGGATCGCCCGCACGCGCCACAGGCGCGGCGAGGCCACCGCATAGCAGGGTCAGGCTCAGGAGAACCTTCGCCTTCATCAGCCCCCTCCCGCCAGATCGGCGTTGCCGACGGCGTTTTTGGTCTTCGCACCGCTCTTGTCAGCCACGCGCTTGTACCACGAAATGACCCAGGCCACCCCCCACATGATCAGCACTCCGGAGAGACTAATCAAGGCATGCATGGCTGCGCCGCCGGAGACTTCGGCCAGGATGAAGTGGCCGGCGAAAGCAAGGAAGACGCCGAGACAGAAGATCTCGAGGGAATGCTGGCCGCACAGGATCAGCGGCCGCAGCCAGGGCGACTTCAGGCCCGGCCAGTCCCGCGGCAGGAAGCGCACCGTGAGCGCGGCCAGCGCCAGGAAATGCGTGAAGCGCAGCACGTCGAGATCGGTCTTGTTGATCGGATACATCCATTGCTCGATCAGCTTCGGCATGAACTGGGAGAGCTGCGGCACATACCAGGTCAGCGTCACGTAGAACGACGCGACGAGATAGGCGATCGCCAGCCACATCGTGACGCGTGACGACAGAATACGCGACATGCGGCGCGCACCTCCGAGCGCACACCATGCTCCAAACACGAACAACAATTGCCAGGCAAAGGGATTGAAGGCCCAGAAGCCGTTCGGATAGGCCGATAGATAAAGATCGTACTCCCAGGTGACCGCGTAGAGCACGACCGAAAGGCCGAGGGTGACGTCGGGGCGCCATTTCATCGACCACAGGATCAGGGGCAGCGCCAGCATCAGCACGATGTAGAGCGGCAGCACGTCCATGTTGACGGGACGAAAGCGCAAGAGCAGCGCCTGCACGATGGTGACGTCCGGCTGCTTGAGGAAGTCCATGATACCCATCTCTTCGGTGTAGAGCGGGTTCTCGAACCTGGTCGCCACGTAGGAGATTTCGGCAAGGAAGATCGTGAACAGGAAGACGTGGGCGACGTAGATCTGCCAGACCCGGCGCAGGATGCGCGCGGTGGCGATGACGACGCCGCTCTCCAGCATCGCCCGGCCGTAGACGAAGGCGGCGGTGTAGCCGGAGATGAAGATGAAGATCTCCGTAGCGTCGCTGAAGCCGTAATTGCGGATCGTGAACCAGGTCAACAGACTCGGCGGCAGGTGGTCGATGAAGATCAGCCACAGCGCGAGCCCGCGGAACAGATCGAGCCGGAGCTCGCGCTCGCCGATGGCGGGCAGCGTGATGGCCGGCGCGGCGGCGCGCGGCTTGGTCCCTGCGGGTCTGGCCTCCGCGGTCCCCGCGATCGTCGATCCCGTCACTTGGTCGGCAATGGTCATCGGGGCCTAAAAACCCTTCCGCAAAACGCGACGTTGAAAGAATGTAAGGGTCCCGCCGTCGTCTCGCAAAGCGGCCCGGATCATATAAGGGAATCTCCCTTTGGGGTGTCCTTCCCTTCGAATTCTGGCGGGACGATGTCGCCAAAGCCGTCTGTGGCGTTTGGTTCCCGGGACGGATTTGGCTATTATAGCAACCATGTACCGCGCCGTGACCCGCCAGATTGAAGTGACCGTCGAGCCGAACTTTGTTCCGGAGCAGTCGTCGGCCGACCGCTCGCGCTATTTCTGGGCCTATACCATCGTCATCACCAATTCGGGCGAGGAGACCGTGCAGCTCAAGACGCGGCACTGGATCATTACCGATGCCTCGGGCCGCCAGCAGGAGGTGAAGGGCGAGGGGGTGGTCGGCGAGCAGCCGATCCTGGCGCCCGGCGAGCGCTTCGAATACACCTCCGGCGTGCCGCTCTCGACCGCCTCGGGCTTCATGACCGGCCGCTACCAGATGGTCAGCGAAACCGGCGAGCGCTTCGAGATCGACGTGCCGACGTTCTCGCTCGACAGTCCCGACAACAAGCGGGTGTTGAACTAAAGCATGATCCGGAAAAGTGCACAGCGGTTTTCCGAAAGATCATGCTGAAACAACAACCTAAGCCGCGATGACGATTCATCCTAGTCGCATCGCGCTTTAGCGCGGTGTCGTAGGGCGGGCAGAGGCGCAAAGCGCCATGCCCACCATTCCGGTCATCGCAGGACATGGTGGGCACGCTCCACTTTGCCTACCCTACGATGTCCGAACCTTTGGCGAGCTGCCCCACATCGTCCTTGCGAGGATGCCGCGTCAGGCGTCTTCCACGCCCGCCTCGTGGGGCGAGAACTGGTACACCGACGAGCAGAACTCGCAGGTGACGACGACCTTGTCGTCCTTGACCATTGCAGCACGATCGTCCGGCGAAAAGCTCTTGAGCATCGAGGCGACCGCATTGCGCGAGCAGGAGCACTGCGCCTTGAGGACCTGCGGATTGAACACGCGCACGCCGCGCTCGTGGAAGAGACGGTAGAGCAACCGCTCGCCCGAGAGTTCGGGATCGATCAGCTCGACGTCTTCGACGGTCTCCATCAGCGAACGCGCCTCGACCCAGGCGTCGTCTTCGGCGACGCTGTGCACTTCGACACCTTCAGGCGCATCGCCGGGATGCAGATCGGCCTGCCGGGCGCGCTCCGGCGCCTTCGGCAGAAACTGCATCAGCATGCCGCCGGCCCGCCAGCGATGCTTGCCGCCGTCGCTCGAGCGCCACTCCTCGCCGACCGCAAGGCGCACGCGCGTCGGAATCTGCTCGGAGCGGAGAAAATATTCGTGCGCGGCGTCTTCCAGGCTACCGCCGTCGAGCGCAACCAGACCCTGGTAGCGGCTCATGTCGGGGCCCTGGTCGATGGTCATGGCGAGATGGCCGCGGCCGAGCAGCGTGCCAGACTGCATGCCAGCGTCCTTGGCCTCGCCGAGGCGCTCGGCGTCAAAGCGGGCATAGGCGCGCAGGCGATCCGGCGCCATGTAGTCGACGACCAGGAACGACACCGGACCGTCGGTCTGAGCCTGGAGAATGAAGCGACCTTCGAATTTCAGCGCGGTGCCGAGCAACGTCGTCAACACGATGGCTTCACCGAGCAGCTTGCCGACGGGTGCGGGATAATCGTGCTTGGTCAGGATATCGTCGAGCGCCGGGCCGAGCCGCACCAGCCGCCCGCGCACATCGAGCGCATCGACCTCGTAAGGCAGCACGGCGTCGTCGATCGGAACCGCCGATGGTGCGCGAACCGGGCCTTCTGGCCCGGTTTTCATGTCAGGGGATTGGGAAACCATGGCGCGTTATCTGGGGTCGGAGGGCTGAGAATGGAAGGGGGCGGCTACCACCACATATTCCGCTATCGTTCCGGACAAGCGAGCGGAGCGAGCGCTGATCTGCGACGACAGCGGCGCGCGGGGCGACAGCAACGCCACCACACGCCCCCGCTATTTCACCGCGTCGAAGCACCAGGCCAGAATGCCCTTCTGCGCGTGCAGGCGGTTCTCGGCCTCGTCGAACACGACCGATTGCGGACCGTCGATCACTTCATCCGTGACCTCCTCGCCGCGATGGGCTGGCAGGCAGTGCATGAACAGCGCATCGGGCTTGGCCAGCGACATCAGCTTGGCATTGACCTGGTAGGGCTTGAGCACGTTGTGGCGGTGCTCGCCCTCCTTGTCGCCCATCGACACCCAGGTGTCGGTGACGACGCAATCGGCGCCGCGCACGGCGGCTTCCGGATCGGTGCCGAGCACGATCGGCGCGCCTGACGTCTTGATCCAGTCGCGCATTGCCTTCTTCGGCGCGAGCTCCGGAGGTGTTGCGACGTTGAGCTGGAATTTGAAGCGCTCGGCGGCGTGCGCCCAGGACGCCAGCACGTTGTTGTCGTCGCCGGTCCAGGCCACCGTCTTGCCCTCGATCGGGCCGCGATGCTCCTCATAGGTCATGAGGTCGGCCATCACCTGGCAGGGATGCGACCGCCGCGTCAGGCCGTTGATCACGGGCACGGTCGCATAGGCCGCGAGCTCCAGCAGCGCCTCGTGATTGAGGATGCGGATCATGATGGCGTCGACATAGCGCGACAGCACCCGCGCGGTGTCGGCGATGGTCTCGCCGCGACCGAGCTGCATCTCGGCGCCGGTGAGCATGATGGGCTCGCCGCCGAGCTGGCGCATGGCGACATCGAACGACACCCGCGTCCGCGTCGAGGGTCGCTCGAAGATCATCGCCAGCGTCTTGCCTTCGAGCGGCCTGACCGGCTGGTGCGCCTTCTGCTTCGCCTTCATGGCGGACGAGGCGGCGAGCATGCTCTTGAGCTCCGACAGCGGCAGCTCGTTGATGTCCAAAAAGTGCTTTGGAGCTTTATTGGGCGTCTTGCTCATCAGCTTGCCGCCCGCTTGGTCTGGCTGGACGAGATCGCAGTGCAGGCGCGTTCGAGCCGCCCGACGCTGTCCTCGATCTCCGCCTCGGTAACGATCAAGGGCGGCAGGAAGCGCACGACATTGTCGCCGGCTCCGACGGTGAGCAATTTTTCGGCGCGCAGCGCCGCGACGAGATCGCCCGAGGGCACCACGGCCTTGATGCCGATCAGGAGCCCCTCGCCGCGCACCTCGCTGACGACATCTGAATGGCGATCGATCACGGAGGCGAGCTTCTGCTTCAGCAGCAGCGACATTTTCTGCACGTGGTCAAAGAAGCCGGGCTTGAGCATGACGTCGAGAACGGCGTTCGCAGCCGAGATCGCGAGCGGATTGCCGCCGAAGGTCGAACCATGCGAGCCCGGCCCCATGCCGCGCGCAGCGTCGGCGGTGGCGAGCACCGCGCCGATCGGGAAACCGCCACCGAGCGCCTTCGCCAGCGACATCACGTCGGGCACAACACCGGTACGCTTGTAGGCAAAGAGTTCGCCGGTGCGGCCCATGCCAGTCTGCACCTCGTCGAAGGCGAGCAATAGGCCGCGCTCATTGCAGAGCTCGCGCAATGCCTTCAGGAACGTGGGAGGCGCAGAACGAACGCCGCCCTCGCCCTGGATCGGCTCGATGAGAATGCCAGCGGTGTGCGGGCCGATCGCCTTCTTCACAGCTTCCAGGTCGCCATGCGGCACCTGGTCGAAGCCGTCCATCGGCGGGCCGAAGCCCTCGAGATATTTTGCAGAGCCGGTGGCGGCCAGCGTCGCCAGTGTGCGGCCATGGAAGGCGCCCTCGAATGTGATCATGCGGTAGCGCTCAGGATGCCCCTTGGAGAAGTGATGGTGGCGCACCAGCTTGATCACGCCTTCCAGCGCCTCGGCGCCGGAATTGCAGAAGAACACGAAGTCCGCAAAACTCTCATTGCACAGACGCGCCGCGAGCTTCTCGCCGTCCGGGCTCTGGAACAGGTTCGACATGTGCCAGAGCTTCGTCGCCTGCTCCTGCAACGCCTTGACCAGAGTGGGATGCGCATGGCCGAGCGCATTCACCGCCACGCCGGAGGTGAAATCGAGATAGCGATCCCCATTGGTTGCGATCAGCCAGCAGCCTTCGCCGCGCTCGAAACCGAGGTCGGCCCTGGCGAAAACGGGGAGCAAATGCGGCGCGGCGCTGTTCGTCATGACGTCACTTGAATGTTGCGGACGGTGTGACGCGCGCATTACGCAACGCACCATTGACCGGCCCGGAAAACGAAACGTGCCGCCTTTTAAGGGCGGCACGTAGGACTATCTTATGCCTGGCAAGACGGGTGTCAATGCCGCCCGGAAAGCCCCGCGAAACGCTGAATCCGTAGTCTTGCGGTGCCGATTTCGCGGGATTTTCACCACGGAACATGTGGACGCGAGTCGGCGGACTCTTGCGCGGGAGTCACGCCATATTGTAGCGTTTGGACTGTCAGATACGACATCTCGTGCAGCAGTTCTGATCCCTTAAGTCCTCATGTACCGGCGTAAACGTTCGGGCGTCTTGAGCGCGCCCGGCGAGCCTTAAGGGATTCTGGCCGCACGGGTTTTTCAAGGCTTAGGCAATCGCTGCGAAGGCCCCAGGATGGTAGGCGCGCAGCGAGGGAAAGGGTGCAATGACGGTTTTGACCTGGTCCGATGATCGCGTCGAGCAGCTGAAGAAGCTTTGGGAGGCCGGACTTTCGGCCAGCCAGATCGCGGCGGAGCTCGGCAATGTGACCCGCAATGCCGTGATCGGCAAAGTGCACCGGCTCGGCCTGTCCGGCCGCGCCAAGAGCCCTTCGTCGGCAGCGCCCCGGCCGCGCAAGGCGCGGCCCGCGCAGCACATGATGCGGGTGACCCGCCCCGTTGCCCGCGGCAACACCGCGCTGGCGCAGGCCTTCGAGGTCGAGGTGGAGGCCGAACCCGTCACCTACGACAATGTGGTGCCGATGAACCAGCGGCTGTCGCTGCTGGAGCTGAACGAGGCGACCTGCCACTGGCCGGTCGGAGATCCCTCGAGCCCGGATTTCTTCTTCTGCGGCGGCAAGGCGCTCTCCGGCCTGCCCTATTGCGCCCAGCATTCGCGCGTGGCGTATCAACCCGCAGCGGATCGCCGGCGCGCGCCGGCGAAGCCGGGCACGCGGTGAGTTTGCGGATTTAGCTGACTGCAGCCGTCACACGATGACGGCTCGACTTACTCGGTGTCATCCCCGCGGAGGCGGGGATCCATAACCACAGGGCGCAGTGATTGCGCGAGATGGCTACTGCGAGTCTTCGCCAAACCACGTCTTGTGGTTATGGATCCCGGGCTCGCGCTACGCGCGCCCCGGGATGACGGCCAAGATTGTTGCCGCGGCTCGCTAATTCGACATCCACAAAACTCAGGTCTGCTCCGCCTTCGCGAACCGATCGTCCAGCGCATAGCCGGCGCCACGCACGGTGCGGATCGGATCCTGCTCCCGGCCGAGATTGAGCAGCTTGCGCAGGCGGCCGATGTGGACGTCGACAGTGCGCTCGTCGATGTAGATGTCGCGGCCCCAGACGCTATCGAGCAGCTGCTCGCGCGAGAACACGCGGCCGGGATGCTCCAGGAAGAACTCCAGCAGACGATATTCGGTCGGGCCGAGATCAATCGGCCGGCCCGAACGCGCCACGCGGCGCTTGTCGCGGTCGAGCTCGATGTCGCCATAGGCGAGCACGGTGGCGAGCCGCTCGGGGCTGGCGCGCCTGAGCAGGCCCTTCACGCGCGCCAGCAGCTCCGGCACCGAGAACGGCTTGACGATGTAGTCGTCGGCACCGGTCGCAAGTCCCCGCACCCGCTCGCTTTCTTCGCCGCGCGCGGTCAGCATGATGATCGGAAGCTGCTTGGTTTCGGGACGGGTGCGCAGCCGCCGGCACAGCTCGATGCCCGACAGGCCCGGCAGCATCCAGTCGAGCACGATCAGATCGGGAATGTGCTCCTTGAGGCGGGTGTCGGCATCATCGCCGCGCATCACCGTCTCAACGTCATAGCCGTCGCCTTCGAGGTTGTAGCGAAGAAGCTCGGTGAGAGCTTCCTCGTCCTCAACCACCATAATGCGTGCGCCCATGTTGTCGTCGCTCCTTGGGTATTCGGCACCGTTTAGGTATTCGGCACCGTCGTGGCGAAGGTCGTCATGTCGCCCTTCGGCCGCTTGTCGGTGATCGCCTGACCCTCGATCATGTAGAATACGGTCTCGGCGATGTTGGTGGCGTGGTCGCCGATCC
This sequence comes from Bradyrhizobium sp. USDA 327, assembly GCF_041262065.1. Lineage (NCBI taxonomy): Bacteria > Pseudomonadati > Pseudomonadota > Alphaproteobacteria > Hyphomicrobiales > Nitrobacteraceae > Bradyrhizobium > Bradyrhizobium sp. USDA 327. Next base: position 7,582,063 of record NZ_JBGCCW010000001.1, on the reverse strand, counting down.
GCTCGATGTTCTTGGCACAGAACATCAAATGGATGCAGAACGAGATGTTGCGCGGATCCTCCATCATGTAGGTGAGGAGTTCGCGGAACAGCGAGGTGCAGATGGCATCGACTTCCTCGTCGCCCTTCCACACCGCCATCGCTGCCGGCAGATCGTGCGCGGCATAGGCGTCCAGCACCGACTTGACCTGCTGCTGTACGAGGTCGGTCATGTGTTCCAGGCCGCGGAACAGTTTCAGCGGATGAAAATCCGTCTCCAGCGCTGCGACGCGCTTGCCCATGTTCTTGGCGAGATCGCCGATGCGCTCGAGATCGGTCGCGACGCGCATGGCCCCGACGATCTCGCGCAGATCAACGGCCATCGGCTGGCGGCGGGCGATGGTGAGCACGGCGCGCTCCTCGATGCGCTTCTGCAGCGTGTCGAGTTCGGCGTCGGTGGCGACGACGCGTTGACCGAGCGCGACGTCGCGGCGGATCAGCGCGTCGACGGAATCGACGATCATGCGCTCGGCGATGCCGCCCATCTCGGCGACCAGGCGGGTGAGTTCCTGGAGGTCGGTATCGAAAGCCTTTGCGGTATGTTCAGAACCCATGTTCCGTCTCCTCAGCCGAACCGGCCGGTGATGTAATCCTGCGTGCGCCGGTCGGTCGGCGACGTGAAGATCTTGCTGGTGTCGTCGAACTCGATCAGCTCGCCGAGATACATGAAGGCGGTCTTGTCGGAGACGCGGGCCGCCTGCTGCATGTTGTGGGTGACGATCGCGATCGTGTAGTTCTCGGACAATTCCTGGATCAGCTCCTCGACCTTGGCGGTCGAGATCGGGTCGAGCGCCGAGCAGGGCTCGTCGAACAGGATCACCTCGGGCCGCACCGCGACGGTACGGGCAATGCAGAGGCGCTGCTGCTGGCCGCCGGAGAGCGACAGGCCGGAGGCATTGAGCTTGTCCTTGACCTCGTTCCACAGCGCGCCGCCGCGCAGCGCCTTCTCCACGCGATCGTCCATCTCCGATTTCGAGATCTTCTCGTAGAGGCGGATCCCGAAGGCGATGTTCTCGTAGATCGTCATCGGGAACGGGGTCGGCTTCTGGAACACCATCCCGACCCGCGCGCGCAGCAGATTGAGGTCGAGCTTGGGGTCGAGCATGTTGGTGTGGTCGAGCATGAGCTGGCCGGTGGCGCGCTGGCCCGGGTAGAGGTCGTACATCCGGTTGAAGATACGCAGCAGGGTCGACTTGCCGCAGCCGGACGGGCCGATGAAGGCCGTGACGCGATTGGTGCCGAGCGCCAGATTGATGTTCTTCAGCGCATGATGCTCACCGTAGTAGAAATTGAGGTTGCGCGCCGTGACCTTGGCAGGCGCCTCGGGCAGCGGCTGCGAGCCGGGGTGAACGGTCGGCGCGCTTACGGAAACAGACATTTCACTCATTTTGCGGTCCTCTCGGCACCAAGGATGCGGGCGCCAATGTTCAGGGCAAGCACAGTCAGGGTGATCAGCAGCGCACCGCTCCAGGCGAGTTGCTTCCAGTAGGCGTAGGGGCTCTGCACGAAGTTGTTGATGGTCACCGGCAGGTTGGCCATCGTCTTGTCCAGGCCGAGGCTGAAGAATTGGTTCGACAGCGCGGTGAACAGCAGCGGCGCGGTCTCGCCCGCGACGCGAGCAGTGGCCAGCAGCACGCCGGTGATGAGGCCCGAGCGCGCCGCACGGTAGGCGATGCGCTTGATCACCAGCGAGCGCGGCAGCCCGAGCGCGGAGGCCGCCTCACGCAGCGGGTTCGGCACCAGCAGCAGCATGTCCTCCGTGGTGCGCACCACGACCGGGATCACGATCACGGCGAGCGCCAGCGCGCCAGCGATTGCCGAGAAGCCTCGCATCGGCACCACGACCGCACCGTAGATGAACAGGCCGATGATGATCGAGGGCGCCGAGAGCAGGATGTCGTTGATGAAACGGATGACCGAGGTCAGCCTGTCGTTGCGTCCGTATTCGGCAAGATAGGTGCCGGCGAACATGCCGAGCGGCGCGCCGATGCCGACGCCGATCACGGTCATGATCAGCGAGCCGACGATGGCGTTGCGAAGGCCGCCCTCGGTCGATCCGGGCGGCGGCGTGTCTGCGGTGAAGACCTGAAGGTTGAGCCCAGCCAAGCCGTTGTAGAGCAGCGTGACCAGGATCAGCGCGAGCCAGGTGACGCCGAAGGCGGCGGCTGCGATGCAGAGGCCGCGGATGACGATGTCCCAGCGGCGGCGGCGCGAATAGATCGGGTTCATGGCTTCACTTTCCGGCCTTGGTTTCCAGGCGCATCAGCATCAGCCGCGCGGCCGCGAGCACGAAGAACGTCAGCACGAACAGGAGCAGGCCGAGCAGGATCAGGCCGGACTGGTGCAAGCCGTCGCTCTCGGCGAACTCGGATGCGATCGCTGCCGAGATCGTGGTGCCCGGGGCGAAAATCGATGAAGAGATGCGAAACGAATTGCCGATGATGAAAGTCACGGCCATCGTCTCGCCGAGCGCGCGACCCAGCGCCAGCATGACGCCGCCGATGATGCCGACGCGGGTATACGGGATCACCACGCTGCGCACGACTTCCCACGTGGTGCAGCCGACACCGTAGGCGGCTTCCTTCAGCACCGGCGGCACCGTCTTGAACACGTCGACCGAGATCGAGGTGATGAAGGGCAGCACCATGATGGCGAGGATCAGCGCGGCATTGAACAGGCTGAGATAGGACGGGGGACCCGCGAAGATCGCGCCGAGCACGGGCACGCCGTCGAACACCCTGATCATGAAGGGCTGGAAGGTGTTGGCCAGGAACGGCCCCAGCACGAAGAAGCCCCACATGCCGTAGATGATCGAGGGAATGCCGGCGAGCAGCTCGATCGCCATGCCGATCGGGCGGCGCAGCCATTGCGGACAGAGCTCGGTGAGGAAGATCGCAATGCCGAGACCGACGGGAATGGCGATCAGCATCGCGATGAAGGAGGTGACGAGCGTACCGTACATCGGCCCGAGCGCGCCGAGCACGGGCGGATCGGCCGAAGGGGCCCAGCGCTGCGTCCACAGGAACGACAGGCCGTATTCCTTGATCGCCGGGAAGGCGCCCACGATCAGCGAAATGATAATGCCGCCGAGGATCAGCAGCACCGAGATCGCGGAAAGCCGCGTGACCCAGTAGAAGGTGACGTCACCGAGCTTGAACGCGCCCAAGGCCTTGGCGCGATCATACGGTCCGGCGTCGTCGATTGCATCGCTCTGAACGGCCATCTCTGCCACGCCGATCCCCTGTTTTGCCTTACGCCATCTGCATGCCGCCAAAGGCGGTCGTTTTCGACGGTTTGCCGCGTCGTTCCGGGTGGTCTCAAGGACCCGGAATCCTGGGATTCCGGGCCGTTCTTTCACTCGCGCCCGCCGAGGCGGAGCGCGAGTTTCAGTACGCTGCAATCAGCTCTTGATCTCGGCAGCCCACGTCTTCTCGATCTGCTTCACGACCGTGTCGGGCATCGGGATGTAATCGAGCTCCTCCGCCATCTTGTCGCCCTTCTCGAACGCCCACTTGAAGAACTTGATGGCTTCCTGGGACGCCGCCTTGTCGGTCGCATCCTTGTGCATCAAGATGAAGGTCGCGCCGGTAATCGGCCACGACGTTTCACCGGGCTGGTCGGTCAGGATCACATAGTAGTTCTTGGAGCCGGCCCAGTCGGCGTTGGCGGCTGCTGCCTGGAAGGCCGCAACGGTCGGCTGCACGGTCTTGCCGGACTTGTTGATCAGGGCACCGTAGGTCAGCTTGTTTTGCTTGGCATAGGCATACTCGACATAGCCGATCGAGTTCTTGGTCTGGCTGACATTGCCCGCGACGCCTTCATTGCCTTTGGCGCCAACACCCGTTGGCCACTCGACCGCGGTACCGGCACCGACCTTTGTCTTCCACTCGGCATTGGTCTTCGTAAGGAAATCGGTCCAGATGAACGTGGTGCCGGAGCCGTCCGACCGACGCACGACGGTGATGGCGTCCGAGGGGAGCTTCACTTTGGGATTAAGCTTGGCGATCGCCGGGTCATTCCATGTCTTGACCTTGCCCAGATAGATGTCGCCCAGCAACTCGCCAGAAAACACCAGCTCGCCCGACTTGATCCCTTCGAGATTGACGACCGGCACCAAGGCACCCATCGCCTGCGGCCATTGGATCATTCCGTCCTTTTCAAGTTGCTCAGGCTTGAGAGGCATATCGCTCGCGCCGAAGGTGACGGTCTTGGCCTGGATCTGCTTGATGCCGCCGCCCGAACCGATCGACTGGTAGTTCAGACCGTTGCCGGTCTCCTTCTTGTAGGCGTCAGCCCACTTCGAATAGAGCGGGAACGGGAACGTCGCGCCGGCGCCGGTGATGTCGGCCGCAAAGGCTGCCGTCGTCGATGCGGCGACCAAGCCAGCAGCGACCATAGTTTTGAGGAAATTCATGCTGGTCTCCATACAGGGGAGCGAAGCGCCATCCGCGCCCGATCGCGCTCCCCGCGCCGCCCGTTTAGGAGCGGTCGGCTGTGCTTTTACGAAGGTTTCATGACAGTTGGATGACGCCACCAAGCAATTGAATCCGCTTGGTTTTTAGGCCTGAGCCGAAATCTTCGCCTGGGGAAAACACGCCGTGAAAGTGGCGCCCTGCTTGGGCACGCTTTCAATCAGAAGCCGGCCGCGATGGCGGTTAAGAATATGTTTCACCAGCGATAATCCGAGCCCGGTCCCGCCTTGCGAGCGGCTGTCGCCGACGTCCACCCGGTAGAAGCGCTCGGTCAGCCGCGGCAGGTGCTCGGGCGCGATGCCGGGGCCGAAATCGCGGACCAGGACCCGGATTTCCTGAGTTCCATCAGTGGCGACGCCGGATGTCAGCGACACGATGACGCGGCCGCCGGAGGCGCCGTATTTGAGCGCGTTCTCGATCAGGTTCTCGAACAGGCGGAGCAGTTCCTCGCGGTCCCCCGCGATCATCACCGGCGGCTCCGGCAGATCGATCTCCACCTCGACCTGACGCTCGCGCGCCAGCGGCTCGAGCCCGTCGGCGACCTGGCGGATGATCGGTATGAGGTCGACCAGGGTGTCGGGCCGGACATGGGCCGACAGCTCGACCCGCGACAGCGACAGCAGATCGTCGATCAGGCGCGCCATGCGCGTGGCCTGGTTGTGCATGATACCGAGGAAGCGCTCGCGCGCCTTGGGATCGTCTTTGGCCTGGCCCTGGAGGGTGTCGATGAAACCCGACAGCGCGGCCAGCGGCGTGCGCAGCTCGTGGCTGGCATTGGCGACGAAGTCGGCGCGCATCTCCTCGACCCGGCGTAGCGGCGTCTGGTCGTGGAAGGTCATCAGCATGCATTTGTCGGCGCCGCCGAAGCTGGTCGGCACCGGAACCGGCGTGATCATGAGCTCCATCCAGCGATCGACCGGAACATGGTCGAGATAGGTCGCGCGCCGCGGCTCGGTGGTGGCGATCGCCTCGCGCAGCGCCGTGATGATCTCCGGCGAGCGCAGCGCGAACTGGGCGAGTTCGTTCCTGCGCAGCGCCGGTGCGAGCTGGGCGGCCGCGGCGTTGAGATGGATGACGCGGCCGGCGCGGTCGAGCAGCACCGCCGGATCCGGCATGCCGGCGACCACCGCAGCCACCGCCGCGCTCTCGACCGGGTTGATGCGCCTGACATCATCGCGTGAGGCGGCGGGATCGTGCAGCCGCCACGGGATCAGGGCAGCCGCCGCGATGCAGAGGAACACAATCGCGGCGTGCAGCGCGGACAATTCGCCGAGCGAGACCACGACGGACAGCGCCAGCGCCGCGGCGATCAGGATGACGGTCGAGTGGCGCAGCCGGTCGGACCAAGGCTGGGCGGGGGGAGAAGATGGGGCGTCGATCGCCATCGGGGCAGGCTTCTCCTGGAGGACTTGTCCTAAGGACCTGGCACCGGTCAGGCGCCGCTGTCGCTACGCTCTCGCACATAGGCAGCTTCACGCGCCGGGCCGGGGTCCAGCTTGAGCGCCGCCTGATGCAAGCGCTTCGATCGCGCGCCGATGATAACTTCGCGAAGCGTCAGCAAGATTACAGATAGGACGAAGGGAGACAGATAATAGAGGACGCGGAACAGCAGCATGCCGCCCAGAAGCTCCTCCCGGTCCATCTGCCAGAGGCCGACCAGCATGGCGGCGTCGAACACGCCGAGCCCTCCGGGCGAATGGCTGGCGAAGCCGAGCAGGGTGGCCGAGACGAAGATCACCGCGACCACGACGAAGCCGAGATTGGGCTCGTCCGGAACCAGGACATACATCGCCAGCGCGCAGAAGCCGAGATCGACGATGCCGATCGCGATCTGAAGCAGCGTCAGCGGGCCGCCCGGCAGCACCACGGTCCAGGGGCCGCGGCCGACCACCCGCGGCTGGGTCCAGACCCAGACCACGTAGCCGATCAGCGCCACGATGATCATCAGCGCCAGCGTCCGGTTCAGCCAGGGCGGGAGCTGGTCGATCGAGGCGGCGGCCTCCGGGTGATAGGAGATGCCGAGGCCGAGCACGGCGGCATTGCCCAGCCAGAAAGTCAGGCCGGCGAGGAAGCAGATTTTTGCGACGTCGATCGCGTTCAGCCCATAGGCCGAATAGATGCGGTAGCGCACCGCGCCGCCGGTGAAGACGCTGGCGCCGACATTGTGGCCGATCGAATAGCTGGTGAAGGCCGCGAGCGCATTGATGCGATAGGGCACATGGGCATGGCCGATCGCGCGCGTGGCGAAGAGGTCGTAGAAGGTCAGGGTGAAATAGCCCGCAGCGACGAACAGCGCCGCCATCGCGATCTGACTGGGCTCGGTGCTCTTGATCGCCTCGAGGACCTCGTTGAAATCGATGCCTCGCAGCATGTGGTACAACACATAGCAAGCGATGCCGATGACCGCGATGCTGATCACAACTCCAAGCTTATGCAGGACCTGCTTCTGGCGCAGAAACGACATCGCCCTGCGTATGGCTTCCAGCATCTAGACCTCGAACAACGCTTCGGCGGCCAGGGTGGCCGGCGGACAGGCGGACGACGCACAGGCACCCAGCGAACCCTCGCCGTGGGCTCCGGCATCGCGCATGCTCCCTGCCCCTCCACTAGCGCGTTTTCGGGCGGAGTGGAATTCGCCAATCCGAACAAAAACACGTGCCTTCAATATTTTAGGCAGGGTTACGGCTCCTGATGCACGATTTGGCGCTTTCGGCGGCAAGGCTTGACGCGAATCTCCATGGCAATCCTGCGCAGACGCCATGAAGTTTTGATGATTTCGGCCGCACAATGTTCCGTCACGCCTTAAGCCGACGTCAATCTATGGGGCAGTCCTGCCCGTTGAAAGAGGATGATCGAGGCGGCCAGTTGACGCGTTCTGACGCGCCGAAAGGCCGCGGCGGACGCGCCCCCCGTCCCTTCAGTGAGGGTGCGCAGCAACATCACAGAGCGGCTGGTGGCGCGGTGCGCGAGACCACGCGGTCGCGCAGCCACGCACCGATGGTGCAGCCGACGAGGTAGCACGCGAACATGATCAGGCCGAGATCGAGCCAGTAGCCAAAGCGGCCGGGGACCACATGGGCGAGCGAGGCCGCGACCAGCGCGGCGGCGAGCGCGGCGAGCCAGCGCGCCGTCACCTTCGAGGTGCCGTTGCCGCGCTGGACCACCGAGATCCAGCCCATGCAGAAGCCCAGCAGCAGCGAGCCGATCAGCCAGCCCAGATGGAACGAGACGAGATAGGGCATCGTCACCTCACCAGAAATTCGATACGGCGGTTCTGGGCCTTGCCTTCATCGGTGTCGTTGCCGGCAAGCGGCTGAGTGCTGCCATGGCCAACCGCGGTGAAGCGGCTGGCGGGCAGGCCGGCCTTGACCAGATAGTCGATCACCGCCTGCGCGCGCTTTTCCGAGAGAGCCTGGTTGAAGGAATCCTCGCCGTCGGCGTCGGTATGCCCGGCGATCTCGATATTGGTGGTGGGGCAGCGCAGCGCCGTCTCGATGAGACGATCGAGGATGCCGGCGGAGTCGGGATCGATGTCCGCACGCCTGGTCGCGAAACGGATCTTGCCCTTGGTCAGAAGCTCCGAGAACAATTGCTGGCACACAGTGCCGTCGACCGGGCCTGCCGCAGGCTTCACCGTGATCTCCGGCTTGTATTGCCAGTTTCTCGGGAAGTCCTTGCCGAGCCCTGCGCGGATATCGTTGGCAGCGCCTTCGTAGAGCGCATCGCCCGACAGCTTCACCTCGCGGTCGGAGACGACAAGCGTGCCGGTCGACAGCCGCGACAGCGCGCCGAGCGCTGGGACCACGGCCGTGCTGAAGGAGCCGGGTGCCCCGATGCTGGCCTTGAGGTTGTCGACGACCTTCTCGGTGAAGAACTTTCGCGCGGCGCTGGTGGCGATCGCCGCATGGACATTGTTGTCGGGAACATAGCCGGTCAGCGTCACGGTCGCGGCCACCGGATCCTTGTAGGCCTGGAAGATGTAGGGCGGCGCCTTGATGTCGTTGGCGGCGATCGAAAAACCTTCGGGCAGGTTCTTCAGCGCCGCCGCGATCGCCTCGCGGCCGCCGAGCTCGCGCGCCATGCCCGACAGATTGACCTTGGTGTCGGTTATCGTGATCTTGCCGTCCTTGAGCTTGCCGATCTGATCCAGCAACAGCATCGCGGCAGCCTCGAACCGCGGCGGCGCACCGCGGGCCAGCCCCATCTGGTCGGCCACCTCGACGCCGCCGACCTCCTTGCGGGCGGCCTCGGTCAGCCGGGCCTTCATCGACGGCAGGGGCGCCGAGCCCGACAGAGTCACCCGCACCACGTCGCGCTCGGCGGTCCAGACGAAGGGCTTGGCTTCGGGAACAAGGCGGGTCCGATCGTCGACCAGGCGGACGCCGGAGACAGTCTCGACCGCCATCACGGCGTCGCGGCGCCCCTCCTCGGAGAAGGCGTCCGCGGCCAGGCCGACGTCGCGGCCATCGACGACGATCCGTGTCTTGTCCAGAACGGTATCCTTCAGCGCAGCCGAGCTGCGCGCCGACAGATCGGCCTCGACCGGTAAAGTATTATTCCAGGCCGCAAATCCCCACATGACGGCCAGGGGGATCAACCCCGGCCACCATTTGCTGGCCCACCTGAAAAGCTTCTGCATTCGACGACCCGAACTCTGGAAACGGAGACAAAACAAACCCTTGGCAGGCTGTCAAACCGGAAATGCTGCCGTTCCGACGGCCCCGCCTGGACAATCGGAATAACTTTTTCTTCAAGGGTTCTTCCGTAAGTTGAGGACGGAATGCCAGAGTCCCCCAGCCGCTCATGAAACAACTGCGTAATAACGTCATCCGCGCCGGGCTGGGAGCACTCTATTTCAGCGGGGCGCACCACCTGCTGCGCCCACTTTTGTCGGGCGTCGGCGCCATTTTCATGCTGCACCACGTGCGGCCGGCCCGTGAGGCCGCGTTCCAGCCGAACCGGCATCTCGAAGTCACACCCGAATTCCTGCGCGCGACGCTGTGCCATTTGCGCTCGCGCGACATCGACATCGTCAGCATGGACGAGCTGCATGAGCGGCTGGTGCAGGGCCGATTCGACCGCCGCTTCGCCGCCTTTACCCTCGACGACGGCTATCGCGACAATCTCGACTATGCTCTGCCGGTGCTGCGCGAATTTGACGCGCCTTTGGCGGTCTATGTCGCGAGCGATTTTGCCGAGGGCACCGGACGATTGTGGTGGACGGCGCTGGAGGCCGTGATCGCCAAAGCCGAGCATGTCGACGTCAGAATCGGCAACTCCGCGCTGCGGCTCGATGCGACGACGCCCGCCGCCAAACAGGCGGCGTTCGATCGCCTGCACGACTGGCTGCGCGCGCTGCCGGGCGAGCACGACCTCAAGCGCGAGATCGAAGCGCTCTGCACGACGTACGACGTCAACATGGAAGCGCTGTGCCGCAGCCTGTGCCTGTCCTGGGCCGAGGTGAAGACATTTGCCGCCGATCCGCTGGTCACGATCGGCGCGCATAGCGTCAGCCATTGCAACCTCGCCAAGCAGGCGGAAGACATCGCCGCGCAGGAGATGGCCGCGAGCCGCGCGCGGATCGAGCAGGTGTTGGAGCGGCCCGTGTTGCACCTCGCCTATCCCTATGGCGATCGCGAGGCCGCGGCCGAGCGCGAGTTCGCCCTTGCCGCATCCGCCGGCTTCAAGACCGCGGTGACGACACGGCCCGGCATGCTGTTCGCGGAGAATGCCGGTCACATGACCGCGCTGCCCCGCGTCTCGCTCAATGGCAACTATCAGGACGCGCGCATCCTGCCGGTGCTGACCTCGGGCGCCGCGACCGCGATGTGGAACGGTTTTCGCCGGATCGCGGCGGCGTAGCCACTCCTATCTCCGCGGCCGCGGAGATTGACTCCCCTCCCCGCTCCGCTCACAACCAGCGCCAACCAAAGGGAGGCACCATGTTCAACGATCTGTTCTCGCTCAAGGGCCGCATCGCGCTGGTGACCGGCGGCTCGCGCGGCATCGGCAAGATGATCGCCGCGGGGTTTCTGAGCGCCGGCGCGGCCAAGGTCTACATCACCGCGCGCAAGGCGGGACCCTGCGAAGCCACCGCGAAAGAGCTCACCGCACAATGTGGTGGCGAGTGCATCGCGCTGCCGATCGACATCTCCACACTCGCCGGCTGCGAGCTGCTGGCGAACGAATACAGCAAGCGCGAGTCCAGGCTCGACATCCTCGTCAACAATGCGGGCGCCGCCTGGGGCGCGGAGTTCGACGAATTTCCGGAGAGCGGCTGGGACAAGGTGATGAACCTCAACGTCAAGGCACCGTTCTTCCTGACCAAGGCGCTGGCGCCGACGCTGCGCGCGTCGGGAAGCGCGGAACGGCCAGCCAAGGTGATCAACATCGCCTCGATCGACGGCATCTTCGTCAATCCGGGCGAGACCTATTCCTATGCCGCCAGCAAGGCCGGCCTGATCCATCTGACCCGGCGCATGGCTGTGAAGCTGATCCCCGACCATGTCGTGGTCACGGCGATCGCGCCTGGCCCGTTCAAGTCCGACATGAACCGCGCCGCCCGCGACCACGCCGACGAGGTCGCAACGCGCGTACCCGTGGGCCGCATCGGCACCGACGAGGACATGGCGGGCGCCGCGATCTATCTCGCCTCGCGCGCGGGCGATTACGTGGTGGGAGCCACCATCGCGGTGGATGGCGGCATCGTGTATGCGAACCCGGGGATCAAGGGCAGCGGGTGGGACAGTGATTGATCGGGCGATCTCTCGTCACGCAGTGGGACGCCAAACAAAATGTCGAAAACAACCCCATGCACAGTAGAATGCCCCTTGATCAATAAGGGATTTTTTTACGCCTCTGGAAGACAGGATCACCCGCGCAATTGCGCAGCGGGGCGAGTGATGACGCCATTTGTGTTGCGGGAGCGTCGGCTCCCGTTGCTTACGACTCGATCTTCACATACTCGAAATCGCCGGGCTTGTTGTCGATGCCGACCTTGGGCGGCGAGATCCAGGAGGCGAACTGGCCGATCTCGGTGACGGGCTGCATCAGGGAGGTGATGAAGTCGCCGTCGCTCGCAGAGGGCAGCCATTCGTCCCGTCGTTTCGCCCAGGTGGCATCGTCGATCAGGATGCCGTCGGGAGTCGCGTGAACGTCCTTGAACTCGCCGATGTGGCGGTGGAAGGCGACGTTGGGCAGAGCGAGCTTGAAATCGTAGCCCGCGGTCGAGATCACCTTGTTCCAGCGCAGCAGGCCCTTGACGCAATCCTGGCTGTAATCGTCGCGCAGGCGCATGTTGAGCGCAGTCAGCGCCGGCTCGTCGACCAGCTTGATCTCGCCGTTGATCAGCTTGAGCACCGGATAGGTGGAGTTCTTGAGCTGATGATCGTCGTCGATCTGGGTCTCGTGATAGCGGCCCTTGATGCCGGCGTTGAAGGCGTTGGCCGCGTTGGTCGAGACTTCCGAGCCGAACAGGTCGAGCGACAGCGTATAGTGCAAGTTCAGCTTCTTCTGGATGGTCGGCAGGTCGATCACCCCCAACGCGCGAACCTTGGCAATGTCGGTCGGGTCGGTGATGCCGGCCGCCTTCATGGCATCGCAGGTGCGCTGCACGACACGGGTGATGCCGGTCTCGCCGACGAACATGTGGTGGGCTTCTTCCGTCAGCATGAACCGGCACGTGCGCGACAGCGGATCGAAGCCGGACTGCGCCAGTGAGTGCAACTGCATCTTGCCGTCGCGGTCCGTGAAATACGTGAACATGAAGAATGACAGCCAGTCCGGCGTCGCCTCGTTGAATGCGCCCAGCATACGCGGCGCATCGGCATCGCCGGAGCGACGACGCAGGAGATCGTCGGCTTCTTCACGGCCGTCGCGGCCGAAATATTTCTGCAGCAGGTACACCATCGCCCAGAGGTGACGGCCTTCCTCGACATTGACCTGGAACAGGTTGCGCATGTCGTAGAGCGAGGGCGCGGTCTTGCCGAGATGGCGCTGCTGTTCGACCGAGGCCGGTTCGGTGTCGCCCTGGATCACGATCAGGCGGCGCAGCATGGCGCGATGCTCGCCCGGGACTTCCTGCCAGGCCGGCTCGCCGTAATGCTCACCGAACGGCACGACGCGGTTCTCTTCCTGCGGCGCAAGGAGAATGCCCCAGCGATATTCGGGCATGCGGACGTAATCGAACTTGGCCCAGCCGCGCGGATCGACCGAGTACGCGGTGCGCAAATACACCAGCGACTCCTGAAAGCCTTCCGGCCCCATGTCGCTCCACCAATCCATGTAGCCCGGATGCCAGCCTTCCAGCGCCTTCAGAACCTGGCGGTCTTCGGCAAGATTCACGTTGTTCGGAATCTTGGTCGAGTAGTCGACGTTCATGATGTTCATGTTCATGGCCGTGCTCCTTGATCGGTCTCGTGTCCCGGACGCAGTGCGGCGCGAAGTGCTGCACTGCTGAGCCGGGACCTATTGTCTGGTCCGTCTGGGTCCCGGTTCTGCGTCGCATCGCTTCGCGCTGCGCCGCGCCCGGGACACGAAAATCATCAAACCCGCGTCATATCGAATTTCGGCTTCTGGCCGCTGCCGTAGCGGCGCAGCGCGCCTTCCTCGCCGACGGCGTTGGGGCGCTGGAAGATCCAGTTCTGCCAAGCGGTGAGGCGCGCGAAGATCTTCGACTCCATCGTCTCGGGGCCGACGAAGCGCAGGCTCGCTTCCATGCCGGTGAGGCTGTCGGGCGAGAAGCTGGCGCGCTCCTCGAGGAACACGCGGACCTCGTCGTCCCAGTCGATGTCGTCGAGCGCGAAGGTGACGAGGCCGAGCTCCTCGGCCTCCTCGGCATCGAGGCTGGTGCCGATGGTCGCTTCCGCGCGCTCCACATCGGACGGATCGGCCTGGAAGCGCGATTGAAGCCGCGTCAGGCCATGGCTCATCGGATACGGCCCGAAATTCATCGCGGACAGCTCGATCGACGGCGGCGGCCGATTGTCGCCCTGACGCGTGCCGATCAGCATGTAGGAGCGGTCGGCGGCAAACACGAGCTCGGCGAGCGTACCGGCAAAGCAGGAACCGGGCTCGACCAGCGTCACCAGTGTGCGCGAGGTGACGTCGATGCGCTTGAGCACGCGCTTCCAGTAGTGCCTGATCTCGTTGACCAGCCAGTGCGCCTTGTTGGCTTCGAGGAAAGCATCGCAAGCGAGCACATGGGCACGATCGCCGTGGCTCTTGAACACCAGCATGGCGATCTCGAGCTCGTTGATGCGCAGATGCAGGATGGCGTCATCGAGCTCGCGTGCGACCTGGAGCGGCCAGAACGAAGCGCCCTGCGCCATCATGCCGTCAATGTCGGCAGGCGGCGCGGCCTCCGGCGCCTTGATCGAGATGGTGGCGATGCGGGCAGCGCGATCGATATCGACGGTGACGAAGCCGTAGCGGATGCTGTTTTCGTCGATGACGCGCTTGAGCGGCGTCAATGCGATGCCCTTGCCGCTGCCGGTGCGTTTCGAGGCTGCCGCGAATTCCTTGGCGCGCTCGGCGATTTTGGCTTCCAATTTGGAATTCGGCGCGATCTCATCGACGAGACGCCACTGCACCGCGCGCTTGCCCTTCACACCCTCCTCGATGGTGCAGAAAAAATCGGCGTGGTCGCGGCGCACCTTGCGCTTGTCGACCACACGCGTGAGACCGCCGGTGCCGGGCAGCACCGCGAGCAGCGGCACTTCAGGCAACGCAACGGCGGACGAGCCGTCATCGGCGAGAATGATGTGATCGGTCGCAAGCGCCAGTTCGTAGCCGCCGCCGGCGGCCGAGCCGTTCACCACGGTGATGAAGCGCTGGCCGGAATTCTCCGAGGAATCTTCCATGCCGTTGCGGGTCTCGTTGGTGAACTTGCAGAAATTGACCTTGTGAGCGTGGGTCGAGCCCGCGAGCATGCGGATATTGGCGCCGGCGCAGAACACGCGGTTCTTGGCCGAGCGCATCACCACGACCTTGACCTCGGGATGCTCGAAGCGCAGGCGCTGAATCGCGTCGGCAAGCTCGATGTCGACGCCGAGGTCATAGGAGTTGAGCTTGAGCAGGTAGCCCTCGAACAGGCCGCCGTTCTCGTCGACATCCATGGTCAGCGTCGCAACGTCGCCCTCGACCGCGAGCTTCCAATGCTTGTAGCGGGACGGTTCGGTCTGGAAATCGATGAATGTCGCGCCGCCTGCGAGGCGCCGATCTTCCCCGGCCATGGGTCATCCCTGAGCTTGATTATACGTTTAGGCTTGAACGTTAGATGCACAATAGTGCATCTTTTTGGATACGTCTAGCCCTCAACAGCTATAGCATGCACTTTGTTTCATGGCGACCACTATCGGCCGCCATCACGCGGCGCGTCCTTGCAGGCCCTGATCGTCGCGCAGGGCCGCTCTTGCGAACTGCTCGATCGCCTCGAGTGCCGGCCCGGGCGCTTCACGATGCGGAGAATGTCCCGCGCCTGGAATGATCTTCGGATCGACCGGGCAGTAGCACTCTTCCTGCGCGATCTCGACCTGACGCAGGGTGCCATATTGGTCGTCAGCGCCTTGCAGGACCATGATGGGGACGCGGACATAGGCCAGGTATTCCGAGATGTCCCAATCGCGGAACTTCGGATCGAGCCAGGCGCCGTTCCAGCCGTAGAAGGCGTTGTCGACATCCTTGTGCCAGCGCGCCAGCTTTGCCCTGAGGTCCGTGGTCTCGAACGTCGTCTTGATCGCGGCGATCGATTTGATCGAGATGTCCTCGACGATGAAATGCGGCGCGATCAGCACGAGACCGTTCAGGCGATGATCCTGATGCGCCCCGGCATAAATCGTCGCGATCGAGGCGCCGTCAGAATGGCCGAGCAGGAGGCCACGCTTGAAGTCGATCGCATCGAGCAGCTTCGGCAGCACGTCCAGCGCCTCGCGCTGCATGTAGTCGAGCGGCCGCGGCAGTGCGACCGGACTGGACTGGCCGTAACCCGCGCGTGAATAGGCGAAGATGCCGGCGCCGGTCGCCTGCTGCAGCTTTTCCGGGAAGTCGCCCCAGAGGCCGACCGAGCCGAGGCCTTCATGCAGCATCACGATGGTCGGCGCGTCGGCGGCCTGCGGCGCGAGCCATTTGTATTCGAGGCTGGCGCCATCAATGCGGAGAAATCCGGTGGGGGTGAGGTTGGTCATGCTGTTCTTCCTGTTCGCTCCGTCTGCACCCTCCCCTGGAGGGGGAAGGGTCGGCTCATATCGAGCGCAGCGAGATGTGAGACGGGGTGGGGTGACAGTCTCTCCGCGGATGCGGTGCCCGTGTGGAGAGATCACCCCACCCCGCTTCGCATTGCGCTTCGCTCAACGCGAAGCGACCCTCCCCCTCCAGGGGAGGGTAAGCAAGCGAGTCCACCGCCTGCACCATCAATGCGCTCCTTCCCGCAGCTTGAACCGCTGGATCTTCCCCGTCGCCGTCTTCGGCAACGAGTCGACCACGTCGATCCAGCGCGGGTATTTCCATGGGCCGATCTTCTGCTTGACGTGCTCCTTGAGCGTCTCCTGCAAGTCCGTCGTTGTCGCGCCCGGCCGCAGCACGACGAAGGCCTTCGGCTTCAACAGCCCCTCCGGATCGGCTTCGGGCACGACGGCGGCTTCCAGCACGGCCGGATGCGTGATCAGCGCGCTCTCGACCTCGAACGGTGAGACCCAGATGCCGGAGACCTTGAACATGTCGTCGGCGCGGCCGCAGAAGGTGTAGCGACCCTCGGCGTCCCTGACATATTTGTCGCCCGTGCGCGTCCACGGTCCCTCGAACGTGCGGCGGCTCTTGTGCCGCTGGTTCCAGTAGCCTTCGCCGGCCGAGGGCGCGTCGACCAGGAGCTCGCCGACCTCGCCGTCGGCAACGTCCTGACCGGCCTCGTTGACGAGCCGCACCGCATAACCCGGCACCGGCTTGCCGGAGGAGCCGTATTTGATGTCGCCGGGCGCGTTCGAGAGGAAAATGTGCAGGAGCTCGGTCGAGCCGACGCCGTCGAGGATGTCGACGCCGAAGCGCGCCTTCCAGCTGTTGCCGACCGATTCCGGCAGCGCCTCGCCGGCCGAGGTGCAGATGCGCAACGCCTTGCCGCAGCGCTCGCCCTTCATCGCCTCGTCGTTGAGCATCGCCGCGAACAGCGTCGGCACGCCGTAGAAGATCGAGGGATTGTAGCGGTTCATCAGATCGAACATGCGGGCCGGCGTCGGACGCTCGCTGTTGAGGATCACGCTGGCGCCGACCGACATCGGGAAGGTCAACGCGTTGCCGAGGCCATAGGCGAAGAACAATTTTGCCGCTGACAGACAGACATCGCTCTCGCGAATGCCGAGCACCTGCTTCGCATAGGTGTCCGCCGTCGCCTGCAAATTCGAGTGCAGATGGCGCACGCCTTTGGGCATGCCGGTCGAGCCGGACGAGTACAGCCAGAACGCCGGCTCGTCCGGATGCGTCGCGGCAGTGGTGAACCGGTCGCTCTCGCCTGAGAGCTCCTCGGCGAGCTGCTTGTGGCCGTTCTGCTTGGCACCGGAGACCACGACATGCTCGAGATCGGGCATGCGGCCGACGACGTCCTTGATGACGGGATAGAGCGCTTCGGACACGAACAGCACGCGCGCGCGGCAGTCGGCGAGGATGTAGGCGTACTGGTCCGCGGTCAGCAGCGTGTTGAGCGGCACCGGCACGATACCGGCGCGGATCGCGCCCAGGAACACGATTGGGAAATCGATCGTATCCAGCATGATCATCGCCACGCGCTCCTCGCGGCGGACGCCAAGCCGGCGCAGCATGTTGGCGGCGCGCCGGGTCTCGCGCGAGAGCTCGCCATAGGTGAGCCGCGAGACCGTGTCGTCGAAGGCGAGCTTGCTGGCGCGGCCTTCCTCGACGTTACGGTCGAGCAGCCAGGTCACCGCGTTGTAGGATCCCTCGCTCACGAACATCTCCCCCGAATTTAGAATTATAATTCATAGAAAGACACCGCGGCGGCTTGCTGTCAATGCCAGCAGGCATTATGTTTCATTAAAACGCGCCGCAGGACATCCGTAAAGAGACTCATGACCGAAAGTCCCGACGCCGAATCCCGATTTCTCGAACAGCTCGGCCAGCGTGTGCGCACCATGCGCGCATTGCGCGGCATGTCGCGCAAGGTGCTCGCCAAGGTATCCGGGATTTCGGAGCGCTACATCGCGCAGCTCGAAAGCGGCAAAGGCAATGTCTCCATCGTGCTGCTGCGCCGCGTCTCGGACGCGATGGGCGCGCACCTCGAAGATTTGCTCCCCTCGGCCGATCCGACGCCGGACTGGCAGATGTTTCGCGATCTCTTGCGCAAGGCAACGCCGGCGCAGATCGCGCAGGCCAAGGATTTGCTCGCCGGCGGCAGCGCCTCCGCCCCGCGGCGCGCGCCATTCTGCGGCATCGCACTGATCGGCCTGCGCGGCGCCGGCAAGTCCACGCTCGGCAAGATCCTGGCGAAAAAGATCGGCTGGAGTTTCGTCGAGCTCAACAAGGAGGTCGAGCAGCAGAACGGCCTCTCGGTCGCCGAGATCATCGCGCTCTACGGCCAGGAAGGCTTTCGCCGCATGGAGCAGGCGGCGCTGCAACAGCTGCTTGCGCGCAACGAGCTGATGGTGCTGGCAACCGGCGGCGGCATCGTCTCCGAGCCCCTGACCTTCGACCAGGTCCTGACCTCGTTCTACACGATCTGGCTGAAGGCCGAGCCCGAGGAGCACATGGCTCGCGTCCGCCGCCAGGGCGATCTGCGCCCGATGGCGGATGATCGCTCCGCAATGGCGGAGCTGCGCAACATCCTGCTCAGCCGCGAGCCGCTGTATTCGCGCGCGACGGCGGTGGTGGATACGGCTGGGCTTTCGGTCGATGCAGCTGCTGCACGGCTGATTGATGCGGTGCGGCCAGTGCTGCAGAACGAGGCGCGCAGCTTCGGGCTGCGCAGCGTGGCACTGTAGAGATGGCCGACAGCAACGTCGCAATTTCCATGTTCGAGCGGATCGGCGGCAGTGCCACGATCGATCGTCTCGTCGACCGCTTCTATGACCGGATGGACACGCTGCCGGAAGCGCAAGCGATCCGCGCCATGCATGCGGACGATCTCGGCCTGATCAGGGACGTCTTGAAGCGCTATCTCACCGAGTGGACCGGCGGCCCGCGGCTATACTCCGTCGAGAAGGGCCATCCGCGACTGCGCCAGCGCCATATCGGCTTCGCTATCGGCGATGCCGAGCGCGACGCGTGGCTGCTCTGCATGCGCGGCGCGCTGGAAGAGACGGTGACAGATAGCGACGCGCGGCAGGATCTCGACACGGCACTATCCGGTCTTGCCGATTGGATGCGCAACCGGAACTGATCGGGACCGTATTGCCGACATTTGGCCGCCTACGGAAGTTGCGACGCCGCTAAAGCATGATCCGGAAAAGTGCACAGCGGTTTTCCGAGAAGATCATGCTTAAACAACAACCTGAAGCGTGACGAGACAGGGCATGATTGCTGCAACGACGGAGATGCACTCCCTCTCCCGTTAGCGGGAGAGGTGTACGAGCCGCAGCGATCGATTCAACCTAAGGCCATTCCGCTTTAGATCGACCAGTAATGCGGATGCGGGTACGGCCGCGAGCGGTCGCCCCAGTCGAACGCGTCGCCATCGAATTCGCATGGGCCGCTGCTGAGCTCGTCCAGCGTCAGCTCGATCTGGAAAGCCTGCCGTCCTGGATCGTATTTCAGCGCGCTCCACTGGAGCGGATAATGGTGACGCGTACCGAGCAGCCCGCCGGTCTTGATCACGGCATAGGCGACCGTTCCGCTCATCTTGTCCAGCATCAGTCGCTCGATCGTGCCGAGCTTTGTGCCGTCGCGTCCGTAGACGGCGACGTGCTCCACGCGATCACTGGGAACCATGGTGTGGTTCATGGTGTCCTCCCTGTTCTCTTGTGCTTGCAGCAACTATAGCACCGTTTTCGAGGCGGCGGGAGCAGCTACAGAAGCTGCGATCGCACCGCCTCCGCGCCTTTCCGCAACAACGGCAGGAAGCGGTTGATCGGTTCCCGCGCCGGCAAGCGATCGACATGCTGCCGGAAGCGACTCTGTCTCTTGGTGCGATGCCGTCGTCCGGCTAAGCTGTGCATGACAACGGAGGCTTCTCCATGGACGCAAGCACCGCGCCGGAAGTCATCAGACGGCCCGTTCCCGCGCATATGGCGCACGTCGTCTCGTCGATCTCGTGCTACCGCGAGCGTGGGCTCGGCCTGACCAATTTTCGGCATGCCGCGCCGTTGGCCCTGCCGTTGCTCATCAGTCTTGGATCCCCCTTCCGCATCGCGCTCGGACGCGACCCCGATCGGGCGGATACCCAGCCGAGCTTTGCGGCCGGCTTGTTTCCCGGACCGGTGCAGATCGAATCCGACGGCCGCGCCATCTGCATCCAGGTCGACTTCACGCCGCTCGGCGCCTATCGGTTCTACGGCGGCGCCGTGCCTGACCTCACGGCGCGCATGGTCGATATCAGAGATTTGCTTGGCCGCGACGGCCGAGAGCTCGGCGAGAGGGTGGCGGAAGCAGAGGGATGGCAGCAACGCCTGGAGATCATCGAGACTTTCGTGCTCGAGCGTACGGTGAACGAACCCTCTCCCGCGATCGCCGCGGCGATCGGCTGGCTCTGGCGCAGCGCCGGCGCGGCGCGCATATCCGAGATTGCAACCGACATCGGCTGGAGCCGCAAGCATCTGTCGCGTCGGTTTCAAAACGAGATCGGCGTTTCACCGAAGACCCTGGCACGGATGCTGCGCTTCCACCGCGCCTGCGAATTGGCGCGCAGCGGGAGCGCGTGCGGATGGGCCGGCATCGCGCTCGAAGCGGGCTTTGCCGACCAGGCGCATCTTGCCCGAGAGTTCCGGGAATTCAGCGGCGAAAGGCCGACCAGCTGGGCCGCGCGGCTGGCGAACATGGATCCCCACCTGATGCGGGAGGCCGGCGGATAAGTCCAGGTCCCATTTCTTCAAGCCGCGGGACGACGGCTGACCTAGGGTGAGCGCGAAACCCACGGGAGACAGTCATGACAGACTCAATCCGGAAGGAAGCGCCGCGCCTGTATCATACACTGCGCTGCAGGGATGCCGAGGCGATGATCGCCTGGCTGACGGACGTGCTTGGCTTCACCGAACGCGTGATCTACAGGCGCGAGAACATCATCGCGCATGCTGAATTGTCGTTCGGGACATCCATCCTGATGCTTGGGGCAGACCGCCCGGATGCCTATGGGAAAAGCGTGGGAGACCTCGACGGACACAGGACCGACTCGGTGTATCTGGCCGTTGACGATCCCGACGCGCTTTACGCAAAGGTGAAGGCATCCGGAGCTCGGATCGAGATGGAATTGCACGATACCGATTACGGCAGCCGGGACTTCTCGGCGCGGGATCCCGAAGGAGGCTTGTGGAGCTTCGGCACCTACTGGCCGAAATTCGGCGAAGACCCCCTGCCGGGCTGATCGCGAGTCACACGGGATGCGCAGGGCTGACATCCAGGCGCAACGAGCACAGAGCGTGGACAACGCCCCGCACCGCATTACACTTGCAAGCATGACCGAGATCCTCCCCGACACCATCCGCCGGCTCTACACCGATCCCGGCGAATACATCGACAGCGATCATCCCGCGGTGCAGCGCTTCGCCGAGAGCAGCGTGCCGGCGGAGGCGAGCGCGCGCGAAAAGGCGAGCGTCCTTTACAAGGCGGTGCGCGACGGGATCCGCTACAACCCTTACGTCAGCATGCGCGTCGCCGAGACTTTTCGCGCATCGAGCGTCCTCGCCGCCGGACAAGGCTATTGCGTCGGCAAGGCGGCGCTCTATGCGGCCGCCTGCCGCGTCCACGGCATCCCCGCCCGCGTCGGCTTTGCCGATGTGAAGAACCATCTCACCACCGAGAAGCTGCGCGCGAGCATGGGCACCGACATCTTCACCTGGCACGGCTTCACGGAAGTGTTCGTCGACGGAGGCTGGCGCAAGGCGACGCCGACGTTCAACGACACGCTCTGCGCCAAGGTCGGCGTGCGCCCGCTCGATTTCGACGGCCACACCGATGCGCTGCTGCATCCCTTCGACGGCGAAGGCCGTGCCTACATGCAATACGTCAATGACCGCGGCAGCTATCACGACGTGCCCGCGAAATTCTTGATGCGCGAGATGGCGCGCGACTACGCCAACATGCAGGGCGAGGATCTGTCGAGCCGCGACATGGAGCGCGAGGCAGAGGCGCTGTAGCGTACAATGCCGTAGCTGGCGGTAGTCGGATCAGCGCAGCGACATCCGGGATTCCTCGCGAACAGTTTCCCAGGGTATCGCTTCGCTCATCCCGGCTACAATAAATGCGAGCGCACCGCCTCCGCCCCTTCCCGCAGCAGCGGCAGAAACCGATCGATCAGTTCCTGTTCCGGGACGCGATCGACATGGGCACCCATGTTGACGGCGGCGACGATGACGCCGTCATAGCGGCGCACCGGAACCGAGATCGAGCGGAAATGCGGCTCGGCCTCGCGGTCGACCAGCGAATAGCCCTGCGTGCGGTCGGCTGTGATGCGCGCGAGCAGCGCGCTCGGGTCCGTCACCGTCTGCGGCGTCAGCGCCTCGCGCGTCATTGCGTTCAGCCGCGCGCCGAGCTCGGCATCGTCGAACTGGCCGAGCATGGCCCGGCCGACAGAGGTGCAGAAAGCCGGCAGGCGATAGCCGATCTCCAGGCCACCCGAGAAGACTCGCGTCGGACCGCCGCGGGCGATGAACACGACGTCGTCGCGATCCAGCACCGCGAGCGACGAGATCTCCTGCGCCGCGGTTGCGATGCGATCGAGCACGGGTTGGAGCACCGCAACGAGCTGGTTTGAGCGCAGGTAAGACGCTGCCAGCGTCAGCACATGCGGCGTCAACGAGAACAGCTTTCCGTCACCGGAGACGAAGCCGCCGCGCTGGAGCGTGAACAGCATGCGCCGTGCGGTGGCGCGCGGAAGCTCCGCAGCCCGGGCGAGATCGCTCAACGTCATCGGCCCGGCCGTCGTGCCGAAGCACTGAAGCAGGCGCAGCCCGCGATCAAGGCTCTCGACGAAATCCGTCCCGCGTTCGTCGCTCTCGCTCCGCTTCAGCTTGGGCATGGGTGGGACAATCCTGCAAAATAGTGCTTGCTGTTGCTTCAAGGCATGTCATAATTCGCCCATTCGTTCAATAGGCGAACAAACGCCACTCCACAAGGATGCACGCGCCATGATGAGCCAGGAGCAGAACGACCTGATCACCCGCACCGGGCCGAAGGACCCCTGCGGCAAGCTGATGCGGAGCTATTGGCAACCGGCAGCGCTGGTGGACGAGCTGGAGGGGGCGCGGCCAATCCGTCCCGTAAAACTGCTTGGCGAGAATCTGGTGTTGTTCCGCGACGAAGCTGGACGTTACGGCCTGATCGATCGCCATTGCGCCCATCGCGGCGCCGACCTCGCCTTCGGCCGGCTCGAACATGGCGGCCTGCGCTGCGCCTTCCATGGCTGGCTATTCGACGCCACCGGCCAGTGCATCGAGACGCCGGCCGAGCCGAAGGATTCGAAACTCTGTCAAAATATCCGCCAGCGCTCCTATCCCGTGGTCGAGAAAAGCGGAATCCTCTGGGCCTATCTCGGCGAAGGTGAACCGCCGGCATTCCCGGAGATCGACTGTTTCGTCGCGCCCGGCACGCACACCTTTGCGTTCAAGGGCCACATGGCCTGCAACTGGCTGCAGGCGCTGGAGGTCGGCATCGATCCGGCGCACGCTTCCTATCTGCACCGCTTCTTCGAGGACGAGGACACGTCCACGGCGTATGGCAAGCAATTCCGCGGCGCCTCTGCCGGCTCCGATCTGCCGATGACGAAAATCCTGCGCGAATACGACCGTCCGATCATCAATGTCGAGCACACCGAATATGGTCTCAGGCTGATCGCGCTTCGCGAGATCGACGAGGAGCGGACGCATGTGCGCGTCACCAACCAGCTCTTCCCGCACGGCTTCGTCATCCCCATGAGCACGGAGATGACGATCACGCAGTGGCACGTGCCGATCGACGACGAGAACTGCTATTGGTACGCGATCTTCACCAGCTACACGAGCCCGGTCGACAAGCAGAAGATGCGCGACCAGCGGCTCGAGCTCTATGAGCTGCCGGACTACAAATCGCGCAAGAACCGCAGCAACGACTACGGTTTCGATCCGCACGAGCAGCAGACCGCGACCTATACCGGCATGGGCAACGACATCAACGTCCACGACCAGTGGGCAGTTGAATCGATGGGCGCGATCCAGGACCGCACCAAGGAGCATCTCGGCCAGAGCGACAAGGCGATCGTGCAATACCGCCGCCTGCTCCGGCAGGAGATCGAGAAGGTCTCCGGCGGCGAGAAGCCGATGCTGTTCCTCGACGAGGCCAATGCACGCAGCATCCAGGGGCCGGCGACCATGGACGGCATCGGGCCGACGCGGGGCTGGGAGACCTATTGGATGGAGGTCGACGTCAAGCGCCGCCGCGGCGCGCCCTGGACCGCACCGGTGCCGAAGGAGATCGCTGGCAAGGTGCATCGGCTGACGGCGGCGGAGTGACGTGACGCTCTATCCTCGTCATTGCGAGCGCAGCGAAGCAATCCAGACTGCCTCCGCTCACGGACTTCTGGATTGCTTCGCTGCGCTCGCATTGACGGAGAATGTGGCGCATGCTTCGCGCCTCACGGCTGGAGGAGTAGAGAAGTGACTTTCGTCGCGCGTCATAGGCTGTGGTCGGATGAGCAGAGGGACGCAGCTCAGCGCATGCGCCGCATCGTCGAGGAGAGGAACCTCGAGGTCATCCGCCTCGCCTTCCCCGACCAGCACGGCATCTTGCGCGGCAAGACGATCGTCGCCTCCGAGGCGATCGCCTCGCTGGAGAGCGGCTGCTCCATCACCACGACCATGCTCGCCAAGGATAGCTCGCACCGCACGGTATTCCCCGTGTTCACGGCGGGCGGCGGCTTCGGCATGAAGGAGATGGAGGGCGCCGCCGACGTGCTGATGGTCGCCGACCCCGCCACCTTTCGCGTCTTGCCGTGGGCGCCGACAACGGGCTGGGTGCTGTGCGATCTCTATTTCAACGATGGCCGCCCGGTGCCGTTCGCGACGCGCGGGCTGTACAAGCGCGTGCTCGATGAACTCGGCGCACGCGGTTACGACTTCGTCGCGGGCCTCGAAGTGGAGTTCCACATCTTCAGGCTCGACGATCCGCATATGCGGGCCGAGGATGCCGGCCAGCCCGGCACGCCGCCCTCGGTCAGCCTGCTCAGCCACGGCTATCAATATCTCACCGAGCAGCGCTTCGATCAGATGGAGCCGGTGCTGGAGATTTTGCGGCGTGACATCGTGGCGCTCGGGCTTCCCTTGCGGTCGGTCGAGGTCGAGTTCGGGCCGAGCCAGTGCGAGTTCACTTTCGCGCCGAAGAAGGGCTTGGAGTCCGCCGACAACATGGTGCTGTTTCGGAGCGCCGTGAAGCAGATCGCGCGCCGCCACGGCTATCACGCCACCTTCATGTGCCGGCCGAAACTGCCTAACGTGTTCGCGAGCGGCTGGCACCTGCATCAGTCGATCGTCTCGCGCGCGAGCGGTGACAACCTGTTCATGGCGAAAGGCGGCGGCGAGCCGCTCAGCGCGTTCGGCCGCGCCTACCTCGCCGGCCTGCTCGATCATGCCCGCGCATCGACCGTGTTCACTACCCCGACCATCAACGGCTACAAGCGCTACCGCTCCTATTCGCTGGCCCCGGACCGTGCGATCTGGGGCCGTGACAATCGCGGCGTGATGATCCGCGTGCTGGGCGGGCCCAATGATGCCGCAACGCGCCTGGAGAACCGCATCGGCGAGCCCGCCGCCAATCCCTATCTCTACATGGCCTCGCAGATTCTCTCAGGGCTCGACGGCGTCGACCGCAAGCTCGATCCCGGCCCCTCGGCCGACACGCCCTACGAGACCAAAGCGCCGCCATTGCCGAAATCGCTGCGCGATGCGGTCGCCGCGCTGAAGGACGATCCTTTCTTCCGCGAGAAGCTCGGGGCCGAGTTCGTCGACTACTACACTCACATCAAGAACGCCGAGATCGATCGCTTCCTGTCCGAGGTCACCGACTGGGAGCATCGCGAGTATTTCGAGATGTTTTGAGCAAGTCCGGCTCGATCCGGCACCGATGGCCTACTTCAGCCAGCTCGAACTGGTGCATTGCTTCACGCTCCCGTGAGGCGACTTCTTCCGGAATGTTCCGACGACATTGCCCCACTCGGGACGAAGCCATTTCCTCATTCCGCGAAAACCGCCGGAAAGACATGCGGCCTATAACCACACCCCATGATCAACAGCGGAGTTCGATCATGTGGGATCAATTTTTCAGCCTGATCTATCGCTTGTCCTGTCGGACCACCCTGATCGAGATCGGCATGCACCGCCTCTCGCGCTAGTCGGGCGCCGCATGCGGTCACACGGGAAGCGACCAAGACCGACATCGCCAAGCCAAAGCGCCGGCAGTCGTCGACGGGGGCGCGGGTGATCCGCGAGCTGCACCGCCATGGGATCTATTGGTGATGACGAATGTCATCCCGGCGAAGGCCGGGACGCATTACCCCCAGGGGGACGTTTGACGAAGACTCCTCGCCCGGTCCTGATACCGACCGCAATCGATATAAGTCCTGGCCTTAGCCAGGACGACGCTGAATGTGAGGCACTGGCACTCCACGCCTCACCTTGCCGGCGGAAGCGCTAGATCCCCAGATATTTGTGCTGCAGATCCGGCTCGGCCACGAGTTCGTCGGAGGTGCCGCTCCACACCGTCCTGCCGCGCTCGATGATGTAGTGGCGGTCGCAGATGCGGGCGAGATGGTCGACATTCTTGTCGACGACCAGGATCGACTGTCCCCGGCTCTTGAGCAGCGACAAGCAGTTCCAGATTTCCTCGCGGATCAGCGGCGCAAGGCCCTCGGTTGCTTCGTCCAGGATCAGGAGTTTTGGATTGGTCATCAATGCGCGGCCGATCGCGAGCATCTGCTGCTCACCGCCGGAGAGCTGGTTGCCCATGTTCGAGGCGCGCTCGGCGAGGCGCGGGAACAGCACGTAGATCGCGGCGAGCGTCCAGGGATTGCTGCTGCCAAAACGGTCGGCGGCAGCCGCCACCAGGTTCTCGCGCACGGTGAGGTTCGGGAAGATCTGACGCCCCTCCGGAACGAGGCCTACGCCGAGCTTTGCAATCCTGTAGGACGGAAGCTGTCGCACCTCGGCGCCAGCGAAACGGATCGCGCCTGCGCGCGCCGGCGTCAGGCCCATGATGGAGCGGATGGTGGTGGTCTTGCCCATGCCGTTGCGGCCCATCAGCGAGACCATCTCGCCCGGCTTGATCGACAGCGACAGGCCGAACAGCACCTGGGACAAGCCGTAGCAGGTCTCGATGCCTTCGACGTCGAGCAATGTGTCAGCCATGATGCGTCACCACATGCTGATCGCCGAGATAGGCGCGCTTGACGTCCTCGTTCTGACGGATCGCGGCCGGATCGCCGGAGGCGATGACGCGGCCATAGACCAGCACCGAGATGCGATCGGCGAGCGCGAACACCGCCGGCATGTCGTGCTCGACCAGCACGATCGACACTTCCTTCCGTAGCTCCTGCAGCAGCTTCACCATGCGCTGGGATTCGGTGACGCCGAGGCCGGCCATCGGCTCGTCCAGCAGCAGCAATTTCGGCTTGCTGGCGAGCGCGACGGCAAGCTCCAGCTCGCGCCTCTCGCCATGGCTGAGCCTGTTCACCACGACGTCGGCGCGATGCGCGAGACCGACGCGATCGAGCGCCGCATGGGCGGCATCGCGCAGGCCTTTTTCCTTGCGCGCGTTGGCGAAGAAGCGGAACGACGTTCCGGCATGCGCCTGCGCCGCCAACGCGACGTTGTCGGCGGCGGTGAAATCGAGCAGCAGCGAGGTGATCTGGAACGAACGCGCGAGCCCGAGCGCACAGCGGCGATAGGCCGGCAGATAGGTGATGTCGCGGCCACCGAGCAAAACGCGACCGGAATGCGGGGAAAGATGTCCTGTGAGCTGACTGATGAGCGTGGTCTTGCCGGCACCGTTCGGGCCGATGATGGCGTGCAGCTCGCCTGCCGCGACGTCGAGCGAGACGTGATCCGTCGCGATGATGCCACCGAAGCGACGCACCAGCTTTTCGACGCGGAGCAAGGGTTCAGCCACGGCCAGCCCTCCCCAGCGCGCCCATGATGCCGCCGCGGCCGAACAGGACGATCAGCAGCAGCAGCGGACCCATGATCAGCGCCCAATATTCGGTGATCTGCGACAGAAACTCTTCGAGCAGCAGGAACACCACGGCGCCCATGACCGGGCCGAACAGCGTGCCCATGCCGCCCAGGATCACCATCACCATCAGGTCGCCGGAACGCGTCCAGTACATCACGGCCGGGCTGATGAAATCGGTGTTGTTGGCGAGCAGCGCGCCGGCAAGACCGCACATGGTGCCGGAGATGACGAAGCAGACCAGCTGGTAGCGCTTGGCCGGGAAGCCGATCGCCTGCATGCGCTGCTCGTTGGAACGCAGGCCCTGCAAGACGAGGCCGAAGCGCGAATTGACGATGCGCCAGATCAGGAAGATGACGCCGAACAGGCAGGCAAGGCAGAGATAGTAGAACTGCACGCGATTGCCGAGATCGATCAGGCCGGAGAAGTCGCTGCGCTTGTAGATGGTGAGGCCGTCATCGCCGCCGTAACGCGCCAGCCCCGAGGCGACGTAATAGGCCATCTGGGCGAAGGCAAGCGTGATCATGATGAAATAGACGCCGCGCGTGCGAAGCGAGAGCGCGCCGATCACGAGCGCGTAAATGGCGGAGGCGGCGAGCGCGACCGGAAACTGGATGAAGCCGCTTCCGACGCCCTCCTGAGCGAGCATGCCGACCGCGTAACCGCCGATGCCGAGATAGGCGGCGTGACCAAAGCTCATCATGCCGCCAAAACCCATGATCAGGTTGAGGCTCGCAGCCGCCAGCGCCAGGATGATGATGCGGGTGAACAGCGTCAGGATGAAGATGTTGCCGGAGAGCTGCGAATAGAGCGGCAGCAGCACGAGGCCCGCCAGCAAAAGGGCCGTGACGGCCTTGCTCACCGTGAAAGCCTTCATCGACGATTGGCCGGAAACAGCCCCTCCGGCCGCACCACCAGCACGATCGCCATCAGGAGATAGATCAGCATGGACGACAGGGCCGGCGCGGCGGTGGAGGCAGCGGCGCCGCTCAGCACCTGCCGCAACAGGTTCGGCAGAAAGGCGCGGCCGAGCGTGTCGATCATGCCGACGAAGATCGCGGCGAGGAACGCGCCGCGGATCGAGCCGATGCCGCCGATCACGATGATGACGAAGGCGAGGATCAGGATGTTCTCGCCCATGCCGATCTGCACGGTCAGGATCGGCGCCTGCATCAGGCCGGCAAGGCCCGCGAGCGCGGCTCCCAAACCAAACACCAGCGTATAGAGCAGCTTGATGTTGATGCCGAGCGCACCGATCATCTCGCGATTGGAGGCGCCGGCCCGGATCAGCATGCCGATGCGGGTGCGCATCACGCCGAGATAGAGCAGCAGCGCGACCAGCAAGGCCACCACGATGATCGCGAGGCGATAGGCGGGATAGTGAATGCCGGGCAGGATCGGCACAGG
This sequence comes from Bradyrhizobium sp. USDA 327, assembly GCF_041262065.1. Classification (NCBI taxonomy): domain Bacteria; kingdom Pseudomonadati; phylum Pseudomonadota; class Alphaproteobacteria; order Hyphomicrobiales; family Nitrobacteraceae; genus Bradyrhizobium; species Bradyrhizobium sp. USDA 327. The sequence goes on along the minus strand of NZ_JBGCCW010000001.1, from coordinate 7,552,806 downwards.
CACAGTGAGCCAGGCCGGCAGCGGCAGCGCAAGGCCGGCCGGGCCCCAGATCAGCCGCACGGCTTCGTTGAAGAACAGGATCAGGCCGAAGGTCGCGAGCACATGGTCGAGATGGTCGCGGCCGTAGAGATGCCGCAGCGCCGTCACCTCCAGCACGATACCGAGCACCAGCGTGGCCCCCAGCGCCATCAGCGCGCCGAGCAGGAAGCTGCCGGTCCAGGCCGCAAAGGTCGCGGCGAAATAGGCGCCCATCATATAGAGCGAGCCGTGCGCAAGGTTGACGAGATCCATGATCCCGAACACCAGCGTCAGGCCGGCGGCGAGCAGAAACAGCAGCAGGCCAAACTGCAATCCGTTCAGGAACTGTTCGACGACGAGCAGCATCAAGACTCTTTCAGGCGCACGCAGCGTCGCGCCGATGTTCGAGCAATGTCGCCATCAGTGAAAGAGCTCCCCCTGCCTCTTCAAGGCCGAAAAATGGGTAATGGCAGTATCGTTCCGAGGCAAGAGCGATTCGACACCAAACATGCACTTTGTTGCATGCCGGTGCATGCGATCGAAATCGGCCTTGCAAGAAGGCTGCCGTGCAGGCTGGGGCAACCTGCCGCACCCAATGATCACCCTCTCGCCGGCGGGCCGCAGAGAGGGTGCAAAATTCGTCGAAATGTAGTGGGTTTAAGTCTAGTGCGACGTCATCCGCGGGGGAAGGTCGTCCGGTTCGGCGAGCGCGCTGTGGGCCGTCGAGGCCTCCAGCGCGGCCATCCGGAACAGATAGGCGAGCGTCGTCAGTCCGGTGTCCTCCGCCATCTGCGCCAGCTCGAGCGCCATATCGGACATGTAGCCGAGATTCTCGTCCTTGATCTGCGCCATGATCTGGCTGTCCCGCATCATGTTCGACATCTCAGGCGCTCTTTCGTTGGGCGGCGAGGCCGCGGAGGTTGGCACGGGCGATGACGTCCAGATGCGGCCCATCCTGACGCACGACCGAAGCCATGCCAATACGGTCATGCAAGACATCGAGCGTCTCGCGACGAATGTCGATGGTCGCCGCCATGGTCCACGCATTCTCCACCAGAGCCGGCAGGCCCAGCGGGGTCACGACGAAGCCGGCCTCGTGGAAGCGCGGCAACCACCAGGTCTCCATGACCGCGCTGACCTGCGCTATTCCCTGATCAAGACAGAACTCCTGCGCCGCCGCCATCAGTTGCAGGTTGAGCAGGCCGTCGCGGCGATGACGCACGACGAAGTAGCGCGACCATTCCCAGACCAGCGGATCCGCGGGGCAGCCGCGAACCGACGCCAGATGCGGGAACACCTCGCTCATCATCGAGGGCTTGGTCGTCGGGTAAAGGCGGTGACCGCCAACCACGCGCCGCCCTTCCAGGGCGAGCAGATAGACGGTGTCCTCGTCATCATAGGAATCGATCTCGCGGCCATCCGGCCTGCGCAGCGCGTCCCAACGCCGCTCCTCGACGAAGATATCGTGACGCAGCCGGAAATGCTGCTCGATCACGTCTTCATACAGGTGGCGATTCGCCACGGAAATTGCGTGAATCATGAAAGCCCCCATCATCCCGAACGGGGGGACAGCATCCGTGAAAAGAGCCGGGTTCGGTACTGGGAAATTTCCCAGTACGGCGCTCAGGGATTGATGATCTTGTTCCGAATCGCCAGCGCCACCGCATGCGTCCGGTTGACGGCGCCGAGCTTGCGCGCGGCAGTTGCAAGATGCTCTTCGGCGGTGCGCTGCGTGATGTGCAGGATCTCGCCGATTTCCCAGGCCGACTTCCCCTGCGAGGCCCAGGCGATCACTTCCCGCTCGCGCGGGGTGAGGCGCGTCGACGGATGCGGCGCCGGCTCGAGCAGACGCCGGATGTGGTCGAAGCCATACATCGCCATCAGGTGCAGTGCCGGCTTGCTGCGGGGATTGAGGTCGAGATGGACGCCGCCGAGCGACACGGCGGCCTCATAGCCGGTCAGCCCGTGGATCGGCACGATGAAACCGCGCGACATGCGAAACTCGCTGGCGCGATTCATCACCTCGGCTGCGTTCGGCTCGAGCTCGGCGTCATAGGGGGCTTCCGACCACTCGAACGGATTGACCGATTGCCGGCACAACCGCACCACCGGGTCGAAGCGATCGTAATTGTTCTCGGTGTAGAGGCTGAACCATGCCGCCGGCCAGCGCTTGGCCAGCACCATCTGTGCAAATCGCTGGTCGGGATTCGGCAATCCCGTCACGATGATGGTTTCGAAGCCGAAGCGACCGAAGGCCACTTCAAGCGCATTCATGGCTTCTGGTACTTTGCGGTAGACGTCCAGGCCTTCGATGAAGTCGAGCGCCTCCCGGCCATAGTCTACGGCGAACATCAGTGCGTTTCCTGACTCTCGGACTCGCGTATAACACGTATTTGGCGAACGCCTCAATTCGAGGCTCCCGTAGTTTACCGGTGCCTGTTTGCTAAGACTCAATCTACTTGTGGAAGAAGTGCCCTCAAGTTACAGCTGTGACTTACGACGAGGGAAAACCACGATGGAAGACGAGAACATCGCCCTCAACAGCGTGCTCGGCCTGGAATTGAACCGCGTGTTTTTCGCCGTCCGCGAAACGGCGAACAAGCAGAAGATCATCGAGTTCGCGCGCAAGGTGCTGCAAAGCGAGCACGCGGAGGCGGCCGAGAACGCATCGCCCGAGGGCCCGGCGAGCTAGCCATCGCAGTTGCAACAAACGACGCCGATGCAACAGATCGCGCGGCGACGCGGCCCTTCCATTTGAACGCGCAGACCCAATCGAAACACTCAGACCGGGAAGTTCTTCGCCTTCTCCTGCTGGAGAAGATCGAAGCACCTAGCCGCGCCCTCGTGCCCCGGACGCGGCGCAGCGTCTCTTCGACGATGCGCTGCAGAGCCGGGGCCCACATTGCATGGAGGCATCGCCGCGACATGGGTCCCGGCTCTGCGCTGCAACGCCAAAGGCGTTGCAGCGCGTCCGGGACACGAGAGCGACTGGCCTCTTCCCGCCACATCGACACACACTTGCCGCTGGATGACATCACGGCTCTCGTGAGATGATGGTGGCCACCATGCTCATCCTTCGGATGCCAAGGCCATGATGACGCTACGCCAGGTCGAAGTGATCCGTGCCGTGATGGTGACGGGCACCATTGGCGGTGCGGCGAAGCTGCTCAACGTGTCGGCGCCAGGGATCAGCCGTCTGGTCAAATACACCGAACGCTCGCTCGGCATCCGCTTCTTCCAGCGCCAGAACGGGCGCTACTTCCCGACGCCGGAAGCCGAGAGCATCTTCGAGCAGATCAACGGGGTCTACAAGAAGGTCGACGATCTCTCCGAGATCATCTCCAAGATCGGCCGCGGCGGCCTGTCGGAGCTGCGCATCGGCTCGGTGCCCAGCATCTCGCAGGTGATGGTGCCGCGCGCGATCGAGCGCGTCCGCCGCCGCTATCCCGATCTCGGCATCGACATCAACATCCTCAAGCTCGAGGAAGCCATCGACTATCTCCTGCTCGGCCGCGGCGAGTGCGTCGCGATGAGCTACCGGCTGGAGCATTCCGGGCTCGACTTCATGCCACTCGCATCGGGCGAGCTCTATTGCATCGTGCCGCCGGGTCACGAGCTCGCCGGCCGCAAGCAGGTCTCGGCCGCCGAGATCACCCGCTATCCGCTGATCGGCATCGACCCGAACGATCCCTACGGGCGGATCATGGCCGAGATCTTTGCGCGCAACCGGCTCGACTACAACATCACCATCCGCGCGCGCTTCGGCACCACGGTCTGCGCGCTGGTGAAGGCGGGGCTCGGCATCGCCATCATCGACCAGTTCACGGTGGCCCATGGCGGCTATCCAGGGATCGAGCTGTTGAAGATCACCGAGCCGACACGGTTCGACACCTACGTCGCAGTGAAGCGCGGCGCGCCGCTGTCGCTGCATGCCGAGTATTTCATCGAGTCCCTGCGCACCGAGATGCGCGCGGTCGAGCCGTCCCGCGGCAACGGCAGGACCGTTTCAGCACGGAGCCGGAGGAAATAACATGATGTTAGGTTGGCCGGATAAAAGGGTAATTGTGTTAGGCGGCGGAAGGGCTATCGTCGCAGCTGGAATTGCGCGGTTTTCCCGGCCAATGGCCGAGACCGGACGCTCCCAACGAGACGATGGCGAACCATGTCGAAGCGCGAATACGCCGCCAGCAAGAAGCTTCTCACCGGCCTGATCGGCGCGCCGATCGCGCATTCCGCGTCCCCCGCCATGCATGAGCGCGCCGCCGAGGCGCTGGGCCTGCGCGGTCACTACCAGCTCATCGAGGTCGCCGGCGCCGACGCGGCCGGGCTCCGCATGATGCTCGAAGGCGTACGGCGGCTCGGCTTCGCCGGCGTCAATGTCACCTACCCCTACAAGGAGGCTGTAGTCCCGCTGCTCGACGCGCTGGCGCCGGGCGCAGCCAGCATGGGTGCGGTCAACACCGTCGTCGTCGGAGATGGCCGGCTGACCGGCCACAACACCGACACCACAGGTTTCGCCCGGGCGGTGGCGCCACTGCTTGCGCCGTCCGGCAACGCCGTCGCGGTGATTGGCGCCGGCGGCGTTGGCAAGGCTATCGCGTTTGCGCTGGCGAGCCTGAAAGTCGCCGACATCCGCATTTTCGACAGCGAGCCGGCGCGCGCTGAGAAACTCGCTGGGCTGCTTGCCGGGCAAGGCGGCGCGAGGGTGGCTGGAAGCGTCGAGGACGCGCTCGTTGGCGCGACCGGTCTCGTCAACGGCACGCCAGTCGGCATGCTGCCGAGCCGTGACACGCCGGTACCGGCGGTGCTGCTCAGGGCGGACCTGTGGGTCGCTGACGCCGTCTATTCGCCGCTGATCACGCCGCTGCTCGCCGCAGCGCGAGAGAAAGGCGCTAGGATCATGACCGGGCGCGAGCTCGCGATCTACCAGGCCGCGGACGCCTTCGAACTGTTCACCGGCCTTGCCCCATCGACCGAAGTCATGGGAGAGGCTTTTGATGCCGTGATGGCTGCGCGTAGTGCCGCCTATCAGGCAGCTTGAGGCAAAGCGGCCGGACACAAGGCCGCTTGCAAAATTCGAAACGGGAGGAGAGGACGATGAAATCAACGCTATTGGTGGGCGCGCTGTTCACCATCATGACCGCAACGAGCGCCCACGCCCAGGCGATCAAGCTCGCCGACGTCGCCGAGTTGTCGGGCGGCGGCGCCACTGTCGGAACCAACTGGAAGAACGGTATCGACCTCGCGATCGAGGAGATCAACGCCAAGGGCGGCGTGCTCGGGCGCAAGCTGGAGGTCACCCACGCCGACTCGCAGTCCAATCCGGGCGTCGCCCGCGCGCAGGTGCAGAAGGCGCTCGACGCCGAGCCCTATGTGCTGCTCGGGCCCGGCTATTCCGGCTCGGTGAAGGTCACCGCGCCGCTCGCCGCCGAGGCCGGCATCGCGCAGATCATGGGCGGCGAGGCCGCCGAGCTGACGCAGCAAGGTAACAAGTTCCTGTTCCGCACCTCGTTCGGCCAGCAATCCTCGATGCCGAAGGTCGCGAAATACATCCACGACGAGATGAAGGCTAAGTCCGTTGCGGTGGTCTGGGTCAACAACGATTTCGGCCGCGGCGGCCGCGACGTCGTCGTCAAGGAGCTCGACCGGCTCGGCTCCAAAGTGGTGGCCGATCTCTCGACCGAGGCGGGCCAGGCCGATTTCGCGGCCGACGTCGGCAAGATCAAGGCCGCCAACCCGGACGCCGTGTTCGTGTATCTCAATGAAGAAGAGAGCGCGCGCATCCTCAAGGAGCTGAAGCGCCAGGGCGTCACTGCGCCGCTGATGGGCGAGACCACGCTGATCGGCCAGAAGGTGATCGAGCTGGCCGGCGATGCCGCCAACGGCGCGCGCGGCCATGTCGGCCTCACCACGGATGCCCCGGTCGATCTGATCAAGGCGTTCCGCGAGAAGTTCTCCAAGAAGTACAATTACGTGCCGGACCACAACGGCCTGAAGGGCTATCTCGCCGTCTATATGGTGAAGGCCACCACCGAGAAGATGGGCAAGGTCGACCCCAAGAAGTTCGCCGACACGCTGCACGGCCTGACCATCAAGGCCGCGGACGAGCCGGGCATCCTGATGGACGTCACCTTCAGCGATACCGGCGACATCGACCGTCAGAGCTTTCTGGTCGAGGTCGTGGAAGGCAAGCAGGTGGTGAAGCAGGTGCTGCCGAAGGTGAAATGAGGTTCTTCGCCTCTCTCCGCTTGCGGGGAGAGGGAGAGGAAAGAGGGGAAAATGTCCAACCTGTTCGATCTTCTGGTCGCGGGACTTGCCACTGGCGCGATCTACGCGCTGGTCGCGGTCGGCTTCACGCTATTGTGGCAGACCTCGCAGACCATCAATTTCGCGCAAGGCGAGTTCGTGATGCTGCCGGCGTTCCTGATGCTGGCGGCGATGCATGTGGGCGCGCCGTTCTGGCTCGCCATCATCCTCGGGATCCTGCTCTCGATGATCCTGCTCGGCCTCGCCTTCAAGCTGCTTCTGGTCGACCCGATGATGCGCCATGGCGTGCTGCCGCTGGCGATCGCGACGATGGCGCTCGCGATCGGCATCAAGGAGGCCGTCAAGCAGTTCTACAGCGCGGAAGCCTCGCCCTTCCCCTCGATCGTGCCGACCGGCGACATCTCCATCCTCGGCCATGCGCTGTCTCTGCAGAGCATCGGCGTGCTCGTCGTCGCCATCCTCGCCGTGGTCGGCCTGACAACGCTCTTGAATCGCAGCTCGCTCGGGCACCAGATGCAGGCTGCGGCGCAGAACCCGACGGTGGCGCGCATCATCGGCGTCCCGGTCGAGCGCATGATCCTGCTGACCTTCCTGATCAACGCCTTCCTGGTCGCGCTGGCTTCGCTGCTGATCACGCCGATCTACCTCGCAAAATTCTCCTCCGGCGAGGTGCTGGGCCAGGCCGCCTTCATCGCCGCGATCGTCGGCGGCTTCAACCAGGTGCGCGGTGCGATCGCCGGCGGCCTCTTGATCGGCGTGCTCGACAATCTCGCGGCCGCCTACGTCTCGACCCAGTATCGCGCCGCCGTGCCGATGCTCTTCCTGATCGTCGTCATCCTGTTACGGCCGCAGGGCTTGCTTGGCCGCGCCGAGGAGCGCACCGTATGAGCGGCTTTGCCAAACCCCTGAAGATCGCGCTTGGCCTTGCCGTCATCGCCGGCCTGGTCATCGTCCCCATGAACTTCAACCGCTACGGCCTGTTCATCCTGAGCCAATGGGCGGTGATGAGCATCGCCGCGATGGGCCTCAACCTCACGCTCGGCTATGCAGGCCAGGTCTCGCTGGCGCAAGGCGCGTTCGTCGGCATCGGCGCTTATGCGGCGGCGATCATGACGACGCATGGCTGGCCCCTGCCGGCGGCGATCGTGGTCGCGATCGTCCTCAGCTTCGCGGTCGGCTGGGTGCTCGGCTATCCCGCGCTGCGCGTGCAGCACCACTACCTCGCCTTCGTCACGCTCGCCTTCTCCACCCTCGCCTTCCTGGTGTTCCGCAACGAGAGCTGGCTCACCGGCGGCATCTACGGCATTTCCAACATTCCGCGGCCGCACGTTCTCGGGTTCGCGACCAACAAGCCGCTGCCCTTCTACTATGTCTGCCTCGGCTCGCTCGCGATCGTGTCGCTCGCGGTGTGGTGGCTGATCCGCTCGCCGTGGGGCCGCGCCTTCATGGCGCTGCGCGAAAATCCGCTGCGCGCGCAGTCGCTCGGCGTCGACACACGGCGCTACACGCTGATGGCGTTCGCGATCGGCTCGGCGCTCGGCGGCGTCGCCGGCGCGCTCTATGCGCCGCTGACGCAATATATCGACCCTGTTCCCTTCAACCTGTCGCTCTCGCTCGACCTGCTGATGATGGTGATCGTCGGCGGCGCCGGGTTCTATTTCGGTCCCTTCCTCGGCGCCATGATCGCGGTGCTGCTGCCGGAATGGCTGCGCTTCACCGAAGGCTATTATCTGATGCTCTACGCCGTCGCCGTGATACTGCTGCTGATCTGGTCGCCGACGGGCATCCTGGGAATCCTCGACCGCTATCTCGCCGAACGCCGTACCAAGGCGGCCTCCGCGCTGCGCGCCGTCGCGAAATCCCGCCTGGAGACGGCGCAATGAGTGCGGTCCTCGAAGTCACCGACATCAGGAAGAACTTCGGCGGCATCAGCGCCGTCGGCGGCGTCTCGTTCGACGTGCACGAGGGCGAGATCCTCGGCCTGATCGGCCCGAACGGCTGCGGCAAGTCGACCCTGTTCAACTGCATCCTCGGCCAGCTCACCCCGAGCGGCGGCGAAGTGAAGCTTGACGGGCGGGTCGTCACCGGCCTGCGTCCGTCCGAGCTCAACAAGCTCGGGGTGAGTCGCACCTTCCAGCTGCTGCAGGTGTTCCCAAAGCTCTCGGTGCGCGAGAATCTGATCCTCGCCGGGCAGGAGCACCAGGGCAACATGGCCTCGCGCCTGGTCGGCCGCTCCGATGCCGGGCTGACCGACGCCGCCAACCGGATGATCGGCTTCTTCAAGCTCGATCATCTCGCCGACGAGCCGGCCGGTGGACTCTCCTATGGCCAGCAGAAGCTGCTTGATGCCGCCATGGCCTTCATGGGCGGACCACGCCTGGTGCTGCTCGACGAGCCCGCCGGCGGCGTCAACCCGTCGATGCTGGCGGACCTCAAGGACCGGCTGATCGCGATCAATCGCGAGAAGAACGCCACCTTCGTCGTGATCGAGCACAACATGGAGTTCGTGATGTCGCTGTGCTCGCGCGTGATGGTCATGGCGGAGGGCAAGGTGCTGGCGACGGGCCGGCCGGACGAGGTGCGCAAGAACCCCGCCGTGATCGAAGCCTACCTCGGACATTAGGAGAGCGAGCCATGAGCGATCCGATCCTCTCGGTTCACAATCTCGTCGGCGGCTACGGCAAGATGACGATCTTGAACGGTACGACCTTCGCCGTGCCGCAGGCGACCATCACCACCATCATCGGCCCGAATGGCGCCGGCAAATCGACCGTGTTCAAGGCGATCTTCGGCCTGCTCAGGCTGCGCGATGGCAAGATCAACTTCGGGGGTCGCGACGTCACGAATCTGAGCCAGCGCGCGCTGCTCAATGCCGGCATCTGCTACGTGCCGCAGGGGCGCAACATCTTTCCCGAGCTGTCGGTGCGCCACAATATCGAGCTCGGCGGCGTCGCCGCCGACAAGGGCCTCGACCTGCCCAGGCGGATCGAGGCCGCGCTCGACCTGTTCCCGGCGCTGCGTCGCAAGTCTGCGCAGCAGGCCTCGACGCTGTCGGGCGGCGAGCAGAAGCAGCTCGAGATTGCCCGCTCGCTGCTGCTCGAGCCGAAGCTGGTGCTGATCGACGAACCCTCGATCGGCCTGTCGCCGCTGATGGTGCAGCAGACCTTCGATATCCTGAAATCCCTGCGCGACAATGGCGTCACGATCCTGATGATCGAGCAGAACGCGCGCTCGGCACTGGAAATCTCGGACATCGGCATCGTGCTCGAGCTCGGCCAGACCCGCATGGTCGACGACGCAAAGCGCATCCTGAATGACCCGCGCATCGGCCAGCTCTTCCTCGGCGGGACTATGGAGGAGAGCGCGGCATGAACAAGCGCTCGATCGCAACGGTCTCCCTCTCCGGTGCCCTCGACGAAAAGCTCCGCGCCATCGCAGCTGCCGGCTTCGACGCGGTCGAGATTTTCGAGAACGATCTGCTGTCGTTCGGCGCAGGCCCGCGCGACATCGCAAAGCTCTGCCGCGATCTCAGTGTCGAGATCTGCGCGTTCCAGCCGTTCCGCGATTTCGAAGGCATGCCGGAGCCCCAGCGCACGCGCAATTTCGCACGCGCCGAGCGCAAGTTCGATCTGATGCAGGAGCTCGGCACCGAATTGCTGCTGATCTGCTCCAACGTGTCGCCCGCCTCGCTCGGTGGCATCGACCGCGCTGCGGACGATTTTCGCGAGCTTGGCGAGCGCGCCGCCAAGCGCGGCTTGCGCGTCGGCTACGAAGCGCTGGCCTGGGGCCGCCATGTCAACGACCATCGCGACGCCTGGGAGATCGTGCGCCGCGCCGATCATCCCGCGATCGGCGTCATCCTCGATAGTTTTCACGCACTGGCGCCGGGCTTTCCGACCCGCCCAATCGCTTCGATCCCCGGCGACAAGATCTTTCTGGTGCAGCTTGCGGACGCGCCAAAGCTCGAGCTCGACATCCTGTCCTGGAGCCGGCACTTCCGCTCCTTCCCCGGCCAGGGCGACCTGCCCGTCGCCGAGTTCATGGCCGCGATCGCGGCGACCGGCTACGCCGGGCCGCTGTCGCTGGAGATCTTCAACGACCAGTTCCGCGCCGGCTCGGCGGCGCAGACTGCGATCGACGGGCTGCGCTCGCTGATCCTGCTGGAGGACCAGCTCGCACCGGACTGGCCGAAGCTTGCCGGCGAGCCGCTGGCGCCGAAGGCCAGGAGCCGCGGCACCGGCTTCATCGAGTTCGCCGTCAACGAGACCAAGGCGGGCGAACTCGGACGCCTGTTTTCGCAGCTCGGTTTCCGCAAGACAGGCAAGCATCGCAGCAAGGCGGTCGAGCGCTGGTCGCAGGGCAAGGTCGAGCTCGTCATCAATTGCGAGACCGACGGCTTTGCCCATTCGCACTACGTCACGCATGGTCCCGGCGTCTGCGCGATTGCGCTCGATGTCGACAATGCCGGCCTCGCCATGCAGCGCGCCGAGACGCTGAAGGCGCGCACGTTCTACCAGCCGGTCGGGCCGGGCGAGCTGGAAATTCCCGCGATCCACGGCGTCGGCGGCAGCTTGCTCTATTTCCTCGACCAGGCCGGCAAGAACTGGGACACCGATTTCGAACTCGTCACGAGCGATGCAAGCACGGACGCGCTGCTCGCCGTCGACCACATCGCGCAATCGATGCCCTATGACGAGATGCTGTCCTGGCTGTTGTTCTACACCGGCATCCTCGATCTGAAGCGGCTGCCGCAGATGGAGATCGTCGACCCCAGAGGCCTCGTGCAGAGCCAGGCCATCATCAACGGCGACGAAAGCCTGCGTTTCGTGCTCAACGGCTCCTCCGCCAACCGCACGCTGCCAGCGCGCTTCATCTCGGAATTCTTCGGCTCCGGCGTGCAGCACGTCGCGTTCGCGTGCCGGGATATCTTTGCGACCGTTGCCGCGATGCGCAAGCGCGGCGCGGACTTCCTGGATATCCCCGAGAACTACTACGATGATATCGAAGCCAAATACGACCTCGCTCCCGAACTGATGGCGCAGCTGCGCGCCAACCACATCCTCTACGACCGTGAGGGCGACGGCGAGTTCTTCCAGGTCTACACCCACATCTTCGACGAGCGGTTCTTCTTCGAGATCGTCGAGCGAAGGAGCTATCAGGGCTTTGGCGCGGCCAACGCCGCCATCAGGCTCGCAGCGCAGGCCCGCGAAGTGCGTCCCGCAAGCATGCCGCGGATGTGATGACCCTCTCCCCTTGTGGGCAGGGCAATCGCATTTGAATATTGCAGAGGTCGTCATGCCCGGGCTTGTCCCGGGCATCCACGTTCTTTGTGCTGCGTGGAAAGGCGTGGATGGCCGGGACAAGCCCGGCCATGACGCTGTGGAAACAGTCGGTACCCACAGCCACGTCTCATATGCGATAGCCCTGCCCTTGTGGGAGCGGGTGGCTCGCCGCGACAGCGGCGAGACGGGTGAGGGGTCTCTCTCCGCATGCAAACCTCTTGCTTCTGAATACGCGGAAGCAACCCCTCATCCGGCGCTGCGCGCCACCTTCTCCCACAAGGGGAGAAGGGGCAACGTCGCTTGTGGCTACTTCATCTTGCACTTGTCGTGGAAGCGATCCTGGTCGTTCTCGACGATGGTGGCGACGGTCTTCAGCGCGAGCTGGCCTTCGGAATCCTTGACCACGTCCTGGAGGTAGAAGGTCTGGATCGGGATGTGATTGTTGCCGAACTTGAACGCACCGCGCACCGACTTGAAGTTGGCCTTCTCCATCTCGGCCTTCATCTCGTCCTTCTTCGAGGTGTCACCGTTCACGGCGACGACGGCGCTGTTGATCAGGTTCGCGGCGTCATAGGACTGCGCACCGTAGAAGGTCGGGCGCAGGCCGGTATACTTCTTGCGGTAGTCGGCGACGAAGCGCTTGTTCTGCTCGTTGGGGAGGTCGTTGACCCATTGCTGCGCGCCGGGCACCCCGAGCGCGTTCTCCTTCTGGAGCGGCAGCGAGAGCTCGTCGATGGTGAAGGCGGTGTAGAGCGGCATCGTGCTCTTCAGCCCGGCCTGGGCATATTGATTGAGGAATTGCACGCCGGCGGCGCCGGGGTAGAACACGAAGATCGACTCCGCGCCGGAGGCGCGCGCCTTGGAGAGCTCGGCGGAGAAGTCGAGCTGGCTCGGCCACACCGTGTATTCCTCACCCACGACCTGGCCCTTGAACGTGCTCTTGACGCCGGCCAGCATGTCCTTGCCGGCGGCGTAGTTCGGGCCGATCAGGAACACCGACTTGACGCCCTTCTGGTTCATGTAGGTGCCGACCGCCTGCGGGGTCTGGTCGTTCTGCCAGGAGGTCGAGAACACGTAAGGCGAGCACAGCTCGCCCGCGAGCTGCGACGGACCGGCATTGGCCGAGATCAGGAAGGTCTTCGAATCGACCGCGGTCTTCAGCGAGGCGAGCAGCACGTTGGACCAGATATAGCCGACGATGAAGTCGACCTTGTCCGACTGCACCAGTTTCTCGGTCTTCTGCTTGCCGACGTCGGGCTTCTGCCCGTCGTCCTCGTAGATCACTTCCACCGGCTTGCCGCCCATCTTGCGGCCGAGGTGATCGAGCGCGAGCTCAAAGGAATTGCGCATGTCGTTGCCGATCACGGCGGTCGGGCCGCTGAAGGTCGAGACGAAACCGATCTTGATGGTGTCGCCGGCGAATGCCTGATTTGCCAGCACCAGCGCCGCTGCGCCCGCCAGCCAAAATGCCGTCCTCATAACCACTCCCTCCTTATTATCGGTCCCGGAAGCGGGGTGATCGCCGCTCCAAGCCTGTCTCTATTGAACGCAAAATCTGTCGAGCCGCCAATGGCTCAGCGTACGCCCTGCACCATATTTCGCCTCAATCAGCGATGGCAAGAAATATAATTCTACTCGTTTCGGCCGAGGTCGGCCCAAGGCCGGCCCAAGGCCGGCCCACCGCCGGTCCGGGCGCTGCGGCGCTTTTTCGCGCCCGATCGATACATCAGGCCTATGTGGCGATTGATGACAGCTATTGGACCGCGGCCCCCAATCCGCACTTAAATGAAGGTGAGCAGCAGCGAGATTCGAGGGTGCATCATGACCGCAAATCCCCATCGCGTCGTCATCGTCGGCGCCGGCTTCGGCGGGCTGGAAGCGACCTACCGGCTTGCGGGAGCGCCGGTCGAGATCACGCTGATCGACCGCCGCAATCATCATCTGTTCCAGCCGCTGCTCTACCAGGTCGCGACCGCCTCGCTCGCGACCAGCGAGATCGCCTGGCCAATCCGCCATCTCATGCGCGATCGCCGCGAGGTGACGACACTGTTTGCCACCGTGAGCGGGGTCGACACGGCGCGTCGCTGCGTGCTCATCGACGATGGCAGCGAGGTGCCCTACGACACACTGGTGCTCGCCACCGGCGCGCGGCACGCCTATTTCGGCCACGACGAATGGGAGCAGTTCGCGCCCGGCCTGAAGACCCTGGAGGATGCGACCACGCTGCGCCGGCACATTCTGGTGGCGTTCGAGCGCGCCGAGCGCGAGACCGATCCGGAGAGGCGCGCGGCGCGGCTGACCTTCGTCATCGTCGGGGCCGGCCCGACCGGCGTCGAACTCGCCGGCACCATCGCCGAGATGGCGCATCACACCCTGCCCGGCGATTTCCGCAACATCGACACGCACAAGGCGCGCGTCGTGCTGATCGAGGCGGGCCCGCGCGTGCTCGCAGGATTTCCCGACGACCTCTCGGCCTATGCCCAGGCCTCGCTGGAAAAGATCGGCGTCGAGGTCGTGCTCGGCCAGGCCGTCACCGAGATCAATCGCGAGGGCGTCGTGTTCGGCGGCAAGCTGCTCGAGGCGAAGACCAGAATCTGGGCCGCCGGCGTGCGCGCTTCGCCCGCGGCCGAATGGCTGGGCGCCCCCAGCGACCGCGCCGGGCGCGTGCAGGTCGAAGCCGACCTCACCATTCCCGGCCATCCAGAGATCTTTGCGATCGGCGACACCGTCAGCATCAACGCCTGGAACGGCAAGCCGGTGCCCGGCATCGCACCGGCCGCCAAGCAGCAGGGCCGCCACGTCGCCGAGACCATCAAGGCACGCCTGCGCGGCGCTGCGACCGGCCCGTTCCGCTACAAGCATGCCGGCAGCCTCGCCCAGATCGGCAAGCGCCTGGCAGTGATCGATTTCGGCCGCATCAAGCTGCGCGGTGCTATCGCATGGTGGATCTGGGGCATCGCCCACATCTACTTCCTGATCGGCCTGCGCCACCGCCTCAGCGTCGCGCTGAGCTGGCTCTGGATCTACTCCCGCGATCAGCGCGCGGCGCGGTTGATCACGCAGGGTAGCAGCAAGGTCGTGGGGTGAGACTGTTCTCGCGTCCCGGACGCGGCGCGGCATGTCCCGGCGATGCGAAGCATCGTCCGGTGTGACGCGACGCAGAGCCGGGATCAGAAGCGGTGGGCCCCGGCTCTGCGGCGCAACGCTTCGCGCTGCACCGCGTCCGGGGCACGAGACCATTCATTTTCTACTTCACCAGCTCACATCCGCCTTCCGTCAGCGGACGGAACGCCTGCTCGGCGGGAATCGTCGAGACCAGCTTGTAGTAGTCATATGGATATTTCGACTCCTCCGGCTTCTTCACCTCGAACAGGTACATGGGGTGCACGACGCGGCCGTCCTGGCGGATCGTGGTGTCGCCGAACAGCTTGTCCTTGCCCCTGAACTTCTTCATCTCGGGCACGACGTTCCTGGCATTGTCACTGCCGGTGGCTGCAACCGCATTGAGATAGGCGAGCGTTGAGGCATAGACGCCGGCCTGATTGCCGCTCGGCATCTTGCCGTTCATTCCGGGCCGGGCGGCGAAGCGCTTGGCAAAGGCGCGGGTGTCCTCATTCATGTCCCAATAGAAGGCCTCCATGAGCTGGAGCCCTTGGGCGACCTTGATGCCCATGCCGTGGATGTCGTTGATGAAGAGCAGAAACGCGACGAGCTTCTGGCCGCTCTGCTGGATGCCGAATTCGGCCGCCTGCTTCACCGCGTTGATGGTGTCGCCGCCGGCATTGGCAAGGCCGATCACCTGTGCCTTCGAGCTCTGCGCCTGCAACAGGAAGGACGCGAAATCGGAGGTGCCGAGCGGATGCTTCGAGGACCCGAGCACCTTGCCGCCGTGACCTTCGATATATTTCTGCGCCTCCGCCTCGATGCCCTTGCCCAGCGCATAGTCGACTGTCAGGAAATACCAGTCCTTGCCACCGCGCGACATCATCGCGGCCGCCGTGGTGTTGCCAGTTGCCCAGGCGTCATTGACCCATTGGATGGTGTTGGGCGAGCAGGCCTTGCCGGTGAGATCCGAGCTTGCGGTCGAAGATGCCAGGAACGTCATGCGGCTGTCGCGCAGCAGGGCATTGATGGAGAGGCCCACCGCCGAGTTCGGTACGTCGACGATGGCATCGACACCCTCGACGTCGAGCCATTTGCGGGCGATGGCGTTGCCGACGTCGGCCTTGTTCTGGTGATCGGCATAGACGATATCGACCTTGATGCCCTTGCCGCCGCCGTTGAAATCCTCCGCCGCCATGCGCGCGGCCTCGACCGAGCCCATGCCGTTGGTGTCCTGGAAGATGCCGGAGATGTCGTTGAGCACGCCGACGCGCACGACATTGTCCGATATCTGGGCGCTTGCGGCGCCGGTTGCCAGGCTCGCAGCCAGCGCGAGCGTCCACTTCAGACGTTTCATCATTCCCTCCCCTGTTGGATCGATTGCCGCGGCGGTCGATGCCGGCGCGTTTGAGAAAAAATCAGACCTGCCGTTCGGGCAGTCTCAGCACGAGCCCATCGAGCGTGGGCGTGATCTTGATCTGGCAGGACAGCCGGCTGTTCGGCAGCCGCTCGCTCGCGGTACCGTCGAGCAGCGCATCCTCGTCATCCGCCATGTCAGGCAGGCGCGCGAGCCAGCTGTCATCGACGTAGACGTGGCAGGTCGCACACATGGCATTGCCGCCGCATTCGGCCAGAATGCCGTCGAGCCCGTGACGAGTCGCGGCCTGCATGGCGCTCTCGCCGTCGCCGGCCTCGACGCGGTCGGACTTGCCGTCGGGATGGATGAAGGTGATGGCGGGCATGAGCTCCTCGTCAGGCCGGAATGATGGTGACAGGCAGGCTGTCGAGCCCGCGCAGCGTGTTGTTGAAGCGGCGCTTCGGCTCGCCCGTGATCTCGATCTTTGCGATGCGCCGGGCCAGCGCCGTCAGCATCACCTCGCCTTCGAGACGGGCAACGAGCTGGCCGACGCACATGTGGATGCCGGAGCCAAAGCCGACATGGCCGGAGGTGCGGCGGGTGATGTCGTAGCTGTCGGGCTTGTCCCAGCGGCGGGGATCGCGATTGGCTGCGGCGAGGAACATCAGCACCTTCTCGCCCTCGCCGATCCGCGCGCCGGAGAGCTCGACCTCGCGCGTCGTGGTGCGGAAAAAGGTCTGCACCGGGCTTTCGAAGCGCACGGCCTCCTCGAAGGCGCCACGGGCGAGCGTGAGATCCTCGCGCAGGCGCTGCCATTGATCCGGGAAGCGGGCGAGGCAATAGACCGCGGCCCCGATGCCGTTGACGGTGGTGTCGAGACCGGCCGACAGCAGTGAGCGCACCAACAGCGGCGCCTCGGTCGCCGTGATGGCACCTTCGTCGACCTGTGCATGAATGCACGCCCCAAAGCCACCCGGCGCCAGGTTCTCGCGCTGACACTGCTCGGCGACATAGGCCTGGTGCGGTGCCGAGCGTTCGATCGCCTCCTGGCGCAACTGGTTGGGCGGACCGAAGGCGTTGAACACCACGCTGGCATAGGGAATCAGATGCTCCCGCCCCTCCGGCTTCAGGCCGAGCGCATCCGGGAAGATCGAGAGCGGATAGGCTTCCGCAAGATCCGTGATCGCATCGAAGCTGCGCCTCTCCAGCAGCGCATCGACCCGCGCCTCGGCCGCTGCGGCAAAGCGATCCCGGACCTGCTTCATCACCGTCGGCGACAACACTTTTGACAGCACGGCGCGGGTACGGGTGTGTGCAGGCGGATCGGCCTCGAGGATCAGGCTCGGCGGCCGCCACGGCGCCTCCTTCTTGAAGTCGGAGAGGCCGACGCCGCGGCTCGAGCAGAAGGTCGCGGGATCGTTCAGCACGGCATGGACCTCGGCGTAGCGCGCGACGGCGTACACGTTCCATTTGTCCAGATAGACCACGGGCCCCGCTTCCCGCAGCAGCTCATGCGTGGGGTAGGGGTCGGCAAAAAACTTCATGTCGAAGGGATCGACGTCGAGATGCGGAATGCCTGATCCAGCGGGGCCGGATGCGGTCATGGAAGACCTCCCTCATTTTGATCTTGTGAAAGGGGAGCGCATGCCCTTAGGTCAGCAGGCCCGCCGCGAGTCAGAAACCCGATATGCCGCCGTCTTCGACCAGAGTCCGCCAGAAGCCCGCGCCCACGGATGTGGGACCGACGCTCGATCTCGACCGTTACGTCCCGGCGTTCATCACCTTCATCGCCAACAAGCTTTCGAACAGCGCGACCGCGTTCTATCAGAAGCAGTTCGGCGTGAACGTCACGGAATGGCGGATCATGTCGCTGCTGGCGATCGAACCCGGCATTCCGGCCTCGCGCATCTGCCACGTCATCGGCTTCGACAAGGGACCGGTGAGCCGGACACTGGCAGGACTGGAGAAGCGCGGGCTGGTCTCGATCCGCACCGATCCGAACGACGGCCGCACCCATTCGATCTCGCTGACGGCGAGGGGCCGCGCCACCCACGACAAGGTGATCGTCGCTGCGTTCGAACGTGAGCGGCGCCTGCTGTCCTGCCTCAGCAAGGACGAGCGCGAGGTGCTGATCGAACTGCTGCGCCGGCTGCACGAAAATCTCGGCGCGGTGACCGGCAGCACCGAGGTCTGACAGGCCCCGCAACAGGGACCCTCTTCCATCCCCAGGCATACGCCCGCGTTTGCCGACGGCACCATGTCTGCCGCGCATTGTTTCCTCCAGAATTAGACGCAGCAGTTCGCCTGCCGTCGTCCTTGTCTGGAACGGTTCGCACAAATTAGTTGCTTAGGCAACAAAAGAATCGGCAAAATGTTGCAGCAGGGTTGCTGGCCTATTTGGTACGCCTAACCCCGCTCTCGTGTCCCGGACGCGACGCGGCGTGAAATGACGCGGCGCAGAGCCGGGACCCAGATTAGCAACCTGCGTGAAGAATGGGCCCCGGCTCAGCAGCGCATCACTTGCGTGCTGCGCTGCGTCCGGGGCACGAGAGGAGTACGCGCGGTAACGGCACGCTAGCCGGCGCAGCCGATCCACTCGCCCGACGTATCGTCATTCAGACGCGCCACGGCATCGGCACGACGCGTCAGCACGGCGCGCTGGTTGATGTAACCCTTGTCGGTGATCTCGCCGCCGTCGACCGAAGCCGGCTCGGCGAGCAGCAGCGCACGCGTGGCGTGGCCCGAGGAGTTGCCGCTCTGCTGTTTCAGCTTCGCCAGACCCTGCGCGATCGCGGTCCTGACCTTGTCGTGCGCCAGCACGTCGTTCACAGCCGCCGTCTCGGGCAGCCCGGCATGGGCGCGACAGGCCGCGATGTTCGGAAACACCAGGAAGCGCACCTCGTCCCCGCCATGACCGGTGACGACGATGTCCTGCGCGAGCGGCGCCAGCGCGGCGATGCCGGCAACGCGCAACGTGCCGACACTGACCCAGGTGCCGGAGTTGAGCTTGAAATCTTCCGCGACGCGGCCGTCGAAGAACAGGCCACGCTCGGGCCTGCTCGCATCGGCAAGCTTCACGGCATCTCCGATCAGATAGAAGCCCTCGTCGTCGAACGCCTGCCTGGTCAGTTCCGGCGCCTTCCAATAGCCAGGCGTGACGTTGGGGCCGCGCACCCTCACCTCCAGCTTGTCGCCGGAGGTGACGAGCTTCAGTTCGGTGCCGGGAATGGGCACACCGATGTTGCCGGAGCGTTCGGCGAGGAAATGACAATCGGTGGCGAGCGGTGAGGTTTCGGTCGAGCCCCAGGCCGAGACCATCGGCAACGCACGACCGACGGTCTCGATGGAAAGCTGCTCCAGGGCATCCCAGAGATTCTGCGGCAGCGCGGCGCCGGCATAGAAGGCGAATTTCACCTCGCCAAAGAAGCGGCGGCGCAGTTCCTCGTCGCTGCGCAGCGACGCGATCAGCATGTCGAAGCCGCGCGGCACATTGAAATAGACCGTCGGCATCACGCTCTTCAGATTGGCGAGCGACGTCGCGAACAGACCGGGGGCAGGCTTGCCGCCGTCGATATAGAGCGAGCCGCCATTGCGCAGCACGAGATTGAAATTGTGGTTGGCGCCGAAGGTGTGGCTCCAGGGCAGCCAGTCGAGGATGACGAGATTGCCGGGGCCCTCGTCGAGAAAAGTCCAGGTCTGGGCCTTGGCTTGCTGACTGGAGGTCAGCATGCGCTGGGTGTTGATGACCGCCTTGGGCGTGCCGGTCGAGCCTGACGTGAACAGGAGTTTCGCGACCGTGTCCGGTGTGAGCGCGGCAAAGGCTGTCGCAACGTCGGGCGTCTCGGGCGTTGCCGTAACGGTGCGGAAGGCGAGTGCGCCATCGTCATCGGCATTGCCACTGATGATCTGCGCCTGGTGCAGCGGCTCGATAGCTGCCAGCGCTGCCGCGAATGGCTTCGTCGCGGAGACGTAGATCGCGCCGGGCTCGAGCAGCGCAATCATGCTCTTGAGCTTGTCGAAGTCTCTCGACATCAGCGAATAGGCGGGCGAGATCGCGGCCGAGGGCACGCCCACATGCTGGGCGGCAAGCGCGAGCAGCGCGTGATCGATGCTGTTGTCGGAGAGGATCGCGAGCGGGCGCTCTGCGCAAAGGCCCTGCGCCAGGATCCAGGACGCGGCGGCGCGCACCTTCCGCAATGCCTGGGCATAGGTGACGGTGGTCCAGGGCGCTTCGACATTGCCGCGTTCGGCCAGGAAGATCGCATCCGGCGTTCGCCGCGCCCATTGCTCCAGCCAGTCGCCGACGCAACGTGCGCCATCGCGCAACGGATCGGGCGATCGCAGCACGATGCTGCCGTCGGCGCGTTGCTCTGCGATCGTCCTTGGTGTTGCGAACAGGCCTGCAACGTCACCATCTGGGGCGACTGTCATGTGTTTCCTCCTCCGCCCGGATATCGGATCGGCCGCAGCCTCGTCCGGGCCGCTTTGGCCATAATGTTGGGCATGGCAATTGTTGTCGTCAACAACAATCTTTCTCTCGAGGCCGCGAGGCGCTAGGGTTGCGCGACAGGAGAGACCGACGTGACAGCCAGCGCAGCCCGGGCCGACAGCCGCCCCACCCCACGCAAGCGCGCCGGCAACGGCGCGGCACCTCGCGACGTCGCCGATGACGTCGGCCTCGACGCACTGGCCGGCCACGCCGGCTATGCGGTGCGGCGCTTCCAGATCTGGATCTTTCAGGACTTCATCAAGACGCTCGGCGAGGTCGACATCCGGCCGACGCAATACTCGGTGCTGACGGTGATCGGCGCCAATCCGGGTCTGTCGCAGATGGCGGTGGCCAAGCGCCTCGGCATCGAGCGCGCCCGGCTGGTGCACCTGCTCGACAGCCTCGAACAGCGCAAGCTGGTGAAGCGGACCAAGTCGAAGGAGGACCGGCGCTCGCATGCGCTGCACCTCACCGCGCCGGGCGAGACGGCGCTTGAGAAGTTCAAGCGGCTCGCAGCCGAGCACGAACGGCACGTCGAGGCGAAGATCGGCAGGGAGAACAGGGCGCACCTGCTCCGGATCCTCGCCGGCTTCACCTGATCTCGAACTGCCTACGATTTAGGCAGATGCACGTCACGGGTCGCTGACGCGTCCGCTCACGCCCCTGCCGAAATGTCCCCAACCCACTGATCGCACGATAGTATCCACGGCAGTCGTCCTGCCCGGATAATGTACACAATGGCACATCGCTTGCTTCACTCCGGGTGAGGACATGTTGCCGGAGTTTTGTCGCCATGGGGGCTGAGCAGCCTGAAACGATCGCCGCGATTGTGGCCGCGCACCGCGCGGGCACGCTGACGCCGGCGCAGACGGTCGCGCGGGCCTATCAGCGCATCCGCGACCACGATGACCCCGCCGTGTTCATCAGCCTGCGCGACGAGAAGGATGCGATCGCGGAGGCCGAACGTCTCGCCACGAAAGACGCCGCCGGCCTGCCGCTCTATGGCGTGCCGGTCGCGGTGAAGGACAATATCGACGCGCTGGGCTTTCCGACCACGGCCGCTTGCCCGGCCTTCTCGTACACGCCGGCGCACGATTCGACAGCCGTGGAGCGCCTGCGCGCCGCCGGCGCCATCATCATCGGCAAAACCAATCTCGACCAGTTCGCAACCGGCCTCGTCGGCGTCCGTTCGCCCTACGGCATTCCCAAAAATTCAATCCGCGAGGATCTCATTCCCGGCGGCTCGAGCTCGGGCTCGGCGGTCGCGGTCGGCGCCGGGCTCGTGCCGCTGTCGCTCGGCACCGACACCGCCGGCTCCGGCCGCGTGCCGGCAATGCTCAACAACATCGTCGGGCTGAAGCCGAGCCTCGGCATGATCTCGACCGCGGGTCTGGTGCCGGCCTGCCGCACGCTCGACTGCATCTCGGTATTCGCACTGACGGTCGACGACGCCGCCCTCGCGCTGTCGGTGATGGCCGGCCCGGACCAGGCCGACCCATTCTCGCGCGACCGGCCGCTTGGCGCGATCACGCCGTTGCCGGCAAACTTGCGCCTGGGCGTGCCGCGCAAGGGGCAGCTGATCTTCTTCGGCGACAAGAAAGCGGAAGCCGCTTACGGCGATGCACTGAAGCGATGGACTGCGCTTGGCGCCACATTGGTCGAGTTCGACCTCGAGCCGTTCTACGAGACGGCGCGGCTGCTCTACGAGGGTCCCTGGGTCGCCGAGCGCTACCTCGTGATCAAGGACCTGCTCGCCTCCGCGCCTGACACGATCCATCCCGTGACGCGCGAGATCACCGCCGCCGGCGCGCGGCTGACCGCGGCGGAAACCTTCTCGGCGCTCTATCGTCTGCAAGGGCTTCGCAAGACCGCCGAGCGCACGTTCGCCAATATCGACGCGCTGGTGCTGCCGACGGCGCCGACGGCCTACACGACCGCACAGGTGCTCGCCAACCCGATCGAGCTCAACAGCCGTCTCGGCACCTACACCAATTTCGTCAACCTGCTCGACCTCTGCGGCCTCGCCATACCCGCATCGATGCGCAGCGACGGCATTCCGTTCGGCATCACGCTGCTCGCGCCCGCAGGACGCGACTCGCTGCTCGCCAGCATCGGCCGCGTCTTCCATGCGGATACCCGGCTGAGCCTCGGCGCAAAGGGCACGGCGCAAGCGCCGCTCCCGCCGCTGCCGGCCAGCAGCGGCGACGAGATTCCGATCGCGGTGGTCGGCGCGCATCTCTCCGGCATGGCATTGAACGGTGAGTTGACGGCGTTGAACGGGCACCTGATCGAGGCGACGAAGACTGCGCCGGACTACAAGCTCTATGCGCTGCCGACCACGCCGGCCAAGCCGGGCATGCTCCGCGTCGAAGCCGGCAAGGGCGCCGCGATCGAGCTGGAGATCTGGTCGCTGTCGTCATCCGCCTTCGGCAGGTTCGTCAACGCGATCCCCGCGCCGATGGCAATCGGGACGGTTCGCTTGGCGGACGGCCGCAGCGTGAAGGGCTTTCTCGTCGAGCCGGAAGTGCTGGGCGAGGCGCGCGACATCACGGCGTATGGGGGATGGCGCGCCTTCATGAAGGAAGCCGCGACAGCGTAGGTCTCGTAGGGTGGGCAAAGCGAAGCGTGCCCACCATTCCGTCCATCATGAAAAGATGGTGAGCACGGCGCTTTGCGCCTTTGCCCACCCTACGGCACCACGTGTGCGGCTACACCGACACCGCGTAGATCTCGTACTCTCCGCGCACCAATTCGATATGCGCGCGCATCGCAGCTGCTGCACCTTGCTTGTCGCCGCGCATTACGGCGACGACGACGCGGTCGTGCTCGGCTTGCGACTTGGCGAGGCGGCCGAGATTGCGGAACTGGGCGCGTCGAAACGGCTGCACCCGGACGCGGGTGGCGAGCGTGATCTCGGCGATGTAACCGTTCTGCGATCCGGCGTAGATCGCGTTGTGGAAGCGCTCGTTGACCTCGTGGAAACGCTCGGGATTGCCGGTGTAGCTCAGCACCCGCAGCTCCTCGTGGATGGCCTCCAGGCCGTGACGCTCGGCCGCCGACATGCGTTCGGCGGCAAGGCATGCGCACAATGCCTCGAGCTCCGCCATCGCCTCGAACATGCCTTTCAGCCGCTCGACGGATGGCTGCGCCACCACCGCGCCGCGATGAGGCCGCGCCTCGACCAGCCCGCTCGCCACCAGCTGGCGCAGCGCCTCGCGCACTGGCGTGCGCGAGACGTTGAAGCGCCGTGCGATGTCGGTCTCGTCCAGCGGAGAGCCCGGCGCCAGCATTCCGCGCACGATCTCGTCGGCAAGTTGAAGGCGCAGCTCCTCGGCGCGCGTGACCTTCTGCACCGATGGCAGTGCCCGGTCGACGCGGGGCACCACCGGCTCGGCCGGCAATGTTCCCCGCGGAAGATCATCAAGCGTCATACGGTCTCTTTCGGCTCGTCGATGATGCTGACATGAGGCCGCGACGACGCGCCAGCCCTCCGGGAAGCGAATCCACGTCTGCATCTGCCGGCCGACCTTGCCGGGCGCCGTGTCGCGATAGAACAGGGTGGAGGCAACGGCCGTGTCGCGGCCGTAGCTGGTGATCACCGTCTTTGCGGTGCGCCGGTTCAACCCGACGGGCGAGCGCGCGGCGCGGAAGCCGGAGATGGCCTCATAGCCGTAGAGGTTCTCGCCGATGCCGTAGCGCAGCGTGCGGGGATCGTTGCGAAAGAGCTCGCCGAGCACGGCGACGTCGTTGCTGACGAGGGCCTGCTCATAGCGATCGAACGCGGCTTTGACTTCCGCGATCACCTCGGGGAGATCAATCTCCATCTCAGAATCCTCTTGGCGCGGGCGCAGCAGCGACGCCCATCTTCTCCAACGCGTGCGCGACGCGCAGCGCGATGTCCTCGCGCCAGGGCGCACAGATGATCTGCACGCCGATCGGCAGCGGCTCGAGCGGCACCGGCACCGCAACGACCGGCAGGCCGATGAACGAGATCGGCTGGGTGTGGATGCCGATATTGGCGCGCACCGGCAGCTCGACGCCGTCGAGGTTGAAATTCACCTGGCCGAGCTTTGGCGCGGTGCAGGGCGTCGCCGGCGCCAGCAGCACGTCGACCGATTTGAAGATCTCGGCAAGCTGGGCGCGATACCAGCGGCGGAATTTCTGCGCGCGATCGACCAGCGGCGCCGGCACCATGGCGCCCGCGATCAGCCGGTCGCGCACGGCCGGATCGAAATCGTTCGGGCGCTTGCGCAGGCGATCGAGATGCAGCGAGGCGCCCTCGGTCGTAGTGATGACATAGGCCGCGGCGCGTGCGCGCGAAGCTTCGGGCACCTCGACCACCCGCGTTGCGCCAAGCGCCTTGGCAACGCGGCTGACGGCCTCGACCGCTTCCGGAAACACGTTCTTCTGGAAGTGACCGCCGGCAACGGCGATGCGTAGATCCGAGACCGGATTGGCGAGCAGCGGCAGCGTCGGTTCCAGGCCACGCGTCGTGCAGGCGGCATCGTCGGCATCCGGGCCCTGCATCACGTCATAGGCGAGCGCGAGATCGGTGACGGAGCGCGCGAACGGACCGAGATGATCGAGGCTCGCCACGAACGGGAACGACCGCGCTCGCGACAGCCGGCCGTAGGTCGGCTTCAGGCCGAAGATGCCGCAGAACGACGACGGCACGCGGATCGAGCCGTTGGTGTCCGAGCCGAGCGCGATCGGCACCAGAGCGCCGCCGACGGCGCTGCCCGAGCCGCCCGACGAACCGCCGCTCATCCGCGTGGTGTCGTGCGGATTGCGCGAGGGGCCGTCGTGGACGTTCTCGCCGGTGAAGTCGTAGGCGTATTCGCCCATGTTGAGCGCGCCGACGAGAACGGCGCCGGCGGCTTCCATCCGCTCGATCAGCGCCGCATCGCGCGTCGCAGGCGCGCGATCGCGGTTGATCTTCGAGCCTGCACGGGTCGGCAGGCCGGAAACGTCGAACAGGTTCTTCACCGCGAAGGGAACGCCCGCAAGCGGACCGACTTCCTTGCCGGCCGCGATATCGGCATCGATCGCGCGCGCCTTGGCGCGGGCACGATCGGCGGTGACGTCGGTAAAGGCGTTGAGGACGGTGTCGTGCTGCTTGATGCGCGCGAGCGCGGCTTCGGTGGCATCGAGCGCGGACATCTTGCCGCCCGCAACCGCACTCGCGATCTCGGAGGCCATCATCTCTGGCTTTGCGGTCATGGCGGCGTCAGGCGGTAAAAACGGGCGCCGGCTCGGTCTCGTCCGGCAGCGCGAATTCGTCGACAAGACGGGCGAGCCGCAGCGAGACCTCGAGGTTGGCGCGCACCGCGGGCCTCCAGGCCTCCTCGACCGGCAGCGCCAGCGCTTTCGATACGGCGTCGATATAGTCGTCCAGCGGTTCGGCCATCACTCTCTCAAGCTGATCTCAATGCACCGGCAACGGCGGATGCGGAATCGCCGTCAGCAGCTCCTTGGTGTAGTCGTCCTGCGGATCGCTCAGGACCTGCTCGGAAGAGCCTTCCTCGACGATTCGACCCGTCCGCATGACAATGACACGATCGCACAACAAGCGCACCACATTCAAATCATGCGAGACGAACAGATAGCTCATACCTAGCCGCGCCTTGAGGTCCTGCAGCAGATTGAGCACCACGGCCTGGACCGAGACGTCCAGCGCCGCCGTCGGCTCATCGAGAATGACGAGCTTGGGATGCAGGGCGATCGCCCGGGCGATGCCGACGCGGGCCTTCTGGCCGCCGGACAATTGGTGCGGGAAGCGGTCGAGCAGATTGTGCGGCAGGCCGACCATGGTGGCCAGCTCCTCGCAGCGGGCGCGGAGCGCGTCGCGCCCCTTGATGTCACCCAATTGCATGATCGGGTCGGCGATGGCGCGCGCGGCGGTGAAGCGCGGGTTGAGGCTGTCGGTCGGATCCTGGAACACCATCTGGATGCGGCTGCGCTGCGGCAGCCGAGCAAACGATGCCGGCTGGATGGCACCGATGTCCTCGCCGTCGAACTTGATCAGGCCGGAGGTCTGGTCGAGCAGCCGCATCACCATCATCGACGTGGTCGATTTGCCGCAGCCGGATTCGCCGACGAGGCCGACGCTCTCGCCATGGCCGACCGAGAAGCTGATGCCGTCGACGGCGCGGAACACGTCGGGCTCGACCGGCGGCTTGCGGCCGAACAGTTTTCCGAGCACGGCGGTCGCGCCCTGGCGGGGATATTCCTTGACGAGCTTGTCGACGAGGAGGAGGGGTGCCTTCTCGCTCTCCCTGCTTGCGGGGTCGCGACGAGCTTCGCTCGCGCTGAGAGGGTCGGGGTGAGAGGGACTCTCCGCGAGCACGATGCCTGGAGAGTTCCCCTCACCCGCCGCGCTGGGCGCGTCAGCCTCTCCCCGCATGCGCGGAGAGGCGAAGGAAGCCGTCGTCGCGGGTTCATCTTCCGGCAACAGATCGCGCAGGCTCACCCCGAGCCGCGGCGTCGCGCGCATCAGCTTCTTGGTGTAGGGGTGCTGCGGATTGGCGAAGATGTCGGCGGCTTTCGCGGTCTCGACCACGCGTCCCTTCTCCATCACGACGACGCGGTCGCAGTAGGCGGCGGCCAGGCCAAGGTCGTGCGTGATCAGGATGGTCGACATCGCGCGGCGCCTGGTCAGCTCGACGATCAGATCCATCACCGCCTTCTGCGTGGTGACGTCGAGGCCGGTGGTCGGCTCGTCCGCTATCAGGAGCTGCGGATTGCAGGCGAGCGCGAGCGCGATGACGACGCGCTGGCACATGCCGCCCGAGAGCTCGAAGGGATAGGCGTGGTAGCGCTCGCGCGGGCGGGCGATCTTGACCTGCTCCAGCGCTTCGATCGCCTTCTCGCCGTGATCGGCCACCTGGGCCTGCTGCACATGGGTGCGCAGCACGTCTTCGATCTGGTCGCCGACTTTGCGGATCGGGTTCAGCGCCGCGCGCGGATTCTGGAAGATCATCGAGACTTCGCGGCCACGCAAGTCGCGCATCTGGTCTTCGGTCGCGGCCTTGACGTCGATGCCGGAGAACATCACCGAGCCCTCGGCAATCCGCCCGGCACGGTCGAGGATGCGCATCACGGCATAGGAGGTCACCGACTTGCCGGAGCCGGACTCGCCGACGATGGCGAGCGTCTCGCCCTTGGCGACGGAGATGTTGACGTGCTGCACCGCTTTCACGATGCCGCGACGGGTCGTGAACTCGACGGTGAGGTCCTGGACGTCGAGCAGGGGCTGCGCGGTCATGGGCGGCTCCCGTCAGTCAAAAGGTCGAAAACAACCCCATGCACAGTAGATATGAACTTGGAATCATTGAGGAATTTTGGCCAGAATTTTGCGTGTGAGACAGGCACTGCTCTCTCATTCCCTCCCCCCTTGTGGGGGAGGGTCAGGGAGGGGGGTGCCACACGGGGACCGTCTCCGCATGCGAGCATCGCGACATCCGCCCCATGGATACTTTTTCCTGGGCTACCCCCCTCCCCACCCCTCCCCCACAAGGGGGGAGGGAGCGAGAGAGTTGCGCCCACCTGACATTCGAGGCGAGCGTTGCTCATCCCGCACTGGTCACCAATCATCACGTCCTCCGCTGGGGATCGACGATGTCGCGCAGGCCGTCGCCGAGGAGGTTGAAGCAGAACACGGCGATCATCAGGGCCAGGCCGGGGAATAGCGCGATCCACCATTCCCCTGACACCATGAAGCCGGCGCCCTCCGCGACCATGATGCCCCATTCGGCGGTGGGCGGACGAACGCCGAGGCCGATGAAGGACAGGCCCGCGGCGTTGAGGATGGCGTAGCCCATGGTCAGCGACATCTGCACGATCATGATCGGCATGATGTTCGGGAGAATGTGCACCAGGAGGATGCGGAATTCGCCGTTGCCCGACAGGCGCGCCGCCTGCACGAAGCCGGCGTTGCGGCGGACATTCGCTTCGGCGCGCGCGACACGGGCATAGAGCGGGAAGTTCACGATCGCGGTGGCCAGGATGATGTTCTGCACGGTGTTGCCGAGCGCGGCGACGATGCCCATGGCGAGCACGAACAGCGGGAACGCCATGATGGTGTCGGCGATGCGGCCGACGATGCGGTCGGTCCAGCCGCCGAAGTAACCCGCCGCGATGCCGGCGAGCCCGCCCATCAGGAACACCAGCGCGACGGATGCGACCGCGATGAAGACGTCGAGCCGGGTTGCGACGATGACGCGGCTGAAGATGTCGCGCCCGAGCTGGTCGGTGCCGAACCAGTGCGCCGTCGACGGCGGCTTCAGGGCAGCGGCAGTGTCGGAGGCGAGCGGATCGTAGGGCACCACATAGGGCCCGAAGATCGCGGCGGCGAGGATCAGGATCAGCAGCGCGAAGGCAAAGCCCGTGACCTTGTTCTCGCCGAGCACGTAACGGGTCTGTTCGAGGATCGCGACCAGTCCGGACGTGCGCGCGGGACCGACAGGCTCGGCGGCAGGCGCAACGGAGCTCATGGCTTCACTCCTGGAGCGTTTGCGCGTTGGGATGAATTGACGCGCCGCGAACTCGGTTTACCTCTCCCGCTTGCGGGAGAGGTCGCGCCCAACGGGTCGCGCCGAAGGCGCGCCCGATGACAGGCTCCGACGCGGGTGAGGGCTTTCTCCTCTTGGGGGTTCTCGACCGCGGAGAAACCCTCTCCCCAACCCTCCCCCGCAAGCGGGGGAGGGGGAGGGAGCGCACCGTTCGCATGACTCGCATCCGACACGATCATATAGGCTATCCCTCCAGCCGCACGCGCGGATCGATCACGCCATAGAGAATGTCGATCACGAGGTTGAGCAGCACGTACATGACCGCCATGGTCAGCACGAAACCCTGCACCGGCGCAAAGTCCGACGAGATCAGCGCTTCCACCGCATAGGAGCCGATGCCGGGCCAGGCGAAGACTTTCTCGACCAGCACATTGGCGCCCAGCAGGAACGAGAACACCATGCTGAGCGTGGTGATGACCGGAAGCATCGCGTTGCGGAAGGCGTAGGTGACGATCACGGTTGCGGGCGACAGGCCGCTGGCGCGCGCAGTGCGGACGAACTCGCTGGCGAGCACCGCCAGCATCGAGGCGCGCGTCATGCGCGCGATCGGCGCCAGCGAGAAGATCGCGAGCGTCGTCGCCGGCAGGATCAGCTGGCTCAGCGCCGAGCGGAATGCCTCGACGTCGCGCGCGAGCAGGGTGTCGATGAGGTAAAAGCCGGTCACCGTCGGCGGCGCGCTGTAGAACACATCCAACCGGCCGAGCGGCGCAGGCGACCAGCCGAGGCGGAAGTAGAACACGTAGACCAGCACGAGGCCGGTGAAGAACACCGGCAGCGACACTCCCGCCGTCGTCGTGACCCGGCAGAGATGGTCGATCCAGGAGCCCGGCCGGGTTGCCGCCAGCACGCCGAGCGGAATCGCGATCGCGATCGAGACGAAGAGGCCGAGCAAGGTCAACTCGGCGGACGCCGGCAGGCGGTTGCGGATTTCGGCCGCGACAGGCTGGCCGGTGGTGAGCGAGTTGCCGAAATCGCCATGGGCGAGGTCGTTGGCATAGCGGAAGAACTGCTCGACCAGCGGCTTGTCGAGACCGAGCTTCTTGCGGATCTGCTCGACCGCTTCCTTCGTTGCGGCAGGGCCGGCGAAGTACGCCGCCGGATCACCGGGCAGCGCGCGCGTCAGCAGGAAGGTGACGATGACGACGCCGATCAGCGAGGGAATCGCGAACATCAGGCGCTTGCCGATCATGGTCAGCATGGGGCGCTCCTGCGCGTGTTGCGCACGCTGCTCGCCACACACTCCGCCGCGTTCCCTCCCCCCTTGTGGGGGAGGGTTAGGGAGGGGGGTAGCTCCGCGATAGGTCGGAGTTCGTGGCTACCCCTCTCCCCAACCCTCCCCCACAAGGGGGGAGGGAGCCCGAAGAGCGTGCTCACCTCACTCATGACTCACCCCTTCGCCATCGCGCGATAATCGAGCCTGCGGTGGAACCAGTATTGGTAACCGCTGATGTTCTTCTGCATCGCGACGTTGACGAAGGGCTGGTACAGCGGGATGCGCGGCACGTCGGTGTAGGCGAGATCGACGAAGCCCTTCACGTCCTTGTCGTAGGTCGCCGTGTCGCCGGTCGCAGCGGCCGTGCGCGCGCCATCGATCAGCTTGTCCATCTCCGCCGACTTGTAGCTCATGGTGTTGAAGACGGAATTGTTGCCGTGATAGCACCAGTAGAAGAAGTATTCGGGATAATCGAGCCAGCCCGAGAACACGTTGGTGAAGAGCGGCATCTCCTTCTTGTTCAACTCGGTGCGCCAGTTGGCGCCGGGCACCTTGTTGATGGTGGTCTTGATGCCGAGCTGGGCGAGCGATTCCTGCACCAGCACGCAGAGCGGCTCGTTGACGCCCGCGAAGTTGAGGTCGAACGAGATCGTGGTCTCGAAGCCGTTGGCGTAGCCGGCCTCGGCCAGCAGCGCCTTCGCCTTCTCCATGTCGGTGTTGAACTTGTGCGGCTGCGGCCAGGCGACCTCGGTCGGCTTGTCCTTGGGCGCACCGAACATGGGATTGCCGAGGCCGAACAGCACGGCGTCCATGATCTTCTGGTACGGCATCGCATAGGCCATGGCCTGCCGCACCTTCGGATTGTCGAAGGGCGGCTTGGTCACGTTCATGCCGATATACTGGATGCCGTTCGAGAACGGCAGCGACACCACGTTGAGCTTGCCGTTCGCCTTCATCTCCTGGAAATCCTTGAACGGCAGCTCATAGGAGATGTCGGCGTCGCCGCGCTCGAGCAGCGCACGGCGATTGCCGGCCTGCGGCACCATGCGCCAGATCACGCGCTTGATCTTCGGCAGGGGACCGCCGACCCAGTCGTCGTTGCGCTCCATCACCACTTCGGTGCCGGCGGTCCATTTCACCACCTTGTAGGCGCCGGAGCCCGCGGTCTGCTGCTTGGTGAACTCGAGACCCCAGGGGTCCTTTTCGCTGGCGTTCTTCTTCACCAGCTCGGAATTGACGATGCAGGGCACGATGACGGCGAGATCGGGGATCGTGAGCCTATCCTTCTTCAGGAAGTCGACGCGCACCGTATGATCGTCGATCACGACGAACTGCTCCGGCTTGGTCAGCGAGCCCGCGCTCATCTGGAAGGTCGGGAAGCCGCCGACGCTGACGGCGCGGTCGAGCGACCATTTCACGTCCTTGGCGGTGACCGGCGCACCGTCGTGGAATTTGGCGTTCTTCTTCAGCTTGAAGGTGACCGACATGTCGTCGATCTTGAAGTCCTCGGCCAGCTCGCCCTTGAACTTGTCGCGATCGTAATAGGGCACGCCGCCGGGGCCGCTCTTCATCTCGTGGCTGATCAGGCGGTCGTAGCAATTCCAGGACACCTCATAGCCGGGCACGTTGGTGCCGATGCCGTGGATGTCGAGATTGTTGGGGCCGCCTTCGGAGACGATCAGCAGCGTCTCGGAGCGGGCATCGGCCCTGGCGGAGGAGACGACCGATGGCATGGCCGGAAGCGCCGCTCCCGCGGCCAACCCGGAAACGGATTTGAGGAAATCGCGGCGCTTCATGAAATTGCTCCAACACAAAGTTTTGGTTGGAACCGCTTTCGCAAGGTTCGTGCCAGAGCTTAACGAGGCATTACCCGCGGATTAACATGCTGATTTTATTCATGTTATGCCATTCCTGGCGGAAATTGAAGAGAGCGGCCACGCCTCGTATTGCATACAAAGAGAGATGATTGCCTAAAACATAGGCCGATAAATGGAGGAGCCCATTTGGAAGGCGAGGACAGAACCCTCCCTTCGGAGGACGCCGCATTGCAGCGGCACCCCGGCCGTCATCCCGAGGCGATGCGTAGCATCGAGCCCGGAAATCCATCGGGCGGCAGAACGCGCGGGACAATGGATTCCGGGCTCGCCGCTCCGCGGCGCCCCGGAATGACATCGGGAGGCGCAGCGGGGAGCGCTCACCCTGGCCAGATCAAGTCCTGAAGCTCGACCAGGTCCGCCACCCTCTCCTGCCAGCCTTCGATGCAGATGTGGCTGTTGAGGTCGCTGGCGCGGTGCAGCAGCATCAAGGCCATCAAGCGGCGCTTGAGCGCGAAATCGAGCTTCGTATAGCCAAAGCCTTCGAGCAGGCTCCTCACCCTGCCCGGCCGTCCCGCCGCCATGAAGGCGCTGGGGCCGAGCAAATCGTAATCGCGCCATCCTGCGAGCACGTCGCCGAAGTCGAACAGGCCTTTGAGCGACCATTCGCCGTCATCGCTGGCGAGCAAAAAGTTCTCCGGGATGTATTCGCCGATCAGGATCACCGGCGGTGCGTCCATCGGAATCAGCCGAGCTGCGTCGCGAAGGAGATCGTCGAGACCTGAGAGAAACTTCGGTGCAAGGCCAAGACGCGCATGCCGCGCCTTGCAGCCCTGCATCTGGGCGCGCATGAACGCGTCCCAGCGCGGCTCGATATGCGCGAGCTCCCCAAGAGGGACGCGCTGCACGGAAGCGATGGTCTCGCCGATCTGGCGCAGCACGCGCTCCTTCTGGTCTTCCGGCAAATGCGGCCAGACCTCCGAGCCGAGCGTGCCGGCAAGGCGCGTGATGACGAGATAGGGCCAGCCGTCGCGCACGCCTTCCGCGACGATCTCGGGGATCGGCAGGTGAAGACGACCGGCAAGCTGCATCAACGAGGCGCGCTCGGAGACGAATTGAGCGCGGAGCAGCGGCGGGAAGATCTTGAGGATCAGCCTGTCGCCGAGCCCGATCACGAGATTGGTCCCGGTCGGAAACACATGCGGCGAGCCGACATCGAGACTATGTCCGCGCGCGATGTCGAGCGCGATCGGCAGCCATTGCGAGGACGCGGAGCGAAAGGCGCGAAAGCTTTCGGCGTCGGTGAGGTGAGGAAGTTGTTGCGACGGCATGATTGTCATTGGCGCTTGCGTATCGAAAGCAGGATTGGCTTTGGTTGGCTCGATGCCAGCCGAGAAGACGGTGCACCTCTCCCGCTTGCGAGAGCTTTGCATAATTGGATGTAAGGGACTGGTTCCCGATGTCGGGCTTTTTTTGCGCGGGGTCGGACGGCGCGCGGGCGTTGAATGGTTGGGTTTTCGCGGCCAACCGATGGCGTTGGGCGGCGGCGGTCATGCCGCAGCTCCCGCAGGAGACAGCACTGCCCATCGTTTGAGATTCATGGCGAGGCAGATCAGGCGCAGACGCGTCTGGTTGCGCGCCAAGCCGAGATAGCGGGCGCGCGCCCAGCGGTAGCTGCCCTTGAGGCGCGCGAAGACCTGCTCGACCGGTGCGCGGCGCTTTCCCACAGCGTCGTTGAAGCGCTTCTGCCGCTCGGTCAGCGGATGATGCTTGTTGGGCCGAAACATCAGCCGCGGCTTGATGCCTCGCGCACGGAGGCCGCTGCGGCGCTCGTGCTTGTCATAGGCCTGGTCGGCGTAGACCGCCTTCTCATCACCACAGATCAACTCGTCGGCGGGCACCGTGTCGTTGACCGCAGCATCGGTCAGCTTGTTGCGGCGGATGATGGCCGAGCCCTTGTCGATGCCGACATGCGCCTTGTAGCCGAAGTATCGTTTGCCGCCCTTCTTGGTCCAGCGCGCATCCGGATCGCGCTTGCTGTTGACCAGTTTGCTCGGCGCCCGGCCGTCCGGGCCGGGCGGCTGCGGGTCCTCTGGCGGCTTTGGCGGCTTCACCGCCGCCGGGATCAGGCTCGCATCGATCAGTGTGCCCCGCCGCAGCACCAGCCCATGCGCCTCGATCTGGCGCAGGATCTCACCGAACAGCGTCTCGTCCAGGCCGGCCCGCTGCAAAGCGTCGCGGAAGCGCCAGATCGTTGCGTGGTCGGGGGTCTCGTCGCCCAGCACAAAGCCGCAGAAATCGCGGAACGAGGCGCGATCATCCAGCGCCTCTTCAAGCTCAGGATCGGACAGCCCGTACCATTGCTGCAGCAGCAGCGCCTTGAACATCACCAGCCGCGGATAGGCCGGCGCGCCCCGCTCCGGTTCCGGCAGACCGCCCAGCACGCGCGCCACTGCCGCCCAATCGACCAGTTCGCCAACCCGCCTCAGCACCCGATTGCCTTTCCCTCGCCGCGACACCAGCGCGTCCGCGAAGCTCGGTTGTCCAACCTGCCGATATGCCATCCCCAGCCCCCTACCAATCAAGCCGAGAGAATTGCAGATTCGTGCTTTATGCAAAGCTCTCGCTTGCGGGAGAGGTCGGCACGTAGTGCCGGGTGAGGGTTTTCTCCTCTTGGGGATTGTCCCATTGCGGAAGCACCCTCTCCCCAACCCTCCCCCGCAAGCGGGGGAGGGAGCGCACCTCGCTTGCGGCTACAGCGATATCCAATCGCGACACGCCGCTACCGTTCCGGACTTGCGCGCTCGAACTGGCGCAGCAGCTTGTTGCCGCGCTCGACGGCGGAATCCAGTGCGGCTTGCGCGCTCTTCTGGCCGGCAAAGGCCTGCTCCAGCTCGTCCTCGATGGCGCCGCGGATCAGAACGAAGGAGCCGAGCCGGATGCCCTTCGAGTTCTCCGTCGGCGGATGCAGCGTGATCTCCTCGAACGAGATCGCCGAGCCCGGATTGCGCTCGTAGAAACCCTGCGACCGCGTCAGCTCGAAAGCGGCGCGGGTCACAGGCAGGTAGCCGGTGTTCTGGTGCCAGGCGGCCTGCACGGCGGGTTGCGACAGATAGGCAAAGAACCGCGCCACACCCTTGTATTCCTGGCGGGGACGGTCGCGCAGCACCCAAAGCGTGGCGCCGCCGATGATCGAATTCTGCGGCGCGTCCTTTGCGTCGGGCCAGTACGGCATCATGCCGTAGCCGATCTCGAACTTCGAATTCGCCTTGATGTCGGCACGCGTCGCCGAGGAGCCGATGAAGATGCCGCATTCGCCCTTCTGGAAGCGCGGCTCGGCTGCTTGCCCGCGGCCGCTGTAGTCGAACAGCCTGGTCTTCTGCCACTCCGCGAGTTGGGCGAGGTGCTTGACGAGAAGCGGATTGTTGATGGTCAATTCGGCATCGAGCCCGGCAAAGCCGTTCGCCCGCGTCGCCAGGGCCAAATTGTGGAAGGCGGAGAAATTCTCGACATGGATCCAGGACGGCCAGGACGTGGTGAAGCCGCAGGCCGCGCCATGGTCGCGCAGGCGCTTTGCGGCCGCCCCCAATTCCGGCCAGGTCTTCGGCGGCGCCTCCGGATCGAGGCCCGCCTCGCGGAACATGGTCTTGTTGTAGTAGAGGATCGGGGTCGAGGAATTGAACGGGAAGGACAGCAGATTGCCGGCCGCATCGGTGTAGTAGCCGGAGACCGCGGGCAGGTAATCGCCCAGCGAGAACGGCTCGCCCTGGTCCCGCATCAGGCTGAACACCGGATAGATCGCGCCCTTGGCCGCAGTCATGGTGGCGGTGGCGACCTCGTTGACCTGGACGATCGCCGGCTGGCTGCGCGAGCGGAAGGCGAAGATCGCGGCCGTCACCGTCTCGGTGTAATTGCCCTTGTAGGCAGGCACGATCCGGTAGTCGGACTGCGAGGCGTTGAAGTCGGAGGCGAGCTTGTCGAGCTGCCGGCCGAGCTCGCCGGACATGGCGTGCCACAGCGCGATGTCGGTGGCGGCACGCGCCCCGGAGGTCAATGTGAGGACCACGAAGACGGCGACGACCTGCAAGAGGCGCAATGCTGAAGTCACGATAGCTCTTCCCATGTCGCGCGGCGGACGGCGACCTTATCCTGCTTACGGCGCGGCATTTGCGGTTTCAACCGGGAATGAGCGCCGGCCGCGCCGCACAATCGGCCCGGCGGGATGGCCTTCCCTTTACCATCTGCTAGAGACCCGTTCCGATCGGACGGGTCTCTAGATTCTTAATTTGACGCGTTTTCTTTACGCAAACCGGTATCCACTTCGCTTGAAAACGCTTTAGATTGCATTGAACCTTTTCCTTCCCGCCATAGACTCCACCACTGAGGGGTTGAGTGTGCCAGTGCTGAACCGTGCCGAATCTTCGCGGACCGGGGTGATCTTCGTCGCGCTTCTGCTTGCCGTCTGGACGACGGGCGCCGTTGCGCGCGAATTTCGCGCCGCCGACACTCAGGCCGAGAATTACCCGACCGTCCAGGCGCTGCGCTACATGGGCGCCCTGATCGCCGAGCGCAGCGGCGGCCGGCACGAGATCAAGGTGTTCCACTCCCGTCAGCTCGGCGAGGAAAAGGAGACCATCGAGCAAACCCGGGCCGGCGCGATCGACCTCAACCGGACCAACGTGGCGCTGATCGGCAATTTCGTCCCGGCGATGAACGTGCTCGCAATGCCGTTCCTGTTCCGGTCCATCGAGCACATGCAGAACGTGCTGGACGGGCCGATCGGCAGCGAGATCTTGAACAGTTTCGAGCCCTACGGCTTCGTTGGACTCTGCTTCTACGATTCGGGCGCGCGGTCGATCTACAATGGCATCCGCCCGGTCCGAAGCGTCGCAGATCTCCAGGGATTGCGGATCCGGGTGCAGCAGTCGGAGTTGATGAGCCAGATGATGCGCGCGCTCGGCGCCGAACCGGTCGAGCTGCCCTACGGGCAGGTGGTCACCGGGCTTGCCAACCACCTGATCGACGGCGCCGAGAACAACTGGCCATCTTTCGTGACGACGGACCATTACAAGCATGCCGGCCACTACACGCTCACCGAGCACACGATGAGCCCGGAGGTGCTGGTGATCTCGCTGAAGGCCTGGCAGAGCCTGTCGCCGGACGACCGGATCATCTTCAGGGAGGCCGCGCAGCGCTCCAGCCGCTTCATGCGCGAGAAGTGGCGCGACCTCGAGGAACAGTCGCAGCGCAAGGCGCAGGACGCGGGCGTGACCATCATCAGGGACATCGACCGCAAGCCGTTCGAGGAGGCAATGGCCGCAATCTACGCCAAGGCCGGACGCGATCCTGCGGCAGCCGCGCTGATCGAACGCATTCGCAAGGTGGAGTGAGGCCTGTTGGCTGCACTTGGACATAGCGAACACGCGGACAGGCCGCCCGGCCCGATCGGGCAGCTGCGCGCGCGGCTCGTCGGCGTGCTGCGGGCGGTGCCGATCCGCTGGCGCATCCTGTCGATCGCCGCGCTGAACTCCGCCGTGGTCGTGGTGCTGGTGGCGATGATCTGGAACGGCGCGCAGGTGCTGGGCTCGGCCTGGCACGACGTGCGCCAGGTACGCGAGTCCGACCGGATCCTGGCGCTGCTCGAAAGCGAGACCGGACGCCTCCAGAACCTGATCCACCGCTATATCAACCAGCCGAGCCCGGACCTGTTCGCCGAGATTCTCTTGCTGCGCGAGGCGGTGCTGGGCACGCTGACCAACCGCGCCGCCAAGGACCCGATGCTGTCGGGCTCGGTCGAGGAGCTGGAGCGCACCACCGATCGCTTCCTCAACGGTTTCGGCGAGCTGCGCAGCGTGCAGGCGACGATCGCCAAGACCTATGAGGAACAGGTGCAGGGCCCGGCCAGGGACATGGCCGGCCTCTACTCCATCATCGAGGGCGCCACCGGCCATCGCGACGCGCTGATCTGGCCCTCGCTCGGCAAGTCCCGCGAGGCCTTCACCGCGATGCTGGTGGCGGCCAATTCCTACTACCTGTCGCAGTCATCGGGCGCCGCCGACGATGCACGCCGCAACACCGAGACGATCGAGAAGACCATCCCGGTCATGATCGATCTCGCCGACAACGACCTCCAGAAGATGGCCCTGCGGCGGCTTGCGGCCCGCACCATGGCGCTGCGCGAGGGCTTCGCCAAGCTCTCCGAACAGCTCGCGAGCCGCACCGAGCTGCTCCGCAACACCATCGACGCCAGCCAGGCCGAGGCGATCGGCGCCATCGACGACCTCTCGACCAAGATGCGCCAGCGCGAGCAGAAGGCGCAGGAGACCTTCGACCGCACGCTGGCCGACATTTCCCGCCGGGTGCTGTCGATCGCGATCATCTTCCTCGGCATCATCCTCAGCGCCGGCGTGCTGATCGCGCTGTCGATCCGCCTGCCGCTGCAGCAGATCATGACGGCGATGCGCGCGATCACGCTCGGCGACCTCGATCGCGAGGTGCAGGGCACCAAGGCGCGCGACGAGGTCGGCGCCATGGCGCGCGCGGTGGAGGTGTTCCGCGAGAACGCGATCGCCAAGCGCGAGACCGAGGACGAGCTGCGCGCGTCCAAGGAGAAAGCCGAGAGCGCGCTGCTCGAGCTCAATGCCGCGCAGCAGAATTTGATCGATGCCGAACGGCTGGCAGCGCTCGGCGGCCTGGTTGCCGGCGTCGCGCACGAGGTCAACAACCCGATCGGCATCAGCCTCATGGTGGCCTCCAGCTTGGCCCGGCGCACCGAGATCTTCGAGGCCCAGCTCAAGGGCGACGGTGGCCTGCGCCGCTCGCAGCTGGAGGAATTCGTGCAGTCCTCACGCGACGCCTCGCAGCAGCTCGTCGCCAACCTCCAGCGCGCGGGCGAGCTGATCCAGTCGTTCAAGCAGGTTGCGGTCGACCGCTCGCATGCCGAGCGGCGGCAATTCTCGCTCAGCGAAGCCACCGACCAGATCATCGCCAGCCTGCGCCCGGTGCTGAAGCGCTCGCCGATCACGCTTCAGGTCGACGTGCCCGAGGGGCTGCTGCTCGACGGCTATCCCGGCTCCTACGGCCAGATCCTGACCAACCTGTTCCTCAACGCCGCCAACCACGCTTTCGCCGACGGGCGCGCCGGCACGATCGCGATCTCGGCGCGGCCGCGCGGGACCGACGACATCGAGATCAGCTTCGCCGATGACGGAGCCGGCATGACCCCCGACGTGCAGCGCCAGGCCTTTGACCCTTTCTTTACCACCCGGCGCAATGAAGGCGGCACGGGACTTGGCCTCCATATCGTCTATAACCTCGTCACCCAGCAGCTCGGCGGCCGCATGGTGCTGGAATCCAAGCTGGGACAAGGCACCACT
Source organism: Bradyrhizobium sp. USDA 327 (assembly GCF_041262065.1). Taxonomy (NCBI): domain Bacteria; kingdom Pseudomonadati; phylum Pseudomonadota; class Alphaproteobacteria; order Hyphomicrobiales; family Nitrobacteraceae; genus Bradyrhizobium; species Bradyrhizobium sp. USDA 327. The sequence continues at coordinate 7,513,318 of NZ_JBGCCW010000001.1, read as the reverse complement.
TTTCGCATTATCATACCCCGGGTCGCCAAGGGCGGCGCGCGAAGCACAGAAATTGACGGATCTTCTCAATGGCCGAACAGGACGATGTCCTCCACCTGATCGACGATACCGGTACCGCGTCGGAGGATAGTAACGCCCGGAAGTGGAAGATCGCCGTCATCGACGACGATCCGGCCGTGCATGACGGCACCCGTTTCGCGCTGTCCGACTACAGCCTCAACGGCCAGAGCCTGGAGATCCTCTCGGCCTATTCCGCAGCGGAAGGCCGCAAGCTGATGGCCGAGCACGGCGACATCGCGGCCGTGCTGCTCGACGTCATCATGGAGACCGACGTCGCCGGCCTCGAGCTGGTCGAGTTCATCCGCAACGAGATCAGGAACGAGACCGTGCGCATCATCCTGCGCACCGGCCAGCCCGGCCAGGCGCCGGAGCGGCGCGTGATCGTGCAATACGACATCAACGACTACAAGGCCAAGACCGAGCTCACCGCCGACAAGCTGTTCACCTCCCTGACCGCGGCGCTGCGCTCCTATCAGCAGCTCGAGCGCATGGTGCAGACGCGGCGCGGGCTGGAGATCATCATCGACGCCGCCTCGACGCTGTACGACTTCAAGTCGATGCAGCGGCTCGCCGAGGGCGTGCTGACCCAGCTCGCCTCGCTGCTCAACGTCGATTGCGCCGGCATCCTGGTCCTGCGCGACAATGGCGGCGTCGATCCCGAGCTCTCGGTGCTCGCCGGCAGCGGCTGCTACAGCCGCTTCATCGGCACCACCACGTCGAAGGCGCTCGACCCTGATCTGCGCGAGATGGTCGAGGCGGCGTTCCAGCGCCGCAAGAACGAATTCGCCGACCACCGCAGCGTGATCTACTTGCGCACCGGAAGCGGCCGCGAGGTCGTGGTGCTGCTCCAGGCCGAGCGCGAGCTGTCGGAAACCGACCGCTCGCTGGTCGAGATCTTCTCCAGCCGGCTCTCGATCGCCTTCGACAACGTGATCCTCTATCAGCAGCTCCAGGACGCCAACACCCAGCTCGAAGACCGCGTCGCCCAGCGCACCCGCGCGCTGATGCAGGCCAACCGCCGGCTCTCGGCGCAATGGCTGCGGCTGCAGCGCGCCAACGGCTTCAAGAACGAGATTCTGGGCACCGTCGCGCACGACCTGAAGAATCCGCTCGGGGTCATCCTCGGCCGCACCGAGATGCTGAAGGAGCTGATTTCGACCGGCGCCTCGGAAAGCGGCGTGGTCGCCCAGGTCGACCACATTCGCGACGCCACCAAGCGCCTGACCACCATGGTCGATCACCTGATCTCGGATGCGATGGCCGATGCCTTCGACATCACCATCCGTCGCGAGCCGGTCGACGTCGCGGCGCTGGTCAAGGAGGTTGCCGAAGCCAACCAGCCGCTCGCCGTCAACAAGCAGCAGACGATCAGCGTCGCCGCGCCGGCCAACATGGTCACCATGTGCGACACCGACCGCATCCGCGAGGCGATCGACAATCTCATCAGCAACGCCATCAAATACTCTCCGATCGGCGGCAAGATCGACGTGGCCGTCAGCCATGAGGGCCGCGACACCACCGTCCGCGTCAGCGACGAGGGCGCCGGCCTGTCGCCGGAGGATCTCGGCCGCCTGTTCGGCCGGTTCCAGCGGCTGTCGGCAAAACCGACCGCCGGCGAGAGCTCGACGGGGCTTGGGCTCTCCATCGTCAAGCGTATCATCGACATGCATGGCGGCGAGGTAACCGCCGACAGCGACGGCCCCGGCAAGGGATCGACCTTCACCATCACCCTCCCCGCGACTGAAATGCCGTGATGCAGAGACCATGACCCAAAGCCAGCACATCATGATCGTCGACGACGAGGCGCCGGCCCGGGAGATGGTCGGCGATTACCTCAAGATGCACGGCTTCACCGTGACGCTGTGCGACGGCGGCAAGAGCTTGCGCGCCGCGATCCAGGGCAGCATGCCCGACCTCGTCGTGCTCGATCTCAACATGCCCGAGGAAGACGGGCTCTCGATCATTCGCGACCTCAAGAGCCGCATCAACGTTCCGGTGATCATGCTCACGGCGACCGCGAGCCCGATCGATCGCGTCGTCGGACTCGAGCTAGGCGCCGACGACTACGTGGCCAAGCCCTGCGAGCTGCGCGAGCTGATGGCGCGCATCCGCTCGGTGCTGCGGCGGAGCGTGCCGGCCAAGGCAGCAGCGCCCGATGCGTCGGCGGCGAAATCGGACAAGGAGCGGCTGGTGCGCTTCGGCACCAAATGGCTCGATCTCGAAGCGCAGGCGTTGCGCGACGACGAGGGCAACGAGCATCCGCTGACGGCCTCCGAGTTCGGGCTCCTGAAGGTGTTCGCGGCGAATCCGAAACGCGTGCTGTCGCGCGAGCGCCTGCTGGAATTGGCCAATGCGCGCGACGCCGAGGCCTTCGACCGCGCGGTCGATCTCCGCATCATGCGCATCCGCCGCAAGATCGAGCCCGATCCGGCCAAGCCCGCCGTGATCCGCACCATCCGCGGCGGCGGCTATCTGTTTTCTCCGGCGGGCGAGAAGGCGTAGGGACGTCATTCCGGGGCACCCGAAGGGCGAACCCGGAATCACGGCGAGGGCGGACGAACGCAACAGCCCGAAATACGTTCCCGGCGCCTCCGCTCAGCCCCAAATTCCCACCCCCGTATTTCCCGCACGTTGAAATTCCACGCCTTTTTGCCCCGAATGTTTCGTCGAGGCCGCCGCGACGAAACAATTTGGCGGCGCACGAAACCATTTTCTCCTTTTCGTGCAGACGTCCCGAAACGTTGGCTCATTAACACTTCGGCTCAAGGAAACGCCGCTCGGTTGCGGCGCTACGGGGAGCCAAGTCAATGCCGAACGTCATCGCCATCAACGCCCAAGCCAGCCAGAGCATCATTGCCGCTCAGGCGACCTCGGACGACATGCTCCTCGAGAGCATTGCCGACGGCAACCGGACGGCCATGCACATTCTCTATTGCCGACACAATGTGCGGGTGTACCGCTTCATCTTGCGCATCGTGCGCGACGCCACCACTGCGGAAGACCTGGTCAGTCAGGTGTTTCTGGATGTGTGGCGGACCGCCGGCCAATTCCAGGGCCGCTCGCAGGTCTCGACCTGGCTGCTCTCGATCGCCCGCTTCAAGGCGCTGACCGCGATGCGCCAGCGCCGCTTCGAGGACATCGACCAGGAAGACGTGCGCCAGATTGCCGATGGTGCCGACACGCCGGAGACCTCGCTCGACCGCAGCGACACCAGCGCCATCCTGCGCGCCTGCGTGCAGAAGCTGTCGCCGGCGCATCGGGAGATCATCAACCTCGTCTACTATCACGAGAAATCGGTGGAGGAGGTCGGGCAGATCATCGGCATCCCCCAGAGCACGGTGAAGACGCGGATGTTCTATGCCCGCAAGCAACTGGCCGATTTGCTTAAGGTTGCCGGCGTGGATCGTTTCGCCGCCTAAATCCAATCAATTCAATGGGATAGGACCGCAGCTCAGGCCCTGTCCCCGGACACGGAAGTGTTACCTCCGACGAAACAATTGAAACAAAGCGCAACATCAGGCGGAAAAACTTCGTCCCTATAAGCTTCTCATACGGTTTCGTTAAACCTCCCAAGACCTCCAGCGACCCGGACGATGCCCCCGTCCGGGTCGTTTTGTATTTGGGGGGTGGGAGCGCACCGTCGCCGTGGCCGGGGCGCGTCCATCCTGCCGCTCGGCATCTGTCGCCCTTGTTGCTTGACTCCGCGGACCGGTCCGCGGAGTTTCGCGAGCGACGGAAACAACCGCCCGCGATGGACGACGCGACCACCAGCACCGACATCCGCCTTCGTGAAGGCGCCTCGATCGCCCAGCGGCTGGTGATGTCCGGCTTTGCGGCCGCGGTTGCGCTGTGCTTCACGCCGGGCCTGTTCACGCGCGACATCCTGGAAATCGTGATCTCCGTGGTCGCGCTGCTCGTGGGGGCGGGCTTCGTCGTCGGCATCATGATGGCGCCGGCCGTGGTGTGGATCATCACACCGAGCGAGATCCTGATCGGGCAGCAGCGTCCGTTCGGAAAGCTCCGCACGCGGGTCGTGCCCAAGGACGACATCAGGGAATTGCAGGTTCCCGGCAACAAGAGGGTGAAAGCCCGTTTCCAGCTGGCCTTCACGCTGGCCTCGGGGGAACGCCTGACGTCCCCGCCGATCTCGGACGTCACGCATGTGCATGACACCGTGACCCGGATCGCCACGCAGTTCGGCGTTCCCAATGTCGAGGCACCCCGCAATCCGCTCGATGCCAGCAATCGCGAGATGCATCTCGGCGAACCGATCGAGCCGTTTCCGACGCGGGAAATCTACATCGTTGCACTGATCGCGGTCGCCGTGAGCGCCGTTCCCTATGCCTACAAGCTCTGGCGCGGCCTGCCGCCGGGCCCGATCGACATCGCGCTGTTGCCCGCCGGCGCGATCGCGGCGTTCGTCGTCTACAGATACGCCAACCTCGTCACCGGTGCCTTCTGGATCATCCGCCAGAGCGATATCCGCGTCGAGCGCCTGTGGGGCGACGGCAGCTTGCGCGCCGACCATATCGAGGGGCGCGACGTGAAGACGATCACCGTCGAGCGCCGCGGCCGCTCCGAGGACGAGCACTGCATCGTCGTGATCCGGCTGCACTCGAGGCGGCGATTTCGCAGCCCCCGTATCGGGTCGCGAGCCGAGGCGCGCGCCGTGGCCACGGAGATCGTCCGGCGGCTCGGGATTGCGGCGGAGAATAGCAAGATCTGATATCGGTGCAGGCGATCGGGACCCCGAGGCCTCCACATCGTCATGGCCGGGCCTGTCCCGGCCATCCACGTCTCTGCACTTGGCACCAAAAACGTGGATGCCCGGGACAGGCCCGGGCATGACGGCACCTTTGAATTCGATCCCGCGAGCGAGCGAGGGAGTGCATCGAGCCCAGCCACGACAAATCACTGCTTTTCGCGCCATCCCCTGTTCTTGGCATTGCTCCGGCCCCGTCAAAAAGCCAAAGTATTCTCGTGACATACCAGGGCGGCGCGCCATCAACTTGCCACGAACTTGCCCCTCAGGTTTGATGGTTCATGATTGATTTGCGCTGTGGCAGCGGGGAGAGCTTTACATGACGGATTTTCGTCGCCTGACCGGGATGTTTGTGGCTGCGATCGGCCTGATTCTGTCCGCGCCGCAGGCCTTCGCCCAGCAGCCGGACCGCGGGGACGAGCCGGGCCTGATCGCCGATGACGGCTACCAGCTCGATCCGGAATGGCAGAAGCAGGTGGTCTACTTCCGCACCACCGAGCCGCCGGGAACGATCATTGTCTCGACCGCAGAACGGCACCTCTATCTGGTGCAGCCCGGCGGGCGCGCGATCCGCTATGGCATCGGCGTCGGCCGCGACGGTTTCCAGTGGCAAGGACTGGTGACCATCACCAACAAGAAGGAATGGCCGGACTGGACGCCGCCGCCGGAGATGATCCAGCGCCAGCCCTATCTGCCGCGCTTCATGGCCGGCGGCCCCGGCAATCCGTTGGGGGCCCGCGCCATGTATCTCGGCACCACCGTCTACCGCATCCACGGCACCAACCGCCCCGACACGATCGGCACCAAGGTGTCTTCCGGCTGCTTCCGCCTCGTCAACAATGACGTTGCCGATCTCTATGATCGCGTTCCTGTTGGCACCAAGGTGGTCATCCGGCAGAAGCCCGAGCTTTAGAGTTTATGGTTCGAGCATGATCTTTTCGGACAGCCGCTTCGCGCTTCGCGCACACGCGGCCCTCCGGATCCGGATCATGCTCTCCGTCCTCGCCTGATTCCTTTTCCCGGTTTTTCGAGAGAGCAACATGATGCGCACTTTTCGTGGCGGCCTGCTGATCGGGCTCGCCATCGCCGTGCTGGTCGCCGTCCTGGCGATCATTTACGAATTCTACGACACCCGCACCTTGAAGCGCACGGTTCGCCGGGGCGAAGTGCTATGCGGCGTCAACAAGGGCCTGCCGGGCTTCTCGATCCCCGACGACAAGGGCAACTGGACCGGCTTCGACGTCGATTTCTGCCGCGCGGTCGCCGCCGCGATCTTCAACGACCCGGGCAAGGCGAAGTTCGTCCCGCTCGACGCCAACGAGCGCTTCAAGGAGCTGCAGAGCCGCAAGGTGGACATCCTCTCGCGCAACACGACCTGGAGCATGGCGCGCGAGCTCGACTACGACCTGTATTTTCCGGCCGTGGCCTATTACGACGGCGTCGGCTTCATGGTGCCGCGCGCGCGCAACAAGGAGACCTCGCTGGACCTGACAGACAGCAAGGTCTGCGTGCAGAGCGGAACCACGACCACACTCAACGTCGCCGATTACTTCCGCGTCAACAACATGAAGTATGAAGAGGTGAAGTTCGACAAGCTCGACGACGTCGTGAAGGCCTATGACACCGGCAAGTGCGACACGCTTTCGGCCGACGTCTCCCAGCTCTATGCGCTGCGGCTGAACCTCTCGAAACCCGGCGACCATATGATCCTGCCGGACATGATCTCCAAGGAGCCGCTCGCCCCCGTCGTGCGTCAGCGCGACGACGACTGGATGATGATCGTGAAGTGGACGCTGTATGCCATGATCAACGCCGAAGAGCTGGGCGTCACCTCGGAGAACATCGACGAAGCCCTGAAGTCGAAGAAGCCGGAAGTGATGCGCCTCGTCGGCACCGAAGGCCGTTACGGCGAGCAGCTCGGCCTCACCAAGGACTGGGCCGCCCGCATCATCCGCCACGTCGGCAATTACGGCGAGATGTACGACCGAAACATCGGGGAGAAGTCCAAGCTGAAGATCCCGCGCGGCATGAACCAGCTGTGGAATGCCGGAGGCGTGCAGTACGCACCACCGATGCGGTAGGCGGTTTAACCTCCGTCATTGCGAGCTTGAGCCAAGGCTCGCGCCACGCTCTCAATCGTCATGCCCGGGCTTGTCCCGGGCATCCACGGTTTTGAGGTAGGTCAAGAACGTGGATGGCCGGGACGAGCCCGGCCATGCCGGCTGATAGGTAACGTTTTCTCCCCTCATCCTGAGGAGCGCGCTCCTTCAGTCTGGGGCAAGCGGTTTCGACTCGCTCGATCCCGTAGCCCGCATGAGCGAAGCGATATGCGGGGTGGCGCCCGCGGCATTCCCGGATGTCGCTGCGCTCATCCGGGCTACGCGCCACGCTTTCTCTCCTCACCCTGAGGGGATTGACCTCAATACCCCCGCGCCCTCGCCAGCTGTTCGGTGTGATAGTTCGCATCGCCGAACAATTCCTCGCACACCCGCGCGCGCTTCATGAAGAAGCCGATGTCGAACTGGTCGGTCATGCCCATGCCGCCATGCATCTGCACGCCTTCCTGCACCGCGCGCGTGGCGGTGGTGCCGGCGCGGGCCTTTGCGACTGCGACGGCCGAGGCGGCCTTGGCGACGTCGCCATCCAGGGCCTGCAGCGCCTTCATCACCGCGGCGCGGGTGATCTCGATGTCGACATAGAGCTCGGCGGCGCGGTGCTGGAGGGCCTGGAATTCGCCGATCAGCTTGCCGAACTGCTTGCGGCTCTTCAGGTACTCGACGGTGCGGCCAAACACCTCCTCGCTGAGACCGACCATTTCGGCGGCGACCGCGCCGCGGCCGATATCGAGCACACCGTCGAGCAGAGTTGCGCCCTGATCGACCTCGCCGAGCACGTTGTCGGCATTGACCTCGACATTGGCGAATTCGATCCGCGCTGCATTGTGCGCATCGACCATGATGGTGCGCTCGATCGCGACGCCCTTGGCCTTGGGATTGACCAGGAACAGCGTCAGACCCTCGCGCTCACCGGCGGAGCCCGCGGTGCGCGCGGCGACGATCAGGAGATCGGCGACGTGACCATCGACCACGAGCGCCTTGGCACCGCTCAGCCTGAAGCCGTTGCCGGCGCGCACGGCCTGCAAGCCGGTGTGGAGCGGACGGTGCTTGGCGCCCTCGTCGATTGCGAGCGTTGCCAGCAGCGACCCGCTTGCGATCTTCGGCAGATATTCCGATCTCTGCGCGGAATTACCGCCGCGGTTCAGCGCCGAGGCCGCGACCACGCTGGTGGCGAGGAAGGGCGACGGCATCAGGGTGCGGCCGATCTCCTCCATGATGACGCCAGCTTCGACATGGCCGAGGCCACTGCCGCCGAACTCTTCCGGCACCAGAAGACCGGCAAAACCCATCTCGGCAAAGGAATTCCAGAGCTCCTTGGAGAAGCCGGTGCGATCCTTGCTGTCGCGCAAGTGACGCAGGTGCGACACCGGCGCCTTGTCACTGATCAGCCCGCGCGCGCTGTCGCGGAGCATCGATTGTTCTTCGGTGAGGACGAGGGCCATGTGCGTGTTCCGATTCGAAAATCTATCTGTGTCGTCATTCCGGGATGGCCCGAAGGGCCAGGCCCGGAATCCATAACCACGATCGGGACTATGGATTCCGGGCTCGCGCTACGCGCGCCCCGGAATGACGGGTGGTGAGAGCGTGTTCACGCCCCCGGCAGATCCAGGATGCGCTTGGCGACGATGCCGAGCATGACCTCGGACGTGCCGCCCTCGATCGAGTTGGCCTTGGTGCGCAGCCAGGCGCGCGGGCGCGCGCCCTGCTTGGAGCGCTCGCTCTCCCATTCCAGCGCATCAACGCCTCCGGCCGACATCAGGATCTCGTGGCGGCGCTTGTTGAGCTCGGTGCCGTAGTACTTCATCGCCGACGAGAACGCCGGATGCGCCTGCCCGGCCTTGGCGAGATCGACCGCACGCTCGGCGCAGGCCGCGAGCGCGGCTTCATCGACGTCGAAGCGCGCGATCTGGCCGCGCAGCATGGCATCGTCCAGCCTGCCTTGCCCATCGGTGCCGACGGAGTCCGCCGCGATCTGGCCGAGCGGCCGGCCGACGCCGCGCTCGCCCATCCCTGAGATCATCGCGCGCTCGTGCTGGAGCAGATATTTCGCGACGTCCCAGCCACGGTTAATGGTGCCGACCACGTGCGACTTCGGCACGCGGACATTGTCGAAGAAGGTCTCGCAGAACGGCGAATAGCCGGAGATCAAAAGGATCGGCTTGGTCGAGACGCCCTTCGAGGTCATGTCGAACAGGATGAAGCTGATGCCGTCATGCTTCTTCGCAGTGGGATCAGTGCGCACCAGGCAGAAGATCCAGTCGGCGTAATTGGCATAGGACGTCCAGATCTTCTGGCCGTTGATGATGAAGTCGTCGCCGTCGCTCTCGGCGCGGGTCTGGAGCGAAGCGAGGTCGGAGCCGGCGTTCGGCTCGGAATAGCCCTGGCACCAGCGGATCTCGCCCGCCGCGATCTTCGGCAGATGCTCCTTCTTCTGGGCGTCGTTGCCGTATTTCAAGAGCGCCGGCCCGAGCATCCAGATGCCGAAGCTCGACAGCGGCGGGCGCGCGCCGATCCTCGCCATCTCGGCGCGCAGCACTTTGTGCTCGGCCGCGCTGAGGCCGCCGCCGCCATACTCCTTCGGCCAGTCAGGGACGGTCCAGCCCTTGTCGCGCATGCGCTCGAACCAGATGCGCTGCGGCTCGGACGAGAATTTTGCGTTGCGCCCGCCCCAGAACACGTCGGCATCCGACGTCGCGGGCTTGCGCATTTCCGGCGGGCAATCGGCTTCGAGCCAGATGCGCGTCTCGTTGCGGAATGTTTCGAGATCGGCGGTCTCGGTGTCGCTCATGGTCGTTTCCATCGCTCAAAAAGACTTGTTGGGCACGACTCTGGGCCAAGCCCCCGCGGAATTCAACCACTTCCGCAGGCGCAGTCGGCTATAGTCGCGGCAAGACGGTGCTTGAAAACAAAGAGGAAACGCGAATGCGCCTGAAGCTTCTTTCGCCTGGCGAAATGAACGAGAGCCAGCGGCAGACCTATGACGAGTCGATCGCGGGCAAGCGCGGCAAGCCGCCGCCGCCGATGATGGCCTGGCTGAACAGTCCCGAGATGGCGCGTCACGCGACGCGGCTCGGCGAAGTCATGCGCTTCGACACGATATTCCCGGCAAAGCTCTCGGAGATCGCGATCCTGGTGACGGCGCGGCACTGGACCGCGCATTACGAATGGTACGCGCATAAGCGCCTCGCGCTCGCGGGCGGCATGAAGCCCGAGATCATCGACGCGATCCGCGACCGCCGCACGCCCGAGTTCGACGATCCCAAGGGGAAGATGATCTACGACGTCGCGAAGTCGCTGCACGAGGGACACGGCGTCGAGAAGGGCTTGTACGACGAGGCGGTGAAGCTGCTCGGTGAGCGCGGCCTGGTCGAGGTGATCGGGCTGTGCGGCTATTACACGCTGGTGTCGATGACGCTGAACACGTTCGAGTTCGGCCTGCCGGAAGGCGAGGTGTCGGAGCTGAGCTAGCTTCCTATCGGGAAACGATGGGTTTCGAGATGAGCAATAGCGCTGTCCCGAGGCCCGCCCTATCTGGAGTTCAGCAACGGAGCAGTCCCATGTCGCAAAGCCCCGCCGTCGCCGCCGGCACCAGGATCGGCCACGTCCACCTCAAGGTCGCCGATCTCGATCGCGCGCTCGGCTTCTATTGCGGCGTGCTTGGCTTCGAGCTGATGCAGCGCATGGGCTCGGGCGCCGCCTTCATCTCCGCCGGCGGCTATCACCATCACATCGGGCTCAATACCTGGGAGAGCAAGGGCGGCTCGCCGCCGCCGCCTGATGCGACCGGGCTCTTTCACACCGCGATCCTCTACCCGACGCGGCCTGCACTTGCGGATGCGCTGCATCGGGTGCTCACGGCCGGCATTGCGCTGGATGGCGCCAGCGATCACGGCGTCAGCGAGGCGCTGTATCTGCGCGATCCCGACCAGAACGGGGTCGAGCTGTATTGGGACAAGCCCAGGGAGCAATGGCCGTTCGGGCCGGACGGGAAGCTGGCGATGTTCACCAAGCGGCTGGATGTCGAGGGGTTGCTGAAGCAGCGCGAGGGGTGAGCCGCAGGGGCACGATCTCGTAGGGTGGACCCACCAAATCTCGCGATGTAGAGACAGATCGTAGGCACGGCGCTTTGCGCCTTTGCCCACCCTACGAGAGCTTCGCTTTTGGCTTCCCCCGCACCATGATCAGCGCCGCGGCCATCACCTCCAGCGCGATGCAGAGATAGAACGGCAGCGCATAGCCGCCGGACCAATCGCGCAAGGCCCCGACGACGCCCGGGCCGAACGCGTAGGTCACCTGGTTGATCGCCGTGTTCAAGCTGATCAGCACGCCGAACGCGGCACTGTCGAATTCCTGCTGCACGATCAGCGACGGCAGCGTGATGAGGTTGCCGACCGAGAAGCCGAACACCGCGCAGGCCGCGATCAGCACATAGTCATCGTGCAGATTGATGACGACGAGAAGCGCCGCCGCCTGGCTGAGGAACGAGAGCGCGGAGGCCAGGCGCTGATCGAGGCGGTCGATCACCAACGAGAACAGCACCCGGCCGACGACGGCCATCGCCGTCAGCACTGCGACGGCGACGGCGGCGCGCTCGCGGCCGATTACGGGGTCAAGGAACGAGATCAGGTGCACGATGAAGCCGACCTGGGCGAACAGCACCAGGGCGAAGGCGATCGTCACCGTGAGGAAGCCGACGTCACGCAGAGCCCATGCGCGGATCTGCGTCGAGGATTGCGGTCTTGCCTTCGCCGTGGCGTGCCAGCCATGACGATCGGGCGGGCGGCCGACGAGAAGCAGGATGACCGGCAGCAGCAGCACCAGCATGGCGCCGGCAGCGGCATACATCGCGCTGGCGAAGCCGACATGGCCGATCAGCGTCACCAGCAGCGGCACGCCGGCGATGCCGCCGAAGCTGGCGCCGTTCAGCGCCAGGCTGATCGCCATGCCGCGCTTGCGGTCGAACCACAGGCTGATCGTGTTGGTGATCATGGCGAGACTGGTGCCGGCCCAGCCGAAGGCGAGCACGGCATTCGCGAGATAAAGCTGCCAGGGCTCGCGCACCGCGCCGATCGCGACCGCGGCCGCCGCCATCGCCAGCGTGCCGGCAATCAGGCAGAGGCGCGGGCCGTGTTTCCGCACGGCTTCGCCGACGAAGACGACGAGCAGCGCGCCGAACAGATAGAAGAACGTCGTCCCAGCGGAGATCAGCGTCGTCGGCCAGCCCCGCGCGCGCTGGAGCTCGGCGACATAGACGCTCTGGCCGTAGAAGCCGAGACCCCAGCCGAAGGTGGCGAGCAGGAAGCAGACCGCGACGATGCGCCAGCCTTCGTAACGGAGGGAGGATTCGTCGATCGTGGGCTGTTGAGGATTATCAAGCATTGCCGCTTACTCCGTCATGCCCGGGCATAGCCGTCTGAAGGACGGCGTCGCTTCCGCTCGCCTATGCCCAGGCATCCACTCTCTTCCTTCGACGTCGCAAAGACATGGATGGCCGGGACAAGCCCGGCCATGACGACATCTAACTAACCCTCGCCAGAAAATCACTTCGACCCGGATCGAAGTATCAACGCTGCTGACAGCCTCCCGCCAACCTAGACCGCGTCAGGGAACTCGCCCATGGCCGCATCCAGCCGCGCCTTTCGGCGGCGGGCCCAGGAGACCAGCGAGAGCACGACAAGGCCCAGCACGACAGGCGGGAACACCACCAAGTTCACCGCGGACCAGCCGTAATTGGCGAGCAACTGGCCGGAGGAGAACGAGCCGATCGCCATCATGCCGAACACCAGGAAATCGTTGAAGGCCTGCACCTTGTTGCGCTCCTGCGGCCGGTGCGTCTCCAGCACCAGCGCGGAGGCGCCGATGAAGGAGAAATTCCAGCCGACGCCGAGCACGATCAGCGTCGCCCAGAAATGCATCGCGGTGAGGCCGGAGAGGCCGATGCCGGCGGCGCCGGCTTCCAGCAGCAGGCCGGCGGCCACGATTCTGGGCGCACCGAAGCGGGCGATCAGCGTGCCCGTGAAGAAGCTCGGTCCGTACATCGCGACGATGTGCCATTGCAGGCCGAAATTGGAATCGGAGACGCTGAGGCCGCACATCTGCATGGCGAGCGGCGCCGAGGTCATCACCAGATTCATCATGGGATAGGAGATCACGCCGCACAGCGCCGCCGCGATGAAGCGCGGCTGGGTCACGATGGTGAGCAGCGGCCGGCCGCCGTGCAGATCGGCCGGCGCGGGCTTGGGCATGTCGATGCCCGCGACGATGCCCATGGCGACCAGCGCGACGGCGGCCTGCACCAGGAAGCTGAAGGCGAACAGATAGGGCTGCCAGACATCCATGGTCCATTGCACGAGCTGCGGACCGAGCACGCCGGCGAAGACGCCGCCCGCCATCACCCAGGACACGGCCTTCGGACGGTAGGCCGCGCTGGCGCCGTCGGCGGCGGCGAAGCGATAGGACTGCGCCACGGCGCCGTAGAGGCCACCCAGGAAGGTCGCGACACAGAACAGCGCAAACGAGCCGTGCAGGATCGCGAACGAGCCGAGCAGGCCGGTGAGCGTGCCGAGGCCCGTGCCGATGACGAAAGCCACGCGGCGACCGAAGCGACGCGAGATCGCGCCGGTCGGCAGCGTGCCCGCGGCGAGTCCCACCACATACATCGAGATCGGCACAGTCGCGAACGACATGTCGGGCGCGAGCGTGGCGCCGACGATCGCGCCGGTGGCGAAGATCACCGCGGAGTTGGCGCCGGTCAGCGCCTGCGCCGCGGCAAGGCGCACCACATTGGCACGCACGCGGGCATCGTCGGCGATCTCATTGACTGCAGTCACGTCCAGCATCGAAATTTTTCCGCCCCAGGGGACTTTCAAGGGCTCACGAGGGCTGTTGATTCCCGGCACTATGGAGGGGCGTGGGAAGGCGGGCAACCGGCGCAAACGGGCGCAGGCCATGTCTCTGACGCAATCGAGCAGATGATAGCCGGCCGCCGCGCTTGACGGCTTGCGCTCGATCAAATCCTATCCGCCGCGAGTTTTTGGAGTTTCGCTCATGTCCGTCGACGACAGGCCCACGCTCAGCGCTCCCGACGACGATCCCTGGCTATGGCTGGAGGAGATCGAGGGCACGCAGGCGCTCGATTTCGTGGAGCGGCAGAACAGCCTGACGCTCGCCGCGTTCGGCGGGGCGGCCTTCGCGCGCGACCGCGATATCCTCGCGGCGATCTACGACCGGCCGGACAACATTCCCTATGTCAGCCGGCGCGGCAACGACCTCCACAACCTCTGGAAGGACGCCGGCAACCCGCGCGGCCTGTGGCGGCGCACGACGCTGGCGGAATTTCGCAAGGCCGATCCGGCATGGGAGACCATGCTCGATATCGACCGGCTCGCAGCGAGCGAAGGCGAGGACTGGCTGCTCGGCGGGATCGCCACGATGCCGGGAAGCTCGCGGGCGATCCTGAGCCTGTCGCGCGGCGGCAGCGACGCCGTCACTCTTCGCGAGTTCGACCTCGCCACGAAGAGCTTCGTTGCGGACGGCTTCACGCTGCCGGAGGCCAAGGGCGGCGTCGACTGGCTCGATGCCGACACGCTGCTGCTGTCGAGCGCGCATGGCGAGGACATGGCGACGAGCTCGGGATATGCGCGGACGGTTCGCCTGTGGCGGCGAGGCCAGCCTGTCGATCAGGCGCAGGTGATCATCGAGACCGCGGCCGATCACATGACGATCTATGGCAGCGCCGACGACACCGGAGCGGCGCCCCGGGTCTGGATCGTCGACCAGATCGACTTCTTTAATCATGCAATCTGGCTGCGCGATGCGGCCGGCACGACGACGAAGCTCGATCTGCCGACCGGGATCTGGATGCAGGCGCATGGCGACTGGTTCGCGATGAAGCTGCGCAAGGACTGGACGGTCGCAGGTCAGACCCATGTCACCGATACCGTGCTCGGCATCTCGCTTTCGGCGTTCCTGGCCGGCAGCCGCGATTTCGCGGTGCTGTTCGAGCCGGCACCGCGGCGCGCGCTGCAAGGTTTGTTCTGGGCCGCCAGAAAGCTGGTGCTCTCGATCCTCGACGAGCTCAAGCCGCGCTTCGAGATCTGCACGCCATCCGCCACTAGCTGGAGCCGTGAGACACTTGGCGGCCTGCCGCAGATCGGCGTCGTCGACGTCTGGCCGCTCGATCGCCATCCCTCCGAAAGCAATGGCGATCTGCTCGCCAATGTGCAGGATCCGCTGACGCCGCCCTCGCTGCTGCTGATCGAGCGCGGTATCGCAAGCCCGACCGTGCTGAAGCAGGCGCCGAAGACATTTGTCGCCGACGGTCTCGTGGTGACCCAGCACGAGGCGATCTCTGTTGACGGCGAGCGTATTCCCTATGTGCAGACCGGTCCCGCCCGGGAGACCGGCGATGCGCCGGTCTATATGAGCGCCTATGGCGGCTTCGGACATTCGGTGAAGCCGTACTACAATGCCTCGCTCGGCAAGCTGTGGCTGGAGCGCGGCGGCACGACGGTGCAGGCGAACCTGCGCGGCGGCGGCGAGTTCGGCACGCGCTGGCACGATGCCGGACGGCTGGCCGGCAAGAAGCTGTCGCACGACGATTTCGCGGCGGTCGCGGCCGATCTGGTCCGCCGCGGCGTGACGCAGCCGAAGCGCATCGCGGCGCAGGGCGGATCGAACGGCGGCATCCTCATCACCAACATGCTGGTGCGCTATCCCGAGCGGTTCGGCGCGCTGTTCTGCACCATCCCGCTGATCGACATGCGCCGCTACACGAAACTGCTCGCAGGCGCGAGCTGGATCGCGGAATATGGCGACCCCGACAAGCCCGACGAGTGGGAGTGGCTGAAGACCTACTCGGCCTATCACAACGTGAAGGCCGGCCAGGCCTATCCGCCGATCCTGATCGCGACAACGCGGCGCGACGACCGCGTCCATCCCGGCCATGCCCGCAAGATGGCCGCCAAGCTCCAGGCGATGGGCTTTGAAGCCTGGTTCTACGAGCCGGCCGCCGGCGGCCACGGCTATGGCAAGGACAACAAGGAGCGCGCCGGCTTCGAAGTGCTCGGCTTCAGGTTTTTGAAGGAGAGGATCGGGTGGAAGGACGAAGGCTAGAGTTGGATGCGCTGACGTCTCCACATCGTCATGGCCGGGCTTGACCCGGCCATCCACGCCTTGCCTTGGTGCCCAAAGAACGTGGATGCCCGGGACAAGCCCGGGCATGACGACCTCCTAGCCCCTCGCAAACACCAGCGTGAGATTGTTCGCGGGCATCTCGGTGGTATCGACAAGGCGAAGGCCGGCGCCTTTTGCCAGTGTCTCGACATCGCTGATATCGCGCACGCCCCATTCGGGATTGCCCTCGCGCAAGGAGGTGTCGAACACCGCATTGCTGAGCGCAGTGTGCTTGCCGTCGCGCTTGAAGGGGCCGTAGAGGAACAGCTTGCCGTCGGGACGCAAATAGCGGCCGGCGCCGGCGAACAGACCCTCGGCCACGGCCCAAGGCGCGATGTGAATGACATTGGCGCAGAACACGACCGCAAGGCTCGTCGGTCCCTGCCCGCTCTTCATCTCCGGACACCAGTCGGGATCGGTGAGATCTATCCGCAGGGGCGAGCGGATGTTCGGCAGGCCCGCATGCACGCGCCAGGCTTCGATGCTCTTGAGATGGCGCTGGTTGAGGTCGCTCGGCCACCAGATGAGGTCGGGCGTGTGGCGGGCGAAATGAACCACGTGCTGGCCGGTTCCACTGCCGAGTTCCACCGCGTTGCCGGTGCAGCCCGCCAGATCCTTTTCCAACGCCGCCCAGATCGGTTCGTGATTGCGATGAAAGGCCGGCGCATCGAGCCGGCCATCCGGCTCGACCCGTCCGCCATCCCTGCCGAATTCGACGACATATTCAGCCAAGTGACGTCCCCAATAATGTGAAAAAGAAAGCACGGGCTTCAGGGCAAAAACGCCCACGAGAATAATTTGCTAATCGCAGTCGATCCGATGAACGAACTATCTCATCAGCTGGAATGCGCAGGATATTAACTCCATTTTGCCGCGTGCATAGTCTTGATTGTCAGGCGATGCCCTTTGTGCTTTTGAACATTCCGCAAACGAGATCATCGACATACCGCTCCGGACGATGCCTTGACCGTCTTTCCCTACAAGCCCGCCCTGCTGGTTGCGCTGGCCCTTGTCGCCGGCGCGGCTGCGGCCCCGGCGCGGGCGCAGTCCACCGTGACCGAGGGCCAGAAGCTCGCCTTCGACCGCGGCAAGGGCAATTGCCTGACCTGCCACGTCATCAAAGGCGGTGATCTGCCGGGAACGATCGGGCCGGAGCTGAAGGACATCACGGCAAAATACCCCGATCGCAACGAGCTGTTCGCCATCATCTTCGACGAGACCAAGCGCAATCCGCAGACCATGATGCCGCCGTTCGGCCGGAACCGGATTTTGACCGAACAGGAGATCAACGCGATCGTTGATTTCCTGCAGACCCTGTAACGGCCGGCTGCCCAGGAGACTTGAGATGACCACGACCACCAAGCCTCATCCGACGCGGCGCCTGATCCTTCAGGGCGCAGCCTCCGTCGCGCTGCTCGGCCTCGGCAATCTGCCGTTCGGCGCCGCTCCCGCGCGCGCCGCAGCCAACGACAAATATCCGGAAGAGGCGTTCAAGCAGAAGAACGAGGCCGACGCGATCAAGGCACTCTATGGCAAGACCGCGGAGCCGTCCGACAAGGTCAAGCTCGACGCGCCGGAGATCGCCGAGAACGGCGGCGTGGTGCCGATCTCGGTGACGACGTCACTCGACAAGGTCACCTCGATCTCGTTCTTCGTGGCCGAGAACCCGAACGCGCTCGCGGCAAGCTACAAGATTCCCGACGGCACGATTCCTGCCGTCGCCAACCGACTGAAGATGGCCAAGACCACCAAATTGACCGCGATCGTGGAAGCCGACGGCAAGCTCTACAGCGCGACCAAAGAGGTCAAGGTCACCGTCGGCGGTTGCGGCGGTTAAGCGAGGCAGTTCGACATGGCATCCAGCATTCGCGTACGCGCCACCGCCAACGGCGACATCACCGAGGTGCAGACGCTGATCCAGCACCCCATGGACACCGGCCTGGTCAAGGACTCAAAGGGCGAGCTGATCCCGGCGCACTTCATCCAGGAGCTGAAGTTCGAATATAACGGCAAGGACGTCTTCGTCGCCAATTGGGGCACCGCGGTCTCCAAGGACCCCTACGTGAAGTTCAGCTTCAAGGGCGCCAGGAAGGGCGACGAGCTCAAGATCTCCTGGACCGACAACAAGGGTGCGTCGGACACGACCACCGCGAAGATCGCGTGATGAAACAGCGCGCCACGATTCTGCTCGGCTCAGCGTTCGTCGCACTCGCGGCGCTTGCTTTCGCCGCAACGCGTGTCGTCGCCGCCGACAAGGTCGATCCCGTCGCCGATGCCAAGGCGTTCCAGAACTTCTTCTTCCAGAAGTTTCCGAACGTGAAGCACGAGGATTTCGTCAACGGTCCTTATTCCATGAACGAGGACATGAAGCGGCAGTGGCGGGGAGAAGGAGGAATTCCCGCCCTACGAGTTCGCGCTCGATGCCGGCAAGGAGATGTTCTCGACCCCGTTCAAGAACGGCAAGACCTACGCCGACTGCTTCCCGAACGGCGGCATCGGCATCCGCCAGAACTATCCCTATTTCGACGAGAAGGAAGGCAAGGTCGTCACGCTGGAGCTTGCACTCAACCGCTGCCGCGAGGCCAACGGCGAAGCGCCCTATTCCTACGTCAAGGACGAGATGGCTTCGCTCACGGCCTACATGGCCTACACCTCGCGCGGCAAGCCGATGGACATCAAGATTCCCGACGATCCCCGTGCGCTGGCGGCGTACGAGAACGGCAAGCGCTATTTCTACACGCGGCGCGGCCAGATGAATTTCTCCTGCGCGAGCTGCCATGTGCAGAGCCCGGGTGAGCGCATCCGCGCCGAGACCCTGGCACCGGCGCTCGGCATCCTCAACGCGATGCCGATCTACCGCTCCGAATGGAGCGGCATGGGCACCACCAGCCGCCGCTTCGTCACCTGCAACAGCCAGACCCGCGCGGTTCCGCTGGAGCCGCAATCGGACGAATATCGCGACGTCGAATATTTCCTGTCCTACGTCGCCAACGGCCTGCCGATCTCGGGCCCGGGAGCACGGCCATGAAGCGGTCACTTGCTCTCGCCATGCTGCTCGTCTTGAGCCTTGCGCCATCCGCGCGCGCGGCGAACGAGGCGGACTACAAGGCGGCCTATGCCGCCGCCGAAGCCGCCTCCAAGGAGGCGGCCGGCATGCGCAATCAATGGACCGTGACCGTATCTGCGCTGGCGGCAGCGAAGAAGGCTGCCGACGGCGGCGATTTCGACCGTGCGGTTGCCGCGGCCAGGGAGGCCGAGGCCATGGCGAAGGCGTCGATCTTCCAGGCCACGTCCGAAAAAGAAGCCTGGAAGGCGATGGAAATCCGCTAGACTGCGCCTGAGTGGAATAGTCCGACGATCACGAGAGGCGCGGAGAATTTTTGGATGGCGATCCGCCGCCGCGATTTCCTGAGAAGTGCAGGCCTTGCCGCCGCAACGCTCGGCCTGCCGCGGCTGGCCCGCGGCACCGAGGCCGCCAGCATCTACGACATCGAGCGGTTCGGCAACGCGCGGATCCTGCACATCACCGACACGCACGCGCAGCTCAATCCGGTCTATTTCCGCGAGCCCAGCGTCAATATCGGTATCGGTGAGATGGCGGGACGGCCGCCGCATCTGGTCGGCCGCGCCTTCCTGGAGCGGTTCGGCATCCGGCCCGACAGCGCGGATGCCTATGCCTTCACCTGCTTCGAGTTCGAAAAGTCCGCAGGACGCTTCGGCAAGCTCGGCGGCTTCGCCCATCTGAAGACGCTGGTCGACCGCTTGCGCGCCGATGTCGGCGAGCGGCGCTCACTGCTCGTCGACGGCGGCGATCTCTGGCAGGGCACCGGGCTTGCCAACGTCATGCAGGGCCGCGACATGGTCGAAGTCGCCAATCTGCTCGGCATCGAGGCGATGACCGGGCATTGGGAATTCACCTATGGCGAGCAGGCGCTGCGCGACAATCTCGAGCGCTTCAAGGGCGAGTTCCTGGCGCAGAACGTGTTCCTGACCGAGGAAGCCGCGTTCAACGACGCCCCCGCCTTCGACAAGGCCACCGGCCGCGTGTTCAAGCCTTCGATGATCAAGGAGCTCGGCGGGCATCGCGTCGCGATCGTCGGCCAGGCCTTCCCTTACGTTCCGATCGCGCATCCGAAAAGGTTCACACCGGACTGGAGCTTCGGCATCCGCGAGGAGGAGTTGCAGAAGCATGTCGATGCCTTGCGGGGCACCGACAAGGTCGATGCCGTCGTCCTGCTGTCGCACAACGGCATGGATGTCGACCTCAAGCTCGCAAGCCGGGTCACCGGCATCGACATCATCCTCGGCGGCCACACCCATGATGCCGTACCGCAGCCGATTGCCGTGAAGAATGCAGGCGGCACGACGCTCGTCACCAATGCCGGCTCCAACGGAAAATTCCTGGCCGTGCTCGATCTTGCACTCGACAAGGGCAAGGTCAGCGACGTCCACTATCATCTGCTGCCGGTTTATTCCGAGCTGCTGAAGCCCGACCCTGCCATGGCCGAGCTGATCGGCCGGCTGCGCGCGCAGCATGTGAGCGACTGGTCGGAGAAGATCGCAACGCCGGATCGCCTGCTCTACCGCCGCGACAATTTCTCCGGGCCCGTCGACGAATTGATCTGCACCGCGCTGCGTGCCGAGCTCGACGCCGAGATCGCGCTGTCGCCGGGCTTCCGCTGGGGCGTCACCGCGCTGTCCGGCCAGGCGCTGACCATGGAGGATCTGCTGGCGGAGACCGCGATCACCTATCCCGAGACCTATGTACAGGAAATGACGGGAGCCCAGATCAAGGACGTGCTGGAAGACGTCTGCGACAACCTCTTCAACGCCGATCCCTATTACCAGCAGGGCGGCGACATGGTGCGCGTCGGCGGGCTCAGCTACACCTGCGCGCCGACAGCCGCGATCGGCAGCCGCATCTCGGAGCTGAGGCTTGGCAGCGGCAAGGCGCTCAGCGCCAGACACCGCTACAAGGTCGCGGGCTGGGCTTCGGTCAACGGCCAGCAAGGCGCGCCGGTATGGGACGTCGTCGGCAAGTATCTGCGCTCGGGCCGGATGTTGCCGGAGCGGCTCGGCTCCGGCGTCACGCTGAAGGGGGTCGAGGGCAATCCAGGCATTGCAGGACAGGGATGAAGAGGTCGCAGCTCATATCCGCGATGATGCTGGCATTGCTCGTCTGGGCGGCGGCCCCGCCCGCTCTGGCACAACAGGTGCCGCTCCAGGACAAGCCGTTCGCCGAGCACAGGATCGTGCTGCAGCTCTCCGATGGCGATGCGAGGAAGCAGGCGCTGGTGCTGAGCGTCGCCAATAACCTGCTGAAGGCCTACGATCCCGACAAGATCGCGATCGAAGTGGTGGTGTTCGGTCCCGGCATCGACCTGCTTCTTGCCGGCAGCGAGCGCCGCAAGCAGGTCGAGAGCCTGATCGCACAGGGCGTTCGCTTCGACATCTGCCTCAACACCGTCGATACGATCGAGCGGGAGACAGGCAAGCGGCCGGAGTTCATCCCCGCTGCGACGCCGGTGCAGGTGGGGGTTGGGCAGATCCTGTTCCTGGCCGAGAACGGGTACACATTGGTGAGGCCGTAGGCGCCCGGTGCATCACACTCTCCTGTCGTCCCTGCGAACGCAGGGACCCATACCGCGTGATCTATCCTTCGCGGCGGTTGCAGTACCGAACGGCTGGTCTTCGCCAAACTCCTCCTTGGGGTTGTGGGCCCCTGCGTTCGCAGGGACGACAGGGGAATTTGAGGCCGTCGTCCCACCCAAGACGTGGAATAAAATCTTCCAAATTTTGCTACCTATCCAGTGAATTACTTCTCCTTTCGACCCCCGGCGTAGTAGAATCCTCGAAATTAGTTCCACGCCGGGTCCAAGCCATGATCTTCCGCCAGCTCTTCGACAGCGTCTCGGGCACCTACAGCTATCTCTTGGCCAGCCGCGCCGGCGGCGAGGCGCTCATCCTGGATCCCGTGCTGGAAAAGGTCGACCGCTACTGCCAATTGCTGCGCGAGCTCGACCTCAAGCTGGTGAAGGCAGTGGATACCCATCTGCATGCCGACCACGTCACCGGCCTCGGCGAGCTGCGCGACCGCACCCATTGCATGACCGTGATGGGCGACCAGACCAAGGCCGACGTGGTGGCGATGCGGGTGGCCGACGGCGACAAGGTGACGATCGAGGGCCTGTCGCTCGACGTGATGTACACGCCGGGTCACACCGACGATTCCTATTCCTATCTGATGGGCGACCGCGTCTTCACCGGCGACACGCTTCTGATCCGCGGTACCGGCCGCACCGATTTCCAGAACGGCTCATCGCGCGCGCAATACGATTCGATCTTCAACCGCCTCTTGAAGCTGCCGGACGAAACGATGGTGTTCCCGGCGCATGACTACAAGGGCGACACCGTCTCCACCATCGGCGAGGAGAAGCGCTACAATCCGCGGCTCCAGGTGCGCTCGGTGGACGAATATATCGAGTTGATGGCGAACCTGAAGCTGCCCAATCCGAAGATGATGGACGTGGCGGTGCCCGCCAACATGCATGTCGGCCTGCATCAGGAGGAGCTGGAAAAGGAAGGCCGCGCGCTCAGCGCCGCCGAGGCGATCCGCGCGCTCGGCCGGCCCGACATCCTGCTGGTCGACCTGCGCGAGACCAACGAGCGGCTGAAGCACGGCATGCTCGAGGGCGCGCTGCACACGCCCTATCCCTCCGTCGAGGAGAGCCTCAAGCCCGGCGGCATGCTGCGCGAGGTCGCGGCCGCCACCGGCCGCCGTGTAGTGTTCTTCTGCGCCTTCGGAGAACGCTCGGCGATGGCCGTGGCGGCTGCGAAGGAAGCGGGGCTTCTCAACACCGCCCATATCGCCGGCGGCATCGATGCCTGGAAGAAGGCGGGCGGGCCGGTGCTGCACTGAACGGACATCGGCTTGCGATAGGTCAGGCGCCGCAAGCATTTTCCGGATAGGATCGGATCCAGCATCACCATCCGGGACCAATCATGGCCAAGACTGGCAAGCCGAACGAGCCGCCCAAGACTGCCGAGAACAGGCCGGCGGACGACAAGGCGAAGAAGCCCCTGCCGCCGCGCGAGATCGATGACGACGATTACGAAGACGGCGATATCGCAACACCGAAGCGCGACCGCTACGGGCCGGATGACGACCCGTTGTGAGGGCATGAAGCTGCATCGCGAACTGTGCGTTCCCTCCCCCCCTTGCGGGGGAGGAAGCGCAGTGTGCCACACTGCACCGCCGAGCAATCATCGAGATTGCAGCGTCCTCGCTAGCTGCCATGCGCCTGCGTTCATGGACAAATAACCGCTCTCCCCGATAGTTTGCGCCTCCATCGGGAGTGAAACGGAACTGCAATGGTCGACGTTCTCGCCGCACCGCAGCAAGGCAAGGCGGACAGTGCGCTGCGCACGCTGACCGGAATCTCGATCGCGCATTGGGTCAGCCATTTCCATCTGCTGGTGCTGCCGATGCTGTTCCCGTTTCTCAAAAGCCAGCTCGGCGTCGGCTATATCGAGCTCGGCTTCGCGCTCACCGTGTTTGCGGTGGTGTCCGGCCTGACGCAGGCGCCGACGGGCTATCTGGTCGACCATTTCGGCGCGCGGAGGATTTTGCTGGCCGGGCTGACGCTCGGCGGTATCGCGCTGATCCTGCTCGGGCTGCACCTCAGCTACGCCTCGCTGATCGCCTGCGCCGTGCTGCTCGGCCTCGCCAACAGCGTCTACCATCCCGCCGATTACGCGATTCTGGCGGAACACATGGACGAGGCACGGATGGGCCGCGCCTTCTCGATCCACACCTTTGCCGGCTTTCTCGGCGGTGCGGTAGCGCCGGCCATCGTCGCAGCGCTCGTCACATTGTCCGGTGGCGCCGGGGCGCTGATCGCGTCCGGCGCGATTGGTGTCGCAGTGGCGCTGCTGCTGATCGTCATGAACATTCCGGACGCGGGCGCGCACAAGAAGAAGCCGGGCGGCGAGAGCGCGCCGAAGCAGGCGGTGATCACGCCGGCGCTGATCACCCTGACCGCGCTGTTCATGCTGCTCAGCCTGTCGGTCGCCGGCATCAACAATTTCGGCGTGGTGGCGCTGATGAGCGGCTACGGCGTCTCTTACTCCGCCGCCAACATCGCGCTGACGGCGTTCCTGGGCGCCAGTGCCATCGGCGTGCTCGCGGGCGGCTTCCTTGCCGACCACACCGAGCGTCACGGCTATGTCGCGGCGGCATGCTTTGCGGCGAACGCGGCAATCGTGCTGCTGATCGCGCTGGTGACGCTGCCGGGCTGGGCGCTGACCGCCACGATGGCGACCGCGGGCTTCCTCTCCGGCGTGATCGCGCCCTCGCGCGACATGCTGGTGCGCAATGCGGCGCCGGCCGGCGCTGCGGGGCGCGCCTTCGGCATCGTCTCCACCGGTTTCAATCTCGGCGGCATCGTCAGCCCGCTGCTATTCGGCTGGATCATGGACCAGAACGCACCGCACTGGGTGTTCGGCGCGTCCGTGATCTTCATGGTGGCGACGGTGGTGCTGTCGCCGTTCACGGAGCGGAAGCCGGCCAAGGCTTGAGCTACAAATTCAACCGTCGTCCCTGCCGATTGCGCGCGGGGCGCAGGGATCCATAACCACAGGGAGGAATCGCAGCGCAAGACTGGTCACTACGAGTCTTCGCGAAACGTCTCCCTGTGGATATGGGACCCGGATCTACGCTTCGCTTGTCCGGGACGACGGATAGAGAAAAGCAAAACAACAAAACGGGAAGAAACACCATGAGCACCCCTGATCTCGTGATCCGCGACGGCACCGTCGTAGACGGCAGCGGCGGCGAGCTGTTCGAGGCTGATGTCGCCATCACCGGCGGCAAGATCAGCGCGGTCGGCAAGATCTCGGCCAAGGGCCGCGAAGAGATCGACGCGCGCGGCAAGCTGGTGACACCTGGCTTCGTCGACGTGCATACCCATTACGACGGACAGGTCACCTGGAGCCAGGACATCACGCCGTCCTCACAGAACGGCGTCACCACGGCGATCATGGGTAATTGCGGCGTCGGCTTTGCGCCGTGCAAGCCTGATGACCACACCCGCCTGATCCAGCTCATGGAAGGCGTCGAGGACATTCCGGAGCCGGTGCTGAGCGCCGGCATTCCCTGGGCCTGGGAGAGCTTTCCAGACTACATGGACTGGCTCTCCAGGCGCGATTTCGACATCGATGTCGGCGCGCAACTGCCGCATGCGGCGCTGCGCGTCTACGTCATGGGCGAGCGCGGCGCGCGCCGCGATCCCTCGACCGCGGAGGACAATGCGGCGATGGCAAAGCTCGCGGGCGAGGCGGTACGCTCGGGCGCGCTCGGCTTCTCGACCTCGCGCACGCTCAATCATCGCACCTCGACCGGCGATTTCACACCGACGCTGAAAGCAGGCGAGGACGAGCTCACCGCGATTGCCGGCGCGATGCACCGGCAGGGCCGCAGCGTGCTGCAATTCGTGCTCGACCTCTCCACCATCCACGAAGACCTGCCGATGATGCTGCGGGTCGCAGACTCGACGAAGTGCCCGATCTCGTTCTCGATCACGCAGAACGACAAGGCACCGCAGCGCTGGCGCCAGACGCTGGACGAGATCAATGCGGCAGCGCTGCGCGGTCTCTCCATCACCGCGCAGATCGCGGCGCGCCCTGTCGGGCTCTTGCTCGGGCTCGAGCTGTCGCGCAACCCTTTCCAGACCCATCCGAGCTACAGGGCGATCGCCCATCTGCCGCTGCAGGAACGGCTGGCACGGCTGCGCCAGCCTGATGTGCGCAAGGCGATCCTGAGCGAGACGGCGACCGCGACCGACGATCCGCTGTTCTTCCGTCCCAACTACGACAAGATGTTCCTGCTCGGCGATCCCCCCGATTACGAGCAGCCGCCGGAGAACGCGCTGGGACCGCAGGCGCGCAAGCTGGGCCGTCAGCCGGAAGAGCTCGCCTATGACGCCATGCTGTCGGACGAAGGCCGCGGCATGCTCTACGTGCCCTTCCTGAACTATTCCGACGGCAATCTCGATGCGACGCGCGAAATGCTGCTCGATCCGCAATCGGTGCCGGGCCTGTCCGACGGCGGCGCGCATTGCGGCATCATCTGCGATGCGAGCTTCCCGACCTATCTGCTGACGCACTGGACGCGTGACCGCAAGCGCGGCGAGAAGCTCACGATCCCGTTCGTGGTCGCGGCGCAGTCGCGCAAGACCGCGCTCTCGGTCGGTCTCACCGACCGCGGGCTTATTGCTCCAGGCTATAAAGCCGACGTCAACGTGATCGACTACGACCGCCTGCATCTGCATCCGCCGAAGGTGCATTACGATCTGCCGGTCGGCGGGCGGAGGTTGCTGCAGGATGTCGACGGCTACGAGGCGACCATCGTGTCGGGCGTGGTGACGCGGCGACATGGCGAGGCGACGGGACGCCGGCCGGGCAAGCTGATTCGCGGTGCGCAGGGGATGAATTAGCGAGACGGGCGCCTAGCTACCCTCCCCTGGAGGGGGAGGGTAGCTACGCATGCAGCGAAGCGAAATGCGTAGCGGGGTGGGTGACGGTCTTTCCCCATCCAACAGTGCCCGAGCGGAGAGATCACCCCACCCCGCTCGCGCTGCGCGCGATCGACCCTCCCCCTCCAGGGGAGGGTAAGAGAGCCTCGCCCTACGTCGGCGACACCGCGCCCTTCAGTGCCGCCGCCTGCGGAGCGGCACCGCGCGTCAGCCGCGCGCGCTCGGTGTTCGGCCAGAGCAGGAGCAGGCCGAGCAGGCCGGAGCCGACCATGATCACGGCATTAATGGTGAAGCCGGTCATGTAGCCGTCGATCGTGCTGCCGGCACGCTGGATCGTGGCCCCCATCACGGCCGGCGCGATGATGCCGGCGAGCGTGTAGAGCGCACCGTAGATCGCGAGGATCGCGCCGCGCTGCGACGTCGGAGTGAATTCGCCGAGCATGGGCGGGCAGACGACATAGATCGCCCCGCACAGGCCCGAGCCGACCACAAGCAGCGCGATCTGGAGGCCCGCGCCCTGGACATGCGGCATCATCGCCAGGATCAGCCCGCCGATCACCAGCGGCACCGAGCCGAGAACGCCGCGCGCCGCACGGGTGTTGTAGCCGCGCGCCATCATCACCTGCGAGATCCAGCCGGTGAGCATGACGATGGTCGCGCCGAACACCCAGGGCAGGATCGAGATGAAGCCGGCCTGGCTCTGTGAGAAGCCGAGCCCCCTGACGATGAACGGCGTGAACCATGTCAGGCCGAGCGACAGCGCCCAATAGGCGCCGAAGGTTGCGGCGACGCAGCCGATGAAGGTGCGCGAGGTGAGAAGCTGCAAGTATGGGATCTTCGGCTCGGCCGCGGCCGAGACCTGCGTGTCCTCCAGCGGCCCTTCCTTGCCGAGCGTGAGCCAGGCCGCAACCCAGATCAGGCCGACGACGCCGAGCGCGCCGAAGGCATAATGCCAGGAATGGTTGACGATGATCCAGTTCAGCGCCGGCACCGCGAGGATGACGCCGAAGGCCGAGCCTTGCGACAGGATCGCGGTCGGCAGCGTGCGCTTCTCGTCGGGGAACCATTTGTAGATGGCGTGCGCGGCGACCGAGAAGGCCGGGCCTTCGCCGGCGCCCAGCACGATGCGGCAGATCAGGAGCGTGGTGAAGGAAACGGTGCCGACCATCGGAAATTGCGCCAGCGCCCAGATCACAGCCAGAGCAAGCAGCACCCAGCGCGTCGGCACCTTGTTGACGATGAAGCCGACCACGATGGCGGAGATCGAGAACAGGAAGAAGAAAGATGATCCGAGCAGGCCGAACTGCTCGGCGCTGAGCTTCATGTCGGTCATGATCGGCACGCCGGCGAGACCGACGACGATCTTGTCCGCGAAGTTCACCACCATGAAGAGAAAGAGGAGAAATGTAACGGTCCAGGCGCCCTTTGGCGTTGCCTTGGATTGCCCTGCCGTCCTGCCCGCCACCGCTGGCGTTCCCTGAGCGCTCATGAATCTCCCCGTATGTCTTTTTGGCACTTTTTTGATTTGGCCGTCTTGGAAGCTAACAACGGCTTCACAACCAACGCAACCCGGCATTTCCGCAGCAAGTGTGCTACGCAGCAATTCCGTTAATTCCGTCCGGCGCCATTCATCGTGCTGAGCATCCGAAATCTTTCCAAGACGTTCTCCTCGGCCGGCGAGCCGGTCCATGTGCTGCGCGGCGTCGATCTCGACCTCAGGCACGGCGAACGCGTCGCGCTGACCGGCGAGTCCGGCAGCGGCAAGAGCACATTGCTGCACCTGATCGCGGGGCTCGATGCCGCCGACGGCGGCACGATCCGGCTGGAGGAGATCGAGGTCACCAAGCTGTCGGATGCGGGACGCGCCAGCTTGCGGCGCGATCGCATCGGGCTGGTCTTTCAGCAATACAACCTGATCCCGAGCCTCTCGGTCGCGGACAATCTCGCCTTCCAGGCGCGGATCGCCGGCCGACATGACGGGGCCTGGATCAAGGAGCTTGTCGAGCGGCTCGGACTCGGCGGCCTGCTCAAGCGTTATCCAGAGCAAATATCAGGCGGCCAGCAACAACGGGTCGCGATCGGCCGGGCACTCGCGACAAAGCCCGCGCTGCTGCTCGCGGACGAGCCGACCGGCAATCTGGACGAAGCCACCGCCGAAGACGTGCTGGCGCTGACGCGCGACCTCGTCGCGCGCACCGGCTGCGGCTTCCTGATGGTGACGCACAGCCTGCATCTGGCTGCGACCCTCGACCGCCACCTCACCCTGCATGCGGGGCGCATCGCATGAGGCGCGCGCTGTGGATCCTCGCCGTGCTGCTCAGCCATTGGCGGCGACACAAGATGCAGTTCGCCACGCTGCTGATCGGGCTGATCGCGGCGACCTCGCTATGGAGCGGCGTGCAGGCGATCAACCAGCAGGCCCGCAATGCCTATGACCGTGCCGCGGCGACGTTCGGCGGCGTGCGCACGGCGATGCTGGTGGCGCCAAATGCGGCAACCTTTTCCCAGGAACTGTTCGTCAAGCTCCGGCGCGCGGGCTGGCCGGTCTCGCCGGTGCTGGAGGGACGGGTCCAGATCAACGGGCGCTCGGTGCGGCTGCTCGGCATCGAGCCGGTGACGCTGCCGGCCGATGTCGGCAACGCGCCGCGGCTTGGCGCCTCGGATCTGAGCAGCTTCGTTGCGCCGCCGGGCCAGACGCTGGCGGCGCGGGAGACGCTGGCCGATTTGCAGGAGGCGGAAGGCGCGGCGCCGGCGATCAGCAATGGCGCAAAGCTGCCGCCGCTGCGCGTGCTGCCGCAGCTCGTGCCAGACGTGCTCGTGGTCGATATCGGCGTGGCACAGCGCCTCCTCAACAAGCCGGATCAGGTGTCCCGCCTACTGATCGGCAAGCCGAAGGGCAAGCCGGCGCCGCTGGCCAGCGTCGTTGGCGAGCAGTTGCAGCGGGTCGAGCCGGATGCCGAGACGGAGCTTGAGCATCTCACCGACAGTTTCCATCTCAATCTCACCGCGTTCGGCCTGTTGTCGTTCTTCGTCGGCCTGTTCATCGTCAACTCGGCCGTCGGCCTCGCCTTCGAACAGCGGCTGCCGATGCTGCGGACCTTGCGCGCCTGCGGCGCCTCGGCGCGACTGGTCAACACGGTGCTGGTGGTCGAGCTGGTGGCACTGGCGCTGATCGCCGGGCTGATCGGGCTCGCTTGCGGCTATTTCATCGCGGCTGCCCTGCTGCCCGACGTCGCCGCTTCGCTGCGCGGGCTCTATGGCGCGCAGATTCCGGGGCAGCTCAGCCTGCGAGGCGAGTGGTGGCTCGCCGGCATCGGCATCAGCGTTGCCGGCGCGCTGGTGGCGGCAGCAACGAGCCTGATCAAGGCGATCAGGATGCCGGTGCTGGCAACCGCCCAGCCGCGCGCCTGGCAGCAACGGCAACGCCGCTGGCTGGTCCTGCAGAGCTGTGCGGCCTGCGCCGTGTTCGCGGTCGCCCTGTTGCTGCTCCACTACGGGCAATCGCTGATCGCGGGCTTTGGCGTGCTCGCGGCCCTGATGTTAGGTGCGGCGCTGATCCTGCCGGCCTTCCTCGACATCATCCTGCACGCCGGCCAGCGCGTCGCGCGTGGCCCGCTTGCGCTGTGGTTCTGGGCGGACAGCCGACAACAGCTTTCCGGATTGTCGCTCGCCCTGATGGCGCTGCTGCTCGCGCTCGCCGTCAATGTCGGGGTGTCCACCATGGTGGAGACCTTCAGCCGCACCTTCATCGGCTGGCTCGACGGGCGGCTCGCCGCCGACGTCTACATCAGCGCGTCCGACAATGCGCAGGGCGTTGCGATCCGCAACTGGCTGAAGCAGCGCAGCGACGTCCAGGCGATCCTCTCGGGCGGACGTGCGGAAGCGCAGATTCGAGACCAGCCGGTGGAGCTGCTGGGCCTGCCCGATCACGCGCTGTATCGCGAGCGCTGGCCGCTGCTGCAAGCCGCGCCGCGCGCCTGGACCCGGCTGGTGCCGGGCAACGCCGCCTTCATCAGCGAGCAGTTGAGCCGCCGGCTGAATGTGCGCCTCGGTGATGTGATCGAAGTGCCGGCGCCGGGCGGCACCTGGGAGCTCGACATCGTCGGCATCTATGCCGATTACGGCAATCCCAGGGGGCAGCTTGCCGTGAATGTCGCGGCGCTGGTCCGGCAGTTTCCGCAGACGCCGCAGACGCGGATGGGCCTGATCGTCGCCAAGGAAAATATCCCCGGCCTGATCGCGGCTTTGCAGAAGCAGTTTGCGCTCGACGACCGAAGCGTCGCCGACCAGGCGACGGTGAAGGCGGAATCGATCCGCATCTTCAATCGCACCTTCGCCGTGACCTCCGCGCTGAACGCCTTCACGCTCGGCGTCGCCGGCATCGCGCTGCTGACCAGCCTGCTGACGCTGGCGAACTCCCGCCTGCCGCAGCTCGCCCCGCTGTGGGCGATCGGCGTCACGCGGCCGCGCCTTGCCGCGATCGAGCTGACCAAGACGCTTTCGGTCGCACTGTTCACGTCGCTGCTGGCGGTACCGCTCGGCCTCCTGGTGGCGTGGTGCCTGATTGCGATCGTCAATGTGAAGGCATTCGGCTGGCGGCTGCCGTTCCACGTGTTTCCGCTGCAATTGGTCGAACTGGTCGTGGTCGCACTGCTTGCTTCGCTGGTGGCCGCCTTGCTGCCGATGCTGCGGCTGGCGCGGATGCAGCCGGCGACCCTCGTCAAGGTGTTTGCCAATGAACGCTGACCGGATCTCGCGGCGCGCCATCGCCGCCGGCATCGCCGCCCTCGCTCTCGCGCGGCGCGCCGGCGCGCAGGGCTATGCCGGGCTCGGCGAGGCCGCCGACGGCTTTGCCAAGGTCACGCCGGGAATGACATTCACCTTTCCCGCCGATCACGGGCCGCATCCGGACTTTCGCATCGAGTGGTGGTATCTCACGGCAAACCTCGTCGATGGCAGCGGCGCGGCTTGCGGCCTGCAATGGACGCTGTTCCGCCAGGCCGCGCAGCCGGGTCCACAAGGCGAAAGCTGGGCCAATCAGCAGGTGTGGATGGCGCATGCAGCGGTGACACGGGCCGACACCCACCGCTTCAACGAAACGTTTTCGCGCGGCGGCGTCGGGCAGGCCGGCGTGACGGCCAAGCCGTTCGATGCCTGGATCGACGACTGGGAGATGAAGGGCCTTGAGCGCACCGACGATCGCACATTGGCACCGCTGACGCTGAAGGCGTCCGGCACCGATTTCAGCTACGCATTGACGCTGGAGGCCGATCGTCCGGTGGTCCTGCAGGGCGATGGCGGCTACAGTCGCAAGTCCGAGCGCGGGCAGGCGTCCTACTATTACAGCCAGCCGTTCTACCGCGCGCGGGGCACGCTCACCATCGACGACAGGCTGATCGACGTCTCGGGCCAGGCCTGGATGGACAGGGAGTGGAGCAGCCAGCCGCTCGATGCCGACCAGACCGGCTGGGACTGGCTCTCACTGCATCTCGCATCCGGCGACAAGCTGATGCTGTACCGGCTGCGGCAGAAGGACGGCAAGGATTATCCGTTCGGCAACTGGATCAGCGCCGCGGGCGACACGCAGATGATCGCGGGCAGCGATATCCAGATGATCCCGAAGGCAACCGCGGATGTTGC
Organism: Bradyrhizobium sp. USDA 327; assembly: GCF_041262065.1. NCBI lineage: Bacteria > Pseudomonadati > Pseudomonadota > Alphaproteobacteria > Hyphomicrobiales > Nitrobacteraceae > Bradyrhizobium > Bradyrhizobium sp. USDA 327. The sequence continues at coordinate 7,481,033 of NZ_JBGCCW010000001.1, read as the reverse complement.
GGGACGCAAGCTGCCGGTGGAATGGCAGATCGCGATCCCCTCGCGATCGTTCTCGATTCTGTGCAAGCCGCTCAATCCAGGGGCCTGGATGGGGACCGGCTTCTCCTATTGGGAAGGACCGATCAGCTTTGCCGGGACGCATGACGGCGTTGGCTATCTCGAGCTGACGGGCTATTGAACGCGATCTCTTCGAGGAACTAACCATGTATCATCTCACCGCCCTCGTCACGCTGCTGGCGATCGCCTTTTATTTCTTCACCGCCATCAACGTGTCGCGCTCGCGCACCAAGACCGGCGTCAAGGTGCCTGCGATGTCGGGCCATCCGGATTTCGAACGCGCCTTCCGCATCCAGATGAACACGCTGGAATGGATGCCGATCTTCCTGCCAGCGCTCTGGCTGTTCGCGATCTACATCAGCGACGCCATCGCGGCGGGTATTGGCGTGGTCTGGATCATCGGCCGTATCGTCTATTTCGTCGGCTATTCGAAGGCTGCGGCCAAGCGCGGTATGGGTTTCGCGATCCAGAGCATCGCCGCCATGGCGTTGTGGGCAGGAGCGCTGGGAGCTGTGGTGTTGCGGATGGTGTGAGGCAATCCGCCGCCAAACATTCCGCTGTCGTCCCGGACGAGCGCAGCGAAGATCCGGGATCCAGACCCACAGTAACTCGTTTTGCGAAGACTCGGAGTAGGCATCTCGCGCCACACGTCTCCCTGGGGTTATGGATCCCCACTCCCGTGCGCAATTGCGCACTAGGCGGGGATGACCGAGTGTGTGGCGCTCGCTGTGCCACTTCCCTACTTCGTCAGCGGGCAGCCGCTTTCCTTGGCGGTGAAGAAGGCCTTGTCGCCGGGGACGGTGGCAAGCAGCTTGTAGTAGTCCCACGGCTTCTTCGATTCCGAGGGCTTCTTGACCTCGAACAGATACATGTCGTGGACCATGCGGCCGTTCTCGAGCACCTTGCCGCCTTGCGCGAAATCGTCGTTGACCGGCAGCTCCTTCAGCTTCTTGGCGACGGCATCCGGGTCCTTGGTGCCGGCGGCCTTGACGGCCTTCAGGTAGCTCAGCGTCGCCGAGTAGGTGCCGGCATGGATCATGCTGGGCATCCGGCCGGTGCGCTTGAGGAAGCGTTCGCCGAGATTGCGCGTCTTGTCGTTGAGATCCCAGTAATAGCCTTCGGTCAGCACCAGACCTTGCGCGGCCTGAAGGCCGAGGCCGTTGACTTCGGCGAGCGTCATCAAGAGGCCCGCGAGCTTCTGGCCGCCTGAGACGATGCCGAACTCGGACGCCTGCTTGATTGAGTTGGTGGTGTCGAGGCCGGCATTGGCGAGGCCCACGATCTTCGCCTTCGAGCTCTGCGCCTGGAGCAGGAAGGAGGAGAAGTCCGAGGAGTTGAGCGGCACGCGAACCGAGCCGACCACCTTGCCGCCATTGGCGGTGACGATCTCGCTGGTGTCCTTCTCCAGCGCATAGCCGAAGGCGTAATCCGCGGTGAGGAAGAACCAGGTGTCGCCGCCGGCCTTGGTCAGTGCGCCGCCGGTGCCGACGCCGAGCGCGTGGGTGTCGTAGGCCCAGTGGAAACCATAGGGCTGGCAGGCATCGCCGGTGAGGCGCGAGGTCGCGGCGCCGACGACGATGTCGATCTTCTTCTTTTCCTTGGAAAGCTCGTGGATCGCGAGCGCGACCGAGGAGGTCGTCAGCTCCGTGATCATGTCGACGTTCTCGACGTCGTACCAGCGGCGCGCGATCGAGCTGGCGAGGTCCGGCTTGTTCTGATGGTCGGCGGTGATGAGCTCGATCTTCTGGCCGAGCACCTCGCCGCCGAAATCCTCGATCGCCATCCTGGCCGCTTCGACCGACCATTTGCCGCCGTAGTCCGCATAGACGCCGGACTGATCGTTGAGGATGCCGATCTTGACGCCTTGCGCGAAGGCCGGCGCGGCAAGCAATACGGCCGACGCTGCGGCGACCAAAAATGCTGATTTCATTCGTTAAGCTCCCAGTAGTTTTCTGTTTTGAAATCGCGCGGATACTAGTGAAGAACCCCGCGCGTGCCCATCCATTTCACGTTGGTCGTTAGTATGGGTGGGGGTGCGCCGCATTCTCCGCCGTCGTCCCGGACAAGCGCGCCTTAAGCGCGCGCAGATCCGGGACCCAGCCACAGGGAGATGTTTGGCGAAGAGTCGGAGTTGCCGCTGTCGCGCCAAACCACTCCCTGTGGTTATGGATCCCCGCGTTCGCGGGGATGACAGCGGTGGGTGTGGAGACGTCTACGGCCACAGAGAGGCAGCATCAAGCCGCCATCTCCGGCTTCTTGTCCCGCCGCCCCTCTGCGAGGTTCCGCACCACCACGTAGAAGATCGGCGTGAACAGAAGCCCGAACAGGGTGACGCCGATCATGCCGAAGAACACGGCAACGCCCACGGCCTGCCGCATCTCCGAGCCGGAGCCGCTGGAGATCACCAGCGGCAGCACGCCGAGGATGAAGGCGAACGACGTCATCAGGATCGGCCGCAGGCGCAGGCGGCAGGCCTCGATCACGGCTTCCAGCCGCGGCTTGCCCTCGTTCTCGATGTCGCGTGCGAACTCGACGATCAGGATCGCGTTCTTCGCCGCCAGTCCCACCAGCACGACAAAGCCGATCTGCGTGAGGATGTTGACGTCCTGGCCCATGATGCGCACGCCGATGGTGGCAGCCAACAGGCACATCGGCACGATCAGGATCACCGCGAACGGAAGCGTCCAGCTGCCATATTGCGCGGCGAGCACGAGATAGACGAACAGCACGCAGATCGGGAACACGTAGAGGCCGGCGTTGCCGCCAGTGATCTGCTGGTAGGACAGGTCCGTCCACTCGAAGGTGAAGCCGCTCGGCAGCGTATCGTCCGCGAGCTGCTTGATGGTGTTGAGCGCGGTGGTCGAGCTGGTGCCCGGCGCCGGTTCGCCCTGAAGTTCGGACGCCGCATAGAGATTGTAGCGCGCCACGCGGTCGGGGCCGGACACGTCCTTGAACTCGACCACACTGCCGAGCATCACCATGTCGCCATTGGCGTTGCGCGTCCGCAATCGCGCGAGATCGCTGGGCTCTTTCCGGAACGGGAAGTCCGCCTGCGCCGTGACGTGATAGGTGCGCCCGAACAGATTGAAGTCGTTGACATAGGTCGATCCGAAATAGGTCTGGATCGTGTCGTTGATATTGGCGATGGGCACGCCCAGCTTCTGCGCCTTGGTGCGGTCGATATCGACGAAGAGCTGCGGCGTGTTGGCTGAGAACGGCGAGAACACCGTCGGAGCGAGCAGCAAGGGCGATTTGCGCGCCGCGGCGACGAGCTCGTCGGTGGCCGCGGCGAGCAGCTCAGGCCCGCGACCCTGGCGGTCCTGGATGCGGATGGTGAAGCCGCCGCCGGTGCCGATGCCGGGCACGGCCGGCGGCGGAATCACGATGATGAACGCACCCTGGATCGCGGCCAGGCGTTTGCGCAGCTCGGCCGTGATGGCGTTCGCAGACAATCCCTTCTTCAGCCGCGCCTCGGGCTCGTCGAACACCGGGAACAGCGCGGCCGCATTGCCGGCCTGGGTGCGCGTGGCGCCGGAGAAGCCGGCGAAAGCGGCAACGCGGACGATGCCCGGCGTATCCAGCGAGATGCGCTCGATCTCGCGGACCACCTCGGTGGTGCGCGCCAGCGAAGCGGCGCCCGGCAATTGCACCGATATGATGACATAGCCGCGATCCTGCGCGGGGATGAAGCCCTGCGGGGTGGTCACGATCAGCCAGCCGGCGCTGCCGATCAGCACGACATAGATCAGAAGCATCACGACGGAATGCCGGATCACGAAATCGGCGACGCTGGCATAGCCGTGCGCGAGCCGGTCGAACACGCGGTTGAAGACGCCGGTGAAGGCGTTCCAGCCGCGCGCGATCACGTTCCAAGCGGCCGGAGGCTTCTTCTCCTCGTGCGGCGTCAGGATCAGCGAGGCCAGCGCCGGCGACAGCGTCAGCGAGCAGAAGCAGGAGATCGCCGTCGCAACCGCAATGGTGACGGCGAATTGCTGGAAGAACTGCCCGGATATGCCTCCTAAGAACGCGGTCGGCACGAACACGGCGGTGAGCACCAGGGCGATCGAGACCAGCGCGCCGCCGACCTCCTCCATGGTCTTGAGCGCGGCATCACGCCTGCTCATGCCATGCTCGAGATGTCGCTCGACATTCTCCACCACGACGATGGCGTCGTCGACGACGATGCCGACGGCGAGCACGAGGCCGAACAAGGTGAGATTGTTGATGGAGAATCCAAGCGCCGCCATCACCGCGAAGGTGCCGACCAGCGAGACCGGGATCGCGATGATCGGGATGATCGCGGGACGCCATCCCTGCAGGAATACCAGCACCACGACGACCACCAGCAGCATGGCTTCGTAGATTGTCTTGATCAGCTCGTGGACGGACTGGGCGATGAACTCGGTCGGATTATAGCCGATGTTGTAGTCGAGACCTTTCGGAAAGCTCTCCTTGAGCTTCGTCATGGTGTCGGAGATGCTCTTGGCCGTCGCCAGCGCGTTCGATCCGGGCCGCTGGGTCACCAGCATGGCGACGGCCGATTTGCGCAGCAGGAAGCTGTTGGTGGAATACGCCAGTGCGCCGAGCTCGATCCGGGCGACGTCGCGCAGCCGCACCGTGCGGCCGTCGGAACCGGCCTTGATCAGGATGTCCTCGAACTGCTTCTGGTCCTTCAAACGTCCGGTAAAGGTGAGATTCGGCTGAAAGGCTCGGTCCGCGATCGGCGGCTCGGCGATCTGGCCGCCGGCGATCTGGACGTTCTGCGCGCGGATCGCGGCCAGCACCTCGGTCGAAGTCAGGCCGAGATTGGCGATGCGGTCAGGGTCGAGCCACAGCCGCATCGAATAATCGCGCGCGCCAAAAATCTGGATGTCGCCGACGCCGTCGATGCGCAGCAGCTGGTCGCGGACCTGAAGCAGCGCGTAGTTGGATATGTAGAGCTGGTCGAAGCTGTCGTCCGGCGACAGCATGAACACGACCATCAGGATGTCGGGCGAGTTCTTGCGGGTGACGACGCCGTTGCGCTGCACCTCGTCCGGCAATTGCGGCTGTGCAATCGCGACGCGGTTCTGCACCAGCACCTGGGCCTTGTCGAGATCGGTGCCGAGCTTGAAGGTGACGGTGATCGTCAACTGTCCGTTCGAGGTCGCCTGGCTGTAGAGATACAGCATGTCCTCGACGCCGTTGATCTGCTGCTCGATCGGAGCCGCGACCGTGTCGGACACGGTCTGCGCCGAGGCGCCGGGATATTGCGTGGTGACGACCACGGTGGGCGGCACCACTTGCGGATATTCGGACACCGGCAGCGTGGTGTAGGCGAGCGCGCCGACGATCAGCAGCACGATCGACAGCACCATCGCCAGGATGGGCTGGTTGATGGAGAGGCGGCCGAGGTTCATGACTTGCCACCGGCCGGCGCTTGAGCGGTCTGCGGGGCGACCTTGGCGCCGACGCGGGCGCGCTGGATGCCGCTGACGATGACGCGATCGTCCGGCTTCAGCCCTTCACGGATCACGCGCAGGCCCTCGTCGAGCGGCCCGAGCGCGACAGGGCGCGCCTCGACCGTATCATCAGGTTTCACCACGAAAACGATCTTGCGGGACTGGTCGGTCGCAACAGCGGCGTCCGGAATCAGCAGCGCCTCATAGGGCGCGCTGGCGATCAGGCGGACGCGACCGAACTGGCCGGGCAGGATAGACAAATCGGTGTTCTTGACCACCGCGCGGCTGCGCAGCGTTCCCGTGGAGACGTCGAGGCGATTGTCGAGGAAGTTGATGGTGCCTTCGTGAGACGGCTTGGTCTCGCCGGCGAGAGACACTTGCACCGGGTTTGCCGTGTCGCGCGAGCTCGGGCGACGGCCTTCGAACCACAGCTTGCTGTACTTGATGAATGTCGCCTCATCCATGTCGAAATAGATGTAGATCGGATCGAGTGTCACGATGGAGGTCAGCAACGTCGACGATGCGTTGTCGCTGCCCTGCACGAGATTGCCGGGGCTGACGAGATGGCGGCTGACACGGCCGGTCAGCGGTGCCGTCACGTGCGTGAACTCGATGTTGAGCTTCGCCGCCTTCAGCGCGCCTTCCGCCTGCATCTCGGCCGCATGCGCGGCCTGCAAGGCCTGGCGGCGCTGATCGACGACTTGCTCGGAGACGGCGCTGGTCTGCACCAGGCTAAGGCCGCGATCGAGCTCGCGCTTGGCGAGTTCCACCTTGGCCCGTGCATCCGACAGCTGCCCCTCCGCCTGGGTGGCCACCGCCTCGAACGGGCGCGGGTCGATCACGTAGAGCAGATCGCCCTGACGCACGATAGCGCCGTCCGTGAACTCGACCGAGTTGACGAAGCCGCCGACGCGCGGCCGCACCTGCACCTCCTCCACCGCCTCGAAGCGGCCGGTGAACTCGTCCCAATCGGTGACCGTGCGCTTGACCGGCTGGGCGACTGTCACCTGCGCCGGCGGTGGGGCAGCGGCCTGTGATGCCGGTTTGTCGCAGCCGGTCAGCGCGAATGCCACGGCGAGAAGGCCTGTCATCGCGTAGGGCCGAGGCTGAACGAAATCGTGCTTTTTGACAAACTGCTCGCTTCCGTCAGGTCCGCTCATCCCAGGTCCTCGCATCAAAGCCGCAGAAAAGGCAGGGTACTCGCCTACCCGCGGGCGACACAAGATGTGTTGCGATGATGAACTCTTCAAGACCGCACTGCTCGCGAGGCTTGGAAGAGCGCCTTGGCCGGATGGCGCGTTGACAGGGCTCTCTTCCCGCCAATCTCCCGGTAAGAACCGTGCAAGGGAGCAGAGAGGCCACCCCAGCGCCTTCGCGCATGACGGACGGCCGCCACTCGGCTAGGCTGCCGGCACAAGAACAAGACGAATTGTCCGGGGAGGACGGCGTGCACCAGGGACGTGTCGTTTTCGGCGCGATCGAGGAGGTCGTGTTCGGCCATCCCGCTGCCGGCGCCATCGTCGCGCAGATGGACCGGCTGGGAACGCGCCGCGCGTTCCTGATGGTTTCGGGCACGCTGAACCGGCAGACCGACGAAATTGCGAAGATCACGCAGGCGCTCGGCGAGCGCTGTGCCGGCCTGTTCGACGCCATGCCGGCGCATACGCCGCGTGAAGCGGTGATCGCGGCGACCCAAGCGGCGCGCGAGGCGCAAGCCGACCTCATTGTCACCGTGGGCGGCGGCTCGATCACCGACGGGGCCAAGGCGGTGCAGCTCTGCCTTGCCAACGGCATCGACGACATCGAGGGCTTCGAGCGCATCCGCGTCCATAAGGGCACCGCGCCCGAGATGACCGCGCCAGGCGTGCGGCAGATCAGCGTGCCGACCACGATCGCCGGCGGCGAGTTCAGCGCGATCGCTGGAGTCACCGACCGCAGCACGCATGTAAAGCAGATGCTGCGGCATCCGCTCATTGTGCCGCGCGCGACCATCCTCGATCCCGCCATCACCGTGCACACGCCGGAATGGCTGTTCCTGTCCACGGGCATCCGCGCCGTCGATCATTGCGTCGAAGCGATCTGCTCGCGCGAGACCCACCCTTATGCGGATGCGCAATCGGTGAAGGGACTCGCCATGCTCGCCGATGCGTTGCCGCGGGTGAAGGCCGATCCTGCCGATCTCGACGCGCGGATGGACGCGCAGATCGGCACCTGGCTGTCGATGGGCGCACTTTCAGCCGGCGTGCCCATGGGCGCGAGCCACGGCATCGGCTACGTGTTGGGCGCGGCCTTCGACGTGCCGCACGGCTACACCTCCTGCATCATGCTGCCGGCGGTGATGCGCTGGAATGCGCGCGACAACGCCGAGCGGCAAATGATCGTTTCCGCCGCCATGGGCTATCCCGGCCACAACGCCGCCGATGTGCTCGATGCCTTCATCCGTTCGCTCGGCATGCCGCGCAGCCTCGCTGACGTGCGGGTATCGCCGCAGCATTTCGACGCCATCGCCGAACAGGCGATGCGCACGAACTGGATTCCGCGCAACCCACGCAAGATCGATGGCCCCGCCGACGTGCGCGAAATCCTGCTTCTTGCCGCCTGATCGAAAGCCGGAGGATCGATGTATACTGGTACGCATGCCCGCCTGCGCCCGCTGCAGCCCGCCTTCATCATGGCGGCGACGGGCGAGACCGTCACCTATCGCGAGCTCGAGGCACGCAGCAATCGGCTGGCGCATCTGTTCCGCAAGCACGGCTTGAAACGGCTCGATCACTACTCGATCTTCATGGAGAACAATTCGTGTTATCTGGAAGCCTGCGGCGCGGGTGAACGCGCCGGGCTCTACTACACCTGCATCAACTCCTTCCTGACGCCGGGCGAGCTCGCCTATCTCCTCGTCAACAGCCAGTCGAAGATCCTGATCACGTCCATGGCCAAGCTCGACATCGCGCGCGAGGCTATCAAGGCCTGCCCCGACGTCAGGCTCTGCATCGTCGCCGACGGCCCCGGTGAGAGCGAACGTATCGTCGGGCTCGCGGAGGTGACTGCCGAGCTACCCAAAACGCCGATCGCCGACGAGTGGCTCGGTACCGCCATGCTCTATTCGTCCGGCACGACGGGACGACCGAAGGGCATTTTGCGGCCCCTGCCGGAAGAGCCGCCGAAGCACAATCTGCCGCTGTTCGATTTTCTGACGAAGCTTTGGCACTACCCGGGAAGGCATGGTCTATCTGTCGCCCGCACCGCTCTATCACTCCGCCCCGCAGGCTGCCGTGAACCTCACAATCCGCATGGGCGGCACCGTGATCATCATGGAGAGTTTCGATCCCGAGCGTTACCTCCAGCTCGTCGAGCAATGGGGCATCACCCACACGCAGCTGGTGCCGACGATGTTCTCGCGCATGCTGAAGTTGCCGGAGGAGGTGCGTGGCCGCTACGACCTGTCCTCGCTGGAGATCGCGATCCACGCCGCCGCGCCCTGCCCGGCCCTGGTCAAGGACGACATGATCAAATGGTGGGGACCGATCATCCACGAATATTACGGCGCGACCGAGGGCCTCGGCTTCACCGCCTGCAACAGCGAGGAATGGCTCGCCCATCGCGGCACGGTCGGCAAGGTGCTGCTCGGCGATCTCCACATTCTCGACGAGAATATGCGGGAATGCCCGACCGGCACACCGGGCCAGGTCTGGTTCAAGACGGCAACGCCGTTCGAATATTTTAGCGATCCCGAGAAGACCAGGGAGGCGCGCTCGCCCGACGGCAGCATGAGCACGGTCGGCGACGTCGGCTATGTCGACGCCGACCGCTTCCTGTACCTGACCGACCGCGCGACCTTCATGATCATCTCCGGCGGGGTGAACATCTATCCGCAGGAATGCGAGAACCTCTTGATCACCCACCCGAAGGTGGCGGATGCCGCCGTTTTCGGCGTGCCCAACGTCGATCTCGGCGAAGAGGTCAAGGCCGTGGTGCAACCGATGCCGGGCGTGGTGCCGGGGCCGGCTCTCGCCGAAGAGCTGATCGCGTTCTGCGCAAAATCGCTGTCGCGGCAGAAGGTGCCGCGCTCGGTCGATTTCGAGAAGGAGTTGCCGCGGCTGCCGACAGGGAAGTTGTACAAGCGGCTGCTGCGGGATCGGTATTGGGGGAACAAGGCGTCGCGGATCGTGTGAGGGGCGTGCTGGATAGCGCGCACAGGCAAGCGCCACAAACTCTCTGCTGTCGTCCCGGACAAGCGCGCTTAAGGCGCGCTTGTCCGGGACGACGGTGGAGTTTGTTGCGGCAGTCGAGACCAACACCCGCGCAGGAACCGTTCGCACCTGCACTCTCGCATTGTGAAAGTGTAAGCCCCGCAGCCTGCCGTCATCCGAATTGTCGAGAGGCTGGGTGGCCTTGCGGGTTGCCTCGCTGCACGCGCCTCGCTATCGTCTGACAAACAGGCCGCAAAAGGCCGTTGTCCAGGGAGGATGAGCATGCGGAGCGTGTGGGCGCTCGCCGCAATGGCGGCGCTATCTGTGCTGACGGCCTCAACCGCCACGCTCGCCGGCGAGCCCAAGCAGGGCGGCATTTTGCGGATGTATCACCGCGACAGCCCCGGCAATGCCTCGATCCATGAAGGCGCGACCTACTCGCTCAACGTTCCTTTCATGCCCGTGTTCAACAATCTCGCCATCTACAAGCAGGACGTGGCGCAGAACAGCATGGACAGCATCGTCCCCGAGCTTGCGGAGAGCTGGGCCTGGGTGAACGACAACAAGACGCTGACCTTCAAGCTGCGCCAGGGCGTGAAATGGCACGACGGCAAGCCGTTCACCTCGGCCGACGTCAAATGCACTTTCGACATGCTGATGGGCAAGGCGCAGCAGAAGTTCCGGCAGAACCCGCGCAAATCCTGGTACGACCAGGTGAACGACATCTCGACCAATGGCGACTTCGAGGTTTCCTTCAACCTGAAACGGCCGCAGCCCTCCCTGCTGGCGCTGCTCGCCTCGGGCTACACCCCGGTCTATCCCTGCCATGTCTCGCCGGCAGAGATGCGCACGCATCCGATCGGAACCGGCCCCTTCAAGTTCGTCGAGTTCAAGGCCAATGAATCCATCAAGCTGACCCGCAATCCCGACTATTGGCGCAAGGGCCGGCCTTACCTCGACGGCATCGAGCTCACCATCATCCCGAACCGCTCGACTGCGATCCTCGCCTTCATCGCCGGCAAGTTCGACATGACGTTTCCGACGGAGGTGACGATTCCGCTGGTGAAGGACGTCAAATCGCAGGCGCCGAACGTGATATGCGAGATCGCGCCGACGAACGTGTCGACCAACATCATCGTCAACTCGTCCTCGCCGCCGTTCGACAATGTCGACATCCGCCGCGCCATGGCGATGGCGCTGGACCGCAAGGCTTTCATCTCGATCATGTTCGAGGGCCAGGGCGACATCGGCGGCACCATGCTGCCACCGCCGAACGGCCTGTGGGGTATGCCCAAGGAGATGCTGGAGACCATTCCCGGCTATGGCCCCGACGTGAAGGCCAACCGCGAGGAGGCGAAGAAGCTGATGCAGAAGGCCGGCTACGGGCCGGACAAGCATCTCGCCGTCAAGGTCTCCACCCGCAACATCCCGATCTATCGCGATCCCGCGGTGATCCTGATCGACCAGCTCAAGACGATCTACATCGACGGCGAGGTCGACGTGGTCGAGACCGCGAACTGGTTCCCGAAGGTCGCGCGCAAGGACTACATGATCGGGCTCAATCTCACCGGCAACGCCGTGGACGATCCCGACCAGTCCTTCTACGAGAACTATTCCTGCGGCTCTGAGCGCAACTACACCAATTACTGCAACAAGGAGATCGAGAAGCTGTTCGACGTGCAGTCGCAGGAGACCAATGTCGACAAGCGCAAGAAGCTGGTCTGGGACATCGACAAGAAATTGCAGGAGGACGTCGCACGGCCCATCATCTTCCACAGCCGCATGGGCAGCTGCTGGCAGCCCTACGTCAAGGGCCTCACCGTCATGACCAACAGCTCCTATAACGGCTATCGCTACGAGGATGTGTGGCTGGACAAGTAGCGCACGCCGCGGGCGGCTGACGGGTTCGACGGGAGGCGGTGCATGTTTGCCTATCTGGTGCGGCGCCTGTTGCTGATGCTCGTGACCCTGTTCGGGATCTCGATCGTCATCTTCTTCCTGCTGCGGATCGTTCCCGGCAACATCGTCGACATCCTGTTCGCGGCCGCCGGCTACGTCGACCCGGCCGATAAGGCCAATCTGGAGAAGGAGCTCGGCATCGACCGGCCGCTGATCGTGCAATATTGGCACTGGATCAGCGGATTCCTGCGCGGCGATCTCGGCTACTCCTATGTCTCGGAAAAGCCGGCGCTGCAGGAGATCCTGCCGCGGATCCCGATCACGGCGCGGCTCGCCGGCCTCGCGCTGTTGTTCTCGGCATCGATCGGCATTCCGCTCGGCGTCATCAGCGCGGTGAAGCAGGGGACAAAGCTCGACTACGCGCTCCGCATCGTCAGCCTCAGCGGATTGTCGCTGCCCTCGTTCTGGCTCGGACTTTTGATCCTCACCGCATCGGTGGCGATGTTCGGCCAGATGCCGATCTTCAATCCGAATCCGCAGACCTGGCTCGAAGCGTTCGCGACCTATGCCGTGCCGGCGGCCGCCGTCGGCTTCCGCAGCGCCGCGCTGACCATGCGCATCACCCGCTCCTCGATGCTGGAGGTGCTGCGGCAGGACTATATCCGCACCGCCCGCGCCAAGGGCGCCTCCGAAGCGGCGGTGAACTATCACCACGCGCTGAAGAACGCGATCTTGCCCGTCATCACCGTGATCGGCATCGAGGCGGCGTTCCTGATCGGCGGCCTGATCGTCACCGAGACGGTGTTCAACATTCCCGGCGTCGCGCGCTTCCTGGTCGAGGCGATCCGCTGGCGCGACTATCCGATCGTGCAGAATCTCGTGATGTTCATCGCGGTCGTGGTGGTGTTCGCGAATTTCACCGTCGACATGCTCTACGCGGTATTCGACCCGCGCATCAGATACACGGACTAGGAGACCAGCTTGGCTGCGATCGACTTCGACGTTGAACTGAGGCGGGCCGGCGCATATGCGACCGGCGGCTGGCGGCGCGTGCTGTTCATGGCGCAGCGGCATGTGCTGGGCGCGGCTGGCCTCGTCATCCTGACGGTGTTCGTGCTGACCGCGATCTTTGCCGACTTCATCGCGCGCTATGATCCGCTGACGGTCGATTCCGCCCGCGCGCTGGCCCGACCGAGCCTCGCGCACTGGATGGGCACCGATTCCTTCGGTCGCGACGTGTTCAGCCGCATCATCCACGGTGCGCGGATCTCGCTCGCGGTCGGGCTCGGTTCGACCGCGCTCGGCGGCACCATCGGCGTGATCGTCGGCCTCACCTCCGGCTATCTCTCGGGCTGGGTCGATCTCGTCTTCCAGCGCGTCTCCGACGTTCTCCAGGCGCTGCCGCTCCTGGTGCTGGCCCTGGTGATGACGGCGGCGCTCGGCCCTTCGCTGCCCAATGTGATCATCGCCATCGCCATTCCGCTGATCCCGACGGTCGCGCGCGTCATCCGCGCCAATACGCTGGCGCTTCGCGAGCAGCCGTTCGTGGAAGCCGCCAAGTCGATCGGCATGAGCGAGATGCGGATCGCGCTGCGCCACGTGCTGCCGAACACGCTGGCGCCGCTGATCGTGCTGGCGACCGCGCAGCTCGGCTCGACCATCCTCACCGAAGCCTCGTTGTCCTTCCTCGGCCTCGGCATTCCCGAGCCTTATCCGTCATGGGGGCGCATGCTGTCGGAATCCGCCGCCGAATATGTCCGCACCGCGCCGTGGCTCGTGATCTTCCCGGGCATCGCGATCAGCCTCGCCGTGTTCGGAGCCAATTTGTTCGGCGACGCCCTGCGCGATATCCTGGATCCGAGGCAGCGCGGCTGATGGCGGACAAATCCGATCTCGTGCTCGACGTGAAGAACCTGAAGACGGTGTTCTTCACTAATTCCGGCCTGTTCAAGGCCGTCGACGATCTCTCGTTCAATGTCGGACGCGGCGAGACGCTGGCGATCGTCGGCGAATCCGGCTGCGGCAAGAGCGTCACCGCGCTGTCCTTGATGCGGCTCGTGCCCGATCCGCCCGGTCGCATCGTCGGCGGCTCCGTCACGCTCGAAGGCACCGAGCTGCTGTCGCTGGATGAAGCGCAGATGCGCGCGGTCAGGGGCAACCGCATCTCCATGATCTTCCAGGAGCCGATGACTTCGCTCAATCCGGTGATGCGAATCGGCGACCAGATCGCCGAAGCGGTGCGGCTGCATCGGAACATCACGTCGAAGGAAGCGCAGAATATCGCGGTCGAGATGCTGCGCCTGGTGCGCATTCCCGAGCCGGCACGACGTGCGCGGGAATATCCGCATCAGCTGTCCGGCGGCATGCGCCAGCGCGCGATGATCGCGATGGCGCTGGCCTGTCGGCCGGCATTGCTGATCGCGGACGAGCCGACCACCGCGCTCGACGTCACCATCCAGGCGCAGATCCTGGCGCTGATCCTCGACCTTCAGAAGGAGCTCGGCACCGGCCTCGTGCTGATCACGCACGATCTCGGAGTCGTCGCGCAGACGGCGCAGCGCGTGATCGTGATGTATGCGGGGCGAAAGGTCGAGGAGGCCAGCGTCGAGACACTGTTCGCCTCGCCAATGCATCCCTATACGCGCGGGTTGATGGCCTCGATCCCGGCCGTCCCGGCATCCGGTGTCCCGGCGCAGGCGCGGCTGAACGAGATCCCCGGCACGGTGCCCTCGCTGGTGGGGCTGCCGAAGGGCTGCGCCTTCGCGCCGCGCTGCAAGCTCGCGATCAAGCGCTGCGAGGCCGAGTATCCGCCGCTGGCCGACTGGGGCGGCGGCCATCTCGCTGCCTGCTGGCGCGCGGAAGAAGTCGCGGAGGTGGCATGACCGAAGCGCTGCTCGAAGTCACCGACCTCAAGAAGCACTACCCGGTGCGCGCCGGCGTGTTGCGCCGGCAAGTCGGCACCGTGCATGCGGTCGACGGCGTCTCATTCGCGCTCGGAACCGGCGAGACGCTCGGCCTCGTCGGCGAATCCGGCTGCGGCAAGTCCACGGTGGCGCGGAGCGTGCTGCGGCTGGTCGAGCCGACCTCGGGCCAGATCCGCCTCGACGGCGAGGACATCACCCATCTGTCGAAGACGGCGCTGCGCCCTCACCGCCGTTCGATGCAGATCGTGTTCCAGGACCCGTTTGCCTCGCTCAATCCGCGCATGACCGCGGGCGACATCGTCGGCGAGCCGCTCGCCGTGCACGGGCTTGCAAGCGGCAAGGCGCTAGAGGCGCGCGTCGCAAGGCTGTTCGAACAAGTGGGCCTGCGACCCGACCAGATGCGCAACTTCCCGCATCAGTTCTCCGGCGGCCAGCGCCAGCGCATCTGCATTGCACGGGCCCTTGCGCTCGAGCCGCGCCTGATCGTCTGCGACGAGCCGGTGTCCGCGCTCGACGTCTCGATCCAGGCGCAGGTGATCAACCTCCTGATCGACCTGCAACGTCAGCACGGCTTCTCCTACCTCTTCATCGCCCACGATCTCGCCGTGGTCGCCCATATCAGCCACCGCGTCGCGGTGATGTATCTCGGCCGCATCGTCGAGATCGCCGAGAAGGACGAGCTGTTCCGCAACCCCCGTCATCCCTACACGCAGGCCCTGCTCGCGTCGGTGCCCGTCGCCAACCCGCTCGCGAAGAAGCTCGCTCCGCTCGTCGACGGCGACGTGCCGAGCCCGGTCAACCCGCCTTCAGGCTGTGCGTTTCACACGCGCTGCCGGTTCGCGATGGAACGCTGCAAGACGGAACGGCCGGCGCTGGTGGACGCCGGCGACGGACACCAGGTGGCGTGCTTGCTCAATGAGGGGACGGGGCGCGGCCAGTAGGCCGCAATGCCCGGATCACCGGCCAGGCCGCCAACGCCGCGGCCAGATGCTTGAGCGTGTGGCCCGAGACGATGTGCCCGGTCGCTTCGAACACTGTCGCGTCACCGAGTTCGAAGAGCTTCGCCAGCACATAGAAGAAGATCACGCCGCCGAGCGGCACGCCAAGCGCACCCGGCAGGGGTCGTGTGAACGCCAGTCCCACGGCGAGAGCCATGCCGCCGAATTGCACGACCGCCCATGGAGTGAGATTCTCGTGTGCCACCCAGGCCGCGAGCAGCCCCGCAACCATCATCAGCACCAGCACCGCTTCGCCTGCGCGCACGCTGATGCGCTCGCTGGCCGCGATGCCGAGAAAGCCCGCGAACGCCACCGCCATGCCGACGCGATCGGCCACGAGCCGCTGCGGCATGTCGGGGTCCAGATGATAGAAGCCTGAGCCCAAGCAGGTGAGGATCAGTCCGATGAAGAACCAGCCTGCACCCACGGGCGCATCATTCCGGGTGCGCAGCCGCTCCGTGCCCCAGACACCCATCGCGAGGAAGGCGAGATTGCTCAGCACGTCGGCGGCATTGGGCACACCCAGCCAAGGGCGGGTGTCAACGAAATGCGGGATGTGCCAGGCGGCGGCAGGCAGCGCAGGTGCGAGCAGCAGCACCACCGCAAGGACGAACAGCGCGCCGACCAGGCATTTTTCGCGGACCGTTGGTGCGGCGAACGGCAGCTGCCTGGACACCGAAGGGAGCGTTGCGCGCGGCATGCGAGCCTCCACACGAATTGAACAATGTTCATATTTGTAGCGCGAAAATGAACGTCGTTCAATACGAATTGCGCAAAGGCATGATTCGCGACCTATCGTATTGAAACTTTTGGTATTTTCTTGATTACCACGGCGATAGGCACGGCGCCATACGCCGTTGCCCACCCGATACTGCATTCGCGGCGCTACCCTGCCCCGATCTCCGCCACGATCCTGCCTGTCGTCACCTGCTCGCCTTCGGCAACGTCGACCGCCGCGACGATGCCGTCGAGGCCGGCCTTATGGACGTGCTCCATCTTCATCGCTTCCAGCGTCAGCACCGGCTGGCCCGCGGTGACGCGGTCGCCCGGCTTGACCAGGACGGCGACGACGCGGCCATTCATGGCGGCGCGGACCTTGCCGTCACCGCCGTTGCTTGCTGCAGCCTTCGGCGCCGCCAGCGTGAGATCAATCACCGCAAGCGGGATGCCGCGATGCTGGAGGTAGAGCCGGTCGGCATCGCGCAGGAATTTGGCGCTGTCCATCACACCATCATGGCGAAAACGGATCGCATCGGCATCGAGCTGCTCGATCTCGAACCTGTCCTGACGGCCGTCGGTGGCGACGGTGTAGCTGCCATCGCGCTCGCGCGTGACTTCGAGCTCGTGGACGTGGCCGGCGATCTCGAGTTTCGCTGGAAGCGGGAACGTTGCGGACAGACTCCGACCACTCTGCCAGGCAGGCGCGCGCGGATTTGTGACGTAGAGCAGCAAGCCCGCCAACACCGTATCGAATGCAGCACCCCTGCGCGGCGCCAGCAGCTCGTCGCGATGCGCACCGATGAAGGCTGTCGTCGCCTCGCCCTTGGCAAAGCCGGAGTGACGCAGGCAGGACATCAGGAACGCCTGGTTCGTGGTCACGCCAAACGCCGTGAGCTGCTCCAGGCCGACGATCAGCCGTCCCCTCGCCTCCTCGCGACTCGCACCATGGCTGATGATCTTGGCGATCATGGAATCGTAGAACGGCGGGATTTCGGAGCCCGACTGCAGCGCGTGCTCGACGCGGACGCCGTCGGGCACCTGCCAGCGTGCCATGCGCCCAGACTGCGGCATGAAATCCTGCGCGGCATCCTCCGAGCACAGCCGCACCTCGATGGCATGGCCTTCGAAGCGGATGTCCTGCTGCTTCACCGGCAAAGGCTCACCGCGCGCGACGCGCAGCTGCAACTCGACGAGATCGAGCCCGGTGACCGCCTCGGTCACGGGATGCTCCACCTGGAGACGCGTGTTCATCTCCATGAAGTAGAACTCGCCACGTTCGTCGAGCAGGAACTCCAGCGTCCCCGCCCCCTCGTAACGCAGCGCCTTTACCGCGGCGACCGCGACCTCGCCCATCCTCGCGCGCAATTCGGGCGTGACTGCGGGTGACGGCGCCTCCTCGATCAGCTTCTGGTGCCGCCGCTGCACCGAGCAATCGCGCTCGCCGAGATGGATGGCGTTACCGTGGCTGTCGCCGAACACCTGGATCTCGATATGACGCGGGTTCTGAATCGCACGTTCCAGGATGACGGTGGGGTCGCCGAACGCGGCCTTCGCCTCGGAACGCGCACTGCGCAGCGCATCGGGAAACGAAGCCGCATCGGCCACGAGCCGCATGCCGCGCCCGCCGCCTCCGGCGACCGCCTTGATCATCACGGGAAAGCCGATCTTTCTGGCTTCCGCGAGCATCACCTCGTCGCCCTGGTCTGCGCCCTGATAGCCGGGCACGATGGGGACGCCGGCCTTCTTCATGATCTCCTTGGCGCCGGCCTTGTTGCCCATTGCCTCGATCGCCTGCGGCGACGGGCCGATGAAGACGAGACCGGCCTCCTTGCAGGCGCGGGCGAACTCCTCGTTCTCGGCGAGAAAGCCGTAGCCGGGATGGACGGCATCCGCGCCGCTCGCCTTCGCGGCTCCGATGATCGCGGGAATGCTGAGATAGGATTGCGCCGGAAGCGCTTCGCCGATGCGCACGGCCTGATCGGCCTGCCGCACGTGGAGCGCATCGCGGTCGGCATCCGAATAGACCGCGACGACGCTCAAGCCCAAGCGCCGCGCGCTACGCATCACGCGCAACGCGATCTCGCCGCGATTGGCGACCAGGACCTTGAAGAACGGCCGGTGCTGCACTGATCCGTTCCTCATGGGCGGGCCACCGAAAACTGCATGCGTTGGGGAGTGCGCGCATCGCCCTCGCGGCAGATCGCAAGCACTTCCGACAGCACCGCGCGGGTGTCACGCGGGTCGATCACGCCGTCGTCGAGCACACGCGCGCTGGTGGAAAACACATCCATCTGGCCGTCGAACACACCGACGATCTGCGCCTTCATGGCGTCCAGCTTGTCCTTCTCGATCGGCTTGCCGCGGCGCGCCGCGGCGGCTTCGGTCACGATCGCCATGGTTTCGGCCGCCTGCTCGCCGCCCATCACGGCCGTCTTGGCATTCGGCCAGGAGAAGCAGAAGCGCGGATGGAAGCCGCGCCCGCACATGCCGTAATTTCCGGCCCCGAAGGAGGCGCCGCAATAGATGGTGATCTGCGGCACCGTCGCCGAGGTGACCGCCTGGATCATCTTGGAGCCGTGCTTGATCATGCCGGCTTCTTCGTAAGCCTTGCCGACCATATAGCCGGTGGTGTTGTTCAGATAGAGCAGCGGTGTGCGAGTCTGGCAGCAAGCCTGGATGAAATGCGTCGCCTTGTTGGCGCCGGCAGGATCGAGCGGGCCATTGTTGGTAATGATGCCGATGGCCTGCCCTTCGATGCGGGCATGGCCGCACACCGTCGCAGGCCCGTAATTCGGCGCCATCTCGGTGAAATCGGAATCGTCGATGATGCGCGCGATCACCTGCTTCATGTCGACCGGACGCTTGTGGTCCATCGGCATGATGCCGAGCAGTTCGTCCTGGGCGTAGCGCGGCGGCTTGAATTCTGGCGTCGCCCTGCCCGGCCGCTCCCATTCCAGCGCCGCCATGATCTCGCGCGCGATGCGCAGGGCGTCGCGATCGTCCTCGGCCAGGTAATCGCCGAGGCCGGAGACCTGCGTATGCATCTCGGCGCCGCCGAGCTCTTCCTCGGTCGCGATCTCGCCGGTCGCGGCCTTCAGCAGCGGCGGTCCGGCGAGGAACGCACGGGTGCGGCCGCGCACCATGACGATGTAATCGGAGAGGCCGGTCTGATAGGCGCCGCCCGCGGTGGACGAGCCGTGCGTCACGGTGACGACCGGCAGGCCGGCCGCGGAAAGACGCGCCAGATTGCGAAAGATGTTGCCGCCGCGGACAAAATCCTCGACGCGGTAGCGCAGCAGGTTTGCGCCGGCGCTTTCGACGAGCTGCACGTAAGGCAGCTTGTTCTCCAGCGCAAGCTCCTGCACCCGCAGCGTCTTGTCGAGACCGTAAGGCTGCAGCGCGCCGGCATCGATGCCGGAATCACTGGCGCTGACCATGCAGCGAATGCCCGAGACGAAGCCGATGCCGGCGATGACGCCGCCGCCGGGCACGCTCTTGTTCGCATCCGGCACGTCGAACATGTAGCCCGCGAGGGTGGACAGCTCGATGAAGGGCGCGCCGGGATCGAGCACCAGGGCAACGCGTTCGCGCGGCAGCAATTGTCCGCGCTTGTGGAAGCGATCCTTGGCTGCGGCCGACGCCGCCCGTGTGCGCTCTTCCAGCGCGCGCATGCGGTCGATCAGCGCGAGCATGCCGTCACGGCTGGCCTGGTACGCGGCGCTGCCGGGGGAGATGGTGTTTTCGAGAATGGACATGACTCTATCCCAGTCGTCATTCCGGGGCGCGACGAAGTCGCGAGCCCGGAATCCATAACCACGATCGGGAGTATGGATTCCGGGCCTGGCCCTTCGGGCCATCCCGGAATGACGGAGTGTATGACTACCTGTTCGTCCCAAAAATCTTCCGCGCCTCGGCCGGGCTCGCGATCTCGCGGCCGGCACGCCGCGCGCAGGCGGCGACGGCTTCGATGAGCTGGCCGTTCGAGGTCACCTTCTTGCCGTCGGCGAGATAGAAGGTGTCCTCGAGGCCGGTGCGCAAGTGGCCGCCGAGCTCGGCGCAGCGTTGGTGCAGCGGCCAGATCTCCTCGCGGCCGATCGCGGTGACCTGCCAGTTCGCCTCGGGGCGCTTCAGCTTGATCAGGATCGGCAGCAGCTCGGGATCAGCAGGCATGCCGGAGGCGACACCCATCACGAAATTGTACTCGAGCGGGCCGTTGTACATGCCGACCTGGCGATACATGCCGACGCAGCGGACGATGCCGACATCGAAGCACTCGAACTCGGGGATGGTGCCGACTGCGTTCATGACGTCGAGATAGTCCTTCACCTTCTCGACGGCATTGTCGAACATCATCGGCGGCCAGGCCCAGGTGTTGTCGGCCTTCACTTTCAGGTAATTCAGCGAACCGGCATTGCAGGCGGCGATCTCCGGCCTGGTCTCGCGGATGCAATCGAGCGCGCCGCTGTAGTTCGGGCCGGAGACCCCCGAAGTGTGGTTGATGATCACGCCAGGGCACGCCTCGCGGATCGCCTGCTGGATCTCCTTGCTGACGGCGACCTCCCAGGACGGCAGATGCCCCTTGTTCGGCGCCTGCTGGCGCAGATGGATGTGCATGATGGACGCGCCGGCATCGAACGCAGCCTTGGCCTCGCGCGCCATCTGCTCGGGCGTCACAGGCACGTTGTGCTGCTTCGGGTCGGTGAGCACGCCGTTCAGCGCGCAGGTGATGACGGCCTTGTCGCTCATGCCACTAATGTCTCGCACGTTGAGAATTCAACGCTTGCGATCATGTGACGCGCGACATGCGGCTTCTTGCGCGGAGAAGCTGGAAAGCAACTGCAAATCGTAGGGTAGGCAAAGGCGCCCTTGCGCCGTGCCCACCACGTTTCAAGGTTCGGTGACGATGGTGGGCACGCTACGCTTTGCCCACCCTACGAGACCGAAGTCAGCTCGCTTCGGCAAGCCGCACCGTCTCGGTGCTGCGGTAGATCGCAAGGTCGCGCGAGCCGACGAAGATCGCACGCGGTTTCAATCCGTAGAAGCGGCGGATCGAGTGACTGAAATGGGTCGAGTCGGGATAGCCGATGTCCTGCGCGAGATGAGCGAGGTTGAGGTCCTGGTTGGCGAAGTGCAGCAGATGCCGCGCGCGCTTCCAGGCACGGAAGGAGCGGAAGGAGATGCCGGTCTCCTCCTTGAACAGATGCAGGAAGCGTGATGCCGAGAGGCCCGCTTCTGCCGCACACGTATCCGCCGTTACCGGCTCGCCGGAGAAACGCCCGATGCGGGCGACCGCGCGCATCACGCGCGGGTCGAGCACGCGACGTGGCAGCGCCTCGCCAAAGCACATCTCGTCGAACTCGGCGGTGGTGATGTCGCCGTAGCGGCGCTGGCGCAGCAGCGTGTAGGCGGCCAGGATCTTGCGCGCATAGGCGGCCTTGTCCGGACCGCGCAGCCGCTCGGCCAAAGCCTCGATCACGCCATCCGGCATGCTCTCCGGCTCAAGCGTCACGCTGATGACGGTGCGATAGTCGCTGGCGATGGTGTGCCGCTGGTTCGGCAGGGTCACGACCAACTCGTCCGAGGTCTGGACGTCGTCGATCGTCAGATGCAGGCTGCCCTTCACCGCGACATAGACATGGCAGCTACCGGGGGTGCGCTTGCGGGGCCGGCCGAGCAGGCCGGCATAGAATACCCGCTCGGGCGTGATCAGCATCAGATGGTCGGATTCGCGACCTTTATCTTCCATTGGGGTCCTCCTCGCGCGGCTCTCTGGCCGCTGCGGACGGAGGTCACCTTAGCGGAAATTTGGGCGCTGTCACGATAGGATAGCGCTGTCATTGAAACATGCGCCGTCGTTCCGGGGCGGTCGCAGACCGAACCCGGAACCTCGAGATTCCGGGCTCGATGCTGCGCATCGCCCCGGAATGACGGAAACTTACGCCCTCACCCTCGCTGCAACATTCTGCTCGGCGCCAGCCTTCTGTTCCGCAGCAACCGCGCGCTTGAAACCGTCGCGCTGCTGCAGACGAGCCCAATAGGCTGCGACATTTGGCCCAAAATCCTTGGCGAGCCCGATGTTGCTCGCCAGGCGAAGCGCGTATCCGACGACAATGTCAGCGGCGGTGAAGCGGCCCGCGCACAATGTTTCGGCATTCGCCGTGGCTGCCTCGACGGCGCGCAGTCTGCCCAAGAACCACTTTGCGTAGTCGGTGGCGACTTGCGGGTTGCGGCGTTCCTCCGGCTCGAGCTGGGTGTATCGGAGCACCAGCGTCTGCGGGAAGGTTAACGTGGCGTCGCTGAAATACATCCAGTTCAGGAAGGCGCCATAGGCGGGATCCTCCGGTCCGACCATCAACGGCGTCGGTCCGTACTTGACGCCGAGATAGTGGCAGATGCCGGAGGATTCGGTCATCTTGGTTTCGCCGTCGACCATGAAGGGAATCGTGCCCAGCGGATTGAGCGCAAGATATTCCTTGGCGAAGACGCGCGGCGGGAACGGCAGCATCTTCAGCTCATAGGGCAGCCCCATCTCCTCCAGCATCCAGAGCGGGCGAAACGAGCGCGCGGCGTCGCAGTGATAGAGCGTGATCATCAAGCACTCCCTTTGCTGCCGGGCAGCGTACCCATCATCTTGCACAGGACCATCAGCATGACCTCGTCGGCGCCGCCGCCGATCGAGGTCAGGCGGCTGTCGCGATAGGCGCGGCTGACCGGCGTCTCGTTGGTAAAGCCCATTCCGCCCCAGTATTGCAAGCAGGCGTCGGTGAGCTCGCGGCCGAGGCGGCCGGCCTTCAGCTTGGCCATGGTCGCAAGCCTCGTCACGTCTTCGCCCGCCACCAGCTGCTCGGCGGCACGATAGATCAGCGCGCGCAGCAGTTCGACCTCGGTCTGCATCTCCGCGAGCTTGAAGTGCACGACCTGGTTGTCGAGGATGCTCTGGCCAAAGGCTTTGCGATTGCGCGTGTACTGGATGGTCTCGTTGATGATGTATTCGTGCGACTTGAGGCAGGCGGCCGCGCCCCACAGCCGCTCCTCCTGGAACTGGATCATCTGATAGGTAAAACCCTTGCCCTCCTCGCCGATGCGGTTGCGCTTGGGCACGCGGACATTGTCGAAGAATATCTGCGCTGTGTCGGAGGAACGCATGCCCATCTTGTCGAGCTTTCGCGCGACCGTGACGCCATTGCTCTTCATGGGCACGCAGATCAGCGACTTGTTGCGATGAACGGGGCCGTCGCCGGTGTTGGCGAGCAGGCAGATCCAGTCGGCCTGCGTGCCGTTGGTGATCCACATCTTGCCGCCGTTGATGACGTAGTCGTCGCCGTCGGAGCGCGCCTGGGTCTTGATCGAGGCGACATCGGAGCCCGCGCCGGGCTCGGAGACGCCGATGCAGGCGACGTAATCCCCGGCAATCGAGGGGGCCAGAAATTCGCGACGAACCTCGTCTGAGCCGAATCGTGCCAGCGCGGGCGTCGCCATGTCGGTCTGCACCCCGATCGCCATCGGCACGCCGCCGCAGGTGATGGCCCCTAACTCCTCCGCCATCATCAGCGCGTAGGAGTAGTCGAGGCCGGAACCGCCGAACTCGACCGGCTTGTTCAGACCGAGGAAGCCGAGATTGCCCATCTTCTTGAACAGCTCGTGCGCCGGGAAGATGTCAGCCTTCTCCCACTCATCGACATGGGGATTGATCTCGCCCGCGATGAACTTTTGCAGCGAGCGGCGGATGTCGTCGTGGTCAGCGGTGAATAGCATTTTGCTCCTGTCATTCCGGGGCGGCGCGAAGCGCCGAACCCGGAATCTCGATATTGTTGGACTCATCTCTGGGTCCCGGGTTCGCGCTGCGCGCGCCCCGGGACGACGGTTATCACAGCCCCATCTGCCTGGAGGCCAAATCCTTCATGATCTCCTCGGTGCCGCCGCCGATGGCATTGACCTTGACCTCGCGGTAGATGCGCTCGGCCTTGATGCCGCGCATGAAGCCGGCGCCGCCGAAGATCTGCACGGCTTCCGACGCGCAGAAGGCCATGGTCTGCGTCGCCTGGTTCTTCATCATGCAGATTTCCGCGACCGGGCTTTCGCCCTGCTCGAGCCGCCAGGCCAGCATCTCCAGCATCGCCTGGGATGCCGCGACCTTCTGCGCCATGTCGACGATCTTGTGGCGGATCACCTGGTGCTGGGCGAGCGGCTTGCCGAAGGTCTTGCGCTCTTTCGCGTAAGAAATCGCCTCGTCGAGGCAGACCCGCGCGAAGGCGGTGCAGCTTGCCGCCATGCCCATGCGCTCGCTGTTGAAGTTCTGCATGATGATCTTGAACCCCTGGCCCTCCTCGCCGATCAGGTTCTCGGCCGGGACGCGGCATTGGTCGAAATGCAGCGTCGCGGTGTCGGAGGCCCACCAGCCCATCTTCTTCAGCTTCGTCCGCGACAGGCCAGGCGTATCGCCTTCGATCAGGAGCAGGCTGACCCCGCCGGCACCCTCGCCACCGGTGCGCACCGCAACAGTCAGATAGTCCGCGCGGATGCCCGAGGTGATGAAGGTTTTCTCACCGCTCACGACGTAGTGATCGCCGTCGCGCCGGGCCCGGGTGCTCAGGTTCGCGACATCGGAGCCGCCGCCAGGCTCCGTGATCGCGAGCGCAGAGATCTTCTCGCCCGAGAGCACTTGCGGCAGCACGCGCGCCTTCACCTCCGGCCGAGCGGCGCGCGCGATCGGCGGCGAACCGATGGTGTGGCTCATCAGGCTGGCACTGACACCGCCGGCGCCGGCGCGCGCCAGCTCCTGGCTGGCGACGATCTTCATGAACTGGTCGGCGGTGATCCCGCCATATTCCTCGGGAAAACCGAGCCCCAGGAGGCCGATCTCGGCCGCCTTGCGATAGAGCACGCGCGGGAATTCACCGGCCTCGTCCCACTCATGGGCGAACGGGGTGATCTCCTTCTCGACGAAACGGCGCATGACGTCGCGAAAGGCGTCGTGCTCGGCGGTATAGAACGGGCTCTTCATTACAGTCTCGCCCTATTGGCGGATTCGCTCGTCCACCATGGCTGGAACATTAGCGATTCACTTGCGCAGAGTGGCTGACCATAGGAGCCGCTCCACCGCAGCCTGTGGCCTAGCAACTCCACGCAAGACGATTTTCGTCCCGCACAGGCTAACTCTGGCTCAAAAAAACGTTGCTGCACAGACTCCGGCTGGCGCCAGCGCCACGCCGGGCATCGCGCACGGGCAGCAAGGAGGAGGCCGGCACAGACCGCCGAGGGAGGAATATTTGGCCGTTCGTTACTACGATTGGATCGCCCATCATGGCCGCCGCACGCCGAACAAGGTTGCGGTGATCGACCTCGCGAGCGAGCGCCGCTTCAGCTACTCGCAGCTCGACGCCCGTGTCTCGCGCCTCGCCTCGCTCTTGCGTCACGCGCTGAAAGTCTCGCGCGGCGACCGCGTCGCCGTGCTTGCGCTGAACACGACCGATACGCTGGAGGTGCAGTTCGCCTGCGGCCGGTTAGGTGCCATCTTCGTGCCGCTGAACACCCGCCTCACCGTTCCCGAGCTCCAGTTCATCACTGCCGATTGTGCGCCGAAGGTGATGATCCACGACACCGATCTGGCCGAGACGGCGCTCGCCGTCGCAAAGCTCTGCAACGTCTCGACCAGCCTGCTGCTCGGCCCCGGCGGCACCTATGAAGCCGGTATCGCCGCCGCGAAGCCGCTCGACCGCGCCGAAGAAGTCACGCTCGATGACGTCTCCACCGTCATGTACACCTCGGGCACGACGGGCCATCCGAAGGGCGCGACCATCACGCATGGCATGACCTTCTGGAACTGCGTCAATCTCGGCGGCCCCGCCTGCATCGGGCCGGCCTCGGTGCTGCTCACGGTGCTGCCGCTGTTCCACACCGGCGGTCTCAATTGCTACACCAATCCGGTGCTGCACGCCGGCGGCACCGTGATGATCATGCGCGCCTTCGATCCCGGCACGGCGCTCGGCCTGATCAACGATCCCGCGCAGGGCATCAACGTGTTCTTTGGCGTGCCCGCGATCTACCAGTTCATGGCGCAGCACCCGGCCTTCGCGACCACCGACCTCAGCCGGCTGATCGTCGGCGGTGTCGGCGGCGCTCCGATGCCGGTGCCGCTGCTCAAGGTCTGGGAGGCGCGCGGCGTCGCGCTTCAGCAGGGCTACGGCATGACCGAGACCTCGCCGGCCGTGCTGGTGCTCGACCGCGAGGACGCCGCGCGCAAGGCCGGCTCCGCCGGCAAGCCGGTGCTGCATACGGAAGTGCGCATCGTGCGTCCCGACGGCAGCGATGCCGATGTCGGCGAGCTCGGCGAGCTCTGGGTCAAGGGACCCAACATCACGCCGGGCTACTGGAACAGGCCGGAAGCGAACAAGACATCCTTCACCGACGGCTGGCTGCACACCGGCGATGCGACCCGCGTCGACGAGGAAGGCTTCTACTACATCGTCGACCGCTGGAAGGACATGTACATTTCCGGCGGCGAGAACGTCTATCCGGCCGAGGTCGAGAACGTCCTGCATCAGCTCAATGCCATCGCCGAAGCTGCCGTGATCGGCATTCCCGATCCGCAATGGGGCGAAGTGGGCCTCGCCATCGTCGCGGTCAAGCCGGGACAAAAGCTGACGGAGACAGAGGTTTTCGCTCATTGCGCGGCCAATCTGGCGCGTTTCAAATGCCCGCGCCAGATCCGCTTCGTCGATGCACTGCCGCGCAACGCCACCGGCAAGATCCACAAACCGACCTTGCGCAAGGAATTCTCGGTGGCTTCCGAAATCGACAAGAAGGTCGCCAATGCCTGATCGAAGCGCCCCTCGCGGGCGCTTTTCTTTTTGAAGTGCCTGCCCTACCAACAAGAAACTCCAAGGAATTTCCATGAAGAACAAGAAAATCGTCCTGCTCGCCGCGGCAACAGCCCTGACCTTGCTCTCGGCTCAAAGCGCTTTCGCACAAAAGAAATACGACACCGGCGCCAGCGACACCGAGATCAAGATCGGCAATGTCGAGGCCTATTCGGGTCCCGCTTCCGCCTACGGCATCATCGGCAAGACCGAGGAAGCCTATTTCAAGATGATCAACGACCAGGGCGGCATCAACGGCCGCAAGATCAACTGGATCTCCTATGACGACGGCTATTCGCCGCCCAAGACCGTGGAGCAGGTCCGCAAGCTGATCGAAAGCGACGAGGTGTTCCTCGTCTTCAACGCGCTGGGCACGCCGACCCAGACCGCCGTGCAGAAGTACCACAACGCCAAGAAGGTCCCGCAGCTCTTCCTCGCAACCGGCGCCAGCAAGTGGAATGACCCCAAGGGTTTTCCCTGGACCATGGGCTTCCAGCCGAGCTATCGGGTCGAGGCGCGGATCTTCGCGAAATATATCCTGCAGGCGAAGCCCGACGCGAAGGTCGCGATCTTCTATGCCAATGACGATTTCGGCAAGGACTACGTCGCCGGCCTCAAGGAGATCTTCGGCGACAAGGCCACCTCGCTGATCGTCGCGGAAGAGAGCTACGAGACCACCGAGCCTTCGATCGATTCCCACATCGTCAAGCTGAAGGGCACCGGCGCCAACGTCTTCGTCAACATCTCGACGCCGAAATTCGCGGCACAGGCGATCAAGAAGATCGCCGAGCTCGAATGGAGGCCGATGCATGTGATGACCGACGTGTCGATCTCGATCGGCGCGGTGATGAAGCCCGCCGGGCTCGATGCGTCGGAAGGCGTGCTGTCCGCGAGCTATCTGAAGGACGCATCGGACCCGCAATGGAAGGACGACGAAGGCATGAAGAAGTTTCTTGCCTTCATCGACAAATACATGCCGGGCGCCAACGTCTCCGACACCAACATCGTCTACGGCTATGCCGCCGCGCAGACCCTGGTTCAGACCTTGAAGCAGTGTGGCGACAACCTGACGCGCGAGAACGTGATGAAGCAGGCCGCGAGCCTGAAGGATTCTGCTCCCGATACGTTGATCCCCGGCATCAAGATCAACACCAGCGCCAACGACTTCGCGCCGATCGAGCAGCTCAAGATGATCCGCTTCAAGGCTGGCCAGTGGGAGCTGTTCGGTGACATCATCAGCGCGGAAACCGGCGGCTAGCTCGCATCAGCCGAACATGCCCAAGCCAGATAGCGGCCGAAAGGCCGCTATCTTTTTGTGTGAGCGAGGTCGAAGCGAGGCTATGCCGGCAGGAAGAGCGCAAAGGGCTCTTCCACCGTGCGGCGCAGATGCTTTCGATACAAGACGTAGCTGTCGTCGTCGGGCGCAACCCGCCCCAAGGACGGCTTTGGAATATTCCTGAGCGGCACATAGGCGATGGGCGCAGCGATCGGCGTGAGCTGCGAGCCGGGGCCGGCGCGAAGCGTCGAGATGATGCCGTACATCTCGCCGGCAACCGTCGGCCGCGACACCGTGATCACGCGATGCTGACCGTGCTTGATAATGACGAGGTAGATGAAGCCGGACTGATGGGGAACGGCGACCTCGCCGGTGTGCTCATAGGCTGCGTCGGTCCGCTCGCCCTCGCGGAAGACCAGCGCTGAGACCTTCGGCTCCCAGACGATCTCGGTGCGATAGGCAAAGATCGCGTCCTTGTCGCCAAAGGACGGGCGCAGGGTGATGTAGACGTCCTCGAGCCAGGTCACGGCGCGATGAGCATAGGAGCCGAGGCTGTCGGGCGCGACGTCGTTTGCGGCCGGAGGCGCCACCACGATGGCACTTTTGCGCAAGGAGACGCCTAGCGCCTGCTCGAGCCGGACCGTCGTCGCCAGCGTGAACGGCCGGCGGCCGCCGAGCACCTTCTCCAGCGTCGACAGGCTGAGCTTGGCTAGCTCGGCCAGGGCCTGCCGGGAGATCCGGCGTCTGGCCAGCTCTTCGCGAATGGTCTCCGCGATCTCGCGGCTCTGCTCGTCCGAAAGCTGCTTGTCGGCCTGCATCTGCATCATCAACCCTGCCCTGGGAGTGCCATTCTAGCAGGGCGGACAAACCAGCACAAAACCGCACATGGCCGCCCGACGGCGGCCTGCTCGCGCCGGCCACGGCGGAACATTGCCGATCATTCTGCTCGCGAAATCAGCCTCTCCAGGCCGATCCTGCGGGCCAGCAAACAACCATCGGGAGCAGGCCAAATGGATATCTACGACACTGCCGACAGCGACGAACACCCGTTGCTGGGCCGGCTGATCAAACTCGGACTATTCCTTCTCGCGCAGGGCGTCGCGGTGATGCTGGTGGCCTTCGTGGCCCTGCTGGTGAGCTTCGGGACCGGCTGGTCGGCAACGGCCGAGCAGACCAGCCTCCTCCAACCTGGCGAGGCACGGTCAGGCAGCCTGCTCCTGAAGGAAGACGGCGCCTACACCGAGGCGATCCGTCTCGGCACCGACATCGACATCACCGTATCGGGCCCGACGCTGCGCGTCCGCGTCACGCAACTGTTCCGCAATCCGACCAGGGACTGGGTCGCGGCCACCTATGTCTATCCGCTCGCAGCCAATGGTGCCGTCGACACGCTGAAGATGGTGGTCGGCGACCACGTCATCGTCGGCGACATCAAGGAGCGGCAACAAGCCCGCGTGATCTACGAGCAGGCGCGAAGCGCCGGCCAGAAGGCCGCGCTCACCGAGCAGGAGCGGCCCAACGTCTTTACCAATTCGGTCGCCAATATCGGTCCTGGCGAGACCGTGCTGGTGCAGATCGAATATCAGGAGCCGGTGCATCAATCCAGCGACGAATATTCGCTCCGCGTGCCGCTGGTGGTCGCCCCGCGCTACAATCCGGCGCCGATCGTGCAGAGCGTCGACTTCCGCAAAGACGGCTCCGGCTGGGGCGCAGCGACGTCAGATCCGGTTCCGGATCGTGACCGCATCTCGCCGCCTGTGCTGGACCCCGCCAGACATGCGCCGGTCAACCCGACCAGCATCACCGTGCGCCTGAAGGCCGGCTTTGTGCCCGGCGAGGTCAGGAGTCACCACCATAACGTCAAGATCGAGAGTCCGGACGACACGACGCGTATCGTCACGCTCGCTGATGGCGCTGTCCCCGCCGATCGTGATTTCGAGCTGACCTGGAAGCCGGCCGCCGGGCTGGCGCCGTCGGTTGGCCTGTTCCGCGAGCATGTTGGCGATGCCGATTACCTGCTCGCCTTCGTCACTCCGCCCAGCGTCGAGCAGGCGACGCAGAAGCCGCTGCCCCGCGAGGTCGTGTTCGTGATCGACAATTCCGGCTCGATGGGCGGCACCTCCATCGTTCAGGCCAAGGCGAGCCTGCTCTATGCCCTCGGCCGGCTCCAGCCCAATGACCGCTTCAACGTGGTGCGTTTCGATGACACCATGGACGTGCTGTTTCCAGCCTCGGTACCGGCGGATGCCGCGCATGTCGGCGAGGCGACCTCGTTCGTCAGCGCCTTGCAGGCGCGGGGCGGCACCGAGATGGTACCGGCGATGCGCGCTGCGCTCTCCGACAAGATCAGTGACAGCAGCATGGTCCGCCAGGTCGTGTTCCTGACCGACGGCGCGATCGGCAACGAGCAGCAATTGTTCGAGACGATCACGGCAATGCGTGGCCGTTCGCGCGTGTTCATGGTCGGCATCGGCTCGGCGCCCAACACCCATCTGATGACGCGCGCCGCCGAGCTCGGCCGCGGCGCCTTCACCCATATCGGTTCGGTTGAGCAGGTCGAGGAGCGCATGCGCGGCCTGTTCGCCAAGCTGGAGAATCCGGCGGTGACGGGCCTCACCGCAAGATTTTCCGACGCCAAGGCCGACATCACCCCGGCGATCATTCCGGACGTCTATCGCGACGAGCCGCTGGTGCTGGCGGCCAGGCTCGACAAGCTCGCGGGCTCCCTCGAAATCAAGGGACGCGTCGGCGATCGCCCGTGGTCGGTGACGCTGCCGCTGCAAAGCGCCGCTGAAGGCAAGGGCCTGTCGAAGCTCTGGGCCAGGCGCAAGATCGGCGACGCCGAAGTGGCGCGCTCCATGCGCGAGATGACGCCCGAAGAATCCGACAAGGCGATCCTGGCGCTGGCGCTCGATCATCAGATCGTCACGCGACTGACCAGCCTCGTTGCGGTCGACAGGACGCCGAGCCGGCCCGAAGGCGAGCCGCTCAAGCTCAGCGACCTGCCGATCAATCTGCCGGCCGGCTGGGATTTCGAGAAGGTGTTCGGCGAGCGGCCGCAGGTGCCGACGCAGTTGCGTGAACGCCATGCCGATGCGCGCAACCAGCCGGAACTGAGGCGGCCGATGCCTGCCGCGCCCGATGCGATCCGCCTGCCCAAGACTGCAACCTCGGCCGAGCTGAAGATGATCGCAGGCCTGGCCCTGATCGTGCTCGCCCTGATCCTGTTCGTGTTCAACCGGCGTCGGCCCTTGCTCACCGACGCCGCTTGAGAGAGGAGCCCCCCAACTCCTCCGTCAGCGCGCGCGGCTGCCCGTCCCCTACAAACGGCCGCGCGCGCCTTTTTAGGAAATGTCATTCCGGGGCGATGCAAAGCATCGAACCCGGAATGACCACCAGAGAGAAGCAGATGTCCCGCTTCATCCCTCCCCTCGTTCTGGCGCTGATCGGCCTCTTCTTGTTCGGCGACGGCGCCTACATCCACGCCAAGGCATGGCTCGCGCAGGTGCTGCTGGAGCGGGCGTTCGACCGGAGCGTTGCGACGGGACAGGCGGTGAAGCCGTGGTCGTGGGCCGACACCTGGCCGGTCGCGCGGATCGAGGTCAAGCGGATCGGTGCCAGCGCCATCGTGCTGGAAGGCGCGAGCGGACAGGCGCTCGCTTTTGGCCCCGGCCATATCCACCAAACGGCTGATGCGGGTGAACGCGGGGTTGCGGTCTATGCCGCCCATCGCGACACTCATTTCCGCTTCCTGCGGAATGTCGTCATTGGTGACATCGTCGATGTCACACGTCGCGACGGTCGACATTTCAGCTATCGCGCGGATTCCTCGGCCGTGGTCCGTTTCGATGCATCGGGCATCGACGCCACGACACAGGGCTTCGAGCTTGTTCTCGCGACCTGCTGGCCATTCGACGCCGTCACCTCCGGCCCCGAGCGCTATATCCTGCATGCAACATTGGTTGGAGCCGACAGGTAGATCGCCCACCGAGCCGACGATACGCGCCAGCGTCGCTCATTCCACCATACGGCATACCACCCCCAAGGTTGCCACTCCGAAGGACTCGCCATAGAACGGGGTGGCACTCGACCAAGAAGAACAACAGGAGAGGTCACGGCATGGAAGCCAAGGTGTCTGCTGCGTCCGCGTTCCATCCATGGTCTCCACCGTCCGATGCCAGCGACATCGTCAAGGGTATCCACGCCATGCTGCACCCGCGCAACATCGTGCTGGTGGGTGCGACCGACAAGCCGGGCAATTATGCCGAGCGCATCTGGAACAATCTGGTCAAATACGGCTTCGAGGGCGGCCTCTATCCGGTCAACGCCAAGCGCGACGCCATCTGGGGCGTCCCCTGCTACAAGGATTTTGCGAGCCTTCCCGAAAAGCCCGATCACGTCCTGGTGCTTGTGCCCGCGCGCTTCGCCGTGCAGGTGATCCGCGACGCCGCCGCGGCCGGTGCGCGATCGGCGACCATCGTCACCTCGGGCTTCAGCGAGTTGCAGGATGAGGAAAGCCAGAAGCTTGCCGCCGAATTGCAGGCGGCCGTGCGCGAGACGGGCCTTGCCGTCACCGGCCCGAACTGCCTCGGCAATTTGAGCGCCGGCGAAAAGCTGTTCACCAACATCGACGATCGAATCGTCACCATGGAACAGGGCGCGGTGGCGATCGCCGGGCAATCGGGCGCGATCGTCATGGCGATCCGCCAGGCGCTGGAGGATCGCGGCGTCGGGGTCGGCTACATGGTGACCACCGGCAACGAGGCCGGGCTCGAGACGCCCGACCTGATGCGCTATTTCGCCGAGGATCCGAGTATCAAGGTGATCGTCGTCTACCTCGAAGGCGTGCGCAATACCAAGGCCTTCCGCGACGCCTGCAAGGCGGCGCGCGCCGCGAGCAAGCCCGTGATCGCGCTCAAGCTCGGTGCATCCGAGGGCGGCCGCGCCGCGGCGATGGCGCATACCGGCGCGCTCGCGGGCTCGATCGAGACGTTCGATGCCATCGCAACGCGAGAAGGCGTCATCCGGGTCGGCGGGCTCGACGAGCTGATCGAGACCACCGAATGCTTCGTGCACGCTGCCGTGCCCAAAGGCGACCGGCTTGCCGCCGTCACGCTCTCCGGCGGCAAGCGCGGCATGCTGATCGATGCCTTCTACGCCGCGGGCCTGAATTTCGCGCCGCTGAGCCCGCATGTCAGCTCGGAGCTGGCGAAGATGCTCGGCCCCGGCTCGATCGTCGGCAATCCGCTCGACGCCGGCTTTGCCGCGGTCGTCGATCCCTCCGTCTATATGAAGTCGATCAAGCTGATGATCGACGACCCCGATATCGACGTCGTCATCGTCGACGCCGAACTGCCGAAAGCGCCGCACGAGCTGCGCGAGCGCAATCTGCGCATCGTCAACGAGATGGCGGGCCAAGCCGGCAAGCCGGTGATCTATATCAGCGCGATGTCGATCGGCTTCACCGAATTCACCAAGGGCTTGCGCAAGTCGCTGCCGCATCTTGCGGTCATGCAGGGCATGGACCGTGCGGTGACCGCGATCAGGTCGCTGCTCGACTACGCGAAACTGCGCAAGGAGGTGCCCGACATCGTCTCGAGCTCGAAGCCCGCCGCTCGCGCCGTGCTGGAGAAGACGTTGAAATCGACGACCAGCGCCGCGCTCGACGAAGTCGCCTCGAAGAAGCTGCTCAAGGCTTACGGCATCCCGATCTCGAAGGAGGCGATCGCACAGACGGCAGCCGAAGCGGTGAAAATTGCGAAGCAGATCGGATTCCCGGTCGTGGCAAAGGTCGTCAGCGCAGAGATCCTGCACAAGTCCGACATCGGCGGCGTGGTGCTGAATCTCAACAGCGCGGCCGAGGTGAAGAAGGCCTTCGCCGACATCACGGCGCGGGTCAGGAAGCTGAAGGGCAAGCCGAAGCTCGATGGCATCCTGATCGCACAGCAAGTCAAGGCCGAGCTCGAACTCGTGGTGGGCGCCTCGCTCGATGCCGAGATGGGGCCTGTCGTGCTGTTCGGCACCGGCGGCATCGACATCGAGCTGATGAAGGACGTCGCCCTCGCCGGCGCGCCGCTGGACGAGGCCGAGGCGCGGCTCCTGATCGGCCGCACCAAGGCCGGCATCAAGATGCGAGGCTATCGCGGCAGGCCGGCCTTGCACGAGGCCTCGGCGGTGAAGGCGCTGGTCGGCCTCTCCAACCTGATCGCGGATGCCGGTGACCGGATCGCCTCGATCGACATCAACCCGTTCCTGATCAACACCCGGACGGGCGTGGCCGTCGATGCCCTGATCGTGCTGAACAATGCCGCGGCAAGACGCGCGGCTGGACATTGAGGATGTCGTAGGGCGGATTGGCGGCAGTGCAATCTGCCGATTCGGTCCATCCAAGCGCAACGCATTGGCGGGTTACGCTTCGCTAACCCGCCCTACCTAGAATCGCGGCCATTCGAACACCTTCCAACCATCCCGCTTTGGCCGTAGACTCGACCTCATGGCGCGCGCGAGCAATCTTGTGATCGGAACGGCAACGCTGGCAGCGATCGCCGTGGCGTTCGGCGGCCTGCTCGGCGTGCAGAAATGGCGCACCATCCAGAGCCGCAGCCAGTTGCGCGTGGTATTCGAGGGTGGTTCCGCCAGTGGCCTGCGCCGCGGTGGGCCGGTCAATTTCGACGGCGTGCCCGCCGGCCAGATCCTGTCGATCAAGCTCGACAACCCCCGCAGGATCGTGGCGCTGGTGATGCTCGACAACACAGCGCCGATCCGCAAGGACACCGTGGCAGGCATCGAGTTCCAGGGCCTCACCGGCGTTGCCGCGATCTCGCTGATCGGCGGCGCGCCCTCTGCGCCGCCGGTGCCGCTGGACACGGACGGCATTCCCGTGCTGACGGCCGACCTCAGCGACGCCGAATCCATCGTAGAAACCCTGCACAGCGTCGACCGCACGATCGTGAACAACGCGCCGGCGATCAAGGAGGGCCTGCGCACGTTCGAGAGCCACACTGCCGACCTCAGGGGCAAGGGCGCGGAAATCGATTCGGTCATGGCCAAGGTCGACAGCGCCTTTGCCGGATTCGACAAGGCGGTCGCAAAGATCGAGGGCGTGGTGCCGGGCTTCGTCGACGGCAAGGCCGACGAGCTCCTGGAGAAGATCAAGGGATTGCACGAGCTTGCCGACACCATGAAGAAGAAGTCGGCGACCTACCTCGAAGACATCCGCCGCTCTCTGCTCGACGTCAGCGAGACCGCCAACAAGATGAGCGGGACGCCAGCGCCGCCGCGTCCACCGCGCAGGCCCACGGAGCAGCAGAAGCGGTAATGCTTACCCTCCCCTGGAGGGGGAGGGTCGGCTCGCAGCGCGATAGCGATGCGAGCCGGGGTGGGGTGACGGTCTCTCCACCCCGCACACTGCCTTTGTTGAGAGATCACCCCACTCCGCTCGCGCTGCGCGCGATCGACCCTCCCCCTCCAGGGGAGGGTAACGCGGAATCCGCCAACAGCTCAGTAGTTGCTGGCCGCCGCCCCGTTCGGAATGCCCTCGATCGGACATTCCTCGGTGCCCGGAGTCGCGCGGGTCATCGCTTCCACCATGTCGCGCGTGCCTTCGGGGTCCTTGATCCAGTTCTTGTAGAAATCATACGGGCACGCCGCGACGCCGCGCGGGCTGTCGCCGGAATTGATCATGCCGGTGTAGCCGCGGTGGACCAGCTTGTAGAGATGGTTCTGCGACTGGCCGTTGCGGCGCGCATCGCGGATCAGATGTTTCGAGAGCTGGGCGTACTGGATGCCGTAATCCTCCTCGCCGCACTCGCCGAGGGTGCGGCCGTCGAAGCCGATGATCGCGGAATGGCCGAAATAGGAATAGACGCCGTCGAAGCCGGCGGCATTGGCGACGGCGACATAGACGTTGTTGGCCCACGCCATGGCCTTGGAGATCATGACCTGCTGCTCCTTGGCCGGATACATGTAGCCCTGGCAACGCACGATCAGCTCAGCGCCCTTCATGGCGCAGTCGCGCCAGATCTCCGGATAATTGCCGTCGTCGCAGATGATCAGGCTGACCTTGAGCCCTTTCGGCCCCTCGGACACATAGGTGCAATTGCCGGGATACCAGCCCTCGATCGGCACCCATGGCATGATCTTGCGATACTTCTGCACGATCTCGCCCTTGTCGTTCATCAGGATCAAGGTGTTGTAGGGCGCCTTGTGCGGATGCTCCTCGTGGCGCTCGCCGGTCAGCGAGAACACGCCCCACACCTTGGCCTTGCGGCAGGCCTCGGCGAAGATCGCGGTTTCCTCGCCCGGCACCATGGATGCCGTTTCGTACATCTCCTTGGAGTCGTACATGATGCCTTGCGTGGAATATTCCGGGAAGATCACGAGGTCCATGCCGGGCAGGCCGAGCTTCATGCCAACGATCATGTCGGCGATCTTGCGGGCATTATCGAGCACCTCGGCCTTGGTATGCAGCCGGGGCATCTTGTAATTGACCACTGCAACGCCGACCGTGTCGTTGCTGCTGGAAATATCGCCGTGAAGCATGTTGACCGCTCCTGTACTTGACTCGTTGTTCTGGGTCGCCGCCGATCAGGCGGTCGCGTAGGTTAGTGGCTGATCATCCAGGGCCGCGCCGTCGGAAACCCCTTGGCGCCGCTGCTGGACTTGGTCATCAGACGCGCCGGCTTCTTCCTGTCCGTTGCGCCCTTGTCCTTCACGGTCTTGCCCGAGGAGCAGCAGCCGCAGCCGGGGCCGTGCGAGGCCTTGTATTGTGCGAGCGTCTGCGGCGCATGCGTGCTTCGCTCGTTGACCGCGTGCGCCTTGCGCTTGTCGGCCGGCATGCAGAAGAAGTTCGGCGCGGTCAGGATGACGCGGGGCGCCAACGTCTCGCAGTGCGGACAGCTTTGCGGATCGTCGCACTCCGCCATCGGGCGGAGGTCCTTGAATGGACCGCAGTCGTCACAGAGATATTCGTAGACCGGCATCGCATCATCCCCACGCTGTAGCTTGTTCAACACACCTGGCGGCGGATGCGGGGCGGCAAGCAAACGCCGTCCCGCATCCCGTCGCGCAGGAACTACTTGTCCGGCGAGATCGGCATCTGGATATCGCCAGTGATGTGCTTGATCGGGCCCGCCGAAGACGGCATCACGTCGAAGTCGAAGATTTCCGTCGGCAGCCACAGTGTGGCGCAGGCGTTGGGCACGTCGACCACGCCGGAGATGTGGCCCTGGCACGGCGCGGTGCCGAGGATCGAATAGGCCTGGGCGCCGGAATAGCCGAACTTCTTCAGATACTCGATCGCGTTGAGGCAGGCCTGGCGGTAGGCGATGTGGACGTCGAGATAGTGCTGCTTGCCGGCTTCATCCACCGAGATGCCTTCGAAGATCAGGTAGTCCTTGTAGTTCGGCGTGATCGGCGACGGCTTGAAGATGGGGTTCTTGATGCCGTATTTCGACATGCCGTCCTTGATCACCTCGACCTTCAGATGCAGCCAGCCGGCCATCTCGATGGCGCCGCAGAAGGTGATCTCGCCGTCGCCCTGGCTGAAGTGCAGGTCGCCCATCGAGAGACCGGCGCCGGGAACATAGACCGGGAAGTAGATCTTCGAGCCACGCGAGAGATCCTTGATGTCGCAATTGCCGCCATGCTCGCGCGGCGGCACGGTGCGCGCGCCCTCCGCGCCGATCTTGGCTTTCACATCGCCCTTGGCGCGGCCGCCATGGGCGGTCGGCGCGAAGGGCGGATTGGCAAGGCCGGGCACGCGGGTCGGATTGGTCGAGATCAGCTCGGCCTCGCGCTTGTTCCACATGTCCAGCATCTTCGGATCGGGCAGGCAGCCGATCAAGCCGGGATGGATCAGGCCGGCGAAATTGACGCCGGGCACGTGGCGGGACGAGGTGTAGAGGCCCTTGATGTCCCAGATCGACTTCTGCGCCAGCGGGAAGTGATCGGTGAGGAAGCCGCCGCCATTCTGCTTGGAAAAGAAGCCGTTGAAGCCCCACAGGCTCTCCTTGAGCGGCCCCACGTCGAGCAGATCGACGACGAGGAGGTCGCCGGGCTCGGCACCTTTGACGCCGATCGGGCCAGAGAGGAAGTGCACGATCGACAGATCGATGTCGCGCACGTCGTCGGCGGAATCGTTGTTCCTGATGAAGCCGCCGGTCCAGTCATAGGTCTCGATGATGAAATCGTCGCCGGGATTGACCCAGGCCACGATCGGGATGTCGGGGTGCCAGCGGTTGTGCACCATGTCATTTTCATAGGCCGACTTGGTGAGATCGACCTTGATCAGTGTCTCTGGCATCGAGAGGCTCCCCTTTTACTACGGTTGGTTAGACGGACAGATATTTCGAGACCTGCGCGGCATCGACGGCGTCGCGACGATCGTCACGGACGATCTCGCCGTTCTCGATCACCAGCACGCGGTCGGCGATATCGAGCGCAAAGCTCAGGACCTGCTCGGACACGACGATCGAGAGGCCCTTCTCGTCGCGGATGCGCTTGAGGGTGCGCGCCATCTCCTTGATGATCGACGGCTGGATGCCTTCGGTCGGCTCGTCCAGCAGCAGCACTTTCGGCTTGGTCGCGAGCGCACGCGCGATTGCGAGCTGCTGCTGCTGGCCACCGGAGAGATTGCCGCCGCGGCGGCCCTTCATCTCGAGCAGGACCGGAAACAATTCGTAGATGTCGCCGGGCACCTCGGAACCACCGGAGACGACGAGCCCAGTCTCGATGTTCTCCTCCACCGTCATGGTGGAGAAGATCATGCGGCCCTGCGGCACATAGGCGAGGCCCTTGGCGACGCGCTCGTAGCTCTTGAGGCTGCCGAGCTCGGTGCCATCCATGGTCACCGAGCCGCTTTTGGCCGGCAGGATCCCCATCAGCGACTTCATCAGCGTGGTCTTGCCCATGCCGTTGCGGCCCATGATCGCGACGATCTCGTTGGGCGCGACCTTGACGTTGAGCCCGTGCAGCACCTCGCTCTGCCCATAGGCGACGTGGAGATCGGAAATTGCCAGCATCGATTGCTCCTAAGCTCGGCATGCCTTCCTTCTCCCCTTGTGGGAGAAGGTGGCGCGGACGAAGTCCGCGACGGTTGAGGGGTATGCATCGGCGGACGCGAGAGGCAGTTGGACGCGCGGAAAGATACCCCTCACCCGTATCGCATCTGACGATGCGATCCGACCTCTCCCACAAGGGGAGAGGTGCACGGTCCGAGCTGCAGCTAGCTCACTCGATTTCGCCATGTCTCAGTGGCCCAGATAGACTTCGATGACCTTGGGGTCGTTCTTCACCTTCTCCATGGTGCCCTCCGAGAGGATCTGCCCCTGGTGCAGCACGGTGACCTTGTGCGCGATGTCCTCGACGAACTTCATGTCGTGCTCGATCACCAGCACCGAGCGGTTCTTGATGATGCGGTTGAGCAGCTCGGCGGTCTTGGCGCGCTCCGACACGCTCATGCCGGCGACGGGCTCGTCCAGCATCAGCAGGTCCGGGTCCTGGATCAGCAGCATGCCGATCTCGAGCCACTGCTTCTGGCCGTGGCTGAGCTCGTCGGCATAGGTATTGAGCTTGTCCTTGAGGAAGATCATCTCCGCGACCTCCTCCACCCGGTCCTTCACCGGCTGGTCGCGCTGAAAGGTCAGCGAGCCGAACACGGTGCGACCGCGCGGAAACGAGATCTCGAGGTTCTCGAACACAGTGAGATCCTCGAAGACCGAAGGCGTCTGGAATTTGCGCCCGACGCCGGTCTGAACGATCTCGTTCTCCTTCATCTTCGTGAGCT
Organism: Bradyrhizobium sp. USDA 327; assembly: GCF_041262065.1. Taxonomy (NCBI): domain Bacteria; kingdom Pseudomonadati; phylum Pseudomonadota; class Alphaproteobacteria; order Hyphomicrobiales; family Nitrobacteraceae; genus Bradyrhizobium; species Bradyrhizobium sp. USDA 327. The sequence continues at coordinate 7,440,884 of NZ_JBGCCW010000001.1, read as the reverse complement.
CCTTGCCACGAAACTGGATCGAGCCCGAGGTCGCCTTGGTCTTGCCGCAGATCAGGTCAAGCACCGTGGTCTTGCCCGCGCCGTTGGGACCGATGATGACGCGGATCTCGTTCTCCTCGACATAGAAGGAGAGGTCGTTGACTGCCTTGAACCCGTCGAACGAGACGGTCAGTCCGGAGACCGCGAGCAGGAATTCCTTCGGCTGATGACCGACGAGCATGATCTATCTCCTCACTGCCAGCGTGGCATCGGCATCGTGATGACCGACGAGCATGATGGGTCTCCTCACTCTGCCGGTGCGCCGTCGGCGACCGAATTACCGTTCCAGCCCGCCTTCGTCTTGCGCGAGCCGAACAACCGATCGATGCGCGGCTGCACGTAGTCGGCCCAGAGCCCGGACAGACCGTTCGGGAAGGCAAGCACGACCGCGATGAACAGCGCGCCGAGGCCGAACAGCCAGAGCTGCGGGAAGGATTCCGACAGGCTGGTCTTGGCGAAGTTCACCAGGATGGCGCCCCAAATCGCGCCGAAGATCGACGTCCGCCCGCCGACGGCGGTATAGATCACCATCTCGATCGACGGCACGATGCCGACGAAGGACGGCGACATGAAACCGACATTGAGCGCGAACATGGCGCCGCCGATCGCGGCGAAGATCGCGGCCATGCAGAAGGCAAAGATCTTGAAGTTGGCGACGCTGTAGCCGGAGAAGCGGACGCGGTCTTCCTGCTCGCGCATCGCGACCAGGATGCGGCCGAGCTTGGTCAGGCGGATGAACTGTGCGATGCCGATGCAGGCGAACAGCAGCACCACCTCGACGAAGTACAGGATGACCTTGGCGTGGTCGGGCCGGATGTCCCAACCCTTGAGCGTGCGCAGATCGGTCATGCCGTTGATGCCGCCGGTGTAGCCCTGCTGCCCGACGATCAGGATGGTCAGGATGGCGGCGACCGCCTGGGTGATGATCGCGAAGTAGGTGCCGCCGACGCGGCGCTTGAACATCGCAGTGCCGATGATCAGGGCGAAGAGACCGGGAACCAGGATGATGGCCAGGATGGTGAAGGTCAGGCTGTGAAACGGTTGCCAGAACAGCGGCAGCGACGTGATCTGATTCCAGTCCATGAAATCAGGGATGCCGGGCGTCGACTGGATCTTGGTGTTCTCGACGCTCGAGGCCTCGAGCTTGAGGAACATCGCCATGCAGTAGCCGCCGAGGCCGAAGAACACGCCCTGCCCCAGGCTCAGAATGCCGCCATAGCCCCAGCACAGCACGAGACCAAGCGCAACGAAGGCGTAGGTCAGGTATTTCGCGACGAGATTGAGGCGGAACACATCCAGCGACAGCGGCAGGATCACGAACAACACGGCGGCCAGGACGATGAAGCCCGTGAGTTCGGAGCGATTGAAGAAGCGTGAGTTGAGGATCATGACTTGCCTGCTTCTCGTTATTTGCGGACTTTGAGGGCGAACAGACCCTGCGGCCGCAGCATCAGGATGCCGACGACAGCGAGCAGCGTGAGCACCTTGGCCATCGAACCCGACATGAAGAACTCGAGGGTCGATTGCGTCTGCGAGATCGAGAAGGCCGAGGCGATGGTGCCGAGCAGGCTGGCGGCGCCGCCGAACACGACGACCAGGAAGGTATCGACGATGTAGAGCTGACCGGAGGTCGGCCCGGTCGACCCGATCATGGTGAAGGCGCTGCCGGCGACGCCCGCAATGCCGCAGCCGAGGCCGAAGGTGTAGCGATCGACTTTTTCGGTGTTGATGCCGACCGCGCCGGCCATGATGCGGTTCTGCACGACCGCACGCACCTGGCGACCCCAGCGCGACAGGTAGAGAACATAGGCAACGGAAACGGTGATCAGCACGGTGAGACCCATCACGAAGACGCCGTTGATCGGCACTTCGATGCTGTCGGTCACGTGCAGCGAGCCGAGCATCCACTGCGGCAGCTCGACGCCGACCTCACGCGCGCCGAACACGGAGCGATAGGCCTGCTGAAGCATCAGGCTGAGGCCCCAGGTGGCAAGCAGCGTGTCAAGCGGGCGCTTGTAGAGGTGCCGTATCAGCACCCACTCCACCAGCATGCCCAGCGCGCCGGATGCGATGAAGGCCAGGATCATCGCGAGGAAGAAGTAGCCGCCGAACAGGCTCGGCATGTAGGCCTGGAAGACGTTCGAGGTCATCCAGGTGACGTAGGCCCCGAGGATCATGAACTCGCCATGGGCCATGTTGATGACGCCCATCTGGCCGAAGATGATGGCAAGCCCGAGGGCCATGAGGACATAGACGGAGAACAGGATCAGTCCGGCAAAACCCTGCATGACGAAGATCGAGCCAAGGTCGCCAATCGAGTAGTCGCCGAACATCTATGTCCTCCGTCGAGATGGGGTCCCGCGTCGCGAGCAGGTTCGCGACGCGGGGGCTTGAGGCATGGACTTGCGATCCACGCCAGGGAGCGGCTTGGTGTCGGGGAGAATGCGCGACGGATGCCGCTTACTGGTAACCCTTCGGGAACGGGTCCGGCTCGACGAGATCGGCGGTCTCGTAGATCAGCTCGAACTGGCCATCCAGCTTGGCGCGACCCACCCGTGTCTTCGACCAGAGATGATGGTTCTCGTGGATGCGGACGTAACCTTCCGGAGCCCCCTTGAACTCGACACCGGGCGAGGCCGCCGCGATCTTGTCGACGTCGAAGGAGCCGGCCTTCTCGACCGTCAATTTCCACAGCCACGGTCCGAGATAGGCAGCCTGGGTGACGTCTCCGATCACGGTCTTCTCGCCCCACATCTTCTTGAAGGCGGGCACGAAGGCCTTGTTGTTGGGATTGTCGAGCGACTGGAAGTACTTCATGCAGGCGTACGCACCCGCAATGTTCTCGCCACCGATGCCGTCGATTTCGTCCTCGGTGACCGAGATCGTCAGCAGCGGCTGCTTGGCGAGGTCGATGCCGGCGGCCTTGAGCTGCTTGTAGAAGGCGACGTTGGAGCCACCGACGACGTCGGTGAAGATCACGTCGGGCTTGGTCAGCTTGATCTTGTTGATGACCGAGTTGAACTGAGTGCTGCCGAGCGCATAATACTCCTCGCCGACGACCTTGCCCTTCAGGACGTTCTCGACGTGCTTGCGCGCGATCTTGTTCGAGGTGCGCGGCCAGATGTAGTCGGAGCCGATGAAGAAGAAGGTCTTCGCGCCCTTCTCCTTGGCGATCCAGTTCAGGCCGGCGAGAATCTGCTGGGTCGCTTCCTGGCCGGTGTAGATCACGTTCTTGGACTGCTCGAGGCCTTCGTAGAAGGTCGGGTAGTAGAGCATGCCGTTATACTGCTCGACGACCGGCAGCACCGCCTTGCGCGAGGCCGAGGTCCAGCAGCCCATGATGGCCGCGACCTTGTCGTTGACCAGCAGCTTCTTGGCCTTTTCCGCGAAGGTCGGCCAATCGGAGGCGCCATCCTCCTGAATGAACTTGATCTTGCGACCGAGGACGCCGCCGGCCGCGTTGATCTGCTCGATCGCGAGCTTTTCGGCCTCGATCGAGCCGGTCTCGGAGATCGCCATGGTGCCGGTCGCCGAGTGCAGGATGCCGACCGTGACCTCGGTGTCGGTGACCGCAAGACCCGTGGTGTTGACCGCCGAGGTCGCCGGGGCCTGCGCAAAGGACGCCCGCGGCAGCATCGTGATGGCCGGCACGGCCGCCATCCCCATCAACAATTTGCGCCGAAGCGGCGACAACAGGCCCTTGTTTGCTTCGTCTGACATGAGCACCCCACTTTTGTTCGAGAACGCGCTATTGGTGGCCGTGAGGATGGCTCGAATTTATGCAGCGCAAGCATACGCAAGATCGCGTATACTGCACCGCAAAATGCCGACGTAGGCTTCTGGTACGGAATTTGCGAGGGGTCCGGGTCCGTATCGGGAGTGGGGGTTCAGTGGCAGGGCGGCAGCGAATAGACCGCGTCAGGCGCCAGTACAACCAATGGGTCGCCAACCAGACTCTGGAAGACTACGCCCTGCGCTTCACCGCCAAGAGCGCACGCCGCTGGTCCGCCGCCCGCGTCGCCAACACTGCCCTGGGCGCGATCTCGTTCCTGGCAATGGAGGCGATCGGCGGCACCATCACGCTGAACTATGGCGTCACCAACGCGACTGCCGCCATCCTCGTGGTCTCGATCATCATCTTCTGCTGCGGCGTGCCCATCGCGTATTATGCGGCCAAGTGCGGCATCGACATCGACCTACTGACGCGGGGAGCCGGCTTCGGTTACATCGGCTCGACCGTCACGTCGCTGATCTACGCGTCCTTCACCTTCATCTTCTTTGCGATCGAAGCCGTGATCCTCGCGTCCGCGCTTGAGATGTGCTTCGGGATTCCACGACCGATCGGCTATCTCATCAGCGCCGTCGTCATCATCCCGCTGGTGGCCTACGGCATCACGCTGATCAGCCGCTTCCAATTGTGGACGCAGCCCCTATGGGTGATCCTTCATATCATTCCGTTCGCGGCGATCGCCTGGCACAACCCGCACTCCTTCACGGAGTGGCGCAAGTTCTCGGGCGAGCATGGCGATCTCAACGGGCATTTCGATCTGTTGCTGTTCGGCGTTGCGGCCTCGGTCGTGTTCTCGCTGGTGGCGCAGATCGGCGAGCAGGTCGACTTCCTGCGATTTCTGCCGCGCGACCGCCGTGCCTCCAGGGCCTCCTGGTGGATGGCGCTGATGAGCGCAGGACCGGGCTGGATCGTGCTCGGCGCGCTGAAGCTCCTGGCCGGCTCGTTTCTCGCCTTCTTCGCGCTCAGCCACGGCGTGCCGCCCGAGGAGGCCGCCGAGCCGGCGCATATGTATCTCGAAGCGTTCCGCTATGTGCTCTCGCAGCCCGAGCTCGCACTGGCGTTGACCGGCACCTTCGTGATCCTGTCGCAAGTCAAGATCAACGTCACCAACGCCTATGCCGGCTCGATCGCCTGGTCGAACTTCTTCTCGCGTTTGACCCACAGCCATCCCGGGCGCGTGGTCTGGCTGGTCTTCAACGTCATCGTGGCACTTCTGTTGATGGAGATCGGCGTCTACAAGGCCCTGGAGCAGACGCTGGCGCTCTACTCGAACGTCGCGATCGCATGGGTCGGCGCGCTGGTCGCCGATCTCGTCGTCAACAAGCCGCTTGGATTGCGGCCGCAGCAGATCGAATTCAAGCGCGCGCATCTCTACGACGTCAATCCGGTCGGCGTGGGCGCGATGACGATCGCAACCATCGTCTCCATCAGCGCCTTTTACGGCCTGTTCGGACCTACCGCGAAGGCGCTGTCAGCCTTCATAGCGCTCGCGGTGGCCTTCCTCGCCGCGCCGTTGATTGCCTGGGCCACAGATGGCAAGTACTACATCGCACGCAAGCCGAAGCGGAGCTGGCAGAACCTCGAGGCGATCCAGTGCTGTATCTGCGAGCACGCGTTCGAGCCGGAGGACATGGCCTCCTGCCCCGCTTACGCCGGGCCGATCTGCTCGCTGTGCTGTTCGCTGGACGCGCGCTGCCACGATCTCTGCAAGCCGCACGCTCGAATTCAGGCGCAGGTCTCGGAGACGCTGGGCAAGCTGATGCCGCAACCGATCTACGCCCGGATCAACTCGCAGCTCGGACACTATATCGGCGTGTTCGTTGTCTCCGCCGGCCTGGTCGCCCTGGTGCTGGGACTGATCTATCTGCAGACGTCGGCGAGCGTCCATGGCGAGAACGAGCTCGTCTCCGACGTGCTCTGGAAGGTGTTCTTCTCGCTCAGCATCATCATCGGCGTGGTCGCGTGGCTGTTCGTGCTGGCGCAGCAAAGCCGCCGCGCCGCCGAGGCCGAGACGCGGCGGCAGACCACGCTGCTGATCCAGGAGATCGACGCGCACAAGCGCACCGATGCCGAGCTCCAACGCGCCAAGGAGGTCGCCGAATCCGCCAACCTGGCCAAGAGCCGTTACGTGGTGGGCCTGAGCCATGAGCTGCGTTCGCCGCTGAACGCGATCAGCGGCTATGCCCAGCTGCTTGAGCAGGATACGACACTGGGCCCGAAGCCGCGCGATCAGGTCCGCGTCGTCCGCCGCAGCGCCGACCACCTGTCCGGCCTGATCGACGGCATCCTGGACATCTCCAAGATCGAGGCCGGGCGGCTGTATCTGTCGCGCGACGAGGTGCGCCTCGGCGAATTCCTCGATCAGCTCGTCGGCATGTTCCGCCTTCAGGCCGCGGCCAAGGGCATCGACTTCGTGTTCAGGCGACCGGCGTCGCTGCCGCTCGTGGTCTATGCGGACGAGAAGCGGCTGCGTCAGGTGCTGATCAATTTGCTCTCGAACGCCATCAAATTCACCCAGTCCGGCAGCGTGCAGTTCGTCGTGCACTATCGCAGCCCCGTTGCCGAGTTCGAGGTGATCGACACCGGCCCGGGCATCCGGGGCGACGATCTCGAACGCATCTTCGCGCCTTTCGAGCGCGGTGCGCTTGGCGTCTCGCAGCCGCAGACCGGGACCGGCCTCGGCCTCACCATCAGCCGCCTGCTCGCCGGCGTGATGGGCGGCGATATCAAGGTCGTGAGCACGGTCGGCACCGGCTCAACGTTCAAGGTCAAGCTCCTGCTCTCTGAGGTCACCAATCCCCAACGCATCGCACCGGTCGAGGCCCCGGTCTCCGGCTATCACGGCGCCCGCAAGACGATCCTCGTCACCGACGATGACCCCGTGCATCGCGATCTCCTGCGCGAGGTGCTGACGCCGCTCGGTTTCATCCTGCTCAGCGCGCCGGACGGCGCCGGCTGCCTCGCGCTGGCACAGCATTGCCGGCCCGATCTGTTCCTGCTCGATATCTCGATGCCTGCCATGGACGGCTGGACCGTGGCCGAGGCCTTGCGCGCGAGCGGCCATCACCAGGCGCGCATCCTCATGGTGTCGGCAAGCGCGTTGGAGGCCCACGGCGCTCCGCTGGCGCAACCCTTCCACGACGGCTATCTGATGAAGCCGATCGACATCCCGCGGCTCCTGGAGACGATCCGCCAGCTGCTCAAGATCGAATGGCAATACGGTTCGGACGAGATCGCGGTGCCGTTCTGGCGTCCCGAGACCGGATCAAAGCCGCCGGTGCGGCACATCGAGGCGCTGATCGGGCTCGGCCAGATCGGCTACGTCAAGGGTATCCAGTTGAAGCTGGACGAGATCGGCAGCGAACATCCCGAGCATGCCGACTTCGTCGCACAGATGCGGTCGCTGGTCGATCGCTTCGATCTCGACCAGTACATGGCCACATTGAAGACGTTGCACGCGTATGAACATTGAGTCGAAGAAGCGCGACGTCGCGCTCGTTGTCGATGACTCTCCGGAGACGCTCCGGCTGCTCACCGACGCGCTCGACGGCGCCGGCATGACGGTCATGGTGGCGCTCGACGGCGCCGCGGCGATGCGCATCATCGAGCAGATCACGCCCGATATCATTCTGCTCGATGCCGTGATGCCCGGCATCGACGGCTTCGAAACCTGCCGCCGGCTCAAGCGCGATGCCGGTCTTGCCAACGTCCCCGTGATCTTCATGACGGGCCTTGCCGAGACCGAGCACATCGTGCGCGGGCTGGAGGCCGGCGGCGTCGACTACGTGACCAAACCGATCGTGATCGAGGAAATGCTGGCGCGCATCCGCGTCCATCTCGGCAATGCCCGGCTGACCCAAAGCGCGCGCACCGCGCTCGACGTCTCCGGCCGATTCCTGTTCGCGGTCAACCGCCAGGGCAATGTGCTATGGGCGACGCCGCAGGCGCAGAAACTGCTGTCCGACCATCACGGCGCGCAGGCCGACGATTTCGTCCTGCCGCCAGCGCTGCTGCAGTGGCTGGAACAGGCCAAGGCCAAGGGCAGCTCGAAGTCGCAAGGAGCTTCCTTGCCCGACAATCCTCAGCTTCGGCTCTTTTACGTGGGTGAGACCGCGCCGAACGAGTTCCTGCTTCGGCTCTCCAGGGAGTCCGGCACCGCTCTGCCACCCGAATTCACCAGCGAGCTCGGGCTCACCACCCGCGAGGGAGAGGTTCTGGCCTGGCTCAGTAAGGGCAAGACCAACCGCGACATCGCGCAGATTTTGGGTCTCAGCCCGCGCACGGTCGACAAGCATCTCGAGCAGATCTACGCCAAGCTCGGCGTGGAGAACCGGACGGCGGCCGCGGCCATTGCGGCGAATGCGACTAGGCGGAATTCGTAGCCTAAGATGAGAGTGAGTTGGAACGCCGCTGACCCAACAAACAGTGTCGTCCCGGACAAGCGAGGCGCAGATCCGGGACTCACAGGGACAAGTTTGGCGAAGATTCGTGGTTGCCGACTCGCCCTATAACCACGCCTTGGGAGTATGGGGTCCCGGGTTCGCTTCGCGGCCCGGGACGATAGCGGAGCGTGTGGCGATCGCCACCGCCCCTTACACGAACAGCTTCCTCACCCGTAAACGAACGCCTTGTCGTCCAGGTCCGTCTTCGGGATCTCGTCCTTCTCGGTCCAGTAATCCTGGCTGTGTTGCCACTCCGGCTTGTCGCCACGCTTGGGCAGGAGGTCCATGTTGCGCATCATGTAGCCGGGGTTGAAGTTTTCCGGATCGATCCAGGGCAGGATCGGCATGTTGTGGTCTTCGGGACGCAGCTTGACCTCGACCTTCTTCGCGCCCTTTGCCTTCATGTGTCCGAGCAGCCTGCAGACGAAATCGGCGACGAGGTCGACGCGCAACGTCCAGCTGGCGCGGAAGTAGCCGAACACCCAGACCATGTTGGGCACGCCGGTGAACATCATGCCGCGATAGGTGACGGTGTCACCAAAAGCGAGCGGCCTGCCGTCGATCTCGAAGGCGATGTCGCCGAGCGCTGCGAGATTGAACCCGGTCGCGGTGACGATGACATCGGCCTCCAGCAGCTTACCGGATTTGAGCTGAATACCATTCTCGACGAAACATTCGATCTCGTCGGTCACGACGGAGGCCTTGCCGCTGGCGATGCCCTTGAACAGATCGGCATCCGGCACGAAGGCGATGCGCTGCCGCCACGGCCGGTATTTTGGCGTGAAGTGCGTCTCGACGTCGTAGTCGGGTCCCAGGACTGCGCTGATCTGGCCGATCAGCTCCTTCTTGACCTGCTCGGGCTTGGACACGCAGAGTTTCGTGAAGGCATCCTGTTCGAACAGGATCTTCCGCCGCACGATCTCGTGGATCCAGGTCTCGTCGACCTGAAGCCGGCGCAATTCTTCCGCGATCTCGATGGCGTTGCGGCCCAGGCGGAAGTAAGTCGGCGAGCGCTGCAGCATGGTGACATGCGCGCATTGGTCCGCGATGTTCGGCACCAGCGTTGCCGCGGTCGCGCCCGAGCCGATCACGACGACCTTCTTGTTGGTGAGGTCGATATCATCGGGCCAGGTCTGGGGATGGACGATGCGGCCCTTGAAGCGGTCCATGCCCTTCCATTGCGGCGTGTAGCCTTCCGAATGGCGATAATAGCCCTGGCACATCCAGAGGAAGTTGGCGGTGAAGATCTTCGGCTCGCCGGTGTCGGTCGTCACCGCCTCGATGGTCCAGAGATTCTGCTCGCTCGACCAGCTCGCCGAATTGATCTTGTGCTTATAGCGGATGTGCCGCGCGATATCGTTGTCGTCGATCACCTCTTTCATATAGGAGAGGATTTCCTCGGCGGTCGCGATCGGCGGGCCGACCCACGGCTTGAAGCTGTAGCCAAAGGTATGGAGATCGCTGTCGGAGCGAATGCCGGGATAGCGATGCGTGATCCAGGTGCCGCCGAATGTTTCCTGCGTCTCCAGGATGACGTAGCTCGTGCCCGGAAGCTGCTTCTGGATGTGATAGGCGCTGCCGATGCCGGAGATGCCGGCACCGACGATCAGGACGTCGAAATGTTCAGAAGCCTGTTTGGCCGTGGCGTGACTGCGAACCGCGACATTCATTGTTGTTTCTATGCCTTGCTTGCTTTTGTGGCCGCCCTTGACCGGACGGCGCGTTTCCTCCGCGCCGGGCAGTTTCGCCCACCGCGCTTCCGCTCCAAAATGACATAGATCAAGTCGCGGTCAAATCACAGCGCCGCACCCCAGCTCCGCGCGGTCTGCAAAATCCAGTCCCGATAGAGCGTGAGCGGCGTCACGCCGGTCAATCCGCCGCAACCGGCGGCGCCGTTCGGCCCTGTCGACCAGCTGATGAGCCCGACGAGCACGGGACCATTCGGCCTGTCCTCGAACACGGGGCCGCCGGAATCGCCGGTGCAGGCGCCAATTCCGTCGCGAACACCGTTGGTTACGGGATCAACCAGGCGAATCTGGAGCGTGCCGGGCTGCCCGGTCACAACGAGGCCGGCAACGCGCGTCGTGCCGCCGCTCTTGCCGTCACCGCGAACGGTGACGCCGATGCCGGCGATGACGAAGCGGCTGCCGACCTGAATTGGGATCGTCGGCATGCCGACCGCCATCGTGGATTTTCCCTTGAGTGGAATTTCCAGCTGCAGCAGCGCCACGTCGGCGGTGGCGCGATGCGCCTGCATCGCCTGCATGTTGAAATTCGGATGGATCGCCACGGTGCGGACGTTCAGCAATTGCGGCTGGCCGTCGGCGCCGCGATCGACGATCTTGTAGTCGGCGCCGGGCTGCACGCAATGGGCGACCGTCAACACCAGCCTCGGGGTAATCAGGCTCCCGGTGCAGAAATTGCCGCGCGAACCGACGATGGTGACGACAGCGCGCGCGACACCATCGGCCTGCGGCGTGCCGCCGCCGACGATGGCGTGGGCAGGCGTGGCGAGCAGCAGCGCTGCTGCGATGAACATGGCGAGCTTCTTCATGGGAACACGCTTTGGCGTCAGCATCGGTGAAGGAGGGAGGCTTCGGACTGGCTCTTGCCGATACCGCATGCTAGCCCTCTTGGAAAGGAATTGACGAGGGCAGGACATTGACGATCGAGGCTGTGATCTTTGATTTTGGCGGCGTGCTGACGAGCTCACCATTCGAGGCGTTCACGCGGTTCGAGACCGAGCGCGGCCTGCCCATCGATATCATCCGGCGCACCAACGCCGCCAACCACCTGGAGAACGCCTGGGCCAAGTTCGAGCGGGCCGAGGTGGACATCGACACCTTCGACGAGTTGTTCGCCGCGGAATCGCTCGCGCTTGGCGCGGAAGTGCGCGGCCGTGACGTGCTGCCGCTGCTGCAGGGCGATCTGCGCCCGGAAATGGTCGAGGCTCTGAAGCGTATCAAGGCGCAGTTCAAGACCGGCTGCATCACCAACAATTTGCCGGCGAACGCCATCGGCAGCCTGACGGGACGATCCCTCTACATCGCCGAAGTGATGGTGTTGTTCGATCACGTCATCGAATCCGCCAAGATCGGACTGCGCAAGCCCGACCCGCGCATCTACCGGATGATGGTCGAGACGCTGAAGGTCGATCCGAACAATTGCGTCTATCTCGACGATCTCGGCGTCAACCTGAAGCCCGCGCGTCAGATGGGCATGACGACGATCAAGGTCACAGGCGGTGCCCAGGCGATTGCGGAGCTCGAGGCGGCGACGGGATTGAAGCTGAGCTAGCTGGCGCGTCACTGTGAGACATCTCGCCTGGCAAACTGCCTACTCCGCCGCAGCAACAACCCGCTCCGGGAACGCAGCCGCGAGCGACTCACGATCCGGCTTCAGCACACCGCGTTCGGTAATGAGACCCGTGACGAGCCGCGCCGGCGTCACGTCGAATGCGTAGTTCGCGACCGGCGAGTTCTCCGGCACGATGCGCACCGTCTCCAGCCTTCCGTCCGCGGTGCGGCCGGTCATGTCGGTGACTTCCGTGCCGCTGCGCTGCTCGATCGGGATGTCGCGGATGCCATCATGGACGGCGAAGTCGATCGTCGGCGACGGCAGCGCGACGTAGAACGGCACGCCATTGTCATGCGCGGCAAGCGCCTTCAGATAGGTGCCGATCTTGTTGCAGACGTCGCCATTGGCGGCGACGCGGTCGGTGCCGACGATGGCGAGATCGACCATGCCGTGCTGCATCAGGTGTCCGCCGGTATTGTCCGGGATCACGGTGTGCGGCACGCCGTGATGGCCGAGCTCCCAGGCCGTCAGCGAGGCGCCCTGGTTGCGCGGCCGGGTCTCGTCGACCCAGACATGGATCTTGAGGCCGCGCTCATGCGCGAGATAGATCGGCGCCGTCGCCGTGCCCCAATCGACGGTGGCGAGCCAGCCGGCGTTGCAATGGGTCAGCACGTTGACCGCCTGCCCCGGCTTCTTGGCCGCGATCGCCTCGATCAGCTTCAGACCGTTGCCGGCGATGCCGCGGTTGATCTCGACGTCCTGCTCGACGATCTCGTCGGCGCGCGCATAGGCCGCTTCGGCTCTTTCAAGGGGGTCGATCGGCGCGAGCGTCGCGCGCATCTCGTCCAGGGCCCATTTCAGATTGATCGCGGTCGGCCGCGCCACGATGAGCGTGTCATAGGCGCGCTTCAGGCCTGCATCCGAGGCATCCTCGCGCATCGCGAGAGCCATTCCATAGGCCGCGGTGGCACCGATCAGCGGCGCGCCGCGCACCAGCATGTCGCGAATCGCGACGGCCGCGTCCTCGCAAGAGGTGAGGCGCGCGATGATGAACTCGTGCGGCAATCGGCGCTGGTCGATCGCACCGACCGACCAGCCGTCACGCTCGCGCCAGATGCTGCGGAAATGCTTGCCGTCGACCTTCATGGCATTCTGCCTTTCACATCACGCCCGCAGGATGCGGCCTGCCACAGCGTCGAGCTTCTTCAGAAGCTCCGGGTCGCGCGCCTCCGGCGCCGTGATCAGCGCGGTGTCGAGCGCACGGTCCGAACCAATCGGGCACGGCTCGTGCTCGCGCGGGAAATCCTTCGCCAGCCGCGCCACCAGCGCCTTCGCCTTGTCGGCGTTCGAGGTCAGCACGCGGATGATGTCCTGAACGGTGACGGCATCGTGATCGGGATGCCAGCAGTCGAAATCAGTCACCATCGCGACTGTGGCGTAGCAGATCTCCGCCTCGCGCGCGAGCTTCGCCTCGGGCATGTTGGTCATGCCGATCACGGAATAGCCAAGGGTCTTGTAGGTCATGCTTTCCGCATAGGTGGAGAATTGCGGCCCCTCCATGCAGACATAAGTGCCGCCGCGCGCGATCGCGATGCCCTCGGCCTCGGCCGCCGCCGCGAGGTGGATGCGCAGCCGTGGCGACACCGGATGCGCCATCGACACATGCGCGACGCAGCCGCGGCCGAAGAACGAGCTCTCTCGCTTGTAGGTGCGGTCGACGAACTGGTCGACGAGAACGAAAGTGCCGGGCGGCAGTTCCTCCCTGAAGGAGCCGCAGGCCGAGAGCGAGATCAGGTCGGTGACGCCGGCCCGCTTCAGCACGTCGATATTGGCGCGATAGTTGATGTCGGAGGGGGACAGCCGGTGGCCCTTGTCATGCCGCGGCAGGAACACGATCGGCAGGCCGGCGATGGAGCCACGCCGCAAGGGCGCAGACGGCTCGCCCCAGGGGCTCTTGATCACCTCCTCGCGCGCACCCTCGAGGCCCGGGAGGTCATAGATGCCCGAGCCGCCGATGATACCCAATACCGCCTGCGTCATGCCTGCTCCAACCTGTCCGCCATGTGTGACATGGTTGAGCTATGCCAGCTTTGCGGCGGATTTGGAACGGGGCTGGAGGGGCGATGGCGGTGGTGTCGGAGGCGCGAGACTGCGCCTCATACCTGGTGTCGTCCCCGCGAACGCGGGGACCCATACCGCGGGATCTATCGAGGTGGCTGGTCGCAATCCCGAACGACTAATCTTCGCCAAACTCCTCGCTGGGGTTATGGGTCCCTGCGTTCGCAGGGACGACACCGGAGAGGGAGTAGCGCCCTTAATTAAGCCGCGGTCGCCGGCCGCAGGTGGTTCGCGAGCATCCGCTCCAGCGTCTCGACGGACTGGAAATTCTCCGGCGTGATCTCGGATTGCGGGATGGTGAAATCGAACTCGGCTTCGACGCCGAGCATCAGATTGACCATGTCCATCGAAGTCAGGCCGACATCAACGAGCCTCGCGGAAGACGTGACGTCTGCGGTGAGTGAATTCTGTTCGAGGATGCCCTTCACCAGCTTGATGATGCGATTGCGCACGTCGGTATTGAAGGCCTGCATCGGCAAATTCCCATCTGTCTATCGAGGTCGGACCGAACTGCCCGCTACGATGGGCACGGCTTGCCGGTCCTGCAATGGGCGTCACCAATACTTCGCGTTTCTTAGTAAACGATGACTCAGATTGTCCGGAATTCAGGCTTCTTCCAGAAGTCCTAACGCGACGCCGGAAAATCCGGTGATGCAAACAACCGGCCCTTAACTGTTCGTCCGGAATTGGGCTTTGTTTACCCTCTATTTCATCGACGAATTTGAATTAAATCCGTAACCTCGTCTCACAAGCAAAGATGGCCGGAGGATCACCGGCGGCATCGCGAATGATGCCGGCGATCTCGAACGGCAACCCGGAGGCGGATGAGCATGAACGTGCGTGAAGCGGTCCTTACTGTCGACGAAACGCAGACGAGCTTCCTCGAGCAGGGTCCCTCCCTGATCGAGCGTGCCGCCCGGACCGCCGCCGCTGCGGCGGCCGACGCAGACACAGTCGATCGCGACGCCCGTTTCCCGCATAAGGCCTTCGACGTCGCGCGTGAGCAGAAGCTGCTCGGCGTGATGGTTCCGGTCGAGTTCGGCGGCTTTGGCGCTTCGATCCATGACGTCACCGACATCTGCTACACGCTCGGACGCGCCTGCGCGTCCACCGCGATGATCTACGCGATGCACCAGACCAAGGTCGCCTGCATCATCAGGCACGGCCATGGCATTCCCTGGATGGAGACCATGATGCGCCGGGTCGCCCGCGACCAGTGGCTGCTCGCCTCCTCCACCACCGAGGGCCAGAATGGCGGCAACATCCGCGCCAGCGCCGCCGCGGTCGACCACGCCGGCGACACAGTTTCGCTGGTGCGAGACGCCACCGTGATCTCCTACGGCGCCGAGGCCGACGGTCTCGTCACCATCGCCCGCCGCGCCACCGAGGCCGCTGCCTCCGACCAGGTGCTGCTGGCGCTCGCCAAGGACGATTATTCGCTGAAGCGGACGCTTGGCTGGGAAACGCTCGGCATGCGCGGCACCTGCTCGACCGGGTTCGAGCTGAAGGTCGACTGCCCTGCCGACCGCGTCTTCCCTGAAGCCTATGACAAGATCCACGCCCAGACCATGACACCATTCGCGCATCTATGCTGGTCGTCGGCCTGGGCCGGCATTGCCGCCGCCGCGGTGACCCGTGCGCAGGCCTTCATCCGCAAGGCGGCGCGCTCCTCCGGCGGCCAGATGCCGCCGGCCGTGGCGCACTTCACCGCCGCCAAGATGTCGCTGGCCAAGCTGCGCGCGCTGATCGCCGCCAACATCGATGCTTTCGCCGTCGCCGAGCATGACGAGCGTGCGCTGAGCTCGCTCGACTTCCAGTCCTCCATCACGCTGCTGAAGGTGCAGGCCTCCGAGCTCGCGGTCGAGACCGTGATGCATGCGATGCGCACCGCGGGTCTTTCCGGCTACCGCAACGACGGCGAGTTCACCATGGGCCGCCATCTGCGCGACGTGCTGTCGTCGCCGATCATGATCAACAACGACCGCATCCTGGCCAACGCCGCGACGTCGACGCTGATGAGCGGAGTGCCGACGAGCCTTCGCGACTGAAATGCCTCGGCGACTGAATCAAAAAGAACAATTTTGAGATAGCAGGACATCGAACCATGAATATTGCCGTCCTCCCCGACTCGCCCGCCACCGCCCCGCAGATGATCGATCCGCTCGATCATCTCGCCGACAAGCTGTTCCACCGCATGGGGGCCGACGGCGTCTACGCCCGCACCGCACTCTATGAGGGCGTCGTCGAGAAGCTCGCCGCGCTGATCACCAGCCATCGCGAGACCGGCACCGAGGTGATGCGCTTCCCGCCGGTCATGAGCCGCGCCCAGCTGGAGAAATCCGGCTATCTCAAGAGCTTTCCGAACCTGCTCGGCTGCGTCTGCGGCCTGCACGGCACCGAGCGCGAGATCAATGCCGCGGTGAGCCGCTTCGACGCCGGCGGCGACTGGACGACCTCGTTGTCTCCCGCCGATCTCGTGCTGTCACCCGCCGCCTGCTATCCGGTCTACCCGATTGCGGCGAGCCGTGGCCAATTGCCGAAGGGCGGCCTGCGCTTCGACGTCGCGGCGGATTGCTTCCGCCGCGAGCCGTCGAAGCATCTCGACCGGCTGCAATCGTTCCGGATGCGCGAGTATGTCTGCGTCGGCAGCCCCGAGGACGTCGCCGACTTCCGCGAGCGCTGGATGGTGCGCGCGCAGGCGATCGCCCGCGATCTCGGCCTCACCTTCCGCGTCGATTACGCCAGCGATCCTTTCTTCGGCCGGGTCGGCCAGATGAAGGCGGTGAGCCAGAAGCAGCAGCAGCTCAAGTTCGAGCTCCTTATCCCGCTGCGCTCGGAAGAGCAGCCGACCGCCTGCATGAGCTTCAACTATCACCGCGAGCATTTCGGCACGACCTGGGGAATCCAGGAGGCCAATGGCGAGCCGGCCCATACCGGCTGCGTTGCCTTCGGCATGGACCGCCTGGCCGTCGCCATGTTCCACACCCACGGCACCGATCTTTCCGCCTGGCCTGCCAAGGTGCGGGACGTCCTGGGCCTGCAGCCGCATGTCGCGGCCGAGGCTCATGGCGAAGGCTGGCGCTAAGGCAAGAGGTCGACCATTTCCACGGGCAAGACGAGCGTGATCCACACCAAGATCCGATGCCGCGAGATCACCGAGTCCGACGTCGACAAGATCGCGGACTTGCTGACGCGCGGCTTCGTCGGACGTTCGCGCGAATACTGGATGCAGGGCCTTCGCCGGCAGGCCTTCCGGCCGGTACCGGAGGGCTATCCGCGCTTCGGCTACATGCTCGACGATGGCGGCATGCCGGTCGGCGTGCTGCTCTTGATCTACACGGCGCGCAAGGATGGCGAAGAGACCCCCATCCGGTGCAATCTGTCGAGCTGGTATGTCGACCCGGCCTACCGCAACTACGCCCCGCTGCTGACCAAGATCGCCCAGCGGCACAAGGACGTCACTTATTTCAACATCAGCCCGGCGCCGTGGACCTGGCCGATCATCGAGACGCAGGGCTTTCGCGCCTATTGCCGTGGCATATTCTTCTCGGTCCCTGCGCTGGCGCGCGCTCCGCGCTGGAGCGAGATCGAGGTCATCCCGCCACACGCCAAGGAGATCAAGGGGCTTTCCGAAACCGAGACCGAGCTTTTGACGCGGCATGCGCGCTACAATTGCCTCAGCCTCGTCTGCCGCACGCCGAAGGGAACGTTTCCCTTCATCCTGCAACCGGTTCGCATCCGCCGCGGTTTTATCGCACCGCCCGCGATGAAGCTGATCTATTGCCGTAGCGCCGCGGAATATGCCGAATGCGCCGGCCGCATCGGCCGGTTGCTGCTGCGGCTCGGCAAGGTCTCGGTGGCCGTCGACGCCAACGGTCCGGTTGCCGGCCTCGTCGGCATCTACACCGAGCGGCGCGGCCGCAAATACTTCAAGGGCCCGCACCGGCCGCAGCTTGGCGACCTCACGGACACGGAGCTCGTGCTGTACGGGCCGTAAAGAAGCCCGGTCCCGAGGCTATCCTCCCTGCGGACGCACTGCGTGCATGCACCAGTGCGCTCGCAGAGACGACACCGCGATAAGTGTCGACACCTCGGCCGACTTTTGCAGGCGCCCTCCTATTTCGTCGCATCTCTGCATCGCCGGTCACCCTCCATAAACTACTGCGCTTAAGGGAATTTTCCAGCCTCTTCGCTACCGTCGGCGGCTGAATTAGGTTGCGTTGAACCTATTGCCTGCCGAGGTCCCGCCGACCCCATGACGTCGAGCCGCGACGAAGAGCTTGCTGCACACAGCGAGCAGGGCCCGGACGCCCTGGTCGCGCTGAGCCAACTCGCGCTCGACCATATGGAGCAGGGAGTCTGCGTCTACGACGCCGACAATCGCATCTTGCTGGTCAATCAACGTTACCTCTCCTTCTTCGACATGTCTGCCGACATCGTGCGGGTCGGCACGAGCTACCGTGAGGTGCTCGCGCATAGCGCGCGGCGTGGCAACTTTCCGGAAAGCGAGCTCGACGCGTTGTATTCGGCGCGGATCGCGCAGATCGCCGCCGGCAAGCCATTCCGGACCGAGCAGCGGCTTGCGAGCGGCCTCGTCATGTCGCTCGATCTGAAGCCACTCCCCGGCGGCGGCTGGATGACGATCTGCGACGATGTCAGCCGCCTCGCCCGGCTCGAAGCGGAATTGCGCGTGCAGACCGAGCGGAGCCAGCACGCCCTCGCCAACATGTCGCATGGCCTCATCATGTACGACGTCGACAGCCGCGTCGTCCTCTGCAACGAACGGTTCCTGAAGCTCTACGATCTCGATCCTGAGATCGTGAAGCCGGGCGTCCCGCATTGTGCGGTGATTGAGCACTGGATGTCGCGCGGCAACCTGCCGGGCATGTCGAACGACGAATTTTACGAAAGCCGGCTGGAAGACGTGCGCCGCAGGAAGGCGAAAACCCTGCTGGTGATGCGTTACGACGGACGGATGGTCCAGGCGGTCTCCCGCTTCCTGCCCGACGGCGGCTGGGTGACGGTGCACGAGGACGTCACGGAGCGGCTGCAATACGAGGAAACGCTGAGGCAGCAGAACTTCATCCTCGATGCGGCGCTGGAGAACATGGCGCACGGGCTCGCCTTCTACGACAGCGACATGCGCCTTCGCGTCTGCAACGCCACCTACCGCAAGATCTACCGGCTGTCGCCGGAGGAGACCAGGCCCGGCGCGCATCTCGCCGAGCTGATCGAGCGTTCGATGGCGAAGGGCGCATTCTCCTCCGAATACAGTCCGCAACAGCTCCTCGAAGCCGCCTGCACGAGCATTGCGAACCGCGATTCCTCGCCAATGCGCCGACGCATGGCGAACGACACCGTGGTGTCGGTGCGCTACTGCGCACTCGCAGAGGGCGGCTTCGTCGCCACCTATGAGGACATCACCGAGCGCGAGCACGCGGTCGAGGAGCTGAGCGAGCAATATCGGCGATTCGACGCTGCACTGAACAACATGAGCCAGGGCCTGTGCATGCTCGATTCGAGCCTGCGCGTGATCGTCTGCAACCGCCGTTTTCTCGAGATGTACGGGCTGTCGCCGGAGATCGTGAAGCCCGGCGTCTCGATGCGAGAGATCATGGAGTACGGCTGCGAGCTCGGCATCCATCCGAACATGACCGGCGCCAAACTCTATGCCGATTATGTCGAGAGGTTGCGCGAGGGCGAGCACACGTTGCACCGGCACTTGAGCGACGGCCGCATCATCAAGCTCAATCACAAGCGGATGGATCACGGCGGCTGGGTCGTCACCTACGAGGACGTCACCGAGCGTCACAAGGCCCAGGCCCGGGTGGCGCATATGGCGCAGCACGATTCGCTCACCGACCTGCCCAACCGCACGCTGTTCCGCGAGAAGATGGGCGAAGGACTGAACCAGGTCGCGATCGCCGGCGGCGCCATGGCCGTGCTGTGCTTCGACCTCGACAACTTCAAGACCGTCAACGATCGCCTCGGCCACGCCGCAGGCGACCGCCTGCTGCGCTGGGTCGCAGCGCGTCTGAAGGAGAATGTCGGCGAGCACGATACCGTCGCCCGCCTCGGCGGCGACGAGTTCGCCATCCTCCAGCGCGGACCGCAGCCGCAATCGGCCGAGGAACTCGCCCGCCGCCTCGTCGACATCATCGGTCATCCGCCGCCGCTGGAGAGTCAGTCGATCCATGTCGGCGTCTCCGTCGGCATCGCGATCGCACCCGACCATGGGCTCGATGCCGACGAGCTGATGAAATGCGCCGACCTCGCGCTGTACCAGGCCAAGGCCAAGGGGCGCGGAGCCTATCAGCTGTTCGAGCCTGAGATGGAGGAAGAGGCGCGCAGCCGGCACGCGCTGGAGCAGGATCTGGTTGGCGCGCTGGAAGGACGTGAATTCCACCTGGTGTTCCAGCCACAAATGCGGCTCGATTCCTGCGAGCTCACCGGCTTCGAGGCGCTGCTGCGCTGGAAACATCCCTCGCGCGGCTTCGTCTCTCCGGCCGAGTTCATTCCGATTGCGGAGGAGAACGGGCTGATCGTACCGATCGGCGAATGGGTGCTGCGCACGGCCTGCGCGGCCGCCGCGTCCTGGCCCGATGTCACCGTCGCGGTGAACCTGTCCCCGGTGCAGTTCCGCTCGCGCGGGCTGGTGGCGATGGTCACGAGCGCACTTGCGGAAGCCGGCCTGCCGCCGCAGCGGCTGGAGCTCGAGGTCACGGAGACGGCGCTGCTCGATGACAGCGAGGCGACGATCGAGATCCTGCACCAGCTCCGCACGTTGGGAGTGCGCGTCAGCCTCGACGATTTCGGCGTCGGCTATTCCTCGCTGAGCTATTTGCGCAAGTTCCCCTTCGACCGCATCAAGATCGACCGCTCCTTTGTCGGCACGCTCGGCGAAAGCCCGGAGAGCGTTGCCATCGTCCGAACGATCGCAAGCCTCGGCTCCGTGCTCGGCGTCGAGACCACGGCGGAGGGGGTGGAGACCGAGGAGCAGCTCGATTTCGTTCGCGAATGCGGCTGCACTGCCGTGCAAGGCTATTATTTCGGCAAGCCGTGTCTCGCATCGGAGGTCAGCCGCACCATCGAGACGCTGAACATGGTCCGGCGCGTGGCCTAACGGCCTCTCCCCTCAAATTCCGCCTCTCGGCACGCGGCCGAACGACGAATTGTCGCATGTGCCGGCTCTGCCGGCATGGCCCCACCGATCGCCGCGCGCGGTCCGCGCAATGCGCTTTTCTTCTCCCTCGATTTCAGGAACAATCGTCTCACAAGAACAAGAGGCGGTGGCCCAAAGGGGCCGCTGCAAGGGAGGCGTTTCGATGTCGGGATACGGGCTGAAGACGATCGCATTTGCCGCGGCGTACGCTGTCATGGGCGCATTGTTCCCCACTGCCGCCGGTGCGCAGGACTATCCCAGCAAGCCGATCACGTTGATCGTGCCATGGCCGGCCGGCGGATCGACCGATATCTCGATGCGCGCGATCGCCGACAGCGCCTCGAAGATCCTGGGTCAGCCGATCGTGATCGACAACAAGGCCGGCGGCGGCGGCACGGTGGGACCGGCGACCATGGCGGCGGCCGCGAAGCCTGACGGCTACACCATCTCGCAGATCCCCATCACGGTGTTCCGTCTGCCGCTGATGCAGGAGGTGTCGTGGGATCCGGCGAAGGATTTCAGCTACATCGTCCATCTCACCGGCTACACTTTCGGCGTCACGACCAGTGCGGAGTCTCAGTTCAAGAGCTGGAAGGACGTGGTGGAGTTCGCCAAGGCGAACCCGGGCAAGGTGACCTACGCCACGCCTGGTGCCGGCACCTCGCTGCATATCGGCATGGAGCAGATCGCCTCGATGTCCGGCATCAAGCTGACGCAGGTCCCTTTCAAGGGCGGCGCAGAGACCAACGCAGCCGTGCTGGGACAGCACACCATGCTCCAGGCTGATTCCACGGGATGGCGACCGCTGGTCGACGCCGGAAAGCTGCGGCTGCTGATGGTCTGGACCGGCGCGCGCTCGCCGAACTACCCGGATGTGCCGACGCTGAAGGAGCTCGGCTATCCCATGGTCTATGATTCCCCGTTCGGCATCGCCGGCCCGAAGGGCATGGATCCCAAGATCGTCGCCAAGCTGCACGATGCCTTCAAGAAGGCGATCGAAGACCCGGCAGTCGTGGCGACGCTCGCCAAATACGACATGGTTCCGAACTACAAGAACACCGAGGACTACAAGAAGTTCGTCGTCGAGGTCACGGCCTCCGAGCGCAAGGTGATCGAGACGCTCGGGCTTGCGAAGAAGTAGAGCTGAGCTACTTACGCGTCCCGGACGCGGTGCAGCGCTTCTTCAACGCTGCACCGCAGAGCCGGGACCCCACCTTTTGCCCAACTTCATGGGCCCCGGCTCGGCGGCGCATCACCATAGCGCGTTGAAGACGCGAGTGAACGCACTTACGGTGCTGCGCCGCGTCCGGGGCACGAGAGGGAATCGATGAGCAACCAAACCAACGTCAAGCTCCGCCTCAGCAATTCCGAGCTCTGGGGCGGGGTGATCGGGCTCGCGCTTGGCGGCTTCGTGATCTGGTCGGGCTTGAAGCTCAGGCTCGGCACCATCAACGATCCCGGCTCGGGCTACGTGCTGTTCTATACGGGCATCCTGATGTGCGTGTTCGCAGGCGCCATCATCGTCTCGGCCGTCACCGAGGGCGGTCCGACACTGGCCTCGCGCTGGGAGAATGTGCGCTGGAGCAAGCCGCTTCTCGTCATCGCCTGCCTCACCGCATTCTCGTTCGCGCTGGAGCCGCTGGGATTCCTGTTGTCGTCGATCCCGCTGATACTGCTGCTGTTGCGGCTGATCGATCCGGTGCGCTGGACGTTGGCAGTCCCGATCGCCGTGCTGGTGCCATCAGGCATGTGGTGGGTGCTCAAGCGGCTGCTGTTGATCCAGTTGCCCTCAGGCCTGTTCGGGATCGGTTGATCGCATGGATACGCTTGTCAATGTGGCCCATGGATTCGGCGTCGCGCTGCTGCCGATCAACCTGCTCTACTGCTTCATCGGCGTCTTCATCGGCACGCTGGTCGGCGTGCTGCCGGGCATCGGGCCGATCTCGGCAATGTCGCTGCTGCTGCCCGTGACGTTGTCGGGGACACCGGAATCCGGCATCATCATGATGGCCGGCATCTATTACGGCTCGATGTATGGCGGCTCGACCACCTCGATCCTGGTCAACATCCCCGGCGAGGCCGCCTCCGTCGTCACCTGCATCGACGGCCACCAGATGGCGAAGCAGGGCCGTGCGGGCCCCGCCCTCGGCATCTCCGCTTTCGGCTCCTTCGCCGCGGGCACGTTTGCGCTGATCGCCCTGATGCTGGTGGCGCCGAAGCTTGCCAGCATTGCCATCGCCTTCGGCCCGGCCGAGTATTTCAGCCTGATGGTGCTCGGCCTCGTCGTGCTCACCTTCCTCACCCAGGGATCGATGCCGAAGGCACTGCTGATGGCGTGCATCGGTGTCGTGCTCGGGCTGGTCGGGCTCGACAGCATCACCGCGCAGCCGCGGCTGACCTTCGGCCGCATGGAATTGATCGACGGCATCGGCCTCGTGCCCGTCGTGATGGGCCTGTTCGGCGTCGCCGAAGTGCTGCTCAACACCGAGCAGGCCATCAAGCGCGACATCATCAACGCCAAGATCACCCATCTCCTGCCCAGCAAAGAGGACTGGAAGGCGAGCGCAGGTCCGGTCGGCCGCGGCACGATCCTCGGCTTCTTCCTCGGCATCCTGCCGGGCGGCGGCGCGGTGGTGGCGTCCTTCGCCTCCTATGCGCTGGAGAAGCGGCTGTCGAAGACGCCCGAGCGTTTCGGGCATGGCGCGATCGAAGGCGTCGCGGGACCGGAATCGGCGAACAATGCCGCCGCGGGCGGGGCTTTCATTCCCTTGATGACGCTCGGCATCCCGCCAAATGTCGTGATGGCGCTGCTGCTCGGCGCATTCGTCATTCACGGCCTGCAGCCGGGACCGCTGCTGATCACGCAAAACCCCGGCCTGTTCTGGGGCATCGTCGCCAGCATGTATATCGGCAACGTCATGCTGCTGATCCTGAACCTGCCGATGATCGGCATGTGGGTGCAGCTGCTCAAGCTGCCTTACAACATCCTGTTTCCCCTGATCATCCTGTTCACGATCCTCGGCGTCTATTGCTCGAGCAACAACGTGTTCGACGTCTATGTGATGATCGCGTTCGGGATCATCGGCTATTTCATGCGCAAGCTGGGCTATGAGCCGGCGCCACTGGTGCTCGCCTTCGTGCTGGGGCCGATGATGGAGAATAACTTACGCAAGTCGCTGATCCTGTCGCAAGGCGATCTCTGGACCTTCGTACAGCGGCCGATCTCGGGGGTGTGCCTGACGCTGGCGCTCGTGCTGCTGATCGCGCCGCTGCTGCCGTCGCTGCGCAAGAAGCGCGAGCTGGTGGCATTGGACGAAGGCGCGTGAGGAGATTCGCAGGGTGGATTAGAAGGCGTAATCCACCTCTTCCGCTTCCGCGGAGACCAACAGTGGTGGGTTACGCCTACGGCTAACCCACCCTACAATTCCTCAGCTTGCCGCAGGCAGTTTGTCCGGAGACGTACCCCACGGCCGCTCGGCTGAGGCGAGCCCGATCAGGCGGCCCTGGATGTAGTCGCAGCCCCACTCACGCAGCATGCTTGCGGCTTCCTCGTCCTGCACCCATTCGGCGACCGTCTTGATGTCGAGGCGGCGGGCGAGGTCGATCAGGGTCTGCACGAAGGCGCGGTCGTCGGCCGAGCGGGTGACGTTCTGCACGAAGGCGCCGTCGATCTTCACGATGTCGACGCCGAGCTTGCGCAGGTTGCGGAACGAGGTGTAGCCGGCACCGAAATCGTCGATGGCGATGCGGCTGCCGAAATTCTTCAGCCGCGTAACGAAGCCGCGGACGTCGTCGATGTCCTGGATCGCGACCGTCTCCGTGATCTCGACGATCAGCCGCTCGGCAACACCGGGATGGGCCAGCATCAGCGACTCGATCCCGGCCCACCAGTCCGGATCCATCGTCGTATCGGGCGAGATGTTGAGGCTGAGGCAGATGTTGGGCGCAGCGGCGAGCTCGGCGACCACGAGCTCGAGCACGCGGTGGTCGACCAGGCGGATCAGGCCGAGCCGCTCGGCGACCGGCACGATGTCGGGCGCGAGCAGCACCTGGCCATCACCCTGGTCCATCCGCACCAGGCACTCGTGGAAGGCGCGTTCGCGCGAGCTGGCCGAGACCACCGGCTCATAGGCGAGCTTGATGCGGCGCTCGTTCAGCGCAGTGACGATCTCGTCGGTAACGCGGATGTTGACCCGGCGCTGCGCGTCGCGCGCGGCATCCGGGCGCCACGCAGCGAACGAGCCGGCGCGGCGGCGCTTGGCGGCATCCAGCGTTTCATGGGCGCGGTTGACCGCTTCATCGGTGTTGCGGGCATAGCGCGGCAGGCTGACCGCGCCGATCGAGGCGGTGACCGAGACCGGGCCGGATTTCGTCGGCACCACCTCGTCGCGGATGCCGGTGAGGAAACGTTCGGCGGCGACGTTCATGTCGTCGACGGTACAGTTCTTCAGGATCAGGCCGAACTTGTTGCCGGAGAAGCGCCCGAGCACGTCGCCGCCGCGCAGGCGCGAACGAATGCGCTTGGCGACATCCAGGATCACGGCGTCGGCGACATCGAAGCCGAAGGCGTCGTTGACGCGGGCGAGATGATCGATGCCGACCAGCATGAAGGCCGCGGTCGAGCGGAAGCGGGTCGTCTCCTCGATCGCCTCGGCCAATGCCGCCAGCAGGTGGGAGCGGTTGAGCTCGCCGGTCAGGGGATCGAGCCGGGCCAGCTTGGCCAGTTCCTCGTCGCGGGCGTGGCGCTCATTATTGATACGGACGGAGCCGATCGCACGTGTGGGGCGACCATCGGGGCCCGCGAACCAGCGGCCGGTCTCCTCGACCCAGATCACGGGATCGGAGGCGCTCATGCGCACGCCGTACTCGACGCGGTAAGGCGTACCGCCGACGCCGTGCACGGCGGAGGTCTGCGCCAGGGCTGCGGTCCGCAGCGTTTGCGCGGGCTCGATCAGCTTGGCGAATTCGGCGCCGGTCGCGAGCCGCTCGGCCGGGATGCCGGGAAAGATGCTGGCGACCTGCTCACCCCAGACGATGGCATCGCTGGCGATGTCCCAGGCGAACACGGCCTGGCCGAGCGCGGCCAGGATGTCGGAGGCTTGCGGCAATGCGGGGGTCAAAATCGCCTCGTTCTGGGACAGTGGATAAGTCCTGGGCCGGCACAGGATAGAGCCAGATTCGCCCCCGACCCTAGGCAAAGTTGATAAACAATTTGGAAACCACGTTTCCCAGACGTGGGGAACCAAACCGGCCCGCGCGGCATAGGCCTTGCGAGTACAGGACTCGCACCGGCGCCTGCGTCCCGAAACGCGACAATCTCGCCGGATCAACGGTGATTGCGATGTTGAGTACCGATCGATCGGACGCGGCTGAGAACGGCGCAGGCACAGCCCTGGTGCCGCTGATGCCGACGTTGCAGTGGGTTCACAAGGCGCCGCTGCCCCGCCCCGATCCGAGCTTCGTCACCCAGCTCATCGCCAACGCAGAACATCTGTCCCAGACCAGCCGACTCCGCCGGGCCTCTTCCGAAGACGCGAGGACGGCCTATGGCAGCAAGCGGCCATTGGGAAGCGTCAGCGCGCGGACGCGGCAGGTGGCGTAAGCCGGCTTAAGGGGTAATTTTCGCCTCACGTTTGCCGCGCCTCTCCCCGCTTGCGGAAGAGGTCGACGCGCTCGGTCAGCGTGGCGGCGCGTCAGGGGACGACGGCGAGCCGTTGCCCGGCTGAAGATGGGGCGAGGAAATTTCCGGCGAGGGTGAGCCCTGCACCGGCTTTGGCGCAGGATGATCCATCAGCACGGATTCGGCGACGGATTGCGCCGAGGGTGCGGGCGGCGCCGCCGGCGCCGGCTGCGGCGCAATCACCGGCTCGAACCTGGAGGCGGCCTCCGCATCTTCCGCCGGCGCTTCACCCCTGCGCTTGGCCTTGCGTGGCGCCGGCACCGTCGTCTCGGCGACATAGGTGACGCGGCGACGCGTGCGCTGGGCAATGCCGGCGAGGAAGTCGGCCATCGCCAGCAGCACCAGCAGGAAATAGGTGGAGTTGCCGAATTTGGGCCACATCACGAATTCGGCTGCGGCCGCCCCGAAGACGATCAGCGACAGCAAATGATCCATCAGGAATTTCGAGCCTGGCCGCGCGCCCTTGACCACTTCGAGCAGCAGCAGCACCACGCCGAGCGCGAGCAGCAGATCGGCGAGCGTGACCGGCCAGCTCTCGCCCGTGATCATCGGCACATTGAACAGCACGTCCGAGAAGGACACGCTGGGCATCAGGAAGGCGATGATGTTGTAGACCGCGAGCGGAATCAGAAGCAGCGGGAAACCGACCATCGGCGAGATGCCTTCTCGATCAAGATATCCGGACAGAGCAATGCAGCGGCGAAGCATTTGCCCCGCCGCCGTCACCGTCTAGCTCATGGGTTGGCCGAAATCACGCGGGTTCAATCATCCCGCCTGAGGAAAGGTCCTGCCTTCAGGACTCTTTCTTCTTCAGGACCTGACGGCCCTTGTACATGCCGGTCTTGAGGTCGAGATGGTGCGGACGACGGAGCTCGCCGGAGTCCTTGTCCTCTACATAGGTCGGCTTCTTGATGGCGTCAGCCGAGCGGCGCATGCCGCGGCGCGACGGCGAGGTTTTTCTTCTCGGAACGGCCATTTCAATATCCTCTAGGGATTGGTGTCATCAGGGCATCGTCCGCGAAGGGACGGCTCAGCACCCGCAATACGAGGCGAGCTGAATGCCGATCAAGGCCGCGCTTATAGAGGAAGGCTGGCCGTAAAGCTAGGCTCTTGGGCCGGAAAATGCGCCCGGAATGGGCCAAAATCAGCGATTTTCGCGCCAGCAGGTCGCAAGCGAGCTCGCCTGCCCCCGCGCCATATAGGTTGCCGCCAGCCGCCGGACGCCCGGCCCCGGGGTCCTGGCGCTGCGTTTGACCGGATTCGGCAGGATCGAGGCCAGAAGGGCTGCCTCCCGCAGGGAGAGGCTGGCGGCCGATTTGCCGAAGGCATAGGCGCTGCCCGCCTCGACGCCAAACTGGCCCTGCGGACCGAACTCGGCGATGTTGAGGTAAATCTCCAGGATCCGCGGCTTGGGCAGGACGAGATCAATCCAGAGCGCCAGCGGGAATTCCAGCGCCTTGCGAACGAAATCCCGCCCCTGCCAGAGGAACAGGTTTTTCGCCACCTGCTGGGTGATCGTGGAGGCACCCCGGAACGGCGTGCCATCCTCCTGAGCATCGTCGATCGCCTCGCGCAACGCGCCCCAATCGATGCCGTGGTGCTTGCAGAAATGGGCATCCTCGGCCGCCACCACGGCGCGCGGCAGATAAGGCGACATGTCAGCAAGATCGATCCACGTCCGCTGCATCGGCGCGCCCCGGAGCGAACGCCAGGCCATCAGCGTCGAAACCGGATGGCCGGTGCGGTAGAACGGCGCGATCACATAGGGCGCGAGAGCCGCGACCACGAGCACCAGGAGAAGGATTTTGACGATGCGCAAGTCGACCTTTCCGGCGCAAAATGAAACGAGGCCCACGGCTGAGCCATTAAGTCTGTGATAATTCGGGCCTTTTCCAGCACTTTTTAGCCCTTCCAAACGATTGACTGGCGCGGGCGCATAAAGGATTGTCCGGCCGAATTTTAGTTCTGGAGCCCTTCTTGATGACCGGCACGTCCCCGTCCGATTTCGCCAAACGTCTGGACAAGACCGCTGATGACACCGAGGCCCTGCTCGGGCGGCTATTGTCGGACGACATCCTGCACGACGAGATCGCCCGGCCCAAGCGACTGATGGACGCAATGCGCTATTCAAGCCTGAATGGCGGCAAGCGTCTGCGGCCGTTCCTGGTGGTCGAAAGCGCCGCCGTGTTCGGCGTGTCGCGCGAGGCGGCCCTGCTCGCCGGCGCGGCGCTCGAATGCATCCACTGCTATTCGCTCATCCATGACGACCTGCCGGCGATGGACAATTCGGACCTGCGCCGCGGCCGCCCCACCCTGCACAAGAAGACCGATGACGCGACCGCGATCCTCGCCGGCGACGGCCTGCTGACGCTCGCCTTCGACATCATCACCCGCGACGAGATCCATCGCGACGCCAATGTGCGGCTGCTGCTGACGCGCGCTTTGGCGCGCTGCGCCGGCATCGGCGGCATGGTCGGCGGCCAGATCCTCGACCTCGCCGGAGAAGGCCGCTTCGGCGGCAACGAGCCTATCGATGTCGCCCGCATTCAGCAGATGAAGACCGGCGCGCTGCTGCGTTACGGCTGCATCGCCGGCGCGATTCTCGGCCAGGCCTCGCAAAAGGAATATCAGGCGCTCGACGATTACGGACGCGCGCTCGGCGAAGCCTTCCAGATCGCCGACGATCTGCTCGACGTCGAGGGCGATGCGGCCGCGCTGGGCAAACCGTCGGGCCAGGATGCCGCGCTCGGCAAGACCACCTTCGTCACCCAGCTCGGGATCGAAGGCGCCAAGCAGCGCGTGCGCGATCTGCTCGCGCGCGCGGACAACGCAGTGTCGATCTTCGGCGACCGCGCCGCCGTGCTGCAGGCCGCCGCGCGATTCGTCGCCGAGCGGAAGAACTGACGCGCGCCGATGGCGGCCCGCGGCAAAGAGGATCCCGCTCTTGTCCGCTTCCGCCAGATGTCGCGGCCGATGCGGCTGCTCTATGCACGACCGCGGACGTTCATTGCGCTCGCTGCCGGCATCCTCGTCGGCCTGCTTGTGCCGGGCACGCACCGGCTGGTGACGCGGCTCCTGTTCGGATGGGACGCGCTGATCGCGGTCTATCTCGGGCTGGTCTATGCGATGATGCTCTGCAACGACCACCGGCACATCCGTCGCGCCGCTGCGATGCAGGACGACGGCCGATTCGTGATCCTGCTCGTCACAGCGACCGGTGCCTTCGCCAGCATCGCGGCAATCGTCTCCGAGCTGGGCACGCCGCAGCGCGGCGGCCTGGAGCTGACGATCGCGATCATCACCATCGTGCTGTCATGGGCTGCGGTGCACACGACCTTCGCGCTGCACTACGCGCATGATTATTATCGCGACGGTACGGCAGGTGGCCTTCAGTTTCCGAGCGGCGACAAGGAAGACCATGCCGACTATTGGGATTTCGTCTATTTCTCCTTCGTGATCGGCATGACCGCGCAGGTCTCCGACGTCGGCATCACCGACAAGACCATTCGCCGCACCGCGACGGCGCACGGCATCGTGTCCTTTATCTACAACACGGCGTTGCTGGCGCTGACGGTGAACATCGCGGCGAGCGCAATCTCGAAATAATCCGTCGTCCCGGCCTTCGATGGGACGACCCAGAAAGTAGCGGTCAGTAACACACCTCGGCATTGGCGTCGTAGCCGGGGCCGCCGCCGCCGCGATATTCGAGACGGCAACCGCGATGGACCGGACGGCAACCGGTGTTGTTGCAGTAGACCTGCCCGCCTCTCGTCGCGCGGCCGGCGCCAGCAGCAGCAATGCCGGCAGCGGCACCATAGCCACCCGCCGCCCCGCCAGACTGACGACGCTGCCGTGCGGGACGCTCGTCGCCGTCGTCGCGCTTCGCGGTCGCAGGCTTGGCCGGCTTGGCCGCACGCTGCTTCTCGCATTCATTGTCATCGTTGACCGCATAACCCTCGCGGCAGACGATCCTGGCGCATTTGTCGCCATCAGCCTTGAAGCCGTGCTCGCACACCAGCGGACAAACGCGAGACTGCTTGGCCTTGACCGTATCGAGCGCGTCGGTGCTTGCCACCGTCACGTCGAGCCTGGTGCCGGCATAGCGGTTGAACTGCGACAGCGATCGCTGCGAGGACGTATTCCAGTTGCCGTCGACCTGCCCGGAGAAACACCCGACGCGGCCGAGCTCGGTCTGCACCGAACGGTTGAGATCGACCGGCGCGGTCGCCGGGGTCAGCGAGGCGACGTTGGTGCCGGCGGGGCTTGCGGTGCTGGCCGGCGCAGCGCTCGGGACCGCAGCAGCGAGATTGACGCGCTGCTGCTCGGCGGCGGCGGCCTGCTGCTGCGCCTGCTCCTTGGCTTTCTGGGCGGCAAGCTGGGCCTGCTCGGCGGCCTTCGCATCGGCCGCAGCCTTGGCCTGCGCATCCTTCTGCGCGCCGAGCGCAGCGAGACGATCGCGCTCGGCCTCGGCCTGCTTTGCCTTCTCGATGGCAGCCGCATGAGCCTGCTCGGCGCCAATCTTCTCGAGCTGGAGCTTGGCGAGGCTCGCATAGAATCCCTCGGGATGCTGGGCGAGGAACGCTTCCCACGCCGGCCTGTTGCCGACCTGGAGCGCGAGCTCGTAGTCCCGGCGGATATCGGCCTGGGGATTCGCCGCCGGCGCTACGACCGCCACCTTGACCGGCACCAGCGGGACGTCCTCGCCACCGAGCGAACCGTAGACGAACGGCTCCTGCTTGTTGCCCGTCGATTTGAGCACCTCGTCACGCACGAAGCCGAAGGCGCGGCGGACGTCGAGGCCCGGCGTCGTCAGATGCTTCGACAGCGCGACCGTGAACGGGCTGTTGGCACCGTCGCCGTCCTGCGCCGTGAACCCGGCCTTGGCCGAATAGGCAATCAACGTGTTGGGGCTGCTCGGCTCGACCTGGGCGAGACCACGACCGATGGCGCGCGCGGCAATCGTACGCTTCATCCTCTTGCCGAACGGATTGTCGCGGCAGGCATCGAGGATCACCAGGCGAAGCCGCTTTGCAGGCTCGACCGCGACCAGGACGCGGTCGAGCGTGAGCGCCTCGTCGTAGACATCGGTGTCGCGCTCGAGCCTGGCGTCGACGGGAATCAGATAGTTCGAACCCTCGACCTCGATGCCGTGGCCGGCATAGTAGACCACGGCGATATCGGCATCCCGGGTTGCGTCGGCGAAGTCGCGCAAGACGCGACGCGTATCCAGCGCCGACAGATCGTGCCGGGACTCGACGAGATCGAAGCCCGCCTCCTTCAGCATCTTCGCCATCACCACCCCGTCATTGACGGGATTGGCGAGCGAGGGAGCGTGCTGATAGGCCGAATTGGCGAGCACCAGCGCGACGCGCTTTCCGGCCAAAGCGGGCCCGGCGCCGAACAGCAGGCCGAGGACGACCAAAAGCGGACAAAGTCTGAGCAAACTGGGCATGACACGACTTCCGATGGTTCCGGGCCGCTCGGGCCCTTTGGGACCAATTTAGCAACATCCACCCGGCGCTTGTAATTGAGGTCACGAATAGGACGCCGACGACAGGCCGAAAAACCCCTGTGTTTGTCGCGCCAGCGCGGTCGCGGTTCGCCGACGAATGGCCGCGCGCTCCCGGCTTCCCTCAGACAACCCCGATGTGCCCTCGATATTGCGGCAGATTGTCCGTAATCTCGTGCCAGGGCGCTTTCGAGCCGACGAAAATATGGGCGCTCGGCCGGATCGAGGGGGCGTCGACCAGGGTTCCCATGGCGACATGGACCCATTGTCCTTCACGCACCCGGGAATAGAGCAGTGAGCCGCAGCGGGCACAATGCGCATCATGGGTGGTATCGTCGCCGAAAATCATCCGCTGGTCCTCTCCCTGGACGATGCGGAGCTTGTCTTGCGCGATGCCGGCGAACGGCTTGAAGGCGGCTCCGGTGGTGCGACGGCAGTTCGAGCAGTGGCAGTTCATCGCGTAGGAGAACGCATCCGCCACTTCAAAGCGCACAGCGCGGCAATAGCATTCGCCGGCGAGGATACGAGCGTTCGAATTGTATGATCCGGTCATGACGATTGCCTTCGCGCAAAACGGCCCACAGACCCATAGCGCATTTTGACATGTACGACTAAGTTCGCCCCGCATCATCATGCAAAGGAATGACTCATGAACCAGGACCGGTCGAGCGTCGAAGCCGTCGTGCAATCCTATTTTGACGGGCTCTATGAGGGCGACGCCGAAAAGCTCGGCGCCATCTTCCATCCCTCCGCCGATCTGCGCTGGGTCGAGAAGGGCGAGCTCCAGGTTCTGACCGTACCCGACTGGCTCGATCGCGTTCGCAAGCGCGCCTCGGCCAAGGCCGAGGGCAAGCCGCGCGAGGACTTCATCGTCACCATCGACCGGTCCGACGACAAGACCGCCTTCATCAAGGTGCGCTGCCAGCTGCCGCCGCGCTATTTCACCGACTATCTGGTGGCGATGAAGCTCGCCGACGGCTGGCAGATCGTGTCGAAATCGTACAGGTACGACCTGCGGGAGTGAGTCCTCCCGATCTTCCGCTGCCCGAAATCTGTCGCACTCGTTCTCCATTCGTCATTGCGAGCGAAGCGGAGCAATCCAGAATCTCGCCGCGGAGGCGACTGGACTGCTTCGCTCCGCTCGCAATGGCGGTGCGGATAAAGCGTCCGCTACATCCCTACACCGTCTGACCCACGCCAAAGGTCTCCCATGCTTGTCGATCGCCGCTCCCTGCTCGCCTCCCTGTGCTGGATCGCCGCTTCTCCCGCGCTTGCCGCGGAGGCGCCGGCCGAACTCGAAGCCTATGAGCGCGACAGCGGCGGGCGCATCGGGCTCTATGCGGAGAATCTCGCGACTGGCAGGAAACTCACCTGGCGTGCCGACGAGCGGTTCGTCATGTGCTCGACATTCAAGGCTTCGCTTGCCGCCTGCGTGCTGGCGCGGGTCGATCGCGGTGAGGAGCAACTCGAGGCCATGATCCCCTACGGTCAGGCCGACCTCTTGGAGTATGCGCCGGTTGCCAGGCAAAATCTCGCGGCCGGCAAGATGTCGGTCGGCGAGATGTGCAAGGCGATC
This sequence comes from Bradyrhizobium sp. USDA 327, assembly GCF_041262065.1. NCBI lineage: Bacteria > Pseudomonadati > Pseudomonadota > Alphaproteobacteria > Hyphomicrobiales > Nitrobacteraceae > Bradyrhizobium > Bradyrhizobium sp. USDA 327. The sequence continues at coordinate 7,407,271 of NZ_JBGCCW010000001.1, read as the reverse complement.
GTCGAGCTCAGCGATAACACCTGCGCCAATCTGCTGCTGGCGCGGATCGGCGGGCCCGCCGCGCTGACTGCATTCTGGCGATCGCTCGGAGATACCACCTCGCGGCTCGACCACAACGAGCCAGAGCTCAACCGCTCACGACCCGGCGATCCCCGGGACACCACGACACCCGCGGCGATGGCGGGTAATCTGCGGCGGCTGGTGCTGGGCGAAGCCTTGTCGGCGCAATCGCGCCTCCAACTGACCGACTGGATGGTGAATTGCAAGACCGGTGCGAACCGGCTGCGTGGTGGCCTGCCGGCAAGCTGGAAGATCGGCGACAAGACAGGCAATAACGGCAAGGATGCGTCGGGCGATATCGCTGTCGTCTGGCCGAAGCCGGATGCACCGATCCTGATCGCGGCCTATACCCAGGGCGGCACGCCGAATGCGGCGCAGATCGCGACTTTGTTTTGCGCAGATTGGACGGATGGTCGCCGGCCAGCTGGCGTGAGCAGCGCCGCATTGACCTTGTGCGCGCTTCCGGGTCAAGACAGGCCATCATGGAAGCGAAATTTCAGACCTTTCTCATCCTGCTTGCCGTGCTGGCGGGCGTGGCGCTGGCCGCGCGCCGCTTCAACGTCGCCCCGGCCATTCTGCTGATGCTGGCCGGCGTCGGCCTGGCCTTCGTGCCGGGCATGCCGCCGGTCGAGCTGCCGCCGGAACTGGTTCTCTTGATGGTCCTGCCGCCGCTGATCTACTCGGCGAGCGTCGCCATGAGCTGGCGCGAGTTCAGGAACAATTTACGCCCGATCGTGCTGCTCGCGGTCGGCGCGGTGATCTTCACCGCGGCGATGGTGGCGGCCGCCACGCACTACATGATCGGCCTGCCCTGGACCGTCGCCTTCCTGCTGGGAGCCATCGTTGCGCCGCCCGACGTGGTGGCGCCGCTCGCGATCGCGCGCCGGCTCAACATGCCGCGCCGGCTCCTGGTCATCCTCGAGGGTGAAGGGCTGGCCAATGACGCCACTGCGCTGATCCTCTACCGCTTTGCGCTCGCCGCGATCATGGTCGGACATTTCTCGCTGCCGCTCGCGGCCGGCGAGTTCCTCCTGATCGTCGCCAGCGAGATCGCCTTCGGTATCGGCGTCGGCTGGCTCTCCTTGCGCTTCCGCAAATGGTCGGGGGATCCGCAGGTCGAGCTGACGTTGTCGCTGATCACACCCTACGTCTCCTACTGGCTGCCCGAACATGTCGGCGGCTCCGGCGTGATCGCGACCGTCGCCTGCGGCCTCTATGTGAGCTGGAACGGGCCGCTGCTGATCTCGTCGGCAACACGCCTGCAAGGCATCTTCTTCTGGGATCTCGTGATCTACCTGATCGAGGGCATGCTGTTCCTGCTCACCGGCTTCCAGATGCGCGCGCTCTACGAGAAGTCGAAGTCTTTCCCGCTCGACGACATTCTCATCGCGACAGCCGTCGTCCTGGTCATCGTCGTGATCGCGCGCTTCGCCTGGCTCTATCCAGCGACCTACCTGCCGCGGATGCTCAGCAAGTCGCTGCGCAAGCGCGACCCGTCGCCGCCATGGCAATGGCCGTTCGTGCTCGCCTTCACCGGCGTGCGTGGCGCCGTGTCGCTGGCAGCCGCGCTGGCGCTGCCGTTCACGCTGCCTGATGGCGAGGCCTTTCCGTATCGCGACCTGATCCTGTTCGTCGCCTTCGGCGTCATCTTCGTGACGCTGATCGGCGTCGGCCTGACGCTGCCGCCGGTCGTGCGCTGGCTCGGCGTCGCCGAGGCCGGCCGCCACGAGCATGCCGCCGAGCACGAGGCCGAGATCGCCGCCCGCCGCCAGGCGCTCGACGCCGCGCTGAAATCGCTGGACGTACTGACCGCGCAGAAGGACGTATCCGAAGAAGTGATGCGGCTGATGCGCGCACGGCACGATATCCGCGTCAACCAGCTCCCGGACTCGCTCGATCCCAACCACCACGACGTCTCCGCCGCCGGTACCGCGCTGACCCGCGAGTTGATCGCCGCCGAAAGAAAATTCATCCACAACCTCCTGCGCGAGGGCCAGATCACCGACGAAACGCGGCGGCGAATCGAACGTGATTTGGATCTGGAGGAGGCAAGTCTGGCAAACCGGGAGTATCGGAGAATGCCGCTGTAGCTTCTCGTCATTGCGAGCGCAGCGAAGCAAGCAGGAGTCCTTCCGCGGAGAATCTACATTGCTTCGCTGCGCTCGCAATGACCAACCGAAGCCGAACTCGCTACCGCCTCTCGCAAAACTCCCTCATTGCAGCTGCCACGGCGCCCGCGACCGCTTCGTGCCGCTCCGCCGAATTCAGCTCCATTTCTTCGTCGCGATTGATGATCGAGCCGGCCTCGAGCAGCACCGCGGCGCTCCTCGTCCGCGACAGCACGACGAGCCCGTCATAGCGATAGACGCCGACGTCCTTGTCGAGCAGCTGGCGCCGGTAGCGGCCCATCACCGGCAGGGAATACTGGCTGGCGTAGCGCAGGCCCTGCTCCTTCAACTGCCCGCCGATCATCCGGGCCAGCATCAGGCTGGTGGCGAAGTGCGGATTCTGCCGCGACACGAACAGCGAGTGCCCCGAAAAACGATCGCTGAAATAGCTCTTAGCGCCGTCGAACTCCCAGGTCTCGAGCAGCTTGTCCGGCACCGAATCGTGATGCACCGACAGGAACAGATCGGCCCGGCCTTGATTCGCGGCACTGATGCGCTTGAACAGGCTCGGCCGTGCCTTGCCGTCCGTGACAAGCAGGCGGGTGTCGGCGAAGCCTTCGGACCTGAGCTTCGCCGTGATCAGCCTCGCGAGGCGGAAGTTGAAGCCGAACTCTGGATCGTTGCGCGCGCTCAACGCGCCGTAGGAGTCGGGGGTGTGCCCGACGTCCACGACGATCTTAAATTTCGGCATCTCGCATTTGGCCGGTGGCGACGGCCTGGGTCTTGTAATCTTTCGCGCGGCAGCAGCCTCGCCGGCATCGACAAGGGCGAGCGACGACAGCAGGATCGACGCGACCAGCCCGGCGATGATGCTGCGCGATTGCCCCAAGCTCTACTCCGCTGCCGCGACCCGCGGGACGACGACGAAGCCCGCGATTTGTTTTCGGGAAGATTGGCGCGGGAATTGGAGTGCGTCAACGCAAGATAACGCTCGTGTCCCGGGCACGAGAGAGGTCAGATCGGCCGCTCCCCCTTCACCGTCACGCGCGTGCCCGAGCGCGTGTGCGGCCAGTAGTCCCACATTGCACGGTGCTGGGTGCAGCGGTTGTCCCAGAAGGCGATGGCGTTCTCGGTCCAGCGGAAGCGGCACTGGAACAGCGGGTTCTCGGCGTGCTGGTAGAGATAGGCCAGCATCGCATCGCTCTCGTCGCGCGGGAGGCCGTTGATGTGGCGGGTGAAGCCGCGGTTGACGTAGAGCGCCTTCCTGCCCGTGACCGGATGCGTGCGCACCACGGGATGCTCGGCATGCGGATACGAGGGACGGTCGGCGACGCCGTAATTGGCGTAGAGTCCGCGATAGATCGGTTCGCCATCGTGCAGCGCGGTGAGCCCGTCGAGATAGGCCTTCATGCGGTCCGACAGCGCCTCATAGGCCGCGTACATGTTGGCGAACAGCGTGTCGCCGCCGCGCGGCGGGCACTGCTTGATGTAGAGGATCGAGCCCATCGGCGGCTCGAGATCGCAGGACACGTCGGAATGCCAGCCCTCGCCGTTCGCGCGCGGCGAGTTCTTGTCGGCGTAGATCTTCATCAGCGCCGGATCTTCGTCCTCGTGCGGCGCGGCCGGATGGAAGTGTAGTTCGCCGAACTTGCGGCCGAAGGCGAGGTGCTGCTGCGGCGTGATGTGCTGGTCGCGGAAGAAGATCACGAGGTTTTCGGCAAGCGCGCGATGGATCTCGTCCATCTGCCGGTTGGAGCGGGCATCGCCCTCGACGAGCTCACCGATGTCGACGCCCGAGATTTCCGCGCCGATGATGGGGGTGAGCTTTTCGACCTGAAGCGTCTCGTAGGGCGCGCCGTCTTCAGCCGTGTGGCGATAGCGCGGACCCTGCTTGCCGGCGAGTGAGCTCATGGCGTGTCTCCCGATCGTTGTTGATTGGGGACATCGTAGCGCGCGACGGCGGATACGCAAACTGCGCTGCAAACACACTCGTCGTCCCGGACAAGCGCAACGCAGATCCAGAACTCATAACCACAAGAAGAGATTTGGTAACTCCGAATCTCCGCCAACCCACTCCTTGTGGTTATGGGTCCCTGCTTTCGCAGGGACGACAGCGGAGCATGGAGCGCTGGCGGAGTGAAATCACTCCGCCGCGGGCGCCGGCACCTTGGCGCCCTGGCCGTAGCGCTGGTCGATGTAGTCGATCACCAGCGCCTTGAAGTCGGCAGAGATGGTCGGGCCGCGCAGCGTGCGGAACTTCTTGCCGTCGACGAAGACCGGCGCAGCCGGCGCTTCGCCGGTGCCGGGCAAGGAGATGCCGATATTGGCATGCTTGGACTCGCCGGGGCCGTTGACGATGCAGCCCATCACCGCGACGTTGAGCTCCTCGACACCAGGGTACTTCGTCTTCCAGGTCGGCATCTCGTCGCGGATGAAATCCTGGATCGAGCGCGCCAGTTCCTGGAACGTGGTCGAAGTGGTACGGCCGCAGCCGGGGCAGGCCGCAACCAGCGGCACGAAGGTGCGGAAGCCCATGGTCTGCAAGAGCTCCTGGCCGACCTGCACCTCGCGGGTACGGTCGCCGCCGGGCTCCGGCGTCAGCGAGATGCGGATGGTGTCGCCGATGCCCTGCTGCAGCAGGATGCCGAGCGCGGCCGAGGACGCCACGATGCCCTTCGAGCCCATGCCGGCCTCGGTCAGGCCGAGATGGATGGCGTAGTCGGAGCGCGACGCGAGATCCTGGTAGACCGCGATGAGATCCTGCACCGCCGAGACCTTTGCGGAGAGGATGATGCGGTCCTTGGGCATGCCGAGCTCTTCGGCGCGCGCGGCCGAGAGCAGTGCGGACTGCACCATGGCCTCGCGGGTCACCGCACGCACGTCGCGCGGATTGGCCGACGCGGCATTCTCGTCCATCAGCTTGGTCAAAAGCTCCTGGTCGAGCGAGCCCCAATTGGCACCGATGCGGACCGGCTTGCTGTTCTTGTTCGCGATCTCGATGATGTCGGCGAACTGGGTGTCGCGCTTGTCCTTGAAGCCGACATTGCCGGGATTGATGCGGTATTTCGCCAGCGCCTCGGCGCAGGCCGGATAGGCCGCAAGCAGCTTGTGGCCGATATAGTGGAAGTCGCCGATCAGGGGCGTCGTGATGCCGCGCTTGGCGAGGCCGTCACGGATGTGCGGAACGGCGGCAGCGGCCTCCTCGCGGTCCACGGTGATGCGGACCATTTCGGAGCCGGCGCGCGCAAGCGCTGCGACCTGGGCGATGGTACCGTCGATGTCGGCGGTGTCGGTGTTGGTCATCGACTGCACGACGATCGGCGCACCGCCACCCACGGCGACGTTGCCGACCTTGACCTGGATGGTCCGGTGCCGGGGCGCCGGGCCCGCGATGTCTGAATCGAGAGGGTTTTCGAGCTTGTTCATGGGGTCCAAATATCAGGTTTTGGTGACGTTCAGCAATGCATCACGCGGCGCCGCAGCCACTTGGCTCGGACGGTTAACCAGAAAAAGCCCAGCAATTACAAGGACCGCGGCGGCTCCGAATGCCAGGCTCAGGGTGTCGTGCATGATGAAATAGCTACCCACCACGCCAAACAAAGGGGTGATGAAGGTAAAAGCCGACAATTTGCTGGCCGAATAGGCCTTCACCAGCGCGAACCAAAGGGTGAACGTGGTTCCCACCACCCAGATCGCCTGGAATGCCATCAAGCCGAGCGATAGCGGTGCCGGCATGTGCGTGATCGATTCGCCAAACAGCCAGGCCGCCAGCCCCAGGATCGGGATCGAGGTGGCGACCTGATAGCCCAGCGCCTTCTCGGGCGCGGCGAAGCGCAGCCGCGTGCCCTTGGCGACCAGCGTCGTCGCAGCCCACAACGCGGCGCCACCGACGATCATGAGATCGCCGAGCAGAACATGCGAATCGACATTGGGCTGCGGCACGCCGATCGCGAGGGCGACGCCGGCAAAGCTGATGGCCAATCCCAGCCATTGCGAGCCGCCAAGACGCTCGCCAAGCACCTGGTAGGAGCCGAGCGCGACGAAGAACGGCGCCGTGTAGAGGAACACCACCGCACGCGAAGCAGACGTGAGACGCAGCCCCTGGAAGATCAGCACGAATTCGATGCCGAACATCAGCCCGGCGATCAGGCCGGGCTTCCAGGTGCCGTCGCGTTCGAAGAAATTGACGCCACGCAGGGTGCCGATGATGAACAGCACCGGCAGCGCGCCCATCGAGCGGATGGCGGCCTGGAGCATCGGCGGAATGTCCGGCAGCACCAGCTTCACCGCGATCTGGTTGAACCCCCAGGTCAGGCACAGCATGAGCATCAGGGCAATGGCACCGGCACTGAGCGGGCGTGCGGCGGAGGGCACGATTTGAGCTGAGGACATTTCTTCCCGAATACCGGCTTTGCGCCGTTGTTGGTCTATGCAGTCTTCTGACAATGGGCGCAGACGCCCGTGATCTCCACCACGGACAATTTGGGGGCAAAGCCCGAACTGCGCGCGGCGGCGTTGAGGTCCCCGGCAAAGGACGCTGACGGGATCTCACCGACGAGGCCACAGCGCTCGCAGATCAGGAACGCCACCGCGGAGGTCACGTCGTGGTCGTGGGCGGCGCAGGCGAGATAGGCATTGCGGCTCTCGATGCGGTGCACGAGGCCGTTGGCCATCAGGAAATCGAGGGCACGATAGACCGTGATCGGTGCCGGCCGCGCCATCGACTTGGCGAGCTCGTCGATCACCTCATAGGCGCCGAGCGGGCGATGGCTGGAGAGCAGCGCCCCCAACACCTGACGGCGAATTGGCGTGAATTTCTGCGCACGCTGCTCGCAGACCGCCTCGGCATGCGCGAGCGCATCCGCGGTGCAGCGGCGGTGATCGTGATCGGGCGCGGGAAATACCGGGTTTGCGAGGGTCATGCGACCGATCTTTTAGCATTTCGGCTCGGGAACCCAAAGCACGACACTGCGAACGGCTGCCAGCCATGCCGGCGTTGCGGGACAGCCACCCGATAATCCGCCAGGAAATAATCATAAGCTTGCTTATTATATCTCCTGCTTATTGGAGACAAAGCTCATGACCCGCGGGTCCGTCGACCAGAACTTCCTGTTTACGCTCTCCGAACTCTACCGCCTGCTGCGCGTCTATGCCGACAAGGAGGCGTCTCGGTTCGGCATAACACGCGCGCAATGGGCGGTGCTGGCCAAGGTGGAGCGCAGCGAGGGCATGAAGCAGTCGGAGCTTGCCGAACTCCTGGAGGTGCAGCCGATCACGCTAACCCGCCTGATCGACAAGCTCTGCGACAATGACTGGCTCGAACGGCGCAGCGACGCCTCGGACCGCCGCGTCAAGCGCCTCTACCTGAAGAAGGCCGGCCGGCAGCTGCTCGGCCGGATGAGCGGGCTCAGGTCCGAAATCACCGCCAACGCGCTCGACGGCATCAATCCGGCGGATGCCCACCGTCTCCTCACCCAGCTCGAAACCATCAAGGAAAACGTGCGGACCGCGAGCCAGGCCAGCGGTGCGGAACAAGCGCGCAAGGAGCAGCGCTATGGCTGATCAGGTCCTCAAGTTCCAGCCCGAGCAGAAGAGCGATAGCGGCAAGCCGGCGAAGAAAGCCGGCGCCGATCCGCGCCGGCGCCTGATGGCGGGCCTGCGCCGCTATCGCCGTTTCCTGCTCCTGGTCGTGCTGCCTGTCGTCGCCGCCATCGGGGGCCTCACCTTCTATCTCAATGGCGGCCGCTATGTCGGCACCGACGACGCCTATGTCGGCGCGCAGAAGGTGCTTGTGACGCCCGACATCTCCGGCAAGATCCTGAAGGTGGTCGTGAAGGAAGGCCAGTCGGTCAAGCGGGGAGACGAGCTGTTCGAGATCGACCCTGTTCCGTTCCGCCTGGCGGTGGTGGAGGCCAAGGCGCAGCTCGCGCAGGCGCGCACGACCTACGACAACTTGGTCGCCAACATCAAGATCTACGGCGACATGCTCAATCTGGCCCAACAGGGCATTGATTTGAAGCAGCGCGACGTCGAGCGCAAGCAGGCGCTGGTGAAGAACAATTTCGGCTCGCAGCTCGATCTCGACAATGCGTCGAATGCGCTGGTCACCGCCGGGGCGCAGGCGCAATACATCAAGCAGCAGCTCTCGAACGCAAAGACCCAATTGCTCGGCAACCCTGACCTGCCGCTCGAGCAATTTCCGCCCTACGCTCAGGCGAAAGCCAAGCTGGACGACGCCCAGCGCAACCTCGATCACACCGTACTGCGCGCGCCGATGGACGGTGTGGCGACGCAGGTCGAGCAGATCCAGCTCGGCCGCTATGTCGCCGCCGGCACGCCGGTATTCTCCATCATCGACGTCGCCCATCCCTGGGTCGACGCCAATCCGAAGGAGAGCGACCTCACCTACGTCACCGAAGGACAGCCGGTGACGCTCGTCGTCGATGCGTTTCCGAATCACGTGTTCAAGGGCAAGATCGGCTCGCTCTCGCCCGGTACCGGCGCGCAATTCGCGATCCTGCCGCCGCAGAACGCCACCGGCAATTTCGTCAAGGTAGTGCAGCGCGTGCCAATCCGCATCTATTTCGACGAGACCGACAAGTATGTGCGGAAGCTGAAAGCCGGCATGAGCGTCTATGCCACCATCGACACCGGCCACAAGCGCTCGCTGGCCGGCTTGTTCGGCCTGTCGGCGACCGCAGGCCAGGACAACGACAAAGACTAAGAGAGACTGCGACAAGGACTGATCCGATGTCCGACGCCAATGCCAGCCTGATGGTGCCCCGGCCTGCGCCGGAACATGGTGACGATCTGCGCCATGACCGCGACCATCATGCAGGCGCTGGACACCACCATCGCCAACGTCGCCCTGCCCTACATGCAGGGCACGCTGTCGGCATCGCAGGACCAGATCAACTGGGTGCTGACCTCCTACATCGTCGCCGCGGCGATCATGACCGCGCCGGTAGGCTGGATCGCCAACCGCTTCGGCCGCAAGCGTATCTTCATCATCTGCTCGGCCGGCTTCACCATGGCCTCGGTGCTGTGCGGCCTCGCGCAGGACATCAACCAGATGGTGCTGTTCCGCCTGCTGCAAGGCGTGTTCGGCGCGGCCCTGGTGCCGCTGTCACAGTCCGTCATGCTCGACTATTACACGCTCCAGGAGCGCGCCAAGGCGATGTCGATCTGGGGCATGGGCGTGATGATGGGCCCGATCATGGGACCGTCTCTGGGTGCCTGGCTCACCGAGACCTATTCCTGGCATTGGGTGTTCTTCGTCAATCTGCCGTTCGGCGCCATCACCGTGCTCGGGCTGATCGTCTTCATGGACGAGACCAGGAAGGATCTCAGCCTCAAATTCGACTGGTTCGGTTTCGCCGCGCTGGCGATCGCGATCGGCGCGCTTCAGCTCGCGCTCGACCGCGGCGAGCAATTGGGCTGGCTGGAATCCAACGAGATCCTGGCGGAATTCATCGTCTCGGCCGTCGCCTTCTATTTCTTCCTCGCGCATTCGTTCACGACCTCGACCCCGTTCATCCGCTTCGCGCTGTTTCGGGATCGCAACTTCGTCACCGGCTGCGTGTTCATGATCGTGATGGGGCTCGTGCTGTTCTCGACCATGGCGCTGGCCTCGCCCTACATGCAGAACGTGATCGGCTATCCCATCATCACCGCCGGCTTGCTGCTGGCGAGCCGCGGCATAGGCACCTTCTTCGCCATGATGCTGGTCGGCCGCATGATGCGCTATTTCGAGGCGCGCACGCTGATCATCTCCGGCCTGACGCTGACCGCGGGCTCGCTGTTCCAGATGACCGGCTGGACCGACCTGACCCAGGTGCCGGAGATCGTCACCGTGAGCGTCATCCAGGGCTTCGGCTTCGGCCTCGTCTTCGTACCGCTCTCAACCGTGGCGTTCCTGACGCTGTCGAACGAGCTGCGCACCGACGGCACCGCGATGCTGACCCTCGTGCGCAACGTCGCGAGCTCGGTCGGCATTTCCGTCGTCATCGCCGAGCTGACGCAGGGCACGCGGCGGACCTATGCGATCCTCTCCGAGCACGTCAATCCGTTCAACCACGCGCTGCAGATGCCCAGCGTCAGCGGCATGATCAATCTGTCCACCGACGTCGGCCGCGCCATGGCCGACAGAATGGTCAGCGTGCAGGCGCAGATCATTGCCTTCGCGCACGACTACCAGCTGGTGATGGTCTTCATCCTCTGCACCATCCCGCTCGCTTTCCTGATCGGCTCGACCAAGGCCACGCTGCGCAAGCAGGCCGCGGGGGCCGGAGCACGCGGTGATGGAGTAGGGTCGACTTCGCGCGATCTCGTGTCCCGGGCGCGGTGCAGCGCGCAGCGATGCGCCGCAGAACCGGGACACATGCTGCTGTCAGACCTGTGCCCCGGCTCAGCAGCGCATCACGACGTGCTGCGCTGCGTCCGGGGCACGAGAGATCACCCCAACAGCTCCTCGCAGCCTAAATCGTCCACTGCCGCAAACACCCGCTCCAGATTGTTCCACCAGATCACCGGCGGGATGTCGATGCTCCACTGCCAGACCGGCCTCGTGATCTGCCAGAGCACCGCCCAGCGGTAGTCGCGATCGAGCGCGCCGCGCGTATAACCGGTGATGCCGCTTTCGATCAACGTATCGTGGTAGACATTGAGCAGCGGGCGTTCGAGTGCCTGCCGGCGTTCCGGATACCAATGCATGGCCATCATATAGGCGAGGTCGTGAGTCGGAACGTTGATACTCCAAAGATCGAAATCGAAGATGCGCACGGTATCGGCAACGCCCGCGCGCGGAAGCAGGAAATTCCAGATATGAGCGTCGCCATGGGTGATGCTGAGATGACGGCGCGAATGGTAGCGCTGGGACAGCCGGTCGGACTGATCGATCAAACGGCGATAGAGAGTGCGGCGTTCTTCGCTGAGGCGATCACCGAGCAGATCGGCGAAACGATCGTAGTGGCCGGCAAAGGTCTCCATACGCTGCGCGCTGTCCTCGGCACTCGCCAACGTGCCGACGGTGTCGCCAAGATCGGGATGGTCCCACCACGCCGCATGCCAACGTGCGAGCGTCGTGACGATCGCGACCGCCTGACCGCGCGACGGCGGCAGCGGCCATTGGGTCGCGGTCGCATGGCTGTCGGTGAGATCTTCGAGCAGAAGATGCCAGGCAAGGCTCTGCTCGTCGAAATGTCCGTCGAAGCATCGTGGCACGAGTCCCGGCGGCATTCTCGATGCGAGCTGCATGTAGTAGTCCAGCTCGCGCCTGCCGCCATTGGCGAGGCGCTCGGCGAAGGCTGAATTGGGCATCTTGAGGATCAGCGACTGCGGGGCGCCGGCGGATTCGCCGACATAACGCAGGCCGAGACGGATGATATGCGACACGACGGTGTCGCGCTGATGCAGCACCTTCACTTCGCGCACCGCGCCGGCGTCCAGCACGCCGCCCCGGCGCAGCGCGGCCGTCAGTCGGGCGGGCTCAACGACCGCCGGCAATTGTGGAGGTGTCATGAACCACGATGCCCCTGTCCCGCGCCATACTGCACGATCACACTCCCGGGCACCAGCGGCCGAGCTGATGCCAGGCTCAAGCCGCCGCCGTCGAGTCGCGCACGGTTCGCACCACGACCGACCGCAGCTGTTCGAGATTGGCCGCCATCCCGGCGATCGCCTGCCTGACGTCCGCGGCGCGCTGGTCGACGGAGGCGGCGTCGCGGCTGACATCGCCGATCTTGGCCGAGACCTCCTTCGCTGCGGAGGCGGATTCGGAAATCGACCGCGCGATCTCCCGCGTCGCGGCATCCTGCTCTTCCATCGCGGCGGCGACCGAGGTCGCCACGCCGTCGATCTCGACGATGTGGCCCCCCATGGCCTCGACGGAATCGACCGCGGCCTGCGTCGAGGTCTGGATCTCCGCGATCAGCCGCCCGATCTCCTCGGTGGATTTGGCGGTCTGGTCGGACAGGGATTTCACTTCGGCGGCAACCACGGCGAAGCCGCGGCCGGCTTCGCCGGCGCGCGCCGCCTCGATCGTCGCATTGAGCGCGAGGAGGTTGGTCTGGCCCGCGATGCCGCCGATGAGGTCGGAGACCTCGGCGATCTTCTTCACCGATCCGGCCAGCGCCTGGATGGTCGAGCGCGCCTGCTCGCGGCCAGCGACGGCAGACTTGGTGACAGTGCTCGTGCGTGCGACCTGGCTTGCGATCTCGCGGATCGAGGCGCTCAATTCTTCGGCCGCGGCCGAGACGGCCTGCGAGCTGCCGAGGGCCTGCGTGGAGGCCGCCGCGACCGCCTGCGACTGCGCAGAGAGCGACTTCGCGATCTCCGACAGGCCGGAGGCCGCCCGCTCGACGCCTTGCGTTGCCGCGGTCGCGGTATCGACCGAGCGGCCGGTCTCGCGCTCGACAGTTTCGGCCATCTGGTGCAGGGCGGAGCGCTTGGCGAGCGCCGCCTCCTGCTCCTGCCGCAACTGTTCCCCGCGCAGGCGAGCATTCTCGACCGCCGCCTGCTTGAACACCAGAAGCGCGCCCGCCATCGAGCCGACCTCGTCCTGGCGGCGCGCGAACGGAATGTCGGCGGCGAGATCGCCGGTCGCGAGCTTCTGCATTGCGTCCGTCATGCGCACGATCGGACGGACCACCCCGAGGGCAACACCGAGCAGTCCCGCAGCGATGAAGGCGAGGACGGCGGCGGAGACGCCGAGGAGGATATAGAGGATGGAGCTGTCGCGGTCCGCGGCCAGCTTCTCCATGGCCGCATTCTGCTTGTTGGCGTTCTCGACGATGCTGTCGATGACGGCGCGATGCGCGGTATAGGAATCCTTGAGCTGCGCATAGGCGCGTTCGGAAGCAGCTGCGTCCTTGGCCTTGAGGGCCGGCAGGAGCTGGTCGGACGCCTTCCAGAATTTCTGCACCTCCGCATCGGACTTCGACACCAGCGCGGTCTTGAGGTCGGCCGAGAGGCTGGAGGAGACCCAGAACGCCTTGCGCTCGTCGTAGTCCTTGCGGAGCTGGACCAGGCGCTCGCCATGGGCGGCCAGCTGGTCCGGCTCGCGCATGGCGAGGGTGGCCTCGAGATAAGCCTCGATGACGTATTCCGGCGGCGGCAGGATGTCGGCGATGAGGTCGTTACCGAGCTTGATGTCGGAATAGAGCGGGCCGCCGACCTTGAGCTCGCGCAGCGCATAGAGGCTGGTGGAAACAACCGCAGTAAAGCCGATGGCAAGAACGATCCCGAAAGCGACAATCGCGGAGGACAATGACAGACGAATCTTCATGAAATAATCCAGGGCGCGCGCTGAAACCGCGAGGAGCCTAGATCAATATGGTAAATGCGGGATTGCCCTGCGGGGAAGTCTCGAAAGAAGGGCTCCGAAAAGCTATGGGAATTGAGCGTCGATCGATCGGATTTGGGTCAGCGAGACTGACGCACAGGCGGGCATGGAGACGATCAGGCCGGATGCAAGGCAACACCGACCGCGGTTGCGCTGGATAAGAAACGTGGTGCCGACGACCTGGCGCCGCCGGCACATATTTGCTCAGACCTCGAAGAACACCGTCTCGTCGTCGCCCTGGAGCCGCAGGTCGAGCCGGTAAACCGGCTTGCCGGCCTCGCGCACCGCGGTCAGGGTGGCGCGGCGGTCGGCCGGCACCAGCGCCAGCACCGGATCGGCCGCATTGCCGGCCTCGTCGCTGAAATAGATGCGGGTATAGAGATGCCGCAGCATGCCGCGGCCGAACACCGCAAGCAGGATGTGCGGCGCCTGCGGCTTGCCGTCGGGATCCGGCACCGCGCCCGGCTTGATGGTGTCGAAGGCGTAGTTGCCGTCCTTGTCGGTGCCGCAGCGGGCAAAGCCGCGGAAGCTCGCATTCGGCAGCGCACGCTTGTCCTGCGGGTCGGCAAAGCGTCCCTGCGCATCCGGCTGCCAGATCTCCAGCATGCAATCCGGCACGGCAACGCCGTCGCCATCGAACACGCGACCCTCGATGCGGATGCGATCGCCCGACACGTCGGGGGTCAGCGTCGAGTTGGTGAACGCGTCGTTCCAGGCGTATTCGCCGTTCGGCGTCAGGCCGTATTTGAAGAACGGACCGACCGTCTGCGATGGGGTGATCCCGTTGGATTTCACAGACTCTTGCACTTAATGGTTCTCCATGGGGGTGGCGTTCTTGCCCCGCAGCACGATGTCGAAGCGGTAGCACAGCGCCCATTCGGGCTTTGTGTTCTCGAGATCGAACGACGAGACCATCCGCGCCCGCGCGTTCTCGTCCGGTACCGAGTTGAAGATCGGGTCGAACGGGAACAAGGGATCGTTCGGAAAGTACATCTGCGTCACGAGGCGCGTGACGAAGGAATAGCCGAACACCGAAAGGTGGATATGCGCGGGGCGCCAGGCGTTGTGGTGATTGCCCCAGGGATAGGCGCCGGGCTTGATGGTGACGAAGCGATAATAGCCGGAAGCATCGCTCACGGTGCGGCCCGCGCCGGTGAAATTCGGATCGAGCGGCGCCGGATGCTGATCACGGACGTGGACATAGCGGCCGCAGGAATTGGCCTGCCAGATCTCGATCAATGAGTTCGGCACGCCGCGGCCGTCCTCGTCCCGCACATGGCCATGCACGATGATGCGCTCGCCGAGCGGCTCGCCGCTGTGCTGGCGGGTGAGGTCGTTGTCGCCCTCGCGCACGGTCTCGTGGCCGTAGACCGGGCCGGTCAGCTCCGACAAGGTGTGGCGCATCGGAATCAAGGGCTTGCTCGGCGCGCGCTTGATCGAGCTCTTGTAGTCGGGCGACAGCGGCAGCGGATGCGCCTTGTTGCTGTCCGTGGGATAGATGAATGCCATGGCGAACTCCTCCCCAGCCGTTGTGGTCCGGCCGGTCAACGCTTCGCCAATCATTATATGATATAACTAATTTGGGGAAGCGGGTTTCGGAGCCTCCCAACGCTGTCATTCCGGGGCAGCCCGCAGGGCTGAACCCGGAATCTCGAGATCCCGGGTTCGGTGCAAGTGCACCGCCCCGGGATGACGAGACGCGTCCCGTCAGTTCAGCTTCTCGATCGCAACCGCAACGCCCTGCCCGACACCGACGCACATGGTGGCGAGCGCAAGCTTGCCGCCGCGCTTTTCCATGCCGTGCACGGCGGTGAGGGCGAGGCGGGCGCCGCTCATGCCGAGCGGATGGCCGAGCGCGATCGCGCCGCCATGCGGATTGACGAAATCGGCGTCGTCCTTGACCCCGAGCTGGCGCAGGCAGGCGATGCCCTGCGAGGCGAAGGCTTCGTTCAGCTCGATCAAGTCGAAATCGCTGATCTTCTTGCCGAGCCGCTCCATCAGCTTGCGGGTGGCCGGCACGGGACCAATGCCCATGATGCGCGGCGGCACGCCGGCCGAAGCGAGCCCGAGGATGCGCGCCCGCGGCGTCAGGCCGTGCTTCTTCACCGCGGCTTCCGAGGCCAGGATCATGGCGGCGGCGCCGTCATTGACGCCGGAGGCGTTGCCGGCCGTCACCGTGCCGGGATTGCGCACGATCGGCTTCAGCTTGGCGAGACCTTCCAGCGTGGTCTCGGGACGCGGATGCTCGTCCTTGTCGACCGTGATGGGGCCAGCCTTGCCGCCGGGAATGGTGATCGGCGCGATTTCCTCGGCGAAATAGCCTGCCGCGATCGCCGCACCCGCACGCTGCTGCGAGCGGATGGCGAATGCGTCCTGGTCGGCGCGCGAAACCTGGAATTCCTCGGCGACGTTCTCGCCGGTCTCGGGCATGGCATCGACGCCGTACTGCGCCTTCAGCAGCGGATTGATGAAGCGCCAGCCGATGGTGGTGTCGAAGATTTCGGCCGAACGCGAGAAGGCTTCCTGCGCCTTGCCCATCACGAAGGGTGCGCGCGTCATCGATTCGACGCCGCCTGCGATGGCGAGCTCGACCTCGCCGGCGCGGATGGCGCGGCCCGCGGCGCCGACTGCATCAAGGCCCGAGGCGCAGAGCCGGTTCAGGGTCTGGCCGGGAACCGAATCCGGCAAGCCTGCCAGCAGCAGCGCCATGCGCGCGACGTTGCGGTTATCCTCGCCGGCCTGGTTGGCGCAGCCGAAGAACACTTCGTCCACTTGCGCCCAATCGAGACTGGGGTGTTTTGCCATCAGCGCCTTGATGGGGGCGGCGGCCAGATCGTCGGCGCGCACCTTGGCGAGCGACCCGCCGAAACGGCCGATCGGGGTCCGCACGGCATCGCAGATAAAGACGTCACGCATCGTTGTTCTCCCTGAATGCCGCGGTCCGGCCAAATTCTTCAATGTCGGCGGAGTTTTAGGAGGGCGCCCGCGGCAGGTCAATTGACTGATGCGCGCGTGTTCCAAGGGGGCCGCACGCCGCAAGCGCATGCCACCGTGCGGACAACGTGGAAAACCTCGCCGCTCCGGCCAAACCGATAGGAGCAGGTGCCGAAATTTTGTAGGTTGCGCCACCCATGACGATGCAACAGCCGATACCTGTCCCGCCCCCCGAGAACACGCCCGCGCCGCAGGCCGAAGCCGCCGCGCGCGTCACGCCGATGATGGAACAGTACCTCGAGATCAAGGCCGCGCATCAGGGCCTCCTGCTGTTCTACCGGATGGGCGACTTCTACGAACTGTTCTTCGAGGACGCCGAGATCGCTTCCAGGACGCTCGGCATCGTCCTGACCAAGCGCGGCAAGCATCAGGGCGCGGATATCCCGATGTGCGGCGTGCCGGTCGAGCGCTCCGAGGACTATCTGCATCGTCTGATCTCGGCCGGCCACCGGGTCGCGGTCTGCGAGCAGACCGAGGATCCCGCTGCGGCCAAGGCGCGCCGCAACAAGAGCGTGGTGCGTCGCGGCGTGGTGCGGCTGGTGACGCCGGGCACGCTGACCGAGGACACGCTGCTCGACGCGCGCGCCAACAATTACCTGCTGGCGATCGCGCGGGCGCGGTCCTCCGCCGGCGGCGACCGCTTCGGCCTCGCCTGGATCGACATCTCGACCGCCGAGTTCATGGTGACGGAAGCTTCCGGCGGCGAGCTCGCCGCGACCCTGGCGCGGATCAATCCGAACGAGGCGATCGTCACCGACGCGCTCTACAACGACAGCGAGCTCGGACAGACCTTGCGCGAGCTGCCGGCGGTGACGCCGCTGACCCGCGACGTGTTCGACGGCGCGACCGCCGAGAAGCGGCTGTGCGACTACTTCGCCGTCGCGACCATGGACGGGCTCTCCCAGCTCACGCGCCTCGAGGCCACCGCCGCGGCCGCCGCCGTCACCTATGTCGACCGCACCCAGGTCGGCAAGCATCCGCCGCTGTCGCCGCCCGCGCGCGAGGCTTCCGGCGCGACCATGGCGATCGATCCAGCCACCCGCGCCAATCTCGAGCTGACGCGGACGCTGGCCGGCGAACGCCGCGGCTCGCTGCTCGACGCGATCGATTGCACGGTCACCTCGGCGGGTTCGCGTCTGCTGGCGCAGCGCCTGGCGGCGCCGCTGACCGATGCCCCGGCGATCGCCCGCCGGCTCGACGCGGTCAGCGCCTTCGTTGCCGATTCCGCGGCGCGCGAGGACATTCGCAGCATATTGCGCGGCGCGCCCGACATGTCGCGCGCATTGGCTCGGCTCTCGGTCGGCCGCGGCGGACCGCGCGACCTCGCCGGCATCCGCGACGGCATCATCGCCGCCGATCAGGTGCTGACGCGGCTCTCCGAACTGGATGCGCCGCCGCAGGAGATCACGGCGGTGATGGTGGCGCTGCAAAGGCCGTCGCGCGAGCTCGCATCCGAATTTGCCCGTGCGCTCGACGAGCAGCTGCCCTTGATCAAGCGCGACGGCGGCTTCGTTCGTCCGGGCTATGAGCCCGCCCTCGACGAGGCGCGGAACCTGCGCGACGCCTCACGCCTGGTGGTGGCCTCGATGCAGGCGCGCTACGCCGACGACACCGGCGTCAAGGCCCTGAAGATCCGGCATAACAATGTGCTCGGCTATTTCGTCGAGGTCACGGCCCAGCACGGCGACAAGCTGATGTCGCCGCCGCTGAACGCGACCTTCATCCATCGCCAGACGCTGGCAGGACAAGTCCGCTTCACCACCTCCGAGCTCGGCGAGATCGAAGCCAAGATCGCCAATGCGGGCGACCGCGCGCTCGGACTCGAGCTCGAGATCTTCGAGCGGCTCTGTGCGAAAGCGCTCGAGATCAGCGACGATCTGCGCGCTGCGGCGCAGGGCTTTGCGCTGCTGGACGTCGCGACATCGCTGGCCAAGCTCGCGGTCGACGAGAACTATGTGCGGCCCGAGGTCGATGGCTCGCTCAGCTTTGCGATCGAGGCCGGCCGCCATCCCGTTGTCGAGCAGGCCCTGAAGCGCAACGGCGAGCCGTTCATCGCCAATGCCTGCGACCTGTCGCCCGCGCCAGCGCAGAAGTCCGGCCAGCTCTGGCTGCTGACCGGCCCGAACATGGCCGGTAAATCGACCTTCCTGCGCCAGAACGCGCTGATCGCGCTGATGGCGCAGATCGGCAGCTTCGTGCCGGCCACGCGCGCGCGGATCGGCATCGTCGACCGCCTGTTCTCGCGCGTCGGCGCCGCCGACGACCTCGCCCGCGGCCGCTCCACCTTCATGGTGGAGATGGTCGAGACCGCGGCGATCCTGAACCAGGCCGGCGAGCGCGCGCTGGTGATTCTGGATGAGATCGGCCGCGGCACCGCGACCTTCGATGGCCTTTCGATCGCCTGGGCGGCGATCGAGCATCTGCACGAGAGCAATCGCTGCCGTACGCTGTTCGCCACGCATTATCACGAGCTGACCGCCCTCTCGGCCAAGCTGCCGCGGATGTTCAACGCGACCGTGCGCGTCAAGGAGTGGCAGGGCAACGTCGTGTTCCTGCACGAGGTGCTGCCGGGCTCGGCCGACCGCTCCTACGGCATCCAGGTGGCGAAACTCGCCGGCCTGCCGCCTGCGGTGATCTCACGCGCCAAATCCGTGCTCTCCAAGCTGGAGGCGCAGGACCGCGGGCAGACCGCGCGAGCCTTGGTGGACGACCTGCCGCTGTTCGCCGTGCCCTCGCGCGCCGCCGCGGAAGCCGCGCCGCCGAGCGAGGCCGAGTTGCTGATGGAGGCGGTGAAGGCGCTGCACCCCGACGAGATGTCGCCGCGCGAGGCGCTGGATGCGCTTTATGCGCTGAAGGCCAGGCTGCCGAAGCAGTGATGGTGCCGTAGCCCGGATGAGCGAAGCGACATCCGGGACGATTTTCCCCCGCATATCGCTCCGCTCATGCGGGCTACGATGCTTTCTGCGCCGAGAGAGAAACGCCTGGCTACGCCCTCGCCGCGATCGCCGCGGCTTCCGCGGCCGCGCGCTGCATGCTGGTCGACATCTCGTTCGTCACCGTGCTCTGCTCCTCGATCGCCGCGGCGGTCGAGGTGACGTATTCGCTGACATTGTTGATCGCCTGCTTGATCGAACCGAGCGCGCTGACGACGTCGCCGGAAATGCTGTTGAGGCTGCCGATCTCCTCGCCGATCTTGTCGGTGGCCTGCTTGGCCTGGTTGGCGAGGCTCTTGACCTCGGAGGCGACCACCGCGAAGCCGCGGCCAGCCTCGCCGGCGCGGGCCGACTCGATCGTGGCGTTGAGCGCGAGCAGGTTGATCTGTCCGGTGATGTTGTTGATCATCTCGACGATGCCGCTCATCGCCTGCGCAGCTTCGGTGAGGCGCTGGGCCTGCGCGTCGGCGGAGGAGACCTGGTCAACCGCGCTCATCGCGATTTCGCGGGATTTGGTCATCGCCTCGGAGATCTCCCGCACCGAGGCGTTGAGCTCCTCCGAGCCGGCGGCGACCGATTCCATCATCCCGCGGACGCGCTCATTGCCCATGCGGACCAGCACCTGCCGCGTGGTGTCGGTGGCGTATTTCACCACCTTGAATGGCTTGCCATTGAGATCGAGGATCGGGTTGTACGAGGCCTGGATATAGACTTCCTTGCCGCCCTTGCCGATGCGCTTGTATTCGGCCGCCTGGTATTCGCCGCGATTGAGCGCGGCCCAGAACTCGCGATAGCCGGCTCCATCGCGCTCGCTGGGCTCGACGAACATGCTGTGATGCTTGCCCTTGATCTCGGCCAGCGAATAGCCGAGCGCGCCGAGGAAGTTGGCGTTGGCGGTGATGATCGTGCCGTCCATGTTGAACTCGATCACCGCCTGCGCCTTGTCGATGGCGGCGATCTGACCGGCGAGATCGGCATTCTTCAGCTTGTCCGCCGTGATGTCGGTGGCGAACTTGACGACGCCGAACGGCTTGCCGCTTTCGTCGAGCAGCGGATTGTAGGAAGCGAGGATCCACACCTCGCGGCCGCCCTTGCCGATGCGCTTAAACTCGCCGGCCTGGTAGTCGCCGCGGTTGAGCGCGGCCCAGAATTCTCGATAGGCCGAGCTGTTGCGCTCGGCCTCGGCCACGAACAGGCTGTGATGCTTGCCCTCGATCTCCGCCAGCGAATAGCCGAGCGCCTTGCAGAAGTTCTCGTTGGCCGTGACGACGGTGCCGTCGAGCTTGAATTCGATGACGGCCTGGGCGCGGCCGATGGCGGCGATCTTGGAGGTTTCGGTCATGCCGCGAATCTTCTTCGCGGTGATATCGGTCGCGATCTTCACGACCTTGACGGGCTTGCCGGCGTCGTCGAGCACCGGATTGTACGACGCCTCGATCCAGACCTCGCGGCCGCCCTTGGCGATCCGCTTGAATTCGGCGGCCTGGGGTTCGCCGCGACCGAGCTGCGCCCAGAACGCCTTGTATCCGTCACTATCACGCCGATCGGCCGGCACGAACATGGCGTGCTTCTTCCCCTTGATCTCGTCGAGGGAGTAGCCGAGCGCGTTGAGGAAGTTCTGGTTGGCCGTCAGGATCGTGCCATCCATCGCGAACTCGATCATGGCTTGCGAACGACCAATGGCCGCGAGCATTGCGTCGGCATCACCGCGGGACTTGCGACCAAACATCAGGAAATCTCCATCTCGAAATGGCGCCGATGGGCTATGCCCGTCGGGATCAAGGAACTGGCCGTGCGGCAGCGCTGCCGTATTCAAAAACCGGCGCCCCCCGCAGATCCGATGACTTGCGTGCAGGTCCGTCGAAAATTCGCGCGGACAGCAACGGAGGCGAGTGCGCAGCCTGATTCTGTACGGGAAAAGCTCGAATAAAGTTCTAATTTTGCTGTCGGGAATTCGACGGGGGCGGATGAGCGTGTCTAAGCGAGAGGTGCCGGAGCTCCGATCTGAGAAACACGACGAAACTTGAAATGATGTTTCTCATTCAATGGCTTGCGGAGACGCCTCGTCACTTGTGAGCGTGCCCGCATTGGCTTTTCGCGGCGTCGCGTCGCGCATATCCGTAGTCTCACGGAATCGGCCGCGCCTTGCGTACCGCGCGCCGGCCAATTCCCCACAGCGTCAGGTTCCACACCACGCAGGTCCCGAGTGCGAAGCACAAGCCGACGGCGGAGCCGAACCACACGACTGCAACGTGCAGAACTGCGATGGCCATGCCAAATCCGAGCAGGCCCCAGGCGGAGTTGGCAAGCACGGCGGCGGTCGGCGGTCCCCCAATGCGCGGATGCAGGATCATCATGATGCTGGAGAACACCACGGGATAGAGCGCGATGATGCCGCTGATGCGAGGGCCGACCCAGCTCGATGTCGAGACCACGATAGCGACGAGCGTCGCAACCAGCGCAGCCCGCATCGGGATGTCATACCAGCGGCGCGTCACCAGCGGCATCTTCACGTGGCGATACCGCGCCAGCAGTGGAATGCAGATGCCGAACGCGATCAGGTTGGCAGCAAGCCCCGCGGCGAGCGACCAATCGAACTGGCGGATGATCGATGCAAGCACGATCCAGACCGCGACTGCGCTTCCACAACTCACCACCAGATTGTGCCGCTGCGACCGCACGACATAGGTGAGACACATGAAAATCGTCGCCGCATTGACCGGCAGGCTCGCCAGCGCACCCTGCGCGATGAAGGCGGCGTCATGATCGATCGCGAGGAAGACGTAGGAGGGGCCGGCCGAAACCGGCAGGGTCGCAACCAGCGCGCCGATCACAGGCCCTGCGCGTTCGGTGATGATCGACGCCGACACCACGAACGCCGCCGCGATCGCCATGCGCAACAGGAGGACGAGGATGAAATGGAGTTCGAGGGACATTCTGTCTGTCATTCCGGGGCGCGCGACGCGCGAGCCCGGAATCCAAGACCACAGGCCGTAGTGGTTTGAGAGCTGGAGCAACGACCGTTCGAGATCACGACGGCCTGGGCTTATGGACGACACCAATTGCTGGGATGACGACCTGCGCCTTTTACAACCGCTGCATCGACACCGACACCTTCGGGCCGTTCTTGATGGTCTGATAGACCACGCAATAGCGCTCGGTGAGCTTGAGCAGGAGATCGAGCTTGTCCTGAGGCGCGTCGGTGTCGACCTCGAAGCGCAGGCGGATCTCGGCGAAGCCGACCGGAGTCTCCTTGTCGATGCCGAGCGTGCCGCGGAAGTCGAGATCGCCCTCGGCGTAGACGTTGCCGGTCTTGAGCGGCACCTCGATCGCGGTCGCAACCGATTTCAACGTGACGCCGGCACAGGCGACCAGGGCTTCGAGCAGCATGTCGCCGGAGCAGAGCTCGAGGCCGGAACCGCCAGTGCCCGGATGCAGGCCGGCCATCGCGATGGCACGGCCGGTCTCGACCTTGCAGGCAATGCCTTCGCCGTCGGTGGAGCCCTTGGCCTTCAGCGTGATCAGCGCGGCCTTGGGATCGGTCTTGTAGCGCTCCTTGATTGGGGCTTGCATCTGGCGCAGTTGGACAGCGTCCATCTTGTTGTCTCCCGGCATGTCGTTTCTCACGAGCGGTATAGAAGGCGGCCGGTTTCGTGTCAGCTCATGATTGATGGGATCTGCCATGAGCGACCGGAATCGAGCCAAAAACAAACGTATTTTCATGATGTTACGCTCAAATTCACCAGCAGCGCCACAGACTGTCCGATCTGCATGACCGAGCTGGTCGGTCGCTGGCTTGCGAATGTCTCGTGACAGCGCCTGTCACCTCTTATATCCGGAGAGACATGGACAGCATCGCGACTGAGCAGAAGGCCGGGGTGGACGATCGTTTCGACTCCGCGCGGATCACCGCCGCGGTCGATGCGCTTGCCGAACAGTACCAGGGACGCGAGGACGCGTTCCGCACGGCGATGGCGCAACTGCTCAAGGCGGAACTTATCGCAGCGCGCGACGCCGCGCAGGCGATCCTCTTGAAGGACCGCCACGGCCGGCGCTGCGCCGAGCGGCTGTGCCACGTGCAGGACGAGATCATCCGCATCCTGTATTCGGCGGCGACGCGCCATCTCTACCGCTCGCCGATCCCGAGCGGCGCCGAGCGCATGGCGGTCGTGGCGACGGGCGGCTATGGCCGCGGCCTGATGGCGCCGGAATCGGACATCGATCTGCTCTTCATCCTGCCCTACAAGCAGACCGCCTGGGGCGAGCAGGTCGCCGAGGCGATCCTCTATTGCCTCTGGGACATGGGGCTGAAGGTCGGTCACGCCACCCGTTCGGTCGACGAATCGATCCGGCAGGCGCGCGGCGACATGACAATCCGCACTGCGATCCTGGAGACGCGCTTCCTCACCGGCGACAAGCCACTCTATGAGGAGCTGGTCGAGCGCTTCGACAAGGAAGTCGTGCAGGGCACCGCGTCGGAATTCGTCACCGCAAAGCTCGCCGAGCGCGAGGAGCGGCACCGCCGCGGCGGCCAGTCGCGCTATCTGGTCGAGCCCAATGTCAAGGACGGCAAGGGAGCCTTGCGCGACCTGCACACTCTGTTCTGGATCGCCAAATACGTCTACCGGGTGCGCGATACCCACGAGCTGGTCGCGCGCGGCGTGTTCGACGCGCAGGAATATCGCAGCTTCCGCCGCTGCGCCGATTTCCTCTGGTCGGTGCGCTGCAATCTGCATTTCTACTCTGGCCGCGCCGAGGAGCGCCTGTCCTTCGACCTCCAGCGCGAGATCGCCATCCGCCTCGGCTACACCTCGCATCCCGGCATGCAGGACGTCGAGCGCTTCATGAAGCACTACTTCCTGGTCGCCAAGGAGGTCGGCAACCTCACCGCCATTCTCTGCGCCAAGCTCGAGGACCAGCAGGCCAAGCCCGCCCCGGTGCTGAGCCGGATGATGGCGCGGCTGCGACCGACCGCGGCGAAGCGGCGCGTCCCCGACAGCGACGACTTCATCGTCGACAACAACCGCATCAACGTCGCCGCGCCGGACGTGTTCAAGCACGATCCGGTCAACCTGATCCGCATCTTCCGCCTCGCGCAGAAGAACAACCTCGCTTTCCACCCGGATGCGATGCGCGACGTGACGCGCTCGCTCGGCCTGATCAACGCGGGCTTGCGCGAGAATCCCGAGGCCAACCGGCTGTTCATGGAGATCCTGACCTCCGACAACGCGGAGATCGTGCTGCGGCGGATGAACGAGACCGGCGTGCTCGGCCACTTCATCCGCGCTTTCGGCAAGATCGTCTCGATGATGCAGTTCAATATGTATCATCACTACACCGTCGACGAGCACCTGATCCGCTGCATCGGCTTCCTACAGGACATCGAGCGCGGCGGCATCGAGGAGTTCACCCTCGCCAGCGATCTCATGCGCAAGAGCCGGCCCGAGCACCGCGCGGTGATCTACATCGCGACATTGCTGCACGACGTCGCCAAGGGCAGGCCCGAGGATCACTCGATCGCCGGCGCGAAGGTCGCCCGACGGCTGTGCCCGCGGCTCGGCTTCAGTCCTGCCGACACCGAGCTCGTGGCGTGGCTGATCGAGGAGCATCTGACGATGTCCACGGTCGCGCAGTCGCGCGACCTCTCGGATCGCAAGACCATCGAGAATTTCGCCGCCGTGGTGCAGTCAGTCGAGCAGATGAAGCTCTTGACCATCCTGACCACGGCCGACATCCGCGGCGTCGGCCCGGGCGTGTGGAACGGCTGGAAGGCGCAGCTCTTGCGCTCTCTCTACTATGAGACGGAACCGGTGCTCACGGGCGGGTTCTCGGAGGTCGACCGGGGAAAACGTCTTGCGGCCGCGCACGCCGAATTCCGCATGGCCTTCGCCGAATGGCCGAAGGACGAGCTCGACGCCTATATCGCCCGGCACTATCCCGCCTACTGGCTCAAGGTCGAGCTGCCGCGCAAGATCCGCCACGCCCGCTTCGTCCGCTCCAGCGAGCAGGCCGGGCACAAGCTGGCGATCAATGTCGGCTTCGACGAGGTGCGCGGCGTCACCGAGCTGACGATCTTTGCCGCCGACCATCCCTGGCTGCTGTCGATCATCGCGGGCGCCTGTGCCTCGGCCGGCGCCAACATCGTCGATGCTCAGATCTACACCACGACCGACGGCCGCGCGCTCGACACGATCTCGATCTCCCGGGAATACGACCGCGACGAGGACGAGGGTCGGCGCGCCACGCGCATCGGCGAGATGATCGAAGACGTGCTGGAGGGCAAGCTGCGCCTGCCCGAAGCCGTGGCGCGGCGCACCGTACGCAGCAAGGCAAAGCCGTTCGTGATCGAGCCGGAAGTGACCATCAACAACCAGTGGTCCGACCGTTACACCGTGATCGAGGTCTCGGGCCTCGACCGGCCCGGCCTGCTCTACGAGCTGACCACGGCCATCTCCAAACTCAATCTCAACATCGCCTCGGCCCATGTCGCGACCTTCGGCGAGCGCGCGCGCGACGTGTTCTACGTCACCGACCTCCTGGGCGCCCAGATCAACGCGCCGACGCGGCAGGCCGCGATCAAGAGCGCGCTGACCCATGTGATGGCCGGCGACAAGGCGGTGCAGCCGGCTGCGTAGGCAGGCGGAAAGTCCCGCGCAAACGATCTCCTCTCGTCATTCCGGGATGGCCCGAAGGGCCAGGCCCGGAATCCATACCACAGCTGGTGGATATGGATTCTCAGGTGCGCAATCGCGCACCATAGCTCGCGCCACGCGCGCCCCGGAATGACGAATTGAGAGACCTAGACCTCCACCCCCTCATGCCGCAGCAGCCAGCGCTTGCGCTCCAGTCCGCCGCCGTACTTCACCAGCGAGCCATCCGCGCCGATCAGGCGGTGACAGGGCAGCACGACGCTGATTGGATTGGAGCCGTTGGCATGGCCGACCGCCCGAACGGCCTTGGGCATGCCGATCCTTGCGGCGAGCGCGCCGTAGCTCAGCGTGGTGCCCGCCGGGATCTTCGCAAGCGCGGTCCAGACCTTTTGCTGGAACGGCGTGCCGGCGCTGCGCCACGCGATGGCGGAGAGCTGGCCGAGTTCGCCTTCGAAATAGCCGGACAGCGCCGTCCGCATATCCGCGGGCGCCGGCTGGTTGCTCAGATCCACGGCACCGTAATGCAGGCGCAACAGCCCGCGCATGCGGTGCTCGTAGTCCTCCCAGTCGAGCGCGCGCAAGTCACCATCAGCATCGGTGACAAGCAGCGCGATCCCGATCGGCGTCGTCAGGCGATCGAGGCCGAAGCGTTCAGGCGTCTTGATTGATCGAACGGGCATCGCGGCACCAGGCAATCGAAACACACCCATCGCACTTGCCATGCCGGCCGTGCTAACGTCCACCCGAAAGCTGACGCTTTGGGGGAGCTGACCTTGATCCTGATCGCCAATGTGCTGGTGGCGCTGGTCGCGGCACTGCACGTTTTCTTCCTGATCCTGGAGATGTTTCTCTGGGACAGGCCGCTGGGCCTCAAAGTGTTTCGGAATACGCCGGAGAAGGCCGAGATCACGAAAGTGCTGGCCGCCAATCAGGGCCTCTATAACGGCTTCCTCGCTGCCGGCCTGCTCTGGGGCCTCGTGCACGGCAATCCCGCCTTCGCGCTCCAGATCAAGGCGTTCTTCCTGCTTTGCGTGATCGTAGCCGGCGTCTATGGCGCAGCGACTGTCAGCACGCGGATTCTGATGGTGCAGGCGCTGCCGGCGGCGGTCGCGCTGGTTGCGTTGTTCTTGGCCTGAGACGCTACGGCGCAGCGCGGCGATCCTTGCGCCGCGGCGAACCTTCCTCCACAATCTTCGGCAGCGATGGCGACCGTTGCAATCAACGGAGAAAGACCGTCGGCCGAAAATTCCGTCAGGAGGAACAACCCAAGATGAACAATCGCAGAGCCTTCATAGCTGCCACGGCGGCGATCGCCTTCGCGGTCTCCGTCAGCCAGGCCCTCGCCCAGAAGAAATACGACACCGGCGCAAGCGACACCGAGATCAAGATCGGCCAGACCGTGCCGTTCTCCGGCGCCTATTCCGTCTACGCCAATATCGGCAAGACCCAGGCCGCCTACTTCAAGATGATCAACGATCAGGGCGGCATCAACGGCCGCAAGATCAACCTGATCCAGTATGATGACGCCTATTCGCCACCGAAGACCGTCGAGCAGGTGCGCAAGCTCGTCGAGGGCGACGAAGTGCTGTTCACCTTCCAGCTGATCGGCACCGCCGCGAATGCAGCCGTGCAGAAGTATCTCAACGGCAAGAAGGTCCCGCAACTCCTCGCCTCCACCGGCGCCGCGCGCTTCAACGATCCGCAGAACTATCCCTGGACCATCGCCTACAATCCCAACTACGTGTCCGAGGGGCGGATCTACGCCAAGTACATTCTCAAGGAGCATCCCAACGCCAAGATCGGCGTGCTCTACCAGAACGACGACATGGGCCGCGACTATCTGGCGGGGCTCAAGAGCGGCCTCGGCGACAAGGCCGCCAGCATGATCGTCGGCGAGGTCTCCTACGAGGTCACCGACCCGACCGTCGATTCCCAGGTGGTCAAGCTGAAGTCGATGGGGGTTGATCTGTTCTTCGACGCCTCGACGCCGAAATTCGCGGCGCAGGCGATCAAGAAGCTTGCCGATCTCGGCTGGACACCTGTGCACATCCTCGACATCAATGCGAGCCCGGTGTCGGCAACGCTGAAGCCGGCCGGCCTCGACATCTCCAAGGGCATCATCTCGACCAATTACGGCAAGGACCCGGGCGATCCCCAGTGGAAGGACGATCCGGGCGTGAAGGCCTTCTTCGCCTTCATGGACAAGTATTTCCCGGAGGGCGACAAGCTCAACACCATCAACACCTATGCCTATTCGGTGGCCGAGCTGCTGGTGCAGGTCTTGAAGCAATGCGGCGACGACCTGACGCGTGAGAACGTCATGAAGCAGGTCGCCAACATCAAGGGCTACACGCCGAGCCTGGCGCTGCCGGGTATCAAGATCAACACCGGCCCGAACGACTACCGCGTCAACAAGCAGATGCAGATGATGAAGTTCAACGGCGAACGCTGGGAGCTGTTCGGACCGATCATCGAGGACACGGGCCCGTCGGGTTAGGCTAAGCCAGGACGCATCTGCCTCAACGACGTCATGCCCGGGCTTGTCCCGCCTGCGCGGCCGAAGCCGCTTCGGCGAGGCGAAGGCCCGGGCATCCACGTTCTTGGGGCGTCAAAGCGAAGTCGTGGATGGCCGGGTCAAGCCCGGCCATGACGATGGAGAGAGATTCGCCGCGTGACATTCAGATGGGTATCTCGCCGAAATTCTTTCCCACCGGCAGGACGGCATGCCGGATCAGCCGCGAATCCTCCACCGCGGCCTGGCGGTGCTTCACCGCCTCGCGATAGTCGGGATCGCGGATCATCTCGACGAAGGCCGCGACGCTGGGATATTCGGCGATGAAGCAATGGTCCCAGCGCTCCTCCTGCGGGCCGATCAGCATCAGCTCGAATTTGCCCTGCCAGACGATGCGGCCGCCGAGACGTTCGAACACCGGGCCGCTCTCACGGCCATAGGCCGCATAGGCCTCCGCGCCGCTCGCCTTGCGGCCGTCCGGATAGGCCGCCTCTTTCCGCAGGCGCACCAGATTGAGCATGTGGATCGGACCCGGGCGGTCGTTCTCCCGGAATTGCGCGAAGATCTCCTTGGTCGGATCGATGTGGCCCATGCGAGTTCCCTCTTTATTTATGCGGGCGATCCTAGCCCCGGCGCCAAGAGAGCGGAACTGCGGCGGGCGAATGCCCCACCTCCTAATCACGCGTTAACGTCAGGGGTAACCCGGCCTTAAACAGCGACCGCTAGCGTGCGGCGGGGCGGACTGACCGGGCGTATTGCGTATGGCGTGGGGAAAGAAAAAGGGTGCGCGGAAGGAGCCGCTGTTCGGCTTGCCCGCGGCGCTCGCCGATCTGCGCCTGACCGCTGCGGACCGCGTTCCCGGCGGCGACGACAAGCCGAAGAAATCTGCGAAGACATCCGCCAGGCGCAAGAGCGAGGATGCCGGCGACGAGCCGCCCCGCGAGCGGAAGGCACCTGCCAGCCGCAGCGGCGCCAAGCGCCGCTCGAAGTCGCGCGGCGGCTTCAGCCTCGGCCGCCTCGTCTATTGGGGCGCGGTGCTGAGCCTGTGGGGCGTCATCGCCGTGATTGCCGTCGTGGTCTATGTCGGCGCCCATCTGCCTCCGATCCAGTCGCTGGAGATTCCCAAGCGGCCGCCGACGATCCAGATCGTCGGCATGGACGGCAGCATGCTGGCGCAGCGCGGCGAGATGGCCGGCGCCAACATCGCGCTGAAGGACCTGCCGCCCTATCTGCCCAAGGCATTCATCGCCATCGAGGATCGCCGCTTCTATTCGCATTTCGGCATCGATCCCGTCGGCATCCTGCGGGCCCTCGTCACCAACGTGCTCCATCGCGGCGTGTCGCAGGGCGGTTCGACGCTGACGCAGCAGCTCGCGAAGAACCTGTTCCTGACCCAGGAACGCACCATACAGCGCAAGCTGCAGGAGGCAGAGCTCGCGATCTGGCTGGAGCGCAAGCACTCCAAGGACGAAATCCTGGAGCTCTATCTCAATCGCGTCTATTTCGGCTCCGGCGCCTACGGCGTCGAAGCCGCCGCGCAGAAATATTTCGGCAAGTCGGCGAAGAACGTCACGATTGCCGAAGCCGCGATGCTGGCCGGCCTCGTCAAGTCGCCATCGCGCCTTGCGCCGAACCGCAATCCGGAAGGCGCCGAGGCGCGCGCGCAAGTCGTGCTCGCGGCGATGGCGGACGCGAAATTCATCACCGACGCGCAGGCGAAGGCCTCGATCGGCCATCCCTCCTACAACGTGAAGCCGGCCGGCGCCGGCACGGTCAATTACGTCGCCGACTGGATCGGCGAGGTGCTGGACGACCTGGTCGGCCAGATCGACGAGAGCATCAAGGTCGAGACCACGATCGATCCGAAACTGCAGAGCGTGGCGGAAGCCGCGATCATCGATGAGCTCGCGGCCAAAAGCGTGAAGTTCAATGTCAGCCAGGGCGCGCTGGTGGCGATGACGCCCGATGGCGCGGTGCGCGCCATGGTCGGCGGGCGGAACTATTCCGACAGCCAGTACAACCGCGCGGTCACCGCCAAGCGCCAGCCGGGCTCCTCGTTCAAGCCGTTCGTGTACCTCACCGCGCTCGAGCAGGGGCTGACGCCCGACACGATGCGCCAGGACGCGCCGATCGAGGTCAAGGGCTGGAGACCCGAGAACTACACCCACGAATATTTCGGCGCGGTGACGCTGACGCAGGCGCTGGCGATGTCGCTCAACACGGTCGCGATCCGCCTCGGCCTCGAGGTCGGGCCGAAGAACGTGGTGCGCACCGCGCACCGGCTCGGCATCTCCTCCAAGCTCGAACCCAATGCCTCGATCGCGCTCGGCACCTCCGAGATCTCCGTGGTCGAGCTGGTCGGCGCCTATGCGCCCTTCGCCAATGGCGGCCTCGCGGTGGCGCCGCACGTCGTGACGCGGATCAGGACGCTCGGCGGCAAGCTGCTCTACATGCGCCAGCCTGAAGAGCGCAATCAGGTCGTCGAGCCTCGCTATGTCGGCATGATGAATGCGATGATGCGGGAGACGCTGATATCAGGCACCGCCAAGAAGGCCGAGATTCCCGGCTGGCCGGCTGCTGGCAAGACCGGCACCAGCCAGGATTACCGCGACGCCTGGTTCATCGGCTACAC
Source organism: Bradyrhizobium sp. USDA 327 (assembly GCF_041262065.1). NCBI lineage: Bacteria > Pseudomonadati > Pseudomonadota > Alphaproteobacteria > Hyphomicrobiales > Nitrobacteraceae > Bradyrhizobium > Bradyrhizobium sp. USDA 327. Next base: position 7,376,041 of record NZ_JBGCCW010000001.1, on the reverse strand, counting down.
CGCCAACCTCGTCACCGGCGTCTGGCTCGGCAACGACGACAACTCGCCGACCAAGAAGGCGACCGGCGGCGGCCTGCCAGTGGAAGTCTGGACGCGCTTCATGAAGGCTGCGCATGAGGGCGTGCCGGTGGCAAACCTGCCGAGTGCACCCGGCGGCTGGGGCTTGTCGAACCTCGCGCAGGCGGCCTCGCAAGTGTCGCCGCCGACAGCGGCAGCACCCGGACCGGCAGCGGCGAACAATGGCGGCTATCGCCCGCCACCGACGCGCGCCAATGTGCGGCCCGAGGCTGCGGCAGGACTCGATGGCTGGCTGATGGACCGGCTGTTTGGCGGGAATCGGTAGGCTCGGGCCTGAGGGCATCGAGGTCCTCAAACAAAAACTGCGAAAACAACCCCATGCACAGTAGCCGAGGATAACGAAATCAACGGCTTGCGCGGGCAGCGCAGAGCCCGAAGCGCGCGCTTCACCACTTCGGCAATTCCTGCCCAGCGCGGCAAGATCGACCGCGACCCACGCATGGCTGATGGGAAAAACACCAATCTCTTCAAGCACCCGTCTTCGGCCTGGGATTTGCTCTCATAGGTCGAGCAGGGACCTGGGAGTGTTCGATGATTTCAAATGTATCCGGTGCGGCGTTGCCTCATCTGCGGCCCGCATCAACGCCCGCGTCGAATGCGGCATCGGGTCTCCAACCGGTGGTACCGGACGCGACTGACGCTGCGACCAGCGGCTTCCGGATTGACGTCTCGCAAGTCAAGCCGTTGTCAGGTGCCAAGGTGATATCGGCGGCGGACAATCCCCACCTGCGCGACCTCCTGGCAACGAACTGGCTGAGGACTCACGACGCGAGTGCGACGCAACCCGTCGCCGCAGACAACGCACCGGAGAACACCTACGCTCAGGTCAAGGTTGACGGCAAGGTGGTCGCCACCCTGTACAACAGCGGGTCCTCGGTGATGACCAACCAGGCCGCGGCGAAGGTCGGCAAGCTCGAGGATCCTCCCGGCTCGAGCGGGCCGGACCTGGCGCAATGGCGGGCCGACAGATACGCCGAGCTGCTTGGCGGCACCGTCGAGAAGGCCTCCACGGCCATCACGCAATCGCAATGGACGCCGCGCGAGAGCAGGCCCACGACATATAGTCGCGAGCAACTCGACGCGGCGTTCCAGGCGATGCTGGCGGAGGGTCAGACGGCTGGCGCGCAGCAGCAATCAGCCTATCTGGTCTCACGCGCGCAGGCGGGGACGAGTGCGGATTTCAGTGCATGAGGGTGGTTTGAAGCCGCCCCGCTCTCTGCTGCCACTTACCGCGAAGGCGGGGCATCTAGTACAGCACCGCGCCCCGGCTCAACAACAACCGTCTCTGGAATACTGGGTCGTCCGGTCAAGCCGGACGACGACAGCGAGTGTTAGGCGGGTAGTGAGAGCCTACTCCTCGACCCCGTAGCGGTGCAGATCGTTGCCGTAGGTGTCGAGCCACTTCTTGGCGCGCTCCATCGAGGGACACACCTTGCCGCACACGCGCCAGAATCGCGCCGAGTGGTTCATCTCGACGAGATGAGCGACTTCGTGGGCGGCGAGATAGTCGAGCACGAAGGGCGGTGCGAGAATCAGGCGCCAGGAGAACGACAGCGAGCCGGCCGAGGTGCAGGATCCCCAGCGGCTGGACTGATCGCGGATCGAGAGCCGCTTGACCCTGACCCCAAGTTCGGCCGCGTAGGCTTCCGCCGAACGCTGCAGGTCGCGGCGGGCCTCGCGCTTGAGGAAGTCGCTGACGCGGCGGTCGACATGCTCGACGCCGCCGGCGACGCAGAGAATGCGTTCACCGGACTCGCGCATCTCAGTCCACACCGTGCCGCGCTGGCCGGCGCGATGAACGATACGATGGGGCGTGCCGCGCAGCGGTATCACCGTGCCCGGCTGGAAGGGCGCGGCCTTCGGCAGGCGGCCGAGACGTGCGGCGATCCACGCACCGTGACGCTGTGCGAAATCCTTGGCTTCAGCGAGCGTGCCGCGCGGCGGCATGGTGAGGATGGCTTCGCGGTCGCTCGGATGAATTCTGAGCGTGTAGCGGCGCGCACGGCGATGCCGGCGCAGCCGAATCGCAAAAAATTGCGATCCGTGCGTGATGACGAGGGTCTTCGGTTCGTGGGGCCGACGATAAAGGAGTGCGCGAGTGGCCATGTCTGTCAGTCCGGGGAGCAGGAGTTCGCCCGGATTCTGCCATAACCGCCGCCAGGGAAAGCGCTCGGCGCAAAAACAAATCATTTGCCCAATATACAGCGGTCAGGGGCCCGGGAGACCCTACAGACTGGGGTTGGAACCAGCTTTTTTCGCCCCCGCTGGACGCATGCGACACCCCCAAGGGGTGAGGACGGACTCACTCCTATAAAGCTACCTAAATACCGCGAATCCGGCGGGAACTTACCCCCCGCCAGAGGCTCCGACAGGGCCGAAATTTCGACGGGAAAGCCGAAATTCACGGCCAGAGCCGTTCCGATGAAAATCGGAACGGCTCTAGATTCTTATTCCGCCGCGTTTTCTTTACGCGAACCGGCCGCCACTTCGCTCGAAAACGCTCTATTCAGCCGCGAGAGCCTGTAACGAGCTCGGGTTCGCAGCCGAAACCATGAAGTCGTGAATCCGCGGCACGATCTCCGACTTGAAACGCGATCCGTTGAACACGCCGTAATGTCCGACGCCCTTCTGGACGTAATGAACGCGGCGATGATCGGGGATCGAGCTGCACAAGCCGTGCGTTGCTTCCGTCTGACCGAGGCCGGAGATGTCGTCGTTCTCGCCTTCGACCGTCATCAACGCGACGCGCTTGACCTTGGAGGGTTCGACGCGGGTTCCGCGATGGGTCATCTCGCCCTTCGGCAGCGAGTGCTTCACGAACACGGTGTCGACGGTCTGCAGGTAATACTCGGCCGAGAGATCCATCACCGCGAGATATTCGTCATAGAAGTCGCGATGCTTGTCGACGAGATCGCCGTCGCCCTTCACCAGATTGGCAAACAGCTGCTTGTGCGCATCCATGTGCCGATCGAGATTCATGCTGATGAAGCCGTTCAGCTGCAGGAATCCCGGATAGACGTCGCGCATCATGCCCGGATGCGGGAACGGCACCTTGGTGATGACGTGGTTGCGGAACCAGTCGATACCGCGCTCCTGGGCGAGGTTGTTCACCGCGGTCGGATTGCGGCGGGTGTCGATCGGCCCGCCCATCAGCGTCATCGAGGTCGGTACGAACGGATCGCGCCGCGCCTCCATGACCGAGACGGCCGCGACGACGGGCACGGAGGGCTGGCACACCGCCATGACATGGGTGTTGCCGCCGAGGACGTGCAGCATCTCGATGACATAGTCGATGTAGTCGTCGAGATCGAAGCGGCCTTCACTCAAGGGGACCATGCGGGCATCGGCCCAATCGGTGATGTAGACCTCATGCGCCGGCAGGAAAGCCTCGACCGTGCCGCGCAGAAGCGTCGCATAATGGCCGGACATCGGGGCCACGATCAGCACGCGCGGCTGCGGGCTGCGCAGCGGGCGGGTGAATTTGCGATCGAAATAGAGCAGCCTGCAGAACGGCTTTTCCCAGACCGAGCGGATCTCGACGGGGACGCGGATGCCGTTGACCTCGGTGTCGTCGAGACCCCATTCCGGCTTGCCGTAGCGGCGCGTGGTGCGCTCGAACAATTCGCAGGCCGCGGCGACCGACTTGCCGACCTCGGTGCGCGCCCAGGGGTTGAGGGGATTCTGAAACAGCAGCTTGGTCGCGTCGGTGACCGCACGTGCCGGATTGAGAGAGGCATGAGCCATCTCGTACATCCAGTACATCGGCGTCGTCAGGACCGGACTGCCTTCTGCCGCCAGCGGCGGCGCGCCGCCGAACTCACCAATGGGCATCGCTATATTCCTCTTCGCATCGCAGCATACTGCCGAATGCGTAATATTGCGTCAATGCATGGTTCCGTACATCTACGTAGCCGAAGCGGCCAAACCAGCCTGAATCCACGGGAAAGTGACGTTATTCGCCCCCCGCCAGCAGTGAGCCGTGCTTTCTTGCGCTGCGCAAAAGGGCAAGGAATGCCCCAAAAGATGCAACCAGAAGCACCCCGTTGATGGCCAACGCAGCCAGCATCAGGTCGGTCCTGAAGGTGCGCTCGATCAACAGGGCCCGCATTCCCTCGAACACGTAGGTCGGCGGCAACGCCCAGGCGACGTATTGCAACCAGACCGGCAGCACGCTGACGGGATAGTAGACGCAGGCGAGCGGCATGATCGCGAACATCAGGGTCCAGACGATGCTTTCGGCGCCAAGGCCGTTTCGCAGCACCAGACCCGAGACGAAGATGCCGACCGACCAGCTCGTGAAGATCAGATTGCAGAAGAAGGCGATCAGCGGCAGGCCGAGGGCATAGACGTTGAAGTGAAACAGGAACAGCGCGATCAGCGTCATCGGGATCACGCCGATCGCGAGCCGGATCAGGCTCATGACCATCAGCGACAGCAGAAACTCGATCGGCTTGAGCGGGCTCATCATGAGGTTGCCGAGGTTGCGCGCCCACATCTCTTCCAGGAACGAGATGGAGAAGCCGAGCTGTCCGCGGAACAGGATATCCCAGAGGATGACGGCGCCGATCAGCGTGCCGCCGGCGCGCGCGAAGAAACTGGCGTTCTCGGCGATGTAGAGCTGGAGGAAGCCCCAGGTGATGACCTGCAGCGCCGGCCAGTACAGCAGCTCGAGCAGCCGCGGCCAGGACGACAGCAGGAGATACCAGTAGCGCAGGATCATCGCGCCGATGCGATGGACGGAGATGCCGCGATGGAGGGAGAGCTCGGTCATCGCACCCTCGCGTAGCCCGGATGAATCCTGTCATCCCGGGGCGCGACATAGTCGCGAGCCCGGGATCCATAACCACAGGATTGAGTTTGGCGAAGACTGGGTCTCGGCCCATAACCGCCGCTTGTGGTTATGGATTCCGGGCTCGCGCTCCGCGCGCCCCGGAATGACGGTAATCCATCATGGCTGCGGTCGAGACGTGAGACCTCCCTCATCGCGCCGGCTCCTTCGCGCCATTCACCCGGCCGCGCGCGACGTCCAGAAACACCTCTTCCAGCGTGGTGCGGTTGTAGCGGGCCATGATCGCTTCCGGCGCGTCGTCGTCCTCGATGCGGCCGCGCTTCATGATGATGACGCGGTCGCAGAGCCGTTCGACCTCGAGCATGTTGTGCGACGCCAGGAGAATGGTGGCGCCGTTGTCCCGGCGGTAGCGTTCCAGATGCGCGCGCACCCAGTCGGCGGTATCCGGGTCGAGCGAGGCGGTCGGCTCGTCCAGGAGCAGCAGCTCGGGCTGGTTGATCAGCGCCTTCGCCAGCGCCACGCGGGTCTTCTGACCGGCCGAGAGCTTGCCGTTGGCGCGGTCGATGAATTCGATGAGGTCGAGATCCTCGGCGAGCTTCGCGATGCGGTCAGAGAGATTCTTCACCGCATAAAGCTTGCCGAACACGGTGAGGTTCTGCCGCACCGTGAGCCGCATCGGCATGTCGACATAGGGGCTCTCGAAATTCATCCGGCCCAGCACGGCCGCGCTCTCCTCGGGCATGCGATGTCCCAGCACCTGCACGCCGCCGGAGGTCGGCAGCACCAGGCCCATGATCATCGCGATGGTCGTGGTCTTGCCGGCGCCGTTGCCGCCGAGAAGGCCGGTGATGCTGCCGCGCGGAAGCGAAAAGGAGATATCGTCGACGGCGCGGGTCTGCTTGTAGACCTTGACGAGGTGATCGACCGCGATTGCCGCGGACGAGCTGCGATCCGCGACAGTCGGCCGACTTGAAGCCTTGTCATTCTCGGTCATGCTGGCCGTTCTTCTGCTATTGCAGCCGATAGCGCAAGGCTTGTAATGCCTGCGTGGTTCCGCGAGCCCAGCGTTTGTGATCGAGAAAGCACCAGCACATTGTCCGATATGAACGAAATTGCCGCTTCCGACTTCCGCCACGCGCAGCGGCACATCCGGTTGGACACGATCCTGCGGCTGCGCTGGCTCGCGGTGCTGGGCCAGCTCGCCGCAATCTTCATCGTGGCACAGGGGCTGGAGTTCAACGTCGAGATCGTCCCCTGTGTCAGCATCATCGCTTTGTCGGCGGCGCTCAATCTGGCGCTTCAGACCGCGGCCAATCCGATGCAGCGACTGGAGCCGATGCAGGCGGCCGGGCTGCTCGCGCTGAACATCGTGGAGCTGGCTGGCCTTTTGTTCTTCACCGGCGGCCTGCAGAACCCGTTCTCGTTCCTGTTCCTCGCGCCCGTGCTGATCTCGGCCACCGCGCTGCCGGCCCGTTTCACCTTCGGCCTCGGCCTGCTCGCGGTCGCCTGCGCTTCGCTCCTGTTCTACTTCCATTTTCCGCTGCCGTGGGATTCCGACGATCCGCTGGTGCTGCCGCCGATCTATCTCGTCGGCGTCTGGCTCTCGATCGCGCTCGCGATCGGCGTCACCAGCCTCTACTCGTTCCAGGTCACCGAGGAGGCGCGCAAGCTCGCGGACGCACTGGCCGCGACCGAGCTGGTGCTGACGCGCGAGCAGCATCTGACCCAGCTCGACGGACTCGCCGCCGCCGCCGCGCACGAGCTCGGCACGCCGCTCGCGACGATCTTCCTGATCTCGCGCGAACTGGAAAAGACGGTGAAGGATCCAAGCTTTGCCGCCGACCTGAAGACCTTGCGCGAGCAGACCCAGCGCTGCCGCGACATCCTCAGCAAGATCACCCAGCTCTCCTCCACCGGCGCGCCGTTCGACCGCATGAAGCTGTCGGAGCTGATCGAGGAGGTGGTGGCGCCGCACCGCGATTTCGGCGTCGAGATCAAGGTGCGGATCGCGGTGGCCGTCGCGGCCGAGCCGGTCGGCTCGCGCAATCCGGCGATCCTCTACGGCATCGGCAACATCGTCGAGAACGCGGTCGATTTCGCCCGCACCACCGTCGAGGTGAACGCATGGTGGAACAAGGACACTATCGAGCTCGTGATCTCCGACGACGGACCGGGCATTCCGCCCGACATCCTCAACCGGATCGGCGAGCCCTATCTGTCGCGGCGCCGTACCCAGGACGATGGCGGCGGCGGACGACGCGGCCTCGGCCTCGGTGTGTTCATCGCGCGTACCTTGCTGGAACGCACCGGCGCCAAGGTCTCGTTTACCAATCGGACCTTTCCGGAACACGGCGCAGTGGTCCAGATCTCATGGCCCAGGCAGCGTTTTGAGGCTATCGAGACGCACGAAGAAACAATAGGATAGCCGCGACCTTGCGTCGCACAACAGGGCCGATCGACTATCGGCGACCTTGGCACCGCGTGATTGCGAGGCCATATGTCGATGCGCTGGAGAGAGGACAAAACCTTGAACGCCATTGCCGAACTGAACGAACAGAGCGACCGCTCGCTTCTCATCGTGGAAGACGACAAGCCGTTTCTGGAGCGGCTGTCGCGCGCCATGGAGACGCGGGGCTTCTCGGTGACATCGTGCGACACCGTCTCGGACGGACTTGCGCAGATCGGCAAGTCGGCGCCGGCATTCGCGGTGGTGGATTTGCGGCTCGGCGACGGCAACGGCCTCGACGTGGTCTCGGCGCTGAAGAAGAAGCGCCCCGATGCACGCGCGATCGTGCTGACCGGTTATGGCAACATCGCCACTGCCGTCACCGCGGTGAAGATGGGCGCGATCGATTACCTCTCCAAGCCCGCGGATGCCGACGACGTCGTCGCGGCACTGCTGTCGACCAGCGCGGAGAAATCCGAGCTGCCGACCAACCCGATGTCGGCCGATCGCGTGCGCTGGGAGCACATCCAGCGCATTTACGAGATGTGCAACCGCAACGTCTCGGAAACGGCGCGCCGGCTCAACATGCACCGTCGCACGCTGCAGCGCATTCTGGCCAAGCGCGCGCCGAGATAGTCTCGGCGTTCACTCTTGAGAACGCAGATCTCCGGCCTCTGAGGCTGAGGCGGGGATGCCTGGCGTGGTCAAGGCGTTGCCGTTGATCCGGGATGGTCGTTTCCGCGGAGGTAATCGGCGGCAGCGAAAGCCGGGTCAGCTGCGGATTTCGCAACTCGACGGACGCCGCCCCCATGACTCACATGCCGAAGTCGGTCGGCCCCTGAACGCGCCCGGCCTGACGTCCCAGCGTAGTGTCGGTAAACCCGGGTGTTGGCCTCGCGAGTTCGTTGAACCCGGCGTTAACCTCGGACGGCCGATCATAGTGCCGACCTGGCGCATCGAATTGGCGCATCGAATATCCACCTGATGTCGAGAGATCGATGGTTCACCCTACACCGCTTCTTGCTTTGCTTTGCTTCTGGACGGTGCGCGCGGTGGCCGTCGCTGTCATCGCCGTAGCCGCGCCGGCCGCGGTGCGTGCTCAGCAGATATCCCCTCCAGTCTGGACGGTGCCGGAAATCGGCGCGCTGCCTGACGACGCTCATGGCCGGCTCGTGCGGCGCGGGCGCGACCTCATCACTGCGACCTACGCCCATATCGGACCAGAGGTGCCGGACCCAGCCAAGCGTTATGCTGGCAACAATCTCGCCTGCAGCAACTGCCATCTCGAAGCCGGCACGAAGAAGTTCGGCTTGCCGATCTTTGGATTGGTCGAGCTCTTCCCGCAATACAGCGCTCGGCTCGGCGCCGAGATCACGATCGAGGACCGTGTGAACTCGTGCATGACGCGCAGCATGAATGGCCGCGCGCTGCCACTCGACAGTCCGGAAATGCAAGCCATCGTGGCTTACATCAAATTCCTGTCGTCCGGCGTGCCAGCCGGCAAGGTATTGTCAGGACTCGGCGCCGGATCAATGCCTGAGCTCGATCGGGCGGCCGACCCGGTTCGCGGCAAGGCGATCTATGCGAAGGCTTGTCTTTCCTGTCACAATGAGGACGGCTCCGGAATACGCCGCAGCGTGCCGAGCGTCGATCTCGGCTACATGGTGCCGCCGCTCTGGGGCCCGGATAGTTTCAATGATGGCGCCGGCATGGCGCGGTTGATTACCGCGGCGAACTTCGTGCACTTCAACATGCCGCACGGGACGGACTACCTGGATCCGCAGCTCACGGTCGAGCAGGCATGGGATGTGGCTGCTTATATGATCTCTCAACCGCGTCCGAAAAAAGCCGGTCTCGACAAGGACTATCCAGACCTTTCGACCAAGCCGGTCGATGCGCCTTACGGACCGTACGCTGATGGTTTCGATCAGCAGCAGCATATGTACGGACCTTTCGGTCCGATCCGGGCGGTGCACGCCAAAAAGTAGTCCCGGCGGAAGGGAAACCGGCGACCTCGCATCACGAGGAGACCGGATCACGCCACGCTTCGCTCGGGCCGCCTATTCCCAGAAATCCGCGTGGCCCTGCGGGTCGACCAGCCGGTTGATCCGCAAGGCTGCCGCCATCGCGAACCGCACGGTCATCTGCTTGCGCGTCGGTGCTGCCATCTTGTGCTCGGGCGCCTCGCAATGCATGTGCGCGCCATAGGCGTCGGCGATGATCAGGCCGGTGTCATCAGGGAAGATCTCGCACGGCAGATCCTGCGTGAAGGCGAAGAACAGCCGGTCGCAATGGGCGCGGTATTCGTGCCATTTCTGGTCGGCGCGCAGATCCTCCACCGACGACTTGATCTCGACGATCCAGATCTCGCCGCGCTCATTGAGCGCCACCAGATCGGCACGGCGGCCCGACGGCAGCGGCAATTCGCTGATGCAGGAGAAGCCGAGCGAACGTAACAGCCGCGCCGTGCCGCGCGCGATGGCGAGCGCGGTCTCAGACTGGCGACGGTCCGGCGGCGGCACGAGGGCGATGTTGCGGGCGGTGTTGTCCATGGGCGGAGGATAGCCGATTCCATGAGGGGCGGACACTGTCTCCCCACCCGTCATTCCGGGGCGCGCCACTTTGCGCGAGCTATGATGCGCAATTGCGCATCTGAGAATCCACAACCACAGCGACTGGATATGAAGCGACGAGGGCACTCCGAGTCATCGCCAAAGCTCCTTCCTGTGGCTATAGGTCCCGTGCTCGCGCTTCGCGCGCCCCGGGACGACAGTCAGGCGGGCGGCGCCACCACGACGCCCTCGTTGCCGCGCAAATTCAGCACGCCTTCGGTCCCCTCACCTTCGCGATCCAGAAACGTCGACAGCAATATCTCGCTGCCGAATCGGATCGCGCTGGTGGTCACAGCGACCGGCTCGGGCCCGAGATTGAGCGCTACGATGACCGCCCTGCCGCCGGCGTCGCGGCGGTAGATCAGAAGATCGCCTTGCGCCGAGATCGGGTGGTAGTCGCCCGCGATCAACGGGGGGCAGTTCCTCCGCAGGGCGATCAGGCGCTTGTAGAGATTGAGGATCGAGTGCGGATCGGCTTCGAGATTGGCGACATTCTCGCGGATATGATCCTCCGGCAGCGGAAGCCACGGCCTCACCTGCGAAAAACCGGAGAAGTTCGACGAATCCCATTGCATCGGCGTGCGGCAGCCATCGCGGCCGACGCCGATGCCGGGCACGTTCTTCTCGAATGGATCGCGCACGTCCTCCGGCGCGATCGCGAGTTGGTGCATGCCGATCTCGTCGCCGTAATAGAGCGTCGGCGTGCCGCGCAGCGTCAGCAGCAGCATGGCCGCGACGCGGGCCTGCTCGGGACCGACGCGGCTCGCCACGCGCGGCCGATCATGATTGCCGAGCACCCAGTTCGGCCAGGCGCCCTTCGGCAGCGCCTTCTCGTAGTCCTCGATGATCTTCTCGATCGAGCGTGCGCTCCAGAACGTCGAGAGCAGCGCGAAATTGAACGGCATCTGCGCGCCGGTGAGATCGTTGCCGTAATAGGCCATGAGGCGGTGCAGCGGCAGATAGATCTCGCCGATCAGGACGCGGGCGCCGTAAGTATCCGTGACGCGCCGCATCTCGGCGATCACGTCATGCACTTCCGGCTGGTCGGTCGAGTACTGCGTCAGGATCTTCTCGTTGGGCGGCCGGCCCTCGACATAGTGCGGGTTGGGCGGGTTGTCGCGGAATTCGGCGTCCTTGATCAGGTGCCAGATCACGTCGACGCGAAAGCCATCGACGCCCTTGTCGAGCCAGAACCGCATCACGTCGTAGATCACGGCCCGGACATCCGCATTGCGCCAGTTCAGGTCCGGCTGCCGGGAGAGGAAAGCGTGATAGTAATATTGACCCGTGGCCTCGTCGAATTGCCACGCGCTGCCGCCGAACTCGGACAGCCAGTTGTTGGGCACGCCGCCATCGGGGGCCGGATCGCGCCAGATGTACCAGTCGCGCCTGGGATTGTCGCGCGACGACCGGCTCTCGATGAACCAGGGATGCTGGTCCGAAGTGTGGTTCGGCACGAGATCGAGGATCAGCTTCAGGCCATTGTCATGGGCGGTCGCGAGCAACGCGTCGAAATCGGCCATCGTGCCGAACAGCGGTTCGATGCCGGTATAGTCGGAGATGTCGTAGCCGAAATCCGCCATCGGCGAGGGAAAGATCGGCGACAGCCAGATCGCGTCGACGCCGAGCGATTTGACGTAAGGCAGCCGCCTGAGGATGCCGGCGAGATCGCCGACGCCGTCGCCATCGGAGTCCTGAAACGAGCGCGGATAGATCTGATAGAAGATGCCGTCGCGCCACCAATTCTCGTTGCCTTGAGCCATGCCGAAGACCACCCAAAATCTGCGCCTTGCGCGGGGAGAGCGCGACAGCATCGCCCCGGTTCAGATTGGCAGGCCAATTGGGACGGCCGTGTGACGAGAACCGCGGCTGTTCCCGAACCTCTCGGACCGAGTCTTTTGCGAATCTTTTGCTTGGCGGACCGACAAAAATCGGCATTGTGGCGCCATGACCGAGCAAACTGACACCCAGGACTCCTCGCCACCCAAGGCGGGCGCGATCATCGTTCCCGTGACGCTGTTCGAGCAGAACTGCACCATCATCTGGGACGAGCCCGGCAAGAAAGCCGTCGTGATCGATCCCGGCGGGGACGTGCCGAAGATTCTGGACGCGATCAAGCAGACCGGCGTCACCGTGGAGAAGATCTGGCTGACTCACGGCCACATCGATCACGTCGGCGGCGCGGCCGAGCTGCGCGAGGCGCTGAAGGTGCCGATCGAGGGCCCGCATGTCGCGGACAAGTTCCTGCTCGACAATGTCGTCGCGAGCGGCGCGCGCTTCGGCATGACCGGCGTGCGCGATTTCGCGCCGGACCGCTGGCTCGACGAAGGCGACACCGTGTCGATCGGCGAACTATCCTTCGACATCCTGCACTGCCCGGGTCATTCGCCCGGCAGCGTGGCGTTCTTCAACAAGGCGTTACGTTTCGCCCATGTCGGCGACGTCCTGTTTGCGGGCTCGGTCGGGCGCACCGATCTGCCCGGCGGCAGCCACGCCACGCTGATCAATTCCATCAAGACAAAACTGCTGCCGCTTGGCGACGATGTCGGCTTCATCTGCGGCCATGGCGCTGGCTCGAGCATCGGCCAGGAGCGGATGACCAATCCGTTCATCACCGGCGAGATGTAGCCACAAGCTCCGCTGGCGTCCCGGACAAGCGTCAGCGCAGATCCGGGACGAAAGGGCGGGAGCTACTTCATCAATCCCGCGGCCGTGAGCGCGCGCGTGATGATCTGGCCGAGATCGAAGCCGCGAGCGTTCTCGCGCTGCGGCTCCGCCGGCTCTTCGGCAATTGCTGCACGGATCGAGCGGGCGAGATGCGGCGCGGGCGACAGCGCCGGCTTCGTTGCAGGCTTCATTGCAGGCTTGGCCTCCGCCTTCTTCGTCGCGGCGTCCGGAATCCAGCCGGTGAGGCCGAAGAACTTTGCGATGTGGTAGGACGAGGAAATGCCGGCCTCGATCAGGAATGCGCCTTCGACGCCGTAGCGGTGATCGTTGTCGGCCAGCCCGAGCGGCGTGCCATGCGCCATATCGGCGATGGCGAAGGATTCGACCAGCGTCTCGCCGTCCTTGTTCCACCAGGCCTGGCGCGGATGGCCGTCGACGACCGTCTCCGCCATCGGCGCGTCAGGCAGGTCGTGCAGGTCGAGCCATTGCTTGACGATCTCGTTGGCATTGCCGGGATTGACGGTGCGGTCGGCGCTGCCGTGCCACACGGAGACCTTCGGCCAGGGCCCGCGATGATCAGAGGCGCTGCGCACGAGATCGCCGAGCTCGCGCGCGGGACGCGCTGGGGAATGAAACATGCCGTCGAGCGCCTCGCGCAGATTCGAGGCGATGCCATAGGGCAGTCCGGCAATGACCGCGCCGGCCGCGAAGACTTCCGGATAGGTCGCGAGCATCACCGACGTCATGCCGCCGCCGGCCGACAGGCCGGTGATGAAGACACGCCTGGAATCGATGCGGTGCGCCTCGACCATGTGCGCGATCATCTCGCGGATCGAATGCGCCTCGCCGCCGCCGCGCACGGTGTCTTCCGGAGTGAACCAGTTGAAGCAGGTGTTGCCGTTGTTGACACGCTGTTGCTCGGGCATCAGCAGCGCGAAGCCATAATGCCTTGCCAGTGTCGACCAGCCCGCGCCGAGATCGTAACCGGCTGCCGTCTGTCCGCAGCCATGCAGCACGACGACGAGCGCGCGCGGCTTCTGCAGGTGCTCCGGCACGAACGTGAACATGCGCAAGGCTCCGGGATTGTCGCCGAAGCCAAGAACCTCCTCCAAGGGGCTCGATGAATCAGCGCTGCGGCCGAGCTCGGCAAAGCGCAGTCCGTCCAGCCTCGGCAGACGTCTCAAGAGATCGATATTCTTGGCTAACGACACGGCAACTTCCTGGTGAGCGACGTTCAACGTCCAGCCCAACCAGATAGTTGCTGCATTGCAAAATAAAAAGACCGTGCGCTGTCAATCTCGCGAAAAGGCCACGGATTCCCGCAGGAATCCCCACGTATTAACCGCAATGCCTCAACATCGTGCAGATGCACGGCGCATCCACGCCAGAAATGCGGCGCAGATCATGATCAATGTCACAAACAGCACGAGCGACGCGAGGAATCCTGCGCGCGCTGATTGCAAGGCCTCGACCGCGAAGAATACCGCGCCGATTGCGGCCACTCCGGCCGCATTTCCGACCTGCGCCGTCGTGCCGTAGATGCCGGAGGCCGAGCCTGCGGCGACAGGCTTCACCGTCGAGAGCACGGCGCCCGAGAGCGGCGCCATCACCAGTCCTTGACCATAGCCGAAGACGATCGTGGTGAGCGCGAGCAGGAGCGGCGACGGCGCATCGATACAGCCCACAACAAGCGCCAGTGCGACGAGGCCGACGATCTGAAGCGCGCAGCCTTCGAGCAAAACCCTGGTGCCGCGATGGCGCGCCCGCACCCCGCTGTGGCGCGAGGCCACGACGAAGGCGAGCGCGAGCGGAATGAAGGACATGCCGGCCGCGAGCGGCGAGAACTTCAGGCCGCGCTGCATGAACAGCGTCATCACCAGATAGAACGAGAGATTGGCGACGAAGAAAAAGAAGGCGGCGCCGAGGCCGCGCAGAAAGGCGGCGTCCGCCAGCAGCGTGAGATCGATCAACGGCATGCCGCCGGCGCGTGCGACCACTTGCTCCAGCTTCAGGAACGCGGCGAGGATCATGCCGCCAGCCGCCATCACCGCCCACAGCCACGGCGCCCAGCCGACATCGTGACCGAACAGCAGCGGGCCGATCAGGCACAACAGCCCCGCGAACAGCACCACACTGCCCTTGATGTCGAGCCTCGTACCGGCCCGCCGCGATGACGATGGCATGATGCGCCATGCGGCAGCCGCGATGACGACGCCAAACGGTACGTTGACGAAGAACACCGAGCGCCAACCAGTGCCGGCGAGGTCGATTGTGACGAGAAGACCGCCGAGCAGGAAGCCTGCGGCGCCCGCAAGCCCGAGCACGATGCCGTAAATAGCGAAGGCGCGGTTGCGCTGGCCATCGGTGAACAAGAGATGCAGCGTCGCAAGCACCTGCGGCACCATCAGCGCCGCGGTCGCGCCCTGCGCCAGCCGCGCGACGATCAGTTCCGCCCCAGATTGCGAGAGGCCGCACCAGAGCGAGGTCAAGGTGAAGCCGAGCAGGCCGGCCAGGAACACGCCCTTCGTGCCGTGGATGTCGCCGAGCCGGCCGCCGGTCACGACCAGCGTGGCATAGGCGATCAGGTAGATCGCGATGATGGCTTCGATCTGGGCCGGCGAGGCCTTCAGGTCGACCGCAATCGTGGGAATGGCGACGTTGACCACGAAGGCATCGACGCCGAACATGAACTGGGCGGCCACGACGATTGCGAGGACCCACCAGCGGCGGGAAGAATCAGTTTGTTTTGTGATGATTTGATGCATTGGCGCGCGGATCTGGACTCGTGACCCGATGATTTCAGACCGCGTGCGGTGTCGCTATTACCTCACAGGTAGGATTCGTGTGCGCTTAGCCACTGGCGGAGGGGAAAGCCCGGCCATGGTGGTGCGGAGCGCCTGCACGCAAGCACGAGAGCAGGAAGAAGTCACACGCATGCCTGCATTCCGCAACACGGGACATCGTGCGATTGCCTTCGTGCCATCGGGCACGTAGCCTGACCCTCTCAACAAACAGAAAATCAAAGCCGGAGAGACCGCCATGGCGCGCCTGAAGTTCGGAGCCTTCCTTGCCCCGCATCACCCGATCGGGGAGCACCCAATGCTGCAGTTCCGGCGCGATCTGGACCTCGTCGAGCAGCTGGATGCGCTGGGCTATGACGAGTTCTGGTGCGGCGAGCATCATTCGTCCGGCTGGGAGATGATCGCCTCGCCAGAGATGTTCCTGGCTGCGGCCGGCGAGCGCACCAAGCGGATCAAGCTCGGCACCGGCGTGGTGTCGCTGCCCTATCACCATCCCTTCAATGTCGCCCAGCGCATGGTGCAGCTCGACCACATGACCGGCGGCCGCGCCATCTTCGGCTCCGGTCCCGGCGCGCTCGCGTCGGATGCGCACACGCTCGGCATCGATCCGATGACGCAGCGCGATCGCCAGGACGAGGCGATCGGCATCATCCGCCGCCTCTTCAACGGCGAGCGCGTCACCGCCAAGAGCGACTGGTTCACGATGAACGACGCCGCGCTGCAGATCCTGCCCTTGCAGGAGGAGATGCCGTTCGTGGTGGCCTCGCAGATCTCGCCCTCCGGCATGACGCTGGCCGGCAAATACGGCATCGGCATCATCTCGCTGGGCTCGATGACGACGCAGGGCCTGATGTCGCTGCAGCAGCAATGGCAGTTCGCCGAGGATGCCGCCAGGAAGCACGGCACCAAGGTGAACCGTGCCGACTGGCGCGTGCTGCTGACCTTCCACATCGCGGAGACCCGCGAGCAGGCACGCCGCGAAGCGGGCGCCGGGCTGATGCGTTGGCACAACGAATATAATGTCGGCACGTTGCAGCGGCCGGGCCTCACCGCGTTCTCCTCACCCGACGAAGCGGTCGACAAGACCGCCTTCGTCGAGGGCGCCGCGTCCACCATCGGCACGCCCGACGATCTCGTCAAGTCCATCAAGAACGTCATGCAGGTCTCCGGCGGCGTCGGCGCCATCATCGGCTTCGTGCACGACTGGGCCAATCCGGAAGCGACGCGGCGGAGCTGGGACATGGTGGCGCGCTACGTCGTGCCCGAGATCAACGGTTACATCGACGGCCTTCGCAAATCGCAAAAATTCGTGATCGAGAACCGCGCGATCTTCGAGCGCGCGGGGCAGGCCGTGATGGCCAAGATCATGGAGAACGAAAAAGCCGCCGAGGCGCTGAAGGTCACCGGCCCCGGCCGCGTCGCCATTCCCGCCGTCAACGCCCCGGATCTGCAGAAGGAAGCGGCGAAGCGGCAGGCCTAAGGCGATGTAAAATCGGTACGAGCGGTTGGCTGGGTTCACCTCTCCTTACGGGAGAGGTGAACCGCGCCGCGGGCGCTTTTGCACGTGAGAGCCGCCACATCATTCTCGTCTAATCGTGCTATGCTGTCTCTCAGTCGAGCGCGATCGCGCGCCCGTTCGGTCAGCCAACCGGAGCAATCGTCATGTCGATGCAGAATGTGGCCGCCCCCGCGTTTCAGTTCAGCCCGCCCAGACGCAATGAGCTGACCCACATTCCTGGCGACGAAGGCTGGCCGATCATCGGCAAGACGTTTCAGGTGCTCGCCGATCCCAAGGGCCATATCGAAGCGAACGGCGCCAAATACGGCCTGGTCTACCGTACGCATTTCTTCGGCGAGACCAATGTCGTGCTGCTCGGGCCCGAGGCCAACGAGCTCGTGCTGTTCGACCAGCAAAAGCTGTTCTCCTCGACGCATGGCTGGAACAAGGTTCTGGGCCTGCTATTTCCGCGCGGATTGATGCTGCTCGATTTCGACGAGCATCGCCTGCATCGCAAGGCGCTGTCGGTGGCGTTCAAGTCCGGGCCGATGAAGTCCTATCTCGGCGATCTCGACCGCGGCATTTCTGCGCGCGTCGCGCAATGGAGGGCAAAGCCCGGCGAGATGCAGCTCTATCCCGCGATGAAGCAGCTCACGCTCGATCTCGCTGCGGCTTCGTTCCTCGGCGCCGATATCGGGCCTGAGGTCGACGAGATCAACCGCGCCTTCGTCGATATGGTCGCCGCCTCCGTCTCGCCGGTCCGCCGCCCCCTGCCCGGCACCCAGATGGCGCGAGGGGTGAAGGGACGCAAGCGCATCGTTGCCTATTTCCGGGAGCAGATTCCGCTCCGTCGCGGCAATCATGGCGGCGACGATCTGTTCTCGCAGCTCTGCCGCGCCACCCACGAGAACGGTGCGTTGCTCTCGGAGCAGGACATCATCGACCACATGAGTTTCCTGATGATGGCGGCGCACGACACGCTGACGTCGTCGCTGACGTCCTTCATCGGCGAGCTCGCCGCCAATCCGGACTGGCAGGACAGGCTGCGCGCGGAGGTGCTCGCGCTCGGGCTTGCCCCGGGGGCGCCGAGCAGCTTCGACGATCTCGAGAAGATGCCGCTGTCGGAGATGGCGTTCAAGGAAGCGCTGCGGATCAGGCCGCCGGTGCCGTCGATGCCGCGCCGCGCGATGCGCGATTTCAGCTTCAAGGGCTTTGCGATCCCCGCCGGCACGGCGGTCGGCATCAATCCGCTCTATACGCACCACATGAAGGACATCTGGCCGGAGCCGGGCCGCTTCGATCCGCTTCGCTTCACCGAGGAAGCGCAGCGCAACCGCCACCGCTTCGCCTTCGTGCCGTTCGGCGGCGGCGCGCATATGTGCCTCGGCCTGCACTTCGCCTACATGCAGGCGAAATGTTTCGCGCGCCACTTTCTGCAGAACATCGAGGTGTCGCTCGCGCCCGGCTACAAGCCGGACTGGCAGATGTGGCCGATCCCGAAGCCGCGGGACGGGCTGCGGGTGACAGTGAAGGCGGCTTAGCCTCTCGTGTCCCGGACGCGCGAAGCGCGAGCGGGGACCCAAGCCAGAGGGTAAGCTGCGGATGGATGGGCCCCGGCTCTGCGGAGCGGCACTTCGCGCCGCACCGCGTCCAGGGCACGAGACCTATCCGCTACGCCCCATCGAACGCCTTGCGCAGAGCCACGTAGCCCTGCTGCTGCTGGCTCCAGTTGCGGCCGCCGGTGATGGCGCCGTCGACGACGAGGTCGTGGCCGTTGACGAAGCTGGATTCGTCGCTGGCCAGGAACACCGCGGCATGGGCGATGTCGTCGGGAAGGCCGGCGCGCGGGATCGGCTGCGCGGTCTTGTAGACCTCGCGCATCACGGCCGGCGTCTTCTCGGCAGCGTCGGTCGAGAGTCCCAGCGCCTTGCCGAAGATGCCTGTTGCGATCGCGCCGGGCGAGATCGAGTTGACGCGGACGTTGGATTCGCCGAGCTCCATCGCCACGCACTTGGTGAGATGGATCACCGCCGCCTTGGCCGCGCTATAGACCATCGACGACGAGAAGCCGGCGAGGCGGCCGGCGATGCTTCCATTGTTGATGATGCTGCCCGCCCCCTGCTTCTTCATGTGGGGAGCGGCATGCTTCATGCCGAGCATGACGCTGCGCACCAGCGTCGCCATCGCCGCGTCGAACCGCTCGGCCTCGAGGCCCTCGATGCCGCCGGTCTGCGCCGGCCCGCCGGCATTGTTAAACAGGCAATCGATCCTGCCGAACTTGTCGACCGCGAGCGCGATCAGCGCCTGCATCTGCGCTTCGACCGTGACGTCGGTCTGGCGGAAGATGCAATTGGCCCCGAGTTGCTTTGCCAGTGCCTCGCCTTCCGGTACGCGCCGGCCCGCGATCACAATTTTGGCACCTTCGGCAACGAAGACTTCCGCAGTGCGCAATCCGATCCCGCTCGTCGCCCCCGTGATCACCGCGACCTTGCCGTCCAGCCTGCCCATGGAATGTTCCTGTTTTCGAGTGATTTGATGCCAAATGGCGCATGTCGGCCGCCGCCGTCGCCGGAGCGGCCACTATCCCTGCCCGCTTCCGACAAGGCAAGCTATGCTTGTGCGGGCGGCATGCGTAACGTTCTCACGGGCCGCTCGATGTTCGAACGCATATCGCAACTGGGCTGCGCATGGGGAAGCTGATCGACGAGTTCCGCAAGGGCTGGCAGGGCGCGGCGCCGCCCTCGCTCGGTCTGAGCATCTCGTTTGCGATAGTCTGCCTGCTGGCCGCAACCCTAATCCGCTGGGGGCTCGCTCAGGTTCGCCCCGACATCTACTTCACGCCGTACTTTCCGGCCGTGTTCTTTGCAGCTGCCCTGGGAGGATTCCGGATCGGCGTGATCACGGCGCTGATCGGCGGCGTGCTTGGAGTCGTCCTGAATTTCGGCGATGCCTTTGCCGATCGCGCGCGCTTTGCCCTGCTGGCCCTTTACTGGGCCGTCTGCGCGATAACCATCTGGGGTGTCGAGCACTATCGCACCATGCTGGCAGAGCAGCGCCGGATCTCCAAACGCCTGATCGAGGAAGAAGAGTATCGCAAGCTGCTGGTCGAGGAGCTGCAGCACCGGCTGAAGAACAAGCTGTCGACAGTGCATGCCGTGCTGCACCAGGTGCTGCACGACCACCCGCAGGTCTGGGCCCGGGTCGATCCCCGGCTGCGCTCGCTGGCCGCAACGGACGATCTGATCTCGCGGATCGACAAGGGCGGCTGCGATATCCGCGACCTCCTGATCTCGGAACTCGGCCCCTATGGCCATGTCCGCTTCACCCTCAATGGCGATCGATTGTTCCTGCCGCCGAAGCTCGCGGTCACGCTGTCATTGATGTTTCACGAGCTTGCCACCAATGCGGGCAAGTATGGCGCATTCTCCTCGCCGCGCGGCCTGTTGCAGGTGTCCTGGACCATCAGCGACGATCGCCTGACCATCACCTGGGACGAAACCGAGGGGCCGAGCGTGGACAAGGTGTCCGAGCCCGGTTTCGGCACCAAGTTGCTGAAATCAGCATTGTCGTCCTTCGATGGCAGGACCGAGATCTCGTATCTGAAGACCGGGCTGCATTGCATCATGCACTGCCGGGTCCCGCGCAGCGAATAGAGAATGATGAAACGGCCCCGCCCCCGGATCACCTTTCCGCAGCGGAGAAGGGTGTCGACTGCGGCTCGCACCGTTCAATCAAGGTTCATACGCAGCCGGACTCGATCCAAGCGAAAGCGCAGCCACGCCCTCCGTTCGCAGTTTCACTTGACGCGTTGACCCTCTGTTAATGACGATCGTCAGCGCGCGTCGCATCGTCGCAAGTTTTCTCCAAAACACCCCCGTATTTCTCCCGCCCCCTTAACCAAACTTAAGAGGGAGCTGCGCAAGATCGCGCCCATTGCAAAGGCGCGCCGAAACAACAAGATTCATGACTTGTATGAACGACAATCAATATTCCGGCGCGACTGAAGCCGAGCTCAGTTTTCTCAAGGAAATCGTTAGAATGCTGCCGGCCGGCCTCACCGTGCAGGACGCGCACGGCGAGCTTCTGCTGGTCAACGATGCCGCCGCCGCCCAGCTCGGCATGGACGGCAGCCGCCCCTCACCCGATCTGACTCCGCGACACGAAGCCTGCCGGCAGGCACTGAGCGCCGGCCAGGCGGTCGTGACCGAGGAGGCGCTTCACGTCGGCGCCGCACGCCAGGTGCTGCTCACGACCCATCGTCCCGTTCGCCTCGCCGGACGCGAGCTCCTGATCTCGGCGTCCTCCGACATCACCGAACAGAAGAATTTCGAAGACCAGCTGTTCCGCTCGGCCTATTTCGACGAGCTGACCGGATTGCCCTCGCGGCGCGTGATCGAGCATCACGCCAATAATCTGCTCGCGAACGGTCGTGGCGGCGAGCGTTTCGCGCTTGCCTTCCTCGACGTCGACAATTTCAAGCACATCAACGACTATTACGGCCACTCCGTGGGCGACGCACTGCTGGTCGAGCTGTCGAGGCGGCTCGGGCGCGACTTGCGCGATTCCGACATGCTGTCGCGCATCTCCGGCGACGAATTCCTGCTGCTGCTCTCCCCGATCCAGAGCCAGGAGGAAGTCGCCGAGTTCATGCAATCGACGCTGGAGCGGCTGACCGCACCGTTCTTCATCGACAATTCGGAAGTCTTCGCCTCGACCTCGGTCGGCATCAGCCTCTATCCCGACCACGGAAGCAGCTTCGAGACGCTGCGGCAGAACGCCGACATCGCGATGTACCGCATCAAGAACAACGGCAAGGGACTGGCGGCCTTCTTCGACACCGGCATGGAGCGCGAGGCGCAGGCGCGGATGAAGGTCGAGCAGTCGCTGCGGCTCGCCATCCTGGAAAAGCGCTTCTGCTGCGCCTTCCAGTCCAAGGTCGACATCCGCACACAGGCCGTGAAGGGCATCGAGGCCCTGGTCCGCCTGCGCGACGACGAAGGCGTGATCCAGGCGCCCGGCTCGTTCATCAATCTTGCCGGCGAGCTCGGGCTGATCGACGAGCTGACCCATCTCGTGCTCGCCGAGATCGTCAAGTCGATCGACCTGATCAACGACACGTTCGGCGCGGATGCGACCATCAGCATCAACGTGGCCGCCAAGCAGGCCGGCAATCCGGAATTCATGCGCAGCTTCGCGCGGGCGCTGGACGACACCGGCTTTCCCCAGCGCTTCATGATGGAGGTGACGGAAGACGCCTTCGTCGCCAAGAATCATTTCCAGGCCGAGATCCTGCCGATGTTCCGCAAGCTCGGCGTCGGCATCTCCATCGACGATTTCGGCACCGGCTATTCCTCGCTCTCGGCGCTGGCCGACATCACCGCGGACGAGATCAAGATCGACCGCTCCTTCATCACCGACATCCATAAGCGCCCGCGCAGCCAGGGCATCCTGCGCGCGATCGAATCCTTGAGCGAAGCGCTCGGCATGACGGTGATCGCCGAAGGCCTCGAATCCTACGAGGAGCTCGCCTACCTCCAGGCGGCAACGAAGATCCGCTACGCGCAGGGCTACTACTTCTCCCGGCCGATCTTCCTGGAGGAGCTGAAGCTCGCAACGCCCGTCTCCAGCGAGGCGCGGATCAGCGTGGCGAGCCGCCCGATGCAGCAAAACCGCCAAGGCTATTCGCGGGCGAGCGGGTATCGGCGGTAGGGCTAAAGCGGCGCAACGCACACCGCTGTCGTCCCCGGCTAGCGACAGCGCAGACCCGGGATCCATAACCACAGGGAGCCGTGTGACGCGAAGCTCCCACTCCGAGTCTTCGCCAAACATCTTCCTGTGGGTATGGGTCCCGGGTTCGCTTCGCGCCCCGGGACGACAGCAATTGCCGAGCTCGCTGAGTGCCCATTTCCCCCCTTTGAAATTGCTGGCCTTTTGCTAATACACAGGCGGACCTCCCCGAGGTATCTCATGTCTGCGCCTTCCTCCTCGATCAGCGACCCCGTCTATCTCCGTGCGCGCGCGATGGAGACGCTGTTCGCGCGGCTGGAACAGCTCTGTGAAGGTGCGATTGCGATCGACCGCGGCGGGCGCGTCGTCTACGTCAACGAAAAATATCTCGCAGCGCTCGGCCTCGGGCGCACCAGTGAGGCGATCGGCCGGCCGATCGAGGAGGTCATCCCGAACAGCCTGATGCGGAAGGTGGCCGAGACCGGCGAGCCCATCCTGCTCGACATCATGGAGCTCGGCGGCGAGCAGCTCGTCGTCACCCGCATGCCGATCGAGGACGAGAACGGGACGGTGATCGGCGCCATCGGATTCGTGCTCTATGATCATCTCGAAAGCCTGAAGCCGCTGCTCGCCCGCGTCACCCAGCTCGAGAGCGATCTGCGGCTGGCGCGGCGGCAATTGTCCAACGCCCGCGCGGCGCGCTTCACCTTCGCCGATTTCGTCGGCAGGACGCCGGATATCGCGCAGGCCAAGGAGCTCGCAAGCCGTGCCGCGCGGCAGAGCGTCACTGTGCTGGTCACCGGCGAGACCGGAACGGGAAAGGAGATGCTGGCGCAGGCGATTCACAACGCCTCCTCGCGCGCGGAGAAGCCGTTCGTCAGCGTCAACGTCGCCGCGATCCCCGAAACGTTGATCGAGTCGGAGTTCTTCGGCACCGCGCCGGGCGCCTATACCGGCGCCGACCGCAGGGGGCGCGAGGGCAAATTCCGCATTGCCGACGGCGGCACGCTGTTCCTCGACGAGATCGGCGAGATGCCGCTGCAATTGCAGGCCAAGCTGCTGCGCGTGCTCCAGGAGCGCGAGATCGAGCCGCTCGGTTCGGACAAGGTCTCGAAGGTGGACGTGCGCGTGATCGCCGCCACCAATGTGGATTTGCGCAAGCGCGTCAGCGACGGCGCGTTCCGGCCCGACCTTTATTATCGGCTCAACGTGCTCTCGATCGAGCTGCCGCCGCTGCGCCATTGCCTCGACGATCTCCCGGACATCTGCGCCCGGCTGCTCGACGACATCAGCGGATCGGGCGACTACGTCAAGGCGAAGATCACGCCGAGCGCGCTCGCCGCGCTCGCGCGCTATGACTGGCCGGGCAATGTCCGCGAGCTCCGCAACATCCTCGAGCGGGCGCTGATCCTCAGCGATTCCGGGCGGCTGACCGGCGAGGACGTCGCACGCATCCTCCCGGTCGACACCGAGGTCAGGCTTGCGCCGCCCGCGCGACCGGCCGGAGCGGTGGTGCCCTATGCCGAAGCCGAGGCGGAGTTCGAGAAGCACACGCTGGAGCAGGCACTCGCCGCCAGCAACGGCCAGATCACGGAAGCCGCCAGGATGCTGCGGATCTCGCGCGCAACCTTCTACAAGAAGCTCGCCAAGTTCGGCCTCGCGACGGGACCCGCTGCCGTCTGAATTTCGAGACGCCCCGTGTCCGGAGTCTCGGATTCCGGACACGGGGCCTGGCTCCTCTTTGACTGCAGACATGCGGAAAATGCCGCAGCTTTGGCCACTTTCAGCGAATTGACGGCCTCTGGCGCGGACCTTGCTCTCGTCTGCCTTCTCTCGCAGGGAGCAAGCTGTTCCAGGGCCGATCCCCGCGATAAGATCAACGCAAAACAATAACGGCATGCGGTCGAAGGGATCGGGAGGTACGCCGTGAGCCAGCACCCAGCTCTGCCTTACTTGCGCAATTCCGAGAAGGGCAAGGTCGTCTCGGCGACTGAAGCCGTCATGCTGATCCGCGACGGCGACACCGTGGCGACCGGCGGCTTCGTCGGCATCGGCTTTGCCGAGGAGATCGCGATCGCGCTGGAGCAACTCTATTTGTCCCACGAGGGCGATGCGCCCTACACGCAGGGCAAGCCGCGCAATCTGAC
Organism: Bradyrhizobium sp. USDA 327; assembly: GCF_041262065.1. Lineage (NCBI taxonomy): Bacteria > Pseudomonadati > Pseudomonadota > Alphaproteobacteria > Hyphomicrobiales > Nitrobacteraceae > Bradyrhizobium > Bradyrhizobium sp. USDA 327. The sequence goes on along the minus strand of NZ_JBGCCW010000001.1, from coordinate 7,351,276 downwards.
GCTGGTCTATGCGGCCGGACAAGGCGACGGCAAGCAGCGCGGCCTCAATCATTTCGCGCATGAAGGGCTGGTCCGGCGCGTGATCGGCGGGCACTGGGGCCTTGCGCCGAAATTGCAGCAGCTTGCGATCGCGAACCAGATCGAGGCCTACAACCTGCCGCAGGGCGTGATCACGCATCTGTTCCGCGACATCGCCGCGCACCGGCCCGGCCACATCACCCGCGTCGGATTGAGCACCTTCGTCGACCCCCGGCACGGCGGCGGCAAGCTGAACGCACGCACCACCGAGGACATGGTGGAGCTGATCACGCTGCGCGGCGAAGACTGCCTGCTCTACAGGACGTTCCCGATTCAGGTCGGGATCATCCGCGCCACCACCGGCGATCCCGACGGCAACCTGACCATGGAGAAGGAGGCGCTGACGCTCGAGGCGCTCGCCATCGCCATGGCGGCGCACAATTCCGGCGGCATCGTCATCGCCCAGGTCGAGCGCGTGGCCGAGGCCGGCAGCCTCAATCCGCGCCAGGTCAAAATTCCCGGCATCCTCGTCGACTGCGTCGTCGTGGCAAGGCCGGAGAACCACTGGCAGACTTTCGGCACGCAATACAATCCGGCCTTTTCGAGCGAGATCCGCGTCCGCGCCGCCTCTCTGCCGGTGATGCCGATCAGCGAGCGCAAGATCATCGCCCGGCGCGCCGCGCTCGAGCTGAAAGCCAACAGCGTCGTCAATCTCGGCATCGGCATGCCGGAGGGGATCGCCTCGGTCGCCAACGAGGAGCGGATCATCGATCTCATCACGCTGACGGCGGAGCCGGGCGTGATCGGCGGCATCCCGGCGAGCGGCATCGATTTCGGCGCGGCGATCAACACCCAGGCCGTGATCGACCAGCCCTACCAGTTCGACTTCTACGACGGCGGCGGTCTCGATGCCGCCTTTCTCGGGCTTGCCCAGGTCGACCGCGCCGGCAACCTCAATGTCAGCAGGTTCGGGCCGAAGCTTGCCGGTGCCGGCGGCTTCATCAACATCAGCCAGAATGCCAAGGAAGTCGTCTTCGTCGGCACGTTCGGTGCGGGCAAGCAACGCATCGCGGTGCGCGACGGGAAACTCGTCATCCTCGACGAAGCCCAGTCGCGCAAGTTCGTCGATAGCGTCGAGCACGTCACCTTCAGTGGCCCGTTTGCTGCCGCGCGCAAGCAACGCACGCTGTACGTCACCGAGCGCTGCGTGTTCGAGCTCAGGGACGAGGGGCTCGAGCTCACCGAAGTCGCGCCCGGCATCGACATCGAGCGCGACATCCTGCGCCTGATGGATTTCAAGCCGCTGATCCCGCGCGACCCGGCGCTGATGGACACGCGCATCTTCGGCGAGGGTCTGATGGATCTGCGCGAGCGCCTGCTCACCATCCCGCTCGACCAGCGTTTCACGCTGGACGAGCAGCAGAACCTGTTCTTCGTCAACCTGGAACGCTATCCGCTACGCAGCAAGGCCGAGATCGACACCATCGCGTCCCTGGTCGAGGCCAGGCTGGCGCCGCTCGGACGCAGGGTCTACGCCATCGTCAATTATGACAACTTTTCCATCCTGCCGGAGCTGATGGACGATTATTCAGCCATGGTGCGCAGCCTCGTCGACCGCTTCTATTCCGGCGTGTCGCGCTACACCACGTCGGGCTTCCTGCGCATCAAGCTGGGTGAAGCCCTCGAGAAACGCGGCGTCGCGCCGCACATCTTCGAAAGCGCGGAGGAAGCACGGTCGGACTGGCGCCAGGTCGAGGCCGGCGCAGCGAGGCAGGCCCAAAAATGATGCATGCCGGCAAAGGTCAGCCCGCTCCACCGGAAGGTTCAATTGCAATGTTCGCAAGCTTGTGCAAATCGCTGTTACCGAGAAACTTCAGATCAGGAGGGACCATCGTGCGTCGATCACTCATCATAACAACAACCATTGTCGCGCTCGCCGCGGGCGCCTCCGCGCGGGCCGACGATCTCAAGATCGCGCTGATCTACGGCAAGACCGGTCCGCTCGAGGCCTACGCCAAGCAGACCGAGACCGGCCTGAAGATGGGCTTTGAATACGCCACCAAGGGCACCATGACGCTCGACGGTCGCAAGATCGTCGTCATCACCAAGGACGATCAGGGCAAGCCGGATCTGGCCAAGGCGGCGCTCGCGGAGGCCTATCAGGACGACAAGGCCGACATTGCGATCGGCACGACCTCGTCGGCCGCGGCGCTCGCCATTCTCCCGGTCGCCGAGGAGAACAAGAAGATCCTGATCGTCGAGCCCGCGGTCGCGGACCAGATTACCGGCGAGAAGTGGAATCGCTACATCTTCCGCACCGGGCGCAACTCCTCGCAGGACGCGATCTCAAACGCGGTCGCGATCGGCAAGCAGGGCGTCACCGTGGCGACGCTGGCGCAGGACTATGCGTTCGGCCGTGACGGCGTCGCCGCCTTCAAGGAGGCGCTCGCCAAGACCGGCGCGACGCTCGCCGCCGAGGAGTATGCCCCGACCTCGACCACCGACTTCACCGCCGTCGGCCAGCGCCTGTTCGACGCGCTGAAGGACAAGCCGGGCCGCAAGGTGATCTGGGTGATCTGGGCCGGCGCCGGCAATCCGCTGGCCAAGCTCCAGGACATGGACCCGAAGCGCTACGGCATCGAGCTCTCGACCGGCGGCAACATCCTGCCCGCGCTCGCCGCCTATAAGGGCCTGCCCGGCATGGAAGGCGCGACCTACTACTTCTATGATATACCGAAGAACCCGGTGAATGACTGGCTGGTCGCCGAGCACCAGAAGCGCTTCAACGCGCCGCCGGACTTCTTCACCGCGGGCGGCTTCGCCGCCGCGATGTCCGTCGTCGCCGCCGTCACCAAGGCGAAGTCGACCGACACCGAGAAGCTGATCACGGCGATGGAAGGCATGGAGTTCGATACGCCGAAGGGCAAGATGGTGTTCCGCAAAGAAGACCATCAGGCGCTGCAGAGCATGTATCACTTCAAGGTCAAGGTCGATCCGAACGTCGCCTGGGCCGTGCTCGAGCCGGTGCGCGAGCTGAAGATCGAGGACATGGACGTTCCGATCAAGAACAAGCGGTAGGTGCTTGCTTCCCCTCTCCCGCTTGCGGAAGAGGCCGGGAGAGGGCTCTCACCTCTTGGGGGCTCTCGCCAGCGGAGACAGCCCTCCCCCCGACCCTCCCCCGCAAGCGGGGGAGGGAGCCCACTGTGATCGTAGATAGATCGTCATCCAAATCCGATCGAAATTTCTCATGCCGCTCACCCTCGAAACCCGCGACCTCACCATTCGCTTCGGCGGCCATGTCGCGGTCAACAACGTCTCCTGCACGTTTCGGCCGGGCGAGCTCACCGCCATCGTCGGGCCGAACGGCGCCGGCAAGACCACCTATTTCAACCTGATCTCGGGCCAGCTTCGCGCATCGAGCGGCAGCATCCTGTTCGACGGTACCGACATCACGGGGCAGTCCGCGCCGATGCGCACGCGCGCGGGCCTCGGCCGCGCCTTCCAGCTCACCAACCTGTTCCCGAACCTGTCGGTGGAAGAGAACGTGCGCCTCGCAGTGCAGGCCGCGAGCGGCACCCATTACGACATGCTGCGGCCCTGGATGGTCCGCCGCGACCTGATCGCGCACGCCGACGCCATCCTCGACCGGGTCGCGCTCGGCGGCCGCCGCGGCGTCGCCGCGACCGCACTGTCCCATGGCGACCAGCGCAAGCTCGAGGTCGCGCTGATGATCGCGCTGGAGCCGAGAGTGTTCATGTTCGACGAGCCGACCGCCGGCATGAGCATCGACGAGGTGCCCGTCGTCCTCGACCTCATCGCGCAGCTCAAGCAGGACAAGAGCAAGATCATCCTTCTCGTCGAGCACAAGATGGACGTGGTGCGCTCGCTCGCCGACCGCATCATCGTGCTGCATAACGGCCAGCTCGTCGCCGACGGTCCTCCGGCCGAGGTGATCGCCTCGCCGATCGTGCAGGAAGCCTATCTCGGCGTCGCGCCCAAGAACGCTGCAGAGAGCGCAGCATGACCGATCTCCTGACGCTCTCCGGCGTGCACACCCATATCGGCCGCTATCACATCCTCCAGGGCATCGATCTCGCAGTCCCGCAAGGACAGGTCACGATGCTGCTCGGCCGCAACGGCGCCGGCAAGACCACGACGCTGCGCACCATCATGGGTCTGTGGCAGGCCTCGAAGGGCGAGATCACCCTCGCCGGCGAGCGCATCGAGAGCCTTGCCACGCCCGACATCGCGCGGCGCGGCGTGGGTTACGTGCCGGAGAGCATGGCGGTGTTCTCCGATCTCACGGTGAAGGAGAACCTCGTGCTCGCGGCCCGCGACGGGCCGCTCGACGACACTCAGCTCGACTGGATCTTCGGTTTCTTTCCGGCGCTGCGCCGCTTCTGGCTGTCGCGCGCGGGAAGCCTCTCGGGCGGGCAGAAGCAGATGCTGTCGATCGCGCGCGCCATCATCGAACCGCGCAAGCTGCTGCTGGTCGATGAGCCGACCAAGGGGCTCGCGCCCGCCATCGTGATGGCGCTGATCGAGTGCCTGAAGGAGATCAAGCGCAAGGGCGCCACCATCCTGCTGGTCGAACAGAATTTCTTCGCCGCCCGCGAGCTCGGCGACAGCGTGCTGGTCATGGACAACGGCACCATCGTCCATCGCGGCGAGATGGCGGCGCTCGCCGCCGACGTGCCGCTGCAGGAGCGGCTGCTCGGCCTGAGCCTGGAGACGCATCAGTGAGTGACATTGCCGCAACCGATCCGCTGCCGAAGCCGAAGCGGGATCTCGCACCGATCCTGCTGCCGGTCGCGCTCGCCCTTCTGATGATCCCGCTGATCGGATCGACTTCTTCCTGGCTCACGCTGACCGTGGCGAGCCTCGCCATGGGCATGATGATCTTCATCATGGCCTCCGGGCTGACGCTGGTGTTCGGCCTGATGGACGTGCTCAATTTCGGCCATGGCGCCTTCATCGCCGTCGGCGCCTATGTAGCCACGCTGGTTCTGGCCCCGTTCGCAGCGTCCATTCAGGCAGATTCGCTCTGGATGAACCTCGCGGTGCTGGCGCCGGCCGCGCTGCTGTCGATGGCGGTCTCCGGCGCGCTCGGCCTGGTCGTCGAGCGCGTGCTGATCCTGCCCGTCTACGGCCAGCATCTGAAGCAGATCCTGATGACGACCGGCGGCCTGATCGTCGCCGAGCAGACGCTCTATGCGCTGTGGGGACCGCAGATCATCCCGATGCCGCTGCCCACCTCGCTGCGCGGCTCGTTCATCCTCGGCGACGTCGCGATCGCCAAATACCGCGTGCTGGCGATGCTGATCGGTCTCGCCATCTTCATCGCGATCCAGCTCGTGCTCAACCGCAGCAAGGTCGGCCTCCTGATCCGCGCCGGGGTCGAGAACCGCGAGATGGTGGAGGCGCTCGGCTACCGCATCCGCCGCCTGTTTCTCGGCGTGTTCATGACGGGATCGGCGCTGGCCGGCCTCGGCGGCGTGATGTGGGCGCTCTATCGCGAACAGGTGCACGCCTCCATGAGCGACGACCTCACGGTGCTCATTTTCATCGTGGTCATCATCGGCGGCCTGGGGTCGATCGGCGGCTGCTTCATCGGCGCGATCCTGGTCGCCATGGTCGCCAATTACGGCGGCTTCCTGGTGCCAAAACTCGCCCTCGTCTCCAACATTCTGCTGATGGTCGCCATTCTGATGTGGCGGCCGCGCGGCCTCTATGCGGTGACCAGCCGATGATGATCCTCTCAGGCGATCCGCCGCGGAGCCGCGTGCTCACGCTCGTTCTCGTCGTCATCATCCTGGCGCTGGCGGCGACGCCGTTCCTGTTTCCGGGTGCCAAGGCGCTGAACGTCGCGGCCAAGATCTGCGTTTTCGCCGCGCTGGTCGCCTCCTACGACCTCCTGCTCGGCTATACCGGCTCGGTGTCGTTCGCCCACACCATGTTCTACGGCATCGGCAGCTACGCCATCGCGATTGCGCTGTACGGGATGGGCCCGAACTGGGCTGCGGTCGCAACCGGAATCGTCGTCGGCCTGCCGCTCGCAGCGCTGCTCGCGCTCGCCATCGGGCTCTTTTCTCTGCGCGTCGCGGCGATCTTCTTCGCCATGATCACGCTCGCCGTGGCGTCCGCCTTCCAGGTGCTGGCCTCGCAGCTGTCCTGGCTGACGGGGGGCGAGGACGGACGCAGTTTTCAGTTGCCAGAGCTGCTGCGCCCCGGCACCGTGCTGATCCCCAAGAGCCTGTTCGGCTTCGAGATCAACGGCCGGATCCTGACCTTCTATCTGGTGTTCGCCGTTTCGGCGCTGATGATCCTCGCCTTGCTGCGCGTCGTGAACTCGCCGTTCGGGCGTGTGCTGCAGGCGATCCGCGAGAACCGGTTTCGCGCCGAGGCACTCGGCTTCCGCACCGTGTTCCACCTGACCTACGCCAACTGCCTCGCGGCACTCGTGGCCGCTAGCGCGGGCATCCTGAACGCGTTGTGGCTGCGCTATGCCGGCCCCGATACCTCGCTGAGCTTCTCGATCATGCTGGACATCCTGCTGATGGTCGTGATCGGCGGCATGGGCACGATCTACGGCGCGCTCATCGGCGCCACCATCTTCATCCTCGCCCAGAACTATCTGCAATCGCTGATGGGCGTTGCCTCCAACGCGGCGGGCGAAGCCGGCCTGCCGCTGCTGCCGGGGCTGCTCCATCCCGATCGCTGGCTGCTGTGGCTCGGGCTGCTGTTCATCGCCAGCGTCTACTTCTTCCCGACCGGCGTGGTCGGGCGGCTGCGCAAGGCCGGCGGCGACAAGAGCGCCGGCAGCTCGCATTAAGCCGTTAGTAATGATGCAGCGCGGCGCTTGCTGCGCGCGCCGCACAACCGTGACGGGCTTCCCGCTGCGCGACATGCGGACGCCGTTGCTCAACCGGATTAATACTTGGGTAACTTGCTTTCCTAAGGTTTGCGCCATTTGTGCGGTGTATTCCTGTTCCTCGTGTGAGGTGGAATGCGCCAGGTCCTTTCTACGGTGGCTGCCGGAATGTCTCTAGCCGCAAGGAACGGCTGGGAGGCCTTGGCGCGACGTAGTCCCGTCCTGTGGTTGACGCTGTGCGGCGTATTGCTGGTCGCCGGAATCTTCGCCGTCACGGCCATGGCCGTCGGCGAATTCCGCGAGCGGACCCTCGCCAACCGCGAACGCGAGCTGGAAAACACGGTGCAGCTGATCGCGCGGCATTTCGATCAGCAATTCGAAGACTCCGACGTCGTCGCCGCCGATCTGATCGGGCAGATGAACCTGGCCGACATCACCTCCCCGGCAATGTTCCGCGAGCGCATGTCCGGACCCGACACGAACCAGATGCTGCGCGGTAAGATCAGCTCCGTGTCCCATCTGGGCGACATCGCGATCTATGATGCCGACGGCGAGCTGATCAACTGGTCGCGGGCCCACCCGCTGCCCAAGATCAATGTTTCGTCCCGGGCCTACTTTCAGACGTTCAAGACAAATCCGCAGTCCGAAACGGTGCTGCTGGAATCCGTCCGCAGCTTCATCATCAACAAATGGACCACGATCGTCGCACGCCGGTTGACCGGCGCCGACGGCACCTTCCTCGGCGCGATGGTGCGCCGGATCGACCCGGACAGCTACCGGCAGTATTTCGCGTCTGTCGCGCTCGCCGAGGGTACGGCCATCTCGCTGTTCGACCGCCACGGCAAGATGCTGGCGCGCTATCCGCATGTCGAAGAGCTGATCGGGCGCAACCTCAGGGATGCGCCATTGATGCGGAAGGTGCTCACCAAAGGCGGCCAGCAGACTCTCCGCGTCAGGGGCCTCATCGACGGCGAGGAGCGGCTCGGTTCGGCGGCGTCGCTGACGCATTTCCCGCTGGTCATCGTCGGCACCAACACCACGGCGGCGGCCCTTGCGGACTGGCGGCAGCACGACCGGCTTCATGGTCACGACTGCAGCGCTTTCAGCCGCCGTCATCGTGCTGATCCTGTATCTGATCATCCGCCAGATCAACCGGCAGAACCGTGAGGCGCAGGAGCGGATCGAAGCGAAGCGGCTTCAGCTCGACACCGCCCTCAACAACATGTCGCAAGGGCTGATCCTGTACGACGCCGCCGGTTACATCGTCACCTGCAACCGCCGCTACGCCGACATGTTCGGCCTCTCCCACGACGTCATCAAGCCGGGCTGCCACATCCGCGAGGCGATGTATCATCGCAAGGAGCGCGGCGCGTTCGACGGCGATGTGGAGGCATTTTGCGCCGACGTCATGAGGATCGTCGCCGAAGGTACGGTCTCGACGAGAATTCATCAGTTGGCCAGCGGCCGCGCCTTCCAGGTCATCAACACGCCGCTCGCACAGGGCGGATGGGTCGCCACGATCGAAGACATCACCGAGCGCCGCAACCTGGAACAGGAGCGCGACCGCAACTACACCTTCCTGCGCGAGATCATCGACCATATCCCCTCGCAGATCACCGTGAAGGATGCGCGCACGCGGCAATATCTGCTGCTCAACGGCGTTGCCGAACAGCTGTTCGGCAAGTCCCGCCAGGATGTCGTGGGCAAGACGGCGTTCGACATCTTCCCCGAGGCGCTCGCCGTCCGTATCACCCAAGACGACAGCAGTGCGCTGGAATCGGCCAGGGGATTGTTCAAGGACGAGCACGCCTGGCAGATGCCGGGCACGGGGCCGCGCTACATCACGTCGAGCCGGATCGGTATTCGCGATGAGGCCGGCGAACCGCGCTATCTCATCCATGTCATCGAGGACGTCACCGAGCGCCGCCGCGCCGACGAACAGATCGCGCATCTGGCGCACTACGATGCGCTGACCGACTTGCCGAACCGAACCCTGTTCCGCGAGCAGATCGAACGCGAGCTGGCGAAGGTCGCCGGCGGCGAGCAGTTCGCGCTGCTCTACATCGACGTCGACGAATTCAAGGGCATCAACGACTCGCTCGGCCATCACGTCGGCGACGAGCTGTTGAAGGCGATCGCGGACCGTCTCCGCGGCTGCCTCAAGCCGGGCGACCTGATCGCGCGGCTCGGCGGCGACGAATTCGCGGTGATCCAGACCGGGATCGAATCCCCCGCCGACGTGCTGTCCTTCCTGACGCGGATCTACCAGGCGATCCGCCAGCCCTATCGTTGTCTCGGCCATCAGCTCTCCACCGATGCCAGCATCGGAATTGCGCTGGCGCCGCAGGATGGCGCCGATCTCGATCAGCTGATCAAGAACGCAGACCTTGCAATGTACGGCGCCAAGGCCAATGGACGTCGCACCCACCGCTTCTTCGAGCCGGAGATGGATGCGAGCGCCAAGGCACGCCTGAGCATGGAGCTGGATTTGCGGCAGGCCCTCGTGAATGGCGGCTTCGAGATTCACTATCAGCCGCTGGTCGACCTGCGCACCAACGAAGTCTCTGGCTGCGAGGCGCTGCTGCGCTGGCGGCATCCCGAGCGCGGCATGGTGTCGCCCGCGGAGTTCATTCCGGTCGCCGAGGACACCGGCCTGATCAACGAGCTCGGCGACTGGGTGCTGCGAATGGCGTGCAACGAGGCCGCGACCTGGCCGGCGCATGTGCGTGTCGCGGTCAACGTCTCGCCGGTGCAGCTCAAATGCGACACGCTGGCGCTGCGGATTGCGGGCGCGCTCGCCGCCTCCGGGCTGAACCCGCGTCGGCTCGAGCTCGAGATCACCGAGGCCGTGCTGATCCGCGACGACGAGGCGGCGCTCTCCATCCTCCATCAGCTCCGCTCGATCGGCGTGCGCATCGCGCTCGACGATTTCGGCACCGGCTACTCCTCGCTGAGCTATCTGAAGCGCTTCCCGTTCGACAAGATCAAGATCGACCGTTGCTTCGTTGCCGACATCGCAGAGGCGAGCGGCTCGCCCGTGATCGTGCAGGCGGTGGTGAACATTGCCGCCGCCAGCAGCATGACCACGGTCGCCGAGGGCGTCGAGACCGAGGCACAGCGCGACATGCTGCGCGCGCTCGGCTGCACGCAGATGCAGGGCTATCTGTTCAGCGCGCCGAAGCCGGCCAGCGAGGTGCGGAAGCTGTTCGGCCCCGGCGACTCCGCGCCCGTGGCTGCGGTGGCCTGATGGCGAAGTCGAGGACACTTCCGGCCCCAGCCCTTGACGTTGCGGATTCCTACGCCGTGCGGCTGATGCAGCACCTGGTGGTGCCGACCTTCGTGATCGACCCCAAGCGCCGCGTGGTGATCTGGAACAGGGCTTGCGAGCGGCTGACCGGCGTCGCCGCCTCCGAGGTGATCGGCACCGGCAAGCACTGGCAGGCCTTTTACGAGACCAGGCGCCCTTGCCTTGCCGACCTCGTCGCGCTCGACCGTCCCGAGCGGCTGCCGGAATATTATTCGGAATATGCCGCGCGCGGCCATAACGGGCTCGGCTTTTCCGCGGAGAACTGGTGCGTGATGCCGAAGCTCGGCAACCAGCTCTATCTCGCCATCGACGCCGGTCCGATCCACGACGAGGCCGGCCGGCTGATCGCGGTGGTGGAGACGCTGCGCGACCTCACCGACCAGAAGCGCGCCGAGATGGCGCTGAAGGAGCTCGCCACCAAGGACGGGCTGACCGGCCTGGCGAACCGCCGCTCCTTCGACCAGATGCTGTTGGGCGAATGGGCTCGCGCCCAGCGCACGCAGAAGCCACTGGCGCTGCTGTTCGTCGATGTCGATCATTTCAAGCTGTTCAACGACCGCCACGGCCACCAGAGCGGCGACGAGTGCCTGCGCGCGGTTGCCGCTGTCGTCAGCCGGCACGCGGGGCGCCCGCTCGACCTCGCCAGCCGCTATGGCGGCGAGGAGTTCGCGCTGATCCTGCCGGACATGGATTGCGACACCGCCTGCAAAGTGGCCGAGGCGATCCGCTGCGCGGTCACGGCCTTGCAGATCGCCCACGGCGCCACGGGCGCCGGCGACCACGTCACCCTCAGCGTCGGTGTCGCCAGCCACATCCCCGGCGGTGCCGACGGCGGCCCCGACCGGCTGCTGGGCGCGGCCGACGAGGCGCTCTATGTGGCCAAACGCCTCGGCCGCAACCGCGTCATCTGCGCCGAACGGGTGCTGGCCGAATTCGCCGCCCTCGGCCGGGACGCGGCAACGGTTCCGGCTCCCTTCCGGCGCAAAACGGCTTGAGTTCGATCCGGCGAGAAGCGGTTGCCCGCCCCTCGCCAATCGGCTAAATGAAATCCCACTGCACCCGTAGCTCAGCTGGATAGAGCGTTGCCCTCCGAAGGCAAAGGTCACACGTTCGAATCGTGTCGGGTGCGCCAGTAAAATCAAGTATTTAGTTGATTTTAGTTTTTCCTTCGGTCTGGCCGGGTAAGCACCGGGTAAGCAGCAGGATTGCCATCGTGATACGCAGAAGCCTTTTGCTCGCGGTTGTGACCGCGTCCATCACTCTCACTCAAGCACTCGCATGGGACGGCACCAACACGACAACCGGCGCAAGCATTGAGATTGAGCGAGGCCAACTCGTTCGATCCGGTCGGACCATTGAAGTGTACGACAGCGAGCGCGGCTACAAAGAGTATGATGTGGACAGCATCCGGCGGTACGGCCGATCCGTCGAGATCGAGGCTACGGATACCGAGACTGGAGAAAGCGCCACACTCGAAATGGATGGAGACTAGGTTTTGTAGTCTTCCGGGCGCTCCAATGCTTTTCTACAGGGGGGCACCCAAACCAACCGTGGAGCGTGCTTGGCCTTTTTCTCCCAAACAAGCCACGCATACCCCGTCGCGGTGGAAGCCTTTCGGTCGAGCCTACCTTTCACCATTGGCACGCGCTCAGTGAACTGAGCGAACTTGGTAGGTGGGGTGCGCTCGAAAATTTCGCGATAGCGCCCCACGCTCTCGATAAATACAGTTCGCGCCAGAATAGCCACGCCATGTCGAGCTCCGATGAGCGCTCGCTTGATGAAATCCTCTGCGAGCCTGAACGGAGGATTGGTGATCACCCAGTCAACAGAACCCGCCTCCAAAGGAGCGGAAAGGAAGTCCGCAACAGAGCCGTAGCCATAAGCATGGATGTCTGACGCCTTTACCTTCCCGAAGTACTCCCTGAGCGGCTTCGCCATATGTCCAGCCCCGCACGCGGGCTCAAGGCAGCTCAGCTTGCGAAATGGGCCGGCGTCGGCAATCACATGCTCAAGGAGGGCTCTTGTGGCCCAGGGTGGCGTTGGGAAATTATCGAGACTGTCTGCTGCTTCAACCCGCTGCGCCATTACGGCATGCGATGTATTCTGCATTTTACCCCTCAGATCCGCTCCAGCAGCTCGTGCAGCTTCTGGCGGAAGTAAGCATTCGCGGTCTCAACCAGATCGTACACGCCGAAGCCAAAGTGATCGTTAAGCTCGACTCCAATCAACGAGTACGGGCGGGGCAGTGACCGAATCCCATAGTAGAAGATAACACGGGCCTCTGCCTTAACGGGCTTCAACTTGAACGTTTCCCCATAGCTCTTGAGGAGCATCTGCGTGACCGTGAGGTCCCGGCGGATCGATCGGATTTTGCCGGCGTCGAACGCGCCGTTCCCCCGCTTGATCTCGTAGGCGCGAAGGGTCTTGTCGGCGTCGTCAAACGCGATCATGTCGATCTGCAAAGTCCGCACAGCATCGCCGTACGGTAGCGTGGTTGATGAGTAAGCCTCTTCGGATTGTTGCCCTACGATCTGGTCGGCGGCTCGCGAGACCTTGAAGGCATCCTCCCTCCAAACCTGATGCCGATTGCTTTCACGAAGACTCTCTCTGATGGCGACTTCGAGAATCGCGCCATGACGCTTGTAGGCCGAGCTGATAATGCTGGTTTGACGGGAGAATTTCTCGCCTGAAATTGGATCGACCAAGAAGCGCTGCGATGCCAGTCTGGAAATCGTTAGATCAACAACGGGCGTGACTCTGTCGAGGTAAGCCATAACCGGGAATGCTGCCTGCTAGAAATGAGGCAACACTACAACGCAGAAGTGCTTGCGTACTCGCTTTTCTAAGAAATGGTTAACTCAGGCACCAGATCGAGCTCGCCGGCTATCCACGATCCGCAAAAGGTGGCTGGCGATGATCAGCATCTCGGCAGCTTCCCTTGGATCAGACAAATCAACGTTTCTATGGCTCCGCGGGTTCTTAAATACGCTCACGGCACCAGACATGAATTGCTGCATGCCTTGTCGCTCGCCGGCCGGGTCCGTCGATAGCATTAATGGGCCGCTTTCAGCATTGAACGCCTTGGCCACCATGGGCATGCCATGAGCCTCTGCTGGCAGGCCAGCCGCTTCTCGTATCGAGGTCTCGACTAACTTGAACGCCTCGAAGACGGCGGCGTCGTAACGACCGATCTTGAATATCTCCGCTGACGCGGCTCTGACATCTGGATGTAGAAGGAAATCGGGGAGCAGGCGCTCGATTTGAAGCCGCTCGAGATCTGCTTGCGGTTCAAATTTGATACCTGTCCGGCTCAAGACATACCATACCCCATGCGGCTGACTTAAGTCGGGCACCACCAGCAGCATCTGCTGCGCCCACATCATCCCCTCAGAAATCCGTTGCATCAGCCACGGCGGCGAGCCTTGGTTTGCAAACCGATGATTGACTTCTCCCTGGAAGTTATGCGGTGAAAAGCGCGCTCCTTGAGTCTGCATGTGGAGCACAATCGCAATACCAACCTGCTCTGGTGACGCGCAGTTCACCTGCTCAATTGAGCTAAAAGACTGATCGAAAAGCTTCGGCAATGTGAGCCCCTCATACTTGGCTAGTTCAGTCCCAAATCCATTTCCCAATCCACCTTCAGCGGGCCATCGCGTCTAGCACCAAAGAGGTCCCAAACTTCCCGTTCGATCACATCATGCGTCGTTGGAAAGCCCCGCCGAGCTGCCAGTGAATATGGTCCTAAGACTGCCGATTCCCAAGGAATGCTTACCCAAGTATCGAAGTGACCATTGCTGTGAGGTATCGCGGGATTGCCGGATTTGTGGAACTTACCATGAATAACGTATTCGATATCCGGACGGCCGAGCCACCGCCGAATCCATTCGGCCAAGAAGAAACTCTGAGCGACAATGGCTGAATACCATGCTGGATGGAAACGATTGTCAGCGTGCACGACGAGCAGCGTAATAAGCCCGTCCGCCCGTATCGATACCTTAGAAATGTTCGTCGAGTATCCAAAACCGTACGAGACGGATCGATATCCCCTCTTCCATTCTGTGGTCCAGTTAGGAAGCTCGACCAAGCTTCTGAGATTTGGCTTAACTGATCTGACCGGCTTGCGATGAAAGACGTCCGGCAAGTTATCGATCGCAGCATCGTCTGAGCTTATCAGAGAAAGCTGGAATAGTAGCCCGTTCGCGCAATCCAATGCCTGGTTAGTGTCTGGCTGCATCAGATGCCCAGACCTCCATTGGTGCGCGGCTTCATCAGAGGCGGCAAGCTGCTCATCGGCGATTTTCGCAATGCGCTCAAGTCGTGTTCGACGCTCGTAGAATATCGACTGTATGTCCCTCATAGTAAGGGGCTCAGCGTTACTGCCCCGCCGTACATAGGCATTCGATGGACGCCCGAAGCCGTGAGGCGCCGACGGTGATGGGCCGATGCGCAAGAATATAACGCCGGCGCCGTCAGCAATCTCAACGCCGCGCGCCTCGAGCATAGGAATAGGTGGATCAATGACGCTTCGGAGGGATTGGACCAAGCGATCGGCACAATCATGGACAGCTGGGATAAGCGGTTCGAAGACCGACTTAGCGCGCCTCGGATTGTCGTCCGTTTCTTCGATGCCGATTATGACTACGCCACCGTAGGCGTTGGCGAACGCGACGACCTCCTTGGCTATATCGTCGCGGGCAATACCTCCGATCGAGCTTTGGTCACGCATCCATCGATCGGCTCGACCATCGTTCGTAGCCAGCGCTCTCTTCAATTCGAAACGCGGCCCTTCCTCCGTTTGGGAAGTTATGAGGGCATCGATGTGGGTCGCTGTAATCGATTCAATTGGCAGCTCGAATATTTCGGAAGTCATATTTACCCCCTAATCAGCCCACGCTTATCAAGGATATTTTTCCATGTTCGGCTGGCAGTGTGCACCAGGTAGAGATCTGCCATGTGCTTTGCCGTGCGCAAATTGACCAGTGGGGTATCATTTGGGTCACCCCGCGTTTTGAGAGATTGAAACACCTTCTCGCGGTGCTGCGGCTCTGGCATGAAAGGTGCGAAGCCGTGATGGAAGCACGCTTCAAATTCATCTGGCGCCCCGTTCCACCCGCCGTAATGACGCAACGCTCCAGCGAGGCTCCTCACAAACTCATGTCGGGCCAAATCATCGAAGCGATAAAAGGTGTCCGACTTCGCAATCATTGCGAGTCCGTTGAAGTACGGAGCAAAGATTGGCTCAGCTTCGGCTTCCGCCAGCGGCGCATACGCCATCATGCAGTGTAGAGCGTTATCAATATGCGCATCCGTTAGTGCGACAGCTCGACCGTCATCCCAGAAGGTCTCTGGTGTAACGAGATCCATCGGTCGGTTATGCTCAAGGTCGCGAACCTCTTTAAACATCTTTTGCTGGAAGCCCGGCCGCTGGAACCAAAAATAGCCAAGGCTTCCGATGCTGATGCATGCCACAGCTAACTTGCTTAGGCTGATGAGCCTGCCAGCTAGATCCTGAAGAGGTCGATTGTCGTTCAACGATATCTGAAGGGTGAGGGCATCCTTCTTTCCCGTCCAGAGAAATTGGACCGGTTCTATACGATCGTTCCATCTCGCTAAAATTTTCGGCCGGAGCGAATGCGATGGTGTATAAACAGGGGCGTTCGCCCTCCATTTCGGCTTGGCTGCTCCGGAAGCGGCGGCAGGCCTCGCGAGTTCTGCCTTCAGAAACTCTTCGGCTTCTGCGTCAAGTCGCGCCATCTCGGCTCGAGCCCAGACGACCCAATCTCTTGGTTTAGATCCCAAAATCTCAAATTGCCGAAGGAAGCTCGGACTAAGTAAAGTGCGCGACCGGTCCTGGTCGGCCATGGTGTCTAGAAACCACGTCGTAAGTTCGTCTACCTCGACCGCGGTATCTCTCGACTGCAATTCATGTTCTAGGCGAGACCGGGCAAGCACGAGAATCTGATCGGCGTCGTCCTGCAGAACGTTCTCATGGGGCGGCGGATCTGCCAGATCCGCGTTCGTATCGACATAGAGCGAGTCCAGTCGCATTCTATGGGCTCGTTCCGCAAATTGCCGAGCTTGCTCAAAATCCGCCGGATCAAGCCTGGTTAGTGGAGACCAAACCGCCCACTGTAGCTTCCGGCGGTGACTATCAAACCAGCGATCAAACCAATCACCATCCGAATGCGCATTCGGTACGGATTTCGCCGCCACCATGCTGGCTTTCCCGACCTCCTCAAGAGCAAGCAAACCAAGGTGATAGACAATATGCGGCCAACTCTGCGTTTCGTTCAGGCGATGAGCAGCTTCGATCATCCCGTTGGCTTGATCCAAACAAAGCCGCCAAATATGCGACGCCGGACCGCTCATACCCTTCGCCCCAACTTTTTGGTTGATGTCCTTCGATAACTCAACCTATGATTCGGTCGATTGTAAACTACCGCGTTCGCGGAACACCTCTATCGGAGAGCGCAGGTGACGAACGATATATCTTACCGTGTCGCGGCTTCTGGCGATGCTGCCGGTGCTCTCAAAGTCTTCGCTGAGGTCGCCCCCGAGGTCCCTACGGCTGTTCGTTCAGGGACGAAGGAGTTGATCGAGCGCTTGGTCGCAACTGGACAGTCGTGGGTTGCGACCGATGACACCGGCTCAATAGTTGGATATGCGTTAGCTGAAGGTGACGATAAAGCGATCTGGCTGGTTTACCTTGGAGTTTCCAAGGCTGCGCGAAATCAGCGCGTTTCCTCTTCGCTCATAGCGAGATTAAAGGAGACTGGAAGGCCGATCGACACCGATGTTCGCTCCAACAACACCAGCTCAATGGTTGAGCGCTTTGAGCACTTCGGGTTTGTCAAAACCGACGTAAATAAAGACCGCACAAAACTTCGATGGGAGAAGCCAGCGAGCCCGCCAGCGTGAACTGGCGGGCTGACCGAGCTACGCTTGGCAGCGCAGAGCGAAGGCGCGAATTTCTCGCTCAAGCTGCTCGATCGGTTCGCCCCTACAAAGCAGCTCGCCATTGGTTGTGAGTACCCGGCTCCTCACCAACAGGCCCGCGAGTGTTGCGGCCTTGATGCGGAGTATTTTTCGGCCAACTACTCTGGTGCGCTTGCAGGCCGCGCACCACGCCCCATGGGCCGCTCTGTGGCCCGTCTCAGCGCTGGCGGTTTCCCAAGCGCCATGCCACTCGCGGAACTCCTCCGTCGAAAGAGTCCGTCGGCGCTCGTCTGTGCTGGCGAAATCCCGCCCGAATATCTCGTCTCTCCGCGCCTCGGTTGCCGCATGAAGGCGCCGGCTCTTGCGCCGAAAGGTCGCTTCCTCCCGGAGAAGTTGCTCGTACCGCTTTCCGAGGCTTAACAACTCCGCGTCGGGATTAGCGATGAGGGAAGGCACTTCTTTCACGTTTGGCGCCGGCCTCGCCGCGAGGAGGCTGGGCGGAATAGCTGCGCCTGCGACTGCGGCGGCGCCAACGAAAACGTTCATCAGTGATCTCCTGCTTACTGCCCCGGGCACAGGAATGCTTGAGCAGGCGGATGGTTCTGACCGCGCTGATCCGGGCTGACATGCGTCGGGCCCGCTTTCCTGCTTGTGGGAAGATGATGAAAATAGTCCGGCGCCCGTGGCGCCATTAGCTACCGCGTTGCTCATGTCGTTTCTCTGTATTGCGGATTGATGGATTGACCGGGCATCGCCCGTGCCCGGTCTGTGACAGACGGCAAGCCTAGGGTTGCTTCACCTCCTTCCGAGCTTGCCAGCCGAACAGCTGGGGCCATAGGGGATCGAAGTGCTCGCACAGGTCCTGAAACGCGACCTGAGCTGCGCTCTCGATCAGCTCGACGTGCAGGCGCGGCCAAACAGCTGTCGCCTGAACCTGGGGCGTCCAATGGGCTGAGTTGAAGCCCTTGCGCACGCCTTCAAGGGTATCGTGGAAGTAACCCTCACACTGACCGACCGTACCGAACCTGAGCGCGAGCACGCCGATCTCACGCTGCTGTTCGAGCGATAACTGGTCCCATGCCTTGCCGGCATCGAAGCTGGCCAGCTCATTGAATGTAGGCAGCCGGTCAGATAGGGGGATTTCGTCGGTATCGTCGGCTACCTCGGGTGCGGTGGCATTGGAAGTGCTGCGGCGCACGACGATGATTGTACCGGCGTTCCATATCGCCACACGACCGTGTTCGCCCTTGCTTAGAGACACTTCGACCTTGCCGCGTGGCGTCGCAACGCCAGCGCTCACGCTGAGGACGGTTTCGCCCGAGCCAGTAACGTCGCCCTTCAGCAGCAGGCGAGCCGGAACGCGAACGCGGTCGATGTTGGTGGTAGGGGAAAGCATGCCCTGCTCCTTTATGCCCAATGCTGCGGGGGAAGTTCGAAAGCTGGCGCCATACCAGTCCGCGCAACACGAGCCTCAGCGAAGCCGCTGCGCATCTGGAGCGCGAGGTAATAGCTATAGGGTCGGTTGACGTGGTGAGCGCGACCACGGCAGGCGAGTTCGTGGGCATAGTCCGCCCTGGCGCGAGCGTGGGCCTCGGTCATGATCTTGGAGCGGAGTGCATTGGCCGACGAGCGCGGCTTCGTGCTAACGGAAGCTTCGCGGCAGCCCAAAGCTGGGGTGGGGATGAACTGCCCGGCCTGCTGATCTGTGAGGAAAGGGGCAGACATAGCTCCGCCGTTCACCGGAGAGGTGCTGTTGCTCATCTGGGTTGCCTTTAGGTTGCGGTCTTGATACAAAATGGATCATATCAATGATCCAAAAAGTGTCAAGCAGGAATCGCGATGATTTCGATCGAACAGATAAGAGCGGCGCGTGGACTACTGGGTTGGTCTCAAACCGACCTTGCGGAAGCGGCCGGACGATCGCTGCCGACCATCAAGCGCCTTGAGCGCGAGAGTGATGACGGCTCGGCCGTGTCCGAAGATGTTCGGGATGCAGTCCGCGCTGCGCTCGAGAAGGCCGGCGTCGAGTTCATCCCGGAGAACGGCGGCGGAGCCGGCGTGAGGATGAAGAAGCGGAAGCGTTGATTTTTTTATTCAGAGGTACCCCACCCCTTTTGGGGCCCCAGCCCTCCGACTTGCGAGCAACAAAAGGGCATTTCCTGGGGCCGGATAAAATCGGCCGAACTTACCCACTCCATAAAAGAGGGAATTATTTTCCCCGATAATGCACGATTCACCTGTTCTTGAAGGGTAGAAAAATCATCGTGAAAATCGAAGTAAATCGAATTTTCGGGCTCGCGCTGGCAATTTCCGTTCTGCCCGCTCCTCCGGTTCGTGCGGACGACCTAGTCGGGCAGGCCAGCGTGATCGATGGCGACACGATCGAGGTCCACGGTCAGCGCATCAGGCTCTGGGGTATCGACGCCCCGGAGAGTGATCAGCTCTGTCGGAACGATGAAAGCAAGCTGTACCAGTGCGGGCGCGTCGCGGCGACGGCGCTCGCCGGTCTGCTATGGGCCATCAAGCGGCCCGTGAGTTGCTCTCCGGTTGACCGAGACCGGTACGGGCGCACGGTCGCGACCTGCACACTTGGAGGGCCTGGCCCCGATATCGGACACTGGCTTGTCGCGAACGGACACGCGCTCGATTGGCCGAGGTACTCCAAAGGCAAATACGAGGATGCGCAGCACAGCGCAGAGAAGGCCAACCGCGGGATCTGGGCTGGAAGCTTCGTTGAGCCGTGGCAATACCGCGCTTGCCTGAAGGACGGCGGCAGACCGGCTGCGTGCTCTGACGAGGTCAACGATCGCCGCTGATCAGACTGCCGGCTATTTGGGCTCCTGGAGATTGGGCCGGCCGATCTTTGCCGTGAGCTCGGCAATCCGCTTGTTGTCCTTCGCCTTGATCGCCTTTCGAAGTTCCTTCAGATCGTCTTCATCGAACCCAGCGCGTCGGCGCGTCGGCCTTTGGGCAGAGGCCTTGGGCGCTGACCCAAGTCGCTCGCCGAACCTGCGCTTGGGTTTCTCTGTAGTTCGACTGAGGACAAGATCTTCCCAACTGGCGGCCAAGCCCTTTGTCTGCCTCGATCGTGGTCGGGCTGGGGGCGGAGGGCGCCTTAGCTCCTCGAGCGTCCTTATGCCCCGCTCGATTACTCTCTCGGAATGCATCCCGCCGAAGGCCGGATCCTCGCCAAGGAGCTTATGTGCCGCCAAGCGGAGCGCGCCCTTCACAATATCGTCGAAGCCGTCCTCACGGCGCCAGCGACGATAGCGCCAATCATCGTCCGCCGAATGATCCATTTCGGCTTGCGGCAAGCATAGCGCCTCCTGCAACTCCGCGGCGGACATCCCCCGATCCGCCTGTTTCTCGAACTTGTTGATCGCCTCCACGACGAGAGCTAGACGGCGGATGAGATAGACCGCTTCCGTGTCGTTGCCCGCAATCGTACGAAGCAACGCGGCGGCGAATTGAGACAGTGCGTTCTGGACCTCGCTCTTGGCCAGTTCAATCTGTCGATCAGCGCGAGCATTCGGGTTGGTGCTGACGAGCCGCAACTTAGGAGACTTCTCCTCCTCGTTGTCATCCTCGCCGCTTGCCACGAAGCGTCTCCTTCTTCCGGGCCCCAGATGCAGCTTATGACCTAGGCTACCTACTTGCCAGATCTTCGCACTGAGCCGAAAACATGCCTTTGAATTTGCTTACGAAAGCGAATTTAATCCCCTGGGGACGAACAGCCCGCCATTGCGAGGACGTGGCTGTTGCTTTCGCTCGCCCGTTCCGGTTGAATCTCCTCTAGGGGGGCTTTGCCATGAACCGATTGCATCTAGTCTATTGCCCTGTACTGCGCGTTTCCGCCCTGCTTGCCGCGGTGGTCCTGTCGGGCTGCGGCGTGGTCCGAAACGTTCAGGCCAACAATTCGTACGACGCCTCAGTAGCTGCCTATAAGGACTGCCTGGCTCGCTCAGGAGCCACCGGCTGCGAGGCTCAGAGGCTCGCAATGGAGGCCGACAGGCAGCGGGTCGAGGTGGCAAGCTTGAGGGGCGGTGGAGGGGGCAATGCGCCCTACGTCCCGCCAGTCGCAGCGACAAGAGTCGATCCTGTGGTGTGCAACACCATGCGTACCGGCATCATGAGCACCACCACATGCAATTGAGGCTGCGCTCTCTTTTCCCAGCATTGACCCCGCCAGACCGGCGCCACAAGGTTACGGCAATCCAGAGAGGGCGAGCGCTATCCCTCGCTGCCGGAAATCACCTCAAACAACCGTAGAGCCGCTTCGAGAGAGGCGGCTTTTCCAATCACCTCAATGCCAGCTTCGGGGTGATCTGAGCTGGTCTCATAAATGAAATAGCCGAACTCGCCACCAAGGCCCTTACCCCCGGCCTCTTTGTACAGTTTGGCTGGTAGCGGTGATATACATATCGACCTTTGGTTGTCGATTCGTTTTGTAAGAAAGATATCATCCATGGGCACCACCGAAGATAAACCGAAATTCAATTACCGAGCGACGCCGCAACTGTCAGCCAACCAGATGGCTGAATATCTCAGCCCTTCGACTTCATCGACGCGGCGCACTGGCATCATTCGCGATGCTCGCTTTCCCAAAACTTCCATCGTCGCACAGTACGCGAGGGGTCGCGAAGGACTGGTTAACTTCCTTGGAGACGGGACGCGAAGCTACGGCCACTTGGCCGATGCAGTAATAGCGCTGGAAAAGCGAGAAGCGAAACCCGGCGCATCCGCTTGGATGAAGCGCGACAGTCGCGGCTCGATCGAAGCAATCGAAGCATTCCAGCATCATTACAACAAGCTTGGATTTCGCAAGCTTGATTGTCGCGCCGTGCATGGCCGTCAGCCCCTTCTTGATCTCTGGCCGACTAGAATCAGCGTTTCCCTTGACTTCACCATCCATCGCCCGACGACCGGAAGCAATAACGCCGTTGGCGCCGCTGTCTTGCTGTTCTCCAAGGGAGAGACCTCGACGAATGCTCGCGTTGAGCGCTCGAAGATCATCGCCGGGCTGATCCATACCTACGTGAGCCGGTTCCTCGGAGGCCTTGGAGATCCCGACCCCTCGCTCTGCTTCGCGGTCGATGTTTTTGGCGGGCTTGCCCACAAGCCGCCGGGGAGTTTCGTCAAAAAGCTTCGGAATGTTGCCGATGCCTGTGACGAGATTGCCGCGCGCTGGCGCACTGTTCGGCCGCCAGCCGGATACGACGGGCCCGACCCCGACTGAGCCGGTGGTCAATAGTGGCTCATTTCGGCCAGTACCCTCACGCTTGGGCCGGTGGGAACGCCCGCATCTGACGCAGAAGAGCGGCGATCTCTCGCTTCTCCGCGAGATACCTCGCCGAGTACCGCCCGTGCTTGAAGGCATTCTGGTTGCCCTTCGGAGCCCCGGGAGAAAGACCTCCGTGCATCCGGCAGCGCCCGTTAGGCATTGCCGGCGACTGGCAGGGCTTCCCGTTTCTGCTCTTCGTTCTCGCGCCGCACCGGGGAGCATTCTGCATATCCAATAGCATGGGGTTGAGCCTCCAAATTTTTCATAGACCCCCCTGGGGTCACCTGGCCGACGATCGCTTGGCCGCCCTGGTAGACGTGCACATGCTCTACGACGACCTTCTGTTGCCCCTTGCCGCGGTACTTCGATAGCGCTGCGGCCTGCTCTGCGTTCGCTTTCGTCAGCTTGGCCGCCAGCGTCAGATTCATCTGCTTGCCCTCGACACTCTGATCCGGAAGCATCGCCCGGCGATAGCATTCCATGGCAGCAGCGTGAGAAGCGAAGAGCTGGGCAGCCATCATGCCCTCGATGGTGTCCTTCGGGTTCACCCCCGCCATGAAGGCGAGAATGGCCGTCCTCTTGTCGTCCAGGTCCTTGCCCGGCTGCGGGTTACGACCGTACCAAGCGGTACTGATTACCTGATTGCAGAGCATCAGATTCCACTGATCGGACTTCGACCCGCCAAGGTGTCTTAGCTCAGGCACGCTGTTGTCGAGTTCGTCCGGAGGGGGGCAATAGGCAACGTTCGCCTTGGCCTCTGGCGATATCGTGAGGGCCCGCTCGGCAGAGGTAGCGTTCTTCTTGACCTTGCGTGCCACATCAGCCTCCTCCGGATCGCCGACTTCCTCGTCAGGATCGCGCGTGTGAGCGATGGTCGAATACAAGCGAGCTCGCGGCTTGCCCGGCTTCGGTTGTTTGCTTGCGCCGTGCGCCTCGATCTTCTGAGTCCATCTTGCCATGAGATCACCGCGCCCGCCGCGCCCGGATTGACCAGGTGGCCGTGGTTGCGGTGCCCGTGTAGTCGGCTCGCGCGTTGATGTAGAGCGTGGTTGTGGAGTTGAGCAGCGCCTGCGTCGGCGCAATGGTGAAGCCATCGCCATGGTCGGTCATAGCTGGCACGCGCTCATGCAATACGATCGACGTCCCATAGGGTGCCGCGATGCTAGCGCTGGTCGCAGAAAGTGATACGTAATAATCGGTCGTGCTCGTACCACCGCCAGTGTTGAACTGCACCATGGCGCTAACGTCCCAATCGCCGGCCGTGAGAGGGATGGAGCCGAGAGCTGTGCCCGTGCCGGTCGTCAGCGAGCCAGACGTGCCGCTCGCGGAAATGACCTCTCCGACCTTGCCCGACGCTGCCGCGCTGTTCGACGCGATACCGGGAAGATTGCCGGTGTCGATACGAATGTCATTCGTGGAATTGGTGATGCCATTTGAGAGCGTAAAAGCTCCCGTGTTGCCTGCGATGCTCGAGACACCTGCGGCGGCAGCCGCGGCCCACGTCCCATCACCGCGCCAGAACGTCGAGCTTGTCGCTCCAGTGCCGCCATTCAGATTCGATACAGGCAGATTGCCAGTAACGCCGGTCGGGAGAGGCAGGCCCGTGCAATTCGTCAGCGCGCCAGAGGCCGGCGTGCCAAGAGCACCACCAACGAAATAAGCCGCGCCAGTGCCGTCCTCGTCAGTCAAGGCAGCCCTGAGATTGGCGCTCGATGGCGTCTGAAGGAAGGTCGCAACACCCGTTCCGAGGCCCGTGACGCTGCTAATCGCCGGGGTGACGGTGACGTTCGAGGCAGCCGTTGTTAGGCCCTTCGCATTGAGCGTGATCTGGGCAACCTGCGTTGCACTGCCGAAGGTGCCGACATTGGCATTGACGGTCGCGAGAGTGGTTGCGACGGCGCCAGCCGATGAGGTCACATCGCCGGTCAGCGCCGGCATCTGCGCCGCATCGACGGTGCCGGCAACAGTGTGCGCATCGTTCCAGTCGGCCAGATCCACCTCAACGGCATCGTTGACGGTCCCACTGGTAATCTTGGCGTGGGTGATCGCAAGCGTCATTCAACCACCCATGTCTCAGCTTGCGCGGCCTTTTGGTCCCAAAGGCCGCTGCTGCTACCCGTATCAAAACGGGGGGTTCTGTCGAATCCGTTGGGATCGAACCCGCGGACACGTCGCACCTGCTGGGTCCAGGTTTTGGACTGCGGAGGGATAGGCGTCCAAGTCACTTGCCGCCTCCAGCGTCAAATACGCCGCCAGCAAACACGGCACGGTCAAAGGTGGGCTTGGGGCCAACTTGTAGACCATCGCGCTTCTCGCCGACGGGAGAGCCCTCGTGCGCCTGAAGGCGGTCGACCAACGCTTGTCTGATGTAGTCTGATTTTGATTGGCAACGTTGGCTCGCCGCCCTGTCGATCGCCTTTGACAGGTTCGCAGGGGCACGAAATTGAATCAGTTGCTCGAATGCGCCAAGGTCGTCCATCGCTCGTCCTCATGCAGATTGCATGAGACTGTCAGTACGAGGGCTGTCCGATCTCCGCCATGTCAACGTTGCTGATTTTGCGGGCTTTTTTGATTCTGCGCCGTCTTCGCACGCGCGTATTGGTCGCAAAACTCCAGAGATGGTGCCTGCTTCGTCTCCAAGAAGCGCCCGCACTGCAGATCTTAGCTAGGTGACCGGCTCCCATCTAGAATTGTGAAGCACTTCATATAATTTGCGCCTGGGCGGGCTCTAGGCTTTCCGGGCAACCTATCAGGAGAAAATTATGGCCCCACGCTCCTCCCTCGGCATTCTTACTTGCGTCGCCGTGATTTTAGGGAGCCTTCCGGTTGACTCGCTGGCCTCGCCTCCTTGGTACGGCAACACTCCCGGGTGCCTGTTCAGCTACTAATTGTGACCTGACAAAGCAGGCAGTCCGCTCCTTCATCAAAGTTGAGCGCGTCAGCTCCAACGTAATGCTATCTTGATCTAAGTCGCAAATCACTAGTGACCGGAAGCCGAACGTAATCCCTAGCGGACCCCTGTTGGGGACTATCTCCTCGCGGCACCTCTGTTGAATATCAGCTGAAAAGCGCGTCGAGGAAACTTCGCTTCGAAACGGCCCTTCAGGCAGGTCAGGACGACGGATCAGGTCGTTTAGATTGGTAATCGAGATTCCGTCAGCCACGGACCTTTCGATGGCTTCAATCGCTAATGGCGCGGCAAAGCCGGAAAAAGTAGCGACCAAAAAACGCAGCCGATCATCCATGCGGAAGTCTTTGCCCGACGCGCTGGAGAATGCCACGGTATTTCCCGCAGGTCTCGGACTTACTCTTACCCACACGCTCCCCGCTCCCGTTCCAAGTCTGTCCTTCCATTCTTGGAGGCAGGTTCGCAAAGGGTTTGCAGGGATTATTGGGCAAGGCACATGTCCTGACCTGCACGACCACAAGGCGGCCGAATAGCTTGCTCGAAGTACTAAGGAGCCGCCCTCGACCGAAGTTGAAAGCCCATCAACGGTAGAATACACGCCGCATTCATCCCTCGGGATGTCGGATATGCTATTTCGTGCATATTGAGAGATGATGCTCCGAGCACCCTGGATATCGATAGATAGTCTTTCGGTCAGTCTCGCTAAACCGCGAGGCTGAGCGATCAAAGAAACTGCTCCGCTTGTGTTGAAGTTCGTCACCCTATTTAGAAAGAACCGACTTTCTTGCTTCGGCTTGATTGCTGTTGGACCTAACTGACAGGGAACGGCATTTGCCGGAGGGCACGCGACGATTATCGCGCTCAACCAGACGAGGAAACTGCTTCGCAACCTACTTGCCATGATAGAGCTCACATTCGCGTAAGCACTCTCGATATGCAGGGTTGCAGCCACTGGGGCCGCGGCACCAGTCCTTGCTGCACTGCTCGCAGCATTCCTGATACTCTCGTGCTCGAGCCTCGTTGTCCGGCGCTCCGCACCGGCCGCCTCGGCACTCGATGCTGCATTTTGCGCCCGTTAAGAACATCAGGGAAGCTATGGAAATCGCAACTTTCATCCACCTTCGATTAATATGCATAGCGGATGCATCCGTTGGTCGTAGCAATGATCGAGCGTTCGGCTCCGAACCTCAGTTCGTCGACAACGCCTCCCCAATCAGCTTGGAGGTCTTGATTATCAAGAAAAACGGTAACCACTGACGTGGGTTTGAGCACAACGTCAGCCCCCTCTCTTGAATAAGTCGCCACCAATCTCGCTGGTATGTTGAAGAAAGCTGAGATCTCACGGTCGCCCGCAGATACAGCCTTTCCTATTTGGCACAGGCCTATTCCTTGGTTGGATATTTTCCCTTGCACGAACCTAGTATCGCCGCGTCGACAGGGATCGTTGCTCACTGAAAAGTTCTGCATGAACTCACGAACGCGTACCCTGTTGGGGTCACGATCTAATGCTGCTCTCAGCCACCGAAAGCCTTGCGATGCTGTAGATCCAATCTCGCTGGATAATCGGAGGCAGAGGGGCGAAAGAGGGTTCTCGCATTCAAGAACGCATCTCTGGGCTGCTGCCGGGGATGCCAGAAAGAGTAGAATGGAGATGATGAAAAGGCGCATGGCAATAACAACTCAGCTGAATCTCAGTGAGGAAGGTTGATCAAAGACACTGTTTGCTCAATAGTTGAAAGGAAAGGCGGTCATTCTGCATGCAACCGTGGCGCGAGACAAGGGGTTTTGTTGTCGTGTTTGGGTGAAGCAGAGATGACTGCTACCGCAGCCAGGCGCAAATATCTGTTGAACGGCTTGTAAGCCACCAAGTCTGAAAGCAATACCCGACGGGTCCTATGCTTCCGGTCGAGAGAATGAACACCTCACAAACACTCAGTGCAGGTCTTCGTTTTGTAGCGCCGTGCTATCGAGATGATTCACGCTACTTGGGAAGCTGATCCCCATGGCTTACAGTAGGCATTTTCAGGTCGATGCCTCCATGGCACGCACCCCACTCGCAACTCTCAGCGATGCGCATATCATTCGGGATGTTTGGCTCGTTCTTCATTTGTTGCCCACGCGATCCGGGGCGTTTTAGAATCATGGTAATGAAGCGATCCTTTTCATACGCGCTAGTCGTAGCCCTTAACGGCGCGCTTTTTGAAAAATTCACTTTTAGCTGCGAAATACGGTCCAAGCGAAAGCTTGTCCGTTAGTCCGGTTCTTGCATTGTGAATCCTTCCGCTCTGAAAAACTACGTCGACTGCAAGTACCGTTCAACCTCCTCCTGGTCCATTCGGTTTGAGTCCGGAAGGCCTTCGCCTAGGAAGACCGAAGCGCTCGAAGTATTGAGCAACTTCCGAGCCCGAGTGGTCGCCCGCATGGTACGCAGCAAGAGCCGCCATATCGCCATCCAGGAACATGGCGAGAGCGACTTGGCTGACGACCCAAACGCCGCCTCCGACACGGCGACCGAGACCATGCTGGGGGCACCAATTCCGGATCGTCGTTTCTGACTTGCCGGCTCTCTTGGCCGCCAGCGCCAGGCTAATGCCCTCCCGGGGATCGTACGGTGTGAGCACCCTCCATGTGGTCTCCTCAGCCGATTGCATGCTGACCTCCGCACAGAAGTACGGCGCCGGACATCGGCTTGCGTCGATACGTCAGCGTCGAGCCGGACAGCCGCCGGAAAGCCGCCGTCTGATCGGTCAGCCCAAAGACAGTCGCGCCTCCAAGTAACATCACCAGACCCATTACGTCGTATCGGCATCCTGGCGAGACGGCGTGAGCGCCGAATAGGTCCAGAGCGGTCCAGCCAAGATTACGAGCCGCGCTGCCCCAGCTCGACAGGAAGGCGTCGGCGTCTTCGACCACCTGAAACCATCGGTCTGCGCCAGCCCATTCGGGTGCTTGCATTCGTTTCAGCTCCTTCAGAATTGCATGCCATCCGGCGGGATTGTCCTCGAACACCAAAGCTGTTCGCCCCTCTTCAAAAATAGTGGTGGCAGTGGGGACACTGGGGACACTCCGCGTAACCACCTCAATTCTCTGGATTTTTCTGTCCCCACTCGCCGGCAGGGGCTGTCCCCACTCGTTTTCGAGTGGGGACACGATCGTCTCTTGAGTGGGGACAAAAAAGTCGTTGTGCCGCAAACACTTCTCGGGAGTGTCCCCACTGCCACCACTGTCCCCACTCGTTTTGATGAGGGCCACGATGTCCCGGGAGAAGGCTTGCAAGTCATGCTTCATTTGCATCCTCCAGGAAGGTCGACCGGATATGGTAGAGGCGCATCTTCCCGTGGTCGGGAACGCGAACTGACTTCGCCATGTGGGAGCCTTCGCCCTCGATGTAGCCCTTCTGCCTCAGCGTCGCTGCCACGCGCCGCGGGTCGAGACCGGCGCAGATTTCCTTCCACGCCGTGGTGGTGACGTAGAAGTCCCAGCCATCGCCCATCTGCTCTCTGAAGCCGGCGACATCGCGCGCCTGCATCCCCTTGGGCGCATTGTCTTCCCACGCGGGGATGAAGCGTGACATTCCGTCCTTCAGGAGGAAGGTTCTCACCTGCTCCATGCCGGCGGCCGTCTCGGCTGCTTCGTGCCCGCCGCGTGCTGCGAGCCATTGCTCGAAGCACAGGGCTGCTGCCTTCACGGCGTCTCCCCGCGACCAGGGCAAGATCTCGTACAGCGTCGCGATCTCGCCGCCGGCAGCGATGAGCCCGAACCGCTGGGCCACGCGCCCGACCTGTCCGTCCGCTCCTGCCGGCACATAGGTGTCGCAGAAGCTCTTCACGACGTCCTTCACGGTCTTCCGGATGTCCTCGATGTGCGGAACGACGGCCGCCAAATACTCCCTCGCGGCGACTCCGTAGTGCTGCTGGGTCGCGGTCTTCAGGTGAACCGCGAGGGCGTCCGGTGAGGCGAGCCCGTGCAGCTGTTCGAACATACCCATCCCGGCGCCGGCATCTGCCGACACGTCTACGATCCGGATCTGCTGACCGGCTGCTAGGCGCTTGCCACGACCATCCTCAGCCACCTTATCGGAAAGGCCGATTTCACCCGACGACAGGAAGAGGACGCGCCACTTCGCTGCTCGACGGGCAGAGCCGTCGCGCGTGCTGCGGGACTTACCCGAGCCGTTCGCGAGCATGTAGGCGGCTTCTCCGGCATCCTTCGCCGCCAACTGGGACAGCTCGTCCAGGCACAGCAGCGTGTCGCAGTGCGCCAGTGAGACGCCCTCCAGGCCGTTGGCCGTCGATCGCCACGAACGGATGTAGCCGTTGGTATCGCCGCCGCCCCAAACGCTGCCGGCGACATGCAAGGCCGTGCTTTTGCCCGTGGATGAGGCGCCCTTGAAGTGAACGCCGCCGCCCTCGGCCGCGCACGGGCCCACCAGCGGACCTGCGAAAGCGGCGGACAGTGCCAGCACGAGCCGGCTGTTACCGACGGCGTACCGAGCCACGTTCTGTCGCCAGCTCTCCAGGCTGCCCGCCTGACGAAACGGGTGTTCGTGGGCAGACGCGCTCTGCAGCAGCAAGAGATCTCGATCATCAACTGCGAAGCACTCGTCTGGCATGACGAACGAGTTGCCGTGCCAGCCCACGCGCTGGGTAGCCCGAGCGCGCTTCGGCGATCTCACCTGAAGCAGGAACGAGTTGAACAGGTTGCGAGCGGTGTTGCTGGGCGAGATGAAGAACCCGCCATCCATCAGGATCCGGCGCGCCTCCGAGCCGTCGCCAGCCAAGGTCGCCCGCGGCAGCGCGAACTGGTGCTCGCGGCCATCGTGATCGCGCCAGCGCAACAACACGCCCCAGCTTGCCCCTTCCGTGTCACGGGTTTCCGCCACGACATCGAAGTGACCGGCAACCAAGATGGCGGGCTTGTCCAGATCGTCCGGGTTGCTCCACATCAGTCCCCGATCAGAGAAGCTGTAGCCCACCGGCAGGGCCGACTTCTTCTCGGCCTGGGCCTGGATGTGCTCCTCTTCCTGGCTCATCTCTTCCGTTGAGGGCTTCCATTCCTCGGTAGCCCCAGCCCTCTCCTCGAGATCTTGGAATGAGTGCCCGGCTTCGAACCAGTCGGACACATCCTGCTTCTTTTCCAGCTCTCGGAACCGCACGACACGGACGCTCTCAGCGACGCCGAATGCGAGCGCCGCTTTTGCATCGGCGTGATCCGATCCCTCGTCATCGTTGTCGGCCAGGATCACGAGATGCTTGCCCGCGAAGTACTGCTCGCACCCGGCCGGCAACCCGTCGCCGACCCCGCCGAACGTGATGGCGCAGCCGCCGCGCCTGCCGACGGAGTCCACGTCCTTCTCGCCCTCGGGCCAGAAGACCGTGGTCGAGCTGTCGAGATCCCCAGTCACGTAGGGGACGGACTTGTAGCCATCGGGCTTGCGATACTGCCAGCCCGTGGTGCCATCGACATCTGCAACGCGATAGGCGTTGAAGGCCCGCTGCTCACCCTTGGTCATGATCTTGATGCGAACAGGCACGCTGCCGCACTTGTAGATGTGCCGTCGCTTCTCATTGTCACGCGGGCGCGGCCCCTCGTCACCGGCCACCATGAAGCGAGGCTTGCCGTCGTCATCCGGCTTCGTCCGCGCGGGGAACACAGGCACGTCCTTAGCTTCGGCCGGCGTCGCCGCGACGTTCGCGGTCACCTTCGGCTGGGGATCGCGCACGTTCCCGGTCAGGTTGATCGTACCCGTGGGCTGGACGTTCAGCATCGATGCGAGCTCGCGCGCCGCATCCAGCTTCGACTTGCCGTCGAGGTACGCCTTGAGATCGATGACGTCGCCGCCCTTGTCGCCGGTGGCGAAATCACACCACACGCCGCTCTTCAGGTTGACCTTGAAGCTGCCCGGCTTTCCGTCGTTCCGGGTCGGGTTTCGCGCAACCCACTCGCCGGACTCGCGGCGTCCGCCAGGCAACAGCTTGGGGATGACGAAGTCCAATGCGCCGAGAGCCGCTGAGCTGACGGCCTTGAAATCGACGCGCTGGGCGTTGTTGAAGCTATTCATGATCGTTCCCATTAGCGGGGTTCTCCCGCTGAAATCTTTGCGGCGCGCCAGCACTGGGCCGACATACCGGACACGTTCTTGCATCGCGTTCCGTCTGGCTCGATCTCGCCTTGCAGGTGGAGCTCGGAGATCCGCGGCCTGACACTCAGGAAGCTGATCTCGAGGCGAGCGGCGATTTGGTCCGGCGTGAAGCTTGCCGGATGCTGCGATCGGAGGAACGCAAGGACGCGCTCGCGAACGGTGGTGGCACGCTCCGTTAGCTTCTGCGCCGCCTCGCTGCTCGGACCGATGGCTTTGAAGCCGGGGCTGTCGGGATAGCTCATTGGCGCACCTCGCTTCCGAGACCCGCCAGGCCGGCGATCAGATCAGCCAAGGCCGGGTGAACGCGGTAGCGGCGGGCTACGAACAAGCCGGCTCGGCTGCTCGGCTGCAGGACGGTGACGCGCCATGAGAAGAGCGGCAGGTCAGAAACGGATTGAGATTGCTGGATGCGTTTGCTATGTCTTTTCATACTAAGGTTTCCAGAGAAGCCCGGTGCGCACGATCGGATCCGCCAAGATGTGGATCGTGCAGCCGGGTTTTCTTTTGAGGGATGGTGGTCAGGCGACGCGGCGAACCTCAGAGGTCGACCTGACCAGCGGTCCGATCTTCCTCTGAGCCCACGCGTCGAGCCCGGAGACGGGGTAAAGCGGGAAACGCCCGGCGAGCCGAAAGGGCGGGCCTTCCGAGCTGATGCAGGCGAGCTTCGCCAGCGTCTTGGGAGAGCAAGGAACGTTGTACGTGTCGGTCACGTACTTGGCGGCATCCTTCCTTCGAAGGTGGCGCTCAGTGAGATGTACTTCTTCGGTGTCCATCGTGGCCTCGCATAATCACGGATCAATCTCCGTGGGTGCGAAGTAAATGGAGCGTCGAGAAATCCGCGGTAAAGATACGCGGCTGAAATCGCTGCGGATTTGGCCCGCGTATTAGCCGCCTATTTGGGCGCAATTAGCCGGTCTTTTTTTCACCGCGGCCCCGGCGAGGAAATTGCTTGCGGAGCTTGCGCACCCTATCGCGGCCGACCCCTAGCTCCTTCATGTACGCAATGTCTTCGTCCTCAGTCGGGATATAGCCTTCGGGCTGCTGGTCCCTCCACTGCCGGAACGCGGGCTCGATCTTGGCCTCAGCGAGGGGGCGAGGTGTTTTTGCTGGCTCCTCCGGAGGAGCGGCCGACGCCGGTTTGGGAGCTTGCTCACGCTCGGTGAGTTCGCCATTCGCGCAGCTCATCAGGCTCTCGCGAGTGACGAAAATCCACTGATATGGATCGCTACCAATTCCTAGATTGTAAGGATCATCAGGCCGCAGCTCACAAAAATCAAACCGATCCCTGATCCGATGCGAGTTCCACCACTTTCGCGGGATAGGCGTCGGATCGCCGCCAGCCTTCTCGCGAATTGCTGTGATCAGGAAGTCCGCCTCTGCAAGCTGCATTATCCGGTCCTGCACCTCAATGAGACGACGAAGGCGGGGTGCTTGCTCCTGTCTAAGCCTCTCTACGATCGTCACAGCATCCATCCACTCCTTCCCAGAAAACTCGAAGGACTGCTGGTAGGGCTTAGGAGGCTTTCGGTTGTATTCCGGATGGTGCTTGACGAGCAGATCATGGACCAGGCGAGCACGCCAACCCGACCTCGCCGGAAAAACCGTGAGCTTCGGCAATGGGTCAATGCACGGCTCATCACCGGTCCAGTCAGATCCGAACATCGATCTGCCGATTACATGTACTGCGCGGCCCAGAAAGACGTATGAAGTATCGTCGTTCGGCCAGCCGAGCGACTTCTTCCAGAACTCGGCCCTGCGGCTCAGTTGTTTATGAATTACGTCGATGCTCATCGCACTTCCGCTTGTGCTCCGCATAAGGAACGACGCGGCAGGCTGGTGCGGACCAGCTTTTCGGGAGCTACCCTAGCCGCGCCGATTGGTCAGGCCTTGCTGCGCTTCTTCCCGCTCATCGCATCATCTATGTGTCTGGCGATTCGATCGGCCGCAGCAAGCAGCGCCGAGTCGATCTTGTGGATATAGCCTTCTGTGACGCTGGCCCGTGAGTGTCCGATCAGCGCTTTGATCGTGGGAATCGAATAACCGAGATCCTCTGCGGTCGAACTGAACGAGTGGCGCAGCCCGTGGCTGGTGATCCCCGGAACCTCCTTGGTCGACACCTTCTGAAGCCATCGGGTCAAGCCGGTGTGATGTTTCGCGTCGGTCGTGATGGCGGGGAACACATACTTCGATTTGGACTTCGCCATCGCTGCCTTCAGCACCGCAATAACGGCGGGCCCGACAGGGCGGATGCTCTTCCCTGTCTTGCTGTTTCCCAGGCGAAGGGCCATCCCGACCGGATCGACCTCGGTCTTGAGCAGCCCCTCCACCTCGTCCAATCGGCAACCAGTCATGGCGGACGTCCGGCTGGCGAGGACGCGCTGCCAGTGTTCGCCGTTTGCTTCGGCGGCGGCCAGGCACTTCCCCAGGCGGCGGTACCCGGCGTCATCTAGGCGCCACTCTCTGGTCTGGTCTTTGGGGCGTCGGATGCCGCTGACCGGGTTGTCTGGCCGATAGCCCTCGTCAACGGCATAACTGAAAATGCCACCCAGCAGCCCCATCGTCCGGGCCGCTGTTCCCCTCCCGCCAGTCACTATCGCCCGCCCCCGGGTCTTAGTCTTCACGTCGGCTGCTGATTTGCCGGCGATGATGTCGCGCTGGAGACCTTTGGCGTCGGTGGAGGTGAAGCCCTTCACGGTCTTCTTGCCAACCAGCTTGATTATGTGCCGCTCAATACGGCCCTTGTCGCTGTATAGGGTCGTCTTGCTTTTAACCTCGCCCCGGCGGGTCAGGATCAGGCCCCGCTCGGCTTTGTCCAGGTACTCGCGGCAGAGTTCCTCGACGGTCATCGCGCCCCGGGCCAGCTTCTTGCTCTCGACTGGATCTGCACCCCTCACGACGTCAGCCAGGGCGAGCTTGGCGTCTCGGCGAGCCTCCTCGGGGGTCAGCACACCGTAGCGTCCCAAGGTGAGCCGCCGGCTGCGACCGTTGGCGTTCCGGTACTGCACCAGGAAGGACTTGGCCCCGCTCTTCTTCACGCGCAGGCCGAAGCCCCGGAGCTCGTCATCCCATACGAAGACGTCGTCTCCTGTCGATTCCACGGCATCGACCACGCGCTTGGTCAGTTTGGGCAAGATTCCCTCGAGGTAAGCACCGGGTAAGCAGGCGCCAGGAAACGGGGGAAATCTGAGGAAACGACCGTAGCCCCCAAATCAGGCTGTTTTCAGCCTATATCTGGGGGCCAGCAATTCCAAGGGATTTCGGGTAAGCAGGGGTAATTTCCTCACCCTTGCCCTCCGAAGGCAAAGGTCACACGTTCGAATCGTGTCGGGTGCGCCAGTGTTATCAGCCGTTGTGATACCGGCACTCACGTCAGCATCGCGACAATCGCCTGGATCTGGTCGGAGGCGGACGTCACCAGTCCGTCATATGACGTTTGGCCGTGTGCGGCGGCTTTCAGGATGCATTCGGCCACGGCCGCTTTGAGACCGAAGACCGATTGATGGGCCGGCACGCTCGCCATCACGGTTTCCAGGGCCTGACGCATGGTCTGAATGAGCTGGGAGCTGTATTGCATTGGCTGTCCTCCGCGGGCTCATATTAGATCGCGTGCTGATGCCTGCCACTCACAAGCCTGGGATTGCTGTTTGAGATTGATTGAGAATGATCGTCTCAATTCAAACGCCAGATCGCCGCATTGAGCACGCCGGCAAACGCGACCCACGCCGCGTAAGGCACGAACAAAGCGGCCGCCAGCCTGTCTCGTGACATCTCGAGGCCGATGTAAGTCACGATCGCGGCGAACAGGCAGATGAGGATGACGAGCGCGGCCCCGATCTGGTGCATCGTGAACATGACCGGCGACCAGGTGAAATTGAGCGCCAGTTGCGCGGCCCAGACCAGCATCGCCTTTCCCGACGGAGCACGACGATAGGTCCGCCAGCCCGCGACGGCGATCATGATGTAAAGGATGGTCCAGGCCACCGGAAACGCCCAGTTCGGCGGCACGAAATCCGGCTTGGCCAGGCCCGCATACCACTCTCCGGGCAGATTGGTCGCGCCGATCAGCCAGCCGATGCCAACCACGGCGACGACGAAGACCAATAACTGAAACATCCATCACCTCGCGCTTCCCCTGGCTCGATTGTATCATCTTTCCATGAGCGAATCCGACACGGTGACCGGCGCAGCCTCGCCGGTGCGCAAGATCATCCACATCGACATGGATGCCTTCTATGCGTCGGTGGAGCAACGCGACAATCCGGAGCTACGCGGAAAGCCGGTCGCGGTCGGAGGCTCCGCGGAACGCGGCGTCGTCGCGGCTGCCAGCTACGAGGCCCGCAAGTTCGGCGTTCGCTCCGCCATGCCGTCGGTGACGGCCAGGCGGCAATGTCCCGATCTGATCTTCGTCAAGCCGCGCTTCGAGGTCTACAAGGCGATCTCGCGGCATATCCGCGAGATCTTCGCCGAGCACACGCCCATCGTCGAGCCGTTGTCGCTGGATGAAGCCTATCTCGACGTGACGGAGAACCTGCAAGGCATCCCGCTGGCGCGGGACATCGCGCTGAAGGTCCGCGAGAAGATCAAGGCCGAGACGGGGCTCAACGCTTCGGCGGGCATCTCTTACAACAAGTTTCTGGCCAAGCTCGCCTCGGATCATCGCAAGCCCAACGGTCAATTCGTGATCTCGCCGGAGATGGGGCCGGCCTTCGTCGAGACGCTGCCGGTCGGCAAGTTCCACGGGATCGGCCCGACGACAGCCGCGAAGATGAACGCGCTCGGCCTGTTCACTGGTCTCGATATCCGTAACCAGACGCTGGAGTTCATGAACGCGAATTTCGGCAAGTCCGGCGCCTATTACTATTGGATCTCACGCGGCGTCGACGAGCGGCCGGTGCGGGCCAACCGGATCCGCAAGTCGATCGGCGCGGAGAACACGTTCTCGATCGACCTCGACGCATTCGACGCGCTGGTCGCCGAACTCAGGCCTCTCGTCGACAAGGTCTGGCGCCATTGCGAGGCGACGGGCAATCGCGGCCGCACCGTTACCCTGAAGGTCAAGTTCGCCGACTTCGAGATCATCACGCGCAGCAGGTCCGTCGCTGCGGCCGTCGCGGGCCGGGACGAACTGGAGCGGCTGGCCTGCGGCCTGCTCGAAGCCGAGATGCCGCTGCCCAAGCGCGTCAGGCTGTTGGGGGTCTCGCTGTCTTCGCTCCAGGTCGGCGGCGATTCGGAGCCGCAGTTGACGCTGGGGATCTGAATCGGGCCAGAGGGGCCCCTCCGGCGAACGCGACATCTTTTTCGGCGACGCGGCGCAGAACCTGTCGTAGAGACGTCAAACGGGTCTTTTCGCGATTGATGTTGGAATGCTTGCCTTATTGATACGCCTCGGACTGCGCTTCGAAGACCGCATCGAGGAGCGGCGGTTTGTCGACCAATATGTCCGGGGCAGCCTCGGATGGACGCAGATCGCGATGCTGCTCGGCGCCGCCACCTATGCCGGCTACACGCTCTGGGATTGGGTGTTGTACCCCGAAGTGGTTCCGATCACGCTCGCAATCCGCGGCGGCACGGCCGTATTCATCCTGCTGCCGCTGACGGCGCTGCTGTCGCGGCGGTGGATGAAGCCGTGGGCAGAGACGATTTTCCTCGTCTATTGCGTCATTCCCGGCTGCATCCTGCCCAGCATTTATCTCGTGCTGCCGTCGGGCTTCACGTTTGCCGCGCCCGGCATGATGATGATCATCCTGTTCGTCTCGACCATGCTGCCATTACGTATCGGCTCGCTGGCGATTTTCTGCGTGCTGTCGTGGCTGGCACTGATCGTCGCCGAGACGCTCGCGCCGACGCTGCCGACGGGCTTGAGATTCATCAATCATTCTCTCGTCGGCAATGCCTACGCCTTGTCGCTCTACGCCGTGGCTGCGCGCGAGTACCGGGCGCGAAGACAATTCCGGACGTCGGAGGCGCTGCAACGGGAAAAGGAACGCTCGGAGAAATCGCTGCGCGATCTGCGCGCGACCCAGGAGCAGCTCGTGCAGGCCGAAAAGCTCGCCTCGCTCGGCCAATTGGTGGCCGGCGTCGCGCACGAGGTCAGCACCCCGCTCGGCCTCGCTTTGACGACCTCGACCGCCATGCAGACCGACCTGCAAACGATGGCTGACGCCTTGGGTGGAGCCTCGGTCCGGCGTTCCGATCTGACCAGGGGCATCGACAGGCTCAAGCAGGGGCTCAGTCTGACGTTCGACAATCTGCACCGCGCATCCGAGATGGTGCACAGCTTCAGGCAGGTCGCCGTCCATCAGGCCGACGAGGACCGGCGGACCTTCGAGCTCAAAGACTGGCTGTCGGAGTTGACGTCCAAGCTAGGGCCATTGCTGTCGCATCATGGCCTGACGGTCGAGGTCCGATGCCCGGCGGGGATCAAGCTCAACAGCTACCCCGGAGCGCTTGCTCAGGTGATCAGCAATCTCGCTCTCAACAGCGCAGGCCATGCCTATCCTGACAAGAGAGGCGGCCGGTTTGTCATCACGGTCAGCCAGCCGGACCCGGCATCCGTCCGCCTCGTCTGCGCTGATGAGGGCGTCGGAATTCCCGACGAATTACAGGCGCACATCTTCGATCCGTTCGTCACGACTGGTCGGGAGAGCGGCCATGCCGGCCTGGGGCTCCACATCGCCTTTAATCTGGTGGCTTCATCGCTGAACGGACGCCTGCGGCTCGAGAGCACGACGGATCCGGGGACTCAGATCGCCATCGAGATTCCGCTCCAGGCATGACTCCGGCGGCCAGGTTGGAGCCGCCGCGATTGAACGCTCGGTGAGCGCGACTGTCGGTGACGGATTTTCAGGCCCGCCACCGATGAAAGTCGACTCGCTCAATGCCTCACGTGCTCGAACACCACGATCACGCCGGTCGGCTCGGGCTCATGCGCCATCAGGCGCGTCAGGTCGGAATCGCCCCAATCGGCGAGGCTGATGACCTCGCCGCTCGGGCGGTCGGTGTCGGCACCAGGCAACGCTGTAGGCTCGAGGACCTTGAGGCCCCTCTCGTCGACGAAGAAGGTGTGCTCGCCGAACATGCTGTTGAGCTGCGGCATCGCGGGATGCTCGTCGGGCAGCACCTGAGCGCCGAGTTGGTTGACGGTCTGCTTCACCTGTTCGGATGTGAGCTTCATGAGCTGCTCCGTTTCTGTCTGCGGTTTCATTGACCCAGGCGGGAGCATGCGTTCCCTGCCCTTGTCCGCCTGGCTCAAAGTCCCGAACAGGCGCTGCGGACAAATGTTCCTGCAAAATGTATTTCGTGATCGCGCGCGGCATCTGCCGCGTTCGCGGCACGAGATCGCCACAGGATGCACACGATCTCGACGTCAGCGCGCTCACGCGCTACTCGCCGCGGTTCTCGCCGACCGACAAAGCGCAGATGCGTGACAGATAAGTGTAGGGCAGGCCGGTCTCCTCGGCCCAGGCGTTGAACTGCGCCTGCACCTTGGCGAGATCGCCCTTCGACTTGACCTCTTCGGCGATGTCGAGACCTGCATCGCGCAGGCAGACCACCACGTCCTTGGACGTCACGAAACCGTCCCAGCCGACGAAGCGCAGCAGCATCTGGCCGGTGTTGCCCCCTAACCGGCTGCCGCGCTTGTTGAGCAGATCGAGCAGGCCGATCTCGTCGGACGACGGCCACTTCGCCAGAAACTTGCCGAAGCTGCCGTGCTGCTTCGCGATTTCCTGCACGAAGGCGGCGTTGTCGCGCACCGACATGATCTTGGCGCCGTTACGCACGATGCGCGCGTCGCGCAGCAGGCCCTCCCAATAGTCTTCGGGCTGGAAGGTGAGCTTGGCGGGCTGGAAATGCAGGAAGGCGTCTTCAAAACCGTCCCATTTCGAATCGATCACGCTCCAGGCGAAGCCGGCGCAGAACACCCGCCTGGTCATCTCGGCGAGGATACGGTCATCGCCGAGCCCGGCCAGCCGCTCGAGGTCCGGCCTGGCCGGCATCAGTTTCTCCAGCGCCCTGGGCCCGCCCTTGCGCTTCTCGGCCCGCGCGCGAATGGTCTTGAAGGGGGTCATACGGGCATCCGCGTTACGGTGCCCACGACATCAGAATTCGATCAACCGGTCCAGCCCCGCGACGGTGACGCGCAGGGGCGGCCATGGTGGTCCGCTTCTTGCTTCATGACACCTGGAATTCCCAGACATTTTCGAGCTCTCGCCGACGGATTTTCGATGCGTTGCCTGGTCGTGGCCGACCTGCACTATTCGCTGCCCCAGCTCGACTGGCTGGTCAGCGCGGCGCCGCAATTCGATCTCGTGATCTTCGCCGGCGACGCGCTCGACATCGGCTCGATCGTGGACTTCCGCGCCCAGATCGTGGTGGTGAAGAAGTACCTCGCGCTGCTTGCCGCGCAGACCCGCGTGATCCTCTGCTCCGGCAATCACGACCTGGACGAGCGCAACACCGAAGGCGAGAAGGTCGCACGCTGGATTTCGGAGGTACGCGAGCTGGGCATCGCCTGCGACGGCGACAGCCTCAGCATCGGCGACACAATGTTCACGGTGTGCCCGTGGTGGGACGGACCCCTGGTGAAGCAGCGCATCGTCGAACAGTTGCGCAATGCCGCCACTGGCCGGCTGCGGCGCTGGATCTGGGCGCATCACGCGCCGCCGGCGGATTCACCGACGAGCTGGGGCGGCAAGCGCTTCTTCGGCGACGTCGAGCTGGTGCAATGGATCATGCAATACCAGCCGTCGATGGTGATCTCGGGCCATGTGCACCAGTCGCCGTTCATCACCGGCGGCTCGTGGTTCGACCGGCTGGGCCAGACCTGGGTCTTCAACACCGGCCTGCAACCGGGCCGGCCGCCGACCTGCATCGTCCTCGACCTCGACGCGGACAAGGCGTTCTGGCTTGCGGCCGGCGAAGCCCAGTGGATCGACCTGAATGCGCCGCTGAAACGCCCCGCCGCCCCCATCGAGGCGGCGCCCGACTGGCTCACATTCTTGGATCGGATTTCCGATCCGAGCCTGGCGAGACCTCAAGCGGCGGCAGGTTGATCATGCTCTGGAGCACCTCGCCGACCATGGCCAGATGCGTGCCCTGGCCGGCATATTGCCGCTTGAGATCGGCGAGATAGGTGTTGGCGACATTGAGCCGCTGCGCCAGCATCTTTGCGATCAGCAGGGCCACACCCGGCTCCTTCTCCAGGAACGAGGCGGCGTCCTCGAACTCATAGACGATCGCGTCGGAGCAGGCCCGCACGGTTGCGGTGTGCGGCTGGCCCAGCAGCACGGACATCTCACCGAGCACTGCGCCGGGTTCGGTGACGGTAGCCACCACCATCTCACCCTTGAGCACCTCGAGCTTGCCTTGCATCAGCACGTAGAGATGGCCGCTGGTGCCACCCTCGTTGACAATGAGCGTGCCGGCGGCGACCTGCCGCTCCGTTCCGCCGGTGCAATAATCCAGGACTGCGCGCATCGCAGAAGCTCCCGTCGCTGCGGACCCCATCGCCCCAGACCAGAGCATGATCCGTGTCACGCGGCAAATCAACGCGTATGAGGGGTGCGCCCGCGTGCCGTGCGTCACACCCGGGAGAGCGAAGGCACCTCTTCCGGCACGATCGCCGGAAGGCCGCCGAAGCGGCGCTCGCGGCCGTGGAAGGCGGCGAGCGCCTCGGCAAGATCGCCCGCGTTGAACTCGGGCCACATCCGCTCGGTGAAGTGCAGCTCGGCATAGGCGCCCTCCCAGAGCAGGAAGTCGGACAGCCGCTTCTCGCCCGAGGTGCGGATGATGAGATCGACGTCGCGAAGGTCAGCCTCGCCGGTGACGAGCTGCGAGAACGCTTCGCGGGTGAGGCTGGTGAGCGCGGCCGCTTTGGCCGCCGCGTTGAGGATCGCATCGCGAGCCGAGTAATCCACGGCGATGCGCAGATGCAGCGCGCTTCCGCGGGCGGTCGCCTCTTCGGCGCGCGAGATCGCGGTGGCGATGCCGTCGGGCAGCCGGTCGCGGCGGCCGATCACGGTGAGACGCACGCCGTTCCTGACGAGACTATGCACCTCGTTGGCCAGATAGAAGCGCAGCAAGGTCATCAGCGCCGCGACCTCGGCCCTCGGCCTCCGCCAATTGTCGGCCGAGAAAGCGTAAAGCGTCAGCGTGCCGATGCCCTGCTTGGGCGCGGCCTCGACGATACGGCGGATGGTCTCGACGCCGGCCTCGTGGCCGCGCACGCGGGACAGGCCGCGCCGCGTCGCCCATCTGCCGTTGCCGTCCATGATGATGCCGACATGAAGCTTCTCGTTGCGCGGCGTAGTCTCACTTCGCATTGCAAAGTCTCCGGTCATAAAGGGGAGAATCAGGTCGAGGCGATACCAAGGCGGCCGAGCGGCGGCGCCTCGCGGCCGGCGGCTTTCGCCGCGTCGCGCACCAGCCGCTCGAGCACAGCGAGATAGTCGAGGAAACGGCGGCGGCCGGCCTTGGTCAGGCGGCAGGTCGTGTGCGGGCGGTTGCCCTCGTAGCCCTTGGTCATCTCGACGAGGCCCGCCTCCTGGAGCACGGCAAGGTGCCGGCTGAGATTGCCGTCGGTGAGGCCGCAGAGCTGCTTGAGATCGCCGAATGCCAGCCCCTTGGGATGCGCCATCAGCGAGGTCAGAAGCCCGAGCCTCGCCTTCTCGTGGATCACGCGGTCGAGTCCTTCATAGGAGAAGGGCGCGCTGTCAGTCTTCGACATCATTGTCTCCAGACGCGAAATGCAGAATGGCCGCCATCACCGATTGCCCGATCACGAAGGGCAGCCCCATGGTCCATGGCGACAGCGTATGGGTTCGGCTTGCCAGCACCACCACTGCGAAGCCGGACACGAAATACCAGGCGCCGGCGAATGCGACGGTGCGCGGCAGTGAGCGGACCGAGGCAAAGATGCCGAGCGACACCAGGATCTGCCACAGGCCCGGCAGCAGCCACAGCGTCTCGCTCGCGAACTTCCACATCACCACCGCGAGCAGCACGCCGGCAACGCCTGCGGGCAGGAACTGCTCGACGGCCTGGTGGATCATGGCATCCGCCAGGCCCGAATGGTGACGGCGCGAACGCGCCCGCATCTCGATGCCGATCATCAGCCCCGAGAGCACGGCGGCACTGAGCCAGCCGATGAAGAATCCGAGCGGCTCGCCGGTGGGGTCATCCAGCAGCCAGAACTGCAGAACCGCGGTGATGAGCGCGACAGCGCCGGTCGCCACCATCGTCGCCGGGCCGTAGCCGCGGAAGGCGGTGCCCGCCGCGATCTGACTGCGGATCGCCACGATGTCGGCCAGCGCCTTGTCGAGATCGCGCATCGGCAACGTAAATCCTCGTTCCGCCCGGGGGCGTTTCTGGACTGCAGGGTCCCGTTACTTTGTATTGCAAAGTATATGGCACCGCAAAGTAAAGGCAAGCCCGAATGTCGCGGCGGCCCGACCGGGCGCGAGCGGACAACTGGCGGTTGCGCGCTACATATCCTGACGGATAAGATGGACCCGGAAGCGTTCCAGGGGGCTGGTATGTGGCTGAGGTCGTTTGTCGTTGCGTTTGTTTTCGAGGTGATGCTGGCCGGGTTCGTTCATGCGGCGGGGCCTTTCGGCACAATCCACGTCGGCAACTGGAACGGTGGCGCTTTCACCAATGACTCGACCGGCGCGTTCTCTCACTGCGCTGCAAGCATGCCCTACGCCAATGGCATGACCTTGCTTGTCGGCCAGGATTCGAACAACGCGTGGCTGCTCGGTTTTGCCAATCCAGCGTTTCGTTTCAAGAAGGGCGAGAACCTGACGATCGACCTGACCTTTGACGGTCAGGCCGAGGTGAGGCTGTTTGCGACCGCCTTTTCCGAGGTCATGGTCTCAGCCGTTCTGCCGACAAACGTCGCGCGCGCTTTCCAGAAGGCGAGCCTGATGGTGGCGGTGGCGAGAGGCACGCCCTTCCAGTTCAGCCTGACCTCGACTGCCCCTCTGATTGCCGCCGTCAGCAATTGTGTGACCCGGGTCAAGGCCGACGGGCTGGACAAGGTCGGCGATTTCACCAAGATGACCGCCAAGCCGCAGGCTGCGCCGGACAAGCAGGCGGCATCGCCCGCCGGCGGCAAACCCGCCAGGGCCAAGAGCGGCACCGGCTTCGTGGTGAGTACGAGCGGACACATCGTCACCAACCACCATGTGATCGACGGCTGCGTCGGCGACATCAAGGGCAATCTCACCGGCGAGGCCGCAACGGTGCTGCGCGTGGTGTCGAGCGACGCCAACAACGATCTTGCCCTGTTGCAGGCGCCATCGACGACGACATTCAAGGACTTTGCCCGGATCCGCGACCGCTCGATCCGCTCCGGCGATTCCGTGGTCGCGATCGGCTTTCCCTATCACGGAATCCTGACCTCGGACTTCACCGTGACGACCGGCATCGTGAGCTCGCTCAGCGGCATGCGCAACGACTCGCGCTTCCTGCAGATCAGCGCCCCCGTGCAGCCCGGCAATAGCGGCGGGCCGCTGTTCGATAGCACCGGTCAAGTCGTGGGCGTGGTCACCGGAAAGATCCCCGCATTGCGTATTGCCGCGGTGACCGGCAACATTCCCGAGAACATCAACTTCGCCATCAAGACCGGCGTGCTGCGCGACTTCCTCGACAACTCCGTGGTGCCCTATCAGACCGCCGAACCAAAGGGCGAGCTCAAGACCACCGACATCGCCACCAACGCCCGGCCGTATACGATGCTGATCTCGTGCAATGCGACGGAGCAGGCGGACGCGAAGCGGTAGCGTAAGCCTTGTCGACCTTGACCCAGGGCAAGGCGCGGCGCTCCTCGGCGAGGCGCTCGCGGGCCGCCGTGAGCT
This sequence comes from Bradyrhizobium sp. USDA 327, assembly GCF_041262065.1. NCBI lineage: Bacteria > Pseudomonadati > Pseudomonadota > Alphaproteobacteria > Hyphomicrobiales > Nitrobacteraceae > Bradyrhizobium > Bradyrhizobium sp. USDA 327. The sequence goes on along the minus strand of NZ_JBGCCW010000001.1, from coordinate 7,306,956 downwards.
ACTTCTCGCGCGCCAGATGGGCCCTGCGCGCGATGATCCATTGCTCGCGCGAGACGATCTGATGGTGCTGCATGGCGTTCTCCCTGACGTCAGGCGACGAAGGCGTCGAGCTTGTCGAGCAACGAACTCCAGGCGCGCTGGTGGTTGTCGCGTGCGGTCTCGTCGAAGAACTGGGCGTGATGGAAGACCATCAAGGTGCCGGCACCGTCCGGCCTCAGCGAGATCGTCACCAGCGATTCACGCTCCGGTGTCGAGTGCCAGGCCCAGGTGAAGACGAGGAGCTCGTTCGGCACCACCTCGCGATAATGGCCGCCGGCTTCGAAATATTCGCCGTCGTCACGGATGAAGCTGATGCGGTAGCGGCCACCGACGCGGACGTCGAGCTCGGCCTGAAGCGTCGCCGGCTTCATGTTCGGCGGCCCGAACCATTGCGCTAGCTGCGCGGCTTGCGTCCAGGCGGCGTAGACCTTTTCGGGCGGCGCGCGGAGCCGGCGCGTGAGCGTGAGGCTTGGACGTTCTGCCGGGCGTTCGGCGGCGTTGGCGGCGGCGTTGGCCATTTCTCATCCTCCACGAAGGCGGCGAGACGATCGAAATTGTGGGACCAGAACTGCGAATAGCGATTGAGCCAGCTCATCGCCTGCTCCATCGGCTGCGCGGTGAGCCGGCAGGCGACCGTGCGTCCGGTCTTCTCCCGTATGATCAGGCCGGCATCCGTGAGCACGTCGAGATGCTTCATGATTGCCGGCAGCGAGACCGGAAACGGCGCGGCCAGCTCGCTCACCGTCAGGCCGTCCTGCTCGCCGAGACGTGCCAGCAGGGCACGCCGTGTCGGGTCGGATAGCGCCGCAAAGGTCCGGTCCAGCGTCTCGTCCTTATACTTAACCATATGGTTTAGTATAGACGCGAGCGAAAGCGCGTCAAGCAGGAACCCGTTCGCACGGGTCCGCGCGACTGCGTGATCGGGCGAGCGTGCGAAGCGCGATCAGTACGGAATGACAGGCCGCGCGCGCCGGTGCGGCCGCGGTTGAGGGACCTGTTGCTGGCCGTAGGCAAAGCGAGGATTGCGATCGCAGAACAGCAGGCGGCCGGAGACGCTGGCCTGGCACTGCTCATAGGTGCTGTAGGCGCATTCGCCGGGATAGTCGTACTCGCCGCCCTGCGCGCACCAGGGATAATCGCGCGCTGTGGCGGGGGTGCTGGCGGCGAAACCGACGAGAACCATGGTGGCCAGCGCCGGCAGCGCCAATTGCATGATCCGCATGATACCAATTCCTCTCTCTGTGACGCGAGATACGGTCCCACATATCATCAGGTTTCGTTGCGGCCTTTTATTCCAGATCAACTGGCATCGAGCGCGCAAGAAAAAAGCCCTGCCGAACGGCAGGGCTCCATCTCGATCATCACAAGATCCTTACTCGACCTTCAGGCCGGCGAACTCGACGACCTTCTTCCACTTCTCGGTCTCGGCCTTGATCTCCTCACCGAACGCCTCAGGCGTCTGCACCCGCGGCTCGCCGCCGAGCTCGACCAGACGCTTGGCCATGTCGGGCTCCTTCATCAGCGCGTTGACCTCGGCATTGAGCTTGGCGATGATCTCCTTCGGCGTGTTCTTCGGCGCACCCATCCCGAACAGCGCGCTGGCCTCGTAGTCCTTGACGGTCTCTGCGATCGCCTGCACGTCGGGCAGTTGCGGCGAGCGCTGCGCGGTGGTGACGCCGATCGCGCGCAGCGAGCCGGAGCGGATGTGCTGGATGATCGAGGGCATGTTGTCGAAGATCACCTGCACCTGGCCGCCGAGCATGTCGGTGATCGCGGGCGCAGCGCCGCGATAGGGCACGTGCTGCATCTTGCAGCCGGTCATGGCCATGAACATCTCGCCGGACAGATGCACCGAGGTGCCGTTGCCGGACGAGGCCATGTTCACCTTGCCGGGATTGGCTTTCACATATTCGATGAACTCGGCGACGTTCTTGGCCGGCACGTCCTTGTTGACGGTCATCACGTTCGGCACCCGCTGGAACGAAGCGACCGGCGCGATGTCGCGCACGAAGTTGAACTTCAGGTTGGCGTAGAGCGAGGCATTGATGTAGTTGGCCGGATTGACCAGCTGCAGCGTGTAGCCGTCGGGCTCGGCATTGACGACCGATTCGGTGGCGATATTGTTCCCGGCGCCCGGCTTGTTCTCGACCACGAATTGCTGGCCGAGCTTTTCCGAGAGCCGCTGGCCGAGCAGCCGCGCCAGGATGTCGGTGGCCCCGCCCGGCGGATAGCCGACCACCCATTTCACCGGACGGGCCGGGTAATCGGCGGCAAGGGCCTTCGACAGCGGGTTGGCTGCAAGCGGACTGGCGGCGAGCAGGCCCAGCGCGGTACGGCGAGTGATCATCTCAAGGGTTCTCCCAGTGTTGTTCTTGAAAGTCGGATAGCTGGAAAGTCGCGTCGGTTGTAACAAAGCTTGCTACAGGCGGAAAGTGCGCAGCGCGCATCACGACGAAAGGATGAGACATGCCGGTCAAGGTTCACGCCCTGGATCATCTCGTGATCAATGTCAGCGATGTCGCGGTGACCGCGGAGTGGTATCGCAAGATTCTCGGCATGGAAGTCAAGCTGTTCGATCCTGGCGGCGGCAAGCCGCCCCGCACTTTCCTCGAATTCGGTAACCAGAAGATCAACGTCCGGCAACGCGATGCAGATAAAGTGGAGTGGTTCACCGCCGGCCACCCGACCGCCGGCAGCGAGGATCTTTGCTTTCTCACCTCGGCCACACCGGACGAGGTGGTGGCGCATTTGCAGGCACATGGCGTCGCGATCGAAGCAGGCCCAGGCCCGAGGCAAGGCGCGCGCGGCACGCTGCGCTCGGTCTATTGCAGGGACCCGGATGGCAGCTTGATCGAGATCTCGTCGTACGAGGACGATGGCCGTTAGGACTCGCTGCCTGCCCTAAACACCGTCGCTGCGAGGAGCCCTTGCGGCGAAGCAATGACGGGGGAGCGCGGACTGACCCCCAATTTGCTTCCCACGCCATCGGATGGCAGGAAGACACAATCATCGAAAAGCAGCCGCCAGCAAGATGCAGGCTGCACGGGAGGACACATGGCTATCCAGAAAACCGCCGCCGGAATCGTGAGCCCCTTCGACGGGCTCGACGTACCCTGGCTCTTGAGGATGCGCGCCGAGGTGCGCAGCGCCCATCCGTTCCTGATCTGGGCGCCGTTCGACGCGCCGGCGCGGCACTGGAGCTACGGCGAATTTCACGAGCGAGTCGGTTCGCTCGCGGCAGGGCTGGCCAGGCGTGGCGTCAAGCCCGGCGAATATGTGCTCATTCATCTCGACAACTGCATCGAGGCGATGCTGGCTTGGTTCGCCTGTGTCGAGCTCGGCGCCATCGCGGTCACCACCAATACCCGCTCGGCGCCGGCCGAGATCGAGTATTTCGCCGATCATTGCGGCGCGGTCGCCGCGATCACGCAGCCGGCCTATGCGGAAGTCGTCGCGCAGAACTGCCGCAACATTCGCTGGATGGCAGTGACGTCGCATGACGCCGGCACGGCGCCTGCGCAGGCCGTCTCGCGCGGTGACAGTTTCGAGGCGCTGTTCGCCGACAGCGCCGACCGCCCGCAGCGGGCGACCGATCCGCTGGCGCCTTGCAGCGTGCAGTACACGTCCGGCACCACGTCGCGGCCGAAAGCGGTGCTGTGGACCCATGCCAACGCGCTGTGGGGCGCCAAGATCAACGCCGCACATGAGGATCTGCATGCGAGCGACGTGCACCAGACCTATCTGCCGCTATTCCACACCAATGCGCTGGCCTACTCCATGCTGGCGACGCTGTGGGTCGGCGGCTCCTGCGTGATCCAGCCGCGCTTCTCCGCCAGCCGGTTCTGGAGCGTGGCGCGCGAGCACGGCGCGACCTGGACCTCGACCATTCCGTTCTGCATGAAGGCCCTGCTCGAGCAGGAGATCCCGAGGGACCACAAATTCCGCCTGTGGGGGTCCGCCATCAACGAGCCGCCGGCCTTCGCCGCGTTCGGCGTCAAGGTCATCGGCTGGTGGGGCATGACCGAGACCATCACCCACGGCATCGTCGGCGAGGTCGATCAGCCCAACATCCCGATGTCGATCGGTCGCGCCGCGCCCGAATACCAGATCCGCATCGCCGACGACGACGGACGGCCGACGGAAGTCGGCGGCACCGGCAATCTCGCGATCAAGGGCATCCCCGGCCTGTCGCTGTTCGCAGAATATCTGCACAACGAGAAGGCGACGCGCGAGAGTTTTGACGAGCACGGCTTCTTTCTCACCGGCGACCGCGTCGAGCGGCTTCAGAACGGCTACATCAAGTTCGGCGACCGCGCCAAGGACATGCTGAAGGTCGGCGGCGAGAACGTCGCGGCCTCCGAGATCGAGCAGGTGATCGCGCTGGTCCCCGGCGTGCGCGAGGCGGCGGTGGTTGCGAAGACGCATCCGATGCTGGACGAGGTGCCGGTCGTCTTCATCATCCCGCAAGGCGGCGTCGCGGGCGCCGCGCCCGACCTGCATGACAGGGTGATGACCGCCTGCCGCAAGGGCCTCGCCGACTTCAAGGTGCCGCGCGAGATCAGGCTCGTCGACGACATGCCGCGCTCGACGCTGGAAAAGGTGGCGAAGGCGGAGCTCAGGAAGATGGTTGGGTAGCGCAAGCTATCGCCCCAACGTCGTCCCGGCGAAAGCCGGGACCCACACCGCGTGATCTATCGATGGTGGATGGCCGCAGTCCCGAACGACCAGTCTTCGCCAAACTACTCCCCGGCTTATGGGTCCCGGCTTTCGCCGGGACGACACCGAGAGTGCAGCGCCGTCGCCGATTAAATCGGAGACGACGCCAAGATCAGAACGATCCCAGCGCCACCGGCCGGAACGCCTGCAACAGCTGCTGGTCGAGCTTGCCGCCCATGCCTTCCATCATCGAGAACGCGCGGGAGTGGGTGAAGGGCATGCGGTAGGCGCGCTTCTCCACCAGGGCGGCGTAGATGTCGACGATCGTCGTCAGCCGCACGATGTCGCTGATCTGGTTCGACGACAGGCCGTTCGGATAGCCGGAGCCGTCGAGGAATTCGTGATGATGCAGCACCACGTCCAGCATCTCCGGCGGGAAGCCGCCTTGTGCGGCGAGCGCTTCATAGCCGCGACGCGGATGCTGGCGCACCTCTTCCATCTCCTCGTCGGTGAGCTTGCCGGGCTTGTCGAGCAGCGCGGCGGGAACGAAGGCCTTGCCGACGTCGTGCAGCAGCGCGGCGCGGGTCAGGCGGCGCTGGTCGTCCTCGCGCATGCCGAGATGCTGGGCGAAGGCGACGGCGAAGCCGGTGACGAACAGGCAATGGCGATAGCTGCCGACATGGTGGCAGCCGACCGTGGTCAGCCATTCGCGCAGCGAGGAATGCTTGATCGCCTTCAGAATCTTGCTCTCGGCCGCAATGACGTCATCGAAGGTCAGGGGCACGCCGAGCGGCATCTTCTCGAACATCTTGGCCAGCACCGCGTGCGCCGCCTCGACGCCGCGGTTGAGCGTCTTGCCGCGATCGGTCGCGTCATAGGCGGCAGTGTCCGGGAAGGCGGCGCGGACGCGCTGCAAGATGGCGTCGGCCTGAAGCGGCCGCGAGATGGTGTCGGTGGCCCCCAACGCCCAGGCCTGCATGGTGCCGTGATGCAGGGCGTCTGCGAGCACGAACAGCCGCGGCATCGAACGGTAGGCATCGCCGCGCAGCTTGTTGCGGACCCGCTGCACGCTTTCGGGCGAGCGCAGGTTGATGTCGACCACGAGGCCGGAGAGATCGCGCGCGGGTTGGACGGGGATGGCCTCTGTCGTCACTGTCGAGACGTCGCCGACCGCTTTCAGAATGCTGGCGAGCTCGCTGCTCTCGTCGCTGCGATCGGAGGCGAGCAGAAGCCGACGTTTGGCGGCGGGTTTCGCTGAGGCGTTCATGACTTCCCCAAGGCACGGGACGGGATTTGGCGTCAGCCTAAGCCGGATCAGGTTCTCTGGCCCTTAAGAGGCGTGCTCAATGGAACCCTGCGGAATTGCGTCCAATTTTACGGGTTTCGTCTCCCCGTCGGCGGGAACTTCAAAACCGCGAAAACAACCCCATGCACAGTAGAACGGTCATTGATAATAAAGGGGAATTTTTGGCTCCGAAGTCTCCGTCATGGCAGGCCCGTCCCGGCCATCCACGGCCTGAGCCGGGACACGAAGAACGTGGATGCCCGGGACAAGCCCGGGCACGACGGTGAACGCGACTGCAAAGGCTCGGAACAAATCCACCGGAGGTTGGCCCTCCGGCGGATTGTCTCAAGCAGCCTTCATCCAACCCTACGCCTTCATGCTCGCCTTCACGGCCTCGGCCGTGATCGGCAGCGCCCGGACGCGGGCGCCACTGGCATTGAAGATGGCGTTGCCGATGGCGGGGGCCACCACCGTCACCGCGGGCTCGCCGACGCCGGTGGCCTTCTCGCCATTGGCGATCACGGCAACCGCAACCTCGGGCGTCTGGCTCATGCGCAAGGGCGTGTAGCTGTCGAAATTGGTCTGCTCGATGCCACCGTCCTTCAGCGTCGCCTTCTCGTACATCGCCAGAGACAGGCCCCACAGCGCCGCGCCCTCGACCTGGGCGCGGATGTTGTCGGGATGCACCTGCGTGCCCACGTCGGTTGCGATCGTGAGCTTCTTCACGGTCACCGCGCCCGACGGCGCGACGGCGACGTGAGCCACGCACGCCGTCCAGCTCGCGCTCGCGCGTTCCTGCGACGAGACGCAGGCAACGCCCATGCCCTCGCCTTTCGGCAATTGCCTGGTGCCGTAGCCGGACAGTCCCATCGCGGCGAGCAGCGTGTTGCGCAGCCGCTGCGCGCCGCCATCGTTCTTGCCGGCGCCGTCGAGCAGCGAGATGCGGAACTGCGCGGGATCCTTGCCGGTCGCAGCCGCGATCTCGTCGATCATGCTTTCGACCGCCCAGAAGGTCCAGCCCGGCGCCACCGAGCGAAGCTGGCCGGACGGCGTGGCATTGTGCGCGAGCTCGTTCTTGATCGCACGCACGTAATGGTTGGGCACCGTGTAGAAGAAGTCCGCTCCATTGACCGTGAAGGAATCGAGCGGCCCCTTCTTGTCGACCGAGGGCGTCAGGAAATCGGGGATTCCCCAGCGCGCGGTCGGCCAGGCCGAGACCACGTCGTGGCTGATGGCGATGAGCTTGCCGTCGCCGTCCACGCCGGCCTTCACCTTCTGATAGGTGAGCGGACGCGAGAAATCCATCGTCATGTCGTTCTCGCGCGAGTAGATCACCTTCACCGGCTTGCCGACCGCCTTCGCCGCCTGCACGGCGGGAATCATCATGTCGGCATCGAGACGCCGGCCGAAGCCGCCGCCCAGCCAATGCTGGTGCATCACCACGAACTTCGGATCGATCCCGGCGGCGCCTGCGGCGATCGCACCGGAGCGCGTCGCGAACTGGTTGCCGGAATAGATGTGCAGGATGTCGCCCTTGAACTCCGCGGTGGCGTTCATCGGCTCCAGCGGCGCGTGGATGTTGATGCTGGTGGTGTACTCGGCCTCCACTACCTTGGCCGCGGAGCCGAACGCAGCGACGGGATCGCCGTCCTTGACGAAGAACTGGCCGGAATCCTCCAGCTTCTGAAGCCGCATGGCTTCATCGAGCAGCGACTGGCTCGACAGCTTCGCGTTTGGACCGCCGTCATAGGCGATTTTCAGCGCCTGCGCCGCCTTCCTGGCGTTGGCATAGGTGCTGGCGACCGCGACGACCCAGCCCGACGTCGTGCCGGTCTTGTCGTCGAGCGTGACGGCCTTGATGAAGCCCGGCACCTTCTTCGCCGCGCTGTCGTCGACCGATTTCACCGTGGCGCCGAAGCGCACCGGCGGCGTGACCACCGCACCGTAGGCCATGCCCGGCAGCATCACGTCGATGCCGTACTTGGCCGTGCCGTTGGTCTTGGAGGGGATGTCGAGCTGCGGCACCGACACCCCGATCAGGGTGTATTGATCCGGCGTCTTCAGCTTGATCGCCTTCAGCTCGTCCGGCGTGAAGGTCTTGGTCGCCTTGCCGCTCTTCACGACGTCGGCGAACGACATCTGCTTCTTCGACTTCGGATGCACGATCGTGGAATCGCGCACCACGAGCTCCGACGCCGGCACGCCCATTGCGGCGGCCGCACCCTCCGTCAGGGCCATGCGGCCGGCGGCGCCCGCGCGGCTCATGGCGTCAAAGTTCATCATGGTCGACCAGCTGCCGCCGGTGATCTGCGCCCCGAGCACGGGATCGTTGAACTTCGGATCGTTGGAGGCGAGCGATACGCGCATGTCGCTCCACTTCGCGCCCAGCTCCTCACAGACGAGCTGCGCCATGGTGGAGGCGACGTGCTGGCCCATATCGGCCTTGCCGCAGGTCACGGTGACGAGACCATCCGGCGAGATCGCATACCAGACGCTCGGCTCGAAACTGGCGGGCGCCGCGGCAGCCGCAGCATCGATGCCGGGCACGCCGGCATAGCCGAGCACGAGGCCGGTCGCGGCGGAGCCGACCAGGAAGGAGCGGCGGCTGAGATCGGTCGTCGCGGGGACGACGTTCTTCACATGCTCGTTCATGTGGGCCTCCGCTCGCTGGAGGTGGTGGACGCGGTGCGCATCTCGGAGGCAGCGCGCATGATCGCCTTCTGGATCCGCGAATAGGTCATGCAACGGCAGAGATTGCCGTCCATATGCGCGACCACTTCTTCCCTGGTCGGATTGGGATTCTTCGCGAGCAGCGAGGCCGCCTGCATGATCTGCCCGGACTGGCAGTAGCCGCATTGCGGCACCTGCTCGGCGATCCACGCCTTCTGCAAGGGATGATCGCCCTTGGCGGAGAGGCCTTCGATAGTGGTGATCTTCTTGCCGGCGACGTCGCCGATCATGGTCTGGCACGAGCGCACGGCTTCGCCGTTGACGTGCACCGTGCAGGCACCGCACAGCCCGGCACCGCAGCCGAACTTGGTGCCCGTCATCTGCAATTGCTCGCGGATCGCCCAGAGGAGCGGCGTATCATTCGCCGCATCCACGGACAGACTCCGCCCGTTGATGGTGAGTGTTGGCATAGGCGTCTTCCCCTGCCGGTGCATGAAGCCGCTTACGGCGGCAATTTGTGCGGCTGACACCCACCGGGCTGGCGTCAGCCTTGCCCGGAAGAATGATCGCGTTCAGACGGAGAGGCAAATGCAATTTGGAGGCAGTCGAGAAAACCACCTTCACACCCGCTCGTTGTGCGCCGCGCCAACGGCGCCGGCGCAGCTACTGGACACAACAGCGAGCACACCAGACATGCGTGCCATCGCATTCCGGCGGTTTCTTCGAGGTAACTTCGCAAAGTAGAATGGAGCCAATCGCGACCCTTACCCTCCCATGGAGGGTGAAGCACTGAAGTCGCGGCTGGAATAAAACGAAAGGGCGGAAGCAATGCCGAGGATCGATCGGGACGGCGTCAATATCTACTACGAGGTTCATGGCGAAGGTCCGCCGTTGCTGCTCACCCACGGCTATTCCTCGACCTCGGCGATGTGGCATGGGCAGGTCGATGCGCTCGCGAGGGATCACAAGCTGATCTTGTGGGACATGCGCGGCCACGGCCAGTCCGACTATCCCGATGATCCGAACGCATACAGCGAAGCGCTGACCGTCGGCGACATGGCGGCAATCCTCGATGCGGTCGGCGCCAAGCGCGCCATCATCGGCGGCCTCTCGCTCGGCGGCTACATGTCGCTCGCGTTCTATCGCGCGCATCCCGAGCGTGCCCGCGCGCTGCTGATCATCGACACCGGTCCTGGCTTCAAGAAGGACGACGCGCGCGAGGCCTGGAACGCGCGGGCGCTTGCCACCGCCGACAGGCTCGACCGCGAAGGCCTCGAGATGCTGAAATCGGCGACGCGCGAGCGCGCCACCGCCAGCCATCGCAACGCCAGGGGGCTGGCGCTTGCCGCGCGCGGCATGCTGACCCAGCGCGATGCGCGCGTGATCGAGCTGCTGCCCGACATCAAGGTGCCGTCGCTGATCGTGGTCGGCGCCGACGACACGCCGTTCCTCGCCGCGTCCGACTACATGGCGGCGAAGATCCCCGGCGCACAAAAGGTCGTGATCCCCGCCGCCGGGCACGCCGTCAACATCGATCAGCCCAAGGCTTTTGTTGACGCGGTCGAGCCTTTCCTGAAGAACTTGCCGGCATAGGTCGATCAAGCAAGGACGTAGGCGATGAAGCGGGCGATGCTGGCGGCGGGCGCGATGTTGCTGTCGATATCCGCGCAGGCCGAACCGTTCGGCGCCATGCCGCCGCGCCGACCCTTCGTCGCGACCCTGTCGAACAACACGCCGCTCGCCTTCGGGATGGATGCCGAGCAGACCGCGCGCGCCCTCGGCCAGCCGCTGCAATATGTTCGCGGGCGCCCCGGCAACGAGATCTATCTCGCACTGCGCAACATCGGCGGCAGCGGTCTGATCCCCTACCGTCACCGCCTGTTCCTGCAATTCCGTCACGGACGGCTGGCAGGATGGAAGGAGGACTACGGCGAGAACTGGATGTGGGAGTGATGGCGGCCCTTCATGACACAGAGAAATCGTATCCGCGCTGGCGCGCATTGAAGTTGCCACATCGTCATGGCCGGGCTTGTCCCGGCCATCCACGATCTTTCGTGCGGCGCCATGAACGTGGATGCCGGAACAAGCCCGGGCATGACGAGATTGTGGCGCGAGTAGAATTCCCGACCATCAAGAAGAAGGACAATTCGCGTGGGACAGGACATCAAGCTGACGACCTCCGACAATTTCCAGCTCGGCGCCTATCGCGCTGACCCCTCCGGCACGCCGAAGGGCGCGGTGGTGGTGATCCAGGAGATATTCGGGGTCAATCACCACATCCGCTCGGTCTGCGACCGGCTGGCGAAGGAAGGCTATGTCGCGATCGCGCCGTCGATCTTCGACCGGACGTCACCGAACTTCCAGTCGGGCTATTCGCCCGACGAGATCGCGGAGGCGCGCAAGTTCGTCGCCAATCCGGATTGGGCCGCGATGCTGCGCGACACGCAAGCCGCGATCGATGCAGCGAAGAGCGTTGGCCCCGTCGGCATCATCGGCTTCTGTCTCGGCGGCAGCGTCGCCTTCGTCGCGGCGACGCGGCTGTCGGGGCTGAAGGCCGCGGTGGGCTATTACGGCGGCGCGGTCGTGCGCTTTGCCGACGAGACGCCGAAGGTGCCGACGCAGCTGCATTTCGGCGAGAAGGATGCCGGCATCCCGCTGACCGACGTCGAGACCATCAAGTCGAAACGGCCCGACGTCGAGGTCTTCGTCTATCCGGGCGCCCAGCACGGCTTCCATTGCGACGAGCGCGCCAGCTACGACAAGGCCAGCGCCGACATCGCCTGGCCGCGCAGCATGGCGTTCTTCGCGAAGCATTTGAAGTAGGACGCGCTTCTCTCTCCGCTGTCATTCCGGTAGGCGCAGGCCCGGAATCCATCGTGCCACCATCTCTGTGGACCGATGGATTCCGGGCTCGCGCTACGCGCGCCCCGGAATGACGAGGAGAGAGTTGGCCGAAACCTAGAACCAGCGCTCGCCGACGAACACGGTGTCGCCGGGGCTGAGGGGTGTGCCGAGCGGCACCACGGCGCGCATGGCGCCGCCGTTCTCCGTGTGCGTGATGGTGACCAAGTCGCGCTTGGCGCGCGGCGAGAAACCGCCGGCGATGGCGACCGCGCTCTCGACCGTCATGTTCGGCACGTAAGGATATTGGCCGGGCGCGAGGACCTCGCCCAGGATGAAGAACGGGCGATAGGCCTCGATCTCGACCGCCACCGAGGGCTCGCGGATGTAGCCGTTGCGCAGGCGCGCGGCGATCTCGCCGGCAAGCCCCGCCGTGGTGCGGCCGCGCGCCGGCACCGCACCGATCAGCGGCATGGTGATGGAGCCGCCGGCATCGATGGAATAGCTGTTGGTGAGACCTTCCTGGCCGTAGACGACGACGCGAAGCTTGTCGCCGGCGTCGAGATGGTAGGAGGCGCCATGGCGCACCGTCATCGGCGCCGCGTAGCCGATCGGCATCGGTGCGGGTGACGCCCCAAAGGAGTTGCTGAGCGCCGCGATGGCGCCACCGCCGTTGTTGGCAACGACGACCGGCTGCGGCGCACTGTAGGGCTGGCCATAGGCCATGGAGTCGAGATCGGCGCGCGGCTGCATCACCGCGACGGGACCGGCGGTCTGCATGCAGCCGCCGAGGGCAAGCGCGGCGGACGCTGCCAGGGATGCTGCCAAGATCGACCATCGAAACGCGCGTGCAACCGGCACCGGACTTATCCCTCGAAACGAGACGGCTCCAGTGATGCACCGGTTATGGTTAATAAAGCGTTGAGTGGGTGCGGTGCGCGGCAAGGGGCAGCCGCGTTACGCCGCTGCCAGCGCCAGCTCAGCCCCTGCGGGAATTGAAGATCAATCCCGGGAATAGCCGATCAACGGCTTGCGCGGGCGGAACAGGATCATCAGGAGAATGCCCAGAATGCCGAGCACGGCGAAGACCGGCTGATCCAGCACGAGGCGGATCACCGAGGTCCAGAGCCAGGGCGCCTTGGCCTCGACCCAGGTGCGGAACGCCGACTGGCTGGCCTGATTGATGTCGTTCCAGAACTGGCCGAACCGGGTGAACCTGAGGGTCTGGTCGGCCACCCAGCGGGCGCCATCATAGACCATGAAGATGAACCCGCCGGCGAGCAGCAACAGCCCAATCAGTCGGAAAAAGCCGCGGATCATGCCTCACCTACGATGGTCGTCCGATCGGATGACCTCTTGGAACGTTGCCAGCCAATAGCCGGACGACGGCAGAAATTCAACCTCTTCAGGGCGTTACGGCTCCATCGAGGCCGTCAAAGGCCGGATTTCCGGCTCCCGAAAGCGTTGACGGTGCCAAAGACCCTCTCTATAAGGGCGCCAATTGGCGGTGGGCGCAATCCTGCCGCCGCTGTTCTTTGAGCAGTTGCAGGCACCTTGAGCTTGAAGACTCTCTCGAGCTTGAAGACTCTTTGGAGCCTCAGAGACAGCCGCAAGGCCGTCGCTCATGTTCCGGGAACGGCCCAGCAACCGAACACCCTAAATCCGAGCGTCGATTACGCGGTCAAGCAAGCCGGCGCTACCCGACCAAGACGCGACCGGTACCCGCAAAGGACATTGAGACCATGGCCAATACCACTTCCGCCAAGAAAGCGACGCGCAAGATCGCCCGCCGCACCGCCGTCAACAAATCGCGCCGCACCCAGATGCGCGGTGCCGTGCGCACCGTCGAGGAAGCCATCAAGACCGGCGATCGCGCCGCCGCCGTGAAGGCACTCGCGACTGCCGAGCCCGCTCTGATGCGCGCCGCCCAGCGCAACATCATTCACAAGAACAACGCCAGCCGCAAAGTCTCGCGCCTCACCGCGCAGATCGCCAAGCTCGCGAAGTAGTCTCGCGACATCATCTGATCGGTCGATCCGGTCAGCGCGTCAAACAGCCCGGCATCGCGCCGGGCTTTTTTGTTGACTGTCATATTCACGCAAGCGGTCATGCGAAGCTCGATCGTGGACGCATCGTCTGCGTTATCTTGCCGACAAGTTGCAACGGCGGAAGCTTTCACCGCGTTGCAAAAACCCCTGCGCTGCGGGCTCGAATTGAATCGGCGGCGGACGAGAGTTCTGCACACCGTAGATTCACTGGGCCACGTGTGCCGTGGAGTTACCCTGCAAAACCAGTCTCGAAAAGCGATGCACCAATAATCACTTATCAACATAGCAGCGACAAGCATTTGGAAAATTCGCTCGCACGTCGGGCGCGTGACGAATTTGTAAAAAAATTTTGGCGGTGGCCGAAAATTGTCACACGCTGCGCGACATTCTCGATTCTACGCACGGATTCAAAAACTTGCTTCGGAGCCTGTGAACAACTCACGCGCGGCGTTAACCGAGGTCAAGTTTTTTGACGCCTCAAGTGTGAATCAATTTCGTTGCGAGTCTTTCCGCTTAGTGTATTCCTTAAGTCGTCAGCGGCGCCCACGATCTTCAGACCAGTGCGGTTTAGGAAACGGGGCGAACGTGCAAATCGGCGGCGGTGTGCACGTAGGCGACGCTTCAACAAGCGATGTCGGTTCAAAACCCATAGCAGTATGGGAATGGTAGCTGTTTGTCTGAATGTCTCCAAGCGGGATCTTCCCGCTCGCGCCCGGCGCAACACGAGAGACATCGCAATGCTACCCCGGCACGCAAAGTGGCGAAGTCGAGCGGACGACCAGTACATTGGGCAGGCATCCGCGACAGGAGTACGGCGCGGTTGTCTTCAGGACACGCAGGACCTTGTCGTGAGTGATCACGGCAGGACGGGGAGGTATCATGTCTTACGGACTCAACGCGGTATTGAAGCACGTTTCCTATTCCAACGATGCCGTTCCAGCTCCGTCGGATCTCCAGCCTCCCGCGTGTGACGGAGCGCCTAGTACGCGCTGACCTCGCGACCCCTCCATCCCCAGACATCGCTGATCCGACTTGCGGCGTCCGCGCCGAACGGTCGAGCCTTGCCTGACGATGGACTCGCTTGAGGTCGCGCCACTGCAGGGACCGTGGCAGGAACCCTGCATGGCGCTCACAACGCAACTATATCTCTCGAGAGAAGTTTTCTGACGATGACAATGGAACAGGATCGCTGGTCACGCGTGAAGGGTCGGCTGCGCTCGAGCGTTGGCGAGGACGTTTACACGAGCTGGTTTGCACGCATGGATCTGGAAGGCGTGCAGGACGAGAGCGTGCGGCTATCGGTGCCGACGCGTTTCCTGAAGAGCTGGATCCAGGCCCACTATGCCGAGCGCGTGCTGTCGTGCTGGCAGGCCGAGATGCCGGAGGTGCATCGCATCGACCTCACCGTTCGCACCGCTGTGCGCCCGGTGGTGCAAACGAAGGAAGCGCCCGCGCCGGTCGAGGCGCGCCGCGCGCCGACGCCGGAGCTGCGCTCGACCGCGACCGCGCCGGTCTCGGCCAATCACGACGCGCTCGGCGGCTCGCCGCTCGACCCGCGCCTGACCTTCGCGAGCTTCGTCGTCGGCCGCTCTAACACGCTGGCGCATGCGGCCGCTCGCCAGGTCGCCGAAGGTCGCCGCGGCGACCCCGTGATGTTCAACCCGCTCTACATCCATGCCGGCGTCGGCCTCGGCAAGACGCACCTGCTCCAGGCGGTAACCTGGGCCGGCAATTCCGGCAACGAGCGCAAGGTGCTTTATCTCACCGCTGAAAAATTCATGTACGGCTTCGTCGCCGCGCTGAAGACGCAGACGGCGCTGGCCTTCAAGGAAGCGCTGCGCGGCATCGACGTGCTCGTGATCGACGATCTGCAGTTCCTGCAGGGCAAGTCGACGCAGGCCGAGTTCTGCCACACGCTGAACGCGCTGATCGACGCCGGCCGCCAGGTCGTGATCGCTGCCGACCGTCCGCCGTCCGACCTCGAAAGCCTCGATGACCGCGTGCGCTCGCGTCTCGCAGGCGGGCTCGTGGTCGAGATGGGCTCGCTCGGCGAGGAGCTGCGCCACGGTATCCTCAAGTCGCGCGTCGCAGCTGCCCGCGCCCACCATGCGACGTTCGAGGTGCCTGAGGAGGTGCTGCACTATCTGGCGCGCACCATCACTCATAACGGCCGCGACCTCGAAGGCGCGATCAACCGTCTGCTCGCGCACTCCAAGCTCAACAACCGGCCGGTGACGCTGGAAATGGCGGAGCACGAGGTGCGCGACCTGGTACGGCCGCAGGAGCCGAAGCGGATCAAGATCGAGGACATCCAGCGCGTGGTGGCGCGGCAGTACAATGTCAGCCGCTCCGACCTGTTGTCCTCGCGCCGCACCGCCAACGTGGTCCGCCCGCGCCAGGTGGCGATGTATCTCGCCAAGACGCTGACCTTGCGCTCGCTGCCCGAGATCGGCCGCCGCTTCGGCGGACGCGACCACACCACCGTGCTGCACGCGGTGCGCAAGATCGAGGCGCTGGTCTCCAAGGACACCGCGCTGTCGGAAGAGGTCGAGTCGCTGAAGCGCCAGCTCCAGGAATAAGGGCCTACTTCTTTGGCCTCTGCCCGCCTGCGGCAGGTCAATCGTAGAGGAGGCTCGCGCACACCGGCGGCCCCACAGTGTCATGGCCGGGCTTGTCCCGGCCATCCACGCCTTTCCCTGCGGCACCAAGAACGTGGATGCCCGGGACAAGCCCGGGCATGACGGCTCGATACGGCCGAAACTGCCTGTAAATCGTGGGGAACTGCCTCCGATCCCTTGAATCCGGGGGCCATCCGAGCCACCTTGCGCGACCCTGAAGGCTTTGGTCATATCGGCTGGATCCGGCTTCTCGGGGTCTTCGGTGCCGTGGCGCGCGTCCCGCCGCCCGGCCTTCTCAACGCTGTGTTTTCCTTGGGGATCGGGCGAGTAGTGCAATGAAGGTTACGGTCGAACGCGCGCAACTCCTGAAGTCGCTGGGCCATGTCCACCGCGTGGTCGAGCGCCGCAACACCATTCCCATCCTCGGCAACGTGCTGGTTCGCGCCGAGAACGCGAAATTGTCGCTGAAGGCGACCGACCTCGACCTCGAGGTGACGGAGACGCTGCCGGCGGAAACCGCGACCGCCGGTTCCACCACCGTGCCGGCGCACATGTTCTACGACATCGTGCGCAAGCTGCCCGATGGCTCGCAGATCGTGCTGGAAGCCGACGGCGACCGCGCCGTGCTGGCGATCCGCGCCGGCCGCTCGCGCTTCACGCTGCAGACGCTGCCGGAGAACGATTTCCCGGATCTGGCCGCAGGCGACATGTCGCATTCCTTCTCGCTCGCCGCCAAGGACGTCAAGCGGCTGATCGACCGCACCCAGTTCGCGATCTCCACCGAGGAGACGCGCTACTACCTCAACGGTATCTACCTGCACGCCGCCGGCACGCCGAAGGCCGCCACCCTGCGCGGCGTCGCCACGGACGGCCACCGCCTCGCCCAGCTCGATCTGGTGCAGCCCAAGGGCGCCGAGGGCATGCCCGGGGTCATCGTGCCGCGCAAGACCGTCGGCGAGGTGCAGCGCCTGATCGAGGACACCGACGCCGAGATGACGATCGAGCTGTCTCAGGCCAAGATCCGCTTCACCATCGGTAACGTCGTGCTGACCTCGAAGCTGATCGACGGCACCTTTCCCGATTACGGCCGCGTCATCCCGCAGAACAACGACAAGGAGCTCGTCGTCGACAAGAAGGATTTCGAGAATGCGGTCGACCGCGTCTCCACGATCTCCAGCGAGCGCGGGCGGGCCGTGAAGCTGTCGCTCTCGCCGGGCAAGCTGGTGCTGTCGGTGACCAACCCGGATTCCGGCAGCGCGACCGAGGAGCTCGAGGTCGAATACGCCTCCGACGCCCTCGATATCGGCTTCAACTCCCGTTACCTCCTCGACATCGCCGCCCAGATCGAAGGCGACGTCGCAACCTTGAGGCTCGCCGACCCCGGCTCGCCCACCCTGGTGCAGGACCGCGACGACAAGAGCGCGCTGTATGTGCTGATGCCGATGCGGGTGTGAGACCTACCAACATCCCGACCTATCAACTACATCCGTCATGGCCGGGCTTGTCCCGGCCATCCACGTCTTCGGAGTCCAAGAACGTGGATGCCCGGCATGAGGCCGGGCATGACGAAAAGCGGATCCCATGACCCCCTCCCGCATTCATCGCCTGACGCTGACGCATTTTCGCAATTATCGGGCGGCGGGGCTCGAGACGGCGGCTGACATGGTGGCGCTGGTCGGGCCGAACGGGGCAGGCAAGACCAATTGCATCGAGGCGATCTCGTTCCTGTCGCCGGGGCGGGGTCTAAGGCGCGCGACGCTGGAAGACGTCGCCGACAACCAGGGCGACGGCTCCTGGGCGGTGTCGGCGCAGGTCGAGGGCGCGCTGGGACTCGCGACGCTCGGCACCGGCATCGACGCGCCGCGGCCCGACAGCTCCGTCAGCCGGCGCTGCCGCATCGACCGCGAGCCGGTGGGTTCTGCCAGCGCCTTCGGCGACCACATCCGCATGGTGTGGCTGACGCCGGCGATGGACGGGCTGTTCATGGGCGCAGCCTCCGAACGGCGGCGCTTCTTCGATCGCCTGGTGCTCGCGATCGACAGCGAGCATTCCAGCCGCATCAACGCACTCGAGCGCTCGCTGCGCTCGCGCAACCGCCTGCTGGAGACGCGCAATTACGACGACCATTGGTGTGGCGCGATCGAGCGCGAGACCGCGGAGCTCGCGGTCGCGGTCGCGGCAACGCGCGGCCAGACCGCGGCAAGGCTCACCGGCATGCTGAATGCGCGCGCGCAGGCTTCCGCGTTCCCGTCTGCGCAAATCGCGCTCGACGGCTGGATGGAGAACGCGCTGCTGACTGAGACCGCGACGTCGGTCGAGGACCGCTACCGCCAGATCCTGCGCGACAACCGCCCGCGCGATGCGATTGCCGGCCGCACCACCGACGGCCCGCACCTCACCGATCTGCAGGTCGTCTATGCGCCCAAGAGCATGCCGGCGCGCGATGCCTCCACCGGCGAGCAGAAGGCGCTTCTGATCGGCCTCGTGCTGGCGCATGCGACGCTGGTCGCCGAGATGACCGGCATCGTGCCGCTGCTGCTGCTCGACGAGGTGGTCGCTCATCTCGATCCGAACCGCCGTACGGCGCTGTTCGAGGAGCTGAAGAAGCTCGGCGCGCAGGTGTGGCTGACCGGTGCGGATCCTGCGGCGTTCGCCGAGATCGGCGCGGGCGGCGAAGTCTTTGACGTCGAGAGCGGACGAGTCTCGGCGCGAAGGTAGGCCGCCGCATTGAACCCGCCCGTTTCCATCAGCGACTAGCTGCTTGTGGCTGCCAGAGGCGGCCATCGCGCAGGATTTCAGACGCGCGCGATATCCTTGGAGCACGAGCATGGTGACGGTGGGGCGTGGGGCGCAAGCTCCGGCACGATGGCAGCTTGTTGCGTGCGGTCTCGCTCTCTTCGCGAGCTGCCTGCTCGCGGCCAGCGCCGGCGCCTTCGTGTCGAATCTGCCGGCGCTGTTCTCGGCCGCGCTCACGCTCGATCCCGCTGCCAGGCTGCCTGCGCCGACCCGCTACAGCTATCGTGGGATCCACACCACCGTGATGCCCGGCCTCGAAGAGCCGCTCCGGACCCGGCTCGAAGCCCGCGTGCCCGCAGCGCTCGGCGACGTCCTCGCCTTCTATCGAACCGAGCTTCGAAAGCTCGGTTGGCAGGAACGGCAGGATGGCGCGGTGGTCACCGCCGATCACGCGCGCCTCGCCTTCGTCTCCCCGATGGGGCCAGCAACGCTGGAGCTCGATCGCAACGGCGGCAGCACCGCGGTGCATCTCGTGCAGAAGAATTCGGATGTCGCGACCCGTGCAAACGTCCTGCCCGAACCCGGCCAGGCCAAGCTGGTGTTCAGCAATATCGGCGAGAACGAAGCCGTGCTCGAGATCAGCGAGCGGACCATCCCGCGCCCCGCCGGCGCCAACGCCGTCGCGCTGGACCTCGTGCCCGGCAAATACTCCTACGCACTGAGCGTGCCGGGCCGCCCGGCCACCACGAACGTGCTCACAGTTACGGCCGGCGATACCTGGGAGCTCACAGTCGGACGCGACGGAGCGGCGTGGCCGCCGCTCCAGCTGTATTGAGCCCTGCCTGCGCGCACCGCGCAGCTCCTGCGCCGCCTGTTGAACCTGGCCGGTTCCTGCAGCGACTTCTCGTCTGAGGCCGCGCCGATGGTGCCGCAGCCTGCAATTGCGCGGACTTTAAGCCGCGCCCAAATCCGGAGCTTTGACGATGCCGATGATCCGGCGCGGGGCGCAAGTCCCGGCAAGATGGCTGCTGCTTGCCTGCGGCATTCTCGCGATGGCGGGCGCCCCACGTCCCGCGAGCGCAGCCGACGAGGGCATCGTCTACGTCCATACCCTGCCGCGGCTGGACGGCGCGGTGGAGGATACTTCCCGCCCGGACGCCTACCGTGTGACGTACACCGTGCCGACCGGGGTTGCCGCCGCGTCGGAAGCGGCGAAGAAGCTGCTGAGCGCGGACGGCTGGGTGCCCTATGTGTATCCGCTGGACGAGAAGAGCTCCACGCTGACCTTCAAGAAGGGACGGCAGGGGCTCCGTGCCTCCTTCACGCAGGCCCGCGGCCAGTCCGCCGTGTCCTACACGCCGAACCGGATCTATTCCAACGTGCCGTTTCCGGACGGCGCGACCGAACTCGTGTTCGACGAGACCCGGCCCTATCTCGGCTGCATCGCGCCCGGCGCGCTCGATGCGACCTCGGCCTTCTTCGCCAAGGAGATGGCGGCGATGGGATGGCGCAAGCTCACGCCCGAGACCGCGGCGCGCTGGCCGAACGCCGATCTCGCCGAGACGGTGCCGAACGGCATGCGCGTCTTCTACGACCATCCCGACGGCGACATGACGCAGTTCTACAAGCAGAAGCCGGTCATGCTGACCCTGACGCGCCGCGACGATGGAAGGACCAATGTCGAGATCCGGGTGGCGCCGTTCGCGCTGCCGGAGGTGCTTCAGGCCGACGACGACATGGCCGGCCTGCCGCGCCCCAAGCCGACCAAATCTGCAAGGGGCCTTGGCGGCGCAAGCTCCAACAAGCGCGAGATCTCGGCCGCCGCGATGGCCGAGCTGCCTGCCGTGCTCGCCTTCTATCGTCGCGAGCTCGCCGCGCGTGGCTGGCAGGAGGATGGCAACGCGCCCCTCGCACCCGGCGACGAAGTCGCGATCAGGATTTCCTCGGCAGAAGAAACCGGCGTGCTGCGACTCGGCCGCAAATACGATTTCACCATGATCAGCCTGGCCGCGCAGGTGAAGGAATCAGCGCTTGCCGCCCGCGCCAAGGCGAAGAGGGAGGCCGACGAGAAGTTCCTTGGCGATGCGTTGGGCGCGGCCCAGCAGCTCATTGCCGCTGATGAGGCGAGGCGCAAGGCGCAGGCGGCTTCCCTGTCCGATGCGCCGCTCAATGCGCTCGCCGACGGCAAGACGCCGGTGCCGCTGCCCGAGACCGCCGAGAGCGTGACGTTCGAGGGCGGCGACGGCCGGCTCGAATTCTCGTCCACGTCGACCGTGAAAGCGCTCAGCACGTTCTACCGCACGACGCTGAAGAGCTCGGGCTGGAAGGAGCAGCCCTCCGTCATCAACCAGCCCAACATGGCGGTGATGACGTTCTCCAGGGGCGGCAAGTCGATCTCGATGACCGTGATGCAGATGGGTCCGAAGTTGAATGTCCGCGCCAATGGATCGGGCCTGGTGACGGAAGCGGCCAAGCCTGCGCCCAGCGCGGAGGTGGAGGTGCAGGCCAAATCGTCCGAGCCGCTCAAGCCCGATCCCGACTCCCAACTGCCCGTGCCGACACAGCGTTCGCTAAAATCGTTCGCCACCACAAAGATGCCGGGCAACGAGGCGCCGTTCCGCCGCGAGCTGACGGCCAGCATCCCGGCATCGCTCGGCGACGTCCTCGCCTTCTACCGTGCGGAGCTGTCCAGGCTCGGCTGGCGGGAGAAGAACAACGGCGCGGCTGTGTCCGCAGAACGCGCGCAGATCGACTTCACCTCGCCACAAGGCCCGGCCGTGCTCAGGCTCGGCCGTGCCAAGGGCGAGACCACGGTCAATCTGGCGCAGAAGAATTCGGATGCCGCGGCCAAGGCCGACATCATGCCGAAGGCGGGACAGGCAAGGCTCGTGCTCGGAAATATGGGATCCAGCGAAGCCTCGCTGACGATCAACAAGCAGACGGTGAAGATCGCGGCCGGCGCAGGCGGCCCGCAATCGCCGAAAGGCCCGATGCTCGACCTGCCGCCCGGCAAGTACCAGTACGCGCTGCGCCTGTCCGGACGCCCGGCCCGCACCGAAGCGCTGACCGTTGCCGCCGGCGAGGCCTGGGGCCTTTTGGTAGGCCCGAGCGGAGACGTGCTGCCGCTTCAGATGTACTGAGGCCTACACCAAGCCGGTGCGCAACCTCTCCCGCTTGCAGGCGGGAGAGGTTGCACCGAGCCAGTGGCCCGACCAAGTCACCAAGAGCCCGGAACCACCGTTCCCGGCCCGCAAAATCCACGTCTTGCAAGACGCAGATCGAGCCTCCGAATCGCGCTTTTTGCAGTGCCGGAAATAGCCCTCCAAAAGCCTTGAAAACCGGCCTAAAAACCCTATCTGTTCAAAGGGTTGCCGGGAGATACTTTGCGCTAGGCGCAAGCGGTCTTTCGTGGCACAAATAGCCCCGCAAATCAGCGCCTTTTGCGCCGCTGATTCGGGCGACATCTCGAAGGCCTCTCATGACAGAACCTGCTCGGCAGCCTGCTGCCGAAAACGAGCCCTCCACCGCGAGCGAATACGGGGCGGAATCGATCCGCGTGCTCAAGGGTCTGGACGCCGTCCGCAAGCGCCCGGGCATGTATATCGGCGACACCGACGACGGCTCGGGCCTGCACCACATGGTCTACGAGGTCGTCGACAACGCGATCGACGAAGCGCTCGCGGGCCATGCAACGCGAGTCGAGGTGATCCTCAATTCCGACAATTCCGTCACCGTGCGCGATGACGGCCGCGGCATTCCCGTCGACATCCACAAGGGCGAAGGCATCTCGGCGGCCGAGGTCATCATGACCCAGCTGCACGCCGGCGGTAAGTTCGACCAGAACTCCTACAAGGTCTCCGGCGGTCTGCACGGCGTCGGCGTCTCCGTCGTCAACGCGCTGTCGAGCAAGCTCGGCCTGCGCATCTGGCGCGACAACAAGGAGCACTATATCGAGTTCGCCCATGGCGATGCCGTCGCACCGCTGAAGGTGGTCGGCGACGCGCCGGGCAGGCGC
This sequence comes from Bradyrhizobium sp. USDA 327, assembly GCF_041262065.1. Lineage (NCBI taxonomy): Bacteria > Pseudomonadati > Pseudomonadota > Alphaproteobacteria > Hyphomicrobiales > Nitrobacteraceae > Bradyrhizobium > Bradyrhizobium sp. USDA 327. Next base: position 7,284,048 of record NZ_JBGCCW010000001.1, on the reverse strand, counting down.
GGCACCGAGGTGACGTTCCTGGCCTCGACCGAGACGTTCAAGAACATCGAATACGATTTTGCCACGCTCGAGCACCGCCTGCGCGAGCTCGCCTTCCTCAATTCCGGCGTCAACATCGTCCTCTCCGACATGCGTCATGCGGTCGAGAAGCGCGAGGAGATGCACTATTCCGGCGGCGTCGAGGAATTCGTCAAATATCTCGACCGCAACAAGAAGGCGATCGTGCCGGCGCCGATCATGGTGCGCTCGGAAGCCAACGGCATCGGCGTCGAGGCCGCGTTGTGGTGGAACGACAGCTACCACGAGAACGTGCTGTGCTTCACCAACAACATCCCGCAGCGGGACGGCGGCACCCATCTCGCCGGTTTCCGCGGCGCGCTGACGCGCCAGGTCAACGGCTATGCCGAGGCCAACGCCAAGAAGGAAAAGATCGCGCTGACCGGCGATGACTGCCGCGAAGGTCTCACCGCCGTTTTGTCGGTGAAGGTGCCCGATCCGAAATTCTCGTCGCAGACCAAGGACAAGCTGGTGTCCTCGGAAGTGCGCCCCGTGGTCGAGAACGTCCTCAACGAGGCGCTTCAGGCCTGGTTCGAGGAGCACCCGAGCGAAGCCAGGATGATCGTCGGCAAGGTGATCCAGGCGGCGGCGGCCCGTGAAGCTGCGCGAAAAGCGCGCGAGCTGACCCGCAAGAGCCCGCTTTCCGTCTCCTCGCTGCCCGGCAAGCTCGCCGACTGCCAGGAAAAGGATCCGGCCAAGTCCGAACTCTTCATCGTCGAGGGCGACTCGGCAGGCGGCAGCGCCAAGCAGGGCCGCAACCGCGAATTCCAGGCGGTGCTGCCGCTGCGCGGCAAGATCCTCAACGTCGAACGCGTGCGTCCCGACAAGATGCTCTCGTCGGAGCAGATCGGCACCTTGATCACCGCGCTCGGCACCGGCATCAGCGACGAATTCTCGATCGAGAAGCTGCGCTATCACAAGATCATCGTGATGACGGACGCCGACGTCGACGGCGCCCACATCCGCACGCTGCTGCTCACCTTCTTCTACCGCCAGATGCGCGAAATCATCGACGGCGGCTATCTCTATATCGCCCAGCCGCCGCTCTATAAGGTCAGCAGAGGCAAGTCCGAGCAGTACCTGAAGGACGAACGGGCCCTGGAAGACTATCTGATCGACACCGGCCTCGACGACTGCGTCTTCATTTCCGGCGCCGGCGGCGACCGCACCGGGCGCGACTTGCGTTCGCTGGTCGACGACGCCCGCGTCGTCCGCAGCATCCTGCGCAATCTGCACAGCCGCTACAATCGCAAGGTGATCGAGCAGGCCGCGATAACGGGCGTGCTGAACAAGGCGATCTACGGCGATCCAGAGAAGGCTGCGGCGGCAGCGCAATATATCGCGAGCCGGCTGGACAACCAGGCGGAGGAGGTCGAGCGCGGCTGGATCGGGCAATATGTGGAAGGCCAGGGCTTCCAGTTCGAGCGCACCGTGCGCGGCGTCAAGGAAGCCGCTGTCATCGACGCCGCCTTCCTGGGGTCCGCGGAGGCGCGCAAGCTCGACGAGTACACCGTGAAGCTTCAGGACGTCTACGCCCGCCCCGGCAAGCTCAGGCGCAAGGACGTCGAGCACATGGTCTACGGCCCGGTCGACCTGTTCGAGGCCGTCACCGACGCCGGCCGCAAGGGCGTCACGCTGCAGCGCTACAAAGGTCTCGGCGAGATGAACCCGGAGCAGCTCTGGGAGACCACGCTCGACACCGACGCGCGTTCGCTGCTCCAGGTGAAGGTCAAGGAGGTCGACGAGGCCGACGACATCTTCACCAAGCTGATGGGCGACGTGGTCGAGCCGCGCCGCGACTTCATCCAGGAACATTCGCTCAGCGCGACGATCGATATCTGAGGCCGGTGGCTTTGGGTTTCGAACTGCCTGCCACAGGCTCGCTGCAACCTCTCCCGCTTGCGGGGGAGGTCGGCGCGAAGCGCCGGGTGGGGGCTCTATCCACCCAGGGACTATCTCGATCGCGGAGACACCCCCCACCCCAACCCTCCCCCGCAAGCGGGAGAGGGGGCGCACCACCTTCGTGGCAACACCGAACGTACAGCGCAGCCGTCTCCTGAACCTCACCACCCGCTGTCGCGACGAAGTGGCATGAACCCGCGGGCCCGTTGCGGGCCGGGAAGCGTCGCGCCATGTCCGCCTCTGCAACGACCATTTCCACCGTGCCCTCCCGCCCGTCTCGGCATCGTCGGCAGCATCGTCGGGGTGCTGGCACTGATCGCCGCCGTGCTGCCGCACTGGGTCGTGCCGCTGCTCTATCCGCCGCCGCCGGCTGACAAGGTGATTGTCGATACCGGTCACCGCCTGAAGGACGGTCTGATCGCGCGTGTCAAAGGCGTCGAATATCAAGCGCCGCCGCGCGAGAAATCGACGGGAAGCCAGTTGAGGGAGGCATCCTCCATCGGCGCGATCTCGCTCGGCCTGCTCGCCATCCTGTTATCGGTTCTCGCCCTGGTGTTTCGCGAAGAGAGGCTGCTGGCCGGCGTGGCAGCCGCACTGGGGGCCGGCGCCATCGCCGTCGAGATCTCCTTCCTGGCGATGGGCGTCTTGATGCTGATCGTGATCCTTTATGTGGTGGCGAATATCATCGGCTTGTTCTAAACGCCGGTGCAGCGGGCCTCTTCGGGGCCGGCAGCGGCCCACGGCCACGACAAGTGCAGAATTGCTACCCTGCTCAATTCTCGGTAGTTTCCGCCTCCGAAGCAGCCCACCCACCACAACAGGACAGCGAGAGACCAAGTGGCGCCCATCCAATACATCGTCGAGGGCGGTCACCGGCTCTCGGGCTCGATCGAGCCGTCCGGCAACAAGAACTCGGCGCTGCCCATCATCGCCGCCGCGCTGCTCACCGAGCATCCGGTGACGCTTCACAACGTGCCACGGATTCGCGACACCGAGACGCTGGTCGAGCTGATCCGCTCGGTCGGCGCATCGGCGGAATGGACCGACCGCAACACGCTGGTGATTCACGCCAAGAGCATCCGCGCCGCCGATCTCGACCCCGAGCTCTGCGTGCGCATTCGCGCCTCGATCCTGCTCGCGGGGCCCCTGCTCGCCCGCTGCGGCGAAGTGATGCTGCCGCCGCCCGGCGGCGACGTCATCGGCCGGCGCCGGCTCGACACCCATGTGCTGGCCCTGGAGCAGCTGGGGGCAAAGGTCACCGCGACCGACCGGCTCGAATTCCGCGCGCCCAAGCTCGCCGGCGCGGACGTGTTCCTTGACGAGCCCAGCGTCACCGCGACCGAGAATGCGCTGGTCGCGGCGGTCGCCGCCGACGGCGTCACCCATTTGCGCAACGCGGCCTCCGAGCCGCATGTGCAGGACCTCGCCAATTTCCTGGTCGCGCTCGGCGCCAGGATCGAAGGCATCGGCACCAACACCATGATCGTGCACGGGCCGGCAACGCTGGGGGAAACGACTTACCGGATCCAGCCCGACCACATCGAGGTCGGCTCGCTGATCGGCCTTGCCGCGGTGACGCGCTCGCCGCTACGCATCACGCGCGCCGGCATCGAGCATCTGCGCTCGATCCGCATGGGTTTCGAGCGGCTCGGCATCGTCTGCCGCGTCGAGGGCGACGATCTCATCGTACCCTCGAACCAGACGCTGAAGATCCAGGACGATTTCGGCGGCCATGTGCCCAAGCTGGAGGACCAGCCCTGGCCGGCGTTCCCGGCCGACCTGATGTCGATCGCGATCGTCACCGCCACGCAATGCGAGGGCGTGATCCTGATGTTCGAGAAGATGTTCGAATCGCGGATGTTCTTCGTCGACAAGCTGATCGCGATGGGCGCCCGCATCGTCTTGTGCGACCCGCACCGCGCCATCATCGCCGGCCCCAGCCGCCTGCACGGCGCGACGATGACGTCGCCGGACATTCGCGCCGGCATGGCGATGCTGCTCGCCGCGGTGTGCGCCGAGGGCACCTCGACCATCAACAACGCCGACCAGATCGAGCGCGGCTATGAGCGCATCGAGGAACGGCTGAACGCGCTTGGGGCGAAGATCAAGCGCGTGCCGGCGCGTACCTGAAGCGCGATGCGATTGGAACGGATCGTCATCGCGCTGTGGGTCGTCGTTCGAGCATGATCCTTTCGGACGACCGCTGCGCGCTCTTCCGGATCATGCTCAGCCCACCATCCTATTTTGGCGGGTTCGCGTCGAACGCCTGTTTGCAGGCCGCGGACAAGCTCGCGTAATTGTCCCCGAGGCATTTGCGAATGCGGCCGCCGCCTGGCATCGTTCCCGCGCAGAGGCGCGAATAGTCCGCCTTGCAGGCCTGCTTTGCCTCGTTCCGCGCGTTCTGCGCGGAAGCTTGCGAAAGAAACAGCACCAGCAGTGCGATCAAGCTCGCGGCCGCAAGAGCCGCACGCACATAGACGGGAGCCCGGCGCGAGAAACTCACCGCCGGTCCGCTTGCCGCCCTGCCAAATCGTTGCACCATATCATCTCCACCAATTCGCAGACATCGATGTAGGTGATACGTCTGGACGGACCGAATCCCTCGTTCACCCTGCCAGATTCAGCGAAAATAGCCGCCGACGAGTTGGCGGCGTCCTTTCGGTGAAATTCGCTCCAGCATCTCGACGAAGGTTGCGACGACGAGGTCACCTATCTTCAGCCGCTTGTCGCGGGCATCCTTCACGGCCGCTTCCAGCTCGGCCCTGTCCAGATTCGTCTGCGCCGCGGTCTTCATGGCCTTCATCAGCGCATGCCGGTACTCGGTCTGGAGAGGGAGCAGCTCGGCCTCCTTGCCCTGATAAATGGTCCACAGGATCTCTGCGTCTTCCTTCGGCAATCTCTCCGCCACACGCTCGATCATCCGGAGCGGCGCTCCGGCGCCCGGCAGGAAGCCGCCGGGCTGCAGCCATTGCACCGAGACATAGGTGAACAGGATGACGTTGAGGCAGAGCGACAGCAGCACGAGCGCTCGCAAAGGAGTGGACGATTCTCGCCAGAACTTCATTGCACCGATCCAAAACCGATTGCGTAGACGTCGAAGACGCCGCTCATGACGGACAAGGGGTCCGACGGCGGATGAACATAGGGAATCGCCCCCGCCAGCCACACGCCTACCATCACGGAGCAGGCGAGGCTTGCGGCGGGAACGAGAGCCGGCCAACGCAGCAGGCGGCGATGCCACGGCGGCCGATGCTGCTGCGGCATCGCGGCCAGTCTTTGCAGGACAAGCAAGCTTGAACGATCCGCCCTTTCCGTCTCGATCTCCGGGGCGACCGCAAGGAGGCGGTCGAGGCGCGCCTGCTGATCCAGGACGGCTGCCCCTTCCGCACTCGCCGCAAATCGCCGCGCGGCCTCACGCGTCGCCGCGGGCCAGCGCTCGACATCGCCTCCCCACGTCTCGGCCAATCGTCTGAACTGATCGGGCGTCATGCGTAGCTCCCCGTGTCTTGTATTTTCTGAACATTTGCCTTGAGCGCAGTGCGGGCGCGGCCCAGCAGCGATTCGAACGCCTTGGCGCTGAGGTTCATCGCCTTCGCTGCCTCCTCGCCGCTCAATCCCTCCATGTGGAAGAGCGCGATCGCGCCGCGTTGGCGGTCCGACAGTGCGAGCATTGCGCGGTTGAGAAGGCGGAACTCCTCATCGGCGATCAGCCGCTCGACCGCGTGCGGCCCAGTATCGGGCACATCGCCAGCCGCATCGAGAGGCTGGAACGTACGCCGCCTCGTGCGGTCGAACGTCAGGTTGAGGACGATGCGGTAGAGCCAGGTCGTGAACTTCGCAACCTGCGGATCGAACGATGCCGCGTGAGTCCAGACGCGCATGAACGCCTCCTGACCGATGTCGTCGGCCTCGACCGGATCGCGGACGATCCGCTCCGCGACCCGCAGCGCCCGCGGCATGTGACGCCGCATGAGGATACGAAACGCCTGCTGCCGCCGCGCCGAAACCTCCGCCATCAAGGCCTCGTCCGATGGCTCTTCCATCATCTCGATCTGTTGCCCTGGCCTGCGGCCATCGTTGCTGCGGAGTGCGAGCCGGCCTCGGCCAGGAGAGATATGCCGCATTGCCGGCACGCACCGCCGCTTCAATTGAGGTACCTGCGGCAACAAGCCGCGACCGCCCCGGTCAAAAGCGCCAATACACGCCGGCTCGAACGGTATGCGTATCGAGCCTGGATTCGCGCTCACCGAAAGCGGTCGCCCCGACCGTCTGTGCTCCGAGCGTCTTTGATCCGTAATTGTCATAGAGATATTCGAGCCGGAGCGACGCCGGCCGGGCGAAGCGGAATTCCGCGCCCGCTCCGATCGACCAGCCGATTCGGGTGTCGCTCCAGTTCGCAACAGTGCCGCTCGCATTGTCGAACGCCTTGCTCTCGACGCCTGCGATCGCAAGGCCGCCGCTGGCGAACAGCAGCATCCGGTCGAACGCGTAGCCGATGCGCCCACGCAGATGGCTATTCCAGTTGACGGCGGATTGCAGCTGCGTGACGGCGGGGGTCGGCGCAAAGCCGGTATCGATGGTCGCGCGCGCATCGACGAAGTTCACATCGCCCTCGATGCCGGCGACGATCCGGCCCCATTGCGCCGCGAAGCCGGCCGTGGCGCCTACCGTGGCTCCCTTGGGATCGACGAAATGAAATTCACCGGTGGTGGGAAACGAGACCTCGGAGCGGCCCGACAGATAGCCGGCCTGGACGCCGAAATAGGGCCCGGCCCAGCTCAAGAGAGCCGCCGACGCGGCCTGGGCTTGCGGCGGGGGTGAGACAGGCAGCCTCAGATCGGCCGCCGCGACGTGGCCAGCACCCATGGCAGAACCGATGACCACCGCGGCGAGCGTCAGTCCAAATCGCGCTATCATGCTCAAATTCCCAATCTGAGACCGGCGGAAGTTCGCCGCACATGACGAATACGGCGCAAGCCACACTTTCCTTCGCTCAGCGCGCGCTTTTTTCCGGCGGGACCCCACCCGCTTCGTTTCTTTGCCGTTACTTCGCCAATCGGGGCTGCTATGCCCCTGCCATGACCGATCTTGTGGATACCAAACAGCCGTACCGAGCACGCTCGGATGCGCCGCCAAACCATCTCGCGCAAGAATTCGTCGAGACGCTGCGCCTCGCCGTGCCGTTGATGCTGACGCAGCTCGGGCAGATCGCGATGATCACCACCGATCTCGCGATGATCGGGCGGCTCGGCGAGGATGCGGTGGCCGCGGCGGCGCTGGCCCATACGGTCTATTTCGTCAGCTTCACCTTCGGGCTCGGATTGACGTCCGCCGTGTCGCCGCTGGTGGCGCAGGCGTTCGGCGCCGGCGATGTCAGGCTGATCCGCCGCTCCTTGCGCGTCGGGCTTTGGGTTGCGCTGCTGATCTCGCTGCCGATGATGGCCTCGCCGCTCTATGGCGAGCAGATCCTGCTCGCGCTCGGACAGGCGCCGCATTCAGCCAGCCTCGCCCAGCACTACCTGAATGGACTTGCGTGGGGCATTGCACCGGCGCTCGGGTTCATCGCCCTGCGTGGCATGATGAGCGCGGTGAACCGGCCGCAGGCGCCATTGTGGATCACGGTCGCGGCGATTCCCGTCAATGCCGCGCTGGTCTATGCCCTGATCCACGGCCTGTTCGGCCTGCCGGAGCTCGGCCTGTTCGGCGCGGGGCTCGCGACCACGCTGGTCAATCTCGGCACCTTCATCGCGGCACTCGCCATCGCCGGGCTGCGCAAGCCGTTTGCGGACTACCGTCCGCTCGCCCGTCTGTGGCGGATCGACTGGCCCTTGATGCGCCAGCTCATTGCGATCGGCGCGCCGATCTCGTTTTCGCTGCTGCTGGAATATGGCCTGTTCTCCTCGGCGGCACTGCTGATGGGACTGATCTCGACCGCCGCGATTGCCGCGCACCAGATCGCGCTCCAGGTCACGGCCGTGCTGTTCATGGTGCCGCTCGGCATCGGCATGGCGGCGACGGTGCGGGTCGGCCATGCCTTCGGCCGCGGTGACCCGGCGGCCGTGAAGCGTGCAGGACTGGCCGCGGCCGTGCTCGGCGTCGCGCTGGTGTCCGCGCTGACGATCGCCATCATCATTGGGCGCTACCAGCTCGGCCGGCTGTTCTTCGGCGGCGGCAACGAAAGCACGGCCACCGTCGAACTGACCGCGACACTCCTGGTGGTCGGCGCCACCTTCTTCATCGCCGACGGCCTCCAGACCATCATGGGCGGCGCGCTGCGCGGCATCAACGACACCAGGATGACGCTGCTGTTCGCGGCGATCGGCTATTGGGGCGTCGCCTTTCCCATCGCCTGGGTGCTGGCGTTCAATGCCGGGCTCGGCGCGGTCGGAGTCTGGATCGGATTCTCGATCGGCACGTTCGTCTATGCCGGCCTTCTGATCTTGCGCTTCCGGATGCTCGCGCGCAAACTGGCGGGATGATCGGGACAGTCCGCGAAGTCACCCCCAATGTCGACGCCGGCACGGTGCTGACAGGCGCGCAGTTCATCGACGCGTTTCGCGTGGAGGTCGGCGCGGCCAGCGTCAACGCCCGCGAGGCCTGCACGAGGATGGTGCTGCATGGGCCGCGCTGGATCGACGTGCTGCTGCGCCTGCGCAACATTCTGGTGAGGCCGTTCGGGCTGAAGACGTCGGGCGAAGGCGCGCCGGCGCCGGGCGGGTTGATCGGGCTGTTTCCGGTGCTGAGTGAGACGCCGGAGCGGCTGATCGCGGGTTTTGACGATTCCCACCTCGATTTCCGCATCGTGGTCGACGTGGGCGGCGATGCGGGAAGCCGGCAGGTCACGTCGACCACGCTGGTGCGGACGAACAATCTACTCGGCCGCACCTACCTCACCCTCATCATGCCTTTCCACAAGCTCGTGGTCCGCAGCATGATGGGCCGCATCGTGGAGCCGATGCGATGACTCTCTCCGTCGATCTCTTCTATTCCTTCCGCAGCCCGTTCAGCTATCTGGCGCTGCCGAAGACGCTGAAGCTCGTCGCGGAGTACGACCTCGCGGTGAATTTGCGCCCGGTCTATCCGCTCGCGGTCCGCGTGCCCGGATTTTTCAAGAAAGCCAGCCCGAACTTCATTCGCTATGTGGTGCTCGACAGCACGCGCGTTGCGCAGCACGAGGGCATTCCATTCCGCTTTCCGAGGCCGGATCCGATCGTGCAGGACAAGACGACGTTCGATGTCGCGGCCGAGCAGCCCTACATCCACCGCCTGACCCGTTTGGGCGCCATGGCTCAGCTCGAAGGCCGCTCGCTCGCATTCACCTCCGCGATCGCGCGCGTGCTGTGGGACGGCTCGGTGGCGGGATGGAACGAAGGCGACCACCTCGCACGCGCGGCCGAGAAAGCCGGCTTCGATCTTGCCGCCATGGATACGGCCATCACAGCAGATCCGGACCGTTACGAGCAGGTGATCGCGGAGAACGAGAAGGACCACGCGGCATCAGGCCATTGGGGCGTGCCAACCTTCGTGTTCGAGAACGAGCCGTTCTTCGGCCAGGACCGCATCGATCTCCTCATCTGGCGCATGCAGGGCAAGGGTCTGACGAAGCGCTAGATAGAGCGTGATGAGGCTTGATCGCTGCACGACGGAGGTGCACTCCCTCTCCCGCTCGCGGGAGAGGGTCGGGGAGAGGGTATTTCCGCAATGGGACAATCCCCAAGAGGAGAAAGCCCTCACCCGGCGCTTCGCGCCGACCTCTCCCGCAAGCGAGAGAGGTGAACGCACCGCGGCAATCGATTCAACCTAAAGCCATTCCGCTTTGGTATGGCTTACTCCGCCACTCGCGCGGACTTGCCGGCCGCCGCCTCCGACCATTCGCCGACGACGCGGTCGAGGTCGCACAGATTCTGATGCATCTGCTCCAGCGAGAAACCGAGCGCGAAGAAGCGCTCGGCGGTGTCGCCGGGCTGGCCGCGAATCAGGCCGTCCTGACGCACGGACGCGACCGCCTCGGCATAGTGCTGGAGCGCGACGTGGACGGGATGGATCGGCGGCGCGCCGGCGCCTTCGCGCAAGGCGCTAGCGGCCGAACGCAGGAAACGCGCAATCACGGTCGAGACTTCCGCCAGCGGGCCTGCGAGCCGCGTCTGCACGTCAGCCGGCAGCGGCACCACGGTGGCCCGGCCGATCATCACGACGTCATGGCGCAGCCGCAGGATGGTTCGCAGCAAGGGACCCGTGTCCGGGCCGCTCGATAGGCGCGCGGCGCGCTCGCGCTCGGCCTCGGCGCCAATCGCGTTGAGGCTGACCATGGCGGTGCCGATGCCGTCCTGGATCCGGTGCAGCGCGTCGTTGTCGCGGCCGCGCGTGAGGCCGGCGAGCAGCTCGGTGAAGGCATCCGCGATCAGTTCGAGCAGCGTCGCGGCGCTGGCGCGGATCTGCCGCACCGCGCGCGAGGGCAGCACCAGGAACGAGACCAGCAACCCCGTGACGGCGCCGACCGCGACCTCGCTGACCCGGTCGATCGCCGAAGCCATGGGATCGGAGTGGTGCATGGTCGGCACCAGGAGCACGATCACCGCGGTGACCGTGGCCGCGCTGAGGCTCGGATTGATCGCGGCGATGAAGGCGAGCGGGGCGACGGAGAGGACCAGAAGCCCCAGCAGACCGGCTTCGCTGGAATAAGGGATCAGGATCGCGATGGCGCCGCCATAGACGGCGCCGCCGATGGTGCCGAGCAGGTAGTCGCGCGTCGCCTTGAGCGAGCGGCCGACACTCATCTGGGTCACGATCAAGGAGGTCAGCACCGCCCAAAGCGGCAGCAACAGATGTAGCGCGGTCGCGATCGCATAGGCCGCAGCCGCGGCCACCGTGACCCGGATCGCCAGCCCCAATTGCGTCCGCCGCGACCTGATGTGGTCGAACAGCTCTTTTCTGAGTGCCATCGAAGTCCCGGTCCGATCCTGGAAGCCAAGCAAAAGCATGGCTGATGCCCGCAGCCCCAAGGCCGCTTGAAAGGCCAAATCAGCCCGCCTAACTTGCGCGCCAAAACGAGGAAACACGATGGCCCACGAAACCGCAACGCTCGCCGCCTATGTCTTCAATCTGAAATACCAGGATATTCCTGCGGAGGTGCTGGATCGCGCAAAAGTGCTGACGCTGGATTTCCTCGGCAGCGCGATCCGGGCGAGACGCGAGGCCGAATCGACCCCGTCGATGCTGAAAATGCTGGAGGCGCTGGCGCTCGACACCAAGGGCGAATCGACCGTGTTCGGCGACAGCAAGACCTGGACGCCGGCTGTCGCGGCGCTGCTCAACGGCGCGCTCGGCCATTCCCTCGACTTCGACGACACCCACGCCGATTCCTCGCTGCATCCGAGCGCACCGGTGGTTCCTGCCGCCTTCGCCGTCGGCGAGATGGTCGGCGCGTCCGGCCGTGACGTGCTGACCGCGATCGTCGCGGGCTATGAGGTCTGCTGCCGGCTCGGCAACGCGCTCGACCCGACCTCGCATTATGCGCGCGGCTTCCACCCGACCGCGACGGCCGGCACCTATGGCGCGGCGGCGGCGGCCGGCAAGCTGTTCGGCCTCAGCGAGAAGCAGCTCATCGCCGCGTTCGGCGTCTCCGGCAGCCAGGCCGCGGGCTCGCTGCAATTCCTGGTCAACGGCGCCTGGAACAAGCGCTACCAGGTCGGCGCCGCCGCGATGAACGGCGTGATCGCCGCGACGCTCGCCCGCAACGATTTCGTCGGCGCGACGGAATCGGTCGAGGGCAAGCATGGCCTGCTCGCCGGCTATACCGACGACGCACATCCGGACAAGGCGGTCGCCGAGCTCGGCAAGACCTACGAGACCATGAAGATCGGCGTGAAGCCCTATCCGAGCTGCCGCTACACGCATGCCGCGATCGACGCGCTGATCGCGATGCGGCGCGAGCACAATCTGACGCCGAACCAGGTCAAGCGCGTCGAGATCGGCCTGCACCGCAACGGCATCACGCTGACCGGCGATGCCGCGACCAAGCGCCACCCGCGCTCGATCGTCGGCGGCCAGTTCTCGATGTTCTTCACCGGCGCGCTCGCGCTCGACCAGGGCTCGTTCGGCTGGGACGATTACAACCGGCTTGGCGATGCCGCGATCGACGCGCTGGCCGACAAGTTCGACGTGGTGCAGGACGACCGCCTCGAGATCGGCCGCACCCATCCGTTCGGCGCCCGCGTCAGCATCACCACCGACGATGGCGTGCACGAGCGGCTCTATGCCGATCCGTCCGGGGAGCCGAATTCGTTTCCCGACACGCAGGCAATGCAGCAGAAATTCCTGACGCTGGCCCGCCCGGTGCTGAACGCACGCGCGGAGAAGTTTGCGGACGCGATCATGACGCTGGAGCGGTTCGATCGCGTCGCCAAGGCGACCGAATTGGGACGCTAAGTCTCGCGCCGCGGCACTCCGCTTACCTTCCCCTGGAGGGGGGCCCCTCCAGGGGAGGGTAAGAAAGACCTCAATCCACTCCCGCCAGCTTCCCCTTCTCGCGCGTTGCGGCAATCACATCGCGCACCAGATCGAACACGCCATCGGCTTGCGGCGGGGCGTTCGGCGAGCGTCCCATGCGCACGATCACCAGCTTCTCCGACGGGATCACGATGGTGTATTGCCCGATCGTGCCCTTGGCGAAGAAGGCATCGCGCGGCCAGCCGTGCTCCACGCGAATCTTCGCGCCAAAACTGTCGCCCTGGTTGGTCCAGAAGCCGGCGCCGATGCCGACCCACGCGTTCGGTGTGGGCGTGGCCGTGTAGCTCACCCAGCCCTCAGGGAGGATGCGCTTGCCGCCGGCGACGCCGTCATTGAGATAGAGCTGGCCGAAGCGCGCCCAGTCGCGCGCTGACGCCAGCATCTCGGTCGACCCTTCGATCGTGCCCGAGCCGTCGAGCTGGAGCACGACATGGCGCATGCCGAGCGGGCTAAACAATTCGCGGCGCGCGAAGCGGAGCGCGTCAGCAGGCTTGCCGCCGGCTGCGTTGCGGATCAGCTGAGAGAGAACCATGAAGTTGCCATCGTGATAGTTCCACGCCGTGCCGGGCGCCGTCTCGAGCCGGATGCTCGCCGCATAGGCGGCCATGTCGGTCTCCACGAACTTCATCCTGTTGACCGGCTCGAACGCCGAGCCGAGCGAGGCTTGCAGCGAGCTGCCGAGCGCCAGCCCCGCGGTGTGACGCAACAACTGATCGACGGTGATGGCATGGCGCGGATCATCAGGATCTTTCCAGGCCGCAACCGGCGCGGGCCCGTCGAGCTTCAGCTTGCCCTGACGCACCAGCACGCCTGTTAGCGCCGAAATTACCGATTTCGTCATGGAGAAGCCGAGCAGCGGCGTCTCAGGTCCAATGCCGTCGACATAGCGCTCGGCGATGATCCGGCCCGCCTTCATCACGACGACCGCGCGGGTGCGGCGGTAGGGCGGCTGCGCGGGCTCGGTGAAGGCACGGTCGAGCGCGGCGGCAAGCTCGGGCCTTTGCGGCGGCACGATCGCGGGGCCGGCGATCTCGGGCAACAATGCCAGCTGCCCGCCGTCTGCAGGCGGCTCGACGACAGTAACGCCTGCGCCCTGCTCGAGCGTGCAGCCCAGGCCCTCGCGATAGACGGCGTGGCTGCGGCCGAGGCCGAACAATGTCACCGTGACGTCCTTGCGCACGCGATCGACCTGGTAGTCCATCGCCCAGGTGATCAGGCTGGTGCCAGGCATCGCATCGTTGGTCTCGCTGAAATTGCGCCTGGTATCGAGGCCCGAGACGAACGTCTCGGCGCAGAGGATGTCGGCGACGAAGCCGGTGGCGACCTTGGGCATGTCCTGGGCGCGAACCGCGCCGAGCGCGAGGCCGGCACAGGCGATAGAGGCGGCGAGCAAGAGGATCTTGCGGCGGCGGGTCACGGGCTTTCTCCGGTTTCGAGAGGTGTGCCGGGGGAGGAAGCCGGAGCTCGCCGATGGCGGCTCGCCGAATTTTGAAATCGGCTTGGTCGAAGCCGGGCGAGGCTCGCCGATTCTGACATTTCACAGTGATTAGAAAGGTTTAGAAATCAGACCGCATTTACCTTCAGCCGCCGATATTCCGTCGGTGTCACGCCGGTCACTGCCTTGAAGGCGCGGTTGAACGGTCCGAGCGACTGGAAGCCGGCATCCATGGCGATGGTGATGACGGGGACCTCGGCCTGGGTGGGGTCGGCGAGCGCGGCCTTGGCCTCCTCGATCCGGTGATTGTTCAGGAACACATTGAAGTTGCGATAGCCAAGCCGCTGGTTGATCAGCCGGCGCAGCCTGTATTCGGGAATCTTAAGCCGGCCCGCCAAGGCGCCGATGGTGATGTTCTCTTGGCGATAGACCCGCTCGTCCGCCATCAGCCGCATCAGGGCGTCGATGAGCTTCTGGTCGGCGGATTCATCGACCGTCGCGGGCTGCGCCACGATTGTCGGCGCCCCCACCGGCGCCGGAAACAGATCGCCGCCATCGACGCGCATCATGGCGCAGGCGATGGCCGCGACGATGCAGGCGAGCACACCGGCATTGATAGTGTTGGCGACATCGCCGGCAATGCCGGCAACGAGGATTTGGAGCACGGCATTCAACCCGCCATAGAGCGCGGCGGCGCTGACGATGAAGACGCGAACATTGCGGCGGCGCTCGACCAGATCAGCCGACCACGAGGCGATCGTCTGCGCCACCGCGAGCGCGATGAAACCGAGCACGATCAGGTTCACTGCCGTCACGGAGAACCGCGCATTCCCGCCCGGCGCGATCCAGAGACACCCGACGAAGCTGAAGGCGGTCACCGCGGCCCAGATCAAACCGTGCCACCAGCGTAACCGGAATTCGTCGTCGAACAACGCGCGTGTGAACAGCCAGAACACGACGACGTTTCCGGTCGAAAGCGCAATCAGCGGCGCATGCCAGATCGGAACGGGCGACGACACGCCGATGGAATAGCTCGCGGCATGCGCCGCCGAGCCGAGCGCGAAGGCGGTGCCGAGCCGGGCGGCGAGGACATTGCGGAAATCGGAGAGTAATGACGCCACCAGCACCAGCAGCAGCGCGACGCTGGCAGCGCGAAAGGCGAGCTCGGTTGCGGCAAGGGTCATCAGGCGATGCGACGGTTGCGGTTGAAGGCAGCCGAACATCGTTCGTTGCGCTTGGTTTTTCAAGGACCATCCTCACGACAGGTGTCGTCGCCCGGCTCGACCGGGCGATCCAGTACTCCGAGGCGGCAATGCTTGAATCGATGGGCCGCGGCGTACTGGATGCCCCGCTTTCGCGGGGCATGACAGCGGAGTTTGTGGCGTCATAGCGGCGCGACGTCTGGCCCCTGCCCCTTGCCGCGACGACGATACGAAATTCTGCTAGGCTCGCGCCCAACAAAACCAAAGGAGTCCACCATGAGCTGGCAACCCTCGAACGATCCCGTGCTCGGCGATCCCATGTCCTGCGATGCGCTCGATCTCGTCATCGTGCCGCGGACGCGCGATCTCGGCGACGGATTCGCGGTGCGCCGCGCGCTGCCGCATGGCAAGCGGCAGATGGTGGGGCCCTTCATCTTCTTCGATCATTTCGGCCCCGTTCAGTTCGTCTCCGGCAAGGGCATGGACGTGCGGCCGCATCCGCATATCGGGCTTGCCACCGTCACCTATCTGTTCGACGGCGCGATCATGCATCGCGACAGCGAGGGCAACGTCCAGGAGATCGCGCCCGGGGCGATGAACCTGATGACGGCCGGCCGCGGCATCGCCCATTCCGAGCGCACGCCGGATGCGCAGCGCGCCTCGGGCCAGAAGATGCTGGGATTGCAGAGCTGGATCGCGCTGCCGGCCGGATCGGAAGAGATCGCGCCGTCGTTCCAGCACTACGCCGCGGGCGAACTGCCGATGATCTCCGAGCGCGATTTTACCGCACGCGTGATCGCGGGCTCGTCCTTCGGCATCGCCTCGCCCGTCACGATGGTGTCGCCCTGGTTCTACACCGAGGTCACGGCAGGCGCGGGCGCGACGGTGCCGCTCGATCCTGATCATGAGGAGCGCGCGATCTACGTGGTGGACGGCGAGGTCGAGATCGCGAACGAACGTTACGAGGGGCCGCGGCTCCTGATCTTCCGGCCGGGCGACCACATCACCGTGAAGGCCCTCAAGCCGACGCGGATGATGTTTCTCGGCGGCGATGCGCTCGAAGGCCCGCGCCACATCTGGTGGAATTTCGTCTCCTCCAGCAAGGAGCGGATCGAGCAGGCCAAGCAGGACTGGAAAACCGGCCGCTTCGCCGCAGTTCCGCAGGAACACGAGTTCATTCCGCTGCCGGAATAGGCTAATCCGGTTTCCGGCTGCGCCATCCGGCGCGGCCGGATTTTTGCCTGAAGGCCCTGTCTGCGAAAGCCATGCCGATGACCACCATGCTCTCCAGCGACCTGCCGCTGCCCAAGATCGGACGCGGCAAGGTGCGCGACATCTACGCCGTCGACGACGACCGCCTGCTGCTCGTCACCACCGACCGCATCAGCGCCTTCGACGTGGTGATGGGCGAGACCATTCCGATGAAGGGCGCCGTGCTGACGCAGATCAGCGCGTTCTGGTTCAATGAGCTCGAAGGCGTGGTGCCGCATCACATGATCAGCGCGGACACCGACGAGATCGTTGCGACCGTGCCGGCGTTGAAGCCGCACCGCGCCGAGATTCTCGGCCGCGCCATGCTGTGCAAGCGGACCACCGTGTTCCCCATCGAATGCGTGATCCGCGGCTATCTCTCAGGCTCCGCCTGGAAGGAATATGCCGCGAGCGGCACGCTGGCCGGCGAGAAGCTGAAGGCAGGCCTCGTCGAAAGCGAGAAGCTGGAGCCCGCGATCTTCAGCCCGGCGACCAAGGCCGAGAGCGGCCATGACGAGAACATCACCATCGCCAGGATGCGCGAAGTGGTCGGCGACGAGGTCGCCTACACGCTGGAGAGCATGACGCGCGCGATCTACACGCTCGGCGAGGAGCTGGCGCGCGAGCAAGGCATCATCATCGCCGACACCAAGTTCGAGTTCGGCCGCGACAAGGACGGCCGCATCATCCTGATCGACGAAGTCATGACGCCGGATTCCTCGCGCTTCTGGGCGGTGGATGCCTACAAGCCCGGCCAGCCGCAGGCGAGCTTCGACAAGCAGCCGCTCCGCGATTATCTCGACGTCGAACGCCGCGCCGGCCGCTGGAACGGCGACGCCCCGCCGCCCCCGCTGCCGGCCAGCGTCGTCGATGCAACCAGCAAACGATATCTGGAAGCGTATCGACGCGTGACGGGGAAAGAGCTGAAAATCTAGCGAGTATTTTGTCGGTCCGGCGCGACGCGCTCGTCTCAAGCGTCCGACGGCGCGATGCG
Organism: Bradyrhizobium sp. USDA 327; assembly: GCF_041262065.1. Classification (NCBI taxonomy): domain Bacteria; kingdom Pseudomonadati; phylum Pseudomonadota; class Alphaproteobacteria; order Hyphomicrobiales; family Nitrobacteraceae; genus Bradyrhizobium; species Bradyrhizobium sp. USDA 327. The sequence continues at coordinate 7,266,698 of NZ_JBGCCW010000001.1, read as the reverse complement.
TTTGGCAGGGATGGATGGATGACCCGCTTCATCGCCGGGCGCGCCATCCGCATCCAGGGCCAGCAGGAGTTCGGCAACCCGGTTGGCGGAGGCAGTCCATTCCGCGAGCTTGGCATAATTGTCCGTGAACCAGTTGAACGCGGTCTGGACCACGACGAATGCCGCTGAAGCCTGAACCACCTCGCCCAGCGTCATCGTGTCGCCAAGATACTTGGGGAGGCAAAGCAAGAGGCCGACCACCGGCGTCACCAGAAGACCCGTATAAGTGACCAGCGTCATCCGCATCAATTGCCAGCAGTAGATTCGCCAGATCGCAATCACGGCTTTCAAGGCGGCGCCAACGGCGTGGCGGCCATTCATGCCGGCCTCCTGCACCACCTTGCCTTCGCGGGTCTCGCGCACATGTGTTCCAATCGCCCGCAGTTCGGCTTCCATGCGCTTGTTTTCCTCGATGACCCGCGTCAGACGGCCGGCCGTCAGCCAGATGCCGATCACCAGCAGCGCGGAATACGCAATCACGGCGAGGACGAGGTAACCGGGAATCGCAAAGGCGATACCGTCGAAGTTGATTTCCAGACTGCCGCCGACCGACCATAGCACCCCGACGAATGTTGCAATGGTGAGCACCGATTGAAGCAGACCGGTTGCCAGATCGATCGGGAGGTCCGTCGCGACCTTGGCATCCTCAGCGATGCGATACTCGGGTGCCTCGTGATGTCCCTGGATTGCGTTGCGCCTCGGAAGACGATCATCCGCCAGCCAGTCGCTATAGAGGCGGTTGCTCAACCACTCGCGCCAGGAACGCTGCAGGGTCATGCGTGCCCACACGGAAAACACGGTCAAGGCGATGCTCGCCGCCGCCAGCGGCAAAAACCGGAACGCCTGGGCCAGAAGTTCCGCCTGGTCCTTCCGACCAATGGCGTTGAAAAAGTCACGATTCCAGAAGTTGAGCCCGTACTGCGTCAGCAGCTGCAGGATGACGTTGACGATCAACGCGACCACCAGAAGCCACGCTGTCCACGCCGTTGGTCCGCGCCAGTATCCCGAGGCGCTCTGCCAGAAGCGGCCTAAAAGTTGCTTTTCACCCGGAGCGAAAGAAATCCTCGTCAGCATTCGCGAGCCGCAATCTTGCGCGCGCGCCACCATATGATGCCGCTGGCGCCAGACTATGCTGTCTCATCCGAGGGATCTTGATCTGCGTCAAGCGAGGTGCGACACACCATCGTGCTCCGCCGCGCTTCACGCCTGCAACATAGACTGGATCCGTTGTGCGGCGCTCAGCAGCCGGCGATTTCCGTTTTCGGCGCCCCGCCTGGCGTCGAGCCAGACACCAGCATCTCGACTTGTCGGATTGCGGTCGCCGCGTCGATGTCAACGACAATGCCGTTGTCGGCATCGACCATGCAGTTGGTGGAATAGGCGCAAGAACGCCTGCCCACCATGGGCTCCCGTTCAGCGCTGCCGGATCGGCCGGTGAGACGAACTTGGCTGGCGCGTGGCGCGATGCTCGTCTGGGCATTACCGACGCAGATGCCGGCGACATCAGTTCGGCTCGCTCGGCCAAGCAACAAGAATGGCAGCCATCACGCACTAGTGAAAGTTAACACAGGACAGCCCTGCCCTTGCGAGTGAACACAAGGGCCGGCAGGTGCGACCAACATCCTACAGCGGAAGAGTTGGCGCAGCGCCTGCCTCAGCCGGCCGCATGTCAGGAGGTTCGAGGCAGCATTTTGGTATCGAAGGAGACACCATATGCAGCTGAAAGATAAAGTAGGACGGTACGCGGCGACGGGTCGAAGCTGCCAGAACTGGAAGAAGGACCAGGAACTGGTCATTTCGCTGCTCAACAAGATCTCCATTTCCGACGGTGGTGCTGAGAACATGCTCAAACCGCAGCTGGTCGTGACCGGTCACGCCAGCGATAGCCTCTACACCTCGATTCTATATTTCCAAAAGAAGAACTTTCCCGGCACGCCCGACGGTTACATTCGGCCTGCGGGCCCGACATTCAAGCGGCTCGTTGAACTGTCGACAAAGGCGGCCGCCAAGCCCGCCCCGCAAAAGGGCCAGTGGGATGCCGTCGCTACTCCTTCCGTCAATGCTGCACTTGGCAAAGGCCTCGCCGACGATTCAAAGCTGGATTACGCGGAGGTGGTCGATATCATCCGGGCCACCGTCACGGACGGCATGGTCACCGCATTCGAGTTGGACGACCTGCTCACCATTGCGAATACCTCCAGAACGCTCTCCCCTACTTCGAAAAAGCTCATCACCCTTTTCGTCGGAGACGAACAGAAGAAGTGGCTTGGAATCGGACCGTACGACCTCAATTCGGATCACAGGAAACTCGCCGCAGAAATGGTCTGCGATTTCCTCAAGAACACGAGGACCACGTTCTTTCCGAAGCTCGACCCGCACCGCGTCGGCATAGGTATTCTCAGGCGCATTGCGAAGCCGAGCCTCATCGATCAGGATCAGGGAAGTCTGTGCGGGCCCTCCGCGCTGATGTTCAGCTACGCATCCGATAAGCCAGGGCACTACGCGCGGTTCGCGATCGACCTGTATCAGAAGGGACAGGCGACTCTTGGCCGCCTGCTGATAAAGCCGGGAAAGGATGTGAGGAACTACACGCCGCCCTGGTCGCTGGACCACGTCGATTGGCTGACGTGCGCCTCCATACGCGATTCAGAGAATTGGTTCCTCGATTTCGACGACACAGGCAAAATCAGCGATCTTGCCGGCGTCACCCTGCCGAGCGAGATGGAGCAATGGTTCCGCAAGGCCGGATACCGAGACGTGCGCGAGAATACCAACATTTCGCGATTCAACAAAGGCATCGACGATGTAAATGAAGCCAACACCCTGCTCGACCGGGGGTATCGCGTATGCCTCTTCATAAGCGCCAATATGACGGACTATGACGATCAGTCCGATAAAGGCTCCGCGTTCACGATGCACTGGGTCGTGCTGCGCGAGAAGATACAGGTCGTGAACGGGTACGTGAAGGCGAAGGTTTTCTCATGGGGCAATGGCGATTACGAGATCCCGCACGCGAATAAAGCCGGCGCCGTAAAGCCCCTCGCCACTAAGGACTTTCTCATGAATTTTTACGGGTACGTTGCTGCCAAGGCGTGATTCTGCCTCCCCGCTGAGGCAGGGCTATCGCATGTGAGGAAACGCGGCGGGAAACTCGCCTGCGGCCATCTCGAAGGACGAGGCGCTTGCTCAGGCCCGTCCGAAAGTCATATGCGATTACCCTCCCCGCTGAGGGAGGTTTCTCCGCGACAGGTGACCGTGACCAATCCCTTGCGTTGAGGCGGGAACTCAAGCGTGATCGCACTATGAGGAGGCGGCCACCAGTCGGAATGGGCCTTCGTCCAGCGGGTCGTAAAACGAGGCCGGCGGCTACACCCCCGCCATCATCACGTATTTGATCTCGACATATTCTTCCATTCCGTGATGCGAGCCTTCGCGCCCGAGGCCGCTTTCCTTGACGCCGCCGAAGGGCGCGACCTCCGTGGTGATGAGGCCGGTGTTGACGCCGACCATGCCCGACTCCAGCGCCTCGGCAACGCGCCAGACGCGGCCGAGATCGCGGGAGTAGAAATAGGAGGCCAGGCCGAACGGCGAGGCATTGCACATCGCAATCACATCGGCTTCGTCCTTGAAGCGGATGACGGGTGCGAGCGGGCCGAAGGTTTCCTCCTGCGACACCAGGGAGTCCGGCTTGACGTCGGCCAGTACGGTCGGCTCGAAGAACGAGCGTCCGAGCTCGCTGCGCTTGCCGCCGGTAACAACCTTGGCGCCGCGCTTCACGGCATCGGCGATGTGGCGCTCGACCTTGTCGACGGCCTTCATGTTGATCAAAGGCCCTTGCGTGACGCCGCTCTCGGTGCCGTCGCCGATCTTCATCGCCGCGACCTTCTTCGACAGCTTTTGCACGAACTCGTCGTAGATCTTGTCCTGGGCGTAGAGGCGGTTGGCGCAGACGCAGGTCTGGCCCATGTTGCGGTATTTCGAGACGATCGCACCTTCGACCGCGGCATCGATGTCGGCGTCGTCGAACACCACGAACGGCGCATTGCCGCCGAGCTCGAGGCCGAGCCGCTTCACGCCGACCGAGGCCTGCTGATACAGGATCTTGCCGACCGCGGTCGAGCCGGTGAAGCCGACGAAGCGCACGGCCGGATGCTCGCACAACACCTTGCCGATCGGCGGGGCATCGCCGGTGACGATGTTGAAGACGCCCTTGGGCACGCCGGCCTTCTCCGCCAGCACGGCAAGCGCCAACGCCGACAGCGGCGTCTCGTTCGCGGGCTTCAGGACCACGGTGCAGCCGGCGGCGAGCGCCGGGGACACCTTGCGCGTGATCATCGAGTTCGGGAAATTCCACGGCGTAATCGCACCGCAGACGCCGATCGGCTGCTTGATCGCGAGCAGCCGCGCATCGGGACGTTGCGTCGGGATGGTCTCGCCATAGACGCGACGCGCCTCCTCGGCGAAGAACTCGACATAGGCGCCGCCGATATCGACCTCGCCGAGCGCCTCGGTGAGCGGCTTGCCCTGCTCGGAGGTGAGGATCAGCGCGAGGTCCTCGCGATTGGCGATGATCAGCTCGAACCATTTGCGCAGGATGTTGGAGCGCTGCTTGGCGGTGTGCTTGGCCCAGGCCGGAAAGGCGCGCTCGGCGGCTTCGACCGCCTTGGTCGTCTCCTCCGCACCAAGCTGCGGAACCTTGGCGAGCTCGACGCCGGTAGCGGGATTGTTGACCGCAAAGACCGGCGTGCCGACCCAGGCGCCGTCGATGTAGCAGGCCTCCCTCAAGAGCGACGGATCCTTCAACCGGTCGCGCAAATTGGAGGTGGCTTGCGGGGCGCGTGCGGCGGCAGTCGGGGTCATGGCGTTTCTCCCTGGGCGATCGGATCGGCCGCAATATAGGGACGGACGATGCGCAATGCACCGCCCTGCAACGCACGTCAGATGGCAGTTAAACTGGCAGCGGCCTTAGGCCGCGCCGCTCATATAGGTCTCGCGCCGGCCGATCATGCGCTCGGCCGCCGCCTTGGCGTCGGCCTTCGTGGAGGTCGCGCACGTCCGATATTCGAGATCAGGGACATGAGAGGTGTCGCGACGGCCAAACCAGGATTTTGAGCCGACCGGCAGCAGCGCCAGCGCCTGCGCCAGATTATCGACGGCGCCGAAGGAATAGAGTGCGCCGGTGCCGGCGATGCGGACCTCGTATACGCCGGGCGAAATCGGCGCCTCCAGGTTCTCTCCGCGTCCCTGACGGGGATAGCGCTTCCATTCGCTCCAGGTCGAAATCATCTGAGGTCCCCCTCGCCACCCATCCTCGGACGGCAACATTTGCATCAAGTCTTAATCGGCCCATGGATCGGACCGGGTGCTGAACGCGGCAGCTCACGAAATGTTTCAGGCGTCCGAGAACGCGTGAAACCTATCGCTTGGAGCCCCCATCCAGGGTGAGGGCGACGTGTGGACATCCACCGCAGATTGCAAAGGAGCTTCGCCGTCCAGCCCCGTTGTCGTCCTGCGTGGGGCCAAGACCGTCAAGTCACGACATCGCGACCGGCGCATGCGCGTAGATGCGCTTGCCGCGCCGAGCATGTGGGACGACAATCGATCACTTCCAACAATAATCAAACCCGAGGAAACGTCATGCAAGGCAAAGCACAGATCGATGAGATTCTGCGTCAGAAGAGCGAGGCCAGGGAGATTCCGGGCGTCGTCGCGATCGCCGCGAGCGGTAACGACGTGCTGTATCAGGGCGCATTCGGCCAACGCGACCTGTCCAAGCCCGACGCGATGACCGATGACAGCGTGTTCTGGATCGCCTCGATGACGAAGGCGGTGACCACAGCGGGCGCGATGCAGCTGGTCGAGCAGGGCAAGCTGTCGCTGGATGCGCCGATCGGCGATGTCCTGCCCGATCTCGCCAATCCGCAGGTGCTCGAAGGCTTCGATGCCAACGGCGAGGCAAAGCTGCGCCCGGCGAAGGGACCGATCACGCTGCGCCAGCTCATGACCCACACCGCCGGCTTCTGCTACAATATGTGGAACGGCGATCTCGCGGTCTATCTGGACAAGAACGGCATTCCCGCCATCACCACCTGCCAGAATGCAGCACTGAAGACCCCGATCATGACCGACCCCGGCACGCGCTGGGAATACGGCACCAACATCGATTTCGTCGGCAAGGCCGTGGAGGCCGCCAGCGGCAAGCGGCTGGACGCCTACCTGCGCGACAATCTGTTCAACCCGCTCGGCATGAACGACACGGCCTTCAAGATCGCCGACGACATGCGCAAGCGCCTGGTCGGCATGCACGCGCGCGGTGAGGACGGCCAGCTGGCTGCCATCCCGTTCGAGCTCGAGCAGGAGCCGGAATTCCACATGGGTGGCGGCGGCCTCTACTCGACCGCGGCCGACTACATCAAGTTCACCCAGATGATCCTCAACAAGGGCCGCGGCAACGGCAACCAGGTGCTGAAGGCCGAGACCGTCGCGACGATGGGGCAGAACCACATCGGCGATCTCGCCATGGGCAAGATGACGACGGCGGCGCCGATGTACACCAACGACGTCGATCTCTACCCGGAGCAGGTGAAGAAGTGGGGCCTCAGCTTCATGATCAACACCGCCAAGACCGCCGAGGGACGCAGCGCAGGCAGCCTCGCCTGGGCAGGCCTCGCCAACACCTATTACTGGATCGACCCTGCCCGCGGCATCACCGGCGTGATCCTGATGCAGCTGTTGCCGTTCGCGGATGCGAAATGCCTGGAGGCATTCGCAGGTTTCGAGCGCGGGGTTTATGCCGGGCTCGACGCTGCTGGAAGCGGGCAGAAGGCGGCCTGAAGGGCGCGGCTCTCACCAACCCGTCATGGCCGGGCTCGTCCCGGCCATCCACGTGCAGCCGCAGGGCACAAAGACGTGGATGCCCAGGTCAAGCCCGGGCATGATGACTGAGAGACTATGCTGGGTATTTTGGCGAGAGGATTTCGACTTGGCTGACAATTTGGCCGATAAAGCGGACAGCTACGTTTGCGGCATCTCGGACACGCCGCTGCTCGGCGACACCATCGGTCGCAGCCTCGACCGCGCGGTGCGGCGCTGGGGCGATCGCGAGGCGCTGGTTTCACCCAACCACGGCGTCAGATGGACCTGGAGAGAGTTCGCCGAACGGGTCGATGCGCTCGCCGCGGGCTTTCTCGCGCTCGGGCTCGAACGCGGGGAGCGGATCGGCATCTGGTCTCTGAACCGGCCGGAATGGACACTGACCCAGTTCGCCGCCGCCAAAGCCGGCCTGATCCTGGTGACGATCAATCCGGCCTACCGGCTCAGTGAGCTGGAATTCGCGCTGAAGAAGGTCGGCTGCGCGGCGATCGTCACCGCAACGGCGTTCAAGACCAGCAATTACATGGAGATGCTCAACACGCTGCTGCCGGAGCTGGCGGACGCCAGGCCCGGACAGTTGCAGGCGGCGCGATTGCCGGCCTTGCGGATGGTGATCCAGATCGGCGGCCCGGCGGCCTCAGGCACTGTCGCGTTCGAGGAGGTCGCGCGCATGGGCCGGGCACAGCATCGCGAGCAGCTTGCCGCGCTCGGCGCCGCCCTGCAATTCGACGACCCCGTCAATATCCAGTTCACCAGCGGCACCACGGGATCGCCGAAAGGCGTGACGCTGACCCACCACAACATCCTCAACAACGGCTATTTCACCGGCCGTGCGATGCGCCTGACCGAACAGGATCGCATCTGCATTCCGGTACCCCTCTATCATTGCTTCGGCATGGTGATGGGCAACCTTGCCTCGGTCACGCTCGGCACCACCATGGTCTACCCGGGCGAGGGCTTTGGTCCGCTCGCGACGCTGCGTGCGGTCGAGCAGGAGAAATGCACCGCCCTGTATGGCGTGCCGACCATGTTCATCGCCGAACTCGATCACCCCGAGTTCAAGACGTTCAATTTGAAATCACTGCGCACCGGCATCATGGCCGGCGCGCCCTGCCCGATCGAGGTGATGAAGCGCGTCAACACCGAGATGAACATGCGCGAAGTCACCATCGCCTATGGCATGACCGAGACCAGCCCGGTCAGTTTCCAGAGCGCAACCGACGATCCGCTCGAGCGGCGCGTCTCCACGGTCGGCCGCATTCATCCGCATGTCGAGGTGAAGGTCGTCGATCTCGAAGGCAAGATCGTCAAGCGCGGCGAACGCGGCGAGCTCTGCACCCGCGGCTACAGCGTCATGCTGGGCTATTGGGAGGAGAAGGAAAAGACGGCCGACGTGCTCGACGCCAATGGCTGGATGCACACCGGCGACCTCGCCACCATCGACGACGAGGGCTATTGCAACATCGTCGGCCGCATCAAGGATCTGGTGATCCGCGGCGGCGAGAATCTCTACCCGCGCGAGATCGAGGAGTTTCTGTATCGTCACCCCAAGATCCAGGACGTGCAGATTTTTGGCGTCGCCGACACCCGCTACGGCGAGGAGCTCTGCGCCTGGATTCGCATCAAGCCGGGCGAAACGCTGACGGCCGAGGAGGTCCGCGCCTTCTGCGACGGCCAGATCGCCCACAACAAGATCCCGCGCTATGTCGAGTTCGTCGATGAATTCCCGATGACGGTGACGGGAAAGATCCAGAAATTCGTGATGCGTGACGCGGTGGAGCAGCGGCTGGGATTGAAGGCGGCGAAGACGGCGTGAGGGCTGAGTGCCCTTGCCACACCAACACTGTCATTCCCCCGCGAAAGCGGGGAATCCAGTACGCAGCGGCTTCTCGATGGACAGCTGGTGTTTCGGACTACTGGATCGCCCGGTCAAGCCGGGCGGTCACAGCAGAGGATGAGGCGCGACTTCGGCTACGCGGTCAGCCCGCGCTGCTGCGCCAGCTCCTTCAGCGAGACCTGCGGCCGCGCGCCGATGTGCTGGATCACTTCGGCAGCGGCAAGCGCACCGAGCTCGCCGCATTGCTTGTAGGCAAGATTGCGCGCCAGGCCATAGAGAAAGCCTGCAGCGAAGAGATCGCCGGCGCCGGTGGTGTCGACCACCTTGTCGACCGGGAATGCCGGCGCGGCGACGGCGTCTTCCACCGAGACCACCATGCAGCCCTTCTCGCTGCGGGTGACGACGCCGAGATTGACGTCGTTGCGCAGCTGCTTCAGCGCGGTGTCGAAGTCCGAGGTCATGTAGAGCGAATGCAGCTCGGACTCGTTGGCGAAGACGATGTCGACGGTGCCGTTGCGCATCAACGAGAGAAACTCGTCGCGATAGCGGTCGACGCAGAAGGAATCCGACAGCGTCAGCGCCACCTTGCGCCTGGCGTCATGGGCGATCTTGGCCGCCTTGACGAAGGCATCCTTGGCGTTCTTGGGGTCCCAGAGATAGCCCTCGAGATAGACGATGCCGGCGCTCGCGACCTCGGCCGGGTCGATATCGGCGGGCGACAGGTCCTGCGCCGCGCCGAGATAGGTGTTCATGGTGCGCTCGCCGTCGCCGGTGACCAGGATGTAGGAGCAGCCGGTGGCGGGGCCGTCCTTGGCGGCGGGCGTGTTGAAGGCGACGCCGGCGGCGCGGATGTCGTGGACATAGAGGTTGCCGATCTGGTCGTCCTTGACCTTGCCGACATAGGCGGCGCGTGCACCCAGGCTACCGATGCCGACGATGGTGTTGGCAGCCGAGCCGCCCGAGACCTCCGTGGCCGGCCCCATGTCCTTGTAGATGGCGGCCGCGCGCGCCTCGTCGATCAGGGACATGCTGCCCTTGGCCATGCCATGCTTGGCCAGAAAGGCCTCGTCCGTCCTGACCAGCACGTCGAACAGCGCGTTGCCGATGCCGAGAACGTCATATTTCACGTCAGCCATTCACCTTGATCCTGTTTGCCGGATTGCGATACCCGGGGAAATCCGCTTCCTGTCGGCCTGAAATCTGCCTCGCGGCCTATCACGACCGAGCCGGCGCGGGCAAGCAACGGTATTCTCGAGAGCAATGATCCGCTCCTTCCTCACCGTCTCGACGGGAACATTGGCCTCGCGGCTGCTGGGTTTTGCCCGCGATTCCATGATTGCGGCGCTGCTCGGCACCGGCGTCGTGGCGGATGCGTTTCTGGCGGCGTTTCAGCTCGTCAATGTGGTGCGGCGTCTGCTCAGCGAGGGCGCGCTGAACGCGGCGCTGATCCCGACCTGGCTGCGCATCAGGGAGCGCGACGGGGCGGCGGCCGCAGCGGCGTTCGCCGGACGCGTGCTCGGCACGGTCAGCGCGGCCCTGATCGCGATATCGATCCTGATCGCATTGTCGATGCCGCTGGTCATCACGGTCATCGCGCCGGGATTCCTTGGCAGCGGCACGCTCGATCGCGCGGTCGAGAGTGCGCGGCTGATGCTGCCCTATCTCGCCTTTGCGGGCCCGGTCACCGTGCTGATGGGATTGCTCAACGCGCAGGGCCGCTTCGCGCTGACGGCGTTCTCGCCCCTGTTGTTCAACATCGCGCTGATCGCCGCGATCGCGGTGCTGCTCGCCTGGCATGCTGACGCCGGTTTCGCTGCGTGGACGTTGGCGGCCACCGTCGGCGTCGCGGGCCTGCTGCAACTCCTGATGCTGCTGTCGCAGCGAAGCGCGCATCTTGCGACGCCGCTGCGCGCCAGTTTCGACAAGGAGATGCGCGGCTTCTTCGCCAAGGCGATCCCCGGCATGCTCGCAAGCTCGGGCCCGCAATGGCTGATGGTCGCGGGCGCGATCATCGCCTCTGCGACGCCATCCGCCGTGTCCTGGCTCTATTTCGCCAACCGCCTGATCGAGCTGCCGCTCGGCATCGTCGGCGTCGCCATGGGCACGGTGCTGGTGCCGGAGCTAACGCGCGCGGTGAGCAGCGGCGATCGCGACGCCGTGGCGCATGCCGAATCGCGCGCGCTGGAGCTTGCAGCCGGGCTGGCGCTGCCCGCGACGCTCGGCCTGGTCGTGCTGGCCGAGCCGATCGTGCGGCTGTTGTTCGAGCATGGCGCGTTCGGTGCGGAGGACAGCGTGGCGACGGCGCATGCATTGATGTGGCTGGCGCTGGGCCTGCCGGCGCATGTGCTGATCAAGGCGTTGTCGCCTGCCTTTTATGCCCGCAGCGACACGATGACGCCGCTGCTGGCCACGGCCAAAGGCTTTGTGGTCGCCGTCGTGCTCGCCGTCCTGCTCGGCCATCTCTTCGACACGAGCGGAATCGCCGCAAGCATCGCGGCCGGCGCCTGGAGCAGCGCGCTCTCGCTGCTCCGCAAGGGCAGGAGCGAGTTCGGCTTCTCGGTCGATGCGAGCGCCCGCAAGCGGCTGCCGCGGATCGTGCTCGCCGCCGCGGCCATGGGCACTCTGCTCTGGCTGACTGCAGGCCTCGTGCCGGCCGGGGCCCATGGCTTCATCGATTTCATCGTGCTCGGCGCGCAGATCGCGGCCGGAATCGCCATCTATGGCCTGCTGCTGCAGATCCTCGGAGCGGCATCCTGGCGCGAAGCGGCTGTCGCCCTGAAGCGGCCTGTCCCGCACCACCGGCACGACTGACCTCGCGAATTGCCCTTGACGGGGCAGCGCCGCTGTTGGAAACGACGGCCGAATAGCTTCAGGAAGGCTTGCCAGGAAAACTAACCATGCCATTCGTTGAACGGGTCTTTTCGGGTGTCCAGCCGACGGGCAATCTGCACCTCGGCAATTATCTCGGCGCGATCGTCAACTTCGTGAAGATGCAGGAAACTCACAACTGCATCTATTGCGTCGTCGACATGCACGCGATCACGCAAGGCATCGACGTCTGGGGCGGACCGGCCGAGCTCACGCGCAGCACCCGCGAGGTGACCGCCGCGTTCATCGCTGCCGGCATCGATCCCAAGAAGCACATCGTGTTCAACCAGAGCCAGGTCTCGGGCCATGCCGAGCTCGCCTGGATCTTCAACTGCGTCGCACGCATGGGCTGGCTCGGCCGCATGACCCAGTTCAAGGAGAAAGCCGGCAAGGACCGCGAAAACGCGTCCGTTGGCCTGTTCGACTACCCTGTGCTGATGGCCGCCGACATCCTGCTGTACCGCGCCACCCACGTTCCGGTCGGCGAGGACCAGAAGCAGCATCTCGAGCTCTCGCGCGACATCGCGCAGAAGTTCAACAACGATTTCGGCGACTCCATCCGCAGCCAGGGTGCCAATGACGGCCTGTTCTTCCCGCTGCCGGAACCCTTGATCACGGGCCCGGCGACGCGCGTGATGAGCTTGCGCGACGGCACCAAGAAGATGTCGAAGTCGGACGCCTCCGACAATTCGCGCATCAACCTCACCGACGACGCCGACACCATCGCGCAGAAGATCCGCAAGGCGAAGACCGATCCGGAGCCGCTTCCGACGGAGGAAAAGGGCCTGGAAGCCCGTCCCGAGGCCGACAATCTCGTCGGCATCTTCGCCGCGCTCTCCGGCCGCTCCAAGGCCGAGGTGCTCCGCGATTTCGGCGGCGGCCAGTTCTCCAGCTTCAAGAACGCGCTGGCGGAGCTGTGCGTCACCAAGCTCGCGCCGATCGCCGGCGAGATGAAGCGCCTCGTCGCCGACCCCGGTCATATCGACGCGATCCTCATCGACGGCTCCGACCGGGCCCGTGCCATCGCCGACGAGACGATGAAGCTCTCCAAGGACATCGTCGGCTTCATCCGCCGGCGCTAGAACGGTCGGCGCCAGGCGCCGATCGCGTCTCCTCTCCCCAAGCGGGAGCGAGTGTGGCAGCATGCGGCCATGCACTCGCCGGGACATGCATGACCAGCAAGCGACTTTGCTTCGAGCCGGGTCACAAGCCCAAATGCCTCGTCGTCGTCGACGACACCGCTGAATGGGATCGCGCGGTCTATTATGCCAGCCGCTGGGCGATCCGCGCCGGCGGCGGCGTGGTGATGCTGCGCATTATCGAGCCCGAGCAGCAGAGCCAGGAATGGCTTGGCGTCGCCGACATCATGCGCGCCGAAGCGCAGGAAGCGGCGGAAGCCGCGCTCGACCGCGCCGCCGGCCGCGCCAACGGCATCGCCGCGATCACGCCGGAACGGGTGATCCGAGAGGGCGCGCCGATGGAACAGCTGCTCGCGGTGATCGATGAGGACCCCGACATCGCCATGCTGGTGCTCGCTGCCAGTCCCGGCGCGGAAGGGCCGGGGCCGCTGGTCTCATCGCTCGCGCACGAGTTGGGCACGTTCCCGGTGCCGGTGACCATCATCTCGGGCGCGCTGAGCGACGAAAGCGTGGATTCGCTGTCGTAGGTCCCCGGGCTGGGAGGCGGCCTGTTGTTCGCTCGTCATGCCCGGGCTCGTCCCAGGGATCCACGTTCTTTGCACCACGAAGCAAGGCGTGGATGGCCGGGTCAAGCCCGGCCACGACGATTGGAGATTTCGGCGCCCTAACCTACTGATATGACAACGAAACAGTTCCCTCTCCCCTTGATCGTGCGTTCCCCGTCGCCATCTGCTAGTGGATAGGCACGCGCCGGCCTTGAACCGGCGACGTCTGGAGAAAACCATGTTCATTCAAACCGAAGCCACCCCCAATCCCGCCACGCTGAAGTTCATTCCCGGCCGCGTCGTGGTCGACGGCAGCCCCGTGGAGTTTTCGAGCCGCGAAGCCGCAGGCCGTTCGCCGCTCGCCGAAAAGCTGTTCGACGTGCCCGGCGTCACCGGCGTGTTCTACGGATCGGACTTCATCACCGTGACCAAGGCGAGCGGTGAATGGCAGCAGCTCAAGCCCGCGATCCTGGGTGCCATCATGGAGCACTACATGTCGGGCGCGCCGCTGCTTGCCGACGGCGCGGCTCAGAGCGACGCCGATCTCGACGACGAGGACGAGTTCTTCGACGAGGCCGACGCCGAGACGGTCGACATGATCAAGGATCTGATCGAGACCCGGGTACGGCCGGCCGTCGCCAACGACGGCGGCGACATCACCTTCCGCGGCTTCAAGGACGGCATCGTCTATCTCAACATGAAGGGCTCCTGCTCCGGCTGCCCGTCATCGACGGCGACGCTTCAGCACGGCATCCAGAACCTGCTCAAGCACTTCGTGCCCGACGTGGTCGAAGTCCGGCCGATGTGATTAGAGCGCGAATGGCGAGTAGCGAATGGCGAATGGAACTCCGATCGGCTAGACTGTTCGCCATTCGCCACTCGCCATTCGCTTTCTTATGCTGATCCTCGCCATCGATACTGCGCTCGACGCCTGCGCGGCCGCCGTGCTCGACACCGAAACGGCCGAACTGCGCGCGCAGGAATCGGTGCTCATGAAGCGCGGCCACGCCGAGGCCTTGATGCCGCTGATCGCGCGGGTAATGCAGTCGGCCAATCTCGCCTTCACCGCACTCGATCGCATCGCCGTCACCGTCGGTCCCGGAAGCTTCACCGGCCTGCGCGTCGGCATTTCGGCGGCGCGCGGCTTTGCGCTCGCGGCCGGGCGGCCGGCCGTCGGCCTGACCACCCTGTCGGCCTATGCCGCCGCCGTCGTGGGCCAGAGCGGAACGGCGCCCGTGCTCTCCGCAATCGATGCGCGGCACGATCACGTCTATTTCCAGATCGTCGCCGGCGACGGCAGCCAGCTGGTGCGACCTAAGGTCGCCAGCATCGACGAGGCGATCGCAGCCTCGCAATTCGGCGCGCCGCATCTGGTCGGCAACGCCGCAAAGATCCTCGCCGATCGCTGGCCGAAGGATGGACCGCAGCCTGTTGCGGTCGACGCGCAGCCCGCGCCCGACATCAGCTGGGTCGCCTGGCTCGGCGCGGCGGCCAATCCCGACACCACGCCGGCGCGGCCGTTCTATCTGAAGGCGCCCGATGCAAAGCCGGCGGCACAGAAGCCGCTCGCAGCGCAAGCCGCAACCTCATGATGGGATGGCTGTCGGAGTGGTGGCACGGCGGCAGCGCCGTCGTCGAGCCCGCGACCTTGCGCGATGCCGCGCGGCTCGCGCAGCTGCACGGCGCCTCCTTCGCGCACGGCTGGGGCGAAGGCGAATTCGAGAGCATGATCAGCGAGCGCAACACGCTGGTGCATCGCTTGCGTCTCGGCCGCAAGACGATCGGCTTTGCGGTGTCGCGGATCGGCGCGGACGAGGCGGAGATTCTCTCGATTGCGGTGGACGGGGCTTATCGCGGCCGCGGCCTCTCACGCACGCTGCTGATGACCCATCTCGGCCACCTCGCCGGGCGCGGCGTGCGCACAATATTTCTCGAGGTGGAGGAAAACAACCAGCCGGCGCGGCGGCTCTACGACGGGTGCGGATTCGTGGTGGTCGGGCGCCGCGATCGCTACTATAAGCAGCCCAACGGGGAACAATTGAACGCCCTTCTGATGCGACGTGACTTGTCGTAACATCGGTGGCAGAAAGCGCCCGCCAGGCAGACAACGCTATGACCACATTGAAACCTTCCTCTGCATCCAAGGCGTCCGATATCGAGGCGCGCTGCGCCGCCACGGGCATGCGCATGACCGAGCAGCGCCGTGTCATCGCCCGCGTGCTCGCGGAGGCTGCCGATCATCCCGATGTCGAGGAGCTCTACCGGCGCTGCGTCGCGGTCGACGACAAGATCTCGATCTCGACGGTCTATCGCACCGTGAAACTGTTCGAGGATGCCGGCATCATCGAGCGCCACGATTTCCGCGAGGGCCGCGCGCGCTACGAGCAGATGCGCGACAGCCATCACGACCATCTCATCAATCTGCGCGACGGCAAGGTGATCGAGTTCACCTCCGAGGAGATCGAGAAGCTCCAGGCGGAGATCGCCCGCAAGCTCGGCTACCGTCTGGTCGACCACCGGCTCGAGCTCTATTGCGTCCCGCTCGACGACGACAAGCCGACGAATTGATGAACAAATTTTGCGACGGCCTCTCTTCACCTCCCCCCGTCGGGGAGAGGTCAATTTGCGAAGCAAATCGGGTGAGGGGCCTCGGGTCCCACGAGAGAGCTGTCCCCCTCACCCGGCGCTTCGCGCCGACCTCTCCCGCTGGGAGAGGTGGCACCGCGCGCCCTGCGCCAGAGTGCCATAACCAAGTTACACACTGAATGCCCATCGACCTCATCATCTTCGACTGCGACGGCGTGCTCGTGGACAGCGAGGTGATCTCCTGTCGCGCGCATGCCGACGTGCTGACGCGGCACGGCTATCCGATCACGTCGGATCAGGTGTTCGCGCGCTTCCTTGGCCGCTCGACGCGGCAGGCCAATCTCGAAATCGAATCCGAGCTCGGCCGCAGGCTCCCCGAGGCCTATCATGGCGACTTGCAGGATGAACTGTTCCGATCGTTCGAGGCGGACCTGGAAGCGATCCGCGGCATCCAGGATGTGCTCGATGTCGTCACTCAGCGCGTCTGCGTCGCCTCGAGCGGCTCGCATCAGCGCATGCGCGTGAGCCTGGGAAGCACCGGGCTCTACGAGCGCCTGGCACCGAACATCTTCTCAGCCTCGCAGGTGAAGAACGGCAAGCCGGCACCAGACCTGTTCCTGTTCGCGGCGAACGAGATGGGCGTGCCGCCCGAGCGCTGTGTCGTGATCGAGGACAGCCTGGCCGGCATTGCCGGCGCGCGGGCGGCGGGAATGACCGTGTTCGGCTTTTGCGGCGGCAGCCATTGCGGGGACAGCCATGCCGAGACCCTGCGGCAGGCTGGCGCCGATCTGACCTTTGCCGACATGCACCAGCTCCCGGAGTTGCTCCGGCGGGTCGAGGCGAAGGCCTTGGTGGGCTGATCCTCGTCATATCACCATCATTCCGGGGCACGAGCGATGCGCTTGAACCCGGAATCTCGCGCCAAAACCTCTGGATTCCGGCTTTCGCGACTGCGTCGCGCCCCGGAATGACGCCTGAGGGGCCCCATTCGCTGGATTTTCGCCCCTCCAGCCTATATCTGAGAGCCGTCCTCCACCTCCATTTTCGGGTTCCATGACGCCGCCGCGCAAGCTGCACATCAAATCATATGGCTGCCAGATGAACGTCTACGATGCCCAGCGCATGGTGGATACGCTGGCACCGGAAGGATTCGTGGAGACGGCCAGCGCAGAAGACGCCGACCTCGTCATCCTCAACACCTGCCATATACGCGAGAAGGCCTCGGAAAAGGTCTATTCCGAGCTCGGCCGGCTGCGCGTGGCCAAGGACGAGGCCGCGCGTGGGGGCCGCACGATGCAGATCGCGGTCGCGGGCTGCGTGGCGCAGGCGGAGGGCGAGGAGATCGTGCGTCGCGCGCCTGTCGTCGACGTCGTGGTCGGCCCGCAAAGCTATCATCACCTGCCGGAGCTCTTGAAACGTGCCGGCGACGAAGGCCGCGCGATCGAGACCGAGTTTCCCGCAGCCGACAAGTTCGGATTCCTGGCCCAGCCCAAGCCCGATGCGATCCGCGCGCGCGGCATTTCCGCGTTCGTCACGGTGCAGGAAGGCTGCGACAAGTTCTGCACCTTCTGCGTCGTGCCGTACACGCGCGGCGCCGAAGTCTCACGCCCGGTATCGAAGATCGTCGATGACGTGAAGCGGCTCGCCGACAACGGCGTGCGCGAGCTCACGCTGATCGGGCAGAACGTCAACGCCTATCACGGCAACGGACCGGACGGGACGAGCTGGCCGCTCGGCCGGCTGCTCGAGCATCTGGCGAAGATTCCCGGCATCGCGCGGCTGCGCTATTCGACCAGCCATCCGCGCGATGTCGATGACAGCTTGATTGCAGCCCATCGCGATCTCGGTGCCCTGATGCCGTTCGTGCACCTGCCGGTGCAATCGGGCTCGGACCGGATTCTGGCGGCCATGAACCGGAAACATACCGCCGATGATTACCGCCGAGTCATCGACCGTTTCCGTACCGCGCGCCAAGACATTGCTTTTTCATCAGATTTCATCGTCGGCTTCCCGGGCGAGAGCGAGCAAGATTTTCTCGCCACCCTCGCGCTTGTCACGCAAATCGGTTACGCTGCGGCTTATTCGTTCAAATACTCCGCCCGGCCGGGAACGCCGGCCGCGGATATGCAGGAGACGGTGTCCCCCGCCGAGATGGACCAGCGATTGGAGCGGCTCCAGGAACTGATCGACAGCCAGCAATCGGCCTTCAACAAGGCCGCGATTGGCTCAACGGTCGATGTGCTGTTCGAGCGTCCAGCGCGCAAGGAGGGCCAGATCGTCGGCCGCACCGCCTACCTCCAGCCCGCCCATGTGATGGCCTCACCCGACATCATCGGACAAATCCTGCCGGTCCGCATCGACAGCCTCGAACGCTACAGCTTTCTCGGCGAGCTCGTGACGCCGCGCAACGCGCGCGAGCCCGCTTTATCGCAAGCCATTGGAGCCTGAACCCTTGCCCAAAAGCGCATCGGATTCGTCTTCGTTCGCTCCCAGCCGCAAATTTGACCGCGACATGCAAGTTCCGCCCGAGACCCAGGTCGTCATCGACTTCGACGACAACCGCGCCGCTTCCGCGCTGGTCGGCCCCTACGGCCAGCACCTGGCGCAGATCGAGCGGCGGCTCGGCGTGGTCGTCGATTCCAAGGGCAACCACATCACCATCGGCGGCAGCCGCGACGGCTGCGACGCCGCGCGGCGCGTGCTGGAGATGCTCTACACGCAAGCCGTGAAGGGACAGGATCTCGACCAGGGCGAGGTCGAAGGCGCGATCCGCGCCGTGATCGCGCAGGGCTCGCTGTTCGAGTTCGACGCCAAGTCGGCCAAATCAACCTTCGACAGCATCAACTTACGCAAGCGCCCGGTGCGCGCGCGCACGGCCGCACAGGACTCCTACATCCGCGCGCTGAAGCGACACGAGCTGGTGTTCGGCGTCGGCCCCGCCGGCACCGGCAAGACCTGGCTCGCCGTCGCCCATGCCGCCCAGCTGTTCGAGCGCAAGGAGGTCGATCGCATCATCCTGTCGCGCCCGGCGGTGGAAGCCGGCGAGCGACTCGGCTTCCTGCCCGGCGATCTCCGCGAGAAGGTCGATCCTTATCTGCGGCCGATCTACGATGCGCTCTACGACCTCATGGATGCGCGCATCGTCGAGCGTGCGCTCCAGACCGGCGAGATCGAGATCGCGCCGCTCGCCTTCATGCGCGGCCGCACGCTCACCAACGCCGCCATCATCCTGGACGAGGCCCAGAACACCACATCTATGCAGATGAAGATGTTCCTGACGCGTCTCGGCGAGAACAGCCGCATGATCGTGACGGGCGATCCCTCGCAGATCGACCTGCCGAACGGCCAGACCTCGGGCCTGGCCGAGGCGACCCGCCTCTTGAACGGCGTCGAAGGAATTGCCCAGGTTCATTTCAAGGCCGAGGACGTGATCCGCCACGAACTCGTGGCGCGGATCGTCTCCGCCTACGAAGGTTCGCCGCAGCGGCCGGCCACCGGTCAATCCTGACGAGGCAACATTGGACCCCAGAGGCGCGAGCACGGCGCCTTTTCGTCCCAGACAACACAATGTCCCATTCCAACCTGCCCATGACCGAGGTCCTCGTCGTCGCCGATTGCTGGCAGCGCGAGCCTGATTCCGAAGCCGTGATCCAGCGCGCGGTGGCTGCCGCCGCCGAGAGCGTCGACGAAGACGTTGCCGACGCGGAAGTGGCTGTGATGCTGACCGACGACGCCGGCATCCGCACGCTCAACAGCAACTGGCGCGGCATCGACAAGCCGACCAACGTGCTGTCGTTTCCCGCGCTCCAGCCGGAGGGCGGGTGGAAGCCGGGCGATGCGCCGCGCATGCTCGGCGACATCGCGATCGCCTACGAGACCATGCGGCGCGAGGCGGACGAGGAACACAAGCCGTTCGAGCACCATTTGAGCCACCTCGCCGTGCACGGCTTCCTGCATCTGATCGGCTACGATCACGAGAACGACGACGACGCCGAGGAGATGGAAGCGCTGGAGACGCAGATCCTGGCGCATCTCGGCATCCCCGCCCCCTATGCCGACCGCGCCGGGGCGCACTGAGATGCCGGATTCCGATCCGATCCAGGACAACCCGCGCAACACGCGCAATCTGCCTGCCGTCGTGGCCCATGGCGAGGTGATGCGTCCGGCCGCCGAAGGCTGGCTCGTGCGCGCCATCCGAACGCTGTTCGGCTGGAAGGCGGGGTCGGTCCGCGACGACCTCCAGGTCGTGCTCGATGCATCGACGCCCGACGACACCGGCTTCTCCGCGGTCGAACGCACCATGCTGCGCAACATTCTCGGCCTGCACGAGCGCCGTATCGCCGACGTCATGGTGCATCGCGCCGACATCATCGCAGTGAAGCGCGACATCCCGCTCGGGGAATTGATGGACCGGTTCGAGAGCGCCGGCCATTCCCGCCTCGTCGTCTTCAACGAGACGCTCGACGATCCCGTCGGCATCGTCCACATCCGCGACCTGCTCGCCTTCATGACCGCCCGCGCCCGCGTATCGGAAGCCACCAAGACCAAGCGCAAGAAGCCGCTGCCGGCCGGGCTCGACCTGCGCGCCGTCGATCTCGCGCTGCCGCTTCATGATGCGCACATCATCCGCAAGCTGCTCTACGTGCCGCCGTCGATGCGGGCGATCGACCTGCTCGCGCAGATGCAGGCCACGCGCATCCATCTGGCGCTGGTGGTCGACGAATATGGCGGCAGCGACGGCTTGGTTTCGATCGAGGACATCGTCGAGCAGATCGTCGGCGAAATCGACGACGAGCACGACAGCGACGAGCCACCCTCGATCGTGCGCCTGCCCGACAACGCCTTCATCGCCGACGCCCGCGCCAGCCTCGACGACGTCCGCTCGGTGATCGGCGAGGATTTCGTCACGGGCGAAGCCGGCGAGGAGGTGGCGACGCTGGGCGGCTATCTCGTCAGCTTCGTCGGACGCCTGCCGGTGCGCGGCGAAGTGATCTCGGGTCCGGGCACTTACGAGGTCGAGGTGCTCGACGCCGATCCGCGCCGGGTCAAGCGGCTGCGCATCTCGACACGGAAAGAGCGCCCCGCGCCGCGCACCCAGCGCGAGAGCCGGCGCCGCGAGGCCGCGCCGGAGAGCGGACAGCCATCGGCCAGCGACACGCCCACGCCGCCACCGAGCGACGGGACCGGCCCGCAGTGAGTCCACTACAGCGACTCCGGCAGATTGCGCTTGCCATCATTCTCACCTGGGGATGGAAGCGCGCCGTCATCGCCATGGCGGCCGGGGCGCTGTCGGTGCTGGCGCTGGCGCCGTTCAACCTCTTCCCGGTGCTGTTCGTCACCTTCCCGGTGCTGGTCTGGCTGATCGACGGCGCCGGCGGCGGCCGCTATGGCGGCGTCCCCGCCGCCGCGTTGACCGGCTACTGGTTCGGGCTCGGCTATTTCGTGCCCGGCCTCTACTGGATCGGATACGCCTTCTTCGTCGACGCCGACGTGTTCGCCTGGCTGACGCCGTTCGCCGTGCTCGGCCTGCCGGCCTATCTGTCGATCTTCACGGCGATGGGCTTTGCGCTGGCGCGCCTGCTCTGGACCAAGAACGCCACGCGCGTGCTGGCGCTCGCAGCGAGCCTCACCATGAGCGAATGGCTGCGCGGTCACGCACTGACAGGCTTTCCCTGGAACGCGTTCGGCTACGCGCTGTCCGAGCCGCTGCCGCTCGCACAGACGGCGTCGCTGATCGGCCTGTGGGGCATGACGTTCCTGACGGTTGCGATCTTCGCAAGCCCAGCGACGCTGATCGACCGCACGCCCGATCGCCGCCTGCCGTGGCGCGTGCCGGCGGCCGCCGTCGCGCTTCTGGTCGTCATGAGCGTCTTCGGCGCAATCCGCCTGTCGCTGCATCCAACCACGATGGTATCAGGCGCCAAGCTGCGCCTGATGCAGCCGAACCTCCAGCAGGACGCAAAATTCAACTACGCCGCGAAGGCGGAGGTGATGAAGAAGTACCTCGCGCTGTCGGACCGCGCCTCCGGCCCGCAATCGACCGGCGTGCGCGATGCCACCATCCTGATCTGGCCGGAATCCGCCTTTCCGTTCTTCCTGACCCGCGAAGCCGACGCGATGGCGCAAATCGCCGACCTGCTGCCCAAGGGTACCGTGCTGATCACGGGGTCGGTCCGCGCGCCCGACCTGCCGCGGGGCACGCCGATCACGCGCGCCTATAACTCGATTTACGTGATCGATCACGACGGCAGCGTGCTCGCTGTGTATGACAAGGTGCATTTGGTACCGTTCGGAGAATTTCTCCCCTACCAGGCGTTGATGGAGAAGCTCGGTTTCGAACAGCTGACGCGTGTGCGCGGCGGCTTCATCGCCGGCAGCGTGCGGCATGCGCTACCGGTCCCCGGCGTACAGCCGGCGCTGCCGCTGATCTGCTACGAAGCCATCTTTCCCGGCGAAGTGGCTGGACGCAACGAACGTCCCGGCTGGATCGTGAACCTCACCAACGACGGCTGGTTCGGCATCTCGACCGGCCCCTATCAGCATCTGGAGCAGTCGCGGATGCGCGCGATCGAGCTCGGATTGCCGCTGGCCCGCTCTGCCAATACCGGCATCTCCGCAGTGATCGATCCGGTTGGACGCACGGTCGCGAGCCTCGGCCTCGGCCTCGAAGGCATTTTGGATGCAAACCTGCCGGCCGCAATCCCGCCGACCGTCTATGCACGGGTGGGTGATGCGCCCGCGGCCATGCTCGTCGCAGTGGCTGTGCTCCTGGCGGTCCGCCGACGTGTCGCCAAGCGTCAGCCCTGATGACGCCGCCGCCGAGGCGGCCGGAATCCTTTGACAACCGTAGTCCCACGGTTGACAGACTGCACGCGGGCTCCCCATTCTGCACCGGCTGCGAAAGACAGAGGTGCGTTGCTAAATTTCTCCGCAATGTTTCCCAATAACAGTGTTTGGTTTTGACGATGCTGCACCCGAGGCATGCTTGATGATTGCGCCGAAGGTGATGTTTGGAGGGCTGAGGAAATGTCGAAAGCGCCCAACCCTGTTGACAAATATGTCGGCAGTCGCGTGCGCATGCGCCGCATCATGTTGGGCATGAGCCAGGAGAAGCTCGGTGAAGCTTTGGGCCTGACTTTCCAGCAGGTCCAGAAATACGAGAAGGGCACCAACCGGGTCGGCGCGAGCCGCATCCAGCAGATCGCCGAGATTCTCCAGGTGCCGGTGTCATTCCTGTTCGAAGGCGGCCCGAGCGGCGTGCCGGGTCCGGACGGCTTTAGCGAAGGCGCCTCGCCCTCTTACGTCTCGGACTTTCTCGCGACCTCCGAAGGGCTCGCCTTGACCAAGGCGTTCACGCGAATCACCGACTCGAAGATGCGCCGCTCCATCGTCGATCTCGTCGAGCAGATTGCGGCTCGCGAAGGCCCCGACAAGCGCTAAGCGCCATCTCGATGGCGATTTGAGACCGCGTCAAATCTGGCCTATGTCGTCATTTAGGACCGCGCTTTGATGCGCGTCCGCTTCGATGATGCGATTCAAAGGCACAGATGCGCTCATGACCGGATCCAATTGGTTCGATTCCCAAACCATCCTCGATGGCATCCGCCGCTGGGTGGAAATCGAGACGCCGACCGAAGCGCCTGAACAGGTGAACACGCTGGTCTCGTTGGTCGCGGAGCAATATCGCGACCTGCCGGTCACGCTCGAGCGCGTCGCCGGCGTGGGTGGCTGCGGCGATCATCTCGTGGCGCGCACGAATTGGGGTCAGGATCGACCGGGCATCCTGGTGCTGAGCCACCTCGATACCGTTCATCCCATCGGATTCATCGAGCGCCTGCCGTTCAAGGTCGAAGGCGACGTCGCGTTCGGCCCCGGCATCTACGACATGAAGGGCGGTGCCTACATCGCCCATCACGCCTTTCGCGCGCTTTGCGCGACGGCCGATCGCTCACCGCTCGGCATCACGCACCTGTTCACCTCCGACGAGGAGATCGGCAGCCCGACGTCGCGTGCGCTGATTGAGAAGGAAGGGCGCAAGGCCAAATACGTGCTGGTGACCGAGCCGGCGCGCGACGGCGGCAAGATCGTCACCGGACGCAAGGGCGTCGGACGCTTCCAGGTGTTCATCAAGGGTGTGCCCGCGCATGCCGGCTCCCGGCCCGAAGACGGCCGCAGCGCCGTCCGCGAGCTCGGCAATATCATCCTGACGCTGGAAGGAATGAACGATCTGGCGCGCGGCGTCACCGTCAATGTCGGAGTGGTGCGCGGAGGCACGCGCCCCAACGTGACTCCTGAAGAGGCTTATGCCGAAGTCGATCTGCGCGTGCTGAGCCTGAAGGACGCAGACGAGTTCGTCGGAAAGATTCTCGGGCTGACGTCGAAGACGGAGGGCGTCACCGTCACGGTCACCGGCGAGCTCAATCGTCCGCCTTACGAGAAGAGCAATGCGGGTGCCTCGCTGTACGAGCATGCGAGGGCGCTCGCCACGGAGATCGGCTTCGAGCTGATCGACACGCATACAGGCGGCGGCTCGGACGGCAATTTCACCGCCGCGTACACCGCGACGCTCGACGGGCTCGGCGTCGACGGCAAGGGCGCGCACACCCATTATGAGCAGCTCTATGTCTCGTCGCTCGCGCCGCGCGCGCGGCTGCTCCATCGCCTGTATCAGACGCTAAGATGAGCGAACGCAAATCAGACCCCGATCGCGACGACAGCGAGCGCGCCTTCTTCGGGCGCCGCAAGGGCCACAAGCTCAGGCAACACCAGGCCGGGCTGATCGAGCAGCTGCTGCCGCATCTTGCCCTCGACATCGAGGGTGAGGCGCCGGCGGATGCCCGTGCGATCTTCGCTCCCGCAGCCGAAGAGGTCAGGCTCGAGATCGGCTTCGGCGGCGGCGAGCATCTCGCGGCCGAGGCCCAGAACTTTCCCGCCACGGGCTTCATCGGCTGCGAGCCCTATGTCAACGGCATGGCGAAAATCCTCGCGCAGATCGAGGCCGCCAACATCGGCAACATCCGCCTGTTCGCGGGCGATGCCGCCGAGCTCCTGGCCTGGTTGCCAAAGGATTCGCTGTCGCGGATCGACCTGATCCACCCCGATCCCTGGCCGAAGCGGCGACACTGGAAGCGGCGCTTCGTCCAGGACCGGACGATCGCCGCGATGGCGCGCGTGCTCAGAAGCGGCGGCGAGTTCCGCTTCGTCTGCGACATCGACGATTACTGCGCCTGGACGCTGTCGCATCTTGCGCGCTCGCAGGACTTCGTCTGGCTCGCCGAACGCGCCGATGATTTCCGCCAGCCGTGGCCGGGCTACACCATGACGCGCTACGGCCGAAAGGCCGCGCGGGAAGGACGCAAGGCGGCTTATCTGCGGTTCAGGCGGGTGTGAATTTTTTCACGCGATACATCCGCAGTCGTCATGCCCGGGCTCGTCCCGGGCATCCACGTATTTTCTTTCGGCGGCACGAAGAACGTGGATGGCCGGGACAAGCCCGGCCATGACGACAACGCCTGTTCTTTAAATCGTCCGCCGGTTGCGCCAGAAATTCACGACGCGTTCGGCGGTCGCCGGCATCAGGCGCGTGAAGTTCAGACGCGCGGCCTCGATGTCGGCATCGGCAGGCGTGCGTTGCGGACCGTACCAGAGCAGGATGAGCGCACGCACCGTGGGCCAGCCGAGATTGAGCACGCGGCCCAGGATCAGAAGCGGATCGTAGCGGTCGCCCGCGATCAGGCGGTCGAGAATCGAGAGGCGAACGCCGGACATCGCCGAGAGCGAGGCTATCGATTCCTCGTATTTGTGCGCCTTGGCGAAGCCGAGCAGCGCGCTTTCGCCGAGATGGCCCTCTCGATGCAAGGCGAGCACCGTGCGCTGCGCGCCCGAAAAATCGCGTCGCGGCCCCGGCGGCCGCGCCGCCTCCTCGATCGCCGCCATCGCGCGCTTGATCTCGGCCTTGCGCGCGGGATTGACCACGCTGGAGAGGCGGCGGCGGATGACGTCGAGCGTCCCGTCGAGCAGCTGTTTCAGGTGCTCGCCGGAGAGGTCGTTACGCTGGCCGATCCTGAGGGTCAGCACGCCGTCCTGGGCCGCGCGCTTGATCATCTCGGAATAGCTGCCTGGTGAGAACACCGCGCCGGCATTGCCTGCGGCGCGGCGCACCACGTCGCGATCGCCGCGCTCGATCAGCACGTCGGTGACGACGGGAGACAAGGCTGGGCGCTCCGTCATCGCCAGGAGATGGCCCTGGCCTTTCAGGCGCGCGATCTCGGCAAGAGCCGCGTCGTCGAGCACGGGCGAGCGGCGCAGCACGGGACCGGCCACCATGATCTCGTTTTCGCGCGCGAGTTGATTGACCAGGTGCGGCGGCGCGTTGTTCAGGTGCGAGAAGCGCTCGGCCAGATCGACCCGCGAGGACAGCTCGGCATGCGGGACGAGATCGATCAGGAGATTGTCGAAGAGATCGATCAACTCGGGGCGGAGCTTCTCCGCATCCTGGAAGAACAACTGGGCGATGGCCCGCGCGATCTCGCCGCGTCGCCGCGGATCGCCGCGTTTGACGATATCGTCCAGTCCAGGAATGAGCGACGTGGCAACGGTCATGAAAACGCAACTCGAACGGGGCACGCCGCGGGTGCGCCCTTGGTTCAAGCCGCCCCACGATCGGGGAATTTAGGCCTGCTTGATGAAAGAAGCGTTGCGCAGGGTGCGCCGATCGGCGCAAAAAGGCCCCGTTCCCGCTGTGATGGGCCTTGTCCGGGCGGGCGGAAAGCGCTATATCAGCGCCAATTCATCTTCTCATACGATCCGCGTAGTGAGAGTGGGCCCGCAAGGACCCGCTCTTTTTTATTACCTGAACGCGGCTTGGCGAAAGATGCGGCCCGACGCGCTGTCGGGAAAGTTCCGAAGCGGGCTTTGAAGTCGTAACCAAGCCTTAACCATCGAGCGCCCTGACCCTGGATATGACCGAGCCGAACCCTGGTTCCACGGATGCCGAATTGCTGGCCGAGCCGCGGCTCGTGGTCGAGCCGGGCGTCGCGGCACGGGTGTCCGCGGTGGCTGCTCCCGTGCTCCAGGGCATGGGCTATCGCCTGGTGCGGATCCGCATTTCCGGGGAAGCCGGCTGCACCGTTCAAATCATGGCCGAACGACCGGACGGCTCGATGCAGATCGAGGATTGCGAGGCGATCTCGCGGGCATTGTCGCCCGTGCTCGACATCGCCGATCCCATCGATCGCGCATACCGGCTGGAGATCTCCTCGCCGGGGATCGACCGCCCGCTGGTGCGCCGCTCCGATTTCGAGCGCTATTCCGGGCATCTGGTGAAGATCGAGATGGCGGTCGCGCACGAGGGGCGCAAGCGCTTCCGCGGCACGCTCGGTGCTGTCGAAGGCGATCGCGTGCATCTGCATCGCGACGACGTCAAGGGAAGTGACGAAGCCGACGTTCTCCTGACCATGGAGGATATCGGCGAGGCCCGGCTGGTGCTGACCGACGAGCTGATCGCCGAATCCATGCGCCGCGGCAAGGCCCAGGCGCGCGAGATGCGCCGCAATCTCGGTCTCGAGCCGCCGCAGGCGCCGCACGCGAAAATCAGTGAAAAGATCACCAAGAACACCAAGCCGAAGAAGAAGCCGGCCCCGACCAATACGAAGAAACATCGCCTGGCCGCCGAACGCGCGCGGCGGGGCGAGATCGAGCCTGACCAAGGAGACTAGCCATGGCAGTCAGCGCCAACCGACTTGAATTGCTTCAGATCGCGGACGCCGTTGCACGCGAGAAATCGATCGACCGCGGCATCGTCATCGCCGCGATGGAGGACGCCATCGCCAAGGCGGCGCGGGCCCGTTACGGCAGCGAAACTGACGTTCATGCCGAGATCGACCCGAAAAAGGGCGAGCTGCGGCTGTCGCGCCACATGCTGGTGGTCGACAAGGTCGAAAACCATGCCAACCAGATTTCGCTGGTGGACGCGCAGCGCGCCAATCCCGGTGCCCAGGTCGGCGACACCATCGCCGACACCCTGCCGCCGCTGGAATACGGCCGCATCGCCGCGCAATCGGCCAAGCAGGTGATTGTGCAGAAAGTGCGCGAAGCCGAGCGCGACCGCCAGTACCAGGAATTCAAGGACCGCATCGGCGACATCGTCAACGGCGTCGTCAAGCGCGTCGAATATGGCAGCGTGATCGTCGATCTCGGCCGTGGCGAAGCCATCATCCGCCGCGACGAGATGCTGCCGCGCGAAGTGTTCCGCAACGGCGACCGCGTCCGCGCCTACATCTTCGACGTCCGCCGCGAGACGAGAGGCCCGCAGATCTTCCTCTCCCGCACTCATCCGCAGTTCATGGCAAAACTGTTCGCGCAGGAAGTGCCGGAGATCTATGACGGCATCGTCGAGATCAAGGCGGTGGCCCGCGATCCCGGTTCGCGCGCGAAAATCGGCGTGATTTCCCGCGATTCCTCGGTCGATCCGGTCGGTGCCTGCGTCGGCATGCGCGGCTCGCGCGTGCAGGCCGTGGTGAACGAACTGCAGGGCGAGAAGATCGACATCATTCCCTGGTCGCCCGACATCGCGACCTTCGTGGTCAACGCGCTGGCGCCGGCCGAAGTCTCCAAGGTCGTCATCGACGAGGACCGCGAGCGCATCGAGGTCGTGGTGCCGGACACCAACAACCAGCTCTCGCTGGCGATCGGCCGCCGCGGCCAGAACGTGCGTCTGGCCTCGCAGCTCACCGGCTGGGACATCGACATCCTGACCGAGCAGGAGGAATCGGAGCGCCGCCAGGCCGACTTCGAGAACTCTACTCGCGTCTTCATGGAATCGCTCAACGTCGACGAAGTGGTCGGCCAGCTGCTGGCGTCCGAAGGCTTCACCTCGGTCGAGGAACTCGCGATGGTGGACGTCAAGGAACTCGCCGGCATCGAAGGCTTTGACGAGGAGACCGCGCAAGAGCTCCAGAACCGCGCTCGCGAATATCTGGAGCAGCAGGAAGCCGAGCTCGAGGCCAAGCGCAAGGAGCTCGGCGTCGAGGACGCGGTCAAGGACGTGCCCGGCGTGACCTCGAAGATGCTGGTGAAGTTCGGCGAGAACGACATCAAGACGGTCGACGACCTCGCCGGCTGCGCCACCGACGATCTGGTCGGCTGGACCGAGCGCAAGGAAGGCAGCGAGCCGACCAAGCACGCCGGTGCGCTCGATGGCATCGACATTTCCCGTGACGATGCCGAAGCGATGATCATGCAGGCCCGTGTCAAGGCCGGCTGGATCACCGAGGCCGATCTCGCCAAGCCTGCTGAAGAGGCTGCCGCGACCGAAGACCAGCCGGCGTAAGGGCCAGGGAGGATGTCATCCGGATGCTCGCCAGCACTGACAGCGAACTCGACCATGGGCCGCGGACCGAAAGGTCCGCGACCATGCGCATGTGCGCGGTCAGTCGCGAGGTCCGGCCGATCGACGAGCTGATCCGCTTCGTCGTATCGCCGCAAGGCGAGGTGGGTTCCCGATCTCAAGCGCAAGCTGCCCGGACGCGGCATGTGGATCACCGCCTCACGCAAGGTGGTTGCGGAAGCCGTGCGGCGTCACCAATTTAGCAAGGCCTTCAAGCGCGATCTGCGCATCCCTCAGACGCTTCCCACCGACATCGAGGCGCTCCTGGTTCGGAGCGTTACGGAAGCCCTTGGGATCGCCGCCAAGGCGGGCCAGGTCGTGGCCGGCTTCGGCAAGGTCGAGAGCGCCCTTCGGGAGGGCACTGTCGAGGTCCTGATCCATGCCAGCGACGGGGCCGCGGACGGAATCCGCAAATTGGACATGCTGGCGCGTCAAAATGCCGGAAATCGCGGCGCTGAGCCGCAGATTCCCGTCGTAACTGCTCTGAAATCGATAGAATTGGATTTGGCACTCACCCGGTCAAATGTGATACATGCTGCGCTGCTCGCGGGCCCGGCGAGCAGGTCATTCCTGTCACGTAGCCAGATGCTGGTCCGATACCGGATGGCGGACGATGACAAGACTGCCGAAAAGCACGGCCAGGATTTCTGAGAGACAACGACGACCCAATTGGACGGTGCGGCAACGCACAACACTGATAAATCAGGATTAGGACTGCTGAATGGTTGATACCAAGACCCCTGGCGACAAGAAGCTGAGCGTTCCGAGCAAGACGCTATCGCTCAAGCCGCGCGTCGAAACGGGGACCGTGCGCCAGAGCTTCAGCCATGGCCGCAGCAAGCAGGTCGTGGTCGAGAAGCGCGGCAAGCGCCGCATTGGCGATGGCCCCGAGCCGCACGTGCCTGAGGTGGCCGCAAAGCCGGCGCCGGCGGCGCCCGCCGCGCCGTCGCGCCCGGCTCCGCCCGCCCCGCCTCGCAACGCCGGTTCCGGCGTGGTGTTGCGCACCCTGACCGAGGACGAGCGTTCGGCCCGTGCCAGCGCGCTGGCCGATGCCAAGCTGCGCGAAGTCGAAGAACGCCGCCAGGCCGAGGAAGAGGCCCAGCGCCGCGCCGTCCGCGAGGCCGCCGAACGCGCCGAGCGCGAAGCCGCCGAAGCCCGCCGCAAGGCCGAGGACGAGCGCCATCGCCACGAGGACGAAGCGAAGCGGAAGGCCGAGACCGAAGCCAAGAAGCGTTTTGGCGAAGGCGAGCAGCCGGCGGCCGCGCGTCCCGCAACCGCGGCACCGGCCGCGCCTGCGCCGCGGCCCGGCGCCCCCGCGGCCCGGCCCGGAACCACCACGACCCGCCCGGGAACCACGACGGCGCGTCCAGCAACGACGACCGCGCAGCGTCCGGGTGGACCGGCAGGTCGCGGCCCCGCAGTTGCAGCCGAACCGGACGAGGACGAGGCTCCGCGCCAGATCCGTCGCGGTCCCGGCGGCGCCGCGCGTCCCGCGCCTCCCCCCAAGACCACCCACAAGCCCGGCCCGCAGAAAGAGCGCGGCCGCCTCACCGTGGTCACCGCGCTCAACGCCGACGAGGTGCGCGAGCGCTCTATCGCCTCGTTTCGCCGCCGCACGCAGCGCCTGAAGGGCCATGCCTCGAACGAGCCGAAGGAAAAGCTCATCCGCGAGGTGATCATTCCGGAAGCGATCACCATCCAGGAGCTCGCCAACCGCATGGCCGAGCGCGCGGTCGACGTCATCCGCATGCTGATGAAGCAGGGCGCGATGCACAAGATCACCGACGTGATCGATGCCGACACCGCGCAGCTGATCGCCGAAGAACTGGGCCACTCCGTCAAGCGCGTGGCCGCGTCGGACGTCGAGGAAGGCCTGTTCGACACCGTCGACGATTCCACCGACACCGAGACGCGCTCGCCCGTCGTGACCGTGATGGGTCACGTCGATCACGGCAAGACTTCGCTGCTCGACGCGCTCCGCCACGCCAACGTCGTCTCCGGCGAGGCCGGCGGCATCACCCAGCACATCGGCGCCTATCAGGTGGTGTCGCCCGAAAGCGGCAAGAAGATCACCTTCATCGACACGCCCGGCCACGCCGCGTTCACCGCGATGCGCGCCCGCGGCGCCAAGGTCACAGACATCGTCGTGCTGGTGGTCGCGGCCGATGACGGCGTGATGCCGCAGACGGTCGAAGCCATCAACCACGCCAAGGCGGCGCGGGTGCCGATCATCGTTGCCATCAACAAGATCGACAAGCCCGACGCCAAGCCCGAGCGCGTGCGCACCGAGCTGCTTCAGCACGAGGTGCAGGTGGAATCCTTCGGCGGCGAGGTCGTCGACGTCGAGGTGTCCGCCAAGAACAAGACCAACCTCGACAAGCTGCTCGAAATGATTGCCCTCCAGGCCGAAATCCTCGACCTGAAGACCAATTCGCAGCGTCCGGCCGAGGGCACCGTGATCGAGGCCAAGCTCGATCGCGGCCGTGGTCCGGTCGCGACCGTGCTGGTGCAGCGCGGCACGCTCCGCGTCGGCGACATCATCGTCGCCGGTGCCGAAATGGGCCGTGTCCGCGCCTTGATCTCGGATCAGGGCGAGACGGTGCAGGAGGCCGGTCCCTCGGTACCGGTCGAAGTGCTGGGCTTCAACGGTCCGCCCGAGGCCGGCGATCGTCTCGCGGTGGTCGAGAACGAAGCCCGTGCCCGTCAGGTCACCAGCTACCGTGCGCACCAGAAGCGCGAGAACGCGGCAGCCTCGATCTCCGGCATGCGCGGCTCGCTCGAGCAGATGATGTCGCAATTGAAGACGGCGGGCCGCAAGGAATTCCCGCTGATCGTCAAGGCCGACGTGCAGGGATCGCTGGAAGCCATCCTCGGCTCGCTGGAGAAGCTCGGCACCGACGAAGTCGCAGCCCGCATCCTGCATGCCGGCGTCGGCGGCATCTCGGAATCCGACGTGACGCTCGCGGAAGGCTTCAACGCCGCGATCATCGGCTTCTCGGTCCGAGCCAACAAGGAAGCCGCTGCGGCGGCCAAGCGCAACGGCATCGAGATCCGCTACTACAACATCATCTACGACCTCGTGGACGACGTGAAGAAGGCGATGAGCGGTCTGCTCGCGCCGACCTTGCGCGAAACCATGCTGGGCAATGCCGAGATCCTGGAGATCTTCAACATCTCCAAGGTCGGCAAGGTCGCCGGCTGCCGCGTCACCGACGGCACCGTGGAACGCGGCGCCAATGTGCGCCTGATCCGCGACAACGTCGTGGTGCACGAAGGCAAGCTGTCGACGCTGAAGCGCTTCAAGGACGAAGTGAAGGAAGTCCAGTCGGGCCAGGAATGCGGCATGGCCTTCGAGAGCTATCACGACATGCGCGCCGGTGACGTGATCGAGTGCTATCGCGTGGAGACGATCCAGCGCTCCCTGTAAGTCCAAATCTTACCGAAGCGTTCGGATCTTTTTGAACTGAAATTGCGGGAGTGCGATGGCCGGATTTTTCCGGCCATCCACCCCTCTTCGTTTCAACAGGAAAACGACAATGCCCGTGTCCCAAGCACGGGCATGACGAGGTGATTTTCGAAAATGCCACGCCACCATCAGAAGAAAAGTTCCGCGCCCGGCGGAGGCTCGCAGCGTCAGTTGCGCGTCGGCGAGCAGGTTCGCCACGCGATGGCCGATATTCTGGCGCAAGGCAACGTGCATGATGCGGATCTCGAAGGTCACATCATCACCGTGCCGGAGGTGCGGATGTCGCCCGACCTGAAGCTCGCGACGGTCTATGTGATGCCGCTCGGTGGCCGCGACACCGAGATCGTGATCGCGGCACTCGAGCGCAACAAGAAATTCCTGCGCGGCGAGGTCGCGCGGCGCGTTAACCTGAAATTTGCACCTGACATTCGCTTCCGCGTCGACGAGCGATTCGACGAAGCGGAACGGATCGAGAAGCTTTTGCGAACACCTGCGGTGCAGAAGGACTTGGACAAGGATCTGGAACAGAATCCGGCTTCGGATCGGGAAGAAGAGCAATGACCATGGACCCGGCTCACGGCACGATCGGCGGCAACGATGCCGATCAGCGCGAGGTGCAGAAGAATAATTTCGCGGATCTGGGAGGCGATGCCCGGCCGCATCAGGAGCCGCGCCGCGTCAACAACGATCCACGCGCCAAGCAGCAGAAGGGCAACCAGCCGCGCCGGGACCGCCGTGACGTCCATGGCTGGGTCGTGCTCGACAAGCCGATCGGCATGACCTCGACGCAGGCGGTTGCCGTGCTCAAGCGCCTGTTCAACGCCAAGCGCGCCGGCCACGCCGGTACGCTCGATCCGCTCGCCTCTGGCGGGCTGCCGATCGCACTCGGCGAAGCCACCAAGACCGTTCCCTTCGTGATGGACGGCCGCAAGCGCTACCAGTTCACGGTCTGCTGGGGCGAGGAACGCGACACCGACGACATCGAGGGCCGGGTGACCGCGACGTCCGACCAGCGCCCGACCCGGGAGGCGATCCTGGCTCTCCTGCCCCGCTTCACCGGGGTGATCGAGCAGATCCCGCCGCGCTATTCCGCGATCAAGATCCAGGGCGAGCGCGCCTATGACCTTGCCCGCGATGGCGAGGTCGTGGAACTGGCGCCCCGGCCGGTCGAGATTCACCATTTAACCCTTGTAGATCAACCGGATAAGGACCGAGCCGTATTCGAGGCCGAGTGCGGCAAGGGCACCTATGTCCGCGCCCTGGCCCGCGATATGGGCCGGATTCTCGGCACTTACGGCCATATCTGCGCGCTCAGGCGGACCCTGGTCGGCCCATTTGGCGAAAACGACATGATTCCGCTGGATCAGTTGGAGGCTTTGTGCGATAGAGCCGCGTCCGGCGAGGGCAGCCTCGCCGACGCGCTTTTGCCCGTTGAGACCGCGCTGGACGACATCCCGGCACTGGCCGTCACTCGGGCTGATGCGGCAAGGCTCCATCGGGGCCAGGCCGTTTTGTTGCGCGGACGGGATGCGCCCACTTGTAGCGGCACAGTCTATGTCACGGTGGCAGGCCGGCTTCTCGCGCTTGCTGAAGTCGGCAATGGCGAAATCATCCCCAAGCGTGTGTTCAACCTGACCGGCCTGACTGCCAGCTCCGGTCGCAACGAGAGAAATTGACGATGTCGATTGCCGCAGAACGCAAAGCGGAAGTCATCAAGACGAATGCCACCAAGGCCGGCGACACCGGCTCGCCCGAGGTTCAGGTCGCGATCCTGTCGGAACGCATCAACAACCTCACCAACCATTTCAAGACCCACGTGAAGGACAACCATTCGCGTCGCGGCCTCTTGAAGCTGGTCTCGACCCGCCGCTCGCTCCTCGACTACCTCAAGAAGAAGGACGAGGCGCGGTACAAGGCGCTGCTTGAGAAGCACAATATTCGTCGTTAAGTGTTCCTGCGCGCGCCACTGGCGCGCGTTTTCGTGCGTGGTTTCGAACGAAAGCGCTTCCTTAAAGGTTTTTGATCGAGGCTGCGTGCGCGTCGGATGCGAGTCTTTGAGGATTCGTATCCGGGCATGAAGAGTGAAGACCGCGGTTCGGTGTTCGCGTTCGTGCCGACTGACAGTCCAGCAGCAATCCGGCGGCTGGGCACAACGGGCAAGGCGCCCGTATGACCCGAAAGGATGGACGCCATCCGAAATCCAAAAACCATGGCAGGATCGCAGGACGCTGATCATCCGCTCCGATCAGCGTCCCGCAATCTTGCGCATGGTTTTTGTTTTTCGACGCATCCCTTCTTTCGAGAACCCATGAAAGAAGACCACTATGTTCAATAAGCATTCAGTCGAGATCGACTGGGGCGGACGCCCACTCAAGCTCGAAACCGGCAAGATCGCGCGCCAGGCCGACGGCGCCGTCGTCGCCACCTATGGCGAGACCGTGGTGCTCGCCACCGTCGTCGCGGCGAAGGCGCCGCGCGAAGGCGTCGACTTCCTTCCCTTGACCGTCGACTACCAGGAAAAGACCTACGCCGCGGGCCGCATTCCCGGCGGCTATTTCAAGCGCGAGGGCCGTCCGACCGAGAAGGAGACGCTGGTCTCCCGCCTGATCGACCGTCCGATCCGCCCGCTGTTCGTCGATGGCTGGCGCAACGAGACCCAGGTGATCGCCACGGTGCTGTCGCACGACATGGAAAACGACCCTGACATCGTCGCGCTGGTGGCCTCGTCGGCGGCGCTGACCTTGTCGGGCGCTCCGTTCAAAGGCCCGATCGGCGCAGCTCGCGTTGGCTTCGTCAATGACGAATATGTGCTCAACCCGACGCTCGACGAGATGGTCGACACCCAGCTCGACCTCGTCGTCGCCGGCACCGCCGACGCCGTGCTGATGGTGGAATCGGAGGCCAAGGAGCTGAACGAAGACATCATGCTCGGCGCAGTGATGTTCGGTCACCGTCACTTCCAGCCGGTCATCAACGCGATCATCGAGCTCGCCGAGAAGGCCGCGAAGGAGCCGCGCGAAGTCACCGTGATCGACAATGCCGCGCTCGAGAAGGAAATGCTCGGCCTCGTCGAGCAGGAGCTGCGCGCCGCCTACGCCATTCCGGTCAAGCAGGATCGCTACGCCGCAGTCGGCAAGGTCAAGGAAAAGGTGATCGCCCACTACTTCCCGGAGGGCCAGGAGCCGAAATACGACAAGCTCCGCATCGCCGCCGTGTTCAAGGAGCTGGAAGCCAAGATCGTTCGCTGGAACATCCTGGACACCGGCAAGCGCATCGACGGCCGCGACAGCAAGACGGTCCGCAACATCATCGCCGAAGTCGGCGTGCTGCCGCGCGCCCACGGCTCGGCGCTGTTCACCCGCGGCGAGACCCAGGCGATGGTCGTGACCACGCTCGGCACCGGCGAGGACGAGCAGTACATCGACGCGCTGTCCGGGACGTACAAGGAAACGTTCCTGCTGCACTACAACTTCCCGCCCTATTCGGTCGGCGAGACCGGCCGCCTCGGCGGCACCAAGCGCCGCGAGATCGGCCACGGCAAGCTGGCCTGGCGCGCGATCCATCCGGTGCTGCCGCCGCACCACGAGTTCCCCTACACGGTACGCGTGGTCTCGGAGATCACCGAATCCAACGGCTCCTCGTCGATGGCGTCGGTCTGCGGCGCCTCGCTGGCGCTGATGGATGCCGGCGTGCCGTTGAAGCGGCCGACCGCGGGCATCGCGATGGGCCTGATCCTCGAAGACAAGCGCTTCGCGGTTCTCTCCGACATCCTCGGTGACGAGGACCATCTCGGCGACATGGACTTCAAGGTGGCCGGCACGGAAGCGGGCATCACCTCGCTCCAGATGGACATCAAGATCGAGGGCATCACCGAAGAGATCATGCGCGTCGCCCTTGGCCAAGCCAAGGAAGGCCGCATCCACATCCTCGGCGAGATGGCCAAGGCGTTGACCAACGCCCGCGCCGAGCTCGGCGAATATGCGCCGCGCATCGAGACCTTCAAGATCCCGACCGACAAGATCCGCGAAGTGATCGGCACCGGCGGCAAGGTGATCCGCGAGATCGTCGAGAAGACCGGCGCCAAGGTCAACATCGAGGACGACGGCACCGTGAAGGTCGCCTCCAGCGACGGCGAAGCCATGAAGGCCGCGATCAAGTGGATCAAGTCGATCGCCTCCGAGCCGGAAGTCGGCCAGATCTATGACGGCACCGTCGTCAAGGTCATGGAGTTCGGCGCCTTCGTGAACTTCTTCGGCTCCAAGGACGGCCTCGTCCACATCAGCCAGCTCGCTTCCAGCCGCGTGCAGAAGACCTCCGACGTCGTCAAGGAAGGCGACAAGGTCAAGGTCAAGCTGCTCGGCTTCGACGACCGCGGCAAGACCCGCCTGTCGATGAAGGTGGTCGACCAGACCACCGGCGAGGACCTCGAGGCCAAGGAGAAGGCCGCCGAGGGCGAGAAGGCCCCGCGCGAAGCGGCGGGCGAATAAGCTCTCGCACCACAGCCAGAAACACGAAGGGCGGCCGAGAGGCCGCCCTTTTCATTTGTCGGCCGTGAAGATTCCTGTTTTCAGGTCGGATTGAGCAGCGGCCGGACGAAGAGTGCGGCAAGCACGGCGTGGTTGGCATCGCCGTGCTTGAACCGGAGGTCGTTGCGTTCCATGCGATGCTCGGCCTTTGAGATGGCCGACGGCAGACTCGATGGCGGATCTGTGGCGCATGGTGGCCGCCAGGGGATTGCCAGGACAGCGCTTTCACATGAGTGCGAACTGGCCGGCCGGCGGCCGAGGGCGCCGGATGGAGCACGCAATGATCATGTCGTCTGGCTCGACAGGAAGGCCACGAAGGCATGCGCGAGCGACGTCCCGGGAACCTCCGCCTGTAGTCCTACCTGCAGACTCTTGTAGAATTCGGCATCTTCGAGCTCGATGCTGACGAGCGAGCCGAACGCGACATCCTCGGAGACGGAATAGGCGAGGACGATCGAAATGCCGAGGTTGGCCTTCACGGCCTCCTTGACGGCAGCGGTGCTACCGAGCTGCATCCCCTTCATCAGCCGGTCCGCGTCCTTTCCGAGGAAGTCGCGAATGATCCGACCTGTGCCGGTACCGGTCTCTCCGCCCAACATTGGAAAGTCCAGCAGTCTCTGCCGTGGCACCCGACGTTCGCTCGCGAGCGGATGATCGGGACTGACGATAACGACGAGCTTCTCGCGCCGCCAGGCATGCCAACGCACGTTGCCGTGCGGCTCCGACCATTCAGTCAACGCCACGTCTGCCTCGCCGCTCAGCAGCGAATCGATGGTCTCTCGGTTGGTGCCGATCTTCAATGCAATCTTGGCGTCGTCGGCGTATACAGTGTTGAATCCGGTCAGCAGGCGCGGGGCCAGATACACGCCGATGTTGCTGCTCGCGGCCACGGTGAACCGCCGTTGCCGCAGGCGATCGCGTGCGCGGCCTGCCGAAGCGACGAGTGCCCGCGCATGCGGCAGGAACATCTCGCCGTCGCGGGTCAGGATCGAGCGCGATTTGTTGCGTGCGATCAGCTGCACGCCAAGGAATTCTTCAAGCTTGCGGACCTGCAACGAGATCGTCGGCTGCGAATAGTCGAGCCGTTCTGCCGCGGTCTGGAAGCTACCCTCGTCGACGACCGCAAGGAATGATTGGACCTGGGAAAGGTTTAGCATGGCTCCGCCATCGCAAACTCTCGCGTCGCCGGACGATTGATGGCGCCGCGCGGCGTTCTGCCGTCGGCGAGCTCAATGATGTTGAGCGCGGCCTCCAACTCGATGGCGCGACGGACATCGGCTACCGCCGAACCAAGATGCGGCGTGAACAAGGTGAGGTCCCTCAGGCTTAGCAGCGCGGGATCGATCTCGCGCGGCCGGTCCGGGATTGCCCAGTCCTCAAGCTCGAATGCGTCCGCCGCGTAGCCTCCGAGCGTGCCTGCCTTCAGCGCCTCTGCGACGTCCCGCTCGCAGACGAGAGACCCGCGCGCAATATTCACCAGACAAGCGCCGCGTTTGAAGGTGGCGAGACGGGACGTGTCGATCAGATGATGCGTGGCCGGCGTTAGAGGCAATGCAAGCATCACGATGTCGGAGCGACTGACCATGGCGTCGAGCGGAGCAAAAGTGCAGCCTAGCCTTCGTTCCTCCGTCACCGTCAGAGGCGTCGCGTCAGTGTAGAGAATCGTTGCATCAAAACCTGACAAGCGCTGCGCTATTGCGCGGCCGACCAAGCCCATGCCTGCGATTCCGATCGTCGCGCCGGTGAGCGTGCCGCCGTACAAGATCGGCCGCCAGCCGGAGAAATGTCCGGTTCGGATCAGCCGGTCACCCGCGGCGACTTTGCGAACGAGACCGATGGCGAGGCCGACGGCAAGCTCCGCGCTCGGCGCGGTCAGGTGATTGGGGACGATCGCCAGCCAGACGCCGCAGCGCGTGCAGGCCTCGACATCGAAATTATCGAATCCCTTCAGTGCGCCGGCCACGATCCTCAGATTCGGCGCGGCATCGAGCAATTCGGCATCGATCGTGTCGGTCATGAAGGCCAGCATGGCGTCCGCCGATCGCAGCCGGGCGCTGATCTCCTGACGCGTCCATGGCTCAGGCCGGTCGTTACAGATCAGATCGAATCTCGACGCCAGCAGATTGCGGGTGTCGTCGTGAACCATTCCGGTGATCAGGACGGTGCGGATCGGAGGAGGCGTGTGCATGGCGAATCTTGCTCACGGTTTGAGACCAAGGATACATTATAAAAAATTATCTAATGCACAATGGATAGATCATATTTCGCGCGTTGTTGCACATCGCATGTTGCACGTTGCCGCCGATCCTTACCAGAAATTGCGGAAACTCGGTACTATCTGCCAGCCTCCGCCGTCAAGGCCTAATATTGTTATTTCAAATGTCATTCTGATGTCATCGACTTTGCTAATTAATTCCCTGCGCCACTCGCGGATGAGAGGGGCTGCCCAACAAGAGGACCTGTTCGATGATCACGCGACGTTATTTCGGAGGGCTCGCTGCCGCAGGCGTCGGCGCAGCCGCTTTCGGGCTTTCACAGCCGGGACGAGCCCAAGAGAGGCGCGGTGGCAAGATTCATCTGCGCTGCGCCATCGCGCCATTGCGGCCGACACCCGCCATCACGGTCAAGGAGTTTGAGCCCGTCTTCGCCCATGTGGCGAACGAGATCGGCGCCACCTATTCACTGGTTTCACCCGAGAGCTGGGCGGCAATCTCCGTCGCGATGTCGAACGGCCATATCGATCTCGGCTGGCTGGGCCCCTGGGGCTACGTTCTCGCTCATCACCGCGCCGGCGTCGAAGTCGTCGCAACCGCCAAGTACCGCGGTAAGCCGATCTATCACGCGATCGTCGAAGGTCGTCCCGGCCTGCCGATCAAACGCTTCCCGCAGGATGCCAAGGGCCTGAAGCTCTCGTTGAGCGACCAGGGCAACACGTCGGGTTGGCTCATCCCGTATGCGCATCTCTTGAAAGAGGGCGTGGACCCACGCAGCTTCTTCCAACTGCGCGAAGGCGCGACGTTCGGCAACAACGTGATGATGATCCAGCAAGGTCTGGTCGATCTCGGCTCCAACATGGACCGCGGCCGCTACGGCATGATCGAGGCCGGCGAGATGGATCCGAACAAGGTGCAGGTTTATTGGACGTCGGATCCTCTGCCGAACGACGCCATCTGCGTGCCGAAGGGCTTCGATCCGGCCCTCAAGGCCCGCATTCGCGACATCATGGTCGGGCTAAGCGAGGACAAGGCGCAATCGTTGATGGGCAGTGGATACAACGGCTTCGTTGCCGCAACCCATGCCGACTACAAGATCATTGAGGATGCTGGCCAGATCACCGGCAAGCTCAAGGTCTGATCCATGCGCGGGGCACGCCTTCGCGTGCCCCGCCTTCGTCCACAACAATCGGAGTAAAGCCGTGAGGATGACCTCCTACACGGCGGGCCGGCGCTATATCGAGCCGCACCCGTCGCCGTTTGACGTATCGCGCTTGGCGCGCGCCGCGGGTTTCACGTTGCTCCTGGTCTTTCTGGCGGCGACGTTCATGTCGGTCGACATCGATGTCACGAGGCTGATCACCGGCCTGCCGAAGGTTGCCGGCTGGTTCGGCCAGATGTTTCCCCCCGATTTCAGCGAGATCGACCGCATTCTGCGTGATGCATTCCAGACGCTTGCGATGGCGACCGTCGGAACGGTCCTGGCCCTGGTTGTGGCCGGCGCGCTCGCGCCGCTCGCAGCCCGCAACACGACGCCGCATCCTGTCGTCTACCGCGCGGTCCGCGCCGTGTTTTCGCTGCTCCGTGGTACCGAAATCCTGGTATTCGCCTTGATCTTTGTCGCTGCCGTCGGTTTCGGCCCGTTCACCGGCGTCCTCGCCATCGCCTTCAACATGACGGGCGCGCTAGGCAAGCTGCTGACCGAAGTCATCGAGCCCGCTGATCCCGGACCGATCGAGGCCATCAAGCTCACGGGCGCTGGACCGGTCAAGACGTTCCGATATGCGCTCCTTCCCGACGTGTTCCCGAACATCGTCGCGGTGATCCTCTATATCTGGGAATTCAACGTCCGCGCCTCGACGGTGCTCGGCATCGTCGGCGCCGGCGGTATCGGCCAGACCCTGAAGGACTCGATCGATCTCCTCGATTTCCCGAAGTTGCTCACGGTGCTCGGTGTGATCCTGATCATGGTCGTTGCCATCGACACCCTGAGTGGCTGGCTGCGCCGCATGGTGCTCAGTCCCGAGAGTGCCCGCGCCCGGCCGCTGCCGGTCGCCCGTCGCATCGAACAGGCCTGAGGAGGCTGCATCATGAATACCCTGGTGAAGATCGACGCTTCGGCGAGACCGGTCGCGACCGCACCGGTACGTCCGGCGATCCGCGTCGACAGCGTATGTAAGCGTTTCGGCGAGCGCCAGATCTTGGATCAGGTGAGCTTCGACGTCGGCGAGGGAGAATTCGTGGTGCTGCTTGGTCCGAGCGGTTGCGGCAAGTCGACCCTGTTCCGCTGCCTGACGCGACTGATCGAACCCGATTCGGGGCACGTTCTCATCGACGGTGTCGACGTCACGACGTTGACGCGCCGGCAGCTTATTCAGTTCCGCCGCCAGATCGGCTTCGTGTTTCAGCAATTCAACCTGGTGAAGCGGCTGAAGGCGATCGACAATGTGCTGGCCGCACGGCTCGCTTCCACACCTTTGTGGCGGGCTCTGCTCCGCCACTTCAGCGCTGAGGATCGCCAGCTTGCGCTCGCCTGTCTCGACAGTGTCGGGCTGCTCGACCAGGCCTACCAGCGTGCCGAACGTCTGTCGGGAGGCCAGCAGCAACGGGTGGCGTTCGCGCGCGCGCTTGCCCAGCAAGGCGACGTCATCCTCGCCGATGAGCCGATCTCCAGTCTCGATCCGGAATCGGCCGAGAACGTGCTGCAGATCATGCAGCACAGTGCCATGGAGCATGGAATCACGGTGCTGTGCAGCCTTCACCAGGTCGACCTGGCAGTGCGCTACGCCAACCGCATCATTGCCCTCAAGGCGGGGCGGGTTTTCTTCGATGGCCCGCCTTCCGAATTCGGACGTGACGTCCGTGATCGGCTCTACGCATTTTGATTCCGACTGCGGATACCTGGGCATGACCGAGCCAACCGTGATGCTGCGCATCGACGATCACGTGGTCGACGTCTCCGTTGGAACGAGCTTGCTTGAGGCGGCGCGGTGCTGCGGCATCATCATTCCGGCCGTCTGTGCGTGTGACCACGAAGGCTATGAGGCCGAGGCGTCCTGTCGCTTCTGCCTGGTCGAAATCGAAGGCGAGAACAAGCTCGCGCCCGCCTGCCGCCGCGAGGTCGCCGAGGGTCTCGTCGTGCGTACGTCGAGCGAACGCATACTGCAGGCGCGCAGGGTGGTCGCGGAGCTGACACTGTCTGAACAGGGGGCGGGTGCGTTGCGGCCCGGCTCTCGTCTCGCCGAGGCGCTCGCCCAGATTGGTGTCGGCGCGACGCGCTTTGGCCATCGGCCGGCGATCGAGCCGGCAGTGCCACCGCATCCGGCGATCGTCGTCGACTTCGACGCATGCATCCGCTGCGGCCTGTGCCGCACAGCATGTCAGGATGTTCAGATGAACGGCGTCATCGGGATGAGCGGCCGGGGTAACGACGCCCGTATCGTTTTCGATGCCGACGTGCCTCTGGGCGCCAGTTCCTGCGTGGCTTGCGGAGAGTGCGCCCAGGTCTGTCCGACCGGTGCGCTGGCGACGGTCTCGTCCGAGCCGGCCGTCGCGAGATCGGTGCCGGCGACAACGGCGGACACGATCTGTCCCTTCTGCAGCGTCGGCTGTCGCGTGGAGTTGACGGTCTCATGTGGCCGCGTCGTGCAGGCGGTTGGCGCCGATGGTCCGGCCAACCATGGGCGGCTATGCGTCAAGGGTCGCTTCGGGTTCGACTTCCTGCACCATCCCGATCGTCTCAAAGTGCCGCTGATCCGGCGTGACGACGCACCCAAGCGAGCGATGCCGGTGCCTGGCCCCGCCGCGGTGAGCGAATTCTTCCGCCCTGCTTCATGGGACGAGGCGCTCGATCGCGCCGCAGCGGGGCTCAGAGCCGTCGCCGAACGGTACGGCGCCGATGCACTCGCCGTGCTTGGCTCTGCCAAGACCTCCAACGAGGACGCCTATATTCTACAAAAGATGGCGCGCTCGGTGCTCGGCACGCCGCATATCGATCATTGCACGCGCCTGTGCGCGTCCGTGCCGCCGCTCGGCGAGGCGATCGGCTATTCGGCGGTGACGGTGCCGATCGATGAGATCGAACACGCCGATGTCGCGCTGATGGTCGGGTCAAATCCGGAGGTCAACCATCCGGTCGCGGCGACCATCATGAAGAATGCCGTGCATCGCGGCACCAAGTTGATCCTCGTCGATCCGTATCACCAGCCGTTCGCGCGCCACGCCACTCATTTCCTCGCCCTCCGACCGGGCTCGGACGTCGCGCTCCTATCTGCAATGCTCCACGTGGTGATTGCAGAAGGGCTCTACGACCGCGATTTCGTCCGCGACCGAATCGATGGCTTCGACGACCTGGCTGCGCGCGTGCGCGGGATGACACCGAGC
This sequence comes from Bradyrhizobium sp. USDA 327, assembly GCF_041262065.1. Lineage (NCBI taxonomy): Bacteria > Pseudomonadati > Pseudomonadota > Alphaproteobacteria > Hyphomicrobiales > Nitrobacteraceae > Bradyrhizobium > Bradyrhizobium sp. USDA 327. The sequence goes on along the minus strand of NZ_JBGCCW010000001.1, from coordinate 7,222,836 downwards.
CTCGCCGAGCGGCTCACCGGCGTCGATGCCCACCGGATCGCCGCGGCGGCACGTCTGTTTGCGACGGCCGACCGCGCGATGTGCTTCTGGGGCATGGGCGCGTCGCAGCATGTGCACGGTGCGGACAACATCCGCTGCGTTATCGCGCTGGCGCTGATCTGCGGCCATGTCGGCAAGCCCGGCTCCGGCTTGCACCCGCTGCGGGGCCAGAACAACGTTCAGGGGTCTTGCGACGCAGGCCTGATTCCGTCGTCATTTCCCGGCTATGCATCGGTCGGCGATCCACAGGCCCGGATGAGGCTGTCGACATTGTGGGGCGCCGATCTGCCGGCCTCGCCGGGACTCACGCAGGTCGAGATTCTGGAGGCGGCGCATGCCGGCAGGATCCGCGGGCTCTATGTGGCCGGAGGCAATCCGGCCATGGCCAATCCCGATCTGACACGGACGCGAGAGGCGCTGGCGCGGCTCGACCATCTCGTCGTCCAGGACATTTTCCCAACCGAGACGGCGGCGTTCGCAGACGTGATCTTGCCGGCCACGGCGCTCGCCGAGCGGAGCGGCTCGGTCACCAACACCGACAGGGTCGTACAACTGCTTGCCCCCGCGGTTCCAGCGCCCGGAGATGCACGTCCGGATTGGTGGATCACCTCCACGCTGGCGAAGCGCCTCGGCGCGCCATGGCGCCACGATGGTCTCTCCGAGCTGTTCGACGAAATGGCGGCCGTGGTGCCGATGCTGGCGGGCACCAGCTGGTCCATGCTGGAAAGTGAGAAGGCAATCGCGCTGCCGCTTGGGCACGCTCCAAGCCTGTTCGCCGAACGCTTTCCGACGCCAAGTGGGCGCGGCCGTCTCGCCGCGCTCCATGGGCGAGGCCCTGCTGAAGAGCCCGATGCGGACTATCCTCTGGTCCTGGTAACCGGCCGGCTCCTCGAACACTGGCATACGGGCTCGATGACGCGTCGCGCGCCGGTGCTGGAAGCCCTCGCGCCGGAGCCGGTCGTCAACGTCGCGCCTGACGTGTTCGATTCTCTTCGGCTCGAACATGCCGCACGTGTCCGCGTCGTAACCCGACGGGGCGGCGTCAGTGTCGCGCCGCGCCTCGATACTGGTTTGCAGGCGGGCGTGATCTGGATGCCATTCGCCTATTTCGAGGCCGCGGCCAACGACTTGACGAATTCAGCACTCGACGCGACCACGCGGGTCCCGGAGTACAAGTATTGCGCGGCGCGGATCATCACCGAGCCAGAAGTCTAACAGGGCCTGTATCTGATCGTTGCAGAAGTACGCGCAAATCCTTTTGTCGCCTCGTTCCTTCAGCGCGCTGCTTTTCACTCTCCCCAGAGGGAAGAGGTCGAGCTGCGAAGCAAATCGGGTGAGGGGTTTGCTCCCACGAGAGAGTAGACCCCCCCCCACCCGGCGTTGCGCGCCGACCTCTCCCTATGGGAGAGGTGAACCTGACCTCACGCCACGATGTCGTATCGGTCGAGGTTCATCACCTTGGTCCATGCCTTGGCGAAGTCCTTGACGAACTTCTCCTTGGAGTCCGAGGTGGCATAGACCTCGGCGAAGGCGCGGAGCTGCGAGTGTGCGCCGAAGATGAGATCGACACGCGTGCCGGTCCACTTCACCGCGTTGGTCTTGCGGTCGCGCCCCTCATAGGAGCCGTCGGCCGACGGCGTCCACTGCGTGCTCATGTCGAGCAGGTTGACGAAGTAGTCGTTGCTCAGCGCACCCACCTTCGAAGTGAAGATGCCGTGCTTCGAACCGTTCGCATTTGCACCGAGCACCCGCAGGCCGCCGACCAGCACCGTCATCTCCGGACCGGTCAGCCTCAGCAGCTGCGCGCGATCGACCAGCGCCTCTTCAGGATGCATGAACTGATGCCGCTTGCCGATGTAGTTGCGGAAACCGTCGGCCCGCGGCTCCAGCGGCGCGAAGGACGCAGCATCCGTCTGCTCCTGCGACGCATCCATGCGGCCCGGCGTGAAGGCGACCTTGACGTCGACGCCGGCATCCTTGGCGGCCTTCTCGACCGCGGCAGTGCCGCCGAGCACGATCAGGTCCGCAAGCGAGACCTTCTTCGCGCCGGACGAGGCGTTGAAGTCCTTCTGGATCGCTTCGAGCTTGCCGAGCACCTTGGCGAGCTGAGCCGGCTCGTTCACCTCCCAGTCCTTCTGCGGGGCAAGGCGGATGCGCGCGCCGTTGGCGCCGCCGCGCTTGTCGGAGCCGCGGAACGTCGAGGCCGACGCCCAGGCGGTCGAGACCAGCTCGGACACCGAGAGGCCGGAGCCCAGGATCTTGGACTTCAGGGCGGCGATGTCCTGATCGCTGACCAGCTCGTGATTGACGGCTGGAATGGGATCCTGCCAGATCAGCGTCTCCTTCGGCACCAGCGGGCCGAGATAGCGCTGGATCGGGCCCATATCGCGATGGGTGAGCTTGAACCAGGCGCGGGCGAAGGCGTCAGCGAACTGATCCGGATTCTCCAGGAAGCGACGCGAGATCTTCTCATACGCGGGATCGAAGCGCAGCGAGAGGTCTGTCGTCAGCATCGTCGGCCGATGCTTCTTCGACTTGTCGAAAGCATCGGGGATGATCGCCTCGGCGTTCTTGGCCGTCCACTGCTGCGCACCAGCCGGGCTCTTCGTCAGTTCCCATTCGAAATTGAACAGGTTCTCGAAGAAGTTGTTGCTCCACTTGGTCGGCGTCTTCGTCCACGTCACCTCGAGGCCGCTGGTGATGGAATCGGCACCCAGGCCCGACCCATACTTGCTCTTCCAGCCGAGCCCCTGATCTTCCAGCGCGCCCGCTTCCGGCTCCGGGCCGACCAGCGATGCATCGCCGGCGCCGTGGGTCTTGCCGAAGCTGTGGCCGCCGGCGATCAGCGCCACGGTCTCTTCGTCGTTCATCGCCATGCGGGCGAACGTCTCGCGGATGTCCTTGGCCGCAGCGACCGGATCCGGCTTGCCGTTCGGCCCCTCCGGATTGACGTAGATGAGGCCCATCTGCACCGCGCCGAGCGGCTCGGCGAGCTGACGCTCACCGCTGTAGCGCTCATCGCCGAGCCAGGTGCCTTCCGGACCCCAATAGAGCTCTTCCGGCTCCCAGACGTCGACGCGACCGCCGGCGAAGCCGAAGGTCTTGAAGCCCATCGATTCCAGCGCGACGTTGCCGGCGAGCACCATCAGATCGGCCCAGGAAATCTTGCGGCCGTATTTCTGCTTGATCGGCCAGAGCAGACGGCGCGCCTTGTCGAGATTGGCGTTGTCGGGCCAGCTGTTGAGCGGCGCGAAGCGCTGCTGACCAGCGCCGGCGCCACCGCGGCCGTCGGTGATGCGGTAGGTGCCCGCGCTGTGCCAGGCCATGCGGATCATGAGACCGCCATAGTGTCCGAAGTCGGCGGGCCACCATTCCTGCGAGTCCGTCATCAGAGCGGTCAGGTCCTTGATGACCGCATTCAGGTCGAGCGACTTGAACTCCTTGGCGTAATCGAAGTCCTTGTCCATCGGATCGGACTTGTCCGAGTTCTTGTGCAGGACCTCGACGTTGAGCTGCGTTGGCCACCAGTCGCGGTTTGTACGCGTGGGTTTTCCGCCCGAAAACGGGCACTTCGAAGTGTCGTCCATGAATACCTCCTCTGGCGGCGTCGAACTCGCGCCCTTGACCAGGTAGAACCACTCTAAGCGCCACGTCCCATCAGGGGAAGTTGACTTTAGTGATCGCTGCGATAGGATTTTCTTATGATAAATCTGACGATGCGCCAGCTCCGGTATTTCGATGCGCTGGCGCGTCATGGCCATTTCGGCCGCGCGGCCGAATCCTGTTCCATCTCGCAACCGGCCCTGTCGATGCAAATCAAGGAGCTGGAGGAGACGCTCGGCGGGCTGTTGCTGGAGCGCAGCGCGCGGCAGGTCGCGCTGACCCGGTTCGGCGAGGAACTCGCCCAGCGCGTCCGTGACATCCTGCGCTCGGTCGACGAACTCGGTGATTTCGCCCGGGCCTCGCAGGACCGCTTCGCCGGCCGCCTGCGCATCGGCATGATCCCGACGATCGCGCCTTACCTGCTGCCCAAGATCACCAAGAATCTCACGCGCATGCATCCGGAGCTCGATATCCGCGTGCGCGAGACCATGACTCCCCGGCTGATCCAGGAACTGGTGGAAGGCCGCCTCGACACCGCCATCGTGGCGCTGCCGGTGTCGGAGCCCTCGCTCACTGAGGTTGCTCTGTTCGAGGAGAAGTTCTTGCTGGTCCGGCCGGGCTCCGACGAGGGCACACCGGTGCCGTCGCGCGAGATGATGCGCGAGATGCGGCTTCTGCTGCTCGAGGAGGGGCACTGCTTCCGCGACCAGGCGCTCTCCTTCTGCAACATGCAGTCGGCGCCGCCGCGCGAGATGCTGGACGCCAACTCGCTCTCGACGCTGGTCCAGATGGTCAGCGCCGGCATCGGCGTGACGCTGATCCCGGAGATGGCGGTGCCGGTGGAGACGCGATCGGCCTCGGTCTCGCTGGCGCGCTTCCGCGACCCCGAGCCGTCGCGCACCATCGGCATGGTGTGGCGCAAGACCAGCCCGCTGGCACGGCAGCTGCTGCAAATCTCCGAGGTGGTCTGCCTGTCGGCCGGCAAGGTGCGCGCGCGTCAGAGCGTGCGCAGCCAGCGGGCCTAGCTCCGATGCCGCATCCCGTCATCCGCCCTGCCCGGGCCGACGAGTATGATGAGGTCGGCCGCGTCTGGATGGAGAGCTGGGCCTCGACCGGGCTTGCCGAGACCAGCGACTTCCTCCTGGCCAACCTGCGCGCGCGCATCAGGCGCGAGATCGCGAACGGCTGGAGCCTGTTCGTCGCCGATGACAACGGCACGGTCGCTGCGATGCTGGCGCTGCATGTGCCAAAGCTCTATCTCGACATGCTGTTCGTCGCGCCCGCCTATCAGGGGCGTTCGCTCGGGCGGCAATTGCTCGCCTTCACGCGCACGCAAATGCCCGACGAGATGTATCTGCGCTGTGTGCGCGAGAACGAAAAGACCTGGCGCTGGTACGAGCGCGAGGGCTTTGTGTTCGAGAAGGAAGAGATCGAGCCGTCGAACGGGTTCATGATGAAATATTACCGGTGGAAGAGGCAGTAGCCCGGATAGACGCTGTTTCCACGCTGCAGCTTGCGGTTGTCACCGTACCGACCTAGTGTGACGGCATCCGATGTCCTCCGCCTTCTGATCCCCTGGAATCCATGTTTCGATTTGCTGCCACGGCGCTTGTCCTGCTGTCCATTCTGGCTCCAGCGGTGGCGCAGACGCCGCCTGCAACCACTGCGCCTTCTGCTCAGACCGCACCACAGGTAAAGCCGACGACCAAGAAAGCGGCGGCGAAGCCGAAGGCGACAGCCAAGCCTGCGGAGCCGGCGACGACCGGTCCGTGTGGTGTCGGCGTGATTGCGGGGACCGGGGACATTTTCGTCGTCCAGAAGATCGGCCTGACCGTGTTCGGGAACGACTATGCAGAAGTCCCGGTATCCTGGGGCCTCGACGATCTCGTCTTTGCGCGGGCGCGGGCAGCAGCAGGCAGCACGCCGGTGCGACGGATCACTTACGCCAAGGGTGCGCTCGATTCCTACTATCATCCCAAATCCGGCCTGCTCCGCAATCGGCGCGAAGAGCTGTCGAACCTGATCCGGCAGGTCGCGGGGAATGCCGGTTGCGAGCGTTATCTCGTCATCATGCGCAGCGAAGGACAGCTCGACGGGACTAATCAGTCGCTCAGCGGCGTCGGAATCTTCAGCCGGGGTGTCGGCCTCATCTCCTATGCGTATGTCTTCGCCTATATCGGCGTGACATGGGTCGACGGCCGCACCTTCGAAATCATGAAAGGCCCGGCCGTAACGTTTGAAGGTGTCATGAAGCATATGGCGGACAACTTCGTCTCGAACGAGTTCTTGCAGAAAGTGGACAAGTCGATGTTTCCGGAGACGGCCACGGACTCCGCCAACAACACCGCCCTGCGCGACACCACGCGCGAATTTCTGACCAAACGGCTGGACAAGATCTTGCCGCCATATTTCGCGCAGTGACGATGATGAAGGAAAGCCAAGCTCGCAAGAAAGCGACGGTCAAGGCGGCTCAGGCCGTCGCAATGATCGTCGCGGCTCATCTGCTCTCAACGGCGGGAGCTGGGGCCCAGACAGCGCCAAAGACGAGCACGGCCAACGGCAAGGTAACCGCGCGGCGCGATGTGACGGCGAGGCCCGCTTCTACTGGGGGCGGCTCGTGCGACATCGGCGTCGTCATCGCTACGGCGACGAGTTCACCGTGAAATCGACTGGCTTGACGATATTCCAGAACAAGACGACCGCAGTTCCGATCCCGGGCTGGAGACTCGGCGATCTGATGTTTGCGCGCATTCGCGCCGCGATCCCTGCCGGCGTGTCCGTTTTGAGAATTCCCTACTTCCCGGCGAAAATTCCTTCCCACGATTCGTCCAAGGACACGTTGATGGACAGGTTGTTCCGCGACCTCAAGGCGGAGTTAGCCGACTACATGCGAGAGGTCGTGAAAGGAACGAGTTGTCGACACTACATCCAGATCGGAAATTCGATCAGCCCCATCGGCTCGTCTAATTACACGGTTCGCGGCTTCGGCATTATCAACCAAGATGTGTTGGTCGGACACCGCATCTATCTCTACGCACTGGCCTTTATCCGTGTGTTTGACGGGCGCGACTTCTCCGTCATCCGGCAGAGCTCTGCACTGATCAACCTGCAGCCTCTGATGGTGCAGAGGCTTTTGGGCGCACAAATTAGCGGTCCATACCGCGAATTGCCCGAAGCATCGTTTCCGGCGCGTCCCGAGGACGCCGCCGGCAATTCCGCACTGCGTGATGACGTACGCGCCATGCTGGCGGAAAGCCTGGACAAGACGCTTCCGTTCATGCTCGGAGTCCGACCAACAACGCGACAAAGCGACACCAAAGAGCGCTGACCCACATGTCGTTCGCGCAGCTGACTCCTTGCCCAGACGTAGTGCGTTGCGAATGCGCGACAAACGCGTCATGAATGGCGCGCCGTTCGCTTCTCGCCGATGGAAGGTTCCTCGCCATGATCAAGCTCTACTGGTCTCCCCGCTCGCGCTCGTTCACCACGCTTTGGGTGATGGAAGAGAGCGGCCTGCCCTACGAGCGCGTGCTGACCGATATTTCGAGCGGCGCGCAGAAGACGCCGGACTTTCTAAAGATCAATCCGATGGGCAAGGTGCCGGCGCTGACCGACGGCGACGCGGCGCTCGGGGAAGCCGCGGCCATCTGCGCCTACATCGCCGACCGCTATCCCGAGACGAAACTGGCGCCTGGCGTGACCGACCCGCGCCGCGCGCGCTACCTGCAATGGCTGTTCTTCTCGCCGGGCTGCATCGAGCCCGCCATCATCCAGATCTTCACCAAGATCGAGATCCCGACCTCGACCGCGGCGTGGGGCAGCGCGACGCAGGTGTTCGACGTGCTGGAAGCCGCGCTTGAGAAAGGACCGTGGATTCTCGGCGAAGAATTTTCCGCCGCCGACATCACGGTCGGCTCGGGCCTGAATTTCGCGGTACGGCTGTTCAAGATGGTGCCGTCGCGCCCGGCCTTCGACGCCTATCTGGCGCGCTGCATGGCGCGGCCGGCGTTCCAGCGTGCGGAGAAGATCGCGGCGGGTTAGAGCGTGATGAGATGAGGCTGGATCGCTGCAACGATGGAGGTGCTCTCCCGCTCGCGAGAGCTTTGCATAATTGGATGTAAGGGACTGGTTCCCGATGTCGGGCTTTTTTTGCGCGGGGTCGGACGGCGCGCGGGCGTTGAATGGTTGGGTTTTCGCGGCCAACCGATGGCGTTGGGCGGCGGCGGTCATGCCGCAGCTCCCGCAGGAGACAGCACTGCCCATCGTTTGAGATTCATGGCGAGGCAGATCAGGCGCAGACGCGTCTGGTTGCGCGCCAAGCCGAGATAGCGGGCGCGCGCCCAGCGGTAGCTGCCCTTGAGGCGCGCGAAGACCTGCTCGACCGGTGCGCGGCGCTTTCCCACAGCGTCGTTGAAGCGCTTCTGCCGCTCGGTCAGCGGATGATGCTTGTTGGGCCGAAACATCAGCCGCGGCTTGATGCCTCGCGCACGGAGGCCGCTGCGGCGCTCGTGCTTGTCATAGGCCTGGTCGGCGTAGACCGCCTTCTCATCACCACAGATCAACTCGTCGGCGGGCACCGTGTCGTTGACCGCAGCATCGGTCAGCTTGTTGCGGCGGATGATGGCCGAGCCCTTGTCGATGCCGACATGCGCCTTGTAGCCGAAGTATCGTTTGCCGCCCTTCTTGGTCCAGCGCGCATCCGGATCGCGCTTGCTGTTGACCAGTTTGCTCGGCGCCCGGCCGTCCGGGCCGGGCGGCTGCGGGTCCTCTGGCGGCTTTGGCGGCTTCACCGCCGCCGGGATCAGGCTCGCATCGATCAGTGTGCCCCGCCGCAGCACCAGCCCATGCGCCTCGATCTGGCGCAGGATCTCACCGAACAGCGTCTCGTCCAGGCCGGCCCGCTGCAAAGCGTCGCGGAAGCGCCAGATCGTTGCGTGGTCGGGGGTCTCGTCGCCCAGCACAAAGCCGCAGAAATCGCGGAACGAGGCGCGATCATCCAGCGCCTCTTCAAGCTCAGGATCGGACAGCCCGTACCATTGCTGCAGCAGCAGCGCCTTGAACATCACCAGCCGCGGATAGGCCGGCGCGCCCCGCTCCGGTTCCGGCAGACCGCCCAGCACGCGCGCCACTGCCGCCCAATCGACCAGTTCGCCAACCCGCCTCAGCACCCGATTGCCTTTCCCTCGCCGCGACACCAGCGCGTCCGCGAAGCTCGGTTGTCCAACCTGCCGATATGCCATCCCCAGCCCCCTACCAATCAAGCCGAGAGAATTGCAGATTCGTGCTTTATGCAAAGCTCTCGCTCGCGGGAGAGGGTCGGGGAGAGGGTATTTCCGCAATGGGACAATCCCCAAGAGGAGAAAGCCCTCACCCGGCGCTTCGCGCCGACCTCTCCCGCTTGCGGGAGAGGTGAAGGAGCCGCGGCAATCGACTCAACCTAAAGCCATTCCGCTTTAGTCCGGCGTCTTCAGATCGTCCGGCCGCGGCATCAGGATGACGTTGTAGCCGGAATCCACGTAGTGGATCTCGCCGGTCACGCCGCCGGAGAGATCCGACAGCAGATAAAGCGCCGAGCCGCCGAGGTCGTCGAGCGTGACGCCGCGACGGAGCGGCGCGTGCTTCTGCATGAAGGCGAACATCGCCCGCGCCTCGCCGATGCCGGAGCCGGCGAGCGTGCGGATGGGGCCCGCGGAGATCGCGTTGACGCGGATGCCGCGCGGTCCGAAATCGGCGGCGAGATAGCGCACGGAGGCCTCCAGCGCCGCCTTCGCCACGCCCATCACGTTGTAATTCGGCATCGCACGCTCCGACGCGCCGAAGGTCAGCGTGATCATGCTGCCGCCTTCCGTCATCAGTTCGGCGGCGCGTTTTGCGACCTCCGTGAACGAGAAGCAGGAGATCACCATGGTGCGCGAAAAATTCTCGCGGCTGGTGTCGGCGTAGCGGCCCTTGAGCTCGTTCTTGTCGGCAAAGCCGATGGCGTGGATCACGAAGTCGAGCCGGCCCCATTTCTCGCGGAGCGCAGCGAAGGTGGCATCGACACTGGCGATGTCCTCGACGTCGCAAGGCAGAACCAGATCCACGCCAAGCTGCTCCGCCAGCGGCTTCACGCGCTTGCCGAGAGCCTCGCCCTGGAAGGTGAAGGCAAGCTCTGCGCCATGGGCATGCAGCGTCCGCGCCATGCCCCAGGCGATCGAGTGATCATTGGCGATGCCCATGATCAGACCGCGCTTGCCTTTCATCAAACCTTCCATCTCACCATCACCTTCCGCTTCGCCGTGACCGGGCTCATCGCTTCGATGCTTGAGGCCAACACGTGGATGGCCGGGACGAGCCCGGCCATGACGAAGAAATCAACAATGCACCAACAATGATGTCACGCATCCAGCCGGCTGAACACCAGCGTGGCGTTGGTGCCGCCGAAGCCGAAGGAATTCGACAGCACGGTGCCGATCTTGACGTTGTCGATGCGCTTGCGCACGATCGGCATGTCGGCGAACACGGGATCGAGTTCCTGGATGTGCGCGCTCTCGCAGATGAAGCCGTTGTTCATCATCAGCAGCGAATAGATCGCTTCCTGCACGCCGGTGGCGCCCAGCGAGTGGCCGGTCAGCGCCTTGGTCGCCGAGATCGGCGGGCACTGCTCACCGACGCCGAACACTTTTCGGATCGCCTCGATCTCCGGCGGATCGCCGGCAGGTGTCGAGGTCGCGTGCGGATTGATGTAGTCGACCTTGGTCTTCACCGTCGACATCGCCATGCGCATGCAGCGCTCGGCGCCTTCGCCCGAAGGCGCCACCATGTCATGGCCGTCCGAGGTCGCGCCATAGCCGACGATCTCGCCATAGATGCGCGCACCGCGCGCCTTGGCATGCTCGAGCTCTTCCAGCACCAGCACGCCGGCGCCGCCGGCGATGACGAAACCATCGCGGTTGAGGTCGTAGGGACGCGAGGCCGTGGCCGGCGTGTCGTTGTACTTCGAGGACATCGCGCCCATAGCGTCGAACAGCACCGACAGCGACCAGTCCAGCTCCTCGCAGCCGCCGGCGAAGATGATGTCCTGCTTGCCGATCTGGATCGTCTCATAGGCATTGCCGACGCAATGGTTCGACGTCGCGCAGGCCGAGGAAATCGAATAGTTCACGCCCTTGATCTTGAACCAGGTTGCAAGCGTCGCGGAGGCCGTGGAAGACATCGCCTTCGGCACCGCAAACGGGCCGACGCGCTTGGGTCCCTTGGTGCGGGTGATGTCGGCGGCTTCGACGATGGTGCGGGCCGAGGGACCGCCGGAGCCCATGATGATGCCGGTGCGGATGTTGGAGACTTCGTCGGGCGACAGGCCGGAGTCCTGGATCGCCTGCTCCATCGCGACGTGATTCCACGCCGCACCCTGGCCGAGGAAACGCATCGCGCGGCGGTCGACCACCGTCGAAGGATCGAGCGTGGGCTCACCTTGCACCTGCGAACGGAAGCCGAGCTCGGCATATTTCTCAGCCCGCGAAATGCCCGACTTCGCCTCGTGAAGGCTCGCAAGCACTTCCTGGGTGTTGTTTCCGATGGACGAGACGATGCCCATTCCGGTGACCACAACCCGCCTCATGACAGCCTCGCCTCAATCGTTGTCTTCTTGGTGATGCGCTCAGCCCAGGCTCGCGCCCTGCTTGAACAGGCCAACCTTCAGATCCTTGGCGCGATAAATAATCTGGTCATCGACCGAAAGCCACCCGTCGGCGATACCGAGCACCAGCTTTGCCCGCATCACGCGTTTGATATCGACGTTGTACACAACCTTGCGGGCGTCGGTCAGCACCTGGCCGCCGAACTTCAGCTCGCTCAGGCCGAGCGCCCGGCCGCGGCCTTCGCCGCCGACCCAGCCGAGGTAAAAGCCGACCATTTGCCACAGCGCATCCAGGCCGAGGCAGCCGGGCATCACCGGGTCGTTCTTGAAATGGCAGCCGAAGAACCAGAGGTCAGGTTTCACGTCGAGCTCGGCGCGCACCAGGCCCTTGCCGAACTCACCGCCATTGTCGGTGATTTCCGTGATGCGGTCGAACATCAGCATCGGCGGCAGCGGCAGCTGGGCATTGCCCGGACCGAACATCTCGCCGCGGGCACAGGCCAGCAGATCTTCGTAGTCATAACCGTTGCGCCTGTTCAGCATTCACGAGCCTCTGTTCAATCCCGATTGAGCGGCGTTCTTTGGCGAAAATGGGCCCCGTCTCGATCGGACAGCAACGCCAATTGCCACCGTCGGCCGCGACTCGCGCAAGCCCCGGATGGACTGCGAACCAAGCCTTTCATGCTCGGCTGCACCAAAATCGGCTAAGCGGAACCGCGCGCTCTCTAACACAGGCCATTTCGGGTGGCAAAGCGCATCCATGAAGGTAAAATGACGCGCTCACCACGCGGTTCCAAGCCTGATTAGAACCTCTCTAGTTGCGAGAAACTTGCATCTGCATCTTTCTCTTCTTATAGTAACAAAGAGATATTGTTCACGCGTGCCCGAAATCTGGAAATGACCGAGAATACCGCGTCCCACTACGACGACGACGCCCATGCTGCGGCCCTCCTGTCCGGCCGCCAGCCGGCCTTGACCGGCTGCCCGTGGCACGACGTCAACGAAATGCTCCAGTCCGCGGGGCTCCGTCCGACGCGCCAACGCATGGCGCTCGGCTGGCTGCTGTTCGGCAAGGGTGCTCGTCATCTCACGGCTGAAATGCTCTACGAGGAAGCGACGCTGGCCAAGGTTCCGGTATCGCTGGCGACCGTCTACAACACGTTGAATCAGCTTACCGATGCCGGCCTGCTCCGCCAGGTCAGCGTCGACGGCACCAAGACCTATTTCGACACGAACGTCACGACCCACCATCACTACTACCTCGAGAACAGCCACGAGCTGGTCGACATCGAGGACCCGCATCTGGCGCTGTCGAAGATGCCGGAGGTGCCCGAGGGCTACGAGATCTCCCGCATCGACATGGTCGTGCGCCTGCGCAAGAAGCGCTGAGTTCGTCCTGAACTGCTGAATTCGTCGTCATGGCGGGGCTTGTCCCGGCCATTTTGGTTTGCGGCGCCATTTCGGGCCGACGCCTGCGGCGTCAATTCACCTGCTCGTCCGAATAGACGCCCCAGAGGCGCTCCTGCTGGATCCAGCCGTCAAAGCCGTTGCCGATGACGCGGCACCAGTTTGCGGCACACTTCTTCACCTGCGTGACGACGCCGGCCTGGAGCTTTGCTGCAACCGCGCTGTCGGGATCGGGCCGGTCGTAGATCGGGGCGAGGTCGTCCTTGTGCTTCATGGTGACGACCGCGGTGCGGCGGCCCGACAGCAGCGAGTGATAGACCCAGCCCTCGGCGCCTTCGGAATCGCGCACCCGGCGCCAGTTCTCGAACTCGGCGGTGATTTCGACCGGCAGGCCGGCGCGGGTGTAGACCCAGGCGACGTCATTGTCCTTGGTCGGGCCGGCGCGGACGTTGACGTGGTCCGATTTGAGGCTGACATAGCGCGGCACCGGCAAGCCGCTGGCGGTCTGCGGGGTATTGTCCTTCGCCGAATGCGAGGGGCCGACCGAGGCGCTCAACCAGGTGCAAACGAGCGCCATCACCGAACAAAAACGCCCCAACGCCATCAACCCGTCTCCTGTCGAAGACCCGGCCAAATCGGATCCTCACCCCAAATTCCAAAACCCTGCCGCGTCTGCCCCTTTTCCCGCCCCACGCGGGTTCCAAGCCTTGGCCCGTGGTTCTTGTCTTGGCCCGGCCTTCTGCTAGAGAGGACGGGCACTTGAACAACCAGTTTGCCCCGATTTTCCGGCCGGAAATGTCGGGAGAGCTTGGAGGAAGCGCCGGGGACGGACACGGCAAGGGCAGTGTCGAACAACCGGGTTAATGAGGCCTCAACGGCCGGCCTTTGGCGACAGAGGCGGACCGCGACGCCTCATGAGAGCAGGACATGTCGGTGAAGAAAAAGCCCCTCGTCGTGGTGACGCGCAAGCTGCCGGATTCGATCGAGACGCGAATGCGCGAGCTGTTCGACGCGCGGATCAATCTCGAGGACACGCCGATGTCGGCCGACCAGATCGCGGAAGCCGCGCGCACCGCCGACGTGCTGGTTCCGACCGTGACCGACCACATCAGCGCCGATGTCGTGAACCAGCCCGACTGCAAGCTCCGCCTGATCGCCAATTTCGGCAACGGCGTCGACAATATCGACGTTGCGGCCGCCCATGCCCGCGGCATCACCGTCACCAATACGCCGAAGGTTCTGACCGAAGACACCGCGGATATGACCATGGCGCTGATCCTGGCCGTGCCGCGGCGGATGATCGAAGGCGCCTCGATCCTGACCGAAGGAAAGCCCTGGGCGGGCTGGTCGCCGATGTGGATGCTCGGCCACCGCATCGGCGGCAAGCGTCTCGGCATCATCGGCATGGGCCGCATCGGCCAGGCGGTGGCGCGCCGCGCGCGCGCGTTCGGCCTTCAGATCCACTATCACAACCGCCGTCCCGTCGCTCCTGTCATCGCCGAAGAGCTCGGCGCGACTTATTGGGAAAGCCTCGACCAGATGCTGGCGCGGATGGACATCATCTCGGTGAATTGTCCGCACACGCCGGCGACCTATCATCTGCTCTCGGCACGGCGGCTGAAGCTGATCCGCAAGGACGCCTACATCGTCAACACCGCGCGCGGCGAGGTGACCGACGAGGACACGCTGATCAAGTTGATCGAAGGCGGCGAGATTGCCGGCGCCGGCCTCGACGTCTACGAGCATGAGCCCGCGGTCAACCCGAAGCTGGTGCGGCTCGCCAGGGCCGGCAAGGTGACGCTGTTGCCGCATATGGGCTCGGCCACGATCGAAGGCCGCGTCGAGATGGGCGAGAAGGTGATCATCAACATCCGCACCTTCCTCGACGCCCACAAGCCGCCGGATCGCGTGCTGCCGAGCATGCTCTGAGGCTTACGTCCCGCGCCCTTCCCGCTTGCGCCAGTCCGCAACGAAATCGATGAACGCACGAAGCGCAGGCGGCGTCTGGCGTCGGCTCGGATAGTATAGGAACGGTCCGGGAAACGGCTCGCACCAATCCTCCATCAGGCTGACCAGCGCGCCGGACTTCACGGCGTCATGCACGTAGCCATCGAGCGTTGCCCACACGCCGACGCCGTCGAGCGCAGCGCGCATGGCAAGGCTCATATTGGTCGAGATCAGCTTGGCCGGCGGATCGACCTTCATGATCTGACCGTTCTTCTCGAACTCCCAATCATGCATGACGCCGCTCGAATAGCGGGCGCGAATGCAATCATGCTCGAGCAGATCCTTCGGATGCTCCGGCCGGCCGCGGCGCGCGACGTAGTCGGGCGATGCGACGACGACGTAGCGCTGCGGGCCGCTCAGGGGGATCGCGACCATGTCCTGCGCGAGGTGCTCGCCATAGCGCACTCCGGCATCAAAGCCGGCGCTGACGATGTCGACGAAACCGCTTTCGGAGACGATGTCGAGATCGACCTTGGGATGCGCGGCGAGAAACGGGCCGACCATCGGCGCCAGCACCAGATCGACCGCCGGCGGCGGTGCGTTGATGCGCAGCCGGCCCGAGGCGACCGCGCGCAGGCCTCGTACTTGGTCCAGCGCATCGCCGACCTCGCGCAGCGCCGGCGCCACCCGCGACAACAGCAATTCTCCCGCCTCGGTCAGAGCGACGCTGCGGGTGGTGCGATTCATCAGGCGGACGCCTAGGCGCTCCTCGAAGTCGCGCAGACGCTGGCTAAGACTCGATACCGACACGCGAATTTCTACCGCCGCACGCCGGAAATTGCGGGTGCGGGCGACTGCCACGAAGACATCGAGGTCGCGCAGATCAGGCTCGGCCATTGTTCGCGATTGTGAACAAGCCATTCCGGATTGTCCAGCTTATCGGCTCAATCAGTCGGGCGCATATCCGTCCTCGTCACGCGGCGCTCAACCGCCGCCCTTCGAGGAGAGCCATCATGGAACAACGAAAACTCGGTTCAACCGGCCCCACCGTCTCGAGCCTCGGTCTCGGCTGCATGGCCATGTCCGACGCCTACGGTCCTTCCGATCGCGGCGAAAGCATCGCCACCATCCATGCGGCAATCGATGCGGGCATCACGCTGCTCGACACCGGCGATTTCTATGCCATGGGCCACAATGAAATGCTGATCCGCGAGGCGCTCAAGGAGGTTTCACGCGAGAAGGTGCGGATCAGCGTCAAGTTCGGCGCGCTGCGCGGTCCCGCCGGCGACTTCATCGGCATGGACTGCCGGCCGGCCGCAACAAAGAACTTCCTCGCCTATTCGCTCCAGCGGCTCGGCACCGATTATGTGGACATCTATCGTCCGGCGCGGCTCGATCCGAATGTTCCCATCGAAGACACCGTCGGCGGCCTCGCCGATCTCGTGAAGGCCGGCTACGTCAGGCATATCGGCCTGTCCGAGGTCGGCTCCGACACCATCCGCCGCGCACATGCCGTGCATCCGATCGCCGACCTCCAGATCGAATATTCGCTGATCGAGCGCGGCATCGAACGCGACATCCTCAAGACCTGCCGCGAGCTCGGCATCGGTATCACCGCGTACGGCGTCTTGGCGCGCGGCCTGATCAGCGGTCACTGGTCGAAGGATTCGGGCAAGGCCGGCAAGGATTATCGGCTGATGACGCCGCGTTTCCAGGGCGCGAACCTCGATGCCAATCTCGCGCTGGTCGAATCGCTGCGCACGATTGCGAACGACGTCGGTGCAACGCCGGCGCAAGTCGCGATCGCCTGGGTGGCCGCGCAGGGCCGGGAGATCGTGCCGCTGATCGGCGCCCGCACCCGCAACCGTCTCGACGAAGCGCTCGGCGCAACCAAGGTGACGCTGACGCAAACTCATCTCGCAGCGCTGGCAAAAGCCTTCCCGCCGGATGTCGCTGCCGGCATGCGTTACACGGCCGAGCAGATGGCGCATCTCGATAGCGAGAAACCGGCCACCAGGTAACGGCGGCAATCAGGTGCGATGGGCACTGAGATCGCGGATCACGGGCCCGTCGCCGTTGAGCGGATTGGCTGGATCGCGCCCGTAGCGCAGCGTTTCGAAGCGCATCGCGCGCGCGTCGATCATCAGGAGACGGCCGACGAGGCCGTCGCCGAAGCCGACGATCTCGCGGATCGCCTCCAGCGCCATCATCGAGCCGAGCACGCCCGCGAGTGCCCCCATGACTCCGGCCTCCGCACAGGCCGGAACGGTACCTGGCGGGGGTGCTTCCGGAAACAGGCAGCGATAGGTCGGATTGAACTCGCCCTGCTCGTTCGTCTCATGTGCGCGGATGGTGGTGAGCGAGCCGTCGAAGGTGCCGAGCGCCGCCGTGATCAGCGGCCGCTTCGCGAAGAAGCAGGCGTCGGAGACGAGATAGCGCGTCGAAAAATTGTCGGAGCCGTCGAGCACGAGGTCATAGTCGCCAATCAGGCTGAGCGCGTTGTCCGCGTTGAGCCAGGTGGCGTGGCCGACGAAACGGACATGCGGATTGAGCGCCGATATCCGCTCGGCGGCGCTCTCGACCTTGTGGCGGCCGATATCGGGCGTGGTGTGGATAACCTGGCGCTGCAGATTGGACAGCGAGACCACGTCGTCGTCGACCACGCCCAGCGTGCCGATGCCGGCGGCAGCCAGATACATCAGCGCGGGTGCGCCGAGCCCGCCGGCGCCGATCACCAGCACGGAGGCCCGCTTCAGCGCGGCCTGGCCCGGCCCGCCGACATCGCGCAGCACGATATGGCGGGCATAGCGTTCGAGTTCGTCCGGGCTCAGCATCGTCCTACATTCCTCTCACTCCTCATGGTGAGGAGCGCGGAACGCGCGTCTCGAACCATGAAGGCCCCGATCTCGCCCGTGGCCATCCTTCGATGACGCGGCCTTGGGGCCGCTCCTCCGGATGAGGACTTGAGTTCGCGGCTCCTGTCAAACCTGAACCACCGCAACATTGTTCGCGACCAACGAGATGTGCTTCAATGACACTGCGTTCAATGGGCTGGCTGGATTTGTCATGAGATCGATGCTTGCGGCAACACTGATGTTTGCGGCCGCTACAGGCGCGAACGCCCAGATGACGGCGCCACAGGTCCCCGGCACCAAGCCGAAAACGGTCCAGACCGTACCGATCCAGCCTCCCGCAATGCAGACGCCGTCGGCAACGGCCGACGCCATGGCGAAAGCGGAGCGGCTGTCGCTCCAGTCCGACCTCGCCTGGGTCGGCCAATATAACGGCGCCATCACCGGCGACGTCAGCGAGCGCATGGTCAACGCCGTCAAGGAGTACCAGAAGACCAAGGGCGGCAAGCCGACCGGCGTGCTCAATCCGCAGGAGCGCGCCGCGCTCGCCGAGGCGGCGCGAAAGAAGCAGGACAGCGTCGGCTGGAAGATCGTGACGGAGCCGACCAGCGGCGCCCGGCTCGGCATCCCCGGCAAGCTGGTGCCGCAGCAAGCAAGCGACGCCAACGGCTCGAAATGGACCTCGCCGACCGGCACGGTTCAGGTGCTGCTTAGCCGCCGCAAGGAGGTGAACCCGACCTCGGCAAAGCTCGCCGACCTGGAGAAGGAGCCGTCCGGGCGCAAGGTCGATTACACCGTGGTGAAGCCCGACTTCTTCGTGCTGTCCGGATTGCAGGGCCTGAAGAAATTTTACGTGCGTGGCACCTTCAAGGGCGACGAGGTCCGCACCATGACGATCCTCTACGACCAGGCGACCGAGAACACGGTCGAGCCGGTCGTGATCGCAATGTCGAGCGCATTCAATGCATTTCCGTCCGGACCGCAAGCCGGGCCGCCGCCGCGCAAGACCGTCGAATACGGCACCGGCATCGTCGTCAGCGACGACGGTGCGATCGTCACCGACCGCCTCGTCACCGATGGCTGCCTCGCGATCACGATCGCCGGTCATGGCAACGCCGACCGCCTCGCCGAGGACAAGGAGCATGATCTCGCGCTCCTGCACATCTACGGCGCCCGCGCCCTGAAGCCGCTCAGCCTCGCCGGCGGCGCAGCGAAGGCGAATGTCGACATCGTCGGCATCGCCGATCCGCAGAGCCAGGGCGGCGCGGCCGGCGTGTCGAGCGTCAAGGCTGCGCTGACGGCGGCGACAAGCAGCAATTTCGCGCTGTCGCCTCCGCCCGCGGTCGGCTTCTCCGGTAGCCCGGCCATCGACGCCGACGGCAAGTTCGCGGGCATCGCGCTGCTGAAACCGGCGATGGTTGCGGGACCTGCGACGTCGGTGCCGGCATTACAGGCTGTGATGGTCTCCGCCGAGAGGATACGGGATTTCCTGAAGGCGAACGGCGTCACTGCGAATGGCACGTCGACGGATGCGAAAGCGGCCGTCGTGCGCGTGATCTGCGTGAGGAAGTAGGACGGGCGAAAGCACCCATTCTCCCCTGTCCCGGACGCGGCGCGGCACAAAGTGACGCTCCGCAGAGCCGGGACCCATGCGTCCTCAAATTCCGTGCAAGCGGCTCACTGGGCCCCGGCTCTGCAGCGCATCGCTTTTGCGCTGCGCTTTGTCCGGGGCACAACGGTCAACCATCACACGTACGACTACGGAGCCGGTAATGGTACGGATTCGCTGGCATTCCCTATTCCGCCATCATCGTTACCGTTGATTCGGACCCCCGCGATCCCTTTGGATCGGGCCGGCACGTCCTGAGCGAGAAGAGCTCAGCATCGCAAAGCGGTGCACGTTCGCGTGGCGTATTCCTGACCCAGCCCTCCAAAGGATTGAACTTCAATGCACACGATCGTACTGGCCACCCAAAAGGGCGGCAGTGGCAAGAGCACACTCGCCGTCGGTCTCGCGCTGGCGGCCAAGCAGTCCGGCTTCACCGTTCGCCTGATCGAGACCGACCCGCAGGGCACCCTGTCCAACTGGCAACGCCGCCGCACCACGGACGATCTCGTCGTCGAACCGATCTATCACGCCGCCGACATCGAGCCGCGTCTGAAGATGCTCGCCGACAGCGGCCTCCAGCTCGCGATCGTCGACACCGCGGCCGGTCTCAGCGCCGCGACCACCGCCGCAATCCGCCATTCCGACCTCTGCCTGATCCCGGCCCGCCCGAGCGTCGCCGACATCGAGGCCACCGCCTCGACGCTGAGCGTCGCGCGCGCCTGGAAGCGGCCGTACGGCTTCGTGCTGAACCAGACGCCGATCCGCGGCCAGCGGATCGACAACGCGGCCAACACCCTCGCTGAAGAAGCTTCGCTTGATCTCGCCGAGGTGCTCGCGCGTCCACTGATCGCGATGCGCAACGACCACCAGGATTCGCTCGCCAGCGGCCTTGCCGTGGGCGAATTCGCGCCGAACGGCAAGTCGGCGGACGAGATCCGCGGCCTCTGGCGCTGGATCCAGGCCCGGCTGGAGCTTGAAGCCCCGACCAATGTCCTGATTGACCAGGTGATGTCGGCCGCCGACGGCATGTTGCACGTCGCCGCTGGCCTTGCTGCGGACGAGACCACCAAATTGGCGTCCTGAGCGGAGCGATCGCTCAGCCGCCAGACGGACTGCTTCGCCATCCGGAGAAAGAGCCCAGGCGAGAAAGCAATCCGGCCATCAGCCCGGTCGGATTGCTTCGCCGTGCTCGCAATAGAGGAGTAGTTCCTGCTGCGGCTTTGCGCTCATCTACGGTGACGACGTCACTTCTGACATTTCGGACACCAGAAGGTCGATCGGCCGTTCTGCGTGAACCGCTTGATCGTGCCGCCGCAGCGCGGCGTCGTGCATTTCTCGCCTTCGCGGTCGTAGACCTTGAACGAGTGCTGGAAGTAGCCGAGCTCGCCTGACGTCTGGCGATGGTCGCGCAGACTCGAGCCGCCGGCCTTGATCGCATCGTTCAATACGGTGTGAATCGCGCCGACCAATCGCTTGGCATGGTCCGTCGGCTCGCCCCCGGCAACGCCTTTGCGTTGTCCGGACTTCGTCGACAAGGTCGCGGCGATCCGACGCGGCGACAGATGCGAGCGATGCAGCGCCTCGCAGACATAGATGTTGCCGAGCCCTGCCACGACGCGCTGGTCGAGCAGCGCGGCCTTCAGGCTGGTGGTCTTGCCGGCGCAGGAGCGCGCCAGCATCGCGGCGTCGAATTCGTTGCCGAGCGGCTCGGGTCCGAGCCCGCGCAGCAGCGGCTCGTCGTCGAGCGCATTGCGCGCGATCACTTTCATGTAGCCGAAGCGGCGCGGATCGTTAAACACGATGTCGGCGCCGGAGGACATCCGAAACAGCACGTGGTCGTGCGTGGAATCCTTGGCCCGCGGATAATGAAACTCGCCGGGCTGAGTGTCGTTGCCCGGCTTGATGACACGGAACGAGCCCGACATGCCGAGATGCATCAGCAGAACGTCGCCGGAGGCGAGATCGGCCATGAGATATTTTGCACGGCGGCCGAGGCCCGTGACGACCTGGCCCTTGAGCCGGGCCACGAAGTCCGGCTGGAACGGGAAGCGCAAGTCCGGCCGCCGGGCCTCCGCGACAAGGATTTTCGCGCCCTCCATCACCGGCTGAAGCCCGCGGCGGACGGTCTCGACTTCTGGCAATTCAGGCATGGTCAGGCATTCACCTTATGAGGGCGGTGTGATAGCGCCATTGCGGCGGGCGCGCTATGGTCCGCCTCGCGGAGTAGAGTAATGGATCGGCCGGGCGAAACCACGCATTTTGGCTTCAGGGACGTCCCCCTGGGCGACAAGCAGACGCTGGTGAACGATGTGTTTCACAGCGTGGCGTCGCGCTATGACTTGATGAACGACCTGATGTCCGGTGGCCTGCACCGGGTCTGGAAGGACATCATGATCACGGCGCTCGACCCGCCCAGGGGCGACCGGCCGTTCGCCCTGCTCGACGTTGCCGGTGGCACCGGCGACATCGCGTTCCGCGCCGCCAAGGCCGCGGGTGCGGGTTTCCATGCCACCGTCTGCGACATCAACACCGATATGCTGGCCGTGGGCCGCGAACGCGCCGCCAGGCAGCATCTCGACACCCGGGTCGACTTCGTCGAAGGCAATGCCGAAGCGCTCGCCTTCGCCGATCGCAGCTTCGACGCATATACGATCGCTTTCGGCATTCGCAACGTGCCGCAGATCGACCTGGCGCTGCGCGAGGCCTATCGCGTGCTGAGGCCCGGCAGCCGCTTCCTCTGCCTGGAGTTCTCGACCGTCGAGATGCCCGGGCTCGACAAGCTCTACGATCTGTTCTCGTTCAAGGTGATCCCGCCGCTCGGCCGCATGGTCACGGGCGACGCCGAATCCTACCAATATCTCGTCGAATCGATCCGCAAGTTTCCGAGGCCTGCCGCCTTCGCCGACATGATCCGCGAGGCCGGCTTCTCCCGCGTCAGCTGGCAGACACTCTCCGGCGGCATCGTGGCACTGCATTCGGGCTGGCGTTTGTGATTTCTGCCATCACCCACATGACGCGCCTGATCCGCGCCGCGTTCGTGTTCGCGCGTGAGGGCGTGTTCGGCTCGGTCGATCCGAGCCTGGTGCCGCCGCCGGGACAGCTCGCGCTGAAGCTGGCGCGCCTCGTCGAACGCCGCGGCACCAAGCACGGCCCGCGGATCGCGCGCGCGCTGACGCGGATGGGCCCGGCCTATCTCAAGCTCGGACAATTCCTGGCGACGCGTCCCGACGTGGTCGGCGTCATCATGGCGCGCGACCTCGAAAGCCTGCAGGACCGCCTGCCGCCGTTTCCGCAGGACGAGGCCGAGGCCGCCATCGCGACGTCGCTGGAACGGCCGCTGAAGGACATTTTCGCAAGCTTCGGCCCGCCGGTCGCGGCTGCCTCGATCGCGCAGGTGCATCGTGCCGAAGTGCTGCGCGACGGTATCCGCAAATCGGTCGCAGTGAAGGTGCTGCGACCCAACGTCGCCGCACGCTTCCGCCGCGATCTCTCCGATTTCTTCTTCGTCGCGCACAAGGCCGAAGCCTATTCGGCCGAGGCGCGGCGGCTGCGCCTGGTCGAAGTCATCAACACCATGTCGCGCTCGGTCGCGATGGAGATGGATTTGCGGCTCGAAGCCGCCGCACTGTCGGAGATGGCGGAGAACACGCGCGAGGATCCTGACTTCCGCGTGCCGACCGTCGACTGGGATCGCACGACGCACAACGTGCTGACGATGGAGTGGATCGACGGCATCGCGCTGAACGACCACAAGCGCCTTGCCGAGTCGCAGGTCGACCTGCCCGACCTCGGCCGCAAGATCATCCAGAGCTTCTTGCGGCACGCGCTGCGCGACGGCTTCTTCCACGCCGACATGCATCCGGGCAATCTGTTCCTGGATGACGCCGGCCGTCTCGTCGCGGTCGATTTCGGCATCATGGGCCGGCTCGGCATGAAGGAGCGGCGCTTCCTCGCCGAGATCCTGCTCGGCTTCATCACCCGCGACTATCGCCGCGTCGCCGAGGTGCATTTCGAAGCGGGCTATGTGCCCGCGCACCATTCGGTCGAGAATTTCGCGCAAGCCATCCGCGCCATCGGCGAGCCCATTCACAACCGCACCGCCGAGGAGATCTCGATGGCGCGGCTGCTGACGCTGCTGCTCGAGGTCACCGGCCTGTTCGACATGACCACGCGGCCCGAGCTGATCCTGCTGCAGAAGACCATGGTGGTGGTCGAGGGCGTGGCCCGCGGCTTCGATCCCAAGCTCGACATCTGGAAGATCGCCGACCCCGTGGTACGCGAATGGATCGAGCGCAATCTCGGGCCCATCGGCCGGGTGCAGGGTGCGCTGGCCGGGACCGGCGACATCGCGCGCGTGCTGATGCGCCTGCCGGAGATCGCCGAGCGGTCGGTGAAGGTCCTCGAGCAGCTCGAGACCATGACCCGCGAGGGCATCAGGCTGTCGCCGGAGAGCATCGCGGCCATGGGGCGCAGCGAAGGCCGCAAGAACCGCTGGCGCACCGTGGCGCTGTGGATCATCGCCGCGACATTCATCGGCATCCTGATCGCCGTCCGGAATCTTTGATTGCACTGCAATCACGTGAGTGATAGCATCGCTATCATTCCGTGCTGGAGGGCGTCATGGCAAGCCTGACCATCCGCAAGCTCGACGACGGCGTCAAAACCTATCTGCGGCTGCGCTCGGCCAAGAACCGCAGGTCGGTCGAGGAAGAGGTTCGCGTCATCCTGCGGGAGCTGATCGAGGGCCGCGAGGAGCCGCTGACGCCGTTTGCGGTGCCGCCTGCCCCGTCCGCCGCACCGGCGCCGCAGCGCACCGGCGCCCTCCCCGAGGCCAGCGTCACCCTGATCATCGGCGGCGGGATCGCGGCGTACAAGTCGCTCGACCTGATCCGCAGGCTGAAGGAGCGCCGCATCGAGGTCCGCTGCGTGCTGACCAAGGCGGCCCAGCAATTCGTCACACCGCTGGCGGTCAGCGCGCTCTCGCATGAGCGCGTCTACACCGACCTGTTCGACCCCCAGAGCGAATTCGACGCCGGCCATATTCGCCTCGCGCGCGATTGCGACCTGATCGTGGTGGCGCCGGCGACCGCCGACCTGATGGCGAAGATGGCGAACGGCCATGCCGACGATCTCGCCAGCGCCATCTTGCTCGCGACCAACCGCAAGGTGCTGCTGGCGCCGGCGATGAACCCGCTGATGTGGAGCAACGCGGCGACGCGCCGCAACGTCGGCTTGCTCCAGCGCGACGGCGTGGTGCTGATCGGCCCCAATTCCGGCGAGATGGCCGAAGCCGGCGAGGCCGGAATCGGTCGCATGTCGGAAGCGATCGAGATCGCCAATGCGGCCGAACGGCTGTTGCGGCCGCCGGCGCCGCGGCCGCTCGCGGGCAAGCGCGTGCTGATCACCGCGGGTCCCACGCACGAGCCGATCGACCCCGTGCGCTACATCGCCAACCGCTCCTCCGGCAAGCAGGGCTTTGCCATCGCCGCCGCCGCGCAGGCCGCCGGCGCCGAGGTGATCCTGGTGAGCGGCCCGGTCGACCTCGACGATCCACCCGGAGTGACGGTGAAGCACGTCGAATCGGCACGGCAGATGCTGGAGCAGGTGCAGGCCGCGCTTCCCGCCGATATCGCGATCTTCGCCGCCGCGGTCGCCGACTGGCGCGTCGCCAACGAAGGCGAGCAGAAGCTGAAGAAGACCGCAGCCGGCATGCCGCCGCTTCAGCTGGTCGAGAATCCCGACATCCTCGCCACGATCTCGAAACTGACCGACAAGCGCCCGCCCCTGGTGATCGGCTTTGCCGCCGAGACCGAACATCTCATCGACAACGCCAAAGCAAAACTCGCGCGCAAGGGCTGCGACTGGATCGTCGCCAATGACGTGTCGCCGGCCACCGGCGTGATGGGCGGCGACCGCAACACCGTCCACCTCCTCAGCCGCAAGGACGGTGCCAAGGACGGCGAGATTGCGGTTGATTCCTGGCCGGTGATGACCAAGGAACAGGTCGCCATCGAACTGGTCGCACACATTGCCAGACGCGCGACCGACAAATCCCTGGAGACGGCATCTTGAGCACGAAGGTCACGGTCGAACTGCAGCGCCTCGCCCATGCCGAAGGTCTGCCGTTGCCGGCCTATCAGACCAGCGAGGCCGCCGGCCTCGATCTCATGGCAGCCGTTCCGGACAGCGAGCCGATGACGCTCGCCCCCGGCCAATACGCGCTGGTGCCGACCGGCCTTGCGATCGCGCTGCCGCCGGGGCACGAGGCGCAGGTGCGGCCGCGTTCGGGGCTTGCCGCCAAGCACGGCGTCACTGTGCTGAACTCGCCGGGCACGATCGACGCGGACTACCGCGGCGAGATCAAGGTGATCCTGATCAACCACGGCGCGGCGCCCTTCGTGATCAAGCGCGGCGAGCGCATCGCCCAAATGGTGATCGCACCCATGGTGCAAGCTGCCCTGGTTCCCGTCGCGACGTTGTCGCCGACCGATCGCGGCGCCGGCGGCTTCGGCTCGACCGGCCGCTGAAGTCCTTACCCCTCCGCGAGCGAGCGGGAACGCGCACCCTGATCGTGGCGAGCAATCCGCGCGACCTGCGGAACCCCAAGAATTACGTGGGCGGGAACACCACGGCGGCATTTTTGGGGGCCCGCCTTTACGTTCACGATCTGGACTCTTACCGGCGGAGTCACGGTGGGGGTATTGTCTTTTGATTCGCGCGCGACGGGGGTCGCCGCGCGCAAATTCGTGCGGTCTTGGGGCAACTATGTCAGGCGTGATCGTGTCGATGCGTCGGACGCTGCTGTCGTGCACGTCGCTGGCGCGCAGCGGCTTGATTGGGAGCGCTCTTGCGGCGCTGCTGCCGGCTGCGCCGGCCCGGGCCGCCGATCTCATCGACACCCTCTCCACCATGCTGGATTTCAACCGGCAGGAACTCGCCGTCCTCGCCACCGCGCTGGCGCTGCTCGGATTCTCGGTGGTGGCCGCGATCCTGTTGATGCGCACGCGGGTCCGCCTGGTCAAGAACGAGGCGCGGCTGCGCGCACGGATCGGGGAACTTCAGCTCCAGGCCGACCGTTTCGGCGCGCTGCTGTTCGCCGAACCGCAGATTCTGATCTCCTGGCCGGCCGGCGATAACCGCGTTCAGATCTCCGGCGACATCTCCATGGTGCTGCCGCGCGACTCCTCCCCGCAGCGCGTGCTGGCGTTCGGAACCTGGCTGCCTCCGGAGCCCGCGCTTCAGATGGACCATGCCGTCGACGCGCTGCGCGATCGCGGCGACGGGTTCCAGCTGACCTTGACCACCGCGCACGGCCATACGCTGGAAGCGATCGGCCGCGCCATCGGCGGCCAGGCCATTGTCCGGATTCGCGAGCTCTCGGGACTGCGCCGCGATCTGGCCGAGACCCATCTGCGCTACAAGGCGCTCTCCGACGAGACCGAGATGCTGCGCGGCCTTGCCGCCGCCGCGCCCTGGCCAATCTGGGCCAAGGGTGAGAACGGCGCGCTGACCTACGCCAATCCGGCCTATGTGCGCGCCACCGAAGCGAACAGCGTCACCGATGCCCAGGAGCGCAAGCTCGAGCTGCTCGACAGTGCCAACCGCACCGCGATGGAACGGGGACTGAAGGACGCGGCCAATTTCAGTTCGCGGCTGCCGATCGTGATCGGCGGCGAGCGGCGTATCTACGACGTGCGCGCCATCAATGTGGGCGGCGGCAGCGTCGGCGTCGCGATCGATGCCAGCGAAGCGGATGCACTGAGGTCGGCGCTGGTGCGAATGGCGGAGGCGCACCGCCGCACGCTCGACCAGCTCTCCTCCGGCGTTGCCGTGTTCGACGGCCAGCGCCGCCTCGCCTTCTACAATGATTCCTATCGGCGGCTGTGGGACCTCGACCGCACCTTCCTCGACGCCAACCCTGACGATTCCAGCGTGCTCGACCAGCTCCGCGCCGCGCGCAAATTGCCGGAGCAGCCGGATTTCCGCGCCTGGAAAGCCAAGCTGCACGAAGCCTATCGCGCGGTCGAGACCGCCAAGGACACCTGGTTCCTGCCTGACGGCCGCGCGCTCTCGGTCGTCACCACGCCGAATCCCGAGGGTGGCGTCACTTACCTGTTCGACGACGTCACCGAGAGCCTCGACCTCGCCCGCCGTTTCGACGGCCTGATCCGCGTTCAGCGCGAGACGCTGGACAGCCTCGCCGAGGGCGTCGCGGTGTTCGGCAGCAACGGCAAGGCGCAGCTGTTCAATCCGGCCTTCGTCCGGATGTGGAAGCTCTCCAGCGATGCCATGCGCGACGAGCCGCACATCCAGACGGTGGAAGGCTGGTGCCATCAGCTCTACGACGATCCCGTCGTCTGGCGCCAGATCCGCGAGGCCATCACCTCGATCGAAAACCGCGCCGACGTGCCGCTGAAGCTGGAGCGCAAGGACGGCAGCGTGCTCGACGGCATGATCCGGCCGCTGCCCGACGGCGCCACCATGCTGACGTTCCAGGACATCACCGACACCGAGAATGTCGAGCGCGCGCTGCGCGAGCGCAACGAGGCGCTGGAGGCTGCCGACCAGATGAAGGTGGATTTCGTCCACCACGTCTCCTACGAGCTGCGCTCGCCGCTCACCACCATCATCGGCTTTGCACATTTCCTCAGCGATCCCTCGACCGGGCCGCTGACGCCGAAGCAGGCCGAATATCTCGACTACGTCACCAAATCGACCAATGCACTGCTCGCGCTCACCAACAACATCCTGGATCTCGCCACCATCGACGCCGGCGCGATGAAGCTGGAACTCGGGCAAGTCGACGTCAGCAAGGCCATCGAGCTCGCCGCAGAGGGCATCCAGGACCGGCTCGCCACCGACCGCATCCGCCTCAAGGTCGAGATCGCGCCGGATGTCGGCAGCTTCACCGGCGACGAGAAGCGCGTGGTGCAGGTGCTCTATAACCTCCTGGCCAACGCCGTCGGGTTTTCTCCACAGGATTCCACCGTCGGCATCAGCGCACGGCGCACCGAACGCAGCGTGGTCTTCACCGTGACAGATTCGGGACCTGGAATACCTGCCGACATGAAGGACAAGGTGTTCAACTGGTTCGAAAGCCGCTCGCAGGGCTCGCGTCACCGCGGCGCCGGGCTCGGCCTGTCGCTGGTGCGCTCCTTCGTCGAGCTGCATGGCGGCAAGGTGCGGGTGGATTCGATCGTCGGCCGGGGCACGGTCGTGATCTGCGATTTCCCGACCGACCAGGCGGCGCATCGCGACGCCGCCGAATGACGGAACCAACCACATTCTCCGTCGCGCTCCACAACGAGACGGCCACTGCGCAATTGATGGCCGACCTCGCGCTGCTGGTCGGCCCCGGTGACGTCATCACCCTCACCGGCGATCTCGGTGCCGGCAAGACCGCGGCGGCGCGCAGCCTGATCCGCTACCTCGCCGGCGACGAGACGCTGGAAGTGCCGAGCCCGACCTTCACGCTGGTGCAGGGCTACGAGCTGCCGCCCTTCCCGGTGATGCATGCCGATCTCTACCGCGTCGAGGACGAGAGCGAGCTCGAGGAGATCGGGCTGTCGCCGCTCCCGGATGCCACCCTCGTCCTGATCGAATGGCCCGAGCGCGCACCGTCGGCGATGCCCGAGGATCGCATCGACATCGCGCTGACGCACCGACCGGCGCTGGGATCGAGCGCACGCGCCGCCGACATCACCGGCCACGGCAAGGGCGTCGCGCAAGTCGCGCGGCTGAAGGCGCTACGGGACTTCCTCGACGCATCCGGTTACATGGAGGCGACGCGCAAGCGCATGGCCGGCGATGCCTCGACGCGCTCCTATGCGCGGCTGCTGCGCGACGACAGCATCGTCATCCTCATGAACTTTCCGCAGCGGCCCGACGGCGCGGCCCTCTACAACGGAAAGTCCTATAGCGCCGCGGTGCATCTCGCGGAGAACGTCAAACCCTTCGTCGCGATCGCCGAAGGCCTGCGCGCGCAGGGAATCTCCGCGCCCGCAATTCATCATTCCAACCTCGATCATGGCTTCCTGATTACCGAGGACTTTGGCAGCGAAGGGGTGATCGAGGGCGATCCGCCTCGCCCGATCGGCGAGCGCTACGAAGCCGCGACCGACCTGTTGGCGATGCTGCATGGTAAGGCGCTGCCGGAGACGCTGCCGCTGGACGGGAAGACCTACGATATCCCCGTCTTCGACGTTGAGGCGATGCTAATCGAAATCGGATTGATGCCGGAATGGTACCTGCCCGATCGCAACGCGCCGCTGAGCGACGACAAGCGCGCGGAATTCTTCGCGATGTGGCACAAGCTGCTGAAGAAGCCGCTGGCCGCGCCGAAGACGTGGATCATCCGCGACTATCATTCGCCAAACCTGATCTGGCTTGCGGACCGCACCGGCATCGCGCGCGTCGGCGTGATCGACTTCCAGGACACCGTGCTGGGGCCGCAATCCTACGACGTGGTGTCGCTGCTCCAGGACGCCCGCATCGACGTGCCCGAGAACATCGAGCTGACGCTGCTGTCGCGCTACATCAAGGCGCGGCGCGCGCAGGACACGAGCTTCGATGCGGCCGGCTTTGCCGAGCTCTACGCCATCATGTCGGCGCAGCGGAACACGCGCCTGCTCGGCACCTTCGCCCGGCTCAACCGGCGCGACGGCAAGCCGCATTACCTGCGCCATCAGCCGCGGATCTGGACCTATCTCCAGCGCTCGCTAGCGCATCCCGCGCTGAGCTCCTTGCGCGAGTGGTATCTCGCCAACGTGCCGCCGCCCCAAGGGGCGTCCCAAGGACCGTTCCAAGCGGCATTTCAAGCCTGATTGAGACCCGATTTACCGGCCGTTAGCCAAAACGTCGGTATTCTGGCGGCGAGGCAGCCGGACAATTACGGGGCTGGAGCGGGACAGATGGCGGTACAGACGGACCAGCGCGGCAACGGCCGGGTTGTTTTCGAACGCGGGATTCCGGCCCAGGTGATGGGAATCGACGGCACCTGGCGGCGCGACTGCACCATGGAGGACGTCTCCGAGAGCGGCGCCAAGCTGACCATCGACGGCTCGGTGGAAGGGCTCCATCTGAAGGAATTCTTTCTCCTGCTGTCGTCCACCGGGCTGGCGTACCGGCGCTGCGAACTTGCCTGGGTCAATGGCGACCAGATCGGCGTCAATTTCCTCAAGCTCGGTGAGAAGAAGAAAAGGGCGCGTTCCGCGACCATTGGGGCGTGACGGCAACACCCGTCGTACAACCGTCACGGCGGGTGGTTAAGGCGGTCGAGATGCGATGCGGCTGATCGAGCCTCGTGGTAGGATTGCTGCGAATGCGAATGGTCTGAGAAAGCGAAGGATGCCTGTCAAACCGACCAAAGCCATGGTGCTCGCCGCAGGGTTTGGCCTGCGCATGCGTCCGCTGACGGACAAGATGCCGAAGCCGATGGTGCCGGTGGCCGGCCAGCCGCTGCTCGACCACGTGCTCGACAAGCTCGGCCAGGCCGGCGTGACCGAGGCGGTGGTCAACGTGCATTACCTGCCCGACCAGATCATCAATCACGTCGCTTCGCGCCAGCATCCGCGCGTGACCATCTCTGACGAGCGCGACCAGGTGCTCGGCACCGGCGGCGGCGTGGTCAAGGCACTGCCGCTGCTCGGCGACGCGCCGTTCTTCCACGTCAATTCCGACACGCTGTGGATCGACGGCGTGCGCTCGAACCTGACGCGGCTCGCTGAAAATTTCGACCCGGCACGCATGGATATCCTGCTGCTGATGGCGCCGACCGCAACCAGCATCGGCTATGGCGGCCGCGGCGATTACGGCATGCTGCCCGACGGCGCCCTGCGCAAGCGCAAGGAGAAAGAGGTCGTTCCGTTCGTCTATGCCGGCGCCGCGATCATGTCGCCGTCGATCTTCGCCGACGCGCCGAAGGGCGAGTTCTCTTTGACCAGGATGTTCGATCGCGCCAACGAGCAGGAGCGGCTGTTCGGCCTGCGGCTTGACGGTGTCTGGATGCATGTCGGCACGCCTGATGCCGTGCACGCCGCGGAAGAGGCGTTTCTGGAGAGCGTGGCGTAGGGCCATGCTGTCATGCCCCGCGAAGGCGGGGCATCCAGTACGCCGCGGCCTCTCGGGTCAACCTCCATCGCCTCTGGAATACTGGATCATCCGCCTTCGCGGATGATGACACCTGTCCAGCCTGGCGAACAGCGGGGAAGACTCCGCACCAACGCATGACCATTTGAACCCGCCTCCCTATATTGCCCTGATTCTCGAATCAGGCGGCTCATGCGCGTTTTCAGCGTTCCCATCTCAGTTCCGTTTCTGCGCACGGTCGTCACGGCCCTGCTCGACGGCCGGCTCGTGGACGGCTTCGAAGCGCGCGAGGAACCGGCGCGGCTGGCCGACGCCACGCTGTATTTGCCGACAAGGCGCGCGATGCGCGTCGTGCGTGAGATCTTTCTCGATGAAATGAAAGCGGACGCGGTCGTGCTGCCGCGCATCGTCGCGCTCGGCGATATCGACGAGGACGAGCTCGCTTTCGCCGGCGAGAGCGAACAGTTTTCCGGTGCAGCGCTCCTCGACATTCCGCCGCGGCTGGGCGAGCTCGAACGGCGGCTGACACTGGCGCAGCTCGTCGCCGCCTGGGCCAAGGGCCCGGTGCTGTCGCCGCTGGTGGTCGGCGGGCCGGCCTCGACGCTGGCGCTTGCATCCGACCTCGCGCGCCTGATCGACGACATGGTCACGCGCGGCGTGGACTGGAGCGCGCTCGATGGACTGGTGCCGGACCAGCTCGACCGCTACTGGCAGCACTCGCTCGAATTCCTGCGCATCGCGCGCATCGCCTGGCCCAATCATCTCGCCGAGATCAACCGCATCGAGCCGGCCGCGCGGCGCGATCTCCTGATCGCGGCGGAAGCCAAACGGCTGACCGCGCATCCGAACGGGCCGGTGATCGCGGCGGGTTCGACCGGCTCGATGCCGGCCACCGCGAAGTTCTTGCACGCAGTCGCGTCGCTGCCGCATGGCGCGGTGGTGCTGCCGGGCCTCGACACCGATCTCGACGACGACGCCTGGCGCACCATCGGCGGCGTGCGCGATGCGCTCGGCAAGTTCGTGGAGCATCCGGCCTCGAACCATCCGCAATATGCCATGCACGCGCTGCTGCAGCGTTTCGGTATCAAGCGTGGCGATGTCGAATTGCTTCAGCCCCCGGCGGAAGACGGCCGCGATCTGCTCGCGTCCGAATCGATGCGGCCGTCCGCCAGGACGGAAGTCTGGCACGACCGCCTGAAGCAGCCTGACGTCGCCGCGAGGATCGCCGGCGGCATGAAGAACCTCGCTGTCGTCGAAGCCCCCAACCCCGAAATGGAAGCGCTCGCGATCGCCATTGCGATGCGCGAGGCGCGGCATCTCGACAAATCGGCGGCGCTGGTGACGCCCGACCGCGCGCTGGCGCGGCGGGTGATGGCGGCGCTGACCCGGTGGGACCTCGCCTTCGACGATTCCGGCGGCGATGTGCTGATGGAAACATCCGCCGGCACTTTCGCGCGTCTCGCAGCAGAGGCGGCGACCAAGGGGCTTGAGCCGGCAACATTGCTGGCGATGCTGAAGCATCCCTTATGCCGGCTCGGCCGCGCGCCCGGCACGTGGAAGATGGCAATCGAAGGCCTCGAGCTCGCAGTCCTGCGCGGCACGCGCCCGCCGGCGGCCACCGCAGGCCTCCTGCGCGAATTCAACCGTTTCCGCGAGGAACTCGCAAAGCTCTGGCGCCGCGAGGTCTCCGCGCTGCACCGCGCCGAGCCGCGGGCGCGTCTCAAGGCGGAGGATCTCGATCGCATCCAGGCGCTGATCGATGTCCTGCAAAAGGCATTGGCGCCAATCGAGAGCCTGCCGCCCGCGAGACCATATGACTTCGCCGAGCTCGCTCATCGGCACCGCGAGATCATGATCGAGCTGTCGCGTGACGAGCAGGGCATCCCGCTCGCCTTCGAGGATCGCGATGGTCTCGCGCTTGCCAGCGCCTTTGACGATCTCCTGCGCAGCGGCACGGCCAGCGGGCTGATGGTGCCGCTGCCCGACTATCCCGACGTCTTCCAGACGGCGTTCGGCGATCGCGCGGTGCGGCGGCGTGACAGACCCGGCGCCCGCTTGCATATCTACGGCCCGCTGGAATCGCGGCTGATGCAGGCCGACCGCATCATCGTGGGCGGCCTGATCGAAGGTGTCTGGCCGCCGGCGCCGCGCATCGATCCCTGGCTCAGCCGGCCGATGCGGCACGAGCTCGGGCTCGACCTGCCGGAGCGCCGCATCGGCCTCTCCGCCCATGACTTCGCGCAACTGCTCGGCGGCGACGAGGTGATCCTCACCCATTCCGCCAAGGCCGGCGGCGCACCGGCGGTCGCCTCGCGCTTCCTGCACCGTCTGGAGGCGGTCGCGGGCGATGCTCTCTGGAACGCGGCTGTCCGTGCCGGCGAGAAATATGTGCAGTTCGCCGCCGCACTGGACCAGCCCGACGAGGTCAGACCGATCAAGCAGCCGGAGCCGCGGCCGCCGCGCGCCATGCGACCGCTCAAGATGTCCGTCACCGAAATCGAAGACTGGCTGCGCGATCCCTATACGATCTACGCTAAACGCATCCTGCGGCTTGATGCGCTCGATCCCGTCGACATGCCGCTCTCGGCTGCCGACCGCGGTTCGGCGATTCACGATGCGCTCGGCGAGTTCACCGAGGCCTATGCCGCACATCTGCCCGACGATCCCGCGCGCGTGCTGCGTGTGATCGGCGAGAAACATTTTGCGCCGCTGATGGAGCGTCCCGAGGCGCGGGCGCTGTGGTGGCCCCGCTTCCAGCGTATCGCGCGCTGGTTCGGCGAATGGGAGACGGCGCGGCGCGACGCGATCGAGGCCATCACGGCCGAGACCCGGGGCGAGATCTCGATCCCGCTCGACAATGCGCGCACTTTCTATCTTTCCGCGCGCGCCGACCGCATCGAGCGCCGCCAGGGCGGCAGCTACGCCATTCTCGACTACAAGACCGGGCAGCCGCCGACCGGCAAGCAGGTCCGCATGGGCCTGTCACCGCAGCTCACGCTGGAAGCCGCGATTTTGCGCGAGGGCGGCTTCCCTGATATCGACGCCGGCTCCTCGGTGAGCCAGCTCGTCTATGTCCGCCTTAGCGGCAACAATCCGCCGGGCGAGGAGCGCATCCTGGAGCTCAAGTTCAAGCAAGGCGACGAGCCGCAGCCGCCCGACACCGCGGCAGCCGAAGCGCGAGCCAAGCTGGAAGCGCTGATCCGTGCCTTCGAGGACGAGAACCAAGCCTATACCTCGCTGAATCTGCCGATGTGGGCGAACCGCTACGGCACCTATGACGATCTCGCCCGGATCAAGGAATGGTCCGCCGCCGGCGGATTGGGGATCGAGGAATGGTGAAGGCGCCGCGGCCCATCCCTGACGAGGTGCGCGCGCGGCAGGCGCGTGCATCCGATCCGACTGCATCGGCCTTCGTCTCGGCGAATGCCGGCTCGGGCAAGACGCATGTGCTGGTGCAGCGCGTGATCCGCCTCTTGCTGTCGGGCGTGCCGCCGGAAAAGATCCTCTGCATCACCTTCACCAAGGCCGCCGCGGCCAACATGGCCGAGCGTGTGTTCACCACGCTCGGGCATTGGGTGACGCTGGATGATGCCGGGCTCGATGCCGCGATCCGCGCCGTCGGCATCCCGCATCCCAGCGCAAAGCTGCGGCGCGACGCGCGAAAACTGTTCGCCTGCGCACTGGAGACCCCGGGCGGGCTGAAGGTGCAGACCATCCACGCGCTGTGCACCCGCCTGCTCCAGCAGTTTCCGTTCGAGGCCAACGTGCCGGCGCGCTTTGCCGTGATCGACGAGCGCGACCACACCGACATGATGGAGCGCGCCAATCTGAAGGTGCTGCTGGAGGCAGCGCGCGCCCCCGAGAGCGTGACAGGACGCGCGCTCCTGACCGCGATGTCGAGTGCCGCCGATGTCACCTTCAAGGAAGTCGTGCGCGAGGCTTGTCTGAGCCGCGATCACTTTATGGCCTGGACCGACGAGGCCGGCAACGCGGAAGCCGCAGCGGCGCAGATGGCTGCGGTGCTCGGCGTTGACGTGAGTGACCGCATCGAGGACGTCGAAACGGAGATTCTGGATGGTCCGTTCCTGCCGCGATCGCGCTGGGAAGCAACTGCCCTCGCGCTAGAAGGGGGCACGAAGTCGGATCGAAAGCAGGCTGACCGCCTGCGTGGGGCCACCGTATTCAGCGGCGGGGCGCAGGTCGACGAATATCTTACCGTTTTTCTCACAGACAAACTTGAGCCACGCGACTCTCTCATAACCAAGCAATTTGAGAAACTAAATCCGTCTACTGCCCGATTAATCGAAAGCGAGGCGCAGCGACTCGAAGCGCTGATCGAGAAACGTCGAGCGTTGACCGTTCGTGACCGCACCGCCGCGCTGCTGCACATCGCGACCGCCGCTGCGGCGAATTACCGCCGCGAGAAGCAGGAGCGCGGGCTGCTCGACTATGACGACCTCATCGACAAGACGCTGGCGATGCTCGATCGCGTCTCCTCGGGCTGGGTGCATTACAAGCTCGACCGCGGCGTCGACCACGTCCTGATCGACGAGGCGCAGGACACGAGCCCCCGGCAGTGGGACATCGTCGCGCACATCATCTCCGAATTCACCGCCGGCGAAGGCGCGCGCGAGGGGCTGAACCGCACCATCTTCGCGGTCGGCGACGAGAAGCAATCGATCTTCTCATTCCAGGGCGCACAACCTCGAGAGTTCGATCGACGCCGTTATGATCTCAGAAGGAAGTTTGAGGCTGCCAAGCTGAAGTTCGATCCGGTTTCTTTCAATTACTCTTTCAGATCGGGCGCAGCGATCTTGCATGCGGTCGATCATGTCTTTCGCGAAGAGACTATCTATCGCAGCATCCATGCGGAGAAAGCCTATCCTGTACACAATGCGCTCGCCGATGCAGGCCCGAGCGTAATCGAGCTTTGGGACTTAGCAGTCGCGGACGACAAGCAGAACATCGAGGGCTGGCGTGCGCCATTCGACGGCGTCGCAGTCACCAGCCCTGAGGTCAAGCTCGCGCGACGCATCCAGGCCGAGATCAAGCGGCTGGTGGAGAGCGGCACGCTGACAGGGCACGAGGGCGAGCGTCGTCCTCTACGCTATGGCGACATGCTGATCCTGGTGCGCCGGCGCGGCAACGCATTCGATGCCGTGATCCAGGCGCTGAAGCACGCCAATATCCCGGTCGCCGGCGCCGACCGTCTCAAGCTCACCGAGCACATCGCCATCATCGATTTGATGAACCTCGCCGACGCGCTGCTGCTGCCGCAGGACGATCTCGCGCTCGCGGTGGCGCTGAAGAGCCCGCTGTTCGGGCTCGATGACGACGATTTGTTCACGCTGGCCTGGGACCGCAAGGGATCGCTGCGCCGCGCGCTCGGCGAGCACGCAGCTGGAAGCGAAAAGTTCGCCGCTGCGTTGCGGCGCCTGGAAGCCTGCGAGATGCTCGCCACCGAGGAGACGCCGTTCGCGTTCTATGCCTGGCTGCTCGGCGGCGACGGCGGCCGCGCGCGCATCCTGCGCCGGCTCGGCCATGAGGCCAACGACGCCCTCGATGAATTTCTTGAGCTCGCGCTGAACTACGAGCGTAAGGCACCGGCCTCGCTGCAGGGCTTCATGGCCTGGCTGCGCTCGGCCGATACCGAGGTGAAGCGCGACATGGAGATCTCGCGCGACGAGGTCCGGGTGATGACCGTGCACGGCGCCAAGGGCCTCGAGGCCTCCGTCGTGTTCATGGTCGACACCACCTCCTCGCCCGCGGACTCGCAGCGGCTTCAGCTGATCAACGTATCGCGCGACAATGGCGGCGAGGTGGTGGTCTGGGCCGGCCGCAAGGCCGACGATCCGAAGCCGGTCGCCGAGGCCCGCAATGCGATGATCGAGGAGACAGAAGACGAGTATCGCCGTTTGCTCTACGTCGCGATGACGCGCGCGGCGGACCGGCTGATCGTCGGCGGCTGCCTGCCGGGCAACAGGAAGGACGTCCGCAAGCTGAGCTGGTACGACCTCGTCGACACCGGTCTCGCCGGCGCGGGCCTGAACAAGCAGATCATCGAGACGCCGCTCGGCAAGGTCACCCGATTCGCCCGACCGGAAGATGTCGCGGCGCTGGGGGCGCCGGCGGCGCCCCTGGACCAATCGATCGTGCTGCCGGACTGGCTGCGGACGCCGGTGCCGAGCGAGCCCATCGACGACGATCCCGTGCGCCCCTCGGGCCAGTCTGCCGAGGAAGGCCGCAGCGTGCGGACCGGCGAGTCAATCCAGTCGCGCGCTCTGGCGCTGCAGCGCGGCACGCTGGTGCACCGTCTGCTGCAATCCCTGCCCGACATCGCTGTTGAGCGCCGGCGCGAGGCGGCGCTCGGCTTTATGGCACGCAATGCCTCGGACTGGCCGGAGGCCGACCGCATTGCGCTGGCCGATAAGGTGCTCGCCTTGATCGCCGAACCGCGTTTCGCCCCGGTCTTTGCCGTCGGAAGCCGCGCGGAGGTTGCCATCGCCGGCCGGCTGGAGCGGCCGGGCCGCGCCCCGGCGCTGGTGTCGGGGCAGATCGACCGGCTGGTGGTTCGCCCCGAGGAGGTCCTGATCGTCGATTTCAAGACCAACCAGGCAGCCCCCAGAACCGCCGCAGAGGCGCCGGCGGCTTATGTCCGACAGCTTGCGCTGTACCGGGCGGTGCTGTCGCGGCTCTATCCCCGAAAGCCCGTCAGGGCCGTCCTGCTCTGGACGGAGGCCCTTGAATATATGGAGATTTCGGCCCCCGCGCTGGACGCGGCGCTGGCATCCCTTCATCTCGGTGTGAGCGTCCTTGACCCGGCAAGGAGCCGTTCATAGGTTGACCACATGATCCCGGGCGCGATTCCAGGTCGCGCCGATTCTCTTTCAACCGAGTGAGGTACTCCCAATGGCCGTTAGCAAGGTTTCCGACGCCGATTTCGAAGCCGAAGTGCTCAAGGCGAACGGCCCCGTGGTCGTCGATTTCTGGGCCGAATGGTGCGGCCCCTGCCGCATGATCGCGCCTGCCCTCGACGAGATTGCCGGCGCGATGGGCGACAAGGTCAAGATCGTGAAGCTCAACGTCGACGAGAGCCCGAAGACCGCCTCCAAGTACGGCGTGATGTCGATCCCGACCCTGATGATCTTCAAGGGCGGCGAGATGGCCTCCCGCCAGGTCGGCGCGGCGCCCAAGGCGAAGCTGCAGCAGTGGATCACCTCCGCGGTCTGATCCGCCTCCAGGTTTATTTTCGGAAACGGCCGGCGAAAGCCGGCCGTTTTGCGTTGATGGGACGTGTTCAGCGTATGACGAGTCCCGCCCTTGCCAGCTCCTCCCGCGAAGCGCGCCCGAAGATCGAGCTCTCTCGTCGCGATGGAGGCGCGTTCGGTCGACGAGATCCCGCGCGGCAGGGAATGGCGATATGAACCCAAGTGGGACGGCTTCCGCTGCCTGCTGTCGCGCGAGGGCAGCAGCGTTGATCTGCGTTCGAAATCCGGCGAGGATCTGGCGCGCTATTTCCCCGAGATCGTCACCGCCGCGCTGAAGCTGAAGGCCGATCGCTTCACGCTCGACGGCGAGATCGTGGTGCCGCAAGGCAAGGGTTTTTCGTTCGACGCACTGCTGCAACGAATTCATCCTGCCGCAAGCCGGGTGAAGAAGCTCGCCCAGGAGACGCCCGCGCTCTACCTTGTTTTCGACCTGCTCGCGACGGCCAGGGAGAAGCAGCTTGCCAAGGCGCCGCTCAGCGAGCGACGGCCGGCACTGGAAGCTTTTACGAAGTCCTATCTGAAGGGCAGCATCTTCCGGCTTTCGCCTGCGACGGCGAGCTACGCCATGGCCAGGAAATGGCTCGCGCAATCCGGCGGCGGCTCGGATGGCGTCATCGCCAAGCGCGTCGACCTGGCCTACCAGGCGGGAAATCGCGACGGCATGCAGAAGATCAAGAAATTCCGCAGCGCCGATTGCGTGGTCGGCGGCTTCCGCTACGCCACCAACAAGATCGCCGGCCGCAACGTGGTCGGCTCGCTGCTGCTCGGACTCTACGACGATGACGGCCTGCTGCATCATGTCGGCTTCACCTCGGCCATCAAGGCACAGGAGAAGCCCGACCTGACCGACCGACTGGAGGCGCTGATCGGCGAGCCCGGCTTCACCGGCAACGCGCCGGGCGGGCCGAGCCGCTGGTCGACCGAACGCTCGGCGAAATGGTGTCCGCTGAAGCCGAAGCTCGTCATCGAGGTCTGCTACGACCATTTCAGCGGCGAGCGCTTCCGCCACGGCACCTCGATCCTGCGCTGGCGCCCCGACAAGGCGCCGCGGCAATGCCGCTTCGAGCAGTTGAAGCAGAAGTTGGCCGACCCGATGAAGCTGTTGAAGTGATGGCCGACGCGCGCGGCCCTACTTGATCCATCCCGTCGCGAGCGCGTTCGCCAGCTCCGGCTGATCGTTGCGGCGCGCCAGCGCGGCCATGGCCTCGTGATCATAGACCACGTTTCGAAACGTCACCTGCCAGGCACCATCGACGAGTTCGAGGATCGCATAGCGCGCGTGGGGGGTGCCGGCCTCGACGACATGCGGGAATGGGTGCTTGTCGCGATAACCAGGGCTGCCCACGCTGCCGGGATTGACGATCAGCCGGCCGTCGCGCAGGCGCACGGCACGGGCGAGATGGGTGTGGGCGCACAGGATCAGCGACTGCGTGATCCCAAGCGCAAACTGCTCGATGCGATCGTGCCGCGACAGCGCGACCGTACCGTCGGGATGCACGGTATCGAGCCAATAGACTTCATCGTTGCCGGGCGTCGCGTGGCAGAGAAACACCTGCTCACGGAACACACGCGTCATCGGCTGCGCACGCAGCCAGTCGAGCTGCGCGGCATCGAGCTGGGCGTGGGCGGGCCGGTCCCACGAGCCCATCTTCTCCGGCGGGCGGTCGAGCAGATAGCGGTCGTGATTGCCGAGCACATGCACGGCATCGAGCCGCATCAGGATCTCGACCGTGCGGCGCGCATCGAGCGGGCCACTCAGCATGTCGCCGAGATTGACAATGTCGGCGATGCCGTGCGCGCGGATGTCGGCGAGGACAGCTTCGAGCGCGAGGTAGTTTCCGTGGATATCGGCAATCGCGGCAAAGCGCATGGCATTTCTCTCTCGTTCCCCGGACGCAGCGCAGCGCCTCTTCAGCGGTGCGCTGCAGGGCCGGGGCCCATGTTGCGGCATTCTGGGTCCCGGCTCTGCGGCTCATCGCTTGCGCGATGCGCCGCGTCCGGGACACGAAAACTCATGCAGGAGGCGTGCCGTTGATTGCCAGCACGTGACCGGCCAGATACAGCGAGCCGGTGATCAGGATGCGCGGCGGCACCTCGTAGGCGAGCTTCGCCAAGGCGCGCAGCGCGGCTTCGACGCCGGAAACGGTCTCGACGCGCATGCCGAGGCTGCGCGCGGCATCCGCGAGGCGATCGACCGGCATTGCGTTCTCGGTGTCGGGAATCGGCACGGCGATGATATGACGGGTGAGGCCGGCGAAATTGGCGAGAAAACCCTGCGCGTCCTTGTTGGCCATCATGCCCGCGATCACCACCAGCGGCCGCGACACCCGTTCCTCGAGATCGCCGAGCGCCGCCGCTGCGACCCGCCCGCCCTCGGCATTGTGGCCGCCGTCGAGCCAGATCTCGGAGCCCTGCGGACCCCAGGACAGCAGTTCGCCCGAGGTGAGGCGCTGCATCCGCGCCGGCCATTCGGCACCGACGATGCCGGCTTCGAACGCGGCATGGTTGACCTTGATGGTTGGAAGCGCACGCAGCGTCGCGATCGCGAGGCCGGCATTGGCGAATTGGTGACGGCCGAACAGACGCGGCGCGGGGAGATCCATCAAGCCGCGATCGTCGGAATAGACCAGACGCCCGCGCTCGACATTGACGTGCCAGCTCTCGTTTGCGGCAAACAGCGGCGCACGCATGTGTTTCGCCTGCGCTTCGATGACGGCCATTGCCTCCGGCATTTGCTCGGCGCAAATCACGGGCACGTTGCGCTTGATGATCGCGGCCTTCTCGCCGGCAATCGACGTCAACGTACCGCCGAGGAAATCCATGTGATCCATGCTGACAGGCGTGATCACGCAGGCCGCCGGCGCATCGACCACGTTGGTCGAATCGAGCCGGCCGCCGAGGCCGACTTCGAGCAGCACCACATCGGCCGGGTTCTGCGCGAACAGGTGAAACGCGGCAGCCGTCTTCAACTCAAACACAGTCGCCGGCTCGCCGGCATTGACGCGCTCGACCTCTTCCAGTGCGGTGCGCAACTCGTCGTCACCGACGAGCACGCCGCCGCCCA
Organism: Bradyrhizobium sp. USDA 327; assembly: GCF_041262065.1. Classification (NCBI taxonomy): domain Bacteria; kingdom Pseudomonadati; phylum Pseudomonadota; class Alphaproteobacteria; order Hyphomicrobiales; family Nitrobacteraceae; genus Bradyrhizobium; species Bradyrhizobium sp. USDA 327. Next base: position 7,181,342 of record NZ_JBGCCW010000001.1, on the reverse strand, counting down.
CGCGGCCGAGCCGGAAGCATTCGTTGATGCGGACGAGATAGGGCGAGGTATAGGCGTGGACGCTCAGACCTGAAGCTTCCAGCGTCGCGCGCAGATAAGCCAGCGTCGAACCCTTGCCGTTGGTGCCGGCGATATGGATCACCGGCGGCAGCTTGCGTTCGGGGTGACCGAGCCGTTCGAGCAGACGGTGCATCCGCTCGAGCCCGAGATCGATGCGCTTTTGATGCAGGGCCGACAACCGCCCGATCAATTCGCCGAGCGGTGTCTTTGCACTGTCAGAGGGGGCGTTCACGCGTGGGGCGCAGCCGGCGCCGTCTCGGCGGCCGATACGATCTGCGCCGGGCTCGCCACCGGCTGCACCGACTTCGATGCGCCTTCCAGCGCCGGCGCCTTGGTCAGCAGCCGGCAGAGCCGCGCCAGTGTCGGGCGCAACTCGTGACGGTGCACGACCATGTCGACCATACCGTGCTCCTTGAGGTACTCGGCGCGCTGAAACCCTTCAGGGAGCTTCTCGCGAATGGTCTGCTCGATCACGCGCGCACCGGCAAAGCCGATCAGCGCACCCGGTTCGGCGATCTGCACGTCGCCCAGCATCGCATAGGACGCGGTGACGCCACCGGTGGTCGGATTGGTAAGCACGACGATGTAGGGCAGTTTTGCCTCGCGCAGCATCTGCACCGCAACCGTGGTGCGCGGCATCTGCATCAGCGACAGGATGCCCTCCTGCATGCGCGCGCCGCCCGAGGCGGCGAACACGATGAACGGCGACTTCTTCTCGACCGCGAGCTCCATCCCGCGCACGATGGCCTCGCCTGCGGCCATGCCGAGCGAGCCGCCCATGAAGTCGAAATCCTGCACGGCGACGACGACGGCGGAGCCTTCAAGCTTGCCATAGCCGACCTTGATCGCGTCGTTCAGATTGGTCCGCGCCCGCGCATCCTTGATGCGGTCGACATATTTCTTCTCGTCGCGGAACTTGAGCGGGTCGGGCGTGACATCGGGCAACGCGACGTCGAACCAGGTCTCGTTGTCGAAGATCGACTTCAGACGCGCCACCGCGCCCATGCGCATATGGTAATTCGAGCCGGGAATGACGAACTGGTTGGCCTCGACGTCCTTGTAGAACACGAGCTGCCCGGAATCCGGACATTTGATCCACAGATTCTCCGGCGTCTCCCGCCGCAGCATGTTGCGGATCTTCGGCCGGACCACATTGGTAAGCCAGTTCATGGTTTGCTCCGATGTGCGAACCCGCCTCGCGGATCGCCTGAAGGGATATATGGCGGCCCGCCCTCTGCCCGGCAAGTCGCCGTGTCGCTCGCCTCAAAAGCGGAATTATGGCCTATTCCGCCGCCTGAGACGCGCCCTTGACGCCCTGGGCCAGGGCCGCCGTCAGCTCGGCCACGGCGTTGACGGTTTTGCCGGTCGCCCGCCCCTCCGCATCGAGGCTGTTCTTGAGCGCATCGACCAGTGCCGTGCCAACGACCGCGCCATTGGCATGCGAGGCAATGGCGCGCGCCGTCTCCGGCGTCCGGATGCCAAAGCCGACGCAGACCGGCAGTTTCGTATGCCGCTTGATGCGGGCGACCGCCTCGCTCACCGCCACGGAGTCCGCGGCCGCCGCACCGGTGATGCCGGTGATGGAGACGTAGTAGACGAAGCCCGAAGTGTTGGCGAGCACCGCCGGCAGGCGCTTGTCGTCGGTCGTCGGCGTCGCCAGACGGATGAAATTGAGGCCGGCCTTCATCGCGGGCAGGCAGAGCTCGTCGTCTTCCTCCGGCGGCAGGTCGACGATGATGAGACCATCGACGCCCGCGCTCTTCGCATCGACCAGGAACTTGTCGACGCCGTAGATGTAGATCGGATTGTAGTAACCCATCAGCACAATCGGCGTCGCGTTGTCGTCCTTGCGGAAGCCGCGCACCAGCTCGAGCGTCTTCTTCAGCGTCATGCCGGCCTTGAGCGCGCGCAGGCCCGCAGCCTGGATCGACGGGCCGTCGGCCATCGGATCGGTGAACGGCATGCCGATCTCGATCACGTCGGCGCCGGATTTCGGCAGCGCCTTGATGATCTCGAGCGAGGTCGCGGGATCAGGATCGCCGGCCATCAGGAAGGTCACGAAGGCCGAGCGGCCCTGCTTCGCAAGCTCGGCAAAACGGGTGTCGATACGCGTGGTCACTTGCCCTTGCCCCTCAGGATGTCGCCGACCTGCGGGACGTCCTTGTCGCCGCGGCCGGAGAGATTGACGACCATCAGGTGATCTCTTGCGCGCTTCGGCGCGAGCTCCATCACCTTGGCGATGGCGTGCGCGGGTTCGAGCGCGGGGATGATGCCTTCGAGCTTCGACAGTAGCTGGAACGCGGCGAGCGCCTCGTCGTCCGTCGCGGAGAGATAGTTCACGCGGCCGACCTCATGCAGCCAGGAATGCTCGGGGCCGATGCCGGGATAGTCGAGGCCGGCCGAGATCGAATGCGCGTCCTGGATCTGGCCGTCCGCATCCATCAAGAGGTAGGTGCGGTTGCCGTGCAGCACGCCGGGACGGCCGCCCGCGATCGAGGCCGCATGCAGTTGCGTGAGCCCATGGCCTGCGGCTTCGACTCCGAAGATCTCGACCGTGGGATCATCGAGGAAGGGATGGAACAGGCCCATCGCGTTCGAGCCGCCGCCGATGCAGGCGACCAGCGAGTCCGGCAGGCGTCCTTCGACCTCCTGCAACTGCGCCTTGGTCTCGTTGCCGATGATCGACTGGAAGTCGCGCACCAGCGTCGGATAGGGATGCGGACCTGCGACCGTGCCGATGCAATAGAAGGTGTTGTGCACGTTGGTGACCCAGTCGCGCAGCGCCTCGTTCATGGCGTCCTTGAGCGTGCGCGTGCCCGACTGCACCGGCATCACCTTCGCGCCCAGCATTTCCATGCGGATGACGTTGGGCTGCTGCCGCTCGACGTCGACCGCGCCCATATAGACCACGCATTCCAGGCCAAAGCGCGCGCACAGCGTCGCAGTGGCGACGCCGTGCTGGCCGGCGCCGGTCTCGGCAATGATGCGCTTCTTGCCCATGCGCCGCGCCAGCATGATCTGGCCGAGCACGTTGTTCACCTTGTGCGAACCGGTGTGGTTGAGCTCTTCGCGCTTGAGGTAGATCTTGGCGCCGCCGAGATGCTCGGTCAGGCGTTCGGCGAAATAGAGCGGCGAAGGCCGGCCAACATAGTTCTTGAGGTAGCCGTTCATCTCGGCCTGGAAGGCCGGATCGGCCTTGGCGGCGGTGTAGGCCTTTTCCAGGTCGAGGATCAGCGGCATCAGGGTTTCGGCGACGAAGCGGCCGCCGAAGATGCCGAAATGGCCGCGCTCGTCGGGGCCGCTGCGGTAGGAATTGGGTTTGGCGACGGTCATCGAACACTCAACTCTTGGCTTGTATCTTGGCTGGCGCGCGCGGCGCGAATGAAGGCCTTGATCATCTCGGGATCCTTGACGCCGGGGGCGCTCTCGACACCGGAGGACACGTCGACGCCGCCGGCGCGGGTGACGCGGAGGGCTTCGGTGACGTTGTCGGCGTGAAGCCCGCCCGAGACCATGTAGGGCAGCTTCAGATCGAGATTTTCCAGCAGGTGCCAGTCGAAGGGCTCCCCCAGGCCGCCGGGCCGCGTCGCATCCTTCGGCGCGCGCGCGTCGAACAAAATGCTGTCGGCGACCGCGGCGTAGCCCGGCAGCGCGGCGAGATCGGCCGATGTTGCGACCGGAACCGCCTTCATCACCGGACGGCCGAACCGCTGCTTGATGTCGCGCAGCCGCGCCACGCTCTCCTTGCCATGGAGCTGGAAGATGTCCGGCGACAGCGCATCCATGATGTTGTCGAGCGTGGCGTCGTCGGCATCGACGGTGAGCGCGACCTTGAGCGCGCGCTGCTTCACCTGCCGGCCGAGCTCGCGCCCGGCCTCCAGAGAGAGATGCCGCGGCGACGGCGGAAAGAACACGAACCCCACCATGTCGGCGCCGGCGTCGAGCGCCGTTTGAAGCGTCTCGCGCGTGGACAGGCCGCAGATTTTGACGAGCAGGGACATGGTCTCAAAGCAGATGGAGGCCGCGGGTCCGCGGCCGGAAAACGGGGCTTTCGGTCGGGGCCGCTTCTACAACGTCGCGCGCTGCTTGTCTCGCCCGATGGGCCCGTACAGGCCCACCCCGGAGGGAGAGGGAAGGCGCTGGGGCTCGGGCCTGGCCGCAGCCGCCTGGGCCCGCAGATCGGACAGCTCGGCCCGGGCGGCCCGGGCCTCCGCATCATTCCGGCGCGCCGCGCGCCGCCAGTGCCACTGGCCGAACCAGACGGCTGAGCCGCCGACCACGACGCCCAGCGCGGCCACCAGAATCAGGAGCATGAACAGCGGCAACGTCAGCGACAGTGACGGGTCGTCGGAAATGAAGGGATCGAAGGAGACCGTGACGAAATGCCGGTTGGCGACGGCAAACGCCACCAGGATCAGGCCCAGCGGAATCACGATCAGCGCGGTCAGGAACTTTCGCATCTCGCTTCGCTCGCCTTGAATCAAGCCTGCGGCCGCATCGCGCGCGACCGCGAAAAACCGTGATGCCGGCCCGAGAGCATGATCCGGAAAAGTGTGCCGCGGTTTTCCGAAAAGATCATGCTCAAACAATAAACTAAAGCGCGATCACATCGCGCTTTAGTCTGCCGCGCCGGGATCCGGATGGTCGCGGTTCAGCCGCTCGCGCATTTCCTTGCCGGTCTTGAAGAACGGAACGCTCTTCTGATCGACGGGCACATGGGCGCCGGTGCGTGGATTGCGCCCTGCGCGGGCAGGGCGGTGCTTGACCGAGAAGGCACCGAAGCCGCGCAACTCGACGCGATCACCGCGCGCAAGCGCCGCTACGATCTCTTCGAGAATCGCATTCACAATGTTCTCGACATCCCGCTGGTACAGATGCGGGTTGTGCTCGGCGATACGCTGAACAAGTTCGGATTTGATCATCGAGAGATAGGACCCGGAAGCGTGCGGATGACCATTTCCGTGAAAATACCTTGATCTGTCAAGACGCTAAATCAAGGCTGGGCGTCGCGAAAATACGTGACAAATGCCGAAAAAGCGTGCTGCGACGGCACTCGCCACACGAGAAAACCTTTTGGAACTCGCCTGCCCCAGTCAGTTTGATGCGGCCGGCTGCCACAGGGCCAGCATTCCATCCATTCCGAGACGGTCGACCGCCTGCGCGACGCCGGTTTGGCCGATCTGATGCGCAATCGAGCCCAAACCGAGCGCTTCCAGCGTCACGGCAGCGGCCGTCTTGAGGAAAGTAAGATCGCCAAAGCGTGGCTGAAGCTTGTAATCGCGTACCGGAAGCCCCTTCTTGACACCCTTGTGCTCGACCAGCCAGGTCACCGCCGTCTTCTCGTCGCCGATCTGGTCGATCAGCTTGAGATCGATCGCCTGGCGCCCGGTGAAGACACGGCCATCGGCGACTTTTTCGAGCTGCGTGTCATCCATGCCACGCCGCTCCTTCACCATTCCCTTGAACCAGGCGTAGGAATCCTTGACCAGCGCATCGAGCGCGGCGCGCGCCTCGGGACTGGTCGGCTCAAAACCGTTGGGTGCAGCCTTCAGCGGCGAGGACTTCACCTCCTCGACCTTGACGCCGATGGTCTTCAGCAGCTCGGAGACGTTGGGGTACTGGAACAGCACGCCGATCGAGCCGACCAGCGAACTCTGCTGGGCGATGATGTGGTCGCTCGCGATCGCCGTGATGTAGCCGCCCGACGCGGCGAGACCCTCGACGACGACGACCAGCGGTTTCTTCGCCTTCAGCCGGGTGAGCGAGTCGTAGAGCTGCTCGGAGCCGGCAGTGGTGCCACCCGGCGAGTTGATGTGAACGATGACGGCGGCGGCCCCCGAATTCTCCAGCCGCTCCAGCGCCTGGGTGCGCTCGGCATCGCTGCGGATCAATCCATCGATATGAACGCGCGAGATCGAGCCGGCGGATGCGAAGGTGCCGCGCGCCCCGGGTGTCGCGATCAGCGCGAAGCTCGCGATCGCCGCGATCGCGATCAGCGCGGCCATCACACGCCAGAACGTCAGCTTGCGGCGGATCCTGCGGCGATCGACGATGATGTCCGAATCGAGCGACATCGGAATATCTCCAAATGAAAGGCCGGGCGCGTTGTGCCGTCACAGCGTGACCATTGGCTTATCTGGATACATCAATTGCGGCGCATTTTGAAGAAAACAAGGCTGTGGCTGGCAGGAGGCCGCCACACATTCGGCGTCGTCCCCACGAAGGCGGGGACCTATAATCACAGGGAGGCGTGTAACGCGAGGCGCCCACTCCGAGTCGTCGTCAAACGGCACCCTGTGGGTATGGGTCCCGGGCTCGCGCTTCGCGCGCCCCGGGACGACAATCGAGTACGCAGCAACAAAAAAGCCCCGGCTCGCGCCGGGGCTTCGATGCAGCAAAACGGACGTTTCGCTTACTTGCTGTCGCGGTTCTTGAGCGCGGTGCCCAGAATATCGCCGAGCGTCGCGCCCGAATCGGAAGAGCCGTACTGCGCGATGGCTTCCTTTTCTTCGGCGACTTCGAGCGCCTTGATCGACACCTGGACCTTGCGGGCCTTCTTGTCGAACTGGATCACGCGGGCATCGACCTTCTCGCCGACGGCGAAGCGTTCGGCGCGCTGGTCGTTGCGGTCACGCGCGAGCTCGGAGCGCTTGATGAAGGTGGTGAAGTCGGTACCGGCGATCTTCACCTCGATACCGCTCTCCTTCACTTCGAGCACTTCGCAGGTCACGACCGCGCCCTTCTTGACATCGCCCGGCTCGGCGAAGGGGTCGCCTTCGAGCTGCTTGATGCCGAGCGAGATGCGCTCCTTCTCGACGTCCACATCGAGCACCACGGCCTTCACCATGTCGCCCTTCTTGTAGTTGTCGATCACCTGCTCGCCCGGAAGCTTCCAGTCGAGGTCGGAGAGGTGGACCATGCCGTCGACGTCGCCCTCGAGACCCAGGAACAGACCGAACTCGGTCTTGTTCTTGACCTCGCCCTCGACCACCGAACCGGTCGGGTGAGCTTCGACGAAGACCTCCCAGGGGTTGCGCATGGTCTGCTTGAGGCCGAGCGAGATGCGGCGCTTGACGGAATCGACTTCCAGCACCTGCACGTCGACTTCCTGCGAGGTCGAGACGATTTTGCCGGGATGCATGTTCTTCTTGGTCCACGACATCTCGGAGACGTGGATCAGGCCTTCGATGCCCGGCTCGAGCTCGACGAACGCACCGTAGTCGGTGATGTTGGTGACGCGGCCGGTGAAGCGGGCACCCAGCGGGTACTTGGCTTCGATGCCCTGCCACGGATCGTCCAGCAGCTGCTTCATGCCCAGCGAGATGCGGTGCGTCTCGTGGTTGATCTTGATGATCTTGACCTTCACGGTCTGGCCGATCGAGAGCACCTCGGTCGGGTGGTTGACGCGGCGCCACGCGATGTCGGTGACGTGCAGCAGGCCGTCGATGCCGCCGAGGTCGACGAACGCACCGTAATCGGTGATGTTCTTGACCACGCCGTCGATGACCTGACCCTCTTCGAGGTTCTGCACCAGCTCCTGACGCTGCTCGGCGCGGGTCTCTTCCAGCACCGTGCGGCGGGAGACGACGATGTTGCCGCGGCGACGGTCCATCTTGAGGATCTGGAACGGCTGCGAGTTGTTCATCAGCGGCGCAACGTCGCGGATCGGGCGGATGTCGACCTGCGAGCGCGGCAGGAACGCCACGGCACCGTCGAGGTCGACCGTGAAGCCGCCCTTGACCTGGTTGAAGATGACGCCGTTGACCTTCTCGTTGTTCTGGAAGGCCTTCTCGAGCTTGCCCCAGCTCTCTTCGCGGCGCGCCTTGTCGCGGGACAGCACGGCTTCGCCGAGGGCGTTTTCGATGCGATCGAGGAACACTTCCACCTCGTCGCCGACCTTGAGGTCGCTTTCACGGCCGGGGCCGGAAAATTCGCGCAGCGCGACGCGGCCCTCGGTCTTCAGGCCGACGTCGATGACGGCCATGTCCTTTTCAATTGCAACCACCTTGCCCTTAACGACGGAGCTTTCCTGCAGGTTGCCGCCTGCGAAGGACTCGTCGAGCATCGCGGCGAAATCGTCACGCGAGGGGCTATAGGTATCAGCAGAAGTCGAAGCCATTTGTTCTCCAGTTGCGGATCTCTTGCCGGCCGTTGGGTTCATGGGCGCATCGCACGCGCAGTGTCGGAAGGTCCGCAAAACCTTCGAGCGACCGCTCGCTGCCCCGGCTTGGCGCCGGAACAGCGGGAGCGGGCCGGCAGGGGCCCGCGCGTTCGATACGTGGAATCTTTGTCCGGAGCCTGGATCGCGCCGGCCCCGAAACAGGGACCGAGGGTATCGACATCAAAGAGGCGGGAGCGGGCGCTTCCTCCAATGACGGCTGCGGCTTAACCCCGCGACCGGCCCGCTCGGACAGCCTCGATAATGTCGATGGCAGCCCGGACGCCGCCTTCTATATCCAGTTGGGAGTTATCTAGCAAGTGAGCATCCGGGGCCGGTTTCAAAGGCGCAATCGGCCGGTTCTTGTCGCGCTCGTCGCGCTGGATGATGTCGGCGAGCACGGCGGCCTCGTCCGCCTCCTCGCCCCTCGCCCTGGCCTCCATGGTGCGGCGGCGCGCGCGAACCTTGGGGTCTGCCACGACGAAGATCTTCACGTCGGCATGGGGGCAGATCACGGTTCCAATGTCCCGGCCGTCCAGCACCGCCCCGGGCGGATCGGCGGCGAACTGCCGCTGGAAGTTGACAAGGACCTCGCGGACCCTGGGGATCGCCGAGACGATCGAGGCGCCCTCGCCGGCCTTCTGGGTCTTCAGCGCGGGATTGCCAAACTTTTCGGGGTCGAGCTCCAGTGCGGCCTGCACCGCAGCCGCCTCGTCGTTGAGGTCGTGCCCTGACTGCATCAAGGCATAGGCGACCGCGCGATAGATCACGCCGGTATCGAGATGACGATAGCCGTAATGGTGGGCGAGACGCTTGCCGAGCGTCCCCTTGCCCGAAGCCGCGGGCCCGTCGATGGCGATGATCATGTCACTCAAACCTTGGCTGTCTGCGGCCCGCGCGCTCGTCGCAATGGCCGCTCTTCCGCAAAAATGTTGCGAGACGCGAACTCCGCGGGGCTCGCAAAAGTGAGATATTCGCGCATCGCGTCGGACGGCGATGACGTCGTGAACCATGGCTCGGCAAGGCGCCGCGCCGGATCGCAGACCCACGCTGGCACCCGACCGCCGGCTCGTCCTCGATCGTCTCGTATTGAGCGCAGGCGGTCCCTGCCAGATCGAACGTGTCCACGAATTCGGCCAGGACCGCGTCCCGCGGCGCGCCAGCCCGAATGCGATCGACGGCTTCAGCGAGGGTATTCGGGCGCATCCGCTCCTCCCCCGAGATCCATGTTCTTCAGCAAGAAGCGTTGCTTCTCCGAAGATGCCGCGCTGACGGGAAAATACCGGCCAAGCAGAGCGATGGCTTCCTCTACGGTCGAGATTCCAACCAATTTCATCAAGTTCAAGATATCCAGCCGCTCCGTCTCCCCGCGGACGGGGTCCGTGATGCGGAACGCCTTCAATTTCAGTGCCAGAAGATATTCAGCGGACGGCACCCAAACCTCAAGCCCCGGCGGCGTGCCATCGCGCGGGAAGGTCCCAAATTCCAGATGATCCGCGGCGCGGTCGGCGAGTGGACTGAGATGAAATACGAGGTGGTCGTTGAACCAGTCGGCACCCCATCCATTCCTTGCGGCAATATCGGCCGTTGTTCTTTCCAGCCAATCCGGCAGCGGGCGCTCGAGCTTCGAGACGTCGACACCTTCGGTCGCGAAGCGGAAATTGCTGGCCAGCATGAGGGCCGAGCCGTCATAGACCGCGATCTGAAGCTTTGTTCCGGCGTCGGCCGCAGCACGACCGATCGAATCGAAAGCGTCCAGCAAGGCGTCGCGATCGAAGGCTGCGCTCATAGCCGCGGCCTCATGAGAACTCGGCCCCTAGCGAACGCATCATCGGAATGAAATCCGGGAAACTGGTGGCGATGAAAGCGGTGTCGTCGACCGTCACCGGCTGGTCGGAGGCGCAGCCCATCACCAGGGCCGACATCGCGATGCGATGGTCCATGTGGGTGGCGACGGTCCCGCCACCGGGGACATGGCCGCGGCCCTCGACGATCAGATCATCGCCTGAGACCTCGACCTTGACGCCGTTGACGCGAAGCATGGCGGCGGTCGCCTCCAACCGGTCGGATTCCTTGACGCGCAGCTCCTGCAGGCCGCGCATGATCGTCGTGCCTTCGGCGAAGGAGGCTGCGACCGCCAGCACCAGATATTCGTCGATCATCGAGGGCGCGCGCTCCGGCGGCACCTCGACGCCGCGCAGCTTCGAGGCGCGCACGCGCAAGCGCGCCATCGGCTCGCCGGCATCGCCCCGCACTTCGCTCTCCTCGATCGAGGCGCCCATTTCGCGCAGCGTGGTGAACAGACCGGTGCGCAGCGGATTGGTCATGACGTCGGACAGCACGATATCGGAGCCCTCGACGACCAGCGCCGCAACAATCGGGAAGGCCGCCGAAGAGGGATCGGCGGGGACGACGACATTAGCGCCATGCAGCTCGGGCTCGCCCACCAGCGTGATGCGGCGGCCGTGCTGACCTTCCTGGGCCGAGGTGATGTCGGCGCCAAAATGCTTCAGCATCAGCTCGGTGTGGTCGCGGCTGGCCTCGCTCTCGATCACGATCGTGGTGCCCGGCGCAGCCAGGCCCGCCAGCAGCACGGCCGATTTGATCTGGGCCGAGGCGACCGGGGTCCTGTAGATGATCGGTAGCGGATCGCGCGCGCCCTGGAGGGTCAGCGGCAGGCGGCCGCCCTCGCCCCCGGACACGACCCTGGCGCCCATCTTTTCCAACGGATCGAGGATCCGGCGCATGGGGCGGCTGCGCAGCGAGGCGTCGCCGTCGAACACCGCCGAGATCGGGCATCCGGCAACGGCGCCCATGACCAGCCGGCAGCCGGTGCCGGAGTTGCCGAAATCCAGCGCCGCCTTGGGCTGGGCGAAGCCCCCAACGCCCACGCCCTGCACCTTCCACGCGAAATCGCCGGTACGCTCGACCCTGGCGCCGAGCGCCTGCATGGATTTGGCTGTGTTGAGGACGTCCTCGCCCTCCAGCAGGCCCGAAATCCTGGTCTCGCCGACCGCGAGCGCGCCCAGGATGAGGGCGCGGTGGGAGATCGATTTGTCCCCGGGCACCCGTACTTTCCCGGTCAGAGGACCGCTGGCGCGAGCCTGGAGCGGGCTCGGTTGGTCGGAATGGGTCAAGATTGTGTCCTTGGATGCGCCCTCACCGGGCTGCGGCGCAGGTACCACATGGTCCGCGCCTCGTCACGGGCATGTCTTTCTCCTGTAATGCGCTATTGACAGCGGGCCGCCAACTAGCCAAGTGAAACACCGCTTTTTCAGACATTCCCAGGATTCCTGCCGTGGCCAAGTCCGAACTCGGAACCAAACGTATTTGCCCGACCACGGGCAAGAAGTTCTATGACCTCAACAAGAATCCGGTGATCTCGCCCTATACCGGCGAGGTGGTGCCGATCGCCCCGGTGGCGCCCGCTCGCGTCCCCCGCGGCGCCGAAGCCCGGCACGCGGCGACAGCGGATGCAGCGCCGGAGCCGGCGGAGGCCGAAGAATTGGTCTCACTCGAGGAGGCCGATGCCGAGGAAAATACCGGCAAGGTCAAGGCCGTCGTGCCGGAATCCGAGGATGATATCGAGGTCGATGAGACCATCGACGACGACGATGACGATGATTCGACCTTCATTGCCGACGAGGAAGAGGGCGATGAGGACGTGACCGACATCATTGGTGACGTCGGAGGTGATGAAGAGACTTGAGATCAGCCCTGATCTGTGAAAAAGGGTGCACCGCGCGAGTCGCTCGGCTCGCCGGTCCGGGGTGATCGACCAGGTTCACCCCGGTGAAGGACTAAGGGGCCATAGCTCAGCTGGGAGAGCGCTTGCATGGCATGCAAGAGGTCGGCGGTTCGATCCCGCCTGGCTCCACCAGCCTTCGCTGGCTTCGCCAGCTACGGCTCGGCAAGCCCTGTCGTAGCGAAGGCTGCCGCGGCGTAGCCCGAAGGGCGAAGCCGGGCTTTAGGAGATCGAAAGCGGATGTAAGCTTCCCGCGACAGCCGGGGAGCGTGCCGTGAAATACGTTTATATCCTTGAGAGCCTCGATTCCCTTCACTTCTACATCGGCATCACGGATGACCTGCGCGCCCGACTGGCAAAGCACAATGCTGGGGAGGTGCCTCACACCTCGAAATACGCGCCTTGGCGTCTTAAGACGTACATTGCGTTCAGCAACGCGAAGCAAGCGGTCGCGTTCGAGAGATACCTGAAGTCAGACTCCGGCCGCGCCTTCGCCAAGAAGCGCCTCTAACCCCCTACTCCCCGATCACCGCATTGAGCCTGTTGCGAAGCGCGACGATCTCGTCCTTCATCGCGACCAGTTCCGACACCGAGCAGTCCGACGCCGCAAGGATCGACTGCGGCACGGCGCGGGCCTTTTCCTTGAGCGCGTATCCCTGCGGCGTCAGCGCGATCAGCACCTGGCGCTCGTCCTCGCGCGAGCGGCTGCGCTTGACGAGGTGGGCGGCCTCGAGCCGCTTGAGCAGCGGCGTCAGCGTGCCCGAATCCAGGAACAGCTTCTCGCCGATGTCCTTGACCGGCACGTCGTCGCGCTCCCACAGCACCAGCATCACCAGATATTGCGGATAGGTCAGGCCGAGCCGGTCGAGCAGCGGCTTGTAGACGCGGTTGAAGGCATGCGCTGCGGAATAGACCGCAAAGCAGATCTGGTTGTCGAGCCGCAGCGGCGCATCCGCTGCCGATGGTTTCCGGGCCATTGCAGAATCTCACGAGGTTCGGCCGCATTGTGCGGCCGGTCGGCGGCACATTCAATTGCGAACAATTAAATGTGAGGCAGCGCAATTTCAATTGCGCACAATCTAATTGCCTGCAATAAAGATCGCGCCCACCCCAAGATCCAGGAAGAAAACAATGTCCGTGAACGTCCTCTACAAGACCAGCGCAAAAGCCACCGGAGGCCGCGACGGCCATGCTGCGACCCTCGACGGCGCGCTCGACGTCAAGCTCACCACGCCGAAGGAGCTCGGCGGCGGTGGCGGCGCCGGCAACAATCCCGAGCAGCTGTTTGCGGCCGGCTATGCCGCCTGCTTCATCGGCGCGATGAAGTTCGTGGCTTCGCAGGGCGGCCCGAAGGTTCCGGCCGACGCCTCCGTCACCTCGACTGTCGGCATCGGACCGCGCTCCGAAGGCGGCTTCGGCCTCGACATCGATCTGGCCGTCTCGCTGCCGGGCCTTGCCCGCACCGAGGCTGAGGCGCTGGTCGCGAAGGCGCATCAGGTGTGCCCGTACTCCAATGCCACGCGCGGCAATGTCGACGTTCGCCTGACGGTCGTCTGATCCGGCGTGCGGACGGGCTGGCCCGGGATCCCCCTCGGGCCGGCCGCTTCGCTGTTTTGCCACGCCGCGGCATTGACGCGCGACGGCGCATGCGGCCCTACGCCGGGAGCCATTGCTGCTCCTGGCAAACCTCGCTAGGCCTGTGACCGAACCTCGACACAGGAGAAGCGAAGGCATGAGTTCTGAAGCCGCCCCAGGTGCCATGAGCGGACTGCGCGTCATCGATCTCACGCGCGTGCTCGGCGGTCCCTACTGCACCCAGATCCTCGCCGACCATGGCGCCGACGTGATCAAGGTCGAGCCGCCCGCGGGCGACGAGGTGCGCGAATGGGGCCCTCCCTTCCACGAGGAAGACGCGGCCTATTTCGTCGGCATCAACCGCAACAAGCGCTCGATCGGGCTCGACCTCGGCTCCGAGGGCGGCCGCGCGGTGCTGCTCAAGATGCTGGAGACGGCCGACGTCCTGATCGAGAATTTCAAGCCGGGCACGCTGGAGAAGTGGGGCATCGGCAACGAGAGCTTGCGCGAAAAATTCCCGCGCCTCGTGCATTGCCGGATCTGCGGCTTCGGCGCCGACGGCCCGCGCGGCGGCGATCCCGGCTATGACGCCATCATCCAGGCCATGACGGGCATGATCGCGGCGACCGGCTCGCCCGAGAGCGGGCCGATGCGGATCGGCGTGCCGCTGGTCGACATCACCACCGGCCTCTATGCGGCGATCGGCATCCTGATGGCGCTGTCGGAGCGGCAGCGCTCCGGCAAGGGCCAGTTCCTGGAGACGACGCTGTACGAGACCGGTCTTGCCATCATGCATCCGCACACAGCGAACTATTTCATGCATGGCAAGCCGCCGAGCCTCACCGGCAACGAGCACCCTAACCTCGTGCCCTACGCGATCTTCCCGACCAAGACCGACAACATCTTCATCGGCGTCGGCAATGACGGCACGTTCCGCAAGCTCGCCAAGGAGATCGGCAAGCCCGAGCTCGGCACCGACCCGCGCTTTGCCCGCAACAAGGACCGTATCGCCAATCGCGAGGCGTTGCGCGCCGAGCTTGCCGCCGTGTTCAGCCAGCACGAGGCCGAGCCGCTGTGCAATCGCCTGCTCGCGGCAGGCCTGCCCGCTGGCCCCGTGCAGAAGATCGACCAGGCGTTGACAAACCCGCACACGATCTACCGCGGCGATATTATCGAGAAGGACTGGTACAAGGGCGTGGCGTCACCGATCCGGCTCGATCGCTCAAAGCCGAGCCTGCGCCGCCTGCCGCCGAAATTCAGCCAGCACGCGGCGGAGGTGCTCGGCGAGTTCGGCTACTCCAAGGCCGAGATCGACGCGATGGTCGAGAAGGGCACGGTCTGCGGCCCCGAGCGCAAGCGCTGAGATAAGACCGGGATCGAGCGTCGCCGCAGGTGCGCTCCCTCCCCCGCTTGCGGGGGAGGGCTGGGGAGAGGGTGTCTCCGCGAAGGGACAGTCCCCCAGAGGATAAAGGCCTCACCCGGCGCTGCGCGCCGACCTCTCCCGCAAGCGAGAGAGGTTTGGAGCCCGCGGCCTGACCGTCAGCCTCACACAACGATGCCGCACTGCGGCGCGACCACACGCGTGCGGCGCGCACGTCTTCGCCTATTTGACGGCTTCCCTTTTCCAGCGCTTGCCGCTTTCGTTTCGGCCGCTTACACAGTCATGTGAACGTCATATGGTGCTGCTAGCGCAAGCGCTTCTTTAGTGACGGGCAAGGGAGGATTCTTGATGGCTCTTCGACATATTGGTGCGGCTGCCGCATTTGCACTCACGGTCGGCTTGTCGGCTTCGCCGGCGCTGGCTGTGACCGAAATCCAGTGGTGGCACGCGATGACCGGCGCCAACAACGACGTCATCGTCAAGCTCGCCAACGACTTCAACGCCGCGCAGAGCGACTACAAGGTGATCCCGACCTACAAGGGCAACTACGCCGATACGATGAACGCCGGCATCGCGGCGTTCCGCGCCGGCAACGCGCCGCACATCATGCAGGTGTTCGAGGTCGGCACCGCCACCATGATGGCCGCGACCGGCGCCGTGAAGCCAGTCTACAAGCTGATGGCCGAGACCGGAGAGAAGTTCGATCCGAAGGCCTATCTGCCCGCGATCACCGGCTATTATTCGACCTCGAAGGGCGAGATGCTGTCCTTCCCCTTCAACTCGTCGTCGACCGTCATGTGGGTCAATCTCGACGAGCTGAAGAAGGCGAATGTCGAGATCCCGAAGACCTGGCCTGAAGTGTTCGACGCCGCCAAGAAGCTGCACGACAACGGCCATCCCACTTGTGGCTTCTCCAACTCCTGGGTCACCTGGGTCAATCTCGAGCAGCTCTCCGCCTGGCACAACGTGCCGCTCTCGACCAAGGCCAACGGCCTCGACGGCTTCGACACCGTGCTTACGTTCAACGGCCCGCTCCAGGTCAAGCACCTCGAGAAGCTGGTCGAGCTCCAGAAGGACAAGACCTACGACTATGCCGGCCGCACCACCACCGGCGAAGGCCGCTTCACGTCAGGCGAATGCCCGCTCTACCTGACCTCGTCGGCCTTCTTCGGCAACGTCAAGGCGCAGGCCAAGTTCGCCTTCACCGCGGTGCCGATGCCCTATTATCCCGACGTGAAGGGCGCGCCGCAGAACTCGATCATCGGCGGCGCCTCGCTCTGGATCATGGGCGGCAAGTCGGCGGAAGAATACAAGGGTGTCGCGAAGTTCCTGACCTTCCTCTCCGATACCGATCGTCAGGTCTATATCCACAAATCGTCGGGCTATCTGCCGATCACCAAGGCGGCCTATGAGAAGGCCAAGGCCGAAGGCTTCTACAAGGACCAGCCCTATCTCGAGACCCCGCTGCTCGAGCTGACCAACAAGGAGCCGACCGAGAACTCCCGCGGCCTGCGCCTCGGCAACATGGTGCAGCTCCGCGACGTCTGGGCCGAAGAGATCGAGCAGGCGCTGGCGGGCAAGAAGACCGCCAAGCAGGCGCTGGATTCGGCCGTCGAGCGCGGCAACACGATGCTGCGGCAGTTCGAAAAGACCGCCGTGAAGTAAGGCGACAAGCGGCAGGCCGGTGAAGCCGGCCTGCCGCTGCTGCGGGCATCATGCAAAAGCAAGCCATTTTCCAATCCAAGCTGTTGCCCTATGCGCTGGTTGCGCCGCAGCTCGCGATCGTCCTGATTTTCTTCTACTGGCCTGCGTTGCAGGCGGTGATCCAGTCCTTCCTGCTCCAGGACGCCTTCGGCCTCTCGACCAGCTTCGTCTGGTTCGAGAACTATATCGACCTGTTCAAGGACCCCGCCTATTTCGAGGCGATCCTACGCACCTTCTTCTTCTCGTTCGCGATCGCGGTGTCGTCGCTGTCGTTTGCGCTGCTGCTCGCCGTGATGGCGGACAAGCCGCTGCGCGGCTCGATGCTCTACCGCACGCTGCTGATCTGGCCCTATGCGGTGGCGCCGCCGGTCGTCGGCGTGCTCTGGATCTTCATGCTGCATCCCTCGCTGGGGGTGCTCTCGCGCTATCTGCGGGCGCTGGGCATCGACTGGAATCCGCTGCTCGACGGCGACCAGGCCGCGGCGCTGATCATCCTCGCCGCCGCCTGGAAACAGATCTCCTACAATTTCCTGTTCTTCCTCGCCGGCCTGCAGAGCATCCCCAGAAGCGTGCTCGAGGCCGCCGCGATCGACGGCGCGCGCCCGATGCGGCGGTTCTGGACCGTGACCTTCCCGCTGCTGTCGCCGACCATCTTCTTCCTCCTGGTCGTCAACATCGTCTACGCCTTCTTCGACACGTTCGGCATCATCGACACCATGACCCGGGGCGGCCCCGGCAAGTCGACCGAGACGCTGGTCTACAAGGTCTATACCGACGGCCTGCTCGGCGGAAATCTCGGCAGCTCTGCGGCACAGTCGGTGATCCTGATGATCATGGTCATCGTGCTGACGGGAATCCAGTTCCGCTTCGTCGAACGCAAGGTGACCTACTGATGGTCGAGGAAGAGGGCTTCCGGCGCTACGTCGCCCACATCATCCTCTGGATCGGGATCGCGATCGTCGCCTTCCCGGTCTATCTCGCCTTCATCGCCTCCACGCAGGACAACGCGGTGATCGCCAACGGCCAGATGTCGCTGCTGCCGGGCGGTCATTTCCTCGAAACCTACTATCAGACGATCTTCGTCGGCACGAGCGGCTCGACCCGCGAGCCGGTCGGCAACATGATGCTGAACTCGCTGGTGATGGCGCTGCTGATCGCCGTCGGCAAGATCGCGATCTCGATCATCTCGGCCTATGCGATCGTCTATTTCCGCTTTCCGTTCCGGATGCCGATCTTCTGGCTGATCTTCATCACCCTGATGCTGCCGGTCGAGGTTCGCATCTATCCGACTTACAAGATCGTCGCCGATCTGCACATGCTCGACAGCTATGCCGGCCTGTCGCTGCCGCTGATCGCCTCGGCCACCGCGACGCTGCTGTTCCGCCAGTTCTTCATGACGGTGCCGGACGAGCTGCTGGAGGCCTCACGCATCGACGGCGCAGGCCCCTTCCGCTTCTTCTGGGATACGCTGCTGCCGCTGTCGCGCACCAACATGGCGGCGCTGTTCGTGATCCTGTTCATCCTCGGCTGGAACCAGTATCTCTGGCCGCTGCTGATTACGACGCGCGACGACATGCAGACCATTCAGGTCGGCATCCGCAAGATGATCACCACCACCGACGCGCTGACAGAATGGCCGATCGTGATGGCGACCGCCGTGCTGGCCATGCTGCCGCCGGTGTTCGTCGTCGTCGTCATGCAGAAGCTGTTCGTGCGCGGACTGGTCGAGACCGAGAAGTAAGAAGTGAGTTCTGATGGCTAACGTCACCCTGCGCAACGTCCGCAAGACCTATCCCGGCGGCTTCGAGGCCATCAAGGGCGTCGACGTCGATGTCGGCGACGGCCAGTTCTGCGTGCTGGTCGGACCTAGCGGCTGCGGCAAGTCCACGCTGCTGCGCATGGTCGCGGGACTCGAAACGGTCACCGGCGGCGAGATCGACATCGGCGGCCGCGTCGTCAACGGAATCGAGCCCGCCGATCGCGACATCGCGATGGTGTTCCAGAACTACGCGCTCTATCCGCATATGAGCGTCTACAACAACATGGCCTATGGTCTGCGCAATCGCGGCATGGCGGAAGCCGAGATCAGGACCCGCGTCGACGAAGCCGCGCGCATCCTCGAGCTCACGTCGATGCTGGAGCGCAAGCCGCGCCAGCTCTCCGGCGGCCAGCGCCAGCGCGTCGCCATGGGCCGCGCCATCGTGCGCCAGCCCAAGGTGTTCCTGTTCGACGAGCCGCTCTCCAACTTAGACGCCAAGCTGCGCATCGCGATGCGGGTCGAGATCCGCAAATTGCAGCGCCGGCTCAACACGACATCGATCTACGTCACCCATGACCAGCTCGAGGCGATGACGCTCGCCGACATCCTCGTCGTGATGAACGGCGGCCAGGTCGAGCAGGTCGGCAATCCCCTCGCAATCTACGAGAAGCCGGCGACGACCTTCGTCGCCTCCTTCATCGGCGCGCCCCCGATGAACTTGATGTCGACGCGCCCCGAGGAGATCCGGTCCCAGCTCGCCGGCAGCGCGGCGGCCGACGCCGGCATCCTCGGCATCCGCCCGGAAGACTTCGTCATCACCGATCAAACCCCG
This sequence comes from Bradyrhizobium sp. USDA 327, assembly GCF_041262065.1. Lineage (NCBI taxonomy): Bacteria > Pseudomonadati > Pseudomonadota > Alphaproteobacteria > Hyphomicrobiales > Nitrobacteraceae > Bradyrhizobium > Bradyrhizobium sp. USDA 327. The sequence continues at coordinate 7,162,128 of NZ_JBGCCW010000001.1, read as the reverse complement.
GACGGCGGCGTCGCCTTGCCGCTCACCGTGGAAGCGATCGAGCGCGTCGGCGCCGAAACCTTCGTCTACGGCTCCCGCGAGCACGAGGACCAGCGCGTCGCCGCCACGCCCGGCGAGCTGCCGCCCGGCGAGATCATCGTCCGCATTCCCGGAACAGAGGCGCCACCTATTGGCGCGAGAATCCGCGTCGCCGCGGCGCGGGCGAAGCTGCATCTGTTCAGCGGCGATGGGCGGACGCGGTTGGAGGCCTGACGGCTCCAGAGGGCCGATCGATCAAAACCGCGAAAACAACCCCATGCACAGTAGAAGGGGGTTTGTTTTCATTGGGGAAATTCAACGGCTGTTTCGTCATGCCCGGGCTTGCCCCAGACATCCTCGTTCTGCTGCGAGGAAGGTTCGTGGATGGCCGGGACAAGCCCGGCCATGACGATCATTGACGCATCCGCGCCGCTGCATGAGCCCGGCGACGGACGGCCACGGCCCGTCCACAGCCCCCCGCTACGTCCTTGAACCCACAAGGGAACGTGCCCATATTGCTGATCAAGGGGCGCCTTGACGGGCCCTGAAACACCAAAGTCGCTTCTGCGAGGACTTTGTAAACTATGTCTCGTGTTCCAACGCTCTCCAGTCCCTTTCTGCTGGGCTTCGACGAGATCGAGCGCGTGCTCGACCGCGTCGTCAAAGGCGCCGACGGCTACCCTCCCTACAATATCGAGAGGTGCGGCGGATCGGACGGCCAGCCCGAGCGTTTGCGCATCACGCTGGCGGTCGCCGGATTTACGCGCGACCAACTCGATGTAACCATTGAGGAAAACCAGCTCGTGATCCGCGGGCGGCAGCAGGACGACAAGACCCGGCAATACATCCATCGCGGCATCGCCGCGCGCCACTTCCAGCGCACCTTCGTGCTGGCGGAGGGGATGCTGGTGCTGGGTGCGGATCTGAAGAACGGGCTGTTGTCGATCGATCTGGCCCGGCCAGAACCGGAGAGGATCGTTAAGACAATCGCTATCAATGAGCACGAATAATGGAACGAGTAGCGGACTCGACCGCTTAGTGTTCCAGAGGAGTCGAGACCATGAGTGAAGGTCACGTTGCGTTCGAATACGAAGCCAAGAACGTCTCTCCGGAGACGCTGGCAACCCTGGGCGAAGGCCATATCGCCTATGTGAAGCAGATCCGTTCCGAGGACGTGCCGGACCTGTTCCCAGAGGCGCCGAAAATCGCGCCGGGCCTCAAGCTGTTCGCGCTCCATGCCGCCGACGGCACGCCGATCATGCTGACCGACAGCCGCGAAGCCGCCGTCGCCAACGCCTGGAGCAACGAGCTGCAAGCGGTGAGCGTGCACTGAGCGCTCCAAGCGTCGCACGAAGAGAGTTTCAAGCGGGCATGCCTTCACACGAAGGCGTGCCCGTTTTGCGTCGCGCGCCGACCTGGTCAGCAGCGCAGCGACGCGGGTGATATTCAGCGCACCGCCGGGATCAGCGCCCGCATGATGTCAGGCTTCCAGGTCTGACGCGCGCTGTCGAAGGCCGCGAAATCGTGGTCGAACTGCCAGTAGGCCCATGCCCAGCCGAGCCGCTCCGCACTTCGCGCCACGAACGACAGATACCTCGTCCGGGCTTCGGCTGGGGCGGCCTCGTACACTCCGAACTCGCCGAGATAAATCGGGCGCTTTTCCCGTTCGGACCAGATACGCACCTTCTCGAAATCGGCGCGCGCCTTTCGTTCGTCCTCCGGAGTGCCCCAGTCGAGCGGCCCTACTCGCGAAAACGTTTCGGACCACGGCGCGCCCTGATGGGTGAAACGGATCGGCGCGTAGTAGTGAAACGTCACGATGAGGTTTCTGTCATCTGACGGCAGGACCAGTTCCTCGACCGGCATGTCATCGACGTTGAGAACGGCGGCAATGACCGTCCGCCCGGGGTTGGAGGCGCGGATGATGCCGAGACACTCGTTCAGAAGGGCGTTCCAGCTGGTGGACGTCATCTGCCCGCCCGGCTCGTTGAGGACCTCGAAGACGAGCCTCGGATATTTTCCGGCATAACGCTCGGCGATTTGCGCCCAGAACGCTTTCAGCTTCCCGGCGCATTCGGACACGTCGCGCTGGCAAAGCTCGGTATCGTGCTCGTCGAGGACGGGAATGAGATTCCGGGCGAGCACTTCCTCGATGACGGCATCAAGCCGCCTCAACACCGCTTCGTCCAGCAGATTGCCGGGACCCATGAACTTGAAGCCAAAGAAATTGATCCGGACGTGCGAGAAGCCGGCCTTTCTGATCGCATTGAGGTTGTCCAGGCGAAATGGCGCGTTCCGGCCTCCCTCCCAGATGCCGTCGTAGCCAAGGATGTTGATGCCGCGTTTCAATTTCGGGGGAGTGGGCGCGGTGCCCTGCCCGGCTGCCTCGGCCTGCGAGACGATCGCAAGCGCTGATATTGCCAGGGTGAGGCCGCAAATTACCGACCAGCGGGCGCGGATGGCTTTCATCCTGCTTGCCTCATCATTGCTGCAGGGTTTGCTGCCGCACCGGCCTGCACACTGCGAAGAAGAATGCGACGAGCAGCACCGACGTGAACATCGTCGAGCGGAGGAACATCGTCTCCGTGAAATTCGATTGAAAGCTCAGGACGACGAATCCGATGATGAGGGCGCAGTGGCAACGATCGATCGACCGAGCGGCGATCAAATACAGGACCTTTTCCGAGAACAGATAAACGCTCGCGACGAACAGCACGTATCCCAGGAATCCCGTTTCGATCGCCACCGCGATGTAACCGCTGTGATAATTGTCGAGCACCCAGCCATGGTTCTGGTTGAAATAGTCGTAAATCGAAGGACGCGTCCAGAATCCGTTGATGCCAAAGCCCAGCAGCGGCGCATCGTTGAAATGGCTGATGGCGTACTGCCAAATGAAGGTCCGCTCGGTCAAATTGATCGTCGATTCGCCGAGATGGATGGAATCGTACCCCGTCACATAGAAATACAGGATCAGCAGGGCGGCCAGGATGCACATGACGAACGGCAGCACCGCGTAGACTCTCATGCAGCGGATCGACCACATCGAGGTAAAGAGCAGTGCTCCCGCGGCCACGGCAACGGCACCGGCGCCACGCGATTCCGAGGCGATGACGCAGGTCGATGCCAATAGGAACATCGAGAGGAAGGCGATCCATCCCTGCCCCGTCATCTTCCGATAGCAGGCAAAGAACATCAGATATGCGCTGATGAAGCCGAGCGTCTGCTTCGATTCATAGATTCCCTGCCACTGGCCATTGTGCATCCAGCTCTGGTCCACGCCGATCTCGGGCACGAACACCGCGCACAAGGCCGAGGCCGCGACCAGTATGAAGAGCCCCAGCGCCGTCGACCCGACGATCTCGTCGATGTCGATACGCGTGATGAGGCAGTACGCACCGAAAGTCGTCACCGCGAGTGCCGCGCTCTTCATGAACGCCGCGCTGGCGAGGCTGGTCCAGAGAACGGAAACGACGGCAAGAGCATAGAATGCGACCAGCGCGATGAGATCGGGATTGCACTGCACTCTCACGCGCGGACGCACGAAGGCACTGGCGTAGATCAGGATGATCCACATCAAGAGCGCTACGGCCTGTTGCACAAAGCTCCACTCCGCGCGAAGCAGCGCGGGATTGAAGACGCCCATCGACGCGATCACGTTGACGGTGATCGAAATGCGGATCACGTTTCTGGCAAGCGTTTCCACGCCGACCCCGCGCGCTTTCCAGATCGCGCTGTCGTATGCCTCGGAATCCGCCACGGTGTGCAGGCTGGCCATGAGCTGACCTTCCAGACGCACGGTTAATATTTTGCTTAATGCGGAACGGCCTTAGGTTGAAGCGATTGCCACGCGCTCGGTGCCCCGGCGCGGGTGAGGGCTTTCTCCTCTAGGAGATTATCCCATCGCGGAAACACCCTCTCCCCAGCCCTCTCCCGCAAGCGGGAGAGGGAGTGCCTCCGTCGTTGCAGCAATCAAGCCTCAACTCATTACGCTCAGGCCGCGGTCGCCGGCGGCAGTGCCAGCACCGAATAGATCGCCTCGGCATCGCGCGAGGCGCGGAGCTTCTTGGCGATGTCCTGGTCGCGGAGCAGGCGGGCGATGCGGGCGAGCGCCTTGAGGTGATCGGCGCCGGCGCCTTCGGGGGCGAGCAGCAGGAAGACGAGATCGACCGGCTGGCCGTCCATCGCCTCGAAATCGATCGGACGGTCGAGGCGCGCGAACAGGCCAAAGATCTTTTCCAGCTTGGGCAGCTTGCCGTGCGGAATGGCGACGCCGTAGCCGACTGCGGTGGTGCCGAGCTTCTCCCGCTGCAGCAGCACCTCGAACACCGAGCGCTCGTTCTGCCCGGTCAGCTCGGCGGCCTTGGCCGCGAGCTCCTGCAAGGCCTGCTTCTTGCTGTTGACCTTCAATGCCGGGAGAATCGCCTCGGGTGCGACCAGATCGGTAATCGGCATGGAGGGTTTCCGAGGTGAATTAAACCGTCAGGTTCCGATTTGGCCAACTTGATAGACCAAGCTGAGCCGGCGTCAATAACATGAAGCAGGAGGCGCACTTAGCCCCGGTCGAGATGTGGGGGGCTTCTACTCCAACGCAATCCCGGTGCCAACTCCCGCGTGTGGCTTTGCCACCGTCAATGTTAAGGGCCGGAATGGTACGGTGCCCAAATCCCGGGCCTAGCCGTGCGATTGGCCGTCCACCTTCGCTCCCGGCGGGTCAATCCAGCCCACATTGCCGTCCGCCCGGCGGTAAATGATGTTCACCCGGCCTGACGAACCATGCTGGAATACCATGCAGGGCGCCCCGCTGAGGTCGAGTTCCATGACCGCTTCGCTGACCGAGAGCCGCTTCAGCGACGTGGTTTGCTCCGCGATAATGACCGGGCTGTAGCCGGTGACTTCCTCTTCGCCCTCTCCGGGCGCTTCCAGCACGTAAGCCGTGGCGTCGAGCGCAGCCATCGCTTCGGAGGCGACATGGGCCTTGCGCGCGGAGCGGTCCTTGAGCCGGTTCTTGTAGCGACGCAGCCGCCTCTCGATCATCAGCAGCGCCTGGTCGGCGCTGGCATAGGCATCGGGTGCGTTCGAATCGGCCTCCAGCGTGATTCCCGAATCGAGATGCAGGGCGCAATCGGTGCGAAAACCGAAACCGTCCTTGCTCAGCGTGATGTGGCCGGAATAGTTGCCGTCGAAATATTTGCGCAGCACCTCGTCGGTGCGGTCGGCAACGCGGCCGCGCAGGGCCTCGCCGACGCTGATGCTCTTTCCCGAAATCCGGAGAGTCATTGGATGCCTCGCTTGCTTTGTTGCCGCAGCTGCGATGACGAATCATCGCAACTGAAGTCGCTCCCTGCGCACGATCTTCGCGCGAACGCGCTCCGCGTATGTCGCGAGGAGAACCGCTGCACATCTCTCCGGATCATGCGCATGCCTGAATCGGTCTCGAAGGGAAGACGAGAGTAGCGCGATTCCGCGCCAGCGCAATCAGGCCGGCTCAGGGTTGCGGGAGCGATCGGACAATGCGGTGGAGAGAACGTTACCAAGAGCGCTCTGCTTGTCGCGGCGGCGTTGCACCGAGGAGGGTATGCGCATGGCTTCGCGGTACTTCGCGACCGTGCGGCGGGCAATATCAATGCCCGAAGCGCGCAAGCGTTCCACGATGGTGTCATCCGACAGGATCGCGGAGGGCTCCTCCGAATCGATCAGCTGCTTGATGTGGTGACGCACGGCTTCGGCCGAATGCGCCTCGCCGCCGTCGGCCGAGGCGATCGAGGCCGTGAAGAAATATTTCAGCTCGAATGTGCCGCGATTGGTCGCCATGTATTTGTTGGCAGTGACGCGCGACACCGTGGATTCATGCATCTGGATGGCATCGGCGACGGCCTTCAGATTGAGCGGCCGCAGGTGCGCCACGCCGTGTGTGAAGAAACCGTCCTGCTGGCGCACGATCTCGGTTGCAACTTTCAGGATGGTGCGGGCGCGCTGGTCGAGCGCGCGCACGAGCCAGGTCGCGTTCTGAAGCGCGTCGGTGAAATAGGACATGTCGCCGTCCTTGCCGACCTTCTTCGACAGCTCGGAATAATAGGTCTGGTTGACCAGCACACGCGGCAAGGTGTCGCTGTTGAGCTCGACGTGCCAGCCGCCGTCGGGACCCGGACGGACATAGACGTCGGGCACCATGGTCTGCAGGCGCGCCGATCCGAACTTCATGCCGGGCTTGGGATTGAGGCGGCGGATCTCGCCGATCATATCGGCGATGTCCTCGTCGTCGACGCCGCAGATCTTGCGCAAGGCAACGATGTCGCGCTTGGCCAGCAGATCGAGATGCTCGACCAGAGCCTGCATCGCGGGATCGTAGCGGTCGAGCTCGCGGAGCTGGATCGCCAGGCATTCGCTCAAATTGCGCGCGCAGACGCCGGGCGGATCGAATTTCTGCAGGACGGCGAGGACGCCTTCGACGTCGGCTTGCGATGCGCCAAGACGCTCGGCGGCCTGGCCGAGATCGGCCGGCAGATAGCCGGCCTCGTCGACGAGGTCGATCAGGTACTGGCCGATCATACGCTGGGCGGGTGCGGCGAAGGCGACCGCGAGCTGCTCGGCGAGACGGTCCGACAACGTTGTCTCGGCCGCGACAAAAGCTTCGAGATTGTAGTCTTCGGTACCAGAGGCACCGCCGCCCCATTCCGTATAGGTGGTCGGCGCGGCGTCCTGGGCGTTGCGCGCCGCGGCCTCGGCGGGCTCCTCGGAGAAGACGTTGTCCAGGCCCGTATCCAGGGTCTGCTCGATCTCGGCGCGGGTGCCGAGATCCTTGCTCATCCATTCTTCCTGGCCCGGCTCGAAACCCTCGGCGCCGCCGCCGAAGCCGTCCTCGCCCTGGCCATCGCCTTGACCGTCGGAATCGCCGTAACTCCCGGCCTCGGCCGGAGCCTCCCCCGCCGGGCCCTCGTCACTGGCCCGTTCCAGCAGCGGATTGCGCTCAAGCTCCTCTTCGACGAACGTCGTGAGATCGAGATTGGACAATTGCAGCAGCTTGATCGCCTGCATCAGCTGCGGCGTCATGACCAGCGACTGCGACTGCCGGAACTCTAGTCTCTGCGTAAGCGCCATGAAGCAAGAACCGTTCCCAAAAATTGGTCCGATTTTTGCTTATCCTAGTCCGAGCCCGATGTACACGTCTTGACGAAACGCAAAAACGGGCTAGAGGCGGAATTCCTCGCCAAGGTAGAGGCGGCGCACGTCCGGATCGGCAACGATCTCATCCGGAGTTCCCTCGGTCAAGATTTCCCCGGCATAGACGATATAGGCGCGATCGGTGAGGCCGAGCGTCTCGCGGACATTGTGGTCGGTGATGAGCACGCCGATGCCGCGATTGGTGAGATGGCGGACGAGGTCCTGGATGTCGCCGACCGCGATCGGGTCGATGCCGGCGAAGGGCTCGTCGAGCAGCATGTAGTTCGGCCGCGTCGCCAGCGCCCGTGCGATCTCGACGCGGCGGCGCTCGCCGCCGGACAGCGCGATCGACGGCGATTTCCGCAGGCGCGTGATGTTGAATTCGTCGAGCAGCGAATCGAGCTGCTGCTCGCGCTTCTTGCGCGAGGGCTCGACCACTTCGAGCACGGCGCGGATGTTCTGCTCGACGGTGAGGCCGCGGAAGATCGAGGCTTCCTGCGGCAGATAGCCGATGCCGAGCCGCGCGCGCTGATACATCGGGAGCTTGGTGACGTCGTGGCCGTCGAGCTCGATCGCGCCGCGGTCGGCCTTGATCAGGCCGGTGATCATGTAGAACACGGTGGTCTTGCCGGCACCGTTCGGCCCGAGCAGGCCGACCGCTTCGCCCCGGCGCACATAGATGCTGACGCCGCGCACGACCTGGCGGCTGCCGAAACTCTTTTCCACGCTATGCACAGCCAGGAAGCCGGGCCGCTTCAGCAGCTGAGGGCCGCCCGCGCCGTTGGAGCTCGCGGCGGCCCTGACCGGGTGAACAGCCTGCGGACGCGGCGGCTCGACTTGATAGTCGGCCTGATAGTCACCCCGGAACTGGTCCGGCGCGCGCATCGGCTGGTCGCGGGCGACCGGCGGCGCGTCCCTGATGGGACTGGTCACGAGGCCGCCGACGCTGTCACCGAGCGCGGTGATGTCCTGACGCGCAAATCCTGGCCGGCCGCGTTTGGCGGGGCGCCGACGGAACATGCTGAAGAGATCGACCATCCCCGCCTTCTAGCCTTTTCGCGACGATCCTGCGCGAATTCGCGCGATCTGCCGCACCGGTCTTTCAATTCGCCGAGGCAGCATGAGTGGAGGGATGTCTCATGCCCAGTGAAACACGCCCGAAAAGCGGCGGATCCCGCTTCGAAAGCCCTGCGCGCTAGATACAGCCTCGCCGGGCAGGCTTCAACCTCGGATCGCGTTGATCCGAGACAAGTGATTGAATTTACTTTTGTTTACTTGCGCCGGGCAATTGCAGAGGCGGCGCCGCGCCGGGTTTGGCCCCCTGTCCCCCCTGGCCGCAATCATTGCTGCCGCCCTGCGGCAGCAGCGCCTGCACCCGGCCGTTGTCGGATTCGACGCGTGACACGCCGGTCGTCATGTCGACCATCAGGCGGTCGCCGCGCAGCACGTTCTTGCACTGGGTCAGAACCACCTGGCCGCCCGAGCCGCCGAGCATGGTGATGAGGTTGGTCCTGGTGTCGAACACGGCGGTCTCGCCGGTCACCACCTGGTCCTTCTGGGTGACCACGACATTGCCGCGCGCCTCCAGCCGCTTGATCGAGGAGCTGCCGCCCGGACCCGGCGTCGCCGACTGCATCGGCGCCGATTTCGTGCCCTTCGCCGCAGGCTGCGGCGCGGCCGGCTTGTCGCCGCTCGATTCGTAGAACACCACCAGCGTCTTCGAGGTCATGGTGGTGTCGCCCTGCACGACCTTCACATTGCCGGCGAAGGTCGCCTCCTTCTTCTTGTCACGCATCTCCAGCGAGGCGGCCTCGATCTGGATCGGCTGATCGCGGTTCTGCGAGAAGCCCTGCATCGCGTTGGGCACGCCTTGCATCGTGCTCTGTGCGACGGCAGCGCCCGTTGCGAGCAGCGCGAGACCGACGGCGAGCGCGACCGCACCGAGGATGGCGCCACGCTTGTCTTCGCTGCGCGGAAAAAAATCGATCATGAAAATCACTTTGAATTGGCGGACTTGTTCTGCGGCGTACGTGTCTTCACCGGCGGCGCTGGCGGCGGCGGCTCGACCGGCGCAGGCTGCGCAGTAGCCGGCTCGTCCAGCTTGTCCAGGTGCATCACCACATTGCCCTCGAAGCGGATGACGTCACCACCTTCGGTAATTCGCAAGCGATCCGCGGTCAGCGTACCGTTGGTCAGCGTGACGTCGACGCGCTCGTCCGAGGAGACCGTGCCCTTGCCCATGTCGACGAAGGCCGAGTTCAGCCGCGCCTCGTAGCCGGTCGAGGTGCGCAGGAGGATGTCCTTGTACAGCTCGAGCTGCTGCTGCTTGTTGTCGAAGCGGCCGGTGCGGGCATCGAGGAAAAGCGTCGATCGATCTTCCATCAGCACCTTCGCGCGCAGGTCCGACAGATCGACATGATCGGGGTCGGTGATGTCCTGCGTCGCGGTCTTGGCCCACAGCTCATAGGGCCGCTGGTCCGGCGTGAAACCGGCGAGGTGCGGCGATTCCATCGTGATCTTGGTGCCCGACACCACCATGTTTCCGGAATCGAGCGGCAGCTTCGGCATCAGCATGCGGAACGGATTGAAGATCGAGACGCCGACGATGGCGGCCATGGACAACAGCACCGCACCCGGAACCGCAATGCGCAGAATCCGCACCAGGCGGCTGTGGCGCGCCGCGCTGGCGAACTTCGCCGCAAGCGCGGCGTCGTAGGTGGGATTCTGGGCCGAATTCACCTGGGCTCCTGAAGTCCTGGGCTCCTGAAATATCGCTCGCCTCGTCCGGTCGACGGGCGCCCCATTGTATCCGGCGCCGCCCAAATATGCAGCCGGCGACAGGCCGTTACGAAAGTGTCCGAAACGGGGCGGCAACCTCAGGGTAACCGCCGCCCGGGGCCTCAGGAATGCGCGAAAATGTCCTCTTCCGCCCAGCCCTGGAGGTCGAGCAAGGCGCGGGTCGGCAGGAAGTCGAAACAGGCCTGTGCCAGCTGGCTGCGGCCTTCACGGACCAGCATGGCATCGAGCCGTTCGCGCAAGGCATGCAGATGCAGCACGTCGGAGGCGGCGTAGGCGAGCTGCGGCTCGGTCAGGCTGTCGGAACCCCAGTCGCTCGACTGCTGCTGCTTGGAAAGGTCGATGTTGAGCACCTCGCGAACGAGGTCCTTGAGGCCATGGCGGTCGGTATAGGTGCGGGTCAGGCGGGAGGCGATCTTGGTGCAGTAGATCGGCCCGGTCATGATGCCGAAGGTCTGGTACAGCACCGCGACGTCGAACCGCGCGAAGTGGAAGATCTTCGTGACGGCCGGATTGGCCAGGAGCGCCTTCAGGTTCGGCGCATCGGTGTGCCCCCTGGGGATCTGCACCACGTCGGCGCTGCCGTCGCCGGGCGAGAGTTGCACCACGCAGAGCCGGTCGCGGTGCGGGTTCAGCCCCATGGTCTCGGTGTCGATCGCCACCGCTCCGGTGTAGCGGGACAGGTCGGGCAGGTCGCCGCGGTGCAGACGTACGGTCATGGCGTGTCAAAACCTCGGGTCGAATCGGTGCGTCGATATCATAGGTTAAACGGATGGATCGCGATGTAGCCACTGGCGAGAGGTCACGCAAGCGGCGACCGTGACCTGACGGCCGGTCAGATCGCGGCGATGGCGTGCGGGTCGGTGATCCCTTAGTCGGGATTGAAGGGATCAGCTGGTCCTGCACTCTCGCGCATGCTGAGGGCTGAAGCGCTCGATCAGTCGCGACCCAATCAAGGTGATTCACACCCTCCACGGCGCGCGAAATGATGGGCCGCCGCTCTTTCCGGCAGAGCAGGTTTTCAGGCCGGCCCGCTGCAATTCGCCCCGGCACACCCTATCTGTTGCCGGCCTCTCCGCCCTCGCCCGCTCACGACGAATGACGTGCCAATGACCGAACAGACGCTCGCCGCGCCGATCCACGACCAAGGGAAACGCCAGCGCGGCTTCTCGCGCTACCAGGCACTCCTCATCGCGCTGCTGGCGTTCACGCAGTTCACGATCATTCTCGACTTCATCATCATGTCGCCGCTCGGCGCCATCCTGATGCCCTCGCTCGACATCACGGCCGGGCAGTTCGGCGTCGCGGTGTCGGCCTACGCGTTCAGTGCGGGCATTTCGGGGATCCTCGCCGCCGGCTTCGCCGATCGCTTCGATCGCAAGCGCCTGCTGCTGTTCTTCTATGTCGGCTTCACGCTCGGAACGGCGCTCTGCGCGGCCGCGCAGAACTACCATGTGCTGCTGCTCGGCCGGATCGTGACCGGATTGTTCGGCGGCGTGATCGGCGCGGTGGTGCTCGCCATCGTCACCGACCTGTTTCCGCTGCACCTGCGCGGCCGCGTCATGGGTTTCCTCCAGACGGCGTTCGCCGCGAGCCAGGTGCTCGGCATTCCGGCCGGACTGTTTCTCGCCAATCACTGGAATTGGCATGTCTGCTTCGCGGCGATCGTCGTGGTGTCGATCGCAGCGATCGCAATCATCGCCCTCGTGATGGAGCCGGTCGATGCGCATCTGAAACTGAAGCAGGACAAGAACCCGTTCCACCATCTGATCGCGACGATCGGTCAGCCACGCTATACGCTCGCCTTCGCCGTCACGACGCTGCTGGCAACGGGCGGCTACATGCTGATGCCGTTCTCCAGCGCCTACACCGTGCACAATCTCGGCATCGACATCACGCATCTGCCGACGATCTATCTCGTCTCCGGTCTGTTCAGCATCGTCACGGGACCGCTGGTTGGACGTGCCAGTGATGCGTTCGGCAAATATCCGACCTTCGTGTTCGGCTGCGCGATGACCGTGGTCATGGTGCTGATCTACACACATCTCGGCCACGTCTCGCTCGCGACCGCGATCCTCGTCAACGTCCTGATGTTCGTCGGCATCTTCTCGCGGATGATCCCGTCGCAGGCGCTGATGTCGGCGATCCCCGACGCGAGCCAGCGCGGCTCCTTCAGCGCGGTCAGCGCCTCGCTGCAGCAGCTCTCCGGCGGACTCGGTTCGGTGCTCGCCGGCGCGATCATCGCGCAAGCGCCCGACGGCTCGCTGATCCATTTCGACCGGATCGGCTACGTCGTCGTCGCGACGACGATCATCACGCTGGTGATGATGTATTTTGTGCAGAAGGCGGTGGCGGAGCGGGCGGGGAAGCAGGTGGTGTGAAAGGCACCTTGCCGCAACAGCAGCCCGGCTCCCAGATCAGCCGCCGCCGAACTTGGATGGATCGTCATAGGCGGGAGGATCATCGTGGTCGGTCCGCAGACCGCCGGGAACGGAGTCGTCGCGATAGATGCGCACCCCATTCGGAGTGACATAGACCGGAGCCGTGGCCTGGCCCGGCCGAACCATGACATGTCGCAACTTGTGATGCCCTCTTGCGGCCGCGTTCGCAGAAGCACACGGACCGATCAAGAGGCACAAGAAGACGCACGATCCCAAGACACAGCGCATTGCACTTTCTCGGCTCATGGCCCAATGCCAACGCAGCACTCTGAAAGGGCTTATCTATCTGGATCTGTTTGATATCCAGAAAAGCATGGTGCCCAGGAAAGGACTCGAACCTTCACGGCCGTTAAGCCACTGGCACCTGAAGCCAGCGCGTCTACCAATTCCACCACCTGGGCATGCCGTTTGGGGCACGGAGGCGGTTACTACGGTTCGGTGACGCCGTTGTCAATTCATGCGTGAGGCCCGGTTCGGGATGCCGATTGCGCATCGCAAACCGGCTCGATAAAAGCCTGACAAGACGCACTCTTTTCCGCAGGAACGGACACCCCCATGGCATCGAATCTGGACACGCTCGTCACGGTTTTCGGCGGATCGGGGTTTTTGGGCCGGAATGTCGTCCGGGCCCTGTGCAAGCGCGATTACCGGGTCCGGGTTGCGGTACGGCGGCCGGAACTCGCCGGATACCTGCAGCCCTCCGGCAAGGTCGGACAGGTCCACACCGTGCAGGCGAATCTGCGCTATCCGGCCTCGGTCGAGGCGGCGCTGCGTGATTCGCATGTCGCGATCAACCTCGTCGGCGTCCTCACAGAGGGCGGCGCGCAGACCTTTGACGCCGTCCAGGCCAAGGGCGCCGAAACCGTCGCCAAGGCGGCGGCCGCGGCCGATGCCGGCCTGGTGCATGTCTCGGCGATCGGCGCCGACGCGGAATCGCCCTCGCGCTATGCCAAGGCCAAGGCGGCCGGCGAAGCCGCGGTCCTGGCCGCGGTTCCCTCCGCCACGATCTTCCGCCCCTCCGTGATGTTCGGCCCCGAGGACCAGTTCACCAACCGCTTCGCCGCGCTGGCCCGGATGTCGCCGGTGCTGCCGCTGATCGGCGGGACTACCCGGATGCAGCCGGTCTATGTCGGCGACGTCGCCACCGCGATCGCGGATGCCGTTGACGGCAAGGCCAAGGCCGGCGCGACCTACGAGCTCGGCGGGCCGGAAGTGCTGACCATGCGCGAGATCATCGAGACCATCCTGGAGATCACCGACCGCAAGCGGATGCTGATCCCGCTGTCGTTCGGCCTCGCCCGCTTCCAGGCCGCCTTCCTGCAATTCGCGCCGGGCGCGTTCAAGCTGACACCGGACCAGGTCACGCTGCTCGAGCGCGACAACGTCGTCTCGGAGGCGGCGAAGGCGGCCGGCCTGACGCTGGAAGGCCTCGGCATCACCCCCGATTCGCTGGAAGCGATCGCCCCGCAATATCTCTGGCGCTTCCGCGCCGCCGGTCAGTTCCAGCGCATGAGCGTGTGAGGCTGGTTTGCTTCTCTCGCTTGCTTGCGGGACAGCGTAGGCCGCCTCTGGCGGCCGTCCTCGAGAACGCCGGCGCATAGCTTCGGCAATGGCGTCGCGGCGGTGAGGACTTTCGCCTCATTGGCAGTCTCTCTGCGGAGACACCCTCTCCCGCAAGCGGGCGAGGGAGCGCACCAACCGAGTTGCTGCTCTACTGCCCGAGCGCCAGCGCGATCAGGCCGAGCGTGCCGACGATGACGCGCCACCAGGCGAACACCACGAAGCCGTGCCGGGTGACGTAGGTCAGGAACGTCTTCACCACGATGATGGCGGTGATGAACGACACCACGAAGCCGATCGCGACGATGCCCATGTGGTCCATCGTCATCTCGGCGCGGCTCTTGTAGAAGTCGTAGGCGAACGCACCGATCATGGTGGGAATGGCAAGGAAGAACGAGAACTCCGCCGCCGCGCGCTTGTCGGCCCCGAGCAGCATCGCCGCGACGATGCTGGCGCCGGAGCGCGACACGCCGGGGATCATCGCCACGCACTGCGCGATGCCGATATAGAGATACATCAGCAGCGGGAACCTGGTGGCGTCATGCTCGCGCGGCTTGAGATCGAGCTTGTCGACCCAGAGCAGGATGGCGCCGCCGACGATCAGCGTGAAGCAGATGACCCAGGGATTGAACAGCAGGCTCTTGATGTACTTGCCGGCGACGAGGCCGACGACCACGGCCGGCAGGAACGCCACCAGCACGCCGATCACGAAGCGCCGCGCATCGGCATCGCCCGTGAACAGGCCTATCACGACGTCCCACAGCTTCCTGAAATACAGCCCGACGATCGCGAGGATCGCGCCCAGCTGGATCAGAACGGTAAACGAATCCCAGAAGGCGCCTTCGCCGAGATGGAAGAAGCGCTCCGCGAGCAAGAGATGACCGGTCGAGGACACGGGAAGGAACTCGGTCACACCCTCGATGATGCCGAGGATCACTGCCCGTATTGCGTCTGACATATTTACGGTCCATTTCGGCTGGAAAAGCGGGGCTCTTCTCGCCTATTCGCTCCCATGCCGCAATCGCAAAATACGAAATCACGGCCTTGCTTCGCGGTTTTGAGGGCCTAGTGTGGCGCCGCACAAACATTGATGGATTCTTAAGCACCATCAAATAGTCAAAGGCTTCATGTTTACGCTGTTTCATCATCCCTTCTGCCCGCATTCGCGCTTCATCCGTCTGATCGCGGGCGAATACGGGCTCGATCTGAAGCTGGTCGAAGAGCGCAGCTGGGAGCGGCGCGAGGCGTTTCTGCTTCTGAATGCGGCCGGCACCACGCCGGTGTTGGTGGACGAGGAACAGCCGCCGATTCCCGGCGCGGCCATCATCGCCGAATATGTCGACGAGGCCTATGGTGCCGAGATGGGCCCGAAACGCCTCATGCCGCAGACGATCAGCGAACGCGTCGAGGTGCGCCGGCTGATGTCCTGGTTCAACGAGAAGTTCTTCGAGGAAGTCTCGCACCCGCTCGTCACCGAGCGCATCTACAAGCGCTTCATGAGCGAGGAGAATGGCGGCGGCCCGCCTTCGGCCGACGTGATGCGCGCGGCGAAGGCCAATGTGCGCTATCATCTGGCCTATATCGGCTGGCTGGCGCAGACGCGCAATTTCCTCGCCGGCGACCGGCTCACTTACGCGGATCTCGCCGCCGCGGCGCATCTCTCGGCGATCGACTATCTGGGCGACGTGCCATGGAGCGAGGACGACGCAGCAAAGGCGTGGTACGCGCGGGTGAAATCCCGCCCGTCGTTCCGTCCGCTCCTCAGCGAATGGCTGGCCGGCGTGCCGGCGTCGCGGACCTACGTGGACCTGGATTTCTGATGATGATCGTCATGCCCGGGCTTGTCCCGGGCATCCACGTTCTTTCTCTTCTCGTGAATGCTACACAAGGACGTGGATGGCCGGGACAAGCCCGGCCATGACGAGTGTGGATGCATCGGTGATCAAATCCAGCATCGACATTGATGAGCTTCGTACTGCGCTCACGCATGAGGCGCGCGCGCTCGGCTTCGACTGCATCGGCATCACCGCGCCGGGCACGATCGAGAGTGCCGGCAAACACTTCCTCGAATTCATCGCATCGGGCGGCCATGGCGACATGGACTGGCTCGCCGCAAGCCCCGAGCGCCGCGTCGATCCGCGCGGGCTGTGGCAGGACGTGCGCAGCGTGATCATGCTCGGCGTCAATTACGGTCCCGACTCCGATCCGCTGGCGATTCTCGAGCAGCCCACGCGCGCGGCGATCTCGGTCTATGCGCAGGGCGACGACTATCACGATCTCATCAAGAAGCGCCTGAAGGCGCTGGCGCGCTGGCTGGTCGCGGCGGCGCCGTCGGACGTGAAAGTGTTCGTCGACACCGCGGCGGTGATGGAGAAGCCGCTGGCGCAGGCGGCGCATCTGGGCTGGCAGGGCAAGCACACCAACCTCGTCTCGCGCGAGTTCGGCTCATGGCTTTTTCTCGGCGCGATCTACACCACGCTGGAGCTGCCGTGCGATGCCGCCGAGATCGATCATTGCGGCTCGTGCCGGGCCTGTCTCGACATCTGCCCGACCGCGGCGTTCCCCGCGCCCTACAAGCTCGATGCGCGACGCTGCATCTCGTACCTCACCATCGAGAACAAGGGACCGATCCCGCGCGAATTTCGCAAGAGCATAGGCAATCGCATCTATGGCTGCGACGATTGCCTCGCGGCCTGCCCCTGGAACAAGTTCGCGCAGGAAGGGCGCGAGGCCAGGCTCGCGGCGCGCGACGAATTGCGCGCGCCTGCGCTCGCCGAGCTGGCACGGCTCGACGACGCGGCGTTTCGCGCGCTGTTCACGAAGTCGCCGGTCAAGCGCATCGGCCGCGACCGCTTCTTGCGGAACGTGCTGATTGCGATCGGCAACTCGGGCGAGGCGGCGTTGGCGGAGGAGGCGCGGCGATTGCTGGACGATGCGAGTCCGCTGGTACGTGGTGCTGCGGTGTGGGCGCTTGGGCAATTGGTGGAACGCACCGAGTTTGATGCGATGAAGTCTGCTGCGGCGAGCAACGAGCACGACGACAGTGTGCGTGACGAGTGGCTGGCTGCGTCCTAACTCTCCGCTGTCATGCCCCGGCTTGACCGGGGCATCCAGTACGCCGCGGCTCCTCGACTCAATCACGACTGCCTCGGCGTAATGGATCGCCCGGTCAAGCCGGGCGATGACACCTTTTGTTTGGCGAGCGCACATGCGCCTCACCACACTTGATTTCCCCACCCATTCCCGCAATCTCGCGCGCATGACAAACATGCCTTTCTTCACCCGCGACGGCGAGACATTCCATCCGACGGAAGTTGCCAACGGTCCCTGGGATCCGAAGTCGCTGCACGGGCGCGTCATCGTCGGCCTGCTCGGCTTCGCCATCGAGGAACGCCATTCCGGGCCTGAGTTCGTGCCGGCGCGGCTCACCGTCGACATGTTTCGGCTGCCGACCATCGACAAGCCGATTGAAGTGACGACGCGTCTGGTGCGCGATGGAATGCGCATCCGCGTGGTGGAAGCCGAGTTCGTTTCCGGCGGCGTCGGCATGGCGCGCGCCTCGTGTCAGCTGCTGCGCAAGACGCAGAATCCTGATGGCAATGTGTGGTCGCCGCCGAACTGGGACGCGCCGAAGCCGGCCGACATTCCCAAGCCCACGGATCCCAGGCTCGGCATGAATGGCAAATGGGCAACGCGGCCGATCGTCGGGCATATGGGCTCGCTCGGGCCGCGCCGGCTCTGGATGAGCGAGGTGCGCGAGCTCGTTGCGGGCGTGCCGATGACGCCGTTCGTCCATGTCGCAACCGGCGCCGATTTCGCCAGCCCGTTTGCCAATGCCGGCGACAAGGGGCTCGGCTACATCAACAGCGACGTCACGATCTATCTGCACCGCCTGCCGGTCACGGAATGGATCGGCTTCGAAGTCGTGAACCACCACGCCACCGACGGCGTCGCGATCGGCGAATGCTGGCTCTATGACGAACAGGGCCCGATCGGCACCGCCACGGTCGCCGCACTGGCGCAGCGCAAGCCGATGGCGAATCCGTCGAAGCGGTAGGAGCGCGCGCCTCTCTCCGGTCGTCATTCCGGGATGCGCCGTCAGGCGCAGACCCGGAATCCATTGGACCGCAGGCAAAAAGGCGAAATGGATTCCGGGTTCGCGCGCCCCGGAATGACGGTCAGGTGAGATGCCGCTGCATCTCCGGCCGCGCCTTCAGCTCGGCGCCTTGCCTGGCGACGATCTTCGCAATTCTTTCAGGCGCGAACTTCAGATCGACGAACGCCGGCGCGGTGTTGGCGACCTCGTGATAGCTCGCGATCTTTCCATCCTGCAGCGTCATGATCGCGACGCCCTCGAACATCGCCCGCACGCCATTGGCTTCCGGCAGGGTCGATTTGTAGCTGAAGGTGTAGCGCGCATAGAGCGTGGTGCCGTCGGTGACGGGATCGTGCATGTCCCAGCGGAAATCCGTCGCCGTCCGATAGAACCAGTCGTCGATCAACGCCGCGATCTTTTCGCGGCCTTCGAAGGCGCCGTAGAAGACGTCGTGATAGACGCCGTCCTCGGTGAACAATTCGGCAAAAGCCCGGCCGTTGCGCTGCTCGACCGCGTCGCAGAAGGCGCGCAGCATGGCGGTTGTGGTCATTGGCGTTTCTCCTTCCCCGTTCTCTGTCATGCCCCGGCTTGACCGGGGCATCCAGTACGCCGCGGCTTCTCGACTCAAGCACAGCCGTCTCTGGGATACTGGATCGCCCGATCAAGTCGGGCGATGACACCGAATGCCGGGCAACAGTTTCACCCGATCTCTGCGACCGCGGCAAGGATGCGCGCGATGTCCTGCGGGCGGGAGAGACGGTGATCGCCGTCCTGGATCATGGTCAGCACGACGTCGTCGGCCGGCAGGCGGTGCGTCAGCGCGAACGCGTGCTGCCATGGCACGTCAGGATCTTTCGCGCCTTGCAGGATGCGGACGGGGCAGCCGAGATCGATGGCGCTGCCGAGCACGAGGTGGTTGCGGCCCTCCTCGATCAGGTTCCGCGTGATCGGATAGGGCGAGCCGTCGCCGTAATCCGACGGCCGCATCCAGACACCCTTGGTCTCGATCTCTTTCTTCACCGCGGGCGAGAAATTCTTCCACATCAGCTCCTCGGTGAAGTCGGGCGCCGGTGCGATCAGGACAACGCCGGCCAGCGACGCCTTGCCAGAACGCTTCTTGATCTCGCGCGCGAGCAGCAGCGCGATCCAGCCGCCCATGGATGAGCCGATCAGGACTTGCGGGCCGTCGCAAAACCGCTCGAACACCGCAACGCTCTCCTCCAGCCAGCGTCCGATGGTTCCGTCAGCGAAGTCGCCGCCGGACTCGCCGTGGCCGGAATAGTCGAACCGGACCATTGCGCGGCTGTGATCCCGGGCCCAGGCGTCCAGCGCCAAGGCCTTGCTGCCCAGCATGTCCGACTTGAATCCGCCCAGCCAGACCAGTCCAGGCCCCTGTCCGCGCCGACTGCGTACCGCGATCCTGCGTGCGGACAGGCCCTCACCCACATCGATGAAGTCGAGCATGGCATCAGGAATTATATCGGTCATGGAACATTTACTCTGGCTGTGCGGTTTGAGCTGTCCGGGCGCGTCCCGCGATGCAACCCGATGGCTGCATTGGCTGCCCTTTGGGACGCTTGCGGAACAGAAGCAAGGTGTCTATGTCGTCCTGCGTGCCAAGGCGTGACCAAAATGCCTCGCATTTGAGGGTTTTTCGCGTGCCGCACGAGCGACTTGCTTGCCGGCAATCGCATCTTCCTTCAAGATAGCCGCTTCTTTCACAACTTTGGAGAACCACCCATTCGCCGTCCTAATAAAGCTCCGCCCGCTGCCAGCAAAGACGGGCCGCGCATCAATGATGATATCCGCAATGCGCAGATCCAGCTGATCGACCAGACCGGTGACAACAAGGGCACGGTCGAGACCGTCGTCGCTATCCGGATGGCTCAGGAAGCCGGCATGGATCTGGTCGAGATTTCGCCGAATGCCAGCCCTCCCGTCTGCAAGATCATGGACTACGGGAAGTACAAGTATTCCGCTCAGAAGAAAGCCGCGGAAGCCCGCAAGCGGCAGAAGACCGTCGAGATCAAGGAGATCAAGCTCCGCCCGATGATCGACGACCATGACTACGACGTGAAGATGCGCGCGATGCAGCGGTTCTTCGAAGAGGGCGACAAGGTCAAGATCACGCTGCGCTATCGTGGCCGCGAAATGGCGCACCAGGAGATCGGCACCAAGCTGCTGGACAAGATCAAGACCGACGTCGCCGAGCTCGCCAAGGTCGAGCAGGATGCGCGGTTCGAAGGTCGCCAGGTCGTCATGGTGCTGGCGCCGCGCTGACGCGAAGCGCTTTGGGGTTGAGAATTCAGCGGCCCGTCCGGATTTCCGGCGGGCCGTTTTGTTTTGGTCAAGGTGGAAGCCGCGCGCTCCGCTGCACCCTCGCCCGCTTGCGGGAGAGGGTGGCGCGAAGCGCCGGGTGAGGGCTTTTTCCTCTTGGGGGTTCTCGATTGAGGAAGCACCCTCTCCCCAGCCCTCCCCCGCAGGCGGGGGAGGGAGCGCACCGTGGCTGTGGCGATGGCTCGTTCGACTACGTCCGCGTCGCCTGCCAGGTGCCGCTGCACTGGTCGCCGGAGATGATACCTCTCCACGAGCCGGCACCGTTCCTGCCGGCGAGCCGACCGCCGCCGCTGGCATGAGAGGCGCCAACCGAAACCTGGACCGCCACAGTGCCGGAGCGGTTGACCCTGCCCGAGACCCGGCCGCCGCCGGCGGACGAGACGCGGCTGCCCGTGACGGTGAAGGGGACGCTGTAGCCTGAGCTGCAATTGCCCCTCGTGGTGGCGAAGGTGACGTTCCAGATGCCGTCATAGCCGCCGACGCGGGCATCGGCAGTCGACGGCAGCATGGCGGCGGCGAGCACGGCAAACACCGCCAGATGACGCGCGCGGACGAAACCAGTCAAAGACGACGACGATTGGGAAAAATGGGCCATTTTGGTCTGCTCCGGGCGACGCGGCTGGGGACATGAGGGTGCAGCACCGGATAGTCTCCGGGCCTGTTCCGCCGGTTCATCGTTGCCATTTGGCTCCCGCTCTGTCATAAGCCCAGCCTTCATCGCCCGGCTGATTAAGGGCTGCCGTGGCGGTGTTTCGTGTGGGTTTCGCGCTCGTTCGCAAAAACCTGAGCACAATCAACGCTCTAACGAGCATTTTAGACGGCCAGCCGCCTTCACGGGCGGATTTCTGTTGTGGCCATAGGAGAGCCAAATGCCCAAGCTGAAGACCAAATCGGGCGCTAAAAAGCGCTTCAAGGTGACTGCCACCGGCAAAGTGATGCACGCCCAGCGCGGCAAGCGTCACGGCATGATCAAGCGGACGAAGAAGCAGATCCGTCAGCTCCGCGGCACCCGCGTGCTGTTCAAGACCGACGGCGACAACGTCAAGAAGTACTTCTTGCCGAACGCCTGATCGCGTCCACGATCACTGCCAGCCGCGCCGCGCATCCCGCGGCGATCCGAAAACCAAGTCATCTCTGAAGGAATTTTGTCATGTCTCGCGTCAAACGCGGTGTGACCGCCCACGCCAAGCACAAGAAAGTCTACAAGGCCGCCAAGGGCTTCTATGGCCGCCGCAAGAACACCATCCGCGCCGCCAAGCCGGCCGTGGAGAAGGCGATGCAATATGCCTTCCGCGACCGCAAGCGCAAGAAGCGGACGTTCCGCGCGCTCTGGATCCAGCGCATCAACGCGGCCGTCCGTCCGTTCGGCCTGACCTACAGCCGATTTATCGACGGCATGGCCAAGTCCGGGATCACCGTGGACCGCAAGGTGCTGTCGGATCTCGCGATCAGCGAGCCCGCCGCGTTCCAGGCGATCGCCGAGAAGGCCAAGGCTGCGCTCGCCGCCTGAGGCTTGCGCTAGCGGGCCTTAGGGCCCGCGGCCTTCAGCGCGCGCCGCGAGTAGCGCTGGGCGACCTCCGCCCGGCAGAATGCTGTCGCCGAAATATACATGGTGCCGGACTTGTTCCGGTATTTGCGATCGCACGCCTGCAACTCGCGCTGATAGCTGAGCTTCTGCGGCGGCTTCTGCTGGCCGACGAAATCAGCTTCGCATTTCTTCTCAACCACTTCACCGAACTGCACGTCGCCGCTGGCGCCATATGCGCAGGCCTCGAACAGCTTCATGGCAGGGCCGCAGCCAGGCGCCGCATTGAGGACTGCGATGACGTCGTCCATCGACGTCGATTTGGCCGGGCATTCCTCGGCGTAGGCCGCGCCACCCAAAGCACCTTCCAACACAAGCAGGGCCAGACCGACCAGGCAGGATCTCGAAAGCATCGCAAGACTCTCCTCGTACCCCCATTGGTGCCGGGTCCCCGCGCAGCGTTCAACCCGGCCGGCCGCAAGCCCGAAATAACCGGCTTTTTGCTTGACGTTACGGCCTTCGGGCGGCGACAACCCAGCCGAATTTTGGCAGCAAGGATTTGACTGTGTCCGACCTCGCAACGCTCGAAACGTCCATCCTCGACCAGATCGCCGCCGCCGGCGACGAGGCCGCCCTCGAGGCGGTGCGCGTCGCAGCCCTCGGCAAGAAGGGCTCGATCTCCGCACTCCTCGCCACGCTCGGCAAGATGTCGCCGGACGAGCGCAAGACGCAGGGCGCCGCGATCAACCAGGCCAAGGACAAGGTCACCGAGGCGCTCGCCGCACGGCGCGACGTGCTGAAGTCCGCGGCGCTCGATGCGCGGCTCGTGTCCGAGACCGTCGACGTCACCCTGCCGCTGCGCGACCCACCGGTCGAGGCCGGCCGCATCCATCCGCTGAGCCAGGTCTGGGACGAGCTCACCACGATCTTCGCCGACATGGGATTCTCGGTCGCCGAAGGTCCCGACATCGAGACCGACGACTACAACTTCACCAAGCTGAACTTCCCGGAAGGCCATCCCGCGCGCGAGATGCACGACACCTTCTTCTTCCATCCGAAGGAGGACGGCTCGCGCATGCTGCTGCGGACCCACACCTCGCCGGTGCAGGTGCGCACCATGCTGAGCCAGAAGCCGCCGATCCGCGTCATCTGCCCGGGCCGCACCTACCGCATCGATTCTGACGCGACCCATACGCCGCAATTCCACCAGGTCGAAGGCCTCGTCATCGACAAGACCTCGCATCTCGGCCACCTCAAATGGATCCTGCACGAGTTCTGCAAGGCGTTCTTCGAGGTCGACCACATCAACATGCGCTTCCGGCCCTCGTTCTTCCCGTTCACCGAGCCGTCGCTGGAAGTCGACATCCAGTGCCGCCGCGACAAGGGCGAGATCCGCTTCGGCGAGGGCGAGGACTGGCTCGAGATTCTCGGCTGCGGCATGGTGCATCCGAACGTGCTGCGCGCCTGCGGCATCGATCCCGACGAGTACCAGGGCTTTGCCTGGGGCATGGGCATCGACCGCATCGCCATGCTGAAATACGGCATCGCCGACCTGCGCCAGCTGTTCGACAGCGACGTCCGCTGGCTGTCCCACTATGGCTTCAAGCCGCTGGAAGTGCCGACGCTGGCGGGGGGATTGAGCACGTGATGGCGATGCCCGGCCACACAATGACTCTCTCCGTTCCCTCCCCCCTTGTGGGGGAGGGTCGGGGAGGGGGGTAGCCGCGGATGCCGCATGCAGTTGTGAGCGAACGTCAGCGTAGTCGGGCGAAACAGTTTCGCCGAGCGATGACGCGCGCCGAAACACTGCTGTGGCGCTACCTGAAGGCTAACCGCATGGATGGTCTTGGCATCCGTCGCCAGACGCCAATCGGAAACTACATCGCCGACTTCGTGTGTTTCTCCTCTAAGCTCATCATCGAACTCGATGGAGAATCTCACGATTTCGAAGAACGTCAGAAGAAGGATGAGCGTCGCGACGCTTTCTTCGCAGCCGAGGGCTTTCAGGTTCTGCGCTTCACCAATGATCAGGTGATGACGAACCTTGAAGGAGTTGTTGAGGCAATTCGCCAGGCAGCTTCCGCCGGAGCCCGCGGCTCACCCCCCTCCCTGACCCTCCCCCACAAGGGGGGAGGGAACACTAGCACCGACCAATGTAACTCCACCGACAAGAGCCGAGGCACACAGCCATGAAATTCACCCTCTCCTGGCTGAAGGATCATCTCGAGACCGACGAGCCGCTCGACAGGCTCGCCGAGAAGCTCACCATGATCGGGCTCGAGGTCGAGAACATCGAGGACAAGGCGAAGGCGCTGAAGCCTTTCACCATCGCCAAGGTGATCTCGGCCGAGCAGCATCCGAATGCGGATCGCTTGCGGGTCTGCATGGTCGACACCGGCGACGGCGGAGCGCCGGTGCAGGTGGTGTGCGGCGCGCCGAATGCGCGTGCGGGTCTGGTCAGCGTGTTCTCGCCGCCCGGCACATACATTCCCGGCAAGGACATCACGCTCGGGGTCGGCACCATCCGCGGCGTCGAGAGCCGCGGCATGCTCTGCTCGGCGGCCGAATTGCAGATCTCCAACGACCATGACGGCATCATGGAATTGCCGGCCGATGCGCCGATCGGCGCTGCCTACGCCGAATGGGCCGGGCTCGGCGATCCCGTGGTCGAGATCAATCTGACGCCGAACCGGCAGGACTGCACGGGCGTGCACGGCATCGCGCGCGACCTCGCCGCCGCCGACATGGGCAAGTTCAAGGATCCGACCATCAAGCCTATCAAGGGCGAATTCCCGTGCCCGGTGAAGGTCACGGTCGAGGATGCCACGCTGTGCCCGGGCTTCGCGCTCCGCCTCGTGCGCGGCGTCAGGAATGGCCCGTCGCCGGAATGGCTGCAGAAGCGGCTGACCGCGATCGGACTGCGCCCGATCAACGCGCTGGTCGACATCACCAATTTCATGACCTTCGATCGCGCGCGGCCGCTGCACGTGTTCGACGCCAAGAAGGTGAAGGGCAATCTCGTCGTGCGTCGCGCCCGCGAGGGCGAGACGCTGCTCGCGCTCGACGGGCGCACCTACAATCTCGATCCCGCGATTTGCGTCATCGCGGACGAGCACGGCGTCGAATCGCTCGCCGGCGTCATGGGGGGCGAGGCCTCCGGCTGCGACGATGACACCACCGACGTGCTGATCGAATCGGCGCTGTGGAACGAGATCAACATCGCCCAGACCGGCCGCAAGCTCGGCATCAATTCCGATGCGCGCTACCGCTTCGAACGCGGCGTCGATCCGGCCTTCATGGTGCCGGGACTGGAGCTGGCGACCAAGCTCGTGATGGAGATGTGCGGCGGCACGCCGTCCGAGACCGTCGTGGTCGGCAAGGCCTTTGGCGATGACCGCTTGATCGAGTTCCCGGTCACCGAGGTCAAGCGGCTCTCCGGCATCGAGGTGCCGCAAGCCGAGATGAAGCGCATCCTGACCCATCTCGGCTTCATGATGGCGGGCCCCGGCCCGGTCGTGAAGGTCGCGGTGCCGACCTGGCGCACCGACGTGCACGGCAAGGCGGACATCGTCGAGGAGATCGTCCGCATCTTCGGCGTCGACAAGGTGCCGGAGACGCCGTTCGAACGCGGCGAGGACGCGCGCAAGTCCGTTCTGACCTCGCTGCAGCTGCGCACCCGCCGCGCACGGCGCGCGCTCGCGAGCCGCGGCATGGTCGAAGCCGTGACGTGGTCGTTCATCGCAAAACCCGCGGCAGAACTGTTCGGCGGCGGCCAGCGCGAGCTCGAAGTGGCCAACCCGATCGCGGCTGATCTCTCCGACATGCGCCCGACCTTGCTTGCGGGCCTGATCGCGGCCGCGCAGGCCAATGCCGATCGCGGCTTTGGCGATGTCGCACTGTTCGAGGTCGGCCAGATCTTCAAGGGCGATCGCCCGCAGGACCAGTTCATGGCGGCAAGCGGCGTGCGCCGCGGCTTTGCTTCCTCTGAAGGTCTCGGACGGCACTGGACCGGCTCGACGCAGGCTGACGTGTTCGACGCGAAAGCCGACGCGCTGGCGGTGCTCGCTGCGGCCGGCGCGCCGATGCAGGCGCTTCAGGTCGTGGCGGGTTGTCCCGGCTGGCTGCATCCGGGACGTTCCGGCACGATCCAGATCGGCCCGCAGAACGTGCTCGGCCATTTCGGCGAGATGCATCCGCGCGCGCTCGAGGCGCTCGGCGTCGATGGTCCGCTGATGGTGTTCGAGGTGATCCTTGACCGCATCCCTGAGGCGAAGAAGAAGCCGACCCGCGCCAAGCCGCTGATCGAGCTCTCCGCCTTCCAGCCTGTTACGCGCGACTTCGCCTTCATCGTCGACCGCGCCGTGAAGGCCGGCGACATCGTTCGCGCCGCGCAAGGCGTCGACAAGAAGCTGATCACCGGCGTGAACGTTTTCGACGTCTACGAGGGCAAGGGCATCGATGACGGCAAGAAGTCGATCGCGATCGCGGTGACGATCCAGCCGCGCGAGAAGACCCTGACCGACCAGGAGATCGAGGCCGTCGGCGCCAAGATCGTGGCCGAAGTCACGAAGAAGACCGGCGGTACTCTGAGAGCATGATGTCGAAAGGTGTGAAGCGGTTCTCGGACGACATCGTGCTCCAGAATCAACAAGCATGAGTCTCGCCGACGTTCTCCCGAAGGATGTCAGCCTCACCATTGCGATGGCGCTCTGCGCCGTCGCTTTCGTTTCAGGCACCGCACGCGGCTTCTCCGGCTTCGGCTCGGCGCTGATCTTCATGCCGCTGGCAAGCAGCATCGCAGCGCCGCGGCTCGTTGCGGCCCTGCTGCTCGTCATCGATTTCGTCGCGGCCGCCCCGCTGCTGCCTGACGCATGGCGGAAGGCCGACCGCAGGGCCACCGCCGTGATCGTGCTGGGGGCGCTGATCGGCGTGCCCGTCGGCACGTATTTCCTGAGCGTGCTGGAGCCCGTCACCACGCGCTGGATCATCTCCTGCTTCGTCGCCGCCCTCCTGCTCCTGCTGCTGTCGGGCTGGCGCTATCGCGGCAAGGACCACGCCTGGCTCTCGGTCGGCATCGGCGGTCTCTCCGGCTTCTGTAGCGGCCTCGCGCAGACCGGCGGCCCGCCGATCGTCGGCTACTGGCTGGGCCGCCCGATCGCGCCGATCGTCGCACGCGCCAACATCGTGCTGTTCTTCGGCGCGTCGGATTTCTTCTCGATGGTCAGTTATGCGACGACAGGCCTGATCTCGCGCGAATCGCTGGCGCTCTCGCTGGTCGTCGGGCCGGTCTATGCGATCGGCGTCGCCTTCGGCGCCTCGCTGTTCGGCCGCGCCAGCGAGAAAGTGTTTCGCGGGATCTGCTATGCGCTGATCGCGATGGCGGTGGTTGCCGGACTACCGGTGCTGGACGGGGTGTTGCGCTGAGCTCTCTCCGCGGGTCGTCCCCGCGAAGTGTTGCGACTTTGTTGCCTATTGCCGCGGCGCCCTGCGCTTCTTCGTCGATTGCGTCGGCACGTCGGCCGGCTCGGCCTTGAGCGCACCGATCTTGCGCAAGGCGGCATCCGCGGCGCGCTCGCCGCTTTCCCAGGCGCCGTCGACGGTGCCCCAGAGCGTCTCGTGCGTGGCTTCGCCGGCGAGGAACATGTTGCCGATCGGCTCGCCCAGGGTTTTTCGCGAAAGCTGGCCGCCGGGCGCGGATGCCGACATTGCGCCCAACACGTAGGGCGAGGCATTCCAGCGCGTCGCGCTGGTCTTCTGCACGGCGGAAGCGGCCTCGCTGCCGAACAGCTTGGTGATCCACTCCCTCGCGAAGGCGGCCATGGCCTTCTCGCCCTGCTCGGAGAGATCGCGGCCGAAGGAGCCGCCGACATCGATCGAGCACAATGAGGAGCCGCCGATATTGGCGAACATGAGCGCCGTGCGCGTCGAATTGCTCTGCTCGATGAGGATATCGTCGCGCGACAAGCCGAGCGGATTGCCCGGCAGTTGCAGCACGATGCGATCGTAGCTGCCCAGGGTGAGCTTGGAGGCCGCATCCAAGGTGCGCTTGGGGATGTCGGGTACGAACTTGATCGCGCCCGACGTCAGCACATTGGTCGAAACCGTGAGGATGGCGGCGCGCGCGGCGATCTTGCCGGCTTGCGTCTCCACGCTGACGTCGCGGTTGCTCCAGACGATCCGGCTCGCCGGCGTCGACAGCGCCACCGGCGCCTGCTCGCCGAGTTTGGCGATCAGAGTGCCGAGGCCCTGACGGCAGGCGATCGCCGCATTGCGGTCCTGCGCGCGTCCCTTGTCGATCGCGGACAGCTCCTTCAGGTCCTTGCCGGCGAAGCTCGGGCCCAGCATGAACTCGGCCGCCCCGGCCCAATCGCCGAGATCCTTCGGCAGCACGGACGCGCAGGAGGTATCCAGCTTGCCGCGCGCGGCCTCGTCGATGGCGCGGTTGGCGCGCACCAGCGCGGCCAGGAACTGCTCGGTCTCGCCCGCGCGCGCGTTGCGGCGGCCGATGCGCATCTTCTGGCCCGATGGCGCCGGCAGCGCGTCCAGCCCGACACTGCGCGCCAGCCGGATCATCGGATTGGTATCGGGATTGTACATCCAGCGCGCGCCGCGGTCGAACGGCGTGTCGAACGTCGTGCTATCGGTGATGCAACGGCCGCCAACTTGCGATGCCGCTTCCACCACGATGACCTTGCGGCCGGTCGCCATGATACGCCGCGCCGCGGCGATTCCAGCAGTACCCGCCCCGATCACGACGATGTCGGCCTCGCGCGGCAGAGGCGCGGCGGATGCGCGCAGGACCGGCATCGCAGCAAAGGCCGCCGACGCCGAAAGGAAACCGCGGCGCGTGATTGTCATGTCATGGTTTCCGGGGACTTGCGGCGTACGGGAACAGCCCGCGAACCTTGCCGTATCTGATGTTGCACGGCAACCATCATGGTGAATCAATCGTGCTTGATCTCACAGAGTGATGAACCGAATTGCAACACGTTTCGACCATGATAGAGAAGGGAAAAAGACGGCCGGAAAAGGCCGTGGGGGGAGTTTGACATGGGGACGGTCCTGGATTCGGTCGGCAAGCTAATTGCCGCGTACCTCTCGAAGGAGGTGCCGGGCTACGAGCCGTTCACGCCGAGCGACCCGGAGCATCTGCGCGGGATCATCGAGCCCGGCGACGTGCTGCTGGTCGAAGGCAACAACCGCATCTCCGGCATCATCAAATATCTGACGCAGTCGACCTGGTCGCATGCCGCGCTCTATGTCGGCCCGGTCGCGGGTGCGGAGGAGGCGGACGGCGAGCCGCATGTGCTGATCGAAGCCAATATCGGCGAGGGCGTCACCTCGGCGCCGCTGTCGAAATATTTCCCCTATCACACCCGCGTCTGCCGTCCGGTCGGACTGTCCTATGAGGACCGCACCACGGTCTGCCGCTACGCCATCAACCGCATCGGCTTCGGCTACGACACCAAGAACATCGTCGACTTGATGCGCTATCTGTTCCCGATGCCGATTCCGCAGCGCTGGCGCCGGCGCATGATCGCGATCGGCTCGGGCGACCCGACCAAGATCATCTGCTCGGCGCTGATCGCGCAGGCCTTCGACGCCGTGCGCTATCCGATCCTGCCGAAGATCACCAAGGCCGGCAGCCGCGCCGCCCGCCGCGAGATCCTGCACATCCGCGATTCCTCGCTCTACATGCCCCGCGACTTCGACATCTCGCCCTATTTCGAAGTCGTCAAACCCACCATCGTGCACGGGTTCGACTACACCGCCCTGCACTGGGCCGACAAGCAGAAGCCGCTCGAGGAGGTAGCGGGCTCGTTCAGTGTGTTTCCAGAAACGGTCCTGGCGCCGCCGCTCGCTCCTGAAGCGATTGACGAAGAGGCGCCGGCTGAGATTTCGGCTGAGGAAGTAACCGTGCAGGCCGCGGGGGCCAGCGCCGCTTTCTCCGAGCATATCGTGCTGCCGAGCGAACTCGCGACGTACCGCGCGCGGACGCGGGAGATGGCGGCGTAGCCCTGCTGTCGTCCCTGCGAAGGCATGCGTTCGTAGGGACGACACCGGGGGCGTGGCGCGATTTCGCCTTACCAACCGTCATTGCGAAGAGCGTAGCGACAAAGCAATCCAGAATCCCTCCGCGGGAAACAGACTGAATTGCTTCGCTGCGCTCGCAACGACCAGATTCATCGTTCTGCCCGCCCGATCACTGCCATCAGCTCCGCGATCTTCTCGCGCTGGTCGGCCTTGTCGCCGCTCGCAATGGCGTGCTCGACGCAATGGGCGACGTGGTCCTTCAGGACCTCCTCCTCGACCCGGCGCAGCGCGGCACGCGCGGCCGAGATCTGCGTCACGATGTCGATGCAGTAGCGGTCTTCCTCTACCATTTTCGACAGGCCGCGAACCTGGCCTTCGATCCGGCCGAGACGTTTTCCGACAGATGCCTTGATGTCCTTGCGCATGGGGTCTATATACCCCTACCGGGTATAGGTTGCAAGACCAGGGACAGGACCGGAGCACGGCAATGAACAGCAGCGAGCATCGTCACGACGCGGAAACACATTCCGGGTGCGGCTGTTCCACGAAAGCGGCACCGCCGGCGGCGAAGCCCGCGGCATCCTCGTGCTGCGGCGGCCACGGCGATGCTTCCAGCCATGCCCATCATCACGGCCACGACCACGGTGATTCCGCGACCAAGGTGAAGGACCCCGTCTGCGGCATGACGGTCGATCCCGCGACCTCGAAGCACCACTTCACGCATCACGGCGAGACCTTCCATTTCTGCTCGGCCGGCTGCCGTACCAAGTTCGCTGCCGATCCCGCCAAATATCTTGCGAAGGAGAAGGCGCCCGAGCCCGAGATGCCCGCGGGCACCATCTACACCTGCCCGATGCATCCGGAGATCCGCCAGGTCGGCCCGGGCAGTTGCCCGATCTGCGGCATGGCGCTGGAGCCTGAGGTCGCAAGCCTGGAGACCGGACCGAACCCTGAGCTCGCCGACATGACACGTCGGTTCTGGATCGGCGGCGTCCTGTCGCTGCCGCCGGTGGTGCTGGAGATGGGCGGCCATCTCGCAGGCCCCCACAGCTGGATCGATCCGACGCTGTCGAACTGGATCCAGCTCGTCTTCGCCACGCCGGTGGTGCTTTGGGCGGGCTGGCCGTTCTTCGTCCGCGGCTGGCAGTCGCTGCTGACGCGCAACCTCAACATGTTCACGCTGATCGCCATGGGCACCGGTGTGGCCTATGTCTACAGCGTCCTCGGCACCGTCACGCCGCAGATTTTCCCCGCCACCTTCCGCGGCCATGAAGGCGCGGTCGCGGTCTATTTCGAGGCAGCTGCCGTCATCACCGTGCTGGTGCTGCTCGGCCAGGTGCTGGAGCTGCGCGCCCGCGACGCGACCTCGGGTGCGATCAAGGCGCTGCTCCAGCTTGCACCGAAGACGGCACGCCGGGTCGACGCTGACGGCAGCGAGCACGAGGTCGAGATCGACGCGCTCCATGCTGGCGATTCCTTGCGCGTTCGTCCCGGCGAGAAGGTGCCGGTGGACGGCATCATCCTGGAGGGCCGCTCCTCGCTCGACGAATCCCTGGTCACCGGCGAATCCATGCCGGTCACCAAGGAGACCGGCGCGAAGGTCATTGCCGGCACGCTGAATCAGTCCGGCAGCTTCGTGATGCGTGCGGACAAGGTCGGGCGCGAGACGCGGCTGTCGCAGATCGTGCAGATGGTCGCGGACGCGCAGCGCTCGCGCGCGCCGATCCAGCGCCTGGCCGACCAGGTCTCCGGCTGGTTCGTCCCGATGGTGATCGTCGTCGCACTCGCTGCCTTCGGCGCCTGGGCCTGGTTCGGACCGGAGCCGCGGCTGGCCTTCGGTCTGGTCGCTGCCGTCAGCGTGCTGATCATCGCCTGCCCCTGTGCGCTCGGCCTCGCGACCCCGATGTCGATCATGGTCGGCGTCGGCCGCGGTGCGCAGGGAGGCGTTCTGATCAAGAACGCCGAGGCGCTGGAGCGCATGGAGAAGATCGACACGCTGGTGGTCGACAAGACCGGCACGCTGACCGAGGGCAAGCCCAAGGTGGTCGCGGTCGTGCCGGCGGCCGGCTTTGCGGAAGACGACATCCTTCGGCTCGCGGCCAGCGTCGAGCGCGCCAGCGAACATCCCCTGGCTGACGCCATCGTGCGCGCGGCCAAAGAGAAGCAGCTCACGCTTGGCCAGGTCGAGCAATTCGATTCGCCGACGGGCAAGGGCGCGACCGGTAAGGTCGACGGCAAGACAATCGTGCTCGGCAATGCAAAATACCTGACGTCGATCGGCATCGAGACCAAGACGCTCGACACCGAAGCCGAACGGTTGCGTGGCGACGGCGCCACCGTGATCAACATGGCCGTCGACGGCCGGCTGGCCGGCCTGTTCGCGATCGCCGATCCGGTCAAGGCCTCGACCCCGGAGGCGCTGAAAGCGCTCGCGGCAGAAGGCATCAGGGTCATCATGCTGACCGGCGACAACCGCACCACGGCTGAGGCCGTGGCGCGCCGGCTCGGCATCGCCGAGGTCGAGGCCGAGGTGCTGCCGGACCAGAAGAGCGCGGTGGTGACCAAGCTGCAGAAGGCCGGCCGCAGCGTCGCGATGGCCGGCGACGGCGTCAACGACGCGCCGGCGCTGGCGGCAGCCGAGGTCGGCATCGCCATGGGCACCGGCACCGACGTGGCGATGGAGAGCGCCGGCGTCACGCTGCTCAAGGGCGATCTCGTCGGCATCGTGCGGGCGCGAAAACTGTCGCAGGCGACGATGAACAACATCCGCCAGAACCTGTTTTTCGCCTTCATCTACAACGCCGCCGGCATTCCGATCGCCGCCGGGGTGCTCTATCCCACCTTTGGCGTGCTGCTTTCCCCGATCATCGCCGCAGCGGCGATGGCGCTGTCCTCGGTGAGCGTGGTCGGCAATGCGCTGCGCCTGCGCACGACGCGGCTGTGAGCTACCGGCACACTCCCTCGCCTCCCTTCGGAGGAAAGGCTACAAAAGCCCGGTAGCCCGATGGAGAGGACCCGATGCAGCGGATAACGATCACGATCGAGGACGATCTCCTGGCGGAGATCGACGCCGCAGCGGAGGCGCGCGGCTACCAGAACCGCTCCGAGATCATCCGCGATCTCGCCCGCGCCGGCCTGCAACAGAGCACGGAGGGCACGGCACAGACCGGCCAATGCGTGGCCGGTCTCGTCTATGTCTACGACCACGCCGCACGCGATCTCTCGAAGCGCCTGGTGCAGGAATTCCACGGCCATCACGACCTCGCGCTGGCGACGCTGCACGTCCATCTAGACGACAACAACTGCATGGAGATGACGGCGCTGCGCGGCAACGCCTCCGAAGTCAGGCACTTCGCCGACCACATCATCGCCGAACGCGGCGTGCGCTACGGCCGCGTGGTGATGATTCCGACCGGGGAAGGGAAGCCGGCAAAGGTGCGGAAGCATGCGCATCGGCATGGGTAGCTGGGCGCTTGCGTGCCCCGGACGCAGCGCAGCGCTCCTTCAGCGGTGCGCTGCTGAGCCGGGCCCATCTCGCCGCAAGCTCCTGGGTCCCCGCTCAGCAGCGCGTCATTTCATGCCGCGCCGCGTCCGGACCACGGTCGTGCGTTGGGCAGCCGGCCGCCCTTGCCGAAGCCGCATTGGGTGTCTACCTCTCGCGAAGTGTTTACCTGAGAGGATGCCCCATGCTGGATGCCGCCATCAAGGCGCTGTCGCAAATGATCTCGCCGCCGATGCGCTCGATCCTGTGGCGATCGGTCGGCTTGGCGCTGGTGCTGATCACCGTACTGGCGATCGGCCTGCAGCGGCTCCTCAGCTGGTTTGCGACCAATGGCGAGGTCTGGCTGGAAGGCCTGCTCGGACCGGGCTGGCATTCATCGATCGAAGTCCTGTCCTGGATCGTCTCGATCGCAGCGGGCCTGGGGGTCGTGTTCGGCGGCATCTTCCTGATGCCCGCGATCACCTCGCTGGTGGCGAGCCTGTTCGTCGACGACGTCGCCGACATCGTCGAGCGCGAGCACTATCCGGCCGAGCGGCCCGGCGTGGCGCTGCCGTTCAGCCAGGCGATCCTCGAGGGCATCAAGACCGCGCTCTTGACGATTGTGATCTATCTCGTCGCCTTGCCGCTGGTGTTGTTCGCCGGCGCGGGTTTCCTGATCTTCTTCCTCGCCGCGGCCTGGCTGCTCGGCCGCGAATATTTCGAGCTCGCCGCGATGCGCTTCCGCCCGCCGGAGGAAGCCAAGGCGATGCGGCGTGACAACGCCGCCACGATCTTCACCGCCGGGCTCTTCATCGCCGCCTTCGTCTCGATCCCGATCGTCAACTTGGCGACGCCGATCTTCGCCATGGCCTTCATGGTCCACATGCACAAGCGCCTGTCAGGCCCGCGGCCCGAGCTGATCGAGCCGGTGCGGCAGGTGCGGTGATTGCGCGCTCCCTCTCCCGCTCTCGCTTGCGGGGGAGGTGACCACCCCCGTCGCGCGAGCGAACGAACCAACCATCACCGCATTCAGGCGGCCCGCACACCACACTTTCGCAGCAGCATCCTGGCGAAGCCGAACGGCGCCGGTGTGAAGGGACCCGTCGGCGCGCGGGAGACCAGCGCGACGATGCCGAGTGCGATCACCGCGAGCCAGAAACACAGCCAGAAGCCGTCGATATAGGCGAGCACATTGGCCTCGCGCTGCACGATGCCCGCCAGCGTGCCGACCGCGCGCGACTGCGCCGTTCCTGTGCCATGGGCGGCGAAGTGATCGGCGAGCTGCTTCAGCCTCTCCACTACATCGACATCGCCGACCGCAAGGTTCTGGCCGAGATAGAAAGAATGGACCTGCTCCCGCACGCGCAGCCAGGTGCCCATCAGCGCCACGCCGATCTCGGCGCCGCCGAGACGCATGATCTGGATATAGGCGGCAAAGGATGTGGCCCGGCTGGGATCGGAGTTGGAGAGCAGCGTGATGATCAACGGCAGCAAGGTGAGCGACTGCCCGATCGCCTGGAGCAGCACGATGCCGACGAAGTCCTCGCGCGCCCAGTCGTGGCTGAGCCGGGTGCCCCAGAGATTGGCCGCGGCGAAGCAGGCAAAGCCCACGACGATCACCGTCCGCGTATCGAAATGCCGCAGCAGCCAGATCGAGACCGGCACCAGCACGAACATCGGCAACGCGCCACAAGTGAGCAGCAAGAGGCCGCTCTGCTCGGGCCTGAGCAGCGCGATGGTGGCGAGGAAGTTCGGCACCAGCGACGCATTGGACAGGCTGGTCAGCGTGTAAAGCAGGATCAGGACCAGTCCCAAGCCGATGTTGCGCGAGAACAGCACGTTGACATGTGCCCAGGGCTTCCGCACCAGGGACTCGTTGACGAGGAAGGCCAGAAACAGCGCCGCGCCACCGGCCAGCAGTGCCATCACCGTGCCGGAACCGAGCCAGTCCAGCCGGTTGCCCTGGTCGAGCCCTGCATAGGTCATCGACACCGAGGCGCCGAGCAGCAGCATGCCGCCCCAATCGGCCTCGCGCAGCAGCGCGCGGTTCACCGGCTCGTTCGGCGTGCCCAGATAGACCATCAGGCCCATCAAGGGCGCGATCACCACGCCCTGCCAGTACAGCCATTGCCAGCCGAGATGGTCGACATACAAGCCGACCAGCGAGGTCGAGGTGTCCAACGCGAAGCCGACGCGGATCGCATAGATCGAGATCGCCGGCAGCCACCAGCGGATCGGCAGATTGCGGAACACGATCATCAGCGTCGCCGGCACGAAGGTGCCGAGCAAGAGACCATGCACGACGCTGAGCGCGAGCAATGTCGGATAGTCATGCACGAACGGAATGATGAACGAGACGGCGGCATAGACGAGGCTGGGGATGCCGAGCACGCGGCGCAGGCCGAACACCGTGGCAAGCCAGGCCACCGCAGGCGCGATGAAGATCTGCGAGCCGATGCCGGCGGTCGAGAGCCAAGCGCCCTCGTCGAAGCCGAGCGAGAACGCGCCGCGCAGGTCCGGCAGGCCGACCGTGGTCAGCCGGCTGTCGAAATTGGCGAGGAACGAGCCGAGCAGCACCGCCGCGACGGCGAACAGGGGCTGCGGCGCGACGCCGCCGCGCGAGAGCGGCTCGCGGCTGGCATCGTCATTTTCGGCCATTCGCGGCCTTCGTATCGATGCTGGTGACCACCGACATGCCCGGCACCAGCCGCGCCAGCAGCGGTTGGTTTTCGTCGAACTGAATGCGCACGGGAATGCGCTGCACGACCTTTGTGAAATTGCCTGTTGCGTTGTCGGGCGGCAGCAGCGCCACCTGCGCACCCGTCGCCGGCGCGATGCGCTCGACCCTGCCGCGCAGCTTCTCGCGCGGGAAACTGTCGACGGTGATCTCGACCGGCTGGCCCGGTGCCACGTGCGTGAGCTGGGTCTCCTTGTAGTTCGCGATCACATAGACCTTGGGCAACGGCACCACGTTGATGAGGTTGGTGCCGATATTGACGTAATCGCCGGGCTGCACCTGGCGCTCGCCGACAACGCCGTCGAACGGCGCGGTGATCTTCGTGTAACCAAGCTTGAGCTTCGTACCCGCCAGCGTCGCCTTGGCCGCCTCGACATCGGCGGCGCGCTGCTTCCTGGTACCTTGCAGGACCTCGAGCTGGTGCTGCTGGGCCGCGATCACGGCGCGGCTCGCGCGCACGTCGGCCTGTGCCTTGGCGTAAGCGGCGACCGCCTGCTCGAGGCGCTGGCGCGTGCCGGATTCGGTTTGCGACAGCGATTGCTGGCGCTCCTGCTCCTGCCGTGCCTCGACCTCCATGGCCTCCGCGGACAGCCGCGCGGCCTGCGCCTGCGCGATCGTCGCATATTGCAGCTCGATCTGGTTGGCGAGATTGTCGAGCGCGGCTTGCGCCGCGGCGACCGCAGCTTCGGCCTGCGCGACTTGCGCCTCGTAATCGGCAGGATCGATCTGGATCAGGAGGTCGCCGGCCTTGACGCGCTGGAAATCGGTGACCCCCACGCTGAGCACTTCGCCCGAGACGCGGCTCGACAGCCGCGTCAGCTCGGCGCGCACATAGGCGTCGTTGGTGGTCTGGATCACCGCATTGCCGACCCACTCGTCGAAGCGCAGCGTCGCCAGCGCCACGAAGGCAAGCGCGACGATGACCGCGAACAGCGGGATCGCGAGCCGGCTCCAGAGCGGCGTGGCCGGCCGCTGTGTCGGCTTCGGCGGTGGGGCCGGTGATGCGGGTGGTGCGTTCTGTTCTTGTTGACTCACGAGATCACCTCAACCCGGCGCCGCTAAAACACAAATCCCGCCTTGTCATTCCGGGGCGATGCGTAGCATCGAACCCGGAATCTCGAGATTCCGGACCCGGTCCTTCGGACAGTCCCGGAATGACGGTCATTAAATCACACCGTCTTCTCCGGCCACCGGCAGAGATCGTTGATCAGGCACACCTCGCAGCGCGGCTTGCGTGCGAGGCAAGTATAGCGGCCGTGCAGGATCAACCAATGATGGGCATGCAGCATGAACTCTGCCGGGATGACCTTTTCGAGACCGAGCTCGACCTCGAGAGGCGTCTTGCCGGGCGCAAGTCCGGTGCGGTTGCCGACGCGGAAGACATGCGTGTCGACCGCCATGGTGTGCTCGCCGAAGGCCATGTTGAGCACGACGTTCGCGGTCTTGCGTCCGGCGCCGGGCAGCGATTCGATCCCGGCACGCGTACGCGGCACTTGGCCGCCGAATTCGCTGAGCAGCTTCGCCGACAGCGCGATCACGTTCTTCGCCTTGGTGCGGTAGAGGCCGATGGTCTTGATGTACTCGCGCAGGCGCTCCTCGCCGAGCTCGAGCATCTTCTGCGGGGTGTCGGCGACCTCGAACAAGGCGCGCGTCGCCTTGTTGACGCCGGCGTCGGTCGCTTGCGCCGACAGCACAACGGCAACCAGCAGCGTGAACGGATTGACGTGCTCGAGCTCGCCCTTCGGCTCCGGATTGGCCTTGCGGAAGCGGCTGAAGACCTCGTGGACCTCAGCCGGCGTCCAGGGTCTTGCGGCTCTGAGCGATTTCTGCGCGGGCGCTTTCGGTTTGGTCGCGACCGGTTTTGCCTTTTTCTTCGGCACCGCCGCTTTACGTGGGGCCGGCTTGCGGGTGATTTTCGCCATGATCGGGATATACTGATGGACGATGAGCACAGGCAACGAAATTGAGTGCGCGCGATCTGAGAGCGAGGACGAGCCTCAGATCTTCTCCGCGCTGCTGACGCCGCACCGCTCGCTGAACCGCACAGGCTTTCTCGCCGTGATGCTGTTCCTGAGCGTCGTCAGCTTCGTCACCGGCCTCGCCTTCCTGATGATGGGCGCTTGGCCGGTGTTCGGCTTTTTCGGTCTCGACGTGCTGGTGATCTGGTGGGCCTTCAAGGTCAATTTCCGCGCGGCGCGGGCCAGCGAGGAGATCGTGGTGACGCCGTCGGAACTACGCGTGCGGCGCGTCAGCCATCGTGGCCAGGTTGCCGAATGGACCTTCAATCCGCTCTGGGTCCGGCTCGACCAGGAGATCGACGAGGAATACGGCATCGAGCACCTCTATCTGATCTCGCGCGGCCGCCGGCTGCTCATCGCCGGTTTTCTCGGACCAGAAGAAAAGACAAGCTTTTACAATGCCTTGGTCGGAGCCCTGAACGCCGCGCGGCGTGGCCCGACCTATAATCCGGTGACCTGAGTACAGTCGGAAATCGGGTGGTTTCGAGCCAGCCCTTCTCCTACATTTCCGGTCATGATGACCCTCGCGATACATGACCAGCTCCTGACCAAGCCGGGCACCCAGAACGCCGCGCTGCGCGACTATGATTCGGTGCGCCGGGCGATCGCCTTCATCTCGGCGAACTGGCGCGCGCAGCCGACCATCGAGGCGATGGCGGATGCCGCCGGCGTCACGCCGGACGAGCTGCACCATCTGTTCCGCCGCTGGGCCTCGATCACACCGAAGGCCTTCATGCAGGCGCTCACCCTCGACCACGCCAAGAACCTGCTCAGGGATTCCGCCAGCATCCTTGACGCGGCGCTCGACTCCGGCCTGTCGGGCCCGGGGCGGTTGCACGATCTCTTCGTCACCCACGAAGCGATGTCGCCGGGCGAATGGAAGAACGGCGGTGCCGGCCTCACCCTGCGCTACGGCTTCCATCCCTCGCCGTTCGGCACCGCGATCGTGATCGCCACCGATCGCGGCCTGACCGGCCTCGCCTTCGCCGATCACGGCGAGGAGAAGGTGGCGCTCGCCGACATGACGCGGCGCTGGCCGAAGGCCAGCTATGTGGAAGATCACGAAGGCACCGCGCCGTTCGCAGCGCGCATCTTCGACCCGAAACTGTGGCGGCCGGATCAGCCACTGCGCGTGGTCCTGATCGGCACCGATTTCGAGGTGCGGGTGTGGGAGACGCTGCTGAAGATTCCGATGGGACGCGCGGTGTCCTATTCCGACATCGCCTGCAACATCAACAGCCCGAAGGCCTCCCGCGCCGTTGGCGCCGCGGTCGGCAAGAACCCGGTCTCCTTCGTCGTGCCCTGCCACCGCGCGCTCGGCAAGGGCGGCACGCTCACCGGCTATCATTGGGGCATCACCCGCAAGCAGGCGATGCTGGGCTGGGAAGCGGGGCAGCTGGGACTGCAGTGACCGAGATGCCGTAGGGTGGGCAAAGCGAAGCGTGCCCACCATTCTCATTGATTGCGGAAGAATGGTGGGCACGGCGCTATGCGCCTTTGCCCACCCTACGAGACCTTCGTCAACTCGCCAGATCCAGCTTCGAGGCCACCGTCGAATCCGCATTGAGCCGGTAGATGATCGGCACACCGGTGGCGAGCTCGCGCTTCAGGATGCCCTCGGGCGAGAGCTTCTCCAGCACCATGATCAGCGCGCGCAGCGAGTTGCCGTGGGCGGCAACCAGGGTGCGCTTGCCGTTGAGCACGGCGGGCAGAATCTCCTGCACGTAATAGGGCAGCGCGCGCGCCAGCGTGTCCTTCAGGCTTTCGCCGCCGGGCGGCGGCACGTCGTAGGAACGGCGCCAGATCAGCACCTGCTCCTCGCCCCATTTCTTGCGCGCATCGTCCTTGTTGAGACCGGAGAGATCGCCGTAATCGCGCTCGTTCAACGCGAGATTCTTCGAGGTCGGCAGACCGGTCTGGCCGAGCTCGGCGAGGATGAGATCCAGCGTGTGCTGCGCGCGCGTAAGGACCGAGGTGAAGGCGACGTCGAACACGAGACCCTGTGCCTTCAGCTTGCGGCCGGCCTCCTTGGCTTCGTTCACACCGAGCTCGGTGAGATCGGGGTCCTTCCAGCCCGTGAACAGGTTCTTCAGATTCCATTCGCTCTGGCCGTGGCGCACGAGCACGAGAAGACGTTCGCTCATTGACTGCTTTCCGTTAGGTTCGCTCAGATGTCGGAGAGGCCGAGCACGTCGGCCATGGAGTAGTGCCCCGGCTGCTTGCCGTGCGCCCACAGCGCCGCCTTCAGCGCGCCATGGGCGAACAGCATGCGGTCCTCTGCCTGATGCGACAGCGTCAGGCGCTCGAACGGGCCGAGGAAGCTGACGCTGTGATCGCCGGCCACGGTGCCGCCGCGCAAGGAGGCGAAACCGATATTACCCGGCCGGCGCGCGCCGGTGATGCCGTCGCGCCCGCGCTCGGAATGTTCATCGAGGGTGACGCCGCGGCCGCTGGCTGCGGCCTGGCCCAGCATCAGCGCCGTGCCCGAGGGCGCGTCGACCTTCATGCGATGATGGGTTTCGACGATCTCGATGTCGAAGCTCTGGTCGAGCGCCTTGGCGACGCGCTTGACCACGGCGGCGAGCAGGTTGACGCCGAGGCTCATATTGCCCGATTGCACCACGACGGCGCGATTGGTGACGCTCTTGATCACGGCGTTGTCGGAGCCGGACAGTCCGGTCGTGCCGATGACGTGGACGATGCCGCGCTCGGCGGCGATCGCGACATTGGCGATGGTCGCCGCGGGGACGGTGAAGTCGAGGATGCCGTCGGCATCTTTGGACAATGCCCAGAGATCGGCGGAGAGCTTGATGCCGTTGGCCGGCAAGCCTGCAAGCACGCCGGCATCCTTGCCGAGCAACTCCGAGCCCGGCGCCTCCAGCGCGCCCGCCAGCACCGCGCCCTTGCTCTCGGCAATCGCCCGCGTCAGCGCCCGGCCCATCCGGCCGCCGGCTCCTGCAACAATCAAGCGCATGTCGGACATGGTGTGATCCTCTCCATGGCCCTAATACCGGTCGCGGGCGGTTTGAGCAACCGATGGAACTGGCAGGATGCGCGGACGAGGAGTTTTAGCGACGGGCGGCCAATTGCGGTCTCTCCGCAGACCAAAGGAAAACATCAGATCAACGCGATTGAACCGGGAGTTCCCAGAGTTCTCTCAAGACGACCTGGCCGGCCTGCTCAACGGTATATTCCGCCTTGTAGGTGCCCGGATCCCAGCCATTGGCGGGGCGCTTACGACCCGTGAATAGAAAAGCTTGCGCTTTATTGTGCTCGACGGGCGCTGCGTTGTTCTCGGCAATCACCTTGCCGGACGGACTGCTGACGACGAGTCGCTGAAGGTCGCCTGATTTCAAACCGATGATACGGACAAAAGCGACAATTGCCGCCGATGTCGCAGATGGCAATTCCGCATCCATTCTTCCATCCTCGATGAATTCCATCGTCACCGGGGCACTCGCAAAACCCGTGTTCAGAACGGCCCGTTCTTGATAGCGGAGCCGCGCCTGTAGTGCGGGATCCCAGAGCATCTCTCCTCCACCGCACGACTCCGGGCTCGAGCCGTAAGCGAAAGGATCTATGATCGAACCGTTGTGCCGGACCGTGAAGTGGAGGTGAGGATATTCGGTCAAACCCGATAGACCTACTCGGCCGAGCGGCTGCCCTCGTGTGACGGAATCGCCGGGCTTCACCCGAAGACTGCCCGTTGCCAAATGACAATATTGCGTCTCCCAATGGTCTTCGTGTTCGATCAAAGCGCCATTGCCACATTCGACATCACGAACAGCCTCGCGCGCGGATTTGTGAAACGCACCGTCCGGCAGATTTTCCCGAGTTCGAACAACGCGTCCGCTTGCGGAGGCGAGAACGTCAACGCCAATCCGTTGGGCCTGCAGCGAGGGGAGCCGAAAGTCAGTTCCGTTGTGCCCATCGTATGTCAGCGTGCCACACTTGTAGTCCCTTGCTGCCGGAGATGAGTCCCGATCCGTATAATTCTGAATGTAGCACGTCCTGCCGGGCTCGCAGGCGATCGGCATCCCCAGTTGGATGCGTTCGGCAAGGGCATTTCCAGGGACTGCGAGCACAAGGACCACAATCACAGGCGAAAGAAGGAATGGGGTTGTTGCGAGCGGACGGGTTGGTGTCATCATGTTCGCTTCGAACATCGATCTTGAAGTCGTCGATCAGGCCTCTCCAAATATTGCACCTATCCGCTCAACCGAGAGGCGGACGCAAGGTGGCGGACCGACTTCTCGCGCAGGCCCGAGCCGAACGGCGATTGCGTGAGATGATGAAGCACAAAGAACTCGGATTGCCGGTTGATTCCCAATTTGAGCATTATACGCTTGGTGTAGGTTCTCACCGTTGCCTCGGTTAGTCGGAGGTCAGCACCGATCTTTCGCGGGCACTTGCCTTGAAGGATCCGAGTGACGATCCGCTCTTCCGCGAAATTCAAGCCGAAGGCCGCCGCAATACGGTGCGCTCCCGACACCTCATCGAACTGCGGCACGATGACAAGCGCTTTTCCGGGGTCACAGGGCGGCGGCGCAGCTCCGATTCTGGCGAAGGCAAACCGCTCGCGCTCGGTTGAAAGAGGCACGGTTGTATCCAGCCACTCCCGATCGGTGCGCGAACTCAATGATTCGCGAATCGCCTCCTTCAAGGCGGCCGTCACCGAACTGTTATGCCCGGCCAACTTGTCTCCATTCGCCTTGAGGAGTTCGCCCGTGGCCATCAGCGCTTGCGCGCTGCCGTTGATTTCGTGAACGCGAAGATCTTCGTCGACGATGAGCGCAGGAAATGCCAAGACTCCGAGCCAGGTCGCCGCATCTTCCTGGCGCTGCTGCAATCGCACCAGATCATGGGCGGTCTCCCAGATCGCACGCACCGCGCGCACGAGGCATGGAACCTCAGCCCGCGTAAGTCCCGATTGACGCCATCCCGCGACAAAGACGACGGTTACGCCCTCGCAAGCGGCGAACCTTCCTATCACGGAATGACCTTTCATATCCGGCTCGGGCCCGATCAGCTTTCGCACGAAAGTGGTGCGCATATGGACAGGTTCGAGCAGCGTGCAACCTATACTGGCACCCTTGAGAGCCAGTCGCGCGACCATGGCCGTGCACGAAGGATCGATGGTTGCCTGCCCGATCCGCGCCTGTAGCAGTTGTTGGCCGGAAGCTCGACGCATTGCCGCCGCAATATAGCAGCTGCGGCATTCAAGGAGCTCCGCAATCCCCCTACCAAAATACTCCATCGCCATGTGGCCGACGCTCAGGTCGACAGGTTTCGCAAATCGTTCTACCAGACCCTCGGCATCGATCGCCGAGCGTGCGCTCTCCTTGGGGTAGAAACCGACTCCATTCTGCCAGTGGGGCAGTACCTTGCCATTCTCGTGCAAGCGCTCCTCCCGCAATAACGATGCCGCCGGCTTTTGCACCAGCAGCCTAACTCTCCCTGAAAGCGCGGTGGATCCGCAGCACCATAGGCTGCAGTAGATACTCCGCAAAGGTTCTTTCTCCCGTCTCGACGAACACCTCGACGGGCATTCCAGGCAATAATGACGAAAGATAATATGCCGTCTGCGTAGTGGTGTTTAGCTCGAGTTCCGCCATGTAGGAGGCGACGCCCGTCTTCGGGTCATTCAGCGCATCCGCGGCAACTGCAACGAGTTTCGCATCCAGCATCGGTATTCGGCGGATGTTCAATGCGAGGACGCGCACGCGCGCCGTCTGACCAACGTAAACCTCTTGCCTATCCGTCGGCTTCAGCGTTGCCTCAATCACAAGCCGATCTTGAAGCGGTACGATTTCCAGAAGAGTTTCCCTGGGCGCAAGCACGGCACTGAGATCCCTGCTGTTGAGGCCGACGACCTTTCCACTTTCAGGTGCACGCAGTTCGGATCGAGCAAGCTGATCGCGCAACGCGGCAATTCGATGTCGAAGACCGCCAATCTCTTCGCTGGTGGCGTGCAGCTGCTTTGCGATGTCCCGCTTCTGATTTAGCTCCAACTGTCGACGCCTATCGTCCAATTCGGCGATCTTTGTTCGGGCCTGCGAGATTGATGCTGCATTGCGGGCGATCTGCCCTTCCGTCTCAGCCTGGCTGCGCTGCAGAGCCAGCAAACGCGGCTTCCGCGCGAGCCCCTTGGCGAGCAAGGAACTCGTATCCGCGATTTCTTCTTTCAGAAGGGCAAGTTGCTGCTCTGCC
Organism: Bradyrhizobium sp. USDA 327; assembly: GCF_041262065.1. Lineage (NCBI taxonomy): Bacteria > Pseudomonadati > Pseudomonadota > Alphaproteobacteria > Hyphomicrobiales > Nitrobacteraceae > Bradyrhizobium > Bradyrhizobium sp. USDA 327. The sequence continues at coordinate 7,117,714 of NZ_JBGCCW010000001.1, read as the reverse complement.
CCATTCGTGTCGCCCTCCAGGCCGCGAATGATATCCTCCGATTGCAGCATCTGCTGATCAATCTGTTTTCGCTCACCGTCGATCGCCGTCAACCGTGCCGCAAACTCGGCTCGCTGGGTTAGAACGGCGATGCCTGCGGCCGGAGCAGAGCTCGTTCGCAGTTCATCCGGAAATCGTATTGTCTTCTCGCCGGCCTGTTCGGCGGCCAATCGCGCTTCCATCGCAAGGTCCGCGAACAATTTCGTCTCGAGCGAACCGAGCATCGCCTCGATTTGCGTGGTATCGAGCCGCGCAATAACTTGGCCAGCCTGAACACGATCGTTCTCTCTGACCAGGATCGACTTTATGATACCTCCCTCGAGGTGCTGCACGGCCTTGCGCTTTGAATGCACCTTGATGAAGCCGGACGCCACGACAGCGCTGCGGAGCGGAATGGTGGTCGCCCAGACGCCGATGCAGCAGAACTGCAGAATGAGCAACACACACCCCCACGCCACGATGCGTCGCATGTCGGAGCGTGGCTCGCTGAATGTTGCCCAGCGATCGCCGGTCACCACATGACGGGAAATGACGACGTTGCGACCATGACCCTGCGACGTCATCGACCTGCTCCTCCGGTCCTAAGCACGCGGGATTGTCCTTCGCGATGGACGTCGGTCGACTTCGCTATCGGCGTGACCTCAGATATGCGGAGGGGCAGAACCTTGTTGGGCGGACCAAACGCGAGCTGCGTGCCATCTCTAAGCAGCAATACGGCATCTGCAATCGTCAGTAGGCGAGGCCTGTGCGTCACGATGACCAGCGTCGCGCCGCGCGCTTTGACTTGCAAAGCCGCGGAGCAGAGCGCTTCCTCGCCGTCCGGGTCGAGGTTGGCATTTGGTTCGTCCAGCAGCATCAACTTGCGGTCGCCGAAAAACGCTCGCGCAAGGCCGATCCGCTGACGCTGACCACCCGAGAGCCTGCTGCCGTCACGCCCGATCTCGGTCTGATAGCCAGATTGCATGGACAGGATCATGTCGTGCGCTTGCGCGAGCATCGCTGCCGCGGTTATGTCTTCGTCGCGCGCGTTTTCGTCGAATCCGGCGATCGCCTCTGCGACCGTACCGCCAACAAGCTGCACGTCCTGGGGAAGATATCCGACGAACTTGCCGAGCTGTTCGGCATCCCAATTATGGAGAGCGGCATGATCCAGTCGGATCGTTCCGCTACTCGGCTGATCCAGGGCCGCCATCAGGCGCAGCAGGGTCGATTTCCCAGCTCCCGTTGGACCTATGACAACTACGATTTGTGAGGGGCGGCACTCGAAGTTTATACCTGCGAGAATGGGGCGTTTGGCTCCAGGTGGCCGGTAAGCCACGCGATCGATGACCACCCTGCCGGACGGCATCGGAAGCAAGGTCTTTCTCTTTCGCGCCAACACCGGCGCAGCGGCGGCCTGGACCTGTGTCCAAGCCTCCTGCGCGGATGCGAGCGCGCGCCAGGCCGAGATCAGGCCTTCCATGGGTTGGAGCGTGCGCGCCACCAGCAATGAACTCGCAATCAGGCTTCCCGACAGCACCTCATTTTGAAGAACCAGCCAGGCGCCCGCTCCGATCGCGGCAATCTGCAGGATCGTTCTGATCATGCGCGCGGCAGCGCCAATCGCATAGACACGTTCACTGGCTCGAACAACGGGCGACATTGCTTGATCGTTGAGCCGCATGAATTCGCGAACCGCGCCGAGAGTCCACCCCATCGCGCGCACGAGGCTGGCATGCCGTACGATCCCGTCCAGGGCAGCCTGCGTCCGCAGGGCGGCTCCCGACGCGTCGGCAGTTTCGGTGCGCGCGATCCGGCGACTGACGATGCCCATAACCAGCAGAATTGCCGTCCCGACCAGAGCAATAGCGCCATACCAAGCGTGGAGGAAGAAGAGAATGAGAATGAAGGCAGGGAGAAAAGGCGCATCGATGAGCGTGGTAATGGTGCCGCTTGACAGGAAGGTCCTCAACTCACGGACCTTGACGAGATCGTGCGTCCTCCCATCGCCGCGACTCGCCGCGTCCACGATGGTGCCTTCGAGAACAACTGGAGCGACAGACCGCTCGAAGCCAACGGCGAACCGACTGAGGAGCCGGCTACGCAAGATATCGAAAGCCGCGCTAAAGACGAGGGCCGCTGCAGCGATGATCGTAAGACCGACAAGCGTTTCAACGCTGCCGCTGCTGATCACCCGGTCGAACACCTCGATCGAATAGAAGGGAACGACCAGAAGCAGCAGGTTCACCGAGATGCTGAAGGCCACGACCCACACGATTGCTGACCGCCCCGGAATCAATCCGAGCAGCGATCTCTTCCCAGTCGCTGGACTCTCGGGCGGACGCAAATACATGACCGGCAGGCAATGTTACCGACTGACTGGTACAGATTGCAGAAATGCAACGGCGGGGCGGACCGATAGCCGCCCCGCCGAACTGGCCTCACACGACTTCGATGACCGTGGCTCCCGCAGCCACATTGATGTCGTCGATCGTCGTGAATGGCGTTGCGCCTCCCGTGACGCCGTCGAGCTGAATCGTTCCGAAGCCAAAGTCGAGCACGGTATTGGTGCCATCGTCGTCGACGACGATCGAGTTCGGATCGAATCCCGGCGCAGCATCGACTTGTATCAGGTCACCACCGGTGAGACTGAAATCCGTTATTTGGTCATCACCGAAGCTGGTGCCGGTGTCGTCACCGAAATTATAGGTGTCGGCGCCCGCACCACCCGTCAGCACATCGTCTCCCGCACCCCCGTCGAGGACGTCGTTGCCGTTACCGCCATTGAGCTCGTCATCGCCTGCGCCGCCGGCGAGCGTATCGTTGCCATTTCCGCCCGCGAGCGCGTCGGCTCCGTCTCCGCCGTCCAGCGTATCGTTGTTGTCGCCGCCGGCAAGCGTATCGTCGCCCGCATCGCCGTTCAGCGTATCATTGCCCGTGCCGCCGCTGAGCTCGTCCGCGCCGTCACCACCATTCATGGTGTCATCTCCGGCGCCGCCCGACATGGTGTCGTCTCCAGCGTCGCCGAACATCGTGTCGGTACCGGCGCCGCCATCCATAAGGTCGGCTCCGGCGTTTCCATTCATGGTATCATTGCCAGCGTCGCCGTTCAGCGTGTCATTGCCGGCGCCTCCATTCAAGACGTCGTCGTCGGCGCCGCCGTTCAGCGTGTCGTTTCCGAGACCGCCGTTCAGCGTGTCATTGCCCTCGTCGCCGTTGACGACATCGTCGCCGATACCTCCGTTCAACGTGTCGTCTCCGAGACCGCCGCTCAGCGTGTCACTGCCGGCATCGCCATTCAGCGTATCATTGCCTGCGTCTCCCGAAAGGGTGTCGGCTCCGGCGCCGCCGTGGATGGCATCATCGCCATCTCCGCCGAGTATGGAGTCGGCGCCCGCGTCACCAAAGAGCTGATCGTTACCCAGGCCGCCATCAATCGTGTCATTGCCTGCGTTGCCGTGGATCGTGTCGAGGCCAGCATTGCCCGAAAGATTGTCGTCTCCGGCACCGCCGCTGATGGTATCGTCACCATCGCCGCCGGCGATCGTATCCACACCAGCATTGCCATTCAGAGTGTCGTCGCCAGCGCCGCCATCGATGTTGTCGTCACCCGCGCCTCCGTTCGCGACGTCGTTGCCGTCTAGCCCGGTGATCGTATCGTTGCCAGCCAGCCCGTTGATCTCGTCGTCAGCTGCCGTTCCAGGAAGGATATCGTCGCCTGCCGTTCCATTGATGAGTGCCATGATTTCCGCTCCTTGATTCAAGGTTTTCGTGATGCGGGTAGGCTTGCCTCAGATGAGGGACGTGGTGCTTCGCTTGGTGACCTCACATCGTCCCTGTTGTACAGTTCGAGAAAAGCAACCTTGAATGAAAATTAGGCAGCGTCGCAATCCCCATTTGGGGACAAAAGAATCCTTGCGAAGATGCTAAGTGATTGGCGCGACGGGCGCAGGTGGAGCGGCGAATCTCCCAGGCAAAGTCCTGGAACCGCTCGGCGACATCCGGCGGGGATTTGCCCCGCCGCCGATCTCGCCACAATTTGGCGAGCCAGCGGCTCAGGCGAGGGCACTCGCTTATCAGCTGCCTACACTCACAAGTAGTAGACGACCGCGCGTTCGTTTTTACGACGGCTGCGGGCCGTCATAGCCTTCGATGATGATGAGATCGGCAACCGAGTGCGGCTGGCGCACCTTGATGTTGGCCTGGTACTCCGGCGAGTTGTAGCAGGCGAGCGCGGTCTCGTAGTCCGGGAATTCAATCACGACGTTGCGGGTGCGGCTGGCGCCTTCGACGGTGGTGAACTTGCCGGCGCGGACGACGAAGCGGCCGCCCCATTTCTTGAAGATCGGACCGTTGGCGACGGCGTAGGGCTTGTAGCCCTCGTCACTGCTCACGTCGACACGCCCGATCCAGTAGCCCTTTGCCATTGTTCTCTCCCTTGTTGATTAGCTGAGCGCTTGCACGATCTCGGCCTGGATTGCATCGGCCGCCGCCTTGGGATCGGACGCCTCGAGTATCGGCCGTCCGACGACGAGATAGTCGGCGCCCGCCGCGATCGCACGACCCGGCGTCATGACGCGCTTCTGGTCGCCGGTCGGTGCGCCCGCCGGACGGATGCCAGGCGTGACGAGGCTCATCTGATGACCGACGATCTTGCGCAAGGCACCCACCTCTTCCGGCGAGCAGACGAGCCCATCGATGCCGAGCACCTGTGCCTGCTGTGCGCGCGCTTCGACCAGCTCGGAGACGCCGAGCCGATATCCGGCCGCGTGCAGGTCGTCGTCATTGTATGAGGTCAGCACCGTGACCGCGAGAATCTTCAAGCTCGATCCGCCACGCCCGTCGACCGCCGCCTTCATGGTCTGCGGATAGGCGTGGACGGTGAGGAAGGTCGCCCCCAGCCTGGCGACACTCTCGACACCGCGCATCACGGTGTTGCCGATGTCGTGCATCTTGAGATCGGCAAACACTTTCTTGCCCCTGTCGGCGAGCTTGCCGATCAGCGGCAGGCCGCCGGCATAGGCGAGCTGATAGCCGATCTTGTAGAACGTGACGCTGTCGCCGAGCCTTGCGACCATCGCCTCGGCAGCCTCCGGGCTCGACACATCGAGCGGAACGATCAGGCGGTCCTTGGGGGCGATCTCGGCTGGCGTCATGTCACCTCACATCATGCGTTGGGAAACGTCGATCAACTGCGCTACCAGCTCCTTCAACGCGGCGATATCGCCCTCATTCTTCAGCCTGTCCATATCGTCATAGGCCTGGTCGGCAAAGGCGAGCGTGAGCTGGCTGGCAATCACATTGGCGTGGCACGAGGAGAGGATCAGCCGTAAGGCCTGGAGCGCGCGGGCGGCACCAAGCCGGCTCTGCGAGGCGCCGGCGAGCGCGAAGACGCGGTTGCGGAACACCTCGCCGCGCGCCTCGTGCAGCTCGTGCACGCGGCTGACCCAGTCGATCGCGTTCTTGAGAAGCGGCGGCACCGAGGCGTTGTATTCGGGCGAGACGATGAGGACGCCGTGATGGGCGCCGATCATGCGCTTGAGATTGATGGCGTGCTTGGGCACGCCGGATTTGGCCTGGAGATCGCCGTCGTAGATCGGCAGCGGAAAATCGGCCAGCGAGATGCGGGTGACGTCGACGCCAGCCTGAGCGAATTCATACGCGGCGACCGCTGCCAGCTTCGCATTGTGCGAGCCGGTGCGCAGCGAGCCGGGAATGATCAGGATCTTGGGCGCGGACATCGAGCGGCGAACTCCGTTCCACCTCTCCCGCCTGCGGGGGAGGTCGGCGCGCGAAGCGCGGCGGGAGGGGGCTTTCTCCAATCGGAGAGTATCTCCATCACGGAGACAACCCCCACCCCAACCCTCCCCCGCAAGCGGGAGAGGGAGCGCGCCACCATTGTGGCGACAGACTAGTCCTTGCGATACACCCAGACGCGGGCCGGCGGAAGGTTCATCCAGATCCGTTCCGAGGCCTCTGTGGACACGCCGTGCAGCGATTTCGGGATCGGCGGCACCACCGCATAGGTGAACTGGATGAAGGGCGCGCCGGGCGCGAGCGCGGCGAAGGCGTCGCGAATGAGCCGCAGCCGCGTCAGCATCGGTTTCGTGACGAGCGGCAGGCCCGAGACGACCGCGCTAGCCGGCGCGCTCAAGACATTCCAGAGCGTGTCGCGGAGGCGATAGGCATCGCCCTGCACCACCTTGGCTTGTGGGTAGCGGTCGCGCAGCAGCGCGCAGAAGCCGGGATTGTATTCGACGAGGACGAGACGCTTCTGGTCGACACCGCGCTCGATCAGCGCGGAGGTGATGGCGCCGGTGCCGGGTCCGAGCTCGACCACCGGTGCGTCCGAATCGACATCGACGTAATGAGCCATGGTCCGCGCCAGCAGCTTGCCTGACGGCATGACCGCGCCCATGTGCAGTGGCTTTTCGATCCACGACCTGAGAAAGCGCACCTCGTCATCGAGTCGAGGCTTCTTCAACGCACGCGCGGACGATGGCAATGGCATGTTGGGACCGGACGGGACCGCGGGACCGCGGCGTGTCAGAAAATGGTCATAAAGACGTATAGGTCGAAGGCGGTACGGTCAAGACGAGTCAACTCGCCCGATTACCGAAGAAATCCTTGACCTTGGCGAAGAAACCCTCGGATTCCGGCTGGGTGTTGCCGGAGGAGAGCTTGTCGAACTCGGCCAGCAATTCCTGCTGCTTCTTGGTGAGATTCTGCGGGGTCTCGACCACGACCTGAACATACATGTCGCCCATCTGTCGCGAGCGCAGCACCGGCATACCCTTTGATGCAATGCGGAATCGGCGGCCCGACTGGGTTCCGGCGGGCACCTTCACCTTGGTCTTGGCCTTCTCGATCGTCGGCACCTCGAATTCGCCGCCGAGCGCGGCCGTCACCATCGAGATCGGCACGCGGCAATGCAGATCGGCGCCGTCGCGTTGGAAGAACTGGTGCTGGGCCAGCGACAGGAAGATGTAGAGGTCGCCGGGCGGGCCGCCGCGAACCCCGGCCTCGCCCTCGCCGGCGAGCCTGATCCGTGTGCCGTCCTCGACGCCTTGCGGAATGTTGACCGATAGCGTGCGCTCGCGGGTGACCCGGCCCTGTCCCGCGCAGGACGGGCAGGCGTCCTCGATCATCTGGCCGCGCCCCTGGCAGCCGGGACAGGTCCGCTCCAGCGTGAAGAAGCCCTGCGACTGCCGCACGCGGCCGGCGCCGCCGCAGGTCGAGCAGGTCTTCGGCTTGGTGCCGGCCTTGGCACCGATGCCCGAGCAGGCCTCGCAGGTGACCGAGACCGGGATCTCGATCTGTGCGGTCTTGCCGCCGAAAGCTTCCTCGAGGGTGATTTCCATGTTGTAGCGCAGGTCGGCGCCGCGCTCGCGGCCGCCGCGGCCGCGCTGTCCGGCCATGCCGAACAGGTCTTCAAAAATGTCCGAGAAGGAGGAGGCGAAGCCCGCACCGAAGCCGGCGCCGCCGCCAAAGCCGCCGCCCTGCTCGAAGGCGGCGTGGCCGTAACGGTCATAGGCGGCGCGCTTGTCCTTGTCCTTCAGGACCTCGTACGCCTCGTTGATTTCCTTGAACTTGACTTCGCTGGTCTCATCCCCGGGATTGCGGTCGGGGTGGAATTTCATCGCCAGCTTGCGGAATGACGATTTCAGCCTGGATTCGTCGGCATCACGTTCGACTTCGAGGGTCTCGTAATAGCAGCGCTTGGTGGACGTGGACATGCTGAGCTCGGTCTATCCAATCGCGATTCAAGTTGGGGCGAAACAACGTTGCCACGCAACGATATAGGCGCCCTTCGACCTTGCGGCAGAGGGCAGCAGGGCAGCGCTGAGAATAACGGCTGGGAATTGATCGATCATTGTGGGCGCCTTGCCCGCCCGCCCCGACACGACGGCCTCCCCCGCGAAGGAGGAGGCCGGCACTGCGTGTGGGGTCCAAGCCGTCCGCATCATCACCCTCTCGGGGTTCAGGCGGACTTCTTGTTGTTCTTGTCGTCGTCGACTTCGGTGAACTCCGCATCGACGACGTCGTCCTTGGCCGCATCCTTCTTGGCGTCGGCCTCGGCCTGCTGCTTGTACATGGCCTCGCCGAGCTTCATCGAAGCCTGCGCCAGCGTCTGCGTTTTGGCCTTGATCGCCTCGGCATCGTCGCCCTTCAGCGCTTCCTTGAGGTCGCTGACGGCATCCTCGATGGCGCGGCGCTCGCTCTCGGCGACCTTCGAACCGTGCTCGGCCAGCGCCTTCTCGGTCGAATGCACCAGGCCGTCGGCCTCGTTCTTGGCGGTCACGGCCTCGCGGCGCTTCTTGTCCGCCTCGGCATTGGCCTCGGCGTCCTTGACCATCTTCTCGATGTCGGCTTCCGACAGACCACCCGAGGCCTGGATGCGGATCTGCTGCTCCTTGCCCGTGGCCTTGTCCTTGGCCGAGACGTTGACGATGCCGTTCGCGTCGATGTCGAAGGTCACCTCGATCTGCGGCATGCCGCGCGGAGCCGGCGGGATGCCCATCAGGTCGAACTGGCCGAGCATCTTGTTGTCGGCCGCCATTTCACGCTCGCCCTGGAAGACCCGGATGGTGACGGCATTCTGATTGTCTTCAGCCGTCGAGAACACCTGGCTCTTCTTGGTCGGGATCGTGGTGTTGCGGTCGATGATGCGGGTGAACACGCCGCCCAGCGTCTCGATGCCCAGCGACAGCGGGGTCACGTCGAGCAGCAGCACGTCCTTGACGTCGCCCTGGAGCACGCCGGCCTGGATCGCGGCGCCGATCGCCACGACTTCGTCCGGGTTGACGCCCTTGTGCGGCTCCTTGCCGAACAGCTGCTTCACGACTTCCTGGACCTTCGGCATGCGCGACATGCCGCCGACCAGCACGACCTCGCCGATCTCACCGGCGGTAACGCCGGCATCCTTCAGCGCCTTGCGGCAGGGCTCGACCGTCTTCTGGATGAGGTCGTCGACCAGCGCCTCGAACTTGGCGCGGGTGAGCTTCATCGTCAGATGCTTCGGGCCGGTCTGGTCCGCGGTGATGAACGGCAGGTTGATCTCGGTCTGCGTCGTCGAGGACAGCTCGATCTTGGCCTTCTCAGCGGCTTCCTTCAGGCGCTGCAACGCGAGCTTGTCGTTGCGCAGGTTGATGCCCTGCTCCTTCTGGAACTCGTCGGCCAGATAGCCCACGAGGCGCATGTCGAAGTCTTCGCCACCGAGGAAGGTGTCGCCGTTGGTCGACTTCACCTCGAACACGCCGTCGCCGATTTCGAGAATGGAGATATCGAAGGTGCCGCCGCCGAGGTCGTACACGGCGATGGTGCCGGCCTTGGTCTTGTCGAGGCCATAGGCGAGCGCGGCCGCGGTCGGCTCGTTGATGATGCGCAGCACTTCGAGGCCCGCGATCTTGCCGGCGTCCTTGGTCGCCTGGCGCTGGGCGTCGTTGAAGTAGGCGGGAACGGTGATGACGGCCTGATCGACCTTCTGACCGAGATGGGCTTCCGCGGTCTCCTTCATCTTCTGCAAGATGAACGCCGAGACCTGCGAGGGCGAGTAGGTCTGGCCGTCGGCCTCGACCCAGGCGTCGCCGTTGGAGGCTTTCACGATCTTGTACGGGACAAGCTTCTTGTCCTTCTCGACCATCGGGTCGTCGTAGCGGCGGCCGATGAGGCGCTTCACTGCGAAGAAGGTGCGCTCGGGATTGGTGACGGCCTGGCGCTTGGCCGGCTGGCCGACGAGGCGCTCGCCGTCATCCGTCACGGCGACGATCGAAGGCGTCGTGCGCATGCCTTCGGAATTCTCGATGACTTTCGCGTTCTTGCCATCCATCACGGCGACGCACGAATTCGTGGTGCCGAGGTCGATCCCAATGACCTTTCCCATGGTCCTGATACCCTTCTTTTTGCGGCAGGTTGGCTGGGCCCAGAAGGCACCCGAACCGAAACCCCCTAAGATCAAACATCCGCGATATTGCGATGATTGAGGCTCATATAGGAGGGGGGGAGGGGCCCGCAAGGACCGAAGCTACGTTTCTGCCGCGAAAACATCGGGTTTTGAAAGATGATGTCCGGGCTCCGCCGCCCTTGCGGGTGAGGAATTATTAACAGGTTCGGGCCTCGGCAAGCCCCCGCTGGCCGCGACAGGCCCGGCCCTGTTGCGGCAAGGCCAAACCCGCTAAAAGGCGAACCGGCCGGACAGCCGGCGTAGCTGCTTCGCGCGACAAAGCGGCCCGGCGGCCGACCATCGAACGGCCTCAATGTGAACCAATCAGAGTGCCCATGAAGCTGATCCGCCCCCTCGCCGCGCTGGCCCTCCTCGCCGCCTCCGCGTTTCCGGCCCTCGCCGCCGACGCCGTTTTCCCACCTGGCTTGCGCCTCGGCATGGTGCCGTTGATCGGCCTCAGCACGGCCAAGACCTTTCCGGGCTTCGAGAGCGAGGATGGCAGCGTCAAGGTGCTGGTCACCGAACTGCCGCCGGCGGCCTATGGCGAGGTCGTTAGCGCCTTCAATTCCAATCCCGCCGGGACCAATGGCGTCACACAAGACAAGATCGAGAGCCCCGCAGGCCTCGCCTATTTCACCACCGAAAGCGGCAAGGCCGGCGATACCCCGGTGAAGCGCTATTCGATGATCGTGCCCGGCGCCGGCTTCTCCGGCTATGTCGCGGTGCAGATCCCGGAGAATGCGACCAAGATCTACACGGATGAAGCGGTGCGGCAGATGTTTGCGAGCGCCGTCACCCGCAGGCAGGTCTCGGCTGAAGAGCAGATCGCGCTGATGCCGTTCAAGATCACCGATCTCGCCAACTTCAAGGACATCCGAACGCTCGCGCCGGGCAGCAGCATCATCCTCGCCGACGGCGATGAGAGCACGGGTTACGAGTCGAAGCCGTTCATGATTCTCGGCGTGATCGGCGCTACCCCGCAAGCCGCCGACGACCGCGCCCGCTTCGCCCAGGAGGCGGCGCTCCAGATTCCCGGCGTGCGCGAGTCGCGCATCACCATGTCCGAGCCGATTCGCATCAACGGCCAGCAGGGTTTCGAGACCCGGATCGACGGCGTCAGCGGCAAGGACAAGATCCCTGTGACCGTGGTGCAGTGGATCCGCTTCTCAACTGGCGGCGCATCATTGCGCATCATCGCCAGCGCCCCACGCGACCAGTGGCTGCCCGCCTTCACCCGCTTCCGCGCCGTCCGCGACGGCATCCAGCCGAAGGGATAGCTTGCATCCGCAAGCGAGATGCGCTCCCTCCTTCGCTCGAGGAGCGCGCTTGTTCGCGCGCGCCTCGAAGGATGAAGGCCGAGCCGCAACTGCCGGGGCCTACATGGTTCGAGACGGCGCTTGGCGCCTCCTCACCATGAGGATCGATCAGTTCGGCGCGCCGTTCGATTCATTGTTGTTGGCGGCGGGGGCTGCCTTCGCACCGCCCTTGGCGACACCGACCAGCGCCGGGCGCAGCACGCGCTCGCCGATGGTGTAGCCGGCCTGCACGACCTGCACCACGGTGCCCGACGGCACCGACGCATCGGGCACTTCGAACATCGCCTGCTGGAAGTTCGGGTCGAACTTCTGGCCCTGCGGATCGAATTTCTTCACGCCGTGCTTTTCCAGCGCGTTGAGCAGCGAGCGCTCGGTGAGCTCGACGCCCTCGATCAGCGAGGTCAGGCCGGGATCGGCCGCGGCACGCGCTTCGGCCGGAACGGCATCGAGCGCGCGCTGAAGATTGTCGGCGATGTCGAGCACGTCGCGGGCAAAACCGGTGATGCCGTAGAGACGGGCGTCGGCGACCTCCTTGGTGGTGCGCTTGCGCAGATTCTCCATCTCGGCCAGCGTCCGCAGCATGCGGTCACGCGCCTCGGCGGCTTCCTTCTGCAACGTCTCGACCGAGCCGGGCTCGGGATCGTCAGGCATGATGTAGGGCTTTGACACCACGGGCTCGGGCGTCGGCGCGGTCGTGTCTTCGGGTTGCCGGTCTCGATCGGTCATCGGCTCTAATCTCGAACTCGTTTCCAGGGATTGTTGGCCCGGATATCGTGCCTAAGCTCACGAAAATCAAGCGCCCGTGATCGGGGGAGGCGCCGGTCAGCCCCCCAGAAGGCGGCTGACGATGCGGGCGGCGTAGTCCACGGTCGTGATCACGCGGGCATAATTCAACCGCGTCGGGCCGATCACCCCGAGAACGCCGACGATGTGGCCGGCGGCATCCCGATAGGGCGAGATGATGGTGGAGGACCCCGACAGCGAGAACAGCTTGTTCTCGCTGCCGATGAAGATGCGCACACCCTCCGCCGTTTCGGCGCGGCCGAGCAGGTCGATCACGCCGCGCTTGGTCTCGAGGTCGTCGAACAACAGGCGAACGCGCTCCAGATCCTCCAGCGCATGCAGATCTTCAAGCAGATTGGCATGGCCGCGGACGATCAGCTGGCGATCCTCGTTCTCGCCGCCGGACCAGCTGGCGATGCCGGCCGAGATCACCTTCTGCGTCAGCTGATCGAGCTCGGCACGGGCCTCTCCAAGTGCCGTCTCGAGCTCGAGGCGCGCCTCGGCAAGCGTGCGGCCGCGGATCCGCGCATTGAGGAAATTGCCGGCCTCGGTGAGCGCAGAGGAGGGAACCCCGGGCGGCAGCGCCAGCACGCGGTTTTCGACCTGCCCGTCCTCGCCGACGAGGATCACCAGCGCTTTCTCCGGTTCCAGGCGCACGAATTCGATGTGCTTCAGCCGCGCATTGGATTTTGGCGTCAACACCACAGCGGCGGCCCGGGTCAGGCCGGAGAGCCGCATCAAGGCCTGGTCCAGCGCCGCCTCGACCGACTGCGCCTCGCCGACGGAGGCAAGCTGGCTCTGGATCGACTGCCGCTCGGCCTCGTTGAGGTCGCCGACCTGCATCAGGGCATCGACGAAGAAGCGCAGGCCGAGTTCCGTCGGCAACCGCCCGGCCGAGGTGTGCGGGGCATAGATCAAGCCGAGCTGTTCCAGATCGGACATGACGTTACGGACCGACGCCGGCGACAGCGGCATGGCGATCAGGCGGGAAATGTTGCGCGAGCCGACAGGCTCGCCGGTCGCGAGATAGCTTTCGACAATTTGACGAAAAATATCGCGGGAACGCTCGTTGAGCTGGGCGAGGCCTGCGCGCGGCGCGATCAGATGGATCGGATCGTGATGGGCCACAGACGGTAACTCCTCTCAGATACTCGTAATTTGTCTATCCCAGACCCTTCTGACAAGCGTGGCGTTTGCGGCCGCGAAATCAGGGGGTGAAAAAGCCTTGCCGCCCATCCCCGCCCCACCTACAAGCACCCGCGAACAGCCTTTTCCCGTGAGTTTTGGAGGATTTCCCATGCGGCCAAGCCGCCGTGCGCCCGACGAATTGCGCCCCGTGACGCTGGAGCGCGGCGTGGTGAAGTATGCGGAAGGTTCGTGCCTGGTGAAATTCGGCGACACCCATGTGCTGGTCACCGCCACGCTGGAGGACCGCCTGCCGCCGTGGCTGAAGGGCCAGGGCCGCGGCTGGGTCACCGCCGAATACGGCATGCTGCCGCGCGCGACCTCGGAACGGACCCGCCGCGAGGCCTCCGCCGGCAAGCAGAGCGGCCGCACCGTCGAGATCCAGCGCCTGATCGGCCGCTCGCTCCGCACCATCATCAATCTCGAAGCGCTCGGCGAGCGCCAGATCACGGTCGATTGCGACGTGCTTCAGGCCGACGGCGGCACGCGCACGGCCTCGATCACGGGGGCCTGGGTCGCGCTCGCCGATTGCGTCAACTGGATGAAGGCGCGCAACATGGTCAAGGCCAACGTGCTGCGCGACAACGTCGCCGCGATCTCCTGCGGCATCTACAACGGCACGCCGGTGCTCGATCTCGACTACGCCGAGGATTCCGAGGCCGAGACCGATGCCAATTTCGTCATGACCGGCGATGGCCGCATCATCGAGGTGCAGGGCACCGCGGAACGCGAGCCGTTCACCGAAGCCGAGCTCCTGGCGCTGATGGCGCTGGCCCGCAAGGGCGTCGCGCGTCTGGTGGACTTGCAGAAACTGGCTGTGGCGTAGTCAATAGGCCATGCACCGCCGAATCACGGACAGGCTCGTCATCGCCACCCATAATCCCGGCAAGCTCGCCGAGATGCGGGAGCTGCTTGCGCCGTACGGCATCGAGGCGGTGTCGGCAGGAGAGCTCGGCCTGTCCGAGCCGGACGAGACCGGCACCGATTTCCGCAGCAACGCCGCCATCAAGGCAATCGCGGCGGCGCAAGCAGCAAGGCTACCCGCCTTCGCCGACGATTCCGGCATCGTCGTCGACGCGCTCGACGGCGCGCCCGGCATCTACAGCGCGCGCTGGGCCGGCCCCTCCAAGGATTTCAACGCGGCGATGGCGCAGATCGAGCGCCTGTTGCAGGAGCGCGGCGCCTCCACGCCGGACAAGCGCAAAGCGCACTTCGTCTCGGCGCTCTGCGTCGCCTGGCCCGACGATCATCTCGAACAGGTCGAGGCGCGCGTCGACGGCACGCTGGTCTGGCCGCCGCGCGGGAATGCCGGCTTCGGCTACGACCCGATGTTCCTGCCCGACGGCCACAACCGCACCTTCGGCGAGATGGAGAGCATCGAGAAGCACGGCCTGCCGCCGCTTGGCCTCGGCCTGTCGCACCGCGCCCGCGCCTTCGTGAAACTGGCGGAGATCTGCCTTGAGCCGCGCTAGAGCGTTTTCGAGCGAAGTGGACACCGGTTCGCGCCGGGAAAACGCGTCAAAACAAGAATCCGAAGCCTTCGGCGTCTACGTGCACTGGCCATTCTGCCTGTCGAAATGTCCCTATTGCGACTTCAACAGCCACGTTCGCCACGCCGCGATCGACGAGGCGCGCTTCGCTTCCGCCTTTGCGCGCGAGATCGCAACCACCGCCGAGCGCGCGCCCGGGCGTGAGGTCACCTCGATCTTCCTCGGCGGCGGCACGCCGTCTTTGATGCAGCCCGCAACGGTCGGCGCCGTGCTCGATGCGATCGGCAAGCACTGGACCGTCGCAGGCGACGTCGAGGTCACGCTGGAAGCGAACCCGACCAGCGTCGAGGCCACGCGCTTCGCCGGCTATCGTACCGCCGGCGTCAACCGCGTCTCGCTCGGCGTGCAGGCACTCGACGACGCCTCGCTGAAGGCGCTCGGCCGCATGCACAGCGCGCGCGAGGCGCTCGATGCGGTCGCCATCGCACGCCGCTCGTTCGACCGCTATTCGTTCGACCTGATCTACGCCCGTCCCGACCAGACGCCGGCGATGTGGGCCGACGAACTGCGTCTTGCGATCGATGAAGCGGCCGAGCATCTGTCGCTCTATCAATTGACGATCGAGGAAGGCACGCCGTTCTTCGGCCTGCACCAGGCCGGCAAATTGAAGACGCCGGATGAAGCGGTCGCGCGCGCGCTCTACGACGTCACGCAGGAGACCTGCGACAGGCTGGGTCTGCCCGCCTACGAGATCTCCAATCACGCCCGGCGCGGCGCCGAGTGCCGGCACAATCTGGTATACTGGCGCGGCGAGGAATATGCCGGCATCGGCCCCGGCGCGCACGGCCGCCTCGACATCGACGGCGTGCGCCACGCCACCGCCACCGAGAAGCGTCCCGAGGCCTGGCTGCTGCGCGTCGAGACCAACGGCCACGGTATCGTCACCGACGAGCGCCTCAACAGCGAGGAGCGCGCCGACGAATTCCTGCTGATGGGATTGCGCCTTGCCGAGGGCATCGACCCCGAGCGCTACACCGCCCTCTCCGGCCGCCCGCTCGACCCCCGCCGCATCGCGCTGCTGCGCGAGGAAGGCGCGATCACGGTCGATGCGACCGGACGGCTGCGCGTAACCAGCAGCGGATTTCCGGTGCTGGATGCGGTGGTCGCGGATCTGGCGGCGTAGCGAGATCTTGTAGGGTGGGCAAAGGCGCACTTGCGCCGTGCCCACCATCTCTCTCGATCGCAAAAAATGCGTGGGCACGCTTCGCTTTGCCCACCCTACGGCACCGTCGTCCTGAGCTACGCCCCAAAGCTCTTCGGCGAGCCCGCGACCGCAACGCCGCCACCCTGCGTCACCTTCATCACCGCGAGCCCGCGCTCGTTGGTGCCGTCTGCGCGGAAGCGGAACAGGCCGTCGATGCCGGCGAAGCCCGAAGGGTTGGTGAGCACGTCCGGCGAGAAGCGCGTGGGACCTTGCGTGCGCGCCAGCGCGGCGACGAGGGCGACCGCGTCGTAGGCCAATGTCGCCGTGCGCACCGGCTCGCCGCCATATTTGGTGCGATAGCGGCCGGAGAAGGCGCGAAAGCCGGCCGGGTCGGGCGCGGCGTAGAGGCCGCCCTGCAGCGCGGCGCTGGCATAGACGCGCGGATTGTCCCACAGGCCGGTGCCGAGCAGCTGGATGTTGCGCAGGTTCGCGCCTGCGGCCGTCATCGCATCCGCCACCGACACGACGGCATCGCCGTCATCGGCAATGAACAGCGCATCCGCGCTGCCGAGCTGCTGCGCCACGGTGCGTGCCGGCGTGGCGCGATCGGCGCCGTATTTCTCGAAGGCGACGATCCGCCCGCCGCGCCGCGGCACCGCCGCCTTCACCGCCGCTTCGACGACATTGCCATAGGCGTTGTCGGGCACCAGCACGGCAACGGAGCGCTTTCCGATGCTGGCGGAATAGTCGACGATGCGGTTGACGTCCGACTCCGGCAGGAACGAGAGCAGATAGACGCCGCGTCCGGCGATGCTGGAATCGGTCGAGAAGGCGATGACGGAAATGCCGCGCGTGCGCGCGACCTGCGCCACCGCCGGCACCGACTGCGCGAACAGTGGCCCGAGGATGATCTCGGCGCCTTCGTCGACCGCCTGCTGCGCGCCGGTTTGTGCGCCTTGCGGGCTGCCATTGTCGTCCTTGATCAGGAGCTGGATGTTCGGATTCTGGAACTCGGCCAGCGCCATCTCGGCGGCGTTGCGCATGGATTGCGCGGCAAGGCCGGCATTGCCGGCGGCCGAAAGCGGCAGGATCAGACCGACCTTCACGCCGCCGGTGCCGGCGGTCGTCGCCTGTTGCGGGGGACCTGCCGGCTGGGCCGGCGGCGCGGAGCTCGAGAACGGGTTGGAGAACTGGCTGAGACTTTGCTGCACGCCGGCGCAGGCCGACAGCACGGGCGCACCGAGCAGCAGGCCGAGCGCACTCCGGCGGGTCGCGCCCGACGATCGGGACACCGGAACGGAAGATCTTGGATGACGCGGGCCCACCATGGCAGCTTCTCTTTTGACTGGCCGTCGCCGGCCGGTCACGACATTCCTTCCGCGACACAGGCCGCGGATTCAGGCATATTGTCGGCAAACAGTTAACCAAAACAAAAGGATAACAGCCGCTTAACGCGACCGCCCTCCCGTCCCGGCAGCCGTTCGCCGTCGCTCATCCAGCATCAAGGCGGCGTTTCCGTCGTGAATATGGCGCGATGTCCCTCATTCCCTCTCGACGTGATCCTGACCGATCACATTCCCGTCCGTTCCTCGCCCCCTCACCTGGGCACGATCTTGGGCACGAACTTTTTCGACCACCCGGTTCCCAGCCCTGCGGATCGTGCCTAAGTTGGCTTCATTATGCGCGCAAAGCCGGCCCCGATAAATACGTCTGAAGCTCAAGACGCCGCCTCTCGCGGTTTCTCCATCGATGCCCATCGGCTCACGGCGCCGAAGGCCGCGCCGGGTCTCTATCTGGTCGCGACACCCATCGGCAATCTCGGCGACGTCACCCTGCGGGCGCTTCAGACGCTCGCCGGCGTCGATGTCATCGCCTGCGAGGACACCCGCATCACGCGCCGCCTGACCGAGCGCTATGCGATCGCTGCAACGCTCAAGCAATATCACGAGCACAATGCGGAAGCGGCGCGTCCGAAGATTCTCGAGGCGCTGGCGCAAGGCGGCTCGGTCGCGCTGGTGTCGGACGCCGGCACGCCACTGATCTCCGATCCCGGCTTCAAGCTGGTGCGCGAGGTCTGCGCCGCCGGCCATCCGGTGCACGCGCTGCCCGGCCCGTCCTCGGTGCTGGCAGCTCTGTCCGTCGCCGCGCTGCCGACCGACCGCTTCTTCTTCGAGGGTTTCCTGCCGGCGAAATCCGCGGCCCGCCGCGCACGCCTGGCCGAGCTTGCGCGCATCGACGCGACGCTGGTGATGTTCGAGTCGGGCAACCGGATGCAGGCCACCTTGGACGATCTCGCCGAGATCATGGGCGAACGCGAGGCCGCGGTCTGCCGCGAGCTGACGAAGTTGCACGAGGAGGTCAGGCGTGCGCCGCTCGCCGAGCTCGCGCGGCAAGCCGATGCGCCCGAGACGCGCGGCGAGTTCGTTCTGGTGATCGGCCCGCCCGCAGCGGACGCCGACGTGCTGGCATCGGAAGCGCTGGACGGGCTCTTGCGCGAGCAGCTTGCCGCAAACAGCGTCAAGGATGCCGTGGCGCATGCGGTCGCACTGTCGGGCCGGCCGCGCCGCGAGGTCTATGCCCGCGCGCTCGCGCTCGCAAAGGATCTTCGGGGCGGCGATGGCGAAGACTGAGATCCCCAGGGAACCGAAGGTTGCCTCGCCCGAGCGCGTCGCCGCGTTCCGCACCGGCATTTCCGCGGAGAGCCGCGCCGCGGCCTATCTGATGGCCAAGGGCTACCGCATCCTCGCCAAGCGCTACCGCACCCCGCATGGCGAGATCGACATCGTGGCGCGCCGCCGCAACCTGATCGCTTTCGTGGAGGTCAAGGCGCGGGCGAGCCTGGACGATGCCGCTTTCGCGGTGACGCCGCGCCAGCAGCAGCGCATCATCGACGCCGCGCAAGGCTGGCTCGTAGCGCATCCCGAGCATGCCGAATTCGAATTGCGATTCGACGCCATGCTGATTGCGCCGCGCTCGCTTCCGCGCCATGTGTTGGCGGCATTCGACGCCTCGACCTGAAAGGCAGATCATGAAACTCAATGTCGCCGTCCAGATGGATCCCATCGCCCGCATCAACATCAAGGGCGATTCCACCTTTGCGCTGCTTCTGGAAGCGCAGAAGCGCGGCCATGGCCTGTCCTATTACACGCCCGACAAGCTCTCGATGGTCGGCGGAGAGCTGGTCGCGCCGGTTCAGCTCCTGACCGTGCGCGACGAGCCCGGCGACCACTTCACCTTGGGCGAGCCCAGGCGCGAAGCGCTGAACGGCTTTGACGTGGTGCTGCTCCGCCAGGACCCGCCGTTCGACCTCGCCTACATCACCTCGACACATTTCCTGGAGCGCATCCATCCGAAGACGCTGGTCGTCAACGATCCCGCCTCCGTGCGCAACGCGCCGGAGAAGCTGTTCGTGATGAATTTTCCGCAGCTGATGCCGCCGACGCTGATCTCGCGCGACCTCGATGAGATCAACGCGTTTCGCGACAAGTACGGCGCCGTCGTCATGAAGCCGCTGCACGGACATGGCGGCGCGGCGGTGTTCCGCGTGATGCCGCAGGACATGAATTTTGGCTCGCTGTTCGACATGTTCTCGGTGACGTTCAGGGAGCCCTGGGTGATCCAGCAATTCATCCCCGAGGTGAAGCACGGCGACAAGCGCATCATCCTGGTCGACGGCGAGTTCGCCGGCGCGGTGAACCGCGTGCCGGCCGCCGACGACCTCCGCTCCAACATGGTGCGCGGCGGCGCGGCCCAGGAGACCGAGCTCACCCCGCGCGAGCGCGAGATCTGCGCCACCGTCGGTCCGGCGCTGCGCGAGCGCGGCCTCCTGTTCGTCGGCATCGACGTCATCAACGGCAACCTCACCGAGATCAACGTCACCTCGCCGACCGGCATCCGCGCCATCTCGCGGCTCGGCGGCCCCGACGTCGCGGCGAGGATCTGGGACGTGATCGAGCGGAAGCGGAAGAAGTAGCGCTTTGCAATGATTGCGTTGGGGGGCCTGCAACCTCTCCCCGCCGTCGTCCCGGACAAGCGCAGCGAAGCGGAGCGCCGATCCGGGACCCGTAGCTACAGGGCGTGGTTTGGCGAAGACTCCTCGTTGGTACTTCTATTTTTCGCAACCGAGCGATCACGCGGTATGGGTCCCTGCGTTTGCAGGGACGACAGCGATTCTGTGGCGCGCCCCTGCGATCTCATTGGCATCCCGGTAGGCCGTCGCCATCCTCGTCGCTAACCACCCGTTCACCATGACGCCGCTCGCGTTCGTTCGAACGCAGGGGACGCACTGCGTGAAACTACGGAGCCGCTGGCCGATCGAATAACGCCGCGTTCACCATCCGCCCAAAACCAGCATCGCGGCCGGCCATCGCATTCGGCCTCGCAACACCCCTTATACTTTTGCTCCCTACTCATCGACGCGGGGGAACACGCAAAGTGCAGTTCGAGTGCCCCGCGTAAGAGTAGAGGCGCATGAACACCGCACGCATTGTCGTTCTCGTCATCGCACTGGGCGCCGGCGGCGTCGCTGCGTATCTGGCGAGCGGCTTCGACAACAACCCCGCGCCTGTCCTTCCCGTCGCCGAGAAGCTGCCGACGGTCGAGGTGCTCGTCGCGAAGAACGATATCCAGCTCGGACAGGCCGTAAAGCCCGATGATCTGCAATGGCAGGCCTGGCCGGCCGCGACTGCGAGCAGCGCCTTCATCCGCCGCGACGGCAGGCCCGACGCGCAGACCCAGATCGCCGGCTCGATCGCACGCGTGCCGTTGATGCAGGGCGAGCCGATCCGCGAGCAGAAGCTGGTCAGGGCCGAAGGCTCCGGCTTCATGGCCGCGATCCTGCCGTCCGGGATGCGCGCCGTCTCCACCGAGATTTCGGCCGAAACAGGCGCCGGCGGCTTCATCCTTCCGAATGACCGCGTCGACATCATCCTGACCCGCCGCCTGAAGAATCCCGACGGCAACAACGATGGTCCGACCGGCGGCAACGACCTCATCCTGTCCGAGGTCATTCTCATCAACATCCGCGTGCTCGCGATCGACCAGGCGCCGAAGGAAAAGGACGGCCAGAACGCCGTGCTCGGCAAGACCGTCACGCTCGAGCTCCGGCCCGACCAGGTCGCAACGCTCTCGGCCGCACGCCAGGGCGGCACGCTGACACTCGCGCTGCGCAGCATCGTCGATGCCAACGCAGTCGACGGCACGCCCGAGGACCAGGCGGTCAAGCGCCAGGGCGGCGTGAACGTGATCCGTTACGGCGTGCAGGCACGACAACTGACGTCACAGAAGTGATGGGGATAGCATGAGTTACCGGGGTGATCGGACGAGCCTGCGCATTCGGGGGAAGCGCGCGCGCTCGTTCCTGGCGGGGACGATGTTGATGCTGGGGCTGCTCGCGGCCTCTGACGTCGTCAGCGCTGCGGATGCGCCTGTTGGCGACCAGGCGCCGATGCAAGCGCCGGACCTCGGCGTGTCACCGGTCTCGACGGTGGCGCCGGCGAGGACGCGATTCCTGTCGCTCGGCGTCGGCAAGTCCGTCGTCATCGACCTGCCGCGCGAGGTCAAGGACGTGCTCGTGGCCGACCCCAAGATCGCCAACGCGGTGGTCCGCTCGGCGCAGCGCGCCTACATCATCGGCGGCCAGGTCGGCCAGACCAACGTCGTGTTCTTCAGCGCCGACGGCCAGCAGGTCGCTTCCTACGACATCGCCGTGAAGCGCGATCTCAACGGCATGCGCACGGCGCTGCGCCAGTCCTTGCCGGGCGTGCAGATCGAAGGCGTCGGCGACAGCGTGATGCTGACCGGCTCGGTGTCGAGCCCGGTCGAGGCCCAGCAGGCCGGCGACGTCGCCGCAAAACTCGTCGGCGGCCCGGACAAGGTCGTCAACAACATCGTCGTACGCGGCCGCGACCAGGTGATGCTCAAGGTCGTGGTCGGCGAAGTCCGCCGCGACATCGTCAAGCAGCTGGGCGTCGATCTCAGCGCCAGCCTGAACGCCGGCACGGCCGTGGTGAATTTCAACAATTCAAACCCGTTCCCGGTCTCGGGCGGGCCGATCGTCGGCAGCAACGGGCTCGGCGTCGCCGGCCTCTCCAACGGAGTCGCCACCGTCAGCGCCACGATGCGGGCGATGGAAAGTGCCGGTGTCATGCGAACGCTGGCCGAGCCGAGCCTGACCGCGATCTCCGGCGAATCCGCCACGTTCGTTGCCGGCGGCGAGTTCCCGATCCCCGCAGGCTACACCTGCGATCCGGTTACCCGCTCCTGTGCCACCCAGGTCACCTATAAGAAGTTCGGCATCTCCCTGAACTTCACCCCGGTCGTGCTCAGCGAGGGTCGCATCAGCCTGCGCGTGATGACCGAGGTCTCGGAGCTGTCGAACACGAACTCGATCACGTTGACGCAGGCGGTCTCTGCGACAACGAACAACTCGATCACCATTCCCTCGATCCAGACCCGCCGCGCCGAGACGACGCTGGAAATCCCTTCGGGCGGTTCGATGGCCATGGCCGGCCTGATCCAGCAGCAGACCAAGCAGGCGATCAACGGCCTGCCCGGCGTCGACCAGGTGCCGATCATCGGCGCACTGTTCCGCAGCCGGGACTTCGTCAACAACGAGACCGAGCTGATGGTGATCGTGACGCCCTATGTGGTGCGTGCGGTCGCCCAGAAGGAATTGTCGCGGCCCGACGACGGCTTCGCGCCGGCCTCGGACGCGCAGACGGCGCTGCTCGGCCGCATGAACCGCCTCTATGGCATCGCGCGCCGGGTCGATCCGATCAACGGCGCGCCTGGTGATTTCGGCTTCATCATCGACTGAGACGAACGCGCGGCCTGGGGACCGGGGCAGGAATTGGGGCAGGAGGGGATGAGGCGATGACGAAGACGACAGCCGATCGACGTCGCAATCTGGGCGTGGTGCTGGCACTGGCGGGGATCTCCGTCATGCTGGGCGCCTGCAACACCACCGGCGAGATCGTCACCCAGACGGTGCCGACCGATTATCGCCAGCGTCACCCGATCGCGGTGCAGGAGGGCAAGCGCTCGATCGTGATCTTCGTCGGCAAGGCGAGAGGCGGCCTCTCGGCCGCACAGCATTCGGACGTCGTGGGCATCGCGCGGGACTGGGTGCGCGAAGGCACCGGCTCCGTCGTCGTCGACGTGCCCACCGACACGACGAATTCGCGCGCGGCTGCTGCGACCTATCAGGAAATCCGGTCCGTGCTCGCGTCCGGCGGCGTGCCGTCGCGTGCCATCGTCCAGCATCCCTACCGCCCCGAGGATCCCGGGCTGCTGCCCACCATCCGCCTGAGCTATTCGAAGATCGCGGCCGTCGCCGGCCCCTGCGGGCTGTGGCCGGAAGACGTCGGCCCCTCCATCCTCGATCCCGGCTACAACGAGAACCGGCCCTACTTCAATCTGGGCTGCGCCAGCCAGCGCAATCTCGCGGCCATGATCGACAACCCGGCCGATCTCGAGCAGCCGCGCGCCGAGACGCCCGCCTATACCGCACGGCGCAACATCGCCTTCGACCGTTACCGCAAGGGCACGCCGACCGCGACGCCCTCACCCGAATCCGACAAGGCCAAACTCAGCGACACCGGCAGATGACAAGCTTCGACGACGACGAATCGGACGATCCACGGCACCCCGAGGAACACATTGCACCGGTTCCTCGTATTTCGGTGCAGGCTTTTTGCGAGACCGAGCAGACGCTCAAGGCGGTGTCCGCGGCGGGCGAGGATCGCCGGCTCGCCAAGGCCCACCTCACCGTCAAGGACGGCGGCCTAGCGGCGGCGATCGAGGTCTATGAATCGATGCCGACGCCCAATGTGATCGTCATCGAGTCCGACGGCACGCGCGACATCCTCGAGGGCCTGGACGACCTCGCCGGCGTCTGCGATCCCGGCACCCGCGTGGTCGTGATCGGCAATCCCAACGACACCGCGCCCTATCGCGAGCTGGTGCGCCGCGGCGTCAACGACTACGTGGTCGGCCCGGTCGAGACGCTCGACGTCGTTCGCTCGATCTGCAGCCTGTTCTCGGCTTCCGAGGCCATCATCACCGGCCGCGTCATCGCTGTGGTCGGCGCCAAGGGCGGCGTCGGCGCGTCCACCGTCGCGCACAATGTAGCCTGGACCATCGCCCGAGACCTCGCGCTCGATTCGGTCGTGATCGATCTCGACCTCGCCTTCGGCACGGCGGGCCTCGACTACAACCAGGATCCGGTGCAGGGCATCGCCAATGCGGTGCTGTCGCAGGACCGGCCGGACACGGCGCTGATGGAGCGCCTGCTCGCCAAATGCACCGATCGCCTCAGCCTGCTGGCGGCGCCGGCTGCGCTCGACCGCGTCTATGATTTCGGTGCCGAAGCCTTCGATGCGGTGTTCGACACGCTGCGCATGACCACCCCCTGCATCGTGCTCGACGTTCCCCATCAATGGTCCGGCTGGACGCGGCGCGCGCTGGTGAATGCCGACGACATCGTGATCGTGGCCGAGCCCGATCTCGCGAACCTGCGCAACACCAAGAACATGCTGACCGTGCTGAAGGCGGCACGCCCCAATGATCGCCCGCCGCTGTACTGCCTCAACCAGGTCGGCATGCACAAGCGCGCGGAGATCGAGGTCAAGGCGTTTGCCAAGACCATGGAGAGCCAGCCGATCGCGGTGATCCCGTTCGATTCGAAACTGTTCTCGACCGCGGCCAATAACGGCCAGATGATCGCGGAGGTCTCCAAGACCCACCGCACCACGCTTCTGTTCCAGAACATGGCGAACCGCCTCGCCGGCCGCGGCGAGGTGAAGAAGCCGAAGCGCTCGCTGCTCGAGCCGCTCCTGAAAAAGCTGAAGGGCAGGTCGGGGCGCGGATCAGCCCCGCATCGCAAGGCGTCGTAGCGGCAGATGCGTTTTCGAGCGCAGTGGATACCGCGTCGCGTCACGAAAACGCGGCAAAACAAGAAGCTGGAAAGAGCGGGCTACTTGTCCGCCCGCTGCTGCTTCCTCGCCAGCAGCTGCCGCAGCGCCGTGACCTTTTCCGCCGCCTGATCGGGCGGCAGATCGGCCTTCACGAGGATTTCGGCCTCGGCCTCGCGGCCTTGCAATCCCAGCACGAGCGCGAGATTGGCGCGGACCCGTGCATCATTCTGATTGCGCTGATAAGCGCGGCCGAGCACCTGTTCGGCCTTCGGCAGATTGTTTTGCAGCATATAGGACAGGCCGAGATTGGACAGCACGGTCGGCTCGTTCGGCACGATCTTCAACGCCGCGGCGTAATATTGCTGCGCCTCCTCGTTGCGGCCGAGCTGATCGAGCGCCGCGCCCTGCGCCGACAGGATACGCCAGTCCGGATCTTCCGGCGCATGCGCACGGCTGAGGACGTCGAAGGCCTGCTGGAAATTGCCGTTGTCGGCAAGCGCGCGGCCATAGCCGGCGAGCAGCGCCTTGTTGCTGGGATGGCCGAGCACGGCCTGCTCCAGCACCGCGACGGCTTGCGCGCGCTGACCGGACTCGCGCAGCGCCTTGCCGTAGGCGAGCGCGACACCGGGATCGCCGGGCCTGGCGCGATAGCGCTCGCGAAGCGCGTCCATGTCGGACTTGGTGTCGGCCCTGCCGACCGGTTCCGACTTGGCGCCGAGCGCGCCGGTGACATCGTCGATGCCGGCTGTCTGGCAGCCACCGAGGCCGAGCACCAGGAGCGCGGGAAGCAGGAATCTCGCCGGTGCGGCGAGGGACGAACGCTTGGACATACTCTGATCACTCGGCAACTGATCAGAGATGCTGACCCATTAACGCTAAAGTCCCGTTAAGGAGGGCCGCCCTTGCGGCCTAATCGACGAACTCGGCGCCGAACTCGCAGCCGATGCGCCAGCGCAGGCGGCACTGGCGGGAATAGTCAGGCGCGAAGATGATGGTGAATTGCGGCGGCACTTCCAGGAATTCCGCCACCACTTTCACACCCCCGTCCGAAATATCCGTGATCGTGCAGTCCCGCGGCAGCGAGCCCGCGCCAAAATGAATCTTGGCGAGCCGGCTGCACACCCGACGTTCGCTTCTCCGGCGATTTGCAAGCATCTTGCTACTTCATTTGTTAGATCACGGCCCATCCCGCAGCCTCAGGAGTAATGGACATTCGTTGGAATGTGCTGAGGACAGAAGGGAGCATTCGAGACGTAGTCTCCGCGTCGCGTTTACACCCGGTTAGGGCTTGCGCGGGCGCCGGGAGATGTTCCCGTATTGTTCTTGCGCAGGCGGCCGCGCTCTGCTACCCCTAATTGCGCGAAAGGGGCAGGCTGGTTCGAGCATGGTTCAGCGGGTTTCTACCGTCGCCTTTGAGGGGATCGAGGCCCGCGCGGTCGACGTGCAGGTGCAGGTCGCCCCTGGCCTGCCGGCCTTCGCCATCGTCGGTCTTCCGGACAAGGCGGTGTCGGAGGCGCGCGAGCGGGTGCGCTCGGCGTTGATCGCCTCGGGGCTGGCGCTGCCGGCGCGGCGGATCATCGTCAATCTGGCACCGGCCGACCTGCCCAAGGAAGGCAGCCATTACGACCTGCCGATCGCGCTCGGGCTGATGGCGGCGATCGGCGCGATCCCGCCGGATGCGCTGACCGGCTTCACCGTTCTCGGCGAGCTCGGCCTCGACGGCTCGATCGCCCCGGTGGCCGGCGTTCTTCCCGCCGCGATCGGCGCCAATGCGCGCGAGGAAGGCTTGATCTGCCCGGCGGCCTGCGGCTCGGAAGCAGCCTGGGCGAGCCCGGACATCCAGATCATCGCCGCACACTCGCTGATCCAGATCGCCAACCATTTCAAGGGCACGCAGGTGCTGTCGCGACCCTCGCCGAAGGTGCACGAGGCCGCCGCCTCGACGCTCGACCTGCGCGACATCAAGGGCCAGGAAAGCGCCAAGCGCGCGCTGGAGATCGCAGCCGCCGGCGGGCATCACCTGTTGAGGATGGGATACAAAAGTCGAGTAAATTGATGTCGTTCAAGGTGAACCAGGATCGTTGAATACTTTCGAGGCCCCTTGGGGCAGTTCAGCGCTATCTGATTGAATCCACAGAAAATACTGCAGTTCGACCGCTCAAATTCCCGTGAGTGACGTCCAGATGGGCTCTCGGCGGCGAGAGAAGAACATTCTTAGCTGCCCACCCGCTGGTTGGCGTCCGCGTATTTCCAGAGAGCCCGGTCGAGCGTGCGCAGGTCAACGGCGGCATCGGAGGCGATGCCGCGGCAGGCTTCCAGATAACCTAGGTAAAAGGTCATTGAATAGTAACCACGCCGCTCGATGCCTAGTGACCAGAGTGCGCGGAAGTCAATCACGGTGAAGCGCCGCGGCGTCGCGGTCGTCATGACGGCGCTGGCCACCGGGACGTCGACGCTCGACAACCCGGTCAGGACCGCGATGGCGGCCCGTTCGGTGCGGGCAGCCATCGCCAAGTCCAACGCGTCGGCGATCTCGCCGCCGCCGTTGAGAGCCGGGCGGGGACCGCCCGCGGCCCCGACCTCAGCCCCCAGCCCAGTTCCTCCTTCGCAGGGGATCGCCCGAAAACAGTGGTCCCCGCCCGGATCCGTCACGGCAGCGCGATGCCGCGGGCGGCCAGGCGCGCCCGGGCCGACTGCACCGCGTCGTCGGGGAAAGCGGTCGCGTTGGCGGCGACCACGTATTCCACCGTGCACATGCCGAGGCCGGCCTCGACGAGCAGGTCGAACCCGGTGCCCAGCGTGCGGCCCAGGGCGCAGGCCGTCATAAAGGCGAGCTCGCCGTTGCGCTTGATCGAGGCCAGGCTGTGGTTCGACTTCAGCCGCTTGCCGGTCCGCTCGTAGCGGGCGCGGTCGGCGAGGCCTATGGCGCCCCAGCAGCCGGCGAGGACTGGGTCGTCGCGGTGGGCGCCGTGGCGCTTGAAGAGCTCGATCGCGGCCGCCCGGTAGGCATCCTGCGCGCCCGGCAGGCCAGAACGCGTGCGGGCGTTGTCCATCATGGTCTCAAGCTCGCGGACGGAAAGCTTGGTCAGATCGGTCATTTCGTTCTCCCTTGGAAAAGGTCGGTGGATCACGGCCGGCGGATGCCGGGCGTCAGGCCTGGACGTCCGGCTGGGCGCCAGTCCTCGCCTCCCAGAGCTTCTTGCGGTGGCTGACCGCGCTCGGGCTGCATTTGAAGTCCTTGGCGATCTCGCCCACCGGACGGTCCGAGGCGAACATGCCCTCCATCACCAGCGCGCCGACGTCGCTGATGCGGCCGTCGGGGCGCTTCCAGTCCTCCGGGTTGCTGCCGGCGGCGTCCTTGGGCGAGTGCTCGGCGACCATGGCGTCGATGCGGACGACGAGGGCGTCCTGGGCCTTTTTCGCCGCGTGGGCGTCGGCCTGGATGGCCTTGAGCTGGGCGAAGACGATGGGCTTCATGGAGGCAATTCCTTTCGTTCTCGGACATCGATCTCGCATATCTAAACGTTTTTAGATACGTGTACAACATTTATCTGAAAAATTTTAGATTTGTGAAGTTCCAATGCCCGCCGAAACGAAAAAGGCCCGCCGTCAGGCGGGCTTTCGTGTTCGGATCCTTCGGCCGATCAACAGCCGCGGCCGTAGCGACGCAGGGGCCGTAGCCGTAACGGTGGACGTGGCGGCGCGGGTAGACCACGACCGGCGGCGCGTAGACCGGCGGGCGGGTGCGCCAGCAGCGGCCCGAGGCGTTGCAGACGATGCGCGCCGGCTGGACCAGCGGATCGACGGCGGTGGGCGCTCTCTCGCGGCGGTCGCGGTCGCCGGCGGCGAGCCTCTGGCCGGGGCCGCGAGGGCGGCCATCTCACGCGGATCGGCGTAGGCCGCGGCCAGTTCGAGGATCATGCGGGTCGGAAAGCGCAGCGCGAATTGGTTCGCTTCCAGTGACCGGCGCCGACCGGAACGCCGATCAACGCCCCCACCGTCATCGATGATCATTTGCTCCAGGTCCGATGCCACCGGCGGTGCCGCGGCAAGGCCAGTTCTAGACCATCTTGCGCCTCTTCGTGACAGTACGGACAATGTACGGTCACGACCTGAATGAACGGCCCTAAAGCCGGTTTTGCTACCTCAGATTGCCTTGGGCTTCCTCGAAAAACCCCGATTTTATTGGGTTCTAATAGAAGCGTTAACCAGCGTCGCATTTCGCCGGAGGAAGACCCCAAGGGCTCATGGAGGTAAATGGGACGCGCCTTGGCGTCGCCGGCGCCGGTTGCCGGGGGCCAGCGGCCGTACGGGGATCGTACGGCGGCTGGCCCGCGGGGCCGAAAAAAAAGCCGCCGGCCTCGTCGGCCGGCGGCGTCGCGGAGGAGGGCACGGGGATGCCGCGGCCTAGCGCATCATGCGGTCCATGGAGCCGAGCGCGAGCTTCTGCACCGCGCGGTTGTCCGAGTGGTCGTAGACGCGGTGGAGCACGGCGATGGAGATGCCGCAGACCGCCGAGATCGCCGCGGCCGTCTCGCCCATCTCGATCATCATCGTGATCGCGGTGTGGCGCAGGATGTGGCCGGTCATGTTCTCGATGCCCAGCGCCGCCATCGCTTCGGAGAAGATATCCTGCTGGCGGCGCAGGCTCGACGGGCTGCCGTCGAGGTTGCGGAAGACCCAGGGCGAGTCGCCGTCGGTCTCGCGCCAGCGGGCGTACTCGGCCAGCGCCTCCGGGGGGATCGGCACCGACGGGCTCAGCTTGTTGGCCGCCGTGCTCGCCCCGAGCGGCACGCGGTGGAAGATGCCCTCGTCGAGGTCGAGGTGCCCCCCCTCCTCGTTGGGCTCCCAGCCGAGGCACTCATAGACCCCGGGACGGGAGCCGAAGGTCAGCCCGAGATGCATCTTGCGGTAGGTCACCTGGCGGCAGTTCGCCTCGTTCGCGGACAGGCCGCCTTCCCGGGGCGTCCACCGGCCGGTCTTCGGATTGAAGTCCTCGGTGCCGCCCGCCCAGCGCACCACGCGGTCGCGCTGGGCCTTGTGCAGGACAATCTTGCGGCCCGCCTCCCGCGGCGGCGCCTCGAACGGCAGGATCGGCGCCGAGGAGCAGGCGCGGCACCATCCCCGGATCGCGGTGCGGTAGAAGTAGATCGCGTTGGTGTAATACGTGCGCGAGTGGTTCTCGCACATGCCCTCCTCGACCTCGTCCAGCCACTCGTCGTTGAGGTGCCGCAACTGGCGGCCTTCGACGAAGGGCTTGAGCGCGTTCAGCGTGCTTTCGATCACGGAAGCGCCGCGCAGCTTCTTCTTGTGCACGATCTTGATGCGGTGCTCGATGATCGCGGTCGCCGAGGAGCGCCGGACGTCCACGGTACCGTCCCGGAGCGCCTCGCACTGCAGCTTCCAGGTATCGAGGAATTCCAGCGCCGCCGGCTCGGTGTCGAGGCCGGTGGATTCGAAGAATTCCCCGTCCTTGCACAAGGCGTAGTACCCGGACGGGCGCATCCGGATCGACCATTTGGGTTCCCGCTCGCCCTCGATCAGGGACGGCAGGACAGCGGCCCGCTCCAGCGCGGCTTCGCTCAGTTTCTTGTAGAAGAAGTTCATGGTACAAGAGCTCCCTGGACGCGTGCACGGCTTGCTTTCGAAGGGCTAGGTCCGCGCACGTTCCGTCAGCGGCTCCGTCGAGAAATCGACGGGGCCGTCGTCTTTTCCGAACGTCGTCCCCGACGGCGAATCCGCCGGGGTCGTCCGGATCTTTAGCGCCTGCGGTCCGTGTCGGGCGGAAGCGCGATCTCATCGATTCAATATTTTTTTCGGGGAGTCGAGCGCACCCGGGGCTCCGGCGACGGGGCTAGAACATGGGTCCGCTCCGACGCGCGGGCGCTTCCAATACTTGCGCGCGCGTCGGAAATACTTCGTCGGTCGCGGTGCCGGCGCTCAGGTCCCGGCCTTGTGGCGCGAGGCCTCCATCATCGCCTCCAGCGCCTCTCGGGTCACCAGAATCTTGCGGGTCACCTTCACAACTTCAAGGCGACCAGAACGGTACGCCGTCCTCAAAGTTGAGGCAGTGATCGGCGATCCCTCGGGCCACATGAGCGCGGCAGCTTCCTGGAGCGTCATAACCTCTGTCGGGGACCACATGTCGACCGAGGGGCGCTGGACCACGCGCTTAGGTATCGGTGCCATTCCGCTGTTCTCCTCCTCTTCGCCGGCGGGCCGCGTCGGGTGCCAGCGCAGCCGGCCGCCGGACCGCGCCGGCACGCTTCGATCGTTAAAACTTCGGAAAATTGGCAACTCAAGGATTCAAACTGCAAGGAATCGATTTCAAAAATTCGAATCCTTGAAATCGAGTCTTTGAAAATCGAATCCTTGAAAACGGGCCCAAGGATTCGATTTCCTTCAAGATTCGAATCCTTGAAAACAATCCCCAGCCTTTTTCGTTTTTTAGCGAACGGCCGGGCAGTGGGGCTTTCGCGCTGGCGCCTGCGGGTCCGGCCTGCTGCCGGCGGCGGGCGGCGCCGAAAGGCCTCAGGTCGCCAACACCACGGCCCGCGCCGCGAGCGGCGTCCAGCGGGGGGCGCTGTGGGCGCCGCAGACGACCTTCGCAGCGATGGACTGGGTCGCGAAGGCGACCGCGACCGTCAGGCGGCGACGGTCGGCGGCGCCGGGGATCTCCTCGAGGACATCCGCGCGGAAGAGCTCCTTGCGGCGCTTACGCGTGAGGTCGTCGACGCTGCCGTTGGTTTGCGCGCGCACTTCCGACCCCGCCGCGACGACGAAGCGGCCACCGGACGGGTATCCGCGCGACCAGAGCCCGCAATACCGCAATTCGTACTCCTCGCCGGTGGTCACGCCGATGGCCATCGGGCCGCTGTCCGCAGAATCACCGCCGTCCTCGGCCGCGACGCGCTCCTGAGACGCCGGCGGCGTCTCGGCCTGGTCGTCGGAAGCACCCGTCGTCGGCCGGAAGATGGTGCAGCCGGCGTCGAAGAGGAGACGCAGCGCGTCGGTCGCGATCCGGTTGTGCGTCGCGCGGTCGTCGTCCGACATGTCGGGCTCGCTGGGATTGAGTCCTTTCATCACGGCGACCTCTCGGGTCTTCACCGCGAGAGAAGTCAACTTGTACTGAAGGTCCAAGCCCAAGATCTTGTCGAAAGGGTCGCCATGGCCAGCGATCACGTAGACGTTCTGCGCGAAGGCCTTGTCGGGGTCGCCCGCGTGCTCCGACAGGCGGCGCCCCGGCCTCCGGCTCTCGCCGATATAGACCACTTTGCCGTCCGTCATGACGTAGCAGCCCGGCGTCGCCAGCAGGCCGGCGGCCGAGACCGCGGCGAGCCGCGACATCGGAAAGGCATGCACGGCGACACGGCTGGCCCTGTCCGTGACGCGGCGGTAACCCGTCAGTTCACCGAAGGGGCGATGGATGATCGTGGTGGTGGCGGTCGAAGGATTCGTCATCTGGCTCCGATCTGTCTTGGTTGCGGGTGGTGCGACGGGCCCAGCATCGCGCTCAGGGCTCGGAAAAGTTGGCTTTCTTGAGCGCGGCGCAGGCCTGTTCGAGTAGCGCCCAAATGCCGAGCCGGCGGTCGTGTCCGACGACACATCCGGCGCTCCGCGCCGACCCTCCGCGAACACCGGCGCCCTCGACCGCACCGACGGCATAATCTGCCCGGCCGGTCGTCTTGTCCGGACCGATGATCCGCACGACCGCGACAACGGCGTGCCGGTCCTCTCCATCTCCATGCACCTTGACCGTCAGGATCATCGGCGATCCTCCGACAACTCGCTCGAATTCTCGGGGATGTCCGACAAGATCGTCACCACCTCGGCGGCGTCGAGATGCCGCTTATCGACGAGGGCCTCGGCGACGGCGACGATGCGGTCGCGATGCCTGCCGACGAGGGCGACGGCGCGCGCGTAGAGTTGGCGCACGTGATCCTCGACGGCGCGGCCGAGCTCAGGGTCGGCGCGCACGGCCTCGAGCGCCGCATCCATATTCGCACGCACGAACAGTTTGCCCGCCAAGCCGCTGCAAGCGTGGACGTGAGAGAGCAGGAGCGCGACCCTGCCGAGATCCGATCGGTCCGTCCCCGACCACCCGGTGGACAGCGATCCGACGATCGAGGACTCGGCGGCACCTGCCGCAAGAAGGCAGACCGCGGTGCGTTCGATGGCCGCCAGGGTCGGCAGGTCGTCCCGATCGCCCTCGACCGCGGTGTGACCGCCGTGGCGCTCAATGGACACGTAGACCAAGCCGCCCTCACCGGTCGCGATGGTGGCGACGGCATGCGCCGCCTCGTGAACGGCGGTGCGCCATACGACCTGCGGCGAGCGATCGTCGTCGCCGTGTGCCGCTGCGGCAAAATCCGCCAACGCCATCGGTCGACCTGCGTGGCGGGCAGTACGCTTTGCCGCGCGCACGACGGCCATGCATTCCGCGGCCGTCGCCCCTTCGAGCGACCTCGCAACCGCCGAAATGTCCTCACCGGCGAGCGCGCAGCCCAGGTGGAAGCGCAGGACGTTCGCGATGCCGGCGATGTCGGGCGGCAACACCTCGACGGCACGCTCGAGCCGGTTCGGCCGCAGCAGGGCAGGCTCGACCATATCGAGATGATTTGTGCAACCCAGGATAAAGATTCCGACGGGGCGGCCGGCTCCGCCGTTCGGCTCGTTGGCGGCGATCCCGGCGTCCGTCAGCAACATGACCAGGTCGATAATAGGCAACCAAAAGGATTTCCCGCCGCCGCGGTCATCGAGGCGATCGCGGCGCGGAATAAACTCAATCTCTTCGAGTACGACGATGCAGCAGCTGCCGATGGCGGCGGCCTGAGACATCATGTTTTTGAATGCTTCAATGACCGTCCCAAGATGCGAATTCTTGTCGAACATCGAGGCGACCGAAAACCGCAGCAACGGCACGCCGGCTGCTGCGGCGATGCTGGCGCACAGTACGGATTTCCCAGTTCCTGGTTTCCCGAAAAATAGTCCTCCTTTCATAGAGTCGGCCCAAGACTGGCGGCCATCCTTGAAATCCCGGATATCCTGCGCCAGAGCGAGCCCGAACTCGCGCGCGGCGCCGAACTCGACGGCGGTCGCGAGATCCGGCGCGGTCGAGATGTCGTTGCCCGCGGACCGCCGCCGCGACGCGCGGCGCATTAGTTCGACGGCCTCCTCAGGGGACACGCCAGGGCGCATTGCCGCGACCACATCGTCGAGCTGAAGCGCGGTCAAGGCATCCGCCGGTACCGCGACGGCAGCGCCCGGGAAGCGCGAGCGCATCGCTGTCCCGACGCTGCCCGTGTCTAGGTCGCCCAGCTCGATCTCGATATCCGCCGCAGCCGTCAGCGTGCGGGGGAGCTGCCGTCCCGGGTCGGTCGCGACCCCGACCACCGAGCGTCCACGCGAGAGCGCCCTGGCAACCTGGTCGTTGCCCACGCTTGCGGTATGCCCGCGGTCCGAGCCGGAGCGCGCCATCACCAGCCAGCCACGTTTCAGACCGTGGAGATAACGCTCGACGGGCTCGACCCAGGTAGACTTGGGCACCGTTATGACGACGGCAGCCGGAGGCTCGTCGCGTAGGACGCGACGGCGATCCGCCGCCGTCGTCGCGCGGCGCAGCGAGGCGGCGACGATCAACGCGGTGATCCTGTTGTGGCCGATCGAACGAGCGGGCAACGATGTCGTTTCTTCCGCGACATCCATCTGGTCGTCCAGGCTCTCCAGGTCCTGCGTCGCATAGGCCTTCGCGAGCGCCGTGAAGCCGCGCCCTTCGGATGCGGGATCGCCCACGCCGCCGTTTTCGTAGTCCGACATGTGTTAGCTCCCGGCGCGGTGCGGCGATGCCGCCAGAGGTGCATTCAAGGATTCGATAACAGGCCGCCTGGTCACGGCGCTGGTGCGCGTTGCCCGACCAAACCGCCATGGCCCATGCACACGACAGTGACGCGCGCAAAAATGCTTCACCGCGCGACGCGGAGTCGCGCGGTGAAGCCGAGTTGCCGACAATGGGAGTAGCTAGGCGCTGTACGCGCGCAGGCTGTGGGCGGAGCCGGAGTAGCCCGAACGCACGATCATGTCGCCGGCGAGCCCGAAGCGGAGATCGAGCTCGATCGCACCTTCGCAGGCGAGCGCGTAGACCAGCGCCCGCGCTTCGCCGCGCGTGCCGACCGATCCGACGAGCTGCGTCAGCCCGACCGGCCCGCCGCTTTCCAAGGTTTCGAGGATTTCCGCGCGATCATCCGGGTGCATGCGGACGGTGCGATGGCTCCAGACTTCGCGCGCCGCCGAGCAGCGCGGCTCCGCGCGCACGTCGGCGGCGCGGAGTTCGATGATCCCGTGACACTTGCGGGCGAAGGCGAGCTGCATCAAGGCTTCGGCCGACGGGTCGTTTGCCGGTCGGGCCTCGACGAGGTCGACGGCGTAGCGACCGTCGAAGCGCTCCACCACGATGCCATCGGCGGACACGATGCGCTCGTCGATAATCACGCTGTTCTGGTACTCGATGCGACGGACGTCGCCGTCCAGCGTCGCCTGGATCAGAAAATCGCGGGTGAGATTGTTGTGAATCGGGATCGCACGGCTGGCCTTGAAACCGATGAACAGGTTCTTCTGCATCTATCCTCGCTGATATCGTCGAATGAAACGGCGAACAGCGGTCGCCACGCGCGGAATCGCGCGGAGCCGACCGGGGGGCAGCAAATTCTCCCATGTCTTGATGAACGTTTTAGTGTCTTGGCTTAAATCACACCTTCATTAGAAAGTCAACAACAGATATCTATTAGATACCTATCAGATATCTAATTCGATATCCGCATTGCATGAAGTCAACAACTTTATGGTTACCGCCCCTTAGCACTGCGCGACCATCCTGTTAGAATCGAGGTCGGGTCCAAGAAGGATGCGACTGAAATGGCGAAGGCCAAGAAGAGCGGGAAGCCCCCGACGCCCTCGACGAGGGCCGACGAGCGGAAGGCGATGCTAATTTATATGAAGCCCGCGATTATTGACGCCGTGAAAGAAGCGGCCCAAGCTGGCGACGAGAAGGCTTGGCAGTTTGTGGAGCGCGCGGTGAAAAAGGCCTTGAAATGGAAAGGCCCGTGAGCGGACCCCGTAACGGCAGCAGATTGGGTTGACGCCACCGTCGTCAAGACGCCTGAATCCCGCGGACCTCGTCACTCCGCGGTTCCTCTAGGAAGCTCCGCTTTCCCTAGCCAGCCGGATGGACGCGTATACGGTCTGGAATATAGCAGAGGACTCACATCACCGGTTGCGCTACATAAAAGGTTCAATCGCGATTTGATCGCAGCCAAAGTACTACATTGCCCTTCAAGCCCTTTTCATCACGGACCCCATGCCTCCGCACGGCAGCAGTAAAGAGTTCGAGGATCTCGAAGCCAAGGTTTTCGAGTACGACGAGGCCATTTCTCGAAATCCAAACGATGCAAAGGCTTATCGGCAGCGAGGCCTTATGAAAGCTCGTCTGCGCCAATATGACGAGGCGCTGCAGGATTTTGAGCGGACTCTGCGGCTGGCTCCGAACGATGCTCATGCTTATGGCCTCAGAGCGCTGGTCTGGGAAAAGAAAGGCGACCGTGATCGCGCGCTTCGCGACTTCGACGAGGCGATCCGACTCGCTCCGCGCGATGCGATCCTATTCCGATCCCATCGCGACCGCGTGCTGTCGGAAGGGCGCGCCGGGCCGATCGCGGGCGGCGACTTCAATCTCCTCAAGAATCCCTTCGTCCTCCTCGGACTCTCGCCCGACGCCAAGCCCGCCGCGGTCAAGGAAGCGTACGAAGACGCGGTCGAGGACGGGGCGGACGAGCCGGATGTCCTGCTGCGCGCGCAGCAGACGCTCCTGACCCCGAGACTCCGGATCGAAGCCGAAGTCGGCGGCTTCCTCGACGTCGATCCGAGCTTGGCGACCCAGATCGTATCCGACATCCGTATGGGAAGGCCGATCGGCGAGATCGAGGAGCGTCTGACGCGCCTTCACTCCCTTCCGAGATCGAACGTCCTCGCCCATTACGGCTCGGCGGGGCCGCTCGGGCTCGATCACCTCTGCGACCTGATCGAGGCGCAGGCCGCCGTCGCGCCGGGCGCCGTTTGCGACGCCATCAACGACGTGCGGCAGGAGATCGCCTTGGGTCGCGTAGACCGCGAGGCGGTCAGCGAGGCCCTTTCCAAGCTGCTGGACCGACAGACCAAGGCGGTCATCGAGGCCCTCGGCTTCGGCGATCAGGCGCTGGCACTATTCGATCTGTTCGTCTCGAGGATCGTCGCTGGCGGGGACGGCGCCGCGGTCTTCAGGCTCGACGTGTACGTGTCGATGTTCCGTCAAACCGTGGCTTCCGAACTCTCCAAGCGCCGGGAAGCCGTGGTTAGCGCCTGCGACGAGATCCGCAAGAATCCGAAGCCGGACGCAGCGTATCGAAAACTCGATAAGGCGCTGCGCTTCTGGATGGCGCTGGTTCGGCCAGTCCAGACCTACGAAACTCACCGCCAGCGCGAGGATCCCGGCGCGCGAGAGATGTATGGGACCGTTCGGCAACTCGCTCTCGATCTGTCCAACGATCAACGCGAATTCGAAGGCGCGGAGAAGGTCGTTTCCATCGCGTCCGATGTCTTCGGCCACCTGCCGCGCGCCGCCGACCAGATGGCCGAAGACACGAAGCAGCTGGCCGAGCTTCGCAACGACAAGCTGGCCGACGAGTTGCTCACGCCGCTGCTGCAGGCCTGCGAGCAGGCCAACAACTCGCACCGCACGATCGAAGGCGAGTTGCTCAAGGCCGGATTCGGGCCCGGGTCCGTCGGAAGCGTGAGGTCCATCTTCGACAAGTTCGCAGCGGCAGTCGATGCGACCGCCAAATTTCCCTTCTCGGATGCACCTTGGCGCCTGGTCCGCTCGGTCGCCATTTCCCTGAACAACGATTCGTCCTCGCCGCAAGCCGCGGACAGGATCATCCAGGGACTTCTCGACCATGCGGCTCACAAGCCACCGTCGCCGGATATGCTCGCGATGCTCCGCGAGGACCAGCGCGCGGCCCGCAAGATCCTCGTCGAGAACGACCTGACGAAGAATCTTCAGGCCCAAAAGTGGAAGGAGACCGAGCAACTCGCGGAGAGACTCCTGACGCTGGAGACCGACGAAGAGAACTTGAGCGCCGTGCGGACCATTCGGGACGCGGCGGCCGCCAAGCGCAAGGCGAACACCCGAGTGATGTGGTTTTGGGGCGTCGTAATCGTGGGCGGCGGGCTCTGGGCCATTCTGGCCAATGGAGGAAGCAGTTCGGGACCGCAGACGACGCAGTACCGACCGCCGCCATCCTATTCCAACACTCAAACATGGCCGCAAACGCCGGCTCCATCTCAGACGACAGCGCCGCCCGCGCAAAGGACCGAGACATTCGACACCGGCGAGACGATGCCGGCGGTCGGCACCGGTCTGGCGCTGACCCGGGCGAACATCCGCTACTGCGCATTCCAGCGAGTTCGGATCGAGGCCGCCCGCCCTCTGATTCAAGCCGGCGTGCAGGGCCAGCGCTTCAGCGCGGCCGTGGACGACTACAATTCGCGCTGCAGCGACTATCGCTATCGGCAGAGCGACAAGGATGCCGTCGATGCCGAGCTGATCGGCAAGCGGTACTCGCTGGAGTCCGAGGGGCGCGCTCTCGCGGCGTCGTGGCGACCATCCGGTTCGCCGACGACGCGGCGATGAGCGAGCGGGAACAATGCGCGCGAACGAGGGACGATCATGACGGACGGCGAAGATACGATGGCTCGGCTCGCGGTCGAGTATTGGAAGCTGCTGCGCGTGCTGGAACGGGCTCTGGACAGCGTTCCCGAGGACCGGCGTGAGAGATACGCCTCGCAGGGGCGCTACGCCGCCGACCGGCTCGACGAACTTCTCCGAGATCGCAAGATGTCGGTTCAGTCATTCGACGGGATGGACTTCGAGGTCAACCTGCCGGTATCTGCCGTCAACGGGGACGAATTTCAGGGACGCGCCGACGTCGTGGTTGCCCGTACCATCGAGCCCGCCGTCATCGCGGACATGCGTCCCGTTCTGATGGGCAAGGTCTATCTGACGAGCAAGGAGTGAGCATGTACCTCGGCATCGATTTGGGAACGTCCAATTCGGCCATCGTCGGCAACGACGGTCGGGAATTGCGCCTCTACAAGACGGTGGACGGATCGGACGTGCTGCCGAGCGCGATCATGATCGACCGCCGCGGCGGCATGTTCGTCGGAAAACGAGCCTACGAGCAGGACGCCTTCTCGCCCGAGAACGTCGGCAAGAAGTTCAAACGCCTCATGGGCACCTCGAGCCCGATCGAATTCAGGAGCGCCGACCGGACGATGAGCGCCGAGGAGGCGAGCGCCGAAGTGCTCAAGACGCTTCTGGCGCAGGCCAAGCTCGCGGCAGGTCAGTTCGATCTGGAGGGCACGGTCATCACGATCCCTGCGGCCTTCAATCAGATGCAGTGCGAAGCCACCATGCGTGCGGCGCAGGCCGCCGGCATCCGCCGCGTCGGCCTGGTCCAGGAACCGATCGCAGCCGCGATGGCGTCGATCGCCGATCGTCAAAGGCGCAACTCGGCGCTGAAGGACGGTCAATTCCTCGTCTACGATCTGGGAGGCGGCACGTTCGACGTCGCCATCGTGCAGAGCGTCGGCGGTACGATCAACGTCGTGGGCCACGGCGGCATCAACATGCTGGGCGGCACCGATTTCGACCGCTGCGTCGTGAACGAAATCGTCCGGTCCTGGCTCATGGACCAGTTCGATCTTCCCGACGACCTGCAGAGGGATCCGACCTATCAGCGCGTACTGAGGATCGCGGCATTCTATGCGGAGAGGGCCAAGATCGAATTGTCCGCGCAGCTCTCAACGCGCATTTCTGCCGACGAGAGCCAACTCGCGTCCCGCGACCTGTCCGGCAAGGAAATCTATCTCGACATTCCGTTCGACCGACGGCAACTGGAGGATCTGGTCTCCGATCAGGTCGACCGATCGATCGACGCGTGCCGGAAGCTGCTCAAGGAGAACGGCTACCAGAGCGGCGACATCGATCGGGTCGTGTTCATCGGCGGTCCGACCCGCATGCCGATCGTACGTTCGCGCGTGCCGGAACAGCTAGGCATCGCCGGAGACCTCGATTCCGATCCCATGACCGCCGTCGCGTTCGGGGCGGCGATCTTCGCCGAGAGCCGCGATTGGTCCGGCGAAGCGGTGACCGCCAAACCGACCCGGGCGACGGCCAAGGCGGGCGGGTCGGTCAAGATCGAATACGGCTATCCGGAGCGCACCTCGGATGCGCGGATACGGATACGGGTCAGGGCGCAGGCGGAAGTGCAAGGCCAAGGCTATCGTCTCCAGATCGACAGCGACATGGGCTGGACGAGCGGGCAGCTGTCTCTCGACGGCACAACCTCCGTCAACGACGTGCCCGTTTCGCGCCGGGGCGACAACCAGTTCCGGGTGATGGTGTTCGACCGATCCGGAAATCCCGTTCAGGAGGCCGAAACCAGGCTCGTGGTGAAGCGGACGGACGCGTCGTCTTCGGGCACGCCGATCACGCATACCATCGCCGTCAAGGTGGTAGTCGACGAAGGCGGTCTCCCCAAGAATACGCTCCACGAACTTGTGGCCAAGGGACAATCGATTCCGGCGAGCGGCACGGAAACGTACCGGGCCGCGAACGATCTCAAGGGCGGAGAAAAAGGAGGGCTCGATTTCGAGGTCTACCAAATGGAGGCTGGCGTGACGGATCCTGCCCTCAATCTTCACGTCGGAAGCTTCCGCGTCGAGGGATCCCAACTGGAGATCGGCGATATCATCCGGCGCGGCGACGTCGTCCACGTACACTGGAATCTCGACGAGAACGGCCTCCTGAACTGCGCGCTCGAAGTGCCCTCCATCGGTCGCCGCTTCGACACCGGCAAGATGTTCACCGACCACGGGGCCAGAAGGAGCTTCGAAGGGCAGGAAGGCGAGGAACTCGCCAACTCCGTCCTCGACACGACCGCGACCGAGCTCGAAGAACTCGAGCGCGCCCTCGGTGCGAAGCGCAGCGCCGAGACGGAGGAATTGAACCGGCGGCTGGATGAACAACGCGAGAACCTGAGGACGTCATTCGAAGCGGATACGCGCCGATCGATAGCCGAGGAGGGACGCGCCATCAGACAGGACATCTCCCGCATCAAGAACCGTCCTGAAAACGTGGGAGCCGTTCTGACGGAAGAGACGGATCGATTGGTCCAAGACTACGATTCCATCGTCCGGCCCCACGCGCCCAAATCTACGAACGATCGGTTCGACTCGCTGCTCGCGCAGCTTCGGGAAGCGCTCCGCCATGGTCGGCCCGACGACGCGCGAAAGTCACACTCCGAGATGTTCGCGATCTTCATCAATGGCGCCAAGGAGCATCCTGGCTTTCAGGTCGACTTGTTCCTCGCCTTCTCCCGCGAACGCCACCTGGCCATCGACAAGGCGCTGCACGACAGGCTGGTCGCCGACGGACAGGCCTGCATCGACCGAAACGATCTGGACGGACTGCGGCGAACCATCGGACGAATCCTTGAGAACCAGATACCGACCACCGCCAAAAACGCGGCCAGCGCAGCTCTGGCCGGCCTCATGAAGTAGCATGTCCGGCTTTCCTTGGTTTCCGATCGGTCACAAGATCGTATCCGGCACGGTCGGCAGGCTGCGTGCGGAAGGGCCGGGCTATCAGGTGCTGCAGGAGCAGGCGGGCGACGCGCTCATCCTCGTTCTCGCCGGCGGAGAGCCGGCCGCGGATGACGCTGCGCGGATCGACGGTGCTTCCCGGTTCGCCGAGTTCGAGTTCGGCGGCCGCCGCTTTCTGACCATGCCGGTGGCGAAGTCCTCCGAGCCCGTTCCGTTGCTGCACTGGCCGAAGCGCTTCGGGCTGCCCACGACCAGCGACGTCAGAGCCCTAGGTGAGGCGATCGCCGGCATGCGCCGGCGCGCTCCGCGGGCCGAATTGGCGAGTGCGCTGTTTCTGCCCGCACTGGATGCGTGCCTGGCCGTGAAGGACCCCGACGCCGCGGAAGACATGAGGCAGATCGCGGCGCAAATACTGACGGCGTCCCAGTCGGCCACGCTGGATATTAGCTCGGTGCGCGGCGCCAATCCTTGGGTCTCCTCCGACGACATTGCCTTCTTCCTATCCGCTCTGGGCGTCTCCGAGTTCGCGGACCCGGTCGCGCCCGAAGCCTTCGCTTTGCCCGGTCGCCCGGCTCTCGAAGCCTTCTTTCGCGAGTACGTCATCGAGCCGAGCGCCGATCCCGACAGATACCAGGCGCTGAGGGTGCAGTTGCCGAACGGTATTCTGCTCTACGGACCGCCCGGATCGGGCAAGACCCACGCGGTGGATACACTAGTCGCCGCGCTGCGGCGGCCGACGTTTCGGCTGGATCTCGGAGAGATTGGAAGCCCCTTCATCCATCAGACGACTGTTGCGATGCGGCAGGCCTTCGACCAGGCCAAGCGCAGCGCCCCGTCGCTGCTCGTCTTGGAAGAGATCGATGCCGTAGCGTCGGCGCGAGGACCAATGTCGCAAGATCACAAGGTCGAGGAACTGACCGAGATCCTCAGGATGATCGAATCCGCTGCGAAGAACCGCATCTTGGTCTTGGCGACGACCAACCGGAAGGAGGCTCTCGACCCCGCCGTACTGCGAACAGGCCGCTTCGACCACTCGGTGTTCGTGGACTACCCCACGAGCGAGGAAGTCGAGCTCGCACTGCAGGGCATGCTGAAGGAACGGCCGCACGATCCGCTGGATCTGTCGGATACGAGCCGCGCGTTGGCCGGACGTCCGATGAGCGACGCCGCCTGGGTCGTGAACGAAGCCGCACGGCTTACGGCACGCGCCAAGCAGGACAGGATCAGCGAGGCCTCCCTCCACGGAGCCTTGAGACGCCTGCAGTTGGGCGATCGACTTGGGACCGGATAAGCCGGGCCAGTCGCCGCCGCGGCGCGGACCGGCCAACTCGCGGAAGTTGGTGTCGCCAATTTCTGAAAGCTGGGGTATTGGTCCCGCCGGGCAGTTCGGTGGCGTGCACGACGTCACGCCGCCGCCGCCGAACGCCCCGGAGGATGCATGCCCTGGAAATACCCGGACATCGTGGTGGTCGTGCCCGGCCTGATCGGCTCCGTCCTGTCGAAGGACGGCAAGCCGCTGTGGGGCACGTCTCCCGGCGCGCTATATCGCATCCTCCGCGGAGAGGCGATGCGGCAGCTGGCGCTGACGGGGACCGATGACGAGACCGACGACATCGGAGACGGCATCGTCGCGACCGCCCTCGTCGACAACGTCGAGATCCTCCCCGGCCTCTGGAAGCAGGGCGGATATTCTCGACTCCAGTCGGGCCTCGTCGATGGCGTCGGTCTGATTCCCGGCGAGAACTACTTCGTGTTCCCGTACGACTGGCGACGCAGCAACCGCGTGTCGGCGCGCAGGCTCGCGGCGTTCGTGCCTGCTCGGCTGAAGGCCTGGCGCGAGAAGAGCGGGAACGCGGAGGCCAAGGTCGTTTTCGTCGTCCACTCCATGGGTGGCCTCGTCGCCCGTCACTACGTCGAATGCCTGGAAGGCTGGAAGATCGCCCGGACCATCCTGAGCTTCGGCACGCCCTACAAGGGATCCGGCAACGCGCTCGGTTTCCTGTGCAACGGCTTCACCTGGAAGATCGGCCCGGTGGAGGCGTTCGACGGCACGGATGCGCTGCGATCGTTCGATTCTGTGTACCAGTTGCTGCCGACGTACAGGTTCGTCAAGGAGCCGGGCCAGGATCTTAAGCGGGTCTTCGAGCTCGATCTGCCCAACCTCGACCGGACACGCGCCACGGCCGCGCATGCGTTCCACGACGAGATCCGCGTGGCGCAGGAGGCCAACAGCCGATCCGACGAATACGGCCGCACCGGCCCGCGGGTCCGCCCCGTGATCGGAACCGAGCAGCCGACGGTGCAATCCGCGGCTTGGGACGGTAGAACGCTCACGATGCTGATGCGACACGACGACATGGACCAATCCGGCGACGGCACGGTGCCGCGGGTCTCGGCGCTCCCTCTGGAATTGGACTTCCCGGTCGCTACATACGTGCCGAACACGCACTCCGCCCTGCAGAGCGACGAGGCATCGTTCGGACACATGCGAGGCGTGCTCACCGAGAGCGGCGTGGATCCCAGGACGTTCCGGGCGGGAGAAGCCGAGACCTTTTCGCTGTACGTCGAAGATGCCTACCGAGCGGGTCGCCCGGTCCGCATCGAGGCGACGGCGAGCGACCATCTCCAGGCGATCGAAGCTCAAGTGGATCGGGTGGACGAATCTGTCCCGTCGACGTGGATCACGCTACGGCCGTCGGCCGACGGCCGTTATCGCTGCGAGGTGCCTCTCGATTCCGGCGTCTACCGCGTGAAGCTTTCGGCCGAGCGATTCCATACGGTCGAAGACGTGTTCCTGGTATCAGACGATTGATTGAAGGCATTTCGGAATGGCGCGATTCGATTGGCGATTCACGATGAGGAGGGACATGGGCGGCGCGCCGCTTTCGCCCTCGTCGAGAACGAACTACGACGATGCCGACCGCGACTGGATCTTCGCGGCGGATAAACTCGCGCGTCTGCGCCCCTACGTCTTCGAAGTGCACGCGGAATCGGCTTCAGGGACGATCGCACTGTCGGGCAGCGTCGTTTCGGAGGATATCAAGGACGTGATCGAGGAGGTCTTCCGCGACTACGATCCGGATGCGCGATTGACGAACGACATCGAAGTTACCGCGCCTTTCCGCTCGGCCGAGCACGACGACGACATCGGGACCGCGGAAGCCCACCCGAGACAGACGGTCGTGGTCGACAGGTATCCCCGTTTCGAGTCCGGACAACAACCGTCTCTCGGCGAGCGTTTCCGCTT
Organism: Bradyrhizobium sp. USDA 327; assembly: GCF_041262065.1. Classification (NCBI taxonomy): domain Bacteria; kingdom Pseudomonadati; phylum Pseudomonadota; class Alphaproteobacteria; order Hyphomicrobiales; family Nitrobacteraceae; genus Bradyrhizobium; species Bradyrhizobium sp. USDA 327. Next base: position 7,072,921 of record NZ_JBGCCW010000001.1, on the reverse strand, counting down.
CCAAGTGGATCTCGCTCAGGACGCAAACGATCAGCCGCCTTTCCGCATGGAGCTTCCCCACGACTGGACGACCGTGAGCGTCGATAGCCAGATCATCTCGGCGCAGTTGCGTTTCGCCGAGGGCGCCGATCGGCGGAAGATCGTCATCGAGCGTGACGGACGATCGATCGCGGCGCTGTTCGACGGCGAAGTCGTGGGCGTCACCGACGACGGTCTCGTCGAAATTCAGGCGGTGTTCAATTGTCGAGGACGCTTCAGCGGAATCGCGAAAAGCTCGTTCAAGGCCGTCGAAAGGAGGGAGGCTCAGCGCGAGGCGCCGTCCGCTCCCGCCGCCATCTCTATCCATCCCGCAGCGACATCGCCGGACCTGACGATTCAGATACTAAGCGTCGGTGCGACGAAGTCCTGGATCTGGGTGCTGGACGCCCCCAAGGCGAAGAATCTCGGCAAACCCGGGCGAAGTGAGGTCGTCGATCTCGGCGATGCGGAAAGCTTCGCCACCGACCTGTTGAAAGAGTGCCCGGATCTGCAGACCGGAAGGCATCAGGGCAAGCTGCGGGGAATCGGTGAGAAGATCTGGGCCGCCACGCCGGAGACCTTTCGCTCGCTCTATGCGGATATGCGGCGGGAGTTCGGACCGGCCTTTTCGATCCAGATCGTGACAGACGAGCCCCACGTACCGTGGGAGATGATGCATCCCAATGCGCAATCCGGCATCGCCAATCCGGATCATCTGTTCATGACGCATCCCGTCAGCCGATGGTACGCCTCGATCAAGGGGCGCATGTGGCCTTCCTTCGCGCCCGGCTCCGTCGCCAGCTTCGTTCCCGTGTACGAGCAGGGCTCGAGGCCTGCCCTGCAGGCGGCCATCGAGGAAGGGCGATGGCTGGTTTCGACGCTGGGCGCCGAAGCAAAGGATCCGACCTGGAAAAGCTTCACGACCTTCTGGTCGACGGCCATGCCCGACGAGAGGGTCGCAGTGCTCCATTTCGCCGGCCACGGGCTCAACCAACCGGCGAGGATCAGACTGTCGGACGGTTACGTCTCCTGCGACGAAGTCAACGGCAGCGTTGGGCTGGGCGTGCGCGACCATCCCTTCGTCGTGCTCAACGCCTGCGAGACCGGGGGCGGAGACTTCCGGTTGGGGTTGGTTTCGGGCTGGGCGGCGAGTCTCACGACGAACGAATTCGGCGGCGTGCTCGCTCCGCTCTGGAGGGTCGAGGACGAGTGCGCCTCGCAGGTCGTCAGGTGCTATCTGGGCTCTTTCTGCAAGGGAGTGCCGATCGGAGTTGCCATGTTGCGCGCGCGCGCGGCGCAGCGCGACGCGTCCGCAACCCCGTTCGCGTACGTGTGTCACGGAGACGTCAACGCGAGATTGGGCTAGGTGGTCAGAAGCCTCGTCCGCTGAGGCCCGCTTTCGACGAGATTCTCGGCGGGAGCGCGGATCGCGACTTCGCTATAGATATCGACCCCCGCCGGAACGGCGATCGAAACGATGAGCGAGAACCGCGCCGGCCGCATCCAGTTCTTGATCTTGACCAGTTCGCCCCACCACCCCCTGATCGGAAGGACGGAAACTCCGGATCGTTCCGCGAGGCGATAGGCCTGGCCGCGCCACTCGTCCTGCACCAGCGTACCCATGGAACGTTGCGCGAAGAGCCACCCTTCGTTGGAAGCGTTGGTCGCGGGGTCTTCGTCCTCGACGAGCGCGTTGACGCGGGCCTGCGCATTCGCGTGGGTCTCGCCGTACTGCTTGAAGTCGAACTTCAGACGGCAGGAATGGTACCGATCGAGCTTGTCCCGCGTCACCGCCTGCGGATCCGGCTCGACGAAGTACGACAACGTGCAGCGCATGCTGACTTCGGTATTCCCGAGCTCTGCAAGAGCGTCCGTCGGCCAAGGAAGCCTGAAATACTTCATCTCCTTGAGGCTGATGCCCTGAACCTTTCCGTCCTTCGTCGGCCGATGGTAGGGCCGCAATTCGTCCTCGACGATCATCGTCATCGCGTTGCCCGCGCTTGCGAACAACCGGACGGGGTCCGGCACTCCCCAGCCGAAGCGCGTTCTGATCTCGTCCCAGGCGTCCTTGCGCCCCTCGGATTCGAGGCGCTCGAGATGGTCGAGCATGGCGGGAGTCCATCGCGCGGCGTGAACCATCAGGGCGCGGATCGTCTCCATCCGGTAATTGGGGTATCGCGCCGACAGGCGCGCGGCGAGTCCGGCTGCGAGCGCCGTGGCCGTACTGGTCTCACCCGATACGGCCAGCGGCCGTCCCGGCGCGTCGCGCGACGTCGTCAGGACGAAGTGGCGTTTCGAGGCGCGGCAGAAGAAGCCGTCATCGTCGACAAGGAAGTTGCCTCCTTCCATCATGATGTCGGGCTTGTGCGTCCGCGGCGGGAGCCATCGGGCCGCCGTCCGAGACGAGGGCATCAGGTCCCCCTGCGGCGCGACGACCGTTCCGGAGGAGCCATCATCAGCCTTCAAGCTGACCGCGCCGACAGACAGGGCGTTGACCGCCTGCGCCGGCGATTGAATGCCGAAGCGGACGTTCCTGCTTTCGTAGTCGGCAAGCTGATAGGGCTCTTGCAGGCTGTGCGGAACGTTGCCCACCGCGGCGCAGAACAGCCGCGTGGCCACGCCGTCGTTGTAGGCCAGTTGGTCGAGAACCGCGGAGGTGCTCGAGGGACGGCCGTTCTCGGCCTCGCCCGGCGCGGTCTGCGCCAGGCAGAAGATCCGACGGGCCTTCTTCTTCTCAACGATCGCGACCGCTCTCTGCAGCGCGTACCTGGCGGGAACGTCTCCGTCCGGCCGTGGGGCCGAGACCACCACTGACTCCAACGCCGTCTCGAGCGCGATCGGACCGGGCCGCGTTGCCACCTCTTCGAGATCGCCGAACAGCGCAAGGCCGGCCATCTTGGTCCCGTGGCCGGAATGATCGTCCGTGCCCCACGACTGCTTCACCGTCTTGCATTCCGCCGCCGCGAGACTGCTGCGCAGAAGCACGTTCTCGCGGTTGACGCCGGTATCGAGAATGACGACCTTCGGCGCGTCGTCAGGAGCGCGCACGATGCGACGGGCCATCTCGGAGGCGGCGAACTTCCTGTCCTCGGGATCCAGATTGAAGAAGCCGGACGAGAACGAGGAAGCGCTCCGCAGTTCGACGACGGCGGCGCTCTGATGAACCAGGCGCTGTAGATCCTGCGGCGTCGCGACGATGCTCTGGACGACCGTTTCGACGAATTCGCTCGGACCGCCGTAGGTCTTGAGGCCCAGGCGTCCCGCCGCTTCCAAGAAGAACTCCTGCAGAGAGGCCTGGAGCCAGACCTCCCATCGCGTCTCCTTCTTCCCCTTCGGGAACGTCTCGACGTCGTCGGTCCAGAGATCGCGCAGCGAGGTTTCCCTGATGGATGCGCCCGTCTCGAAGAGCCAGTAGTTGTCGGGCTTCTTTTCCTTGCTCTGACGGTCGTTCGCGGGAGGGAGCGAGCCCCACCTGCCGTAGGCGTCAAGGTTATCCTGCAGCTTCGCCACGGTGCTCTTGGTAACGAAGAACGTCGCCTGATCGGGTCCGCCGTTGGTCTCGCCCGTGGCGGCGGCAGCGGCATCGGCCCTGCGCACGTTCAGGACCTTCAGTCCCCTCGGGGAGGCCGGACGGCCGTCGCCGGTCCGGAGTTCGATGCCAGGTCTGCCGAGCACGGTCAGCGACATGCCGCGTTTCGATGCCGGGATGCCGATGTCTTCCTGCTCGGCCATGAAGTCGTCGATCTTCCCGACCGCGACGTCCAGTTCGCGCAGCAGGAGCTTGGCATGGGCGGCACGATCGGGGACCGGATCGACGTCCTTCTCGGTCTTGTAGCCGCGCGATCCGAACTTGGCCGGAGCCTTGCCGAGGCCGCGCATGTGGATGTGACGGTAGGCGGGCGAATCCGTGCCGCCCGATGCGGCGATCGTGTCCGGACGCCGCCTGCGCTGCTGTTGCTGTTGCCTTGGCCTCGCTAGTTTCCGCGCCATCCGCCCACTCGTCCGGGCGGTTCTCGATTCGCCCTGCTATTCGGGATTTATACCAGCGCGATCCTGCAACGCGCGATACAAAATTTCGGTCGTGACAACCCCTTGGTTGTCCAGAACCGCCTCGCGCGCGGCATCTTCGGCCGCAGCGACGAGATCGGCCTGGCTGAGCTTCGGTGTCAGACCGACGAACTCGGACCAGTCGATCCGATCGAGATCGAAGCTGAGCAGATTGTTGACCAGCACGCTCCGCGCCTCCGCGATCGTCGGTCTTTCGTAGACGAAGGCCGAGTGGAAACGCCTGAAAATAGCGGCATCCAGAAGCGTGCGATGATTGGTGGCCGCGATGATGATGCTCTTTGAGCGGTCGTCCTCGAGAAATTTGAGGAAGGAGTTGAGCATGCGCCGCGCCTCGCCGATGTCGTTGTCCATGCTGCGGCTGGCCGCCAGCGCGTCGACCTCGTCGAAGAAGTAGACCGCGCGCGCGGAGCTCATCGCGTCGAAGATCAGGCGAAGCTTGGCCGCGGTTTCCCCCAGATATTTCGTTATCACGGCATCGAGCATGACCGTGAAGAGCGGCAGGTTCAACTCCGCGGCCAGCGCCGCGGCGGTCATTCCCTTGCCGGTGCCGGGAGGACCCGAGAACAGGAATTTCCGGCTCGGCTTCAGACCCTTCTCCTGAAGCGTCGCGCTTTCGCGGTGCTCGCGCACGAGCCGCTCGAGCCTGCGCCTGAGATCCGCGTTCAGGACAACGTCCGACAGCATGACCTCCGGATAGGTCGCTGTGACCAGGCCGGCCAATTCTCCGCGGGGCGCGGACAACGGGATGGGCGCGGCGCCGCGTTCAGTCGCCCGATCCCGGATCTTGGTCACGGCGTCCCGGATCTCGGTCGCGACCTTGGACTTCCCGGACTTGTCGGCGTCGCTGGCGATGTGCTCGGCGATGGAGAGGAACTGTTGACTGTCGCCTGCGGCATGGCTGCGGATCATGGCAATGATCTGCTTCGAGCTGGTCATGACTTCTCTCCAACAGGCGGCCGGCTCAGTGCGGACTTCAGAACTTCCTCGACTTTAGGAAGGATATGGTTAACAAATTTTTGCAAAAAACGCAAATCTTTTGCAGAAACACCTTCCGTCAAGAACCGATCCGGCTCAACGGCCTGGCCCGCAGCGCCACCCTCGTCTAGCAAGAGTATGAGCACTTTTTCCTTTAGATCGGCCGAAAAGCTATTCGTTTTCAATGTTCTGGTGAGGGTCGAGGGCGAGATTCCCAACCGCTCCGCAACGGACGAACGAGTGAGCTCGGACCGCACCCTCCAGTTATGGAGGCGCTCCGCCAACGCAACATCTTCGGTTCGCCTAGGACGACCTCTCATTTTGCTTTTTTTGCATAAATAGCAACTGAAGACAACGTGCAAGTGCGCGTCGAGCGGTTCGAGGTCCAAATCGCTGTGTGAGGGCGCCCACGAACTGGAAATCGACTGGGCCATGTTCTCTATATGTTTTTATCGAGTCATGAACAACCACCCGCCTGTTGGCGCACGCCGAACCCAAAGCAGATTGAGGAGATGGCCGCTGGCGTCGGCAGAAAGGCGCCGCCCCGGAGGACATCTTCCGGCGGAATACTGGCAGGCGCTTCTGGCCGATCCCGGCGTCGACGCTGGCCAAGCGATCCGAAGCTCCCCGAAGCCCAGCTGCCGCTGAACCAAATCTCTCAGCATGTCCTCAGGGTGGGCTGTCGACGCTGCGGCTGGGCCACCGAGATCCAAAGACTTGATGCCGCCCGCGCGCATGCTGCGGAGATGGGCCATCTCGGTGCTCCATGAGGCCGGCGCGATTCGCGAATGCGAAAAGCACGCCTGGATGCAGGACCGCGCCGATCCCCACGCACGCGAACGCGCCTTCGATATTGCCAGGCGCTATCCGCCGCCCGACATCTCGCCGCAGACAGCCGTCAACGCAGTCGCTGAAGTCCTGGACGGCATAGGCGATACTTGCCCGGAATGCGACTAAGCGGCCTGCACCGCTTCCGCTGAGATACCGTCGTCGCGCTTCTTGTTAATGAGATTCAACAGCCGGGCCGCCGCCCGAGCGTCGCACAGCGCGCGATGGTGATCTTCGAGCTCGATATCGTAGATCGCGCACAACTTTCCGAGTCCGTACGATTTGTGCCCGGGATATCGACGCCGCATTCCCACGCAAGTGCACAGCTTCGGAAAGCGGAAGCGCCGTTCGAGCCGTTCGTACTCGTACGACAGGAAGCCGTAGTCGAAGTTTACGTTGTGGGCGACGAAAATACCGTCGCCCATGAACGCCATGAAACTGTCGGCGATTTCGTGGAACACCGGCGCATCCCGAACCATCTGGTTGGTGATGCCGGTCAACTCGACGATCTTCGCCGGGATCGGCCGCTGCGGATTGATCAGCGAGTGCCATTCGTCGACAACCTGATGCTTGCGGACCTTGACCGCTCCGATTTCGGTGATGCGGTCACCGGACGACCAGGCTCCCGTGGTCTCGATGTCGACCACCACATAGTCCTGCTCCGGGTCGAACCGATAGTCGACGCGGCCGATCTCGGCCGGGATGCCGGCGTTCTCTAGTTGGCGCAGACGGGTCAACTGGTTGCGGCGTATGGCGTCGCCTTCCGCCTTGACCTCTACGAAGGACACCTTGCCGTCGCGCACGTGCATCAAGTCGGGGAAGCCGTCCTTCATGCTGCGGAAGTCGTCGCACATCGCCCGAACAATCTCGGCCAAGCCGTCCGCGCCGGCGCCTTCGAGCAAGGCACGCAGTGCGCCCATCTGCACGTGATCCCAAGCGAAGATTCCGTTGGCCCGGCCCCATCTGGCAGCGACGGTGCGCAGGACGATCGGAAGCGCATTCCCCGACCGGACCTCCGCGAGCTTGCTGTCGATTTGCGAGGCGAACCGCCGATGGAAGGTCCGGTCGCGAAGGCAATGCGGGACCCAGTCGAAACCGCTGTGAAGCTGGCCTGACTCGAAAAGCTCATCCCAGAACAGCAGCCCGAACAGCGTGTGCCAAAGCGTGTTCTCCGCGAAGTAGACCTGCCCGCCTTGGCGCCGGAGCACACTTGCGACGCCAGCCTCGGGATTCCCGCGATGCATGTCGTCGACGACGATAGTCCGCCCCGACCGCAGCAACTCGGTGCACAAACCTGTCCGTCGGCCGCCGAACTTGCGCGCGTAGAAATCCGTCGCGAAAAGGTGCTCGTCGTCGCTTTCGGGATCGTCGATCATGTCCCGCAGCAGATTCTCGACTGCTTCCTTGTCGCCATTCGCGTAGAGCAACCGGACGAGGCGCTCGCGGCAATCGGCCGAGCCGCCGCAACGATAAAGCCGTTCGGCCAGAACCTTGTCGCCCTGTTTCTCGAAGAACTGCCCGACCTGACACGCGGCGCGGCCCGCAAGGTCGGCGGCGTATTCCGTCGTCCGCGGGGGGCCGTCCAGGATCGCTGCGACCGCCCGTTGGTATATGTCAGGGGAACGGACCTCGATGCGGTCCAACACCTGGCTGTAGTGAAAGCACGCATGCGCTTCGTCGACATCGGCGAAGCGAGCGCTAAACGACGTCTCTCTATTTGTGCGCAGGACGCCGAGATCCCGCAGAGCGAAGTTCTTGAGATCTTCGGCTGTCTTCCCGAAGTAGAGATACAGCAGGAATTCGATCGGTCGCGTGTTGTCGAGCGCAATGAAGCCGCTGGCGCCGCAATGCCTTGCGGCAAGATCGAATGGAATCGCGGCGACGAAGAAATCGGCCAGCACCTGCTTTGACCATGAGGTGCGGACGTCGCGGCCAAACCCCGCTGCACGGGCGCCGTCGAGAAGTGCGGTCTTCGGCAGGCAAAGTACGAAGGCGGAATAGTCCTCGGCGCGCAGGCCGCGCGCATGGCCACACTCGATCAAGTCACGAGCCGCGGTTTCAAGGTCGGTTATCTCGGGGTACTTGAAGAGCGCGCGATTGAAGATCGCTCCTCGCCGGTTGACCATCCGGATGAGCAGACACTGCGCGTCCTTCGAAAGGCTACGAAAGCGCGCGGTGAACGAACTGTGCTCGTCGGTGAGGATCTCGCCATACGTCTTCTCCACGAAATGGAGCATTTCGGCGAAGTGGTCGAGATAGTAGTAGACCGGCAAAGTGGCAGGCTTCATTTGACGCGCCGGGTTCCCATCGATGCTGGTCGACGAATTTCTTCGCAGCGACCAGCCAAATACGGTTTTATCGTTCCTTTTTTGTTCTGACAGCCTTATTTGTCAAGCCGGAGAGAAGGACGACCGTAAAGATGGACCCACCGGCCCAAAGCCGACCCGACGCCGGCCTTTCCACCCGCAAGATCATCCACATCGACATGGACGCCTTCTACGCGTCGGTGGAGCAGCGGGACAATCCGGATCTTCGAGGCAAGCCGGTCGCGGTCGGCGGGTCGGCGGAACGTGGCGTCGTAGCTGCGGCAAGCTACGAGGCCCGCAAGTTCGGAGTCCGCTCGGCGATGGCCTCCGTCACCGCCAAGAGGCAGTGTCCGGACCTGATCTTCGTGAAACCGCGCTTCGAGGTCTACAAAGTGATCAGTCGGCAAATCCGCGAATTCTTCACGGAGCACACGCCGATCATCGAACCGCTGTCGCTGGACGAGGCCTATCTGGACGTTACCGAAAACCTACAGGGCATCCCTCTCGCCCGTGACGTCGCGCTGCTAATCCGCGAAAAGATTAAGGCCGAGACAGGCCTCAACGCTTCGGCTGGCATCAGCTACAACAAGTTTCTGGCGAAACTCGCGTCGGATCACAGGAAGCCGAATGGCCAGTACGTCATCTCTCCGGAGATGGGTGCCGCTTTCGTGGAGTCGCTGCCAGTCGGCAAGTTCCATGGCATCGGGCCGGCGACGAGTGCGAAGATGAACGGTCTCGGCATCTTCACCGGAATGGACATTCGTAACCAGACGCTGGAGTTCATGAACGCCAACTTCGGCAAGTCGGGCGCCTACTACTACTGCATCTCGCGCGGGGTCGACGACCGTCCCGTCCGCGCCAATCGCATCCGCAAGTCTATCGGCGCCGAGAACACGTTCTCGGTGGACCTCACGACATTCGATGCCATGGCCGCCGAACTCCAGCCCCTAATCGACAAGGTCTGGCGACACTGTGACAGTACCGGCAACCGGGGACGGACCGTGACGCTCAAGGTCAAGTTCTTCGATTTCGAGATCATTACGCGGAGCTGGTCGGTCCCGACGGTCGTGTCGAGCCGGGGCGATTTGGAGAGCTTGGCGATCGCCCTGCTGCAGGCCGAGATGCCCTTCCCGAAATCGGTACGCCTGCTGGGCGTGTCGCTGTCGTCGCTGCAGACGCTGGGGGACGACGATGTCGAACCCCAGCTCGATCTGCCCATCTGACGCTGCCATGGACGCGGCTTACAGCCCGGCGGCCGAAACAGCGCCGAAAGTTTCACCTGGTTGGCGTGCCGCAGCGCGGCCTATCCGACTTCAAGATCTTGGATGATCGGTTTCAGTCCGTCGGGGGTGACTTCGAGGGTCGCAAGTGTGATCGGCAGCCTGAAGCGCCGGCGTCCGGCACTGCCGGGATTCACGTAGAGCACGCCGTCGACGGTGTTGATCTTCGGCACGTGGGAGTGGCCGGAAACAATGACATCGATCCCTGCAGCAACGGGATCGATCTGCAGGGTGTTGAGATCGTGCAGAACGTAGAACAGCTGTCCCGCGAGCCGCACGAACTCCGTTTCGGCAAATTCGGTGGCCCACTCGCCCGTATCCACGTTTCCTCTGATCGCCGTGACGGGGGCAATTCTCCGCAGCGCGGTGATGATCTCGGGATCGCCGATGTCGCCGCCGTGAATGATGTGGCCGACATGGGCCAGCACGCGCAGCGCCTCCGGCCTGAGCAGGCCGTGCGTGTCCGAGATGATGCCAATGGTAAAGTTCATGGAGTCCCCGGTTGAGCAAGTCGGCCTCGGGCCTCTGATGCAACGCCGGTGCCCCGGCAATCAACCGCCTGAGCCGACTTCGGCCGATGGCTCGCCGCCGCCCCGCTGCGTCCGTGAGTTGAGACTCGACTCAAATGTTCTTGTTATGTTCTAATGCCCCATGACTGACCGCCCTGCCAGCTGGCGCTTTCCCACCATGAAGCAAATCCAAAAACTCGCGTCGGACCTCAGGATCGACCAAAAACGCCCGCCAGCGCCCGCCCTAGGACCGGCAGACGACCTTCCGGTCGAATATTGGCAGGCTCTCCTGGACGATCCTCGCGTCGAAGGTGGCCGTATAGGGCCAGGTCCATCCGGACGGCTGCTACGGCTGAGCCAAATTCCTCAACATATTCTGCGGGTGGAGTGCCGCCGCTGCGGCAGGACCGTCGAGATACAGAAGGCGGACGCCACTAGGCTGTACGGCCCGGATGCGATCTGGAAGGACGTCGGCCAGCGCTTGCTTGATGCGACCTGCACACAGCGGACAGGACGCCATGAGGAAGACGGCTGCTGGCCGTCCTACGGCTCACCCTAGCCGTCGGCGGGGACGGCCGTGACCCCAAAGCACCACCCCACGCCCTTGTCTGGAGGGAACCGCAAGGCGCTGCGGAAGGAGCTCGGCCGCGCCCGCGCCATGACCACGATCCTCGCCACGCAGGCAGCCGAGGCGCGGGCCAAGGGCGAGGCGCTGATCCGGACGGCGGACAAGCTGCTCTGCGAAAGCTGGAATGAGCGCATGTGGGCAAATGGCGAACCGATCGACCCGTCCCCCACGATCGACCAAGCCGTCAACGGCGGCTATAGCTGGCTGCAGATCGAATGCTCGCGCTGCAAGGCCGCCCGCGACGTCGATCTCGCGGCGCTCGCGCACCCGTCGACGACGTTCGTACACGACCTGGCCAGCCGCTTGCGCTGCCGGAAGTGCGCCAAAGCCGGCAGGCGCCCGCCGGCGACGCTGTTGCAGCTGGCCCATCGGGCCCGGCATCCGGATCTGGAGACCTGACCTTGTGCAATCTCTACTCCATCACAACCAACCAGGCCGCCATCAGCGCGCTGTTCCGCGTGGTCAACCAATATGTCGGCAACCTCGCGCCAATGCCCGGCGTCTTTCCCGACTACAGGGCGCCGATCGTCCGCACCGGTGCCAAGGGCCGCGACCTTGCGACCGCCCGCTGGGGCATGCCGTCGTCGTCGAAGGCACAGATGGACGCGACCAAGAAGCGCGCCGAGAAGCTGCAAGCAAAAGGCAAAGCCGTCGACTTCAAGGAACTGCTCCGTATGGAGCCGGACTCCGGTACGACCAACATCCGCAATGTGAAGAGCAAACACTGGACGCGTTGGCTGGGTCCGGAGCACCGCTGCGTGGTGCCGTTCAACTCGTTCAGCGAGTTCAACAAGACCGAGGGCGGCGACATCTGGTTCGCGCTCGACGAGACTCGTCCGCTCGCTTGCTTTGCCGGCATCTGGACCAACTGGACGTCGGTACGGAAGGTCAAGGAAGGCGAGACCACCAACGACCTCTACGCTTTCCTGACGACGGAGCCCAATGCCGAGGTTGGCGCGATACATCCGAAGGCGATGCCGGTGATCCTGACGACACCCGAGGAAATCGAGACCTGGATGACCGCGCCCGTAGAGGAAGCCTTGAGGCTGCAGCGACCGCTTCCGGACGGGGCTCTCCGGATCGTGGCACGGGGCGTCAAGGAAGATCCCGCGCCAGCGTAGTGTTCCGCACAGGCGGTGCGGAACACGTGGACAAGCCGAAGCTCTGCCGATTGCGAATCCCTGACCCGTGCTAACCGCCCGGAACGAGCAGGCGGGCGGAAGGATTCGTCCAGGCAGGAGCGCTCTCGATGCTGTTGACGAAGGAACGACGACCGGCGATTCGTACGCTGCGCGGGTGGGCGATCAACGTGCTGCAGGAGGCGGGTGCCATCCACGAATGCGAGGAGCACGGTTGGGCCAAGGATCGGGCCGATCCGCACGCACGCGAGCGCGCTATAGGTCTCGCCCGTCTGGATCATCCAGAAGGAATCACCGCCGCCGAAGCAGTGGCAGAAGTCCGCGACGTCCTAGACTCGATCGGCGACACCTGCCCGGAGTGCCCACCGGATTTTTAACCGCGATCGACGGACCCGCCAAGGTACGTTTCAACAGCCAGAAAACGCGGACACTTGACGCGGAATTGCGCCGTCTGATTCTATCGCCTCGAACCAACCGCCCGCCAAGACTCGAGCAAGGCTGGACAAATCAGAACGATGATCACCGCATCTCCTCCGTCCCCGGCTCAAGCATTGCTTGACCTACTCGGCCGAATTGGGGGAAGCGCGCCTCCGAGTGACACAGAGGCTGACAAGGCGATGACCGAGTTCGTCGATCATCTTGCGGTACTTGATCGAAAGCACAACGGCAAGAGCCGGTCCGAATTGTATCTCATCCAAAATGTCTTCGGGCGAGCGCGACTGTTCAAGAACGAAGTGGAGACTCAACAGTATTGCCGTTGCCATCTGCAGGTCGGAGTAAAGGAATTATCGAAGCTCTATGCTCATCTGAAGAATTCGTCAGGCGGTATCGTTACAGCCGCTTCCCTCGCCACCTGGGCCGACACTATCCGGGACTACATTTTTGACTTGGGGGACATCGTTCCCTTCCTGCAGCGCAGGCAGGCCGACTACGTGTATTTGATAGGCTTCAAAAACCCGACAATGCATAGCTGGGAGGTTTTCCGCCTCGCGCGTAGTCTTGCTTACCACTCGGTCTTCTTGCGCCAGAACGGCTTCGCTCTTGACCACAAAGCTGCGCAAATCGCAGCAATAGCCGTCCTCAGGCAAGCGCTCGAGCTTCGCTTCGAACGGCTCATATCGGTTTATCCGACAGACAAGAAGGGAAAGTCCCCAAGGCTGAGGCATGGCTTTCACCAGGACTTCATCGTCGCAAATCCTCGCTTCTTCCAGCCGCAGGGCTTTAGCATTCCGAACCTGAGGCCCGTTTACGATTGGTGCAGCGAAATCGTCCACCAAGCGTACCAGCCGTTCGCTTGGCAGATCGCCTGGGCGCTCGAGCTAAGCGGGCGGTTGCTGGGAGCTCGCGACGCGCCGCCAAGCGAGCCTTGGTCCGTTGATAATGGTGTCGAAATCATAAGCGTGCAGGAGATGCAAAGCGATTTCGAAGCTCATTTCCTAGAGACCTACGAACACGGCGAATGGAAAATGACCAGGAGGCGTCCCGAGGCACTGGTGCGCGATTGGACCAACGCCATGGCGGTCACTAGCGAAACTTTCCAGCCGGTCAAACGCCGTCCGTCCCTTCTGCAGCGTATTTTCAACTGCATCTCGCGCCTGTGGACGCGCGAGCAATAGTCGAGCGCCGAGTTCCTAGGCGGACTTCCGCTGCAGTTTGGCCGGTTTTTTCCCCGTCGCTTCCTTCGCCGCCTTCTTGCCCTCGATGGACATCAGCATTTCCTTCTGGCCGGCCGCCGCCTTTCGCGGCTTCTTGGCGGGCTTTGCGGCCTTCGCCGGCGCGGCCTCCTTGCCGACGGATCGGCGCAGCGCCTCCATCAGATCGACGACGTTGGTCGATGCGGGGCGCTCCTTCGGCGTGATCGGCTCGCCGGCCCGCTTTTGATTGATCAAGTCGATCAGCGCCGTCTCATACTGGTCCTCGAACTTATCGGGTTCGAAAGAGCCGGACTTCTGGTCGACGATGTGACGGGCGAGATCGAGCATGTCCTTGGTGACTTTGACGTCTTGGATCTCGTCGAAATACTCCCTCGGGTCCCTTACTTCGTAGGGGTACCGCAGCAACGTCCCCATCAAGCCCTTACCCAGTGGCTCCATCGCGATGATGTGCTCGCGGTTGGTCAGCACCACGCGACCGATCGCGACCTTGTCCATCTCGCGGATGGTGTCGCGGATCACCGCGAACGCGTCGTGCCCGACTTTCCCGTCCGGGCGCAGATAATAGGGACGGATCAGGTAGCGCGGATCGATGTCGCTGCGGTTGACGAATTCGTCGATCTCGATAGTGCGCGTCGACTCGAGCGCGATCTCTTCGAGCTCCTCCTTGGTGACCTCAATGAACTGATCCTTCTCGAGCTGGTAGCCCTTGACGATATCCTCGTTCGGCACCTCGTCGCCCGTGTCCGCGTCGACCTTCACGTACTTGATGCGGTGGCCGGTCGCGCGGTTCAGCTGGTTGAACGAGATCTTCTCGGACTCGGACGTCGCCGGATAGAGGGCCACTGGACAGGTCACCAGTGACAGACGCAAGAAGCCTTTCCAGTTGGCGCGGGGGGCCATGAACGCGGTACTCCGGAGGGACGGTGCTGGATCAAGACGAACGGAGCCTGCCGGTTCCGACATGCTCCGGGCCCGCCAACAGGAAAATTGGCCATCTGCCCGCAGCGCCCCCGGGCACGTCCGAAAACGTCGTGAATCGCTTGTTTTCCAGGTACCTCGTGGAGCTTTTGGCCGGTATTGTGGACCCATGGACGCGCTGACCCAGCCCCTCAAAGACGGGCAAACTCTGGACTCGGCGGACCTGGCCGCCATGGCCGACGCGTTGGCTCAGTCGACCGATTACAGGGTCCTTCGACGCCTGATCCCCCGGTCTCCCTACACGCCGGCCGCCGGGCAGGAGGTCCGGACGGGCATTCTTCTCGACACCGAGACCACCGGCCTCGATTGCGCCAAGGACGAGATCATCGAGCTCGGGATGGTCAAGTTCGACTACGCGGCCGATGGGCGGATACTCGGCGTCAGAGACACGTTCTCCGCCTTCAACGAACCGAGTACGCCGATTTCCGCGGAAGTGACTGCACTCACCGGCATCACTAACGAAATGGTCGCCGGACACAAATTCGACGATGCCGCCGTCACGGCCTTTGTCGAAAGCGCAGTCATCACGATTGCGCACAACAGCGGCTTCGACAGAAAATTCGCCGAACGCTACTGGCCCGTGTTCGAGCACAAGGCCTGGGGCTGCAGCATGAGCGAGATCGACTGGCGCACTCACGGCTTCGCGGGCGCGCAGCTCGGATATCTGCTGAACGGCGCCGGCTTCTTCCACCAGGCGCACCGGGCGGTCGACGATTGCCACGCGCTGCTGGAGGTGCTGGCATTCGAACTGCCGACGATCGGATCGCCGGCGCTCGCGCTCCTGCTTAAGACCGCCCGCAAGCCGACAATGCGAGTCTGGGCGGAGCAGACCGCTTTCGAGCTCAAGGACTCGCTGAAGCGCAGGGGCTATCGCTGGAACGACGGAAGCGACGGCAGGCCAAAGTCCTGGTTCAGAGACGTCGACGAGACCGCGCTCGACGACGAGATCGCGTTCCTGCGGACCGAGATCTACATGCAGGACGTAGAGCCAACCGTGCAGAGGCTGACCGCATTCACACGGTTCTCCGGCCGCATTTGAGGCGGCCTAGCGTCCGAGACGCTTCTCGACGCGCTTGCGGCTGTTGCCGACCTTCTTGACCGCCTTCTTCACTGCCGATGCCGAGCGGCCGGTCTTCTTGGCTTCATACCGGACTTCGTAATCCTGTCCCTTGGCCACCCGGGCTCGGTCCTGTTTGCGTCCACGCCCGGTCTTCTTCTTCGCTGGCGCCATCGGCTGCTCCTCTTGCGAACTGATGGCGATGCAACGCCGCAAGGATTCGCGGGTTCCGCGGGTCCGCTCAGTGGCCGCAAGAATGGAGGATGGGAGACCATCCGTCGAGCAACAGGCCATCCCAGGCAATGACGCCTTCGTCCCATTTCGACGCGCGTTGGCGGTACATCGACGCCCACTGGGGACTCCATCCTCACCGCGATCCGCGAGGCTCCGATCGAACGTGCTCGGCACCGCCAAGGTGCAGACCGGCGAAATCCCCGACGTGTTCTCTCGCATGATCTCGACCGCGGTGCGAGCGGTTCTCCGGCGGGTTAGGATTAGACGCCAATCCCGCCAGCTGGCTTCCTCACCGAATGCTCGATCTGCCGTCTCCCGAAGCCGTTCTCGCCGACCGCCGAAGGCTGGGCGACGACCTGCACCGGCGGCGGCGCGGGCGGCTGCGGCGGCTCGGCCACCGGTCACATGTCCGAGGAGGGCGATCCCGCGCCTGCCGGCATGAATCGCTGATTCCAGCAACAGCACCAGCAAGCGGGACGCTCGGCGGCGACCAATCCAAGATTCATCGCCGGCTAAGATGTCGTGTCGCAGAAACGTCGACATCCGCCGGACGAGCCGCAAGGTCCTCAACCACCTTGAGTGGATATTGCCCGACCGGACGGGCGCTCTCGATGGAGACGTTTCCTCCCGCTTTCGCGACCAGCGACTGCAGGCGTTCAAACTCTCCGCACCAGATCGTCTCCATGTCCCGATCACGGCCCGCGTCCCGCGCCTCGGCGGGATTTCCAATACCGACTGCTCTAACCTGCATGACGTCCGCTTGCGATCCGCCCGAAAGTTCGACCCCATACCCCGGATTGGCGGGCTTTCGGAGAACGATCCGGCCGCCCGAGACCCAAGCCGTCATCATCCCCTCGGAGACCTCATAACCGAGGCTCGCGAGCCCCTCCAAGACGGCGCGTCGCCGCTCCTCCGCAGCGATGGAGCGGACTTCGGCCTCGATCAGGAAATCGGCGCGTTTGACCAGTTCCTGGTCATTGCTGCCGGCCTTCGCAATGGCCCGCTCGATCTCGACGCGGAGCGCGGCCGCTTCGGCCGATTTCATCTCCGACAGTTCGGCATGTCGCTCAGCAAGATCCCGTTCGAGGCGCGCGCGCGCGCGTCTGGTCTTGATCGCGGAGTTAAGATCGAGGAGCAGGCTGTCGGCAACAAGAGCCTGCCGGGCGCGCGGCTCGGCCTCGAGAGCCGCGATCCGAGCGGAAAAAGGACTGGGATCGATCCCAAGGCCAGCAAGTTCGCCGAGGAGTTTGTCCACCTTCAAAAGTGCCTGGTCGTCGCTTGCGCCGGTTTGCTGGGAAGTCCACTCCTCGAGTGTGATACGACGGTCGCCGGCACCGAGCCGGTCGGCGAGCGCCCGCTGACGCTCGGTGACGCCTTCGGAGCGATCGGTTGGCTGAAGCAGCATCAGCCCCTTGCTTACAGCCTTGTTGAGACTCTCGACGGACGCCGCGGGCGTCGTAAGCTCTCGTCGAAGATCGATCGGGATCTCGATGTGGGAAGCTTCGAACTTTGCGAGCAGTGCCTGGGCCGCGGACTTGGCACGCCTCTGATCGCCCTTTCGCTTCGCTTCAGATTCTGCGGCCTTTTCCGCGCGTCGCTCGGCATCGGCGCTCAAATATGAGATTTCGGCTATGACCTGCTTTTGAAGGTCCGTGAACCTGTCCGCGTCGAGCATCCGGTGAATTTCGTCGCGGCGAGCGATGACCCGGTCGATATCCGACTGATCGATCGTCCCATTGCGTTTGCAGGTCGAAGTCCAAAATTCGATGGCCGCGTCTAGGCGCGCCAAGCTTCGGCGGCAAATCGAGATGATTTCTGCGCGGGTGACTATCCGGAAGGCTTTCGGACCACTCATCGGTATCCTCCTCCGTTATGCAGGGCGTTTTCGACGGCTCGCTTGAGGCGCTGACGCTCTTCATCCCCGGAATGGGTCCACGCGTAGGACGAGACCCGGTGAATGAATGGGACCGCTCCATTCAGAACCTTCGGTCGCCAGACCTCGCGCGCTCGGGCTCTTTGGAGCAATAAGTGCCGCGGAGCGTCGCACTCTACGCCTAGCGCATATAAACCCGTGCGAGGATCGGTGATCGCGAAATCGAGACTGAAAGCGCCACCGTCGCGCGCCTTGGCCGGCTTCCATCCGCTGGTCTCCAGGAATTTCTCGACGGATTTCGTGAAGCCATCGTCCACATGGCTCTCATATTCATGATCCGCGCTCTTTTCCGTCACAAGGCGTTCGAGCAAGGTTCTGCCGGATTCCGCCGATCCATCAGAAACGGTACGGGCGTATTCGAGGTAACCCTGCAGATAGTCACGCGGTACACGCGGTCCGCTGCGCCTGGTCAGGAGGTCGGAAATCTCGGATACCGGCATTGACGTGACGATGACGACCTTTTCCCTCGCCCTGGTCACGGCCACGTTCAAGCGCCGCTCGCCGCCGGCATGACCGAGTGCACCGAAACTCTTGCGGAAGACGCCATGCTCGTTGCGTCCGAAAGTGGTCGAGAACACGATGATGTCGCGCTCGTCGCCCTGAACGTTCTCCACGTTCTTGACGAAGAAACCCATATCCTCGCCGCCTTCGACGCGCTCACGCTCCCGCATCAAGGCATCACGAAACGCTTCGTCGTTTTCGGCGCGGTCTTCCAGCGCGTCCTCGATTGCGTCCGCCTGCTTGCGATTGAATGTCACGACACCCACTGATGGCGGAGAAGCATCTTCCCAGAGGCCGCTGAGATACTCCACCACATCGGAGGCTTCCTTGGGATTGGTCTGGCTCTTGTAGATGCCGTCCGAACGGAGAACCTCGATAGGCTTGATCCTCCGAATTGTTTCGTCGGGGTGGCGAACTGGCACGCTAAGTCCGTTTGCGTAGAACGAAGCGTTTGAAAACGAGATTAGCTCGCGGTATTTCGAACGATAGTGGACCTGCAGGGTTCGGCTTTGGAGAGCGGAGCGGGCAAGCTGGAGCAGGTCGGGACAATCCTTGATCTCCCGCCTATTCCACGTTTCCGCGAAGGCTTCGCGCTCCTCTTCGGTCGCTTCCTCTTCCGGCTCCTCGCCATCGAATATTGCCGCTTCGTCGTTCTCGACCTTGCTCGCAAAGAATGTCGTGGGCGGCATCTGCTTCTCGTCCCCACTCACGATCACTATCTTGCTCCGGAATAGCGATGGCAACGCGTATTCCACCGGCATCTGGGAGGCTTCGTCGAAAATGACGGTATCGAACGTGCCGGGACGCGCCTGCAGCACCCGGCTCGCGATGTCGGGAGTCATCAGCCAAACCGGTCGTAGCGCGAAAAGGCCGAGCGGAGCGGCTTTCTCGATGAACTCTCGAAGTCGCAACGCCCTCGGACCGCGAAGTCGAGTGATCGGTTCCCACTCTCGCGTCGGGTGGACGCGGCTGGCGTCGATGCCGTGGATCAGAAGCTCCCTGTTGCAATCCCTGATCTGCGCGTCGGCTTCGGCAAGCGACGTCACCTTCGCTTCGACCGCTCTGCTATCGAGGAGTACCTCCGGATTGGCGGCTTCCATCGCGCTCTTCCAGGCCAGCCGCGCCTCCCGCCCGATGGTTGCCCGGATGCAAGAATCAAGATCACCGGTACCGATCAGCGAGAGTTCAGCTTCCTTCGAGCGAAGAGTGCGGAAGATAGCGCGTTCCTTGTCGCCGAGGCGAACCGAGCGTAGCCGAAATTCCTGGTATGGCACCAGCATGGGTAACGCTTGGAGTATTTCGGCGAGGGCGACCTCGTTGGACTGGCCGCCGTCGATCGTCGCGCGCCGCGATTCGATCCAAGCCGCGTCAACATATCGGGCGAGATCATCTAGCGCCGCATGGCTTTGCTGTCGGACATCCTGTCGTCGGAGGGCGCGATCCGCTCGCGCGAAGAACCAGTCGATCCCTTCGACCTTTCCGGTCATGGCTGCCCGGTCGAGCTCAGCCCGGTTGGGGCAATCGTCGATGACGGTCACGAGGTTGTGGACGACCGCAAGTATCGAATGCAGGTTCCTGGAAAATTCGGCGAGTTTGCCGGGAGCAACGTCGTGATCGGGAGCCTTGCCGAAAAGCGCGGTGAGATATCCCGCCAACTGCATTCTCAGCGGCCTGAGCACCAACTCCAGTTCGGCCCCGCGATGGAAAGACGAGATGGCTCGGTCGTCGTTGGCAAAGCTCATGGTCGTCAGCATAGCGCGAAGACGACGTTTTCGAAGCCAACGCATAGGATTGATCATTGCCAATCCCTTCGCTGGCTGGAGTACCGCTGCCGCCAGTTCCGAAGCGGATCTTAGCTCGTCGTCTTGGATACCCACCAGTTTCCGAACCTGCTCTGGCTGGTGGGCCGATGGATCAAGCGAAGCGAGGCGTTCCTCAAGCCAAACGAGGCCGGCGAGCATGTTCGTGCCCTTGGACCCGCTGCCCTCGGGACTTCTAAAAATGGGAAGCCAGCTTCCGAGATTGGCGCAAAGGCCCTCGCTGATCGAGCGAAGCTGCTCGGCCGTCCGAAGCCATTGTCTGAAGGAGTCGAAATCTGAAATCCTCAACGAGTCTGCGGTCTCCGCTTCCGCGTTCCCGCGTCCTGCTTCCAAGTCCGAGAAGGCACGAAGGGATGTGCCGAACTCCTCCGCCGCGCCGCGATCCGGGTTGAAGACCT
This sequence comes from Bradyrhizobium sp. USDA 327, assembly GCF_041262065.1. Taxonomy (NCBI): domain Bacteria; kingdom Pseudomonadati; phylum Pseudomonadota; class Alphaproteobacteria; order Hyphomicrobiales; family Nitrobacteraceae; genus Bradyrhizobium; species Bradyrhizobium sp. USDA 327. Next base: position 7,052,594 of record NZ_JBGCCW010000001.1, on the reverse strand, counting down.
TGAGAGAGGATAGGGGATTGCCCTCGAACTTGGCCAGAAGCCAATATCTCGCAAGCGGTCCACAATTCTCCTCGACCGTCGCGATGTCTGACGGATGCAAATCCGATAGTAGCGAACGAAGCCCCGGCGCATCGATTGGCTTCGGCTCGTTTTCTTCGATGGCCAGGAGTTCGCCGAGCAATGACCGATACGTCAATCCCGTACGATTTTCGACTTCGTGCAAGGCGGCTTGTTGACGATCGAGTTCTGCTTCGAGCACGTCGATGCGAGCCGCCAATCGTTCGCGATCGCGTTTCCAGGCGGGCGAGCCGACCGCGGGACGACTATGCAGCGCTTCGACCTGGGAACGGATCGAGCCGACGATGGCCTCGCGGTCTCGCGTCGCATCCGTGATCATGACGAACCTGTCAGCAAGCCGCTCTCTTTCGAGGCGCTTCCTAACGACGTCGATTGCCGGTTGCTTCTGGCAAATCACAAGCAGCGATTTGCCTCTGCCGATCGCGTCCGCCACCATGTTGACGATGGTCTGGCTTTTGCCCGTCCCCGGTGGCCCCTCAATGACGAGGCCTGGTGCCTGTCGAGCTTCGATCACCGCCGCCTCCTGGGAGGGATCGCTGTCGGCCGTGAAGTAGCGATCGATCTCCCGCACCGGGGCCGGCGTCGGCGGCGCCGACCTCTGATCCGTGAGACGGAGTGCTGCCTCGAGCGCGGTCGCCGTTGGCGGCATTCCTCTCAAGAGCTGGAGATCCTTCATGACCGCCTGCCCCATGAAAGCGAGATGGAACAGCACGGCTGCCGGCACGATTTGTCGTTCGTGCGAGCCGATTTTCACGTCCTTACCGGGTAGCGGTGCCAACTCGCTTCCTGTAGGCGTGGCGAGCTGGCTGAACGCGTCCATCACATCCTGAGTCGTAAGACTGCCGCGGGTGAGCAGCTCGTCCGCCGCTTCCTGCCATCGTCTTGCTTCGGGAATTCCCACCATGCCTTCGAGGGCCGGGTTGACGACTACGTGTTCCGCTTCCGTCTCGGCGTTCTTTTCGCGTCCGTACCCGATCGTGACGTGACCGCGGTTTCCGACCTCGGGCGACACGCTGACCGGCCAGAGCAGGACGGGCGCGATCCTCGGCTTCGTGTTCGGCTTCCCGTCCCGCATGAGGAGGAACGGAAATCCCATATATAGACCGTCGATCCCGGTATCTCGCTTGTAGAGCACTGCATGGGAATGGAGAGATCGCAGTCTGCGTTCCAGGCCTTCGTTCTCGGAAAACGCGGCAGGATCGATGTTCACTGCTCGGCCGGCCCTTGCCAAAAGAAGGCTGAGGATCTCCGATCCCGGCAGTCGCGCCGTATTCAACTCGGTCAGATCTATCCGCGCGCTCTTGCCGATGAGCATCCGCGTCAGCGGTCCGCGCAGTACGCCGCCTGATATTCTTTTCGCGAAGAAATCAAGAATGGTCGAAACGTAGCCTTGCTTGGGAAGCGGCTTCCACGTGTCCTTCGGAACCGACAGAAGTGCGAGAGCCCGACCGATCGGCATTCGTCGGTCAAGACGAAATTCGTCGGCCCATTCATCGACCGTCGAAATCCCGCACCTGGCGAAATTCTGTATACGCTCGTCGACGGCCTGGTAGATTTCACGACGAGGGCGCGCGAGTCTCGCCGCAGCCTCCTCCTTCGAAAGGGCGCTCAAGCGTGCCGATGAAGCCTGCTTGGCCGCTTCCTCGATCACCTCCTCCACCGAGCGGAATTGGCTCGGCGATGCGCTGAGAAGAATTATCAGGTCCTCTTCGGCCGACTGTCGCCGGTCCACCAGCGAAACGATGCCTGCATGGTCGGTGTCGGGAAGCAGCCTCCGCTTTTCCTCCCACAGAGCCGACAAACGGGCCATCGACGTCGAGAGGAGGTGCACGCGAAGCAGGTCTTCCTCGACTTCGATATCGAGTTGTTCCAGGCGCTTTCGCACGGTCTCGGCGCGCACTTTCAGCCGCCAAAGCAGATCGTCCGCATCGACCTTCCGAAGAAGATCTGGAGCCGGGCCCGTGATGAGGCTGAAGCCGTCGTCGGGATGGTCGAGCAACCAGCCGGGCGTAACGATGTTTCCCCGGACGATCAAAGGCATCGATGGGTTCAGCGTCTTCAACGAGATCGATAGCTTCAGATCTTCGTTCAATTCCTCGACCCTTGCGAACTGACGCAGCGCCGCGGGCACTTTGGCATCGAAGCCCGCCTCCGTAGCCCAGGTCGCCACCGCTCCTCGCAGAAGAAGGCCTCTTGCCTCATCCCAGTTGGATGCTTCGGCAGCGGCAAGTGCGAACGAGCCGGCCGACCTGTACTGCTTGCCGCCGAGCGTGATGGACGCCCGCCCCTCCGCTTCGCCGGTCTTCTGCCCTGCAGGCGCCGACACTGCTTCGCCCGCCAGCCAGGCCTGAACTTCCTTCCATTGCCACCGCTGACGGCGATCGCTTGCGAGAAGGCCGCGAAGAAGCAGGTCCATGGAAGGATCCAGATTCTCCGGCAGCGGCACGCCGTTGGTCAGCACGTGGATCAGGAAGGCCTGCTCGTTGATGCCTTCGAAGCAGGCTCCTGCGGTGATCCGCTCCAGCAGGATCATCCCCAGGCTCCACCAGTCCGAAGCCGCCGCTACGCCGCCTGCAATCGCTTCAGGCGCCATGTAGCGGGTCGTTTCAAGCGGAGAGGCGATGTCGAGATCGAATTCCGAAAGCCGTGCGGAGCCGAAGCTGCCGATAGCGAGGTCGAGCGGATCCCGGGAGCGGACGAAAATGGTAGAGGGACGGAGGTCCCTGTGGCGCAGGCCTGCCTCGGTCAGCGAATGTACGGCTCGGGCAAGTTCGCTGATGAAACTTTCCAGCGCCGTCCGATCGCCGATGTCCAGCGACAGATCCGCGATGGTACCGCCCGGGAATTCCTCTACGACCTCATAAGCGCGCTCGCACCATCGACCGGTCGCGATTATCTCGGCGACGTGATCGCGCGGAAGTTTTCGCAGCAGATCGTAGATCGCTCCGTCCGGTTCGGACGCGGTCGCATATAGCGTAAGTACTCCGCGACGTCCGCTGGTATCCTGCACGACGGTGTAACGTTCGCGAACGGTACTCGACGACTTGACCCTGTCGAGAAGACGCCAGCCGTCGATGATGGTCTCGGCCGGCGATGGCTCAGGATCCGGTTGGGGTCCCGATTCCGGCAGCAGTACGGGTGGCGCTGGTTCGTCGAGAATTTCTCCGCAGGTGCTGCAGATGAGGTCGCCGGGCGAATTGGCGTGCCCGTTGCGACAAGTCGGATTGGATGGCGTCGGTGCCGGAGGGACAGGTTGCGGCTGGCCAGGGGGCGTGGGATCGATCGATGACAGGTCCCATCCGCAATTGTGACCGTCGACCGTGCCTTCGCAAAAGAACTCGGTGACGGGACGCTCGGTATCGCAATTCGGGCAAAATCTAATCATGCCGGGCGAGCCAGCTTGGAGGAAATTCGCTTGTCCTCGGAAGTGTCGAGTGTCGATCCATTGCTTTCGAGTAATTCCTGCAGTCTGCGAAAATCATTGCGCGCGGGTATACCGGCAAGCCAGACGTCGCCGTTTTCGTCGAACATGACGTCGACGGACCGATCCCGCTCGTCGGCCAGGCGCTCGAAGCTGGAGAACCGGGCGCGGCCTTTTTCCGTGATGAAGTGAAGTTCCTGATTGTCGCTTCCTCGCAGAGCAAGTGTCTGCTTTTCCTCGAAGTCGAAAGGCCCTGTAATGAGGGCGTCGATCGTACGGGCGGATGTGCCAACCACGTCGCGGATGTGCGCCCACGGATATCCGGTGAAGACGAGTATGTCGGCCTCGGTCTTAGACCTAATTCGTGCCGTTAGTTCCAACAGAGCGTCGAGTTGGTCGAAAGGCTCGCCTCCTGAGATGGTGATGCCGTCGGCATTCGATATCCACGGAATGATGGAATTGACGACTTCTTCGACCGTCGTGTTTCCCCGCCCTTCCATCCAGGTGTCCATGGAAATGCAGCCCGGACAACGGATGGAGCAACCCTGAAACCAAATGCCGAGCCTTCGTCCGGGTCCTAAAGTCGTGACGGGAAAATGGATACGCGATAAGGAGATGCGAACCGTCATCTCTAGGGCTCGCTTTCGAGACGAAGCGTCGACGAAGCCCCGGTTTGAACTTCCAAGACCCGAAATCGGCTTCCTACTGCTGCGCCGCTATCGAAAAGACCGCGCGAAAGCGGGTTGATGAGATGGGCTTCGACTTGATTTCGTATGCCGCGTCCGCCGTTCGAAAGATCCGCCAGACACAGACCGCGCAGCGTCGCGCGGGCCTGCTCCGACAGTGTCACGTCGTAGCCTAGCGATTTGACGTCGTTCAGCAGGTTGTCCACCATCTGATCGAAGATCTCGTTGGCGACATCGCCGCGAATGAAATCGAAGACGATCACGTTCTCGCCGATGCGATTCAGGATTTCCGGACGGTTTAGCACTTGCTTGAAGTGCTTTTCGATCTCGGCGCGGACCTTCCGCTTGACCGCATCGAACGTCTCCTCGGGCGTCACGTTCGCGATCCGCTCGCCCGTGGGGCCGGGGGTGTAGATACCGAGATTAGACGTGAAGACGATAAAAGCTTCAGAGAAGTAGACGCGATCCCCTCGTCCCGAGGTGAGAACGCCGTCGTCTAGGATCTGAAGAAATTTATCGAGGATTCGCGGGTGTGCCTTCTCGATCTCGTCGAAAAGGACGACGCTGAATGGTTTTTCCCGGATCGCGTTGGTGAGCTCGCCGCCTACGTCGTAGCCGACATAGCCGGGTGGGGCACCGATCAAGCGCTGATCGGAATGCTCGGCGCTGAACTCGGACATGTCGAAGCGGATGTATGCGCTCTCGTCGCCGAAGAGCAGGCTAGTAATGGTCTTCGCGAGTTCCGTCTTCCCAACCCCGGTGGGGCCGGCGAGGAAAGCGACGCCCCTCGGTCGGCCTCCCCTCGGCGATTGCCCGATGCCGGTGACGGCGCGTTTCACGATGTCGAGCATGTGCGTGACAGCGTGCGCCTGCCCCTTCACGCGGCGCCTTACGAACTCGTCCGCCGAGCTGATCTTGTCGTGGCTTATTTTGCGCCACGGGTCTTCGGTGACGCCGACCTTGAACCGCCGAACCGCATCGGAGATGCGATCGAACGAGACGTTTTCGCTCCGGGAGAGCTGTGCGATCGCGCTGAGATCGAGAAGCAGGAGCCCTTCGGTCTCGTCGATGAATCCATTGGTCGATTTCTCCAGATCGGCCGGCGCGGCATCTTGAGCGCCGGGAAGTCCCCGCATCAACGAACTGATCATGGTCCGCCTCGCCAGGTGGTCAGGCCGACCGATCGGTATGTGCCGAATACGTGGATTGCCAATCAGGAACCAGTCGGGAAGGTCTCCTTCCTTGTCCACGATCCAGATCACCGTGTTGAAAAATGGCTGACGACGATCGCCGGCCGGGCGCGCGCGCGCAGAATGGGAAAGGATCAATGCGCGCGAAAAAAGCTGATGTTCGGCGGGAGAGAGGGCCTCGCTGCGGGTGATCAAGCGCGACGCGAAGTCGATGATAAGGGCCGCCGGCGGACCGCCGGACGGAACATGCCGCTCGAGAGCCGAGGCCAATAGATCGATGCCGCCGGCGGCGACCCCGTTAGCAGGCGAAAGCCCAAGATGCGTCAGGAAGCTATCGTCGGACGGTTCGAGGGCTCTAAAACCGTTCAACAGATCGAAGCTCGCGATCCGACCGTAGCCGGCGTCCTTCAGCGCGTCCGGCAAAGCTCGGGCGAGAGATACCGATGTGATCTGGCCGGGCGCGGCCTCATGGATCTGGAGATCCCTGGTATTGCCCGAAAGGACGAATTGACTTCGCAAGGGCAGAAACCGGAGCAAATCGCGCAGCCATCTCGCCTTCTCGATCGTACCGGCTCCCACCGAATTACCCCCGTCCACACTCTTTGCGCGACTATAGTAGATTATTCGCCTCTTTCGAGCCCGATCGCCTAGGAAAATGGCATAATGGCGCACGCGAGCCGGCCGAGTAGGGTCGTCGCCGAACGGCATTGTGGTGGGGAATGCAGAACGTCGGTGGGAGTTTGTACCTTAGTTCGACCGATCTGGTCGGGCACCTGAACTGTACGTATCTGACGCAACTCGATCTCAAAGTGGCCAAGGGCGAGCTTCAGAAGCCCAAGGTCTGGGATCCGGTTCTTGAGACCCTTGCCGAGCGCGGTGCCGCGCACGAACAGGCCTTCATCGACCACCTGAAGACGCTCGGCATGGCTGTGACGGTGATCGATGGAGTAGGGCTCGATCCCAAGTCCATTTCGGCGACTTTGGAGGCCATGACCCGCGGCGATGCGGTCATCGTTCAAGGAGCATTGCAAACGGGGATTTGGAACGGCCGGGCCGACGTGCTCCGCCGCGTGGAAACGCCGAGTCGGTTCGGTGCTTGGTCGTACGAAGTTACCGATACGAAGCTCGCGCGCGAAACGAAGGGGAATACGGTTCTGCAGATATCGCTGTATTCGGATATGCTTTCCGCGATGCAGGGGGTCGAGCCGACTGTGGCCCACGTCGTAACCCCGGGTACGAATTTTGAGCCGGAAACCTACCGTATCGCCGACTACTCAGCCTACTACCGGCATGTGAGATCCAGCCTCGAAACGGCTATCACCAACGCCGCCGGCGCCGCCTATCCCGAACCGATCGAACATTGCGACATTTGCCGGTGGCGCCGCGATTGCGACGATCGAAGGCGGCGGGACGACCACTTGTCTCTGGTCGCCGGTATCAGCAAGTCGCAGGTCGGAGAATTGACCAGACGCGGAGTCGGCAGCACGGCCGCGCTCGCCACCATGCCCATCCCCCTGGAATGGAGGCCGGAACGCGGGGCTGCCAAAAGCTACGAAAAGGTGCGCGAACAGGCAAGAATTCAGGTCGAAGGCAGAACGAGCGGCTCGATGAAGTACGAGGCGCTACCGCCGATCGCCGGCTTCGGCCTGTCACGGCTTCCCGCGCCGTCTCAAGGCGACATCTTCTTCGATTTCGAGGGTGATCCTTTCGTTGGGGAAGGCGGCCTGGAATTCCTGTTCGGCTACGCCTTCCTCGATCACGAAGGGAAGCCGACGTACGTCGGCGACTGGGCTTCGGACCGGCGGGAAGAACGGGCCGCATTCGAGCGCTTCGTCGACTTCGTAACAGAGCGCCTCAAATCCTACCCCGACCTGCACATCTACCATTTCGCGCCGTACGAACCGGCCACCATGAAGCGCCTCATGGGCCGTTACGCCTCGCGCGAGAACGAAGTCGACAACCTTTTGCGGGCCGAGATCTTCGTCGATCTGTTCGCCGTCGTCCGCCACGGGATTCGTGCCAGCGTGGAGAGCTATTCGATCAAGAAGCTGGAGCCCTTGTACTCGTTTACCCGCAGCGTTCCGCTGGAGGACGTCGGGGCGGTCATGGCCAGAACTCAGGCGCGCCTTGAAATGGCGGATGCCGCCGGCGTTCCCGATGCGGACAAGGACACGATCCGCGGCTACAACAAGGATGACTGTGACTCGACGGCCGCTTTGCGGGAATGGCTCGAAGCGCTGCGCGCCAGTCTCATTGCCAGTGGCGAAGTGATCGAACGGCCCGTTCCAAAGCCCGCCGAGGTCAGCGAAAAACTTGGTGATTGGCAGAAGAGGGTGGCAGCGCTCGTCGGTCGGCTTACGGAAGGCATTCCAGACGACGTCGCCGAGCGGACGGTCGAGCAGCAGGCCCGCTGGCTGCTGGCTTTCATGCTGGACTTTCACGGCCGGGAGAAGAAGGCCGTTTGGTGGGAATATTTCCGGCTACGTGATCTTTCTGCCGATGACCTCCTCCACGAACGTGCTGGTCTCTCCGGGCTTTCGTTCAAGGAAGCAGCCGGTGGCACCGCAAAGGTGCCAGTTCATAGGTACAGCTTCGTCCTTCAAGATACCGATCTTCGGCCCGACAGCGAGCTCAGGAGCGTCGGCGGGCAGAAGTTCGGTAGCGTCGTCGCCATTTCGCATGAAGATCGGACCATCGACATCAAGAAGCGAGGCGACACAGCGGAATTCCATCCGGAAGCTGTCTTCGCCCACAAATCGCTGGATCGCGACGAGCGTCCCGAGGCTCTTTTCCGGCTGGGGCAGTACGTGGCGGAGAATGGAATCGAAGGAGCCGGCGAGCACCGCGCCGCGCGTGATCTTCTCCTATCGACCGCGCCGCGGCTGAAGGGAGAGAGCCTGCAGATCGTGGGCGAAGATAGTTTGAAGACCGCCACGCGGGTCGCGCTTGGGTTGGACCAGAGCGTCTATCCGGTTCAAGGGCCGCCAGGCGCCGGGAAGACATTCACCGGGGCCCGCATGATCTGCGCTCTTGTGCGCGCAGGAAAGCGAGTTGGGATAACAGCCAATAGCCACAAGGTCATCCGCAATCTTCTCGACGAGGTCGTCGAGACTGCAGGCGAAGAAGGTCTTCCGATCCGCTGCGTTCAGAAGGTCGATGAGAAGCATCAAGAAGACGATCTCGACAACTTGAAGTTCGTCAAGAAGAACGAGCATGCCCTCGGTGCGCTGCAGACGAACTGTTCCGTCGGCGGCGGGACATCGTATTTCTGGGCCCGGCCGGACGCACGCCTTAGCGTCGACGTGCTGTTCATCGATGAAGCCGCGCAGATGGCTCTCGCAAACGTGCTGGCCGTCGCACAAGCTGCGCAGAGCGTCGTCCTGCTGGGAGACCCGCGGCAATTGGAGCAGCCGATTCAAGGAAGCCATCCTGATGGCGTCGGAGTTTCGGCCCTGGACCACGTCCTCGGCCCTCATGCCACCATTCCGGGCGATCGGGGTCTGTTCCTCGCCGAGACGTGGCGGCTCCATCCGCTCATCTGTGCCTTCAACTCGGAATTGTTCTACGAAGGTCGCCTAAAATCTCGGCCGGGACTTGAGCGGCAGGAAATCAGGACCAAGTCCGGACTTAACGGCTCTGGCCTTCGGTACCTTCCGGTCCAGCACGACGGAAATCAGAGTTCGTCGCCGGAAGAAGCCGATGCGATCCGCGACCTCATCGCGGACATCCTGGGATCCGGCACGACCTGGGTCGACCAGAAAGGTAGTGAGTCCCCGATCTCGCTCGACGATGTCCTAGTCATCGCGCCGTACAATGCGCAAGTCTTCGAGCTTCAGGAGCGACTTCCAGGCGCTCGCATCGGCACCGTGGACAAATTTCAGGGCCAGGAGGCGCCAATCGTCATCTATTCCATGGCGACCTCCAGTCATGCGGACGCGCCACGCGGAATGGAATTCCTGTACAGCGCCAACCGACTGAACGTCGCGGTTTCGCGGGCGAAGTGTATCTGCATCGTGGTCGCCTCGCCGCGCCTATTCGAGGCCGAGTGTCGGACACCTCGCCAGATGCAGCTCGCAAATGCGTTCTGTCGCTATGTCGAGCTGGCCTCCGTGCTTTGCCGGGTATCGTAGGTAAAAATGCTCTTTTCTCTCGAAAGAGTTCGCTTTTTTATAGTGCTTTTTTTGAGAGAATGGTTCGCTGGGTGAGACTCTCTCGTTATCGGGTGCTCGCTTTCGAATTGCCGACGGCGGGCAGACCGCTGAAAATTCGCTGTCACAAATCGCCATCGCACGCGCGCGGCCTCTTGGCATTTACGGACTTCCGTCTTCATTCGCGGCTCCGCGAACCAAAGCAAAGCCGCCCAGCATTGAAATACTGGGCGGCTTGTGATGAAGCGCCTGCGCGGCGCCGCAGGATCACCAGAGGCGAACGCGCGGGAGGCCAATCTTGCGCCACACCGACTGGTCGCTGCGGCCGAGTTCGCCGGAAGCGATATCCTTCGCCGGACCGACAATGGTGCGGTCAACGGTCTTGACCAGATCGTTGTTCGGACCGAAGCAGTCCTTGCCGCCGGAAACGATGCACTTCTGAGCTTCGTTGATGGTGAAGCCGGCAGCAGTGCAGGCCGCGATAGCGGTCGGATCGCCTGCGGACAGGCAACCGGCCGCGGTTGCGACCTCCGCGCCGCCGGCGCGCGCCGGCTGGACGTCGAAGCTCGTCGCGATCAGCGCCGCTGCCAGCGCCAAGGCGGAAAGCGTGACGTTCTTGCTCTCGAAAATCATTGGTCCGTGCTCCTTTGTTGGCCGCATCGGCGATGCGGTATGAGCAGGCTAGGACTTCCGGCCGGACCGCGAAATACCGAGTGTTTGTCGGGGCTTAGGTGCTGGGGCACATATGTCGGTGCAGGCGTGCCGGGGCTCCAGGCGCCCTACGAAAGGGGGGCACAGATAGGTCATGGACACGTGCATGGCGCCCTTGCAGTATTCGGGCGGGGGCGTGCCGTTTGATCTTCCAGGAGACCAAGGATGCAGCGCCAACTATCGCGAGAAGAGCGGATTGCTCTCCTTGCAACGGCTATCAACAACGACCTTGAGCCTTTGCTTGATCCGGCGAAGCTGATCGACGACGACGATCCCGAGAAGCAGCGGCTTATTTTCAACGGCGACATCTTACCTGAGAAGGCTGTTCATTTTATCGCATTCATGAACAACCGAATTTTGACCAGGGGTCTGGCCGCGTGGCTGCCGGCGTATCTTCTAAAATTCGGTGACGCTGAGAAGCGGCGATATGTCCAGGCCGCCTTACGTGTTGTCGGCGACGAGAGGTTCTCCAACAGCGTCCGATATTCGTTGCGCCATCTGGGTGAAACAATCTCCGCCAGCGAGCTCGCTCGCAACACCTTCAAAAAGCTCAAGACTCCCGATCATCACAAATATCGGCAGCGCATCCTCACGGAAGCTGCCCCAGATTTAAAGGAAGTAGGCTTGTGGATCGTCGAAGAAGACCCGCGTGGGTACAGCATCAAGGCTGGTGCGACGCTCGTCGACTTCAACAAGCACATCTTCCTTTATTGGGCGAAGCGCCAAGCCCAGTTTTTTTGTGCGCACCTGAACACGGAGAACGACGATGAATCGACGCCCTAAAGCCCACCCGCTCCAGGACGAGCATACGACGAAGTAGCCTTCCGAAAACCGCCGGTCATCTTATTGACCGGCGGTTTTGCCTTATCGAGACGAGCAGCCCTGGGTGCCCGATAGGATGGACCGGTCGTGCCCCGCAATTGGGAAACTCTCAGGGCAAGGTTCGCTCTTGATCCAGCTTTGCGCTGTCACGCTTCGAGTACATGAAATCGGCGCTCTGGAAGCGCTTAGATCTCGTCCGCGAGTGCGGATGCCAGATCACACGCCGATGCTCGAACTTGTCGGCCTGCACATCAGGATGCTCATGGCGACTTTTCGTTTTTTAGTGCGACTTGAGCTGCCTTGCGGGATACTTCTTCTGCCACGTCTCCACCAGGAACAGCGAAACCGTGCTGGCGGAATGGATGGCGAGCCGCGCGATGCGCGGGTCGATCCGGCGGTAACCTCGTTCGCGACCGTGGGCGTCACCACCGTGGGTCCGGAGCGCGCCGACTCCGTTCACCACCGAGTTCAAGCCGCCGAGGATGGTACGCACGTCGTTCGCGATGTCATCGGAAACACCCACCTTGTCCGGCGTCAATCCGAGCGGCTCTCGGACCGCCTGGTACAGGCCCTGCACGTCCTTCTTGCCGGGTAGAGGCAGGCCAAGCTCGATCAGTACCGACCGGCAGACGCTCTCCACGACCGAGCACGCCGACGTCACCGCGTCCTCGGGGTCGTTCTCCGCGCTGGCGAGCGCCCTCTCGAGGTCTCGGTTCACCGTGTCGAAGTCGATGATGGCGGCGGCATTGACCAGCGCATCCACCACGCTCGATGACCTACCCGGCGTACCGAGCCGAACCCGCTGTCCGACACGCTGCAGCTCGAGCCCGTCGTATGCCAGGCGCGCGTTCAGATAGTCGACGACGGCCTGCAGCCTGTCGGGATCGGAAAGGAAATCGCGCGGGTCCGCGGCGCGCTCGATGATGTTTCTCAGGATTGTCTGATCGCCGCCGCGGTTCGCCCGCTCCAAAGCTTCGATCAGGGCCGGAATTCGAGATCCGTTGCCGACGCTCATCGCGACGTTGCAGCCGCGCATGAAGGATTCGAGCTTCGAAGCCGACCGGTAGATGCCGATAGGGGGCGCCGTATCGTGGCCGCCGCCGCCGGAGATCACCATTGCTAAGGCTTCGAGGGACTGAGGAGCTAGGTGTATGTGCACGGATAGACAATCGACCTGCGGCAAAGGACGAGAGTTCGGCCCAGACCTCGGCGGATTCAAGGCTTTCGGACGGGATGGTCTTCTCAAGGGCCCCTGGCGTCGGCAAAAGGGGCTTCGAGAGCGGTCTTTGCCGGCACGGTCGCCTGCCGATCATCTGGAGCTGCTGGACCGTTGTACGCGCGTCTTCACCCACGTTTCGCGTCACGAAAAGCGAGGAAAGACGACTCCCTTGCCGCCGCCCATGGCCTCCAGTTCCGCCGGGTCGTCCCGGAAGAAAACGTGCCTGTAGAAGTATCTCTCGCCCTTCTCGCCCTTCCTGATCTCGATCGGTTTCGGTAGGCCGAATGCCCCCTTCAGGCTTTTGGGCTTGTCGGGCATCTCGATCAGACCGATGATAGCGTGAGGCCGGAATACGATCTCGAAGAACACCGTCCGGAGCTGCTGCACGATGCCGGTCCGAAGAGGCACCTTCTCCTCGTCCGTCGAATTTTCGAGCTTTGCCGCGATCGCCGCGACCGTGCCGAGTGCGGTCTGCATGGTGGGCAAATGCGGCCTTGACCTCTCCGCTGCGACGGCATCGTCGCGGAGCTTACGCACGTGCGCGATCTCCTCGACGAGGGTTTCGGCGCGGCTCTCCCATTCGGCCGCCATCTTCTTGCCCGCGTTGCGGAGCGCGGTATCCATGGCCGAATTCTTCATCGCGGTCAGTTCGGCTATCCGGAGGTCGTATTCCCTGGGGGAAGGCCCGGCGCGCTTCGCCGAGGGCTCGAAGGCGGCGGCGATGCGCGCGGGATCGATCTGGTGGAGGAGGTAGCGTTCGACGTCCTTGGCGTTCCAGAGCCGCTTGTTCTCGCAACCGGCGTCGCGGGACGCGGCCGAACAGCGGTAGTAGCGCCCCCCTTTTGGGGGTTGTCCCTTGTTGATGAACATCATCCGCGTTCCGCAGGCGCACCGCGCCAAGCCGCGGATCAGGTTGGCGACGTCCGCCTGCGGACGACCGGCCGAATCCTTGCGACGGACGTCGACCGCCGCGTTCGCCCGGACCCACAAAGCCTCGTCGATCACGGCCGGATAGTATCCCTTGATGGGATCGCCGTCCGGAACGCGGCGGCCCTTCTCGTCGCGCCGATGTGGCTGGAATTCGCCGACGGTCGTACGCGAACGGATGATCTTGATTACGCTCGAAGGCTGCCAGCCGCTCTCGGAGAGAAACGAGAGCTTGTTGTCGCGGTTGAGGCCCTTGCAGATCGTCCGTCGGCCGAGTCCTTGAACCGTCTCGTCGAAGATGCGCCGCACGATGTCGGCCCGGTCCTTGTTCTCCGTGAAGATGCGCCGTCCGGCCGAGTTGCGTTTGGAATCGAGCCATCCGGGGATGCGGTCGCTGAGCGGCAGGGACTTCGCCCGGGCCGCTTCGCGCTTGCGCGACCAGGAGGCAGAGATGCGGACCGCCTTCAGCTTGGACTCCCCGTGCGCGCGGATCATCACCATCAGGCTGCCGAAGAGCGCCATGCCCGTGGGATCGGCGTCCACGGATTCGGCCGTGTACGTCTGCCTGTCGGTGAGCGTGACGATGCCGATCCCCAGGCCAATCACGCGGAGGAAGAGCTCAAGCGCCTTGCGCGGGGTTTCGCGCGACACCCGGTCCAGGTTCTCCACCAGCAGGACGGAGTCCTTTGGTAGTTCGCCGGCCTCAGCCGCCCGCAGGAATTCTCCGAAGCCGCCCGTCCGCGCGTTCTTGCCGCGATAGCCGGATACGCCCAGATCGCTCCAGCGCTTAATAATCTGGTAACCGTTGTTTTTCGCCCATTCAGCCGCCTTCTCGCTCTGGCGGCGGAATGAGTCCCCTTTGGCCTGTTCGGGGCTGCTGAACCTGATATAGGAGAATGCGGTTTTCGTACTCATGCAGTATAGATTGCCGTATGGAAGTTTTTCCCAAGTAAATGTAGCCCTTGAGGCTCATGATCGGCGCGCCCGGCGCCGGCAAATCGATGCTGGCGGCGCGCCTGCCCTCGATCCTGCCGCCACTGTCGCCGGGCGAGCTGCTCGAGGTCTCGATGATCGCGTCGGTGGCCGGCGAGATCGAGGGCGGCGCGCTGACGGCGCGGCGACCGTTCCGCGCGCCGCATCATTCCGCCAGCATGGCCGCGCTCACCGGCGGCGGCGTGCGCGCCAAGCCCGGCGAGATCTCGCTGGCGCATCAGGGCGTGCTGTTCCTCGACGAGCTGCCGGAGTTCGATCCGCGCGTGCTGGATTCGCTGCGCCAGCCGCTGGAGAACGGCGAGGTCGCGGTGTCGCGCGCCAATCACCGCGTCACCTACCCTGCCCGCTTCATGCTGGTCGCGGCGATGAATCCCTGCCGCTGCGGCAATGCGTTCGAGCCTGGCTATGCCTGCAAGCGCGGCCGCATCGACCGCTGCACCGGCGACTACCAGGCGCGCATCTCGGGTCCCCTCATGGACCGCATCGATCTGCGCATCGAGGTGCCGGCCGTGACCGCGGCGGACCTGATCCTGCCCCCGCCGGCGGAGGGATCGGCCGAGGTCGCCGCACGCGTGGCGGCGGCGCGCGACATCCAGTTCGCGCGCTATGCGGATGCTGGCCTGCCAAAGGTCCGCACCAATGCCGAGGCGCCCGCCTCGGTGCTGGAGGAGATCGCAAAACCGGATGCGCAAGGCGCCAAGCTGTTGCGGGATGCCGCCGAGACCATGCGGCTGTCGGCGCGCGGCTATCACCGCGTGCTGCGGGTGGCGCGCACGCTGGCCGACCTCGACAACGCGGACAAGATCGGCCGGCTGCACCTCGCCGAAGCGCTGTCCTACCGCGCACTCGCGGAGGATGTGCGGCAGATGGCGTGATCGCGTCGCGCATCAACCCGGCGGTAACGAGTTTCCTTTACGCTCTGCAAACCATACGGCCCGCGAGTTTCGGTTGTGAGTTCCAGAAGGGCCCGGCGAGTAGAGTGTCATGTTGCGTTTCAAGATCCTGGCCTCGGTTGTTCCCCTGCTGGCGGCTGCGGTGTTCGCCCGTGCCGAGATCGGATCGGTCTCGCACCCCTGCATCGCGCTCAGCGACACGACGGTCGAGCTCACATCCCTGTTCTGGACCGCCAACGTGCATGTCGCCTTCACCGACGATCCCGCGCAGGCCACGGTGCGGGTCCAGATCACCGATGACGCGGACGCCGCGGACTTCACGGTGGTGGACGACGGTCTCGGCTCCGAGCCGGACTCCTGCGAGCTCACCCCCTCGACACGGCTGATCTCGATTGCCGCACAGCCCGTCGACGGCGGGCCGGTGGTCTATCTCTCCAGCGAAGGACCGGCGGATTACCGCATCTATGTGCGCTCGAAGACGTTCTCGCAGCGCGAGGCTGCCGCGCTGATCGTCGGCGCCCGCGGCGGCCACCGCCAGCTCCAGGCCGCCTCGCTCTGAGCCGTTAACATCCCGTCAACCCTGTCGGAAGGCGGGGCCCAGGCCGCAAACTGTTCGCAAGGTCGGCGCGACATCGTGGCAGCCGGCGAACACAGGTTTCGAGCAAGAGAGTCGGGTCGGTGGCGATGGGTCGGACGTTCCGGATCAAGGTGCGCATGCGCCGCTTCAAGCGGCAGCACCCCCGCATTGCCTTCGCGATCCGCTCCTTCATGATCTTCTCGGCGACCTTCGGCGGCGCCTATGGTTTCGTGTCCGGCAGCCGCTCGGAGAATTCCGGCTACGATCCCCACGCCTTTGCGATCGGTGCGAGCTTCCTGTTCGCGCTCGCCTGCCTCGGCCTTGCGACGCTGAGCATGCGCCTGCGCCTCGTGGGCAAGCGCCTACGCACGCTCGCCGCTCACAACGAGGCGTTGATCGACCGCAATTGGGAGCTGAAGGAAGCGGAAGAACGCGCCCGCAGCCTGTTCGAACAGCAGGGCGACCTCATCGTGCTGCGCGACACGGAGGGCCGCATCACCTTTGCCAACGAGGCCTATTGCGCGCTCGCAGGACAGGCGCGCAGCGCACTTGTCGGCACGCGTTTCGATTTCGACGTGCTGGAGCAGGGCGACAGCGCCCGCGAGAGCAACGGCACGCGCATCCACGACCAGAAGATCGCAACCCCGCTCGGCACGCGCTGGATCGCCTGGCGCGAGGGCTATGTCCGGCTCGATGCCGGACAGCCCGCCGAACTGCAGAGCGTGGGACGCGACGTCACCGACCGCACCGAGACCGAACGCGCATTGTCCGACGCGCGCGACCAGGCCGATGCCGCCAACCGCGCCAAATCGCGCTTCCTCGCGATGGCCTCGCACGAGATCCGCACGCCGCTCAACGGCATCATCGGCATGGGCGGCCTCCTGCTCGACACCACGCTGACGCCGGAGCAGGCGACCTATGCCAGGGCGGTGAAAACCTCGGGCGAAGCCTTGATGGCGCTGATCGAGGAATTGCTGGACTATTCCAAGATCGAGGCCGGCAAGCTCGACCTCGATCAACGTCCCTTCGCGCTTTCGACCCTGGTCGAGGAGATCACCGAGCTGCTCGCGCCGCGCGCGCAGGCGAAGACGCTCGAGATCGCCGCCTATGTCGACGAGCGCCTGCCGCTCGAGGTGGTCGGCGACGCCGCGCGGCTGCGCCAGGTGCTGCTCAACCTCGCCGGCAACGCCATCAAGTTCACCGCGGGCGGCGGCGTCGCGCTGATCGTCGAGCCCGGCATCTGGCCAAACGAGATCAGCTTCCTGGTCCGCGATACCGGCGTCGGCATCGCCGCCGAAGCCCAGCAGCGCATCTTCCGCGAGTTCGAGCAGGCCGACGAGCGCGTTGCCCGCACCTATGGCGGCACCGGGCTCGGCCTTGCCATCAGCGAACGCATCGTCAAGCGCATGGGCGGCCGGATCACGCTCACGAGCGAGCCGGGCAGGGGCTCGACCTTCGAGGTCGCGGTGCCGCTGCCGCCGTCGCAGGCCGGCGCCGGGCAGACGGCATTTCCGAGCCCCGATCTCACCGGCAAGTCGATGCTCCTCGTCGCCGACGGCATCGAGGCCTCGTTGATCGCGCGGCGTCTCGCGCGCTGGGGCGGCCAGATCTGCCTCATTGCGGATGCGGCGGTCGCCGAAGCACTGTTGCCGGAGCGCTCGTGGCACGCGGTGCTGATCGATCGTGCGATCGGCCCTGCCATTGCCGACCACCTGGGTGACGCGGCCCGCGCACATGCCTTGCAGCGGCTCGTGCTGCTGACGTCGAGCTCGCGCCACGAGAAGGTGTCGCCGGCCTTCACCGGCTTTCTGATGAAGCCGCTGCGGGCGGCCTCGCTCGCCGCGCGCCTCGCCCTGACGCCGGAGGTCGCCTCGCCCGATCTCGCGCCGGAGCCGCCGGCGGCATCCACCAGCCCAGCGCCGGCGAAGGGCCTGTCGATCCTCGTCGCCGAGGACAACGAGATCAACGCATTGTTGATGCGCTCGCTGCTGACCAAGCTCGGCCACCGCGTCGTCATCGCCGTCCATGGCGAGGCCGCGCTGGAATCCTGGCTCGCCGCCTCATCCGCCGGAACGCCCTACGATCTCGTGCTGATGGACATCCAGATGCCGCAGCTCGACGGCATCGAGGCGACAAAGCGCATCCGCGCGCAAGAGGCCGCCACGGGCGGTCGGCACACGCCGATCCTGGCGCTCACCGCCAACACGCTGGCGGAGGATCGCCATGCCTGCTTCGAGGCGGGCATGAACGGATTTCTGGTCAAGCCGCTCGACCGGGAGAAGCTGGACGAGGCGCTGGCCGGGCTGGCCGCATCGCGGCATCCGGCAGTCCCGGATCTCACGGGAACCCGATCCCCTCC
This sequence comes from Bradyrhizobium sp. USDA 327, assembly GCF_041262065.1. Lineage (NCBI taxonomy): Bacteria > Pseudomonadati > Pseudomonadota > Alphaproteobacteria > Hyphomicrobiales > Nitrobacteraceae > Bradyrhizobium > Bradyrhizobium sp. USDA 327. The sequence continues at coordinate 7,034,570 of NZ_JBGCCW010000001.1, read as the reverse complement.
GGCAATCGCTAATTGAAATCGAGCGCGTTGCGCGTCACCATCCTCGGGGGCATTTGCAAAAGAGGATTTTGCGCATGAACGTGCTTTGCCGCCTCGCGCTTATTGCTCTCCTCGCTGGAATCTCCCGGCACGCCGCAGCCGATACGCCGGACCTCATCTCCTCGCTCAAGCAAGGCGGTTACGTCCTGATCTTCCGGCACACCGCGACCGACGACAGCCAGAAGGACGTCTACCCGTTCAAGTTCGACGACATGAGCGCCCAGCGTCAGCTCAGCGACAAGGGCAGGGACATGGCGCGCCAGATCGGGGCAGCGATCAGGGAGCAGGCGATCCCGATCGGCAACGTCTACACCAGCAGGCTGAACCGCGCGGTCGAGGCCGGCAAGCTGATCTCCGGCCGCGAGGTCAAGCCGGTCGATGCGCTCACGGACAGCAGCAACGCCAGCGCGTCGGGAATGGCAAACCCGACCGGTGCCAATGTAAAGGCCGGGCAGGCTGTGCGTCAGCTCGTCGATGCGCCGCCGAAGGCGGGCACCAACACGTTTCTGGTCACCCACAAGACGAATATCGCCGATGCCTTCGGCAAGGAGGCCGGCGACGTGCAGGAAGGCGAGGCCTTCGTCTACAAGGCCAACAGCTCCGGCCCCGCCACCTTCGCGGGGCGCATCAAACTTGCGGACTGGAACGCGAAAGCTGGCAGGTGAGGGCCCTGGCCTCCGGCCGGGACTGCCGGCGCGAGGGAAAGTCCAGTCTTTCTCAGCTCTGATCGCGTAACGACGTTCCGGCGAACTGTCAGAGCGCTGCCGCGACGTGGCGCAGCGATTGGCTCGGCACAACTTGCCGCTCCGCCACGATGTTGTGATACGGACGTCTTATGACGAGCGACTGAAAGGCTGGCAAATACGTGAGAACATCAGAAGACCGCTCATTCCTCATCTTGCTCGCCGCGATCTCCATTGCGTTCGCGTGGGTGCTTTGGCCATTCTTCGGCGCATTATTGTGGGCCATCCTGCTGGCCATCATCTTCGCACCCCTCTATCGGCGCGCCCTGGAAACCCTCCCGGGAAGGGACAACGTTGCCGCATTGTTCACTGTCGTCGTCGTGATCGTCATGGTCCTGATCCCCGTGGCGATCGTCATCGCTTCGCTCATAGATCAGGGTGGCGAGCTTTATCAGCGCGTCCAGAACGGAGAGATCAGTTTCGCGCATCCCCTGCAGCAGCTGAGGTCCGCGCTGCCCGACTGGGCTGGTTTCCATTTCGGATCGCCTGGCCAGTATCGATCTTTCGGCCCTGAAGGAGCGCCTGTCGGGACTGGTCGTTCCGGCCGGACAACAGATCGCCGGACATGCGCTCAACATCGGTCAGTTGACGCTGGAGTTCGTCGCGAGCTTGCTCGTGATGCTCTACCTGCTGTTTTTCCTGCTGCGCGACGGTGACGAGCTCAACGCACGCATCCGTGACGCGCTCCCGCTGCACCCGAGCTATACCGCCGAGATTTTGAATGCGTTCACGCTCGCCGTTCGCGGGACGATCAAGGGGATCGTGCTCGTCGCCCTGATTCAGGGGGCGCTTGGCGGGCTGATTTTCTGGCTGCTCGGCTTGACTGCGCCCCTGCTGGCGGGCGCCCTCATGGCGCTGCTTTCACTCCTGCCCGTGCTCGGCTCCGCGCTGGTCTGGGTTCCGATCGCACTCTATTTGCTTGTCGCAGGCTCAGTCACGAAGGGCATCATCCTGCTCGCCTTCGGGACATTCGTGATCGGCCTTGCGGACAACTTTCTCCGCCCGATCCTGGTCGGCCAGTCTATCCAAATGCCGAGCTATGTTGTGCTGATCGCCACCCTGGGCGGCCTTGCGGCCTTTGGAGCGAACGGCTTCGTCATCGGCCCACTCGTCGCCGCGATGTTTCTGACGGCGTGGCAGATTTACATCGGCTCGAAAGCGCAACGGGAAGCCCGGAAATGACCGTCATTCCGGCACCCGGACGGGTGAGTCACAAGCGGCGCGAGCGCCAGCCGGAATTCGAATCTGGCCGGCCCGGAAGAGTCTGATTACGCGGCACAGGCGACAAAGCGCGGCGCAGACAGCTTTCAGGCGGCGCCTGGCCTCCCCGGAAGATGGTGTCTACCTTGGCCGCACGCTTGCAATGCGGGCACACGAAGAGATGCGCGATGATCGGGGTCGGCTCGTCCGCGAGCAGCTCTGAGCGGAACCACTTCATCTCGACATGGCAATCGGGACAGATCGGCGCTTCGAGTTGCTCCGCAGCGCTTCTGAGACGATCGACCATGGTGCCTTTCCCGCCGTTTCCAAAGGAATAGCGGAATACCCATTGTTGGTCTGCAACAAAAGATACTTATTGCGCGAACCAGCCAGCGCCTCGTTCAGGGCGCCATCATAGCCGCCTGAGCGCCACGCTCTCCACCGTATGGTCGGCGCCCTTCTTCAGGATCAGCGTCGCCCGGGGGCGGGTCGGCAGGATGTTGTCCTCGAGATTGGCGAGGTTGGTGCGTTCCCAGATCGCGATCGCGGTGGCCGTGGCTTCCTCGTCCGACAGCAGCGCGTAGCGGTTGAAGTAGGATTTCGGGTTGGTGAATGCGGTGTCGCGCAGCGCCAGGAAGCGCTTGATATACCACTGCCGCAGCGCCGCTTCGTCGGCATCGATATAGACCGAGAAATCGAAGAAGTCGGAGACGACAGGCACCGCCTTGCCGTCACGCGGCAGCTTGCCGGTTTGCAGAACATTGACGCCCTCGACGATCAGGATGTCGGGCTGGTCGATCTCGGCCCACTGGTTCGGCACGATGTCGTAGGTCAGATGCGAATAGACCGGCGCACGCACGTGGCGGCGGCCGGCCTTGATGTCGGAGAGGAAGCTGAGCAGCAGCGGCAGATCGTAGCTCTCCGGAAAACCCTTCTTCTGCATCATGCCGTGCCGCTCGAGCACCGCGTTGGGATAGAGAAATCCGTCAGTGGTGATCAGCTCGACCTTCGGCCGCGGCGACCAGCGCGCCAGCAGTGCCTGAAGAACGCGTGCCGTGGTGGACTTCCCGACTGCAACCGAGCCGGCGACGCCGATGATGTAGGGGACCTTGCGATCGCGGATGTTGAGGAACTGGCGCTCTGCGTAATACAGGCGCTGCATGGCGTCGACATAGATCGACAAAAGGCGCGACAGCGGAAGATAAATGTCCTCGACTTCCTGGAGATCGAGGCGGTCGTGCAGCGAGCGCAGCCGGTCGAATTCACCCGGCTCCAGCGTCATCGGCGTATCGTCGCGGAGGCGCGCCCACTGCTCGCGCGTATAGACGCGATACGGATTATACTGCTGCTCGGGTGCGCGGATATCCATAACGCCGCCTTTCCGTTACCACCAGAACATGATCCGGACCCGAAGGGCCGCGTTAGCGAAAAATGTGAAGCGGTTTTCCGAAAAGATCATGCTCACATAAACCCTCTAGCTGCCGCTCTTGCGCGACGCCTTCTCTTCCAGCCCTGACATGTTCGTCCGCTTGTCCAGCGCGGCTTCGACCTCTTCCAGCTTTACGCCGCGTACCTTGAGCAGCACAAGGAAATGATAGAGCAGGTCGGCGCTTTCAGCGATCAGATGTGCGCGATCGTTTTCGACTGCAGCGATTACGGTTTCGACTGCTTCCTCGCCGAACTTCTTGGCGCAATGCTCGGCGCCCTTGTCGAGGAGCTTGCGGGTATAGGAGGCTTCGCCACCGGAGGCCGCGCGGGCGTCGATGGTCTCGGCCAGGTCGTGGATCGTGAAACGCGGCATCGGACTCACTCGGAAACGCACAGGACCATGGACGGCCATCCCGTCCGCCAATCTAGCATTGTTATGAACCGGAGTCGTCAGGCATCGAGGCGCATCGGCAGCCCGCGCCGCGCCATGTGCTCCTTGGCTTCGCGGATGGTGAATTCCCCGAAATGGAAGATCGAGGCGGCCAGCACGGCCGTGGCGTGCCCGTCGCGGATGCCGTCGACGAGATGGTCGAGATTGCCGACGCCTCCCGAGGCGATCACGGGAACGGGAATACTGTCGGCGATCGCACGGGTCAGCGGAATGTCGAAGCCCTGCCTGGTGCCGTCGCGATCCATCGAGGTGAGCAGGATTTCACCGGCACCGAGTGCGACCACTTCCTGGGCATATTCGATGGCATCGATGCCGGTGGAGTTGCGTCCGCCATGGGTGAAGATCTCCCAGCGGTCGCCGCCCGGGCGCTTGACGCGCTTGGCGTCGATCGCGACCACCACGCACTGCTCGCCGAATTTTTCGGCAGCTTCCTTGACGAACTCGCGCCGCGCCACCGCGGCGCTGTTGATCGAGACCTTGTCGGCACCGGCGCGCAGCAGCGTCTTGATGTCGTTGACCTCACGCACGCCGCCGCCGACGGTGACAGGCATGAAGCAGGCTTCCGCCGTCCGCCGGACCACATCCAGCATGATGCCGCGGTTCTCATGGGTCGCGGTGATGTCGAGGAAGGTGAGCTCGTCGGCGCCGGCGGCGTCATAGGCGATCGCGGCCTCGACGGGATCGCCGGCATCGCGCAGATCGACGAAGTTGACGCCCTTGACGACTCGGCCGTCCTTGACGTCGAGGCAGGGGATCACGCGCACTTTGAACATGGGCCAGCTCCTACGCGCGCGCGTTGCGGATCAAGGTGAGGCCGGCGGCGGGATCGAGCCGGCCGTCGTACAGCGCACGGCCGGCGATCGCGCCGGCGAGCTTTTTCGCCCGCGGCGCCAACATCGCCTTGACGTCCTCGATCGAGGCGAGGCCGCCGGAAGCGATCACGGGGATGGAAATGGCCTCGGCGAGCGCAATGGTCGCATCGAGGTTCAGGCCCTTGAGCAGGCCGTCGCGCGCGATGTCAGTGAAGATGATGGCGGCGACGCCAGCATCCTCGAAGCGCTTTGCGATCTCGAGCACCGTGACCTGCGAGGTCTCGGCCCAGCCTTCGACCGCGACCTTGCCGTCACGGGCGTCGAGCCCAACCGCGACGCGGCCGGGAAACTTCTTCGCGGCCGACTTCACCAGCTCGGGGTCGCGCACCGCGGCGGTGCCGATGATGACGCGGGTGATGCCCTTGTCGAGCCAGGCTTCGACCGTGGCGAGATCGCGAATGCCGCCGCCGAGCTGCACCGGGATCTTGATGGTCTTCAGCATCGCCTCGACGGCCTGCGCGTTGACAGGCTTGCCGGCGAAGGCGCCGTCGAGGTCGACGACGTGGAGATATTCGAAGCCCTGCTCGGCAAAGCTCTGCGCCTGCGCGGCCGGATTGAGGTTGAACACGGTCGCGCGCGCCATGTCGCCTTGCTCGAGGCGCACGCACTGGCCGTTCTTGAGGTCGATCGCGGGGAAGAGAATCACGGCTTCCATCGCAAAAAGTTCGAGATCAGGGCCAGCCCAAAACGCTGGCTCTTCTCGGGGTGGAATTGCGTTCCGATGGCGGTGTCCTTCGCCACGATCGCGGTGACGGGGCCGCCGTAATCGGCGCGCGCGAGCACGTCCGCCTCGCTGGTGGCATTGAGGTGGTAAGAGTGCACGAAATAAGCGTGCTGGCCCTTGGGGCCGAGCGGCAGCTTGTTCAGCACCGGATGTTCTTGCAGCACGTCGAGCGTATTCCAGCCCATGTGCGGGATCTTCAGGCTTTCATCGCGTGGCGTGATCTTCTCGACGTCACCGCCGATCCAGTTCAGGCCTTCGGTGATGACATGTTCCTTGCCGCGGCTCGCCATCAGCTGCATGCCGACGCAGATGCCGAAAAAGGGCCGCGCCTTGACCCGCACCGCCTCGGTGATCGCCTCGACCATGCCGTTGACGGCATCAAGGCCGCGCCTGCAATCGGCGAAGGCGCCGACGCCCGGCAGCACCAGACGATCGGCGCTGTAAGCCTGGTCCGGATCGCTGGTGACGAAGACCTTTTGCGGGCTCTCCAGGCTGCGCGCGGCGCGCTCGAACGCCTTGGCGGCGGAATGCAGATTGCCGGAACCGTAATCGATGATGGCGACGCTCATCTTGACCCTCCCGGTTCTGGAAACAATCCAATGATGCCGCCGGCCGGAATTGGCGGCGGGTTCGAAAACGCCTGACCCTGCGTGTTGCGGGTGGGCGGCGGACCGCCGCGATCGATGGCCCATTGATCGTTGACGATGCCGTGCTGCTTCTGGCTCCAGCGCTCGAAGAAGCGGCGCTCGGCGGTGTCGCCGTTGTCGGCGACCACCACGTCGAGCTGCCGCCATTTGCCGCGCGACAGCGTCCAGCGCCGCAGGCTCGAGGCTTCGAACCCCATCAGCAGCGCGACGACGAGATTGGCAAAGACGATCGAGCTGCGGCCGACACCGAGGCTGTTCAGCCCTGCGCTGAACGCGGCCGTGAAAAGCACCCAGCCAATCAACGCCAGCCACAGACGATTCCACAGCAGCCAGAACGGACCGAAGACCATCGCCCAGAAATGGAAGCCGTCGCGCACGAAGACGAACTTGTCGGTCGCGCGCAGATCGGCTCCGCCAGGGAAGGGAGCGTGAACTGTGTAGACAGGCATGACGATGCCCCGTTCTCTGAATCCAGTGATGCCGCTCGGCAGCGTTTTGCCACCGAGACGAAGATGTCAGCCGCCGAGCGAGCCCTTGGTGGACGGGATTTCGCCCGCCGCCTTCGGATCGATCGCGACGGCCGCCCGCAGCGCCCGCGCCAGACCCTTGAAGCAGGACTCGGCGATATGGTGGCTGTTATCGCCATATAGTGTCTCGACGTGGAGAGTCACGCCGGCGTTGATGGCGAAGGCCTGGAACCACTCGCGCACCAGCTCGGTGTCGAACTCGCCGATCTTGTCGCGGGGGAAATCGACCTTGAACACCAGGAACGGGCGGCCCGAGATGTCGATGACCACGCGCGAGAGCGTCTCGTCCATGGGCATGTGCACGCCGGCATAGCGGGTGATGCCCGCCATGTTGCCGAGCGCCTGCCTGACCGCCTGGCCGAGCGCGATGCCGGTGTCTTCGGTGGTATGGTGATGATCAATGTGCAGATCGCCCACCGCCTTGACCGTAAGGTCGATGCGGGAATGGCGGGCGAGGAGATCGAGCATATGGTCGAAAAAGCCGATGCCGGTCGCGATATTGGACACGCCGGTGCCATCGAGGTTCACGGAGACCTCGATATCGGTTTCCTTGGTCTTGCGCTTGATGGTCGCGGTGCGCATTGAAAGCTTTCGCTATGGTTTGCCCGAAAACGGCGGTCTTTTAACAGCCAAATGACGGCTTCGCTACTGCGGGAACGCTTCGGCAGGCCGGCACTTCCGCCTATGGTGAGCGAAATCTAGGGCCGGAACGGCCCGTTGTGCCCAGGTTGTGCCCTTTGCCCCGACCGCCTAAATCAGGCCGGACAACGAGGATCATCCATGCAGGCTTCCCAGAACAGCTCGCCGGTCTGGCACGGCACCACGATCTTGACGGTCCGCAAGGGCGGCAAGGTGGTGGTCGGCGGCGACGGCCAGGTCTCGATCGGCCAGACCGTGATCAAGTCCAATGCCAAGAAGGTCCGCAAGCTCGGCAAGGGCGACGTGATCGGGGGCTTTGCCGGCGCGACCGCCGACGCCTTCACGCTCTTCGAGCGGTTGGAAGCCAAACTCGAGCAATATCCGGGACAGCTGACCCGGGCCGCGGTCGAACTCGCCAAGGACTGGCGCACCGACCGCTATTTGCGGCGGCTGGAGGCCATGATGATCGTCGCCGACAAGGACGTCTCCCTGGTGCTGACAGGCACCGGCGACGTGCTCGAGCCCGAGGCCGGGGTAATGGCGATCGGCTCCGGCGGCAACTATGCCCTTGCGGCGGCACGGGCCCTGCTCGACACCGACAAGGACGCCGAGACCATCGTCCGCCGCTCCCTCGACATCGCCGCCGACATCTGCGTCTACACCAACCGGAATGTGACGATCGAAAGCCTGGCGACGGGCTAGGGCTTGCCTGTGGCTGAACAGCGGAGCTCCGGACTGGCTGTCACCTCTCCCGCAAGCGGGAGAGGTCGGCGCGTAGCGCCGGGTGAGGGCTCTTTCCTCTTGGGGGCTGTCCCATTGCGGAAGCACCCTCTCCCCAACCCTCTCCCGCAAGCGGGAGAGGGAGCGCAACATCGCTCTGGTTGCGCACCATCGCTTCTCACTGCGATGATGCGCGTCCCATGACTCTTGTCCACGAAGATACGCGAGATATCCGCAGGGCAATCCCCTCCGCCTATTGGATCGGCATCGCGCTGCTGCTGCTGGCGCTGCAGGCCTCGATCCTGCTCGCGATGGGGCGGGTGCCGATCTGCACCTGCGGCACCATCAAGCTCTGGCATGGGGTAGTGAACAGCTCGGAAAATTCCCAGCAGATCGTCGACTGGTACAGCTTTTCGCACGTGCTGCACGGCTTCCTGTTCTACGGCTTGACCTGGTTGCTGTTCGCACGGCTGCCGTTCCTGCCCTTGTCCTGGCCGGCCCGGCTGATCATCGCCATGCTGATCGAGGGAGCCTGGGAGATCGTCGAGAACTCACCGTTCATCATCGAGCGCTACCGCGCCGGCACGATCTCGCTGGATTATTACGGCGACAGCATCGTCAATTCGGTCTCGGATAATCTGGCCATGATCCTGGGGTTCCTGGCCGCACGCGTGCTGCCGGTCACAGCGACCGTCCTGCTCGGCATCGCCTTCGAGATCATGCTGGCGCTTCACATTCGCGACAATCTGACGCTCAACATCCTGATGCTGATCCATCCGATCGAGGCCGTGAAACAATGGCAATCGGGGCCGCCGATCATCTGACCTGAAATGCGGCTTGTCCCGGCGCGCATCTGACCCTAGCTAAGCACACATGACAGACTTCTCTCCCCGCGAAATCGTTTCCGAACTCGACCGTTTCATCGTCGGCCAGGGCGACGCCAAGCGCGCCGTCTCGATCGCGCTGCGCAACCGCTGGCGGCGGCAGCAGCTCTCCGGCTCCTTGCGGGAGGAGGTTCTGCCGAAGAACATCCTGATGATCGGCCCCACCGGCGTCGGCAAGACGGAAATCGCGCGACGGCTCGCCAAGCTCGCGAACGCGCCGTTCCTGAAGGTGGAAGCGACGAAATTCACCGAGGTCGGCTATGTCGGCCGCGACGTCGAGCAGATCGTGCGCGATCTCGTCGAGGTCGCGATCGCCCAGGTGCGCGAGAAGAAGCGCAAGGACGTGCAGGCCCGTGCCCAGCTCGCCGCCGAGGAGCGCGTGCTCGATGCCTTGGTCGGCGCCAATGCGAGCTCGGCGACGCGCGAATCCTTCCGCAAGAAGCTGCGCGCCGGCGAGCTCAACGACAAGGAGATCGAGATCGAGACGCAATCGTCCGGCGGCGGCATGCCGATGTTCGAAATCCCGGGCATGCCGGGCGCGCAGATGGGCGCGATCTCGCTCGGCGACATTTTCGGCAAGTTGGGGGGCCGCAGCAAGACGCGGCGGCTCACGGTGGAGAGCTCGCACGAGATCCTCGTCAACGAGGAATCCGACAAGCTGCTGGACACCGAGCAGCTGACGCTGGAGGCGATCAGCGCGGTCGAGAACAACGGCATCGTGTTCCTGGACGAGATCGACAAGATCTGCGCACGCGACGGCCGCGTCGGCGGCGACGTCTCGCGCGAGGGCGTGCAGCGCGATCTCTTGCCGCTGATCGAAGGCACTACGGTCTCGACCAAGCACGGCGCGGTCAAGACCGACCACATCCTGTTCATTGCCTCGGGCGCATTCCACGTCGCAAAGCCGTCCGACCTGCTGCCGGAATTGCAGGGCCGCCTGCCGATCCGCGTCGAATTGCAGGCGCTGACCCGCGACGACATGCGCCGCATCCTGACCGAGCCCGAGGCCTCGCTGATCAAGCAATATGTCGCGCTGATGCAGACCGAGGGCGTGACGCTCGACATCACCGACGGCGCGATCGACGCGCTCGCCGACGTCGCGGTGGCCGTCAACTCCACGGTCGAGAACATCGGCGCGCGGCGGCTCCAGACCGTGATGGAGCGGGTGCTGGACGACATCTCGTTCACCGCCCCCGACCGCAGCGGCGAGACGATCAAGGTGGATGCGGACTTCGTGCAGAAGCACGTCGGGGACCTCGCCAAGAACGCGGATCTGAGCCGGTTCATTTTGTAAATTTGGTTCAGTCCGCTATCTATCCGCGATCGTCCCTGCGAAAGCGGGGACACATAACCACCAGCGGTCCTTGTTGAAGCAGATGGCGGCTCCGATCCCGGCACAAACGACCGCCTGTGGTTATGGGTCCCGGGTCGCGCTTCGCTTGCCCGGGACGACAGCGGAGGTTGCTCTCACCAGTTCGGGTGGGGCGTGACCGTACGCATCCTGCAAAATCCCTGGCGGCTTCTGCTCGCGATCAACGCGGCGGTCATCGTTGGCGTCTTCATCCACAAGATCCAGCTGCCGCCTTACGTCCCCTATATTCATCTCCTCGTCGACTATCATTTCGGCTTCATCAAGCGCGCGCTGATCGGAGCGGTCGTCGCCCTCTTCACCGACAAGGTGCCGGTCTGGCTGGTGTTTGCGCTCGGCGGAGCGACGTGGCTGGTGACATCAGCGCTTTACGCAAAGCTATTCCAGAAGACCTTTGGTTTCAGTGCGAGGACACTGCCGCTGTTCGTCTTCATCGCGGGCTCGCCGTTCTTCCTGAAGAACTTCATGCACACGCTCGGCCATTTCGACATCTATGGCTGCGCGCTCGCGATCATCCTGCTGCTGATGCCCGCGGGCTCGCTGCTGTTCGTTGCCACGGCCGCGCTGTTCTCGATCGTGCTCGTGCTGATCCATCACATTCATCTCTTGATGTACGTGCCGACGATCATCACCATCGTCGTGATTAGGCACTATCTGACCCATGGCTGCAATCGCACCAACATTGCTTTCGGTAGCGTTGCCCTCGCCGTCGTCTCTGCGCTGTTCTTCGCCGCGCAGTTTCTGGGAACGATGCCGATCCCCGAAGCGGATTTCGTCGCCTATCTGAAGGGCCGGATGGCCGATCCCGCGCGGACCGACCTGCTGCAATTCGTCTATATCTGGTATCAGCCGCTGGCGAAGGAAGTTGCCGACACCTGGGGCCGCCTGCCGCACAACATTCTCGGCGTGCCTGTGTTTGCACTGCTGATCTGGCTGCACACGCCGTTGTGGCGTTATCTTGCGCGCCTGATCGGCGCACTTGCCAGCGAAACGCACCGCCGCCTCGTCGTCGCGGCGCTGGTCGGCATCAGCCTCGCCTATGTCGTGATGTTCGCGATGGTGTTCGACTATTCGCGCTGGATCTCGAACTGGGCGGTCTGCATGTTCCTGATCCTGCATGCGGTGAGGATGCTTCCGGCCGCTCGGGAGACAGAGCTGATCCCGGCGGAGGATCGCAAGACCAACATCTTCGGCTTGATACTCACGCTGATCCCACGCGTCGGAATTGTCCGGCCGTTTTAGTCTAAAGCTCTGCTTGGGCCGTATCGAAGGTGTGCTCCCTCCCCCGCCTGCGGGGGAGGGTTGGGGAGAGGGTGTTTCCGCAACGGGATTCCCCAAGAGGAGAAGAAGCCTCACCCGCGCCTTCGGCGCGACCTCTCCCGCAAGCGGGAGAGGTGTAGAGCCGCTAACCTCTCGCCCGCCTGATCCGTACATAAAGCGCGCCCTCGCCGCCGTGGCCGATATGCGCGGTCTCGAAGCCGACGACGAAGGCTCGGAATTCCGGCAGGCTGAGCCATTCCGGCACCTGACGGCGGAGCACGCCGCTTTCGCCGCCGCTGCGGCCCTTGCCGGTGATGACGAGCACGAAGGTCAGGCCATCCTGATGGGCGCGGTGCAGGAAACCGGCCAGCGCGCGATGGGCGCGCGTCTGGGTCATGCCGTGCAGATCGAGCCGCGCCTCGATCTCGCTGCGGCCACGCGAGAGCTTCGTCCGCTCGCGCTTGCCAAGCGGCGCCAGGGGCGGAATGGAGGGTTTCGTCACGCGCGGCGACGGCGCGGCGGCGATGGGCCGTGGCGATGACGCCGGTCGATTGGCCGGACCGGCGGGTGACGACTCCGGGCGCGCCGCGGCATGCACCTTTGGCACGCGGGGCTTCCTCAGCGGCTTGACCTGCCTCGAAACGAGGTCCCACAGCTCGCGCTCCTCATCGCTCAACGCACGGCGGCGCGGCGAGGGGCGAGGCTCCAGCACGGGCGGACGGGACGATCGTTTCATTGCTGCCGATGAGGGCGATTCTTCACCGGACGACGCGGCTCAGAGCCAGGGTCGATCGCGGGACGCGGCACCGGTAGCGGAACGGGACCGGCGATGGCAACCGTTTCGTTCTTGTCTTGCGACGCGGCGGCAGCAGGCGTTGCCGCCTTGGCCGGGACGGTCTGCGGAAACAGCTTTGCGATCTTCTCCGAAGGCCTGGGATCCGGTATCGGCAATTTCGCGGCGCGCGGGCCGGGATCGAGGCTCTTCGGCACCAGCATCACGAAACGCATGGGATGGCGCAGCCGCCCGGAGACACGGCCGGCCTCCTGGCCGGCGCCGAAAAACAGATCGGCGCGTGCGGGGCCGATGATGGCCGAACCGGTGTCCTGCGCGATCATCAGCCGGTGAAACGGCGTCTTGGCGCGTTCGGACTCGATCGGCAGCTCGCCCTCGATGAAGAACGGCGTGCCGTAGACATGCAGCGATTTGTCGACCGCGATCGAGCGGCCGGCGGTCAGCGGAATGCCTTGCGCGCCCACCGCCTCGTCCTTGTCGGAGAGGTTGACCTCGCGGAAGAAGATGTAGGCACGGTTCGCGCGGCGCAGCTCCTTGGCGCCGTCGGGATTCTGCGCCATCCACTCCCTGATCTTCTGCATCGACATCTCCTCTTTCGGGATGATGCCGCGCTCGATCAGGATGCGGCCGACGGCCGTGTAGGGATAGCCGTTATAGGCATCGTAGTTGAGCCGAACCGAGCTGCCGTCTTCGAACTTGATCCGTGCCGAGCCCTGGATCTGGGCGAACAGAAGATCGGTCGGATCCTTGAGCCAGGCAATCTCGAGTCCTCGGCCGGCGATCTTGCCGTCCTCGATCTCGCCGCGGTCGTAATAGGGCACCAGCTTGCGGCGGCCGATCTTGCGATAGACCGGGCCCTTGTTGGGCAGGCTGACCGAATCCTGCTTGTAGCCGCGCACGAACAGATTCGAGGGACGGCGATAGACCGGCACGTTGTAGACATCGGTTTGCGTGCGCGATCCCTCCAGCACCGGCTCGTAATAGCCGGTGACGAAACCGTCGGGCTCGCCGAGGCGTGAGATCCGCAGCGGCGTGAAGTTCTCCTCGAAGAAGGTCTTCGCCTTGGCGTCGTCGGCGAGATCGAGCGTCTTGGCAGCGCGGCAAGGCTCGCTCAGCGAGGCGCCCAAGGCCTTGGGTTCGGCCGCGCCGTTCTGCGCATTGATCGGCCGGCAGCTGGCGCGGAACGTCTTGTAGGCGGCGAGATGGTCATCGTCTTCCCAACCCTTCACGTCCGCCCAGGCCAGCGGCAGATATTGCGCGCCGGGAATTTCGAACGGCAGGGGGAGCTGCGGATAGGGCAAGGCCCGCGGCGGGGCGGCAGGCAATTGCCGGGCGTGATGATGATGATGGCTGCGATGGTGGCGCCGCGCTGCCTCGGCACCGAGCGAAAACGACGAGAGCACGACGGCACACGCGCAAAGCGCCGTCGCGCTGTTCTTCAGAAAGACCTTAGTTCGCGCTTCCGGTGCCAACCAGCTTCCAGTTCGGATCGCGAGAGGAGGTGTCGCGGGCGAAAGTCCAGATGTCGGTGATGTCGGCGACCGTGTCGGCGCTGCCGTCGACGATGTTGCCGGCCTTGTCGCGGGTGGTCGAGATCATCTGCGAAACGAAGCGCACGGTGAGCTGGGCAGTGCGGTCGCGCATCTCCGCGCCGACGAGCTCGGCCTTGTCGATCGAGACGAAGCGCGTCTCGGTCTTCTGCTCGTTCTTCTCGCGTTCCTTGATCACGGCATCGAAACTGTCATAGACATCCGACGACAACAGGTCGCGTAGCGCGCGGCGGTCGCCATTGGCGAAGGCCAGCACGATCATCTCGTAGGCGCCGCGGGCGCCCGAGATGAAATGGCGCGGGTCGAACGTGGAATCCTTCTCGACGATGGCATCGAGGCCCTGTGCCAGCGCAGTGCCGGGCTCGGCCAGCCCCTTCCAGCGATCGGAGGGCGGGGTCGGCTCGGCCGTCGGCGCCAGCGGGGCCTGGTCGATCACCTTGCCCGGCACGGTCACGACGTTGTTGTCCTGGGCACCTCCCAGCGCATTGCGGGCGGCGGTGCGATCGAACGGCGGCCGCTCGTTGCCCGTGCGCTGCCCCAGCACGCTACGCAGTCTCAAAAAGATGAAGACTGCCAGCGCCAGGAATATGATGGTGTAGATGTCCACGTCGTATTCGCTTTCTGGTCTTTTCAGGGGTCGTTGCCGGGAAAATCAATCCGGCCAGTAGACCGTTCCCCACGGAAACGGCAAGTCCACATCACCATTTTGGGTCCGCGTCAGGTCCGTGGGATGTAGGCACGAAATCTTGCCGGGCCAATGGCGCCTTTTGGCACAGTATCAAGTGTAGCGCGTTTTAGGCTTAAGGGGAAACCCGATCCTGCCGGGAAATCGCGCATCTTCAATCATTTAAGGCGCAATTTCGCGGAAAAGGCAGGATGACCCTCCAAACGGCGGGCGCGGCCCGATTCCGCGATCCGGGGCCGTTCGTCCTTGTGGAACGAGGCGGCCCTATGTTAGCCAACCGCCGCGAAATTCAGCCCCAATCGGGTAAGGAGAGACTTTCATGACCAACGGTAACGGCACCCCTCCCGAGGCGGCCCAGGCTCCCCAGCTCAACGTGCTGGCGCAATATACCAAGGACCTCTCGTTCGAAAATCCCAACGCGCCGACCTCGCTCCAGCAGCAGAGCCAGCCGCCGCAGATCAACATCCAGATCAACGTCAACGCCAACAATCTCAGCGAACAGGAGTTCGAGGTGACGTTGTCGGTCGAGGGCAAGGCCGAGACCGCAGGCAAGGTGATGTTCTCGTTCGAGCTCGCCTATGCCGGCGTGTTCCGGATCGTCAACGTGCCCAAGGAGAACCTGCATCCGCTAGTCATGATCGAGTGCCCGCGCCTGTTGTTCCCGTTTGCCCGCGAGATCATCGCGACCGCGGTGCGCGACGGCGGGTTCCCGCCCCTGATGCTGGATCCGGTCGACTTCGTCGGTCTCTATCGCCAGAACATGGAGCGGCAAATGGCCGCCCAAGGTCAAGCCGGTCAGGCCTGACCGACCGCCACGGGGGCTGGAGCGGGCAGGTACTCGTTCCAGATCGCCTTGTCGCCGAGCGTCGCGATGAAGGCCCGATGGGCCTCGCGCTCGGCCTCCGAAATCCGCGGCGCCAGCGGCACCAGGCGCTGCCGCCGCGGCGCATCGCCGGCCGCATTGACGCGGATTTCCTGGGTGTCAGAAGCCAGCAGCAGCTGCGACTGTCGCGCCCCGACCAGATCGACATAGACTTCGGCCAGCAGCTCGGCGTCCAGCAGCGCGCCGTGCTTGGTGCGGCGTGAATTGTCGATCGCATAGCGCGAGCAGAGATCGTCGAGCCGGTTGGACACGCCGGGATGCTTGCGGCGCGCCAGCAGCAGCGTGTCCACCAGCCGCTCGCGTGGGATTGCGGCGCGCTTGATGCGGTCAAGCTCGGCATTGATGAAGCCGATGTCGAACGAGGCGTTGTGGATCACCAGCGGGGCGTCGCCGATGAACTCCAGAAACTCGTCGGCGACCTCGTGGAACAATGGTTTCGTCGCCAGGAATTCGGACGACAATCCGTGCACCGCGAACGCTTCCGCCGGCATGTCCCGTTCAGGGTTGATGTAGACGTGAAAGGTCTGTCCCGTCGGCATGCGGTTGAGTATCTCCACGCAGCCGATTTCGACGAGTCGGTCGCCGCGGAGCGGATCGAGGCCGGTCGTTTCGGTGTCGAGGACGATTTCGCGCATGTCTTGGTCGCCGTGTGAGACGGCGAATCAGGCTCGCCGCTGCGGCATCTTAACGACCTCGGCCAGAATGTGCGCGATTTGCGCCCGCACCGGCTCAAGTCCGTGTGACGTATCCACCACGAAATCGGCGCGCCGCCGCTTTTCGGCATCCGGCGTCTGCTTGGCGATGATGGCATCGAGCTTGGCTTCGTCCATGGTGTCGCGCGCCAGCACGCGCTGGCGCTGGAGTTCGGGCGACGTCGAGACCACGACCACGGCGTCCACCCGCTTGTCGCCGCCGGTCTCGAACAGCAGCGGAATGTCCAGCACCACGACCGGTGCCTTGGCGGCCTCGGCGTCGGCGAAGAATTTCTGCCGAGAGGCGCCCAGCATCGGATGAACGATCTGCTCGAGCTGCTTGATCGCAGCAGGATCGTGCACGACGCGCGCCGACAGTTTTGTGCGGTCGACCTTGCCGTTGACGGTGGTGCCCGGAAAGGCAGCCTCGATCGCGGGAGCCGCTTCGCCCTCATAGAGCTGATGCACGGCGGCATCGGCATCGTAGACGGGGACACCGGCCTCCGCGAAAAGTTTCGCGGTGGTGGATTTGCCCATCCCGATCGAGCCGGTCAGTCCGAGGATCCGCATCAAGCCATAGCCATGTCTGTCAGTCACACTGCAACTAGCCGCTCGCGGCGCAGGAACGCAAGCAGCGGCAGCAGCGGCAGGCCGAGAATGGTGAAATGATCGCCCTCGATCCGCTCGAACAGATGGATGCCGAGGCCTTCGAGCTGATAGGCGCCGACGCTGGTCGTGACGGCATCGCCGGCGGCGTCGAGATAGGCCGAAAGCTCGACCTCGGTCATCTCTCGC
Organism: Bradyrhizobium sp. USDA 327; assembly: GCF_041262065.1. Classification (NCBI taxonomy): domain Bacteria; kingdom Pseudomonadati; phylum Pseudomonadota; class Alphaproteobacteria; order Hyphomicrobiales; family Nitrobacteraceae; genus Bradyrhizobium; species Bradyrhizobium sp. USDA 327. The sequence goes on along the minus strand of NZ_JBGCCW010000001.1, from coordinate 7,017,669 downwards.
ATGGTCATGCGGGCGACTGACACGTCCTCGAAAACAATCATGCCGTCACGCGCCACGGCTACAGCCGAATTCAGCTCGTGGCTCTTGCCGGCGAGATCGCGCAGCTGCGCCAGCGCCTGTGCGCGGCCTGCGGGCTTGTTGAAGAGACGCATCCCGAGAGCCAATGTCTGATCGGCGCCGATCACGTAGCTTCCTGGATGACTCGTCGAAACCGCCTTGGCCTTTTCTCGCGCCAACAACAGGGCGATCTCGCGCGGGTTTGAGAGTCTCGATGCGGTCTGAATGCCGCGCTCGTCGATATCCGCCGTCACAGCCTCGAATTCGAGCCCGGCATTGGCCAGCAGCATTTTGCGCGCGCTGCTTTGTGAGGCCAGGATCAACGGAGATGTGCCGCGCCACAGAGCCATGGCAGAAACTATTCCGAGGGCCGGTTGCGCTGGCGATCAGTATAGAGCTTCATGATCGCCGCCGCGGTTTCCTCGATCGAGCGGCGCGTGACGTCCAGCAGCGGCCAGTCATGCTTGGCGCTGAGCTTGCGAGCAAACGCGACCTCCTCGGTGACCGACTGCTTGTCGGTGTAGGTGTCGCTGCCGGACTCGGCACCCATGGACAGCAGGCGGTTCTGGCGGATCTGAATCAGTCGTTCCGGTGTCGCGTGCAGGCTGACCACCAGCGGCCGCGTCAGCGTCTCCAGTTGCGAGGGCACGGGAATGCCTGGAACCAGCGGCACGTTGGCGGTGCGGATGCCGCGATTGGCGAGATAGATCGAGGTCGGCGTCTTCGACGTCCGGGACACGCCGACCAGGACCACATCGGCCTCGTCGAGACCTTCGACGTGCTGGCCATCGTCATGTATCATCGTGTAGTTCAAGGCGTCGATGCGCTTGAAATATTCCGCGTTGAGGACGTGCTGGGCGCCGACGCGTCCCGTGGTCGCAGCGCCGAGATAGGCTTCGAACAACTGCATCACCGGGCCGATAATCGACAGGCTGGGAACATTGATCTGCTTGCACTTGTCCTCGAGCCTAGCGACCAGATCCTTTTCGAGCAGCGTGAACAGCACGATTCCCGGCGCTTCCTCGATCTCATCGAGCACGCGGTCGAGCTGCTTTTGGCTGCGCACCAGCGGATAGACGTGCTCGACCGGCGTCACGTTGGCGTATTGGGCCGCGACCGCGCGCGCCACGGTGATGAGCGTTTCACCAGTGGAGTCGGAGACCAGATGCAGGTGGAAATAATTGTTCGAGGTCGGCACAGAAACTCTTTGTATGAGGGCGGGGCAGTTTGTGGATTTCTGTGGAGCTTAACCCCTTGGAAAGGGATGTGCGACACCAGGGGCGGGACAACGGCCAATTTTCTTCACACCACTGCCGGTCAGGACAAGTCCGGCGCCCTCCGATGAGGGGAGCGGGATTGCGCGGATAACCCGCTTGATAAGCTGCCGACGGTCAAGCGCAAGCTCTTGAGTCCGGGCCGCTTATTCGAACGGCTCGAGGTCGCGCAGGATATGTTGATGGATGTGAACAAGCGCGCGTGAAGTGGCGGACGGAATTGTGTGAGTCCAATCCACGGTCACTAAGACTCAAACCTTAAGATTCTAAAAGTTTTAGGTTTAGAAGAGCCGAGCACGCGGATATGTGTGTGCACCCAAATCTATGAATGAATTCTTACCGGGCTCGTTCCATCCACTGTCCGGTGAGACAGGGCGCGTTCGAACGACATCGATCCTGGTTCGCGTCTGGAAAACGCGCAAGGCAAGACACGGAAGGGCTGCCGGCATGTACGAGTGGATCAAGGCGCTGCACGTGATCGCGGTCATCTCCTGGATGGCCGGCATGCTCTATCTGCCGCGGCTGTTCGTTTATCATTGCGAAGCGGAGATCGGCTCGAAGCAGTCGGAAACGTTCAAGGTTATGGAACGCCGGCTGCTCAAGGCGATCATCAACCCGGCCATGATCGTGACCTGGCTGGCCGGTCTCTATCTCGCGTGGTCCGGTCATTGGTTTGCATCGCCCTGGTTGCACGTAAAACTGGCATTGGTCCTGGCGATGTCTGCGGTCCACGGCTTTTTTTCCCGTTGGCTGAAGGATTTCGCCGCCGACCGGCGCCCACGGAGCCAGAAATTCTATCGAATAATCAATGAGGTGCCGACTGTTCTGATGATCGTCATCGTCATCATGGTGATCGTGAAGCCGTTCTAGGCACGTCGCGCCGACGATTCGCTCAGCGCTTCGGCTTGCGGAGCAGGAAGCGATTTTCTATATTACCGACATCCCACCCAACGCAGGCGGATGTGGTTGTGTCCGAGCTTTCCAGAAGCCGGGTACCGCATCAGGTTTGAAGCCTCCCGGCGCTCACCTTGCCAGTCCTGCGGACCTTACCTTCTCACGTCCGCATTTCAGAGCCTCCTCGCACCCCCTCTTCTAAGGCTACCCCACAGGACCACCCCAATGCGGGAAATTAAACTCCAGGACCTCAAGTCGAAAACCCCGGCTGAGCTCGTCTCGTTCGCGGAAGAGAACGGGGTCGAGAACGCAAGCACCATGCGCAAGCAGGAGCTGCTGTTCGCTATCCTCAAGCAGCTCTCGATCGCCGAGACCGATATCGTCGGCGAAGGCGTCGTCGAAGTGCTCTCCGACGGCTTCGGCTTCCTCCGCTCGCCCGATGCGAATTATCTGCCGGGCCCCGACGACATCTACGTGTCGCCCTCGCAGATCCGCCGTTTTGGGTTGCGTACCGGCGACACCATCGAAGGCCATATCCGCAGCCCGAAAGAGGGCGAGCGATATTTCGCGCTGCTGAAGGTCAACACGCTCAATTTCGAGGACCCGGAAAAGGCCAAGCACAAGGTCAATTTCGACAACCTCACGCCGCTTTTCCCGAATCAGCGCTTCCGCATGGAAATCGACGATCCCACGCGAAAGGACCTGTCTGCACGCGTGATCGACATCGTCGCCCCGATCGGCAAGGGTCAGCGCGCATTGATCGTCGCGCCGCCGCGCACCGGTAAGACCGTGCTGATGCAGAACATCGCACATTCGATCACGCACAATCATCCCGAATGCTATCTGATCGTGCTTCTGATCGACGAGCGTCCGGAAGAAGTCACGGACATGCAGCGCTCGGTGAAGGGCGAGGTCGTGTCCTCCACCTTCGACGAGCCGGCGGTACGTCACGTCCAGGTCGCCGAGATGGTGATCGAGAAGGCCAAGCGTTTGGTCGAGCACGGTCGCGACGTCGTGATCCTGCTCGATTCGATCACCCGCCTTGGCCGCGCCTACAACACCGTGGTGCCGTCATCCGGCAAGGTACTGACCGGCGGTGTCGACGCCAACGCGCTCCAGCGCCCGAAGCGGTTCTTCGGCGCCGCCCGCAACATCGAGGAGGGCGGCTCGCTGACTATCATCGCGACCGCGCTGGTCGATACCGGCAGCCGCATGGACGAAGTCATCTTCGAAGAGTTCAAGGGCACCGGTAACTCGGAACTGATCCTGGACCGCAAGGTGTCGGACAAGCGCACCTTCCCGGCGATCGACATCTCGCGCTCCGGCACCCGCAAGGAGGAGCTCATCACCGATCCGCAGGTGCTCAAGAAGATGTACGTGCTCCGCCGTATCCTCAATCCGATGGGCACGATGGACGCGATCGACTTCCTGCTCGACAAGCTCCGCTCGACCAAGAGCAACTCGGAGTTCTTCGAGTCGATGAACACCTGAGTGCACTGCAACAGAGGATTGGAGGGCGCCTTCGGGCGCCCTTTTGTTGTGCGGCTTTGCTGCAGCGAATTTGCAGCATGAAGGGTTGGTTCCTATCCGGATCGCTGGCGTTTATTAATATGTTGATATCACGTGGGAAAAAGCTGGATCGGACTCGGCCTGAAATCTCTCGGGTAGGGTGTTTTGCAGCAAAATGCTGTAGTTATGTTGCGTTGCAACATAGGTATTGCTGCAAGGTTTAGCGCAGCAAATCCTCCAGCTGGCCGGCGGAAATCGGAAGTTTGCCTTTTCGCCAGGAGGCGGACAAATAGGCCATGCATCCGAGAGACCAGACCATCTTTGCGCTGTCATCTGGCCGGGCGCCCAGCGCGATCGCGGTGGTGCGTGTGTCGGGCTCGCAGGCCGGCCGGGTGCTGACAAGGCTCGCGGGCCAGCTGCCGGCACCGAGGCAGGCAAGCCGCCGGTTGCTTTGTGACGGCGCGGGCCAGCCAATCGACGATGCGGTGGTGCTCTGGTTTCCAGGACCGGCCAGCGCGACCGGCGAGGACGTCGCCGAGTTTCACGTCCATGGCGGACGCGCGGTGCTTGCGACGCTCCTTGCGGCAATTTCGAATCTTCCGAATACCCGCGCCGCTGAGCCTGGAGAGTTCACGCGGCGCGCGTTCGAGAACGGCAAGATCGACCTCACCGAGGCCGAGGGTCTCGACGACCTCATCCACGCTGACACCGATCGGCAACGGCGCCAGGCGCTGCGCCAGTTGCAAGGTCTTCTCGGCGATCACGCGCGCGACTGGCGCGAGCGCATCATCGAGGCGTCCGCGCTGATCGAGGCGGGCATCGATTTCTCCGACGAAGGCGACGTGCCGGCCGAATTGATGGCGCCGGCAGTCAGGGCAATCCAAGCCCTGTATGATGAAATCTCAAAAGCCCTTGCGGCGCAGGGACACGCTGAACGTCTGCGTGACGGCCTGGTGGTCGCGATCGCGGGCGAGCCGAACGTCGGCAAGTCGACCTTGATCAACCAGCTCGCGCGGCGCGAGGTCGCGATCGTCTCGCCTCACGCCGGCACCACGCGCGACGTGATCGAGGTGCAGCTCGATCTCGACGGTTACCCCGTCACTGTCATCGACACCGCGGGCATTCGCGAGACCGATGATCCGGTGGAGCAGGAGGGTGTGCGTCGGGCACGTGCGCGCGCCGGGGACGCCGACCTGGTCCTGTGGTTGGTGGAGGGCGGGCAAGCTGTCGATCCGGAAGCCATGCGCTCGCTTCGGAGTTCTGGTGGCGGTGCTGCCTCGTCGGGCGGCCCGGTCTGGATCGTCCGCAACAAGATCGATCTCGGCGGGCGCGCGGGCGCCGTGCGGCCGGGCGAGTTCCCGATCTCCGCGAGCCGGGGCGACGGCATTCCGGAACTGGTTGAGGCCCTCGTGACATTCGCCGCCAACTTCTTCGGAATGACGGAGGGCGCATTGGTGACCAGGGCGCGGCAGCGCGATTTGCTGCGCCAGGCGTCGGACAGCTTGCGCCGGAGTCTGGAGCTTGTAGAAGAGGGCGAAGAGCTGGCGGCCGAAGAGCTGCGTGCTGCCGCCTATGCCCTGGGCCGGCTGTTGGGGCGGGTGGACGTCGAGGACGTCCTCGGGGCGATCTTCCAGAAATTCTGTATTGGAAAGTAGGGCTAGTTCTTCATTGTAGCACTACGACTTGTTCCATTCCTTGGTTTCACGTGAAACAGCGGAGAGCTCCGGCCAGTGTGCGGCGGTTCATTGCTTGATCTGATGTCCCTTATAGGAGTGGCATTAGGGCCGCTGGCCGCGCCTCAATCTCGTCTTTGCGAGTTTGGACCGGCGTCGCGTCGCCGACCCGACGCTAACGAAAATGGATCGGCACATCTGGTCGAATTCAGCCCACTTTTCTGTGAGCCCTTGCGACGACGCTGCGTCCGCGGGAGGGATTCTCGATTTGCTTCGGTGCGCTGGCTGCCGCACGGTCTCGCTGTCGCTCGTTTCGGCTCCTTCGACTGATGTTGTTTCACGTGAAACAGTAATGCCTTCAACGCCCCTTCTACTGTGCATGGGGTTGTTTTCGCAAAAAGGCGTATCCCCAGCCTCCTCCTGTTTCACGTGAAACACCACCAGCCCTGAGTTTCCGCTTCCGGCTTTTTCGGCCCTGGGATAGAAGTCCGATCATGCGAACAGAGCGAGCAAGCTTCGACGTCATCGTGATCGGCGGCGGCCACGCCGGCTGTGAGGCCGCGGCTGCTGCTGCGCGGATGGGCGCAGTGACCGCTCTGGTGACGCACCATTTCTCGACTGTCGGCGCGATGTCCTGCAATCCGGCCATCGGTGGTCTGGGCAAGGGTCATCTGGTCCGCGAAGTCGATGCTCTCGATGGTCTGATGGGTTGCGTGGGCGACGCCGGTGGCATCCAATTTCGTGTTCTCAATCGGCGGAAGGGGCCCGCTGTCCGTGGTCCGCGAGCCCAGGCGGACCGGAAGCTTTATGCGGCCGCCATGCAGGCCGCGATCCGGGAGACCGAGGGCCTTTCGATCATCGAAGGCGAGGCTGACGAGCTGATCGTGGCCGAAGGGCGGGTCACGGGTCTTCGCCTGGGTGATGGTCGGGAGCTGCGGGCAGGGGCGGTTGTGGTTACCACCGGCACATTCCTCCGCGGTCTGATCCATCTCGGTGAGAAGAGTTGGCCCGCCGGCCGGGTCGGCGAAGCTCCTGCGATGGGCCTTTCAAGCTCCTTCGAGCGTGCCGGCTTCACCCTCGGACGTCTCAAGACCGGCACGCCGCCCCGTCTGGACGGCACCACGATCGACTGGGCCGCCGTCGAGATGCAGCCCGGGGACGAGCCGCCAGAGCCTTTCTCGGTGATGACCGAGCGGATCACGACCCCTCAGATCCAGTGCGGGATCACCCGGACCACGGCCGCGACCCATGAGGTGATCCGCGCCAATGTCCATCGCTCTCCGATGTACTCCGGCCAGATCAAGAGCTCCGGCCCGCGCTATTGCCCCTCGATCGAGGACAAGATCGTCCGTTTCGGCGACCGCGACGGCCATCAGATCTTCCTGGAGCCGGAAGGGCTCGACGATACGACGGTCTATCCCAACGGCATCTCGACCTCGCTGCCGGAGGAGGTCCAGCTTGCGATCCTCGCCAGCATTCCAGGCCTGGAGCGGGTTGCGATGGTGCGGCCGGGCTATGCCATCGAATACGACCACATCGATCCTCGCGAGCTCGATCCGACCCTGCAGACCAAGCGCCTGCGCGGGCTGTTCCTGGCCGGGCAGATCAACGGCACCACCGGATATGAAGAGGCCGCCGGGCAGGGCATCGTGGCTGGCTTGAATGCGGCATTGTCCGCCAGTGGGGCCGCGCTGACGGTATTCGATCGGGCGGACGGCTATCTCGGCGTCATGATCGATGACCTTGTCACCCGCGGAATCAGTGAGCCCTATCGGATGTTCACCTCCAGGGCTGAGTATCGTTTGACGCTGCGGGCCGACAATGCGGACCAGCGCCTGACCGAGAAAGGCATTGCCTTGGGCTGTGTCGGCAGTGCCCGAACCCGGCATCACCGTGCCAAGATGGACGCCCTGAACGCGGCACGAACACTGTCGAAGTCCCTGACCATCACCCCGAACGAGGCGATCAAGCACGGCCTGTCCCTGAACCGGGATGGCCAGCGCCGGTCGGCCTTCGAGCTGATGGCGTATCCGGAGATCGGCTGGAGCCAGGTCCGCGCGATCTGGCCGGAGTTGGCGGCAATCGATCCCGTCATCGCCACCCACCTCGAGATTGACGCGAAATACGATGTCTATCTGGAGCGCCAGAGCGCCGACGTTGAAGCGTTCAGGCGCGATGAAGGGATGGTGCTGTCGGACGTCGATTACCAGCAGGTCCCAGGTCTCTCCAACGAGGTCCGGGCCAAGCTGGAGAAGGCCCGCCCCTTCACCGTCGGCCAGGCTGGCCGGATCGATGGCATGACGCCGGCCGCGCTCGGCATCCTCGCGGCTTATCTGCGCCGTGAAGCTCGGAAAACTTCCAAGGCAATCGCATAGGCGTTTCACGTGAAACAGCGCGGACCGGGCGGGGACAGGCCGCTATCGCGACGACCCGGAGCGGGTGAGGGTGCTGGTCGGCGAGCCGAGCTGGCGCCGGCTGGACCGAAGAACGACAAGGCCAGGGCCAACGATCAGTCGCTGGACGCGATCATCGCAGCCGACAAGATCGCGGCGCTCAAGCTCGCTCCCGTTTCACGTGAAACCGAAGCCCGGCTCGATCGCTACATCGCCCTGCTGCGCGAGTGGCAGGCCAAGACAAATCTGGTCGCGCCTTCGACCTTGCCGCATCTCTGGACGCGGCACATTGCCGATTCGCTTCAGCTGGTCGATCTCGCGCCGACCGCCAAACGCTGGGCCGACCTCGGCAGCGGCGGCGGCTTTCCCGGCGTCGTCCTGGCCTGCGCCATGGCGGGGACGCCGGGCGCTAGCGTCCACCTCGTCGAGCGAATCGCCAAGAAGGCGGCTTTCCTGCGCGAAGCGATTCGCGTCACCACATCTCCGGGAGTCGTACATCTCGCTGAGATCGGGGATAATGTGGATAGAATCACCGGCCCCGTCGATTGCGTCACCGCGCGCGCACTGGCTCCGCTACATCAACTCATCGGCTTTGCGGAGCCGCTGATGCGCCAGGGCGCAAAGGCGTTGTTTCTGAAGGGTCAAGATGTAGAGGCTGAATTGACCGAAGCCGCTAAATATTGGAGTATTCAACCTCAGCTCCATCAAAGCCGCACGGGTGACGGCTGGATCGTGGAGCTGACGTCCGTCGAACGACGCGGGTGAGGCGTTCAGGGGTGAGTGGGGAATTGCGATGAGCGTGATTGACGAACCGCAGCAAGAACAGACGGCCCAGGAGACCAATGAGGTCCCGCATGGCCACCCGCGCATCCTGGCGCTGGCGAATCAGAAGGGCGGTGTGGGAAAGACAACCACAGCGATCAACCTCGGCACGGCGCTCGCGGCGATCGGCGAGCGCGTCCTGATCGTCGATCTCGATCCCCAGGGCAATGCCTCGACCGGCCTCGGCATCGATCGCCGCAACCGCTCCTGCTCGACCTACGACGTGCTGGTCGGCGAAGCCGCGTTGCGCGAGGCGGTGGTCTCGACCGCGGTGCCGCGGCTGCACATCGCGCCCTCGACCATGGATCTCTCCGGCCTCGAGCTCGAGCTCGGCACCACGCCCGGCCGCGCCTTCAAGCTGCGCGACGCCATCGGCGCGCTCAACAACAACGTCTCGCCGGATGCCGACTACACCTATGTGCTGATCGACTGCCCGCCCTCGCTCAACCTGCTCACGGTGAACGCGATGGCTGCCTCCGACGCGATCCTGGTGCCGCTGCAATGCGAGTTCTTCGCGCTCGAGGGTCTGTCGCAATTGCTGCAGACGGTGGAGCAGGTGCGTTCGACGCTCAATCCAAACCTGTCGATCCACGGCATCGTGCTGACCATGTTCGACTCGCGCAACAACCTCTCGAACCAGGTCGTCGCCGACGTCCGCCAGTTCATGGGCGAGAAGGTCTACAAGACCATGATCCCGCGCAACGTGCGCATCTCCGAAGCGCCGTCCTACGGCAAGCCGGTGCTGGTCTACGATCTCAAATGCGTCGGCAGCGAAGCCTACCTGCGGCTCGCCACCGAGGTGATCCAGCGCGAGCGCGAGCTGCGCACGACGCATTGACGCTGCCTTAGGGTGGGCAAAGGCGTCTTCGCCGTGCCCACCGTCTTCCGCACACAATCGGTGGGCGCGTATCGCTTTTGCCCACCCTACGATAATTCAGTTCTGGAGTGCTGCACCGTGAATCCAAGGGAGCTGGCGATGGCCGACGAAGCGCGTTCGCGACTGGGCCGAGGTCTTGCGAGTCTGATCGGTGACGTCGGCGGCGAGGCTCAGCATGTCGATCGTCCGCGCGCGCAGCGCAAGGTGCCGATCGAATTCATCAAGCCCAACCCGCGCAACCCGCGCCGCACCTTTTCGGAGACCGAGCTCAAGGAGCTCTCCGACTCCATCAAGCAGCACGGCGTGATCCAGCCGATCGTGGTGCGTCCGGTGAAGGGCGCGCAGGATCGCTACGAGATCATTGCGGGCGAGCGGCGCTGGCGCGCCTCGCAGCTCGCCGGCCTGCATGACGTGCCGATCGTTCCGGTCGACATCAGCGACAGCGACGCGCTGGAGTTCGCGATCATCGAGAACGTGCAGCGCGAAGACCTCAACCCGATGGAGGAGGCGCAGGGCTATCACGCGCTCGCCAACGAGTTCAAACGCAGCCAGGACGACATCGCAAAGGTCGTCGGCAAGAGCCGCAGCCACGTCGCCAACATGATGCGGCTGACGAAGCTGCCGGCAGAGGTGCAGGCCTACATCGCGACCGGCGAATTGACGGCGGGCCACGCCCGCGCGCTGATCGGCGTGCCGGATCCGCTCGCCGCCGCCAAGCGCATCGTCGAGGAGGGGCTCAACGTCCGCCAAGCCGAGGCTCTGGCGCACGAGGAAGGCGTGCCCGAGCGCAAGCCGCAGAAGGCGCGCGCCGGCGCGAAGGAAAAGGACCCCGATACGATCGACCTCGAAAAGCGTGTCAGCGACGCGCTGGGTCTCAAGGTCACCGTCAATCATCGCGATCCCGGCGGCTCCGTGCAGATCAACTACCGCAACCTCGATCAGCTCGACGAGGTGATGAAGCGGCTCGCCAAGGGCGCGCTGTAGGCCCGGCCTTCGCCGTCGTCCCCGTGTTCGCGGGAACGATGGCTGCGTGGGCGCGCGTCTGCATCCACAACATCATTGCGAGCATAGCGAAGCAATCCAGAATCTTTCCGCGGAGAGATTCTTGACTGCTTCGCTGCGCTCGCAATGACGTGGAAAGATCGAAGGACTAAAGCGCGATGCGATTAGGATGAATCGTCATTGCGCTTTAGGTTGTTGTTTAAGCATGATCTTTTCGGAAAACCGCTACGCACTTTTCCGGATCATGCTTTAAGCCCGCCGCTTCGCGTTTGCCGCAATCGCCATCAGCGCGCGCTGCGCTATGGCTGCAGCGAGGGTGGACTGCTTGCGGGTGTCGAGCGCCGCGGTTGCGAGCTGCTCGATGATGGCGGCGAGCCGCGCCGGGCTGAAATTGCGCAGCGCGGTTTCAACCGCGGGCTTTCGCGAAAAATGCAGGCGTGGAAAGCCGCCGTCGAGCACGGCGGAGGCCGGCGTGCCGTCGGCGATGGCGAGCGCGGATTTGTGCAGCCACGCAGCCTGCCGCAGCGCGGCGGAGATGATCACGCCGGGATAGGTGCCGGCGATCATGGCCTTGGCGAATTCGGTCTCGACGATGTCGGGCCGTCCGGAAAAGGCGCCGTCGACGATCGGATCGAGCTTCAGCTCGGACGCATCGGCGACCACGGCCATGACGTCATCCAGCGTGACCTCGCCCTTGCCGTGGGCGTAGAGCGTCAGCTTGCGCAGCTCGTTGCGCGAGGCCTGGCGGTCACCGCCGAGAAAGGACATCAGCGCCGCGCGGGCGTCCTGCGCGATACGCAAATTCGCGATGCGGAGCTCGTCCTCCATCAGCCTGGCAAGATCGCGCTCAGTGTCGGGATAGCAGCCGATCGCCACGGCCGTCTTGGCGCGCTCGCAAGTCTTGCGCAGCGGCGATTCCGGGCGAAGCTCGCCGGCCTCTATCACGATGCGGCAATCCTTCACGTTTATTTCGGCCAGCGTCTCGATGCCGCTGGCAAAGCTGCGCGAGCCGGCGCGAACGCGGATGGCGCGGCGGCCGCCGAACAGCGGCACCGTCATGGCCTCGTCGACGAGGCGCGAGGGCTCGGCGGAGAGCTCGTCGCCGTCGAGCTTGACCAGCGAGAACGGATCGTTGGGATCGTCGACGGCGGATGCGATCAGCGCATCGGCGCGCTCGCGCACGAGGCCGGCATCGGGACCGTAGAGCAGGATGATCGGGCGGCCCGCGTCAGGGCGGGCGAGGAAAGCGTCGATCTCTTTTCCGCGCAGCGCGACCATGGTCTAGATCGTCATTCCGGAGCGCGCAGAGCGCGAATTGCGGTGCGCAATCGCGCACCAGAGAATCCAGAGGCTGGAGATCGACATTCCGGGTTCACGCTTCGCGTGCCCCGGAATAACGGGAACTGAATCAGGTGCCTGCGGTGAAGAACGAGGCGAGCCGGGTGGAGATGTTCTCGGCGATCTCGTTGGCGGCGCGATCCTCGGCATCGCGCACGGCGCGGGTGCGCGAGAAGCGCTGATAGGACCCCGGCATGTCATAGGACACACGCGAGAATGTCGAGCCCGTCATGACCGACTTGCCGGTCGCGACATCGATCAGATTGTACTGGGCGTCGATGCCGAGATTTTCGCTGGTCGGCAGTCCCGTCGTGGCGCTGACGATCAGCGAGGAGCGGCTGGTGACGAAGCGGATATCCAGCCGGTGGGTCGGCGGCATGCCCGTTGCCGTGCCGTAAAGCTTGAAGGCCAGCGCGTTACGGATTTCGACGCCGACGCGGGCCTCGCGCGAAGCATTGGGCTTGTTGATCGGGGGTAGCTCGACGCCCATCAGCCGTTCGCGCAGACCGGGGGTGCCGTCGGTGCGCTCGGCATACATCGGCTGGAAGCAGCCTGCCGTCAGAGCCGCCAATGCAGCGACTGCCAGCAAGCGGGCTGCGATACGGATCCTAGCCGACAACATTCACGATCCTCTTGGGAACGATGATCACCTTGCGGACGGGCTTGCCGTCCAGGGCCAGCTTTACCGCATCGAGGGCCAAAACGGCAGCCTCGATTTCCGGATTCTGGGCCGCTGTTGCAACTGTGACCTCACCCCGCTTCTTGCCGTTGACCTGGACCACCAGGGTCACGCTGTCTTCGACCAGCAAATCGCGTTCGATTTGGGGCCAATTGGCCTCCGAAACCAGCCCCTTCTGGCCCAGAGCCCGCCAGCACTCCTCGGCCAAATGCGGCATCATCGGAGAGAACAGCTGGACCAGGATCTGGCTGGCCTCCCGGATCGCCCAGGCCAGATCTGGCGCCAGGTCGGCTGCGGGCTGGCCCGGGCGCTGGAGCACCTCCGAGAAAATATTGTTGAATTCGCGGATATGGGCGAGGCAGACGTTGAAGTGCAGCCGCTCGATGCCGGTGGTGACCTTGTCGAGCGCGCCATGGGCGGCCTTGCGCAAGGTGGTCGCGTCCGGGCCGAAGCTGGCCGGCCGGGCCGCCGGCGCACCGTTGCCGAGTTCGACGGAATCGTTCACCAGCCGCCACAGCCGCTGCACGAAGCGCGAGGCGCCCTGGACGCGCTCGTCGCTCCAGATCACGTCGCGGTCGGGCGGGGAGTCCGACAGCATGAACCAGCGGGCCACGTCGGCGCCGTAGGTCTCGATGATGTCGTCGGGGTCGACCGTGTTCTTCTTCGACTTGGACATCTTCTCGATCGGGCCGATCTGGATGTCCTCGCCGGTAGCGAGCAACGTTGCGCGGCGCCCGTTGCCGCCGACCTCGATCTTCACCTCGGCCGGCTGCACATAGGTGCCGTCGGCCTTCTGGTAGGTCTCGTGCACCACCATGCCTTGCGTGAACATGCCGGCGAATGGCTCGTCCAGCGCAATGTGCCCGGTCGCCTTCATCGCGCGGGTGAAGAAGCGGCTGTAGAGCAGATGCAGGATCGCGTGCTCGACGCCGCCGATGTACTGGTCGACCGGTAGCATCCGGTTGGCGACCGCAGGCGTCGTCGGCGCGTTCTCGTTCCAGGGATCGGTGAAGCGCGCAAAGTACCAGGACGAATCCACGAACGTGTCCATGGTGTCTGTTTCGCGCTGGGCCTTGCCCCCGCATTTGGGGCAGGTGACGTGCTTCCAGGTCGGATGATGATCGAGCGCGTTGCCCGGTCTGTCGAAGGTGGCGTCGTCCGGCAGCTTCACCGGCAGGTCCGCATCCGGCACCGGCACCACATCGCATTTCGGACAGTGAATGACGGGAATCGGGCAGCCCCAATAGCGCTGGCGCGAAATGCCCCAGTCGCGCAGACGGAAATTCACCTGGCGCTCGCCAACCGGTGCGTTGCCGCGCAGCTCCGTCTCGAGACGCTTCGCCACGTCTTCCTTCGCCTGCTCGATGGTCATGCCGTCGAGGAAGCGCGAATTGATCATGCGGCCGTCACCGTCATAGGCGGTGTCGGTGATCACGAAGGTCTTGGGATCCTGGCCTTCCGGGCACACGACGGGCGTGTTGCCGAGATTGTACTTGTTGACGAAGTCGAGGTCGCGCTGGTCGTGCGCCGGGCAGCCGAAGATGGCGCCGGTGCCATATTCCATCAGCACGAAGTTCGCGACATAGACCGGCAGCTTCCAGGATGGATCGAACGGATGCACCGCGCGGATGCCGGTGTCGAAGCCCTGCTTCTCCGCGGTGTCGATGATCTCCTGCGCGGTGCCGATCTTCTTGATCTCCGCGATGAACTCCGCAAGCCTAGGGTTCTTCGCCGCGGCGGCCTGCGCCAGCGGATGATCCGCCGAGATCGCCATGAATTTCGCGCCGAACAGCGTGTCCGGGCGCGTCGTGAAGATCTTCAGCTCGCTCTCGCCGGCCGGCGTCGTCGCTGGATCGAGCGCGAAGCGGACCAGCAGGCCCTCCGAGCGGCCGATCCAGTTGCGCTGCATCAGCCGCACCTTGTCGGGCCAGCGGTCCAGCCCGTCCAGTGCGCTCAAGAGCTCCTGCGAGTACTTCGTGATCTTGAAGACCCACTGGTTCATTTCCCGCTGTTCGACCACGGCACCCGAACGCCAGCCGCGGCCGTCGATCACCTGCTCGTTGGCGAGCACGGTCATGTCGACGGGGTCCCAGTTCACCTTGCGCTTCTCGCGCTCGGCGAGACCTTCGCGCAGGAAGTCCAGAAACATCTTCTGCTGGTGCTTGTAGTAGGAGGGATCGCAGGTTGCGATCTCGCGGCTCCAGTCCAGCGACAGCCCGATCGAGCGGAGCTGCTTCTTCATCGCGGCGATGTTGTCGTAGGTCCAGGCCTTCGGGGCGACCTTGCGCTCGATCGCGGCGTTCTCAGCCGGCAGGCCGAAGGCATCCCAGCCCATCGGATGCAGCACGTTGAAGCCCTTGGCGCGCATGAAGCGGGCCAGCACGTCGCCCAGCGTGTAATTGCGGACATGGCCGATATGGATGCGCCCGGAAGGATAGGGGAACATCTCGAGCACATAGTATTTCGGCCGCGGATCGTCGTTCCTGGAGACGAAGATCGCCTGCTCGTCCCAGAGGCGTTGCCAGCGCGGTTCGGCGTCGCGGGCGTTATAGCGTTCGGAGGTCATGGAATCGTTGGGTTTTCGTGGGTTCGGCCGTGTCAAGACGGCGGACTAGGCCATAGAAGACCTCAGGGGGTCAATGGGTTGCCGCGTTCTGGAACTTCGACCGCGCCTCCGCATAACTACGAGGGCCCGCGTTGGGGTGTGATTAAGGGGTCGATGCCAATTTGCGGCCCGACAAGGCCGCATGACCGCGATGGATTCCAGCTTCGACGATCCCGATTACGACTATGCCGCGTCCATCGCCGGACGGGCGATGCGGAGCATGGCCGAACAGCGTATCGCGCCGACTCCGGCCAATTTCGCGGTCTGGTTCCAGTATCTCTCAGGCAGCCATGACGATCTGCGCAACGCGATCGATCTGCTGATCGACCACAATCGTCCCTTCGATGCGCGAACCAATCAGGATCTGTTCGAGACCTACGTCGCGCCCCGGGTGAGTGCGGTCGTGGCCGACACCTCCGAGCGGCTGGAGGCGCTCATGGAGGCCGCGAAGGAGTTTCTGGCGACCGCGATCGCCGACAATCATTCGCAGATGCAGGTCATCAGCCAGGTAGCCGACCAGGGCAGGGCCGGCGTCGATCCAAAGCTGCTGGTCGCCCAGCTCATGAACGAGCTGGCGCGGGCCGCCACAAGGGCGACGCGGCTGGAGGCAGGCTTTGCGGAAAAGACCCGCGAGCTCGACGTGATCCGCGATTCGCTATCGAGGTCCGAGCAGCGCGCCCGGACCGACATGTTGACGGGGCTGGCGAACCGGCGGGCGCTCGACGAATTCCTGCGCAAGGCGCAGACGACTGCGGAATGGGGCGAGCCGCTCAGCGTGCTGTTGCTCGATATCGACTACTTCAAGGCCTTCAACGACAATTTCGGCCATGGCGTCGGCGACCAGGTGCTGCGCCTGATGGCGAAGGTGCTGCGCGAAAAGGTTCGCGAGCAGGATCTGCCGGCCCGCTATGGCGGCGAGGAGCTGATCGCGGTGCTGCCGGACGCCGATCTTGGCGCATGTGCCGAGCTCGCCGAGCGCATCAGGCGCGCGATTGCCGAATGCACGATCACGCGCCGCTCGACCGGCGAGATCCTGCCGAACATCAGCGTGTCGATCGGCGTGGCGCAGTACCGGACCGGCGAGGCGATCACCGATCTGATCGAACGTTGCGATCGCGCGCTCTATCTCGCCAAGAGCGGCGGCCGCAATCGCGTCGTGACGGAGGTCGAGCTCGGGCGGGCCGGGGCTGCGGCTACATGATCCGAAAAAATGTGCAGCGATTCTTCCTCGCGACAAACGCGGAACGCGTTAGCGCGGAGATCATGCTCAAACAACAACCCAGAGCGCGATGACGATTCATCTCAATCGCATCGCGCTCTAGGCGCTGACTACCATCATCATATCAGCCGCGCCGGTCTCGATCGCCTGCACGCCGTGCTCGACGACATTGTTGCGGCCGCGATGCTTGGCGGCATAGAGCGCGGCGTCGGCGGCTTCGATCAGGTCGCCGGGACGCAAGGACTCGTTCGGTTTCGTCGCGGCAACCCCGATCGAGACCGTGACGATCATGTGGTTCGAGGTGATGTGCGGCAGGCAGAGTTTCAGCACGGCCGCGCGCACCTGTTCGCCGATTTCGGCGGCGCGCATCACGTCGGTATTCGGCAGCAAGAGGCAGAATTCCTCGCCGCCATAACGTGCAGCAAAGCCCATCGTGTCGGCGGCGATGCCGGACAGCGACTCGCCGAGCCGGGTCAGGCAGGAATCGCCTTCGAGATGGCCGTAAGTGTCGTTGAACAGCTTGAAATGGTCGACGTCGATCATCAGGAGCGCGAGGTCGCTGCCGTATTGCTGCGCGCGCATCCATTCGAGATCGAGCCGGCTCTGGAAACCGCGGCGGTTGGCGAGCCCCGACAGCATGTCGATCGAGGCCATCACCGTCAACCGGTCGTTGCTCGCAATCAGCTCGCGCTCGCGCTGGCTCAACTGCGCAGCCATCGCATTGAAGGCGCGGGCCAGCGGAACGAACTCGGCCGGCAGCCGATTGCGTGCCGCGCGGGCCGACAGGTCGCCCTCGCCGAGACGCTTGGCCATGTCGGCGAGCATCTCGATCGGCTTGATGACGAGTTTCTCGGCGGCAATCAGCGCGCCGAGCAGGACGAACACGACGACGAATGCGAGCTGCAGATAGGCGGTGCGGATGTCGCGGCTGACCGCCGCTGATACCTTGTCTTCATCGATGCTGGCGATCAGGCGGGCATTGGTGCCGGCGATGCGGATGTAGCTGACCGCGCGGCGGGAGCCGTCGGCGGCGAGGAAGGACAGTGAACCCTCGTCCTGGTCGGACCGCAGCGCCTTGTCCGCGATCGCGGACATCAGCGGCATGTTGTCGAGGGGGCGGCCGACCGCGCTGTGCTGATCGGCGGGGGCCGCCAGCACGGTGCCCGCGCTGTCGACCAGCACCGCGGTGATGCCGGCGCGGCCGCCAAGATTGCTCATGACCTTCGACATCCAGTCGAGATTGACGGTCGCAAGCACGACGGCATCGGGCACCCCGCTGAAGGCCGAGACCGGATATACCGCCATCACGGTCGGCGAGAGCACCGGCCGCGACAGGATGAAATCGCTGAGAACGAAGCGGCCGGTTTGCTGTGCCTGCTGGAAGTAGGGCCGGTCACTGAGATCGAGGCCGACATACATGTTGTTGGTGGCGCATTGGATGCGCCCGTCCTGGCCGGCGATCAAAAGCGTGCGGATCCAGGGAAGGCTCGACGGCAGGCTTGCGCGCAGCACGTCGCAGCTCTTGCTGATGCCGCCGGCGGAGGCGCGGATGAAGGCTTCCGATTTCAGGATGGTCTCGACCGACGAGATCACCTCGCGTTGCGCATCGGCACTGTGCCTTGCCACCGTGGTGAACTCGGCCGCAGCCTGCGCGATCTGCCGCACACGCGTGTCTTCGAGCGAGCGGATGCGCTCGAGCATTAACGGCGCCACGAGAATGACCGCAAGCAACGCAAGCCGCGCCCGGATTCCCAGAACCTGCTTGAGTTTCGCGCGTTTGCGGTTGAGACTGACGCTTGCCATCTTCGTTACCCACCCCACGGGCCAAGGTAAAGCGAAGGGTTCAAAAACTGTTTCTTGAACTCGGTAAAATTGGACTTAACTCGGGCTACGATCCCGGCCAAGAGACGTCATGACAGAAGCCATCGCCGCGCCGGTAACCGGCCATTCACCAAACGCGCTCGCCGCGGTCGAAGCTGAAATTGACCGCGCCTGCAAGGACGCGCGGCGCGACCGCGCCTCCGTGACGCTGATAGCGGTGTCCAAGACTTTCGCCGCCGATGCAATTATCCCGGTCATCGCCGCCGGACAGCGGGTATTCGGCGAGAATCGGGTGCAGGAGGCCAAAAGCAAGTGGCCGGCCTTAACGTCTGTTTACCCCGATATCGCGCTGCATCTGATCGGGCCGCTGCAATCCAACAAGGCGAAAGAGGCGGTCGCGCTGTTCGACGCGATCCATTCGGTCGATCGCCCGAGCATTTGCCAGGCATTAGCCAAGGAAATCGAATCCCAGAACAAGCGCCCGCAGCTCTTCGTCCAGATCAACACGGGCGAGGAACCGCAGAAGGCCGGCGTCGCGCCCGGCGAGGCCGATGCCTTCCTCGCGAGCTGCCGCGACACCTATGGGCTCACGATCTCCGGACTGATGTGCATCCCGCCCGTCGACGAACCGCCGGCGGCGCATTTTGCCCTCACCGCCAAGATCGCCGCGCGCAATGGATTGAAGAATCTCTCGATGGGCATGAGCGCCGATTTCGCGACCGCGATCATGCTGGGCGCCACCCATGTGCGCGTGGGGAGTGCGATCTTCGGGCATCGGTAGAAGCCGTTTAGCCGCTATCGACGGCGCAAGGCGCACGACCGACGCTCATGCCCGTGTCCCGGACAAGCTGCAACGCTTGAAGCGTTGCAGCGCAGAGCCGGGACCCAGGGCGACACGGCACAATGCAGCGAGATGGGCCCCGGCTCTGCAGCGCACCGCTGAAGAAGCGCTGCGCTGCGTCCGGGGCACGAGCGCGAAACGTGGCGCTCGCAACGACGGCGGCGTTGCGAGTCGCGCCTACACGAACTCCACCGACACCTTGCCGAGCATGCCAAAGTCCGCCGCAAACCGATCGCCAGCCCGGATCGGCAGCGGCGGATGGCATGTGCCCGTCGTCACCACCTGCCCTGCCCGCAAGGTGATGCCAAGGCTGCTGAGTTCGTTCGCAAGCCAGGCGAGAGCTGCGCGCGGATCGCCCAGCACGTTCCTGCCGTGGCCGATATGGCGCTCGCCACGCAGCGTGATCTGAGGCCGTTCCTCGACGAGATCCATCGCCCGCCAATCCGCTGATGTCGCAGCACCCAGCACGAACAGATGGGCGCAGGCATTGTCGGCGATGAGCTGCGCCTCGCCCGCGCTGACGAAATCGGCAAAGCGCGAATCAGGAATCTCGATCGCGGGATGCAGTGTCTCGACGGCGTCGAGCACCTCGCGAGCGGTGTACGGCACCGCGCGCGGCGGCAGATCGCGCCCCATCCGAAAGGCGAATTCCGGCTCGCCGACGCGCATCTCGTTGCCCTTCATCGACGCAGTCCCGCCGTCAGCGATCACGGTGTCGCTCATGATACGTCCGGCCATGGGGCCTGCGACATTGATGTGCTTCTGTCCGGCCTCGCTGGTTGCCGCGATCTTCCAGCCGAACAATTTCGCGCTCGATTGTCGTTCGAGCGCGGCCTGGATGGCGTAGCCCTCGGCGCGACTCTGTGGCCGCAACCGAGCCTCCAGTGCGTCCAGCTTGGTGCCGTCGCGCCAGTGTTGAACCAGGACCTGCGAAGCGGCGGCGATCTGATCCTTGTCGAGCATGCACCCTCACCCGATGATGATTCTTGTTCGCGGGCCCAGGCGCCGCAGCAATTGCAGCATCGCAGACTTCGTCATGGAGACGCAGCCCGCGGTCGGGCCGAAATTGTCGCGGGCGAGGTGCAGGAACACCGCGCTGCCGCGGCCGGCGATGCGCGGTCTGGTGTTGTGGTCGATCTCGATGATGAAGTCATAGAGGTGGTCGGCCCGCTTGAGCCGGTCACCGCCCTGCCCCTCGCCCATCCGGATGCCCTGATTGTAATGGCGGTCCCGTGGATCCTCGCACCAGGCGTCTGCGCCGGTGATCTTCCGGGCCGGCAGGAACGTCTGGGGGCGGCTGTGCCGGTCGCCCCGCCACCACAGCCGCCTGGGACGGAAGCTGCCCCTGGGGGTGCCGCCATCGCCCTCGCGCTTGTTGGCGAGAATGCCGCCCCGCCCCAGCGCAACCGGGATGGTCAGCGTCCCGGCCGTCAGCCAGCCCCGGCGCGGATTGCCGGCCATAGCCTTAACGCGGATCGCAGACAGCGGCCCGGCGCGTCGATTCCTGGCATAACCAACTGAAGCTGCTTTATTTTTCATGTGAACGTGCAATGTCGAATTCATTACAGGACATTCATCAAATCGCCCTGCTATTCTGAGTTAGAGTGCTTCTGGCTTGTGAATCGGTAACAGCCCACTACTTCAACACGAACAACAATAACAACGGCGACCCTAAACTTCCCTCGCGGCTGGGTGCGGCATGGATGCGCGCCGAGCCGGACCCTAAAAGGATGACCCCCTATGGCCAATGCCCGCAAGATCCTGATCGTGGATGACGATACCGATCTGCGCGATACGTTGGTGGAGCAATTATCGCTGCACGAAGAATTCGAAGCCTCCGCGGTCGACACCGGCGCCAAGGGCGCGAGCGCCGCAAAGGCGAATTCTCCCGATCTCGTCCTGATGGATGTCGGCCTACCCGATACGGACGGCCGCGAAGTCGTCCGTTCCTTGCGCAAGGGCGGATTCAAGGCGCCGATCATCATGCTGACCGGCCACGACACCGATTCCGATACGATCCTGGGGCTGGAATCCGGCGCCAACGACTATGTCGCAAAGCCCTTCCGCTTCGCCGTCCTGCTGGCCCGCATCCGTGCCCAGCTCCGCCAGCACGAAGCCAGCGAGGACGCGGTGTTCTCGGTCGGCCCCTACTCCTTCCGTCCCGGCTCGAAGATGCTGACCGCGGCCAATGCGCGCAAGGTCCGCCTCACCGAGAAGGAAACGGCGATTCTCCGCTTCCTCTACCGGGCCGGCCAGATGCCGGTGTCGCGCGAGACCCTGCTCCAGGAGGTCTGGGGCTACAATTCCGGCGTCACCACCCACACGCTGGAAACCCACATCTATCGGCTTCGCCAGAAGATCGAGAAGGACGCCGCCAACCCCGAGATCCTGGTCACCGAAGCCGGTGGCTACAAGCTGGTGCCGTGATACGTTCCGGAAACGCGCGATTCGTCGTAAATTGGCGCGTTCCTCGAGCCACGGACCGGAATGTCAATCGACGACGACGTAGCGCTTCTCGAGCGTGTCCCGACACTGCGCCTGTTGGGAGACGCCTCGTTGCGCATGCTGGCGATCGGTTCCGAGCAGCGTGACTTCGTCCGCGGTGACCTCCTGTTCGATCTCGGTGACGCCGCCGATGCCGGCTTCGTGGTTCAGCGCGGCGCCTTCAGGGTCGAAGACGGCGCCGGCGCCGAAATGATCGCCGGCCCCGGCGCGCTGATCGGCGAGCTCGCACTGGTGGTGCCGATGAAGCGGCCATCGCGTGCGATCGCGCTGGAGCATTCCTCCGTCATCCGCGTGGCACGCAGCCTGTTCCAGCGTGTGCTGGAGAGCGACCCCGCCGCCGCCGTGCGCCTGCGCGACGAATTCGCGGTGCGCTCCAGCCAGATCGCCAGCGACATCCTGATGGCCGGCGCGAAGCTGACGTCTTGAGTCTCTCTGTTGTCATTCCGGGGCGCGACGAAGTCGCGAGCCCGGAATCCATTCCTCCACCAACTCTGCCGCTTGATGGATTCTCAGGTGCGCAATTGCGCACCATAGCGCGCCCCGGAATGACAGGTGACGCTCATAGATCGAGCGTCACCGTGACGGGCACGTGGTCCGATGGACGCTCCCAGCTCCGCGCGTCGCGCAGGATCTTGAAATCGCTGACCGCGTCCTTCAACGCACGCGAGACCCAGATGTGATCGAGCCTGCGGCCGCGGTCGCCGACAGTCCAGTCGGCGGAACGATAGCTCCACCACGTATAGACCTTCTCCGACATCGGGATGCGCTCGCGCGCGACGTCGATCCATTCGCCGGCGGCGAGCGCCGCCTTCAGCTTCTCGGTTTCGACGGGTGTGTGCGAGACGACTTTCAGAAGCTGCTTGTGTGACCACACGTCGTTCTCGTGCGGGGCGACGTTGAGGTCGCCGACCAGGATGTGGCGGTCCTCGCCGCGCGGATGCAGCGGCTCGCACGCCTTCATCTCGTCGAGGAAGCGAAGCTTGTGGTCGAACTTCTCGTTCAGCGCGGGATCGGGAATGTCGCCGCCGGCGGGCACGTAGAAATTATGCAGCACCAAAGGCTTTGCGATGCCCGCCTTCTCGCCGAACGACACCGAGATGTGGCGCGAATCCACCTTGTCGCAGAAGGTGCGGATGTCCTTGGACTCGAAGGGAATCTTCGAGACGATGGCGACACCGTGATAGCCCTTCTGCCCGTTCAGCGCGACGTGCTCATAGCCGAGCCGCTTGAAGCGCTTCAGCGGAAAGGCGTCGTCGATGCACTTGGTCTCCTGCAGGCACAGCACCTCCGGTCGCGCGCTCTTCAAGAATTTCGCGACCAGGTCGATGCGCAGCCGCACCGAATTGATGTTCCAGGTTGTCAGGGAAAGACGCATGGTGACGATCTAACAAACTCCATCCGTCATGGCCGGGCTTGACCCGGCCATCCACGTCTTTTTGTCGGATCCAAAAACGTGGATGCCCGGGACAAGCCCGGGCATGACGGTGATTGGAGCGGTCATGCTATCTCAGCCCGGCGACGGGCCGTAATTGGTGAAATCGATCTTGAACATGTTGGGGTCGAGCTTCTTGCTCGAATCCAGATTGTAGACCGCGATCGTGGTGTCGTAGCCCTGCGGGTCGGTGACGGTCCACTGCTTGAGCTGGCCGTCCTTGGCACCGAACATCAGGAGCAGCCGGCTGGTGCCGACCAGCGCCTGCTTCTCCTCGATGGTGACGCTGACGAAGACGTCGTCGGCCGAGACGCCAACGACATTGGTGTCCTTCATCAGGTCGATGCGGTCGGACAGCAGGAAGCGCAGCGGCGTCTGCGACAGCGGATAGATGTCCTGGGTCGCGAGCTTGCGGTCGCGCACCACCAGCGACGATCCGTCGGCGACGATGTCGATCGGACTCGGCGCGTCATATTCGAAGCGCACCTTGCCGGGCTTCTGGATGTAGAAATCGCCCTGTGTCTTGCTGCCGTCGGGGCCGACCTGGACGAAATTACCGACCAATGTCTGAAGCGACGACAGGTAGGCGCTGACCTTGGCCGCCTGCGCTTTCTGGTTGGCATCGAAGGTCTGGAAGATGCTGCTCGGCACGTTGCGTCGCGGATCCGGGATGACCGGATTCGGTGGCGTCTGCATCGCGCCGGTCACAGCGGGCCCACCGGCCGGCCCGCCATCGCCGCGGCCCTTCGGCGCAGGCTTCGGCACGGGGACGGTCTGCGCGAACGAGGACGCAGTCACCATCGCGGCGGTGACGAGAAGCACGCCGGCCACGCGCGCGCCTCGCGCGGCGATGGTGGCGGCGAATCGAATGTGCGGATGTCTGATCAACGCGTCGTCCTGTATGGCTGGGCGCCTTTTTAGCGTGATTTCGGGCAAAAGCAGATAACGATTTCGCGTGAAATGATGTTCAGGGGCCGCTTGCCTCACATATGGCTGTCTTCTTCCTCGACCAGAATCTCGCGCTTGCCGGCGTGGTTGGCGGGGCCGACGATGCCTTCGAGTTCCATGCGCTCCATCAGCGATGCGGCCCGGTTGTAGCCGATCTGCAGGCGGCGCTGGATGTAGCTGGTCGAGGCCTTGCGATCGCGTTTGACGATGGCAACCGCCTGCTGGAACAGATCGCCGCCGCCATCCCCGCCCATGCCGGTCGCGTCGAACACGGCGCCGTCCTCGTCCTCGGTCGGCTCCTCGGCGGTGACGGCTTCGAGGTATTCCGGCTGTCCCTGCGTCTTGAGATGACGCACCACCTTCTCGACTTCCTCGTCGGAGGCGAACGGTCCGTGCACGCGGCTGATGCGGCCGCCGCCGGCCATGTAGAGCATGTCGCCCTGGCCGAGCAGCTGCTCGGCGCCCATCTCGCCCAGAATGGTGCGGCTGTCGATCTTGGAGGTGACCTGGAAGGCGATGCGCGTCGGGAAGTTCGCCTTGATGGTGCCGGTGATGACGTCGACCGACGGACGCTGCGTGGCCAGGATCACGTGCAGGCCGGCGGCGCGCGCCATCTGCGCGAGACGCTGCACCGCGCCTTCGATGTCCTTGCCGGCGACCATCATCAGGTCGGCCATTTCGTCGACGATGATGACGATGTAGGGCAGCGGGTCGAGCGAGAGCTTCTCTTCCTCGTAGATCGCCTTGCCGGTTTCCTTGTCGAAGCCGGTATGCACCGTGCGCGTCGGCTCCTCGCCCTTGGCCTTCAATTCGAGCAGGCGCGTGTTGTAGCCGTCGATGTTGCGCACGCCGAGCTTGGCCATGTTCTTGTAGCGCTCTTCCATCTCGCGCACGGCCCATTTCAGCGCGACCACCGCCTTCTTCGGATCGGTCACGACGGGCGTGAGCAGATGGGGAATGCCGTCATAGACGGAGAGCTCGAGCATCTTCGGGTCGACCATGATCAGCCGGCACTGGTCCGGGCGCAGCCGGTAGACCAGGCTGAGAATCATGGTGTTGATCGCGACCGACTTACCCGAGCCGGTGGTACCGGCGATCAGCATGTGCGGCGTGCGGGCGAGATCGATGATGACGGGATCGCCGCCGATGGTCTTGCCGAGGCACAACGGCAGCTTTGCCACCGTGTCGGTCGCCTCCTTCGCCACCAGCAATTCGCGCAAGTAGACCTTCTCGCGATGCGCGTTCGGCAGCTCGATGCCGATCGCGTTGCGGCCGGGCACGACCGCGACGCGCGCCGACAGCGCGCTCATCGAGCGGGCGATGTCGTCGGCAAGCCCGATCACGCGCGAGGACTTGATGCCAGGCGCCGGCTCCAGTTCGTAGAGCGTAACGACAGGACCCGGATTGGCCTTCACGATCTCGCCGCGCACGCCGAAATCCTGCAGCACGCCTTCGAGCGAACGGGAATTGGTCTCCAGCTCGGCCTTGCTGAGCGGCTGGCGATCGCCGGCTTTCGGGGCGGCCAGCATGGAGACGGAGGGAAGGTCGAACTTGTCGGAGGACTTCCTGGCCGCGGCCTTCGGTGCAGCCTTCTTGCGCGGGGCGCGCGCGGCGGGCTGCTCCTCTTCCTCCTCCTCGTCTTCCTCTTCTTCGTGCTCGTCCTCATGGTCCTCGTCTTCGGACTGCGGCGAGATCGAGGGCGCGGCGCGACCGCCGCCCAGATTCGGCTCCTGGCGGCTGAATGCAGCGGCCTTGGTCTTCGGTCCACTCGAGACCAGCGAGCGGTACGCGGCGCCAAGCAGCCAGATCAGCCGCGCCTTGGTGCTCATCAGCGCGTGGAACAGCCAGCCCAGCGATACCGAGCCGCGATCGCTCTCCTCGTCCTCGTCGAGCGGCTTGTCGTCATCCTCGATCTCCGCGAGCTCGTCGTCCTGCTCGCGGGCGCCAAGGCCGCAGGCGATCAGGAAGGTCACGGTCATCGCGGCGAACAGGATCGTGCCAAGCACGACGCGATAGATGGTGCCGGCCGGTCCGAAGATCACTGCCGGCGCACGCACCAGCGCGTCGCCGACCACGCCGCCGAGGCCGGTCGGCAGTGGCCATGCACCGCCATGCGGCCAGCAGCTGACGAAGCCCGCCGCGATCACCGTGCAGAGAATCCAGCAGCCGAGCCGCAGCGCTTCGCGGTCGAACGGGCGATGGGTCATCATGCGCCAGCCCCAGACCGCAACCGTCAGGACCAGCATGATCGCGCCGAGCCCGAGGATCTGCATCGCGAGGTCTGCACCGATCGCGCCGGCATAGCCGAGGATGTTGCGGATCGGCCGCGAGGTGGCGTGGCTGAGGCTGGGATCCTGCACCGACCACGTCATCAGCGCGGCCGAGGCGACGCCCGCCAGCGCGATCAGGCCGAGGCCGGTGAGCTCGCGCATGCGCCGCGCCAGACCCTCGCGGATCGATGGCGGCAGATGGCCGACCAGCGGAATGACGCGTTCGATTGCCGACATGCTCATGGGCCCCGCCTAACCCAGAGTCTCGACCAGGCGGTGCAGCGCCTGCGCCGTGGTCTCTCCATCCTGCACCAGTGCGAGGCGAATGTAGCCTGCGCCGGGATTGAAGCCGTCGGGCTGGGGCCGGGCCAGATAGCTGCCGGGCACCACGCGCACGCCTGCTTCCTTGAAAAGTCTCAGCGTCACCGACACGTCGTCGCCGAGGGCAGACGTGTTGAGCCAGACGCAGAAGCCGGCATCGGGCCGGCGATAGCCGTAACGATTGCCGATGATCTGGTCGGCGAGATCGAACTTGATCCGGTAGAACCTGCGGTTCTCCTCGACATGCGCTTCGTCGCCATAGGCAACGGTCGCGACATGCTGGAGCGGCACCGGCACCTGGGGCGCCGCAACGTTGCGCAGCTCCAGGAACATGCCGATGAACCTCTTGTCGCCGGCGGCGAAGCCGACACGCATGCCCGGCAGGTTGGAGCGCTTCGACAGCGACTGGAACGCAACCACGCGGGTGAAGTCGGGGCCGGCGCATTCCAGCGCGCTGCCCGGAGCCTGGCGGGTGTAGATCTCGGAATAGCACTCGTCGCTGAGGATCACGAAGCCGTAGCGGTCGGCGAGTTGCTTCAATCGTTTGAAATAGTCGGGCGAGGCGACCGAGCCCTGCGGGTTGGCCGGCGAAGCCAGATAGAACGCCACCGTGCGCGCCAGAATCGCCTCGTCGATGGCATCGAGATCGGGCAGGAAGCCGTTCTCGACCGTGGTCGGCAGATAGACCGGCTCGCAGGCCGCGGCGCGGGTGCCGGCGCCATAGACCGGATAGAACGGGTTCGGCATCAGGATCACAGGCTTGCCGGGACGCGGCCCGACATAGCGCGCCGCGGTGATCGCCGCGAAGAACAGCCCTTCGCGGCTGCCATTGAGGACGAGAATCTCGCTCTCGGGATCGAGCGGCCGCGGCAGCTTGAACCGCGACGACAGCCAGGCGCCGGCGGCTTTGCGGAACGGCTCGATGCCCTTGCCGAGCGGGTAGCGGCCGAAATCGGCGATGTGCCTCGCCAGCACCGGGCCGACGAAGTCGGGCACGGGATGCTGGGGCTCGCCGACGGCAAGCGTGATCAAGGGCTTACCCGGCTGATGCGGCGCCAGCAGCTCGTTCAGCCGGATGAAGGGCGAGCGGTCGGTGTCGGGGCTTCCACCGGCCAGCGGCGCACGGGATGAAGCGGTCATAGCCATTCTGGGCGCCAGCACTCTTGGAACAGCCGGTCGCGCGAAGGCACCGGCGGGAAGCGGTTCAGTTCACCATAGATAGGGCGAGGTTAAGACGCGATTAACCATCGGCCGCCGCCTGCGTCCAGAGCGGGAATATCGAGGCCGGATCACAATATATTCGGGACGCTTCTGCCCTGACTTGCAAGCGGAACCGACCAAAAGAAAGGGGCTCCAGCTTGCGCTGGAGCCCCTCAACGGTCAGGGCATTGCCGGGTATGTGCCCGAACCGGAGTTGTGGACGCGGCCTCGATGAGACCGCGTCCCGGGAGGAGACTTACATGTTGTAGGCGCGCTCGGTGTGCTCGGTGATGTCGAGGCCTTCACGCTCGCTCTCGACATTGGCGCGGAGGCCAACGATCACGTCGACGACCTTGTAGAGGATCGCCGAACCGACGCCCGACCACACCAGCGTGGTGCAGACGGCCTTGATCTGGGCGAGAATCTGCGTGGCGAAGTCGTAATCGGCAACCTTCGGCGGGATGGCCGTGTAGTCGACGATGCCGGCGCCGCCGAGAGCGGGGTTGACCAGGATGCCGGTGCCGATGGCGCCGACGATGCCGCCGATGCAGTGCACGCCGAACACGTCGAGCGAGTCATCGTAGCCGAGCGCGTTCTTCACGACGGTGCAGAAGAACAGGCAGACCACGCCGACCACGAGGCCGAGGACGATCGCGCCCATCACGCCGGAGAAAGCCGGCTGCAGGCGTGACGGCCACGAGACCCGCGACAGCGCCGGAGATGACGCCGAGCACGGAGGGATGACCCTTGATGATCCACTCCGCGAACATCCACGACAGCGCGGCGGCCGCGGTGGCGACGAAGGAGTTGGTCATGGCGAGGGCTGCGCCGCCGCTGGCTTCGAGGTTGGAGCCGGCGTTGAAACCGAACCAGCCGACCCAGAGCAGCGAGGCGCCGATCATCGACATGGTCAGCGAGTGCGGGGCCATCAGGTCCTTGCCGTAGCCGACGCGCTTGCCGATCAGGAGAGCGCCGACGAGACCTGCGATGCCGGCGTTGATGTGCACCACGGTGCCGCCCGCGAAGTCGATCGCGCCCATCTTGAAGATCCAGCCGGCGTCGGCGTTGATCTCGTCGAGCTTGGCCTGCGCCGCGGTTTTCGCCGCCGCATCACCCGCCGCAGCCAGAGCCTTGGCCGCATCCTGGATCAGGTCCGGGCCAGGCCAGTACCAGACCATGTGCGCGATCGGGAAGTAGATCAGCGTCACCCAGAGCGGGACGAACAGGGCGAGCGCCGAGAACTTCATGCGCTCGGCGAAGGCGCCGACGATGAGGGCGGGCGTGATCGCCGCGAAGGTCATCTGGAAGCACATATAGATGAGCTCCGAGATGTTGGCGTCGACCGAGAAGGTCGCGGCCTTCGAGTCGGTGGTGACGCCCATCATGAAGGCCTTGGAGAAGCCGCCGATGAAGTCCGAGCCGCCGGTGAAGGTGAGGCTGTAGCCGTACACGGCATAGATCACGGTGACGACGCAGACGGTGTAGAACACCTGCATCAGGACGGAGAGCATGTTCTTGGAACGGACGAGACCGCCGTAGAACAGCGCGAGGCCGGGGATCGTCATCAACAGCACCAGCACTGTCGATGTCATCATCCAGGCGTTGTCTCCCTTGTTGACCGTTGGCTCGGCGTAGGCTGCGGTCGCAGCGAACAGGCCGACTGCGAGAGCCGCCAATCCCGCGCCATAGGGACGCTTGAACGTCATATTATTCACTCCTGATTGGATAAGGTTGAGCGCGAAATCAGAGGGCCGCGGCATCGGCCTCGCCGGTGCGGATGCGCACCGCATGGTCGAGGTTGATGACGAAGATCTTGCCGTCGCCGATCTGTCCGGTTTTCGCCGCGGACGTGATGGCGTCGATGGTCTTGTCGACCTGGTCGGAGGCGACAGCGACCTCGATCTTGATCTTGGGCAGGAAGCTCACGGCATATTCGGCGCCGCGATAGATTTCCGTATGACCCTTCTGGCGGCCATACCCCTTGACTTCCGTCACCGTGAGACCGTGAACGCCGATGGCGGTCAGGGCGTCACGGACTTCTTCCAGCTTGAATGGCTTGATAATCGCCATAACAATTTTCATGGGTCCTATCCCCGCTTGGGCCCGGTCCGGACGTGGCCGGGCGTTTCTCGACTGGTTCGCCACGAGGGAGAAGATTCACTACGCGGGCACAGCCGGACCCCTAGAATCAAATGCCGTGCCAGATCGGACGTGTTGCCTAACAGACTATGAAAACGGGTGTTTTCGCGTTCGACGGGTATTGTGGTGCAGTGCGCTATTACGTCGCGCTTAAATCGTGGTCATGCCTGCTCAAATCCAGGGCAGGACAGACTGCCGACACAATGTTGCTCACGCGTCGGGCAGCAAGAAGGTAATTTCGTAGTGCAATCGCCTATTGCAGGGCTTCACCGTGCTGCGAAATATCCAGTCCCTCGAGTTCCTGCTCACGCGATACGCGCAAGGGCACGAACAGGCCGACCAGCTTGAGCAGGATGAAGCTCACGCCTCCCGACCAGACGAAGGTGACGGCGACCCCGTAGAACTGAATCAGGATCTGCTGGGGATGGCCCTCCAGCAGGCCGGCGGTGCCGCCGATGGCGCTGGTCGCGAACACGCCGCCGAGCAGGGTGCCGGTCAGCCCGCCGATACCATGGACGCCGAACACGTCCAGCGAATCGTCATAGTCGAAACGGTGCTTCAGCCAGGTACAGGCCCAGTAGCAGACCGCGCCGGCGACGATACCGATGACGATGCCGTGCCAGGGCGCGACGAAGCCCGAGGCCGGCGTGATGGTGCCGAGGCCGGCCACCGCGCCGGAGATCATGCCGAGCACGGAGGGCTTGCGCCGCGTCGACCATTCGATCGCAGCCCATGTCAGCGCGCCGGCGCAGGCGGCAAGATGGGTCGCGATGATCGCCATCACCGCGCGTGAATTCGCCGAAAGCGCCGAGCCGCCATTGAAGCCGAACCAGCCGACCCACAGCAGGCCGGTGCCCACCACCGCGAGCGACAGATCGAACGGCGAGAGATTCTCGGTGCCGTAGCCGTGACGCCGCCCCATCACCTTGGCCGCAACGAGGCCGCCGGTGCCGGCCGACAGGTGCACCACGAGGCCGCCGGCGAAATCCAGCACGCCCATGCTGGCGAGGAAGCCGCCGCCCCACACCCAATGCGCCAGCGGAATGTAGACGAAGATGAACCAGGCGACGGAGAACAGGAGATAGGCGGAGAACCGCATGCGGTCGGCGACCGAGCCCGCGACCAGGGCGACCGTGATGATCGCAAACGTCATCTGGTACAGCATGAACAGCGATTCCGGGATGGTCTTCGCCGCAGGGTTGACGCTCTCCATGGTCATGCCGGCGAGAAACCAGCGGTCGAGCGTGCCGATCCACGGGCCGTCGCCGACGAAACAGAGCGAATAGCCGAACGCCACCCAGAGAATGGAAATCAGCGTCACCGCGGCCAGGCTCTGCGCCATGGTGGCGAGCACGTTTTTCTTGCGCACCATGCCGGAATAGAACAGCGCGAGCCCCGGGATCGTCATCATCAGCACCAGCGCGGTGGCGACGATCATCCAGGCCGTGTCGGCGGTGTTGATCTCGGAGCCGGCGGCGTGCGCCGGCAAGGCCACCACGGACACAAGCCCGATCGGCGCAGCCATGCACGCTGCGCGGCGCAACAATCCCGCCATGTCGTTTCCCCCAGCATTAATTGGCGTCGCACGCTGTGGCCTCGTTGCCCGGTGCGATCGAAGATTTATCAGAGCGTTGTCGAGCGAAGTGGATACCGGTTCGCGTCGAGAAAACGTTTCAAACCGAAACCTAGAGCGCGTCGCTGTCGGTCTCGCCGGTGCGGATGCGCAGCGCATGGTCGATCGGCGTGACGAAGATCTTGCCGTCGCCGATCTGCCCGGTGCGCGCGGTCGCGGTGATCACGCTGACCGCCTTGTCGGCAACGTCGGAGGCGACCGCGATCTCGATGCGCAGCTTGGGCAGGAAGTTCACGACATATTCGGCGCCGCGATAGATCTCGGTGTGGCCCTTCTGCCGGCCGTAACCCTTCACCTCGGTCACGGTCATGCCGTGGACGCCGATCGCGGTCAGGGCCTGCCGGACCTCATCGAGCTTGAAGGGTTTGATGATCGCGACGACGAGTTTCATGGTCAGGCCTATTCCCCGGGATGCGCCGCGCCGTATGTCCCCGGCGCAGCGTCAATCTGGCATCTTTCCGGGCAAATGGCATAAAAAAGTTGCAGACTGAAGCGCAAAAACGCCTGCCCATGTGAACGGGCGCCTCTGTACAGGGCAACCGTTCATCATTCACAATGCATTTTTGGCATGGATGCGGTGAACCCGCGGCGGTCGGGCGGTACAAAAGGGTTTTGGGGGACGCTTCATGGCGAGTTGGTTCTACGCATCCGAGGGCAAGCAGCAGGGGCCGTTTCCGGAGGGACAATTCCGCGATCTGATCGCCCAGGGCGTCGTCCGCCCGGATACGCTGGTATGGACCGAGGGCATGGCGGGCTGGCAGAAGGCCGCCGAAATCCCCGGCCTGATCGGAGGAGGCGCCCCGCCGATGATGCCGGCCGGCGGCCCGCCGATGATGGGGTCCGGCGGCTATGCAGGCGCGGGCAGCGGCAGCTCCCTGGCGGTCGATTTCGACATCCTGGAATTCACCTGGCGCAGCATCGTCCTGCTGATCGGACTGATCTTCGTCATCCCGGCGCCGTGGGTGTTCGTCTGGTACACGAAATGGATCGTGTCCTGCGTGAAGGTCCCGGGCCGGCCCAATCTCAGCTTCACCGGCGACGCGATGACGCTGGTGCCCTGGTATTTCGGCTTCATCGTTCTGGCGATCGCCCTCGGCTTCATCGGCAGCGATATCTTGAGCAACCTGCTGTTCATCGCGCAGATCGTTCTCTACTGGCTCCTGATCAAATGGATGGTCGCGAACCTCGCCTCCAACGGGCAGCCGCTGGGCCTGAGCTTCACCGGCTCGATCTGGGCCTATATCGGCTGGAATCTGCTGTTTGCGATCTCCATCATCACCATCATCGGCTGGGCCTGGGTCGCCGCGGCCCAGATGCGCTGGTTCTGCCGCAGCGTCGAGGGCACGCGGCGCGAGGTCGTGTTCAAGGGGAGCGGTCTCGACATCCTCTGGCGCGGCATCGTCGCTGCGATCCTGTGCAGCCTGATCATCCCGATTCCGTGGGTCTATCGCTGGATCATGAACTGGTTCGCCTCGCAGACCGAGCTCGTTCCGCGCGGTTCGTTCGGAGCATGACCCAGAAAGCCACCGGCGCGATCCATCGCGCCTGTGGCGCTAAAGCGCGTTGCGATTAGGATGAATCGTCATCGCGCTTTAGGTTGTTGTTTAAGCATGATCTTTTCGGAAAACCGCTGCGCACTTTTCCGGATCATGCTTTATGCCTTCCGCTCGCGCACGGAGCCTTCCTGCGCGACGGAGGCGACCAGCGTGCCGTCGGGCTTGAAGATCGAGCCGCGGGTCAGGCCGCGGCCGCCTCGTGCGCTCGGCGAGTCCTGCGCGTAGAGCAGCCATTCGTCGGCTCGGAAGGGGCGGTGAAACCACATCGCGTGGTCGAGGCTCGCCGGCATCATGCGCTTGTCGAACAGCGTGCGGCCGTAGCGCGCCATGATCGCATCGAGCAGCGAGAAATCCGAGGCATAGGCGAGCGCGCACATATGCAGCGCCGGATCGTCGGCCAGCTTCGCCGCGGTCTTGATCCAAACGTGAATGCGGCCGTCGTCGATCTTCTGGCCGAAATAGCGGCCGAGCTCGACCGGGCGCAGCTCGATCGGGCGGTCGGATTCATAGTAGCGGCGGATGAACTCCGGCATCTCCTTGAACATCGGCTGCTTCGCGACCTCCTCCGCCGTGAGCTTCTCCGGCGGCGGCACGTCGGGCATCTTGTCCTGATGGTCGAACGCGCTCTCCTCCTCGGCGTGGAACGACACCATGATCGAGAAGATCGCGTTGCCGTGCTGGATCGCAGTGACGCGGCGGGTCGAATAGCTCTTGCCGTCGCGCAGGCGCTCGACCTGGTAGATGATCGGGATCTGCGGATCGCCCGGCAGGATGAAATAGCAATGCAGCGAATGCGGCAGCCGGCCCTCGACGGTGCGGCACGCGGCAACCATCGCCTGCCCGATCACCTGGCCGCCGAACACCCGCTGCCAGCTCGTCTTCGGGCTGTTGCCACGGAACAGGTTCACCTCGAGCTGCTCGATGTCGAGGATCGAAATGAGGTCGATCAGGCTTTTGGACATGATGGTGCTTTCGAAGATCTCGTCATTCCGGGGCATCGCGATAGCGATGAACCCGGAATCCCGAGCTGACAACCTCTGGATTTCCGGGTTCGCGCTCGACGCGCGCCCCGGAATGACACATCGGGCCATTCGGCCCTTGTTTCACCGCACTGTTTCGCCCAGCTCAAGTCTGCTAGCAAGACCGGGAATTGACCGGGAAACTTGGTATGTCGGTACAGGGTAGCATTGTCATCGGTGGCGGCGCGTTTGCAGGGCTTGCACTGGCCCTGGCGCTGCGCCAGGGGCTCGGGCCCGAGATTCCCGTCATCGTCGCCGATCCCGCGCTCGGTACGCGGCCGAGCCGCGACCCCCGCGCCACCGCGATCGTGGCCGCCTGCCGCCGCTTGTTCGAGACGATCGGCGCCTGGGACGCCGTCAGGAGCGAGGCGCAGCCGATCCTCGACATGGTCGTCACGGATTCGAAGCTGGAGGATGCCACGCGTCCGGTGTTCCTCAACTTTGCCGGCGATGTCGCGCCGGGTGAGCCCTTCGCGCATATGGTCGAGAACCGCCGCCTGATCGATGCGCTGGTGGTGCGGGCGGAGGCCGAGGGCATCGATCTGCGTGCGACCACCGTGGCGTCCTACGACGCGCGTTCCGACGGCATCGACGTGACGCTCGGCGACGGCAGCGTGATCGCGGCGAGCCTACTGGTCGCCGCCGATGGCGCGAGGTCGAAGCTGCGCGAGCGCGCCGGCATCGCCACCCATGGCTGGGAGTACGACCAATCCGGCATCGTCGTCACCGTCGGCCACGAGCGCGATCACGAGGGTCGTGCCGAAGAGCACTTTCTGCCGGCGGGCCCGTTCGCGATCCTGCCGCTGTCGGGCAAACGCTCGTCGCTGGTGTGGACCGAGCGCCGAGCTGAGGCCGCGCGCATCATCGCGCTCAGTGACGAGGAATTTCACAGCGAGCTCGAGCAGCGCTTCGGCCTGCATCTCGGCGAGGTGAAGGCACTCGACAAGCCGCGCGCGTTTCCGTTGTCTTATTTCGTTGCGCGTTCCTTCATCGCCGAGCGCCTGGCGCTGGTCGGCGATGCCGCTCACGTCATCCACCCGATCGCGGGCCAGGGCCTCAACATGGGCCTGAAGGATGTTGCCGCGCTGGCGGAAGTGGTCGTCGATGCCGCGCGGCTCGGTATGGATATCGGCGGCGCCGACGTGCTCGAACGCTACCAGCGCTGGCGCCGCTTCGACACCATGGCGATGGGCGTTGCCACCAACTCGCTGAATTTCCTGTTCTCCAACCAGTCGACGCTGCTGCGCACGGTGCGCGACATCGGCCTTGGCCTCGTCGACCGCGCCCCGCCGCTGAAGAACCTCTTCATCCGCCAGGCCGCCGGGCTCACCGGCGAGGTGCCGCGGCTGTTGAAGGGCGAGGCGTTGTAGCGCGTGATCTTACCGCACGCTCAGCTGTCGTCCCGGACAAGCGCGCCATAGGCGCGCGCAGATCCGGGACCCATACGCCGCAGCAATAGTTTTGCGAAGACCCGGAGTTGCCAGCCTCGTGCCACAACCACTCCCTGTGGCTATGGATCCCCGCTTTCGCGGGGATGACAGCGAGAATGTGGCGCGGCCATAGCGCCCCATTCAAGCGACGTGAGCTCAATCGATCTTGCGCGCCTCTTCCGGAAGCATGATCGGGATGCCGTCGCGGATCGGATAGGCAAGCTTGGCGCTGCGCGAGATCAGTTCCTGCCTTGCGGCGTCGAACTCCAGCGGGCCCTTGGTCAGCGGACAGACCAGAATCTCCAGCAATTTGGGATCGACGCTGGCTTCGGCACGTTCGGTGGGCGCGTTCATGGGATTCTCCGGCAGTCGGTAGACTTTAGCACAGAAATTCGCGCCCGCCCATCGCGGGCCTAAGCCGAGACCATCGCCAGGAGCTCGTCGAGCAGGGCCTGAAGCCGCGCGGCCGGCAGCGGCGGGCCGGACAGGGCGAAGCCGAGAAATGTCCAGTACAGGATCTGCGCGCGGGCCTGCGCCGTCGCCGGGGTGAGCCCACGCTTGTCCAGCAACTGTTCGATGTAGTCGAGCCTGCGGCGGTCGATTGCGCGCACCGCCCCCTGCGCCGCCGCATCGAACGCCGCCCAGTTGCGTACCGCGCGCTCGAGCTCGAGCCGCGCGCCAAACGATCTCCGCAGCAGCATCTTGAGCGGCTCGTCGCTGGCGGCTTCGACATCGGCGATGATCTGCTCGGCCGCGATCTCGCGCCAGCGCTTCAGCACGGCGGCGTGAAACGCGGCCAGGTCGGCGAAATGCCAATAGAAGCTGCCGCGCGAGACGCCCATGGCCTTGGCCAGCGGATCGGCTTTCAGCGCCGTGAAGCCGCTCTTGGCGAGCACCTTCAGGCCCTCTTTGGTCCAGTCGTCGCCGGAAAGCTGTTCGGTCATGCCGGGCTCCAGATGGCGACCATACACTAATGTATTGACAGCTTCCGGCAAGCAGGTGCATATATCCATACAGTGCTGTACGGATGGAGCATGCCCCATGCGCGACCTTCTCCTGCAATGTTCCGGCCTCGCCGCGATCGTGCTGGCGCTCATCCACGGCGTGCTCGGCGAGACCAAGGTCTTCGCCCGCGCCAGCATCGAGCCGGCGCGCCTGCGCACGCTGATCCGACTGGTATGGCAGGCCGGCACGGTGGCATGGGTCGGCGGCGGCGTGCTGCTGCTGGTTGCGCCCCGGCTGGAGTCGAGCCTCGCCCGGCACTGGATCGTCGCCACGCTCGCCATCGTGTTCGGCTTTGCGGCCCTCGCCAACGCCTTCGCCATGCGCGGCCGCCATTTCGGCTGGGTCGGCATGGGTGCAGTGGTCGCGCTCGCGGTCGCCGGCTACTAGCGCTGCGCATCCGGCCCGTTAGGCGTAAGGCCGCCCCTGTGAGCCACGTTAGAACTTATCTAAAGCGAACCAGGCCCGTACCCGATTGACTTCATCACCTCCTTTGCTTCCTTCGGTGCGCTCCGCGGCCCTGCGGTGCGCCCACGACAGAGGAGGAGATGTTCGTGAAGGTCATTCGTGTTGTTGCCATTGCACTGACCATCGGGATTGGCATGGGATCGGCGGCCATGGCCGACGGCTTCAAGGACTGCACCAAGCTCGATAAGGCGTCGTGGAAGCCGGCCAGCGAAGCCGAAGCCAAGGCCAAGGCGGCGGGCTACGAGGTGCGCCGCTCCAAGATCGAGGGCTCGTGCTACGAGGTCTACGGCGTCAAGGAAGGCAAGCTCTACGAGCTGTTCTACAGCCCCGAAGATCTCAGCCTCAAGCACACGATCGCCAAGTAGATCGCGCGCGTGAGCCCCGAAGCGAAGTGGGCTTGATGAAAGAAGTGCCGGAGGAGCGCGGGGTGTCCGACAGGGCACCCGCGAATCGACTCGTCTCGCGGACGGTCGCGGTCTGGGACCTCCCGCTGCGCCTCTGGCACTGGATTCTCGCGATCTCGGTTCTGATCGCGTGGTTCACGCCGACCGTGTATGACGGCGTTCACCGCATCGTCGGCTATGCGGTCATCGGCCTGCTCGCCTTCCGCCTGCTCTGGGGTTTCATGGGGAGCCGCTATTCGCGCTTCCGGATGCTCGGTGTCAGGCTGCGCGTCGCGCCGAACTATCTCTGGAATCTGCGGCGCGGCATGACCGGCCGCTATATCGGGCTCAATCCCGCCGGCAGCTTGATGCTGGTCGCGCTGCTGGCCTCGCTCGCCGTCTCGACGATCACGGGAGCGATGTCGGTGACCGTCACTTTCTTCGGCGTGTGGTGGGTCGAAGACATCCACCATTATTCATCGGACGCGGTCATCGTTCTGGTCGTGCTGCACGTGTTGGGTGTGCTGGTGATGGGGATTCTCCAGCGCGAGAACCTGATCCGCGCGATGTTCACCGGGCGCAAGCGCATCCGGCATCATTCGTGAAAATTTTGAAGGCCGCATTCCGTCCTCGTCATGGCCGGGCTTGTCCCATCCACGTTCTTCTGTGTGGCAAAGACGTGGATGCCCGGGTCAAGCCCGGGCATGACGGAGCTTGTGGTGCCTACAGTCTCACTGCAGCGGCGGATCACCGCTGGTGCGCTTCTTGGCGAGGTCCATCTCGGTGACTGCGATCAGGATCTCGGCGCGGGTCTTCAGGTCGGGCGCTTCCAGCATCGCCTGCTTCTCCGCCGGGCCATAGGGCGACATCATCGCCAGCGCGTTGACGAGCGCCTCGTTGGGCGCGCTCTCCACGCCTTCCCAGTCGACCTTGAGATTGTTGGCCTTCAGGAAGTCGGCCAGCACGGCCAGCAGCGCGTCGCGATCGACCTCCTCCTCGCCCATGCGCGCGGTGAAGTCGTCGACGAAGGCGAAGAAGTCCACCTTGCACTGCCGGTAGGCGGTCAGCACTTCGAGCTCCTCGACAACCTTGAAGCGCGCGACGCCGGTGAGCTCGAGGATGTAGCGGCCGTCGCCGGATTCAGCGAGCTGGGTGATACGGCCGACGCAGCCGACGCGGAACAGCGCCGGCTTGTCGGAATTCTTCGGTGAATGCGCCGCGTCGGGCTGGATCATGCCGATCAGGCGATGCCCGTCGCGAAGGGAATCGTCGACCATCGCCAGGTAGCGCGGCTCGAAGATGTTGAGCGGCATCTGACCGCGGGGCAGCAGCAGCGCGCCCGGCAGCGGAAACACCGGAATGATCTCCGGGAGGTCGGCGGGCCCGCGATATTCGATGTTGATCGGCATCTGCCCGGTCCCCCTGGCGTCGCCAGCGCGCCCTTACGAAAACAGGATCGTCGACAAACGTTTCCGTCCTTCGACGGTTGCATCATCCGTGCCGCCCCAAGCCTCGAAGAACTGCACCAGCTGCTTGCGGGCGCCGTCGTCGTTCCACTTGCGGTCGCGCTTGATGATCTCGAGCAGCTGCTCGGTCGCCGCCGCGCGATTGCCTTGTGCGTTGAGCGCGGTGGCGAGGTCGAACCGGGCCTGATGATCGAGCGGATTTGCGGCGACTTTCTGTTCCAGCTCGGCGACCGGTCCAAGTGATTTGGCCTGCTCGGCGAGATCGATCGCGGTCTGCACCGCCTTCACGGCCGGGTCGTTGCGCTTGGACTCGGGCACCATGGCCAGCGTCTGCTTGGCCTGCTCCATCGCGCCGGAGACGGCGTAGCACTTCGCGAGGCCGGCAAGTGCCGCGATATTGGTCGAATCGTGCTGGAGCGCCTCGGCATAGATCTGCGCTGCCGCCGCCGTGTCGCCCTCGGCGAGCACCGCTTCGGCTTCCTGCACGATCTCGGCGACGTTGACCTCGCCCGGCGCGGTGACGCCCTTGGTCAGCCGCTCGATGAAGGCATTGATCTGGCTCTCGGGCACCGCGCCCATGAAGCCGTCGGCCGGCTGGCCGTTGACGAAGGCGATCACGGCCGGGATCGACTGGATGCCCATCTGGCCCGGGATCGCCGGATGCTGGTCGATGTTCATCTTGACCAGCTTGACCTTGCCCTTGGCCGCCTTCACAGCCTTTTCCAGCACGGGAGTGAGCTGCTTGCAGGGGCCGCACCACTCCGCCCAGAAATCGATCAGCACCGGCTGGCGCTTCGATTCCTCGATGACGTCCTTCACGAAGGTTTGGGTGGTGGTGTCCTTGATCAGGTCGGCCGCAGCCGGGCCCGCCGCTCCGTTACCCTGGTCGATGATCGTCACGGGATTCCCTCGTCATGTCTGGAATGACGGCTCTTTAGCACGCCGCCACATCATATGCTTGTGGTCGGCTCCTAAATTGGGCCGGGACGGCCGAATTTCAATCCAGGTGCCTCGATTCGCCGGTTCCGGGGTCGTTTTCGGGCGGTTTGGTCGCATTCAGGGTCCAAATGGGGCCTCCGATTGCGAATGATGCCGCGGGTAGCTGTTGCATTCCCCTCCCGCTTTTGGCATACGACAGCCGTTGCCGGCGCGTCACGCGACCGACACAGGATGCGGGTGTAGCTCAGTGGTAGAGCACGACCTTGCCAAGGTCGGGGTCGAGGGTTCGAGCCCCTTCGCCCGCTCCAATTTTTCCCAGAGCATCCAGCCGAACCGGGTCGGGCCGTGGTTTTCCGCGCCGCTGACGGCTGTATTGTTGAGTTTCGCATGACAATCCTGATCACCGGCAGTGCCGGCCATCTAGGTGAAGCCATTCTCCGGACGCTCCGTGGGCGCGGGTTGCCCGTGCGCGGGATCGATCTGAAGCCATCGCCCTTCACCGATGCCGTCGGCTCGATCGTCGATCCCGCATTCGTGCGGGAGCAGATGGATGGCGTCACCGCCGTCATCCACACCGCGACGCTGCACAAGCCGCATGTGGCGACGCACTCCAAGCAGGACTTCGTCGACACCAACGTCACCGGAACGCTCAATCTGCTCGAGGCGGCCGCTGCGGCCGGCGTGAGGAGCTTCGTCTTCACCAGCACCACCAGTGCGTTCGGCTCGCAGCTCCGCCCCGAGGCGGGACAGGCCGCGGTGTGGGTCACCGAGGATCTGCCGCCGGTGCCGAAGAACATCTACGGCACCACCAAGCTGATGGCCGAGAGCCTCTGCGAGCTGTTCTTTCGCGAGCGCGGTCTGCCCGTCGTGGTCTTGCGGACCTCGCGCTTCTTCCCCGAGGACGACGACGATCCTTTGATGCGGTCGGCCTACGCGCTCGAGAACGCGCAGGCCAACGAGCTGCTCTATCGCCGGCTGGATATCGCGGACGCCGTGAGCGCGCATCTGCTCGCCGCCGAACGCACGCCGAGGATCGGCTTCGCCCGCTACATCGTGTCGGCCACCAGCCCGTTCGAGCAGCGTCATCTCGCCGCGCTCGCGCGCGATGCGGCGGGCATCGTGCGCGAGCTCTATCCGGAGTGCGCGCAGCTCTATGCGGCGCGCGGCTGGCGGCTCTTCCCGGCGATCGACCGCGTCTATGTCAACGACCGCGCGCGGCGCGAGCTGGGCTGGGGGCCCGAATTCGACTTCGCGCATGTGCTGCGCAGCCTGCAAGGTGACCGCGATTTTCGCAGCATGCTGGCACGCGAGATCGGCTCGAAGGGCTATCATGACACGGTGTTCGACGATGGGCCCTACCCCGTCGCCTCGTAAGCGCCGCAATCGCCATTTTGCTCGACGCTTCAGATGTCTGCCCGGCGTCACCGGGAGCGGGCCAGCCTGAGCCGTTCTACTGTGCATGGGGTTGTTTTCGTGTTTTTACATGAGCCGCCCCTCGTGCCGTCTGCAAACGATCCGCGCGCCACTTTGATTCCGCGCTGCAGCGAGAGCGTTGTCGTCGCTGCGATCGCCCCCTCATTGACATTCCGTCTCAATTTTTTCGGAGCGCGAACGCGGTGCAGGCGGCGCGCTTCTCACCGCTCGCGGATGTGCTAACCTTTTTGGGTCTGTCGTGTTGACGGACCCAAGACTTCGCCTCTCGACTGGCAAAAGCAAAATAAAGCGCAGCCCTGACGGCTGCCTTAGGGGAGTGACGCGATGCAATTCCATAGATCCGTCTTTCAATCCGTTCTGGCGCTTGCAGCGGTTGCCCTTCTCGCGGGGACCAGCGCTAGCCATGCGCAACAGCAGGACAAGAACAAGCCACTGAAGAAATACGAATCCGGCACCAAGGAGTTCTGGACCCATCCACCTGACGATTGGTTCCTCGGTGACGAGACCGAGGCGCAGAAGGGCCTCGCGCCGCCCTCGGGCCCGCCGACCGGGGCCTCCGACGCCGAGCTCGCCAACATCGTCAAGAAGATCAAGCTGCCGCCGGGCTTCAAGATCGAGGTCTACGCCTCGGGCGTGCTGGCCGCGCGGCAGATGGCCTGGGGTGACAAGGGCACGCTGTTCGTCGGCTCGTTCGGCCTCGGCAACGTCTATGCCATCAAGGACAACAACGGAAAGAAGGAGGTCAAGACCGTCCTCAAGGGCCTGAACATGCCCACCGGTCTCGCCTTCAGGGACGGCGCGCTCTACGTCATCGCCGTCGACAAGCTGATCCGCTACGACAACGCCGAAGCCAATCTCGACAAGCTCGGCGACGGCAAGGTCGTCTATGACGACATGCCGTCCTATGCCGCGCATGGCTGGAAGTACATCGCGGTCGACAAGGAAGGCTGGTTCTTCCTGCCGTTCGGACCGCCCTTCAACATCGGCATCCCGCCGACCAGCGTCTCGCAGATCCGCCGCGTCGATCCCAAGACCGGCAACGCCGAAATCTGGGCGCTCGGCGTTCGCAACTCGGTCGGCGGCGACGTCGATCCGCGCACCGGCAAGCTCTGGTTCACCGAGAATGCCCGCGACTGGATCAGCGATGATCTGCCCAGTGACAAGCTGAACATGATCAACCGGATCGGCGAGCATTTCGGCTATCCCTATTGCCACCAGGGCAATCTGCCCGACGACAAGTTCGCGATGGGCCACAAATGCTCCGAGTTCACACCGCCGGTGCTGAATCTCGGGGCCCATGTCGCGCCGCTCGGCATGAAGTTCTATACCGGCGATCAATTCCCCGCCGAGTACAAGAACAACATCCTGATCGCCGAGCACGGCTCCTGGAAT
The DNA here is from genome assembly GCF_041262065.1 of Bradyrhizobium sp. USDA 327. Classification (NCBI taxonomy): domain Bacteria; kingdom Pseudomonadati; phylum Pseudomonadota; class Alphaproteobacteria; order Hyphomicrobiales; family Nitrobacteraceae; genus Bradyrhizobium; species Bradyrhizobium sp. USDA 327. Next base: position 6,975,128 of record NZ_JBGCCW010000001.1, on the reverse strand, counting down.
CGCCACAAGTACCAGGGCGCGCGCATCGTGCGCGTGATCGTCGGGCCCGACGGCAAGAATCCCAAGCAGGAGATCTTCGCTTCCGGCTGGCTCGAGGGCGACCAGGGCTATCTCGGCCGACCCAACGACATCATTCTCGCCAAGGACGGGTCGATCCTCGTCGCCGATGATTGGGCCGGCGCGATCTACCGCATCAGCTACAGCAAGAAGTAGCGCGCGCACGACACGAGGCTGCGGCGGCCGGAAGGCGCCGCAGCCACTTTTGTTTGATTCACCGTCGTTCCGGATTGCGCGACTTGCGCGCAAGTCCGGAACCCATAACCCCGATCCGTGGTTATGGATTCCGGGCTCGCGCCCAGTGGCGCGCCCCGGAATGACGACCTCGACAGATCGGAATTCCCATCATGCGCCGGCAGTTCATCTCGTCCGCAATCAGCACGGTTGCGCTCTTCGCGCTTGCCTTCCTCCCCGCAAGCGCCGCCGACGTTGCCGCCGGCAAGGCCAGGGCGCAGGTCTGTTCCGGATGTCACGGCGAGAACGGCATCTCGAAGACCGAGAACATCCCATCGCTCGCCGGCCAGCCGGATCAATTCCTGCAATGGCAGCTGGTGTTCTTCCGCGCCGGCTCGCGCAAGAACGAGCAGATGCAGCCGATCGTCGAGGAGATCACCAACGAGGACATCCGCAATCTCGGCGCCTATTTTTCTTCGCTGATGCCTCCGAAGGGAGCCGAGGACGCGGATCCGGACCTGTCGAAGAAGGGCGCGCAGGTTGCCGCTGGACGCCGCTGCGCTTCATGCCACACCGACAGCTATGCCGGCACCAAGGGAGTCGCGCGTCTCGCAGGGCAACGCGAGGAATATCTCGTCAAGGCGCTGCACGACTACAAGGCCGGCCAGCGCGTCGGCGGCGGCGTCGCCGCGATGGCGGACGTCGCCTATCACATGAGCGACGAGGAGATCACCGCCGTCTCGCACTATCTCGCGAATTTCAAATAACGCGGGGTTGTTGCGGCAAGCACAGCTCGTCATCCCGGGGCGCGCGCAGCGCGGGCCCGGGATCCATAACCACAGGGAGTGGTTTGGCGAGGGCTAGTGGTGATCAGCTCGCGAGACGACTCAAGCCTGTGGCTGGGTCCCCGGTTCGCGCTGCGCGCGCCCCGGGACGACAGCGGATTGTGTGGTTACGACCTACCCCGCCCGCTGCTTCTCATACGCCTTCAGGTGCGTGTACGCGATGCGCAGCTTCGGCACCGGCACCTTGGCGGCGTCGGCGCGCGCGATGAGGTCGCCGATGACGTGATCGGCCTCGACCGGCAAGCCGGCCTTGATGTCGCGGAACATCGAAGCGGTCATCGGCGAGCCTTCGGCGGTGAGGTTGCCTTTCACCCGCTCGAAGAACGGCCCGCCCGGCGGATAGCCGGAGGCGGCGGCGATCGCGCTGGTCTCGTCCAGCATGCCGAGCAGGAAATCCCGGCCGCCCGGAGCCGCTAGGATGTCACCGACTGAGGCGCGCATCAGGCTGGTGGATGCCGCGAGCGAGGAGAGGAAAACCCACTTCTCCCACATGTCCTGCATGATGTTCTGGCTCGCGGTGGCGCCAGTGATGCCGCTCTTGAAGGCTTCGTCGATCGCCTTCACCCGGTCCGACATCTTGCCGTCGCGCTCGCCGTAATTGATCGACTGCATCGGCTGGAGCTGCACCACCTCGCGCTTCTCGTTCAAGGTCGCCGCGATGGCGCAGAGGCCGCCGAGTACCCGCTCCTTGCTGAACCTGGCATCCAGCGTGTCGAGATGCTTCATGCCGTTGAGCATCGGAATGATCGCGGTGTTCGGCCCGACCGCCGCGGCAAACGACTTGATGGCGTCGTCGAGGTCGAACGCCTTGCAGCTCAAGAGCACGACGTCGAACTTCTCCTTGAGCGCGTCCGCCTGCACGGTCGCCGGATTCTTCAAGGTCACGTCGCCGTTCGGGCTCTTGATGACGAGGCCGGCGCTCGCCAGCTCGCTGGCGCGCCGGGGCCGGACCAGGAAGGTGACGTCGCGGCCGGCCTGCAACAGCCTGCCACCAAAATAGCCGCCGATGGCGCCGGCGCCGACCACGAGGATACGCATGGGACAAACTCCGTTATTGTTGTTCTTCGGACGAAAGCGAATGGCGAATAGGGGTTAGCGAACAGGATAGCAGATAACGAAACGCGAGTAACGCTTTCACTACTCGCCATTCGCCATTCGCTACTCGCCCTTTCCCAGCACCATCTCCTCGACCTCGCGCAGCTGCTCCTTGCCGAAGAACATCTCGTTGCCGACGAAGAAGGTCGGCGAGCCGAACGCGCCGCGAGCGACCGCCTCCTCGGTGTTCTTGATCAGCTTGCCCTTCACCTCGGGTTCCCCAGCGCGAGCGAACAACTTTTGCGCGTCCAGGCCGGAGGACGCCAGCGCCTTCGCGGCGATTTCAGGATCGTCCATCTTCTTGGGCTCGCGCCACATATGGTGGAAGGCGGCCTCGACGTATTTTTCGAAGACGCCCTCGAGCTGCGCCGCGATTGCCGCGCGCATCAGGTTCAGCGTGTTGACCGGGAAATGCGGATTCCAGACATAGGGCTGGACATGGAAGCGCTTGATGAAGCGCTCGGTCTCGACCGCCTGGAATTCGCGCTTGTTCTTGATGCCGGCCAGGGTTTCGGCCGGCGACTTGTTGTTGGTCGACTTGAAGATGCCGCCGAGCAGGATCGGCACATAGTCGAACTTGACGCCGATCCGCTGCTCGATCGCCGGAATCGCCAGATGGCTGAGATAGGCATTGGGGCTGCCGAAGTCGAACAGGAATTGCGGGGCAGTGCGGGTCAAACTCATTCTCCCTGACGTCGCTTTTCGTCATTGTGACGCAGGCCGCGCCTGAGGTCCACGGTTTAATGACGGTCATAATACTTAAGGTCCCGTCAGATCAGACGCTTGATCGCCCGCTTGCGCCACACCAGGACGTAATAGCCCATCTGCAAAATGAACATGGCGCAGAACACGATCGGATAGGCGGCCCAGACGCCTGCGAGGCCGACCGTGCGGCTCAGGATCACCGCGGCCGGCAGCTCGATCGCGACAATCGCGAAGATCGACAGCAGCATCGGTGTGAACGCGACACCGGCCGCACGCATCGCGCCTGAAAACACCGTGGCGAGGCCGAACGGCACCGAGCTCCACAAGGCAATGTACAGCAGCCCTTTCGCCAGATCGAGGACGGCGCCATCGGTGATGAAGATGCCGAGCACCGCGCGCGGCACGAGATAGATCAGCGCCACCAGCCCGCCGGTCAGGACGATGTTGAACATGAGGCCGGTGCGGACGATGCTGTCGAGCCGCGTCCTGTCGCCGCCGCCGACAGCCTGGGCGCCGAGAATCGAGACCGCGATCGAAATCGACATCGCCGTGAACTGCGTGTAGCCCATCACCTGGTTGACCGCGCCGTACGCGGCCGTGGCCTCGGACCCATAGCCGTTGACGAGGCCGAGCAGCACCAGCTCGGCGATCGCCATCGCCACCATGCCAACGGCGCTCGGCAGTCCGATGCCGAGGACCTTTCCGAGCACGGCGCCGTTCAGCCGCAGATGACGCAGCAACGCAGCGTCGGGCGCGAGCGCGTGCTTCTTCCGCAGCAGATAGGCCGCCAGCACGATCAGCGTCGTCGCATTGGCGATCGCAGATGCCCATGCCGGACTGGTGATGCCCGCCGCCGGCAATCCGGACGCGCCGCGGATCAGCAATGGCGTCAGGATCAGGCCGGTCGCAGTCGACAACGCCAGCGCCAGCAGCGGTGTCAGCGCGTCGCCGACGCCGCGGATCATTGCAGTCATCAGCAGGAAGACGAAGCCGAGCGGCACGGTCAGCAGCATGATCCGCGCATAGGCGCTGGCCTCATCGAGAATATCCGCGGGCGTGGCGAGCGCCATCATCAATTGACGGCTGAAGAGCCCGCCAATCAGTGCAACCGAAATCGACAGCAGCAGGCCGACTGCGAGTGTCGTACCCGCGATGATCTTGATCCGGCCGTGCTCGCCTGCGCCAAAGGCCTGGCCGATCAACACGGTGGCGCCAGTGCTCAGCCCCATGACGAAGGCGAACAGGAAGAACATCACCGGGAAGAACACCGAGACCGCGGCGAGCGCGTCGACGCCGATCATCTGGCCGAGATAGACATTGCTGACGGTGCCGAACAGCGATTGCAGCGCGTTACTCAGCATCAAGGGTGCGAGGAAGCGGAGAAATGTGGTCCAGAGCGGTTTTGGAGCGGACATTGGATCGGCCTTTCATCAGGGCGTGCGAAGCCGTTGCCGCGCGATGCGCGGCTCGGCCGTCGATGGGGTTGTGAAGAGCGCTGCGCTTTAAGCGCGGTCGCTGTAGGCGAGCTTGACGATGTGGTCGCGGATATCAGTCGGCCAATCGGCGATCAGCCCGGTGAAGCGCCGCCGGTCATCCGCGAACAGCGCGCGCGAGGCCTCCTCGAACTGCGGCAGATCGCCGGCCATGGTCGACATGAAGTGATACGCCGCATCACGCGCCTGGCGCTCGCGGTCCTTGGCGCCGCTGGCGCGCCTGGCCTCGTCGACGAGCTTGCGCAGCGCGACCGAGGCGCCGCCGGCCTGGGCGTTAAGCCACTCCCAGTGCCGCGGCAGCAACGTCACTTCGCGCGCGACCACGCCAAGCTTGGGCCGGCCGCGGCCGCGCGGCTCTGCGGGTGTCTCGGCCGCCTCGGCCGGCGGCGGTGCCAGCTTCTCCAGCCGCGCCAGCACCTCGCGATCGTCGCCGCGCAGGTCGAAGTCGATCGATCGGCCCGTCCCGTCGTCGAAGATGATGACCGGCTGGTCCAGCGGCTGCGTTGCCCGCTTGACGGCGAGCGCGACCTCGCCGGCTGTGCCGGAGGCCAGCCGGCGCTGGCCGACGAACGCTGTGTAGGTCCCTTGCATTGGAATCATTACCATATTGATCGTGTTGGCAGCTTAATACCCGGGTAAATTACCGGCGTCAATATACCCGGGTGAAAATATCCGCGCCGATGCCTCGACAATGTGTTCCCGGGCTGGCACGAACGCTCGGCCGATCGACCACGCCTAGCCTTAAGGACCCCGCGATGCTGACCGTTCACCACCTCAACAATTCCCGCTCGCAGCGCGTGCTGTGGCTGCTCGAGGAGTTGGGCGTGCCCTACGAGATCGTGCGCTATCAGCGCCAGCCGGACATGCGCGCGCCGAAGGAGCTGCGCGCTATCCATCCACTCGGAAAGTCGCCGGTCATCACCGACAACGGCAACACCATCGCCGAGTCGGGCGCGATCATCGAATATCTCATCGCGACCTACGGCAACGGCCGGCTGATCCCGCCGCCCAACACGCCGGAGCGGCTGCGGTACACCTATTGGCTGCACTATGCGGAAGGATCCGCGATGCAGCCGCTGCTGCTCAAGCTGCTGTTCACGCTGATGCCGAAGCGCGCCCCGGCACTGCTGCGCCCGCTGGTGCGCAAGGTGTGCAACCAGGCGCTGACCGCGCTGGTCAATCCGCAGCTCAAGCAGCACATGGACTATTGGGAAGGCGAGCTTGCCAAGAGCGAGTGGTTCGCCGGCAGCGAGTTCACCGCGGCCGACATCCAGATGAGCTTTCCGCTGGAAGCTGCCCAGGCGCGCGGCGGGCTGGAGCAGGGCCATCCCAGGGCGATGGCGTTCCTGGAGCGCATCCACGCGCGGCCGGCCTATGCGCGCGCGCTGGAAAAGGGCGGGCCGTATCAGGTCGGGCGGTAGGTCTCTCTCCCGTCATTCCGGGGCGGTGCGTAGCACCGAACCCGGAATCTCGAGATCCCGGGTTCACGCTTCGCGTGCCCCGGGATGACAGGTCAGTCCGCGTACAGCACGCGCCCGCGTGTCTCCGGCAGCGCGAAGGCGGCGATGAAGAACACCGCGTAAGCCACCACCGCGAAGATCGCGATCGCATTGGCGAGCGACGTCGTCGCCGACAGTGCGCCGACGAGGAATGGAAACAGCGCGCCGATGCCGCGGCCGAAATTGTAGCAGAAGCCCTGGCCCGAGCCGCGCAGCCGCGTCGGATAGAGTTCGGTCAGGAACGCGCCGATGCCGGAGAAATAGCCCGAGGCGAAGAAGCCGAGCGGGAAACCGAGTATCCAGAGGATCTCGTTGGTCAGCGGCAGCTGTGTGTAGAGAAGCACCACCGCCATGGCTCCGATCGAGAAGATCAGGAACAGATTACGCCGCCCGATCCGGTCGGCGAGCCACGCGCCCACCAGATAGCCGATGAAGGAGCCGATGATCAGCGTCGCGAGATAGCCGGTCGATCCGACGATCGACAGGTGCCGCTCCTTGGTCAGGAATTGCGGCACCCAAAAGGTGACGGCGTAGTAGCCGCCCTGGCAGCCCGTCGCCATCAGCGACGCAAGCACCGTGGTCTTCACGATCGGAAAGGTGAAGATCTCCCAGAGCCTCGGATGACTGCCCGTTTCCGCCCGCCTGGCGCGGGCCTCGGCTGCGATCTCCGGCTCGGTGACAGAGCGGCGGATGTAGAACACCAGAAGTGCCGGCAGCGCACCGATCACGAACATCCAGCGCCAGGCCGTCTCCGCCGGCAGAAGCGAGAACAGGATCGCCTGCGACAGCACGGCCAGGCCCCAGCCGACCGCCCAGCCCGACTGGACCGAGCCGACCGCGCGCCCGCGATATTGGGGCCGGATCGCCTCACCCATCAGCACGGCGCCCGCCGCCCATTCGCCGCCGAAGCCGAGGCCGAGCACGGCGCGTGCGATCAGGAGCTGCTCGAAATTCTGCACGACGGCGCAGACCAGAGAGAAGAACGAGAACCAGATGATGGTGATCTGGAGCGTCCTGACACGCCCGATATGGTCGGAGAGATAGCCGCCGAGCCAGCCGCCGATGGCGGAGGCGAGCAGCGTCACCGTGCCGGCAAGGCCGGCCGAGGCCGCATCGACCTTCCACAGGGCGATGATGGTGCCGATCACCAGCGGGTAGATCATGAAGTCCATGCCGTCGAGCGCCCAGCCCGCAGCGCAGGCCCAGAACGTCCGCCGCTCGGGCGTGTTCATGTCGCGATAGAAGGCGAGCAGGCTGGTGTCCTCGATCTCCGCGCGTTCGATGCGCAGGTTCGGATCGGCGGTGGTCATGTGCGTTTCCCCGGCAATTGCTTTGGCCGGCCGGTGGTAGCATGCACGCCGGCCTGTGCAAGCCGGTGCGCGCTGCCGTGCCATGCAGAGAGAGCGGGCTACTGCGCCGCCGCTTCCGCGCCGCGCGTTCGCGGATCGGCCGCGCCGAGCAATCCGCTCGGCGTCACGAGAATCGAATTCGCCGATGTCTGCCCCATCGGCTCGACGATGAGGTGGCCCATGGCCTTCAGCGCGAGCAGCACGTCGTCGGGAAAGCCGCGCTCGACGCGCACCTCATCCGGTAGCCATTGGTGATGTAGCCGCGGCGTTGCGACGGCGGCCGCAACATCCATCCTGTAGTCGAGAACGTTCACGATCACCTGGAGCACGGTCGAGATGATGCGGCTGCCGCCGGGTGAGCCCGTCACCAGCACCGGCTTGCCGTCCCTCAGCACGATGGTCGGCGACATCGACGAGAGCGGCCGTTTGCCGGGGCCAGGCAGGTTTGCCTCGAAGCCGACGAGGCCATAGGCATTGGAAGCGCCGACCGCCGCCGTGAAATCGTCGAGCTCGTTGTTGAGGAGCACGCCGGTGCCGTCGGCGACGAGGCCGACGCCATAGCTGAAGTTCAGCGTATAAGTGTTGCTGACCGCGTTGCCGCGACCGTCGACGACGGAAAAATGCGTCGTGTTGCTGCCCTCACGGGGCGCGGCAGAAGCGGACACGAGCTCCTTCGACGGCGTGGCGCGTTCGGCAGAAATGCCCGCGCGCAGCCTGGCGGCGTAGTCCTTCGCGATCAGCGTCTCGATCGGGGCGTTGACGAAGGCGGGATCGCCGAGATAGCGCGCGCGGTCGGCATAGGCGCGCTTCATGGCCTCGATCAGCAGATGCAGCGATTCCGGCGATCCCTGCTTCAGATCGGCAAGCTGAAAGCCTTCGAGGATGTTGAGCGTCTCCAGCAGTACCACGCCGCCGGACGAAGGTAGCGGCATCGAGACGATGTCATAGCCGCGATAGGTGCCGCGCACCGGCGCGCGGATGACCGGTCGATAGGCCTCGAGGTCGGCGGGCGTCATGATCCCGCCGGCATCGGTCACGGCCTTGGCGAGTTTCTGGGCGACCTCCCCCTCGTAGAAGCCGCGCGGTCCCAGTGCGGCGACGGCCGACAGCGTTTCGGCGAGATCGCCCTGCATCAGCCGGTCGCCTTCGCCCAGCGGCGTGCCGTCAGGCCGCGAGAAGATCTTGGCCGAGGAAGGCCAGCGTGCCAGCCGCCGGTGCCAGCTCGGCAGCGTATCGGCGATGTCGTCGCTGACGATGAAGCCATCGCGTGCGAGCGCGATGGCGGGCGCGAGTAGCTGCGCCAGCGTGAACTGGCCGGAGCCGTATTTGTCCAATGCCAGCGCGAGGCCCGCGACCGTGCCGGGAACGCCGACGCCGAGCGCGGAATCCCGTGACTTCGTCGCGTCAGGCTTGCCGTCTGCGCCGAGGAAGATCTGTGGCGTCGTCGCAGCCGGCGCGGTCTCGCGATAGTCGATCGTGATGTCCTCGTTGCGATCGGCGGAATGGATCACCATGAAGCCGCCGCCGCCGATATTGCCGGCGCGTGGATAGGTGACGGCCATCGCAAAGCCGGTCGCGACCGCAGCGTCGACCGCATTGCCGCCGCGCCGCAGGATGTCGGCGCCGACCTGCGCAGACAAACTCTCCTGCGCCACCACCATGCCGTGCTCGGCGGCGACGGCGCGCACCGTGTCGCGCGCGGGCGGCACATAGCCACGCCGCGCATCCTGAGCGGTCGCAGGAGCGAGACTGAACGCCAGAGTGGCTATGAAGGCGAAGAATGTCCGTCGTGTCGAATATGATGACATCATCAAAACGTCCGCCGCGGCCTCGGGCCAGTTCACACACCTCGCTGCAATGCTATACGGTTTGCTCCAAGAGGGACAAAACTGTTCGTGATGAGGACCGCGGGATGACGACGATTGCCCCCGATGTGCGTATGGCCGGCGCGCAGCGGACCTATCCGCCGCGCGCTGCCGTCGTCAGCTGGATCTTCTTTGATTGGGCCGCGCAGCCCTATTTCACGCTGGTCACGACCTTCGTGTTCGCCCCCTATTTCGCGACCAGCGTTGCGCCAAATCCCGCGACCGGTCAGTCGCTGTGGGGTTTTGCGATGGCCGCCGCAGGCCTTGCGATCGCGCTGCTGTCGCCGGTGCTGGGGGCCATCGCGGATGCATCGGGCCGCAGGAAGCCATGGATCGCAGGTTTCGGCGTGGTGCTGGTGCTGGCATCCTGCACGCTGTGGATCGGCAAGCCCGGCGACTACGCCATCATACCCTTGCTGCTCACCGCGGTTGCGCTCGCCAGCGTCGGTGCGGAGTTCGCCACCCTCTTCAACAATGCGATGATGCCGACCCTGGTGCCGCCGGAGCGCATCGGCCGGCTCTCCGGCACCGGCTGGGCTACCGGCTACGTCGGCGGCATCGTCAGCCTGATCATCGTGCTCGGCTTTCTCGCCGCGAATCCCGAGACCGGTCGCACGTTGCTCGGCTTCACGCCGTTGTTCGGGCTCGATCCCGTGACTCATCAGGGCGACCGCGCTGCCGGGCCGTTGACCGGGCTATGGTTCATCATCTTCGTGACGCCGATGTTCCTGTTCACGCCGGACTATCCGGCGAAGCGCCCGTTGCGCGAGGCGCTGCGCGAAGGTCTGTCCGAGCTGAAGCGATCGATCAACGGCCTGCCCAGGCAGAAGTCGCTTGCGGCATTCCTGCTCGCCAACATGATCTACACCGATGGTCTGGTGTCGCTGTTCGCGTTTGGCGGCATCTATGCCGCCGGTACGTTCGGCTGGCATACGATCCAGATCGGCACCTTCGGCATCATGCTCGCGATCGCCGGCGCGTTCGGCGCGTGGCTCGGCGGCAAGCTCGACGATCGTCTCGGGCCGAAGCGCGTCATCGCCGGGAGTCTGCTGGTCCTGCTGCTGTCGGTGGCCGCGATCCTTCTGGTCGACAAGGACAGTGTCCTGTTCGTTAAGGTCGCTCCGCCGCAGGCAGGCGCTCCCCTGTTCTGGAGCGCGGCGGAGCGCGCCTATCTCGTGTTGGGCTGCTTGATCGGTGCAGCCGGCGGCCCGCTCCAGGCCGCCTCCCGCACACTGCTGATCCGCCTCGCACCGAAGGATCGCATCGCGCAGTATTTCGGCCTGTTCGCATTGACCGGGAAGGTGACATCCTTCATCGGCCCGCTCTTGATCGGCGTGATCACCGCCGTGACCGCAAGCCAGAAGGCCGGCATGGCCGTGCTGGTGGTGTTTTTCGTTGCAGGACTGGGGTTGTTGATGCGGGTGCGGCAATAGCTGCACCACCGTCATTCCGGGGCATCGCGGAGCGATGAACTATGGTGCGCAATTGCGCACCATAGTTCGCGCTGCATGCACCCCGAAATGAAAGTGGCTTCAATGCCTGAAGTGCCGTGTTCCCGTGAACACCATGGCGATGCCGTGCTCGTCGGCGGCCTTGATCACCTCGTCGTCGCGCATCGAGCCGCCGGGCTGCACCACGGCGGTGGCGCCGGCCTCGATGCAGGCGAGCATGCCGTCGGCGAACGGGAAGAACGCGTCCGATGCCACCACCGAGCCCTTGGTGAGCGGCTCGGCGAGCTTCAGCTCAGCTGCGGCATCCTGCGCCTTGCGCGCAGCAATGCGGGCTGAATCCACCCGGCTCATCTGGCCCGCGCCGATGCCGACGGTGGCGAGATCCTTGGCGTAAATGATGGTGTTGGACTTGACGTGCTTGGCCACACGGAACGCGAACTTCAGATCGCGCATCTCGGCATCGGTTGGCGCCCGCTTGGTCACGACCTTGAAGGTCATGTCGTCGACCACGGCGTTGTCGCGGCTCTGCACGAGGAGGCCGCCGGCCACCGTCTTGGCGGTCAGGCCCGGCGCGCGCGGATCGGGCAGGCTGCCGGCGAGCAACAGGCGAAGGTTCTTCTTGCCGCCGATGATGGCGATCGCCTCCTCGCTGGCGTCGGGCGCGATGATGACCTCGGTGAAGATCTTGGTGATTTCGCGGGCGGTGTCGGCATCGAGCGGACGGTTCATGGCAATGATGCCGCCGAACGCCGAGGTGGAATCGCAGGCCAGCGCCTTGCGATAAGCGTCGACGAGGCTGGAGCCTTCCGCGACGCCACAGGGATTGGCGTGCTTGACGATGACGCAGGCCGCGGTGCGCCTGGCGTCGAACTCGCCGATGCATTCATAGGCCGCGTCGGTGTCGTTGATGTTGTTGTAGGAGAGCTCCTTGCCCTGGAGCTGCCGTGCGGTGGAGACGCCCGGGCGCTTGTCGGGCGTCGCGTAGAACGCCGCGGTCTGATGCGGGTTCTCGCCATAGCGCAGCGACTGGATCAGCCGGCCGCCGAAAGCGCGGAAGTCGGGCGCGTCGATCTCGAGCTGACGGTTGAACCAGTTCGAGATCGCGGCATCATACGCCGCGGTGCGGGCATAGGCCTTCGCGGCAAGGCGCCGGCGCAGCTTCAGCGTGGTCGCGCCCTTGTTGGCGGCCAACTCGTCGAGCACGGCCTGATAGTCCTGCGCCTCGACCACGACGGCGACGTCGTCATGGTTCTTGGCCGCGGCGCGGATCATCGCGGGGCCGCCGATGTCGATGTTCTCGATGCAGTCTTCGAAGCCCGCGCCTTTGTCGACGGTCGCCTCGAACGGATAGAGATTGACGACGAGGAGATCGATCGGCGCGATGCCATGCGTCTTCATCGCGTCGGCATGGTCCTTGTTGTCGCGGATCGCGAGCAGGCCGCCATGCACCTTCGGATGCAGCGTCTTGACGCGGCCGTCCATCATCTCGGGGAAGCCGGTCAGCTCGGACACGTCCTTCACATCGAGGCCGGCGGCGGCGATGGCCTTGGCGGTGCCGCCGGTCGAGACCAGCTCGACATCGTGCGCGGTAAGCGCCTTTGCGAATTCGATCAGGCCGGTCTTGTCGGAGACGGAAAGGAGGGCGCGGGTGACGCGGCGGGGATGGTCAGTCATGAGCAAGATCCTCTGTCTTAAGGAGTGTCTATGCCCAGGCGCGCGGCGGATGTGTCCCGCGCTTCCCGATGGTGCTCCATCCAAGGTCGCCAGTCGCGCGAGCGCGTGTTCGTTAGCAGCTTTCGCCGGTTTCCACAACGACGAGATGCCTCGAATTCGCGCGTCTACAGCGGAAGTTCCGGCTCGCGGCGAGCGTTGCGGCGGGCATTGGTGACGGCCGGCGATGCGGTGGAGCGGACAAAGCTCCAGCGGATCGAGGGCGCCTGCCGCGCGTCCTGACGGATCACGATCTGGGCGGTGCGGCGCGGGCCGTCATTGCCGGCCAGGAACACGCTGTCCTCGAGGTCGACCTTGTCGTCGAGCGCCTCGAAGGTCCAGACGTCGCGGTTCGGCAGCACCAGCATCACGCCGCGGGCATCCGAGAGCCGGCTCGCCTTCACCGCCGGATGCAGATGGAAGCGCAGCGCGAAATCGGCATCCGCGCCCTTGAAGCGTCGACCCTGCGGCGGCGAGAGCGTGTCCTCGCCGTCGACGCGTGCGCCGTCGTTGGCGACCATCAGCACGCGACGGTGGATTGCCCCGAACTTGGCGAGGTAGCCGTCGTGCGATGTCGTGAGCAGCGTGCCGTTCTGCACGATCTCGCGATAGCTTTCGACCTCGACGGGACCGCTGGTGATGGGCGCGCCGTGCAGGAGCCGTTTCATCGCCGACATCTCGACGAACTGGCATGACGAGGTCTCGTGATAGGTCAGCGTCGAATGCGCCGCCGTGCTGCGTGCGAACGGCCGCCAATTGTCGCGGCCCGTGGTCGGCATGCCGCAATTGGTGACGATGCGGCTGATGCCGGACGACAGTTCGAACGACAGGCAGCCGGCATGGGCGTCGTGGCTGACGCCGGCCGGCGGTGGCGGTCCGGTGTCGATGATCACAGTGGTCTGGCCGGCATCGAGGCGCTGGAAGCCGGTATGCGGCATGTTCGCCATCGGCACGCCGTGGGTGTCGTCATAGGCGAGCAGCGTGGCGAGCAGGTCCGAAGAGGTCGCGCTCATGCCGTTGAACAGGGCGAAATTGCCGTCGCCGTGCCGGAAGAAGCGCAGCATCGGCATCATGCGATCGATCGCGTTGAGCAGCGCCGGCGGCGGCGCGATGTTGCGCGCGGCAAAGGTCTGCCGCAGTGGCAGCAGGTCGATCAGCAGCTCGATCAGCGCGCCCGGGTTGCGTGAGATGTGTCCACCGTCGGGCAGGATCTGCCGCTGCAATTCGTCCGACAGCTTCTTCGAGGCGCTGCGGATGTGACGCGCCTGGTTGGCGAGACACAGGGCCGCATAGCACAGTGCGATCAGCACCTGGAGCTTCGGCACCCCGTCTGGAATGTCGACCATGGTGTAGCGCAGGAAGCGGATCTCGCGGGCCAAGGCGCGCAGATAACGGCGATAGAACTTGTTGTCGGTCTCGCCCAGCACCAGCGGCGCTTGCGACAGCAGCGAGATCACGCGCCTGGCCAGCACGTCGGCGCGGCGCGCGACGGGGCGGCGCTTGTTGGCGGGGTTGGCGATCCAGTCCTCGATGAGCGCGCGCGCATTCGCTCGCGTCAGCGCAGTGTCGGCGGCGCGCAAGTGACGCAACCAGCCGAAGCCGAGCAGCGCAACTTCCCAATCCTCCGACGGCGGCTCGAGATCGAAGATCGAGCGGCCGTGGCAATTGACGATCTTGCCGGCGAAGACGAAGCGGCCGGCATAGATTTCGGCGGCGCGGGTCGCGTCCGCAGTGCGCAGGTCGTGCGGTGCGATGATCAGCCGGTCGGTACGGCCGGGCCAGACCCGCGACAGCGTAACGGAACCGCCGCTCGCGCGCGCGAGCATGTTCCGCGCGAAGCGGTTCATGACCAGCGTCGAGATATGTCTGCGTTGAGCGACCGACACGCCTTGCCTTGAAGGGGAGAGGATTAACGACGAATCCTTATTAATCCCAAAATCGGACGGCTGACACCACCTTGAACGGCGCGAATCAGCGTCGTGATGGCAAAATCCAGTGCAAAATCAGGATTTAACGAGCCGGGCCGCGAAAAATCCGTCGAGGCCGCCGAGCTTGGGATCGGCGTTCGGCAGATGGCAGGGCAAGGTGCGAAGGTCGCCGTCGGCAGTGAGGATTTCGTCGAGCCCCGCTACCTCCGACGCCTCGATCGGAACGCGGCGAAGCGCAGGCTCGGCGGCGAGCAGCGCCGCCACGGCCTGCTCGCCTTCCTCGGGTTCCAGCGAACAGGTGCAATAGACGAGCGTCCCGCCGGGCTTGAGCAGCGACACCGATTTTCGCAGCAGCCGCTGCTGCAGCGCCGCCAGCGCGGCGATGTCGGATTCCTGCCGCAGCCATGCCACGTCGGGATGGCGGCGGATCGTGCCGGTCGAGGTACAGGGCGCATCGATCAGAATACCGTCAAAGGCCTCGGCCGGGCCGGCCCATTCCACGGCGTCAGCAACGACAGTCTCCGCCTGGAGCGACAGTCGCGCCAGGTTTTCGCGCAATCGCGCCACTCGCGCGGGCGAGCGGTCGATGGCCGTGACACGCGCGCCGGCATGCGCCAGCTGCGCGGTCTTGCCACCGGGGGCGGCGCAGAGATCGGCAATGGACTTGCCGTTGACGTCGCCGAACAGCCGGGCAGGCAAGGCGGCAGCGGCGTCCTGCACCCACCATTGTCCTTCGGCGAAGCCGGGCAGCATGGTCACCGAACCGTGCAGCAGCATCCGCACCGTTCCCGTCGGCAGTGTCTCGCCATGCAGGCGGCTCGCCCATTGTGCGGGATCGGACTTCACCGTCAGATCGAGCGAGGGCTCGTGGCCGAGCGCCAGCGCCATGTCGCGTGCGGTGGCCTCGCCATAATGCGCGCTCCAGCGCGCAAACAGCCATGGCGGCAGGTCCAGCGATTGTGTCGCGACCTCCTCGATCAGCCCCTTGCCCTCGCGCGCGCAGCGGCGCAGCACGGCGTTGACGAGGCCGGCATAGCGCGCGGCGCGGCGGTCGGATTGCACGAGGCGAACGGAGAGGTCGACCGCGGCGTGATCCGGCACGTCCATCCAGAGGATCTGCGCCGCGCCGATCAGGAGCGCGCTCTGCGCGCGGGGCGCATCGGAGGGAATGCCCTTGTCGAGCAGGCGGGACAGCACATGGCCGAGCGTGCCGAGCCGGCGCAGCACCGTGGCGACGAGGCGGCGCATCAGCGCGCGGTCGCGGTCGGCCAGCGTCTTCAGTCCGGGATGGGCGCCGCTGCCGTCGAGCTGGTCGTCGAGCGTGCGGTGCTTGTGCAGCACGCCGTCGACGATGTCGGCGGCAATCCGCCGTGCCGCAAGACCGGGCACTTCGGATGGAGGGACGAAACGTTGAGATGGCATGCGGAAGCAAGGTTCTGAGCGAGCGGCAGTTCCGCCGCAATGGCGCATGCCTCGAGAGACTCGATCTCTGGCACGCGAATATGCCAAATGTAAGAATGGCCCCTCGCGATTGCAGCCCGCAATGACCATTTCAGCAATGCGTTATTGGACCTCGCACTTCCCGTGATCCTGCGTTAGGAACCCGCCGAGATGAGTGACCAGCCCTCCCTTCCCGATCGCAAGCCGCTGTCGCCGGCCGCCCAGCGGGCGTTGGCCGAAGCCGAGGCGCGCCGGCAGGCTGCGGCGGCCGCGCATGATGAAGCTGCGCCGAAGGAGTTGCAGGGGCCAAAGGGTCCGGAGCCAACCCGCTACGGCGATTGGGAGCGCAACGGCATCGCTTCGGACTTTTGAGACGCCGCTTTACGCGCGCTCCTCATAAGCCACCTTGCCGGTTTAGCCGACTCAGCCCTAGCGTGCGCGGATGTCGCGCTTCGATCCCAGCCGCCCGTACCGGACTTCATACAGCCGCTCGCCGTTCGGCCGTCGCTTCTCCGGACTGTTGCCGTGGATGTTCGTGGTCGGCGTTGTGACGGCCGTCGTGCTCGGCTTCCGCCAGGGAACGATCTGGCCCATTCCGCATGTGGATGACGAACGGTCGCGCGATGCCGACATCATCCTGCAGCAGTCCGGCGCGGCGGGCGCTCGTCAACCGGTCGAGGTCATTCGCACCGTCGACGGCGACACGTTTCTGGCGCGCGTGCACCAGCACAACGGCGGCGATCTCGTCGCACGTGTCCGGCTGCGCGGCATCGATGCGCCCGAACTGAAGGCGTCCTGCCAGGAGGAGTTGGACAAGGCCGAAGCTGCTGCCCGCGCGTTGCGCGATCTGCTCAGTCAGGGGGGCGTGACGATCACCAATCTCGGCCCCGACAAATACGGTCGCGTTCTCGCCGACGTCGCCACCCGGAAGACCGCGAGCGTTGCGGCGGCAATGCTCGCCGGCGGCTTTGTGCGCAGTTACAATGGCGGCCATCGCGACGGCTGGTGCGCGCGGGGCTGGCGCTTGTGGTAACAAGAAAGCCGCGTGGCAACATGCGGCTTCTATCTCGACTGTTTCAGGCGATCAGCGCGTCACGACCACCGTCGTGCCAACCGAGACGCGGCCGTAGAGATCGGTGATGTCCTCGTTGAGCATGCGGATGCAGCCATAGGAGACGAAGCCGCCGATCGAGCCCGGCACGTTGGTGCCGTGGATGGCGTATTCGCCGCCGGCCAGCGTCATCGCCGCGACGCCCATCGGGTTGCGCGGCGAGCCGCCGGGAATGACATCGGGGATATTCGGCTTGTCGCGCTTCACCTCGGCGGGCGGCGCCCAGGCCGGATTGAGATACTTGCCCTCGATCTTCGTCGTGCCGGCCCATTGCTTGCCGGCCTTGCCGACGCCGACCGGATACCGCACGGCGTGGCCGTTATCGAGGATGAGATAGAGCCGCCGCTCGCTGGTCCTGACCACGATGGTGCCCGGCGAATAGTCGGCGAGGTGCGTGCCCACCAACTCCGGCCGCGCCTCTGCCGCGGTCGACATCAAGGCCCCAACCCCGATGGTGGCCGCCAGCGCCGCCGCAATTCTCATCGACATCGATGCTTCCCCTTGCCTCAAATGGATTGTCCAAAAATTACGCAGAACCCGGCAATCGCCGCCGCGCCAGGCCCTCGTTAGCGCTTCATTCTGAACCGCGCCTGTTAACCGGATGGTTTCCACGCGCGGCCGCCGAGGGCCGGCCGGCAGCGGGAACAAAGGAAATGTTCGAAATAAAGTAAATGATCTGAAAACAACACTTTCCGGGAAAGATGCCGGTCGCGCCCCGACAAGAGCGTGAGGATGTTGAACGACTGTTGTTTTGGAAGATCGCGCGAGCTGTCAGTTGCTCTCGTGTCCCGGACGCGCAGCAACTCCTGAGCGCTGCTGCGCAGAGCCGAGCCCCAGGAGGCCACACGTTCCGCCGCTGCATGGGCCCCGGCTCAGCAGCGCACCGCTGAAGTGCGCGCTGCGCTGCGTCCGGGGCGCAAGATCTTACGCCGACTTCCGGTTCTGCCGGTTCTTGACGAGGTCGTCGACCACCGCCGGATCTGCCAGGGTCGAGGTGTCGCCCAGGCTGCCGGGCTCGTCCTCGGCGATCTTGCGCAGGATGCGGCGCATGATCTTGCCGGAGCGGGTCTTGGGCAGGCCCGGCGCGAACTGGATCTGGTCGGGCGAAGCGATCGGGCCGATCTCCTTGCGCACCCAGGTGACGAGCTCCTTGCGCAGATCTTCGGTCGGCTGGACGCCGGCCATCAGGGTGACATAGGCGTAGATGCCCTGGCCCTTGATGTCGTGCGGGAAGCCGACCACCGCCGCCTCCGAAACCTTCTCGTGCGCGACCAGTGCGCTCTCGACTTCTGCGGTGCCCATGCGATGGCCGGAGACGTTGATGACGTCGTCGACGCGGCCGGTGATCCAGTAATAGCCGTCGGCGTCACGCCGGCAGCCGTCGCCGGTGAAGTACTTGCCCTTGTAAGTCGAGAAATAGGTCTGCTCGAAGCGGGCGTGATCGCCATAGACCGTGCGCATCTGGCCGGGCCAGGACCGCGTCAGGCAGAGATTGCCGGTGGTCTCGCCTTCCAGCACCTTGCCATCGGCATCGACGATCTCGGGCACCACGCCGAAGAACGGCTGCGTCGCCGAGCCAGGCTTGAGCTTGGTCGCGCCCGGCAGCGGCGTGATCAGGATGCCGCCGGTCTCGGTCTGCCACCAGGTGTCGACGATCGGGCAGCGGTCTTCGCCGACGACGCGGTGATACCACTCCCAGGCTTCCGGATTGATGGGCTCGCCAACGGAGCCGAGCAGGCGCAGGCTCGCACGCGAGGTCTTCTTCACGGGCTCGTCGCCGCCCTGCATCAGCGCGCGGATCGCGGTCGGCGCGGTATAGAAGATGTTGACCTTGTGCTTGTCGATGACGTTCCAGAAGCGGGAATTGTCCGGGTAATTCGGCACGCCTTCGAACATCAGCGTGGTCGCCCCGTTCGCCAGCGGCCCGTAGAGGATGTAGCTGTGGCCGGTGACCCAGCCGACGTCGGCGGTGCACCAGTAGATGTCGCCGTCGTGATAGTCGAAGACGTATTGATGCGTCATCGAGGCGAACACGAGATAGCCGCCCGTGGTGTGCAGCACGCCCTTGGGCTGGCCGGTCGAGCCTGAGGTGTAGAGGATGAACAACGGGTCCTCGGCATGCATGTGCTCGACCGGGCATTCCGTCGTCACCATTGCCGCCGCCTCGTGGTACCAGAGGTCGCGCGTCGGGTTCATGTCGACCTTGCCGCCGGTGCGCTTGACCACGACGACCCAGTCGACGCCGTCGGCCTTGGCGAGCGCCGCGTCGACATTGGCCTTCAGCGGCACCTTCTTGCCGCCGCGCAGGCCTTCGTCCGCGGTGATGATCACCTTGGATTGGCAGTCGTTGATGCGCTGGGCGAGGCTGTCCGGCGAGAAGCCCGCGAACACGACCGAGTGGATCGCGCCGATGCGTGCGCAGGCGAGCATCGCATAGGCGGCTTCGGGAATCATCGGCAGGTAGATGGTGACGCGGTCGCCCTTCTTGACGTTGCGGGTGCGCAGGATGTTGGCCATCCGGCAGACCTCGTCGTGCAGCTCCTGATAGGTGATGTGCTTTGACTGCGAGGGATCGTCGCCTTCCCAGATGATCGCGGTCTGGCTGGCGCGCTTGGCGAGATGCCGGTCGATGCAGTTGTGAGCAACGTTGAGGACTCCGTCCTCGAACCATTTGATCGAGACGTTGCCGGGCGCGAACGAGACGTTCTCGATTTTCGTCGGCGCCTTCATCCAGTCGATGCGCTTGGCCTGCTCTGCCCAGAAGCCGTTCGGGTCCGAGATCGAGCGGGCGTACATCTCCTTGTACTTGGCCTGGTCGACCCAGGCGCGCTTCGCCCACTCCGCGGGGACGTCGTAGATCTTCTCGGACATGCTTCCCTCCACATGCGGCAGGCCGAACGCCAGCGACCGGCGAGCCGACTTGATCATTGACTGATTATGCGTCGGGCTAACCGGACCCGACAAGGAGCACAAGCTGGACCTTCGGCGGGCCACCGGCCATGCGGAGGATCAAGGTGACCTGCCGCGACTGTCGCAGATCTGAAACAGGCGCCGCGAGCGGCCTTTGGGCCTTCACCCGGATGTGCGGACCAGGCCGGTGCAGAGCTCTCACCCCATGGAGGTATCTAGAGACCTCCTCTCACTGATTCGGGACTCGCAATACGGTTCGGAACACCCTAAATGGCCAACCCGGGTCCAAAGAGACCCCTCGGAACAAAAATCAGAACAACGGCATTGATCGATAACAGGCAGGGCTAAAGGCGTAAGACCATGATGGATCAGCAGAATCTCGGGACGATGCGGCCCGCTTCAGCCGATCCTGCGGCCATTGCCCTGGCCAAAGCCCTCGGACAATGGCCCAAACCGGCCCCTTTCCGGCGCCCCAGCCCGAAAAAGACCTTCGATACGGCGCCGGCGACGGTCGAGGCGCTCGCCAGGGAGCATGGCCTGCGGCTCGGCGACCAGAACGAGCTGACCATCCGGCGCGTTAAGCGCGGCAAGGGCTACTCCTTCGTCCGTCCCAACGGCGCGCATATCCGTGATGCCCGCACCATCCGCCGACTGCACGCGATGGCGGTGCCGCCGGCCTATCGCGAGGTGCGTTACTCCGCCGATCCCAACTCGCACCTCCAGGCGGTGGGCCGCGATGCCGCGGGCCGGCTGCAATATCGCTATCACGCCGATTGGGAGAAGGTCCGCGAGCACCGCAAGGCGCATCGCCTGGAGAAGCTCGTCGGCGCGCTGCCAAAAATCCGGCGCAAGGTCTCTGCGTTCCTGTCGGGCGACGAGCCGACGCGCGAGTTCGCGCTCTCGGCCGTGATCGAGCTGATCGCGCGTACCGCGATCCGCCCCGGCAATGAGTCCTATGCCCGCCTCAACGGCACCCGCGGCGCCACCACGCTGCTGAAGTCCAACGTCATGCTCGAAGACGACTGCTTCGTGCTGACCTTCAAGGCAAAGGGCGGCAAGGCGGTGCGTAAGGAGTGCGACGCCGCCAAGCTGGTGCGCGCCATCCGCATTTTGCAGGGCGTCCCCGGCAAGCGCATGTTCCAGTATCGCGATGCCTACGGCATCGTGCGCGCGGTCAACACCACGCAGGTGAACGCGTTTCTGCGCGAGATCGCCGGCATCAAGATCTCGCTGAAGGATTTTCGCACGCTGATGGCGTCCGCCGTCGTCGTGGAATCGCTGTCACGGATCACGCCGGCGACGAGCCAGCGCGGCCGCAAGAAGCAGGTGCTGGACGCAATCCGCGCCGCCGCGGACAAGCTCTCCAACACGCCGGCGATCTGCCGCAAGAGCTACGTCCACGATACCATCGTCACTGCGTTCGAAGAGGGCATCCTCGAGCGCTTCGCCGCGACCATGAAGGGCCAGCGCTCCCAGGCAAGACGCGAGCAGCTGCTGGCGCAGGTGGTGGCGACCGCCGCGGTGTAACCGCCAGCAAGCCTGTCGCCCGGATTGCGCTTCGCTCCATCCGGGCTTCGGCAGCGGTGATTTACATCCCGCCCATCTTGCAGACGAGCTTCCATTCCTCCGCCGTCACCGGCTGCACCGAGAGGCGCGAATATTTCACCAGCGCCATGTCGGCGAGCTTCTTCTCGGCCTTGACTGCGGCCATCGTCACCGGTGTCTTCAAGGGCTTGTCGGCCTTGATGTCGACGCAGACGAATTTGCCGGTCTTGTCGGTCGGGTCGGGATAGGCCTCCTTGATGATCTCGGCGATGCCGACGATCTCCTTGCCCTCGTTGGAATGATAGAAGAACGCCTTGTCGCCCTTCTTCATGTTCACGAGGTTCTGGCGCGCGGTGAAATTGCGCACGCCGGTCCAGGCCTCGCCCTTGGCGCCCTTCGCGACCTGCTGGTCCCAGGACCACACCGACGGTTCGGATTTCACGAGCCAGTAATTCATGACAACGCGCCCTGTCCATTCGTCATGGCCGGGCTTGTCCCGGCCATCCACGTCCTTGTCACCAGTTCAATATCAAGACGTGGATGGCCGCGACAAGCGCGGGCATGACGAGAAGACGTCATTCCTCTGCCTTGAAGGGGCGCGTCATCAGCGCCGAGATCGCGGAATCGATCGTGCTTCGGCCGCTCAGGATCGCCGCGACCGCTTCCGATACCGGCAACTCGATGTTTTGCGAAGCTGCGAGTTCGATCAGCACAGGTGCCGTGAACTCTCCCTCGGCGAGCTTGCCGGCGGGAGGCTGCTCGCCGCGCCCGAGCGCAAGTCCGAGCGCGAAGTTGCGCGATTGCGGGCCCGAGCAGGTCAGGATCAAGTCGCCGAGGCCGGATAGGCCGGTGAGCGTCTCGCTGCGCGCGCCGAGCGCGCGGCCAAGGCGCGTCAGCTCGGCAAAGCCGCGGGTCGTGAGCGCAGCCTGTGCGGAGGCGCCGAGCTTGCGCCCGACCGCGATGCCGACTGCGATCGCCAGCACGTTCTTGGCCGCACCGCCGATCTCGACGCCCCGGACGTCCGTGGAGTGATAGGGCCGGAACGTCGGCGAGCCCAGCGCCTGCACGAGCGCGCGCGCCAGCGCCTCATCGCTTGCCGCCAAGGTCACTGCCGTCGGCAGGCCGCGTGCGACGTCGTCGGCAAAGCTCGGGCCCGACAGGATCGCCGGCTGCGCGTGCGGCGCGGCCTCGGCGATCACGTCGGTCATGAATTTGTGGGTGCCGTGCTCGATGCCCTTGGCGCAGGCGACGATCGGCACCGGCCTTGCGAGGTGAGAGGCCAGCATGTTGACCGCGCCGCGCAAATGTTGCGCCGGTGTTGCAATCAGCAACATCTCCGCACGCGCGGCGAGCGCCAGATCGCTCGTCACGACAATGTCCGGCGCAAGCTGAACGCCCGGCAGCCGCGGATTATCGCGCGACGACGCGATCCGCGCGGCATGCTCGGTATTGCGCGCCCAGAGCGTGACGCTCCGGCCGGCGCGCGCTGCCACCGTCGCCAGCGCCGTACCCCAGGCGCCCGCGCCGATCACTGCGACGGATTGCAGCGCGGCCATCGCTAAAATCCCGCCCGGGTGTTGCCGTAACCCGCGGGTGCCGTCGCGTTGGCGTCGAGCAGCCACCGTGCGCGCGGCTGCGCCTCCATCGTGTCGGTCAGGCCGAGCGCGAGGCGTTCGGCGCCGGCCCAGGCGATCATCGCGCCGTTGTCGGTGCAGAGCGCGGGCGGCGGCATGATCAGTTGCGTCCCGGCCTGCCTTGCAACGTCATGCAGAGCGCCGCGGATCGCTTGATTGGCGGCGACACCGCCGGCGGCCACGAGCGCGCGCGGCGCGCCGAACTGCTCGCGGAAAAGTTTCAAGCCGACGCTCAGCCGGTCGGTCGTCGATTCGAGCACGGCGGCCTGAAAACTCGCGCAGAGATCGCTGATGTCCTGCGGCGTGAGCTCAGCCAGCCGGCTCGCTTCGGTGCGCACCGCCGTCTTCAATCCCGACAGCGAGAAATTGGCATCGGGACGTCCCTGCATCGGCCGCGGAAACGCAAAGCGGCTGGCATCGCCGCTCGCCGCCGCGCGCTCGACCTGCGGTCCGCCCGGATAGGGCAGTCCCAGCATCTTCGCGACCTTGTCGAAGGCCTCACCGATCGCGTCGTCGACCGTGGTGCCGAGCCGTACATATTGGCCGACGCCGGTGACTGCGACGATCTGGGTGTGGCCGCCGGAGGCGAGGAACAGGCAATAGGGAAATTCGATTCCGTCGGTGAGGCGCGGCGTCAGCGCATGCGCTTCGAGATGGTTCACCGCGACCAGCGGCGTGTCGTGTACCATCGCGATCGCCTTCGCGGTGGTAAGCCCGACGATGACGCCGCCGATCAGGCCCGGCCCCGCGGCGGCCGCGACGCCGTTGAGCTGGGCAAAGCCGATGCCGGCCTCGCGCATGGCGCGGTCGATGATGCCGTCGAGCAGATCGACATGCGCGCGCGCGGCGATCTCCGGCACCACGCCGCCGAAGCGGGCGTGTTCCTCGATCTGCGACCGCACGATGTTGGACAGGATCCGGCCACTGCCGTCAGGCGCGCGCTCGATCACGGCCGCGGCGGTCTCGTCGCAGGTGGTTTCTATGCCCAGCACCAGCATTGGCGAATTGTTATCCAATTTGCGCCCTTGCGCTCATCCATAAAGCAGCGTTCTGGTACGTCCGGTAGCATTCCGGGGTCGGCTTGCGCAATCGTCACGCGCGGCCATCCTGGTCAATGCGCCACCGCCACGTGGTTCGGGAACAGCAGCGATGTCCATTCTTGTCACACGGCCGCATCCCGACAATGAGGCGACGGCGGAAAGTCTGCGCGCGCGGGGGCATGCGGTGCTGCTCGCGCCGGTGCTCAAGTTCGAGCCGGTCGCCGTCCATGACGAGAGTGAAGGTCCCTACGGCGCCGTTCTCGTCACATCGGCCAACGCGATCCGCGCCGTCGCTCCGCAATTGCCGGAGCTCGGCCTCCTGAAGCTGCCTTTGTTCGCGGTCGGCGAGCATACGGCTGCCGCGGCGCGCGAGGCCGGTTTCGCCGAGGTGATCGTCGCCGGCGGCGATGCAGCTTCCTTGCGCGACAGCTTGATGCAAAGCGCGCGCGATAAGGTGCTGAAGAAAAAGAGCGCGCTGCTATATCTCGCCGGCGCGGAGCTGTCGCGCGACCTCGGCGGCGAACTCGGTGCGGAGGGCTTCCGCGTCGTCACGCGGACCACCTATCGCATGGCGCCGGTCAAGCATCTGCCGCGCGAGGTTTGCGAGGGCTTCGCCGCGCACGGGGTCGAGGCGGTGCTGCACTACTCCCGGCGCAGCGCACGCGCGTTCCTGGATGCGGCGCGGGACGAAGGCGTCGAAATCTCGGCGCTGGCCATCCCGCATTGCTGCCTGTCCGAGACGGTTGCGAGCGTGCTGCGCGACGCCGGCGCGTCACGGGTTCTGGTGGCCGCAACGCCGGACGAAAGTGCCCTATTCGACACCTTGGAGCGTGCGTTGCGCACCCGTTTGGCGTAAGAGGTCAGGCCGAATCCGACGCGATCTAGTTCACCCGGGTATGGAAGTGTGAGGAACCGTCACGATGGCCGACGACAAGCCTGAAGACGCTGGATTGGCGCCCGAGACGGGTCGTACCAAGCGCACCCCGCCCACCATCGATCTTGAGGCGACGGAAGTTTCGACCCAGCCGCAGCAGGTCGCGGGCGAGCCCGAGGCGTCCGAGCATGCCGCGCAGGAGCAGGCCAGGTTCGAAGAGCCCGGATCCGAGGAGGTCAAGACCGAGCCTCAGTCCGAGCCTGCAGAGGAGCAGGTTTCCGTCGCGGCCGCACCCGTGTCGGCGCCGATTTCCCCCTGGATCATTGCACCGTTTTCCGGCGCTGTCGCGGCCGCGGTCGTGATCGCGGTCGGCTGGATGCTGGGCTGGCCCGCGGTGCAGGCGCCGCCGGCCGCGCCTGAGGTCACCCGTGCGACAGTCGATGCGCTGAGCGCACGCGTTGCCGCGGTTGAAGCCAGGGCCGGCAGGCCCGCAGCCGATCCGGCCATGGCGGCGCGGATCGACGCGTTGGAGAAATCCGCGAGCAGCCTGCGCAGCGACATGGCCAATCTGCGTGCGCAGTCCGACAAGACTGCGAGCGCCCTGAACGACGTGAAGGTTGCATCGCCTGCTGCAGCGCCGGATCTTGCCGCCGTCATCGACCGCATCGCCCAGCTCGAGCGCGCCGGCAAGACGGAGCGCGCCGAGCTCGCGCGGCAGGGCGAGAAGATCGCCGAGGCCAGGACGATGGACGACAAGCCGCTCCGCCATGTGGTGGCGGCATCCCTGCTCGACGTCGCCGTCCGCCACGGCGATCCCTATCAATCGCAATTGGCCGCGGCGCGGTCGCTTGCGGCCAAGCCCGACATGCTGAAGCCGCTCGACGCGTTTGCATCGTCCGGCATCCCGACGCCAGCCGCGCTGAGCCGCGAGCTCCTCAACATCGTGCCGAAGCTGTCGCCGCCGGCGGAAGCTCCGCCGAGCGATGCCGGCATCGTCGAGCGTCTCCAGGCCGGCGCGTCAAAGCTCGTTCGCATTGAACGTACCGACGGGGTCGGCAACGATCGCGGCGCCATCGTTGCGCGCGTGACCGCGGCGGCGCTTCGCAATGATTTCGTGGAAGCGAGGCGCGAGCTGAAGACTCTGCCGGAGGCCGATCGTGCCCCGGCGCGGGCCTGGCTCGACAAGACCGATGCCCGCGAAGCCGCGCTCGCCGCGTCCCGCAAATTCGCCGACGATGCCATGGCGGATCTCGCCAAGTCCGATCCTGTCAAGTCCGATCCTGTCAAGTCCGATCCGACCAAGCCTCTTCAGTAAAAGTTCACGCAACAATCGGCGCGTATAGGGATCGCCATGCTTCGCATCGTCCTCTTTCTCGTCCTGATCGCGCTGGCGGCGGCCGGCGCGGCCTGGGTTGCCGATCAGCCCGGCGACCTCGTGCTGACCGCGGGTGGTTTCCGCATCTCGACGACGCTTCCCAGGTTCGTTCTCCTGCTTGGCCTGTTTGCCGTGGCCGTCGTGCTGGTCTGGAGCATCCTGACCACGATCTGGCGCACGCCGGGGCGTCTGCGCCGCCGTCGCCACGAAAAGCGCCAGGCCCGCGGCCGCCACGCCATCACCCACGGCCTGCTCGCGATCGGTCATGGCGATTCCGCGCTCGCCCGCCGTCACGCCGACGCGGCGCGGCGGCATGCGCCGAATGATCCGCTCGCTCTGCTGCTGCATGCGCAGTCGGCCCAGCTCGAAGGCAATCGCGACGAGGCGCAGCGCGTCTTCCGAGTGATGGCCGAGCGCGAGGACACGCGGCTGCTCGGCCTGCGCGGCCTGTTCATCGAGGCGCAGCGCGCGGACGATGCGGTCGGCGCGGTGATGATCGCGGAGGAAGCGATCAAGCTGTCGCCGTCCTCGACCTGGGCATCGCATGCGGTGCTCGGCTTCCGTTGCGCGCGCAGCGACTGGAGCGGGGCACTCGCGATCCTCGACTCGAATCTGCGTGCGGGGCAGATCGACAAGCGGACCTATCGCCGGCAGCGTGGCGTCCTGCTCACCGCGCGCGCGCTGGAACTGGAAACGATGGACCGCGACGTCGCGCGCGAGAGCGCAATGGAGGCGGTCAAGCTCGCACCGACCCTGGTGCCGGCGGCGGTGCTCGCGGCGAAATTCGAGAGCGAGGCGCATCAGGTGCGCCGCGCCATGAAGCTGGTGGAAGCCGCCTGGCTCGCCAATCCGCATCCCGATCTCGCGGACGCCTATGCGCATGTGAAGCTCGGCGATACCGCATGGCACCGCTTGCAGCGGGTCGAGACCCTCGCCGCGAAGACGCCAGCCGACAGGCCCGGTCATTTCGAAGGTCAGCTCGCGATTGCCCGCGCTGCGATCGATGCTTCGGAGTTCGCCCGCGCGCGCGAGGTGCTCGCGCCTTATCTCAAGGATCCGACTCAGCGCGTCGCGCTGCTGATGGCCGAGATCGAGCGCACCGAGCACGGTGACGGCGGCCGCGCCCGCGCCTGGACCTTGCGCGCGGTGCGCGCCCGCCTCGATCCCGCCTGGACGGCGGACGGCTATGTCAGCGACCGCTGGCGTCCGGTCTCCCCGGTCACCGGCCGCCTCGATGCGTTCCAGTGGCAGACACCGGTCGCGAGCCTGCCCTCGGACAAGGGCCCCACGCTCGAATCCTCGGCCTTCGAGGAAGCCATGCTGGCCGCCCCGCCGCCGAAGCGGGTGGCCGCCGCTCCCAGCGAAGCTCCGATGGAACCGCCGGTGACGGTCCCGGTGTCAGCGCCGGCCGCCCAGGACAATTCACCCCCTCCGGCCCAAGAGGTTGCCAGGGAATCCACGAAGGAGGAGCCGGTGAATCCGGCTCCGGCGCCCGCCGAATCATCGCAGCCGGCGGAAACGCCGGTCTTCCGAACCCGAGCTGACCTCGGCAAGCCGGCTTCGGCGCCGATTCAGGCCGTCATCCCGATCGTCCGTGCGCCGGATGATCCCGGAATCGACGACGACGGCCCCACCGATGAATTCACGGAACAAATCGGCACGCCGAAGGCCCAGGCCGGCGGCTGGCGCGGATTCTGGTCCCGCTGGGGCGCGTGAAGCGCATTTCGCGTCCCGCTTGTCCTTGCCAATTCGGGCCATGCCCGATATCAGGAGCGCGCGTATCGGGGCCGGCATCGCCCGGGTCCCGGCAGGGTCGCCGCAATAGCTCAGTCGGTAGAGCACGTCATTCGTAATGACGGGGTCGGGGGTTCGAATCCCTCTTGCGGCACCAGCGCTCAAGATTTCATCCGATCACCCGCAAACGGGCGTTTGACCAGCGCGTCAGCCTTCATGAAGGTTCGTTCAGCTGGGGTGATCGCGATCACATAATCTCAGACATGACTTCCCTAACGTCCCCGGCACGCAAACACGGGGAGACTTCACATGCGCAAGATCATTCTGATTGCCGCCATGCTCCTGGCTTCTGGGTCTGCCCAGGCAGGCGGGTCTCGCAGTTTGTCCTTGGCCGCGGCAGGTGAGCAGAGCTCCGCTCCGCAAACCACGACGACGTCGGCGACCACTGTCACGACGCAGCTGAGCGAAGCCGCACCAGCCACCGAGGCTCAGAAATATTACGATCGTCCGCCGGCGGTATCGCTCGCGGCGCCGGCTCCAGTGACCGCTCCGGCGGTGACCACACCCGCGACGACCTCCGCGCCGGTCACGACGACAAAGCCCGCCGCCAGCACCACGGCAAGGGCAGACAAGCCGAAGCACAAGCGCAGCTGGACCGAGCGCCGCATCATCAGCGAGCTGCATCGCCACGGCATCTACTGGTAAGCCGCAGACCTGTACCTCAATCTCGCCGTCATGCCCGGGCTTGACCCGGGCATCCACGTCTTCGCCCCTGATCCAAAAACGTGGATGGCCGGGACAAGCCCGGCCATGACGCAAGAGTTTTGGATTGGACCAATCGCGCGTTACTGCGAAACCGTCTGCACCACGCTCGAGATCGGACGTGCGTTCGTGCCTGCGGTCGGCACCTTCATGTCCTTCATCAGCGCCTCGTCATATTCCGGCAGCGTCTGGAGCGTCGCCTTGGCTTTCATCTGCACGACCTTGTAGCCGCCGGCCTTGAGCCGCGCGAGCAGCGCCGGCATGGCTTCGCCGGTGTGCTTCTGGAAATCGTGCATCAGGATGATGCCCTTGCCGAGCTTGTCGAGCCGGGTCATCACCGTCTCGACGATCTTCTCCGGCGTGGCACCTTTTCTGAAGTCGAAGGAATCGATGTCGGTCGAGAACATCGCGACGTTGCGGGTGCCGAAATAGCTCACCATCGCGGGATTGTGCTGGAGCTGCGGAAACCGGAAAAACGGCGCCGGGTTGGTGCCGAGCGCGAATCTCACCGCGCTGAAGCCCTTCTCGACCTCGTCCTTGACTTGCTGCTCGGTCATCTTCTTGCTGTTGAGGTTGACGTGCGACCAGGTGTGCGTGCCGACCGTGTGGCCCTGGGCCAGCACCTGTTTCAGGATTTCCGGATGATAGGTCGCGTGCTTGCCGACCGAGAAGAACAGGCCCTTGGTGCATTCGTCGGCGAGCGCCTTCAGCACCGCGGGCGTGTTGATCGGCCACGGACCGTCGTCGAAGGTCAGCACGACCTCCTTGTCGGTGAGGAAGTCGAACTGCTTGAAGTGCTCGAAGCCGAAGCCGGGACCGCCCGTGGTATCGATCTCGACGACGCGGGACACACCCAACGCGTTCGGATTGGCGCAGGCCTGCTTCGGCTGCATCGGCATGATCGGGGCGGGCGCAGGTGCCGGAGCGGCTGCCGTGGGCTTGGCCGCGATGGCCGCGGTGGTCTCGACGTCATCCCTGGCGAGCTTCGCCTGTGCCGGCAGTTGATCGGCGGCACGAGCGGCAACTGTCTTGGGAGCGCCCTGGTCGGCGCGCGCGGAATAATAGAACCAACCGCCGGCGGCGATCACGACCGCCGCAACTACACTGGCCAGCATCAGGCCCAACGCATTACGCATCGCTACTCTTTCCAATTACGCAACCAAACCAGCGGAATCTTCCGCGCGACCAGCCATTAATGCGAAGTAAGAGTTAACGCGACACCAACACGACAGCGGCTGCGGAGGAATTTCAACGGGGTGCGCCAAAGTGACCGGGATCACAGAGGATGGGTCTCCCGTGAGCGTCATCACAGTGGAAACGGTTTTGCCGGAGCATCGTGGCTCCCATCGACAACCGGCCCGCTTTGCGCGGAGCCAATGGGAGCTTCAAATGACCAGGTCTCTGAATACCAAGCCGTTTACCAGCAAGATCCGCGACACCAGCCTGGCTCTGGGCTTTGCCGCCATCGTCTCGATCGCTTCGACGAGTTCGAGCTTCGCCTTCTCGGCCGAGGCGCAGCAGATGTGCACCGGCGATGCCTTCCGCCTGTGCTCGGCGGAGATCCCCAACATCCCGAAGATCACGGCGTGCATGATCAAGCATCGTTCGGATCTGAGCGCCGGCTGCCGCGCGGTGATGGACAAGAACCTCGCCAAGGGCGCCTCGCGCAAGGTCGCTGACGTCCAGGACAAGCAGTAAGAGCGCGCAACCGAGATCGTTGCGTCGGTCAGCTCCCCTCGCGATGTGCCCCGGCGTCAAGCCGGGGCCCTCGCGGCGGCGCTCGCCCCGCCCGGCCACAAAGCCGTTGCAGCCCCGGGATCGTCGCACTAGCTTCGCCCGCAGATCTTTCCGGGTAAGAGGCATTACGCGATGACCAGATTTCTTTTCATCATCCCTTTGCTCATGTTCGCATCGGGCGCGTCGGCGCAGCAGCTGGGTCAAGACGCTTGCGCGCGTGACGTCACGCGCTTCTGCCGCGCCGTCATGAACAATGGCGATGGCGCCGTGCTCGCTTGCCTGAAGCAGCACCGCACCCGCCTCAGCAAGGCCTGCGATAAGGTGCTGACGGATCACGGGCAATGATCGTCATTCCGGGGAGCGCCGTTAGGCGCGAGCCCGGAATCCATTTCTCCAAATATATGCCGCTCGATGGATTCCGGGCTCGCGTTTCGCACGCCCCGGAATGACAGCACCTACGTGCTGCTGCCCGCAGCGGTCGCAACCACCGGCAGCACCTCGCCATCGGCGCGGTCCGGCGTCTCGTCCTTCCAGCGCACCGAACCGAACGGGCGCTCGAGCATGCGGCGGATCCGCACCGGCTCGGGGCCGATGTGAAAATCGATCGCCTGCTGATGCAATGCGCGTTCGGACTGGGTCGAGCGGTTGCGCTGGCGCAGGTAGTCGAACCAGGTCGGACAGTGATAGCGCTCGGTCCACAATTCGGGATCGGCAATGTCGCGCGCGATCGACCAGCCATAGGCGCCGTTGCGCTGTCGCGAGAGCTGCACGTCCTGCATCACGTTGTGGAACGCGCGCGCATTTTCCTGCGCGACGCGATATTCGATCTCGACCACAAGGGGCCCGCTGCGCCCCGTCAGCGACAGCTTCACCTCGGGATCGGCCAGCATGTCCGCATCCTCGTTGCGGGCGCCGACGCGCGGCATCGTGAGCCAGATGCCGAGCACCGGCGAGATCAGCATCAGGCCGGCCGCCGTCAGCAATGCGATCTCGACGCCGGCATAGTCGGTGAGACGGCCCCAGCCCCAGGCGCCGATCGCGATGCCGCCGGCGATCGCGGCCTGGAACGCCGCAAGCGAGCGGCCCGCGACCCAGCGCGGTGCCGACAGCTGCACGCCGATGTTGAACAGCGCGATCGCAGCCATCCAGACCGCGCCGGCCAAGACCAGCGCCGTTGCCGTCAACACCGGCTCGCTGCTCACCGCGAGGGCGGCCATCGCGAAGGCCATCGAGATGGTGCAGGCGCGGATCGCGGCCTCGCCGCTCATGCGCTTGCGCAATTCGTGGATGTTGAGTGCGCCGATCACCGCGCCCATGCCGAAGGCGCCGAGCATGATGCCGTAGGTCTGCGCGCCGCCGTGCAGGAGGTCGCGCGCGACCAGCGGCATCAAGGCCATCACGGCGCCGCCGATCAGGCCCATCACCAGCGTGCGCAACAGCACGATCTTGATCGGCGGCGAATTGGTGATGTAGCGCACGCCCGAGACCATGGCACGGTTGAGCTTTTCCCGCGGCAGGCGCGAGGGCTCAGTGCTGCGGCGCCAGAGCAGCAGCACGACCAGCAGCGGCAGATAGAGGATCGCATTGCAGGCGAACGCGGCCACGGCGCCGAGTGTAGCGACGATGACGCCGCCGACCGCAGGACCGAAGCTGCGCGCGATGTTGTAGCTGATGCCGTTGAGCGCCACCGCGGACGCCAATGCCTCGGGCGGCACCTGTTCGCTGACCGAGGACTGCCAGGCCGGGCCGAACAGCGCATTGCCGCTGCCGACGACGAAGCAGAAGACGAGCAGCAATTCGGGGGTGATCAGGTTGAGGCCGGCCAGCACGGTGAGCGCGCTCGCGCCGGTCAGCGCGATCGACAGTGAGACCAGGGTGACGATGCGGCGGTCATACATGTCGGCGATGGCGCCGGCGGGCATCGAGATCAACATGATCGGCAGCATCAGTGCGGTCTGCACCAGTGCCACCTTGTCGGCCGAGGCGGCCATCTGCGTCATCGCCCAGGCCGCGCCTACGCCTTGGATCAGGAGGCCGAGATTGGAGAGCAGGCTGGCGAGCCAGATGCGCCGGAACAATGTGTACCGCAGGGGGGCGGTGATGCCGTCGCCGGCAAATGTCTGGCGGTTCGTCTGCTCGGTCATATCCCCTTCCAAATCGGGTGTCAGAACTGGCTTCAGCGATTCCGATTGGATCAGTGATGCCTGCGAAAGTCCTTCGCTGTCCAGTGGTTAGACAGGTATAAGCGGTGCAAAGTCATGGTTTTGCCGGGAGGAACAGATGAGGCTGTCGCGACGGACGATCCTGCTCGGAGCCGGCAGCTTGCCTTTCGCGGTTGCGAGCATGCGGGCCGGCGCGATCGCCCAAACGGCACCTGGCGTCCCGCCGAGCACCGAGGTGCCGCCGATCCTGCTCGTTCACGGCAATGGCGATTACGATGCGCTCTGGATGACGACCTTGTGGCGGATGGAATCGAACGGCATCGCCCGCGAGCGCATGATGGCGATCAATTTCACCGATCCCCTGGCGCGCAGCGATGACAAGGTCGAGCAGGCGAACCGCTCCTCGACCGAGGACCAGCGCCGCGAGCTCGCCGCTGCCATCACGGAATTGAAGCGCCGGACCGATGCGGCGCGCGTGGCGCTGGTCGGCAGCTCGCGCGGCGGCTATGCCATTCGCAATGTCATCAAAAACGGCGGTGCCGGCGATGTCAGCCACGCCGTCCTGTGCGGCACGCCCAATCACGGCGTGTTCGCGACCGATGACCAGCCGAACAACGAATTCAACGGCCGCGGCGTATTCCTGCGCGGCTTGAACGAGGGCGAGAGCGAGGTGACGCCGGGTGTTGCTTTCCTCACCCTGCGCAGCGACGGCATGGACAAATATGCGCAAGCCGACGGCCGCTTCATCGGCAAGCCTGGCACGCCGACCGGTGTGACCGCCGAGGGGCCTGAGCTGAAGGGCGCCACCAACCTCGTGCTCGGCGCGCTCGATCATCGCGAGGTGGCGTTTCATCCTCGCGCATTTCGGGAGATCTACAAGTTCATCGCCGGCCGCGAGCCCGCCCGCATCGCGATCGTGCCGGAGACCAGCGTGAAGCTGAGCGGGCTTGTCACGGGAACGCCAGGCGGTGTGCCGACCAATCGTCCGGTCGCGGGCGCAACCGTCGATGTCTTCCGTGTCGATCCTGATACCGGGGAGCGCAAGGGTGGTGCGCTGCACAGCGCAAAGACCGCTGCCGACGGCCGCTGGGGACCGGCGCAGGTCGATCCGGCCTGGTCGCTCGAATTCGTCCTGGCCTCGCCGGGCGCGCCGACCACGCACATCTATCGCTCGCCGTTCCCGCGTTCGTCCGACGTCGTGCATCTGCGGCCTGCGCGCCCGCTCGGGCCGGCGGACAAGGACGCGGGGGCGGTCGTGATCATGTCGCGGCCGCGCGGCTATTTCGGCCTGCCGCGGGACGTGGTGCTGTTTGATGGCAAGGAGCCGGCCGACGTCAAGCCGGGCGTGCCCACGGATGCGGCAGCAACCCTGCGGCTTCCGGCCAGCGAGATCGGGCGTAACATCGTGGCCCAATTTGGCGAAGAACGGATCGTGGCGCGCGCCTGGCCTGCCGCCGAGAACAGGATTGCGATCGCCGAGCTGACTTATTAGCTGTTTAGCTGCGACACATCTGCGGGAGAGAGCCATGAATATCGCCAGCGTGCGTCGGCCCATAATCCCTCCGGCTCCTCCGCGTGCGCCCGACGACATGTCGTTCTTCGGCCGTCTCGCGGTGATCCGGCAAAACATGATCGCGACCTGGGGGCAGCGTGCCTATGAGGAAGAGGTCGTCCCGGGCCGCTTCTTTTTCCGCAACAGTTTCATCCTGAACCAGCCGGACGCGATCCGGCACGTTCTGCTCAGCAATTACGAGAACTATACGCGCACGCCGGCCGGCATCCGCATGCTGCGGCCGGTGCTCGGCGACGGCCTTCTGATCGCGGAAGGTCATTCCTGGACATTTCAGCGCCGCACTCTCGCGCCGGCCTTCACGCCGCGCGCCACCGCAAATCTCGTCCCCCACATGACGGCGGTGCTCGACGAGACCATCGCGAAGCTCGATGCGCAAACAGGCAATCCGGTCGATCTGCGCGAGATCATGCAGCGCATGACGCTCGAGATCGCCGGGCGCACGATGTTCTCGTTCGGCATGGACCGGCATGGCGCGACCTTGCGCAACTTCATCATGGAATATGCCGCGCGGTTGGGGCGCCCGTATCTCCTCGACATGGTGATGCCAGTGTCCTGGCCGAGCCCGATGGATTTCGCCCGCGCGCGCTTCCGCAGGCGCTGGACCGAATTCGTCGCGATGCTGATCGCTGAACGACGTGCGGCCGGCAAGAAGGACGGCGCGCCGCCGCGCGACCTGTTCGATCTCATGGACGAGGCGCGCGATCCCGAAACCGGCAAGGGCTTCTCGGACGAGCAGCTCGTGGACGAGGTCGCGACCATGATCCTCGCCGGCCACGAGACCACGGCGACGGCGCTGTTCTGGGCGCTCTATCTGCTGGCGCTCGATCCTGACACGCAGGAAGAGGTGGCGTCCGAGACCCGCGGCGAGCACCTCGACAGCATGGCCGACATCGATCGGCAGAAATTGACCCGCGCCGTGATCGACGAGACCATGCGGCTCTATCCGCCGGCCTTCCTGGTCGCGCGGGCCGCGCGCGAGAAGGACAATGCGGCCGGTGTCGAGATCGGCAAGGGCGACATCATCATGATCGCGCCCTGGCTGCTGCACCGGCACGAGAAGCTATGGGATCAGCCGAACGCGTTCGTTCCAAAGCGATTTATGTCGAAAGAGGTGCCGGACCGTTTTGCTTACCTGCCGTTCGGCGCAGGTCCGCGCGTCTGCATCGGCGCGCCGTTTGCCCAGGCCGAATCCGTGCTGGCCCTGGCCCGGCTGATCGGCGCATTCCGTGTCGAGCTTGCCGACCCGGCGACTCCCGTGATCCCGCTCGGCGTCGTCACGACCCAGCCAGACCACTCACCCATGTTCCGCATCACGCGTCGGTGACAGGCGCTCGTCTGGCCGATGGCGTGATCCACCCTAGATAGAGCCCCGCCATGAGCGACATCCAGGCCCAGTTCTCCGTTCTGAAGCAGACCGCCGACGCGAAGGTGGTCGATGCGATCACCCGTCTCATCGAGGATGGCGAGGATCACGAGCTTAACCGCGTCAATGTGCTCGATTTTTCCGGGCAGCACGGTCTCGACGAGGAGCGCGTGATCTCGGCGTTCCTGCATTCGGCGCGGCTCGGACTGTTCGACCTCGGCTGGAACGTGCTGTGCCCGGGTTGCGGCGGCGTGCTGGGCGCGCACTCGACGCTGAAGGCGCTCAAGCCGGACGATTATCACTGTGCGCTCTGTGCCTGCGGCTACAAGGCCTCGGTCGACGACCAGGTCGAGGTCTCCTTCACGGTGAACCCGCGCGTCCGGCGCATAGCCGCGCACGATCCAGATACGCTGCCGGTCTGGGATTATTTCAAGCAGGTGTTCTGGAGCTCCGGGGTCGACTTCAACAAGGAATCCTTTGCGGCACTCGCGAACGAGGTGACGCTCGACACAATGGAGCTGCCGGCGGGCGAGAAAGCGACCATGTCGCTGCAACTGCCGAACGACTTCGTCATCATCTTCGAGCCGGTGACGCACGCCGCACATTTCATCGACGTCCAGGGCGAGCCGACCAAGGACCGCCAGCAACTCGCCATCATGTACAACAAGGTCCAGGCGCCGACGGGCACGACGACCATGCGGCCGGGCCCGCTGCGTCTGTCGCTGGAGAACCAGGCCGGCGTGCGCGTGCTGCCGTCGGTGTTCATCGCAGCCGAGGCGCTTCACCACCTCATCGGCAAGCGCAAGCCGTTCCTCACCGCCAAGCGGATGCTGTCGAACCAGACCTTTCGCGATGTCTTCAAGGCGGACAATCTCAGTCTCGACCAGCGCCTCCAGATCACCTCGCTGACCTTCCTGTTCACCGATCTCAAAGGCTCGACCGCGCTCTACGAGCGCGTCGGCGATCTCGCCGCCTTCGATCTCGTGCGCGCGCATTTTCATGCCCTGCTCGAGATCATCTCCTCCGAGAAGGGCGCGGTGGTGAAGACCATCGGCGATGCCGTGATGGCGACCTTCGTCCGCCCCGAGCACGCGATCGTCGCCGGCCTGCGCATGCGCGCGGCGATGGACGAGCTCAACAAGAAGCGCGGCACCGACGATCTCATCGTCAAGATCGGCATCCATGAAGGGCCGTGCCTCGCGGTCATGCTCAACGAGCGGCAGGATTATTTCGGCCAGACCGTCAACATCGCCGCGCGCGTGCAGAGCCTGTCGACCGCGCAGGAGATCCACATCACGGGTCCAGTGCTGGACGCTCCCGCGGTCGCCGAAGTGCTCGAGCGGCGCGCGATCAAGCCGATCCAGAAGCAGGCTGCGCTCCGCGGCATCGCCGACAGGATGGTAGTGTATGAGATACCGTAAGGGGTGGGAGGTGGTTGCTACGCACTCCGTCTTTGCGAGCGCAGCGAGGCTTCGCTGCGCTCGCAACGGCGTTGTGGAAGCGGACGTTCGCCACACTCTCTGTCGTCATGTCCGGGCTTGACCCGGGCATCCACGTCTTTCTTCGTGGTGACGCGTGGATGGCCGGGACAAGCCCGGCCATGACGGTGAATGAGACAGCCCAGATTGCCGAAACGTAATGCAGCGCGCGGAACTGACACACGTTGCGCCCGTTGAGTTTCCCTCTCATATAATGCTGGTAACAGCCGCGCTCCTTGCGGCTGTCATCGATCTCGGTAGGACCTTATGCTCGACGGCTTACGTCAATTCATCGCCGACATTGTCGGTCCTCAAGCCTCGGACCGCGCATTCGGCGACAGCGATTATCGGCTGGCGGCCACTGCACTGCTGGTCCACGTGGTCTCGCTGGACGGCCAGCCGAGCGCGGCCGAGCAGCGCAAGCTGCACAGCCTGATCGAAAGCCATTTCGGGCTCGATCGCGGCACTGCGGATCGTCTGATCGCGGACGCCACCCAGGTCGAGGGCGAGGCGGTGGACCTTTATCACTTCACCAGCGTCATCATGCGCTCGCTTGACGAAGAGGGCCGCAAACGCATCGTCCGGATGATGTGGGAGCTGGTCTATGCCGACGGCCAGGTCAGCGAGTTCGAGGACAATGTCGTCTGGCGTGCTTCCGACCTGCTCGGGATTTCCCAGCGCGACCGGATCGAGCTGAAGCACGCGGTCGCGGAGCGTGCCGGTGGTCAGCTCAAGGATAGTGCCGTCGGCTGACGGCGCTGGACCCGGGGTATCGCGGCTCGTGTGGGCACATGACGAAAGTTTAATATATTCGTCGCCTGCGCCGAATACGCCTGCAAATCAACGGTTTTCCTGCATTGCCGCTCGTTCTGCTCAAGCGGCCATGCTGCCAGTGCCGCTTGCCTGTTGCGCACGGCCTATGCTCTCGTTCCGCCGTTGCGGGGCTAAAATAGTTGAATTCAAGAGACTTCGATCGTGGCTGAGCGGGTGACGCTGATTACTGGTGCTTCGGCGGGCATCGGGATGGAGCTGGCGCGTGTGTTTGCCGCCAATGGACACCGCCTCGCATTGACCGCGAGACGGGCGGATCGGCTCGAAGCGCTCGCGAACGAGCTCGCTGTCAAGGGCGGCAAGAAGCCGATCGTGATCGCCTGCGATCTCGAGAAAGCGGATGCCGGCGAGACGATCGCGGCAGCCCTTGCAGCCGAGGGCGTCGAGCTCGACCATCTCGTCAACAATGCTGGCTTCGGCGTGTTCGGCGATGCCATCGAGCGCGATCGCATCGAGCAGATCGGTATCGTCGATGTCAATGTCCGGGCCCTGACGGATCTGTCGCTGCGCTTTGCCGATCAGCTGATCAGGAACAAGGGCGGTCTTCTCAATGTCGGCTCCGTCGCCGGCTTTCTGCCCGGTCCCGGCATGGCCGTCTACTACGCGTCGAAGGCTTATGTGATTTCCTTCACCGAAGCGTTGCGGGCGGAGCTTGCACCGCGCGGCGTCCGCGTCACCGTGCTTTGCCCAGGTCCGGTGCCGACCGAATTCCAGGCCCGCGCCGGTGTTGGATCGCAACATGATACGGCCGTTCTCAACGTCTCCGCGACCGAAGTTGCGCGTGAGGCGTATCGTGGCCTGATGGCCAACAAACGGGCAGTGCTGCCTGGCCTCGGTATCAAGATCGTGCCGTTCGCGCTGCGTTTCTTCCCGCGCGGCTTCATCCTTGCGGCGACCAGCCGGTTTCAAAGGCACAGGCACTAGAGGCCCCGTAGTGGCCCGGAGTTTGCTTCAGTATCGCACGTATGTGCGCGAACTCACACGATGTTAACCATCGCTTAGCTATGCTGGCGGTCTGAACCGATAGCACTCGCAGAGGCCATGTCGTTCCGGACGGACAGGTTTGGTGGCGCAGAGGTGGTGGCCTTCCCACGGAGGGCGCCGAGCGTCGCCGCCTCTGAAACCCGGTTGCCGGTTCTGATCGTCCTGCACCAGGAATGCTCGACACCGGGCCGCGTTGGCAATGCGCTGCGCGCGCTTGGTCATCGCCTCGATATCCGCCGTCCCCGCTTCGGCGATCCCCTGCCCGAGACGCTCGATCGGCATGCCGGCGCCGTGATCTTCGGCGGCCCGATGAGTGCCAACGATCCCGATGATTACATCCGCCGCGAGATCGACTGGATCGAAATTCCGCTCCGCGAGCAGCGGCCGTTCCTCGGCATCTGCTTAGGGGCGCAGATGCTGGCGATGCAGCTCGGGGCCCGAGTCGCCCCCCATGCGGAGGCGCTGACCCAGATCGGGTATTACCCGATCAGGCCGACCGCTGCGGGCCGTGCGCTCTGCCCGCACTGGCCGGCGCAGGTCTATCACTGGCATCGCGAGGGATTTGAGCTGCCGGTTGGCACTGAGCTGCTCGCCGAAGGCGATGATTTTCCGGTGCAGGCGTTCCGTGCCGGCAATGCTTTCGGCGTGCAGTTCCACCCCGATGTGACCTACGCGATGATGCATCGCTGGACCACGCGCGGCTATGACGGCTTCAGCGCGCCCGGTGCGCGGCAGCGGCACCATCACTTCGCGGATCGCGCCGTCTACGATGTCGCGGAGCGCGCCTGGCTC
This sequence comes from Bradyrhizobium sp. USDA 327, assembly GCF_041262065.1. NCBI lineage: Bacteria > Pseudomonadati > Pseudomonadota > Alphaproteobacteria > Hyphomicrobiales > Nitrobacteraceae > Bradyrhizobium > Bradyrhizobium sp. USDA 327. Next base: position 6,935,612 of record NZ_JBGCCW010000001.1, on the reverse strand, counting down.
GATCACTTCATCAATGGCTGGCTCGCACGCCGGCCGGTGCTGGCGCAAGCCGCCGAGTGATCGCGCCTTCGCGCAAGTCCTTGTCTCTTCCCTGGATATGCTAGGTTCGCTGCCAACGAGCGCGCGCGAAATCGCACCGGCAAACAGGGGAGAGCGTCATGGCCTACGAACACATTCTCTACGAGGTGAGCGACAAGATCGCGACCATAACGCTGAACCGCCCCGACCGCATGAACGCGTGGACGCCGATCATGGAGCGCGACGTGCGTCACGCGATGGAAGCGTCGAATGTCGACGACAATGTCCGCGTGATCGTGCTCACCGGAGCGGGCCGCGCCTTCTGTGCCGGTGCCGACATGGATGCGCTGAAGGGGCTTGAGCCCGATGACGTCAGGCGTGCCTCGAACCTGCCGCCGTTCGACATGAATCGCCGGCCGGATTGGCAGACGCGCTACGGCTATTACCCTTCGATCAAGAAGCCTGTGATCGCCATGCTCAATGGCGCCACGGCCGGCATAGGACTCGTGCACGCACTCTATTGCGACTTGCGCTTTGCTGCCGACAACACCGTGTTCACGACCGCCTTCGCGCGGCGTGGCCTGATCGCCGAGCATGGCATCAGCTGGATGCTGCCGCGTATCGTCGGCCACGCCAATGCGTTGGATCTGTTGCTCTCGGCGCGGCGCGTTTCGAGCGAGGAGGCGTTGCGGATCGGGCTGGTCAACCGGCTCTGTGCGCCGGAGAAGCTGCGCGAGGAGACCTACGCCTATGCGCGCGATCTCGCCGATTTCGTCTCGCCGAGCGCCATGGCCGTCATCAAGCGTCAGCTCTACGAGGTCCCGTTCCAGACGCTTGCCGAGGCGACGATCGAGGCCAACCGGGAGATGATGGTGGCGTTGAACGGGAGTGATTTCAGGGAAGGCGTGGCGAGCTTCATGGAGAAACGGCCGCCAAGGTTCACGGGGAGGTAGGGGGATCTATCAGCTACAGTCCGTCTTCGCCCTTCGGGCTTCGCCGGACACCACGCTTCGCGCTTCGGGCTCCGTCGTGGCTGCGCCACGCGTAGCCCGAAGGGCGAAGCGTGGTGGAGCCAGGCGGGATCGAACCGCCGACCTCGTCATTGCGAACGACGCGCTCTCCCAGCTGAGCTATGGCCCCTTTGCTGGCCGCTCTGGTGAATGCGGCCGACAACCGGGCGCCATTTAAGTCCCCGCCAAGGTCAAGTCAAGGACGGGCGTAACCCGGTTTTAGCCATTCCGGTGCCCGAACTTCCCTTGTTTGGGCCGGGGGGAACCGATATCTAGCAAAAGGCGTCAATCCCGACCGCAGCCAGAGTTTTCAAAAGCCAGAGTTTTCAAAAGCCATGCGTGCCGTTCTCGACATCGTCATCATCGTGCTCGACCTCTACGTCTGGCTGCTGATCGCCTCCGCGATCCTGTCCTGGCTGATTGCCTTCAACGTGGTGAACACCCGCAACCAGTTCGTGTCGGCGGTGGCGGAGTTCCTGTACCGGATCACCGAGCCTCTGCTGGCGCCGATTCGCAATTTCCTGCCCAGCCTCGGCGGTCTCGACATCTCGCCGATCATCCTGATCCTGATCATCATGTTCGTCGAGCGGGTGATCCTGTACTACATCTACCCGAACGTGATCTGAGACGGCTGGAGCGCCTTTGGTTGCCAAGGAAGCTCATAAAGAACCCTGGCGCTACTCGGCCACAGGAATCAGCATCGCTCTGAGGGTGACGCCGCGCGGCGGCCGCGACGACATCGACGGGATCGAGCAACTCTCGGATGGGCGTACGGTGCTCAAGATGAGGGTGCGCGCCATTGCCGATGGCGGCGAGGCCAACAAGGCCGTTTTGGCGCTACTGGCGAAATCGCTCGGCGTTCCCAAGGCCAGTGTAAAGCTGCTATCCGGAGCCACCTCGCGGCTGAAGCAGATCGCGATCGACGGCGATCCGGCGCGGCTCGGAGAAACCCTGCGCCAGCTTGTGTCGGCCAAATCGAAAGACTGAGGGAACTGACATGACGGCCAAGATCATCGATGGAAAAGTCATTGCCGCGGAGCTGCGCGCCCGGGTCGCTGAGGAGGTCGCCAGGGTCAGGCGCGAGCACAATCTGATCCCCGGCCTTGCGGTGGTCCTGGTCGGCAACGACCCCGCCAGTGAGGTCTATGTTCGTTCCAAGCATACCCAGACCCAAGCGGCCGGCATGGCCTCGTTCGAGCACAAGCTGCCGGCCGACGTCTCGCAGGGAGACCTGCTGGCGCTGGTCGCAAAGCTCAACCGCGATCCGGCCGTGCACGGCATTCTCGTGCAGCTGCCCCTGCCGAAGGGGCTGAATACCGAAGCCGTCATCAACGCCATCGATCCCGCCAAGGATGTCGATGGCTTGCATCCGAACAATGCCGGCCGGCTCGCCGGTGGTTTCGAGGCGCTGTCGCCCTGCACGCCGCTCGGCTGCATCATCCTGACGAAGAGCGTGCACGCTTCGCTCGAAGGCATGAACGCGATCGTCATTGGCCGCTCCAACCTGGTCGGCCGCCCGCTGGTGCAGCTGCTGTTGAATGAAAATGCCACGGTCACGATCGCGCATTCGCGTTCACGCGATCTGCCGGGTCTCGTGAAGAAGGCGGACCTCGTCTATGCTGCGGTGGGCAAGCCCGAGATGGTGCGCGGCGACTGGCTGAAGTCGGGTGCAACCGTGATCGATGTCGGCATCAACCGCATCCCGAAAGATGACGGCAAGACGCGCCTCGTCGGCGACGTCGCCTATCAGGAAGCGCTTGGCGTTGCCGGTGCAATCACGCCGGTGCCGGGTGGCGTCGGTCAGATGACGGTGGCGTGCCTGCTGGTGAACACGCTGCGCGCAGCCTGTGCGATCGCAGGGCTGCCGAAACCGGCGGTGTAGGCAACTCTTGTGCCCCGGACGCAGCGCAGCGCTTCTTCAGCGGTGCGCTGCTGAGCGGGGGTCCAGTGGCGGCATGGGTCCCGGCTCGGCGTCGCGTCATTTCATGCCGCGCCGCGTCCGGGACACAGAAGCTCAGCCCTTCTTTTTCTTCTCGCGCTCGATGCCTTCGAGGATCAGCTTGTGCGCTTCCTCTGCGTCGCCCCAGCGCAGGATCTTCACCCATTTGCCCTTCTCGAGATCCTTGTAGTGCTCGAAGAAGTGCTGGATCTGCTGCAGCGTGATGTCCGGCAAGTCGGAATAGCTCTTCACCTTGTCATAGCGCTGCGTGAGCTTGGACGACGGCACCGCCAGGATCTTCTCGTCGCCGCCGGCTTCGTCTTCCATGAACAGCACGCCGACCGGACGCACGCTCATGACGGCGCCGGGAATGATGGCGCGGGTGTTGATGATCAGGACGTCGCAGGGATCGCCGTCATCCGACAGCGTGTGCGGGATGAAGCCGTAGTTACCGGGGTAACGCATCGGCGTGTAGAGGAAGCGGTCGACCACCAGAGTGCCGGCCTCCTTGTCCATCTCGTACTTGATCGGCTCGCCGCCCACGGGGACCTCGATGATGACATTGACGTCGTGTGGTACGTTTTTCCCGATCGAGACCGCATCGATACGCATTCAAGGCTCCGTTGTTGCCGAGGTGAAATCGCGCCCCGGCAGCGATTTTGGCGCTGTCATACGCGGGCTTGGCCCGCTGATCCATCGCGTTTTTGTGAAATAATGAATCCAGCGATCACCGGCTCGAAAGGCGGGCGGTATCGACGGACGGGAACGCTGCCGGGTAGGGTTTCAGCAGCTCAATTGGTCCAAGCGAAGGCAACCTTGTCGAGCGACTTCGGCCCGAATCGCTCGGAAGAGCGCGCCACCATGCGGCCGCCTAGGGCACGGTAGAATTCCGTGGCCGGATCGTTGTCCGAGAGCGCCCACACCACCATGCTCTTCAGCCCGCTCTGCATGAGGTCGCGGCGGGCGGCAGCGAACAGGCGGCGGCCGAAGCCGAGACCCTGGAATTCCGGTCGCAGGTAAAGCTCGTAGATCTCGCCGTCGAAATGCAGGCTGCGGGCGCGGTTGCGGCCGTAATTGGCATAGCCCGCGATCTTGTCCCCGAACACGAGCACGCTGACGCGGCTGCCCTTGCGGATCGCACTGTCCCACCACTGCGGACCGCGGCGGTTGATCAACTTTTCCAGCTCGGCGCCGGGAATGATGCCCTGATAGGCCGAGCGCCAGGCTTCGTCATGAGTGGACGCCACCGCAGTTGCATCTGCAGCTTTGGCCGGCCGGACCTCGATCAGGGTTGTGCTCATGGATACGATCAAACCAAGTCACCGCGCCGGCGGCAAGACCTATCGTTAATTATCGGTTAACCTGTGGACTTTCTGCATCAGTATTTCGACCATGTTGTACCGAAAGAGGACAAGCCGCTGCCTCGAACCGCAACCGCGTGCCGCGCGTCGGTGCAAAACTACGTCTCGGCGGCGAGGGGACGGCAATGGCAACGCAGAAAGTCGGCCGAAATTGATTCGTTCCGACTAATCTGGCTGTCGCTGTTCGCGTTCGCCCTCGGCCAATTCATGCGGCTCCTCAACACCATCGCGCTCCTGCCTCTGCTGGCTTTGCTGACTGCATCCCCTCTGTGCGCCCAGGTCACGTTTGGCCCCTCGGGAGGGGAGGGCGCACCGTTTCGCCGGCAAGCGTGGCGGTTGCCCGCGCGGGATACCGACCTTGCCGCGCATGCTCTCCTGTTTCGTCCCCCGGGCCCGGGTCCGTTCCGACTCGCGGTGATCGCGCATGCCTCGACGCAGAACGCGCTGCGTCGTGCGCAAATGCCGCAGCCGGAATACCGCCCGCTTGCCGCCTATCTCGTCGCGCGTGGTTTTGCCGTGCTGGTGCCGGAGCGGCTCGGCCATGGTGCGACGGGCGGCCGCTATGTCGAGGACCAGGGCGGATGTGACGAGGCCGACTACGCCCGTTCCGGCCGCGCGACGGCCGACGCAATTTCGCTCGCACTGGGCTACTTGCGAAAGCAGGATTTCATCCGCAAGGACGCCGCGATCGTGATCGGCCATTCTGCCGGCGGATGGGGCGCGCTGGCGCTCGCCAATGCTGATCCGAAGGTGATCTCCGCGATCACATTGTTTGCGCCGGGGCGCGGCGGTCATGCCAATGGTGAGCCGAACCGGGTCTGCGCGCCGCATACGCTGCTTGCCGCGGCAGCGGAGTTCGGCAAGGCGGCGCGCATTCCCGTGACATGGCTCGTTGCAAGCAATGACAGCTATTTCGCGCCCGCATTTTCGCAGAAGCTCGCCGATGCGTTTCGCGGAAGCGGCGGCAAGGCCGACCTGCGCTTCCTGCCGGCCGTCGGTAGCGAGGGCCACTGGATGATCGAGACCGAAGCCGGCGTCAAAGCCGCAGGCAGTGCGCTCGAACGCGCGCTGAACCCGGCCAAGCCTGTGGCGACCAAGAAGCCATGACGCTGTATTTCCTGGTCAAGTTTCTCCATGTGCTCGGCGCCATCGTCATCCTCGGCACAGGAACCGGCATCGCCTTCTTCATGCTGATGGCGCATCGCGCGCACGATGTGGAGTTCATCGCGCGTACCGCTTCTGTGGTGGTGATTGCGGATGCGATCTTCACGCTGTCGGCGGTGATCCTCCAGCCGCTCAGCGGCGGGCTGTTGATGATGTTGTCCGCCACATCGATCACGGAAGGCTGGCTGCTCGCTTCGCTGGCGCTCTACGCCATCGCCGGTCTGTTCTGGATTCCCGTCGTGTTCATGCAGATCGAGATGCGCGACCTCGCGCGCAAGGCCGCCGCCCAGCGCAGTGCGCTGCCACAGCGCTACGACGCCCTGTTCCGCCGCTGGTTCGCATTCGGCTTCCCCGGCTTCGGCGCGACGATGGCGATCCTGTGGTTGATGATAGCCAAACCATTCTGAGTGCAGCGATGAATCAGCGAACCATCCTGGTGCTCGGCGCCTCCGGCCTGATCGGCCGCTTCGTCACCGACGATCTGCGCACGCGGGGCTTTCGCGTCATCGGCGTGGCGCGCAGCCTGTCGCCGGCCCAGACAATGAGCGCGCTGGACATCGAGCTGCCGATCCTCTCGCTCGAAGCGGCCGCGCTGACGCATCTCCTCAGCGAGCATGCCGTCGATGTCGTCGTGAACTGCCTCGGCGTGCTCCAGGATGGTCCCGGCAGCAACACGAGCGCGGTGCATCGCGATCTCGTCGCGCGCCTGCTTCAGGCGATCGGCGGCAGCGGTCGCGCGATCCGGCTGGTGCATATCTCGATCCCCGGCGCCGCCGAGACGGATCGCACCGCCTTCGCCAAGACCAAGCGCGAGGCCGAGCGCCTGATCGCGGCCTCCGGCATTCCCCATGCCATCCTGCGGCCCGGTTTCGTGGTCGCTCCGGCAGCCTATGGCGGCAGCGCCATGCTCCGCGCGCTTGCTGCCTTCCCGATCGATTTGCCGGCAAAGGAATTGGCAACTCCATTCCAACCCGTCGCGGTCGAGGACATTTCGGCGACCATCGCCTGGCTCGCCGCACGCGACGTCGACGATGCCGCCGTGAAGGCGGTGAGCTGGGACCTGATGCAGGCGGAACCCGTCACGATGGCTGGAGTCATCGAGCCGTTTCGCGTCGCGTTCGGCACGGCCGGCTGGCCGCGTTTCGCGATGCCGCGCTTCATGCTCGATCTCGGCGCGAAAATCGGTGATCTCGCCAATCACCTCGGCTGGATGCCGCCGATGCGTTCCACGGCCATCGCCGAGTTGCGCCGCGGCGTGCGAGGTGATCCCACGGCGTGGATCGCCGCGACGGGCATCGCGCCGAAGAGGCTGGCGGATGCGGTCGGACGCCATCCCGCCACCATCCAGGACAAATGGTTCGCACGGCTGTTTCTGGTCAAGGCGCTGGTCTTCGCGAGCCTGGTCGCATTCTGGATCGTCTCGGGCTTCATCGCCCTGTTCGTGTCCTACCGCCCCGCCGCCGGCATTCTGAGCGCGCATAACTTCCCGCCCGCGCTCGTCGACCCCATCACCATCGGCACCAGCCTGATGGACATGGGCATCGGCGTATTGATCGCCTTCCGCTGGACCGCGGCGACCGGGTTGGTCGCGGGCATGGTCGCCTCGCTCGGCTACATGGTTGGCGCGGCGATCCTCACGCCCGATCTCTGGATCGAGCCACTCGGCGCGCTGGTGAAGACGGGACCGGCAATCGTGCTTATGCTCGTTGCGCTGCTCATGCTGGATAACCGCTGATGAGCAAGTGGCCCGACGATGACGTGATCCTGTTCGACGGCGTCTGCATCTTCTGCTCGCGCTGGGTCCGCTTCGTCGCCAGGCGCGACACGGCGAAACGGTTCCGGTTCACGCCGATTCAGTCGGATTATGGGGCGCGATTGGCGCGCACGTTCGGCATTGATCCCGATGATCCCGACACGAACGCGGTCGTCCACGGCGGCGAGATCTTTATGAAGTCAGATGCCGCGCTGACGGTGCTATCGCAACTGCCGGGATGGAGCTGGGTGCGCGTATTGTTTGCCGTGCCAAAACCGGTGCGGGACCCGATCTACAGCCTGGTCGCGCGCAACCGCTATCGCATCTTCGGCAAGTACGATGCCTGCTTCGTGCCTGATGCCGATTTGCGGGCGCGGGTGATCGAGTAGCTCGCAATGACGGCGTGTGCGGTTACGGACCGCCCAAAGCCGCCAGCACTTCCTTCGCCGCCCGCTCGCCGCTGTCCCGCGCGCCATGCGCCGTCGTGAAGAAAGTCGGCGATGTCGCTTCTCCCGCGAAGAACAGCCGGGCATCCACCGGTGCGGCCAGCACTGCGCGATCCCCCGCGTGACCCGGTAGCGCATGCGAATAGGAGCCTCTCGCAAGCGGATCATGCGCCCAGCGCGACTCGTAGAGTGGCCTCAGCTTGCGCCTGATCTCGTTGCCGAGGAAGCCGGCGATCTCGTCGATGCTCTGCGCGGCAATGGCGCCGTCGCCGGCCTCTTCCAGCTCGCGCGCAAAGCTGCCGCCGAAGAAGCCTTCGATGCAGGGCTGGCCGAAGGGGCGGATGTGGTAGGTGCCCATGTCGGTCCGCATGGTGGCGCCACGCAGATTGGCCTCCTTCGGAAAGGCTTCGGCGTCATCGAGCGCCAGCGTCACCTTGTCGTCGACGCCCAGCGGCAGGCCGGCTGCGGCCTCGACCTTGGCGGGGAGCGGCGGCGAGAGGCGGATCGCCTCCTCGGCGATCAGATTGGTCGGTACGGTGACGATCGCCTTGGCCGCGGTCAGCGTGCCCTGCGACGTCTCTAGGCGTAGGCGCTTGTCGGAGTGGTCGATCAGCGTAACGTTGCAGTTCAGCGCCACCGGGCAGGGTGCCCCATACGCTGCAACCAGCGCGCCATAGCCGCGGCGGACGCGCCAGTTGAGGCCAGTATCCTCATAGGCGTCCCAGTCCAGCGTGGACATATCCTTGAGTTCGCAGCCGTTGATGTAGGTCGAGATCGCGTCGATCATGGGATTCCAGCGATTGCCGGCCTCGAGGCTCAGGCTCGCGGGTTCGTCCTTGCCCTTTTGCGCGGCTTCCCACAGGCGCTCGTAGAACGCGTCCATCGCGCACATGAAGTCGTCGCGCTCGGCTTGCGGAAAAGCATTGCCGAAGGCGCGCTCACGCCAGGGCGGCAGGTCCTTGTTGACCTCGAAATCGAGTTGTCGCGCGATTGGCACGAAGGAGTTCTTGTCCGCGGAGTGAAGCCAGCCGCAGCCGACGTCGAACGTCACCTCGGGCGAGGCCTGCACGGTCCAGGCCCGGCCGCCGAGCCGGTCACGGGCCTCCAGCACGATCACGGAGAGGCCGGAGCCCGCCAGCGCATGCGCCGCGCCAAGGCCGGCGGCACCGGCACCGATGATCGCGACGTCGACGGAGGAGGGGAGGGAGGTCATGGGCGGGCTCTAGCACGTTCGCGAAGAGTGCTGAAGCCAGTCAAGTATGCAGCTCTCGTGTCCCGGACGCGCTGCAGCGCGCAGCGGTGCGGCGCAGAGCCGGGACCCAGGTGATGCGTGGTGCTGAGAGTATCTGGGCCCCGGCTCGGCAGCGCACCACTATCGTGTTGCGCTGCGTCGGGGGCACGAGAGAACGATGGCCTTACGCCACCGCTTCCTTGGCCTTTTCCGCGCGCTTGCGCTCGTTCGGGTCGAGGTGCTTCTTGCGCAGGCGGATCGACTTCGGGGTCACCTCGACGAGCTCGTCGTCTTCGATATAGGCGAGGGCCTTTTCCAGAGTCATGCGGATCGGCGGGGTCAGGCGCACCGCTTCGTCCTTCGAGGTCGTGCGGGATGTTGGTGAGCTGCTTGCCCTTGAGCACGTTGATCTCGAGATCGTTGTCGCGGGTGTGCTCGCCGACGATCATGCCTTTGTAGACCTTCCAGCCCGGCTCGATCATCATCGGGCCGCGGTCTTCCAGCTTGAACATGGCGTAGGCCACCGCCTCGCCCTGGTCGTTCGAGATCAGGACGCCGTTGCGGCGGCCCTGGATCTCGCCCTTGTAGGGGGCGTAGCCGTGGAACAGGCGGTTCATGATCGCGGTCCCGCGGGTGTCGGTGAGCAGCTCGCCCTGGTAGCCGATCAGGCCGCGGGTCGGCGCGTAGAACACCAGACGCAGGCGGTTGCCGCCGGACGGCTTCATCTCGATCAGCTCGGCCTTGCGCTCGCTCATCTTCTGCACGACGACGCCGGAATGCTCCTCGTCGACGTCGATCACGACCTCCTCGATCGGCTCCATGGTGGCGCCGGTGGCCTCGTCCTTCTGGAACACCACGCGCGGGCGCGACACCGAGAGCTCGAACCCTTCGCGGCGCATGGTCTCGATCAGGATCGCGAGCTGCAATTCGCCGCGGCCCGAGACTTCCATCGCGTCCTTGTCGGCAGCTTCGACCACACGCAGCGCGACGTTGCCCTCGGCTTCGCGCAACAGACGGTCGCGGATCATGCGGCTCGTCACCTTGTCACCTTCGGTGCCGGCGAGCGGGGAGTTGTTGACGATGAACGACATCGACACGGTCGGCGGATCGATCGGCTGCGCCGGCAACGGCATGTCGACGGTCGGGTCGCAGAAGGTGTCGGCGACGGTGCCCTTGGTCAGGCCCGCAATGGCGACGATGTCGCCGGCTTCGGCTTCATCGAGCGGCGTGCGCTCGAGGCCACGAAACGCCAGGATCTTGGTGATGCGTCCGGACTCCACCAGCTTGCCGTCGGCGTTCAGCACCTTGACCTGCTGGTTCGGCTTCAGCGTGCCGGAAGAGATGCGGCCGGTGATGATGCGGCCGAGATAGGGGTTGGCTTCGAGGATGGTGCCGATCATCCGGAACGGACCTTCCTCGACCTTCGGCGCCGCGACGTGGCGCAGGATCAGGTCGAACAGCGGCTCCATGCCCTTGTCCTTCGGACCCTCCGGGCTCTCGGCCATCCAGCCCTGCTTGGCCGACCCGTACAGGATCGGGAAGTCGAGCTGCTCCTCGCTGGCGTCGAGCGCCGCGAACAGGTCGAACACCTCGTTGATGACTTCGGTCGGGCGCGCGTCGGGGCGGTCGACCTTGTTGATGACGACGATCGGCTTCAGGCCGACCTTCAGCGCCTTGGAGACCACGAATTTGGTCTGCGGCAGCGGGCCTTCGGCGGCGTCGACCAGCACCAGGGCGCCATCCACCATGTTGAGGATGCGCTCGACCTCGCCGCCGAAATCGGCGTGGCCGGGGGTGTCGACGATGTTGACGCGGGTGTCCTTCCACTGCACCGAGGCCGCCTTGGCCAGGATGGTGATGCCGCGCTCGCGCTCCAGGTCGTTGGAGTCCATGGCGCGCTCGGTCACCTTCTGGTTCTCGCGGAACGTGCCGGATTGCTGGAGGAGACGGTCGACCAGGGTCGTCTTGCCGTGGTCGACGTGGGCGATGATGGCGACGTTACGAAGGTTCATGAGTGAGCTTCTTTGCGGTCGAACAATGGGTTAAGCGCGATCTCGCCGGTCGGACCGGGACCTCTTCTCGAAACAACGCTGAAAGACTGGAGACAGGGCGCTTTGCGCCCAAAAAGGAAGCCCGGTCATACCGGGCGCCCTGCGCGTTGCGGCGCAATATATGCAAAAACGGCCAAAAAACAATGTGTTCTTTGGCCCTTGGTTGACTGAATTTTGTCCGGGAATCTCCGGGGCTTAGGCGCCTGGACGGGCTTGACCGCGCCGCCCCTTGATGGCTGCCCAGATCAGGGCAACGCCGCCGATGCCGATGACGACCCCCAGAAAAACCAGCGGCGCGATGTCGGGCGCGATCCGGCCGTCCTCGAACACCGACATTCCGCCGAAGAGCAGCGCACAGACACCCGGCAGCAGCAGGATGATCCCGAAGATCGCCATGAGCGCGGTCAGGCAGCCGCTGCGCTTTTGCGTCGGCGGAGGCGGCGGCGGAACGGGAGGCGCGGGCGGCGGTGTGTCGCTGATGCTCATGCCTGCAAGGCTCCTTCGGTCGCCTGAGCGGCCAACCCGGCGCGGATGCCGTCGATCTGTCCGTTCCGATAGAACAAATTGTAGGTGTCGAACGGAATGATCGCGCCCTGCTCCGTCACGAAATGGATGCAGCTGCGCTTGACGTTGCCGACGCAGAAATTGAAGCGGTCGAGGAATTGCACGATGGTGACGCGGAAGACGTTTTCGTAAGTGAGGCCCTGTGGCACCTCGAAGCTCGGCAGGCAGCACAAGAGTTCGCAGACGCGCTTGGAAGTGTTGAGCGGGCCCGACGACAGCGAGAACAGATCGACGAATTTCTCCCGCAGCATCGGATATTTTTCCGGGCTGATGGTGTTGGGCATCACCGCAACCAGCTGCTCCTGCGGGATCAGTGAGGTCAGCGGCAGCACCTTCTCGCCGTTGCGCAGGCCGTAGCCGATCGAGATGCTTTCAGGGTTGCAGGGCAGCGGGATCATGTCCTTGTCGCCGAACACGCCGGTCTCGATCACGCGCCTGCGAATCTCCGACAGCATGATGCGGTCGGTGGCCTTGTCGAAATTCTCGTTGCGCCCGGCATCCTGCACCGGCTGCAGCGTGACGCCGCGCACGCACTTCCAAGTCAGCGCGTGGCGCACGATGTCGCCGATCTCGGCGTCGTTGACGCCGCGCTTGATGGTCGCGACCAGCGTGGTCGACACGCCATAATGCTCGAGATTTTCCAGCGCCTGCTGGCGGATTTTTCGCAAATCCGCGCCGCGCAGATCGATCAGCGCATCGCGCTGAAGCGAATCGAACTGGAGATAGACCTCCAGCCCGCGCTTGTTCTCTGCGAGCCGCGCCACAAAGTCCTTCTCGCGGGCGATGCGCAGGCCGTTGGTGTTGATCATGACATGGCGGATCGGGCGGGCGCGTACCGCGTCCAGGATCTCGAAAAAATCAGGATGCAATGTCGGCTCGCCACCGGAAATCTGCACGAGATCCGGCTCGCCTTCGCTCGCGACCAGCGCGTCGAGCATCTTCTCCACCGTCGGGAGCGGGGTGAATTTCGTCCGTGCCGGCGAGGATTCGGCGAAGCAGACAGGGCAGGTGAGGTTGCAGTGCTCGGTGATCTCGATCAGCGCCAGGCAGGAATGCTGCTCGTGGTCGGGACAGAGGCCGCAGTCATAGGGGCAGCCGAACTCGGTCCGGTGCTGGATTTGCAGCGGCCGGTCGCCCGGCTTGATGAAATCCTTGCACAGTCGCCAATAGGCCGCGTCCGTCGACACCAGCGTCGACTGAACGCCATGCTCCGTGCAGCGCTTTTCGTACCAGACTTCGTTGCCAAAAATCTGGATCTTGGTCGGCACCAGCTTCAGGCAGGTCTCGCAAAGGGATTGGGTCTGGCCCCAGAAGATGTAGGGACGCGACTTACGCAACGGCGCGTTCATGCAGGGATCTCGCTTTGGCCGCCGTCGCCAGCATGAATGCGGCGTAGAGCAGGATGGACAGCGACAGCAGGTGAAACAGCGTGAAAGGACCGACCAGCGTGCCGTAGGGCTTGAGGAATTCCCACAGGAAGCGCTGCGCTCCATAATAGGCGAGAACGAGGTAGAAACCATTGGTGATCGCAAAGGCGTTTCGGTTCAAGGCCGCCACGACATAGAGGATCGCGAAGACCGCCATGGCTGCGCTCTCGTAGAGCTGCACGGGATGGCGAAGGACGCCGTCGCCGAAATCATGGCCGAAAGGCAGCGCCGTCGGCGTGCCGTAGGTGAAGTCTTCGAGGCCCGCGAAGTAGCATCCGAGGCGGCCGATCGCGATGCCGAGCGCCAGCGGCAGCGCAAACCGGGCTCCAGTTCGTATCGCGATCCCTGCGGACCATTTGTAGAGCTCGATCGCCACGATGCCGCCGGCCAGCGCGCCCTCGACCGAGCGCGCAATGCCGCTCTGACCCGAAAGCCACAGATTGGCAGAGCCGAACAGATAGGCGCCAATGCCGGCGCCGAACACCAGCGCAGCGATATAGGGCAGCTCGAAGGATTGCGCCGGAAACTGCAAGCCCTGTCGCGCCAGCCAGTAGACGGCCGCTGCGGCCGCCAGCCACGCCGCGATGTCGAAGAGAGTGTGAAGGAAAGCCCCGCTCATGCGGGGAAGAGTATAGCACGATCACGCTCCAAACAGCGCGCCGCGCATTTTCGTGCTCTCTCCTTTGCGGGGGGGAGAAGGAAAGAGACCCGGTCGCTATCCGGCCTCCCGCTCCTCGGTTGGATAGACGCCGCGCAGCACCTCCTCGAAATGCATCTTCACGGCATCATTGCACAGGCAGGCGCGCAGCTTCAGGCCATCGCGGCTGAGAACCAGGATCGAACCGCGCCTTGTGTCGAGTATCCGCTCCGCCTTGAATGACTGAAGCACGCGGCTGGCATAGCTGCGCCCGACCCCGAGCAGCGTCGCGAGCTGTTCGTGGGTCAGCGGCACACTGGTCTCGTCACCGGTCCGCTCCATCGCCGCCAAAATCCATTTGGCGGTACGCTGTTCAATCGAATGGATCGCGTTGCAGGCGGTCGACTGGAAGATCTGGGCCAGCATGCAATCGGCATAGCGGGCAAAGATGTTGCGCAGCGACGCCGAGCGCAGCTTGGCCGCTTCCAGCTTGGCAACGTGAACGCGCGCAAACGGTCCGCCGAATTTCACGCAGATCCGGGTATAGGCCGGCAGGAATCCCTCGCTGACGATGCCGCCCACCGCGCCTTCGCGGCCGACCAGAATGGTTTCGACGTCGCGGCCGTCCTCGTTGGGGACGAGGAAGGTCGCGAGCGACGGCCCGCAGGGGAAGTGGACGACCTGCACGTCATCGCCGGGATTGTAGAGCAATTGGCCCGCTGCGGAGTCTTCGACAGTCACGTGCGGCGCAAGCAGCCCGTAGTCGGCCTGGCTCAAGCGCCGCAGCAGATTGTTGGCCGGCCGGCTCTCGACCTCGGTGACCTTGCCGATACGCGCATCCATCGTGAAACTCCCGTCCGTCCTCCCACCTTAGCGAGTTCCGTGCATCCCCTGTGTGCACAAGTGGACAGACTGAACAACGATGATGTGGTGAGTTTCGTTCCGGGAACCCTCCGATGCGCTACGCGCAGGCATCGTGTCGCGGCAGTCCTGATCCCAAAACCCCAACGCAAGATGCGATCATGGCACCCGCACTTTCCAACGGCTCAGGCTGGCCGGCCGATGTTCTGATCGTCGAGGACGATCCGATCATCGCAATCGATTTCGAGGACCGTCTGCTCGGATTTGGCGTGACCGGCGTGCGGACCGTCGGTTCGGTGACGCTGGCGCTGGACGCCATTGCGAAGCGCACGCCCGACTTCGCGCTGCTCGATGTCGAGCTGATCCGCGAGACCAGCTTTGCGATCGCCGAGCGGCTGACCGCGCTGAAGGTTCCGTTCGTTTTCGTCACCGGCTATGGCGCCGAGGCGCGCATTCCGCCCGCATTGGCGGGCCGGCCGCGGCTGCAGAAACCGTGTTCGAGCGATGCGCTGGAAGCGGCGCTCAAGCTACGCGTCGTTGGCTAAAGCGCGATGAAGCAAGTTTCGACGGGCCTGTCCGTCGTCCCTTTGGGAGAGGTGAACCGGGCCCTGGAGCGCGCATTGATTCAACCAAATCCATCCTGATTTAGCCATCAGCTTTGCTTCGGGTCGAGCGTGGTCGACCACAGCGCCACGTCGGCGCGGTCGCGCAGGGTCACCGTCATTTGACCCGAGGCGCCGTCGATCTTGACGTGACCGAAGAACTGCATGCCCGCTGACGGCGGCAGGTTCTGGCTCTCCTTGCCCGGTGCCTTGACGAAGCGAACCTCGGGGCCAAAGGTGTTGTCGAGCGCGTTCGGACCGAACGTACCGGCGTGCAGCGGACCCGACACGAATTCCCAGAACGGCTCGAACTCCTGGAATTGCGCCTTGTTCGGATCGTAATAATGCGCGGCGGCGTAATGCACGTCCGCGGTCAGCCATACCGTGTTGGTGATCGGCGCCATCTTGATGAAGCGGAGGATGTCGGCGATCTCGAACTCGCGACCACGCACCGGACCGTCGCCCTGTGCAATGGCTTCCGAGCCACCCTTCGGCGTGTCCGAGACGATCAGGCTGATCGGCATGTCCGACGCGATCACCTTCCATGTCGCGCGCGAATTCAAGAGACCGCGCTTGAGCCAGGCGATCTGGTCCGGCCCGAGGAAGTAGCTGGCGGGGCCGTAAGCGGTCTCGAGATTGGGCCCGTTCGGGCCACGATAGCTGCGCTCGTCGAGCACGAACACGTCGAGATGCGGGCCGTAGGCGATCTGGCGATAGACCCGGCCGGGCTCCACGATGCTTTCCCGCATCGGATACATCTCGTGGAAGGCGCGCCCCGCGCGGGCCGCGAGCAGCGAGATGTCCCTCACCTTGTAGGCGGCCGGCAACTCCTTCGACAGCGACCAGTTGTTGGTCACCTCGTGGTCGTCCCACTGCACGAAGATCGGCACTTCGGCATTGAAGGCTCGGAGGTTCTCGTCGGTGAGATTGTATTTGTGCGCGGCGCGGTACTCGTCCAGCGTCTCCGCGACCTTGGCCTTCTCCGGGATCGTGACGTTCTTCCAGACCTTGCCATCGGGGAGCTTCACCTCGGACTGGATGGGACCGTCGGCATAGATCGTGTCGCCGGAGTGCAGGAAGAAATCCGGCCGGTGCTTGCGCATCGCCGAAAAGGTGAACATGCCGCCGTCATCGGGATTGATGCCCCAGCCCTGGCCGGCGACGTCGCCACCCCAGACGAAGCTGACGTCGCGGCGGTCGGCCGGCGCGGTGCGGAAGCGGCCGACCACCGGCTCGCCCCCGACCGCGCTGTGGGAGAGATCGCGGAAGCGGACGCGGTAAAAGATGTCCTGGCCGCCCGGCAAATTCTCCAGCAGCATTTTTGCCGTGAAGTCGCTCTCGGGCAGCGCCGCGATCGGCGGCAGCGCACGGGCATCCCTGAACGTATCAGTCGTCGCCACCTCGACCAGCATCTGTGCCGGCCGGTCGGTACGCGCCCACACCACACCGCCATCGACCGTGACGTCGCCAGACTGCACGCCATGAGTGACCGCCGGACGATCGGCCGCGCGCGAGAGATACGGCATTGCCATCGTGCCGAGCGCACCGGCGCTGGTGGCGAGGAAGCGGCGGCGGGAGAATTTGATGTTCATGAAGATGGCTCGCTGTGTTGCGCGCATCTCGCGCTGTCATTCCGGAGCGCGCGAAGCGCGAATCCGGAATCTCGAGATTCCCCGGTGCGCAATTGCGCACCTGTGGTCTGGTCCTTCGGACCATCCCGGAATGACAGTGGGAGCTATATCGAGACAATGTGACGCAGCCATTACGCAGGCAAGCGCCTACGCGTTGCCGGCGGCCCTGAACTGCGCGCCGGCGCGCTGCAGGTTCTGCGGCAAGCTCATCAGCAACGCCTTGCGGTCGGCGACCGCAGAGTGGAACTGGTCGAGTGCGATGTTGAAGGCGGTGAGCGCGCCTTCCTCGATCGCGCCGTGATCGTAGCAGCGCAGCGTATCGCGCAGGATGTCGTCAGCCTCGGTCTGCATCTGGTCGAGCTCTTCGGCCGTCTCGCATTTGCGCGCAGCGGCGATCATGTCGAGCAGGCGCTCGCGCTGATGATTGTTGCTGTCGCGCTCGTCCTTCTTCAGGTACCCGGCGAACCAGGCGCCGATCGAGCCCATGGCGGAAAGCGCCATCAGGCTCCACCAGATGTAATCGCTGTATTTGTCGAGGAAGGTCTTTTCCTCGCCGTCGACGAAGGCGGCCGCACCCGGATGCACCGGGATCACCGCATCCTTGTCGGTATCAGGCGTTTCGATCTTCGCCGCGAGCGGGAATTCCGTGACCAGTTGCTGGCGCACGGCGAAGAGCTGGCGCGTGAACGCCGCAATGGTGGTTTCGGCCACGCCTTTCCGCGCCACGATGTGGTGCGAAAAGCTGATGGTCTTCACCTCGTCCTCCGGGCGAGCAGGCGAGCCACCATAGGTGCCGGCGGGGATCTCGGACGCTTCGTAGACCGGATGGTTTTGCGCGATCGCATCCGCCGAATCGATCGCGAGGAAGGTGGGCGCGCCGAAATCCTTGGTGGAGGCGGCGATCGCATCCGACGTGATCTTGCTGTTGACGGGGCCGGCCGCGAGATAGACGTCGGCCTTCTGCGACTTGATCGCCTCGGCGGCTTCGTTCGCCGGGAATTGCACGATCTCGACCTTGGCGGGATCGATGCCGTACTGCTGGAGGATCACCTTGAGCAGATTGACGTTGGCCTGCGTGCGGCCGACGACGCCGACGCGATGGCCGGCGAGCTGTGCGATCTTGGTGATCTTCGGGCCCCGCTTCTTGCCTTTGGCCGGCACGGACCACAGCACCACGACGTTCTTGCGCAGGGTCGCGACCGCTTGCGCGTTCTTGGGCACGTCGACGTCGCCGCGCACGATGGCGAGATCGACCTTGCCTTCCGCGAGCGCGTCGGCGCTGGCCGTGGCGCCGTCGGTCTGGAACGGCCGCAGCCGTACCTGACCCTTGGTCTGGGTGAAGGCCTGCGTCAGCGCCTGCACGACCTTGATGTCATCGCTGTTGGCAGGGCCGACCGCGATCTTGAGCGTCACCGGACGCATCGCGAAGTAATAGCCGCCGGCGAGCGCGCCGACGATCGCAAGCACGAGTGCCAGAGACACGAGCGCCGTCTTCCGCGCCGCGGATCGCGGCGAAGGCGGAGGGGGCGCTTCGGCCAGGTCCAAT
This sequence comes from Bradyrhizobium sp. USDA 327, assembly GCF_041262065.1. NCBI lineage: Bacteria > Pseudomonadati > Pseudomonadota > Alphaproteobacteria > Hyphomicrobiales > Nitrobacteraceae > Bradyrhizobium > Bradyrhizobium sp. USDA 327. Next base: position 6,917,371 of record NZ_JBGCCW010000001.1, on the reverse strand, counting down.
CCCCCGGTCATCGATCTCCCAAACAGGCGCTTCAGGCTCAGTTTCATCTTGGCCGGCGATTTACCGCCGGTATTGTAGCAAATTTCTTGTCCGGCGGGGTTACATCTCCGTCATGGTTAGCGGATGCAGGAAATCCCGTATGAACCCGGGGCGCCGGCGCGGTGTTAGAGTAAAGTTCCCCCAAAAAGACGGAGACGACCATGGCAGAACGGCTCTCGGCGGACGAGCGCAGGCAGGCGCTGGGCGGACTCCCGGGCTGGAGTGAGGTCCAAGGCCGCGACGCCATCGGGAAGATCTTTGTCTTCAGGGATTTCAACGAGGCGTTCGGCTTCATGACCCGCGCCGCGCTGGTCGCCGAGAAGATGGATCACCACCCCGAATGGCGCAACGTCTACAAGACGGTGGAGGTGGTGCTGTCGACCCACGACGCCGGCGGCGTCACCACGCGCGACATCGCGCTGGCCAAGGCGATGAATACCATCGCAGGCTGACATCGAGCTGACGTCTTGCAGGGATCGGCCGCATCCCCATCTTGTGATCAGCCGGGACGGGACGACCCTCCGCCTCCGGCAGAACGGGGAGTTTTTGAGCATGGCTGCCGAGCATAGCGTCGGCTTCGAGCCGGCCGATCGGCTCGCGGAAGATCGCGAAAGCGTGCGCCGTCGCTTCTGGCGCAAGCTGAAGCGTGTCGCCGCGCACCTGCCGTTCGCGGAAGACCTGCTTGCCGCCTATTACTGCGCGTTCGACCGGCAGACGCCGCGCCACGTCCAGGCCTCGTTGCTCGGGGCGATCGCCTACTTCATCCTGCCGCTCGACTTCGTCGCGGACGTGATGCCGATCCTCGGCTTCGCCGATGACGCCGCTGTGCTCGCCACTGCCATCCGCATGGTCGCCAGCCACATCACGAACGAGCATCGCGAGGCCGCCCGTGCCGCGCTGAAGCGCGGGGTGGAGGAGGCGGAAGAAGAAGCGGAAGCTTAGGCGCGCTCACCGCGAGCGCGCAGTCATTCCCCGCGACCCGGCTACGCCAAGGCTTCGCCGGGGTTGAGGTCCAGGGGCGCCGAAGCTTTAGCGAAGGCGGCAAGCGGGAATCCAGCACGCCGCGGCATCTCGGTTCAGTCACTGACGTCACGGAGTACTGGATCGCCCGCCTTCGCGGGCGATGACAGTGAGTGTGTGGCGTGCAGGTCGCGACAAACGCGCTTCCGCCACAACATCCTCACGGATGCAGGATCACCTTGCCCATCGCCTGACGTCCCGCGAGCACCTTCAGCGCGTCCGCGGTCTGGGCCAGCGGGAAGATGCGATCGACATGCGATGAGATCTTGCCCTCCGCCGTCCACTTCACGAGCTTTTCCAGATTGGCGCGGTTCTTGGCCGGGTTGAGTCGGGTCCAGGCGCCCCAGAACACGCCGCGGATGTCGCAGCCTTTCAGCAGCGCGAGGTTCAGCGGCATCTTGGGGATGTCGCCGGCGGCAAAGCCGATGACGAGGAAGCGGCCTTCCCATGCGATCGAGCGCAGCGCCTGCTCGGCGTAAGCACCACCAACCGGATCGAAGATGATGTCGACGCCCTTGCCGCCGGTGAGCTTGCGCAGGCCTTCCTTCAGATCTTCCTTGGCGTAGTTCAGCGTCAGCTCGGCACCATGCGCTTTCGCGAATTCCAGCTTCTCGTCCGACGAGGCGCAGGCGATCACCTTCAGGCCCATCAGCTTGCCGAGCTCGCAGGCGGCGAGGCCGGTGCCGCCGGCCGCGCCGAGCACCGCGAGCGTCTCGCCGGGCTTCGGGCTCGCGCGATCTTCCAGCGCATGCAGCGCGGTGCCGTAGATGATGATGATGCCGGCCGCGCGGTCGTAGTCGAGATTGTCGGGGATCTTCACGATCGATGCCGCAGGCAGCGCGATCTTCTCGCGCGCGCCGTTGTGGCCGCAGGAGGCGACGACGCGGTCGCCGACTTTCAGATCGGTCACGCCCGGGCCGATGCTCTCGATCACGCCGGCGACTTCCGCAGCCGGCGAGAACGGGAACGGCGGCTTGATCTGGTACTTGCCCTGAATCATCAGGATGTCGAAGAAGTTCAGCGCCGCCGCCTTGATCGCGATCACGGCTTCGCCGGGACCCGCCACCGGATCCGGCACCTCGGCCAGAACGAGATCGTCGGGCTGGCAATATTGCGAGCAGAGGATGGCTTTCATGGCAGCACCTGAGGCATTTCGAGTGGAATTATAGTTGGCCCGTTTCTGCCGGATTTAGTGCGGCCCGACAATCCGGATTCTTTGCTGGACGCAATGTTCGGCCTATCCTCGCCATTGCGAGCCACCGGGGCCGCGCTGCGCGCGGACCCGGTGGCTCGCAATGACTGAGTGTGTGGCAACAGCGAGGATTCAAACGATGTTTGAAACGGGCCTGCTCAAGAACAAGCGCATCCTCGTCACCGGCGGTGGCTCGGGTCTTGGCGCGGCGATGGGCCGTCGCTTCCTCGCGCTCGGTGCAGAGATCGTGATTTGCGGCCGCAAGCTCGACCGGCTGGAAGCAACGGCGCGCGAGATGCGCGAGCAGACGGGTGGCAAGGTCACGACGATCACCTGCGATATTCGCGACGGCGCGGCCGTCGACAGCATGATGGATCAGATCTGGCGCGAGGCGCCGCTCGACATCCTCGTCAACAATGCCGCCGCGACCTTCATCGCACAGAGCGAGCATCTCTCCTTCCGCGCCGCGGATGCGATCCTGGCGCCGACGCTGCATGGCGCGATGTATTGCACGCTCGCCGCCGGCAGGCGCTGGATCGCCGGCAAGCATGGCGGCGTCGTGCTGTCGATCCTCTCGACCTCCACCATCACCGGCCGCGCCTTCACGGTTCCGTCGGCGATGGCGAAGTCCGCCCTGCTGGCGATGACCAAGAGCCTTGCGGTGGAGTGGGGCCCGAAGGGCATCCGCACCGTCGCGATCGCGCCCGGTCCGTTTCCGACCGCCGGGGCGTCCGGGCAGCTCCGCCCCGAGGGCCGCGACGAAGGCTGGACCGCGCGCAACCCGCTGGGGCGGACCGGCGAGCATAGCGAGCTTGCCGATCTCGCCAGCTTCCTGGTCTCCGACCGTGCCGGCTACATCAATGGCGAGATGGTGGCGATCGACGGCGGCGCGCATTTGCGCAGTTCCGGCGCCGAGGATTTGCTTGGCTGGACCGAGGCGCAATGGGCCGAGCAACGCGCCGCGCGATCAAGGGCCTAGCCGCAGCCGATACAGCTAACTGCCTTCCCAAATTGGACTTTCCCGGCTATCCCTGCCCGGGGACAAAGCGCAGTCGGGCCATCTTCCAGTCACAATATTGAGGGAACCACTCCGAGCATGTGGCGGGTGCTGATTTTAGCTTTGATGACTGGCGTCATGGCCGGGGGAATCGCCGATTCCGCGCGGGCGCAGACGGCGCAACCTGCGCCCAAGTCTGCTCCAAAAGAGTCTGCTCCAAAAGAGTCTGCTCCAAAAGAGGCGACCCCGAAGCCGGCGGCGTTGCCGGCCCATACGACCGCAAAGGGGGCTTCGAAGCCCGAGAGCAAACCGGCGGCCTCGCCCGCGGGAGTTGCGGGTGGCGCTGAGCCGACCTTGATCGGGCAGTTCGGCACCTGGGGGGCATATGCGGCCACGCCCAATGGCAAGAAGGTCTGCTTCGCGCTGGCCAAGCCTTCGTCGTCGAAGACCAATCCGCCGAACCGGCCGCGTGATCCCGCCTATGCGTTCGTCTCGACCCGGCCGGCGGAGAAGGTCAACAACGAAGTCTCGGTCATGATCGGCTACGCGCTGAAGCCGGGCTCGGAATCGACCGTCGAGGTCGGCGGCGCCTCCTTCGCGATGTACACGCAGGGAGACGGCCTCTGGATCAAGAACGCGGCCGAGGAGGAGCGGATGGTCGAAGCCATGCGCAAATCCGCCGACCTCGTGGTCAAGGGCGTCTCGGCCAAGGGCACGGAGACGACCGACACCTTCTCGCTGAAGGGCCTCGCCCAGGCGCTCGACAAGATCGCCCAGGACTGCAAGCGGTAAGGCTAGGCAACGGCCACGGTCGCAATCGGCAGTTCCGGTTGCTATATAGAGGCGGTTCCACAATTTCGGTCGTCATGGCCGGGCTTGACCCGGCCATCCACGCGCAACCGCGATTGACGAAAGACGTGGATGCCCGGGTCAAGCCCGGGCATGACGAATTCAAACAGCAGTAATCCCAGGTCCTTTCGATGCAACCGACGACCGAGCCGCACAACGCAACCCTGGTGGAGAAGACTCCGCTCGAAACCTATGTACCGCCGGCAAAACCGTCGCTGATCGGCTTGTCGCGCACCGAGCTTGCCGATCGCCTCGGCGAGATCGGCGTCGCTCCGGCCCAGCGCAAGATGCGCGTGCAGCAGCTGTGGCACTGGATCTATTTCCGCGGCGCCCAGAGCTTCGAGGAGATGACCTCGATCTCCAAGGGCATTCGCGCCGATCTCGCACAGCATTTCACGGTCGACCGGCCCGAGGTCGTGGCCGAGCAAATCTCCAACGATGGCACCCGCAAATGGCTGCTGCGGCTGCCGAGCGGCGACAATGTCCAGAAGGCGCATGAAGTCGAATGCGTCTACATCCCCGAGACCGACCGCGGCACGCTGTGCGTCTCCTCGCAGGTCGGCTGCACGCTGAACTGTTCCTTCTGCCACACCGGCACGCAGCGCCTGGTGCGCAATCTCACCGCCGGCGAGATCGTCGGACAGGTGATGGTCGCGCGCGATCGCCTGAACGACTGGGCCGATCGCGAGGACGGCACGCGCCGCGTCACCAACATCGTGATGATGGGCATGGGCGAGCCGCTCTACAATTTTGACGCGGTGCGCGATGCGCTGCTCATCGTCGGCGACAATGAAGGCATCGGCATCTCCCGCCGCCGCATCACCCTGTCCACCTCCGGCGTGGTGCCGAACATCGTGCGCGCCGGCGAGGAGATCGGCGTCATGCTCGCGATCTCGCTGCATGCGGTGCGCGACGAGCTGCGCAACGAGCTGGTGCCGCTCAACCGGAAATATCCGATCAAGGAGCTGCTGCAGGCCTGCCGCGACTATCCCGGCGCCTCGAACGCGCGCCGCATTACCTTCGAATATGTGATGCTCAAGGGCGTCAACGATTCGCTCGAGGATGCGAAACTGCTGGTGAAGATGCTCAAGGGCATTCCCGCCAAGATCAACCTGATTCCGTTCAATCCCTGGCCCGGCACCGCCTATGAATGCTCAGACTGGGACCAGATCGAGAAGTTCTCCGAATACATTTTCAACGCCGGCTATTCCTCGCCGGTGCGCACCCCGCGGGGCCGCGACATCCTCGCCGCCTGCGGCCAGCTCAAGTCGGAGACCGAAAAGCTCAGCGCACGCGAGCGCCAGGCGCTCCGCGCCATGGCGATGACGGATTGAGAATGGCGACTGTCTCCACGCGCGTCGTGGCCGGGTCAAGCCCGGGCATGACGACCAGGGGCCTGGTGCCGCTGCCGGTCACCAATTCGTTTGCGTCATGTCCCTGATCGGCCGCCTCGTCGTCATCTTCATCGGCTTCCTCGCCGCCTGCTTCGTCGGCGGCATGATCGTCGTCGTTGCGCTGTTGTTTCCGGAATTCTCCGATCTCGGCGCCGGCCCCGTCGATCAGGGCACGATCGACATCCTGCTCGGCTTCGGTTTTATCTTCGTCTCCGGTTTCGCCCTTGTGCCGGCGGCGGTGATCGTCGCGATCACCGAGGCGCTCTACATCCGCAGCGCGCTCGCCTACGCCGTCGGCGGCGGCGTCGTGGGGCTCGCCTGCTATCTCGGTCTCGTTCCCTTCCACGCTGACACCTTCCAGTTCGAGGGCATCGTGCGCCGTCACCTGGAGATCATGACCGGCGCCGGCATCGTTGCCGGCGTGGTCTACTGGCTGATCGCCGGCCGCAACGCCGGCGCCTGGCGCAATCCGCCGCCCGCGCGTCGACCGCCTCCGCCGTTGCCGTCATAGTCGCGACCGGACGCGCGATGAGTCACGCCGATTCCAGGGTTTTCATCTCCGCACCACTCCGCTAAACCGCGCGCCATGAACCGGACTGGACTTTTCATCGCCCTGGCGCTGTGGCTCGTGATCGGCGTCGTCTTCGGCCTCTATCCCGAGCTCGATCTCAAGCTCGCTGCGCTGTTCTTCGATCCCGCCACGAAGACATTCCCGCTCAAGCTGAACGGCTGGGCCGGCTTCGCGCGTGACGCGGCGATGTGGATCGCCTGGGCGTTCGCGCTGCCGTCGATCGTCACGCTCGTGGTCAAGATGGTCCGGCCCGACCGGCCGCTGATGGTGCCGGGGCGCACCGTCATCTTTCTGCTGGTGACGCTGACCATGTCGGCCGGCATTCTGACCAACCTGACGTTCAAGACCTATTGGGGCCGTCCGCGTCCGGTAGTGGTGACCGAGTTTGCCGGCGATCAGCAGTTCGTGCCGTGGTGGGATCCGCGGGGCGGCTGCGGGCGCAACTGCTCGTTCTTCTCCGGCGAAGGGGCGACGGCCTTCTGGACGCTGGCGGCCGGCCGCGCTGGCCCCGCCCGCGTGGCGGCCGCTCGCCTATGCCGCCGCCGTGGTGTTCGGCGCCTTGACCAGCGGGCTGCGCATGGCCTTCGGCGGCCACTTCTTCACCGACGTTTCCATCGCCGGCCTCGTCACCTTCGTCGTGATCTGGTTCGCTTACGCGCTGATCTACCGCTGGCCGCGGACGCGGTTTTCGGATGAGGCGGTCGATGCCGCCCTGACCCGGCTGAGCATGCCCGGCTACCGGCTCCGCCAGCGCCTGTTCGGCCGCAAGACCGGTCCCGAGCCGTCGGTTTAAGCGATTATAATGGGTGCCGAGCCCTGCGAAATTTGATATTCGCGCGGTCAAGTTCGCACCTTCACCAGCCCTTGAGACCCGATTGGAAGCCCCATGACCACGATCCTGAAAAGCCTGCCCAAGGGCGAGAAAGTCGGCATCGCGTTTTCGGGCGGCCTCGACACTAGCGCGGCGCTGCTCTGGATGAAGCAGAAGGGCGCGCGCTGCTACGCCTACACCGCCAATCTCGGCCAGCCTGACGAGGCCGACTACAACGAGATCCCGCGCAAGGCGATGGAGTTCGGTGCCGAGAAGGCGCGCCTGGTCGATTGCCGCACGCAGCTGGTCCATGAGGGCATCGCCGCGATCCAGTCCGGCGCCTTCCACATCTCCACCGGCGGCATCACCTATTTCAACACCACGCCTCTGGGGCGCGCGGTGACCGGCACCATGCTGGTTGCGGCGATGAAGGAAGACGGCGTCAACATCTGGGGCGACGGCTCGACCTTCAAGGGCAACGACATCGAGCGCTTCTACCGCTACGGCCTGCTGACCAATCCCGGCCTGAAGATCTACAAGCCCTGGCTCGACCAGCAGTTCATCGACGAGCTCGGCGGCCGCGCCGAGATGTCGGCGTTCATGACCGCGCAGGGCTTTGCCTACAAGATGAGCGCCGAGAAGGCGTACTCGACCGACAGCAACCTGCTCGGCGCCACGCACGAGGCCAAGGATCTCGAGAGCCTCGACAGCGGCATCAAGATCGTCAACCCCATCATGGGCGTGCCGTTCTGGCGCGACGACTGCAACGTCAAGGCCGAGAAGGTCGTGGTGCGTTTCGAGGAAGGCCAGCCCACGGCGCTGAACGGCCAGACCTTCTCCGATCCCGTCGCGCTGTTCCTCGAAGCCAACGTGATCGGCGGCCGCCACGGCCTCGGCATGAGCGACCAGATCGAGAACCGCATCATCGAGGCCAAGAGCCGCGGCATCTACGAGGCGCCCGGCATGGCGCTCCTCCACATCGCCTATGAGCGCCTCGTCACCGGCATCCACAACGAGGACACTATCGAGCAGTACCGCATCAGCGGCATACGTCTCGGCCGGCTGCTCTATCAGGGCCGCTGGTTCGACTCGCAGGCCCTGATGCTGCGCGAGACCGCGCAGCGCTGGGTCGCGCGCGCCGTCACCGGCGAAGTCACGCTCGAGCTGCGCCGCGGCAACGACTATTCGATTCTCAACACCGAGAGCCCCAACCTCACCTATGCGCCGGAGCGGCTCAGCATGGAGAAGGTGGAGGACGCCGCCTTCACGCCGGCCGACCGCATCGGGCAGCTCACCATGCGCAACCTCGACATCGCCGACACCCGCACCAAGCTGAAGCTCTACAGCGACACCGGCCTGCTCTCGGGCAGCGAAGGCTCGCAGATCTTCCGCCTGGAGAGCGACAAGGGGTGAGGCACGCTGTGCGTGCTGTGCAGCACTGAGCGAGCTGTCTTCGCGGTGCAAGCGCCCTCCCCCTTGGGGACGAAGCGCTCATTCGCTGCGACTAAGGTTGTGGTGGAAAATATCTCTCGTGTATGTTGTGCTTTAGCGTATATTGATCGCGAGCTACTTCACATGCCGGATATTGGACGACTGATTTGCGGTGAGCCTCTTGCTGAGGGTCGCGCGAAGGTCGCGCTTCAGCAGCTAACTCAATCGGTTGAAGCGTTCGCTTCCAGAGCGATAAGAATTCTTACCGAGGAAGATTCCGATGAAGCGACGGCACTAGGCCCTTTCTTTGCCCGGGTTTTGCTAGAGAATTCATGCGCCGCACTAGTCGGCCGTCTCGACCCGTTTCGAATATTGTATCTTAGTGAATTTCAAGGCCAGCCCGAATACGAGCACGGTAGGCGAGCCAGATCTGCATTCTCGTGGTTTGGTGATGTGATACCTGCCGAAGAAAAAAATTCGGAGCTGTGGAATCTTGACCATGAGGCGTCAAAGATTGGGCGTGCACTTTTTTCGAAGCACATCGATCATGTTTGTTGGCAGCCGGCCGTTGAAAGCATGTTGGACTTCGTGTCTGCTCATGGATCAGATCCTCTTCTCAGAGATATCCTCTCGCTAGGATCAGAAACTTACGTCAAGCAAACTAAAGGGCAGAGTCAGCAGTTGTAACTTCCATTGCCATTGAAGATGTACGCGGTGCGGCCGCGCCGGCGTGCAGTGACGCAGGCCCGCGCCGTCACCGGCGACACCGAGAGCCCCAACCTCACCTATGCGCCGGAGCGGCTCAGCATGGAGAAGGTGGAGGACGCCGCCTTCACGCCGGCCGACCGCATCGGGCAGCTCACCATGCGCGCAACCTCGACATCGCCGACACCCGCACCAAGCTGAAGCTCTACAGCGACACCGGCCTGCTCTCGGGCAGCGAAGGCTCGCAGATCTTCCGCCTGGAGAGCGACAAGGGCTGAGCCTTCCGCGAGCCCGGATTGCGCTTCGCTCGATCCGGGTCCAGCGAATTTAATGACGGTGTCATTCTCGAACGCTACGCTTCCCGTTCCTGTCGGAAACCGGATTGCGGAGCATCGAGCATGGTCAGGGGATCGGCACTCGCCTCTTTCATCGTCCTCTGTTGGGCATCATCCCTGTCGGCGCAGACGATCTATCCGATCGATCGTGCCGAGATCCTGGCCGGAGCCAAATTCGACTTCAAGGTCGAGCTCCCCGGGCCGGTCGATCGATCCCGCCAGGTTGAAGGTGACGGTGAACGGGGCGGATTATGCGACCGCGTTCGGCCGTGCCGGAACCTTCATCGAGCGCGAGGACGGCAAGGATCAGTCGGCCCTGATCCTGCGCGACGTCACGCTGACCAGGCCAGGCAACGTCGTCGTCGACGTGAGCGACGGCGTGGGCCAGCACAGCGTCACATGGACGGTCTACGACACAGGGCCGCGCAAGGCGAAGAACGTCATCCTCTTCATCGGCGACGGCATGTCGCCGGCGCACCGTGTCGCAGCCCGAATCCTGTCCAAGGGCATTTCGGAGGGCAAGAGCCGCGGCAAGCTCGCCATCGACGACATGCCTCACATGGCGCTGGTGGCAACCGCCGGCTCGGATTCGATCGTCACCGATTCCGCGAACGCGGCCAGTGCCTATGCGACCGGGCACAAGAGCGCCGTCAACGCCCTTGGCGTCTATGCGGACCGCACCGCAAGCCCGTTCGACGATCCCCGGGTCGAGACCATCACGAGCCTCGCCAAGAGGCGGCACGGCATGGCGATCGGTGTCGTCACCAACACCGAGATCGAAGACGCGACGCCGGCGGCGATGGTTGCGCACACGCGCCGCCGTGCCGCCTACGACGAGATCGTCGAGCAGTTCTTTGCGGCGAAGCCGGATGTCCTGATGGGCGGCGGCAGCGCGAATTTTCTGCCGAAGTCGGCCTCCGGCTCGAAACGCAAGGACGAGACCGACTACATCGCCAGGTTCCGCGATGCAGGCTATCAGGTGGCGACCACCGCGAGCGAGCTCGGCGCTCTCTCGGCAAAGCCCGAGACGGCCAGGCTGCTCGGCCTGTTCGCCACCGGCAACATGGACGGTGTGCTCGACCGCAAATTCCTGAAGGGTGGCGGCGTCAAGAAATTTCCTGAGCAGCCCGACCTGACCGAGCAGGTGCAGGCAGCGCTGCAACTGCTGTCGCGGAATGAGGCCGGCTTCTTCCTGATGGTCGAATCCGGAATGATCGACAAATATGCACATCTGCTCGACATGGAGCGGGCCGTCTACGACACGATCATGCTCGACAATGCGGTGCGTCAGACGCGAGAATGGGCGCGGGCGCGCGGCGACGACACCCTCATCCTGGTGCTGGCGGACCACAATCATCCCAACAGCCTCGTCGGCACGGTGAATGACGACATGGCCACCGTGCCCAACGTTCCCTTGCGCGAGCGCGTCGGCGTCTACGATCGGGCTGGATTTCCCAACTATCCGGCTCCTGACGCGGAAGGTTATCCGGCGCGCATCGACGTGAGCCGCCGGCTGGCCATTTTCTCCGCCAGTCTGCCGGATCACTACGAGACGTTCCGTCCGAAGCTGGACAATCCCAACGAGCCGACCGTCAAGGCCGACGCCGACGGGACCTTCAAGGCCAACGACAAATACAAGGACGTTCCGGGCGCGGTGCTGCGCCCCGGTAATCTTTCGGCGATGATCGGCGCCAGCGTGCATTCGGGCGAGGACGTCATCCTGACCGCGACCGGACCGGGCAGCGAGCGCGTGCACGGCTCGATGGACAATACCGACGTGTTTCGTGTCATGGCCGACGCGTTGGGATTGGCTGCGGGGCAATGATACAGCGGTTCGATTGCGAACCGCGGCCCGGTTGCACTTCTCCCGCAAACGGGCGCAGCAAGTCGGTCCGGCCCTGGCTCGCTCACATCACATGCATTTCACGATGAGGGGGGCGGCGCGAAGACCAGTTTCACACAGCTGCGGAAGAGCAGGATCTGCCGCTCAAGCCGCTTCGGATCGTTGAGTGTCTTCGACATGATGATCGCGCCGTCGACCACGCACGAGATCATCTCTGCGAGATCGTCGAGGTCCACCGGCTCGCGAGGCGGATAGACTGCGGCGATGCCGTCGAAAATCTCGCGGAAGTGCGCATTCCAGCTCCGGACCGATTGCGCGGTCAGATCACGGACCTCGCGGTCGAACAGGCGCTCCTGATAGCAGATGCTGGCGATCAGGCACCCGGGATGGCCGTTGGGCAGATCGGCCATGACCTCGGCCAGCAGCTTCAGCGAGATCAGGAATGATTGCAGCGGATCGTCCGAGAGCTCACGCCCTCGCTGGAAGATCTCCTCGAACAGGCGATCGTTCGTCTCCACATAGCGGCGCAGCATCTCCCGCGCGAGCGCGTTCTTGTCCCTGAAGTGATAGAAGAATCCGCTCTTGGTCAGTCCGGCCTCGGCGATGACCTCTTCGATCGAGGTCGCGCCGAAGCCCTTTGCGAGCACCGCCGCTTCCGCGATCTCGAGAATGCGTTCGCGCGTCGCTTCGCCCTTTCCCATCGATCCCTCCAAAACCGTACCAACGGTGTGGAATCCGCCGCGTGCGAAATCCGCGCCGCTCCCGGCGCTCCGCGTAAGTCTCTGATTTTGTATCTGTTTGGAGGTGGAGGTTCAGCCGCACCATCAGACTTCTAGAGCGGCGCGACATTATGCGGCACCACTTGCGCGAGACCGAAGGCGCCGCGCCGCGACCGAAGTGGAGCGCCTGGCGCCAAGCGAAGGAGCGATCAATGGCCAAATACAGGCACGATCTGCCGCAGCACCGCGGCGGCATCTTCTTGACCGATGGCGGCATGGAAACCACCCTGATCTTCCACCAAGGGCTGGAGCTGCCGCACTTCGCGGCATTCGTGCTGCTGGACAGCGCGGATGGTCGCGCGCATCTGAAGCGGTACTACGAAGCCTATCTTCGCATCGCGCGGCAGCATGGACTCGGCTTCGTGCTCGACAGTCCGACCTGGCGCGCCAACCCTGATTGGGGCGTCAAGCTCGGCTACGATGCGGCCGGGCTCAAGGCCGTCAACATGGGCGCCATTCGTTTTCTCGATGAATTGCGCAGCACATGGGAATCGCCTCGCACCCCATGCGTGATCAACGGTGCGATCGGTCCGCGTGGCGACGGCTACAAGGCCGGCAACATGGGCGCGGCGGAGGCGGAGGTCTACCACTCGGCCCAGATCGCAGCCTTCGCCGAGGCGGGCGCCGACATGGTAACTGCATTCACGCTGAACAGCATCAACGAAGCCGTCGGCGTGGTGCGTGCAGCCAGGACGCAGGACATTCCGGTCGCGATCTCCTTCACGGTCGAGACCGATGGCCGCCTCGTCAGGGGCGAGTCGTTGCGCGAGGCGATCGAAGCGGTCGACGACGCAACGGACCGTGCTTGCGAATATTTCCTGATCAACTGCGCGCATCCGGCCCATTTTGACAGCGCGCTCGCGGCCGGCGAATCGTGGGTCCAGCGCATCCACGGCATCAGGGCCAACGCGTCGATCAAGAGCCATGCCGAGCTCGACGAATCGGAGACGCTCGACAGCGGCGATCCCGTCGATCTCGGCCGCCGTTACCTCTCGCTCAGGCGCGCGTTTCCGCAAATGCGGCTTCTCGGCGGCTGTTGCGGCACCGATCACCGGCACGTCGCGGCCGTCTGCGAGGCCTGCCTGCCGCCAGAAGCGATGAGTGCGTGATACATTGCAAAATGAAATGGCCGGGATCGCTCCCGGCCATTTGCGTTTGTGGCTTGTGCCTCAGCGCGGCGGCGCAGTGCCGGGCGGGGGCGGCGGCAGCGAGGCCTGGCCGCCGTTGAGCAGCGGCGTGATGCGGCGGACCGTGACGCGCCGGTTGATCACGCTCGGTCCTTGCGTCTGCTCCTTCAGATACTGCTCGCCGTAGCCTTGCGACGTCAGGTTCTCCGCCGGGACACCGAACTGCTGCGTCAGCAATTCAGCCGCGGACTGCGCACGACGGTCCGACAATGACAGATTGTCGACCTCGTTGCCGACCGCGTCGGTGTGCCCCTCGATCAGGAACACCTCGCGCGGGTTGCGCTGGATCGCACGGTTGAGGCCGTCGGCGATCGCCTGCAGCCGGGCCGCCTGGTCCGGCGGGATGGTCCACGATCCCGTCTCGAAGTTGATCGTGTTGACGTCGATGCTCGGCATCTGCATGCGAACATTGGGGCTGTAGCGGATTTCGTCGAGCGAGTAGCGCCGATCGATCCGCTGCACCGGCGGTGCCTCCATGGTCTCGTAGATCAGGTCCGGCGAGGCATCCTCGGCATCGACGATGTAGCGATCATAGGGCATGTTGACGACCGGCGGCGGCAGGTCGACATAGAAGCCACCGACCGACCGCGGATCGCGATAGGTGTTGTCGATGATGATGACCTCGCGCCCAGCGGGGTCTCTTCGGATGCGCCGCATCAGCCGGCCGTCGGTGCCTACCACGGTGATGATCTCGCTGCCGTCGGGACGGATCACGACGGTGCGGGTTTCGCCGCCGACGGTGTCGGTGCGGATGTCGCGGGCCCCATAGCGGAAGCGATAGAGATCGTTGCCGCGGACATAGGCCTGTCCGCCCGGATCGCGGACGATGATGCGGTCCGGCTCGGTGTAGACGGTGCGGCCGCCTTCGACGGTCTCGCGGCGCTGGTTATGGAGATCGGCGATGGTGGCACCGATCACGGCGCCGGCCACCACGCCCGCACCAACTGCGAGCGGCGTCAGGTCACGCTGCGGCGGACGCGGCGGAGGCGGCAGCGGTGCTGCAACCGTGGGAGCGGCCCGGAAGGCCGGCGTCACCGTGGGCGGGGCGTATTGCGCCCGGTTCGGCGGCGGCGCTGCGGCCGGCGTGCCGGGAACGACCGTTGGCGCCGCAGCGCCGGCCGGAGGCGCCGGTGGGCGGGCCGGAGCGCCAGCCTGCGGTGACGCGGGCGGAGTGCCGGCAGCGGGTGCGCCCGCAGGCGGCGTACCACCTTGAGGACCGGGCGTCGGCGTCGTGGCTGGGGTCGCGCCGGGTGCAGGCGTCGGTGCTGTCCCGGGACGTCCGGGCGGTGTCGTCGGAGTGACGCCGCCTGGTGCCGGCGTGGCCGCCGGAGCGGGTGTGGCACCGGGAGCAGGCGATTCTGCAGCCGGGGGCGTGCCGGGACGCACGCCGGGCGACGTCGTGCCGGGGGTCGGGGTCGCAGTCGGTGCGGGTGTGGTCGCCGGGGCAGGTGCGCCCGGGCGAGCCGTGGGCGCTGCTGTCGGAGCAGGGGGTGTTGCCGTGGGCGCCGGCGCGGGCCGTCCCGAAGGAGCCGCTGGAGGAGGTGGCGTCGGAGTCGGGCGAGCCGCAGGCGGCGGCGGTGTGGGCGCGTGTTGCTGCGGAGCCGCGGCGGGAGGCGGCGAAGGCTGCTTCGGCGCGGCAGGCGGCGGTGCTGGCGGCGTGGGCGCCGGGCGCGCGGCAGGCGGTGTCGGAGCATGCTGCTGCGGAGCCGCAGCCGGAGGCGGCGCAGGCTGCTTCGGAGCGGCCGGCGGCGGCGGGGGCGGCGGAGGTGCCGGACGGGCCGCAGGCGGAGGCGGAGGTGGGGGCGCCGGACGGGCCGCAGGTGGAGGCGGTGGCGGTGGCGGCGCTGCCGGACGCGGCGGTGCGGCTGCCGGCGGGGGCGCGGCGGGCGGATGGGGCGGCGCAGCCGCGGGCGGTGGTGCCGCCGGGCGCGCGGGTGCTGCAGGCGGAGCCGCCGCCGGCGGTCCCTTCGGCGGCTGCTTCGGTTTTCCGTCAGGGCCCGTCTCTTGAGGCTGGGCCTGCGCGACAACGAGCGGCGAAGCGTCCTGCGCATGCGATGCGGTGTTTGCCAATTGCATCGCGGTCAGAGCCGTCGTCGCAAGCAGCACGAAACGAAGGTTGGTCATGGTGTTGAACTTCCCCGGAAGGTTCTTTGACGAAGTGTCGGGATGAACAGCTACGCGTTAGGCCGCATTGTGGCAGGCGATGCAGCCGCAGCCCGATTTATTTCTGCACGCAAATCATCTCACTATGGCGACGTTCATTGCGCATTCAGATGCTGGTTGCAATCGCCTTACATGTGATTGGAGAGTTCATGCGTGATCCCGCGGCATTGCATCTGTCGCAGGATTCGGAGTGAGCGGCCCATTCGGACCGCGCGATGGAATCTCTTCGGGCACGTGGCCCGGCAATTCGTCGGGGCGCGGTGATTCGCCTGGCTCGCGGACCGGTGGTGTGATCTCAGGCTGCGGATTGCCAGGGGGGATTCCGGGCGGCGGCTCAGTTGGCGTGCCTGGTGTCGACGGCGGAATCTCGGGCGGTTCGATCGGCATCGGCATCATCGAGATCGTTGTCCAGAGAACGACAACGACGATGCGGCTCTGATGTTCCTCGTCACGTCGCCTCGAAGTGGTCCTATTCCGGCGCGTGGCAGACGGCCTCGATATTGTGGCCGTCAGGGTCGAGCACGAACGCGCCGTAATAGTTCGGATGGTAATGGGGGCGGATGCCGGGCGAACCGTTGTCGCGGCCGCCGGCCGCGATTGCGGCCTTGTAGAAGGCGTCGACCGTGGCACGGTCCTTGGCGCGAATGGCGACATGCACCGGCTTGTTCATGGCGCCTTCGCCGCCGATCCAGAAATCGGGCTTGCCCTCGGCGCCGAAGCCTGCGGCGGAAGCGTGGCCGGTCTGCTCTGCCGTGACCTCCATGACAAGGCTGTAGTCGAGCGGCGCCAGCGCCGTCGTGTAGAACGCTTTCGCTCGTTCATAGTCGGAGACCGAGATACCCAGATGGTCGATCATTGCAACCTCCCTTGTTCGTCCCTGTCGGCGCGACAGGAACGTATTGCTTCGGCGCCTGCGTGTCATCGCGAAACCGCGCGCGATCATGCCGGAAATACAATCCTGCTGCCATTCGCGTTGTGACAGACGTTCGATGACGACGGCGCGCGGCTATAGCGAGCGCATCGCATCGCGGAAGAAGCCGATCAGCACGCGGTCCTCAAAACCCTCGACGTCGATCTTGAGCGAATCGACCTGCGTTCACTCGGCGGCGCCGTCGCGGACGTGCCGCAGCCGCGCGGCCCGGTGCAGAACGCGCGACAATTCCTCGACCGAATAGGGCTTTTGCACGAGATCGCAGCCGGCCGCGCCCTCTTGTGACAGAGCCTGGCTGTAGCCCGTGGTCAACACGACCGGCACGGCGATGCCGCGCTCGCGGATCGCCCGTACCAGATCGAGCCCGGTCATCCCGGGCATCACCACGTCCGAGAGCACGACGTCGAAACGATCCGCATCCACGACGAGCTCGGCAAGCGCATCGGCGGCATTGTCGACCAGCGTGATGCTGTAGCCGAGCTCGGTGAGGCCATCCGCGGCGAAATTGGCAAGCTCGATATTGTCCTCGACCACCAGCACCGACATGCCGGTACCGGCCATTGCCGGCGCAGTGTTGGGCGCCTGGCGCTGCGGCAGCAGCTCCGGCGACACGCGCGGCAGATAGAGCGAGAAGGTGCTGCCGTGTCCCACCTCGCTCGTGACGGTCACCTCACCGCCGGATTGCCGGGCGAAGCCGAACACCTGGGACAGGCCGAGACCGGTGCCGTGGCCGATCTGCTTGGTGGTGAAGAACGGCTCGAAGATGCGCCCAAGCCGTGCGGCGGGAATGCCGACACCGGTGTCGCTGACGTTGACGCGGACGAAGCCATGGTTTGCCAAGGTCTGGCCGGCCGAAAGCTTCGCCAGCGTGTCCGGAACGGTCGTCGTGGCCTCGACGTTCAAAACGATCCTGCCTTTGCCCCGCATGGCATCGCGCGCGTTGGTGGCCATGTTGATCAGCGCCGTCTCGAACTGGCTGGCATCGGCATTGACGAGGTACGGCTCCGCCGGCAGCTGCATGACGATCTCGATCGCGGGCCCCAGCAGCGTGGCGAGCATGTCGTGCAGCGATTGCATCCGCGCACCGACGTCGAACACCTCCGGCTTCAGGGTCTGGCGCCGCGCAAAGGCAAGCAGCTGCGAGGTCAGCTTGGCCGCGCGCGCCACCGAATCCGCAATGGCCGTGATGTAGCGCTGTCGGCGCTCCTCCGTCAGTTGCGGCCGGTTCAGGAGGTCGACCGACGCGCGGATCACGGTCAGGAGGTTGTTGAAGTCGTGCGCGACTCCGCCGGTGAGCTGACCGAGCGCCTCCAGGCGCTGGCCGTGTTTGAGCGCCTCCTCGGCCTCGCGCCGTCTCGCAGCTTCGGCCTGAAGGTGCTGGGTGCGCCGCAACGCGAGCGCCAGCAACAGAAACAGAAGCGCGGTCGCGGGAATGCCGAACACCAGATGCTGGCCCATGGTGGCGAACCAGCGCGCGCGGATCGCCGAGGTCTCGAGCCCGGCGCTGACATAGATCGGATATTCGGCGACACGCCGGTAGGCGATGCGCCGCTCGATGCCGTCCGAGGGCCAGGCGACGGTGATGAGGCCGTGCTCGGGTTGAGCCGCGATCTTCTGGCCCACCTCTCCGGCCGGATCGAGCCGAAACTCGCGGTCAAGCCGGGGAAAATGCGTGAGCATCGCGCCGTCGGTGCGTCCCATCGCGAAGAAGCTGCCGGGATCCGATCCAATTCTGGCGTAAAAGCTCTCGAAATATTCCGGCAGGACCGAGGCCTGGATCACGCCGATGAAGCTGCCGTCGTCGGAGTCACGGCGGCGGCTGACCCCGAAGAAGCGGGCGCCCCGATAGGGTGGCCGTGGCGTCAGGGTCGTGCCGATGAAAGTGCCGATGCCATGGTCGATATGGGCGTAGAAGTAATCGCGATCCGCAAAGCCGAGGTCCGGCGGCGGCGAGGCAAGGCTGTTGACCAGCGCTTTTCCGTTCGCATCGAAGATCCACGCCGATTTGAGCTGCGGCAGCGCATCGGTCAGGCGCTTCAGGCGGCGATGCAGCGCCGGTTCGCGCGCGCGGATGATGTCGTCCGGCAAGCCGCGCACGACCTCGTTGAGCTCGGCGATGCTGCGGTCGATGGTCTCGAACACCTTGAGCGCGTGCTCATGAGCGACATCGACCGTGCGCTCGATCTCCCGGTCGGCGATATCCCTGGTGGAGGTGTAGGAGATCGTGGCGGCAACGGCGAAGAGCGCAATCGGCAGCGCCAGGGATGCCGCCATCATCCACTGCAAAAGCCTTAGCGAATTGCGATGCGCGCCCTGCACGGCTCCGGTCCCTGATTGCAAGCTTAACCGAATTTCGCGCCAGGAAGGAAGCAGCTTGTGGGTCCAACCACGGGTTGAAGTCTTGCGAAGCCGCGCGCCTCGCGGGCTGAGAAAGATTCTACTCAAATTGCGCCCGACGGACAGGGCTCTTTCCCAGACCAGCCTGGCTGCGCGGTCAGATATCGTGCTCGTCGCGCAGCGCGCGGGCCGCCTTCTCCCCGATGATGACGCACGGCGCCATCGTGTTCCCGGTGGTGATCCGCGGCATCACCGAACCGTCGGCGATGCGAAGCCGGTCGATGCCGTAGACCTTGAGCTTGCCATCGACCACGGACATCGCATCGCGTCCCATCTTCGCGGAGCATGTCTGGTGCCAGTAGGTCACCGCCGAGTCGCGCACGAAGCGTTCCATCTCGGCGGCGCCGAGAGGACCAGGCATGCTCTCGCGCGCCACCAGCGGCTCGAAGGCGCGGGTATTGCCGAGCGCGCGGCAAACTTCGACGCAGGCGATCGCGGTCTTCACATCGTCAGGATGCGACAGCATGTTGGCTTCGATCCGCGGCGTTGCCAGCGGCTCCGCGTTTCGGAGACTGACCCTGCCTCGGCTCTTCGGCAAAGCGAGGCCGGCAAACATCGTCCAGCCGTGGGCAGGCGCCCGGCCTGCCGTCTCGGGGCTCGGCACCGGGAATTCGACCTGGCAGAACAGCAGGTCGGGAGTCTTGAGCTCGCGATCGGATTTCCAGTAGAGCGTCGCCGCGTTGCCGGTGTTGCGCGGTGCGATCGGCTCGCGATATTCCCAAATGCATCCGAACGACACGTGATCCTGGAGGTTCTGACCGACACCGGGCAGGTGCTGGACCACGGGAATGCCAAGCGGTCGAAGTTCCGACTCATCGCCGATGCCGGAACGCATCAGCACAGACGGCGTCTGGATCGCTCCGAGCGCGAGCACGACCTCCCGGGTCGCGTGGATCCGCAGGAGCCGGCCGTGACGTACAGCCTCGACGCCGACAGCCCTCCCGCGCTCGAGCAGGATGCGGGAGACCTGCGTACCGGTCAGCAGAGTGAGATTGGGCCGGTCGAGAAATGGATAAGTATAGGCGCGGAAAATGGAGTTGCGCCTGCCATTGCGGACGAGAATGTCTGTGACGGCGCAGCCGCCTTCGCTCTCCATCATTTCACCGTTGGGGCTTTCAAAGGTCGGAATGCCGATCTCCTCCGCGGCGCCGAGCATAGCCAATGCGGCTGGGCCGGGATCGGGTGACGGCTGCACGAAGACGGGGCCGCCGGTGCCGCGATGACGCGGATCAGGCGGGCCTTGCCAGTCCTCAACCTCCCGGAAGATCTTCGAGACTGCGTCATAACCCCAAGATTGATCGCCCGCTTCTTCGGCGAAAAAATCCCAGTCGCTGCGATGACCTCGCGCCCACAGCATCACGTTGATGCTTGACCCGCCGCCGAGAACTTTACCCATCGACATCGGAAGCGCGCGCCCGTTCAAGTGCGGGTTGGGTTCCGCGACAAAACCCCAGTCGGTCGCACTGCCGAGGTTTCCCGGCCATGCCGACGGCTCCATGACGGTCGGCACCTCGTCGCTCCCTCCTGCTTCGATCAGCAGGACTGTCACGGACGGATTTTCAGCAAGGCGTCGAGCGACGACGGAGCCGGAACTGCCGGCGCCGCAAACGATGAAATCGTAGCTGGCGCGAGGATTGTCGCTGAGCCGGCGCTGATTGGCCGCAACGCGTTCAGCAAACTCCGGAAGATCAGAGGGCAGAAGGTCACTCATGGATGCTCCAGGCAAGTGGGCGGTGGGTGAAAGCAAGGTTCCAGATGGACGCCGGTGAGGAGAGTGAAGCGCCGACGGGAACGCCGGGATCGGCAAGCGACCTCACGGACTGCGCCGTTCTCGCTCTTTGGGTTTCGTGGGACGCTTGGCCGAGGCCGGGCTCTTCCCGAGCATCGACGACTCCAAGGCTTGGCTGGGAGGGCTCGGACCCGGGCGCGGTCGGAACGGTTGGCCTCTGGCAGTTCGCATCAGCCAAGCAGTGCGAAGCCAACCTATCAGATTTATCAAATCTATCATAATCATCATATTTATCAAAATAGGACCTTCCGCCCCTTGTCAACAGAAGGGAGAGCACGACATTGTGAGGCTTGGGATGAGCCGGCCGGCGCGCGGTCGGGGGCAAAGATGGATGGTATGGCCAAGGAAATTCTGACGACGGCGGAGGCTGCCAGGATACTGGGCGTCTCGGTCCGCACGGCTCAGCTTCTGATCGAAGGCGGATCGATCCCTTCCTGGAAAACCCCGGGAGGCCATCGCCGCGTCTACCGCCGCGACGTTCTCGCCGTGATATCTGGCCCCAGCGAGCCGCCGATGTTTGCTTCCGCGCGGGTGATCGTCATTGCGCGCCCGGAACGCATCGCCGACTACGAAGCGGCTCTGGCGAAGGTCAATTACTGTATCGTCGAGAGTCACACCGACATCTACGCGGCACTGCTTGCGATCGGCGCTCGGCTGCCGGCGGCGATAGTGATCGAAAGTGAGCCATCGGACGTCAGCAGATTGGCCGTGCTGGAAAGCCTGCGCTCCGATCCAGCGCTCGGACGCACCCAGATCCTGGTCGTCGGCCGCTCGGCCGCAGGACGGCAGATCGGCACGGTCGGGCTCGATACCGCGACGACACGCTTCATCGACGAATTGCCCGAATTACCCCAAGCGATAGAAATCGCGATTCGGGGCACCGTCGAGTCTCCCTTCCCGTTCGAGACGCCGCCTTCGTTTCCCTTCCCGGACAATGAGGGCCAGCGGCTTCTCGCGCTCGAACGCTCCGGCCTCGTTGACACGCCACCGGAGGATGCTTTTGATCGCTTGACCTGGCTGGCGGCGCGCAGCCTCGACGCTCCCGTCGCACTGCTGACGCTGCTCACCCCGACCCGGCAATGGTTCAAGTCGCGCTACGGGCTCGAGCTGGTCGACACGCCGCGCAGCTGGGCGTTCTGCAACTACACCATTCTGCAGAGGGATATCATGGTCGCCGAGAATCTCGCGACCGACCCGCGCTTCGCGGAAAATCCGGCTGTGACGGGGGAACTGGGGTTTCGGTTCTATGCCGGTTGCCCGGTGATCGACCCCGACGGCTTCACGCTGGGTTCACTCTGCGTGATCGACACCCGGCCGCGCACGTTGGACGAAACCCAAAAGCAGATCCTTGCCAATCTCGCCGCGCTCGCCTCGGACGAGATCAAGCTGCGCGCCACGGACCGCCAATTGCGCTGGACGATCGAGCACGGATCGGCAAAAAAAGGCAAGGCAGCAGCGTCAACCCAGCCTGCCATCGAGCGCGTCGCGGAGCATCAGCAGAGCACCGCGAGATCGAAAGTGGGTATCACCCAGCGTTAATCAGATCTGGCGCTCGACCATCTTGAGCTTGAGCTCGGCGATGGCTTCCGCCGGGTTCAGCCCCTTCGGGCACGCCTTGGCGCAGTTCATGATGGTGTGGCAGCGGTAGAGGCGGAACGGGTCCTCGAGATTGTCGAGCCGCTCGCCGGTTGCCTCGTCGCGGGAATCGGAGACCCAGCGGTTGGCCTGGAGCAGCGCGGCGGGTCCGAGATAGCGCTCGCTGTTCCACCAATAGCTCGGGCACGAGGTCGAGCAGCAGGCGCACAGGATGCACTCATAGAGGCCGTCGAGCTTCTCGCGGTCCTCGTGGCTCTGGCGCCATTCCTTCTGCGGCGTCGGCGAGGTCGTCTTCAGCCACGGCTCGATCGACGCATACTGGGCGTAGAAGTTGGTGAGGTCGGGGACGAGGTCCTTCACCACCGGCTGGTGCGGCAGCGGATTGATCTTCACCGCGCCGTCCTTGACGTCGTGCATCGAGCGGGTGCAGGCCAGCGTGTTCTGGCCGTCGATGTTCATGGCGCAGGAGCCGCAGACGCCTTCGCGGCAGGAGCGGCGGAAGGTCAGCGACGGGTCGATGTGGTTCTTGATCCAGATCAGGCCGTCCAGCACCATCGGACCGCAATCATTGGTGTCGACGTAATAGGTGTCGACGCTGGGATTTTTGCCGTCGTCCGGATTCCAGCGATAGACCTTGAACTCGCGGAGCTCGGTCGCGCCCGCGGGCTTCGGCCAGGTCTTGCCGCCCGATATCTTGGAGTTCTTCGGAAGTGCGAATTCAACCATTGCTCTAACCTTTCGTCATTCCGGGCTGGTCGGACCAGGCCCGGAATCTCGAGATTCCGGGCCTGATGCTTCGCATCGCCCCGGAATGACGGCTACTGTTCGATCAATACACGCGCGCCTTCGGCGGGATGTACTGCACGTCGTTGGTCATGGTGTAGTCGTGAACCGGGCGGTACTCGATCCTGACCTTGCCGGTGTCGTCCAGCCAGGCCAGCGTGTGCTTCATCCAGTTCTTGTCGTCGCGCTCGGAGAAGTCCTCGCGCGCATGGGCGCCGCGGCTCTCGGTGCGGTTGGCGGCCGAGTTCATCGTCACCACCGCCTGCGAGATCAGATTGTCGAACTCCAGCGTCTCGACGAGGTCCGAATTCCACACCAGCGAGCGGTCGGATACGGCGATGTCGCTGATGCCGCTGTGGACCTTCTGGATCAGGTTCTGGCCTTCGCTCAGCACCTCGCCGGTGCGGAACACCGCGCAATTGTTCTGCATCACGTGCTGCATGCCCTCGCGAAGCTTCGCGGTGGGTGTGCCGCCTGAGGCGTAACGGAAATGGTCGAGGCGGCCGAGCGCCATCTCGGCCGAGTTCGCCGGCAGCTCGGGCTGCTTGCCGTTGGGCGTGAGCTTCTCGGCGAGACGGAGCGCGGCGGCGCGGCCGAACACGACGAGGTCGATCAGCGAGTTGGAGCCGAGGCGGTTGGCGCCGTGCACGGAGACGCAGGCGGCTTCGCCGATCGCCATCAGGCCGGGGATCACCGCGTTGTCGTCGCCGTCCTTCTTGGTCAGGACTTCGCCGTGATAGTTCGTGGGAATGCCGCCCATGTTGTAGTGCACCGTCGGCACGATCGGGATCGGCTCGCGCGTCACGTCGACATTGGCGAAGATCTTTGCCGATTCGGAGATGCCCGGCAGGCGCTCGGCCAGCACGGCGGGATCGAGATGGTCGAGATGCAGGAAGATGTGATCCTTCTTCTTGCCGACGCCGCGTCCCTCGCGGATCTCGATCGTCATCGCGCGCGAGACCACGTCGCGCGAGGCAAGGTCCTTCGCCGACGGCGCATAGCGCTCCATGAAGCGCTCGCCCTCGGAGTTGACGAGATAGCCGCCTTCGCCGCGCGCGCCTTCGGTGACGAGGCAGCCCGAGCCGTAGATGCCGGTCGGGTGGAACTGCACGAACTCCATGTCCTGCAGCGGCAGGCCGGCGCGCAGAACCATGCCGCCGCCGTCGCCGGTGCAGGTGTGCGCCGAGGTGCAGGAGGCGTAGGCGCGGCCATAGCCGCCGGTCGCGAGGATCACGGTCTGGGCGCGGAAGCGGTGCAGCGTGCCGTCGTCGAGCTTGATCGCGATGACGCCGCGGCAGGTGCCCTGGTCGTCCATGATCAGGTCGATGGCGAAGAATTCGATGAAGAACTCGGCCGCGTGGCGCAGCGACTGGCCGTACATGGTGTGCAGCATCGCGTGGCCGGTGCGGTCGGCGGCGGCGCAGGTGCGCTGCGCCTGGCCTTTGCCGTAGTCCAGGGTCATGCCGCCGAACGGGCGCTGGTAGATCTTGCCGTCCTCGGTGCGCGAGAACGGCACACCCCAATGCTCGAGCTCGTAGACCGCCTCGGGCGCGTTGCGCACCATGTATTCGATCGCGTCCTGGTCGCCCAGCCAGTCCGACCCCTTCACGGTGTCGTACATGTGCCAGCGCCAGTCGTCCTTGTGCATGTTGCCGAGCGAGGCGGAGATGCCGCCCTGTGCCGCGACCGTATGCGAGCGGGTCGGAAACACTTTTGTGATGCAGGCGGTGCGAAGTCCGGCCTCGCTGCAGCCGACCACCGCGCGCAGGCCGGCGCCGCCGGCGCCGACCACGACGACGTCGTAGGTGTGGTCTTCGATCGGATAGGCTTTGCCGTTGGTGGCGGGAGCGCCGTTGCCCGTGCCATTCGTTGTGGCGGCCATGGGTTACACTCCGGAAGAAAGTTTCAGGATCGCATAGGTCGAGGCGAGCGCGACGGCGATCGAGAAGAAGTTGTTGAGCATGATCGCGGTGAGCTTCAGCTTCTCGTTATGGACGTAGTCCTCGATCACCACCTGCATCCCGATCTTCATGTGCCAGGCGCTGGCGAGGATGAAGAGGAGCAGGATCACCGCGACAGGAATGGAGCTCAGAGTCTGTGCAGCGTAGACCTGGTTGCGGCCGAGCAGCATGATGATGATCACCAGCGCCGGGATCATCAGCAGCGTCATGGCGACGCCGGTGATGCGCTGGCGCCAGAAATCGGACGTGCCGGAGTGCGCGGCGCCGAGATTGCGGACGCGGCCGAGCGGGGTTCGCATCGAGGGACGCTTCGGAGAGCCGTGGGATTCGTCAAAGCTCATCGGCCGCCTCCGTTCGCATAGGCGATGATCCAGATCAGCACCGTCAGCGCGATGCCGCCGATCAGGGCGCCCCAGGTCAGCGCTTCGCGCTCATTGGCCTTGAAGCCGTAGCCGAGATCCCAGACGAAATGCCGGATGCCGCTGAGCATATGGTGCATCAAGGCCCAGGTGTAGCCGAACACGATCAGCCGCCCGATGATGCTGCCGGCGAAGGCTTGGACGTGCGCGTAAGCGGCCGGGCCGGAGGCGGCAGCAACCAGCCACCAGACCAGCAGCAGGGTTCCGACATAGAGGGCGATACCGGTGGCGCGATGGATGATGGACAGGGCCATCGTCAGCGTCCAGCGGTACACTTGCACGTGTGGAGAAAGCGGTCGTTCGATCCGTGCGGACATGGGCTTTTGATGTTGTATGGCGGCCCAGCAGGGGGCGCGCGGGGATCGGAAAGGTTGGCTCTATTTACGGAGTCGATTTCGCCGGCGCAATCACCAAATCGCCATAAATCGAATTTGGGTTCAGCTCTATGGCCTTGATGAAACAAGGCCAATCACGGTCTTGGTATACCAGGAAGTCGGTCCGTGAACGAAGCTAAGAATATATATTCATCTCTTGAGTAGCCGCGCGAGGCGCATTGAAATCACTATTGGAACGCCTCTAAGCCGCCGCCTTGCCATCGGCGGCTTATGCTGGTCAGCCCATCGGCGCAGCTGCCGCTCATTCCCTAGGACGGGATCACGGGCGCAGCTCAACGGCGCCATGCGCGCGAACGGCCGATATGCGCGGCCCGCATTCCACCCCAGCCGGGCTGCGCCGGCGTCGACCAGATCAGGCTGATCGCCTACAGCTTTTGCTCGCAGCCAGATCCGAGCCGATGCTTCGGAGGAGCTGCGCCAGTCGGCGGGCAGGTCGGGGTGATTGCGGGTCTTGATATCAGGGAAATCGTCGAGCTCGCGCTGCTGCTGATCGCAACCGGTGCGCTCTCGGGATTTCTGGCCGGCGTGTTCGGCATCGGCGGCGGCGCGATCCTCGTGCCGGTGTTCTATGAGTGCTTCCGCATCGCCGGCGTGCCGCTCGAGGTCCGGATGCCGCTGTGCGTCGGCACCTCGCTCGCCGTGATCATCCCGACCTCGATCCGCTCGTTCCAGGCACATTACAGGCGCGGGGCGGTCGACATGACGATCCTGCGCGTCTGGTGGCTGCCGATCGTGATCGGCGTCCTCGCCGGCAGCGTGATCGCGCGCTACGCGCCGGAGCGGCTGTTCAAGATCGTGTTCGTGGCCGTCGCCTGGTCGGCCGCGGTCCGGCTGATCTTCGCGCGTGAGACCTGGACGCTCGGTGACGATCTGCCGAAGGGCCCATTGATGCGCGTCTACGGTTTCTGCGTCGGCATCTTGTCGACCTTGATGGGCATCGGAGGCGGCCTGTTCTCGAACCTGCTGATGACCTTCTATAGCCGTCCGATCCATCAGGCCGTCGCGACCTCGTCGGCGCTCGCGGTGCTGATCTCGATTCCCGGCGCGCTCGGCTACATCTATGCCGGCTGGCCGGCGGCGGCGAAATATCCGGCCGTCGCGGCCCTGCAGGCTCCCTTCGCGCTCGGCTACGTCTCGCTGATCGGTGCCGTGCTGGTGATGCCGATGAGTCTTGTGACAGCACCGCTCGGCGTGAGAGCCGCGCATGCGATGTCGAAGCGGACGCTGGAGGCCGCGTTCGGGTGCTATTTGTTTATCGTCGGCAGCCGGTTCGTGATGAGTTTGTTGGGCGGGCAGTGAGTGCTTAAGGCCGAGCGCTCGCCTCATGTTCCGCTGTCATCGCCCGACTTGATCGGGCGATCCAGTATTCCAGAGACAGCATTGATTGGACCGAGAGGCCGCGGCGTACTGGATGCCCCGGTCCCGGCTCCGCCAAGGCTACGCCGAGGCCCACGGAGTTGCTCGGCGCGCCGAAGCGTCAGCGAAGGCGGCAAGCCGGGGCATGACAGCGCGCTATGTGGATGCTCTCCGCTGCAACGACTGCGACGAGCACTTCACTTCTTCGCGTAGATATCCTTGTACGTATCGCGCAGCACGTTCTTCTGCACCTTGCCCATGGTGTTGCGCGGCAGCTCGTCGACGACGAAGACGCGCTTGGGCATCTTGAACTTGGCGAGCCGGCCGTCGAGCGCCTTGAGAACCGAGGCTTCGCTGACATCGGCGCCCTTGTTGCAGACCAGCACCGCCGTGACACCCTCGCCGAAATCGGCATGCGGCACCCCGATCACGGCGGACTCGACCACACCAGGCATGGCGTCGATCTCGCTCTCGATCTCCTTCGGGTACACATTGAAGCCGCCGGAGATCACGAGATCCTTGCCGCGGCCGAGGATGTGGACGTAGCCCTTGGCGTCGATCTTGCCGAGGTCGCCGGTGATGAAGAATCCGTCGGGCCGGAATTCGGCCTTGGTCTTCTCCGGCATGCGCCAGTAACCCCTGAACACGTTCGGGCCCTTCACCTCGATCATGCCGATCTCCTCGCGCGGCAATTCCTTGCCGGTCTCGGGATCGGTGACGCGCACCGAAACGCCGGGAAGGGGAAAACCGACCGCGCCGGGCACACGCTCGCCGTCATAGGGGTTCGACGTGTTCATGTTGGTTTCGGTCATGCCGTAGCGCTCGAGGACCGCATGTCCGGTGCGTGCCGACCATTCGCGGTGGGTGTCGGCGAGCAGCGGCGCCGAGCCCGAGATGAACAGCCGCATGTGCTTTGTGGTGTCGCGGGAGAGCGCGGGATTTTGCAGGAGCCGCGTGTAGAAGGTCGGCACGCCCATCAGCACCGTCGCGCGCGCCATCAGCTTGATGATCAGATCCGGATCGAGCTTCGGCAGGAAGATCATCGAGGCGCGTGCGAACAGCGTCACGTTGGTCGCCACGAACAGGCCGTGCGTATGATAGATCGGCAGCGCGTGGATCAGCACGTCCTTGTCGGTGAAGCGCCAGTAGTCGACGAGGCTCAGCGAGTTCGATGCGAGATTGTCGTGCGTCAGCATCGCTCCCTTGGAGCGGCCCGTCGTGCCCGAGGTGTAGAGGATCGCGGCGAGATCGTCGTTTTCGCGCGGCACCGTGGCGAACTCGCTGCTCGCCTTGTCGGCGGCGTCCGTCAGCGAGCCCTTGCCGTCGGGCCCGAGCGTCTCGACCTTGGCCTTCACCTTGGCGGCAATGGGGGCGAGCCCTTCCGCCTTTGAGGGATCGCAGACCACGAGCGACGGCTCGGCATCGCCGATGAAGTAGTCGAGCTCGTTCAGCGTATAGGCGGTGTTGAGCGGCAGATAGACCGCGCCGGCCCGCACCGTGCCGAGGTAGAGCACGATGTTGGCGACCGACTTCTCAACCTGCACCGCGACGCGGTCGCCCGGCTTCACGCCGCGGGCGACCAGCACGTTCGCCATCTGCCCCGCGCGCGCGATCAGATCGCCATAGCTGATATGGGCGCCGTCATGCGTCTCGATCGCGAGCCGCTTGGGATCGTCCAGGCCATCGAACAGGCGGGAAAACAGGTTGGCGTCGGCAGCTTGGTTCATGCAACATTCCTCGCCGGCAGTGGCCGGTCAAAACCGAGGGCTGGATTAGCAAAAACCGCCCCGCAGAAGCAACGGAGACAGTTTGCATGTCAAAAAACGGGAAACGCGTGGCCTGGGTCACGGGCGGCGGCAGCGGGATCGGGGAAGCCGGCGCCGAGGCGTTGGCGGCCGACGGCTGGACGGTGGTGGTCTCGGGCCGCCGCAAGGATGCCCTGGATACCGTGGTTGCCAGGATCAGCGGGGCGGGCGGAGCGGCCGAGGCCATTGCGCTCGACGTCTCCAACGCGGCCGAGGCTCAGAAGGCGGCCGATCAGATCGTCGCAAAGCACGGCCGCATCGACCTTCTCGTCAACAACGCCGGCATCAATGTCCCCAAGCGGAGCTGGAAGGACATGGAACTGGAGGGCTGGGACAAGCTGGTCCAGGTCAATCTCAACGGCGTGCTCTATTGCATGCGCGCGGTGCTGCCGACGATGCGCAAGCAGCAGGACGGCTCGATCATCAACGTCTCGTCCTGGGCCGGCCGCCATGTCTCGAAGATGCCGGGTCCGGCCTACACCACGACCAAGCACGCGGTGCTGGCGCTGACTCATTCCTTCAACATGGACGAATGCGTCAACGGCCTGCGCGCCTGCTGTCTGATGCCGGGCGAGGTGGCGACCCCCATCCTGAAGCTGCGCCCGGTGGTGCCGAGCGAGGAGGAGCAGGCGAAGATGCTGCAACCCGAGGATCTCGGCCGCACCATCGCCTTCATCGCCAGCATGCCGCCGCGTGTCTGCATCAACGAGCTCCTGATCAGCCCGACGCACAATCGCGGCTTCATCCAGACGCCGAACAACAGGGATTAGCCCGGGCGTAGCCGCGAGCTCGTCATTGCGAGCGAAGCGAAGCAATCCAGAAATGTATCCGCGGAAACAGACTGGATTGCTTCGTCGCTTCGCTCCTCGCAATGACGGCGCTCGCTCACACACGAGCATCCCCCCGCTTAGTTTCACGCATCACAAAGAATTTTTCCCCGAAACCACTTCGCAAACTCTCCCGTAGTTCGGACCAACGACGCGTGACTGCTTCACGTCAAACTGTCGCAGGCGCCGTTGTTGCCCCAACGCAAACGCCGGCCATCGCCGGTCACAATTCAATCGGGAGACTTTCCATGTCGAAGCGCATTGCCTATCTCGCTGCTGCCGCCTTCAGCGCCCTCGCCATCACCGCGACCGTCGTCGCGCCCGTCCGCGCCGAGGAGAAGACCGTCATGGTCGGCGGCGCCGCGATGTTCCCGTCGAAGAACATCGTCCAGAATGCGGTCAACTCCAAGGACCACACCACGCTGGTGGCGGCGGTGAAGGCGGCGGGCCTGGTGCCGACGCTCGAAAGCAAGGGTCCGTTCACGGTGTTCGCGCCGACCAACGCCGCCTTCGGCAAGCTGCCGGCCGGCACCGTCGACAATCTGGTCAAGCCCGAGAACAAGGCGACGCTGACCAAGATTCTCACCTATCACGTCGTGCCGGGCAAGCTCGCGGCCTCCGATCTCACGGACGGCAAGAAGCTGAAGACCGCGGAAGGCGAGGAGCTCACTGTGAAGAAGCAGGATGGAAAAGTCTGGATCGTCGATGCCAAGGGCGGCACCTCGATGGTGACGATCTCCAACGTCAACCAGTCGAACGGCGTGATCCATGTGGTCGATACCGTGCTGATGCCGGCGACGTAACACCGCGCGATCCTGTTTCATCCCCGACAGGATGCTTTGAGACGGCGAGCCGGGGGTGCCCGGCTCGCTTTTTTGTGACCACGATAAGCTCGCGGCATCGATTCGATGCCGGACAGGGCGTAACGAAAGCGGAAACTTCGGCGTATAATTGCCGTCAGACGATCTTCAGGACGGAACCAGCATGGCGAGCCTCACAGTCACCGACGAGCAGGTCGGGGCCACCCCGGCCAAAGTGATCCAGCCGGCCTGGGTGCGGATCATGCATTGGGTCAACGCGCTTGCCATGATCCTGATGATCCTGTCGGGCTGGCAGATCTACAACGCCTCGCCGCTATTCGGCTTCAGCTTCCCGCGCGAGTATACGCTCGGCGGCTGGCTCGGCGGCGGCCTGCTCTGGCACTTTGCGGCGATGTGGCTGTTGATGATCAACGGTCTCGCCTATCTCGTCACCGGCTTCGTCACCGGCCGCTTCCGCAGGAAGCTGCTGCCGATCACGGCGTCCGGCGTGCTGCACGACGTCAGGGCGGCGCTGACCTTCAAGCTCGGCCATGACGATCTCACCGTCTACAACTACGTGCAGCGCCTGCTCTATGCCGGCATCATCGTGGTCGGCGTGCTGATCGTGTTGTCGGGACTTGCGATATGGAAGCCGGTACAGCTCTATTACCTCGTGATGCTGTTCGGCGATTATCCGGCCGCGCGCTACGTGCACTTCTTCTGCATGGCCGCGATCTGCGCATTCCTCGTCATCCATGTCCTGCTCGCGCTGCTCGTGCCGAAGAGCCTGCGCGCCATGATCATCGGCCGTTGATTAGGAGTATTGTCATGGCCAAGCGTCCGTTTCTCATCCCCGGCGTCGACAAGCGGCTCCTGATCAGGGACTCGCTCAAGACGATGCCCGATGTCACCCGCCGTCGCTTCATCGCGGGCGGTGCCAGTCTCGGGGCGCTGACGCTGCTCACCGGATGCGACGTGATCGACTCGTCCTCGGCCGAAACCATGCTCGCCAAGGTCTCGAAGTTCAACGACGCCGTGCAGGCCTGGATGTTCAATCCGGATGCGCTGGCGCCGACCTTTCCCGAGAGCGCGATCACGAAGCCGTTTCCGTTCAACGCCTATTACGATCTCGATGACGCGCCCGATATCGACGGCGCCGACTGGAAGCTCGAGGTGCGCGGTCTCGTCGACAACAAGAAGTCATGGACGCTGGACGAGCTCTACAAGCTGCCGCAGGTCACGCAGATCACGCGTCACATCTGCGTCGAGGGCTGGAGCGCGATCGGCAGCTGGACCGGTACGCCCATGCGCGACTTCCTCAAGCTGATCGGCGCCGACACGCGCGCCAAATATGTCTGGTTCCAGTGCGCCGACAAGGACGGCTACAATTCACCGCTCGACATGCGCTCCGCGCTGCACCCGCAGACGCAGATGACGTTCAAATACGCGAACGAGATTTTGCCGCGTGCCTACGGTTTCCCGATGAAGATCCGCGTGCCGACGAAGCTCGGCTTCAAGAATCCGAAATACGTGGTCTCGATGGAAGTCACCAACGACTACAAGGGCGGCTATTGGGAAGACCAGGGATACAATTCGTTCAGTGGGAGCTGATTGGGGCAGTCATTCCGGGGCTCGCGAAGCGAGAACCCGGAATCTCGCGCCGCGATCTCTGGATTCCGGGTTCGCGCTACGCGCGCCCCGGAATGACGGCTAAGACTTAAGCCCCACCTTCCGCTGGCACAGCGCCGCGACCGCGCCCAGCGCCAGCAGCGCCGCCGACACGTTCAGCGCGTAGCTCAGGCTCCCCAGCGCATCCGTGATCGCGCCGACCACGATCGGCCCGAGCGTCTGGCCGACGCCGAACGAGATCGTCATCGCGGCGATCGCGGTCGGCCACACCTCGGGTGGATAGTTGAAGCGCACGAAGGCGGTGGTCGAGCCGACCACGGCGAAGAAGGCGACGCCAAACACGACCGCCGACACCGCGAGCCAGGCCGGCGAATGCCCGAGCATCGGCAAGGCCGCGCCTAACGCGTTGGTGCCGAGGATGATCGCGGTGGCGAGCCCGCCGCGGTCCAGCGCCAGCACGCCACGCCAGGCCCAGGGCGTGACGAAGGCGCTCAGCCCGATCAGGCTCCAGAACGCCGCCTGCGCCGCGGCCCCGCCGCCGCCGTCGCGCACATAGGCGATCATGAAGGTCATGTAGGCGATGTAACCGGCGCCGAACAGGAAGTAGCCGGCGAGGTAGATCAGCACGGGAAGGATCGCGAAGGCGGCGTGGCTGCCTTCCGAGAAGCGGACGCCGCTCTCGATGCGGATCAGGAACAGCGGGATCGTCATCGCGACCGACAGCAGCGTCAGCGCCCACCACACGATCCACCACGAGCCCGGCCCGAAATATTGCAGCGTGAACGGAGCGATCAGCCCCGAGGCGAGAATGCCGATGCCGGGCCCGGCGTAGAACAGGCTCAGCAGGAAGTTGGCCCGCTCCGGGCGCGACTGGGCAATGGTCGCGGCCAGCGCGCCGCCGGCGACGAAGCCGACCGCCGCGCCCAGGCCCAGCACGAGACGGGCGAGGCTCAGCGCAACGAAATTGCCCGATAGCGCGCAGGTCGCGAGCGCGGCGACGCAGGCCAGGGTCCCGCCGCGGATCGCCGCGGACCAGCCGATGCGCTGGATCAGCCGGGACGCCACCAGCGCGCCCACGAGATAGCCGACGGCGTTGATCGTGTTCATGAAACCGGCGGCCGAGTAGGACCAGCCGAGGTCCTCCCGCATGTCGGGCAGCACCAGCGCATAGGCAAAGCGGCCGATGCCGAGCCCGACCGTCGCAGCCAGCGACAGGGTCAGGATCAGCCGCGCAAGATGCGGGTTGGGCGAGGGGCTGTCAGGGGCGTGCAAGGGGTACTCCGGCGCCCGCACTGTGGCAGGCCCTGCCTGTCTTGCACAGCGGCGAGGCGGCAATGGTGTCTTGCCAAGCGCGCAACGCCGCTCTAGCACTCCGGCCGAAATTCACGAGATGCCGTCATGCCCGGCCTTGTGCCGGGCATCCACGTTCTTCGCGCCGCAAGCCAGGACGTGGATGGCCGGGACAAGCCCGGCCATGACGAAACGGAGGAAGAACGACCATGGCGACCCACAAACTGCTGCTGCTCCCCGGCGACGGTATCGGCCCCGAGGTGATGGGCGAGGTGAAGCGGCTGATCGACTGGCTCAATGCGGCCGGGATCGCCAGGTTCGAGACCGACACCGGCCTCGTCGGCGGCTCCGCCTATGACGCCCACAAGGTCTCGATCTCCGAGGGCGACATGGCCAAGGCGAAAGAGGCCGACGCCGTGATCTTCGGCGCGGTCGGCGGCCCGAAATGGGATGCGGTTCCGTACGAGGTGCGCCCCGAAGCCGGCCTGCTCCGCCTGCGCAAGGATCTCGCTCTGTTCGCCAACCTGCGTCCCGCCGTGTGCTACCCGGCGCTCGCCGATGCCTCCAGCCTGAAGCGCGAGGCGGTCGAGGGGCTCGACATCATGATCGTGCGCGAGCTCACCGGCGGCGTCTATTTCGGCGAGCCCAAGACCATCACCGATCTCGGCAACGGGCAGAAGCGCGCCATCGATACCCAGGTCTACGACACCTATGAGATCGAGCGCATCGGCCGCGTCGCCTTCGAGCTTGCCAGGAAGCGCAAGAACAAGGTGACGTCGATGGAGAAGCGCAACGTCATGAAGTCGGGCGTGCTCTGGAACGAGGTCATGACCCAGGTTCACAAGCGCGAATATCCCGACGTCACGCTCGAGCATCAGCTCGCCGATTCCGGCGGCATGATGCTGGTGAAATGGCCGAAGCAGTTCGACGTCATCGTCACCGACAATCTGTTCGGCGACATGCTGTCCGACATCGCGGCGATGCTGACGGGATCGCTCGGCATGCTGCCCTCGGCCTCGCTCGGCGAGGTGGATGTGAAGAGCAAGAAGCGCAAGGCGCTGTACGAGCCGGTGCACGGCTCGGCCCCTGACATCGCGGGCAAGGGCCTCGCCAATCCCATTGCGATGATCTCGTCCTTCGGGATGGCGCTGCGCTATTCCTTCGACATGGGCGATCTCGCCGACAAGGTCGATGCCGCGATCGCCGCGGTGCTCGCCAGCGGCCTGCGCACCGCCGACATCAAGTCGGAAGGCACCACGTCCGCCTCGACCACGCAGATGGGCGAAGCGATCCTGAAGGAATTGCAGAAGCTGCACGCGTAGCCACAAGCGCCGCAATCGTAGCCCGGATGAGCGAAGCGACATCCGGGACCTTGCCTGCAGTGTTCCCCGGGTGTCGCTACGCTCACCCGGGCTACGACTTCATCGGAGCTCCCTCATGGATTCACCCCGCCCCAAGATCGCGGAAACCATCGTCCATGAAACGGTGCGCCTGCGCGAGGCGCAGATCGGGCGCCGTTGCGAGGTGCTCGCCAACACGCGCATCGAATATGCCTCGCTCGGCGACTACTCCTATCTGGGCGAGAATTGCGACGTCGCCGACGCGGTGATCGGCAAGTTCACGGCCATCGCCAACTCGGTGCGGATCGGCGCGCCCAATCATCCGATGGGCCGCCCATCCCAGCATCGCTTCACCTATTGCCCGGAATATTACGATGCGAGCGCGACGCGTGACCGCGACTTCTTCGCGGAACGCCGCGGCGACCGCGTCGTCGTCGGCAATGACGTCTGGATCGGGCACGCCGCCATCCTGCTGCCGGGCGTGAGCGTCGGCGACGGCGCGGTGATTGCTGCAGGCGCCGTCGTCAGCCGCGATGTCGAGCCCTACACCATCGTCGGCGGCGTTCCCGCGCGTGCCATCCGCAGACGCTTTGCCGCGTCCGTCGCGGCAAGCCTGCGCCGGATCGCCTGGTGGGATTGGCCGGATGCGCTCATCTTCGAGCGCCTCGGCGATTTCCGCTCCGAGGCGATCGAAGAATTCTGCGGGCGTTACGATCCGGCATTTGCTTCAGCCGCGGAATCCTAAAGCATGATCCGGAAAAGTGCGCAGCGGTTTTCCGAAAAGATCATGCTTAAACAACAACCTAAAGCGCGATGACGATTCATCCTAATCGCATCGCGCTTTAGGGCGGCATCGCGAACCAAACAAAAATGGCCGGGCTTGAGCCCGGCCATCTTGATTCGGGTCGCCTTGCGTCCGCTCAGTACAGCGGGAAGTTCTGCGGATAGCCGCCGACATCCTGCGGCGGCGAGAGCGGCTGCCGGTCGATCGGGCGATTCAGGTTCTCGCGGGCGAAGGACGGATAGCCAACGGCCGGCGGGAAGGCGTAATCGGTGAACTTGCGGTCGCCCGGATTGACCTCGGTGCCGCCGTCCAGCCAGGAGCGCTTGCTCACATAGATGCGGGTGCGGCCCTGCTGATAGACCGCGTTGGGGCCGCTCGGGCCGTAATAGGGGCGGCCGCGCTCGTCATAGTTGCGCTTGGTCTTGGTGTCGGCCGAGGCCGGAGTCGCGAACGCGATGGCAATTGCGGCGCCCGCCGCAAGCAATGTCGCCAGTTTGTTCGCGGCAGAAAATTTCGAGCTCATCACGTCCCCTTCGGGCGGCACGCCGCCAGTCGATTTCATCGCATACTAGCCCGGCGGGGGTGACCGCAACTAGGTCAATTGGGTCACACCAGCGGGGAATAATCGTGCGCACCGGCAAAAGTTGCATGCAAACCAGCCACTTGAGCTTGATGCCGATCAAAGCGCTCCGCGCAATTGCGCGTTCGCGGCGCCGAGCAGCCAGTCCGCCGAGCCCGCGGGGTCGCAGCCGCGGCGCTTCAGCTCCGCATGGGCGAACAATTCCGCCAGCCTGGGCTCGTTGCCCGAGGCCAACAGCGTCAGCCGGTTCAGCGTGCAGGCGATCGCCGCGCGCCGGGCGGGCAGGCTGTCGCCCTGACAGGAGAAGCCGGAGATCTGGAGCGCCGGCTCCTCACTGCGCTTGAGGTAACCGAGGCAAGCGCCCTCCATTGTGCCGGTTGGCCGGAACAGGGCGACGGGGCCGAATTTGCTGTCGATCAGGCCGGCCTGCTCGAGCGCGATGGCCGTGCCCAAGCCCATCTGGGCGGCGAGATCCGCGGTCGCCGGACGTGTCACGTCGAATTCGGTGCCTTCGCGGTAGATTTCGAGCTCCGCCACGGGCCTGCCCGCGTCATCGGTCCAGCGCAGCACGTCCCTGCGGCCGCCTTCGGGGTGCCTCAGGATGGTATAAGACGCTGTTTTGTCGGAGGAATCGCGTCGGCTGATCGCGAAGGCCGGGTGCGAACGGTCCGCCACGCTCCAGCCGGGTCTCCCGGCCGGCTCGTTGTCGCGCAGATCGGGCAGCTGGCCCAGCGCCGCGAGGGCGAGGATGGCAAACAGGGCGAGCGTCCCCACATAGGCGATCAGGCGCGCCAGCGTGCCGACGACCTCGTCGGCGAAGGCCAGCAGCGCCAGCTGGATGGCGGTCCGGGTAGGGCTAACGGCCGTACTGGCCTCAGGCGACTGCATCCACGGCCTTCAGGCATGGTCCCACGTTGTCTTGAGGCCGGTTCTCGCATAGAAGCGCTGCTCTTCCTGTTTAAGCGTCAGCTTCAGGAACGGGCTTTTTCATCGGAGAGTGAACGATGGGTTACAAAGTCGCAGTCGTCGGCGCGACCGGCAATGTCGGACGGGAAATGCTCAACATCCTGGATGAGCGCAAATTCCCCGCGGACGAGGTCGTGGCCCTGGCCTCGCGCCGCAGCGTCGGCGTCGAGGTCTCCTATGGCGACCGTACCCTGAAGGTCAAGGCGCTCGAGCATTACGACTTCTCCGACGTCGACATCTGCCTGATGTCGGCGGGCGGCGCGGTGTCGAAGGAATGGTCGCCGAAGATCGGCGCCGCCGGCACGGTCGTGATCGACAATTCCTCGGCCTGGCGCATGGATCCGGATGTGCCGCTGATCGTGCCGGAAGTGAACGCGGCTGCGACGGAAGGCTTCAAGAAGAAGAACATCATCGCCAACCCGAACTGCTCGACCGCGCAGCTCGTGGTCGCGCTCAAGCCGCTGCACGACAAGGCCACGATCAAGCGCGTCGTGGTCTCGACCTATCAATCGGTGTCGGGCGCCGGCAAGGACGCGATGGACGAGCTGTTCTCGCAGACCAAGGCCGTCTACACCAACAGCGAGATCGTCAATAAGAAGTTTCCCGCGCGCATCGCCTTCAACGTCATCCCCCAGATCGACGTCTTCATGGAGGACGGCTACACCAAGGAAGAGTGGAAGATGATGGCGGAGACCAAGAAGATTCTTGATCCCAAGATCAAGCTCTCGGCCACCTGCGTGCGCGTGCCGGTGTTCGTCGGCCACTCCGAGGCCGTCAACATCGAGTTCGAGAACCCGATCAGCGCGGACGAAGCGCGCGAAATCCTGCGCAAGGCGCCGGGCTGCCTCGTCATCGACAAGCAGGAGCCCGGCGGCTACGCCACGCCCTATGAGGCGGCCGGCGAGGACGCCACTTACATCAGCCGCATCCGCGAGGACGCGACCGTGGAGAACGGCCTCGTGCTCTGGTGCGTGTCCGATAACTTACGCAAGGGCGCAGCGCTCAACGCGATCCAGATCGCCGAGGTGCTGATCAACCGCAAGCTGATCAGCGCGAAGAAGAAGGCGGCGTAATTTCGAGATGCCGTAGGGTGGGCAAAGGCGCGCTCTTCGCGCGCCGTGCCCACCATTCTTTCCGATTGCGACAGGTGGTGGGCACGCTTCGCTTTGCCCACCCTACGAGAGCGGTCGCCTACGCCACGCTCCGCGCGTTCTTGAATTCCTTCGTCGCCTTGTCCAGCACGAACAGCGAGCCCTCCGAGACGCCGAAATAGGCGCCATGTGTCTGCATCTGGCCGCTCTCCACGGCCTTGCGTACGAACGGGAACGTCATCAGGTTTTCCAGGCTGCGGAACACGGCGGCCTTCTCGATGCGCTCGACGAACTGCGCCATGCTCTCATGCTCGCGCTGCTCGACCACTTCGCCCGGCTTGATGAACATCTGCATCCATTTGCCGATGAAGTCGCCGGGCGTAAGCGGCTCGATCTTGTCGACGAAGGCGCGGATGCCGCCGCATTGCGCGTGGCCAAGCACCACGATGTGCTTCACCTTCAGCACCGTCACGGCATATTCCAGCGCCGCCGAGACGCCGTGGGCGGTGCCGTCGGGCTGATACACCGGCACGAGGTTGGCGATGTTGCGGACGACGAACAATTCGCCGGGGCCGACGTCGAAGATCACCTCCGGCGAGACGCGGCTGTCGCAGCAGCCGATCACCATCACTTCCGGCGACTGCCCCTTCACCGACAGATCGCGATAGCGGGTCTGCTCGGTCGGCAGCCGCTGGGTGGCGAAGGCCTTGTAGCCTTCCAGCAAATGCTTCGGGAATGTCATCATACCTATGCCTAATCATAGACCGCTGGGGTGAACAAGCCTTTCGAATGGGCAGGCCAAGTGATATCGGCTGATGTCGGACGACAGACGAGGAAGGAACGCTTGCATGACCCGCCCGCGCCGCAGCCATCTGTTCATGCCCGGCTCCAATCCCCGCGCGCTGGAAAAGGCGCGTAATCTCGCCGCCGACGGCCTGATCCTCGATCTGGAAGATTCGGTCGCTCCCGAGGCCAAGGCGGCGGCGCGTGACGGCATCGCCGCCGCGATCGCGGCCAAGGGTTTTGGCAAGCGCGAGATTTTGATCCGGACCAACGGCCTCGACAGCCCCTGGTGGGCGGATGACGTCGCGATGGCCGCCAAGGCATCGCCGGACGGCATCCTGGTTCCAAAAGTTTCAAGCGTCGAGGATCTCGACGCCATCGGCCGACGCCTCGCCGAGCTCGGTGCCGCGCCGACCGTGAAGGTCTGGGCCATGATCGAGACCGCGCGCGCGGTGCTGCACGCCGAGGAGCTGGCCGCCGCCGGACGCGATCCATCGAGCCGCCTCTCCGGCTTCGTGTTCGGCCCGAACGATATCTCGCGCGAGACCCGCATCAGGATGCTGCCGGGCCGCGCCGCGATGATCCCGATGATCACCCACTGCATCCTGGCGACGCGCGCCCACGGCCTCGAGATCCTCGACGGCCCCTATAGCGACATCGCCAATTCCGACGGCTTCGCCACCGAATGCGCGCAAGCCCGCGATCTCGGCTTCGACGGCAAGACGCTGATCCACCCCTCGCAGATCGACGCCTGCAACGCGATCTTCACGCCTCCCGAAGAGGAAGTCGCGCGCGCCCGAAAGATCATCGCCGCGTTCGAGTTGCCCGAGAACGCCTCGCGCGGCGCGATTCGTCTCGACGGCGCCATGGTGGAGCGCCTGCACGCCGACATGGCCCGGCGCACGATCGAGATCGCGGACGCGATCGCGGCGATGGGGAAGGGCTGAGGAGGCTTCTCCCGCCGGATATCCGCCTGGCGCGGATTTCCCCTCAGTGTCGATAGGTCGCAAATGCCGCTGGCCTGGTGCGCCAGCATTTCCTGTAATTTAGATCACACAGTCCAGCTCGTTGCTCCGATAGATTTGCGTCGTTTGAATACTGCTTCCCGTCCCAATATCGCGAGTGGGCGTCCTCATGCTTCGCAAATTATTCTATTGCTTTGCACTTCTTGTCTTCGCTAGCCCAGCAACCGCCAACGATCGCGTCAGAGGCGAGTCGAGCGCTGCCATTGCCGCCGCCTCCGAGGCCATACGGCGAGATCCCAAGGACGCGAATGCGTACTACAACCGGGGCAACGCTTACAGCATCAACGGCGACAATGACCGCGCCGTGGCCGACTACAGCGCGGCCATACGGCTCGATCCGGCGCATGCGAACGCCTACTACAACCGGGGCAACGCCTATAGCAACAAAGGCGACACCGACCGTGCGATAGCGGATTACACGGCGACGATCCGGATCGATCCCGCCTATGCGAACGCGTACTACAACCGAGGCAATGCCTACAGCAACAAGGGCAACATCGATCGGGCCATTGCCGATTATGCCGAAGCGATCCGCCTGCAGCCGACGAATGCAAACGCGTATTTCAACCGCGGCAACGCCTACGGCAACAAGGGTGACACCGATCGTGCCATCGCGGACTACACTGACGCGATACGCGTGGATCCCACCTATGCGAACGCCTATGTCAATCGCGGGCTGGCCTACGAGAAGCGCGGAGACTTCGCCAGGGCAAGAGCCGACTTCAACGCGACGCTCGGACTGACCCGGAGCGCCACAAGATGGGCTCTGGACAAGGCGCGTGAGCGGCTCTCCGCCCTGCCGCCGCCGCGGCCAGCAACGATCTTGGTCGAGAAAGCGGGCGTCCCTCCGGCTGTCATGGCGCCCGGAGTTGCGAACGGTGATCGCCGTATCGCCCTCGTCATAGGCAATTCTGCCTATGAAAACGTCGCCGCCCTGCCGAACCCCGTCCGCGACGCAAGCCTCGTCGCTGACGTCCTGAGACTCACCGGGTTCGAAGCCGTGACTCTGCTGACCGATCTCCGCAAGGATGCGTTGGTGAATGCCTTGCGCGAGTTCGCGGCACGTGCGGAGACGGCGGATTGGGCCGTCGTATACTATGCCGGACACGGCATGGAGGTCGGCGGCGTCAATTATCTCATTCCGACGGACGCGAGGATCGCCGCGGACCGCGAAATCGGGTTTGAAGCGGTGCCGGTCGATCAGGTTCTCAATGCGGCGGAGCGCGCCAGGAAGCTGCGTCTCGTCATCCTCGATGCGTGCCGTGACAATCCATTCGCCGCCCAGATGAAACGCACGATGACGGTGGCGTCGCGTTCGGTGTCGCGAGGTCTCGCCCCGGTCGAGCCGGAGGCGGGCACGCTGGTGGTCTATGCCGCCAAGGACGGCGAGACCGCGCTCGACGGTGACGGGATCAACAGTCCGTTCGCGACCGCCTTCGTCAAGAATCTTCCGACGCCGGGCCTCGAAGTCCGCAGGCTGTTCGATTTCGTTCGCGACGACGTCATGGAGGCGACCGGCCGGAGGCAAAAGCCGTTCAGCTACGGCTCGATCTCCGGACGGCAGGATTTCTATTTCGTGGCTGGCAAGTGACTTCCGACGAGGTGCAACTCAGCGCGGCGCGAGGTCGGCGCGATCGAGCGACTCCAGCGTCGAGGCGTTGGCGCAATAGCCGTGATAGTTCTCCGCGGCGGTGCCGTCGGCGAGATCGCGGTCGCACTGTCCCTTGTGACCGCAGAGCGAGCAGGTCCGCTCCATGTCGCGCAGCAGCAGGGGCTGCGCCCGCCCGAGCCGCTCCGCGCTGATGCCGAGCTGCTCCAGCATCTTCGGGAGTTCGTCGGCGGCGTGCCGGCCGTGACGGACCAGCTCTTCGAGATCATCAGGCGCGATCCGGAGATCATTCGCGATCCGGTCGAAATCGGCGCGATCGAGCTGCCGCATCTCGTTCATCTCGCGGCGATGCTTCAGCCAGTTCGCAAAGGACTCGATGAGGTCCTGAACGATGGGATAGGGCTTGCTTGCGGTGCTCATGGAAAGCTCCATTCGGACGTCGGAATTGGAGCGAACTAAGCACAATGGTGCAGGGGCGCGTTGCGCTGGATCAAACTGGAAAGGAGCCACGGCTTCCGCTGCACCTCTCCCGCCTGCGGGAGAGGTCGACGCGAAGCGTCGGGTGAGGGCTTTCTCCTCCTGGGGATTGTCCCATTGCGGAAACACCCTCTCCCCGCCCCTCTCCCGCAAGCGGGAGAGGGAGCGCACGTCCTCCACGGCAACTAGCCAAACCGCTCCGCTGCCCAGGCATACAGGCTGCCCGGAATCGGCTTTTCGCCGCCGCGGCCCTTGGGTGAGATGTGCAGGCCGATGATCTCGGGGCTGGTGACGAGGCCGAGATAGCTCGAGGGGTCGAAGAAAAGTTTCGGCTCGGCATGCACGGCATAGAACGACTGCTTCGGGAGTGCGTTCTGCAATTCACCGGTGCGGCGCGCGAGCGCGGTCAGCGCGGCAGGGCCGTAGATCGCGACGCGAATATCCGAGAGGCGGCTCGAGGCGCCGCGCAGGCGGCGCATGATGAATGTGATGCGGTGGCGCAGCGACAGCCAGTTCGGCGTCAGCTCCTCCTGCTCCATCAGCTCCTCGAACGCGCGCACGATGCCGTGCCCGGGTGGAAGATAGATCACGGAATTGCCGAGCTGGCGCCGCCGCTCCCAGGCGAAGTAGGGCTTTGCCGGATCGATCTCGATGGGCTTCAGGAGCAGCACGTCGGCATCGAGCCAGAGGCCGAGATTCTTCGCCATCAGCTTCATGCGGAAGAAGTCGCTGAACTGCAGCGTGGTCCAGTCGCGCCAGCTGCCGTCCGGCTGCGGCGGCCGCAGCCGTTCCGAGAAGGCGTGCGGCAGGATCGCCTCGGCCTCGGCATTCTCGACGCCAGCCGGAAGGCCGGGAATGGGATCAAAGCTGTAGACCGTGATCTTGTGGCCGGCAGCGAGCTGCGAGCGCAGACAGGTCTGGCGCAGCGCATCCATCGGGCCATGCCAGAAGGTGACGATCTCGGGGAGCATGAGGAAAAGCTATACGGGATAACCGGAGCAAAGAAAAAGCCCCGGCGCGGATGGCGCACCGGGGCTCGAACGAGAATCTGAAGTCAGGCCCAGGCGCGTTCGCGCTTGAGCTTCTCCTCGTAGCTGTCGATCGAGGCCTTCTTCTCCATGGTGAGACCGATGTCGTCGAGACCGTTGATCAGGCAGTGCTTGCGGAACGGGTCGATCTCGAACTTGACCTTGCCGCCGTCGGGGCCGCGGATCTCCTGGTTCGGCAGGTCGATCGTCAGCGTCGCGTTGGCGCCGCGCTCGGCATCGTCGAACAGCTTGTCGAGATCTTCCTGGCTGACGCGGATCGGCAGAATGCCGTTCTTGAAGCAGTTGTTGTAGAAGATGTCGCCGAACGAGGTCGAGATCACGCAGCGGATTCCGAAATCGAGCAGCGCCCAGGGCGCGTGCTCGCGGCTCGAGCCGCAGCCGAAATTGTCGCCGGCGACCAGAATCTTGGCGTTGCGATAGGCGGGCTGGTTGAGAACGAAGTCCGGGTTCTCGCTGCCGTCGTCCTTGTAGCGCTGCTCGGAGAAGAGCCCCTTGCCAAGGCCGGTGCGCTTGATGGTCTTGAGGTACTGCTTCGGAATGATCATGTCGGTGTCGACATTGATGATCTTCAGCGGCGCCGCGACGCCTTCCAGCGAGGTGAACTTGTCCATGGTTGCGCTTTCCCGGATGGGTCTAGAGGAACGGGTATTTATCGCGATCGGGGCGGGAATCCTAGGCCGAATTCGGCGGGTCTAGTCTGCTTGGCGGGATCAAGCCACGGAGGAGGTGCGCTCCCTCTCCCGCTTGCGGGAGAGGGCTGGGGTGAGGGTTCTCTCCTCTGGGGGATTGTCCCGTTGCGGAAACACCCTCTCCCCAACCCTCCCCCGCAAGCGGGGGAGGGGGCCACCGCCGCTTCCTACTCCGCCCGTGCCTCGATCGCCGCCATATCGTCGTCGGAGAGGCCGAAATGGTGGCCGATCTCGTGGATCAGGACGTGGCGGACGATATGGCCGAGGCTTTCGTCGTGCTCGGCCCAGTAGTCCAGGATCGGCCGGCGGTAGAGCCAGACCATGTTGGGCAGCCGCGCCACGTCGCCAAGACTCTGCTGGGGCAGGCCGACGCCCTGGAACAGGCCGAGCAGGTCGAACTCGCTCTCGCACCCCATCTCGTCCAGGACCTCCTCGGTCGGGAAGTCGTCGACGCGGACGATCACGCCCTCGCAGAGCTTGCGAAACGACGCCGGCAGGCGCTCGA
Source organism: Bradyrhizobium sp. USDA 327 (assembly GCF_041262065.1). NCBI lineage: Bacteria > Pseudomonadati > Pseudomonadota > Alphaproteobacteria > Hyphomicrobiales > Nitrobacteraceae > Bradyrhizobium > Bradyrhizobium sp. USDA 327. Next base: position 6,873,179 of record NZ_JBGCCW010000001.1, on the reverse strand, counting down.
ATACCTCGTGAGCCATCGCTTCCATCTCGGCCAGCGAGGGCGCTTTCAATTCCGTCCACATGGGCTTCTTCTAGTGCGTTTTCGAGCGAAGTGGATACCGGTTTCGCGTGAAGAGGACGCGTCAAAATGGAATCCAGAGCCCTTTCCGATTTCCATCGGAACGGCTCCGGCGCGGGTTCCGCGGCGATGCATCTGGCTTTATAAGCGCGGCGAGGTTGACGGGCGCCGCCAAAACGGGGAGCGTGGGGCCGTCATGGGACGTTTCAGGTGGGCGGAAAAATGCGAGCGAAAACAGCGCTGACTCTACTGTGCATGGGGTTGTTTTCGCAGTTTTGCGTCGGCGCGGAAGCCCAGACCGCCAGCCCCGGGATCCGCCTCGCCCAGGCGGTTCCGCCTGACGACATTCCCCCGCCGCGCAAGCGGCCCCCGGCGCGCTTGCGCGTCACGCCCTATTACAGCCCGGACGGTGTCTATCCCCGCTACAATCCGGGTCCCGACGCAGTCCGCGTGTGCAACGCCACCTATGTGCAGGAGTACCGGCCGAGCGGCACCGTGATCGTGCCGCGTGTGAGCTGCTACTGGCGCCGGGGCTGACCGGTTCAATGCCCGCGCCAGCGAACAGCGCGGTGGCCTCGTGGGGTCCGTGATGCCGAGATGGATCGCATTGGCCGTTGCCGTCGCGCTTGCCGCCGGCCTGCCTCGCGCGTCCGCTGCGCAAAGGGTGACCATACCGGAGGCCTCGGCGGGGATCGCGGTTTTCGATGTGCGACGACACGCGCGAACCCGTGACATGGTGCGGCCTGCGGCGCGCCGTGATCCACGCTATTACGCGCGGCCCGTCCACTACCGTCCTTATCCTTACGGCGTGCCCGCACCTTTCGTGTTCAGCTACGGGCCCTTCTGGTGATCCGCTAGCCGGGCGCAAATCCCCTGACCAGCAGCACGGTCGCCTGCGCGCCGGCTTTGCGATCACGCGAGATGTCCTCGTACTCGGGCGAGTTCGAGAAGGCGAGGAACGCGGCCTCGTCGGGAAACGACATCATGACAAGCTTGTCATGCGGCCATGTGCCTTCGAGCACGCGCGGATGTTCGTCGGCGGCGAGCAGCCGTCCGTTGTACTTCTTGAACACGTCGAAGAATCGCGCCTGATAGCGGTCATAGGCCGCGCGGTCCGTCATCTTCAATTGTGCAATGGCGTAGACAGTCATCTGCAAAATTCCTCCCGTCGCGGCACTGCGTCGCATCGCGGGACCCAGCGTCGTTCATTCATGGCGCGTTCACATCGCTCTCCTCAGTTTACCCGAGGGAGCGACCGTTATTGAACAGCAATGGTGCGGCCGAGACGTCGCGACGCAGCCCTGCTGTCCGGATTCAGGGAGGATTCCATGCTGAGAATGTTCGGCCTCGGGACGAGCCCGATGCGCTTGCTCGGGCTTGCGGCCGCCGCGACGCTGATGCTGTCGGCCGGCACCGCGCGTCGCGCTGAAGCTCTCACCTTGATCAATCCGGCGACGTCACCCGCAGCGAAGGCTGCGGCCGACGATCTCGTCACGCAGGTTCGCCACGGCGGCGGGCATGGTGGACATGGCTTTCACGGCGGAGGTTTCCGCGGAGGCGGCTTCCATGGCGGCGGGCGACATATCGGCGGTTTCCACGGCGGCGGTTTCCGCGGCGGCCATATCGGCGGCTTCCGTGCCGCGCCGGCATTTCGTCACGGCCATGTCGGCGGCTACCGCTATGGCGGCTTTCGGCATGGCGGCTACCACCGTCACTGGGGCCATCATCGCCCGCACTACGGTTATCGTCACTTCCACCGGCGCTATTATGTGGGCGGATACTATCCCTACTACCACTACCCGCGCCGCTGCCGGATCGTCTGGACCTATTACGGCCCGCGCCGCGTCTGCCACTGGCCGCGCTGGCACTATCCGTACCGCTATTGGTGACGTGGTGAATTGCTGGCTCTGCATTCGTCATGGCCGGGCTTGTCCCGGCCATCCACGTTCTTGGGGCTTGCGCAGAGAGTTCGTGGATGCCCGGGACGAGCCCGGGCATGACGGAGAGGCTGGTTAGAGCCAATCCTTCAGCTTCCAGGATGCAGACTTCCAGCGGATCAGGTTCTCGAGCTTCCACTGCCTGAACATCGCCGGCGGCCAGCGGCTGAGCTTCGACGTCTCCTCGACCTCGGGCTTGGCGACGATGCGCAGCGGCGTTGCGCGCCGGCGGTGCTGGCGCGTCGCGTCACTGATCAGATCGACATATTCCGGCTTGTTGGCCATGAGGCGTGTCCTCGCGAACGTTCGCGAGGACACTGTCGGCGCCGGCGATTAACGGCGGTTTGCCGCGATCGCTACAATTGCAGGAACTGGCTTACCGCCAGTCCCTGACATCGACGAAGTGCCCTGCGATCGCCGCAGCCGCCGCCATCGCCGGCGAGACCAGATGCGTGCGGCCCTTGAAGCCCTGGCGGCCCTCGAAGTTGCGGTTCGAGGTCGAGGCGCAGCGCTCTTCCGGCTTCAGCTTGTCCGGATTCATGGCAAGGCACATCGAGCAGCCCGGCTCGCGCCATTCGAAGCCGGCCTTGATGAAGATCTTGTCCAGACCCTCGGCTTCCGCCTGCTCCTTCACGATGCCGGAGCCCGGCACGACCAGGGCGTTGACGTTCGCTGAAACGGTCTTGCCTTCAGCAATCTTCGCTGCCGCACGCAGATCCTCGATGCGGCCGTTGGTGCAGGAGCCGATGAAGACGCGATCAAGCTTGATGTCGGTGATCTTGGTCCCCGCGGTCAGGCCCATGTATTTCAGCGCGCGATGCTTGGAGATGCGCTTGGCCTCGTCCGCGATCTTGTCGGGATCGGGCACGATGCGCGGTCACGGAGATGACGTCTTCAGGCGAGGTGCCCCAGGTCACGATCGGCGGCAGCTTTGCCGCATCGAGGCGCAGCTCGTGGTCGAAATGCGCGCCTTCGTCGGAGCGCAGTGTCTCCCAATAGCGCATCGCCGCATCCCAGGCCGCGCCCTTCGGCGCCTTCGGCCGGTCGCGGAGGAAGTCGTAGGCCTTCTGGTCGGGCGCCACCAGGCCGGCGCGCGCGCCGCCTTCGATCGACATGTTGCAGACCGTCATGCGGCCTTCCATCGAGAGCGCACGGATCGCCTCGCCGGCATATTCCAGCACGTAGCCGGTGCCGCCCGCGGTGCCGATCTCGCCGATGATGGCGAGGATGATGTCCTTGCCCGTCACGCCGTCAGGCAATTTTCCGTCGACGGTGACGCGCATGTTCTTCGCCTTCTTCTGGATCAGCGTCTGCGTCGCCAGCACGTGCTCGACCTCGCTCGTGCCGATGCCGTGCGCGAGCGCGCCGAACGCGCCATGCGTCGAGGTGTGGCTGTCACCGCAGACGATGGTGGTGCCGGGCAGCGTAAATCCCTGCTCGGGGCCGATGACGTGGACGATGCCCTGGCGCCTGTCGAACTCGTTGTAATATTCGACGCCGAATTCCTTGGCGTTCTCGGCCAGCGCCTTGATCTGCTCGATGCTCTCAGGGTCGGGATTCGGCTTGGTGCGGTCGGTGGTCGGAACGTTGTGGTCGACGACGGCGAGCGTCTTCTCGGGCGCATGCACCTTGCGTCCCGTTGCGCGCAGGCCTTCGAACGCCTGCGGCGAGGTCACCTCGTGCACCAGGTGGCGGTCGATGTAGAGCAGGCAGGTGCCGTCCTCGGCTTCGTGCACCAGATGGTCGTTCCAGATCTTGTCGTACAATGTGGTCGGCTTGGACATGAGCTTGAGCTCCGAAGAATGTGTGTCAGCGATGAGCGCGGATGGCGCGCGGGCAACAAAATCGTCAGCGCAGCTTTTAGGCTGCGCGCGTAAGCTCTGACGTTGCCGAGGTCGCGAAGCGTCCGAAGAACCGGCCAGGCAGCCGCGAGCGATCGTCGATGACGATGCGCTTGACGGACGAGTGTCTGGTCAGACCTGGAAACATTCTAGAGATATATAGCAGTCCGAATTGGAAGCGCGAGTGGTTTCAAATGCCGGCCAACGCGCGCCATGCATGCCCCTCATCCTGAGGAGCGCGCTTCTAAAGCGCGTCTCGAAGGATGAAGGCCCGGCCGGTGGCCTCGCCCTTCGAGACGCGCGTTCCGCGCTCCTCAGGGTGAGGAACGGGCACCGCGCGCGCCGCACCGAGGCAACAAAAAAGCGCGGAGCCGGGCCCCGCGCTTTTGAAAACTTGCCTGGTGGGGCGAAGCTTACTCGCCGACGGCGGCCTGGCGGTCCTGCTTCTCGACGATGCGGGCCGACTTGCCGCGGAGATTGCGGAGGTAATAGAGCTTGGCGCGACGCACCTTGCCGCGGCGCACCACCTTGATCGAGTCGATCATCGGCGACATCACCGGGAACACGCGCTCGACGCCCTCGCCATAGGAGATCTTGCGGACGGTGAAGCTCTCGTTGAGGCCACCGCCGGAACGGCCGATGCAGACGCCCTCATAGGCCTGCACGCGGGTGCGGTCGCCTTCGACGACCTTCACGTTGACGATCACGGTGTCGCCGGGGCCGAATTCCGGAATGTCCTTGCCGGCGGACAGCTTGTCGAATTGCTCTTGCTCGAGCTGCTTGATCAGGTTCATGGGTAAATCTCCATCGGCGCGCCCAGCCTTTTCAAACGGGGGCTGCGCGAAATTCGTCTATCCAGCCATTGCGGATGTGGCCGCTCCTATAAGGCAAGCCGGAGCGTTTGTCACCCGTCTGTCTTGCTTTTTGGCGTTTTTTGGCGCCCGGCCCGATTCGGGGCGGGGGTCGGCACTTGCGCCCATAAATCCGGCCGCCGGGCCGCCGTCAGGGCCTCCGATTGCGCCCGCCGCCAGCTTGCAACCTTGGCATGGTCGCCCGAGGTCAGGATTTCCGGGATCGGGACCCCCTCGAACAGCTGCGGGCGGGTGTATTGGGGGTATTCGAGCAGCCCGTCCGAAAAGCTCTCTTCGGTTCCCGAGGCCTCCTTGCCCATCACCCCGGGCAGGAGCCGCACACAGGCGTCGATCAGGGCCAGGGCCGCGATCTCACCCCCGGACAGGACGTAGTCGCCGATCGAGACCTCCTCGAGGCCCCGTCCGTCGATCACCCGCTGGTCCACTCCCTCGAATCGCCCGCAGACGATCAGGGGGCCGGGGCCCCTGGCCAACTCCGTGACCCGGGCCTGGGTCAATGGCCGGCCGCGCGGGCTCATCAAGAGGCGCGGCCGCTCCGGGCCGATCTCCGCTGCATCGATGGCGGCGGCCAGAACATCCGCGCGCAGCACCATGCCCGGGCCGCCGCCGGCCGGGGTGTCATCGACGCTGCGGTGGCGGTCGGTGGCTGAGGCGCGGATGTCCCGCGCCTCGAGCTGCCAGAGCCCGCCTGCCAGCGCTCGGCCGGCCAGGCTCACGCCCAGCGGTCCCGGAAACATCTCCGGAAACAGCGTCAGCACCGTCGCGCGCCAGGGTGAGGGGTTGGTCATTGCAGTCAGCTTAGCCAAAAACCACAGCCTGTGGTTATGGGTCCCCACTTTCGCGGGGACGGCCTGGCGAGAGAGCCTCGTCGTCGCGCTCCTCGCCCTCGATTTCCTGCGGCAGCGCGATCACCACGCGCCCGCCGGCGAGATCGACTTCCGGCACCACCGCGTTGGAGAATGGCAGCAGCAGCGTCGGGCCCTTGGGCGGGGCGATCTCGATGATGTCGCCGGCGCCGAAATTCTGGATCGCGACGACGCGGCCGAGCGGCTCGCCGTCCGTGGTGACGGCAGCGAGCCCGATCAGATCGGTGTGGTAATATTCGTCCGCGTCGGTCGCGGGCAGCTTGTCGCGCGGAACGTAGAGCTCGATGCCGTTGAGGCGCTCGGCTTCATCACGGGTCGTGACGCCCTTGAACGTCGCGACCAGATGATCTTTCGCCTCGCGTGCCGTTGCGACCTCGAACTGGCGCTTGCCGTCCTTGGACAGCAGCGGGCCGTAGTGCCTGATGGCGAAGGGATCTTCGGTGAAGGTCCACAATTTGACCGCACCGCGCACACCATGCGCGGCGCCGATCCGCGCGACGCAGACCAGCGCCGACATGATCTGGCCTTAGCCCTTCGCGGCGGCTTCGGCCTGCGCCTTGCGCTCCTTGCGCGGCACGGCCTTTTCGGGGTTGTTGCGCGCTTCGCGCTTCTTGACGCCGGCAGCGTCGAGGAAACGCGCCACGCGGTCCGACGGCTGCGCACCCTTGGCGACCCAGGCCTTCACCTTCTCCAGGTCGAGCTTGAGGCGCGCCTCGTTGTCCTTCGGCAGCAGCGGATTGAAATAGCCGAGACGCTCGATGAAGCGGCCGTCGCGCGGAAAGCGCGAGTCGGCAACGACGACGTGATAGACGGGACGCTTCTTGGTACCTGCGCGGGCGAGGCGGATAACGACGGACATTCAGTTCTCCTTCAAAGTACAGTTTGTTCGGTTGATTGGTATTCCGCGTTGCGCGGGACCGGTGCGGTCCCCCGCGACGAATTCCTCATTTCTTCTTGCCCGGAAAACCGCCGAGACCCGGCAGCGTGGGCTTGCCGCTCAGCCCGGTCAGTCCAGGAAGGTTGGGCAGACCTTGGCGAAGCCCAGCCGGCAAATCCTTCGGCAGGTTCGGCAGGCCCTGCCCGCCGCCGCCCTGCATCTTCTCCTGCAGCGCCTTCATCTCTTCCGGAGAGGGAGGCTTCATGCCGCCGCCAAAGCCCATGGCCTGCGCGATGCCGGCGAGTGGGCCGCGCTTGCCCGAGCCCATGGCCTTCATCACGTCGGCCATGTTCCGGTGCATCTTCAGGAGCTTATTCACCTGCTCGACGCTCTGGCCGCTGCCTGCGGCGATGCGCTTCTTGCGGCTCGCTTTCAAGAGGTCCGGATGACGGCGCTCGTCGCGCGTCATGGAATCGATGATCGCGACCTGGCGCTTCAGGATCTTGTCGTCGATGCCGGCCGCCGCGATCTGGTTCTTCATCTTGGAGATGCCGGGCATCATGCCCATCAGCCCGCTGATGCCGCCCATGTTCGTCATCTGCAGCAGCTGCTCGCGCATGTCGTTGAGGTCGAACTGGCCCTTGCGCATGCGCTCGGCCGTGCGCGCGGCCTTTTCGGCGTCGATGTTGGCGGCGGCGCGTTCGACCAGCGACACCACGTCGCCCATGCCGAGGATGCGGCCGGCGATACGATCAGGGTGGAAATCCTCCAGCGCGTCGGTCTTTTCACCGGTGCCGAGCAGCTTGATCGGCTTGCCGGTGACCGCGCGCATCGACAGCGCGGCGCCGCCGCGGCCGTCGCCGTCGACGCGGGTCAGCACGATGCCGGTGAGGCCGACGCGTTGGTCGAAGGCACGGGCGAGGTTCACGGCGTCCTGACCGGTGAGCGAGTCCGCCACCAGCAGCACTTCATGCGGGTTCGCCGCGGCTTTGATCGCGGCCGCCTCGGCCATCATCTCTTCGTCGAGCGTGGTGCGGCCGGCGGTGTCGAGCAGCACGACGTCGTAGCCGCCGAGCTTGCCGGCTTCCAGCGCGCGCTTCGCGATCTGCTGCGGCTGCTGGCCTGCGACGATCGGCAGGGTCGGAATGTCGAGATCGCGGCCGAGCACGGCGAGCTGCTCCATCGCCGCCGGGCGATAGACGTCGAGCGAGGCCATCAGCACCTTGCGCTTGTCGCGCTGGACCAGGCGGCGGGCGAGCTTTGCGGTGGTGGTGGTCTTACCGGAGCCTTGCAGACCGACCATCATGATCGGCACCGGCGGCACGGAATTGACGTCGATGGTCTGACCTTCGGCGCCGAGCGTGTTGATCAGCTCGTCATGGACGATCTTGACCACCATCTGGCCGGGTGTGACCGACTTGACCACGGTGGCGCCGATTGCCTGCTCGCGGACGCGCTCGGTGAAGCTGCGCACCACCTCGAGCGCGACGTCGGCTTCCAGCAGCGCGCGGCGCACCTCGCGCATCGCGGCGTCGACGTCTTTTTCGGTCAGCGCGCCGCGCCCCGTCAGACGATCGAGAATGCCGCCAAGCCGTTCCGACAGATTGTCGAACAATGCCGTTGTCCCTTGTCCTGCTCGCCGAAAAAGCGATCTTCCAAACACCTTTGCGCCCGAGGGCGCACAGCGCTGTCGGGCGTTGACCTCTGGCCTCCAGGGCCAGTCGGCGGGTCGAAAAGAAAGCCTTTCCGAGAAAGTGGCGGGGTTAAACGCCGCTCCCGCCCAAAAGTCAAGGAAAGTTAGGGTGCCGGGGCGCCCTTTATAAGGCAAGGTACTGAAAATGTGACCTTTTTGGCCACGGGTTCCTTTTCTGCCAGCCCGGCCCATATAGCCGGTGATGTCTTACCGCCCGACTATCCTTACGAGCCCGCCGGTTACCCGACTTTTGGGGCTGCTCGCGGGCACCGGTGCTCTGGTCGGCGTCCTCGCCCTGGATCTCACATGAAAACCCATGACGGCCCCGTCTCCGACCATTTCAACGGCCTGCACTTCTTCGATCCGGACGGGGCGCCGCCGAAATCGCTTCGCGAGGTGCTGCGCTGGCAATTTGGCGGCGGACGGCAGCGCGCGAAATGGCCCGTGTGGGCGCCGAGCCCGCATGCCGACATCCCGCCGGAGCGCGTCGAGGGCGGCAAGGCGCGGCTCTCCTTCGTCGGCCACGCCAGCTGGCTGATCCAGGCCGGCGGCCTCAACATCCTGGTCGATCCGGTCTGGTCGATGCGGGTCGCGCCCGTCGCTTGGGCCGGGCCGAAGCGGCACAACGATCCCGGCATCGCCTTCGAGAAGCTGCCGAAGATCGATGTCGTGCTGGTCTCGCACGGGCACTACGATCATCTGGATATCGCGACGCTGTCGCGGCTCACCAAGAATTTCGCCCCGCGCGTCGTCACCCCGCTCGGCAATGACGTCACGATGCGCGGCGCCGATCCCACCATCAAGGTCGAGGCCTTCGACTGGCACGATCGCGTCGAACTCGGCAGCGGCATCGCCGTGCATCTGGTGCCGACCCGGCACTGGACCGCGCGCAGCCTGTTCGATCGCAACAAGGCGCTGTGGGCGAGCTTCGTGCTGGAGACGCCGGCCGGCAGGATCTACGTCGTCTGCGATTCCGGTTATGGTGACGGCAGGCACTTCCGCCGCGTCGCCGATAGGCACGGGGCACTGCGCCTCGCGATCCTCCCGATCGGCGCCTACGAGCCGCGCTGGTTCATGCGCGACCAGCACATGAACCCGGAAGATGCGGTGAAGGCGCTGCTCGACTGCGGCGCCGAGCAAGCGCTTGGACACCATCACGGCACGTTCCAACTGACGGATGAAGCGATCGACGCGCCGGCGAAAGCCTTGGTGGAAGCGCTCGATGCCGCGAAGATTCCGCAGGAAAGATTCGTGGCGATGAAGCCTGGGCAGGTGGTGGAGATTTAGGCTCGCTGCCTCCACGCATACAGCTCGTCGTCCCGGGGCGCGACGAAGTCGTGAGCCCGGGACCCATAGCCACGGGCAGATGTTTGGCGAAGGCTCGGAGTTACCTGTGTCGCGTCATAACCACTCCTCGTGGTTATGGGTCCCCGCTTTCGCGAGGACGACACTGTTGTTGAAGCGGCAGTGTGCCCTCTTGCGGCTCACTGCCCCGGCTTGATCGCCCAGCTCACATTCACCGTCACCGACAGCGTTTCCTCGCCCGGCGCCACCGCGGCCTGCGGTGCTGCGGCCATTGGCGCTGCCATGCGGCCCTTGAAAAGCGGCACCGGGCCGCCGCCCTCGGTGACGCTGAGCGGCGCGCCCAGCGTCACGCCGGTGGCCTTGGCATAGACCTCCGCCTTGCGTCGCGCATCGGCGATCGCCTGCTCGCGCGCATCGTCGAGCAGCTTCGATGCCTGGGTTACCTCGAAGGAGATGTTGCCGATGTCGTTGGCGCCGGCGCTGACCAGTGTGTCGATGACGCCGGCGACCTTGGTCACGTCGCGAATCTTCACGGTGACGCGGTTGCTCGCGCGGAAGCCGACCACGGGCGAGGCGCCGGTGGATTTGTTCTGGCCGTATTGCGGCTGCAGCGACAGGCGCGATGTCTGGTAGTCCTTCTCGGCGATCCCCGCGCCCTTCAGCGCCAGCAGCACCTTGCCCATCGCGGCATTGTTGGCGTCGGAAGCTTCCTTCGCCGTCTTGGCGTCGTTGGCGACGCCGGCATCGATCTGCGCGAGATCTGGGGCCGCGGAAATCGTGGCTTCGCCGCTCACCGAAATGGCGGACGGAAAATCGTCGGCGCGTGCGGGCGCCGTCAGCAGTGCGGTGGCGAATATGGCGGCGAGCAGGGCAGGTTTTTTCATGGGTCTCACTTCAGCGGCACGAAAACGTTGATCACGAGCTTGTCCTCGGCCGTCTTCAGGGGATCGGTGAGGTACTCCTCGATGAAGGTGTCCTTGGCTTCCAGCTTCTTGTCGTCGAGGTGATTGGTGATCGCCTCATAGGTGTTGTCCATGTTGTCGTAGGAGCCGCGATGGACGAATTTCAGGGCCCTGCCCTCCGGCGATTTGCCGATGCTCATGTCCTTGGACAAGTTCTTCGGATCCTGGTCGACCGGGATCTCGGCAAGGAAGGTGAAGCCGGTGTCGTCGGTCGAGGTGTAGACGATCATCGGATTGCCGGCTTGCTTGATGCCCTGCTTGTCCAGCAGCGTGTTCAGTGCCTTGAAGGCGTCGATCAGCGTGTCGAAGGCCGAGTCCCAATTGGCAGTGCCCTTGACCATCACGACCTTCCTGGCTTCGAGCGTGGTCTCGAGGCCGAAGGGATCGGCGGTCTGCACCGGGGCGGGCGTCGCGGCGGCCGCTGGGGGTGGGGCCGTCGGGGCGGGCGACGGTGAGGCGCTGGCCGCCGGCGACGGGCTTGCCGCCGGGGCTGGCGAAGCGCTTGCGGCTGGGGCGGGTGCCGCCGACGGTGCAGGCGAGGGGCTTGCCGACGCGGGTGGTGCCGGGCTGGGTGTCTGTGCCGGAGCCCCGGACAGGCCAATCGACATGGCCGCCGGGATCAGCGCGGCCAGAGCGAGACGACGAAAACTGGTCATTCTATTCTCCCCAAGGCCCTGGATTCACCAAGGCCCAAATTCATCAAGGCCTTACCCACCAAGGCCTCAACCTGGCCGCGCGTCCCGGTTCGCGCGAACCGCGCCGTTCTAACACGCGAGCGCCGAATTCGTCCCATGACAGATGCGTCATGGCCGATGTCCTGGCTCGCGGCCGCAAATCGCTGGCCAAGCCGGCAAGGATCGCCATATAAGGCAGGCGAAATTCGGGAATTTTCATGAGCGCGCTGGCCAACCACGCATTTGCCAAGATGAACGGCATCGGCAACGAGATCGTCGTTGTCGACATGCGCGATTCCGCGGCCAAGGTGACGCCGGACGATGCGCGGGCGGTGGCGTCTGCGCAAGGCGGCATCGCCTATGACCAGCTCATGGTGCTGCAGAAGCCGCGGCTGGACGGCACCGAAGCCTTCATCCGCATCTACAATCATGACGGCTCCGAGGCCGGGGCCTGCGGCAACGGCATGCGCTGCGTCGTGCGCCGCATCTTCGAGAAGACCGGGCAGACCACCGCGACCTTCGAGACGGCCGCCGGCCTGCTCAATGCCTGGCAGGGTCCAGCGGCCGATCTCTACACCGTGGACATGGGCGTACCGAAGTTCGGCTGGCAGGACATTCCGCTGGCGGAAGAGTTTCGCGACACCCGCTACATCGAATTGCAGATCGGACCAATCGACAATCCGATCCTGCATTCGCCCTCCGTGGTGAGCATGGGCAATCCGCATGCGGTGTTCTGGGTCGAGGACGTCAACGCCTATGATCTCGGCCGCTTCGGTCCGCTGCTGGAAAACCATCCGATCTTCCCCGAGCGCGCCAACATTACGCTCGCCCATGTCGTCGATCCCCAGCACATCACGATCCGCACCTGGGAACGCGGTGCGGGCCTGACCAAGGCCTGCGGATCGGCGGCCTGTGCGACGGCGGTCGCGGCGGCGCGGCTGAAGCGCGCGGAGCGCAAGGTCGAGATCACGCTGCCCGGCGGCAAGCTCGGCATCGAATGGCGCGAGCGCGACGACCACGTGCTGATGACGGGCACCGCGACCTTCGAATATGAGGGCACCTTCGATCCGGCGCTGTTCGCGCCGGCCACGTGATGGGCGTCGAGGTCGTCACCTTCGGCTGCCGCCTCAATGCGTTCGAGGCCGAGGTGATCCGCAGCAAGGCGGAAGACGCAGGCCTTTCAGACACCATCGTCATCAACAGCTGCGCCGTCACCAACGAGGCGGTGGCGCAGGCGCGCCAGTCGATCCGCAAATTGAAGCGCGAGCGGCCCGGTGCGCGCATCGTCGTCACCGGCTGTGCCGCGCAGACGCAAGCTGCGATGTTCGCCGACATGGCCGAGGTCGATCGTGTCGTCGGCAATGACGACAAGCTGCACGGCGATGCGTGGCGCGAGACGCAGGCGGCGTTCGACGTCGGCGCCAGCGAGAAGATCGCCGTCAGCGACATCATGGCTATCAGGGAGATGGCGCCACATCTCGTCGATGGCTATGCGAGCGGCCTGCCGCGTGTGTTCGTGCAGGTGCAGAACGGCTGCGACCATCGCTGCACCTTCTGCATCATCCCGTTCGGCCGCGGCAATTCGCGCTCGGTGCCGATGGGTGCCGTGGTGGAGCAGGTGCGGACACTGGTCGAGCGGGGTCATGCCGAGATCGTGCTGACTGGCGTCGACCTCACCAGCTACGGCACCGATCTGCCGGGCGCGCCGAAGCTCGGCATGCTGACCAGGCAGATCTTGCGGCACGTGCCGGAGCTGAAGCGCCTGCGCATCTCCTCGATCGATTCGATCGAGGCCGACGACGATCTGCTCGATGCCATCGCCGACGATGCGCGGCTGATGCCGCATCTGCATCTGTCGCTGCAGTCAGGCGACGACATGATCCTGAAGCGCATGAAGCGGCGGCATTCGCGGCAGGATGCGATCGCGTTCTGCGACCAGGTCCGCCGTCTGCGCCCGGACATCGCCTTCGGCGCCGACATCATTGCGGGCTTTCCGACCGAGACGGAGGAGATGTTCTCGCATTCGCTCGACCTCGTCGAGGAATGCGGTCTCACCTTCCTCCACGTCTTTCCCTATTCGCCGCGGCCCGGCACGCCGGCCGCGCGGATGCCGCAGGTTGCGGGGGCGGTCATCAAGCAGCGTGCGAAGCGGTTGCGTGCGGCCGGTGAAGCCGCGCTGCGCAAGCGGCTGCATGCCGAGGTCGGCGCGACACGCGACGTGCTGATCGAGAGCGCGGGGCAGGGCCGCACGGAGCACTATCTGCCGGTGGCGATTGCAGACGAGCGTGTCGGCAGCGTGGTGCCGCTGACGATTGCCGGCAGCGATGGCGAGCGGCTGACCACATAGTCGGGCTGCGGTAAGTTGCGCCGCGCTCTATCCTCAACGTCGTCCCTGCGCACGCAGGGACCCATACCGCGTGATTTATCGGTTGCAAACGGTGCTCGTCCCAGCGAAGCAGGCAGCTGACAGCCGTCGCCAAACTTCTCCCTGTGGCTATGGGTCCCTGCGTGCGCAGGGACGACACCGAGGGTGTGGATACGCCTTGACTAGAACGCGCGCTCCTACGACGCCCGCACCTGCCAGAACCGCAGCGTGCGCCGCGCGTCCTCCGTCGTCATTCTCGCAAAATGATCCTGCGCCCTGGCGAGATCGGCCGGCTTCATCGCGCCCGTCGCGAAGCGGCTTTCGAGCACGGCGGCCGTCGTCTCCCAGCTGAGCTGCGCCGCCTTGCACGGCACCAGCAGACCGTCCTCGCGCAAGCTCTGCATCAGCGGGCGAATCACGTCGACCGTCGACCCGGACAACGCCGCAAGGCTCGCCACGGTCTCCTCATAGCGCCGCTGTCTGGCGAAGCCGGACAACGCCGCCTCATCAAGCTGGCCGGTCGCCTTGAGGCCTGCGATGGCGCGCTTGGCGCCTTCGAAATCGCGGACACCGGACATCTCGCGCTCGACGCCGATGGTGACGGCTGCGATCGCGCTCTGGATTTCCTCGAACAGATGCGGCGGCGCGCGCGACAACAGGCGGGCGCGCACGGCATCCGTCGCCGAGCGCAGCAATTGGAGGCGCAGATCCGATGGCAAATCGATGCGAACGCCGACGCTGACGGCGAGCTCCGGATCGCTCTCGGCCTGTCCGACGATGATGGCAAATCCGTCTCCGGAGACGCGCGCGCCGGGATTGGCGGCGAGCCGCCGGCTGACGCTGGGATAGCGGCGCGCCAGCAGCGCGTCGGTGACGATCTCCTTCAGCCACCAGCGCCCGGCCATCGCGAGCAGATGCGGCTCGCCCTTGCTGGAGGCGATCTTCACCAGTTCGCCGTCGTCGAGGCGCGCGGATTCCTGCAGCACGGGACCGGCGATGCGGATCTCGTCATTGTTGGCGAGGCGGCGGATCACGGACGGCGGTGCCTGCGCGACCGGCGCGAGCTGGGCGCTGATCTCGGCGAGCGCGATGCGTGCGCCCATGTCGGCGATGGCGCGCAGCTCGATGGTGCCGATCAGGCGCTCGAGCACGTCGTCGAACAGTGCGATCTGCTCGTCGTCAAAGCTGCCGGCGGAAGACAGGAACAGGTCGGTGACGCGGCGGGCGGTCTCGAGCCCCTTTTCCGGCGAGCCTGCCCGAATCGCGGATTCGACCTCGTCGATGATCGATTGCTGGGCCTTGGACATCACGTGCTGCTCGTCCCGAGCGGTTAACGGAAGCTTTTTCTAAGCAACCGTTATCATTAGAGAGGAGCGCTGAAGGTTTGGTAAACCATGCACCGGCGAGAATAGGGCGATCGCTGCCACGGAACGGATGCGTTCCCTCTCCCGCAAGCGGGAGAGGTGAGAGAGCTCGTGGCGCGATTTGTGTAACCAAAAGCCGGCTGGCGCCTATTCCCCGTTCCACCCGCAAGCCCTGAGCTTCTCGTGCATGTGCGGCGGGGCCGGCGCCACGACGCGGACCGGCTCCTTGTTCCGGGAGATCGGCACCACGATCTCGCGGGAATGCAGGTGCAGGCGCGGCTCGCCGAAGCGCGGGCCGTTGCCGTAAATGTTATCGCCGAAGATCGGCCAGCCGGTCGCGGCTGAATGCACCCGCAATTGATGGGTCCGGCCGGTGACGGGTTCCATGGCAAGCCAGGTCAGACCCTCGCCCCGGCCCATCACCTTCCAATTGGTGATGGCCTTCTGCCCCTCCGGGTCCGGCTTCTGCCACCAGCCGCGCTCGGCGTTGAGCCGGCCGAGCGGCATATCGATCGTGCCTTCGTCTTCGGTGGGCCCGCCCTCGACCACGGCCCAGTAGGTTTTGCCGATCTTGCCGTGCTTGAAGAGGAGGCCGAGCGATGCGGTCGCCTTGCGATGGCGGCCGAGCACGAGGCAGCCGGAAGTGTCCTTGTCGAGCCGGTGAGCCAGCACCGGCGGCCGCGGCAGGCCGAAGCGCAGCGCGTCGAAGGAATCCTCCAGATTGGCGCCGCCCTTGGGACCGCGATGCACGGGAAGGCCGGCCGGCTTGTTGATGACCAGCATCAAGCCGTCGCGATGGAGCACGCGCGACAAAATCTCCTCGGCGGTCAATTCGGGAACATCGAGCAATTGCAAGACTTTCGTTTAGGAGCCGGAACGGCTAACACACCAGTGCGGCGGATTTGGCATTCGCTCAGTGGTCGCCGCAACCGCCAAGCGAATGCCAAATCCAAAAGCTGCAAATTTCTCCCGTGCCGCTCTTCGATTTGAAGTTCCTAACCGAACTTGCGGCAAGAGAGTAGGAACTTCAAATCGGCGGCACGAGCACCCATGAACGATACCTCCGAGACCCCCAAGCTGAGCTGGTGGCGCCGCCTGTCCAACGGGCTGAAGCGCACGTCGTCCTCGCTCGGAACAGCGGTCGCCGACCTCGTCACCAAGCGCAAGCTCGACCGCGCCATGCTCGACGACATCGAGGACGTGCTCTTGCGCGCCGACCTCGGCACTTCGGTCGCGGTGCGGATCGCCGACGCCGTCGGCACGGGGCGCTACGACAAGGCGATCTCGGCGGACGAGGTCAAGGACGTCGTCGCGACCGAGGTCGAGAAGGTGCTGGCACCGGTGGCCAAGCCGCTCGAGATCGATGCGGGCAAGAAACCGTTCGTCATTCTCGTGGTCGGCGTCAACGGCTCCGGCAAGACAACGACGATCGGAAAGCTCTCGCAAAAATTCGCCTCCGAAGGCCGCAAGGTGATGCTGGCCGCCGGCGACACGTTTCGCGCGGCGGCCATCGAGCAGCTCAAGGTCTGGGGTGAACGCACCAGGACGCCCGTTATCGCGGGCGCACAGGGCTCGGATTCGGCCAGCCTCGCCTTCAATGCGCTGACGGCGGCGAAGGACCAGAGCATCGACGTGCTTCTGATCGACACCGCCGGCCGCCTGCAGAACAAGGCCGAGCTGATGAACGAGCTCGAAAAGGTCGTGCGCGTCATCCGCAAGGTGGATGCCAGCGCGCCGCACGCGGTGCTGCTGGTGCTGGATGCCACCGTCGGCCAGAACGCGCTGTCGCAGGTCGAGGCCTTCCATCGCACCGCGGGGGTCACCGGCCTCGTGATGACCAAGCTCGACGGCACCGCGCGCGGCGGCATCCTGGTGGCGCTTGCGGAGAAATTCAAGCTGCCGGTGCATTTCATCGGCGTCGGCGAAGGCGTCGACGATCTCGCGCCGTTCACCGCGCGTGACTTCGCCCGCGCCATCGCCGGAATCGAGAGCTGAAGAATGGACAAGACCCAGCCGCATCCGCTGTTCAAGCTCGCGACCGAGCTTGGTCCGCTGCTCGTGTTCTTCTTCGTGAATGCGAAGTTCAATCTGTTCGCCGCAACCGGTGCCTTCATGGTGGCGATCGTGGTGGCGATGGTCGCCTCCTATGTGGTGACGCGCCACATCCCGATCATGGCGATCGTGACGGGCGTGGTCGTATTGGTGTTCGGCACGCTGACCCTGGTGCTGCACGACGAGACCTTCATCAAGGTCAAGCCGACCATCATCTACGGCCTGTTCGCCGCGATCCTCGGCGGCGGCCTGCTGTTCGGCCGCTCCTTCATCGCCGTGATGTTCGACCAGATGTTCAACCTGACCCCGCAGGGCTGGCGCATCCTCACGCTGCGCTGGGCGTTGTTCTTCGCCGGCATGGCCGTGCTGAACGAGATCGTCTGGCGCACCCAGAGCACCGACTTCTGGGTGAACTTCAAGGTGTTCGGCGTGACGCCCATCACGATGATCTTCGCCATCGCCCAGATGCCGCTGACCAAGCGCTACCACCTCGAGCCGGTATCGCTGGAGACCAGCGAGGCGGAGGCGGGGGATGTGAGCAAGGGGTAGGGCGAAACGTCGACCCACATACCGCTGTCATTCCCCGCGAAAGCGGGGAATCCAGTACGCCGCGGCTTCTCCGTATACGTCTGACGTCTCTGGAATACTGGATCGCCCGATCAAGTCGGGCGATGACAGTTGAGTGTGTCGCACGAGCGCGGCGATCAGCTCCCCGCCGCCTTCAGCGCCTTCTCCATCTGCGGCATCAGCACCGTCCGCAGATTGTCCGGCGTGATCGGCCCCACCAGCTTGTAGACGATGGTGCCCTCGCGCCCGACGACGAAGGTCTCCGGCACGCCATAGACGCCCCATTCGATCGAGGCGCGGCCGTTCGCGTCCACGCCGACGCGGCCGAACGGGTTGCCGTAGCGGCCGAGGAAGCGGCGCGCGTTGTCGGAGGCGTCCTTGTAATTGATGCCGATCAGCTGGAAGCGCTTGTCCTTGGCGAGCTCGGTCAGGAGCGGCGCCTCGTCATGGCACGGCACGCACCAGGACGCCCAGACGTTGACCAGGCTGACCTTGCCCTTGAACGCGGCGGGATCGAGCCCCGGCACCTGGGCGCCATCGTCCTGCAATCCCTCCAGCGGCGGCAGCGCCGTCTGCGGCGCCGGCCGACCGATCAGCGCGGAGGGAATCCGCGAGGGATCGCCGCTGCCGAGCCGGAACCAGAACAGCAGCGCAAGTCCGATGAAGGCGATCAGCGGCAGCACCATCAGGAAGGTGCGGCGCTGCGGCGGGGCGGAGGTCGACTGATCGCTCATCGCAGCTCCGTCGCGCTGCGGCCTGAACGACGGGTGATGCCGCGCTCCTCCAGTTCGCGCAGGCGCTGCGTCTGGCTGCGATAATCAAGCATGACCCAGCCGATCAGGATCGCGACCACGACGGCCGCCGCGGCATAGGACGTCACGATGAAAGAGGCGTAGGGACCGAGCGACATGATCAAGCGGCCCCGACTTCGTTTGAAGCGTTTTCTCCACGCGAACCGTTTTCGCTCGAAAACGCGATGCGGCTCGCCTGCATCATCTGCAGCGAGCGGACGCGGCGGCGCAGGATCTCGTTGCGCATCGCAGCCAGGTGCAGCGTGACAAACAGCAGCGTGAACGCGATCGCCATCACCAGCAGCGGAATCAGGAACGACTTGTCGAGGGCAGAGCCGCCCATGCGCATCACCGAGGCCGGCTGGTGCAGCGTGTTCCACCAGTCGACCGAGAACTTGATGATGGGCAGGTTGATGGCGCCGACCAGGGTCAGCACCGCCGCGGCGCGCGCCGCGCGCGACGGATCGTCCACCGCGCGCCACAGCGCCATCAGGCCGAGATACATCAGGAACAGAATCAGCACCGAGGTCAGCCGCGCATCCCATTCCCAGTAGGTGCCCCACATCGGCCGGCCCCACAGCGAGCCCGTGAGCAGCGCGAGGAAGGTGAAGGCGGCGCCGATGGGAGCGGCAGCTTTGGCGGCGACGTCGGCAAGCGGATGCCGCCACACCAGCGTGCCCAGCGAGGCGATGCTCATCACGCCCCAGACGAACATCGACAGCCAGGCATTGGGCACGTGGATGAACATGATCTTCACGGTCGCGCCCTGCTGGTAGTCGTCGGGCGCGTAGGCAGACTGGTAGAGGCCGATCGCGAGCAGGATGACGGTCGCGGCCGCGAGCCACGGCAACACCCGCGCCGTGAGCGCGAGGAACCGTGTCGGATTGGCGAGGTCGATCAGCGTCATGGTATCCTGATAATCACCGGGGGCCGCTCAGGCAATCAGCACGAAAGGCCGCAGCGAAAATTGATCGGAGTCAAGGTCAGTCGAGCTCATCTCAATCGAGACCATGGCGCAGGCTCGCCGCCGCCGCGAACGGGCCGATGACGAGGCTGACCAGGGACAGCGCGCAGAGGATCGAGAACGGCGCCCCGAACGTCATGGGACCGACGATCACGGCCTGCGAGGCCGCAACGCCGAAGATCAGCACGGGAATCGACAGCGGCAGCACGAGAACGGCCATCAGCAGACCGCCGCGGTGCAGCGTCACTGCCAGTGCCGCGCCGATCATGCCGGTGAAGGTCAGGGCCGGCGTGCCCGCCAGCAGCGTCAGCGCCACCGCACCGGTTGCGACCATGTCGAGGTTGAGCAACAGGCCGAGCACGGGGGTTGCGACGATCAGCGGCAGGCCGGCGGCCAGCCAATGCGCCAGCGCCTTGGCGGCGCAGGCGAGTTCCAGCGGCGTCCGGCTCATCGTGATCAGGTCGAGCGAGCCGTCCTCATGGTCGGCCATGAACAGCCGGTCCAGGGTGAGCAGGCTCGCCAGCAGTGCGCCGAGCCACAGGATCGCCGGCCCGAGCCGCGACAGCAGCGCCAGATCCGGCCCGACCGCGAACGGCATCAGCACCACCACGGTCAGGAAGAACAGCACGCCAATCAGCGCCCCGCCGCCAACGCGCAGCGCGATCCGGATGTCCCGGCGAATGAGAGCGGCAAGGGCGGTCATGGGGTGACCTCGCCGAGTGATACGGCTGCGTCGGAGCCTGGCCGCGAGCACCCTGCGCTCCCTCCCCCCTTGTGGGGGAGGGTAGGGGAGGGGGGTAGCCCCGGGAGGGATGGTTGTCGGGGGCGGGCGGCCAGCAACAGAGCGCCTGCTTCCCCAACACATGAAGCGAGAGGTCCTGCCGTGTGGCACCCCCCTCCCTGACCCTCCCCCACAAGGGGGGAGGGAACGGAGAGAGCGCCGGCCGGCCACTTGGAAAACTGAGGGTCGATGAATTTCACGCCGCACCTCCGATCCGCAGCTCCCGCGAATCGATCCCCAGCGGCGCGTGGGTGGCGGCGACGATCAGGCCCCCGCGCGACAGGTGCTCATGCATCAGGCCGCCGAACATGTCCTGGCCGGCCACGTCCAGCGCCGTGGTCGGCTCGTCCAGGAGCCAGACCGGGCGCCGCACGGCCAGCAGCCGCGCCAGCGAGAGCCGGCGGCGCTGGCCGGCGGAGAGGAAGGCGGCCGGCAGATGGGTCGCGTGGTCGAGACCGACCTTGGCGAGGCTCTCGGTCGCGTCGCAACGCTCGCCGCCGAGAAAATCGGCCCAAAAGACCAGATTTTCCGCCACGCTGAGGGCCGGCTTCAGGGCGTCGCGATGGCCGAGATAGTGGCACTGCTCCGGCACCGTCAGCTCGGCGTCGCCCCCGTCCAGCGCGATCGTGCCGCCGGCCGGAACGAGCAGGCCCGCGATCAGCCGCAGCAGCGAGGTCTTGCCCGATCCGTTGCGACCCGTCACCGCCACGGCTTCGCCCGAGCCGGCCGCGAATTCGAGGCCGGCGAACACCTCGCGTCCGCCTCGTACGCATCTGAGCCCGTGACCTGAAAGCCGCATCTCGCCTCGTTTCAACCCACTCAAAGCCAGGCCTCAGGAAATCTTGGGGTAGCGCATGGGAATTTTTGGCTCGCGGATTGCTGCGGCACGATTGTGGCTGTGGCGGCGCCGTTAGAAAGCTTCTATAAGCCCGGAACTACTTGATGCAGCAACTCAACCTGCCCCTGCAAGCGGCCCAGCCTGATACGCTAACGGTGTTAAAATACCCTGCCGGGTATAACTAACAATTGGGATCTCCTACATGACCTCGCTCGACAGCTTCAAATGCAAAAAGACCCTCAAGGTCGGCGCCAAGACCTATGTGTATTACAGCCTGCCCACGGCCGAGAAGAATGGTCTGAAGGGAATTTCGAAACTTCCCTATTCGATGAAGGTCCTGCTCGAGAACCTGCTGCGCAACGAGGACGGCCGCTCGGTCAAGAAGGAAGACATCGTCGCGGTGTCGAAATGGCTGCGCAAGAAGTCGCTGGAGCATGAGATCGCCTTCCGTCCCGCGCGCGTCCTGATGCAGGACTTCACCGGCGTGCCCGCGGTGGTCGACCTCGCCGCGATGCGCAACGCGATGCAGAAGCTCGGCGGCGATGCAGAGAAGATCAATCCCCTGGTTCCCGTCGATCTCGTCATCGACCACTCCGTGATCGTGAACTTCTTCGGCGACAACAAGGCCTTCGGCAAGAACGTCACCGAGGAATACAAGCAGAACCAGGAGCGCTACGAGTTCCTGAAGTGGGGCCAGAAGGCGTTCTCGAACTTCGCCGTCGTGCCGCCCGGCACCGGCATCTGCCACCAGGTCAACCTCGAATATCTGGCCCAGACGGTCTGGACCAAGAAGGAGAAGATGACGGTCGGCAAGAAGACCGGCACCTTCGAGGTCGCTTATCCCGACTCGCTCGTCGGCACTGATTCGCACACCACCATGGTCAACGGTCTCGCCGTGCTCGGCTGGGGCGTCGGCGGCATCGAGGCGGAAGCCTGCATGCTCGGTCAGCCGCTGTCGATGCTGCTGCCCAACGTCGTCGGCTTCAAGCTGAAGGGCGCGCTGAAGGAAGGCGTCACTGCGACCGACCTCGTGCTGACCGTGACGCAGATGCTGCGCAAGCTCGGCGTGGTCGGCAAGTTCGTCGAGTTCTTCGGCCCGGGCCTCGACCATCTCTCGGTCGCGGACAAGGCGACCATTGCCAACATGGCGCCCGAATATGGCGCGACCTGCGGCTTCTTCCCGGTCGATGCCGCCGCGCTCGATTATCTCAAGACCTCGGGCCGCGCCTCGGCGCGGGTCGCGCTGGTGCAGGCCTATGCCAAGGCACAAGGCCTGTTCCGCACCGCCAAGTCGCCCGACCCGGTGTTCACGGAGACGCTGACGCTCGATCTCGGCGACGTCGTGCCGTCATTGGCCGGCCCGAAGCGGCCCGAAGGCCGCATTGCGCTGCCCGCGGTCGCGGAAGGCTTTTCGCTCGCACTCGCCAGCGAGTACAAGAAGGCCGCGGAGCCGGCGAAGCGCTTCCCGGTCGAAGGCAAGAACTACGATCTCGGTCATGGCGATGTCGTGATCGCCGCCATCACCTCCTGCACCAACACCTCCAACCCGAGCGTGTTGATCGGCGCCGGCCTGCTCGCCCGCAATGCGGTGAAGAAGGGCCTGAAGGCCAAGCCCTGGGTGAAGACCTCGCTCGCGCCGGGCAGCCAGGTGGTCGCGGAATATCTCGCGAATTCCGGCCTTCAGGCTGATCTCGACAAGGTCGGCTTCAATCTGGTCGGCTTCGGCTGCACCACCTGCATTGGCAATTCCGGTCCGCTGCCGGAGGAGATCTCGAAGTCGATCAACGACAACGGCATCGTCGCGGCCGCCGTGCTCTCCGGCAACCGCAACTTCGAAGGCCGCGTCTCGCCGGACGTGCAGGCGAACTACCTGGCCTCGCCGCCGCTGGTCGTCGCCTATGCGCTCGCCGGCAGCGTCACCAAGAACCTTGCCGCCGAGCCGCTCGGCGAGGGCAAGGACGGCAAGCCGGTGTACCTGAAGGACATCTGGCCGACGACGAAAGAGATCAACGCCCTCATGAAGAAGTTCGTGACCGCGTCGATCTTCAAGAAGAAGTATGCCGACGTGTTCAAGGGCGACACCAACTGGCGCAAGATCAAGACGGTCGAGAGCGAGACCTATCGCTGGAACATGTCTTCGACCTATGTGCAGAACCCGCCTTATTTCGACGGTATGAAGAAGGAGCCGGAGCCGGTCACCGACATCGTCGAGGCGCGCATCCTCGCCATGTTCGGCGACAAGATCACCACCGACCACATCTCGCCGGCCGGTTCGATCAAGCTGACCTCGCCCGCTGGCAAGTATCTCAGCGAGCACCAGGTGCGTCCGGCCGACTTCAACCAGTACGGCACGCGCCGCGGCAACCATGAAGTGATGATGCGCGGCACCTTCGCCAACATCCGCATCAAGAACTTCATGCTGAAGGGCGCCGACGGCAACATCCCGGAAGGCGGCCTCACCAAGCACTGGCCCGACGGCGAGCAGATGTCGATCTACGACGCCGCGATGAAGTACCAGCAGGAGCAGGTGCCGCTGGTGGTGTTCGCCGGCGCCGAGTACGGCAACGGCTCCTCGCGCGACTGGGCGGCGAAGGGCACGCGTCTGCTCGGCGTTCGCGCCGTGATCTGCCAGAGCTTCGAGCGCATCCACCGCTCCAACCTGGTCGGCATGGGCGTGCTGCCGCTGACCTTCGAGGAAGGCACCTCATGGTCGTCGCTGGGTCTGAAGGGTGACGAGAAGGTTACGCTGCGCGGCCTCGTCGGCGACCTCAAGCCGCGCCAGAAGCTGACTGCGGAGATCGTCTCCGGCGACGGTTCGCTGCAGCGCGTTTCGCTGCTCTGCCGCATCGATACGCTGGACGAGCTCGACTACTACCGCAACGGCGGCATCCTGCACTACGTGCTGCGCAAGCTCGCGGCGTAAGCGCGGATTTGTGAACGATGGCTCACTGCGAAGTGAGTAGAAGCCAAAACGAAGGCGGCCTATCAAAGGCCGCCTTCGCGCGTTTGCGGTACGTTTCAGATGGGCCCGCCCGGCGAAAAACCGTCCCTTGGACGGTTGCCTGGACGGACGAATGTACCGCGCCCCGTAAGACTACGGTGACCATCCGGCGATAAGATTCCCCTTTCCACGAGCAATGGTGTGCGGCGTTCGACATGACGACAATGACGGCTTCTCATCCGATTTCGCGCTGGTCCAATGCCCTCTGGACGGGAGCTCTCGGCATCTGCGCGATCATCGCTGTCATCCGTCCCGCTCAGGCTGATCCCCGCGCCGTTGTTGAATTGTTTACCTCGCAGGGCTGCTCCTCCTGCCCGCCCGCCGACCAGATCATCGGCGATCTCTCGAAAGACCCGTCGATCATCGCGTTGAGCATGCCGATCGACTATTGGGACTATCTCGGCTGGAAAGACACGCTGGCGGACTCGCGCTTCTCTGCACGGCAGCGTGCCTATTCGCGGATGCGCGGCGACCGCGAGGTCTACACGCCGCAGGCCGTCGTCAACGGCTCAACGCATGTCATCGGCAGCGATCGCGCCGGCATCGAGAATGCGATCGGCAAGACCGACAAGGGCACCGGCGTGATGAGCGTGCCGGTGACGATGTCACTGTCGGGCAAGCACATCAACGTCTCGGTGGCCGCAAGCAAGGAGCCCGCGGTCTCGCACGGCGAGGTCTGGATCTGCTCGATCGCCAAGTCGGTGCCGATCGCGATCACCCGCGGCGAGAATCGCGGACAGCAGGTCACCTATCACAACGTGGTACGCAACCTGCTCAAGGTCGGCGACTGGACCGGCCGTCCGGAAAGCTGGACGGTGCCGATCGAGAACCTCACGCGCGACGGCGTCGACGGCGCGGTGGTCTATGTCCAGGACGGCAGCCGGGAGAAGCCCGGCCCGATGCTCGGCGCGGCGTACACGTCGCTGCATTGAAGCGCAGAGGTACTCAAGACAATCAGGCTCTCGTCATTCCGGGGCGCCCCAGTTGGCGCGAGCCCGGGATCCATTGATCCATCATCTGAGCTGAGAAATGGATTCTCAGGTGCGCAATTGCGCACCGTAGCTCGCGCTTCGCGCGCCCCGGAATGACAGCGGCCGGCAACATCCCGACACAAACAAAAAAGGACCAACTTGCGTTGGCCCTCCTTGCCGTGCGTACAGACCCGATCCTGTTCGACCCCGGGGGGCTGGGGGCTGAGGAATCCGGAACCGAAAGGACCGGGTCAACGCACGGAAGCCCTTATCGCAATGCAGGGCGGCAGGCGGTGGGCGGAAAAACGGCGAGACTATGATTCCTGCTAACGATCCCGTGACGGTTTGCCGCGACAAAGTTCCACCCCTGCGTGTGCCCTGACCCGGGGCCGATTCGGTGGGTTGAGCCCCTTGCGGCGCGGAACGGTTGGCGCGATCATGCAATTGTCATGAGCCGCGGTTCCGGGGACGGTCTTCGCGGACGCGGTCATGGCGTGCGATGAGGAGGCGCTTCCCATGAGCCTGATGTCGGAGGATGCCGATCCGAGCGAGCAGCGCGCGGCGGCGCGCCCCGCCGCTGCGAATGCGCAGCCGAACCGGGTGACGTTCAACCGGCTCGAGCTGCACCGGATTCTCAATCTCTACGGCCGCATGGTCGCCGACGGCGAGTGGCGCGACTACGCCATCGACTTTCTGAAGGACCGCGCCGTGTTCTCGGTCTATCGCCGCGCCTCGGAAGTGCCGATCTATCGCATCGAGAAGGACCCGCGGCTCGCGCGCAAGCAGGGCATGTACAGCGTGATCTCGGCGACCGGGCTGATCCTGCGCCGCGGCCATGAGCTTGAGCGGGTGTTGCTGGTGATCGATCGGAAGCTGGCGGTGGTGTGACGGGACTTTCGCAGCCCGGATGAGCGCAGCGACATCCGGGTCTTGTCTCGCAGCGTTCCCCGGGTATCGCTGCGCTCACCCGGGCTACAGAACCTACCTCTCCGGCACCGTGCTTGCGCCCTCGCCGAGGTCGCGCTGCATCATCACCGTGTCCAGCCAGCGGCCGAATTTCAGCCCGACATTGGGATGCGTGCCGATCATCTTGAAGCCGGCTTTGGTGTGCACGCCGATCGATCCGGCATTGGCGGAATCGCCGATCACGGCGATCATCTGGCGAAAGCCGCGCGCCTCGCATTCGGTGATCAGCCGTTCCAGCAGCAACGAGCCGACACCGCGGCGGTGGAAGGCGGGGTCGAGATAGATCGAGTTCTCCACCGTGAAGCGGTAGGCCGGCCGCGGCCGGTAGGCGCCGGCATAGGCATAGCCGGCAATGCTGCCATCGAGCATGGCGACGAAATAGGGATAGCCGCCGTCGATCAGCGTGCGGTAGCGACGCGTCATCTCGGCGAGGTCGGGCGGCTCCAGCTCGAATGTCGCCGTGCCCTCGCGGACGGCCTGCTGGTAGATGGCGGTGATGGCGGGAAGGTCGGCCTCGGTGGTGGGCCTGATTTCGGGTGCGGACATGGCGGCAAGATAGCAGCGGTATTGCAACGAGCAACGCTGTTTCCGCATGCGTCATGGTCGGGCATGACGGAGTGTTACGCATACAAAAACCCCGGCCTCTCGGCCGGGGTTCATGTCGTTCACTCAGGTCGTCGCTTACTCGCGCTGGCCGAGCAGCTGCAGCAGCAGCGTGAACAGGTTGATGAAGTTCAGGTACAGTGACAGCGCGCCGGTGATGGCCGCACGCTCTGCGATGTCACCGCCGGCCGAGGCGTAGCCGTAGATGTAGTCGTTCTTCAGCCGCTGGGTGTCCCAGGCGGTGAGGCCCGAGAACACCAGCACGCCGACCACCGACACGATGAACTGCAGCATCGAGCTGGCCAGGAACAGGTTCACCAGGCTGGCGAGGACGATGCCGATCAGGCCCATGAACAGGAACGAGCCCATTCCGGTCAGGTCACGCTTGGTGGTGTAGCCGTAGAGGCTGAGGGCACCGAAGGTCGCCGCGGTGATGAAGAACACCCGCACGATCGAGGTGTGCGTGAACACCAGGAAGATCGACGACAGCGAGATGCCCATCAGCGCCGAGAACACCCAGAACAGGATCTGGGCGGTCGAGGGGGCGAGACGGTTGATGCCTGCCGAGATCACGAACACCATCGCGAGCGGCGCGAGCATGAACAGCCACTTCAGGGGGCTGACGAACATGGCGTAGCCGAACGGCGTCAGGAACAGCTTGCCGACGCGGACCGCTTCCGGGGTCGCAACGTCGGTCACGGCGGCCATGTAGACGCCGAGGGCGGCAAGGCCAGTGATGGCCAGGCCAATGGTCATGTAGTTGTAGATGCGCAGCATGTAGGCGCGCAGGCCGGCATCGACCGTCGCGGCGTCAACACGCCCGGCGGCCCTGCCGAAAGGAGAAGCGTAGTTACGGTCTAGGTCCGACATGGTCGAATTCCCGTTGGTTGGTCCGGTCCGGCACGAGGGTCGCCATGCCGCCGGTTCGTCAAATTCTATCTCGGATACCGATGCCAGCCGACTAAATTCTGGCTAACAATCGGGGCTCCGAACCCATCCGATATGTGGGAAACTAACACATTCGCTGCAACCGTCCACGCGCGGCTGAATGTCGCCCTCACCCACAATCCGGACGAGTAGTCGTGGTTAATCGCAGGAATCGTGCGATTCCGCTCCCGCGCGGCGACCCGCTACATTTTGTCACAAATTCCGCAACACCGTCGCGGGCTTTTTGTTCAAGGCCAGCAGCGTGCCGGCGAGTCCCAGCCCGACGGTGACCACGAGGGCGGCCGCGACCACGCCGGCCGCGCTGCCGGCCTGCCAGACGAAGCTCAGCGTCATCAGCCGCGTCACGATCATCCAGGCTGCGATGCTGCCGGCGATCACGCCGAACACCGCGGTGGCGAGGCCGATCAGGAGGTATTCGAGCGCATAGGCGCCCAGCAGCCGCAGCCGCGTCGCGCCCAGGGTCTTGAGGATCACTGCATCGTAGACGCGGTGGCGGTGGCCGGCTGCGAGCGCCCCGCCCAGCACCAGGATCGCCGAGATCAGGGTGACGGCACTGGCGCCGCGGATCGCCAGCGCCAGGTTGGTCACCACCGAGCCGACCGTCTCCATCACCTCGCGCACGCGCACGCTCGTCACCATCGGATAGGCGTCGGCCACCTGCTTGATGATCTTGCCGTCGCCCGCGGCGTGGCCGCCGGCCTCGGTCAGCGTTGCGATATGGGTATGCGGGGCGCCCTTGAAGGCGTTCGGCGAGAAGACGAGGACGAAATTTATGCCGAGCCCCTGCCAGTCGATGGTGCGCAGATTGCCGATTTTCGCCGGGATGTCGCGCCCGAGCACGTTGACCACGATCTCGTCGCCGAGCTTGAGGCCGAGTCCGTCGGCGATCTTCTTCTCCATCGAGACCAGCGGCGGCCCGGAATAATCGGCGCTCCACCACTCGCCCTCGACCACCTTGGAACCTTTCGGCAGGTCGCCGGTGTAGGTCAGGCCGCGGTCGCTCTGCAGCACCCATTCGGAATCGGTCGTCGGCTTGAGTTCTTCGGCGCGCACGCCGCGCGCCGCGACGATGCGCCCGCGCAGCATCGGCACATCCTCGACCTTCGCGCCGGGAGCGATCTGGCGCAGATAGCCGTCGAACTGCTCGGCTTGCGCGCTCGGGATGTCGATGAAGAAAAAGGATGGCGCCTGATCGGGCAGAGCTGCGAGGAACTGCCGGCGCAGATTGCCGTCGATCTGGGTGATGGTGACGAGCACGGCGAGCCCGAGCCCCAGCGACAGAACGACCGAGGGCGTCAGCGCACCCGGCCGGTGGATGTTGGCGATCGCCAGCCGCAGCATCGGCAGCCGCGTCCGCGGCAGCCGCCGTGCGCCTGCCATCAGCAGGGCGGCGATGCCGCGCAGCAAAGCGAACACGACGACCGAGGAGGCGACGAACACCGCCGCGATGCGCTTGTCGAAGGAGAGGCCGATCACGACGGCCATGAGCAGGGCGATCACGAGCCCCATGAACAGGAGATAGCCCAAGCGCGGCCGGTGCCATTCCGAGCTGATGGTGTCGCGGAACAGCGCGGCGACCGGCACGTCGTGCACGCGGCCGAGCGGCCACAGGCCGAAGGCCAGCGCGGTCAAGAGGCCGTAGACGAAGGACAGCGCGAGCTCGTCGGCATGCACGGCCGGCACCACCGGCAGCGGGAGCAGCTTGCCGAACAGCCCGACGATCGCGAAGGGCATGGCGGCGCCGAGCACGAGGCCGATCACCGAGCCGATGCCCGCGAGCAGCATGACCTGCGCAAGATAGATGCCGAAGACGTCGCGCCCGGTGGCGCCGACGGCCTTGAGGGCCGCGATCACCTCGAGCCGGCGGTCGATATGGCTCTTCACGGCATTGGCGACGCCGACGCCGCCGACGAGAAGGGCGGCGAGGCCGACCAGGGTCAGGAACTGCGTGAAGCGGCTGATGTTGCGCTCGAGCTGCGGCGAGGCATTGGAGCGGCTGCGGATCTCCCAGCCGGCCTGCGGCGCGGCGTTGCGGGCGTCCGCGATGAAGGCTTCGGTGGCGCGCTCGTTGTTCGCGGCATCGGGCAGCTTGACCCGGTAGACCCAGCGCACCAGGCTGCCGGGCTGAATCAGGCCGGTGGCGCGCAAGGCTCTCTCGCTGATCAGGAAGCGTGGCCCGAAGCCGATGCCGCCGGCGAGCTTGTCGGGCTCGGATTCGACCGTCGAGCGGATCTGGAAGGTCGCCGAGCCGATGGTGACGCGGTCGCCGGTCCTCAGCGAGAGCCGCGCCAGCAGCGTCGGATCGGCGGCGGCGCCGAATACGCCGTCACGCTCCGCGAGCAGGTCGGACATCGGCAGGGGCGGTGCCAGCGTCAGCTGTCCCAGCAACGGATAGGTGTCGTCGACCGCCTTCATCTCGACCAGCGCCAGCTTGCCGTCGGTCGTGCGCGCCATGCCGCGCAAGGTCGCCGCCGTCGACAGCGTACCGCGCGAGCGCAGGAAGGCGACCTCTTCGGGCTTGGCCTCGCGCTGGAACAATACGAAGGAGACGTCGCCGCCGAGCAGCGTGCGGCCTTCGCGCGCGAGACCATCGGAGAGGCTCGCGGACACCGAGCCGACGCCGGCGATCGCCATCACGCCGAGCGCGATGCAGGCGATGAAGACATAGAAGCCGCGCAGGCCCCCGCGCAATTCGCGCAGCGCGTAGCGCAGCGACAGCGCGACGCCGCCCGGCCTCGCGAATGGTTCGACTGCCGCGCTCATGCCGGCGCAGACTGCGTGTCGATGCGCCCCGAGCGCAGGCGGATGACGCGATCGCAGCGATGCGCGAGCGAGGAATCGTGCGTGACCAGCACCAGGGTCATGCCGCGCTCGGCGTGCTTGCTGAACAGGAGATCGACGATCTGTTTTCCGGTTGTCTCGTCGAGATTGCCGGTCGGCTCGTCGGCGACGAGGATCGCGGGATCGGGCGCCAGCGCGCGCGCGAGCGCAACGCGCTGCTGCTCGCCGCCGGAGAGCTGCGTCGGATAGTGATGCAGGCGGTCGCCGAGCCCGACCGATTGCAGCTCCTGCGCCGCGCGCCGCGCAGCATCGGGATTGCCGGCAAGCTCGAGCGGCACGGCGACGTTCTCCAGCGCCGTCATGGTCGGAATCAGGTGGAAGGACTGGAAGACGATGCCGACCTGGCGGCCGCGGAAGCGGGCCAGTGCGTCCTCGTCGAGGGCATTGAAAGGCGTGCCTGATACCACCACCTCTCCGCTATCAGGACGTTCCAGCCCCGCCATCACCATCAGCAGCGTGGATTTGCCCGAGCCTGACGGGCCGATCAGGCCGATCGTCTCGCCCGAGGCGACCCGCAGGCTGATATCCTTGAGGATGTGAACGCGTGCCGCGCCCGTGCCCAATGAGAGATTGACGTTGGAGATGGCGATGGTGTCCGCGGCGGTAGCGGCGAGCGAAGAGGGGTCGATGCGAGTGTCCATGGTCCGGTCATATGGCAACTCCGACAGCGCGGTCGAGAGGCGTTACGGATTGTTCATGCACATAGCCGTGTTGATGCTCGCTTTGATGACGATCGCGCCCCCCGCTTGGGCGGAAGCGACAAAGCCGATCAGGCTCGTCGTTCTCGGCGATTCCCTCAGCGCCGGTCTCGGCCTCCCGGCCCAGGAGGCGTTTCCCCAGAAACTCAAAAAAGCGTTGCAAGACAAAGGCATAGAGGTCGAAATGATCAATGCCGGCGTGTCCGGCGACACCTCCTCCGGCGGCCGCGACCGGCTCGACTGGTCGGTGCCCGATGGAACTGATGGCGTCATCGTCGAGCTCGGCGCCAACGACGCCTTGCGCGGCATCGATCCTGACCTGACGCGCGCCGCGCTGACCGACATCATCCAGCGGCTTAAGGCGCGCAAGATCGCGGTGATGCTCTGCGGCATGCTGGCGCCGCCGAATTACGGCACTGACTATGCCGCGCGCTTCAATTCGATTTATCCGGATCTGGCGAAAAAATTCGATGTGCCGCTCTACCCGTTCTTCCTCGAGGGCGTTGCGGCCGACGCCAAGCTCAACCAGGCCGACGGCATTCATCCGACTGCGGCCGGCGTCGACATCATCGTCGCCAACATCCTGCCCACAGTGGAGGCATTCCTTGGCACGATAGCTGAGCAACAGCGTTGAAATGCGGGCAGCGCTAACCCTAATTCCCAGGGTTTTCCCGGGATGGCCCGCGCGGTGCTTCGCAGAGTCACACAACTGCGATAGGAATCAGGGTACCGGTGATTCGTCACCGGCTCTAAAATTTGGATATGGTCTTTCCCAAGGATCATGCCCAAGCATCGGGAGTGCGAAACGATGCCGCGTTTGTTCACGGGTCTGGAAATTCCGGCCGAGATCGGCCACTCGCTTTCCAACTTGAGGGGCGGCCTTCCCGGCGCCCGCTGGATTGATCCCGAAAATTATCACGTCACCTTGCGCTTCATCGGCGACATCGACGGCGCGTCCGCCAACGAGATCGCCTCGCTGCTGTTTCGCGTCGACCGCAAGCCTTTCGAGGTGAAGGTGCAGGGGCTCACGAGCTTTGGCGGCCGCAAGCCGAGGGCAGTCGTCGCGACGATCGCGCCGAGCAAGCCGCTGATGGAATTGCAGGCCGAGCTCGAACGCATGATGCAACGGATCGGCCTCGATCCTGAAGGACGCAAGTTCATCCCGCACGTCACGCTGGCCCGGCTGTACGACGCCTCCGACCGCGACGTCGCCGACTATCTCTCGCTGCGCGGCTACTTCCCGAGCAAGGCGTTCATGGCGGAGCGCTTCGTGCTGTTCTCATCGCGAGCCTCCACCGGCGGCGGGCCGTATGTCGTCGAGGACGCCTACGAGCTGTGCGCGTGAGCTCTTCACTCCTGCGCGCTATCGAAGCGGCGCAATGCCTGATAGGCCGATGTCGGTCTTCGCGAAGTCCTCGCCTTTGAACAGCAGAGGTTCGCTGCGGGTGACGGCCAGCGCGTAGGAAAAACAATCACCGTAATTGAGTGATGCGGCGTGACGTCCCTTGCCGTAGCGCCGCCAGGCGCGCCGTGCAGCATCGACTTGTTGGGCGTCGACCGGCACGATCTCGGCGCCGATCTTGACGAGCCAGAGATCGAACTCGCGCCCGCCCGCATCACCTAGCCGCGTCTCGATCACCATCGTTGCTTCAAGCACCGTTGCTGCCGAGATCAGGCGGATCGGATCGTCTACGATCAATCGCTCGATATCCGCCGCATCGTCTTCGTCGAGTGCGATTGCCACGATTGCCGATGTATCGATCACCATCAGCGCGGCAGTCCATGCTCGTCGTATCCGAGAATTTCCTCAGGCGTGCGATCATCCAGGACGCGCATCTCGCTCCAGCGCCGCCTGATCTCCGCCATCTCTTCCAGCAGCGCGTCTTTACGAGTTTGACCGCCGAGCCGGCGCAGTCGCTCCTCGATGGCGCGCTTGGTGGCGGTCGTGATGGTCTCGCCGGTCAGTTGCGCGAGGCTCCGCGCCAACTGCTCCGTCTCGGGGTCCTTGATGCTGAGCGCCATGTTGAGGTTCCTTGGTTCCTTATCAGGTATATTCTACCTCGTTGGAACGCAAGATTTGATTCTTAGGAGGGGGCCGGCGTAGCGGGTTTGAGCTTGCAACCGTCCCCTCCCGGGGGAAGAAGCGCATAAGCCGTTGCGCCAATACGCAGTTGCAATTTCCGCCCATCTCTGGCGGTAAAGGGCGCATGCTCACCACCCCCGGTTCCTCTTTCCGCCAGGCATACCAGGCCCAGATCGCTTCCGGCGCGATCGAGCCCGATGCCGCGCAGGCCGAGGTCGCCGAGGCCTATGCGGCGCTCGACCAGCGGCTCGCCACGTACAAGCCGCAGCGCAAGCAGGGTCTGCTCGCCCGCCTGTTCAGCAGCAATGACAAGGACGAGGCGCCGCGCGGGCTCTACATCCATGGCGAGGTCGGCCGCGGCAAGACCATGCTGATGGATCTGTTCTTTCAGCACTCTGCCGTCGAGCATAAGCGCCGCGCGCATTTTCACGAATTCATGGCGGATGTGCACGAGCGCATCTACGACTATCGCCAGAGCATCGCGCGCGGCGACATCGCCGACGGCGACGTCATCGCGCTGACCGCGAACGCGATCTTCGAGGAGAGCTGGCTGCTCTGTTTCGACGAATTCCACGTCACCGACATTGCGGACGCGATGATCCTGGGGCGCCTGTTCGCCAAGCTGTTCGAGCTCGGCACCGTGGTGGTCGCGACCTCCAACGTCGCGCCGGACGATCTCTACAAGGGCGGCCTGAATCGCTCGCTGTTCCTGCCCTTCATCAAGCAGATCACCGACCACATGGACGTCGCGCGGCTCGACGCGCGCACCGACTTCCGGCTGGAGAAGCTTCAGGGCGTGCCGATGTGGCTGACGCCGGCGGATGCCGATGCGGAAGCCGCGCTGGACCGCGCCTGGAAGCGGATGTCAGGCGGCGCCAAATGCAGGTCGCGCGACATTTCGATCAAGGGACGCATCCTGCACGTGCCGTGCTCGGCCCATGGCGTGGCGCGGTTC
Source organism: Bradyrhizobium sp. USDA 327 (assembly GCF_041262065.1). Taxonomy (NCBI): domain Bacteria; kingdom Pseudomonadati; phylum Pseudomonadota; class Alphaproteobacteria; order Hyphomicrobiales; family Nitrobacteraceae; genus Bradyrhizobium; species Bradyrhizobium sp. USDA 327. Next base: position 6,839,307 of record NZ_JBGCCW010000001.1, on the reverse strand, counting down.
TCGTTTGCCGACCTCTGCGAGAAGCCGCTCGGCGCATCCGACTACCTCAGGCTGGCGCACGATTATCACACCATCCTGGTCGACCATATTCCAGTGATGGACCTCTCCCAGCGCAACGCAGCCAAGCGATTCATCACCCTGATCGACGCCCTCTATGACAACGCCGTGAAGCTGATGGCTTCGGCCGACGCGAACCCGATCTCGCTTTATCTCGCCCATGAGGGCGTTGAGGCCATGGAGTTCAAGCGGACCGCCTCGCGCCTGATCGAGATGAGCTCGGAATCCTATCTGGCGCTGGCTCACGGCCGCAAGGATTCCACCGCCAGCGGCTCGACCAAGGGCCTGGTCGAGACTTAAGTCCTATTTGCCAGCGCCATCATTCCGGGGCGTCGCGAAGCGGCGAGCCCGGAATCCATCGCGCCAAAAACTCTGCCGCCCGATGGATTCCGGGCCTGCGCCTGTCGGCGCATCCCGGAATGACGGACCCAGTATGGCTGCCATCGCGCCAAGCCCGACAATTGGGCATTCGGCGACTTGAACGGGGGAGACGAAAGGGATAACCACCCGTCTCAGTTTTCCCCTCCTTACGTGTCTAAAGGACAGGTTCACATGGCGCGCGACAAGATTGCTTTGATTGGCTCCGGTCAGATCGGCGGAACGCTGGCTCATCTCATCGGCCTGAAGGAGCTGGGCGACGTGGTGATGTTCGACATCGCCGAGGGCGTGCCGCAGGGCAAGGCGCTCGACATCGCGCAGTCCTCGCCGGTCGACGGCTTCGACGCGCACTACAGCGGCGCGAACTCCTACGAGGCGCTCGACAACGCCAAGGTCTGCATCGTCACCGCCGGCGTGCCGCGCAAGCCCGGCATGAGCCGCGACGACCTCCTCTCGATCAACCTCAAGGTCATGGAGCAGGTCGGCGCCGGCATCAAAAAGTACGCGCCCGACGCTTTCGTCATCTGCATCACCAACCCGCTCGACGCCATGGTCTGGGCGCTGCAGAAGGCGAGCGGCCTGCCGCACAAGAAGGTCGTCGGCATGGCCGGCGTGCTGGATTCGGCACGCTTCCGCTACTTCCTGGCCGACGAGTTCAACGTCTCGGTCGAGGACGTCACCGCCTTCGTGCTCGGCGGCCATGGCGACACCATGGTGCCGCTCGTGAAGTACTCCACCGTCGCCGGCATCCCGCTGCCCGACCTCGTCAAGATGGGCTGGACCTCGCAGGCGCGCCTCGACGAGATCGTCGACCGCACCCGCAACGGCGGCGCCGAGATCGTCAACCTGCTCAAGACCGGCTCGGCCTTCTATGCCCCGGCCGCGTCCGCGATCGCGATGGCCGAGAGCTATCTGAAGGACAAGAAGCGTGTGCTGCCCTGCGCCGCCTATCTCAACGGCGAGTACAGCGTGAAGGACATGTATGTCGGCGTGCCCGTCGTGATCGGCTCCAAGGGTGTCGAGCGCGTGGTCGAGATCGAACTCGCCGGCAAGGACCGGGAGGCCTTCGACAAGTCGGTCGGCGCGGTGCAGGGCCTGGTCGATGCCTGCAAGAAGATCGCCCCCGATCTTCTCGGCCGCTAAGCCGCAAGCAATACCCCGCCGAAGATCGAAACCCGGTCTTCGGCGGTTTCACTTCCGGAGCCCGGCTCACTGACTTGTCCAAGGCCGGGCGGGTTCCGGCTCAGTCCAGATCTCGAAGTCAAAGAATCCAGGTTGCAGTTCCTGTGGTATATGGTATGCCAGCCACAAGACTGAGGTGGGCCCATGGGGTCACCGCCCGCGGGTTCAGGGAGCGACCATATGAATATCCATGAATATCAGGCCAAAGCGCTGCTGGGCGAGTTCGGCGTGCCGATCTCCAAGGGCGTCCCGGTCCTCAAAGCCGCCGACGCTGAAGCTGCGGCCAAGGCGCTGCCTGGTCCGGTCTGGGTGGTGAAGAGCCAGATCCACGCCGGCGGCCGCGGCAAGGGCAAGTTCAAGGAGGCCTCTGCCGGCGACAAGGGCGGTGTCCGCATCGCCAAGTCGGCTGCCGAGGTCGCCGAATTCGCCAAGCAGATGCTGGGCGCGACGCTCGTGACCGTGCAGACCGGCCCGGCCGGCAAGCAGGTCAACCGCCTCTACGTCGAGGACGGCTCCGACATCGACAAGGAGTTCTATCTCTCCATCCTGGTCGACCGCGAGACCTCGCGCGTCTCCTTCGTGGTCTCGACCGAAGGCGGCGTCAACATCGAGGACGTCGCGCACAACACGCCCGAGAAGATCGTGACGTTCTCGGTCGATCCCGCCACCGGCATCATGGGCCATCACGGCCGCACCGTCGCCAACGCGCTGAAACTCTCCGGCGATCTCGCCAAGCAGGCCGAGAAGCTCACCGCGCAGCTCTACGCCGCCTTCGTCGCCAAGGACATGTCGATGCTGGAGATCAACCCGCTGGTGGTGACCAAGCAGGGCCAGCTCCGCGTGCTCGACGCCAAGGTGTCGTTCGACGACAACGCGCTGTTCCGTCACCCCGAGGTGCTCGCGCTGCGCGACGAGACCGAGGAAGACGCCAAGGAAATCGAAGCGTCCAAGTACGACCTCAACTACGTCACGCTCGACGGCAACATCGGCTGCATGGTCAACGGCGCGGGTCTTGCCATGGCGACGATGGACATCATCAAGCTCTACGGCATGGCGCCGGCCAACTTCCTCGACGTCGGCGGCAGCGCCAGCAAGGAGAAGGTCGCGGCCGCCTTCAAGATCATCACCGCGGATCCCAACGTGAAGGGCATCCTGGTCAACATCTTCGGCGGCATCATGAAGTGCGACGTGATCGCCGAGGGCGTCACGGCGGCGGTTCGTGAAGTCGGCCTCAACGTGCCGCTGGTGGTTCGCCTCGAAGGCACCAATGTCGAGCTCGGCAAGAAGATCATCGAGGAATCCGGACTGAACGTCGTTGCGGGCGACAATCTCGACGATTCCGCGCAGAAGATCGTGAAGGCCGTCAAGGGAGGCTAAGGCCATGGCCCAGGACCATCTCGCCGCATCATCCCCGCTTCCCGAGCACGCGCGTCTCGCCGCGTTCGCCGGCGAATGGAATGGCGAAGAGGTGGTCTTCCCGTCGCGCTGGACGGAAGGCGGGCCGGCGACCTCTCGCGTCGTCGCCCGCATGGACCTCAACGGGTTCTACCTGATCCAGGATTCGGCTCAGATGCGCGACGGCAAGCAGGTCTTCGCCACTCACGGCATCTTCACCTACGATCGTGACGACCGGACCTACAAATTGTTCTGGTACGACTCGCTCGGCTACACGCCGCCCTCGCCCGCTTCGGGCGGGTGGGTCGGCAAGACCCTGACGCTGGTGCGCGGCTCGCTCCGCGGCAATGCGCGCCACGTCTACGAGATCATCGACGACGATTCCTATTCGTTGAAGATCCAGTTCTCGCCGGACGCGGAAGGCTGGGCCGACGTGCTCACCGGCGTCTACCGCCGCATCCACTGACCTCTCACTCGTTAGTTCGCGAAAGCAGACCTCATGTCCATCCTGATCGACAAGAACACCAAGGTCATCTGCCAGGGCTTCACCGGCAAGAACGGCACCTTCCATTCCGAGGCCGCGATCGCCTATGGCACCAAGATGGTCGGCGGCACGTCGCCCGGCAAAGGCGGCTCGACGCACCTGGGCCTGCCGGTCTTCGACACCGTGCGCGAGGCGCGTGAGAAGACCGGTGCCGATGCGTCGGTGATCTACGTGCCGCCGCCGGGCGCGGCGGACGCGATCTGCGAAGCCATCGACGCCGAGATCCCGCTGATCGTCTGCATCACCGAGGGCATTCCTGTTCTCGACATGGTGCGGGTAAAGCGCTCGCTGATCGGTTCCAAGTCCCGCCTGATCGGGCCGAACTGCCCTGGCGTCATGACCGCCGGCGAGTGCAAGATCGGCATCATGCCGGCCAATATCTTCAAGACCGGCTCGGTGGGCATCGTCTCCCGCTCCGGCACGCTCACTTACGAAGCGGTGTTCCAGACCTCCCAGGAAGGCCTCGGCCAGACCACGGCGGTCGGCATCGGCGGCGACCCGGTCAAGGGCACCGAGTTCATCGACGTGCTGGAGATGCTGCTCGCCGACCCCAAGACCGAATCGATCATCATGATCGGCGAGATCGGCGGCTCCGCCGAGGAGGATGCAGCCCAGTTCCTCAAGGACGAGGCCAAGCGCGGTCGCAAGAAGCCGATGGTCGGTTTCATCGCCGGTGTCACTGCCCCTCCCGGCCGCCGCATGGGCCATGCTGGCGCGATCATCTCGGGCGGCAAGGGCGATGCCGGTTCCAAGACCGAAGCGATGAAATCGGCTGGAATTACCGTGTCTCCGTCGCCTGCACGCCTCGGTCATACGCTTGCCGAAAAGTTGAAGGGCTAGTTCACTTCTTCGTGCTTTTCCGGGCGAAGTTTCGCAGCAAATAGGGTAAAGGGTGCCTGTCGCGCCGAGCCTCTGCCGGGGAGCTCGGCGCCAGCGCCGTTTGTTATGCGCGAACCGAAATCGCCAGGAACTCCAGTATGTCTCGCCAGGACGCGAACGCAGCCTTTGCCTTGTCTTCCTTTTTGCAGGGCACCAACGCCACCTACATCGACGAAATCTACGCCCGCTATGAAAAGGACCCGTCCTCGGTCGACGCCGAGTGGCAGGAGTTCTTCAAGAGCCTGAAGGACCAGCCGGACGACGTCCGCAAGAATGCTCAAGGCCCGTCCTGGGAGCGTGCAAACTGGCCGCTGACGCCCCAGGACGATCTGACCTCGGCGCTCGACGGCAACTGGGCCGAAGTCGAGAAGACGGTCGGCGGCAAGATCGCCGCCAAGGCGCAGGCCAAGGGCGCCGACATCTCCTCCGCCGATCTGCTCCAGGCCACGCGCGACTCCGTCCGCGCCCTGATGCTGATCCGCTCCTACCGCATGCGCGGCCACTTCCACGCCAAGCTCGACCCACTCGGCATCGAAGCCCCGCGCAACCGCGAGGAACTCGACCCGCGCACCTACGGCTTCAGCGAGGCCGATTTCGACCGCAAGATCTTCCTCGATCACGTGCTCGGTCTCGAATACGGCACGCTGCGCGAGATCACCGCGATCTGCGAGCGCACCTACTGCCAGACGCTCGGCGTCGAGTTCATGCATATCAGCAATGCCGCGCAGAAGGCCTGGATCCAGGAGCGCATCGAGGGACCCGACAAGGAGATCTCGTTCACCCGCGAGGGCCGCCGCGCCATCCTGATGAAGCTGGTCGAAGCCGAGGGCTTCGAGAAATTCTGCGACACCAAGTTCACCGGCACCAAGCGCTTCGGTCTGGACGGCGGCGAATCCCTGATTCCCGCGCTCGAGCAGATCATCAAGCGCGGCGGCAATCTCGGCGTGAAGGAGATCGTGCTGGGCATGCCGCATCGCGGCCGCCTCAACGTGCTGACCCAGGTGATGGGCAAGGCACACCGCGCGCTGTTCCACGAATTCAAGGGCGGCTCGGCCAACCCCGACGCGGTCGAAGGCTCCGGCGACGTCAAATACCACCTCGGTGCCTCCTCGGACCGCGAGTTCGACGGCAACCGGATCCATCTGTCGCTGACCGCCAACCCCTCGCATCTCGAGATCGTCGATCCCGTCGTGCTCGGCAAGGTGCGTGCGAAGCAGGACCAGCACGGCGATCCGCCGGACATGCGCATCTCCGTCATGCCGCTCCTGATGCATGGCGATGCCGCTTTCGCCGGCCAGGGCGTGGTGGCGGAATGCTTCGGCCTGTCCGACCTGAAGGGCTACCGCACCGGCGGCTCCGTGCACTTCATCGTCAACAACCAGATCGGCTTCACGACCTATCCGCGCTACTCGCGCTCCTCGCCCTATCCGTCCGATGTGGCGAAGATGATCGACGCGCCGATCTTCCACGTCAATGGCGACGACCCGGAAGCCGTGGTGTTCGCGGCCAAGGTCGCGACCGAGTTCCGGCAGAAATTCCACAAGCCCGTCGTCATCGACATGTTCTGCTACCGCAGGCATGGCCATAACGAGGGCGACGAGCCGGCCTTCACCCAGCCGGTGATGTACAAGCGGATCGCGGCGCATCCCTCGACGCTGGAGCTCTACTCGCGGCGCCTGATCAGCGAGGGCGTGATCACCGAGGGCGAGGTCGAGAAGGCCAAGGCCGACTGGCGCGCCCGGCTCGATGCCGAGTTCGAGGCCGGCACCTCCTACAAGCCGAACAAGGCCGACTGGCTCGACGGCAAATGGGCGGGCTTCAAGATCGCCGACCAGGAAGAGGACGCCCGCCGCGGCGTCACCGGCGTCGATTTGCCCGTCCTGAAAGACATCGGCCGCAAGATCACCAAGGTACCGGACGGCTTCCGCGTCCACCGCACCATCCAGCGCTTCCTGGAAAACCGCGCCAAGGCGATCGACAACGGCGTCGGCATCGACTGGGCGACCGGTGAGGCGCTGGCGTTCTGCACGCTGCTGCAGGAAAACCACCATGTCCGCCTGTCCGGACAGGATTCGGAGCGCGGCACCTTCTCGCAGCGCCACTCGGTCCTGATCGACCAGGAAGACGAGAGCCGCTACACGCCGTTCAACCATCTCGGCAGCCAGCAGGGCCATTACGAGGTCATCAACTCGCTGCTGTCGGAAGAGGCCGTGCTCGGCTTCGAATACGGCTATTCGCTCGCCGAGCCGAACACGCTGACGCTCTGGGAAGCCCAGTTCGGCGACTTCGCCAACGGCGCGCAGGTCGTGTTCGACCAGTTCATCTCCTCGGGCGAGCGCAAATGGTTGCGCATGTCCGGTCTCGTCTGCCTCCTGCCGCACGGCTATGAGGGCCAGGGGCCGGAGCACTCCTCGGCGCGCCTCGAGCGCTTCCTGCAGATGTGCGCGGAAGACAACATGCAGGTGGTCTACCCGACCACGCCGGCGAACTACTTCCATGCGCTGCGCCGTCAGCTGCATCGCGAGATCCGCAAGCCGCTGATCATGATGACGCCGAAATCGCTGCTGCGTCACAAGCGGGCGGTGTCGCGTCTCGAGGAGCTGGCGAAGGGCACGACCTTCCATCGCATCCTCTACGATGACGCCCAGATGCTGCCGAACGAGGCGATCAAGCTCGTTCCGGACGAGAAGATCCGCCGCATCGTGCTCTGCTCCGGCAAGGTCTATTACGACCTCTACGAGGAGCGCGAGAAGCGCGGCATCGACGACATCTATCTGATGCGCATCGAGCAGCTCTATCCTGTGCCGCTAAAGGCGCTGGTGGCCGAGCTGTCGCGCTTCAAGAAGGCCGAAGTGGTGTGGTGCCAGGAAGAGCCCCGCAACATGGGTGCATGGCACTTCATCGAGCCCTATCTGGAATGGGTGCTGAACCAGGTGAACGGCGTGAGCCGGCGTCCGCGTTATGTCGGCCGCGCCGCTTCCGCCGCGACCGCCACGGGTCTGATGTCCAAGCATCAGGCGCAGTTGAAGGCGTTCCTGGACGAAGCACTGAGCTGAATTTTCTCGAACTGCGTCATGCCCCGCCTCGTGCGTAACCGCGCACTGGAGCGGGGCATCCAGTACGCCGTGGCGTCCGTGCAGAGTACGAACGTCCGGTTTGCTGGATGGCTTGCTTTTCGCAGGCGATGACACACCCGCACTTATGACCGCATTGGCGATCTCCTTAAGGAAAAGACCATGACTGAAATTCGTGTGCCGACGCTCGGCGAATCCGTCACCGAGGCCACCATCGGCCGCTGGTTCAAGAAGGCCGGCGATCCGGTCGCCGTCGACGAGCCCTTGGTTGAGCTCGAGACCGACAAGGTCACCATCGAAGTTCCGGCGCCCTCCGCGGGCACGCTGAGCGAGATCATCGCCGCCGACGGCGCGACCGTCGCCGTCGGTGCGCTGCTCGGCCAGATCACCGAGGGGGCCGGTGCCGCCAAGCCCGCCGCCGCTCCCGCCAAGCCTGCCGCTGCTCCGGCTCCGGCCGCTGCGGCTCCGGCTGCTGCCGCCGCTGCGCCGAAGGCGCCGCCCGCCGATGCGCCGCTCGCCCCGTCCGTGCGCAAGCTGTCGGCCGAGACCGGCATCGACGCCTCGACCGTTCCTGGCTCCGGCAAGGACGGCCGCGTCACCAAGGGCGACATGTTAGCTGCGATCGAGCGCGCCGCCTCCGCGCCGACCCCGGTCAACCAGCCCGCCGCCGCCGTGCAGGTTCGCGCGCCGTCGCCGGCCGATGACGCCGCCCGCGAAGAGCGCGTCAAGATGACCCGCCTGCGCCAGACCATCGCGCGCCGCCTCAAGGACGTGCAGAACACCGCGGCCATGCTCACGACCTTCAACGAGGTCGACATGACCAACGTCATGGCGCTGCGTGCGCACTACAAGGACGCGTTCGAGAAGAAGCACGGCGCCAAGCTCGGCTTCATGGGCTTCTTCACCAAGGCCGTCGTGCAGGCGCTGAAGGACATCCCGGCCGTCAATGCCGAGATCGACGGCACCGACCTGATCTACAAGAACTACTACCACATCGGCGTCGCCGTCGGCACCGACAAGGGCCTCGTCGTGCCCGTGGTGCGCGACTGCGACCACAAGTCGATCTCCGACATCGAGAAGAGCATCGCCGATTTCGGCCGCCGCGCCCGTGACGGCCAGCTCAAGATCGACGAGATGCAGGGCGGCACCTTCACCATCACCAACGGCGGCATCTACGGCTCGCTGATGTCGACCCCGATCCTGAACGCGCCGCAGTCCGGCATTCTCGGCATGCACAAGATCCAGGAGCGGCCGATGGTCGTCGGCGGCAAGATCGAGGTTCGCCCGATGATGTATCTGGCCTTGTCCTACGATCACCGCGTCATCGACGGCAAGGAAGCCGTCACCTTCCTGGTCCGCGTCAAGGAGAGCCTGGAAGATCCGGCGCGCCTGGTGCTCGATCTCTGATCCCTGCTGCTCTGCGAGCGCCGTCGCGATCAACGCGGCGGCGCGTGTCGAACCATGGAGGTGCGCGTGACCGATAAAGTCGTTGTCATCACCGGCGGTAGCCGCGGCATCGGGCGGGCGACCGCGATCGCGGCTGCCGCGCGCGGCTTTCGTGTCGTGGTCGGCTATGCCAGCAACAAGAAGGCGGCCGACGAGGTGGTCGCGCAGATCGAGGCCGCCAACGGCAAGGCCATCGCGGTGAAATGCGATGTCGCCGAGGAAAGCGACATCCTCGCTCTGTTCAAGGAAGCCGACAAGTTCGGCACGCTTGGCGCGCTCGTCAACAATGGCGGCATCGTCGGCAAGAGCGGCGTGCGCGTCGACGAGATGTCGGCCGGGCGCATCCAGCGCGTGATGGCGGTGAACGTGACCGGCTCCATCCTCTGCGCGCGCGAGGCGGTGAAGCGGATGTCGACCAAGCACGGCGGCAAGGGCGGCGTGATCGTCAACCTCTCGTCCGTCGCTGCCAGGCTCGGTGCACCCAACACCTATGTCGACTATGCGGCCTCCAAGGGCGCGGTCGATTCCTTCACCATCGGTCTCGGCTATGAGGTCGCGGGCGAAGGCATCCGCGTCGCCGCCATCCGCCCCGGCCTGATCGACACCGAGATCCACGCCGCCGGCGGCGAGCCGGACCGCGCGCATCGTCTGGCCCATATGGTGCCGATGAAGCGCGTCGGCACCGCCGAGGAAATCGCCAACGCCATCGTCTGGCTGATGTCGGACGAGGCCTCCTACGTCACCTCAGCCATTCTCGATGTGTCCGGCGGACGCTGACGCGCCGCGCGGACGCTGACACATCCTCATCACGCCAAACCTCACGGGACTTTCTCTCATGGCTACCTACGATCTCGTCGTCATCGGCACCGGACCGGGCGGATATGTCTGCGCGGTACGCGCTAGCCAGCTCGGCATGAAAGTCGCCGTGGTCGAAAAGAACGCCACGCTCGGTGGCACCTGCCTCAATGTCGGCTGCATGCCGTCGAAGGCGCTGCTGCACGCCTCCGAGATGTTCGAGGAAGCCGGCCATTCCTTCGCGAAGATGGGCGTGTCGGTCTCGTCGCCGAAGCTCGATCTGCCGGCGATGATGAACTTCAAGCAGCAGGGCATCGACGGCAACGTCAAGGGCGTCGAGTTCCTGATGAAGAAGAACAAGATCGACGTGCTCAAGGGCACCGGCAAGATCCTGGGCACCGGCAAGGTCGAGGTCTCCGCCGACGGCAAGTCGCAGACGATCGAGACCAGGAACATTGTGATCGCCACAGGCTCCGACATCGCGCGCCTCAAGGGCATCGAGATCGACGAGAAGCGCATCGTGTCGTCCACCGGCGCGCTGTCGCTCGACAAGGTCCCCGGCAAGCTCCTGATCGTCGGCGCCGGCGTGATCGGCCTCGAGCTCGGCTCGGTCTGGCATCGTCTTGGCGCCGAAGTCGTGGTCGTCGAATTCCTCGACCGCATCCTGCCCGGCATGGACGGCGAGATCGCCAAGCAATTCCAGCGCATCCTCGAGAAGCAGGGCTTTGCGTTCAAGCTGGGGGCCAAGGTCACCGCGGTCGACACCTCGGGCAAGACGCTGAAGGCGACGATCGAGCCCGCTGCCGGCGGTTCGGCCGAGACGCTGGAAGCCGACGTCGTGCTCGTCAGCATCGGCCGCGTGCCCTACACCGACGGTCTCGGCCTGAAGGAAGCCGGCGTCGCGCTCGACGCGCGCGGCCGCGTGCAGATCGATCCGCATTTCGCCACCAGCCTCAAGGGCGTCTACGCCATCGGCGACGTCGTCGCGGGCCCGATGCTCGCGCACAAGGCCGAGGATGAGGGCGTTGCGGTCGCGGAGATCATCGCCGGACAGGCCGGCCACGTGAACTACGACGTCATTCCGGGCGTCGTGTATACCACTCCGGAAGTGTCCTCCGTCGGCAAGACCGAGGAGGAGCTGAAGCAGGCGGGCATCGGTTACACCGTCGGAAAGTTTCCGTTCACCGCCAACGGCCGCTCCAAGGTTAACCAGACCACTGACGGTTTCGTGAAGATTCTCGCAGATGCGAAGACCGATCGCGTGCTCGGCGTTCACATCATCGGCCGCGAAGCCGGCGAAATGATCCATGAAGCCTGCGTTCTCATGGAATTCGGCGGCAGTGCGGAGGATCTCGCGCGCACCTGCCACGCCCATCCGACCCGCTCGGAGGCCGTCAAGGAAGCCGCGCTTGCGGTCGGCAAGCGGGCCATCCATATGTAGGCACGCGCCCAGCACCGAATCGGGCGGGAAACACATGCTGCGCCGCCTCCTTCAACCGGTCTGGGTCCTGCTTGCGATCATCTTCCTGATCGAAGCCTGGCTGTGGGACCATCTCGAACCGATCGTTGCCAAGGTCGTCGCAGCCATCCCGCTGGCGCGGTTCAAGCATTGGCTGACGGAGCGCGTCAATGCGCTGTCGCCCGCCATGACGCTGATCGTGTTCGCGGTCCCCATCGTCCCGCTGTTTCCGCTCAAGCTGGTCGGCCTCTGGCTGCTCGCGCACGAATACTGGACCAGCGCAGTCTTCACGATCGTGTTCGCGAAGCTGGTCGGCGTCGGCGTCACCGCCTTCGTGTTCGACGTGACGCGCCACAAGCTCCTGGAGATGCACTGGTTCGAGCGGATCTATGATCTGGTGCTGAAGGTGCGCGCCAAGGCCGCCGAACTGGTCGATCCGATCAAGCGCCGCATCCGCGAGCTGATCGCCGGCGACGGCGAGGGGTGGTCCTCCCGCACGCTCCGCCTGATCCAGCGCTTCCGCAAGAGCGTGCATCAGGCGCGGTGAGCGCCGCGGCGTGTTCGGTGTTCGCCACACACGCTGTCATCGCCCGGCTTGACCGGGCGATCCAGTATTCCAGAGACGTTAATCGAATGCGGAGAAGCCGCGGCGTACTGGATGCCCCGGTCAAGCCGGGGCATGACACTGTTTTTGTGGCGTTCAAGCCACATGGCTCAATCCCTCAATGCAAATGCAGGAAATGCGGCCACCACAGGCCGAGCGCGGTCATGAAGAGACCGGCGAGCGTCAGCACGCCGCTGACATAGGCGAGCGCGAGCATGCCGGTGATGATGGTGGCAGAGGCCAGCACGATGCCGATCTGGAAGGCGGCCGACGCCAGCTCGAAGTGATGGTATTTCGCGGTCGCCTCGTCGCGGTCATGCTGGGCGTGCTTGGCCTTCTCGGCGAGCTGCTCGGTGCCTTCGCCGGTCTCGGGCTCGGAGCGGTAGCGCTGTGCGGTCTTGGTCCAGTCGTCGACCTGCTTCTGCACCGTCGCCTTCACGGCATCATCGGTCGTGCCGGCCAGCGTCAGCTTGCCCTGCTCGGCCGCAGTAATCACCACGGTGCGGCGGATGCTTTTGGCCTGGAAGAACGCCCAGAGATTGGCGGCCTCGACGTTCTTGCTGATCGATTCGGTCTGGGCGCCCTTGCCGAGCGTCTCCGAGATCGCCAGGAACAGCGCCAGCACCGCGATCAGGAGCGCGATCTTCTTGTTCGAGCCGGACGCGTGTTCGGCGTGCTCGGCATGCTCCATGCTTTCGTGGGCGCCCATCATGTCTCTCCTGTCTCGGTTCCCCACGATTTGACCGAACCGTGGGCGCCGCGCAAGTGGCACGCGAGCTATGACGAGAGTGTGTCAGCGCCGTGGATGCGCGCTGGCATAGACTTCGAGCAGCCGCTCGGAATCGATGCCGGTATAGATTTGCGTGGTCGAGAGCGAGGAATGGCCGAGCAATTCCTGGATGGCGCGTAAGTCGCCGCCGCGCGAGAGCAGATGCGTGGCGAAGGAGTGCCGGAGCGCGTGCGGCGTGGCGCTGTCGGGAAGGCCCAGTGCGCCGCGCAGCCGCTCCATCGCGAGCTGGATGATGCGCGGGCTCAAGGGCCCACCGCGCGCGCCGACGAAGATCGGTCCCTCCGCGGGTAGCGGATACGGGCACATCGAAACGTATTCCTGCACGAGCGCGAGCACGTTCTGCAGCACCGGCACCATCCGGGTCTTGTTGCCTTTGCCTGTCACGACCAGCACGTCGCCTTCGCCGGGACGCGGCACCTCGCGGCGCTTTAGGCCGAGCGCTTCGGAGATGCGCAGGCCCGAGCCATACAGCAGCGCCATCACCGCGGCATCGCGCGCCAGGATCCAGGTCTCGCGGTCCTCGCCGGCGCGCTCGTCGGCATCGGCCAGGCGTTTTGCGGAGGCCATCGGCAGCGGCTTCGGCAGGCTCTTCGCAACCTTTGGCGCGCGGATCGCGGAGAGTGCGCCGACCTTGCCCTTGCCCTGGCGTTCGAGGAAGCGCCCGAACGAGCGCAGGCCCGCCAGCGCGCGCATCAGGCTGCGACCGGCAATGTCGTCGGCCCGGCGCATCGCCATGAAGGCGCGAACGTCGGTGGCCTCCAGCGATGCAAACCGTTCGAGCGTCACCCGCTCGCCCCAATGCGCACAGAGAAAATCTAGGCACTGCCGCAGGTCGCGGCCATAGGCCTCGAGCGTCTTCGGCGACAGCCGCCGCTCGGCACCGAGATGCGACAGCCAGCGTGCCATCTCCTGCGCGATCGAGGGGTCGGCGCTGGCGAGCTCGATTCTTGGGGCTGCGGCTTTGCTCATGCGCTCTGGACGTGGTGATTCCGCACAGTATATCGCATCACACTCGTTTATCGTTCGCTAAGGCCGGCCCGCGGCGCTAGCCTGAAGTCCCCGAGTTCCGATTCTCCACCCATGGATCACACACCGCGCAGCCCCGCCTCCGCCCACGCGACCGGCATGGTCGACGTGCTGGTGCCGGTCGCGCTCGACCAGACCTATTCCTACAAGGTGCCGCGCGGGATGGAGCTGAAGGCGGGCGATCTTGTCGGTGTGCCGCTCGGGGCCCGCGAGGTGCTGGCGGTGGTCTGGGGCGAGAACGCCAATCCCGATCCGCGCCTGCACAATCGCCTCAAGGAGGTCAGCGAGAAGCTCGACATCCCGCCGCTGAAGCCCGAGCTGCGTTCGGTGGTCGACTGGGTCGCCAATTACACGCTGAGTCCGCGCGGCATGGTGCTGCGTATGTGCCTGCGCATGGGCGAGAATCTCGGCCCGGAGCGGGTGCGCGCCGGCGTTCGCCTGGTCGGCGATCCCCCGAAGCGGCTGACGCCGGCACGGCAGCGGGTGATCGCGGTGCTGTCCGACCGGCTGCTGCACAGCAAGTCCGAGGCGGCCAAGGAAGCGGGCGTCTCCTCAGGCGTGATCGACGGCCTCGTTGACGAGGGCACGCTCACGGTCGAGCCGATGCCGCCGCCCCCGCCGCCGCCCGCGCCAGATCCTGATTTCGGCCGGCCGGATTTCTCGCCGCTGCAGCGTGCCGGAGTGGATGCGATGCGCGCGCTCGCGGCCAACGGCACCTTTCACGTCGCGCTGCTCGACGGTGTCACCGGCTCGGGCAAGACCGAGGTCTATTTCGAAGCCGTGGCCGAGGTGATCCGTCGCGGAAAACAGTCGCTGATCCTGATGCCGGAGATCGCGCTCACCGGCCAGTTCCTCGATCGCTTCGCGCAGCGTTTCGGCGTGCGGCCGATCGAGTGGCATTCCGAACTCACCCCGCGCACCCGCGCGCGCAATTGGGCGGCGATCTCCGAAGGCAGTGCGCCGGTCGTGGTCGGCGCGCGCTCGGCACTGTTTCTGCCCTACGCCGATCTCGGCCTCATCGTCGTCGATGAAGAGCACGACCAGGCCTACAAGCAGGACGAGGGCGTGCATTACCACGCCCGCGACATGGCGGTGGTGCGTGCGCATATCGCCAGGATCCCGGTCGTGCTGGCCTCCGCGACGCCGTCGGTCGAATCCGAAGTCAACGCGCGCAAGAACCGCTATCAGCGCATCGCGCTGCCCTCGCGCTTCGGCGGCCAGCACATGCCGCATATCGAGGCGATCGATCTGCGCCGCGAGCCGCCCGCGCGCGGCCGCTTCATCTCGCCGCGGCTTGCCGGCGAGATCAGAATCGCGATCGAGCGGCGCGAGCAGGCGCTGCTGTTCCTCAACCGCCGCGGCTATGCACCGCTGACCTTGTGCCGTGCCTGCGGCCATCGCTTCGCCTGCACCATCTGCGATGCCTGGCTGGTCGATCATCGCTTCCGCCAGCGCCTCGTCTGTCATCATTGCGGCTTCTCGATGCCGCGCCCGCACATCTGCCCGAACTGTTCGGCCGAGGAATCGCTGGTCGCGGTCGGGCCCGGCGTCGAGCGCCTGCAGGAGGAGGCGGCGGCGCTGTTCCCGGAAGCGCGCACCATGGTGCTGTCCAGCGATCTCATCACCTCGATCGAGACGATGCGCTCGGAACTCGCCGAGATCGCGGAGGGCCGCGTCGACATCATCATCGGCACGCAGCTCGTCGCAAAAGGCCACAATTTCCCGCGGCTCAATCTGGTCGGCGTGGTCGATGCGGATCTTGGCCTCAGCAACGGCGATCCGCGCGCGGCGGAGCGCACCTGGCAATTGCTCAACCAGGTGATCGGCCGCGCCGGACGCGAGCAGGGCCGTGGCGTCGGCTATCTCCAGACCCACCAGCCCGATCATCCCGTGATGAAGGCGCTGATCGCCTGCGACCGCGAGGCCTTCTACGACAGCGAGATCGAGTTGCGCGAGAAGACGCTCTATCCGCCGTTCGGCCGGCTCGCGAGCCTGATCATCTCGGCAGGCGACCGCCCGAGCGCGGAAGGTTTCGGCCGCAAGCTCGTCGCGCTGGCGCCGCGCGACGAACGCGTCGTGGTGCTCGGGCCGGCGGAAGCGCCGCTCGCCGTCATCAAGGGCCGCTATCGCTTCCGCATCCTGGTGAAATCGGCGCGCGGCTTCGATCTGTCGGACTATTTGCGCAGCTGGCTCGCGGTGTGCCCGAAGCCATCAGGCAATCTGAAGCTCGAAGTGGATGTCGATCCGCAGAGCTTTTTGTAAGCGCCACTGTCACCAAATGCTTGGTCGTGATTCCGCGGCGCGACGAAGTCGCGAGCCCGGAGTCCATTCCTCCACCAACTCTGCCGCGCGATGGATTCCGGGCTCGGGCTGCGCGCGCCCCGGAATGACGACAAAAAAAGCCCGCGGTCCCCCAAGACCACGGGCTTGTCTCACGCGCGCAGCAAACTGATGGAAACTGCGCGTGTGAGGAGAGGCGCTTGAAGCGCCCCTTTAGGAGACGACTTCCGCGGTGACGCGGCCGACGCCGGCACCGGTAAGGCCGATGGCGCGGGCAGCGCCGGTGGAGAGGTCGAGGACACGGCCGCGAATGAACGGACCGCGGTCATTGATGGTGACGACCACGCTCTGGCCGCGATGGGTGACACGCAGCTTGGTGCCGAACGGCAGCGAACGGTGGGCCGCGGTCATGGCGTTCTGGTTGAAGCGCTGGCCCGACGCCGTCCGGCTGCCCGACTCGTTGCCGTAAAAGGAAGCCATGCCGGAGAAGCTGTGGCCCGTGCCGGAGGTCGGCGTCATCGACGCATTGGCGTTGCGCCAATCGGAGGTCGCGTTGGTGTCGGTCTGGGCGTGGTGGCGGTGGTGGTGATGCCGGTGATGCCGGGATTTTGCGGAAGCTTCGGTGGCAGTTCCACCGATGAGGAGGGTTGCGGCGACGAAAGCGATCGCCGTGCGCGGCCGGGTCACAAAGCCCAGCGTCTTCAAAGACAGCATTTACTGGTCCCTAAGCTAGTATTGCCACATATGTGGCTAGTGGAGCCCCCATCAGTTTGCGAGCGGGTTGGCGTTTCGATTCCCAATGAGGCGTGAATTGGGCAGTAAATTGAGTATGTTTCGTCATGAAACATCTTGTTACCGTTGTACGATAATCAGCGGATGTTTCGTAATCTTCGGCTTTAACGATTCATTAACCTCATGATTACTTCGTAATACGGTAAAACGAAGTGATCGCTTCGATTGTTCAGAATTCGGTAAGTATTCGGCCAGTGGAACCAGCCACTCCAGAATCACGCCTCTGCGATCCGTGTTCATGGCCGCTATGCGCTAGGGGCAGGAACCAACCGCGGGGAGGCTCCCGGCAATTTCCACGACGCGGGAGACCATCGGTCCGAACGCGTCAGCGCCGCCCTCTCGGCGTCGCCCGCTGCGACGAACTGGCGGGAGAACCGCGTGCCTTTAATTTGGCGTCATGTTGCACCTGCGCGCCTGCTATGTTAGCAAAGCCGCGATTTTAACGAGCCCGGCACCTCCCGTGCTGGTCGAAAATCGAAGTCCCGCTTGAATTCCAAGGGCTTGGATCGCTAGGCGCCGCTTCGTGGCGACGGTTTTTCCCTTGCGAGTTTGACAGCAAAAAGAGCGCGTCTGTGGCTGCAGAAGATACGTCCGTTTCAGGTGTGTCCGGCCGTTATGCAACGGCCTTGTTTGAACTGGCCCGCGACCAGAAAGTGGTCGACGAGGTCAAAGCCGATCTCGACAAATTCGATGCCTTGCTGAACGAAAGCGCGGATCTCAAGCGCCTCGTCCGCAGCCCGGTGTTCGCGGCCGACGCCCAGTCTCGGGCCCTCTCGGCCGTGCTGGCCAAGGCCGGCATCGCCGGCATCTCCGCCAACTTCCTCAAGGTGCTGACCGCCAACCGCCGCCTGTTCGTGGTGGCGGACGTCATTCGCGGCTACCGCGCCCTCGTCGCCAAGTTCAAGGGTGAGACGACGGCCGACGTCACCGTGGCGGAAGCGCTCTCGGACAAGAATCTCGATGCCCTCAAGGTTGCCCTGAAGTCGGTGACCGGCAAGGACGTCGCGCTGAACGTGAAAGTCGATCCCTCGATCATCGGTGGCCTCGTCGTCAAGCTGGGCAGCCGCATGGTGGATGGTTCGCTTCGCACCAAACTCAATTCGATCAAGCACGCGATGAAAGAGGCAGGCTGATGGACATCCGCGCCGCGGAAATTTCCGCGATCCTCAAGGACCAGATCAAGAATTTCGGCCAGGAAGCTGAAGTCTCCGAAGTCGGACAGGTGCTGTCCGTCGGCGACGGTATCGCCCGCGTCTACGGTCTGGACAACGTCCAGGCCGGTGAAATGGTCGAGTTCGAGAACGGCACCCGCGGCATGGCGCTGAACCTCGAAACCGACAACGTCGGCGTGGTTATTTTCGGTGCCGACCGCGAGATCAAGGAAGGCCAGACCGTCAAGCGCACCCGCGCCATCGTGGACGCGCCGGTCGGCAAGGGCCTGCTCGGCCGCGTGGTCGACGCGCTCGGCAACCCGATCGACGGCAAGGGTCCGATCCAGGCCGAGAAGCGCATGCGCGTCGACGTCAAGGCGCCCGGCATCATTCCGCGCAAGTCGGTGAGCGAGCCGATGGCGACCGGCCTCAAGGCGATCGACGCCCTGATCCCGATCGGCCGCGGCCAGCGCGAGCTGATCATCGGCGACCGCCAGACCGGCAAGACCGCGATCGCGCTCGACACCATCCTGAACCAGAAGCCGCTCAATGCGCAGCCCGACGAGAACATCAAGCTGTACTGCGTCTACGTCGCGGTCGGCCAGAAGCGTTCGACCGTCGCCCAGTTCGTGAAGGTGCTGGAGGAGCAGGGCGCGCTCGAATATTCGATCGTCGTCGCCGCCACCGCCTCGGATCCGGCGCCGATGCAGTACATCGCGCCCTTCACCGGCTGCACCATGGGCGAGTACTTCCGCGACAACGGCATGCACGCGGTCATCATCTATGACGACCTCTCCAAGCAGGCCGTCGCCTACCGCCAGATGTCGCTGCTGCTGCGCCGTCCGCCGGGCCGCGAAGCCTATCCCGGCGACGTGTTCTATCTGCACTCCCGCCTGCTCGAGCGCGCGGCGAAGCTGAACAAGGACCAGGGCTCGGGCTCGCTGACGGCGCTGCCGGTCATCGAAACCCAGGCCAACGACGTGTCGGCCTACATCCCGACCAACGTCATCTCGATCACGGACGGCCAGATCTTCCTTGAAACCGACCTGTTCTTCCAGGGCATTCGTCCTGCCGTGAACGTCGGTCTGTCGGTGTCGCGCGTCGGCTCGTCGGCGCAGACCAAGGCCACCAAGAAGGTCGCCGGCAAGATCAAGGGCGAGCTCGCGCAGTACCGCGAAATGGCGGCGTTCGCGCAGTTCGGCTCCGACCTCGACGCCTCGACCCAGCGCCTGCTCAACCGCGGCTCGCGCCTGACCGAGCTGCTGAAGCAGCCGCAGTTCTCGCCGCTGAAGATGGAAGAGCAGGTCTGCGTGATCTGGGCCGGCACCAACGGCTATCTCGATCCGCTCCCGCTCAACAAGGTGCGCGCCTTCGAGGACGGCCTGCTCTCGCTGCTGCGCGGCAAGCACGTCGACATCCTCAACGCGATCCGCGACAGCCGCGATCTCGCCGACGACACTGCTGCGAAGCTGAAGTCGGTGGTCGAAGGTTTTGCGAAGACCTTCGCGTAATCGAGAGCGTCATGGCCGGGCTTGTCCCGGCCATCCACGTGCTGACGCGTGGAGACGAAGACGTGGATGCCCGGGACGAGCCCGGGCACGACGACACTGGGATAGGCTAGTGGCTTGGCCCTAAGGGTCGAACCGCCGGGGTGAACGAAGAATGGCGTCACTGAAAGACATGCGCGTCCGCATCGCCTCCACCAAGGCGACGCAAAAGATCACCAAGGCCATGCAGATGGTCGCAGCCTCGAAGCTGCGCCGTGCGCAGACCGCCGCGGAAGCGGCGCGTCCCTATGCCGACAAGATGAGCGCGGTGATCTCCAACATCGCCAGCGCCGCCGCGGCCTCGCCCGGCGCGCCGGTTCTGCTGGCCGGCACCGGCAGGGATCAGGTGCATCTGCTGCTGGTCTGCACCGGCGAGCGCGGCCTGTCCGGCGCCTTCAATTCCTCGATCGTGCGCCTCGCCCGCGAGCGCGCCCTGGCGCTGATGGCGCAGGGCAAGGACGTGAAATTCTTCTGCGTCGGCCGCAAGGGCTACGAGCAGCTGCGCCGCCAGTTCGACAAGCAGATCGTCGAGCATCTCGATCTGCGCAGCGTCCGCCAGCTCGGCTTCGTCAATGCCGAGGATATCGCCAAGAAGGTGCTGGCCCGTTTCGACGCCGGCGAGTTCGACGTCTGCACGCTGTTCTATTCGCGCTTCAAGTCGGTGATCTCGCAGATCCCGACCGCCCAGCAGGTCATCCCGCTGGTCGTCGAGGAGAGCGCTGCCGCGAGCACCACCTCCTACGAATACGAGCCGGAAGAGGACGAGATCCTCACCCGTCTTCTGCCGCGCAACCTCGCGGTCCAGATCTTCCGTGCGCTGCTCGAGAACAACGCCTCGTTCTACGGCGCGCAGATGAGCGCGATGGACAACGCGACGCGTAACGCCGGTGAAATGATCCGCAAGCAGACGCTGGTCTACAACCGCACGCGTCAGGCGCAGATCACCAAGGAACTGATCGAAATCATCTCGGGCGCCGAGGCCGTCTGATCAAGGCGCATCGGTACCCATCAACGCAACATCCCGGTCGCTGACCGTGGTCTAGAAGTTCGGATCGAAGGAGACATTCAATGGCAGCCCAGGTCGGTCGCGTCACCCAGGTCATCGGCGCCGTCGTCGACGTGCAGTTCGAAGGCCACCTCCCGGCCATTCTCAACTCGCTCGAAACCAAGAACGGCGGCAACCGCCTGGTGCTCGAAGTCGCCCAGCATCTCGGTGAATCCACGGTGCGCACGATCGCGATGGACACCACCGAAGGTCTGGTCCGCGGCCAGGAAGTGAGCGACACCGGCGCGCCGATCCGCGTTCCCGTCGGTGAAGGTACGCTCGGCCGCATCATCAACGTCATCGGCGAGCCGATCGACGAAGCCGGCCCGGTCAAGTCGGAAGGCCTGCGCGCCATCCACCAGGAGGCGCCGAGCTACACCGACCAGTCGACCGAAGCCGAAATTCTCGTCACCGGCATCAAGGTCGTCGACCTGCTCGCTCCCTACGCCAAGGGCGGCAAGATCGGCCTGTTCGGCGGCGCCGGCGTCGGCAAGACCGTGCTGATTCAGGAACTGATCAACAACGTCGCGAAGGCGCACGGCGGTTACTCCGTGTTCGCCGGTGTCGGCGAGCGTACCCGCGAGGGCAACGACCTCTATCACGAGTTCATCGAGTCCAAGGTCAACGCCGATCCGAAGAATCCGGATCCGAGTGTGAAGTCGAAGTGCGCGCTGGTGTTCGGCCAGATGAACGAGCCGCCGGGCGCCCGCGCCCGCGTCGCGCTCACCGGTCTGACCATCGCGGAAGACTTCCGCGACAAGGGCCAGGACGTGCTGTTCTTCGTCGACAACATCTTCCGCTTCACCCAGGCTGGCTCGGAAGTGTCGGCGCTGCTCGGCCGTATTCCGAGCGCCGTGGGTTATCAGCCGACGCTCGCCACCGACATGGGCGCGCTGCAGGAGCGCATCACCACCACGCAGAAGGGCTCGATCACCTCGGTGCAGGCCATCTACGTTCCGGCCGACGACTTGACCGACCCGGCGCCCGCGACCTCGTTCGCGCATCTTGACGCGACCACCACGCTGTCGCGCTCGATCGCCGAAAAGGGCATCTACCCGGCGGTGGACCCGCTCGACTCGACCTCGCGCATGCTCTCCCCGCTGGTCGTCGGCGAGGAGCACTACGCCGTCGCCCGTCAGGTCCAGCAGGTGCTGCAGCGCTACAAGGCGCTCCAGGACATCATCGCCATTCTCGGCATGGACGAGCTCTCGGAAGAGGACAAGCTGACGGTGGCCCGCGCCCGCAAGGTCGAGCGCTTCATGTCGCAGCCGTTCCACGTCGCCGAAATCTTCACGGGATCGCCGGGCAAGTTCGTCGAGCTCGCCGACACCATCAAGGGCTTCAAGGGCCTGGTCGAAGGCAAGTACGATCACCTGCCCGAAGCCGCCTTCTACATGGTCGGGACCATTGAAGAAGCCGTCGAGAAGGGCAAGAAGCTGGCCGCTGAAGCAGCTTAAGAGGCGAATGGCGAATAGGGAGTAGCGAATAGTACGCTGCTCCTGCTCGCCACTCGCTATTCGCCACTCGCTATTCGCAGGTTCTC
This sequence comes from Bradyrhizobium sp. USDA 327, assembly GCF_041262065.1. Taxonomy (NCBI): domain Bacteria; kingdom Pseudomonadati; phylum Pseudomonadota; class Alphaproteobacteria; order Hyphomicrobiales; family Nitrobacteraceae; genus Bradyrhizobium; species Bradyrhizobium sp. USDA 327. The sequence continues at coordinate 6,817,320 of NZ_JBGCCW010000001.1, read as the reverse complement.
CATGGCCACCTTTCACTTCGATCTCGTCTCTCCGGAAAAGCTCGCCTTCTCGGGCGAGGTCGATCAAGTCGACATCCCCGGCGTCGAGGGTGATTTCGGCGTGCTGGCCGGACATGCGCCGGTCGTGGCCGCGATCCGCCCCGGCATTCTCACCATCACCACCGGCGGCAGGCACGAGAAGGTCATCGTGCTCGGCGGCCTCGCCGAAGTCTCCGAAAAGGGCCTGACCGTGCTCGCCGACGTCGCGACGTCGCTGGCCGAGCTCGACCGTGCCCAGTTCGCCGAGACGATCGCGGAGATGGAAGAGAATCTGAAGGAGCACGAAGCCGGCGAGCTCGATCACGCCATCGAGCGGCTCGACCACTTCAAGAGCATCCAGCAGCAGCTCAGCTCCACGGCTATGCACTAAGCCCCGGGGCACCGCTCCGGGGCTCAAGCCTGGAATTCCTGAAAAGGTTCAGCGCTCGTCACGACCGTGGCGGGCGCTGAAACTTTGTTGCACGATCGATGAAGCTGCCGTGTATTTTATCTCGAAGTGTCAAACACTTCGCTACTGTGCATGGGGTTGTTTTCGCGGTTTTCAGTTTCCGAACGCCGCAAACTGCTGCGCCACCGCGCGGTAGACCTCGCGGCGGAACGGCACCACGAGATCGACGACGCGGTCGAGGCGCTCCCAGCGCCAGGCGTCGAACTCGGCGGGTTGGCCGTTGCGCGGCGTCAGCGGATCGATCTCGTCGTCGCGGCCGGTGAAGCGCAGCGCGAACCATTTCTGGCGCTGGCCTCGGAACTTCGCGAGCCGGTGCGTCGGCGGCCCGTCGTAAGGCGGGAATTCGTAGGTGAACCAGTCCGTCTCGCCGAGAAAGTCGGCGCTGACGACATTGGTCTCCTCCCAGAGCTCGCGCATCGCCGCATCGCGCAGATCCTCGCCCTCGTCGACGCCGCCCTGCGGCATCTGCCAATCGAGCCCCGGCAGGATGATCTCCGGCCCGTCGCCCTTGAAGCGGTGGCCGATCAGCACACGGCCGTCGGCATTGAACAGGGCAATGCCCACGTTGGGGCGGTAGGGCTTTTCATTGGTCATCTTTGTCATTCCGGGGCGCGCGGAGCGCGAGCTCCGATGCGCAATTGCGCATCTGAGAATCCTTAACCACAGGCAGTCGACGGTTGGAAGCTCGTGGTGATATTCGGCCCACCACTCCCGCCTGGGGTTATGGATCCCCGCCTTCGCGGGGATGACGAGCGAGGGCGGAGCGACAGTGGATCATTCATCCGCCAGCGCAGAAAATTCCTTCACCACGCGCTCATAGACCGGGCGCTTGAAGGGGATGATCAACCCAGGGAGATTCTTCATCGATTCCCAGCGCCAGCTCACGAATTCCGCCTTGTGGCCGCCACCGCCGGGCTTCTCGACGTTGATCTCGCTGTCCTTGCCGGTGAAGCGTACCGCGTACCATTTCTGGCGCTGGCCGCGGTAGCGGCCCTTCCAGGCACGCCCCGCAACCGTGCGTGGAATGTCGTAAGTGAGCCAGTCCGGGACTTCGCCGAGCCGCTCGACCGAGCGCACGCTGGTCTCCTCGTAGAGCTCGCGCTTGGCGGCTTCCCAGGTGTCCTCGCCGGGGTCGACGCCGCCCTGCGGCATCTGCCAGACATGGGTGTCGTCGACATGCTCGATGCCGCCGGCGCGGCGGCCGATGAACACCAGTCCCTTTGGATTGAGCAGCATCACACCGACGCAGGTCCGGTAGGGCAGATCCTCGTAACGCGCCATTCCGCCAGACCTCTCGCATGCCTCAGGTCCGGCTTGATGCGGCCCCGCGGGAGCCGTGCCGTACCAATTTGTTGATTTAGCTGGATTTTGATTTCAGCATCGCGGTTGTCAATGGCACCAAAAGGATACCTCGGTCGCCCAATGTCTTGGTCCAGGCGCCGATGCGTTCGATCGAGACGGGCAGGGCCGAGGCCGTGCCGACAGCGAAGCCGCGTTCGCGTGCGGTCGATTCGAGCTTGTTCAGAGCGCGGTCGATCTCGGTCGGCGTCGGCACCACGTCGATGGCGATGTCGCCCTTGCCGAACGGCATGGCCTGGTTCGCCGCGGCCTGGGGCGCGATGCTGCGCGGCGAGGAGCCGTCGTCGAAGAAGCCGAGGCCGCGCTTGGCGGCCTCGCGGATGATCGGCTGCATCGCCGGCTCGGTCGCGATGAATCGCGCGCCCATGAAATTGGTGAGGCCGGCATAGCCCTGCATCCGGCTCAGGTGCCAATAGAGACGGTCGATGTTCTGGTCGGGGCTGAGCGAGGTCAGCAGCGTCTGCGGTCCCGGATCATTGTCGGGGAAGTCATAGGGCTCCATCGGGATCTGGAGGAAGATCTCGTGGCGCTGCGCGCGGGCCCGCTCGGCGAGCTTGCCGGGGTCGGCGCCATAGGGCGTGAAGGCCAGCGTCACTGCCGGCGGCAGCTTCATGATCGCGTCGGTGGTCTTGGCGGCGCCGACGCCGAGGCCGCCGATCACGATCGCCACCACGGGCATCTTGGCAGCCTTGGCGCGGTCGGCGTCCGCCGCATAGACGTTGAAAGGCTTCAGCCCGTCAGCGGCCACCGGGATCATGCCGTAGCGTGATTTCTCCAAGAGCTTCGGATTGATCCCGGCCATGACGGACGGCGCAGCGGATGCCGCCTCGCTTTTGTCGGCGGCATCGCCACCGCCGATCACCACGTCGTGGCGGGCGCCGGTCGAGCCGTCGATCATGGTGATGGTCTTCTGCTCGCCGGGGGCGGCCTGCTTCGGCGTCTCCTTGGTCTCGTGCTTGCCCTCTGGCTTGCTCTCTAAGCCGTGGCCGGAGGCCGCCGGCTTCTCGTCCGTGGCATCGGGAGCGCGGATCGCGAGCCGGGTCATCGGCTCGCCGCCGAGCGGATCCTTGTTGAAGATGGCGAAGCCGGCAAAGGTGAGGAGGAACAGGCCAAGCAGGACGGCAAGCAGCTGCATGGCCGTGAACGGCAGCCGCAGCCGCCGTTTCCGGCGCGGCTTGTCCTGTCCGAGCGGGGCGCTCAGATCATCGGCCGTTTCAGTCATGCAAGGTCCCGAATCACTCCAGCCGACGATACCACGCCGTGGTCAAGCGGCGGCAGGCCGGGATAGGCCGGGGACGTCGGGAGCTCCACGCAAAAAGGGCGGCTCCAGGAGCCGCCCTTTTCGTCAGATCTCAGAATGCGGGGACTTAGTTCGCCGCCTTGGGCTTGTCGGTCGTGGCCTTGCTGTCGCCGCCCGGCGTGGGTGCGGCGGAGGCGCTGTTCTTGATGCCGTGGAGCAGGTCGCCGGCGAGCTTGAGCGCCTTGTCGTCCTTGGCATCCGGCGGGACGTAGGACTGCGAACCGGTCTTCTCGTCGCCGTCGTTCTTCAGATGGCCACGCAGCGAAGCCTCGCCCTTGGTGTCGGTGCGTGACTTCAGCTCGTCCGGCACGTCCTGCAGCACCTCGATGTCGGGTACGATGCCCTTGGCCTGGATCGACTTGCCCGACGGCGTGTAGTAGCGGGCGGTGGTCAGCCGCAGCGCGCCGTTGCCGCTTCCGAGCGGAATGATGGTCTGCACCGACCCCTTGCCGAACGAGCGCGTGCCGACGATCGTCGCTCGCTTGTGGTCCTGCAGCGCGCCGGCGACGATTTCCGACGCCGAGGCCGAGCCGCCATTGACCAGCACGATGACCGGCTTGCCCTTGGTCAGGTCGCCCGCATGCGCGGTGCGGCGCTGGGTCTCCTCGGCGTTGCGGCCGCGGGTCGACACGATCTCGCCCTTTTCCAGGAACGAGTCGGAGACGGTGACCGCTTCCTCGAGCAGGCCGCCCGGATTGTTGCGGAGGTCGATGATGAAGCCCTTGAGCTTGTCGCCGATCTGGTTCGTGAGGCTGGAGACCTCGCGCTTCAGGCCTTCGGTGGTCTGCTCGTTGAAGGTGGTGATGCGGATATAGGCGATGTCGTCCTGCTCGACGCGCGCGCGCACGGAGCGGACGCGGATGTTGTCGCGCACCAGGGTGACGTCGATGGGATTGTCCTGGCCCTTGCGGATGATCTTGAGCTTGATCTTGGTGTTGACCGGGCCGCGCATTTTCTCGACCGCCTGGTTCAGGGTCAGGCCCTGCACCGCCTCGTCGTCGAGATTGGTGATGATGTCGTTGGCCATGACGCCGGCGCGCGAGGCCGGCGTGTCGTCGATCGGCGAGACCACCTTGATCAGGCCGTCTTCCATCGTGACCTCGATGCCGAGGCCGCCGAACTCACCGCGGGTCTGCACCTGCATGTCGCGGAAGCTCTTGGCGTCCATGTAGCTCGAATGCGGATCGAGGCCGGTGAGCATGCCGCTGATGGCGGATTCGATCAGCTTGGTGTCATCGGGCTTCTCGACATAGTCGGAGCGCACGCGCTCGAAGACGTCGCCGAACAGATTGAGCTGGCGATAGGTGTCCGCGGTGGCGGCTCGCGCGCTGGAGCCCATGAACACCGCGCGGGGCTGGGTCACGAACAGCGTCAGCGCTGCACCGGTGGCGGCGCTGAGGAGGATTACTGAAGTCTTGCGCATCATCCGCGAACCTTCTCGCCTTCATTTGCGGCCCACCATGGGCCTGGATCGATTGGAGTGCCGTCTTTACGGAACTCGACATACAGCACAGGTTGACTCGCGTTCGTGGCGAGAATGGAGGCGACTTGAGATGTCGACCCCATGGTCGCGACCGGCTCCCCCGTGAGCACAAACTGTCCGATGTTGACCGAAATGCGCTCCATCCCGGCGATCAGGACATGATACCCGCCCCCGGCGTTGAGGATCAAGAGTTGTCCATAGCTGCGGAACGGGCCGGCATAGACCACCCAGCCGTCACACGGCGTCGTGACCTGGGAGCCGGGCTTGGTGGCCAGCGAAATACCCTTCTGGACCCCGCCAACCCCGTCGGAACCGCCAAAATCCCTGATCTTGTTACCGTTAACAGGGAGAGGCAAAAGGCCCTTGGCCGAGGCGAAGGCGATCGCCGGGGTGGTGCGGGACTTGTCCTTGAAAGCGCCCGGGCCCGACTTGGCGCTGGCGGCCGCCTTCGCCTCGGCCTGCCTTGCGGCCTCCGCGGCCTTCTCGGCAGCCTTGGCGGCGCTTTGCAGGTCCTGCTCCATCTTGGCGATCAGCCCCTGGAGATCGCCGACCTGCTTTGAAAGCGCGATGGCGCGCGAACTCTCGGTGTCCAAGTCCTTCTCGCGTGCCGCCTGCTGGCGTTGCCGCTCGTCGACCAAAGCGGCGAGCCGGGTCTGATCGTTGCGGACCCTGTCGCGGTCGGAGGCGAGCTGGTCGCGCTCGGTGGCGATTGTCTTGCGCAAGGCCACGAGCTCGCCGAGCTCGGCCGCGATCTTCTCGGCGCGGCCGCGCAATTCCGGCACGACGGCGCCGAGCAGCATCGCCGTGCGCAGTGATTGCAGCGCATCTTCGGGCCGCACCAGCAGCGCCGGAGGCGTGCGCCGGCCAGCGCGCTGCAAGGCCGCGAGCACTTCGACGATGTCGGCACGGCGTGAATCGAGCGAAGCACGCATCTGCTGCTCGCGGCCGTTCAGCGCGCGCAGCCGCGCTTCGGCCTCGTCGATCTTGGTCTCCACAGTGCGCACATTGGCGGCGGTCTCGATCAGCTGCTGGTTGAGCTGGGTGCGGTCCTGGCCGAGCGCGGTGATCTCGGCCTTGAGCTTGGCCTGCGCTTCTTCCGCGCTCTTCTGCCTGGCGCGCGCGGCTTCCAGCTCCTGCTCGCGCTGCTTGATCGCGTCGGGCGAGATCGCTGCGGTCTGCGGCGCCGGTGTTGCGGTCTGGGCTTGCGCCAGGCTTGCGCCGGCGACGTTGGCGATCAGCAGCAGGTTGAGAATCGGCGCTCGCATCGCTTCTCGGCAAAAGTGCTCGTTGTGGCGCGCATCACGCGCGGTGATAGGGATGGCCGGCCAGAATGGTGGCGGCCCGATAAAGCTGTTCCAGAAGCATGACGCGGACCATTTGGTGCGGCCAGGTCGCAGAGCCGAACGCGATCGCGAGTTTGGCCTTACGGCGCAATTCGGGCGAAAGTCCGTCCGCGCCTCCGATCACGAAAATAGTATGTCCGGCGCCTTCGTCGCGCCAGCGTCCGAGATGCCGTGCGAATACGGTGGACTCGAGATTCTGGCCGCGTTCGTCCAGCGCCACCAGGACGGATCTTTCCGGGATATGCGCCGAGATCGCCGCGGCCTCTTCGGCCATCCGTGTCGCGGTATCGCGCGCGCGGCTCTCGGGAATTTCGTGGATGCTGAGCTCGCGGAATCCAAGCTTGCGGCCGGCCTCGTCGAACCGCTCGAAATAGCGGTCCGCAAGCTCCCGTTCGGGGCCCTGCTTCAGCCGGCCCACCGCAATGACGGCAACACGCATGATATCTTCAGGGTCTGATATCTTCAGGGTCGCGTTTTCAAGACCGCGCGCCATAAGCGCGCGCACACGACGCTAGCATGCGCGCCAGCCGATTCGAAATCGGCTCGATGAGCCTAGATCGCCTTCGCCGCCCCCGGGCCCTGCGTGTACAATCTCTCGAGATTGTAGAACTCGCGGACCTCGGGTCTGAACACGTGCACGATCACGTCGCCGGAATCGATCAGCACCCAGTCGCAATTGGGCAAGCCCTCGACATGGATGTTCTTGATGCCGTTTTCCTTGAGGCTCTTGGTGACGTTTTCCGCGATCGCGCCGACGTGCCGGTTCACCCGGCCGGTGGTAACGATCATGTAGTCGGAGTACGCCGATTTGCCGCGAAGGTCGATGGTGACCGTCTCTTCCGCCTTCATGTCCTCGAGGCGGGAGAGGATCAGGCTCAGCGTCTTGTCGGCGTCGGGTTGCGCCTTCAAGGCCGCAGCTTTGGTCGATGTTTTACGCGTAGGCTTGGCAACCTTGGGTAAAACAGGCTTGGACAATACAGATGTGGTCAGGGACCATTCCTTTCACTGTATCGCGAACGCCGAATCCGGCGCTCACTGGTTACACTACATCATGTGGGGTTAAGGGTTTCAATATGCCAGAGAGCCTCCAGCCCGCACACTTCGTCTCACTTCGTACCTTTCCAGCTCCCGTCCGGGTTCCGCAGGCCCGTCGAGGAGAGGTTCAGCTTCAATCCGGTCAGGAACACCCAGGCGGGCGCCGGCCGATCCGCAAGTTCTGCTGCCTTCGTCTCGGGCAGACGGTAGCGCGATAACGCCTTGGCCGCCGGCGAGGCGAGGGCACGAAAACTCTGCGGCGGGCGATCGATGACCGCGATCGGCACCTGGCCGGCGATGCGCCGCCAGTCCTGCCAGCGGTGGAATTGAGCGAGATTGTCGGCGCCCATGATCCAGACAAAGCGCAGGCCGCGAAGGCGGCGGCGCAACGTGTTGATCGTGTCGATAGTGTAGCGCGTGCGAATGACGGATTCGAGACAGCTCACCTCGATCCTGGGATCGTTGGCGACGTCGCGCGCGGCCTGCATGCGCTCGCCGAGCTCGTGCAGCGGGCCGTTCTCCTTCAGCGGATTGCCGGGCGTGACCAGCCACCAGACGCGATCGAGCTGCAATCGCTTCAGCGCGAATTGACTGATCGCGCGATGGGCCTGATGCGGCGGATTGAAGGAGCCGCCGAGCAGGCCGACACGCATGCCCGGTGTCGAGGGCGGGATCGCTTGCGCCACGAAACGCGGCACGACGAAATTGTTGCTCAATTGCCCGCGCCTCGCGACGTTACCTACGGCCGCGTCTGCCCGGTGCCGTGGACGCGATATTTGAAGCTCGTCAACTGCTCGGCGCCGACCGGGCCGCGGGCGTGGAACCGGCCGGTGGCAATCCCGATCTCGGCGCCGAAACCGAACTCGCCGCCGTCGGCGAACTGCGTCGAGGCGTTGTGCAGTACGATCGCGGAATCGACCTCGCTCAGGAATTTCTTCGCGGCAGCCTCGTCCGCACTCACGATCGCGTCGGTGTGATGCGAGCCGTGGTTCTGGATGTGCGCGATCGCGCCGTCGACGCCGTCGACCACCTTCGCCGCGATGATCGCGTCGAGATATTCGGTGTCCCAATCGTCCGCGCTGGCAGGCTTGACCCGTGCATCGATCTTCTGCACGGCGTCGTCGCCGCGCACCTCGCAGCCGGCATCGAGCAGCATCTCGACCAGCGGTTTCAGATTTTTGCCGGCAGCGGCGCGATCGACCAGCAGCGTCTCGGCCGCGCCGCAGACGCCGGTGCGTCGCATCTTGGCATTGAGCACGATCGACTTCGCCATGGCGAGGTCGGCGCTGCCATCGACATAGACGTGGTTGACGCCTTCGAGATGCGCGAACACCGGCACGCGCGCCTCCTGCTCGACGCGCGCGACGAGGCTCTTGCCCCCGCGCGGCACGATCACGTCGATCGCACCGTTCAGGCCCGACAGCATCATGCCGACCGCGGCGCGGTCGCGCGTCGGCACCAGCGTGATCGCAGCTTCGGGAAGGCCCGCTTCGCGCAGGCCCTGCACCAGGCACTCATGAATGGCACGGCAGGATCGAAAACTGTCGGAGCCGCCGCGCAAGATCACGGCATTGCCGGACTTCAGGCACAGCACGCCGGCGTCCGCCGCAACGTTCGGACGGCTCTCAAAAATCACGCCGACGACGCCGAGCGGCACGCGCACGCGCTCGATGGTCATGCCGTTCGGCCGCTGCCAGCTCTCGGTGACGACGCCGACGGGATCGGGAATGTTGCGCACGGTTGCGATACCTTCGGCCATCGCCTCGATACGCGCCTGCGTCAGCGCGAGACGATCGATGAAAGCACCGGTGGCCTCGCCGCTGGCGCGGGCCTCGGCGACGTCCTCGGCATTGGCGGCGAGAATGGCGGCCGCATGGTTGCGGATCGCCCTCTCCATCGCCTCCAGCGCGCGGTTCTTCTGCTCCGCCGGCGCCAGCGCCAGAACCCGCGCCGCAGCACGGGTGCGGCTGGCGAGATCGTTCATCAGCGCCTGAAGATCGGCGCCGCTATCGACGGCTTTGAGGGGGGCGGCCATGGCTGATTCAACCTTCTGCTAAGGGCGTGTCCTAGCACGGAAATCGCGGGTTTGGCGAGGCTGGGAATTGGCATGACAGGGCGGCGAAGACGGGAGCGGGCGCGCTGAAATTCGCGCGACGTCGCCGGGAGAAAGCCCCTCTCTCAGTGTCGACCCAGCCGATGAAGCAGGTCGTCTGGTCCCGGCACCTCGCCGTGATCCCTGATCCAGGCCTCCGACATGTTCCTGATCTCGCCCGGGGTCAGGCCAAACTGTCGGCGAAAGGCGCGGACGAACGTGGAGTCGCTGCTGAACTGCAGATCGACGGCGAGATCAATCAGGCGCTTGTCCCGCGATGCCGGTGAGATCAGCAGCATCAAGCCGCGATTGAGCCTTTGCTCCTGCACGTAATGCGCAAGTCCTCCGTCCGCTTCGAACAGGCGATAAAGACTGGCACGGGAGATCTGAAAGCGGCGGCAAAGGTCCTGGACCGCGAGCGCGTCGGTATCGAGATTGGCTGCGATATGGCGCTTGATCATCGCGAGATACAGATGGCGCTCGGCCCGCTCGATGGCGCCGTCGACTTCGACGACGCTGCCGGCTGCGCCGGCGATGATATCGGCCATTGCCTCGATCGTGGCGGCGGGGCCGCCGGCCTCCGGCACGGTCGGCTGCCAAAGCGCGGCAAACTGGCTTGCCAGAAGACGCGCGTGGTGATGGCTGGCCGGCAAAGATGACGCCGTCGCCGAATCCGGATGCGCCAGCCGCGGCGCCAACACCGGGCGCGACAGGATGAGTGCCATCAGGTGGGCGCGGTCGTCGCCCGCCCCCGTCAGCACGGTGTGGTTCGGTTGCGCCATGTCGATCAGGCAGATGTCGCCGGGCCGCAGCGTCACCTCGCGGCGGCCCGAGGCGAAGCGCATCTCCCCCTGCAGGCAAAGGGTGACTTGATAATGATCGAGGCCGCCACGTGCGACGTGCGCGGGTGTCCTGTCGTATTCCAGCGCGCTCGCGAAGGATTCGACCAGCAAGGCATTTCCACACGCCATTGTCGCGGTGGAGACATGGAAATCATCATCGGCGGTCAAGGGGATCACGTCGCAGATGCCCGCTGTTGCCGCACGCAACTGTGCGAGGGCATGAGCCCCGCGCCCGCCCTCGTCGGCCGACATATTCTCGCTCACTGGTGCCTCGCGGACATCGTGGGTTCGACAAAGACGAGGCCGCACACAGCGTAGACTGTTGGGAGCGCCAATATCGGCCACCGCTATGTAGCGATCCGAGAATCGCACCGCAAGCGACACGTCTTGGACGAGCGTATGGCGGTAGACGCAATCAGCAATTGTGGTGACGGCTCCGCCGAACGATTCTGTGCCCTGCCTGCATCAGCATCCAATGAAATCGTCGCCTGAGACGCTCGGCACATCGCCCCCGCGGGCGACCTGTTACCGCTTGCCCCGCGCCCTACGACGTCGCGCGTGCCCAGCTTCGAGGCAATCGCGGCATGCTTTCGCCCGAGGTTTGCGACATTGAAGTCTCCCGGATTGCCGCTGCGCGTCGCGCTGCTCGCCACTATGCTCGGCCTCTCCTGGCACGCAAATGCAGCCACGCTGTTCGTGACGACCACGGCCGATGCCGGCGCCGGAAGCCTGCGGGCGGCGCTCACCAGCGCGGGCAATGGCGATACCATTGTTTTCCAGACTGGCGGCACCATCACGCTCGCGAGTGAACTGCCTGTCATCACCAAGAACCTGACCATCGACGGCAACGGCAATAACCCGGTCATCAGCGGTGCCGGGACCTATCGTCCGTTCTTCATCGGCGACGCCGGGACGACCGGTTCGACCTATTCGGTCACGATCGCGAACCTCTCCATCGCCAACGCGGCGGCGCAGGGCGGTAGCGGCATCGACGGCGGCGGCGGCGGTGCCGGTCTCGGCGGCGCGGTGTTCGTCTCGAGCAACGGCGCGCTGACGCTCAACAATGTGAGCTTGAGCAACAACCATGCGAGCGGGGGCGCGGGCGGCGCCTTTACCAACAACCTGAGCGGCGGTGGTGGTGGCATGGGCGGAAATGGCGGAAGCAGCTCAAGCTCCGCAGGCAATGGCGGCGGCGGGCTGGCTGTCGGCAGCAACAGCGTGAGCGGTCTTGGGACCAACGGTGGCGGCGCCAACGGTGGTACCGGCACAATGAACGCCGGCACCGGCGGTAGCGGAGGGTTCGGTGGCGGCGGCGGCGGGAGCAATGCGACTCTTACGTCTGGTGATTCGCAGGGCGGCAGCGGAGGTTCGGCGGCGGGGGCGGCGGCGGCTTTACCATCACGGGTCAAGGCACCGGCGGCGCAGGCGGGTACGGCGGCGGCGGCGGCGGGGCATACAGCGGGGTTAGCGCCGTCGGGGGTGATGGCGGTTTCGGTGGCGGCGGCGCCGCCGTATACTCTGCTACGCGCACAGCCGGAACCGGCGGGTTCGGCGCGGGCGCTGCGGATGTCAGCCTGTCTGTCCCGCTTGCCGCGGGCGGCGGCGGCGGGCTCGGCGCTGGCGGCGCGGTCTATGTCCAGACTGGCGGTACCGTCACGGTCAGCGGCTCGTTGATCGTCAACGGCAACAGCGTTGCAGGCGGCAGCGGCGGCGGCGGCTACGGCGCTTCAGGCAGCGCTTACGGTTCCGGCATCTTCTTCCAGGGCACCAGCGGCACCACGACCACGCTCGCTTTCGGGTCCGGCAGCCAATCGATTGCCGACACGATCGCCGATTACATCGGCTCGGGCGGGACCAATCCCGGCGGTGGCACCAACGCCGCGGACCAGGGTGGCAGCGTCGCGCTCACCAAAAGCGGCGGCGGCACCCTCGCCCTTGCCGGCCCCAACACCTATAGCGGTGGCACCACCATCAACGAGGGCTCTACGCTCGTGATCGGCAGCGGCAGCGCACTCGGCAGCGGCGCGCTGACGCTCAACGGCGGTGCAACCGGCGTTACCGTGAACTTCAACGGCAGCTTCAGTGTTGCCAACAACATCACGGCCACCGGCGATCCGACCTACAACGTTCTCACCGGCAACACGGTGAACCTGAGCGGCGTGCTGTCGGGTTCGGGCGATGTCGTCGTCAACAACCAGAGCGGCTATGCCGGATCGCTCGTTCTTTCGGGGGTGAATACCTATACCGGCCCGACCGTGGTCAATGCCGGGACGCTGCAGGCCGGATCGACCAGCGCTTTCGGCAACAATTCCGCGATGACGGTTGCCAGCGGTGCAATTCTCGACCTCGCCGGATTCTCCAACGCCGTGGGATCGCTGGCCGGTGCCGGCACCGTCACCAACAGCGGCGTCGCCGCCGTCCTGACTGCCGGCGGCAATAACGCCTCGACGGTGTTCTCCGGCACGATCGGGGACGGCACGGGGCCGATCGCGCTGACCAAGACTGGCAGCGGTCTGCTGGTGCTCGGCGGTGTCAATAGTTACAGCGGGGTGACGCTCGTTGGCGGCGGCGAGCTGCGGGTGAATGGCTCGATTGCTTCTTCCAGCTCGACCACGATTCTCAGCGGCGCCATCCTCAGCGGCAGCGGCACGCTCGGCAACACGTTGATCCAGAGCGGCGCGATATTCGCGCCCGGCTCGGGCACGCCGGGCAGTGCAATGACGATCGCCGGCAACCTCGCCTTCCAGTCGGGCGCGGTCTATCTGGTTCAACTCAATCCGACCGCAACGACCGGCGCCATCGTCAACGGCAGCGCGACGCTCGCGGGCAGCGTTATCGCCTCGTTTGCGTCAGGGACCTATCTGACCCGCAGCTATTCGATCCTGCATGCGACGTCGATCAGCGGCAGTTTTGCGACCTTCTCTACCGTCGCCCTGCCGGCCGGCTTCAACGTCGACCTGCAAACCACGACAACCGACGTGCTGATCAATCTGACGGCCCAACTCGGCGCGCTCTCCTCCGGCGGGTTGAACCGCAACCAGCGCAACGTCGCCGATGCGCTCAACGGCTTCTTCAACGGCGGCGGCGCACTGCCGCCCGGCTTCGTCGCGGTGTTCGGGCTGACCGGTGCCCCGCTTGCGGGCGCACTGACCCAGCTCTCCGGCGAAACCGCGACCGGCGCGCAACAGACGACCTTCGACGCCATGGATCAGTTTCTCGGCGTGCTCACCGATTCGTTCGTCGATGGCCGCGGATCGCGCGGGGCGGACACGGATGGCGCGATGGGCTATGCCGCCGCGGCCGGCAAGCGCAGCGGCGCCGAGCGAGAGGCCTACGGCATGATGACCAAGACACCCTCGCGCACGGGCTTCGATCCGCGCTGGCGCGTTTGGGCCGCGGGTTTTGGTGGGACGCAGACGACCGACGGAAATGCAGCGATCGGCTCCAACACTGCCACCAGCCGCATTGCCGGCACCGCGGTCGGTGCGGATGTGTGGCTGTCTCCGCGCACGGTCGCGGGCGTCGCCCTGGCAGGCGGCGGAACGAGCTTCAACGTCGCCAATGGCGGCGGCGGCCGCTCCGATCTATTCCAGGCCGGCGCCTTCATGCGGCATACCGCCGGGCCGGCCTTTGTCACCGCAGCACTCGCCTATGGCTGGCAGGAGGTCACCACCGATCGCACCATCAGCGTTGCCGGCAGCGACCGGCTGCAGGCGCGCTTCAATGCCAACGCCTTTTCCGGACGTGCCGAGGCCGGCTACCGTTTCGCGACGCCCTGGCTCGGCGTGACACCCTATGCCGCTGCGCAGGTCACCGCGTTCGACCTGCCGGCTTATGCCGAGCAGGTGCTGGCCGGCTCCGGCACCTTCGCATTGAGCTATGTGGCGAAGACCGCGACTGCGACGCGCAGCGAGATCGGGCTGCGCACGGACAGATCGTTCCTGATCGATGAGGCGGTGATGACCGTTCGCGGCCGCGCCGCGTGGGCGCACGAATACGGCATCGATCGCAACATCGTCGCCACCTTCCAGACCTTGCCCGGCGCAAGCTTGGTCGTGGGCGGTGCATCGCCGGGTCCGGACGCGGCGCTTGCCACCGCGTCCGCCGAGATCGCGTGGCGCAATGGCTTCTCGATCGCCGCGTCGTTCGAAGGGGCCTTCTCCCACGTTGTCAGGAGCTACGCCGGCAAAGGCGTCATCCGCTATGCCTGGTAGGACATGATGGTCAGGCGGGATCAGTCGGCTGCTACCCGCCCACCACCAGATCGTCGCGGTGGATCATCTCGGAGCGGCCGCTGATGCCGAGGATCATCATCACATCGGGCGAGGAGCGTCCCTTGATGCGGTCGGCATCCTCGGCGTCGTAGGCGACGAGACCGCGGCCGACCTCGCTGGTGTCGGGGCCGCGGACGATCACGGCATCGCCGCGGGCGAACTGGCCCTCCACCTTGATCACGCCGGCCGGCAACAGGCTGGCGCCGGCGCGCAGCGCCGTCACGGCGCCCGCATCGATCGTCAGCGTGCCCTTCGGCTCCAGCGTGCCTGCGATCCAGCGCTTTCGCGAGGTGATGGGGTTGGCCGGCGTCAGGAACCAGGTGCAGCGGCCGCCATTGGCGATCGCCTGCAGGGGATGCTCGATCTTGCCGGAGGCGATCAGCATGTGGGTACCGCCCGTGGTGGCGATCTTGGCCGCCTCGACCTTGGTGCGCATGCCGCCGCGCGACAGTTCGGACTCGGCGTCTCCCGCCACCGCCTCGATCTCCGAGGAGATGCTCTCGACCACCGGGATCAGTCTGGCGTTCGGGTTGTTCTTCGGCGGCGCGTCGTAGAGCCCATCGATATCGGACAGCAGCACCAGGAGGTCCGCGCTCGCCATGGTGGCGACGCGCGCGGCGAGGCGGTCATTGTCGCCGTAGCGGATTTCGTTGGTGGCGACCGTGTCGTTCTCGTTGATCACGGGGATCGCGCGCCATTCCAGCAGCTTGCCGATGGTGGAGCGGGCGTTGAGATAGCGGCGGCGCTCCTCGGTGTCCTGGAGCGTCACCAGGATCTGGCCGGTGCCGATGCCGTGCGCCCCCAACACCTCGGACCAGATACGCGCCAGCGCGATCTGGCCGACCGCGGCGGCGGCCTGGCTCTCCTCCAACTTCAGCGGGCCGCGCGGCAGCTTGAGGCGGCTGCGGCCGAGCGCGATCGAGCCGGAGGAGACGACGAGGACATCGCGCCCTTCGTTGTGCAGCTTGGCCATGTCGTCGGCGAGCGCGGCGAGCCAGGACGCCCGCACCTCGCCCTTGTCGGAATCTACCAGCAGCGCGGAGCCGACCTTGACGACGATACGGCGGAATTGACTGAGTTCGGGGCTGGCCATGTGGGTATGTGCTGGCGCGTGTGGCGAATTGCTCTGCATCGGAAGCGGCGGAGCGAAAGAGCGGCGCCGGTGAGGCCTGCTTTTGCAGCAGGACGATGGCCGGCGCAAGGCGGGCGAGATGGTAAACGGCCGACGGCGGCCTTGTCTTGGACGCCGTTCCGGTTCTAATGCCGGCAACCAAAAACGGAGCTGGAGAGGAAACGTATGGACCGCCGCAAATTCATGACCGGATGCCTCGGCCTGCCGCTCCTGGCGCAAGCGGGTGGGGCGCAAGCGCAGGCCGGGCTGAGCAAGATCATCTTCCCCTTCGCGGCCGGGGCCGGCGGCGACACGCTGTGCCGGCTGATCGCGCAGGAGATGGCCCCGGTGCTGCAACGGACCATCGTGGTCGAGAACCGCACCGGCGGCGACGGCCTGATCGGCATCAAGGCGGTGAAGGGCGCAAGTCCCGACGGCAGCATGGTGCTGGTGACGACCGGGCCCACCATGTACCTGCTGCCGATGGTGGAGACGACACCGAGCTTCGACACGGCCAGGGACTTCATGCCGGTGTCGCTGCTGGCGCGGTTCGAATTCGCCGTCGTGATCGGCCCGGGGGTCGACGCCCCGGATTTCAAGAACTTTGTCGCCTGGCTGAAGGCGCATCCCGACAAGACGTCGTTTGGCGTGCCGAGCAACGGCACCATCCCTCATTTCACGGGCTCCAAGCTGGAGAAGGACCTCGGCATTGCCCTGACCCGCGTGCCCTATCGCGGCAGCGCGCCGATCCTCAACGACCTCGTCGGCGGCCACATCTCGTTCGGCATCACCACGCTGGCCGACGCGCTGCCGCAGCATCGCGCCAAGGGGGTGAAGATCGTCGCGGTCGCGAGCGCGGAGCGCTCGCCCTTTGCTCCCGACGTCCCGACGCTGAAGGAGAGCGGCATCGATCTCGTCGCGGACGCCTGGTACGGCATGTGGCTTCCCGCCGGCAGCCCGCCGGAGTTTGCGAGCAAGCTTGGTGCAGCCGCAAGCGCCGCGCTGGCGAAGCCCGAGGTGAAGGAGAAGCTGACGGCGATCGGGATGATTCCGGTCGGGAGCAATGCAGATGGGCTCACCAAGGAGCTGGCAGCGAACATCGCGTTGTGGCAGCCGATCGTGAAGGCGACGGGCTACAAGATCGAGAATTGAATCTCCCGCGGCGACACACACTCAGTCGTCATGGCCGGGCTTGACCCGGCCATCCACGTGCGTCCGCGCTTACCGCAAGACGTGGGTGCCCTGGTCAAGCCCGGGCGAATGGAGAGAGCCTCCCTCCACTCACATCTTCGCGCGCTGCGCGATACCGTCCTTGATTGCTGCAAGCTCGGCCTCGTCCCAGATGCCGATCAGAATCCCACCCTTCACCTGCAGCTGGTTCTCCGCATAGGCCGCGATCTTCTCGCGCGGCGTCGTGATGTGGTCGTTGGGATGCAGCGCCCAGTCGAACAGCTCGGCCTGCAACCGAGCTACGATGCCCGCGCATTCCGGATCGTCGCCGCGATCCAGATATTCGTCCGGATCGGTTTCGAGATCGTACAGCATCGGGCGGAAGCCGGAGGCGTGGATGTACTTCCAGCGGCCGTCGAACACCATGAACAGGCGGCAGCGTTCGATCGGCTGGTTCAGCTTCAGCCGCACGTCCTGCATGGCGTAGTCATATTCGGAGAACGCAACCTTGCGCCAATCCGATGGCTTCGGGCCACGCAGCAGCGGCAGCAGCGAGCGCCCTTCGAGGATGTGGCCCGGCACCTTGCCGCCGAAATAGTCGACGAAGGTCGGTGCGAGATCGATCGCCTCCACCAGCGCATCGCAAAGCGTGCCTCGCGTGGCGTCGGCTTCCCTGGAGGGATCGATGACGATGAGCGGGATCTTCGCGGACTGTTCGTGGAACAGATCCTTCTCGCCCATCCAGTGATCGCCGAGATAATCACCGTGATCGGAGGTGAACACGATCATCGTCGTCTCCAGCAGGCCGCGTTCCTCCAGGAACTTCATCAGCACGCCCATCTGGTCGTCGATCTGCGTGATCAGGCCCATATAGGTCGGGATCACCTTTTCGCGGGCCTCATCGCGCGCCATGTTGCGGGAGTAGCGCATGTCCATATAGGCGCCGAACACCGGATGCGGATTCTGGCGCTCGCGCTCGGAGCGGATCACCGGAATCATGTCGTCGGTCGAATACATGCTCGCATAGGGCTCTGGCGCGATGTAGGGCCAGTGCGGCTTGATGTAGGACAGATGCAGGCACCACGACCGGCCGTCGGTCTCGGCCTCGCTGATGAAATCCATCGCGCGCCGCGTCATGTAGGGCGTCTCGGAATGCTCGTCCGGCAGGCGTGCGGCCTTGTCGGCATGCACCAGCAGCCAGCCGTTCTGCAAGGAGCCATCGTCGGCCGCGCCTGAATTGGCCCAGTGCTCCCAGGGGTTGGTGGCTTCAAAGCCCTGCTGGCGCAGATAGTCATCGTATTTCGGCCGCGGACGACCCGTCGGATGCAGGCCGTCGTCGCGCTCATAGGGCTCGAAACCGCATTCGGCGACGTGCACGCCGATGATCGATTCCGGCGGGATGCCGAGCGCCTTCATGCCCTCGAGGTCGGGCGCCATGTGGGTCTTGCCGACCAGCACGTTGCGCACGCCGATCTTGCCCAGGTGATCGCCGAGCGTGGGCTCGCCGACGCGCAGCGGCCAGCCGTTCCAATGCGAGCCGTGCGAGCGCATGTAGCGCCCGGTGTAGAACGACATCCGCGACGGGCCACAGATCGGCGACTGCACATAGGCGTTGGTGAACAGCACGCCGCGCCTGGCCATGGCGTCGATGTTCGGTGTCTTCAGCGTGGGATGGCCGGTGCAGCCGAGATAATCATAGCGAAGCTGGTCGCACATGATCCAGAGAACGTTCTTCGCGCGCGCCATGCGTCTCGCTCCACCCTTCGTTCGCTTGATATAGCGCTATTGATGGTGCGAAGAAAACCTCTCCCACAGGGAGAGGTCGGCGCGTAGCGCCGGGTGAGGGGTTACGGTGTCTCGTGGGACCTGATCCCCTCACCCGATTTGCTAACGCAAATCGACCTCTCCCCGGTGGGGAGAGGTGTGGAGAGCGCTGCTTACTTCACGCCGACCATGGCTCCGCTTCGGCGGCGCTCTTGGCCTTGCTGGACACCGGGGCCTCGCCGATCACCTCGGCAAGCGCGCGCAACGCTTCCTTGACGCCCTGGCCGGTCGCGCCCGAGAGCAGCAGCGGCGTCTTCCTGGCGGCGCGCTTGAGGCGGTCCTTCTGCTTCTTGAGCTCGTCCGGCTCGACCGCGTCGATCTTGTTCAGCGCGACGATCTCGATCTTGTCGGTGAGCTGTCCGCCATAGGCATCGAGCTCCTTGCGCACGGTCTTGTAGGCCTTGCCAGCGTGCTCGCACGTTGCGTCGACGAGATGCAGCAGCACCCGGCAGCGTTCGACATGGCCGAGGAAGCGGTCGCCGAGGCCCGCGCCTTCATGCGCGCCCTCGATCAGACCGGGAATATCGGCCAGCACGAACTCACGGCCGTCGGCATTCACGACGCCGAGCTGCGGATGCAGCGTGGTGAAGGGATAGTCGGCGATCTTCGGTTTCGCCGCGCTGACCTTGGAGAGGAAGGTCGACTTGCCGGCATTGGGCAGGCCGACGAGGCCGGCATCGGCGATCAGCTTCAGCCGCAGCCAGATCCAGCGCTCCTCGCCGGGCTGGCCGGGATTGGCGTTGCGCGGCGCGCGGTTGGTCGACGACTTGAAATGCGCGTTGCCGAAGCCGCCATTGCCGCCCTCGGCCAGCACGAACTTCTCGCCCACCTTGGTGAAGTCGTGGATCAGCGTCTCGCGGTCCTCGTCGAAGATCTGGGTGCCGACCGGCACCTTGAGCACGATGTTCTTGCCGTTGGCGCCGTGGCGGTCCGAGCCGGAGCCGTTCTCGCCCTTCTGGGCCTTGAAGTGCTGCTGGTAGCGGTAGTCGATCAGCGTGTTGAGGCCATCGGCGACCTCGATGATGACGTTGCCGCCGCGGCCGCCATTGCCGCCCGAGGGACCGCCGAATTCGATGAACTTCTCGCGGCGGAACGCCACGCAGCCGTTCCCGCCATCACCGGAGCGGATATAGACCTTTGCTTCGTCGAGGAATTTCATCGGCCATAGGTAGGCCAGCCGGTGCCCCGCGGCAACCCGCATTGCCCCGCGGATTGACCGAATTTCTCCCGAAGTCCCGCCTTGCTTAACCTGCCGGGCGGCGCCGGATCAGGAATTTCTGCATGCCCTCCAGCACCAGCTCCTTGCGCTGGTTGAAGATCGTGCTTCGAAGCGTCACCACGCCGGTCGTACGTCCCGGCACCAGCTCGATGACTTCGAGCGCGGGGTAGATCGTGTCGTCGGCGAACACCGGTTTGAGGAACCGGCTCGACTGCTCGAGGAAGCCGACCAGGGAGTCCTCGACCATGAACGGAAACAGGCCGGCACCGGGCGCGGTGTGGATCAAGGTCTGGAAGCCGTGGGCGAGCAGATGCGGCATGCCGCGGCTGCGGCAATATTCCACGTCGTAGTGCACCGGATGGGTGTCGCCGCTCGCGGTCTGGAATGCAGCGAACACCGCCGAGGTCTGGGTGCGGCTCGGCAGCACGAAGCGCTCGCCGACGACGAAATCCTCAAACCAGCGCTGCGCGGGGATCATGCGATGCTGGGCGGGATCGAAGTCGGTCATGCGCTGCACCATCGGAACGGACTTGGGGAATGATCCGTATCGCGCCGCGCGCAGTGCGACAATGCGTTCAATTGATCGAACTCGGACTTGTTTGGTGCCTTGTCGCCATTAAAAGGACCTCCCGACGCCCTATCGATCGCGCTGCTGCCCTGTCCTCCGTCATTGCGAGGTGCGCAGCGAGGAATCAATCCAGGCTGCCGCCGTGGTGGCAGCCTGGATTGATTCGCTTCGCTCGCAATGACGCATTTCCCGAAACAAACTCTGTCGATGCCCCTGTTCAAGAACCTCTCCGCCTATGACGACCGCTCGGCGCGGCTGGCCGGCATCGCGCTGATGGTGCTGTCGATCTTCATGTTCTCGTTCGGCGACGCCATGGGCAAGTTTCTGGTCGGCACCTATTCGGTCGGGCAGCTCTTGTTCCTGCGTGCCTGCGCGGCGCTGCTCTTGCTGGCGCCGATGATCTGGACGCAGCGTCACCAGTTCCTGCATCTGGAGCGGCCGGGCTTGCAGCTGTTCCGTGTCGTGCTGTCGACGCTGGAGGTGGCTGCCTTCTTCCTCGCGACGGTCTATCTGCCGCTTGCCGATGTCATCACCTATTACCTGGCCGGTCCGATCTTCGTCACGGCGATGTCGGCGATCTTCCTGGGGGAAAAGGTCGGCTGGCGGCGCTGGACCGCCATCCTGGTCGGCTTCTGCGGCGTGCTGATCGCGCTGCGCCCCTCCGCGCAGACCGTCAGCCTGCCAGCGCTGATCGCGCTCGGCGGAAGTCTGTCGTTTGCGACCTTGATGCTGATCACGCGCAGCCTGCGCAAGACACCCGACATCGTGATGGCGTCCTCGCAATTCATCGGCACGTTTTCGCTGGGTGCCGTGCTGTCGGCGTTCCACTGGGTGCCGCCGACGCCAGGCAGCCTCGTGATCTTCGCGCTGGCCGGATGCATCTCGGTGACCGCGCTGTTCTGCGTCAACCGCTCGCTAAAGCTGGCGCCGGCGAGCGTCGTGGTGCCCTACCAATATTCGATGATCGTCTGGGCCGTGATCTTCGGCTTCGTCGTGTTCGGCGACGTGCCGTCGATCGCAACCCTCGTCGGCGCCGCCATCATCATCGGCGCCGGGTTCTACATCTATTTGCGCGAGCGCGATCTCGGACGCGCGAGCGCCGACGTGAATCCGCCTGCGTGAACGCTCCCTCGTCGTCCCGGGGCGCGCGGAGCGCGAGCCCGGGACCCATACCCAAAGGGAGTGGTTTGACGAAGACTCGGAGTGGGAGTTTCCTCCCTCACTCCTCCCTGGGATTATGGGTCCCGGGCTCGCGACTTCGTCGTGCCCCGGGACGACAGCGGAGAATGTGGTGCGCTCTTGCGCTATTTCATGCGCCGTGCGCTGCTCCAGCTCTTCAGCGATGCCCACACGCCGCGTGACAGGCGGAAGCAGTCGACGGGCGTCGAGGAGCCCAGCGCCAGGAAGCGGTGCAGCTGCACGCCGCTCCACTGGAAGCCGCACTTCTCCAGCACCTTGCGCGAGGCCGGATTGGTGACGCGCGCACCGGCATGGAGATGCTCGTCCTCGAACTCCTCGAAGAAGAAGTCGATCGCGCCGCGCGCGGCTTCGGTGGCAAAACCCTGGCCCCAGTGCTCGACGCCGAGCCAGTAGCCGAGCTCGGCGTTGCCGGGCGTGGAGCAGTCGATGCCGACCATGCCGACCGGCCCGGTGTCGTGCTCGATCAGGAACACGGTCTCGCTGCCGAGCGCGGCGGTGGCGCGGATGAATTCGACGGCGTCGTCCTGCGAATAGGGGTGCGGAAGGCGGCGGGTGTTCTCGGCGACGCGGCGGTCATTGGCGAGCCGGGCGATCGTCCTGACGTCGGCGAGGGTCGGCCGCCGCAAGGTCAGCCGCTCGGTGGCGACGACGCTGGGTCTCGCCTCCTGCAAGGTCACGCTCGAGAAATCCTGCAACATGTCCGGCTCCGTGAAAGTCACTAATTCGAAGTGAGCAAGTCAAAGAAAAGGGGAGGCCGGTTTCCCGCCTCCCCTGGAGCCTGCTTGTGGACTCCGCCGGTTCAGTCAGGACCCGGCGGACTCCAAATTTGATCCACCGTCTATTCAGCCGCCTCGGCGATCGGGAGTACCGATACGAAGGTGCGGCCGTTGGCTTTAGCCTGGAACGCAACGCGGCCCTCGATCTTGGCGAACAGGGTGTGGTCCGTGCCCATGCCGACATTAAGGCCCGGGTGCCAAGTCGTGCCGCGCTGACGCGCAATGATGTTGCCGGGAGTGACGATCTCCCCGCCGAACGCCTTGATACCGAGGCGTTTGCCTTTGGAATCGCGTCCGTTACGCGATGAACCGCCTGCTTTTTTGTGAGCCATGGCTCGTCTCCGAAATCCTGCGTATGTCTAGGTCAATTCCTTGACGGAATCATTTCAAAAGGTCTCACGCATCAATTCGTGAACTGGCGTGATCGATTCTCGTTACTCGGCGGCTTCGGCTGCCGGCTCCTTGGCTACCTTCTCCCGCTTCGGGCGCGGGCCCTTGGTGGGCTTGGCGCCGTCCGTCAGAATCTCGCTGACGCGGAGCACGGTGATCTCGTCGCGGTAGCCGCGCTTGCGGCGCGAATTCTTGCGGCGGCGCTTCTTGAACGCGATGACCTTGGGGCCGCGCTTGTGGTCGAGCACCTCGACCGCAACGGACGCACCCGCCACCGTCGGGACGCCCAGCACCGGCGTGTCGCCGCCGACCACCAGAACTTCATTCAACTGCACGATCGAGCCGACTTCGCCTTCGATCTTGCCTACTTCCAGGACATCATCCGGCACGACGCGGTATTGTTTGCCGCCGGTTTTGATGACTGCGAACATCGTTTTTTTCCTTCGTGTTCAATCCCGGCCTCGCGACTGATATCGTCGGGGCCGGCTTTTTGTCAGTCGCTAAGGGTTCATGCGCGTTTGTGCGGGCGGGACTTATCCCCTTGAAAACCCACGCAAAAGCAAGCGGCGCGAGAAACGCCCCGCGCCGGCTGTGGGACTTATAGCCGCTGGATGCCGCGAGTCAAGGAAAACCGCGGGAAAAGGCCCGAGATTTGAAGGATTTGGAGCGTTTGCAAGGGCCGCGGGGAATCTCGGGCCGGGCTGCAACCAACGGGTTCCCTCGCCGTTGTCCTCGCAAATCTCTCGCGGGCAAGGGCTATCATGGCAACGGACGAGCTGGTCAAGACAACGGGCATCGCCCAGCACGGCGCGAGCCGCCTGCCGTCGGTCGATGTCGACAGCTTCAACATCGAGATCAAGGACGACAGCGGCTTTCTCGGTGACCGCGCCAGCAAGGGCGCGTTTCGCGACATTCTCGACCACTGGCGCAAGCCGCTGCGCAAGACGGGGGAGGACCCGTTCGGTAAGGTGCCGACGGAGGAGATCAACAAGAAGACGCTGGACGCCATCCTGGTCGGCGACGACACCGAGGCCTCGGCCGTGGTGCACAGCGCGATCGAGGATTTCGCCCAGGAGCTCGCCTATGTCACGCGCCGCTTCCTCAAGACCAAGGCCTGGGCCAAGACCGAGCGCATCGTCGTCGGCGGCGGCTTTCGCGATTCCCGGCTCGGCGAGCTCGTGATCGCCCGCGCCGAGATCATCCTGAAGTCGGACGACTTCAAGATCGACCTGCAGCCGATCCGCCATCATCCCGACGAAGCCGGCCTCATCGGCGCGCTGCATCTGGCGCCGTCCTGGATCTTCGAAGCCCATGACAGCATCCTCGCCGTCGACATCGGCGGCACCAACATCCGCTGCGGCCTAGTGGAAACCGGCTGGAAGAAGGCCAAGGATCTGTCGAAGGCCAAGGTGGTGCATTCCGAGCTGTGGCGCCACGCCGACGACGAGCCGACGCGCGAAGCCGCGGTGAAGCGGCTTACCAAGATGCTGAAGGGGTTGATCACGGAAGCCGAGAACGAAGGCTACAAGCTCGCGCCTTTCATCGGCATCGCATGCCCCGGGGTGATCAACCCGGACGGCTCGATCGAGAAGGGCGCGCAGAACCTGCCGGGCAATTGGGAGAGCAGCAAGTTCAACCTGCCGGCGAGCCTCATCGAGGCGATCCCCGTCATCGGCGAGCACGACACGGCGATCCTGATGCACAATGACGGCGTCGTTCAGGGTCTGTCGGAAGTGCCGTTCATGCAGGATGTCGAGCGCTGGGGCGTGCTCACCATCGGCACCGGGCTCGGCAACGCGCGCTTCACCAACCGCCGCAAGGAGAACGGCAACGGCAAAGACCGCGATTCCACGGAGAACGGGAAGAAAAAGGGCAAGAACGACAAGGAGTAACCTTGACTGGTTAGGTTAAGGGGCGGATTGCGTTGCGCCATGCGGACTACACGCTACGGTCGAAATCGCCGCTTTCACTCGGCCGGCGAAGCCGCCCTTCCTGGCCAGTATTTCAATGAGCGGCACGGGACCGCCAGTGTTTACCGCGTCTGGCGGTCCCACCCCGTTCTTGGGATGCCTCAACTCCAGCCGATGCGCTGAAAAAACGCTGCGATCTCGCTTCCCGCGCGATCCGGATCTTCCCGATGCGGGAAGTGGCCGACATCCGGAAACATCGCCAGATCGAGCTTGGTGAAGGTCTCGCCCAGCCGATCGGTCCACGCATACGGAAACAGCGGATCGTGCTCGGCCCAGCGCACGCATGTCGGCACATCGATCGGCGGCAGCGGCACCGCTTCGCCCTTCATCATCGCGACACGCCCGGCATGGGAAGCGCGATAATGCGCAAAGCCGCCGGCAAGATTGCCGTCCTTGAAGAAATTGTCGGCGAAGGCGTCGAGGACGTCGTCGAAGGCGCCTTTCCGGTGTGCCCAGCCTTTCAGGAAATGGCTGATATAGAGCCGGCAGCTCTCCCGGCTCGCGCCGACGAGTTTCGGCGCCATCTCCATCTGGTGAAACGACTGGTACCAGATGTGGTTGAGCCGATCAGGCGCCGCCATCCGCGGCCCAATCCCGGGATAGACGAAATCGAAGAAGAACAGCCCGGCGAGCCGCTCGCCCGCCTGCCGGGCCAGCGGCTGCATGACGGCGCCGCCGACGTCATGGCCGACGACTGCGAATCGGCTGACGCCGAGCCCGTCCATCAGCGCCAGCATGTCCGCCGCGTGGCCGTCCGGCCCGTAGGGGCCATCGGGCTTGTCGCTGTCGCCGGAGCCGCGCAGATCGGGCGCTACAAGCATGAAGCGATCCGCAAGACGCGCCATCACCGGCTCCCAGGTCAGCCAGAATTCCGGCCAGCCATGCAGCAAAAGCAGCGGTTTGCCCCGACCGGTGCGAACCAGGTGAAAATCGGCGCCATTGGCCGAGATGGTCAGATGCTCCATGGCGGTTCCTTTCGGGGGTAGAAGCGTTTCCGGGCGAACGGGACACCGGTTCGCGCCCGAGAAAACGCGTCAAAACGAGAATCCAGGGCTCCCGTTGCGATTCATCGGAGCGGTGCGCCCGGGACAAGGGCTGAAAGAGACTGCGGATTTTCCCCTTTCGCGCCTTGTCTGGCCAGCCATCCTCGCCTATTAACGCCCCCAACCACAGGGGCCGCAGCCCCGCAATGGCGCCTTCAGGAGAGGTGGCAGAGTGGTTGAATGCACCGCACTCGAAATGCGGCATAGGTGCAAGCCTATCGGGGGTTCGAATCCCTCCCTCTCCGCCATAACAAAACAGCCTCGAGAAAGCCCCGCAAGATTAGGCCTTTTCTGCACCCCGGAGCATCTGGGGTAGCCCAGCGGTTTGGCATGCGCGGTTCTCGCTTACGATATTTGCCTGACTTGGAAGCGCCTTGAGACACGACTTTCCCGGCGAACGTCGGTCAATCGCTTCGAGCAGACTTGCCGCGCGCCAGCGCTAGCCGGCACATGGTTGCGGAGAAGTTGCCTATTGATCGGGGCCCGATCGAGGACCGAATCCGCGAACAACCGGCGCGCAACGTCGCCCCCTCCTGCGCATTTATGCGGCTCCGCGTCGCCGGGGATAGCCCGAAGGCAATTTCGCCAGCTCCCCCGCTACGGCGAATCCATCTTCCCCGCGGGCGAGGGCCATCGCGGGATTTTCCTCGCATTTTCAATGACCGCGCGGCTGGCACACGCCTTGCGAAACGGAGAGGGACGATGAGCGTCGCGCGGTTGCGATTGCCTGGCCCCGGGAATTCGGAATGCCCAGCCCACTCACCGAATACAGTCCCGAATGGGAAACTTTCGAGGCCGAGGCGTCGGAGCTGGCGGATTCGGATCGCCGCGAGATCATCGACGAATCGACTGAGCTCGACCTCGCCAGCGAATTGCTGGCGGTCAGCAACGAGTTGGAGCTCGACCAGTTCCTCGGCGATCTCATTCGCAAGGTCGGCCGCGCGGCCGGCTCGATCGTGCACTCGCCGCTCGGCAAGGCGATCGGCTCCCGGCTGAAAAGTGTGATCAAAACGGCGTTGCCGCTCGCAGGCGGCGCGCTTGGGACTTTCGCGGGCGGACCGCTCGGCGCTTCGATAGGCAGCGGACTAGCCTCCATGGCCGGGCGAGCATTCGGCCTCGAGCTCGAGGGACTGGGCCCGGAGGACCGCGAGCTTGCAGCGGCAAAACGCTTCGTGCGCTTCGCCAGCGAGGCGGTGGGCGACGCGATCGGGGCACCGCGATCGCAGGAGCCGGCGACAACCGCTCGACTCGCGATCGCGGCCGCGGCGCGGCGCAACGCGCCGGGATTGTGGCGCTACACGATCCCGCGCGGCCGCAAACGTCGGCGGCAGTCGCAACGCGACCGTTCGGGCGGACCCATCCACATTCGATCTGCGGAGGACAGCATGCACAACATTGGCCGCATTCAGCTCGAGACCGATCCCGAGTTGGAGAACTACGAAGCCGGTCAGCTCGAATGGCCCGGCGAAACCGTATTCAACGAAGCCGAGGAGATGGAGCTCGCCGCGCAACTGATGGAAGTCAACAGCGAGGAGGAGCTCGATCAGTTTCTCGGCGACCTGATCCGCAAGGCCGGGCGTGCGCTCGGCAGCTTCGTGAGCTCCCCGTCCGGCCAGGCGATCGGCGGGATCCTGAAAGGCGCGGTCCGGCAGATCCTGCCGCACGCTGCGGGTGCGCTCGGCACGTTCGTTGGTGGGCCGCTCGGTGCGCAGATCGGCACCGGCCTCGCGGCGATGGCGGGCAACGAGATGGAAGCGGAAAGTTTCGAACAGGAGGATCGCGAATTCGCCGGCGCGCGGCAGTTCGTGCGCGTCGGCGCCGACGCCGTCAGGAACACGGTCGCGGCGGGGCCGCATGTCGAGGCGATGGAGGCGGCCCAAGCCGGTATTGCCCAGGCGGCGAATGCGCTGGCTCCGGCGTTGCTGCGGCCGCCCGCTCCCGACCTCGGACCATGTCGCTGCGGTCAGCGCGGCCGCTGGCGGCGTCGCGGCAACAAGATCGTACTTTACGGCGTCTAGGGCAGGGTATCGTGATCGGCTCCTTCGCAAAATCGATGCTGCTGCACGAGACGCGCGCCCTGCTGGCGCGGCTGGCGCTGGTCAAGCCGTTTGCGCTGCAGGAGCCGATGCTGCCCGCAGCGGCGTTGCTCCCGGCCGCGGAGGTCGCGATCGACCGCTTCCTGCTCGCCGGGCGCCGCGAGCTGAGGCTCATGGTCGGCCGCTACCTGGCCTGGCTGAATGCGGCTGGCGACGAGGTCAGCGCCGAGGAGGCGCAGCGCCGTTTCGCGGTGCTGCGTCTCAAGTTCAACGCGGTGCTGACCCAGTTCGACACCTTCGCAGATGTGATCACGCAGCGTAGCGAGAACGAGTCGGGCGTTTGGCTGTCCGGGCTCGACGTGGTGGCGGCCGAGGCCCTCGCGCTGCCCGGCTATTACGATCCGCCGCCGGTCATCTGCTATCTCGATCGCGACATCGGCGCAGCGATACGGCGCGCGCGCACGCGCATGCCCGGCGGCGGCGAGAGTCCGGTGGCCATCATCCGCGTTCCGCGCGAGCGCATGGTCGGCACCAGCATCGCGTCGTCGCTGGTGCACGAGGTCGGGCATCAGGCGGCAGCCTTGCTGGATCTGGTCAATTCGCTCCGGCCGGCGCTGTGGCGGCTGCAGCGTGGAGCCGGAGCCGCCCGCCGCGCCTGGCAATTGTGGGAACGCTGGATCTCCGAGATCGTCGCCGATTTCTGGTCGGTCGCGCGGGTCGGAATCGCGTCCACCCTCGGGCTCATCGGTGTCGTCAGCCTGCCGCGCGCCTTCGTGTTTCGCCTCAACGCCGATGACCCGCATCCGATGCCGTGGATCCGCGTCAAGCTCAGCGCGGCGATCGGAGATGCGCTCTATCCGCACCCGCAATGGCAGCGGCTGAGCGCGACATGGGAGTCGTTCTACCCACCGGACGGCGTGGCGGCGGAGATGCAGGCGCTGCTGCAGGAGTTGCAGGCGACCATGCCCGCTTTTGCGGCCGCGCTGATCAACCACCGGCCGCTGGCGTTGCGCGGCCGGTCGCTCGCCGAAGTGATGGACACCGGGGCGCGGCAGCCCGCGCGGCTCGCTGCGCTGTTCCGGTCCTGGCAGGCGCAGCCATCGGAAATGTATCGCGCGAAGCCGACGCTGGTCTTTGCCGTGATGGGACAAGCGCGCTCGGACGGCAAGCTCAGTCCCGAGGACGAGAGCCTGCTGCTCTGCAAGCTGCTCGCCTTCTGGGCGCTGCGCGCCACGTTGGACATGTCGGAAATCTGTGCGGCCGCGCCGGTTGCGCGCGCCCGCGCTGCATGAAGGCTCAAAGGAGGATCAGATGATCAAGAAGATTCAGACGGTCGAGCTCCAGGCGAGTGCCAACCTGGTTCTGCGGAGTAGTGACACGGTGACCCTCACGGTCAATCTCTCGGATCTGGAGCTGGAGAGGATCACGGCGGAGCACGGCCCCCCGGTGTTCGCAATCGACGGCGTGGATATCGAGCTCGATGCGCACAATCCGCGAATGGCACGATGGACGCCGCAAAAGATGTCAACGGCCGTCTACCACGCGACCGTCGCAGTGGCCGCCAGGAATGAGAAGCCGCACGTGATCGGTGAGACGTGGATCCACACCGTAGCCACCCGGGCCGAGGGCGGGCCGGAGTGGCATCTGGAGGTCAATGACGGCGAAAGGGGCGTTGAAGAGGGCGAGCCGATCGACCTCGAAGTGGCAGGCCCCCCCGTAGAGCGCGCCAAGCTGCACTGGCGGTTTGACGCCGGCAACAAGGGGACGATCCGCCGCGACAACACCTCAGTCACGAAGGCGTTCTGGGATACGAGCGGGATGCTCGCCGGCACGCACACCGTCAGCGCCTGGCTGGTGGACGAACGGGGATCCGCCGTGACGTCCGGGCACGATCCCGTGGTGCTGACCGGCACGGGACGCGTCAGGGCACAGCCGCTCGGCCGCGGCGACACGTTGCGCGTGTCGCTGCAGCGTCCGGCCGCACTACGCACCCGTGACCAGGCGTTCTGGTCGCTGATCCGCAGTTGCACGGGGCAGATCAGCGGCGCCCGCTATGCCGAGTTCATCGAAGGCGTGCTCTGCAAGCAGAAAACCGACCTCCTCGGCCGCGGTTCGATGCTCGCGAGCCGGCTGGTGCGCGACGCGCGCGATCTGCAGCCGTTCAGCTACGGTGTCGGAGCCTACGAGCTCTTGAAGACCGCTACGCAGGTGTTCCTGCTGCTGGAATGCGGCGGCTGTCATGCGGAGATCAAGAATCTCGATCCGGACGACGAGTCGCTGCGCTTCGGCGAGCAGGTGACGCTGGAGGATCTGCGCGCGCGGCTCTGCGCCTACATCCCGCACGGACAGCTGCCTTACATCAAGCGTGTACTCGATAGCGCTTTCCAGGGCGAAACGGAGATCGCCAGCCTGCACTGCTATGGCGTGCTCAGCTCGCGGATCCAGGTGCCGTGCCTGCTCGAGCTGATCTGGTCGTACTGGCACGAGGAAGGCATGCTGGTGCAGAGCATCGGCGCCATCGCGCGGCGCTTCCAGAACGTGCGGGCGCGGGGAGACCGCGATCCGCTCGCCCATCTCGAGATCGATCCGCTGCGTCCGCTCGGCAACCTGTTGTGGGGCTACATTCAGGACGAGCCGAACCTGCTGTCCGTGAAGCGCCGCGCCTATGAATACGACCATCAGTATGGCCTGCAGCTTTACGGCAAGGCGGTGCCGCCGCTGCGGTCGGCGGACAGCCGGTCGAAATTCCTCGAGGCATTCCACCATCTGCTGCACCGCTGCTCGATCTTCTACAAGGAGGACAACGACACGACGGTAATCGCCGACGGCTTCGCGCTGCTCAACGCGCTGCAGGAGGTGCACATCCTGCTGGCCGAAGGCGCGAACAACCAGTTCGGCGATCTGCCGTGGACGGCGCGCGCCGAGATGCTGATGCAGCAATGGCTGCTGTCGCGGCCGGAGATGCGCGACTTCCTGCAGGGCCGCCGCATGGTGCCCTACAAGGAGCCGTGGATGGCGACGGTCGACACCATGAAGGCGCTGCAGGGATGGACCGACATTCCGGTCACCTACTTCCGCGACCTCGGTGTCTATGGCGAGCAGATCCTGCTGACGATCCGCTACGGCGACTGGATCGACGTCAACAACGAGGAGGCGGCGAAGAACTGGGCCCGCTCCTGGCGACCCGAGGTCCAGGGATACCTGCACGCCTACCGTGCCGTCACCGGCATGGATCTCACCAACGCCGAGATGGTCGACCACACCATGCCGGCGATCCACCTTCAGAACCGGTTGGCGATGCAGCGGTCCCGGTGAAGGGCCGGCCGCGGCAGCATCACTGGGATCTCGTCTCCGGTCGCGCAACCAAACTGTCAGTGAGGACATCATGAACAGGGCATTCGAGAGCGAACGCAGCGACTTCGAGTTCAATTCCGAGATGGACGAATTCGGCGAGGCAGAATTCGGCGAAGCGGAGTCCGATGAAGCCGAATTCGGCGAAGCGGAGATCCGCGATCACCGGCGACGGTTGTCGCGTCTGCCGCCGCGCGCTTACCCGCAACGGCCATACACATCGCGCGTCAGCGCACCGTCGTTCCGTTACTCGCCGTCCGGCCAGGCTTCGCGCTACTACGCGGCGCGTCCCTATCGTTCGACTGTCTATGGCTCGCGTCCCTTTGGAGCCAGTCGGTGGTGGTCGGCGCGGCCAGTCTATGGATCGCAGGTTTACGGGATGCAGCAGCCGGTACGTTATGGCTACTGGCAGCAGCCCTATACGGCCGGCATAGCCCCGCGCTGGCGCCGCTGGCGTCGCTGGTATGGCGGTGGCTGGCCATACGGCCAAATGCGGTACCCGCAGCCTTACGACGAACCGCAATACCCCGAGCCGGCTTATGTCGAGCCGCCGCCACCGCCTCCGGTTGTTGCGCCGATGGTACAGATGGCGCCGCCGCCTGACGCTGAGCCGCCAAGTCCCGCGCCGGCCGAGCCTCCAGCGCCGCCACCCACCGGCCAGTCAGGCGAGTTCTTTATCGAGCCGGAGGCCTTCGAGTTCGAGTCGGAATACGGCTACGAGGGCGAACAGGACGAGTTCGAGGACGAATACGAACAGGGCTGGTATACGCCGAAGCGGCTCACGGGTCCGTGTCCTGCCTACGCGCCCGGCGAGGTCGCGAAGTCGAGGACCGAGGCGGGTCACCTTCCTGCCGATGTCTTCCCGCAGCCAAGCCAGGCGCTGGTCGCGGACTTCGGCGTCGATTGGCGCCATACCAAGCCGAGCCTCGCCCATGACGCCACGCTGCAGGCCTGGCTTGCGAGCGCAATCGCCGAGATGCGGGCCAATCCCGCGGTCGGTCTCTCGGTCGTTGGCTTCAGCGATTGCGTGGGGCGTGAGAACAACAACAGCTTCCTGCGCCGCGGCCGGGCCGAACGCGTGAAGGAACTGCTGCTGCGGCTCGCGGGTCCTGACCGCGCATTCCTCAGCTCGAGGCTCGACGCCTGGGCGGCACCGAGGGACGAATTCATCGCCGACAACGGCACGGTTGCCGGGCGCGCGCAGAACCGCGGGGTGCTGATCATGAAGTCGGAGATCATCCGCGTCACCGGGGCCGCGCCCGGTCGTGGCCGGCGATCAGGCCCGTAACGCACTGACGACAACGGGAGGGTGACATGACGAGCCCATTCAATATCTCCAAGCCGCTCCGCACCCGCAACCTGTGGCCGGCGCAGGGCCAGGCGCCGCCCGAGGAGTTCTATATCGAACCCGAGGCGTTCGAATTCGAGCCGGAGTTTGACGAGTACGAAACCGGATGGGCCGAGTCCGAAGGCGCCTTCGCTGAATATGAAGCGCCGCCGCCCCGGGCAGTATGTCCGCCGTATCAGCGGGGCGAGGTGGAGAAGTCCCGAACCGCGCAAGGGCATCTGCCATCCGACGTCACCAGGCCCAGCAGCGGCGGCTTGTTGGTCATGGATTTCGGCGTCGATCAGCCCGCTCCGAAAGCGTCCCTGAGAAGAGACGCCGCGCTGAGGAGCTGGCTCAAGGAGATCATCCAGGTCGCTCGCGCCAATCCCAGCACCACCATCTCGATCACCGGTTACAGCGATTGCGTCGGCCGGGAGAAAGACAACCGTGCCCTTCGCCTCGGCCGCGCGCGACAGATGGAGCAACTGCTCCAGCAGCTTGCCGGCTCCGACTGGAGGTATCTGAGAGGAAAGGTCGGAGTTGCCGCGGCATTGCCCGGTTCCTACATCGTCGACAACAGCACGGTGCAAGGACGCGCGCAAAACCGTGGCGTGCTCATCGAGAGCAAGCGCGAAATCTCATTTGCTCAGGAGCCTGTCACAGCGCGCTTCCCGGCCCCCACGCCCAACATCGAGGAAGACCCCGAATATATCGGGCGGGTCATCCTGAGGGCCCGCGAGCTGTTTGGGCGCACCGGCAAGTGGGACCAATTCGGCATGCCCGTCAACGAGGCGAAGCGACGGCGAATCCTGTGTCTTGTTGACCAGATTGCACGGCCCGGAAACGACATGCGGTATCTGACGGCTGACGCCGTGGACCGGTACGACCGGTACGTCGACATGACAGAACCGGAATTCAGCGACGCGATCGAGTTCCTGATCCCATCCGTTCGGGCCTGGGGCCAGGCCCCTCACCTCGCCAAACCGGGTCCGAAAAAGACAGACAAGGAGATCTGGCGCGACATGACCATCCTCGAGGAGAGGATCCGTGGCGGCATACGCATGATCAATCAGATGTTCGAGCTGCGACAAAGCGCGGTGTCGCAGCGTGTCCGGCGGTTGAGAGATTGGGTGGCAAAGCAGCAGATCAATCCTCTCAGCCTCTACCCTTGCTTCAAATGATGATGCTCATCGAAACAATCGCGCGTCGCAACAAGCCGGTCGACCCGCGGAGAAACGAGGGGAACTGTGGCAAGCAACTTCCGGATCCCACCGGACACGTTCGAATTCGAAGCCGGATTGCCGGCGGTCATCGCGCTACGGCAAAACGCTTCGACCGATCCTCTCGACTAAGTGCCCGAATTGCCGTTGTGAGCGCGCCGCGCGGCGCGTCGCATCTGCAGCGCACGGTCTGTCACGCCCAGGCGCTGCGCGGCGAGCTGCAGGCTCCCGTCCTCGCTGTCGATGGCGATGCGTATGGCGGTTTCGGCGGCGGCCTGGCTGATTTCCTTCAATCCGGCTCCAATGTCGACCGCATGGCGGATCGCCTGCTCGAAATCCGCGTTGAGCCACTGGCCATCTCCGGCGCCGATTACGGGATATTCGTCGACAGGTACATCGCCGACGGTGATCGGGCCCGGTCCGACATGGCGGCTCGCGATGCGCGCCACAAGATGTCGCAAATCCCGGACGTTGCCCGGATACACCCGCGCGAGCAGCAAACTGCGCACCGCGGGCTCGAAGTCGAGGTCCGGAATGTCCGGGCGGAACACGCGCAGAAAATGCCGGGCCAGCGGCAGAATGTCCTCGCGTCGTTCCTGCAGGCTGGGTACCCGGACCACCCAGCTGGCGATGCGATAGTACAGGTCGTTGCGGAAACAGCCGTCCGCGATCGCCTCGATCAGGTTCTTGTTGGTTGCACTGACGAGGCGAAACGCGGCGTGCCGCCAGACGTTGCCGCCGACGCGCTTGTAGGCGCCCTCCTGGATGACGCGCAGCAGCTGCGCCTGCAGCGGCATCGGGAGTTCGCCAACCTCGTCGAGCAACAGCACACCGCCGTCGGCCGCCGCGAAAGCGCCGTCGCGCATCGCCACGGCCCCGGTGAAGGCGCCGCGTTCGTGTCCGAAGAACTCACTGCCGGATAGTTCCGGCACGATCGTCGTGCAGTCGACGACGACCAGCTCGCTTTCGGCCGCGTTCGAATCCAGCTGATGGACGAGACGCGCGAGCAACTCCTTGCCGGTGCCGCTCTCGCCGGTCAGCAGGACAAAGGCGGACGTGAAGCGGGCAATCTCGATGACTTGACGCAGCGTCGCGCGCCATGCGGCGGTCCCGCCGACCAGCCGGTCCATTACCGCTGCGGATTGCATGAGCGCGTCGACGGCCTGCCAGCGCGCGAACCGCGCCTTGATGCGTTCGGCGACGCCGGCTGCCGACGACCATGTCAACAGGTCCGATGCGCCGGCGTGCAACAGCTGCCAGGCCTGCGCACCGTCTGCGGCCGCGCCAGCGGTCTCCAGCACCAGGACCCGCCCGTGATTGCGCGTGTGCTCGCGAACGAATTCGCAAATGTCCTCGTTCAACCGCGCGATGCACAGAATTCCGTCGCCCTCCGCACTGGAATCGAACGGGCGTGGGCGAATGCCCGCGCCGGCGAGCGACTCGAGCAACGTCTTTCGGTCGCAGGACTCGTTCTTGTCCCATACATGCAACCACGGCTCACGATGCATGGCCTGCTCCGGACAGGAAATACAGGACCTCGCGATCCTGCCCTCAGGTGCGAACGGCTATTACGTGATCGTCAGTGCCGTGCCGGAATTCCCGGCACTGGCTCTCGCGAGCCGGGCAGTGCGAAGGCTGCCTACTCGATAGCAACGGCATTGAAGCAAAGACGGGGTGGCTCGATGGAGCTCCGGCAATCGAAGAATATGATCCAGCACCAAACACGGGGCGACTCCAGAACGCAGAATCGACGCGGCAAGGGGGCAGAACTTCATGCTTGCTCGGCTTGGCGGGAGTTTCTCATGCTGGTTGAAATCGGGAAAGACCCGAATCTGTGCCGCTGGAAAAATTCCCTCGATGGAGCAGGATGGCGCTTGCGTCAATGTAATCGTCGCTTCAACCGACAGTTGTAAATTCTGATTCCCCGGCTGATGATTTCAAATGGATTGATTCAATTTAAGCGGGAATACCATCCTTTTCGCCAATCGATCGGCATCGAGGGGGATCGCTGTGATTGGCAGACGGCTTCGGCCTTGCGTAAGTCCTTGATCTTGCAGCCGCCGTCTACTGTGCATGGGGTTGTTTTCGTGCTTTTTGTGGCTGCTGCCGGAAAGACCCTCAGCCCGCCGCCCGCTTGAACCCACTCCTCGCGCGATCCGACCTAGCAACGTGCCGCCATCCGGCGGGACCCTGGTGATCCCCAACGATGTTCGACAAATCCTACCGGCAGCGCCTCGAAGCCGATCTTGCGCAATGGGAAGCTGATGGCGTGATCGCGCCGGCGGCGGCCGCCTCCATCCGCAATGCGCTGCCGCCGCTGCCGGCGAGCATCAACATCGCCGTGGTCGTCGCCATCGTCGGCGGCTTGTTGATCGCGGCGGCCTTCCTCGCCTTCGTGGCCGCGCACTGGACGGAGATCGCGCGGCTGTTGCGGTTCGCGATCCTGCTCGCCGGCATGGTTGTCACCGGCGGCCTCGGGGCCTGGTTCGCTGCGACCGGTCGAAACGTTCTCGCCGACCTCTGCGCCAGCATCGGGGCGATCATCTTCGGTGCGGGCATCGCGCTGGTCGGCCAGATGTATCATCTCGGCGAGGATTTTGCCGGCGGCATGCTGCTGTGGTCGATCGGCGCGTTTGCCGCCGCGTTCTTGACCGGCTCGCGCGGTGCGCTCGCGGTCAGTCTCGTCGCCGCCAGCATCTGGACGTGCATGCGGATCTACGATGCGCCCGACGTCCTGCATCTTCCGTTCGTGGCGGCCTGGCTGGTCGCAGCAGGCCTCGCCTTCGCCTGGAATTCGCGCGCTGCGGCTCATCTCGTCGCGCTCGCAGTGCTGCCGTGGTGGATTGCGACGTCGCTCCGCTTCGAATTCGATGGAGCCCAGCCGTCATTCGTGCTCGCGAACGGTGCGGCCCTGTTGTTCGGCGCCGGGCTCGCGATCGCCGCAGCACCCTCGCCGCGGGCGCTCTGCCTCGGAACAGTTCTGTCGATCTACGGAGCGTTGTCGCTGGCCGGCGTTGCCGTCCTGGAAGTGACGACCGTCGACGACATCATCCGCCTCCGGACTGCCACGGTGCCATCCCAGCCGCTTTGGGCGATCCTGTGCGGCGTTGCCGGCGTGATCCTTGCGCTTGTGTCTGCCGCGATCACCAGGCGCCCGGGTGAAGTCCTGGCAGGATGCGCGATCGGGCTCGTGCTGGTCGCGGCGCCGCTCTGGCCGGCATCCACGGCCGGCGAGCCCTGGTTCGCCTATGCCGTGCTGCTCTGCGCCATGCTGTGCCTCGTCGTGTCCGGCATGCTCGATGCAGCGCGTCCGCGCATCGTTGCCGGCTGGCTCGGGATCGCCGGCGTCATTGCGGGCATCACCTGGGCCGTGAAGGGCTCGCTGCTGCGCCGATCGGCTTTCCTTGCCGCCGCGGGCGTGGTGGCCGTCCTATTCGCAACCGCGCTCAATCGCATGCTGCCGAGGGCTGAGCGATGAACAAGACGATCGCGTCCCTCACCGGGCTCTGGCAGCGCATCCCGAAAGCGGCGCTGTTCGTCGCCGCCATCCTCGTTCAATGTGCGCTGCTTGTCCTGATGGTCGCCGACCGGATGCAGATCCTGCGCGAAGGCACCGAGGTCACGTTGCAGACTCAGCCGGTCGATCCCCGCGATCTCCTGCGCGGCGACTATGTCGTGCTCCGCTACGACATCTCGCAACTACCGGCCGGCGTGCTCGCCGGCAAGCCGGCCGACGCACGCAATCCGGTCGTGTTCGTCAAGCTTGCACCCGACGCCAACGGCCTCTACGCGGCGGTCTCGGTGCATGCCGAGCCCGTCACGGTCACGGCGCCCGAAGTGCTGATCCGTGGTCGCGTCGCCAATTACGGCGGGTCCTGTGGATCCGGCCGACGCACCTTCTGCGACAAGCTGCTGATCAAATATGGTCTCGAAAGCTACTTCGTGCCCGAGGGCGAGGGCCGGAAGCTCGAGCAGGCGCGCAATCAGCAGAAGCTGCGGGTCGTCGCCGCCGTGCTGCCCTCCGGCCGCGCCGCCATCAAGCGTCTGCTGCTCGACGGCGAGCCGGTGTATGAGGAGCCGTTGTACTAGCTGCCGGTGATTCCGGGCGCCGACTTCAAAGCCCGCCGTAGCACGTCCCACATTCTCGGCTCGCTTATCTGTGCCACGTTGAAGCGCATGAAGTGCGACGCCGACTGCGACACGCTGAACACGTTTCCCGGCGCGAGCACGACGTCCTCCTCGAGCGCGGCACGCGCAACGGCCGTGGCATCCAATCCGTCGGCGAGACGGCACCACAGGAAGAAGCCGCCGCGCGGCATCAGCCACGGCTCGATCCCCAGGGCCTGAAGCTTACGCGCGACGTCGCGACGCGTGCGCGTGAGCCTCTGCCTGAGCTCGTCCATGTGCTTGCGATAGCTGCCGCCGACCAGGACTTTCGCGATGATCTCGGTCGCGACCGGGCTCGGCCCGCCGAAGCTGGTTGCGACCTGGAGGTCGACGAGATGCTCGATCCAGTCGGCGCGGGCCGCGATGTAGCCGCAGCGCACCGAAGCCGACAGCGTCTTGGAGAAGCTGCCGATGCGGATCACGCGGGTGAGACCGTCGAGCGCGGCAAGGCGCGGCGAGCGCTCCGGCTCGAAGTCGCCAAAAATGTCGTCCTCGATGATGGTGAGGTCGTGCGCGGCAGCCGCGGTCAGAAGCCGGTGCGCGGTCGCAAGAGACAGCGTCGCGCCGGTCGGATTGTGCAGCGCTGAATTGGTGATGTAGAGCCGCGGCCGTTCGCTGCCGAGAATCTGCTCGAAGCGGGCGACGTCCGGGCCCGACGGTGTGGTGGGCACGCCGACGATCCTTGCCTGATGTGCGCGCAGCAGTGCGCGGAAATTAAAGTAGCAGGGATCGTCGACCAGCACGGTGTCGCCGGAACGGAGCAGGAAGCGGCAGACGAGGTCGGTGGCCTGCGTCCCCGAGCCCGTCAGCATGAGCTGGTCGACTGACGCCTCAACTGCATCTTCAGCCAGCCGCGTGATCAGCAGCCGGCGCAGCGCCAGTGCGCCGCGCGTGCTGCCATAGTCGGTCAGCAGGCTCTCGTCGGCCCGCGCCAGCGCACGGACGGCCCGCCGCAAGCCGGCCTCCGGCATCCAGTCTGCCGGCAACCAGCCGCAACCGGGCTTGAGCACGGCTGCATCGGCGTCGAGCGACTGCCTGGACACCCAGAACGGATCGACCTCGCGGTCGCGCCGCGGCTCGACTTCGGCCAGCGCGAGCGGCGGCGTTGCCGTCGGGGAGACATAGAAGCCCGAGCCGCGGCGCGCGCGGATCAGGCCTTCGGCTGCGAGACGGTCATAGGCCTCGACCACCGTGGAGGGTGAAACGTCCATGGTCGCGGCAAGGCTGCGGATCGAGGGCAGACGGTCGCCGGCACCGAGGGCGCGGCCCGCGACCTTGGCGCGGACCGCGCTCATGACATCGGCGGTCCGCGTGCCGTTGCGGCCCTTCACTCGTGTGTCGGCGCCCAATGTGTATGGCCTTCCATATCAATACAGTTTCGTCAGATTGTATGGGATTGTCGCTGGCTTCGCCACGGTCGAAGCGGATAGATGGCCGCGCCAGGGAATAAGGTGACATGCAATCTGCGGGCAGCGGCTGGGGCAACGGTCTCCTGGGCGTCATCATCTTCAGCGGGTCGTTGCCGGCGACGCGGGTTGCGGTCGGCGGCTTCTCGGCGCTGTTCCTGACGTCCGCGCGCGCAGTGATCGCCGCGCTGCTGGGGGCTGCGCTGCTCGGCCTGCTCCGTCAGGCGCGGCCGGCACGGAAGGATCTCGCCTCGCTCGCGATCGTCGCCGTCGGCGTCGTGGTCGGCTTCCCCCTGCTGACGGCGCTCGCGCTCCAGCACATCACCTCCGCGCATTCGATCGTCTTCATCGGCCTCCTGCCGCTATCGACGGCGATCTTCGGCGTGCTGCGCGGCGGTGAGCGGCCGCAACCGCTGTTCTGGCTGTTCGCCGTGCTCGGCAGCGCCACGGTGGCCGGCTTCGCCCTCGCTGGCGACGGCTCGGCGTCGCTCACCGGCGATCTCCTGATGGTGGCCGCGATCGTGCTGTGCGGCCTCGGCTATGCCGAAGGCGCCGCGCTGTCGCGCCGCCTCGGCGGCTGGCAGGTGATCTCCTGGGCGCTGTTGCTCGCGCTGCCGTTGATGGTGGCGCTCGCGATTCTGACATGGCCGTCGACCTGGAGCGGCGTCACTGTGCCCGCCTGGATCGGGCTCGCCTACGTCTCCGTCTTCAGCATGTTCGTCGGCTTCATTTTCTGGTACCGCGGGCTCGCCGTCGGCGGCATTGCCCGTGTCGGCCAGTTGCAGCAGCTGCAGCCGTTCTTCGGTCTCGCGCTCGCGGGCTTCCTGCTGCGCGAGCCCGTCGCCTGGAGCATGATCGCCGCGACCGCGCTCGTGGTCGTCTGCGTCTTCTTCGCGCGGCGGTTTGCGTGAGGCTGTGCCTCACGCCTCCCCCATCACCGTCCGCGTCAGCGCGCTCCTTGCAAACTTCTTCAGCGGCATCGGCTTGCCGAACAGAAAGCCCTGCACGAGGTCGAAGCCGAGCTCGTTCGCCGCGACGAGGTCGGCGCGGCTCTCGACCCCTTGAGCCACGGTGCGCGCGCCAAAGCTCTGCGCCAGCTCGACGATGTGGCGGCACACCGTGCGCTTCAGCCGGTCACCGCCGCTGCCGGTGACGAATTGCCGATCGGCCTTCAGCTTGACGAAGGGAATTCTGTCGAGCTCCATCAGCGACGGCCAGTTGGTGCCGAGATTGTCGATCGACAGGCCGATATTGTGCAGGCCCACCTCGCGCGCGACCTCGGTCAGGAGATCGAGCTCGCGGATCGCCTCGTCGCTGTCGATCTCGACCGTCAGGCCGCCGAAGGCCGGATGCGTCGGCACGCGCCGGCAGAGATCGCGCACCGCGTGCGGCTCCCTCAGATAGGAGGCGGGAAGATTGATCGACAGATCGACCGGGCTTTGTTGTTCCAGAAGATAGTGCCAGTCTTGCACGGCGCGATCGATCACGAACTCCGACAGACCGCGGAAATGCGGATCGTGCGGCTCCGGGATGAAATAGGCCGGTGGCACCACGCCCCAGGTCGGATGCCGCATCCGCACCAGCGCCTCGGCGCCGCTGCGGACGAGCGTGCGCGCGTCGATCTTGGGCTGGTACCAGAGCTCTAGCCAGCCGGCGTGCAAGGCCTCGCCGACATGCACCGCCGGGCTCGGCGCCGGCTCCTCCGGCAGCAGCATCGCAACACGCTCGCGCAGCGTCTCCGCGGCAAAGGGCGTGGTCAGCGGCGGCAGCATCGCAAGGCCGTATTCCTCACCGACCTGCCGCACGGCTTTGACGATGATCGACTCGCGGGCACCGACGGCGAGGACCCTGCCGGCAAATGCCTCGCGCACCAGGATCTCGAGGAATCGTCCCGGTTCGATGCCATCGGCTGCGACGCCGAGCAAGATCAGGTCCGGCAACTCGGTGGCGAGCACGGTTTGCAGCTCGTCTGCGCTGGCGCATTCGCAGGTGACGAAGCCGAGATCCTCAAGCACCTCGCTGAGAAAGGCGCGCAGGTGACGCTTGCTATCGGCCACGCAAGCGCGCGGCGTCACCTTTCGTCGTCCGAAGGTCACAGGCCTCCGTCCGACGAGTTCAGTCATCCCATCGTTCATCGTCCACCACTCCCGTTCCGTGACGGTTTTTTAAACGGCGAGCGTGGGTTCAAATAAGGAGAGCTTCACATCGTTCTTGAATAATTTGGGTAACGTTAAGCTCTGCAATTCGAGCTAATATTTCGACAGAATCTTCGAAAAGAATCCGCATCCCCAGGCATCGCACGCACAACGACGGTCGACGCACGTGAAATGCCTGCCGCGCGCAATGGGCGTGCAGTTTGCCGCTCGACTGCGTCGCGCAATGCGGTCGCCGACGCAGCGATGAGGCCGGCGGAGGATTGATTGCCCGCGACTTTCTCGTGTCACGCCAGCCCGCCTGCTCGCTCGAGGGGCGCGGCTGGTGGTGCTTGTGGTTGTGGTCGGTCTGCAATTGCCTTGCGGCGGTGACGTCTGCGTCATTGTCGTCGATGTGAGCGTCAGCGCGCGCACTGGCAACGCCCACCATCGTCCATCTCGTCGAGCCGGGCTCATCGGCAATTCCACTTCGGCAGCTCTTGCCGCGCATCGGAGCGACGGCTGCACCGGAGCTCGTCTTCCCGCCATGCGCGCATACTGCGCTTTCGCGCGCGGTGGTTCTGCGACAACGCGACCGGTCCGGCGGCCAAGAATGTGAAGCACATCACACGCACATTGCTGCACCTGCGCTATTGCTCCGCGCAGCCGGTGGTGGGCTGTCGAGGACTACAGCAATGACGATGCGGCGAATGATGTATTGGTGGTTCAGATTCGTGCTGTCCGGGCGGTTTTTCGACCGTTTCCTGAGCCTGCCGCGCGCGCCGCGCGCCTAGTTTTGCCCGATCAACTTGCGGAACGCCGCCGCACCGTCCTGCATCGCGTCGCGTCCCTTCCAGGCCAGATAAGTCAGCTTGCCGCCGAGAGTGTCGTGGCTGCGCAGCCGCCGCGATCCGAGAATGTGGCCCACATTGGCGGGGAAGCGGCTCACCTCGGCGGACACCAGCTTCGCGATCGCGTCCATCAATTGCTGGAGACGGACGCCCCAGTCGCAATGTTCGATGCCGTCGATGCGGACCTTGAGCGCATATTCGGTGTCGTAGATTTCGGCGAGCAGGTCGCGGGCGACCAGCACCCGGTTGTTTCGGAGCGCGATACGAAGCGCGAGGCGCTTGTCGTCGAGCCGGTCGAGGACCATGTGAACGACGCAGGCATAGGGCGTGGCGGCAATGTCCGCGGCGGCCTTGCTCGGAGCAGCCTTGGTGGCAAGCCGCACCAATTGCCAGGACGTCTTCAGACGCCGCGCCACCAGCGCCAGCGCGAAGGGCAGCGCCTCGGGATGGGCTTTCTTGAAGGCGTCGAGCTGCGCGGTGGTCTGGGCGACCTGGCCGTCGTCGAACTTCGCGATCCTCTCGGGCAGCTTCTCGTTGAACTTCGGTAGCGCATCGCCGGCGCGCAAGACATGCAGCATCTTCACGACGTCGTCGAAGGCAGTGCGCGAGGCCGTGTACTGCGCGAGCTTGGCTCGCGCCAGTTCGGTGCTCTCCGACGAGGTGAGGGTGCTCTCGAGGACCTTGACGACCTTGGTCTGGAAGGTCGACGCGATCTTCTGCACCTCCTTCGGGTCGTTCGCCGCGATCTGGTCGTTGACTGCCTTGATGTAGTCGCGCGCCATGGTCGGCAGCAGGTCGCGGCAGATCCACTCCCAGATCGGGGTGAGGGTGTTGCGCGAGATCCGCCCCAGATTGGCATGCTCTGGCGCGCCGTCGATCAGCAGCAACTGCAGCGGCGCGAAGAAATAGCGCGACGGGTTGGTGGCGCGTGCCTGGGTCGATCCGTCCTTGCGGAACTCGGCGCGCAAGCGGGACTGGATGTCGGCCGAACCCGGCATGTCGATGCCGCACAGCTCGAGCCGCTCGAGCTCGCTGAGCAGACAGCTGCGCGACAGCGGCGTCAGCCTCTGCAGGAATTCCGACAGTCGATCGATCTCGTTCATGGCACGCATCTTTCGCAGCGTGTCCCGCTGGCTTGCGGGCCCAATGCGTGGAGGCATTTGCGCGCTCAACCTCCCTAGAGAAGCAAGTCGCCGTTAATTAATCCGTAAAAGCCGGGGGACGGGCATCGGTCGGAGGCGGCCATCAAGGGAGTTTTCCGTCTGACCGCTTAAGATGTCGGCCGGAACTCAACCGCTGCACGATCGCGGGCGGCCGCACGCAAGCACAAATTGTGCCGAAGCCGCCTTTTTAGCGCAAAAGAGCCCAAATCACCGTAGTCTTACGGAGAAAAAAGTTAAGCACAGACCGGCCTCGGTTCCGCTAAACGAGTGATATGGGGTCACCGAACAATACGGCCGCTGATTCGCGGCCGTCGGAATGGGACGAAGTCGGCGCTGCGCCGGCTGAAGAGCCCGATTTCGTCCGCCTGAGCGCCGCCCGTGCCAAGGCGGCCGACGAAATGGCCGCGGCCATCGCCCGCGAGCTCAACGGCCCCCTGACTGCGCTCCTGCTCTACATGGGCGAGATCAAGCACCACAGCGATCAGCTCGTGCCTGCTACGGGCGATCGTGCCTATTTGCAGCGGGTGGTGGAGAACGCGCTGGTACAGACCGAGCGCGTTTGCGGTCTGGTCAAGCAGCTTGCCGGCCCTCACAAGGGCGGCTTGCCGATCCCGTCCAGCACCGAGGAGGCGCAATCGAAGGCCGCCCGCGCGCTGCAGCCGCAGCGCGTGCCCAGCGCCGAGCCCGTCGGTCCGTCGGGCCAGAAGCGGCTGACCAAGCGCGAGCGCGAGGTGCTGAGGCTGATCAGCGAAGGCTATTCGAACAAGCAGGGCGCGCTTCGCATGCAGATCAGCCCGCGCACTTTCGAGAGCCATCGCGCCGAGGCGATGCGCAAGCTCGGTGCGCGCAACACCGCGGATCTCGTCCGTGCGGCGCTACTGCATTCGATCGACTGAGGCGGGCGTGCTGCGTCGCCGGCAGGCGATGCGCCCGCGACATCTCTCGAGACGTTCGGAAACCCGTCCTGCTCAGAAATAATCTTCGGCGAACGGACGCGCGGGGGAGACGCGACG
This sequence comes from Bradyrhizobium sp. USDA 327, assembly GCF_041262065.1. Taxonomy (NCBI): domain Bacteria; kingdom Pseudomonadati; phylum Pseudomonadota; class Alphaproteobacteria; order Hyphomicrobiales; family Nitrobacteraceae; genus Bradyrhizobium; species Bradyrhizobium sp. USDA 327. Next base: position 6,773,168 of record NZ_JBGCCW010000001.1, on the reverse strand, counting down.
CAGCGGCTTGATCTCTTCCTTCGGCGCGTTCGGAATGATCGTGATGGTCCAGCGGGGAGGCACGCTCGATTCCTGCTCAAGCACCGAACGCACGAAACCGGTCACGGTGGACTCGCCGGCCTTCACTGTCGCCATCCGGCCGTTGAACTGTGCGATGCGGAAGCGACGAACCTCTTTCTGGTCTGCCGTCTCGTACTTGAACATTGGAAACCCTCCTGGTTTTCCCCGGGACTATCACCTCCTATGATTAGCCATCTATGAACATCCCAAACCGTAGAAGTACGGCGGGCTTCGCGCGGTCCGCGCCGGAGCGTCTTCGAGCGGAGTGGATACCGGTTCGCGCAAGAAAAACGCGTCAATGCGAGATGCTGCGCGATTCCCGTCCGACTTCGATCGGAAGGAAGATGGCTCTAGCTAGACCTGCGGCTCTTGCGCGCGCGCGGCGGCGTAGGCGGCATCCATCCGGTCCAGGAGAGCGCGGAATTCGGCCTCGCCGAGGCCCTCCGCGGTCTTTTCCAGCCGCAACGCCAGCGCTGCGAGCCTGACATAGCCGAACGTCCCGGCTGCGCTCTTGAGCGAATGCGCCTCGCGCGCGATCCGGGCGTGGTGCTGCGCAAGCGAGAGCGTGCGGAACAGTTGCAGGCGCGCACGGGTCTCGCTCCAGAACACATCGCGCACTTCACAGGCGGCATCCTCGCCGATCTCGCGCACCAGCGCTTCGTACGCGCGCGGCTCGCGCGCGGGCTCGGCATCAAGCGCGTTCTGCGCAGGCGCGACGGATGCGTCAAACATGGGCTTGCTTGCCTTGATCATCGTTCGTTGTCGCGCGGCACGTGGCGGCGCGAGGTACGTCCCGTGTCTACGGCATCGGAATTTCAGTTCCGGTAGCAGGATGGCCGGTGTTTGAAGACCGGCATTAGCCGGCGGTTTACCAATCGCACGCGGCGTTCAGCGTATGCCGAGCAGCCGGTCGTACTGGGCCTTCACGGTGGCGTAGCAGGCGCACGCCGTCTGGCGCAGGCCGTCGATGTCGATGATCTGGATGTGTCCGCGGCTGTAGTGGATGAAATTGGCCTGTTGCAAGGAGTGGGCGACCAGCGACACGCTGTTGCGCCGCGCCCCGATCATCCGTGCCATGGTCTCCTGGGTCAGCAGCAGCCGGGAGTCGCCCGACAGATCATGAGTGTGCAACAGGCACCGCGACAGCCGCGACTCCACCGGATGGGCGGCGTTGCAGCCGGCGGTCTGCTGCACCTGGACGTAGACCGCAAGCCCGTGACGCGTGAGCAACGTGCGCAGGGTGCTGCTCTGGTCGGCGGCGATCCGCAGCGGGTCCAGATCCACCACCGAGGCGACGCCGGGAACCAGCACAAGGGCGGTGTTCAATGCAGACGCCTCGCCCATGATCGAGAGCGTCCCGAGCAGGCTGTCGCGGCCGATCATGGCGACCTGCACATGCTCGTCCCCGGCCAGCTCCACCACCAGCGAGATGACGCCGCGGTGCGGAAAATAGGCGCGCTTGAGCGTCTCGCCGGTCTCGGCCAGCACTGCGTCATGGGGCAGATCAACCGTTCGCAGGTGCGGACGGATCAATTCATAATCGTCCGCCGACAGTGCGGACAGGAATCCGTTCGGTGGACGCGCCATCGTTGCCAAAGCTGCCTCCCCTGTTCCTGCACCGTCGAATCGCGACATGCGAAATCACGGCCCTGCGCGGTAAGTTCAATCATGTACAGGCCGGGATATATTGGCAATTGAGACAGGTTGTCCGGCCGCGGCAATCGCTTCCTGCGGCGCTTCGTGCTTGCAAAACGGCGCGCTTGCGGCAGCGACTGGAAGGAAAGCTCCGATTTCAAGCATGGAAGCAGTTCCGGGAAACAGCACGACGCGTCCATCGGATCCGTCGGCAGTGCCCGTTCGTCGCTCAGTTGTAAGTCTGGCAGATATTAGCCTAAAGGTTGTGACATGGTCCAACAATTTTCGGATGATGATGGCAAGGCTGGCCAAGCCGGGCTGCACGTTCGAACACGACCAGCTCGATCTGATGATCATCGGCATCGTCATGCCGCATTGCCTGCCAGAGCATCGTGGCGGTGGCATTGCTTGGCTGCGCGGCTAGGTTAGCGCAGCACGAGCCGCTATGGCTGCAGGGTAAGAGTTCGTTTACCTCATGCGCGGACCGCGCACGTCGCGGCAATACCGCGAAGCGCAGGTCACGAGAACACCGCCGGCTGCGGGCGGTTCGGTTCAACCTCCCGCAGGCCGTCTCCAATGCTCTTCGCGAGCAGGACTTTCCCGCGCGCCTCGTCCGGCTGTTATCGGCACGTTTACCTCGCACGCCGACTCCTCGGCGGCGTCGAGCCGGTTTTGCCGAAAAGCGCTGGGGCACGCGATCGAACCGCAAACTTCGCTTCAATATCCGTAGTAGGACGGAGGATGAAATTAACGGGACTGTGAAAGGGGATGTCTAACGATCGAGGATAGGCGTCCGTCCGTGCCAAGGGTGGCTCAGGCGTCGAGTTCAAATCCAGGTCAGTAAGGCGTAGCTCATGGATGATCTGTTGCGGGAGTTTCTGACGGAGACCAGCGAGAGCCTGGACACCGTGGACAATCAGCTGGTGAAGTTCGAGCAGGAGCCGAACAACGCCAAGATCCTGGATAACATCTTCCGCCTGGTCCACACCATCAAGGGCACCTGCGGCTTCCTCGGGCTGCCGCGGCTGGAAGCGCTGGCGCATGCCGGCGAGACGTTGATGGGCAAATTCCGTGACGGCATGCCGGTGACCGGGCAGGCGGTGACGGTGATCCTGTCCTCGATCGACCGCATCAAGGAGATCCTGGCCGGGCTGGAGGCGACCGAAGCCGAGCCTGAAGGTAACGACCGCGACCTCATCGACAAGCTGGAAGCGATGGTCGAGCAGGGCATGGCCGCCATGGCGGCCGGTTCGGCTCCCGTCGCCGAATCCCCGCCGCTGGCGCCGGAGGCGCCGGTTGCCGAGGCAAAGCCTGCACCCGCCAAGGAGCTGACCTCGGGCTCGCTGATCGAGCAGACGCTGGAGCGCCCATTGCGTCCCGGCGAGGTCTCGCTCGACGAGCTCGAGCGCGCCTTCCGCGAGACTGCGATCGAGGCGCCGGTGCCCGCGCCCGTTGCAAAGGCTGAAGCCAAGTCTGAAGCAAAGGCCGAGCCCGCCCCCGAAGCGCCTGTCGCGGAAGCCAAACCCGCCAGGGAGAAGGCCGCGCCGAAGAAGTCGATGGCCGATGAGGGCGCCGGCGAGGGAGCCAGCATCGCCAACCAGTCGATCCGCGTCAACGTGGATACGCTGGAGCACCTGATGACCATGGTCTCCGAGCTGGTCTTGACCCGCAACCAGCTGCTGGAGATCTCAAGGCGCAACGAGGACACCGAGTTCAAGGTGCCGCTGCAGCGCCTCTCCAACGTCACCGCCGAGCTGCAGGAAGGCGTCATGAAGACGCGCATGCAGCCGATCGGCAATGCCTGGCAGAAGCTGCCCCGCATCGTCCGGGATCTGTCGAGCGAGCTCGGCAAGCAGATCGAACTGGAGATGCACGGCGCCGACACCGAGCTCGACCGCCAGGTGCTCGATCTGATCAAGGACCCGCTCACCCACATGGTGCGCAACTCCGCCGATCATGGCCTCGAGACCCCCGCCGAGCGTCTGGCTGCCGGCAAGGGCGAGCAGGGCACCATTCGCCTGTCCGCCTATCACGAGGGCGGCCACATCATCATCTGCATCGCCGACAACGGCCGCGGCCTCAACACCGAGAAGATCAAGGCCAAGGCCATCTCCTCAGGTCTCGTCACCGAGGCTGAGCTGGAGAAGATGTCGGAAGCCCAGATCCACAAGTTCATCTTCGCGCCGGGCTTCTCGACCGCGGCGGCCGTCACCTCGGTGTCGGGGCGCGGCGTCGGCATGGACGTGGTGCGCACCAATATCGACCAGATCGGCGGCACCATCGACATCAAGAGCGTGGCCGGCGAGGGCTCCTCGGTCACCATCAAGATCCCGCTGACGCTCGCCATCGTCTCGGCCCTGATCGTGGAAGCCGCCGGCGACCGCTTCGCCATCCCGCAGCTCTCGGTGGTGGAATTGGTGCGGGCCCGCGCCAACTCCGAGCACCGCATCGAGCGCATCAAGGACACCGCGGTCCTCAGGCTCCGCAACAAGCTGTTGCCGCTGATCCACCTGAAGAAGCTGCTCAAGATCGACGACGGCGCGGCCTCCGACCCCGAGAACGGCTTCATCGTGGTGACCCAGGTCGGCAGCCAGACCTTCGGCATCGTGGTCGACGGCGTGTTCCACACCGAGGAGATCGTGGTCAAGCCGATGTCGACCAAGCTGCGCCACATCGACATGTTCTCCGGCAACACCATTCTGGGCGATGGCGCGGTGATCATGATCATCGATCCCAACGGCATTGCGAAGGCGCTCGGCGCCGCCGGCTCCTCGGCCCATGACATGGGCGACGACGCGGCCGGCCATCACATCGGATCGGGCGAGCAGACCACCTCGCTGCTGGTGTTCCGCGCCGGCTCGTCCCAGCCCAAGGCGGTCCCGCTCGGGCTCGTCACCCGCCTGGAAGAGCTCCCCGCAGACAAGATCGAGTTCAGCAACGGCCGCTACATGGTGCAGTACCGCGAGCAGCTGATGCCGCTGGTGGCCATGGAAGGCGTCACCATTGCCAGCCAGGGCGTCCAGCCGATCCTGGTGTTCGCCGACGACGGCCGCTCCATGGGCCTCGTCGTCGACGAGATCATCGACATCGTCGAGGAACGGCTCAACATCGAGGTCGGCGGTTCAAGTTCGGGCATTCTGGGCTCGGCCGTGATCAAGGGCCAGGCCACCGAGGTGATCGACGTCGGCCACTTCCTGCCGATGGCGTTCTCCGACTGGTTCACCCGCAAGGAGATGAAGCCGTCGATGCACTCGCAGTCGGTGCTGCTGGTCGACGACTCGGCCTTCTTCCGCAACATGCTGGCGCCGGTGCTCAAGGCCGCCGGCTACCGCGTCCGCACCGCGCCGACCGCGCAGGAGGGCCTTGCCGCGCTCCGCGCCCAGAGCTTCGACGTGGTGCTGACCGACATCGAGATGCCCGACATGAACGGGTTCGAGTTCGCGGAAGTGATCCGTTCCGACAACAATCTCGCCGCGACGCCGATCATCGGCCTGTCGGCGCTGGTGTCGCCGGCGGCGATCGAGCGCGGCCGTCAGGCCGGCTTCCACGACTACGTCGCCAAGTTCGACCGTCCCGGCCTGATCGCGGCGCTGAAGGAGCAGACCGCGGGCGCCGCCGGCGCTTCCGAGCTGAGCCGGGCCGCGGCCTAAGACAGGATCAGGAGACAAGCGATGACCAGCAAGACGCAAGTAAGCGAAGGCGCCATGGTCGAATACGTCACCGCGATGATCGGCGGCCAGCTGTTCGGCCTGCCGATCTCCCGCGTCCAGGACGTGTTCATGCCCGAGCGCGTCACCCGCGTTCCCCTGTCCTCGCGCGAGATCGCAGGGGTTCTGAACCTGCGCGGCCGCATCGTCACCGTGGTCGACATGCGCGCCCGTCTCGGCCTGCCCAAGGCCGAGGACGGCAAGGTGCCGATGGCGGTCGGCGTCGACCTGCGCGGCGAATCCTATGGCCTGCTGATCGACCAGATCGGCGAGGTGCTGCGCCTGCCCGAGGACGGCAAGGAGGAGAACCCCGTCAACCTCGACCCCCGCATGGCCAAGCTCGCAGGCGGCGTCCACCGCCTCGACGGCCAGCTCATGGTCGTCCTCGACGTCGATCGCGTCCTCGAGCTCGCACCCGAAATGATGGCGGCCTGAACCAACGAAACCATCGAAGCCGGAGAACCAAAATGAAGACGTGTTTGGTGGTCGATGATTCCAGCGTGGTGCGCAAGATCGCGCGCCGGATCCTGGAAGGTCTGGAATTCGAGGTCACCGAGGCCGAGGACGGCGCGAAGGCGCTCGAGATCTGCCAGCGGCAGCTGCCCGACGCGGTGCTGCTCGACTGGAACATGCCCGTCATGGACGGCTTCGAGTTCATGGGCCACATGCGCCGCCTGCCCGGCGGCGACCAGCCCAAGGTGGTGTTCTGCACCACCGAGAACAACGTGGCTCATATCGCGCAGGCGCTCAGCGGCGGCGCCAACGAGTACATCATGAAGCCCTTCGACAAAGACATTATCGCCGACAAGTTCGCTGAAGTTGGTTTGATCCCGGTCGGACAAGCCATGGTCTGAGTGTGTCTGGCCCGAGTGTTTGGGCCAGAGTGTTCCAGTACAGCTTCCGAGAGGCCATCCGTGACCCCGACCGAGTACGAGTATCTGCGTAAGTTCCTAAAGGATAATTCCGGTCTCGACCTGTCCGCAGACAAGCAATATCTGATCGAGAGCCGCCTGCTGCCGCTCGCCCGCAAGGCGGGGCTCTCCGGCATCGCCGAACTGGTGCAGAAGCTGCAAGCCGGCTCGCGCACGCTGATCACCGATGTGGTCGAGGCGATGACCACCAACGAGACCTTCTTCTTCCGCGACAAGGTCCCGTTCGATCATTTCCGCGACCACATCATGCCCGAGATCATCAAGGCGCGGGCCAACCGCCGCAGCGTGCGGATCTGGTGCGCCGCCGGCTCGACCGGGCAGGAGCCTTATTCGCTGGCGATGTGCCTGAAGGAGATGGGCGCGGCCCTCACCGGCTGGCGCGTCGAGATCATCGCGACCGATCTGTCGCAAGAGGTGTTGGAGAAGGCGAGGGCCGGCGTCTACAGCCAGTTCGAGGTGCAGCGCGGCCTGCCGATCCAGATGCTGGTCAAATATTTCAAGCAGACCGGCGAGACCTGGCAGATCAATCCCGAATTGCGGGCGATGATCCAGCATCGCCAGCTCAACCTGCTGCACGACTTTGCCCAGCTCGGCACCTTCGACGTCATCTTCTGTCGCAACGTGCTGATCTATTTCGACCAGGACACCAAGATCAACATCTTCAACCGGCTGGCGCGCCAGATCGAGCCGGACGGCTTCCTGGTGCTGGGCGCCGCCGAGACCGTGGTCGGACTGACCGATACGTTCAGACCGATTCCGGAGCGGCGCGGCCTCTACAAGCCGAACGATCCGCGTGCGGCAGCAGCCAAGCCGGTTCTCGCCGCAGCGGCGCCGCGCATGGCGGCGGCGATGGCGGGACAATAACATGGCCGACGATGGCAAGGGCGCGGAGCGCGTGACGTTCAGCCGCGGCTATGATGTCTGCATCATGGCCATCGACGGCACCTGGCGGCGGGACTGCAAGCTCAACGCAATCTCCGACACCGACGCCATCCTCACGGTGGAGGGCTCGATCCAGGGATTGAATCTGAAAGAGTTCTTCCTGCTGCTGTCGTCAACGGGCCTCGCCTACCGCCGCTGCGAGCTGGTCCGCGTCAACGGCGCCGAAATGGACATCCAGTTCTTGCGCGGCAAGAACAGGAAGAAGCGCGGTGCGGCCGGCGGCCACGACGCCGCGGCGTGATCTGGCCGCAGCTGCCGCCATTCCTTCCGGCACCTTGCTTCACATTTGCTGAACGCATTCGAATCAATTGGCCGCAGCAGCTTTACATCGCCTAAGCGCGAGCCGTGTATCCATTGAGGGCCTCAATCTCAGGATTCGGAAATGCCCAGAAGTTCTCTTTCCCCCGTCTCGTCAAACCTCCCCGATGTCGCCGAGCGGCGTGCGCTTCAGCTCCTGGTGGTCGACGACGACGCCACGCAGCGCCGCCTGATCGCGGTCGCCGCCAAGCAGGCCGGCCACGAAGTCACCGTGGCGCCATCCGTGACGGACGCGATCGAGAAGCTCCGCGCCGCGCGCTTTGATTGCGTGACGCTCGACCTCGTGCTGGAGGATGGCGACGGCATCGACGTGCTGCGCGAGATGGCGAGCGCGAAATTCGCGGGCTCCGTGATCGTCATCAGCGGCATGGACGGCAGCCGCCGCAGCGCCGCCCGCAGCTTTGCCCGCTCCGTCGGGATCGAGTTGCAGAGCCTGCCGAAGCCGCTCGATCTCGCGGCACTGCGCATCAGCCTCGCCAATCTCGGCAAGATCGCGATGGGCCTGCCTGCGATCCACACCTGGGGTGGTGTCGCCAACGACGCGATCGTGGAACGGCATCGCGCCTAAAGCATGATCCGGAAAAGTGCGCCGCGGCTTTCCGAAAAGATCATGCTTGAACAACAACCTAAAGCGCGGTGACGATTCATCCTGATCGCATCGCGCTTTAACGCGCTGAGCTGCCATGCAAGCGGCTGCGGCGGCTCCGCCGCGCTGATTGCGGCTCAGGCCTGATTGCCGGGTTCCGACAATTGTTGCAGGGCGTGGTCGAGCCCCGCCCGGCAGGCAATGAGAGCGGCGCCCGCCGCGGCGTAACGGGGCGTGACGTCGTCGAGCACGAAAATCTCATTGGAACCCGCGATAGCGCTCACGTGCCCCGCCGCGTCTTCCTCAGCCATGACTGCGTCGATCAGGCGCAGACTGATGTCGATGCGCACGATCAGAGAGCGAAGATCGGCTGCGATCAACTGACGGCTGTCAGTTGCAGACGTCGCGACAAGCGGGGCCGGGCCAGCGAAATTTAGCATGGATAATCTCCGTGTCCCGCAATTAGGCACCTTGCCGCTACTTGTGCGTTAAGTCCATGTCCCGTACAAATACGGGTGGGCCGAATCCGCGCCGAGCGCCATAAGGGTTGGCGCGGACGCGAGTCCTTCATGCCAACCGGATGTGGCACATGGCCGAACAAAGCTCTCGCGGTGAAATCTTCGTGGTGGACGATGACCCTGCCGTTCGCGACACCTTGTCGATGGTGTTGAAGGCGGCGGGCTATGACGTGATCTGTTTTGCGGACGGTGCAGCACTGCTCTCGGTCGCGCGAAGCCGCACACCGGCTGCGATTCTGCTCGACGTGCATATTCCCGGAAAGTCGGGTCTCGACATCCTGAAGGAGTTGCAGGGCGAGGACTATCCGGCGCCGATCTTCATGATCTCCGGTCAGGGCGACATCGCGATGGCGGTCGGCGCGATCAAGAGCGGCGCCCTCGACTTCATCGAGAAGCCGTTCCGCGGCAGCGAGATCGTCGGCCGGCTCGATGAGGCGATCGGCGCCTATGCACGCAGGCAGGCGCAGAATGCAGCGCCGAAGTTCGGCTCGCTGCATTTCCCCGGACGCGAGCCGTTGACGCGCAGGGAGCGCGAGGTGCTGGAGCAGTTCGCCTCCGGTGCATCCAACAAGGAAGCCGGCCGAACGCTCGGCATCAGCCCGCGCACGATCGAGGACCATCGCGCCAACATCATGAAGAAGCTCGGCGCGCGCAATGCCGCCGATCTGATCCGCATCGTGATGACTGCGGCCCAGCGCGCATCGTAGGGAGTTTGTAGCCCGGGTGAGCGAAGCGATACCCGGGAACGCTGCCGCAGAGTCCCGGATGTCGCTTCGCGCATCCGGGCTACGGGGCTCCCAGGCATCACCCGCTCAGCGCCCTGCGGATGATCTGCGCAAGATCCGATTTGCGATAGGGCTTTGCCAGCAGCAGAACACCCGAGTCCAGCCGGCCGTGATGGATGATCGCGTTCTCGGTATAGCCTGACGTGTAGACCACCTTGAGATCCGGGCGCGACTTCATCAACTCGTCGGCGAGCTGCCGTCCGTTCATCTTGCCGGGCATGATGACGTCGGTGAACAGAAGGTCGAACGGCTTTCCGCTGGCGACGATCGCGAGCGCCTCCGCGGCGTTCGCGGCCTGCAAGGTGACGTAACCCAGCGAATGCAGTTGCGCCAGCACGTAGTCCCGCACCAGACGGTCGTCCTCGACCACGAGGATCGTCTCGTGTCCGCCCTCGATCGTCGCCGGCGTCACGCCCTCGCCGACCGCTGTCGCCGTCTTGCCGGGCGGCAGGTACATCTTGATCGTGGTGCCGTGGCCCTCCTCGCTGTAGATCTTGATGTGACCTGCGGACTGCTTGATGAAGCCGTAGACCATCGAAAGCCCGAGTCCGGTGCCCTTGCCCGGTCCCTTCGAGGTGAAGAAGGGGTCGAACACCCTGGTCAACATGTTTGCGGGGATGCCGGAGCCGGTGTCGCTCACGGCGATCAGGACGTAGCGCCCCGGCGGCACATCGTTCGCGCTGGCATAGATCTCGTCGAGATAGGCGGCGCCAGTCTCCAGGATCAGCTTGCCTCCGCCGGGCATGGCGTCGCGAGCATTGAGCGCGAGATTGAGGATCGCGGTGGTGAGCTGGTTGGGATCGACGATCGCGACGCAATTCTCGTCCTCGAACACCGATTCGATCTGGATCTGCTCGCCCAGCGTCGGCCGCAACAGTTTCGCGGTGTCGACGATCAGCGAGTTGATGTCGATCTCGCGCGGCTGGAGCGGCTGCTTGCGCGCGAAGGCGAGCAGGTGCTGGGTCAGATCGGCGCCGCGCGCGGCGGCCTCGTCGATCATCTTGGTGATGGCCGCGAGCTGCGGCTCCTTCGCGACCGCCTCCGCGAGAATCTCGATCGTCCCGGTGATGACGGTCAGAATGTTGTTGAAGTCATGCGCCACGCCGCCGGTAAGCTGGCCGACAGCTTCCATTTTCTCGGCGTGACGGATGCGCTCCTCGGCGGCGATCTTGTCGGTGAGGTCGCGGCAGAACACGTTGAACAACAGGCCCTCGCGGCGCTTCAGGGCGGTGACGCTCAGCTCGGCCCTGAATTCCCTGCCGTCGCGGCGGCGGCACATGAGCTCGAGGCGGCGGTTCAGCGTCCTGCCGTCCTCATCCTCGAGGAAACGCCGCAGTCCCGCCCTGACCCTCTCACGCTCGCTCTCGGCGACGATCAGATCGATCGTGCTCTTGCCGAGCACCTCGTCACGGCGCCAGCCGAAGAGCTGTTCGGCCTGCGAATTCCAGCTCAGGATGCTGCTGGTCTCGTCGGTCTGGACGAAGGCGTCGAGCGAGGTCTCGACGATGTTGCGGGCGAGCCGTTCACTCTCGCGCAGCGACTCCTGCGCGAGCCGTGCTTCTGTCATGTCGCGACCGATGAAGAAAAATCGATGCGCCGGCTCGGACCAGTTACCGAGCCAGGACAGCCAGACCCCGTGGCCGTCCTTGTGGAAGCAGCGGGTGTCGGCGAGCTTTGGACGCTCGCCGCGCCGCAAGGCGCGCATCTCGGCGCGCGACTGCTCCAGATGATCGGGATGAATGAAATCGGCGCCGCTGCGGCCGATCATCTCGTCCGGCCGGTAGCCGAGAATGGCTTCGCTGCTCGGGCTGATCTGCGCGATATGGCCCCGCGCATCCATGATCATGATCAGGTCCTGCGACGTCTCGAAGATCTGTCGCCGCTCCTCGAGCTGGTGCTGCAGCGCCCGCTCGGCGCGCCGCGCCTCGGTCAGGCTGCTCGCGCTCCCGGAGACGCCGACGATCTCGCCGGATGGACCCCTGATCGGCGAGAGGCTGAGCGAGATTTCGACCGGCGTGCCGTCCTTGCGCAGGCGTACGGTCTCGAACCGTTCGATCGGCTCGCCCCGTGCGATCCGCTGCAAATAGTCCTTGCCGTGCGCGCGACGGTCGGGCGGGACGATGATCGACGTGGGCTTGCCGATCGCCTCCTCCGCCGAATAGCCATAGAGACGTTCGGCGGCCGGATTCCAGCCCGTGATGACCGCATCGAGCGTCTGCATCACGATCGCATCGTCGGATGATTCCACCGCGGCGCTGAACAGCCTCTCGCGCGCCGCGTGATGGCTTCGCGCAGCCTCGGTGCGGCGATGCTCCTCGATCTCGCGCTCGAGAGCGGCCGTTTTCGCACGCGTCTCCTCGACCATCCGGGCAAAGGCCCGCGCCAGCACGCCGGTCTCACCGCCAGCATCGACGGGAATCTCCGCTGGACGTCCGCTGCCGATGGCCTGCACCGCCGCAGTGAGGCGCCCGATCGGGCGTGTCAACGAACGCGCCAGCAGCACCGCGAGTGAGGCCGCTGCGAGCACGGCCAGCACACCGACGAGCAAGGAGGTTCTCTGGATGGCCCCTGGCACGAGGCCGAACACAGGCGCCGGAATCGTCTCGATGATTGCGACCCATTCCTGGCCCGCGAGCAGCGCCGGCGCGATGGCCGCGCCGCTCGGCCGGCCGGATCCATCCGGTATGAGCCGCGTGGATACTTCAAGCGTGCCGGCCAAGGCGGCGAAATATGGAAAGTCCTTGCGCCAGTCGTTGGCACGGTCGTGCAATGCGCCGAATTCCCGCGTGCGATCGGGATGGATGAGATAATCGCCGCGCGAATTCACGACGTAGATCTCCCCTCCCGAGGTCACGGTGGAGCGGACGCGCTCGAGTGCCGGACGCATGTCGACATTGGCGACGATAAGGCCGAACGGCTTGCCGTCGGATGCAAACAAAGGCATCGCGACCCGCAAAGTCGGAGCGTGAGCGGCCGTGGTTCCCCCGTGGCGGGTCGCGAGATCGATGGGGGACACGTAAATCTCGCCGGGCCCGAGCCGCATGGTTTCCTTGAAGTAGGTTCGGTCGCCCTTCCGCTCCAGTTCGCCGTCCGGGGCGATCCGTGCCGTTCCGCCCGGTCCGGAGCGGTCGACGCGGACCAGTTCGCGCTGGTCGTTGTCGACACCGATGATCCGGAACTGCCCATAGATGGGCTTGGCGTCGATCTCGGCCGCGAGCCGCGTTGCGATACGCTCGCGCCAGGTTTGCTCCGAGACGCCATCGATGGGGTCGGTTCCTCCACCGGTGTGAGCCCGGATGAGGCCATTGATTGCCGCTGCGGCGCGGTAGCCGACCATATCGCCGCGCACGCCGGCAACGTAGGATTCGAGATTGGTCGCGAGCAGGCGTGACTGGGCTTCAACCCGCTCCAGGACCCGTGGAATGACGGCCTGCGTGGTGTTGCGATAGCCCAGCCATCCGACTGCGGCCACGGTCACCGCCACCAGCAGGATCATCCCGATGGCCAGCCGCGTTGCCAGCGTCGTTGCCAGTCTCATGGGGGGTTTCGCCGGGCTTGCCGTATCGCGCCTGTTCCGGCCCGGAGCAGAGGAGGTGTCCTGGTCATCTGCAGCCATCGCCGGCGACCGTCACGTGATGACCAGCCCGTTCCAGCAGCCGGATGGTGATCTGTACGGCCGGATCGTCCCCCACGATCAGGATGTTGGCCACGCCTGCAATCCTCCGGGTCGGTGGGGAAACCCCCGGCGACCAGAATCAAAGCCATCAAAAACATGAAATTGTTGCGCGGATTGTCGTCTGCCGGCAAGCACTTCGGAGCCCCTCCGGCCTGAGGTCCGCCGATTTATTGCGCCACACCGTCCGTATGCCCGCCCGGGTGCATAGCAGAGGTTCGCCTTCAGCCCGCCCAGCGCCTTGCCGGGTATGGAGGGCCTGTGAGAAGAGCAGGGCGAATCCTTCGGACGGACAAGGAATAAAATGACCAACAAGAAGAAGTCGCCCGACCAGCTTCGCAGCGCGCGCTGGTTCGCGCCCGACGATCTGCGCTCGTTCGGCCACCGCTCCCGCGCCATGCAGATGGGCTATGCCCCCGAGGAGTGGAAGGATCGCCCGATCATCGCGATCCTCAACACCTGGTCGGACGCGCAGCCCTGTCACATGCACTTCAAGTCGCGTGTCGACGACGCCAAGCGCGGTATCCTGATGGCTGGCGGCCTGCCGCTGGAGCTGCCGGCGCTGTCGCTGTCGGAATCGCTGCTGAAGCCGACCACCATGCTCTACCGCAACCTGCTGGCGATGGACGCCGAGGAATTGCTGCGCAGCCATCCCGTCGACGGTGTGGTGCTGATGGGCGGTTGCGACAAGACCACGCCGGCGCTGCTGCTGGGCGCCACCTCGATGAACATCCCGGCGATCTATTTGCCGGCAGGTCCCATGCTGCGCGGCAACTGGAAGGGCAAGACGCTCGGCTCGGGCTCGGACGGCTGGAAATATTGGGACGAGCGCCGCGCCGGCAAGATCTCCGACAAGGACTGGCTCGACATCGAAGCCGGCATCGCCCGCAGCTACGGCACTTGCATGACCATGGGCACGGCCTCGACCATGACCGCGATTGCCGAGGCGATCGGCATGACGCTGCCCGGCGCGTCCTCGATTCCCGCCGCGGATGCCAATCACATCCGCATGGCCTCCGAATGCGGACGCCGCATCGTCGAGATGGTGTGGGAGGACCTGACGCCGAAGCTGATCCAGACCCGCAAAGCCTTCGAGAACGCGATCGCGGTCGCCATGGCGATGGGCTGCTCCACCAATGCGATCATCCACCTCATCGCTCAGGCCCGCCGCGCCGGCCAGGACATTGGCCTGGACGATTTCGAGACCGCGAGCCGCAAGGTGCCCGTCATCGCCAATGTCCGTCCAAGCGGCGATACCTATCTGATGGAGGACTTCTTCTATGCCGGCGGCCTGCCGGCGCTGATGAGTCAGATCAAGCCGCATCTGCATCTCGACTGCATCACCGTCACCGGCAAGACGCTGGGCGAGAACATCGAGGGTGCCGAGGTCCACAATGCCGACGTGATCCGCTCCATCGACAATCCCATCTACAAGGAAGGCGCGCTCGCCGTGCTCAAGGGCAATCTCGCGCCCGACGGCTGCGTCATCAAGCCGAGCGCCTGCGCGCCGCGCTTCCTCAAGCACACCGGGCCTGCGCTGGTGTTCGACGACTATCCCTCGATGAAGAAGGCGGTCGACGATCCCAACCTTGATGTCACCGAGGATCACATCCTGATCCTGCGCAATGCGGGGCCGCAAGGCGGGCCGGGCATGCCGGAATGGGGCATGCTGCCGATTCCGACCAAGCTCGTGAAGCAGGGCGTGCGCGACATGGTGCGTATCTCGGATGCGCGGATGAGCGGCACCAGCTATGGTGCCTGCATCCTGCACGTTTCGCCGGAATCCTATATTGGCGGTCCGCTGGCGCTGGTACGGAACGGCGACCGCATCACGCTCGACGTCGCCGCGCGCACGATCAATCTCGACGTCCCCGAGGCCGAACTCGACAAGCGCCGCGCCGCCTGGAAGCAGCCCGAGCCCCGCTTCGAGCGCGGCTATGGCTGGATGTTCACCAGGCACATCAAGCAGGCCAATGACGGCTGCGACTTCGATTTCCTCGAGACCGATTTCGGCGCGCCGATCGGCGAGCCGTCGATTTACTGACACCTGTCATTCCGGGGCGCCGCAAAGCGGCGAGCCCGGAATCCATTGTGCGGCAGTACGTGCGGCTCGATGGATTCCGGGTTCGCGCCAAGTGGCGCGCCCCGGAATGACGAACTAACGAGAGAGCTCAGCCGATGTCCAAACTTTCAGAAGCCACCCGCAACAAGCTCAGATCCGTTTCCACCGCCACGGTCGCCACCGCCTTGTTCAAGCGCGGCCTGCGCATCCAGATGATCCAGGATGTGCATCCCCTAAATCCGGATCAGCCGACCATGGTTGGCGAAGCCTTCACGCTGCGCTACATGCCGGCGCGCGAGGATCTCAACACGATCGACGTCTTCAAGGACCGTTCGCATCCGCAGCGCAAGGCCGTGGAAGATTGCCCGCCGGGCGCTGTGCTGGTGATGGACAGCCGCAAGGACGCGCGCGCGGCATCGGCAGGCGCGATCCTGGTGACGCGATTGATGAAACGCGGTGTCGCCGGCGTCGTCACCGACGGCGGTTTTCGCGATTCCGCTGAAATTGCAAAACTCGGCTTTCCGGCCTTCCACCATCGCCCCTCGGCGCCGACCAACCTCACGCTGCACCAGGCGATCGAGATCAACGTCCCGATCGGCTGCGGTGATGCCCCGGTGTTTCCCGGCGACGTCATCCTGGGCGATGCCGACGGCGTCATCGTGATCCCGGCGCATCTCGCGGACGAGATCGCGAGCGAAACCTTCGAAATGACCGCGTTCGAGGACTTCGTCACCGAGGAAGTCGGCAAGGGCCGCGGCATCCTCGGTCTCTATCCCGCCACGGACCCGCAGACGCTCACCGATTTTGCGGAATGGCGGAAGAAGAACGGGAGGTAATGCGGCCCGGAGAATGCACGACATTCTCCGATGTCGTCCCGGACAAGCGAAGCGCAGATCCGGGACCCATAGCCCCAGGGCGTGGTTTGGCGATGACCAGCAGTAACAGTTCTTCGCCGGTACTGCTCTCGCACTCCCTCGATAAATCACGCGGTATGGGTCCCTGCTTTCGCAGGGACGACAGCCGTGGGTGTCGCTACACCCCCGCCTCCGCCATTCCCACCGCCCACAGTGCGAAGGCATAGACGATCGCGACCTCATCAAGCCGGTCGAATCGTCCCGACGCGCCGCCGTGGCCGGCGCCCATGTTGGTGCGGAGCAGGACCGGGCCGCCGCCCGTCATGGTGGCGCGCAGGCGCGCGATCCATTTGGCGGGCTCCCAATAGGTCACGCGCGGGTCGGTCAAGCCGCCCATCGCCAGGATCGCCGGATAGTCCTTCGCCGCGACGTTGTCGTAAGGCGAGTAGGACAGGATGGTGCGAAAATCCGTCTCGCTCTCGATCGGGTTGCCCCATTCCGGCCATTCCGGCGGCGTCAGCGGCAGCGTGTCGTCAAGCATGGTGTTGAGCACGTCGACGAACGGCACTTCGGCGACGATGCCGGCGAACAATTCGCCGGCGCGATTGGCGACCGCGCCCATCAGCATGCCGCCGGCCGAGCCGCCATGGCCGACGATGCGCTTTGCGCCGGTGTATTTTGCATCGATCAGCGCCCGGGCGCTCGCGGCGAAATCGTCGAACGAATTCGTTTTCTTCTCGCGCTTGCCGTCGAGATACCAGCCCCAGCCCTTGTCGGCGCCGCCGCGGATATGGGCGATGGCGTAAACGAAGCCGCGATCGACCAGCGACAGGCGGTTGGCGTTGAACGAGGCCGGCATCGCCATGCCATAGGAGCCGTAGCCGTAGAGCAGCAGCGGCGCCGAGCCGTCCAGCTTCAGCCCGCCGCGATGCAGGATCGAGACCGGCACCTCGGCGCCGTCATGCGCCTTCGCCATGATGCGCGTGGTGACGTAATTGGCGGCATCGTGGCCGGACGGAATCTCCTGGCGCTTGCGCAGGGTGCGCGTGCGCTTCGCCATGTCGTAGTCGTAGACTTCCGACGGCGTTGTCATCGAGGAATAGGCAAAGCGCAGAGTCGTCGTCTCGAACTCGTAGGAGCCCATCGTATCGAGCGAATAGGCGGCCTCGTCGAAGGCGATGGCGTGCTCCTCGTTCGAGGCGAGATCGCGGATCACGATCAACGGCAGCGCGTTGGCGCGCTCGAGCCGGACCAGATGGCCGGCATAGAGATCGAGGTCGATGATGTAGATGCCCGGGCGATACGGGATCAGGTCGCGCCAGTTCTTGCGCTCGGGCTGGCCAAGCGGCGCGGTGACGATCTTGAAGTCGATGGCGTCGTCGGCATTGGTGAGAATGAAGAGCTCGTCGCCGCGGTCGGCGAGTGAATATTGCACGCCCTCCTCGCGCGCCGCGACCAGGCGCGGCGGCGCCTCGGGATTGGCGAGATCGATCAGCCGCTGCTCCGACGTCTCGTGGTCGCCGCCGGCGATCACGCAGAAGCGGCCGCTGGTGCTCTCATGCAGATGGGTGAACCAGCCGGCATCCTGCTCTTCATAGACGAGCGTGTCGTCCGCCTGCTTGGTGCCGAGCTTGTGTCGCCACACCTGCATCGGACGGTGATTGTCGTCGAGCTTCACATAGAAGAAGCTCTTGCAGTCCGCGGCCCAGACCACGCCGCCATCGGTCTCCTCGACGAGGTCGTCGAGATCAGCCCCGGTCGCCCAGTCGCGCACGCGGACGGAAAAATACTCGGAGCCCTTGGTGTCCGCGCTCCAGGCCTGCAGCTTGTGATCGTGGGAGTGCCGGCTGCCGCCGAACTTGAAATATTTATGGTCCCTGGCGAGCGCGTCGCCGTCGAGCACGATCTGGCCCTCGCCGCCATCGCGCGGCATGCGGCCGAACAGCTCGTGCTGCCCGCCCTCGCGAAACCGGCGGAAATAGGCGAAGGGACCGTCGGGCGACGGCACGCTCGAATCGTCCTCCTTGATCCGCCCGCGCATCTCGCGCACCAGCGTCTTCTGCAGGCTAGCTGTGTGGCCGAGCAGGCTCTCGGTGTAGGCGTTCTCTTCGTCCAGATATTTGCGGATATCGGGGCCGAGCACCGCAGGGTTACGCAGCACCTCCTGCCATTTCTCGTCCTTCAGCCAGGCATAGTCGTCGGTCACTGTGATGCCGTGCCGCGTGAAGGAATGCGGCCGGCGCGGCGCGACGGGCGGCTGGAAAGGCGTCTTGGCTGAAGGCGTCTTGGCTTGTGTCACTCGATCCTCGTTGCGTTTCACCGGAACCTCACTCGTCATGCGCGGGCTTGGCCCGCGCATCCATCAGAGAAATTTCGTGAGCGATGGATTGCCGGGGCAAGCCCGGTAATGACGGCGATAGGGCGGCAGTTCGCGCATCATATGGCGACGAGGGCTCGAATTGCCAGCGCCGGTGCGTCGAGCCTGCCGGGTTGTTGACCGGCCCCTTGTATGCTTTAGGGACGATATCCCCGCCGCCGGTCCAGCCAGATGCTGTTCAATTCCTATCCATTCATCCTGCTGTTCCTGCCGGTTGTGCTGGCCGGCTATTTCCGGCTCGGCCGGCGCAGCAATCTCGCCCCGGTGATCTGGCTGGCGCTGGCCTCGCTGGCCTTCTACGCCATCGGCAGCTGGCAGTTCGTGGCCCTGTTGCTGGTATCGATTGCGTTCAACTACGGCGTCGGCCATCTCCTCATCGTGGCGGAGCTCACCCCGTCACGGCGCCGGGCAGCGCTCGTTTTTGGCGTCGTCGGCGATCTCCTCGTGCTCGGCATCTTCAAATATGCCGGCTTTGCTGCTGAGAACATCAACGCGCTGCTCGGCACGCATGTTGCGGTTCACATCCTGCTGCCGGTCGGCATCTCCTTCTACACCTTCACCCAGATCGCGTTCCTGGTCGATGCCTATCGCGGGCAGGTCGCGGCCTATGCGCTGCCGCATTACACGCTGTTCGTGACCTATTTCCCGCATCTGATTGCGGGACCGATCCTCCACCACAAGGACATGATCCCGCAGTTCGAGCGAGAGGAATCGAAGCACCCGGACGCGCATCTGATCCTGTGCGGAATCATCATCTTCGCCATCGGCCTGTTCAAGAAGACCTGCCTTGCCGACGGCATCCAGCCGCTGGTCGCGCTCGCCTTCGAGGCGCGCTCGCCGAGCTTCGACCAGGCCTGGCTTGGCGCGCTCGCCTACACCTTCCAGCTCTATTTCGACTTCTCCGGCTATTCCGACATGGCGATCGGCATCTCGCTGATGTTCGGCATCTTCCTGCCGGTCAATTTCAACTCGCCCTACAAGGCGGCCAGCATTGTCGAGTTCTGGCGGCGCTGGCACATGACGCTGTCGCAGTTCCTGCGCGACTATCTCTACATCCCGCTCGGCGGCAACCGCAGAGGTCGCGTGCTGCGCTATGCGAACCTGATGATCACGATGCTGCTCGGCGGGCTCTGGCACGGCGCGGCCTGGACGTTCGTGGTGTGGGGCATGCTGCACGGCGCCTATCTCTGTCTCAACCATGCCTTCAACGCGCTGGTGCCGGATATCCCGTCGTCGCTGGCGCGCCCGGCCCGCATCGTCGGAGCGGTTCTGACGTTTCTTGCCGTCGTCGTCGCCTGGGTGTTCTTCCGCGCCGAGAGCGTCGCATGGGCGCTACGGCTCCTCCGCGCCATGGCCGATCCCGCCGACATCGTCCTTGGCCGCGAGGAGATTGCGGCGCTGGTGCTGGTGTCGGTCTACGCGGCGCTGGTGTGGCTGACCCCGAACACCCAGGCGATCATGGGCTACGATCACGGCAACCGCAGGGTCGGCGAGGCCTTGCTGGCAGGGCGGATGCGACCGTTGTTCCTCTATGGCGCATCGCTGGTGCTCGCGTTCGGCATTTTGGGCATCCAGAGCCACAGCGAATTCATCTATTTCCGGTTCTGATGCGCGCACCGTTTGCCAATGTGAGACGTCTTCTCCTCGCGAGCGTCGTGTGCGCGCTGGCCGCGGCTGCGCTGACCTTCGTCGTCGATCCCCTGCAACTGTTTCGCCCTTCGCGTCTCATGGCGGCCTTCTATTCCGACGACACCCGCGTGCAGAATGCCGGGCTGATCCGCAGCCAGTCGTTCGACACCGCCTTCATGGGCACATCGCTCGCGATCCATTTCCGTCAGAGCGAGATCGATCGCGCGCTCGGCGTCCATTCGCTCAAGCTGGCGATGACCGGCTCCAACTCGCGCCAGCAGGCCTTCGTGCTGGCGCAGGCGATCGATCGCGGCGCAGGACGGGTGATCTGGGAGATGGACGACTTCATCTTCGTCGATGCCGCCGACATCGAGGCAGATCCCTATCTCTCCGTCGACCTCTATCGCGGAATGGCCAGAGGCATCGCGTCCTATCTGTTCAGCGCGGCGATGGCGAAGGAATCGCTGTTCGCGCTGGCGCGGTCGATGCCGCCGCTGCGGCAGCCGCTGACCCGGGCGGCGCCGTTTCTCCCGGTCAAGTTCGCGCTGTCCGACGTCGATGACATCTACGCGCTGCCGCGGGATTTCGATGTCGCGCGCGGCTACAACGCGACCAGGACGCTTGCCGCCTTCGCCTACATCACCGATCCCCTTCGCAGCCGCTTCCTCGGCGAGGGCTATGGTTACGACGCGATGGTCCGGCATTTCGAGCACGACGCCGTCGGCCTGATCACGCGACATCCCGACGTGACCTTCGACATCTACTTCCCGCCCTATTCGATCCTGCAATTCGTCGCCATGCGCGATGCCTCGCCCGAGACGCTCAAGATCGTCACCGAACTGACGGCGCATGTCGCGCGCCGCCTGACGCAGTTTCCCAACGTGCGCCTGCATGATTTCCGCGCGATCAAGGCGGTCACGCACGATCTCAACAATTACAGCGACGTCATCCACCATTCGCCGGTGGTCGATGCGAAGGTGCTGAAGTGGCTGGCGAGTGGGGAATACCGGGTCGATCCGAAGGCGCCGCTCGCATCGTTGAATGAGCTCAAGGCTCAGGTTGAGGCTTATCGAGTGCCGAAGTGACTGCCGCAAATTCACCTGTCGTCCCTGCGAACGCAGGGACCCATAACCCCAGGAAGGAGTTTGGCGAAGACACGGAGCGAAAAGGCCTTTGGTACTGGCTCCGCGCCCTATCGCGATATCGCGCGGTATGGGTCCCTGCGTTCGCAGGGACGACGGCGGAGTGTTTGGCTCCGCCTACGCCGCCACCTCTTCGCCGAGATACGCGACCGCCGCCTCCAGCCCGCCCTTGCCATGCGGGATCTTCAGCGCGTTCAGGCCGATCTCGATCACCCCGAGCGTGCCGAGCAGCATCGGCGCATTCACATGGCCCATATGGGCGATGCGGAAGGCCTGTCCCGAGAGGTCGCCGATGCCGGTGCCGAGCACGACGCCGCACTTTTCCTTGCAATAGCGTTGCAGCACCGCGGGATCGTGGCCGTTGTTCATGGTCACGGTGGTCACGGTGTTGGACCGCTCGCTCGCTTCGGCCACGTTGAAGCCGAGCACCTGGCCTTCCGACCAGACGGCGACCGCACGGCGCGCGGCTTCGGCGAGCAGGCTATGGCGGCGGAAGGCGTTCTCCAGCCCTTCCTCACGCAACAGGTCGATCGCCTGGCGCAGCGCGAACAACAGATGCACCGGCGCGGTGCCGGCGTATTTGCGATAATTCTCGGTGCCTTCGCGCTCGCTCCAGCTCCAATAGGGCGTCGACATGTTGGCCTTCTTGTGCACCTCGAGCGCGCGCGCATTGGCGGCGACGAAGCCAAGGCCGGGCGGCGTCATCAGGCCCTTCTGCGAGCCGGACATCGCGACGTCGATGCCCCATTTGTCCATCTCGAACGGCATGCAGCCGAGCGAGGCGACGGTGTCGACCATGTACAGCGCGGGATGACCGCTCGCCTTGATCGCCTTGCCGATCGCCTCGATGTCGTTCTGTACGCCCGAGGCGGTGTCGACCTGGACCACGACGACCGCCTTGATCGTGTGCTCCTTGTCGCGGCGCAGGCGCTCCTCGACCTCGTGCGGCCGCACCGCGCGGCGCCAGTCGCCCTTGAGCACCTCGACCTCGGCGCCCATCAGCGCCGCCGCATTGCCCCAGCCGATCGCAAAGCGCCCACTCTCCAGCACCAGCACCTTGTCGCCGCGCGACAGCACGTTGCTCAGTGCCGCTTCCCAGGCGCCGTGACCGTTGGCGATGTAGATGTAGGACTTGCCCTTGGTCGCAAACAGCTTCGAGATGTCGCTGAGCAGGCTCTCGGTCAGATCGAGCATCTCCTTGGAGTAGATGTCGATCGCCGGACGATGCATCGCCCGCAGCACCTCGTCGGGCATCGTGGTGGGCCCGGGGATGGCCAGAAATTCCCGGCCCGCGCGAACGGTCATTGCTGTTGGTCCTTGTTGCTTGAGAACAGGCTGATAGGTCGCTGATTCATGCTTTTACGCGCCGCCGGGTCTCGAGAAAAGCACGTAAAATGCAGGGCTGGGTTATCGCTTCGTCTCCCGGCAACCGGCCGCTTCGGCCTCCTCGACGGAGCAGAACCAGCGAGTGCCCTTGCTGATCTTCATCTTGATCTGGGTGTACCAGCGGCTGGTCGGCTGGTGATAGATGCACTCGCCGGCGCTGTTCACATTGCCCTTGATGGTGCAGTCCGGCGAGGGGGCGACCGGCCCCGAGGCCGAGGCGAGCAGCACCGCATGCGCGCCGTCGGGCGGCTTGGTGGCGCCGAGGATAGCCGTCTTCTTGTTGCGCACACGCCAGTCCCAGGGCGCGATGAAGGCGCCCTGCCACATCCCGACCTTGGCCTCGCGCGCGGCCTTCTCATCCGCCTCATAGTCGTGGGACATGCGGGTGTAGGCCAGTGCCCAGCCGTTGCGCACCAGCCATTTCTGGATGTCCTCGCCGCCGACCTCGCAGCGCGCCACGGTGCGGCCGCGCCGGTCGATCGACCTCGTGTGGCAGGCCCAGCTTTTGCCGTCGGCGTATTTGGCAAGCTCGTCGCGGGCGGCAACGCCGCAGGTCCAGCGCTCGGTCTTGGTGTTGAGGCAGAGCTGGTCGACCGCGGGCGCGTCGATGCCGCCAAGCCGGATCCGCGTGTTCCCGATCACGACGGCATCGCCCGCTCGTACTTTTGCGATGCCGGTGATGTCGGCAGCCTGGGCGAGCGACGGGGCGAACAGTGACAGCGCAATCAGGATCTTTCGCAACATGCCGGTCCGCGTGTGAGGAAAGTCTCGATAGAGCCCGCGATTGTGGTCGGCTTTTGGCCTCCGGGCCAGCATATGCCTGACGACTGAGCTTTCAACTTCCTGTCATTGTGGCTCTCTCTTACCCTCCCCTGGAGGGTAAGATGAAACATCACCCCCGCGCCATCGCCCTTTTCGCCACGGCCAGCCCCATCAGCACGAACGCCGAGGTCACCTCGGGACCGCCGACCAGAATCCGCGTCGGTGTCTTCATCTTGTTCCATTCATAGGCGCGGAACGGGCCGCGGCGGCCGCCTTCGCCCAGGCTTGCGATGATGACGTTCAAAGCCGGCGCAAAGGCGCGCGGGTCGGCGCCGAGATGGCCGAGCGCGATCAGCGCGAGCGCGGCGTCGAACACGTTCATCTCGGCCGCCATCAGCTCGCCCTTGACGTAGGACAGCACGCGGTGGCGGATGAAATCGAAATCGCCTTCGGGATCGATCGCGGCCTGCGCCGCCAGCGGCAATGCCAGGAAGGCGGCATAGCAGCGGCCGAAATAGGCGCTGTAGAGCTCCGGCAGGTAATAGATGTGCGAGCGCGGATTGGCGAAGGCGCCGCTGGCCGCCAGCCGCTTCTGGAAGCCGATGATGCGATGCACCGTGGCGAGCCGCGCCGGCGTCTCCAGAATCTTCCAGCGCGCCAGGTTGCGAAAGCTGACCTCGAGAATGTCGAGATTGAGCGTCGGATCGAGATCGTTGCCGTAAGGGCGCTCGCCGGCGAGATTGTCGATCCAGGTCGCAACCCCACCCTCATAGTCGATATTGTCGTTGATCGGCACGGTCACGCGCGGCGCGTTGACGCCGGCGCGCACCTGGTAGCCGGCGTAGAAATCCAGCAATGGCTGGTCGATGATGGGATCGGTGCAGCCGGCCTGCGTTGCCGCGGAGATCGAGCACGCCGTGGTGTCGCAATCCGGCACGTAGATGCCGAAGCCGAGATCCTGCTTGATCTGCGCGAAGAAGCGGGAGAAGCGCGGATGCGGCGCCGGCGCGAGCGCGGTGACGACGTTGAAGCGCGCGCCGTCGATGCCCTCGACCTCCTCGCGGCTGATGTTGACGCAGAAATCGACCATGTCGGCGATCGCGCGCTCCGCCGCGACCTTGTCGGTGACCGAGGCGAGCCCGGTCTCGACGTAGCTCAGCAGCGCCTCGACGAAGAACGCATCGTAATAGGCCGAGCGATGGCGGATCTGCACCGGCTCCCACATCGGCTCGGCAATGCCCTTCCAGGGCGGATTGACCACGGCGCGCGCGGGCGAGCGCGCGATGAAGACGCGGGCGAGGTTGAACAGCAGCGAGGAGTTCTTGTAGCCGCGCGCGTTCAGCCCCGTGAGCGCCATGATCAGCTCGCGTCCGCGGAAGTCGGGATCGCCGATCAGGTTGAAGGCGGCATAGGTCGGCAGGAAGCCGTTTCGGCGGTACGAGCCGAGCAGATGCTGCGCGCAGTCGCGGATCGCGCCGTCGATCTGCGCGCTCTGCGGCATGGCGGCGGTGAACGGCGCCGGCGGCGGCTTGGGATGGTCGAGCGCGATGCTGTCGACGAGATCGGCGATCGGCCGCCCGACCGCCGCCCAGTCGGGCTCGACCTCGTCGCGGGCGTGGACGAGTGCCTCGCGCAGCCGGGTCAGCCTGGCCTCGTCGCGCAGCTCGGGCAGGCCGGCGCGGCGGAGCAGCATCCGCAGCGCGGGATTGCCGAGCGCGGTCTTGTAGAATTTGGCCAGATGCAGATCGCCGCTGGCCGCCTCAGACAATACGGGATCGCAGACGTCGTAAAGCGAGGGGCCGTCCTTCCGCGCCGTCAGCGCCCGGCAGGCGGCGCCGGCAAAATAATGAAAGCTCATGAAGTACCTGGTCGCGGGGGGCTTGTCCGGGGCCGGCGAGCGCGCAGCCGTCCGCACACCACCCCCTGCAAGTCTTTGAAAAGGCTACCCGGATTCGCAGGAAAAACAAATGTGATAGACGTCACAGAAAAAGTCGGCACGAGGCCTGCATGATCGGCCTCCGGAATGCTACGGGGGAGTCGAAAATGGAGCAATCTGGCTCGGAGAATTAACCAACGTATTCAGATACTTATATCAAATTTCGAGCAATCTATTGCCCGAGCGCCTATATGCGGTTAAGGGATTGTTTGGTGCGGCGCCGCAAATTGCGCGCAATTCGGGGGCACTCCCCCGGCCAATCCCTCAAACCTAAAGACGCTATCGCGCTACTCAAACAGTGCGCGCGCGCGTGGCTGGTCTTTGGCACAGGAAACGAACCGAGATGAATGTAAAGCAGCTCGACCTTTCCAGACGCACGATCGCCCTCGCCGCAGCCCTCATCGGCACGGTGTCGCTGGTGATCGGCGCCCATGCTGCTCTCAACATGCGCGCGATCGACGCCGCCAAGGCCGTCTCGACCGACCAGATCACCGGTTCGATCGGCCAGACCTCGCGCCTGGCGCTGGTCATCGGCAACGGACACTATCCCGACGCCAGCGCGCCGCTGACGCAGTCGATCAACGACGCCCGTGCGCTGTCCTCGTCGCTGCGCAAGAACGGCTTTGACGTCGACATGGTGGAAGACGCGACCAAGGACGACATGGTCCGCGCCGTCAACCGCCTGAAGTCCCGGATCAAGCACGACAGCGTCGTCATGCTATTCTTCGGCGGCTTCGGCGTGCAGGCCGGCCGCGAGAGCTACATGCTGCCGGTCGATGCCGTGATCTGGAAGGAAAGCGACGTCCGCCGCCATGGCGTCTCCATCGAAGGCGTGCTCGAGATGATGAAGGAGCAGGGCGCCAAGGCCAAGCTCGTCGTGGTCGATGCCTCCCGCCGTAACCCTTACGAGCGCCGCTTCCGCTCCTACAGCCACGGCCTCGCGCCGATCAGTGCGTCGGACAATGCGCTGATCCTCACCTCAGCCTCGCCCGGCAAGGTCGTCGACGACGGCAAGGGCGAGCACAGCGTGCTGGTCAGCGAGTTCCTCAACAACCTCAGCAAGCAGGGCAGCGCCGAGAGCGTCTTCAACAAGACCCGCCTCGCCATCTCCCGCGCCAGCGAAGGCGACCAGGTCCCGACCGTTTCCTCCTCGCTGCTCGAAGACATCCAGTTCGGCGAAGCCGGCGGCTAGTTTTCCTCAGGTCTTACGAAGTCTCGTGCCCCGGACGCGGCGCATCATGCAATGATGCGCCGCTGAGCCGGGGCCCAGTTCTTCGGGCTGTCGCATTGCGACGAGATGGGTCCCGGCTCTGCGCAGCAGCGTTGCACGCGGCAGCGCGTCCGGGACACGCGCAACGTTACTTCGCCGCTTCCGCGGCCATCACCGGGCGCACCGGATCGCCTTCGCGCAGCAGTGCGCCGGCGCGGGCGACGACGACATCGCCTTCGTTGAGGCCGTCGCGGACCTCGATGTTGCCGCCCGACATCAAGCCGACCTCGACACGCTTGGTCTCGACGCGGTTGCGGCGGATCACCTGCACCACGGTGCCCGCGGATGAATACTGCACGGCGGTCAGCGGCACCGCGACGTTGCAGCTCTGTCCGGTCTTGATCAGCGCGCGCCCGCTCGCGTTCAGGAGCAGACGCTTCTGCGAAGAGATGCCGATATAGACCATCCCCTGCTGGATGTTCGGCTCGACGGTCGCGCCGATGCGGCGCACCTTGCCGCCGATGTCGTCGGCGCCTGCGATCCACACCGTCGCCGGCTGATTGACCGCGAGCTTGCGCACATCGGTGGTGGCCACGAGGCCGACGAGATCGTATTCGCTGCGCGCCACGATCGTGAACAGCGCCTCGCCCTTGGCCGAGGCGAAGTTTCCGATCTGCGCAGTCGAGGTCGCGATCACGCCCGCCACCGGTGCGGTGACCTGAAGCGTGCCGCCTTCGGGTAGCGCCAGCCGTGCCAGCACCTGGCCGGCGGTGGTGGTATCGCCCGCTTCCGCCAGCACGTCCGTGACCTTCAGGCCGGGACGCTCGGGCCGCACCGAGGTTTGCTCCCGCGCGACGATCGTGCCGGTCGCCTCGACGATGTCGGAGAAGCAGGATTTCGCGACCTTCAGCACCGTGACCGCCGGCCCCTTGGGCGCGTCGTCATCGGCGGCTCCGGCCGGACAGGGGTTGAAGACGAGCAGGCCGGCGACGGCTGCGGGACACAGGTTTCGACCAACGGCACGGGGCAAATGACGCATCGGAAATTCCACAGGGGCTATGTCTCCAATCGATAGCAGATGGCCGCCGCCCGCGCACTATGGCCGCGTCGTCCCAAAACAGGATGCCGCGCCGCAGGCAGTCGCGGCAAGTCTTTGATTAGTCGCGGGATTGGAGAACAGGTTCGCGCCTCTGGCGCCCGGTCGCCGCGACCGTCCGGGCTCCCGGGTGCGGCCGATCACGGTCTTCTCAACTGTCGCAGCCACCTGTATGAAATTGGGATCAGGAACGATGCGGCGTCGCTGCCGTACAACTCGTGGTCGAGACGGGATGCAGCAGTTCGTATGCGAGCAGAATATCGTCCATTTCGAGCGGCTGCTCAATGAGACGAGCGACCCGACGGTCCAGAGTACGGTGCGCGCGCTGCTGGCATCGGCGAAGCGCCAGTTGGCGTTGCTGAACTCGGCTGCGTCAGGTGCCGATACGACGCCGCTCGAACAGCGCCGGCGGCAGCACATCGACGCCGCAACGATCCGGCGGCAATTCCAGCCTGAGTTCGATAGCTCGCCGCATCCCTATATGCTGCTGGACCCCGGGCCGGGCCTGTCGATCGTCGACATCAACGACGCCTATGCGGCGGCGACCTTCATCAGCCGGGCCGACGTCGTCGGCCGGTCCCTGTTCGAGATATTTCCCGACAATCCCGACGATCCGCTCGCCGATGGCGTCAGCAATCTCTACGGCAGCTTGCGGATCGTCGGCGAGACGGGGCGGGCTCATGCCATGGCGATCCAGCGCTACGACATCCGGGATCCCGGCGGCTCCTTCGTGGAGCGTCATTGGCAGCCGATCAACTCGCCGATCCATGACACGGCGGGCCATCTGGTCTTCCTGCTGCACCACGTCGAAGACGTCACGGCGCAGGGTACGGCACCGCGTTAACCGTCAGCCGCGTCGATCACCCAGCAGCTTGCCGGTGGCCCGCTCGATCAGATGCAGCCGCGTGCAGGCCGGGCATGACACGGACACGTGTGTGCGATCGGAGGGCTCATCGGTAAGCCGATGCTGCACGTTCAAGCCAGTCTGAGGGCATTTGAAGACAATCTGTCGATCCATGGCCGGAGATATGCCGCCAAGCCGGACCTTGCGAAATTACGGATGTTTACGTAGGTCGGCGGGCCCCTCACGGCAGGCTCAGAAACTCGACCCAGTTCGGCTTCTTGCCAGTGGGGTAGGATTTCAGCCTGGCCAGCGCGCCGCTGCTCTGGTCGATGGCATAGACCGTCATGCCGTCCGAGAGCTCGCCGACAGCCGCGAGGTAGCGCCCGGAGGGATCGATGTGGAAGGCGCGCGGCTGCTTCTCCGTCGGGACGCTGCCGACCGTGGTCAGCTTGCCGCTTGATCCATCGACCTTGTAGGCGGTGAGCGCGCTGGTGGTGCGCTCGGAGGCGTAGAGGAAGCGGCCGTCCGGAGTGATGTGGATGTCGGCGGCCCAAGGCTTCTTGTCGGACGATGTGGCATTGAACCCTTCCGGCAGCGTGGTGGTGCGCTGGATCTCGTCCCACGCGCCGCTCCTGGCGTCATAGGTGAATACCGCGACGTCGCCGTTCAGCTCGTGCAGGAGATAGACGAACTTGCCGCCCGGATGAAACACGAAGTGCCGCGGCCCCGATTTTTCCGGCACTTTGTGCGCCGGCGGATCGCCCGGCGTGAGCGTACCGGTCGCGGCGTCGAACGCGAAGCTCAGGACCTGGTCGGAGCCGAGATTGGTCGCGAACACGAAGCGGTTGTCGGGCGAGGGCAGGAAGGCGTGCGCGTTCAGCCCGGTCGGAATCACCTGCTTGGGCTCGCCGACGACGCCGTCGGCAAGAATCGGATTCAGCGCGACCTTGCTGCCGCCATAGGAGGCGCCGAACAGGAATTTGCCGCTGCGGTCGATGGCGACATTGGCCATGCTGTCCGCGAGCGGTCCGTTGCCGAGATGGCTGAGCCGGCCCGTCCTGGGATCGATCGCAAAGCTCACCGCGAGGTATGGCTGCGAGCGGATTCCGGCAATCAGCACGCGGTGGTCGGGCGTGATCGCGAGCGGCGTCGAGGAGCCGGGCTTTTCGACGCCTTTGAAGGGGGCCGTCTGCACGAGCGTCATCTCGCCGCTCTCGGTCATCTCGAACACGCTGATGTCGTTGCTGTCGGCGTTGCCGACATAGGCGAAGGTCTCGGCCATACCGGCACGGGCTCCGGAAACGAGAATGAGGGAAGCGAACAGGGTGGTGGCGATCGCAGCGCGTGATGCTCTGGATGCGGATCCTCGGCGCGGTCTCGGCCTCGGTTTCGACATGGGCTCCTCCTAAAGCCGGATCGCGGCATTGTCGTTTTGCCGGCGAGGATAGCGGCAGGCGCGCCGCCGCACCAAATCCCAATCGGGATCGATCGATGCCGAATTCGTATCGGTGGCGCCGGGTTAGCCAACGCACCGCCGCCGTGCGGCCAGTGCATTGCAAAGCGACGCTCCCATGAGCCCGTTCACAGGTCGAAAAGAGCCGATGCCGCTGCGAACCAATGCCGTGCGAACGCATTGAACCGCCATGCCCCGTGAAAACGATCTCGAAGGTAAGCCCGACATGGGCGGCAAGCATGGCGGTCAAGCCGGCCAGCCCAAGCCTCCACCACGTCCGCGCGAGGGCGAGCGCGACGAGGACGTCGTGGCAAAGCGCCACACCGGCCAAACCGATCGCGCGCCGCCACCGACCAAACCAAAATAGCGCCTCGTCCGCCCGCATGCTGTTGGACGGTCGCCGCGCCAGGGAACGGCGGCATCGCCACGCCGTTAGCCTCGCGCGGCGGGCGAGAGATGGAAACGGAGGCTGGCCTGTGTTTTGGATCTATTGGAACACCGCCTGGTCGCTGATCATCAGCGGCATCATGGTCGCCACCATTGTCAGCCACCCCGACGCCGAATTCGCCGAAGTGCGGGCGGCCCGACGATCGATGTGAGCTTGCCGGGGTCGCGGGTTTGATCCTGTTTCGGCGAGACCCTGAGCGGACGAATGCGGAGAGCAGCCCGCCAGGACTGCCTGCCGCCACCGTGATCCCTTTTGCCGTCAGCCAGCAGCCCGCCGTGGCCTGACCGATGTGCCGGAGGTCTGGGGCCGCGATCCCGTCACGTAGTCGGGAAGCTGAAACTTGCGCCGGTAATCCTTCGGTGACACGCCGGCCTGCTTTCGAAACAACCGACGAAAGGACGCCACGTCCTCGTAGCCGACCTCGCGGCAGATGTCCTCGATGGCCGTTTCCGTCGTCTCAAGCAGTTGCTTGGCTTCCTCGATGCGCAGCGTCTGCACATAAGCGAGCGGCGAATAGCCGGTCGCTGCCCGGAAGCGGCGATCGAATGAGCGCTTCGGCAATCCGGAGTGATGCACCAGCTCCGCAATGAGGTCCTGCCGCTGGTAGTTTTGCGCGATGTAGTCCTGGCACCTTCTGATCACGCCGTCGCCGTGATCCACGTTCTGCACCATCGAGGCGAACGGCAATTGTCCTTCGCGATGCCACTGGTAGAGAAAGAGCTTCGAGATGCGAATTGCCTCTTCCGTACCGCCGTATTTCGCGACGATCAGCAGCGCGAGATCCTGCCAGGATGATGCACCGCCCCCGCAGACGAGATTGTGGCCGGGCCCGTTCTGCACCAGGACGCGCTCCATGCGGAGCTTGACCTTGGGGAAATGCTTTCGAAACACCGGCTCGTAAACCCAGTGCGTGGTAGCCTCGTATCCGTCGAGCAGGCCGGCTTCGGCGAGCACGAGGGATCCACCGCAGGATCCGTACAGCTGTGCGCCCGCTTCGTGCATCCGCCTGATCCATGCGATGAGCCGGCGATCGAGCACGGCGGTGCCCGTCTCTGCCGTAACGATCACGTTCGGTACGAACACGATGTCGGTCGATTCAACGTGATCGACCACGTCCTGCGGCAGGATGCTGACCCCGGTGATCAGCGTGATCGGGCCAGGTTCGGCGCCCACCAGCCGCGGTTCGAACAGGCCTTCCGGCGTGCCACCCTTGACGCCGTCCCACATCCGTCCCGCGCCCCACAGCGTGTCGAATACGCCGTAGATGATCGACGGATCGCATTCGGCGAACACGGGAATACTCACGCGTACACGTCCACGTGACATTCTGCAGCCTCTGGCTCGATTGGCTCGAAACTGACTATTCTGCCTCTCCATCCGCGAGTCCAGACACCCTATGTCGCACCTCGGCGGCGCATCTCCGCGCCCTGAGGAGCCAGACATGAACTTGGATGAGAGGAAGCTCGAGCAGCTGCTTGGATTGGTCGTCAACGAACTCGGTGCTGCGTCGAATGCGGCGCTCGTCGTCCTCGGCGACCGACTGGGACTATTCCGCGCGCTGGCCGAAAGCCCGATGACGTCAGCCCAACTGGCCGACCGAACGGGGACTCACGAACGCTACGTTCGCGAATGGCTGTCCGCACAGGCGGCTTCCGGCTTCGTGAGCTACGACGCGACGAACGACACGTTCAGCATGACACCGGAGCAGAAGGCCGTATTCGCGGATGAAAACAGTCCAGTCGCGATGGTTGGCGGCTTTAGCCTGCTGCCGGCGGTCTATCACGACGAGCCGCGATTGGCCGAGGCGTTCAAGACCGGCAAGGGGCTGCGCTGGAGCGATCATTGCAATTGCATGTCCTGCGGCGTCGACCGCTTCTTCCGGCCCGGTTATCGCGCGCATCTGATCGCCGAATGGCTGCCTGCGCTCGACGGCGTCGTCGAGAAGCTGGAGCGAGGTGCCAAGGTCGCAGACGTCGGTTGCGGCCATGGCTATTCGACCCGGCTCATGGCCGAAGCATTCCCGAATTCGGACTTCATCGGCATCGACTACGACGAGGCCTCGATCGACTGCGCACGGACCGAGAGCTCCGGTGCGCGCAATCTGCGGTACGAGGTCGCAAAGGCCCAGGATTTCGCGGGATCGGGCTTCGATCTCGTGACGATGTTCGATGCGCTGCACGACATGGGCGACCCCGTTGGCGCCGCCCGCCACGTTCGTGCCGCGCTCAAGCAGGACGGCACCCTGATGCTGGTCGAGCCGGCGGCGGGCGACAGCCTGGCCGACAATCTCAATCCGGTCGGGCGGGTCTATTACGCCGGCTCCACCCACATCTGCCTTCCGACGTCGCTGAGCCAGGACGTCGGTCTGGGGCTGGGGGCGCAGGCCGGTGAAAAGCGCATCGCGCAGGTGTTGCGGCAAGGCGGCTTCGCGCAGATAGGCAAGCCTGCCGCATCGCCCTTCAACATGATCCTTGAGGCGCGGCCATGACGGCCGCGCACGTCCTTGCGCGAGGCGCACCAGCGCGATCGCGGTCCAGCCGCACGCTGGGGACGCGAGGCGAGAACGGCCGTGATTGAGATCATCTCCCACCTCCTTCTCGCCCGCGCTTCGCTGGTCGCCGGCCTGTCCCGGCTGTCCTGGAGGCGGCTGGCTGCGCTCGGCCGCCGCGGATGGCGCGCGTTCCGGACGGTCACCGCGGGGGCGTGAATGATGCCGGCGTGCCAAAGCATGATCCGGAAAAGTGCGCAGCGGTTTTCCGAAAGGATCATGCTTAAACAACAACCTAGAGCGCGATGCCGATTCATCCTCATCGCATCGCGCTTTAGGCCGCAACCGCCTGCGCCGCCAGCAGCTGCTTCAGCTTCGCCGCGGGCACGGCCGGGCTGAACAGCCAGCCCTGCATCTGGCTGCATCCGAGCTGACGCAGCACCTCGCGCTGGGCCTCGGTCTCGACGCCTTCGGCCGTTGTCGCCATGCGGCGGGCGGCGGCCATGTGCACCACCGCCTGCACGATCGGCGATGAGTCCTCGGGCTCGCCGATGTCGCTGATAAAGCTGCGGTCGATCTTGATCTTGTCGAACGGGAAGCGGTGCAGATAGCTCAGCGAGGAATAGCCGGTGCCGAAATCGTCGAGCGCGATGCGCACGCCGAGCTCGCGCAGCTGCTGCAGGATCGTCAGTGCCTCCTCGTCGTCGCGGATAAGCACGGTCTCGGTGATCTCGAGCTCGAGCCGTCCCGGTGCGAGCCCCGACTCAGCGAGCGCGGCCGCGACCTTGAGCGCCAGCGTCCGCGAGCGGAACTGGACCGGGGAGACGTTGACCGCGATGTGAATCTGGCCGGGCCATGAGGCGGCTTCGAGGCAGGCCTGCTTCAGCACCCATTCGCCGATCTCGCCGATCAGGCCGGTGTCTTCCGCAACGGGAATGAAGTCCGCGGGCGAGACCAAGCCGCGCTCGGGGTGGCGCCAGCGCAGCAGCGCCTCGCAACCGGTGACCACATTGGCCGCGAGGTCGACCAGCGGCTGATAGTGCACCTCGAATTCGCCACGCACGAGCGCGTGACGCAGATCGAGCTCGAGCTGCCGGCGCTGCCGTGCCTTGGCGTCGTATTCGGGCGCAAAGAGGCGGAAGGTGCGACGCCCTTCCGACTTCGCCGCATACATCGCCAGATCGGCGCGCTTGAGCAGATCGTCGAGATTGTCGCCGTGGTCGGGCGCGATGGCGATGCCGATGCTGGCATCGGTCGGGATGTCCTGGCCCTTGCAGCTCACCGGCGCGCGCAACGCCCCGAGGATCGTTTCCGCCAGCGCCGTCAATTCGGCCGCGTCGTTCGTTCCGGCCTTGACGATGGCGAACTCGTCGCCGCCGAGCCGCGCGACCATGTCGTTGCCGCTCACGCAGGCGCGCAGGCGGCTCGCCACCTGGCGCAGCAATTCGTCGCCGACCTCGTGGCCCAGCGAATCGTTGACGCCCTTGAACTCGTCGACGTCGATGTAGAGGATCGCGAACGGCTTGCCCTGGCCGAGCTCGGCGATGCGGCGCTCCAAATGCCCGCGCAGCAGCACGCGGTTGGGAAGGTCGGTCAGCGCGTCGTAGTGCGCCATATGGGCGATGCGCTCGTCGGCGCGGATGCGCTCGGTGACGTCGTCATGGGTGGCGAGCCAGCCGCCGGCGGCGGCGGGCTGGCTCTTGATCTCGATCAGGCGGCCGTCGGCGGTCTCGACGACGGTGCTCTGGGTCCGGCCGACATTGCTCAGGATGCCGTCGCAATAAGCCTCGACGTCGCCCTCGAACGAGCCGGTGTCGCGGCGGTGCCGGATCACGTCGCGGAAATGGGCGCCGGGCTTCACCACCTCGGCCGACAGCCCGTACATCTCGACGTAGCGCCGGTTGCAGACGATCAGGCGTTCGTCCTGGTCGAACATCAGGAGCCCCTGCGTCATCGTGTTCATCGCGGTGTCGAGCCGTTGCTTCTCGACCGAAAGCCGGTTCGTCATCTGGCGGAAGATCAGATAGAGCGTGAGCACCAGCAGGCCCGTCGACAGCACCGCAATGGTGACGAAGAATTTCGTCTGCGAGCGCCAGGTCGCCAGCGTCGCATCCAGCGACCTGGTTGCCACCACCACCAGCGGCTCGCCCGCGAGCAGGCGCGAGGCGACGATGCGGTCCTTGCCGTCGATCGGGCTTGCGAGCTGGGTGGTGACGAAGGTGCGCTCGAACACCGCCATCTGCTCCGGCGTGCCCTTGCGGAAATTCTGCCCGATCATCGCATCCGCATGCGGAATGCGCGCGAGCAGCTGGCCGTTCTGGTGGTGCATCGCGATCGAGGATTCCTCGCCGAGCCCGGTCGAGGCGAAGAAGGATTCGAGCTGTTCGGGCGCGATCGCACGCGAGACCAGCCCGAGGAATTCGCCGTGCGGGCCGGAGACGCGCCGCGCGAACACGATTGCCGGTCCGCTGCCGAGCCGGCCGGGCACGACTTCTACCTCTTCCTGCGAGGCGGGATCGTTCTTGAGCCGGTTGAAATAGCCGCGGTCGGCGACCGAGATGTCGGCGACCGGCCATTGCCGCGACGAGTTGATCAGCAGGCCCCTGGAATCGAACAGATTGGCGCCAGCAACGTCGGACCAGCCGCTGGCCTTGGCGCGCAGCACCTCGTGCACGGCGAGCGTGCCCATCTCGCTGCGGAAGATTTCAGCGGATTCGATGCCGTGGCTCTCGAGCTCGGCGATGATGCTCTTCTGCAGCACCGCAAAGTCCTCGAACTCGCGGTCGAAATGCCGGGCCAGCATGCGGACGGAGTTTTCCAGGCTGTCGCGGCCGCTCTCGATCGCATTCTGCCGGAAGCGGTCGACGGTGAGCGCGGTGCCGATGGCGGTTGCGGCCATCAGCACGAAGCCGCCGATGATCAGCCACGTCAGCGGCGCCCCGCGCCAACGGCGGAGCAACGCGCGCATTCGCGCGGTCCATCGGATCGATGCGCCCATCCAGCCCTCCCGTGGGATGCAAGATGCAGCAAAACCGACAAGACCCCGTTACCATTAAAGGTTAGGAAAACATAAATCGGAGGCCAGCTGGCGCTCACCGCTTGATCTCCCATCGCAGCGCTTCCGCATTTGCCTTGGCGAATATCGACGGCACATCGAAAGTGCCGGTCTTGAGATCATAGCGGCAGCGCCAGTCGGCGAGGCCCTTCACGGCAACGCTCTTCGGATGCTTGTCCATCTCGCCCGACAGCGAGATCACGAGATAGCGGCTGTTGGGCCAGCGGACGCCGAGCCAGCGATAGCCATCCTCCGCGCCTTTCACGAGATTGGCCGAGATGTGGTAGTCGAGCTTCATCCTCTTCGTGTCGGACCGGCTGTGGAAATAGGCCCAGGCGAGATCGCTGAGCGACTTCCTGGTCGCACTCACGACGGCTCCCTTCCCGACATGGTAGAGATAGAGGTCCTGCTCGCCGGAGCCGGTCTTCTGCACCCGCACCAGCCATCGCGAGTCGTCGGTGAAACGGAAGCCCGCCGGATAGGTCTGCTCCGGCTTCAGCTCGGTCATCTCTTCGCCGTGCCGAGCCCAGGCCTGCCACCTGACGTCGGAATCCTCGCTCTCCTTCACGTACTGCTCGATCCTGGTGGCGCCGTCGGGCGAGGTGAAGGCGAGATCCGTGTTGTCGGAGAGGGTGAAGCCGGGCGGCGGGCCGGAGGCAGCACGTGAGGGTGAAGCGGCCATCGTCAGGACCAGCGCCAGCCATCGGGCGGGACGGCGAAATACGGCCACGGGAAAATTCCTTGAAGAAATGCCGCGCTGCGGCCTCGGACGATTGGACGCCGGCGGGGTGACGCCGGTTCATCCCGGGCGCTGGGACGGAGGCTTATCATCCCATCGACCGTCTTGCTGCCGCAGCCAAATCGGCGCACTTTGCCGGCCTCGGCTGATTTGCCACCCAAGGTCCTTTTCAGATGATTACCGCGTCCAAGGCCCTCATTGCCCTCTGTCTGCTCGCGCTGGCCGGCACCGCACTGGTGATCGGCCCGACCGAGCTGCGCCGCCTGTTGCCGTCCGGGACGGAGACCGCCGTCGCCGCCAAGCCGGGGGCCAAGCCCGAACCCAAAGCTGAGGCCAAGGCCGAGCTCAAGCCGGAACAGCCAAAGCTCGCCGGCGGCTCGCCGCCGGCCCCGGCCTCCGGACCGAAGGCGGGCGCGCTGGCCGAGACGCAGAACCAGGTCACGGCCGCGCTCGCCGATCTCGCGCCGGTCAAGCCGCCGCCGGCGGTTGCGGATAGCGGCCCTCGTTTCGACGTCGCCCGCGTCGACGATCACGGCGAGGCGGCGGTGATCGCGGGCCGCGCCACGCCGGGGGCAAGGGTCGAGCTGCTGCGCGACGGCAGGCCGCTCGATAGCGTCGTCGCGGACGCCTCGGGCCAGTTCGTCATGACCCCGCCGCAGCTTCCCTCCGGTTCCTATGAATTGACGCTCCGGGCCAAGGCACCGGACGGCACGGTGACGGAGTCCGGCCGGACCATGCCGGTGACCATCGCCGCGGCGGCGCCGCGGCCCGCACCGGCCGCGAGGCAAGATGCAGGACAGGAGCCGAAGCAGGCCGAGAAGCCCGACGACAAGCCGGATGTCGTGGCCGCCCTGCCATCGGCCTCGCCGCGCCTGGCTTCAGTGCCTGACAGGCAGGCGGCCCGGCCGAGGCTGATCGGCGCGCCGAAGCCCAAGGTGCTGGCGCGTGCGCCGGCGGCCAACACGGTCGCATCGGCCTCGCCGGCGGACGTGCTCACCACTGCGCCGGCGCAGTCCGGCGGCAGCCGGGTCATTGCCCGTGGCGACAGTCTGTGGGCTCTGAGCCGGCTCGCCTACGGTGACGGCGCCCGTTACGCGGTGATCTTCAAGGCCAACCGCGACAAGATCAACAACCCCAATCTGATCTATCCCGGCCAGACTTTCGTGATGCCGCAAAAGGCGGAGTGAGGGCACGCTCGGTCCTCTTCCCCCGCCCAACCCCTGCCCAATCGGGCGTCTTGAACGTTGGGCCGCAGGCAATCCGCTTCTCGGATACAATTGCCTGTCTACGGGCAGGGTGAGCGGTCGCCCGCGACGCTGTGCCCTGTGTCTCTCCGGAACAATCGGTTCCCTTGCGCGTCATTGTGCTGCGACGCATTGCGCTTGGCGCTGGGAGGAGGCCGAGGTGGTCAGGTCAGCGATCAAGTCGGGACGCATGGGATTGGCACTGGCCGGCGCGACCCTCGTGATTGCGGCAGTGTTGCTGCCCAATAAGGCGGAGGCGCAGTTCGGATTGCGCGGCGGTCCGCTTGGCGTTGCACGCTTCGCGGTCGGCCACATGCTCGGCCTGTCGCGGCTGCGCCACTCCCGCATGGCCGTGCGCGGCAGCAGATACCGCTCCGCTGCGCTGAGGTCGCAAGATCCGCGCGGGGCCGAGCGCGGCCAGCTATCCAATCCTTACGTCCTGCGTGCTGCGCTCACGGCGCAGGCCGCGCTATCGGGCTGGCATGGCGGCCGACGCCCGCAGGGTTGGTGGCGCCATCCCGACGGCAGCTACGGCTGGGTC
Organism: Bradyrhizobium sp. USDA 327; assembly: GCF_041262065.1. Lineage (NCBI taxonomy): Bacteria > Pseudomonadati > Pseudomonadota > Alphaproteobacteria > Hyphomicrobiales > Nitrobacteraceae > Bradyrhizobium > Bradyrhizobium sp. USDA 327. The sequence continues at coordinate 6,734,746 of NZ_JBGCCW010000001.1, read as the reverse complement.
GGCCCGGTGTTCTGGCCATTCGCGCATGACGATCTCACCACCGCGATCATGTTCGGCGACTCCACCAGCCTCTCGTTCTACGGCTATGGCGACATCTATGCCGCGATCTTCTCGCCCTACGCGGCGACGGAGCTCGCCGCCTACACCGCGCCGCAAAGCCGGCGCGGACGAAGGGTTCCGACGGCGGAGACGCTCTGCGAGGCCAGCGACACCGGCGGCCTCCGGGTCGACCGCATCGCCGCGGCCGTGACACCGAACGAGTTGCAGCGCACCGCGCTTGACGAGCTCGCATCCGCCTGGAGTGCGGCGCGCGACACCATCCGCACCGCCTGCCCGGCGCAGGTCCCCGTGAATGCGTCGGAGCGCCTCGGCCTGATGCGCGAGCGCCTCGAGGCCATGATCAAGGCAACGGAGACGATCGAAGCGCCGCTGGCGAAATTCGTCGGTCTCCTCAATGACGACCAGAAGGCCAGGCTCGATGCCCTTGCCAACGAGCGTCGCGCCGCGCTTGCCGCGGTTCAGCGCAAGGACGCGCAGGCAGTCGCCGCCTGCCACCCCGACTACGATCCCCGCTATGACGAAAAGGCGCAGCGCCAATACGAGCAGCTCGTCCAGCAGCAATGGCCCGCAAACGACATTGCGTCCACGCTTCACCTCGACGAGGTGGCCCGCGCCCGCCTCGAGGTGCTCCAGGACACCACCCTGCGCAGCATGCAGACGCTCAGCGCCTGCCCGACAGAGCCCGCTGCGACACCGCAAACCCGTCTCCCGGCCGTGAAGGCGCGGCTGCAGACGATGCTGCAAGCCGTGGGCGATGTCACCGATGCGCTCGACGATTTCGAGGCGGATTTGAGCGACGAGCAGAAGGCCGGGTTCGAGGCGATCGGGCCGAAGCGGGGGGCGTGAGGGCGACGCGGAGACGCTCGCGCGAGAGCTGCCAAGCATGATCCGGAAAAGTGCGCAGCGGTTTTCCGAAAAGATCATGTTGAAACAACAATCTAAAGCGCGATGACGATTCATCCTCATCGCATCGCGCTTTAGCCGACCTCCCGCCGAACCTTCGCCGCTGCGTCGCACATGGCCTTCAGCTTCCCGAACGCAGTCGCACGCGGCATGTATTTCATGCCGCAATCTGGTGCCGGTACGAGACGATCCGGTGAGACATATTTCAGCCCGTTGCGGATGCGCTCGGCGACGGTATCGACGCTCTCGATCGCGGGATCCGCGAGGTCGAGCACGCCGAGCATGATCTTCTTCGACGACAGGTCCTTGAGCACGCCGAGGTCGAGCTTCGGCTGCGCCGCCTCGATCGAAATCTGGTCGGCGGTGGTGTCGTCGAGCTCGGCCAGGAAGGAATAGCCGGCCGGCTTGTTCGAGCCCGGCACGACCGCAGCATAGCCAAAGCAGAGATGCACCACGGTGGGCACCGTGATCCCTTGCAGCGCGCGATTGATCGCCTTGACGGCATAGCGCTTGGCGAGCTCCGGATTGTTGCGCACCCAGGGCTCGTCGAGCTGGATCACGTCGGCGCCGGCCTTTTGCAGATCGAGCGCCTCGGCATTGACGGCCTCGGCGAGAGCCATCGCGAGCTCTTCCTCGTCCTTGTAGTACTCGTTCTTGGCCTGCTGGCTCATCGTGAACGGGCCGGGAAGGGTGATCTTCGCCGCTCGTTCCGTGTTCTTGCGCAGGAACTGCATGTCATGCAGTTCGACCGGGCCTTTGCGCCTCACAGGACCGACGACGCGCGGCACCGGCGTCTGGGTGTTGCCGGTGCGCGCCACGATCATCGCGGGATTGTCCCCGTCGATGCCGTCGAGCGCGGTGGCGAAGCGATTGGAGTAACTCTCTCGGCGGATTTCGCCGTCGGTCACGATGTCGATGCCGGCGCGCTCCATGTCGCGGATCGCGACGATGGTGGCATCGTCCTGGGCTTCTTCCAGGTGTTCCGGCGGCAACCGCCACATGTCGTGCAGGCGTGTGCGCGGCACCACCTTCGACAGCATGGCGCGATTCACCAGCCATTCCGGCTGCGGATAGCTGCCGACCACGGTGGTCGGCAGGATGTGCGTCGGCATGGGCATGGGGTTCTCCTTCTTCTTGTTGTCGAGGCTTGTCGTTGTTGAGCGCGGCTGTTCAGGCCGCGCGCGTTGCCGCGGCCGATCCCTCGTCCTTGACGGGATTGCGCAGGATGCCGATGCCGGAGATCTCGATTTCGACGACGTCACCGCCCTTCATCCACAACGGTGGCGTGCGATAGGCGCCGACGCCGCCGGTCGTGCCGGTGACGATCACGTCGCCGGGCACCAGCTCGGTGAAGGTCGAGCAATAGGCGATCAGGGCCGGCACGTCGAAGACGAGATCGGAGATCGGAGCCTTCTGCACTTCGACGCCGTTGAGCCGGGTGATCAGCGTCTGCTTTGCGATATCGGTCAACTCGTCGGTCGTGACCATCCAGGGCCCGAAGCCGCCGGTGCCGGCAAAATTCTTGCCCGGCGCGAATTGCGAGGTGTGCCGCTGCCAGTCGCGGATGCTGCCGTCATTGTAGCAGGCATAGCCGGCGACATGGCTGAGCGCAGCCTCACGCGAGATGCGGCGGCCGGCCTTGCCGATGATGACGGCCATTTCGCCCTCATAGTCGAAACGTTCGGATTCCAGCGGCCGGATCATCGACTGGCCATGGCCGACCTGGCTGTTGGCGAAGCGGGTGAAGATCATCGGATGCGCCGGCGTCGGATGGCCGCTCTCGGCCAGATGCGTGGCGTAGTTGACGCCGATGCAGAAGATCTTGTCGGGATCGGGAATGGTCGGCAGCAGCACGACATCCTGCAACGCGTAGTCGGGCTTCTCGCCGGCGAGTTGCTTCAACTCGTCGAGCTCCCCCTTCGCGAGCAGCGCCTTCAAGGTCGGATAGGACTTCATCCGCTTGCCGGCATCGATGACGCCTTTGTCGGTGACGATGCCATAGCTGGCAGTGCCGGCGATCGTGAAGCTTGCGACTTTCATTGGTCAAACACTCTCTTCGATGGAGGAAACATAGTCGTTGATCGGAAGCGCGATCTCGCCGCTGCGGATCGGAACGCATTGCGGCGGGAAATCTTGGCGGAGGCGCGCGCCGGCGACCTCGGCGCGGTCGAGGAATTGCTCCAGGTGGTCCATGGCGCTGGTCGGCAGATCGTGCAGCACCATCAGCGTCCAGGGTTGCCGGCTGCACTGGTCGAGGGCGCGCTCGGTCCAGCCCTCGGGGTCGTCCCAGTCGCGCGGAATGGAATTCCAGAGCACGCAGCTGTGTTTTTTGCGCGCGAGATGGTCGACGACGGACGGCTTGAGCAGCCGCTTGTCCAGATTGCCGCCGCCACCGAACGGCCGGAACCAGCGCTGCGGATGTGCGAGATCGCCAATCGCGACTTGCGTGCGTCCGATCTCGCTCTCTGCGGTATCGCGCCCCGATTGCTCGCCGAGCGGAATGCTATGCGTAAAGGTGTGATTGCCGATCCAGTGCCCTTCGCGGTGTGCACGCTCCGCAAGGCGGCGCCGCTCGGGATCGGCGAGCTTCTCGCCGATGACGAAGAAGGTGGTCTTGATCCCGCGTTCGCCGAGAATGTCGAGCACGCGTGGCGTCACGTCAGGGTCGGGACCGTTGTCGAACGTCAGGGTCAAGTCGTACACGCGAGTACCTCAGGTCGCCGGCTGCATCGCGCCAGAGGCGATGTCGTCGTTGGCCTGACCGGCGCGGGTGCCGGTCTGCCAGATCGCCGCCTTGCGCTCGATCCACCGGATCACGGCGTTGAAGCCGATCGCAAGAAACAGCACGAGGAGCACGCCTGCGAACACGTGCGGGCTGTCGAGGATTGTCCGGTAGCGCGAGATCAGGTAGCCGATGCCCGCCGAGGAGATCAGCATCTCCGAGACGACGACGCCGACGATGACCAGCGCACCGCCGACGCGCAGACCCGACAGCACCGTCGGGATTGCCGCCGGGATGATGACGCGGACCAGCCGCTGGCTCAGGGTCGCGCCCATGCTGCGGGCTGCGAGCAGGAGTTGCGGATCGATGGTCTGGATGCCGGCGGCAGTGGCGAGCATCGTCGGCAGGAAGCCGTAGATCGAGGCGAATGCGATCTTGGATTCGGAGCCGATGCCGAGCCACACGGTGAAGACGGGATAGAGGATCACGAGCGGCACCGCATAGAGGCTCGACACCATCGGCATGATCAGCACGCGCGGACGCGGCAGGCTGCCGACGATGGCGCCGAGCAGGATGCCGCCGCCGCAGGCGAACGCCATGGAGACCACGACCTCGTAGAGGGTGACAGCGAGCGCATGACCGTATTCGCCGGCGTCGGTCCATCCCGCCATCAACGTGGACGACAGCGACGGCAGGAATAGTTCCGGGATCAGCCCGGCGCGCGGCAACAGCTCCCACAGCGCGATCAGGCCGATCACGATCAGATGTCGCAGCGTCTTCGCGCTTATCCTGGCACTCATCTCCGCCTCACGCCGATTTGCGGATGTGCCGCCAGATGCGGTCCCGCAAGCTCCCGAAGGCATCGCCGCTCAGCATCTCGTAGGTGCGCGGCCGCGGCAGCTGGACCTGGAGATGGTCCACGATGCGGCCGGGCCGTGCCGACATGACGATCACCTCGTCGGCGAGATAGACGGCTTCGGTCAGGCTGTGCGTGACGAACACGACCGTCTTGCCGGTCGCGGCCCAGATGCGCAAGAGCTCGTCGCCCATGGTCATGCGCGTCTGTTCGTCGAGCGCTGCGAACGGCTCGTCCATCAGCAGCACCGGCGGGTCCTGCACCAGCCCGCGCGCGATCGAGACGCGCTGCTTCATGCCGCCAGACAGCTCGTGCGGATGACGTTTGCCGAAGCCGTCGAGCCCGACCAGCTTCAGCGCATCCTGCGCCTTGGCTCGCCGTTCAGCCTTGGGGACACCCCGCAACGCCAGCGGAAACTCGACATTGTCCTCCGCCGTCAGCCACGGAAACAGGCTCGCCTCCTGGAACACCACGCCGACCCTGTCGGGGTCAGGCTGCAGGATCGGCGCACCGCTGATCGTGATGGTGCCGGCGGTCTGCTGGCGCAGCCCCGCCATCATCATCAAAAGAGTCGACTTGCCGCAGCCGCTCGGACCGACCAGTACGACGAAGCGGCCGGGCTTGACCTCGAGCGAGACGTCCTCCAGCGCGACGACGTCCTGCGACCGGGTCTTGAACACCTGGCCGACATTCTTCACCTCGATCGCGCCGGCGCGCGCGGCGGGCTTGAGCGGGGTCACGTTCGCCAATGGCTGCATCGCGTTTCCACCCATCTGACAAGTTCGTTGAAGGTCATGGCGATCGCGGCGACCATCACGACGCCGGCGAGGAGCTGCTTCATCTGGAAATTCTCGCCCCAGGTCGCGATCTGGTGTCCGATGCCGTCGCGCGAGGCGTACATCTCGGCGAGGATCACGCCGGTGAGGTTGAAGATCATGGAGATCCTGAGCGCTTCCAGCAGCACCGGCAGCATGCTCGGCAGGTAGACGCGGAACGCCGTCTGCATCGGCGTGGCGCCGTAGGAGCGCGCCACCGTCAGATGCTCGACCTTGACCGACTCCACCGCCGTGGTGGTCGACATGATCACGATGAAGATCGTGGAGAAGAAGCCGAAGCCGACCTTCTGGGCAAAGCCGACGCCGAACACGAGGATGAACATCGGCAGGAAGATCGATTTCGGGATGCTGAAGGCGAAGAACAGCAGCGGCTTGGCGACATCGGCGAAGTAGCGGTTCTCCGCCACCAGAAAGCCGATCACCGCGCCGAACGGCACGGCCAGCGCGAACGCGGCCAGCACCTCGGTCGCGGTCACCATCAGGTCCTTCTGCACGGCCGCGCGCTGCAGGAGATCGCCGAGCGTCACGAACGTGTCGGACGCCGACGGCAGCAGGCGCGGATTGACGATGCCGGTGCGCGACAGCACCTCCCACAGCGCCAGGATCGCGACGATGATCGCGATCCGCGCGAGGTTGATGGCAAGCGTGCTCTGCATCGCCGACTACTTGGTCGGGACGGGCTTGAACTTGGTCGAGATCACGTCCTCGACCGGCACGATGTCCTTGAGCCCGCCGAGCTTGGCGAGGTCGAGCGAGAGCTGCACCGCCGCGCTCACATTGGCCGCGCCCATGTCGCCGCTGGTCTCGAGCTTCATGATCGTGTTGTCGTATTCGAGAGCGGCGATCTCCGGCGGCATTTCGTAGAGTTCGGCGATCAGCTTGACGGTGACGTCGCGATTGGCGCGCATGAACGCGACCGCGCCGTAGAGGGCGTTCACCGCCTTCTGCACCAGCTGAGGCTTGGCCTCGGCGAACTTGTCGAGCACGATCCAGCCCGCGGTGAGGTTGGGCGGAACCGCGGTCGCGTAATCCAGGATGGTCCTGGCTTCGCCTGATTTCGAGATCTGGAAGCTCAGCGGCGAATAGACCACGGCGGCCTCGACATTGCCGGCCAAAAGGTTCGGCACCAGGCCGCCGCCGCCGACGGGGACGCGCGTGAAGTCGATCTTCTTGTCCTGGATGGTCCACAGCGCAAGCAGGTCCGAGCCCGAGCCGGCCGCGGTGATCGCCACCTTCTTGCCGTTGAGGTCCTTGACGTCGAGCGTCGATTTGGTCGGCACCATCAGCTGCCAGCCGAAATTGCCCATCGCGGCATTGGCGACGATACGCGACATCACGCCCTTCTTGCGGCCGGCGGAGACCAGCGATGGCGGATCGAGGATGATGTCGGCCGCGCCTGCGGCCATGCCTTCGAACGTCTCCGCGCCGCTGCGATAGATGGTCAGCTCGGCCTTGATGCCTTCCTTCTCGAACAGCTTTTGCCGCACGGCGGTCTCGGCGATCGTCGTCGGCCAGTATGTTTTCGTGGGCAGGCCGACGCGAATGGTGTCGGCGGCGCTCGCGGGGCCGGCGAAAATTGCGGCGGCAACGAGCGACATGAACGCGTGACGGCGATTGATCTTCATTGTTTCCTCCCGGTCTCTCTTTTTTTGTGTCGAATTTCTAGGGATCGTCAGGTCGTGCGGCTCACCTCCGCAATGCGCGAGGCGGCGAGCTCGACGAATTCCTTGGTGATGCCGAAATGCTTTGACAAGGCGCGAACTGCCGCATCCGCATCGCGCTTCAGCACGGCAGCGACGATCGCCTCGTGCTCGGCCTCGACGTCGCGCGGCTTGCCGCCGAGCTCGCGTCGGATCGACAGACGCCGATATCTCTCGCTCTGCTCGTGCAGCACGTCGCGGAAGCCGAGCAGCCATGGCGAGCCGCAGGCGTTGACCAGCGCGCGATGGAAAATGCGGTGACGGATCACCCATTCCTCGTAATGCACGGTCGGATCATCGGGGTAGTGATAGGGGACGGCTTTCAGATCCGCCCAGGTCGACTTCACCGACGCGAGCCAAGCGTCATCGCCCCGCTCGATCGAACGACGCAGCGCGAGACCCTCGATGTCGATCCGGGTCTGTGTCACATCGGCGAGATCGGCGAGCGACACCGGGCTCACGCGGAAGCCGCGCTGGTCCGAGGCCTGCACGAGGCCGTCGGCGACGAGGCGGGACAGAGCCTCGCGGACGGCGGCAAGGCTCACCGAAAACTGCTTGGCGAGGCCGGCGATATGCAGCTTCTGACCTGGCAGCAGCCGCGTCGCCAGGATATCGGCGCGCAACCGCTCATGCAGCGCCGACGTCAGGCTGCGCGGACCATCGCCGGGGTTTCCGGACATATCGAACTGAAGCGGACCCATCGCGGGATGATTGCAAGGTGGCACCTTGCGGTCAACAGAAAATCGAAAATCGATTTTTCTGCGCTTCCCGGTTGAGCAAGAGGAGCCGCGGCACGCTCGGCGTGATCACCCGCACGCCCAGTCGAACTTCATATCCCTGAAGTCGAGCTGCGCGTTGCCGCCGCCGAAATTGCAGCCGCCGAGATATTCCTCGAACTCGACGTAGAACGGGCTCATCTCCGGCACGGCCTGGCAGGGCCGCATGGTGCCGCCGAGATGATTGTGGGCGTGGTCCCTGGTCCAGTCATGCAGGCGGAAATTGTCGCGGCCCGGCCTGCCGCCGACATAATAGTAGTAAGGCTGATAACCGGTCGGCGGATTTTCGCGAACGTGCTCGTCCTGCGGTCCCTTGCCGGCATTGGGGTCGTTCGCGCGCGGCGTCAGCGCGATCGCGCGATTCTCGCTGAGATCCGCGCGCGGCGGAGCGGCGAACATCTTCCTCGCGTAAGGCGGCGCAGCCTCGAAGAAGGCGCTCGCGCCGCCGACGTCGAGCCAGCGCGGCCGTTCGGCCGTCGCCAGCGCCAGCGGTGCCGGCGGCGTCGCGAACGCACCCTCGTATTCGGCCCGCGTCAGCAGCAGCGCGGCATATTCGTAGTCGAGGATGTCGGTCATGCGCGACAGGCGTGGATGGGATGTGCGCGCCATCACCGCTTCGCGGACTTCGGGATCATCGGGCGCGCCGCCGTCATTGTGATCGGGTGCCGTGGCAAAGAACGACACCGCGATGATGTCCTCGCCATGCACGCGATAATCCTCCGGCAGCAGCAGCGTGAAACCGTGCATCAGCGGATAGCCCGTGACGGGATCGAGCGGCCATTCTTCGCTCGTAATTCCCGGCGGCACCCCATAGACCCAGCCATGATCGCGCGCACGGTCGGCGGGACGGTCCAGCATCTGCAGATCATAAGCGCGCGAAGGCAGGGCAAATGCCACGGGTCGTCTCCTATCGAAGCCGCCTCGCCGTTGAGGCGAGGGTTGGTCGCGGGCAGGCGGGATGTGGTTCGGGGGGAGTTTTGCTGGGTCTCTTCCCCCAGGGCGGATCGAGGAGGGGGCTGAGATGGCGCCACCGATCAGCCGGGTTGCCACCCTGCATCTTCTGAGGCACTTCTACCGGTCGAACTTGAGGGGCTTATGAACGCCGTTGAAATTGAAGAGGCCATCTCCGCGCTGGCGGAACAACCCTTTGACGCCGCAGAGTTCCCCTTTGCCTTCCTCCAGGCCTTCGGCAACAAGGAAACCACGCTCAGGCGCCTGCGCAAGGGCGAGACCAACAAGTCCGACCTCGGCGGCGTGCTTCAGACCGGCAACATCCACATCAAGGTTGCCGCACCGGGCGAGGTCACGGCCAAGCTTGCCGCGTTGAAAGCAAGCCCGGCGACTGCCAGGGCCAAGGCCAAGTTCGTGCTCGCGACGGACGGGGTGATGTTCGAAGCCGAGGACCTCACGAGCGGCGAAACCGTCGCCTGTCCCTATCCCGACTTTCCCAACCATTTCGGGTTCTTCCTGCCGCTCGCGGGCATCACCACCGTCAAGCAGATCCGCGAGAACGCCTTCGACATCCGCGCCACCGGCCGGCTCAACCGGCTCTATGTCGAGCTGCTGAAGACCAATCCCGACTGGGGCACGTCGGAGCGTCGCCACGACATGAATCATTTCATGGCGCGGCTGATCTTCTGCTTCTTCGCCGAAAGCACCGACATCTTCAACGGCAACGATCTGTTCACGGCGACCGTGACCCAGATGAGCGACGCCACCAACGCTCACGAGGTGATCGGCACGATCTTCCGCGCCATGAACGTCAAGACCAGAGAGCGCGCCGCCGAGAGCCTGCCGCGCTGGGCCGACGCGTTCCCTTACGTCAATGGCGGCCTTTTCTCTGGCAGCCTCGACGTGCCCCGTTTCAGCCGCATCGCGCGCTCCTATCTGCTGCACATCGGCAGCCTCGACTGGCGCCTGATCAACCCCGATATCTTCGGCTCGATGATCCAGGCGGTGGCCGAAGATGAGGAGCGCGGCGCGCTCGGCATGCACTACACCAGCGTGCCAAACATCCTCAAAGTGCTCAATCCGCTGTTCCTCGACGAGCTGCGCGAACGCCTCGCGGAAGCCGACGATAACACGCGCAAGCTGCTCAACCTGCGCAACCGCATGGCCCGCATCCGCGTGTTCGATCCGGCCTGCGGCTCCGGCAATTTCCTCGTCATCGCCTACAAGGAGATGCGGAAGATTGAGGCGGAGATCAACCAACGCCGCGGCGAGCCGGAGCGGCGGACGGAGATTCCACTGACCAATTTTCGCGGCATCGAGCTGCGGGATTTTCCGGCGGAAATCGCGCGGCTGGCGTTGATCATAGCGGAGTATCAGTGTGATGTGCTGTATCGTGGACAGAAGGAAGCGCTGCAAGATTTTCTGCCGCTTGATGCAGAGAACTGGATCACGTGCGGAAATGCGTTGCGGCTTGATTGGTTTAGTATCTGTCCGCCGACCGGATCAGGCGTCAAGCATCATGCCGATGACCTATTTCATGCACCGCTCGATCAGGCACAGATCGACTTTGAAAACGAGGGAGGCGAGACTTACGTTTGCGGTAACCCGCCCTATCTAGGTAGCAAGTGGCAAACGGAAGATCACAAGGATGATTTGAAACTAGTCTTCCAAGCTTATTCAAACAATTGGAAGTCGCTCGACTACGTCGCCGGCTGGTTTATGAAGGCTGCTGAGTACGGAAAGAGTACACAGGCTGCATCAGCGTTTGTTGCGACAAACTCTATATGTCAGGGCTTGCAGGTGCCGCTACTTTGGCCGTTGCTCTTTCAATTGGATCATCAAATTGCTTTTGCTCACACGAGTTTCAAATGGGAGAACTTACGGGCACCTTTCCTAGGTAGGGCCGAGAGTAGGTAAGGCATCACTACCCCGAGTGCGACCGGAATGGGTCTTGTACGGATTAGCACCGTCGCATCTGCTCGCGAGAGTAATTCTGGACGAGTTGTCGTAGAACATATAATGAACATCTAGTCATTGCACGAGTGACTGTTCGTAGCCATAGGTGTTTCGTTAAGGCGAAAACTAGTGAAAGAATGATGACGATGCGTGGCTCAAGCGACCCCATCGAATTGGCCGCCCTGCCGGAGGAGGCGATCGATACCTCCGACATCGCGGAGGCGGATGAGGCGTTCTTTCGTGCCGCCAGGCTGCGGCCTGCGAAGCCGAGGGCACCGGCCGGCGTCCCCAGTGTCGCTGTCACCTACGCCCGGACTGGGCAGTCTACCCGCGCCAACGCGCTCGGCATGCGCCCGATGCAGGAGCGCGCTTATGAGCGGCGCGGCGAGCAATACCTCCTCCTCAAGTCGCCGCCTGCCTCCGGTAAGAGCCGGGCGCTGATGTTCATTGCGCTCGACAAGCTGCACAACCAGGGCGTCAAGCAAGCAATCATCGTCGTGCCGGAGAAATCCATCGGCGCTAGCTTCCACGACGAGCCACTGACGAAGTATGGCTTCTGGGCAGACTGGACGGTTGTGCCCAAGTGGAATCTCTGCGATGCGCCCGGCTCAGACAATGGCGGCAAGGTCAATTCCGTCGGCGCATTCCTCGAGAGCGACGACAAGGTGCTGGTCTGCACCCACGCCACCTTCCGCTTCGCGGTGGACAAATTCGGCGTCGAGGCCTTCGACGGCCGGCTGATCGCGGTGGACGAATTCCACCACGTTTCCGCCAATCCCGACAACAAGCTCGGCCAGCATCTCGGAGAATTCATCGCCCGCGACAAGGTCCACATTGTCGCGATGACCGGCTCCTATTTCCGCGGCGATGCCGAGGCCGTTTTGGCGCCAACCGACGAGGCGAAATTCGCTCCCGTCACCTATACCTATTACGAGCAGCTCAACGGCTACGAATATCTCAAGGAACTCGACATCGGCTATTACTTCTATTCCGGCGCCTATGCCGACGACATCATCAAGGTGCTCGATCCCAACGAAAAGACCATCGTTCACATTCCCAGCGTCAATGCCCGTGAGAGTACCAAGGACAAGATCAAGGAAGTCGAGCACATCATCGAATCGCTCGGTGAATGGCAGGGGACCGACCCCGACACCGGGTTCCAGCTGATAAAGACGCCCGCAGGGCGCGTGCTCAGGATCGCCGATCTCGTCGATGACGACGCCACGAGGCGCGACCGGGTGTCGGCGGCGCTGAAGGACCCCGCGCAGAAGAACAACCGCGACCATGTCGACATCATCATCGCGCTCGGCATGGCCAAGGAGGGCTTTGACTGGGTCTGGTGCGAGCACGCGCTGACCGTGGGCTACCGATCGAGTTTGACCGAAATCATCCAGATCATCGGCCGCGCGACACGCGACGCTCTGGGCAAGACGCGCGCCCGCTTCACCAATTTGATCGCCGAGCCCGATGCCGCGCCCGAGAATGTCAACGAGGCCGTGAACGATACGTTGAAGGCCATCGCGGCTAGCCTGCTTATGGAGCAGGTGCTTGCGCCTCGTTTCGAGTTCAAGCCAAAGAATCCCGCGATTGGTCCGGTGGAAGGATACGATTACGGCGAGGGTGGGTACGATCCCACCAAGTGCAATGTCGGCTTCAATGAGGGCACTGGGCAGTTCCAGATCGAGATCAAAGGCCTTGTCGAGCCGAAGAGCAAGGAAGCCCAGCGCATCTGCCAGCAGGATCTCAACGAGGTCATCGCCGCGTTCGTGCAGGACAAGACTGCCATTGAGCGCGGGTTGTTCGATCCGGAAGTGGTGCCAGCCGAGCTGACACAGCTTCGGCTCGGCAAGATCATCAAGGACAAGTACCCCGAGTTGGATGACGGCGATCAGGAAGCCGTGCGCCAGCACGCAATTGCCGCGCTCAATCTCACCCAGATGGCCAAGAAGGTCGCCCTGGGCGGGTCCGAAGGTCCGGGCGAGGGGAGTCCGAACACCGCCTTCGTCGATGGCGTCCGCAGATACGCGATGGACGTGCGAGAGCTGGACATCGATCTGATCGACAGCATAAACCCGTTCGGGGAGGCCTACGCCATACTCGCCAAGACCATGAGCGAAGAGAGCCTGAAGCAGGTTCAGGCCGCGATATCGGCCAAACGCGTCAGCATGACGATGGATGAAGCCCGTGATCTCGCCAAGCGCGCCCTGAAGTTCAAGCAGGACCGCGGCCGGCTGCCATCCATCGCGGCCGCCGACGCCTGGGAGAAGCGCATGGCCGAAGGCGTAGCCTTCCTCGCCCGCATGAAGGCGGAGGCCGCTCGTGGCTGACTTCACCGAGGAGGACGACGCGCTGCTCGAAGAGCTGGGCGTCGAAGTCGAGACCAGGAAGCAGTCGGGCCGAACGCCGCGCGAAGAGCGAATCATCGCCGGCTTCGAGGACATCCAGCGTTTCGTCGATCAGCATGGTCATCCGCCGCGGCACGGCGAAGACCGCGACATCTTCGAGCGGCTCTATGCCGTCCGACTCGACCGATTGCGCGAACTCGACGAATGCCGGGCTCTGCTGGAGCCGCTCGACCGCCAGGGGCTGCTGGAGCGCGCCGCCACGACCCCACCCGGCTTCGCGGACAATCTCGACGACGATCAACTCCTGTCCCAGCTCGGCGTGGACGCTGAAGCGCCGACCGACATCACCGAGCTCCGCCACGTCCGCTCGACCGCGGAAAAGCGCGCCGCCGAGGAGATCGCGAACCGCACGAAGTGCGGGGATTTCGACCGCTTCAAGCCGCTATTCGTTCGGGTGAAGCGAGAGCTGGACGCAGGCATCCGCCAAACCCGCCCGTTTCAGACGATGGCCGAAATCAAGGAAGGCGAGTTCTTCATCGTCGGCGGACAGATCGCCTATGTTGCTGAGGTCGGCGAGGAGTTCATGTCTCAATACGACCGCCGCGACAGCCGATTGCGCGTGATCTACGACAATGGAACGGAGAGCGACGTCCTGCTGCGGTCGCTCCAGCGCGCGCTCCACCGTGATGATGCGGGCCGTCGCATCACCGACCCCAGCGCCGGGCCGCTGTTTGCCGACGAGGGTGAGGACGGCGACCTCGCGAGCGGCACGATCTATGTCTTGCGCAGCAAATCCGATCATCCCGTCGTTGCCGCCAATCGTGACCTGCTTCACAAGATCGGCGTTACCGGTGGCGACGTAGACAAGCGCATCGCGAACGCTAAGTTCGATGCTACTTATCTGATGGCCGACGTCGAGATCGTCGCGACCTACAATCTCTACAACGTCAACCGCACCAGGCTGGAAAACCTGATCCATCGCGTCTTTGGTCGCGCCCAACTCGACCTCGAAATCAAGGATCGGTTCGGGCATCCCGTCGTTCCCCGGGAATGGTTTCTGGTGCCCCTCTTCGTCGTCGACGAGGCGGTCGACCGCATCAAGGACGGGACGATCACCGACTATACCTACGATCCGCAAAAGGCGGCATTGGTGCCGGTGAAAGGAACCTGATTTATTGCTCAAGGAGCGCGTGAAGTGGAAGCTGTGCTGAAAGTCTTTAAATGGGGCGATGATCTGGCCATCGAGCTCCCTCACGAGCTGGTCAGCCAGCTCGCGCTCAAGGAGGGTGACGAACTCGAAATTGTTGCCGCAGTCGGGGCCGAGAGTGTCGAAGCTCGAATAAGCTCAGGGGAGCGGGACGGCCTTCAGCAGGATACCCGATGATGCCATCCTGCCAGTGTTTTGCCCGACGTGTCAAAATTTCCGTCCAGCTCACGCCGGCATCAGTGCCCGCCTCGGATGCCCGCGTAAATCGTTGATCTCAAAGCCCCCGTCTACTGTGCATGGGGTTGTTTTCGCACTTTTTGTTTGCGGCTAGCCTCGCATGCGCACCGCCGCGGCATCCACCACGTTCTCCACCTCCTCGCGCCAGCTCAAAATCTCCATTGCCAGCACGGGGTGATTGAAGCCCTTGAGCTGGAGATCGTCGAGGGCGCGTGCCTCGACCCAGGGCTCGACCATGCCGTAGACGCGGCGGCTCACCACGATCTGGTTGGGCTTGGCTTCGCCGCAGAGGCGGGAGGCGAGGTTGGTGACGCTGCCGATCGCGGCATATTCCAGCCGCTGCTCGAAGCCGACCTGGCCGAGCGTGGCATAGCCGAGCGCGATGCCGACGCCGAAGCCGAGGCTGTGCCCGCGGTTGCGCCAGCGCTCGGTCAAGGGGCCGATGGTGTCGCGCATCTCCACCGCCATCTTCACCGCGCGCCTGGTGTGGTCCTCGAACTGGATCGGCGCGTTGAACAGGATCATCACGCCGTCGCCGGCATATTTGTCGAGCGTGCCCTCGTATTTGAAGATCAGCTGGCCGAGCGCGGCGTGATATTCGCGCAGCACGTTCATCGCCTCTTCCGGCTCGGTCGCTTCCGTGAACGCAGTGAAGCCGCGCAGGTCGCAGAACACCACGGTCACCTCGCGGCGCTGGCTGGTGAGCAGCCCTTCCGGGCTGTCGGAGGAGGCGATCAGCTGCGCCACCTGCGGCGCCAGGAAACGCTCGAGCTTGCGGATGCGCTCGATCTCGCCGAGCTGGGTCCTGACGCGCGCCTCCAGCGACTTGTTCCAGTCCTTGAGCTGCTCGGTCTGCTCGCGCAGCTTGTCGGCCTGGGCGCGCACGGTCTTGTTCGCCGCCTCCAGCGCGTGGCTCTTGTGATCGACCTCGGTGAATAGCCGCGCATTGCGCATCGCCAGCACGGCCTGGTTGGCAAAGGTGCGCATCAATCCGATGACGCTGCCGGCGAACTCGCCGCCGGCGCGGCGCAGCACCACCAGCGAGCCCAGCGTGCCCTGCTGGTCGATCAGCGGCACCACCAGCACCGAGTTGAAGCCGGCCGCGAGCGCGACCTCGCGCAATGGCTGCTCCGCGGCCTCGCCGAGCTCGGCAAGCGCGATCGGCTCGCCGCTGGCGGCGGCATCGCTCAGGATGTTCTCGCCCTGCTCGATGGTGACATGCGCGCCGTCGGCGGATTTGTCGATGCCGTTGGCCTCGACCAGGTTGAAGCGGCCCGCCTCGGCGTCGAAGCCGTAGATCAGCACCGCGTCGGCATGGGTGATCTCGATCGCACGGGCCGCGATGGTCGCAAGCACCGCGTTGAGATCGAGCGAGGAGGCCACCGCGCGGCCGACCTCCTCCAGCACCTTGAGCTCGTGGATCGACTGCGCGAGGTCGCGGGTGCGCTCCTCGACCTTGGTCTCCAGGTTCGAATAGGTCTCCTGGATCTGGTCGGCCATGCGGTTGAACTGCCCGGCGAGGTCCTCCAGCTCGTCGGAGGTGTGCACGTCGATACGGTGGCTGAAATCGCCTTCGCCGAGCTTGTGCGCGCCGTCGCGCAGCGCCGTGATCGGGATGATCATGCGGCGCGCCAGCAGCGTACCGGCCAGGATCGCGACCATCAGGCCCATGCCGATCAGCAGCGCGATGCGCACCAGCTGGTCGCGGATCGGCATCAAGGCCTGCGTCGTCGGCTGCTCGAACAGCACGCTCCAGCCGAGCTTCGGCACGATGCTCGCGGCGCTCATCACCGCATGGCCGTTGAAGTCGGTGCCGGACGTGTCGGGCTCGTGGCCGGGCGCGATCGCGGCCGCAACCTGCGGCAGCCTGGAGAGGTCCTTGCCGATTTCGGGCCCCTTCGAGGACGTCGCCAGCACGCGGCCGCGTGGATCGACGACATAGGCAAAGGCCGCCTTGCCGACCTGGGCGTCCGACAGGAAGTCGGAGAGGAAGCTGAGATCGATCTCGGCCACGGTGACGCCGGCGTTGAAGCCGGAATGCGCCACCGAGATCGACATCAGCGGCGTCCGGTCGGCGAACCAGGCCGGCGCATAGCTGACGCCGCGGGCGACGGCGTCGGTGAAACGTATGTCGCGGGAGAGGTCGGCATTGCCGCCGGTCGTGGTCGACTGCCGGGAGACGCGCAGCACCTCGCGGCCATCGCCGTTGAGCTGGTACAGCTGGTTGACGTCGGAGACCTGGTGCAGCAGCTGGGCGTAGTCGGCGCGGCGCTTCTCCAGCGTGTCCTGGCTCGCCCGCGTCACCCAGCTGATCTGGCGATCGAGCTCGGAGATCGACTGCTCGATCCGCCGGGCGGCTGCCTGGGCCTTGTCCTCCAGCCCGTCGGTCAGCTGTGTCCGGGTGGCGCGGTAGGAGATCCAGGTCTCCATCGCCCCGTTGACGGCGAGGACGAACACGACGAGGCCGACGAGGGAGACGACGTATTTGGCGAACAGGCCCCCGCGCAGAGATCGTGTCTTGTCGTTCGCTCCTGCCATCCCGATCCTCTCGCGCCGCCATCGACGCCGGCGCTGCGGGCCGTTCTACCACAATTTGGGCCATGGGGCCGTGGCGGGTCCGGCGGACCGGCCGGTGTGGTTACTCCCTGCGGACTTCCGGGCCGATGGAAGAGGGGAATTGCCGCAGCCTCATCCCGCTCGGAGCAAGCCGCAGGGGTCGAAGCCGATGCAAGGATCTGCCCGTGACGTCCGGCACAACAGTCCTTCGGTCAGCGATTGAAGAGCTGCCGCAGCACGTCGTTCATTGGCTGACTGTCCTGCTGCGCCAGCGGCGGGTCCTCCAGAGCGGGGGCGGCAGGCGAGGCCTGCGGTGCCGGCGTGGAAGGCGTTGCCGGTACGCTGCGGCTGCGGCCGGGGCCGGTTGCTGCGCCACTGGAAAGCCCCTGCTGGATCAGATTGCCGATCGCCTCCCCCAGCGGGCCGCCGAGCAGATTGTTTTGCCCCGGCTGCTGGGCTTGCGGATTGGCATTGCCGGGCACATTGCCGCCGCCGGGCGCGGGGGTGCCACCCAGCCCGAGGCTGCCCAGAATGTTGCCGAGCCCGGCGCCGTCGGGGCCGAACAGGCCCTTGCCCATCTCGCGCAGCTTGGCATAGGCGGCGTCCGGATTGTCCAGCATGCCGGCCATGTCGGGATAGATCCGCGGCTGCGACCAGCTGCCCTGGATCATCACGGGGATACCGAAGCCGACCGGCTCGGAGGTGCGGCCCTGGCCTTCGGTCGTCATCACGAGCTTCGGCTCGACGCGAAAGCCCATCATCTTGGTGTCGAGCGCGATGGTGCCGGCGCCGGTCACGCGCACCAGCGGTCCGATCAGATTGAGATCGGTCGTCACCGCCTGACCCTTGTCGATGCGGAAGGAGGCCGAGAGCTGCGACAGGTCCGTGCTCTGTTCCTGGCCGGGGTCCTGATTTGCCTGCCAGCCGGACAGCATGCCCGTCGTCAGCGAGCGGATCATCTGAGCGACGTTGATGCCGCGGATCGCGCCGTCCTGGAAATTGACGAAGGCGGTCCCCTGCATGTTCGCCATCAGCGCGCGCTGACTGTTTCCTGCGCTGCGCAGAGCGAGCTTGGCCTGCAGCTTGCCGTCGATGCGGTCGAATTCGGCAAGGCCCTGGAGCAGCGGCAGCGCGCGCACGCCGACGAGATCGGAATGCATGGCAAAGCTCGGCGCACCGCTGGTCGCATCCAGGATCACCTCGCCCGAGACCTGGCCGCCATAGGCGCCGAGATTGGCGGTGCCGGCTTTCAGCACGCCGCCGGCGAGCTTGGCGTCGAGCGCCAGCGGCGCGATGCGCGCATCGCCGATCAAGGCTTCGTTCGCGGAGATCCTCACCTGCGCGTCGACATAGTTGAGCCCGGACACGTTGATCGGCGCATTGCTCCAGGGCTGCCCGGCCGTGCCCTCCGGCGATTTCGCCAGCGGCATCGCGAGCCGCTGGAAGTCGAGGTCGACCTTGACCAGAGGCTTGCTCGCAATGTCGACCGAGGCCCAGCCGTTGAATGCGCCGTCGCCGAGCTTGCCGTTCAGGCCGTTGATCATCACGACATCGCCATTGAGCCGCATCTCGGCGTGACCGGTGAGCTGGGACTTCAGCACGTCAGGCATGTCGATGGCGAAATCCACGGGAACCGTCGGCCGCTCGGCCGGCGACGCCGGCGGCGCTGCCTTGATGTCGAACTTGGTCGGATGATCGCCGACGCGCGCGGTGCCGGTGATATTGACCTTGCGGTCGCGGTCGACGGTCGCGTCGGCGTTGATGGCGCTGATGCGGCCCTCGACACGATCGCGCAGGCGCGAGAATGCAACTTCGCCGTCGATCACCTTGATGCGGTCGACGGTGGCGCCATTGGTATCGAGCGCGAGCGGCTTCGACGGGGCGCCGGCACTCGGCAGGCGCTCACGCAGCAGCGGCTGGTAGAGCACGGGATGGGTGACGACGAGCTCGCAGATCTCAGGGCGGCCGGACCATATGCTTGCGAGCGACATGTCGGCCTGCACACTGTCGACCGTCAGGCGCGTGATGCCGCTGCGATCCCTGGGGTCGGCAAGCGTGAGGTCGTTCAGGGTGACGTTCAGCGTCGGCCACAGGCTGATCTTCGTGGTGCCGTCGATCGACAGGCGATAGCCGGTCGCGCTCTCGACGCGCGAGGCGATCGTGGCGGTCAGGAAGCCCGAGGGGATTCCCACCATCAGCAGGAGCGCGATCACGATGATGACGGCGGCCAAAGCTCCGCCGGCGAATTTCAATGCTCTCATGTCGACTTTCCAACGACGGGTGATCGGCGTCGAATCCGCAGATGACCCGTCCTTTGCGCCTGAGTTTACCCCCGGACGGGAAGCGGCTCCAAGCGCGTAAAAATAGTCGGGGGGTGCTGCAAAGTTATGTGACTTATGACACACTTCTCCGGCGCGGTTTTACGCGATCCTGAAGTTGATGGTTTCAAGCGATTTGACAGGAACAGTGACCAGGACGTTCACAAGGACATTGAAATGAGCAAGCAGGCCGAATTTGCGGTCATCCTGAAGATGAACCCGATGTTCGCCGATCTCGGCGCAGACGAGCTCCAGCGGCTGTCCAATCTCTGTCACACCCAGCATTTGGGGAATGGCGAGGTGCTGTTCCAGAAGGGCGATCCCGGGGACGCGCTGTTCGGCGTGCGCCGCGGCCAGGTCCGCATCGAAACCGGCGCCTCCGACGGCAGCCGGCTGACGCTGAATTTCATGGGGCCGGGCGACCTATTCGGCGAGGTCGCGGTGCTGGACGGCCAGAGCCGCACGGCGGACGCCACCGCGGGAGAGACCAGCGAATTGTTCGTGCTGCGGCGCGAAGATTTCCTCGGTTTCCTCGAGCGCGAGCCAAAGGTCGCGATCAAGATCATCGCACTGCTGTGCCAGCGCATCCGCTGGCAGAGCGAGCGCATGGAGGAATCCATGCTGCAGCCGCTGCCGGTTCGCCTGGCCCGGCGGCTCTGCGCGCTCGCCGCCGATTTCGGCTCCGAGGTCCACATCTCGCAGGAGCAGCTCGGCGTCTTCGTCGGCGCCGCCCGCGAGAGCGTCAATCGCCAGCTTCAGGCCTGGCGCAAGGAGGCGATCCTCGATCTCCAGCGCGGCCGGATATTGCTGCGGAACATGAACAAGCTGACCGCGATCGCGCGGAACGAGTAGGGAGGCGGCTTCCGGCACCCTGATCGCGCGACGGCGTAGGGTCGCCCGTCGTCGCGTTCTTCGATAATCGTGCCGACGCTTCCCCGCGCCAGCCGGTGCTCCCGAAGGTTTGCGAGCGATGCGACAACGTCCAGTGCTCGCGGCGCACTCATCATCGCACCCAACAGGCGACGTCGTCGCTCGAGTCGCGCGATCCTACTCCGCCGCCGGGTGCACGATATTCTTCGGTACGCGGGGCGCCTCCGCTGGTGCCGCTCCGTGATGATCGTCCGTCTCCGCATCCTCGCTGTGCACGATCAGCCGCTTGGCGAAGCGCCAGATCAGGGCGCCGAAATCGTCCATCACCATGAACATCGCGGGCACGAACACCAGCGACAGGATGGTCGAGAAGATCAGGCCGCCGATCACCGCGAGCGCCATCGGCGAGCGGAATTCGCCGCCGGCGCCGACCGCGAGCGCGCTCGGTATCATGCCGGCGGCCATCGCGATCGTGGTCATCACGATCGGCCGGGCGCGCTTCATGCCGGCGTCGATCATGGCTTCCTCGCGCGGCTTGCCGGCGCGAATGGCTTCGATCGCGAACTCCACCAGCATGATAGCGTTCTTCGTGACGATACCCATCAGCATCAGGATGCCGATCCACACCGGCGTGGTGAGCTGCTTGCCGGTGACGAGCAGCGCGGCGATGGCGCCGCCGATCGAGAGCGGCAGCGAGAACAGGATGGTGATCGGCTGCAGGAAGGTGCCGAACAGCAGCACCAGCACGGCGTAGACCATCATCAGTCCCGCCGTGATCGCGGTCGCGAAGCCGTCGGACAGTTCGTTCAGGCTTTCCGCGTCGCCGGAGGGCGAGACCTTCACGCCCTTCGGCAGGGTCTTCATGACCGGAAGGTCGTAGATCTTCTTGGTGGCATCGCCGAGCGCGGCGGAGCCGACGAGGTCGGCCGCGACGGTTGCCTGCCGCTCGCGGTCGTAGCGGTTTATGCTGGTCGGACCCTGGTCGAGCTTGACGTCGGCGATGACCGAGAGTGGCACGCCGCCCTTCTCGCCGCGCTCGCCGAGCGGCACGCGCAACTGTTCGAGCGTCTTCAGATTGCCGCGCGCGGCATCCTCGAGCTGCACCCGGATCGGCACGAGACGATCGCCGACGTCGAACTTGGCGAGCGCAGGGCCAACGTCGCCGATGGTGGCGACACGGATGGTCTGCGACAGGCTTTCGGTGGACACGCCGAGCCGTGCGGCGAGATCGGCGCGCGGTTCGATACGCAGCTCGGGACGCTCCAGCGAGGTCTCCGAGATCACATTGGCGATGGTGGGAATGCGTTTCATCTGCGTCGCAAGCTCGCTCGCGACGTTGTTGACGATGTTGGGGTCGACACCGGTCACCACCAGCGAGATCGCGCGCAGGCCGTTCTCGTCCAGGAACCAGAAGCGGATATCAGGAACGTTCTCCAGCTCCTGGCTGATCGAGAATTCAAGCTCGCGCTGGGTGATGTCGCGGCTGTTCTTGGGCGTGTAGTTGATGATCAGGGCGGCGCGCCGGACTTCCTGCGTCCCCGGCGGGACGCGCCCGCCGTCGACGAAGATGCTCTTGACCTCGGGCCGCTTGCGCAGGCGCGCGACGATGTCCTCGGTGACCTTTTCGGTGTAGGCGAGCTGGGTGCCCGGCGGCAGCTCGAGGGCGAGCAGCGAGCGGGCGCTGTCCTGCGCCGGCAGAAAGCCCTGCGGCAGCAGCGTGATGCTCCAGATCGAGGCGGCGAAGACGCCGAGGCCGATCAGCACCGTGATGAAATGGTGCTTCACCGACCAGGCCACGATCCGATGATAGGACCGCAATATCCGGCCGGGCGGCGGTTCCACATGCGTATGGTGCTTGAGGAAGTAGGCTGCCAGAACCGGGGTGACGAAGCGGGCCGCGAGCAGCGAGAAGAACACCTGCACCGAGACGGTGATGCCGAACTGCTTGAAGAACTGTCCGGCAATGCCCGACATGAAGCTCGCCGGTGCGAAGATCGCGATGATGGTCAGCGAGATCGCGATGACCGCGAGGCCGATCTCGTCGGCGGCCTCCAACGCGGCACGGTAGGGCGATTTGCCCATGTTCATGTGTCGGACGATGTTCTCGATCTCGACGATGGCATCGTCGACGAGAATGCCGGTCGACAGCGTGATGGCGAGGAAGCTGACGAGGTTCAGCGAAAAGCCGAGCAGGTCCATCGCCCAGAAGGCCGGGAAGATCGACAGCGGCAGCGAGATCGCGGCGATGATGGTCGCGCGCAGGTCGCGCAGGAACAGGAGCACGATGACGACGGCGAGGATGGCGCCTTCGAACAGGGTCGAGATCGCCGCGTGGTAATTGCCCTTGGTGTACTCGACCGAGGTGTCGATCAGCTTCAGGTCGACCTCGGGATAGGCGGCTTTCAGCGCGTCGATGCGTTTCTGCACGGCTTCGGCGACCTTCACGTCGCTGGCGCCCTTGGAACGCTTGATGCCGAGCGCTACCACCGGCTCGCCATTGAAGCGGGCGAAGGTGCGGCGGTCGGCGATGGTGTCGGTGACGGTGCCGAGATCGTCGAGCCGGACCTCGCCGCCGCCGAACAGCGGGATCATGGTGCCAGCGAGATCGCCCAGCGTCTTGGCGCCTGCGAGCGTGCGGATCGCCTGGTCGTTCTTGCCGATCTCGGCGCGCCCGCCGGCGACGTCGACATTGGTGCCGCGCAGGCTCTGGCTGACATTGACGGCAGTCAGGCCCATTGCCTGCAAGCGATCGGGATCGAGCGAGACCAGGATCTCGCGCTCGACACCGCCGATGCGCTCGACCTGCGCGACACCGCGTACGCCCTGCAGCGCGCGCTTGACCACGTCGTCGACGAAATAGGAGAGCTGCTCCGGCGTCTTGCCGGGCGAGATCGCGGCATAGGTGACGATCGGCAGGCCGATGACGTCGACGCGCTGGATCAGCGGCTCGGTGACGTTCTGCGGCAGGTTGGAGCGCACGCGCGTCACCGCGTCCTTGACGTCGTTGAGCGCGCGGTCGGTGTTGGTCTCGAGCGCGAACTGGATCGTGGTGACCGACAGGCCGTCGGTGATCGAGGAGGTGATGTGCCTGACGCCCTCGACGCCGGAGACCGCGTCTTCAACCGTCTTGGTGACCTGGGATTCGAGCTCGGCTGGCGCTGCGCCAAACTGCGAGACCGCAACCGAGATCACGGGGATGTCGGCCGAGGGCAGCCGCGTCACTGCAAGCTTGGTGAAGGAGGTCCAGCCGAGAACCAGGAGGATGATTGAAAAGACGACGGACGGCAGCGGATGACGAATCGACCATGCCGAGATATTGAGAGCCATCAGCGTACCCGCGTGCGATCGAGTTCATCGGCGAACATGGTCTTGATCTGGTCGCCATCATGGAGCGAAGAGCCGGCGTCGGCCACGACGATTTCGCCGACCTCGAGCCCTTCCAGGATTTCCGTCGCGCTGTCGGACGACAGTCCGACCCGCACCTTGCGCGTCTCGACAATGTTGCCTTTGACGACCTGCACCATGAGATGATCGATCGCCGTCTTGGGGATCGAGACGCCGCAGCTGCGCTTGGCGTCGATCGAGGCGCGGGCGAACACGCCGACCTTGAGTGATGGATTGTTGGTAACGCTGATGCGGACGCGCCCGAGCTGGGTCGTGCGGTCGATTTCGGGCGCGACCAGCCGGACGCGTCCGATCAAATCGGGCGCGTCGTCGCGGCTGATGCGCACGGTCGCGCCGGAACTGAGCTTGGACATGTGCACCGCCGGCACCTGGGCGTCGAGCTCGATCTCGTTGTTGACGGCGATGCGGAACATCGGACCGGCTTGCGGCGAGGCCGGCGCGCCGACGATGGTGCGGACCTCGGTGACGAGCCCCGGCGCAGGTGCTCTCAACGAGATCGGGCCTTGTTGGCCGGGTCGCTGCGGTTGGCCCGGGATCTGCGGCGGCGCAGTCAGGCGCGCCAGCTCCTGGTTGTCGGCGACGATGGCGCCCTCGGTGACCAAGAGATCGGTGACTCTCGAGCCTTCCTGGTCGGCAACGACCACCGCCTCGCGGCGCGGCACGAAGAAGCCTGTCACCCGCACCAGGTCGGAGAAGCAGGCGTTGGTCGACTTCGTCACGATGACGAGCGCCTCGCCCGGCGTCTCCTTCGCTTCGGGGCGATGCCGATGCTCGAACAGATAATAGCCGACGCCGAGCACGGCGACGAACAGCACGGTTCCGGCCGGCTTGAGATATTCGGTCAGATTCATCGCCGGATCATCCTGGCCTGGCTCACGGCCATCCGCGCGAGGCCCAGACAGAGCGTTTCCCTGAAATAAAGCGTCCCGCAAGGTTGCGGGACGCGCTTTGGAAGCGAGACCTTACACCACATCACGACTTTTCACTGTAAAGGATTACGTCGGGCTCACTTCGACGCGGTAGTCTTGTTTTCCATGTTGACGACCTGCACGCGGCGGTTGACCTCTGCCAGAGGCTGGCTCGGATTCTTGAGCTTGCTCTTGCCATAGCCGACGGTGACGAGATCGGTCGCGGAGATGTTGTATTTCTCGACGAGGTAGCGCTTGATCGAATCGGCGCGACGCTCCGACAGGTCCTGGTTGTAGGCTTCGCCGCCGGCGGCGTCGGTGTGGCCGGCGACCACGAAGGTCGAGCCCTTCAGGTCGGGACTGGTCAGCGCCCGGCCGAGCGCCTGCACCGAGGGCATCGACTTGGCGCTGATGTTGGCGGAGTTGTAGTCGAACGTGATTTCGAGATCGATGTTCGGCTTGTCCTTGACGACTGAAGCGATTTCCTCGCGCTCGGTCGACGACAGCGAGCGTGTCGAGCGGCCGCGCACGGACTGAATCAGCTTGGTCTCCGCCGCGTTCGGCGCGGATTCGGTCTGCGGGCCAATCGAGAGGCCGCGGGTCAGGGGCTTCTTGGCCGGCGGCGCGAGCGCGCGGACGATCTCGTCCTCGGTCACATTCTTGCTGTTGCCGTCATCGCCCGCGTACGCGGCTGAGCGCGGCAATGACAGAGCGGCGCCGACGATGATGATGGACAGGATCGCGGTAAGTCCTTTTGCAGCCAATCTCATAGCCAGTCCCTCCTGCTCAGCCGGCTCGCGTGCTTCCAAATTCCAGCAACAAGCCCAGAAAAGGCCTCTTGCGGCATCCGCCCATTAGTCTTTCTTGGCCCGTTCAAGGTTCGAGGCTTCGACTGCCTCAATTCAAAAAAATATCAACGCACTCCGTAGCTTGCGAATTCCTGAACGATGTTCGGATCCATCGCCTTGGCATTGGCGATATCCAGCGCCCCTTCCTGGGCGGAGCCGTTGCGTTGCTTGGCAAGGCCCCGTCCATAGAGCGATGAAGTGAGGCGCGGGTTGATCTTCAGGGCCGCGTCGAAATCGGCGATGGCATTCTTCACCGCTCCCGACTTGAGGTTCACGAGTCCCCGGCTGTCCAGTGCATCGACGAAGTTCGGCCGAAGCCGCAGTGCCTCGTTGCAATCCTTCAGCGCGCCCTGGAGGTCACCGACCACGGTGCGGGTCCAGCAGCGGTTGTTCAGCGCCTCGACGTCCTTCGAATTGATCCGGATGGTGTCGTCGAAATCCTTGATCGCGAGGTTGTAGGCGCCCTTGCTGGCATAGACTTGGCCGCGCCGGTACAGCGCGTTCACGTCGTCCGGATTGGCGGCGATCTTGGCGGTCAGGCTCTTGATGGTGGGATCGTCAGCCAGGACGGCGGCGCTCGGCCCGCTGTCCGTGCTCGGCGCAGGACCGGGATCGATCGGTTTCACCGGCGGCGGTGGTGGCGGCAGGGCAGCCTCGATCTGCGGCTTCGGCGACGGGGCCGGTGCGGGCGCAGGAGGGGGTGTGGGTGCCGCAGCAGTGTCGGCCGGCTTCGGCGGCGGAGGCGGTGTCGGCGGGGCGGGTGGTGCCGGCGGCGGGTTGTTGGCGATGACGGCCGGCGCAGCGGGAGGCGCGGGCGGCGGCGTCGTTGCGGGACGCGATCCGCCGGCGCCCGGAATGAACGAGAAATCTTCGGCCAATGACGAGGAAATCCACGGCACCTGCTCGCCGCGAGAGGCACGGGTGACGCCCATCTTGGTACGGTTCAGCGTCTCTTCGGCCATCAGGTCGGGAACGCGGATCTCCTTCAACAGCTCCTGGACGAACAGGCTGTGGTCGCCACCGGCGTCCGAGACCACCGAGGCCAGCGCCGCCGAATACATCACCAGCGTGCCGTTGGGCGCGATGACGGGGGTCAGGCCGGCCGAGAAGCTGCGGAACCGGCGCTCGAACGGATTGCGCCTGGACGCATCGATCAGCGCGATCTTGACGCCGGCGCCGCGGCTGTTGAGCTCGCCGAGCACGGTCTCGAGGCTGAAACCATCGCGGCGCACGTCGGACTCCGTCCAGATCTGCGCATCGACCGGCAGCAAGTAGCTCTGGCGCGCCGACTGGATGCCGAAACCGCTGAAGAACACCAGCGCCACCGATCCCGGCTTGATCTTGCCGTAGAGCTTGTC
This sequence comes from Bradyrhizobium sp. USDA 327, assembly GCF_041262065.1. Classification (NCBI taxonomy): domain Bacteria; kingdom Pseudomonadati; phylum Pseudomonadota; class Alphaproteobacteria; order Hyphomicrobiales; family Nitrobacteraceae; genus Bradyrhizobium; species Bradyrhizobium sp. USDA 327. Next base: position 6,707,934 of record NZ_JBGCCW010000001.1, on the reverse strand, counting down.
GAAGGCGCGGCGCATCGCGTCGCCGGTCAGGTTCTCGCCGATCTCGACCGAGAAGCCGTCCCGCTTGAGCTCATCGGCCACGTCGCGCGCGTCGTTGATCGGTTCCTTCAGCGGAGCATCCGCATCCGGATATTTGGCGTTGCCGATGACCAGCGCAAAACGGTCGCCGGCCGCAAAGGATGGGGCAGTCGGGACAAGCGAGACGAGCAAGGGCAGAAGAAAAAAGAAGCGAATTTTCATAATCAGCGCGGTCCAGCCAAAAAGGCGCCGTTCCAGCTTGCGCCGCGGCGACCTTAACTTACGCTTCTTGCATTATCAAACCGGGGACGGGGGGCGTCAACCGCTTGGAGATTCGGCATTATCGTAGCGATTGACCGCAACGTATGGGCGTGCCGCGAGGGGATAGACGGGCTGTCATGACGGTACTCGGCGCGGCCTGGTTCGATCCTATCGGCAGCATGTTAGGGCAACCATGGCGATGAAAAATGTGATTGGTCTCACATTGCAGGGCCGGCTCCCGACGCAACGCCCCGTTTGACCTTTCCTGCCGACGATGGCTTGGTGTGCTCGATCGTCCCAAAAGATCCGACTCAGAAAAGCAAGACCATGGGAAACGTCTACGAAATCTACGCCCTGCGCTACGCGACGATGTCGCCGCGCACCCCCAGCATGAACTTCCTGCTACCCGATCCACATGACAGTGCGGCGCAGGACCTCGACTATTTCGTCTGGCTGATCCGAGGGCACGGCCGCGACATTCTGGTCGACACCGGCTTCAATGCCGAGGAGGCGAGCGCGCGGGCGCGCAAGCTGACGCTCAACCCGGTCGATGCGCTGGAGCGTTTCGGCATCGCCGCATCTGCGATTCGCGACGTCATCGTGACGCATCTGCATTACGACCATGCCGGCAATCTCGACCGCTTCTCGAATGCGCGCTTCCATCTCCAGGAGCGCGAGATGGCTTACGCGACCGGCCGCTGCATGTGCAACGGCCTGTTGCGACATCCGTTCTCGGTCGAGTACGTCACGCAGATGGTGCGCCACGTCTATGGCGAGCGCGTCAGCTTCTATTCGGGTGACGGCGAGGTTGCTCCGGGCGTAACCGTGCATCGCGTCGGCGGCCATTCCGACGGCTTGCAGGTGGTCAGGGTCGCAACCGCGCGCGGCCCGGTGGTGCTGGCATCCGATGCTGCGCATTACTATGCCAATCTGCAGCGCAGGAGCCCGTTCCCGATCGTCTACAATGTCGGCGACATGGCGCAGGGCTGGGAGACGATCGAGCGCCTTGCCGGCCATCCCGACAGGTTCATTCCCGGACATGATCCGATCGTGACGGAGATCTATCCGCGCGCCAGCGAGAAGGTCGACGCCTGGGCGCTGCATTTGCCGCCGACGCGATCTTTCGCGAAATGACGGCGAAGTCGTCATTCCGGGATGCGACGAAGGCGCAGGCCCGGAATCCATCGCGCGGCCAATTGCGCGGATAAATGGATTCCGGATTCGCGCTATGCGCGCCCCGGAATGACGCTAACTAATACGCCTGCTTGGCGTCGGCCTCTTCGCTGGTCTGGATCAGATCGAGGCTCTGCTCGATCTTGCCGAGCAGGGCCGAGAGTTGCCTGCGCTCCTGCGCGGAAAGGCAGGCGAGGATCTCGTCTTCCCGCCGCAGCAATTGCGGGAAGAGCTCTTCGTAGAGCGCTCGGCCTTTCCTCGTCAGTTGCAGCCGGAATTCGCGGCGGTCGGCCTCGTTCTCGACCCGTTCAATCAGATCGTCGTTGAGCAGCGTGGTCACCGCGCGGCTGATGGTGGATTTGTGCGTGCGGGTGCATTGCGCGATGTACTGCGCGCTGCAGGCATCGTTGCGGAAGCCGAGCGTGGCGATCACGCGCCAGGCCGGAATGTCGAGGCCATGCCGTTCCTGATATTCGACCGAAAGCGCGGAGCTGACTTCCGCTGCGAGCCGGTTAAGGCGGAACGGCACGAACTTGAACAGGTCGAGCCGTGGCTTTGGCCGCGCCGAAGTCTCGCGCGCCTTCAGCGCGATGTCGCTGGATGTCCTTGCCAAGGAAAGCGCTCCGAATTCCAGTTGACGGCCGGCCGGCTCCGGTCCAAAATAGTTGCACGTGAGACTATCTAGCAGATCAGTCCTCTCCTGACCAGAGCCGAGGTTAGTGCATGGCACAGGCCAAATCCCAGTTCGGCTATCGACGCCACCCCGATCAGGATCGTTCCGGCCAGAGCCCGGCCGAGCACGCGGTCGTGGTGGTCGGTGCGGGCCCTGTCGGGCTGTCGCTCGCGATCGATCTTGCTCAGCGCGGCCAGCGTGTCGTCCTTCTGGATGATGCCGACCGCATCGGCGAGGGCTCCCGCGCGATCTGCTTCTCGAAGCGCTCGCTGGAATATTGGGACCGGCTCGGCGTCGGCGACCGCATGGTCGACAAGGGCGTGGTGTGGAGCGTCGGCCGCATCTTCCACGGCGAATCCCAACTTTACCAGTTCAATCTCCTGCCGGAGGACGGCCACAAGCGGCCGGCCTTCATCAATCTCCAGCAATATTACGCCGAGGCCTATCTGGTCGATCGCATCGACGATCTGCCTGAGATCGACCTGCGATGGCGCAACAAGGTGACGGCGCTCGAGCAACGCAACGGTTCCGTCGCGTTGACGATCGAGACGCCGGAGGGCGCCTACCGCGTGCTCGCGCAATATGTCATCGCCTGCGACGGCGCGCGCTCCTCGCTGCGGCAGATGGTCGGCGCAGAGTTCGCCGGACAGGTATTCGAGGATCAGTTCCTCATTGCCGACGTCAAGATGACTGCGGAATTCCCGACCGAGCGCTGGTTCTGGTTCGATCCGCCGTTCCATGCCGGGCGTTCGGCGCTGCTGCATCGGCAGCCCGACGATGTCTGGCGCATCGACCTCCAGCTCAACCGCTACGCTGATCCCGTCGTCGAGAAGAAGCCCGAGAACGTGCGGCCGCGGATCGCGCGTATGCTCGGCCACGACAAGTTCGCGTTCGAGTGGATCTCGCTCTACAAATTCCAGTGCCGGCGGATGGACCGCTTCATCCATGGCCGCGTGGTCTTTGCAGGCGATTCCGCGCATCAGGTCTCGCCCTTCGGCGCACGCGGCGCCAATTCCGGGCTGGAAGACGCCGAAAACCTATCCTGGAAGCTCAACCGGGTGCTGCGCGGGACCTCGCCCGCGAGCCTGCTCGAGAGCTATCACATCGAGCGTAGCGCAGCCGCCGACGAGAACATCCGCGAATCGACCCGCTCGACCGATTTCATGGCGCCGAACTCACATCAGGAGGCACGGCTGCGCAAGGCGGTGCTGTCGCTGGCGAAGGAGACGGAGTTCGGCAAGCGCATGGTCAATGGCGGCCGGCTTTCGGTGCCATGCAGCTATGATTCCCCCTTGTCCTCACTCGACGCGGATACGTGGCACGGCGGACCGTCGCCCGGCTGTTCCATGCTCGACGCTCCCGTCACGACGCCGGCCGGCGAGCAGATCTATCTGACGGATGCCTTCCGCAAGGGTGGAACGGACTTCACCCTGCTGTCGTTCAGCAATGGTGCGGCCATCGATGCGCCCGATGGCGTCAAGGGCATCCGCATCGGGCGGCGAGGGCGGGTTTGCCGATCCCTCGGGCTTGGTCGCAAAGCGCTACGGCGCCGAACCGGGCGCCGCCTATCTGCTGAGGCCGGATGGTTATGTCGCGGCGCGCTTCCGCCATCCGGCGCGTGCGACGATCGCGGCAGCGCTGGCGCGTGCCGAAGGCTTGTATTGAGGTTTCGCATGCCGCTTTCCACCAGTTCCAACTTCGCACGCCCCGACGACGCCTTCCGCGCCATCGTCGAGGCGCATCGCGGGCTCACCGAGGAGCAGAGCGCCGATCTCGATTCGGCGCTGGTGCTGATCCTCGCCAACCATATCGGCGATATCGACGTGCTGCAGGAGGCGATCGGGCTGGCGAAGCGCCGCATGATCGACGGTCAGCAGCAACAACAGCAACAGCAATAGACCTGTAAGGACGAATTGATGGCGAAGAACTTCGCATCCACCGGCGATCTCTCCGAGAAGAAGATCACCTTCTCCGAGATCGGTACGGACCTCTATGCCTTCACCGCCGAGGGCGATCCGAACACCGCCGTCATCGTCGGCGACGACAGCTGCCTCGTGTTCGACGCACAGGCGACGCCCGCGATGGCGAACAAGGTGATCGAGCGCGTGCGTGCCGTCACCGACAAGCCGATCAAATATGTCGTACTGTCGCACTATCACGCCGTGCGCGTGCTTGGCGCCTCGGCCTACAAGGCGCAAGGCATCGTCGCCTCGCAGGAGACCTATCGGCTGATCGAGGAGCGCGGCAAGCAGGACTGGGATTCCGAATACGGCCGCTTCCCGCGGCTGTTCCAGGATGCGCAGAGCATCCCCGGCCTGACCTGGCCGACGCTGACCTTCGAAGGCGAGATGACGATTTACCTCGGCAAGCGCGAGGTTCGCCTGATGCAGCTGGGGGCCGGCCACACCTCCGGCGACATCGTCGCCTGGGTGCCGGACGCGGAGGTGATGTTCTCCGGCGACCTGATCGAATATCACTCGGCCTGTTATTGCGGCGATGCGCATTTGCGCGAATGGCCGATGACGTTGAACGAGATCCGCAACTTCAATCCCAAGGCGATCGCGCCGGGCCGCGGCGATGCGCTGAAGGGCACAGCCACGGTGCGCGAGGCCATCGCGATGACGCGCGACTTCGTCACCTCGCTCTATGGCGCGGCCGAAATCTCGGTCGCCAAGGGCCGCACGCTGAAGGAATCGATGGCTGCGACCCGCGAGGTGATGGATCCGAAATTTTCCAGCTTCGCCATCTACGAGCACTGCCTGCCGTTCAACGTGTCGCGCGCCTATGACGAGGCGTCGGGGATCGACGACCCCGTGATCTGGACCGACAAGCGCGATCAGGAAATGTGGGCTGCCTTGCAAGGAGGAGGATAGTCATGAACATCAATACCTCGCCTGACCAGATCATCCGCAGCTCGGCCCAGGTGACGCCCGGCTACATGTCCGGCTTCGGCAACTCTTTCGAGACCGAGGCGCTGCCGGGCGCGCTGCCGATCGGGCGCAACTCGCCGCAGCGCTGCGCCTACGGGCTCTATGCCGAGCAGCTCTCGGGCTCGCCTTTCACCGCGCCGCGCGGCGCCAATGAGCGCTCCTGGCTGTACCGCATCCGGCCTTCGGTGAAGCATTCCGGCCGGTTCGAGAAGGTCGATGCCGGCCTGTGGCGCTCGGCACCGTGCCATGAATACGAGCTGCCGATCGCGCAGCTGCGCTGGGATCCGACGCCGCTCCCCAAGGAGGATGTCACCTTCGTTGAGGGCGTGCAGACCATGACGACGGCGGGTGACGTGAACACCCAGGCCGGCATGGCCGCGCATGTCTACCTCATCACCAAATCGATGGTGGATCAGCATTTCTACAATGCCGACGGCGAGCTGATGTTCGTGCTCCAGCAGGGCGTCTTGCGCCTCGTCACGGAGTTCGGCCGCATCGACGCCGAGCCCGGCGAGATCGTGGTGATCCCGCGCGGAGTCAAGTTCCGGGTCGAGATTCCGAATGGCCCGGCGCGCGGCTATCTCTGCGAAAATTACGGCGGTGCCTTCACCCTGCCGGAGCGCGGTCCGATCGGTGCCAACTGCCTCGCGAACGCGCGCGACTTCCTCACGCCGGTCGCGAACTACGAGGACAAGGACACGCCGACCGAACTGTTCGTGAAGTGGGGCGGTTCGCTGTTCAAGACCACGCTGCCGCATTCGCCGATCGACGTCGTCGCCTGGCACGGCAATTATGCGCCGTACAAATATGATCTGCGCACCTTCTCTCCCGTCGGCGCGATCGGCTTCGATCATCCCGACCCGTCGATCTTCACGGTGCTGACCTCGCCGTCGGAGACCGCGGGCACCGCGAACATCGATTTCGTGATCTTCCCCGAGCGCTGGATGGTCGCCGAGAACACCTTCCGTCCGCCCTGGTACCACATGAACATCATGAGCGAGTTCATGGGACTGATCTACGGCGTCTACGACGCCAAGCCGCAGGGCTTCGTCCCCGGCGGCATGAGCCTGCACAATTGCATGCTGCCGCACGGCCCGGACCGCGACGCTTTCGAGCATGCCAGCAATGGCGAATTGAAGCCGGTGAAGCTGACGGGCACCATGGCCTTCATGTTCGAGACCCGCTACCCGCAGCGCGTCACCGCGCATGCTGCGAAATCCTCGACGCTCCAGGACGACTATGCCGATTGCTGGAACGGACTGGAGAAGCGGTTCGATCCGAGCCGGCCGTAGTTACTTCGTCATTCCGGGATGCGCCGAAGGCGCAGGCCCGGAATCCATACTCACGATCGTGGTTATGGATTCCGGGCTCGCGCTCCGCGCGCCCCGGAATGACGGCGAAGAAACTGTAAAAAAACATCCGGCAGGAAGCCAATGCCCCACCCCAACGACCCCAGCCTCCGCTCCTTCATCGACGTCGATCCCGCCTCCGACTTCCCGATCCAGAACCTGCCCTATGGCGTGTTCTCGGCGAATGGATTGGCGCCGCGCGTCGGTGTCGCCATCGGCGCCTACATTCTCGATCTCTGGGAGCTCGAGCAGGATGGCCGCCTCGATGTCGGGCAGCCGGGGATCTTTGCGGCAGGCAGCCTGAACCCGTTCATGTCGTTAGGCCCAAAAGTGTGGTCGACGACCCGCGCGCGGATCAGCGAACTCCTGCGGCACGACAATCCCGAATTGCGCGACAATGACGAGTTGCGCAAGCTGGCCCTGGTTCCCATGTCGGCTGCCAAACTGCATCTGCCCTTCACCGTCTCCGGCTACACCGACTTCTATTCCTCGAAAGAGCACGCCACCAATGTCGGCGTGATGTTCCGCGGCAAGGACAACGCGCTGCAGCCAAACTGGCTGCATATGCCCATCGCTTACAACGGCCGGGCCTCGACCGTGGTCGTGTCAGGCACCAAGGTGAAGCGCCCGCGCGGGCAGCTGAAGCCGCCGAATGTGGAGCTGCCGAGCTTTGCGCCGTGCAAGCGGCTCGATTTCGAGCTGGAGATGGGCGTCGTCATCGGCCAGCCATCGCCGATGGGCGGCATGCTCAACGAGGGCCAAGCCGAAGACATGATCTTCGGCTTCGTGTTGCTCAACGACTGGAGCGCGCGCGACATCCAGCAATGGGAATATGTGCCGCTCGGGCCGTTTCTCGCCAAGGCGTTTGCGACCTCGATCAGCCCCTGGGTGGTGACGCGCGAGGCGCTGGAGCCGTTCCGGCTGAAGGGGCCGGAGCAGGAGCCGGTGCCGCTCGACTATCTCAAGCAGACGAAGCCGCAGAACTATGATGTCGAGCTGGATGTGTCCTTGCGCGCTGCGGGCGCCAATGCACCCGCCAGCATCAGTCGCACCAATTTCAAGTACATGTACTGGTCCTCGGTGCAGCAGCTCATGCACCACGCTTCCAGCGGCTGCGCCATGAATGTCGGCGATCTCCTAGGCAGCGGCACCATCTCCGGCCCCGAGAAGGACCAGCGCGGCAGTCTTCTGGAGATCAGCTGGAATGGCACCGAGCCGGTCGACCTGCCTGGCGGCGCCAAGCGCTCGTTCCTGGAAGACGGCGACAGCCTCGTCATGCGCGGCTGGTGCCAGGGCAATGGCTATCGCGTCGGCTTCGGCGAGGTCGAGGGGACGATTCTGCCGGCGGAGTAGGGTCACCGTCATTCCGGGGCGATGCGAAGCATCGAACTACGGTGCGCAATTGCGCACCTGAGAATCTCGAGGTTCCGGGTTCGCGCTTTGCGCGCCCCGGAACGACGGCCCCGTAACTACCGCCTCTCCGGCGGCACGTCCTTGATCCTCGCGCAATGCGCCGCGACATCCTCCACGCTGTACTTCAAATGCACCCGCTTGTCGGACGGCGCCTGCTTGCTCGTGCACACGCCGGGGCGCCACTCCTGCGCCGGCCTGATCGGGCGCGGGGCAAAGCCGCCGCCGCAATTCGGGCAGACGTTGAACAGCTTCGCCTCGACGCAATCCGCGCAGAATGTGCATTCATAGGAGCAGATCCGCGCGTCCGTTGCGTTTGGCGGCAGGTCGCGGTCGCAAAATTCGCAGTTCGGCCGAAGCTGGAGGGCCATGTCGAAGCTCCGCACGTGGAGCCGGATCATCGCAGATCGCGCGCTCCGCGCGAATGCCATAGTTCCCTCGATTTCAGCCGGCTCTGATTTCCTTGAGCGGCAGCCGTGAGCTTTCCTTGAGCCTGTCGAGCACGATCGAGGAGCGCACATGCGCCACGCTCTGGTGCGGCATCAAGACGTCGTTGACGAGGTTGGAGAGGCCCTTGAGGTCGCGCAGCACGGCTTTCAACACATAGTCGGCGTCGCCCGTGAGCGAATACGCTTCCTGGATCTCGTCGATCCGGTTCACCAGCGCGCGAAAACGCTTGGAGTTATCCGGCGAATGCGTGGCCAACGTCACCTGGATGAAGGCGATCACGCCGAAGCCGAGCGCCTCGCTGGAGAGGTCGGCATGATAGCCCGCGATCACCTTCTCCTCCTCCAGCCGCATCCGCCGGCGCGAGCATTGCGAGGCGGAGAGGCCAGCGAGCTCGGCGAGCTCCTGGTTGGTGAGGCGGCCGTCGTCCTGGAGTGCGCCCAGGATCTTGAGGTCGAAGGCGTCCACGGGAATCATGCGTCAATCGTCCATTTCTTGCACAAAGCGTGCATAGGGTAGCGAAATCGCGTCCCGTTTGCACGCCCCTTGCGCATGCTATGAAGGATAGTTCCTCCCGGCAGCAAATTGGGAGAACAGCATGGGTCCGTTTCCGCACGATGCACCGCCGGCCACGATCAGCGCCGACAATCCGATGGGCACCGACGGGTTCGAGTTCGTCGAATATGCGCATCCCAATCCGGAAGAGCTGCACGCGCTGTTCAAGCTGATGGGCTATGCGCCCGTCGCGCGCCACAGGACCAAGAAGATCACGGTCTACCGCCAGGGCGACATCAACTATCTCGTCAACGAGCAGCCCGGAACCCACGGCTACGAGTTCGTCGCCGCACATGGCCCCTGCGCGCCGTCGATGGCCTTTCGCATCGTCGACGCGAAGGCGGCCTATGACCGCGCGATTTCGCTCGGCGCCGAACCTGCCGATGTGCCATCGGCGCAGAAAACGCTCGATGTCCCCGCGATCAAGGGGATCGGAGGCAGCCTGCTTTATCTCGTCGACCGCTACGGCGCCAACGGCTCGGCCTATGATGCCGAGTTCGAATGGCTCGGCGCACGCGATCCACGGCCGGTCGGCGCCGGCCTGTTCTATCTCGACCATCTCACCCACAACGTTCATCGCGGCCGCATGGACGTCTGGGCCGGCTTCTATGAGAAGCTGTTCAACTTCCGCCAGATCCGTTTCTTCGACATCGAGGGCCGCGCCTCCGGCCTGTTCTCGCGCGCGCTGACGAGCCCGGACGGCAAGATCAGGATTCCGATCAACGAGGACGCCGGCGAGTCTGGCCAGATCGAGGAATATCTCAAGACCTATCGCGGCGAGGGCATCCAGCACATCGCCTGCGGCTGCCGCGACATCTACCGCACCATCGAAGGCCTGCGTGAGGCCGGCCTGCCCTTCATGCCGTCGCCGCCCGACACCTATTTCGAGAAGATCGATGCGCGCCTGCCCAAGCATGGGGAAGACGTCGTGCGGCTCCGGAAGAACGGCATCCTGATCGATGGCGAGGGCGTCGTCGAGGGCGGCCAGACCAAGGTGCTGCTGCAGATCTTCTCCGCCAACGCGATCGGCCCGATCTTCTTCGAGTTCATCCAGCGCAAGGGCGACGACGGCTTCGGCGAGGGCAATTTCAAGGCCCTGTTCGAATCGATCGAGGAGGATCAGATCCGGCGCGGCGTGTTGAAGGTGGATAGCGCGGCGTAGGTCGCGCGGCGCGTGCGGGCACAGCTGCCGCGTCACAACAGCTGTCGTCCCCGCCTAGTGCGCAATTGCGCACGGGGGCGGGGACCCATAATCACAGGGAGGAGTTGTCGCGCGAAGTGAAAACTCCGAGCCGTCGCCAAACCACTCCCTGGGGTTATGGGTCCCGGGCTCGCGCTTCGCGCGCCCCGGGACGACAGCGGAAATTGAAGTAGGAGGGTGGGCAAAGCGACTTGTCCGCCGTAGCTCGAAGAGCGAAGGCGGAAGCGTGCCCACCACCTCTATGGGAATTGCGGAGTGATGGTGGGCACGGCGCGTCGCGCCTTTGCCCACCCTACAGGTCTGTGCGCTGGGCTACTTCGCCGCCTTCCACGCCTGCATCACCGCGGCGATCTCCGCCGGCTCCGGCTCCCGCACCGTCGAGGGCGTGCGCGAGAAGCGCGGTGCCGGCCCCGGCTGCTTGATGCCGTGACGCTCCACGAAGACCTTTCGCGCGACCATGTGCGGATGCTTTGTCGCCTCCGACATGGTCAGCACCGGCGCGAAGCAGATGTCGGTGCCTTCCATGATCTTGCACCAGTCCTCACGCGTCTTGCTCTTGAACACCGTCTTGAGCTTCTCCTTCAGCGCGGGCCAGGCCTTGGGATCCATCTGCGCGTCGAAATCGGCGTCGCTGAGCCCGGCGTGCTCGCGCAGCAGCGCATAGAATTGCGGCTCGATCGAGCCGATCGAGACGAAATGGCCACAGGCGCATTCATAGACGCCGTAGAAATGCGCGCCGCCATCGAGGAAGTTCTGGTTACGCCCCTCGGACCAGCGTCCCATCGCGGTCATGTCGAAGAAGAACGACATCAGCGATGCCGCGCCGTCACACATGGCGGCATCGACGACCTGGCCTTTACCGGACTTCTGCGCCTCCAGGAGCGCCGCGAGCACGCCGACGACGAGATAAAGTGCGCCGCCCCCGAAATCGCCGACCAGATTGAGCGGCGGCACTGGCGCCTCCTTCGTGCCGATCGCGGCAAGCGCACCGGTGATGGAGATGTAGTTGATGTCATGCCCCGCAGAGTTGGCGAGCGGGCCTTCCTGGCCCCAGCCGGTCATGCGGCCATAGACCAGCTTGGGGTTGCGCGCGAGGACCAATTCGGGCCCGAGCCCGAGCCGCTCCATCACGCCGGGACGGAAGCCCTCGACCAGCGCATCGGCGCTGGCAAGCAGGTCGAGCACCTGTGCAATCGCGGCCTTGTCCTTGAGGTCGAGCTCGATCACCTTGCGGCCGCGGCCGGCGACGGATTTCATGCTTTTCTTCGCACCGACGCGATCGAGCGTGACGACGTCGGCGCCCATGTCGGCCAGCATCATGCAGGCGAACGGACCAGGTCCGATGCCGGCGAATTCGACGATGCGAAAGCCCGAGAGCGGGCCGGAGGCGCGGACGGATGAGGTGGGGGCTGATTTATCGAGCACGTTGTTGTTTCCTCGGGTCGCGGGCAGGTGCCGGTGATCCGGCAAACGCCTCACGTTGCTCTTGGGGGCGAGTTAATCGGCTGATTAACTTTTCTCGCCTTCCCGCCAGCGAGGCAAGCGGTTTTCATGCCGCATGGCCAAATAAAAACGGCGCGCACCGAAGTGCGCGCCGCGGAAAATTTGCGTAGAGGCGCTATCAGCGCGCAGCGGCGACCGCGCGCTGGGCCATCACCTTGACGAGATTGGCGCGGTACTCCGCCGTGCCGTGGATATCGGCCAGCAGTCCGCTCGCCGAAATCGTCACGTTGTCGATCGCCGAGGGCGACCAGTTCGCCTTCAGCGCGGCCTCGATCGCAGGCACCCGCATCACGCCGCTTTGCGAGGCACCGGTGGCGGCCACCCGAACCTCGCCCGACTTGGTCTGCGCGACGAACACGCCGGTCAGCGCAAAGCGCGAGGCCGGATGCCGCATCTTTTCGTAGCCTGCCTTCGCCGGCACCGGGAATGACACGGCGGTGATGATCTCGCCGTCTTCGAGCGCCGTGGTGAACAGGCCCTTGAAGAAGTCATCCGCCGAGATCGACCGCTTGTTGGTCTTCACGGTGGCGCCGAGCGCGAGCAGAGCGGCCGGGAAATCCGCGGCAGGATCGTTGTTCGCAATCGAGCCGCCGATCGTGCCGCGGTAGCGCACCGCGGGATCGCCGAGCACCGAGGTGAGATAGGCGATCGCGGGGATCGCCTTCTTCACATCGGCATTCTGCATGATGTCGTAATAGGTCGTGGCGGCCTTGATGGTCAGTACGTCGCCCGATAGTTCGACACCCTGCAACTCCTTGATCTTGCCGAGGTCGATGACGTCCGACGGTGCGGCGAGCCGCTGCTTCATGACCGGCAGCAGCGTCTGGCCGCCGGCAAGGAACTTCGCCTCGCTGCTCTTGCCGAACAGGCTGACGGCTTCGTCGACCGAGGAGGCGCGATGATAGGTGGTCTGGTACATCTTCGTTCCTCCCTCTTAAGCCGCGTGGACCGTGCGCCACACCCGATCAGGGGTTGCGGGCATTTCCAGATTGTTCTTGCCGATCGCGTCCGTGATCGCGTTGATCACGGCCGCTGACGCCCCGATCGCGCCGGCCTCACCGCAGCCCTTGATGCCGAGCGGATTGCCCGGACACAACGTCGTGGTGTGGGAAAGGTTGAACGAGGGCAAATCGTCGGCGCGCGGCATGGCATAGTCCATGAACGAGGCCGTGACCGGCTGGCCGTTGGCATCGTAGATCGCGTGCTCGAGCAGCGCCTGACCGATCCCTTGCGCGAGACCGCCATGGACCTGGCCCTCGACGATCATCGGATTGATCAGCCGGCCGAAATCGTCGGCCGCGACGAAGTTGACGAAGGAGGTCTTGCCGGTGCCGGGATCGACCTCGAGCTCGCAGATATAGGCGCCGGCCGGGAAGGTGAAGTTGGTCGGGTCGTAGAAGGCGCTCTCCTTCAGGCCCGGCTCCATCCCGTCAGGCAGATTGTGTGCGGTGTAGGCCGCGAGCGCGACCATCGGCAGGGCGATCGCCTTGTCGGTGCCGGTCACCTTGAACTCGCCGTTCTCGATGACGATGTCGGCTTCCGAGGCTTCCAGCGCATGCGCCGCGATCTTCTTGGCCTTGGATTCCATCTTCTCCATGGCCTTCAGGATCGCAGTGAGGCCGACGGCCGCGGAGCGCGAGCCGTAGGTGCCCATGCCGAACTGCACCTTGTCGGTGTCGCCATGGACGATCGAGACCTGGCTGATCGGAATGCCCAGCCGTTCCGCGACGAGCTGGCAGAAGGTGGTCTCGTGACCCTGGCCGTGGCTGTGCGATCCCGTGAGGATCTCGATGGTGCCGACCGGGTTGACGCGCACCTCGGCCGATTCCCACAGGCCGACGCCGGCGCCCAGGCTGCCGACCGCCTTCGACGGCGCGATGCCGCAGGCCTCGATGTAGCAGGACACGCCGATGCCGCGCAGCTTGCCGTCGGCCTTCGCCTTGGCCTTGCGGGCGGGGAAGCCGGCATAGTCGATCGCCTTCATCGCGGCATCGAGCGAAGCGTTGAAGTCGCCGGTGTCGTAAGCCATGATCACCGGCGTCTGGTGCGGGAACTGGGTGATGAAGTTGCTCCGGCGCAGCTCCGCCGGGTCCACCTTCAACTGTCGCGCCGCCGTCTCCATCAGCCGCTCGATCAGATAGCTCGCCTCAGGGCGGCCCGCGCCGCGATAGGCGTCGACCGGCGTGGTGTTGGTGTAGACGCCGATCACCTCGGCATGGATCGCCGGGATGTTGTACTGGCCCGACAGCAGGGTCGCGTAGAGGTAGGTCGGCACCGAGGACGAGAACAGCGACATGTAGGCGCCGAAATTGGCGTAGGTCTTCACCTTCAAGCCGATGATCTTGTTGTTTGCGTCGAACGCCATCTCGGCATGGGTGATGTGGTCGCGGCCATGCGCGTCGGTGAGGAAGGCTTCGGTGCGATCACCCGTCCATTTCACGGGACGCTCGACCTTCTTGGATGCCCACAGCGCCACCATCTCCTCGGGATAGATGAAGATCTTGGAGCCGAAGCCGCCGCCGACGTCGGGGGCGATCACGCGCAGCTTGTGCTCGGGCGCGATGTTGTAGAACGCCGACAGCACGAGGCGGGCGACGTGCGGGTTCTGCGAGGTCGTATATAGAGTGAAGTGCTCCTCAGCCGCGTCGTAATCGGCGATGGCCGCGCGCGGCTCCATCGCGTTCGGGGCGAGACGATTGTTGGTGACGTCGAGCTTCACCACATTGGCAGCCTTGGCAAAGGCGGCATCGGTGGCACCCTCGTCGCCGATGACCCAGTCATAGACCTGGTTGCCGGGCGCTTCGGGATGAAGCTGGGGCGCGCCGGCCTTGATGGCAGCTTGCATGTCGGCGACCGCGGGAAGCTCCTCGTAATCGACGACGACGGCTTCCGCCGCGTCGCGTGCGAGATTCTTGCTCTCGGCGATGACGACGGCGACGGCCTGGCCGACGAAGCGCACCGTCTCGGGCGCCATTGCCGGCCATGCGCCCATCTTCATCGGGCTGCCATCCTTGGAGGTGATGGCCCAGCCGCAGATGAGGTTGCCGACCTTGTCGTCGACGAGCTGCTTGCCGGTGAGCACCGCGACCACGCCCGGCATCTTCAGCGCCGCGGAGGAGTCGATCCCCTTCACCTTGGCGTGCGCGTGCGGGCTACGGACGAAATAGGCATGGGTCATGCCCGTCAGCTTGATGTCGTCGACGTAGCGGCCCTTGCCGGTAATGAAACGCTTGTCTTCCTTGCGCACGACGCGTGCGCCGATGCCTTCAACACCCATGTCTGGTCCTCCCGACCGGAATTTTTGTTGACCCGCGCTTTCCCTCGAAAGCGGGAGTGGTGATTTTCTTGCTTCGCGACGGCCGCTCTACTCGGCCGCCTGCGCGACCTTCATGCGTCCGGCCGCATCCAGCACGGCTTTCACGATGTTGTGGTAGCCGGTGCAGCGGCAGATATTGCCCTCAAGCTCCTGGCGGACGGTGGCTTCGTCGAGCTGGCCACCATGGCGTTGCACGATGTCGATTGCGGACATGATCATGCCCGGCGTGCAATAGCCGCATTGGAGGCCGTGATTGTCGCGGAAGGCAGCCTGCATCGGGTGCAGCTCGTCGCCCTTGGCGATGCCCTCGATCGTGGTGATGCTGGCGCCATCGGCCTGCCCTGCCAGCATCGTGCAGGATTTCACCGCACGGCCATCCATGTGCACGACGCAGGCGCCGCACTGGCTGGTGTCGCAGCCGACATGGGTTCCGGTGAGGTTGAGGTGATCGCGCAGGAGCTGGACCAGCAGCGTGCGGTCCTCGACGTCGACAGCAACGGCCTTGCCGTTCACTGTCAGGTTGACTTTAGACACGGCGTAGTCCTCCCGGGATTGATTTTGATTGCTTCTAATTAGAGACAGCGGCCCGGAACTTTGCAACTAGGATTTTGGTCGCCGGCGTCATTGAAAAGTCATTGATCCAGTTCGACGCGCGAGGATTTGGGAGGCGGAGCAGCCGGGCTGGCGTGGGATGCCAGCAATCATCTCGATCCAGATCGGCCTTTGGCCGACGCGGCGAGCATCGTGCGGGCCTGCCAAATTTACCGCCCCTTATCGATTCTGCCTTAGTTTTGCGCATCCAGGTCGGGGGCGGGGCGCCTCCGGATCGCGGCTGAATTACAAATGGGGGTGGGAATGTCCGGGCGTATCGCGTCGCCGTCTAAGCGTACACTGTTTCCGGCCCTCAGGTTCCGTGCAAAGATCATTCTCGGCTTCGCCGCCGTGCTGGTGATTTCCGCCGGCAGCATGGCTTTCTCCTATTTCGGCTTCGAGCGGGTCGCCTCCGGGGTCGGGTCGTACCGTAGCAGCGTTTCCGAGGCCGATCTCGCCCGCAACATCGATCGCGAGCTGCTCGCCTATCGTTCGGCCGCCCGTTATTTCGTGGTGACCGGCAAGGAAGACGACGCCAAGGCGGCGCTGGATGCTGAAGGCAGCCTGAAGAACGCCATCGACCAGGCGGTGAAGGGCGCCAAGACGCCGGCGCGGCAGGAGAGCCTCGACAAGCTCGCCAAGGAGTTCTCCAACTTCTCCGCGACCTTCGCAAAGGTGCTCAAGGCCAAGCGCGACAGTGCGCTGCTGGTGCAGAACCAGCTCAGCCGCAACGCCAATCTCTTGAAATACAAGCTGGACGATATCGGCAACAACGCCTCCGACTCCGAAGCGCAGGCGATCGAGTTCGGCACGAAGCAGGTCAACGCCCAGTTCCAGACGGCGAGTGCGGCGGCGACCAATTTCGTGCTGACCTCCGACCAGGCGATCGCCACCAGCGCGCTGGCGCGGCTGAAATTCGTCGAGAACTCGCTCGGTGCGATCTATTCCATGGACGACAAGGTCGTCGCCGGCCTGAAGGATGCCAAGGCTCTGCTCGGCGCCTATCGCGAAGCGCTGGAGAAGCTGATCGCCAATGCCAGGCTGGTCGATGAGCTCGTCACCGAGATGAACGGCTCCGCCGGTGCGATCCTGCAAGGAGCGACCACCATGAAGGCCGACCTCCTCGCCGAGCAGCAGCGGCTGGATTCGGAGTCGGAGGCGACCATCGGGCGGACCGAGCAGCTGGTGCTGATGCTGGCCGTTGGCGGCACGCTGCTCGGCGCGGTCCTTGCTTTTCTGCTTGGTACCGGCATCTCGCGTCCGATGATCGCGATGTGCAAGGCGATGCGCGAGCTCGCGTCGGGCAATTTCGACGTGGTGCTGCCGGGCCTCGGCCGCAAGGACGAGATCGGCGAGATGGCCGGCGCGGTCGAGGAGTTCAAGGTTCAGGCGGTGGCCAAGGCCGAGCGTGACGCCGCCGCCAGCGAGGTCCAGAACCGGGAGCAGGCCGCGAGCCGCCGTGCCGAGCTGATCCGCTTTGCCGATGATTTCGAGAGCGCGGTCGGCGCCATCGTCTCCAACGTCTCGGCCTCGGCCGTGCAGCTGGAATCGGCGGCCTCGACGCTGACCCGCACCGCCGAGACCACGCAGAGCCTGTCGAGCCAGGTCGCCGGCGTCTCCGAGCAAGCATCCAGCAACATGCAGTCGGTCGCGACCGCGACGGAAGAGCTCTCGGCCTCGGTCGAGGAGATCGGCCGCCAGGTCCGCGATTCCAGCCGCATTGCGGAGGCTGCCGTGGTGCAGGCCAAGGAGACTGACGGCCGCATCGGCAAGCTGTCGCATGCCGCCCAGCAGATCGGCGAGGTGGTCAAGCTGATCACGGCGATCGCCGAGCAGACCAACCTTCTCGCGCTCAACGCCACCATCGAGGCGGCCCGCGCGGGTGAAGCCGGCCGCGGCTTTGCGGTGGTTGCGAGCGAAGTGAAATCGCTGGCGAGCCAGACGGCGAAGGCGACGGACGAGATCTCCTCGCACATCGCGGGCATGCAGGGGGCCACCGCCGAATCGGTCGCCGCGATCAAGGAGATCGGCGCGACCATCGGCCAGATCTCGTCGATCTCGACGTCGATCGCGAGCGCGGTCGAGCAGCAGGGCGCCGCCACCCAGGAGATCGCCCGCAGCGTCCAGACGGTCGCGCAGGGCACGCAGACGGCCGCCACCGATATCGGCGAGGTCAACCGCGGCGCCGCCGAGACCGGCTCGGCCTCGGAAGAGGTGCTGAATTCGGCCAAGACCCTGTCGAGCGAAAGCACCCGCCTGCGCGCCGAGCTCGACCGCTTCATGGCGAACATCCGGGCGGCGTAGGTTCGCGGCCTCCGAGGTCGCGCCGCGGCCTCACACTCCGCCGTCGTCCCGGACAAGCGCGCCCCCAGGCGCGCGCTTGTCCGGGATGACAGCGGAGATTGGCGCGGCAATCGATTTGTAACGGCGCCAGAAAGCCTGCCTTAACGATTCCCTGGGTCACCTAACCGCCAGTTGCGGCGCCACAAATTTACCACAGCTTATCCTTTGCCCCGTAACGTGCAGAAGAGCCGGGAAGCGGGCTGCTTCCGGGATGCGCCTGGTTTTCCGCGAATGGAATGGGGTGGGGGAATGTCGGTCAAGTCGAAGTCGAGCAAATCGAAGCTGCCAACGCTGCGCTTTCGCGCAAAAATCATCCTCGGCTTTGGGGCGGTGCTAGCCATTCTCGCCGTCAGCATGGCGTTCGCCTATTTCGGCTTCGAGCGAATCGCAGGCGCCGTGGCGTCCTACCGCACCAGCGTATCGGAAGCCGACCTGGCGCGGACGGTCGATCGCGAGCTGGTTGCCTATCAAGGGCTGGCGCGGGCCTATACCCTGACCGGCGCGGCCGATGATGAGACCGCAGCCAAGGCCGCTGAAGGCAATCTGAAGAGCGCGATCGCCAAGTCGATGACGGCGACGACCGGCGCCGCCCGCCGTGAGCAGGTCGGCAAGCTCGAGACCGAGTTCCAGAACTTTACGAAAGTCTTCGGCGAGATCATCACGCTGACGCGCGAGAACAACAAGATCGCGGCCGACGAGCTCAACAGTGTCGGCAACAAGATCCGCTTCAAATTCGACGATCTCGCCGACACCGCAGCTCTGGCGGGCCTGAACTCGGTCCAGACCACGGCCAAGGACGTCACCTCGCAATATCTGGCGGTCTCCACCTCGGTCGGCGCATTCGTGGCCAAGCCGGAGCCGAAGACCGCCGACGGCGTGATCGCCCGCATCAAATTCCTCGAGACGCTGCTGGTCTCCATCTACGCGAATGACCAGAAGATCACGGATCGCGTCAAGGAGATCGGCGATCTCTTGAAGCAGTACCGCACCTCGTTCGCAAAGCTGAATGAGAACGTGAAGGTCATCGTCAAGCTGAACGGCGAGATGACCAAGACGGCCGCGACCATCCTCAAGCTCTCGGCCGAGCTGCGTTCGGATCTGACCGCCGACCAGCAACGCATCGAGGCGAGCGCCAATTCCACCATCGTGGAAACCGAGCAGCTGATGCTGATGCTGGCGCTGGGCGGACTGGCCGTGGGCACCGTGCTGGCCTTGTGGCTCGGCAACGGCATCTCGCGTCCGATGATCGCGATGTGCAAGGCGATGCGCGAGCTTGCCTCGGGCAATTTCGACGTCGTGCTGCCGGGTCTCGGCCGCAAGGACGAGATCGGCGAGATGGCCGGCGCAGTCGAGGAGTTCAAGGTTCAGGCGGTCGCCAAGGCCGAGCGTGACGCTGCCGCCAGCGAGGTCCAGAACCGGGAGCAGGCCGCAAGCCGCCGCGCCGAGCTGATCCGCTTCGCCGACGATTTCGAGAGCGCGGTCGGCGCCATCGTCTCCAACGTCTCGGCCTCGGCCGTGCAGCTGGAATCGGCGGCCTCGACGCTGACCCGCACCGCCGAGACCACGCAGAGCCTGTCGAGCCAGGTCGCCGGCGTCTCCGAGCAGGCGTCCAGCAACATGCAGTCGGTCGCGACCGCGACGGAAGAGCTCTCGGCCTCGGTCGAGGAGATCGGCCGCCAGGTCCGCGATTCCAGCCGCATCGCGGAGGCTGCCGTGGTGCAGGCCAAGGAGACCGACGGGCGCATCGGCAAGCTGTCGCATGCCGCCCAGCAGATCGGCGAGGTGGTCAAGCTGATCACGGCGATCGCCGAGCAGACCAACCTTCTCGCGCTCAACGCCACCATCGAGGCGGCCCGCGCGGGTGAAGCCGGCCGCGGCTTTGCGGTGGTGGCGAGCGAGGTGAAGTCGCTGGCGAGCCAGACCGCGAAGGCGACGGACGAGATCTCCTCGCACATCGCCGGCATGCAGGGGGCCACCGCCGAATCGGTCGCCGCGATCAAGGAGATCGGCGCGACCATCGGCCAGATCTCGTCGATCTCGACGTCGATCGCGAGTGCGGTCGAGCAGCAGGGCGCCGCTACCCAGGAGATCGCCCGCAGCGTCCAGACGGTCGCACAGGGCACCCAGACGGCCGCCACCGATATCGGCGAGGTCAATCGCGGCGCCGCCGAGACCGGCTCGGCCTCGGAAGAGGTGCTGAATTCGGCCAAGACCCTGTCGAGCGAAAGCACCCGCCTGCGCGCCGAGCTCGACCGCTTCATGGCGAACATAAGGGCGGCGTAGGTTCACGGCCTCCGAGGCCCGCGCCGTCGCCCACACTCCGCTTGTCCGGGACGACGGCGGAGTAAGAAGCGCGTGAGTCTTATTCCCTCCCGAAGGCTCGCTTCAGCTCCACCTTCGTGCGCTCCAGTCGCGTGCGCTGCGTCTTCGGCAGCGTCCTGCCGGCGCGGTTGATGTAGAAGGTCAGCATCGACAGCGCCGAGCGATAGGCGCCGGTCTTGCGACGCGAGCTGTGCTCCGCCGGGCGCTTCAGGGAGGCCGCGATCTTCCTGGGGTCCTTGAGCTTGAACATACCGCGCTTGAGATCGAGTGCGTCGCTCTCCCGCGTCACCCGTTGCGACCAGCGCTTCGATGCCGCACGGTGGCTCGACCTCTTGCGCGTCGTGCTCGCCTTGCGACGCGCGGTGTTGCGCGCGCCTGTCTTCCTTGAATGTGTCGTCTTTCTGACGTGAGCCATGCGTCAACTCCTTGCGGCTCCATCGGAAACGGGCGGTGCCAACGGACGTTCCCATGGGAACCTGGCCTTGCCGCAGGCGTTGTCGCAGGTGGCAGGCGAATTGCCGCACCCCGATGATCGGATCGACCCATCCACATCACGTGAGAGGGGTCGTTTCCATTGATCAGATGCAACAACCCGATGGAATTGCAGCAAAGCCCAGCCCTGAACTATGCACCCGTAGCCCCGGCGGCGACCGCGACCGACCGAATCGTCGAGACCAGCATTCCCTCGCGGCTCGACGCGCTGCCGTGGAGCGGCTTCCACACCCGCGTCGTGCTCGCGCTGGGCATCACCTGGATTCTCGACGGGCTCGAGGTGACTCTGGCCGGTGCGCTCTCCGGTGCGCTGAAGCAGAGCCCGTCGCTGCATTTCTCAAATCTCGATCTCGGCATCGCCAACTCCGCCTATCTGGCGGGCGCCGTGCTCGGCGCGCTCGGCTTCGGCTGGCTCACCGACCGCATCGGCCGCAAGAAACTGTTCTTCATCACGCTTGCGCTCTATCTCTCGGCAACGGCGGCGACTGCGCTGTCATGGGACGTCGCGAGCTACGCGCTGTTTCGTTTCCTCACCGGCGCCGGCATCGGCGGCGAGTACACCGCGATCAATTCGACCATCCAGGAATTGGTGCCGGCGCGCTATCGCGGCTGGACCGATCTCGTCATCAACGGCAGTTTCTGGATCGGCGCCGCGATGGGCGCGGTGGCGGCGATCGTGCTGCTCGATCCCGCAACGATCGCGCCCGATCTCGGCTGGCGCCTGGCTTATCTCATCGGCGCGACCCTCGGCCTCGTCGTGCTGTTGATGCGAATGTGGATCCCGGAAAGTCCGCGCTGGCTGATGATCCATGGCCGTCCCGACGAAGCCCATGCCATCGTCGACGGGATCGAGCGTTCGGTGATCGGGCATGATCAGGACCTGACGGACGGGCGCTTCACGAAGATCCGCCTGAGAATGCGCGATCACACGCCGCTCCGCGAGGTCGCGCATACGTTGTTCTCGGCCTATCGCCAGCGCGCGGTGGTCGGCCTCGTGTTGATGAGCGCCCAGGCGTTCTTCTACAACGCCATCTTCTTCACCTTCGCGCTGGTGCTGACCGATTTCTATGGCATCAGTGCCGATCAAGTCGGCTGGTACCTGCTGCCCTTCGCTGCCGGCAATTTTCTCGGGCCCCTGCTGCTCGGCCGTCTGTTCGATACGCTCGGCCGCCGCACCATGATCATGTTCACCTATGGCGCATCGGGCGTGCTACTGGCGATATCGGGTTACCTGTTCTCGATCGGCGTGCTGAGCGCGCAAGGGCAGACCGTGGCCTGGATGGTGATCTTCTTCTTTGCCTCGCCTGCTGCGAGCGCGGCCTATCTTACCGTCAGCGAGACGTTTCCGTTGGAGGTTCGCGCGCTGGCGATCGCGGTGTTCTACGCCGTCGGTACCGGCATCGGTGGCGTGATCGGGCCGGCGCTGTTCGGCGCGTTGATCGACACGGGATCACGCAACAGCGTGTTCGCCGGCTATTTGCTGGGGGCAGTCCTGATGATCGCGGCTGCGATCGTGGCGTGGCGCTACGCCGTCTCGGCGGAGCGCAAATCGCTCGAACAAATCGCGCGGCCGCTCGCCTTTATGGAGTAGACTGATGAAATCGGAACTTGCGGAGATGGCGTTGGACCAGAAGCGTACCATGCGGGATGACGATGCGCCCGAAGCGGTGCCGGTGCCGCATGCGCTGGTGCCGCATCTCGACGAGATCGCCATTCTGCTCGATATCGACGGCACGCTGCTCGATCTGATGCCGACACCGCGCGAGGTGTGGGTGCCGCCGGGCCTGTCGGAAACGCTGGGCCGGTTGACCGAGCGCACGTCCGGCGCGCTGGCGCTGGTCAGCGGCCGTTCGCTCAACGATATCGACCTGATTTTCGCGCCGGACGTGTTTCGCGCCGTCGCCGGCCACGGCGCCGAAATGCGGCTGTCGGTCGACAACGAGGCCGATGCTGTCCATGCGCCCCCGCTCGACAAGGAGCTGAAGCGGCGCCTGGCTGCGGTCGCCAAGCTCAGCCCGGGCATTCTGCTCGAGGACAAGGGCTACTCACTCGCGCTGCATTACCGTCTGGCGCCGCATGCGGAGAAGGCGATCTACGAATCCGTCTCGTTGATCCGCGCCGACCTGCCCAATGCGCCGATCGAGGTGCTGCCCGGAAAGTTCGTCTGCGAGATCAAGCATTCCGGCTTCACCAAGGCGAGCGGCGTGCGCGAATTGATGAAGCACGAGCCGTTCAGGGGACGACGCCCGATGTTCATCGGCGATGACGTCACCGACGAAACGGTATTCGCGATCATGCCCGACATGAACGGGCTCGCCTTCTCCGTAGGCCGCCGCGCCATGGGCGTGAATGGCCACTTCGATGCGCCGGCGGACGTGCGCGCGTTCCTTGCGCACCTGCTCGATCCGAGGTGAAACGAAGGCAGCGCCACCTCGCAGACACAAAGCCCTGAGCGCAGCGTCATTGCGTGCCGCGATACATGCTGCGCAACACGACCGGAAAAGCCGTCTTTGCAGCGAAATTCCTGGGTTCCGCAAGCGAAACCAGTTCCAACGCGCGCGCCTGATTTTGGTTTCAATTGGTTGAAACGATGATCAGGAACCATATTGATGAACGGCAGTTAAACGAGGTGGAATGAACAGGAGGGGACGACCTGTGAACTTGGTTATCGTTTCAAATCGCGTCGCGCGCGGCAAACCCAACGAGCCCATGACGGGCGGCCTTGCGGCGGCACTGCTTCCCGTGGTGGAACATTCTGGTGCGATCTGGGTCGGTTCCTCTGGCCGGGTGCGTGATGGCCATCAGAAGGAGCCTTTTGCCGAGATCGAGGCGCTCGGGACCGGCGCGATTGCGACGCTGGACCTGCCGGCGGCGCACTATGGCGGTTATTACGAAGGCTTTGCCAATTCGGCGCTGTGGCCGGCGTTGCATTCACGCAGCGATCTAATCCGCGTCTCGCGGGAGGACTATGTCAGCTATCGCGAAGTCAACGCCTTCATGGCGCGCGCCCTGCTGCGCTTCCGAAAAGCCAAGACGGCGTTCTGGGTGCAGGACTATCATTTCCTCGCGCTCGGTGCCGAGCTGCGCGACCTCGGCGTCGATGATCCCATCGGCTTCTTCCTGCATACGCCGTGGCCCGTCGCCGCGGTGATGCAGGGCGTACCCAACCATCGCGAACTGATCACGGCGATGCTGGCCTACGACCTGCTCGGCTTCCAGACCGAGGAAGATCGCCAGAACTTTCTCGGTTATGTCGGCGGTGAGCTCGGCCTCGCCATCGAGGACGGCGTTGCGATCTCGCAGCATGGGCGCACCCGCTGTGAAGTGTTTCCGATCGGCATCGATGCGGAGAAGTTCGCGCAATATGCTGCGAAGTCTGCCTCGCACCCCGATGTGTCGCGGCTGCGGCGCAGCCTCAACGGCGAGCGGCTCGCGATCGGCGTCGACCGGCTCGACTATTCGAAGGGTCTCGTCAACCGCATCAGCGCGTTCGACCGGCTCTGGACCGAGCAGCCGCAACTGGCGCGCAGCATCTCGCTGCTCCAGATCGCCAACCCCTCGCGCGGCGGCATCGAGGCCTATGGCAGTCTCCAGAGCGAGGTCGCGCGCCTCGTGTCCGACGTCAACGGCCGCCACGGCGAGGTCGACTGGACGCCGATCCGATATCTGAACAAGGGCTTCAGCCAAGCCGTGCTCGCGGGTCTCTACCGCACGGCGCAGATCGGCGTGGTGACGCCGCTGCACGACGGCATGAACCTCGTTGCCAAGGAATATGTCGCCGCGCAAAACCCGGCCGATCCCGGCGTGCTGGTGCTGTCGAAATTCGCGGGCGCCGCCAACGAGCTCGACACCGCATTGCTGGTCAATCCTCACGACGTCGACGGTATGGCGCGTGCGATCGCGGTCGCGGCCTCCATGCCGCTCACCGAGCGCAAGATGCGCTGGGACGCGATGATGAAGAAGCTGCGCGGCCACACCATCCAGCAATGGTCCGCCGACTTCGTCGCTGAACTCGAGAAGTGCCGGACGGAAAAGGCGGCGGTCGCGCCGCTCGCAGCCCAGCCGCCGCAGGCACTGCGCTGGCTGAAGTCGGCGATATCAGGCGTGCGGTTGATCTAAGAGTCTCGCGGATACGAGAACGTGGATGCCCGGGACGAGCCTCGGGCATGACGGTCGCGGGCGAATGGCGCGAGCCTCAGTAACAATACGATACGCCCTCCAGAATCGCGCATTGCCGCTTGTTCGGCGCGTTGGGATCGTCCAGCGGCACCACGCCCTTGCCCTGGCCGACAAACACGCCCGGCCCGACATGGACCGAGCTCTTGTTGCCGATGACCACGCTCTGATGCGGCGTCGAGCTCGAGCGCGTGCCATCCGGCCAGAGGATGGCATCGCCCGAAAGCACCCCGCGCCGGCCGTCGTCACAGCTGACGTCGACGCCTTGCCGGGCGCAGACCTGCGCGGCGGCGGGCACGGCGAGGGCGGAGCCGATGGCCGAAATCAGGCCAAAGGCGGCGATGGTCCTGCAGATAGTCATGGCGTCCCCGGTCGTGTTCGGCCGCTTCCCGTGAATCGTCGCGCCAACCCCGCCTGCGGTTCAGCCGGCAGGCGGGTCAAGGCACCTGCAGCGCCAGCTATTGTCCTGTAAATACAACAAGTTGCGGAAAATCGCCCGATTCGCTCCGCGATCCCTTGCAAAATCATCAGCGCCCCTTCAAGAGAGGGCGCTCCGGAGAGATGGCCGAGTGGCTTAAGGCGCACGCTTGGAAAGCGTGTGTGCGGGAAACCGTACCGTGGGTTCGAATCCCACTCTCTCCGCCAGTCCTATGAGACAACAGCTTGAATTTATTATAAAATATATAATCTTCAGCTGGCCTTCCCCACCCGATACCCCACCCACTGCTGCCTTCTTGTCGTCGGGCAGGCCTCTCAACTTGAGATTGCTATTTTCGAAATCAATAATTTTTAATTGCAATGCCCGCCGCCTCGTCGGGACGGCTCTGATTTCGAACGCCTAAAAGGCCATTTTGGAACGTGCCCTTCAAAATGGCAGGCTATCCTCAACCGGATCATCCTTGTGGCCTCTCCCGCGCCTCCCGTAACGCTCGATTGAAGAAGTGGCGGATCGCTTGCTCGCGTGCCTGCGTGTCACTCAATACGATGTTCTTCATTTCATTGTCGCGCTGGAACATCTTGATGGCGCCTTTGAAGAAGGCCTGACTGAAGGCTGAGAACACTACGTCCGGCGGATTGTTGCGCAGCATCTCGGTCAAGTCTTCGTCCATGATCTCGCGGTTGACCTGCTCGAACCGGATGAAGTCCTCCCGGGAGAACTCTGTCCCATGGCGGTCATTGAACGCCTTGATGATCTCCGAGAGGGAACGTTCCTCTTCTTCCGTATAGGGCTTGGCAGCGAACTCGCTAATGGGCTTGAGAGCCTCGATATCACCCGCCCTGAGCGATGCCGAGCCCTGCTCCTTCTGCTCAACGCGGAACGCCTGAAGCCGAAGCACGTCTTCTGTAATTTCAATATCCGGCGGCACTTCCCGGTTCGGCAGCAGGCGTGATAGCCAAGTGGCGTAGGAATAGAGCTTCTCGAGTCCGGTATCGCCGAGCCGGATGACCTGCGCGACGAAGCTGTAGAAGCGCATGTAACTCTTCAGAAGCTGACGGAACTCTTCCTGTCTCCCCTCATCGTCCTCGACCTCGAAACGGTGCACCGCCTGCCGCACGAGACCTTCTAGTTGTGCCCGGTCATGGGTGCCTAGCGCGCCCTTATAGAAAGTATCGGCGAAGCGATCGATCTCGCCCTGATCGAGGATACCGAACTTCCTGAGCCGTGCTTCCAGCTCGTAAATCTGATTGGGATCGGAAATCGCCTCCAGTCCTGTCACCTCGAAGAAGGGCTTGAAGGCGTTCCGGATGTCCTCCGTGGTGTTCTGAAAATCGAGGACGTAGGTCCGGTCCTTCGCCGGATAAGTTCGGTTAAGACGCGAAAGCGTCTGAACGGCCTGAAGGCCAGCGAGTTTGCGATCTACATACATCGCGCATAACTTCGGCTGGTCGAAGCCCGTCTGGTATTTTTCGGCGACGATTAGCACCTGATAGGCGTCCGTGTCGAAGCGGCGTGGCAGCTCGGTTTCGGAAAAACCGTTAAGCTCCGCCTCGGTGTAAGACTGACCGTCCACCTCTAAGTCGCCGGAAAACGCCACTAGCGGTTTCACATCAGTATAGCCGTTGGCTTTGATGTAATCACGGACGCCGAAATAATAGCGGAGTGCATGCTCGCGGCTGCCAGTGACGATCATTGCCTTGGCGTGGCCGTTCAGCTCGTTCATCGCATGGCGACGAAAGTGCTCTACAATCACCTCAACCTTCTGACCGATGGCGGTTGGATGGAGAGAAGCGAAGCGTGCCACGCGACGCTGAGTGCGGCGAGTGTTCAGCTCGGGGTCATCCTCGATGGCCTTTTCGAGCTGATAGTAGGCTTTGTAGGTCATGTAGTTCTGGAGCACGTCCAGAATGAAGCCCTCTTCAATTGCTTGGCGCATCGAGTAGAGGTGGAAGGGGTGCGGCAGCCCGTCCGCCCCTTTCGTCCCGAACCGCTCCAAGGTCACGTTGCGAGGCGTCGCCGTGAAGGCGAAATAGCTGATGTTCGGCTGCGGCCCCCGGGCCTTCTGATACTGGGCAATCAGATCCTCAATGTCCCGAGAATCGTCTACATAATTGCGCGTCAGGGCATCGCTCATCGCCTGGGCGCTTTTACCGGACTGACTGCCGTGCGCCTCGTCGATGATGACAGCAAAGGACCGCGTGCCCTGGCCGGACAGCTCCTTCAGGTGGTCAGTCGAGAACTTCTGGATCGTCGTGATCACGATCCGCGCACCACTCTCCAGCGCCTGCTTCAGTTGGCGGGAAGTGCCGTCTATCTTCTTCACCACGCCCTTGGTCTGCTCGAACTGCGCGACCGTATTCTGAAGTTGGCGGTCGAGCACGATGCGGTCGGTGACAATGATGGCGGAATTGAAGATCGGCTGGTCCGCATCGTTATGCAGATTCGTGATCTGATGTGCTGTCCAGCCGATGGTGTTGGACTTGCCGGAGCCCGCCGAATGCTGGATGAGGTAGTTATGTCCCGGACCGAAGGCGCGGGCGTGCGTCATCAGCTTACGCACGGCGTCGAGTTGTTGGAAGCGCGGGAAGATCATCATCTCCCGCACTTCGATCGAACCGCCTGCCGTCGGAGTCTCCTGCCGCTCCAGATGGAGGAAGCGACCGATGATATCGAGAAGGACCTCACGCGACAGAACTGCCATGCCCTCGGGCTGGTCAGCGTAGAGGTATGCCACACGGAAATCACTTGATACGTCCGGGTTTCCAGCCCCTCCATCACGGCCACGATTGAACGGCAGGAACCGCGTCTTTCCGTTCTGAAGGCGCGTTGTCATGGATATGTTGTCTTCGTCCATTGCAAAATGGACGAGCGCACCGCGCTTGAAGGTCAGGAGCGGCTCACCGGCTGGGGAGCGGTCGTAGCGATACTGCTTCTCGGCATGGCGGAAGGTGGAGCCGGTCAGGAGATTCTTCAACTCTGCTGTCGCCACCGATAGACCGTTGACGAACAGCCCCACGTCGATCGCATTTTCCGAGCGCTGACTGTAGTGTAGTTGGCGGATAACGGAGAGGATGTTAGCCTGGTAGAGCCTAACCAACTCGGCATTTAGCCCGGACGCTGGCTTGAAGAAGCAGAGCGCCAGCTTGATGTTGGGAATCAGCTTCAGTCCCTGTCTCAGCACGTCGAGCGTGCCGCGCGTCTTCAGCGCTTTCTCCAACTGCTTGAAGAACTCGGCCTCAGCTGCGGTGGTGTACTGCGCCTCAAGCTTGCGCCACTCCTCAGGCTGCGTTTCTTTGACGAAGCGCAGGACAAGCTCACGGTCGATTGCCAGGTCGCGGTCATAGTCGTCAGGAAGACGGGCAAGATAACCCTGTTTGGCCACCAACTGGTCAACCAGGTGCTGTTCAAGCACGATCTCCCGATGAATATTTTGCGCAGCGTGAGCAGTCATGCTGAAGCCTCACGCATCAGGTCTTGCGGGTTCCAGAGGCGCTCCGCCATCTGCCGATACAGCTGACCGCGCTCTTCGACGTCAGCCCTCTTGAATGACGGATAAGCCCGAAAGGGTAGCCCCGTCGTGCTGACAAATCGAAGAAAGCCGGGATTGTGGCTGTAGCAGTCGGGGTGCAGTGAATGCGCCAGGAGGTTCTGCGTCCGGTAGTAATTCAATTTCTCTCCATAGGGGAGATCGCCATAGCTTGCGTTGAAGGACTTCGGCAGCAACAGCAGCCCGCCAATGCGATTTCGGTACTCAGCAAAGTCGGACGGATGCGGAAACTCATCAGTGTGGCGCTCGGGATGATCGGCCCAGATATGTTCAACCTCATAGCGCCCCGGACCATCGCCGACGTATTCCGCGTAACGCGAGGTCTGACCAGACTGCGTTTCCACATAGTCCGTCAATCGCGCCAAGATTCGATGGATCGCATATCGGTTCTGTTGATGAACGCGAAGGCGGTCATTGCTGGCGAAGGTCTCGGTTTCCCTATCCAACAACTCATGTAGCTTGGTGGCCAGGGGATGCGGTGCAAGTCCCCGGATGTCTCGCATGACCAGGAACATTGCATACTGCATCGTCGAATAGGCGATGCTGCGGAAATTCCAGAGACGCCAGGCGAGCAAAATGTCAATGAACCGGGCTGTCAGCCGAAGCTTCAAATCAACCGCCGGCGCATCGTCCTCGGGACGAAGCGGGGCAAGAAGTATCATGTTCTGGAGCGTGAAGCCGTGCTGAGCGTTGTAATAGACGTGTTCGAGGCCGGGCACTTTGTTCTCGGACGCTTCCACCAGCCTCAAATACTGGCGGGCGTAGAAATCAAAATCTCGATCGATAAAGCGAAAAAATGCATCACTAGATGTGAGCCCTATTTGAGCGCTTGTATCTCGCAACCAGCGATGAAATTCGGTGCCGATCCGGTCGAACTCCTCTGGTTTCGCACCGCGCTTGCGTTCGCGAATCTTCGAAGCGTACTGGCTCCGCAGCCACGCCTTGAAGCAGTCGGCCTCGACCTCCTTGCCGGCTTCGTTCAGCTCGGCAATGCGGTCTCGCCACCGGGCGTTCGCAGGAATGCGCTTGCCTTCGTCGATGTTAGCAAGCAGATAGCCCTTGAGCATGTCGGTCGGGCTGAGGGAAAGACCCCGATCGTTCATTGTCTCGAAAATTGTGTAGGCATCGTCGTCCGAATAAGCGGTGATCTCAACGAGATGGACATTCTCAAGAAGCCAATCGGCGAAATAAGGTAACGCATCACCGCGCAGTTCTTCGGGCCATGCCTCGTCCATGTCCTGATAACGGACGTATAGGTTCCGGACGGACTCCGACCGATCCGCCGGGTCGAATAGCTGCGCCTCGAACAGCGCCTCCATACAGGGGGTGCGCTCGTCAACATCGAGGTTGAACGATCTCTGTCCGTACTTTTCCGAGACAATGAGCTCATCGATGTTCACCGCGTCGGACCGACTGCGTTGGAGATTGCGCAGAAGAATCAGCAGCAGCGACAGGCTGGTCAGGCGTTGCTGACCGTCAACAATATAGTTGGCGCTATCCTTCTTGCTGATGATGATGGCGCCGAGGAAATAGTGCGGATACTCCGCCACCTGCTTGCGGGTGTGGCTGGGCTGATAATCTTCTAGGAACTTGCCAGTCAGGTCGTCGATTAGCTCGCGTGCCTGCTTCTCTCCCCATTTATATTCGCGCTGATAGTAGTCGATGGAGTACTTGACGCCTTTCAGCAGCTCTCGAACGGTTTTGGCCTTGCCGAGGATGTCTCTCATGCTGAGGCCTCTGCGATCTTGCGCGGGTCGATCTGGAATCCGGCCCCCTGCAAGCGCTGCGCGAGCTTGGGGACGATCTCCCGGACATGATCGTTAAACTCGATATAAAGAATGCCCGCGGCATCGGAGGGCATTTCCAATGCGCCCTTTTTGAGGATGACCATCTTCTGACGGCCGAGAGCCGCCATTACCATTCCCATCTCTAGAATGACGTTCTGGCGTGCGCGCGGCTGCTTCTCGGTTTCGCCCGCGGATTTTGAGTACCCGAAGTCGTCAGGCGTAAGAAGCACGATGCCGAATGCAGCCTCGCGATAGATATTCTGCTCTAGAGCCTCGATGATCGTCTTGCTCTCGCCATCAGAGTTCTGAAGGATGAAGGGCCGAAGGCCGAGCCGCATCAGGACGAGTTCAAGTTGGTCGCGAGCGTCGCGCTCATGTCCATGCACCACGAATATCTTCGCATTGTTGGCAGCGGACACTGGCGTTACGGGCATCGCGCCAGCAATCACGCCACTCAGTGCAGCGCGGAAGCCGTCCTGGTTTTGTCCCTGAAATTGGAGCGTTCCCTTTTGTGGCCACCAATTCAAAATCTCTCCGGTCCGACCACGAAAGGAATGATTCCCACCCTTCTCGTTCTCTCGCCACTCACCGATTAGCCCGCACGCATCGACGGCGGCCCTAAGTTCATCCAACCTCCCGTGGAATTTCGTCATACGTGCATCGCCTCCTGAATCTCATCCAGCCGCCTATCAGGGTGGCCCCTCTTGCCCCAACTGCTTATGTCGATTTGGCCGGTGACTGCGGCGGTTATCAGAGCGCCGCGCAACTCGCGCAGCCGTTCTATGGACCGCTGGGCCATCGAAGAGATACGTTCGTTGGCCGTCAAAACTGCGCTACAGGACCTCGCGCGCTCGATCTGCTCTTCAACCGCAATATAGGGAAAGCTGAACCGGGCGATTTGATCTCCGCTGATGTGCGGAACGCTTACGCCGGTAAGCTCTGGTTCGAAGTATCCGAGAAATCTTTTGCTCGACAGCATCAGCTTTAGAAAGTCCTTGGCCATTGTTCTCAGCGGGACGATCTTGCAAACCCGCTGCAGGAGCAAGGAAGGAACGTCCGAACTGGTTAGCTCTGCTACCCGGATTCCTCCTGAAACCCAGGGACGATCCATCCCCATCACGATGTCGCCTTCGGCCAGTCGAAAGCTCTCCAACCCATGAGCCAGATCGTGTGGCCAATAGACTGTATCGTCCCACCTGATCGCACCGGGCGACACGTTTGCACCCCGCAACAGACGAATGTCGTTGTCGTCGGTGCTGAAGTTCGCGCTTTGAAATGCGTATCCTGGAATAATCTTAACGTGGTGACCGAGCTTAGATGGCCTCGCGCTTGCGGAAATAGCTTCCTCGATTGCCGCCATCGATCGCTCATTCAGCAAGGCAATCAACCTCTGTTTCCTCTCGATGAGCTGATCGATGCGGACGGTTTCTTGGTCTAGGAAGTCCGCGATGGCCTTCTGGATGGTGAAGTCAGGCAGCATTACCGGCACGTTGCGCAGCGCCTCATGCTCCAAATCCCACTGACTAACTCTCACGCCTTTTGAGATACGGCCATAGAGTGCGATGTACGGCTCGCTCCGGAGCAAGTAATGAAGGAACTGATCACATTCACTACTAAGCGGCTCATAGACGTAGTATGCGGGGCTGACGATCCCTCGATACCGGGATATTGCGATCGATCCCTGCCAGGCCTTCATCTTGTTTGTGACGAGAGCGCCCTCAGTCACAAGCTGATAGCCGGAAAGGTCATCTGATTCCTTGTTGTGGTTGTCGTCGCGAGACGATTTTGGAATAACGCCATAATCTCGATAAACTGACAGCAACTCCTCGTCTTCATATCCCGTCAGCTTCCGACGACGGAAAAGTGACCAGAGTGGCTTAGTAGTCCAGCCGGGTGGCGTCTGCGATGCAATGAACTCTCGAAGTGCACTCACGCGGTGATATCCTTCAGCAGCCCGGCGATATCGGCTTCCAGCGCCTTCAGTTCGGCATCGATCTCGTCGATCGGACGCGGCGGGATATAGCGGTAGAAATAGCGATTGAAGTTTATCTCGTAGCCGACGCGGCCCACTCCGCCGTCGCGGGTGTCACGGTAGCCTTCATCCACCCAGGCTTCGGGCACGAAGGGCTTGACCTCGCGGGCCACATAGTCTCGCCATTCCGCTTTCAGTGGCACCAACTCGTGGTCGCGCAGCTCGGTGTCCGGCTCCGGGTTCCCGTCCTTGTCGGTGCAGACCTCGGCATCCTCGTCCCGTTCGGATAGGGCGGAGAGGATGGCCTTGCGGATCGGCACTCCGACCTTCACTCCACAGACCTTTAGCGCCCTATTTAGTGCCTCTTCGAACTCAGCGCGGTTCGTGAAGAGTCCCTCACCGATTCCGACAAGGGCGACCTCAATCTCCTTCCGCTCGTCCTCCGACAGCTTCTGGAACGCCCTCTCTTCCCGAAGCAGGGCGATTCGATCGTGGCTGGCCCGAAAGTTGAGACGCAGCGGGCGCTCGACACGAATTTCACGGTAGCCGAAGTCGGCCGTGTCAAAGATTTTGGAGAACTCGCTATACTCGCCGTTGCCGTTTAGCATTCCTGCATAGATGCGAACGATCTCCTTGCGTGCTTCCTCTGGGATTTCCCGTCGCTTCGAGCCGAGGGATTTGCGCATCGATTTCCAGAAGCGTTCGCCGCTGGCATCGATCAGTTGCACCCTGCCGCGTCGTGCTTTCGTTTTGCGGTTGGTGAGCAGCCAAACATAGGTTTGAATACCGGTGTTGTAGAACAGGTCGGTCGGCAGCGCCACGATTGCTTCGACCAGGTCCATCTCCAGCATCCAGCGACGTATCTCGCTCTCGCCCGAACCAGCGCCCCCGGTGAAAAGAGGGGAGCCGTTCATGACGATGCCGATGCGTGAGCCGGTCTCATCATCGCGCATCTTGGAGATCATGTGCTGGAGAAACAATAGCTGCCCATCGGAGATGCGCGGTAGGCCCGCACCGAACCGCCCGTCGAGTCCCAGCGTGTCGGCCTCTTCCCGGATCGGATCCTGATATTTTTTCCAGTCGACGCCGTAGGGCGGATTAGAGAGCATGTAATGAAAAGACTTGCCGTTGTGGGCGTCGTTCGTCAGCGTGTTGCCGAAGGCGATCTGCTCAGGATCGTGGCCCGTTACCAGCATGTCAGACTTGCAGATGCCGAACGATTCGCCATTGAGTTCCTGCCCGAACAGTTCGACCCGGATTGAGGGATTGAACTCTTTCAGCGCTTCCTCCGTCAGCGCCAGCATGCCTCCCGTGCCGCAGGCCGGATCATAGACCTGGCGGATGATCCCCCTGCCGGTCAGCTTTGTGTCGTCGTTGGCGATCAACAGCTCGACGATGAGCCGGATGACCTCGCGCGGGGTGAAGTGCTCACCGGCCGTTTCGTTTGAGATTTCCGAGAAGCGGCGGATCAGGTCCTCGAACAGGTACCCCATCTCGATGTTGCTGACGCGATCTGGGTGCAGGTCGATCTGCGTGAACCGATCGAACACCTGCCAGAGTATGCCGCCTTCCTTGAGGCGCTTGAGCTGGTCCGTGAACAGGAACTTGTCCAGGAAGATGTCGCGGACGTTACCCGAGAACTTGGTGATGTAGTCGATCAGGTTAGCATGGAGCTGGCCGGGGTCCTGGGCCTTGAGGCTTTTGAAGGTGAAGGCACTGAGGTTGTAGACTCGGATGTTGCCTCCAGCCGCTCCGAACAGAATCATGTCGCGGGTTGCATCGTCGACGCCGTCTGGCAGCCCCTGGGCAGCATCGAGTACACTTGTCTTCGATGCTTCGAGGATGCAATCGAGGCGCCGCAGCACGATGAACGGCAGGATGACTTTGCCGTACTCGGATTGCTTCAAGTCGCCGCGCAGAATCTCCGCGATCGACCAGACGAAGCTTTCTAGGTTCTGAACCTTAGCGTTTGCCCCCGGCACTATTCTCTTTCCTTTTCATTTGCGGCGGCCGACCTTCGTTCGATCCACCTGTCGATCTCGCCGCGCCGGAAACGCCAAGCTCCACCGACCTTGAAGCCCGGAATCTTGCGGTCGGCCGCAAGGCGGTACGCCGTCTTTTCGGTGAGCTTGAGATACTCAGCCAGCTCCCGAATCGTCATGATGTCGGTGTCCACCGCGGTCCCTATCCGGAATATCCAGCCTGAATGAGAGAATACGGGAAAGAATAGGAAACTCCAAGTAG
The DNA here is from genome assembly GCF_041262065.1 of Bradyrhizobium sp. USDA 327. Classification (NCBI taxonomy): domain Bacteria; kingdom Pseudomonadati; phylum Pseudomonadota; class Alphaproteobacteria; order Hyphomicrobiales; family Nitrobacteraceae; genus Bradyrhizobium; species Bradyrhizobium sp. USDA 327. The sequence continues at coordinate 6,673,185 of NZ_JBGCCW010000001.1, read as the reverse complement.
AACGAAAGGTTAGGCCTGCTTCGCGGCCGACCGATGCGATGTTTTCTAGGAGGCAGGTCTGTAAATCCTGGAGGTGCTATCCGCTCCGAGCAACCGTCCGATCGACGCGGCACCAAGGCCCGAACGCAGCACGCGATACTAAGCCCACTCGTCAATGAAGCTACAAACTCGTTGTACGGTCGCGGCTTCAAGTTCTCCGATCAAAACGAAGCTCTTGTCGTTCAGGCCGTTCATCGACGGGCCGAACAACCCAGAGATCTCACCACTGCGGTGTCGCACCAAGTAGAACCTGTCATGAAACCGCGTGCCGGTTTTCGTTCTGAAATATGTGAATTTGATTTTGTAACCTCGATTTTCGCCGTGTTGCTTCACAGTCCGGCGCCAAATCCAACCGGATTCTGTCTTCTTGCCCTTCGCGAAGGGCGGCTGAAAGATCGTCAACATGCCTGATGTCGGAATCTCAAGCAGGTCCAGATAGGTTAGAAAGTTGTTGATCCCTCCGACCGTGTCCTCTTCGCCCTTGTCGGCATAAATGAACGGGTCCGTAATTAGCAAGTCTTTGGCCGGTCCTTTGCCCCCGTGTACCTTACGGGCGGCATCCAGAAACGCATTCGATTTGGCGCTCCAGCCGCCCGCGACTGTCATTAACTCAAGGACGATTTCTCCGTTCATTGCGGCGGCATCGCCGTTGGATGAATCAGCAGAGCCGCGATGAGGACGGCCGAGTTGGAGAGGGCAGTCCGGCTGTGTGCAGGTCCCAGCCCGCACTGTTACGAGGGGGTGCGGATCATCTGTCGCAAGCCAGCTCCTAATTTCGCTTCGAAAATCCTCGGCGTCCCAAAATTTCTGCTGATGAGTTTCCCTAAAGCGATGCTCGCGGTTGAACAGTTCTGGTGCGATACGTCGGACGGCTTCTCGATCCTCAGACCGAGCGGGGAGACCCATGCGAAAACGCCAAAACCAGTCATCCGAGTTCGACACCAGGTAAGCTCCCCCATTGTTTTTTGCTTCTACTGTGAATTGCAGGTCAAGCGCCATACTCCTTTAGCCAAGATGCTTTCGCGTCAAGTCCGACCCCCGGCTTTCCGTCTTGGAAGAGCGGCCAGCAAGGACGACACTTGATGGAGTTGGACCTGAGCGCGATCGAGGGCGCGGCAACTTGCGCTCCCCATATGGGCGAATTACGATTTTTCGATCGAAAAGTGAGAAAAGCCACTGTGCAGCAGGTGTTTCTTGCGAAAAAATAATTCGAAAAAAATCCCCCGAAATTCCATTTTCGTCATCGCCGAGGGCAAATTATCCAGGAGAAGGTATGACCCCGCGATCCACTAGGTTGGACTGCGCGTGCGAATGGCCTCCAGGCTGGTGCTTGCCTAGCTACTAGGGTCCAGACTCAATTGAGCCAATATGCGACGAGAGCGGCGAGATGAACAGCGGCCAAAAAATTACGGGCGAGCTTGTCATATCGCGTGGCGATGCGCCGGAAGTCCTTGAGCCTGCAAAAGCAGCGTTCGATGACATTTCGTCCTTTGTAGGCGCGTTTGTTGAAGCGATGGATGACGACACGGTTAGATTTATTGGGGATTACGGGCTTGGCGCCACGACGAATGATTGCGCCGCGAAGCTTGTCGCCATCATACCCTTTGTCGGCGAGGAGCACGCTCATGGGTGGCGCGAGCGCCAGGACATCGGGAGCCGCAGCGATATCGGCATCCTGGCCTGGAGTCAGATGCAGGACGACCGGCCGGCAGAGCGGATCGCTCAGCGCATGGATTTTTGTCGTGCGGCCTCCGCGCGAGCGGCCGATTGCTTGATTGTGCTCCCCCCTTTTCCGCCGGAGGCACACCGGTGAGCTTTAATCGAGGTCGAGTCGAGCGACAGTACGACGCCGTCTTCGCCAGGCTTGGCCAGCGCTTCGAAGATTGCGCACCATCGTCCTCGCTTGGCCCAGCGATTGAAGCGATTGTAGATCGTCGTGTAAGGGCCGTATTCACGTGGACAATCACGCCATCGTGCACCCGATTGCAGCATGTGAATGATACCGCTGACGATGCGTCGGTCGTCGTCCCGATCCGGCCCCGTCAGTCCCCTCGGCAGATGCGGTTCGATACGCGCCCATTGCCTGTCGTTCAGCCAAAACAAACCAGCGCGCATTCTCTCGCCCCCGAATCAACACGTAGGCAAGAGAATCACGTGGCGCTATTTAGGTACAGACCCTAGGTAAGGCTGGGTGTTAGGACCTATCAGGAAGTGTACCATAGAGGATAGCCTACCAAGCACGGTAGGCGTCTCTTACCTCTGTTTCCTAGCCTCTCCCCAACGGTATTCGACGGCCTTGCCCGGCTTCGGCTTCGTGAGCGGCACGATCCAGCCGGTTCGCACCGCTTTACGACGTACACGCCGGAACTGCTCGCGGGGCCATCCAAATTTCTCTCTCAATCCATCCGCGACCAAGAACCTGGCATCTGGTCCGTTTTGAGCCTGCAACCAAGCTATCAACGCGGTGAAGTAGGGGTCTTGAACCATCTCATCGAGTGACGCCGCGCTCAGCCAAGCCCCATGGCGTCCGATGCGGTTGGTGCCGTCCATCGTGTACTTCCAGGCCGACCTCGCGGCTTTGATCACCTCGTCGTCATCGAGAGGAGGGACGCAGGAGTCTTCGTTGAACGTCCTTGCCACATCGAGCAGGTCGTCGAACGTATCGCAACTGTGTGCATCACGCATGCAGTGCCGCCAGAGCATCTTGTTCCGCTCGCCCTCGCGTGCGGGCCTGCGGTGCGCCTGATCTCCAGGCCACCAGGCCTTCTGCATGAACGGCAGATTGGGCAGATCGTCCAGCGTGCCCTGAACGATCTCATAGGCCATGCGCTTGCCCTCTGAGGGTGGAGCAACGACATACCCGTCACCGAGCTGGTCGATCGGAAGCTCATTTCCCCAAGGTCGGATTTGCCGCTTCTCTCCCCCATGACGGTACCATGCTTGAAAGTTTCCCGAGCCGGTGCGGACCACGAACGGGGTCTCGCCGTGGCGCGCTAAGGCATCGCCAAGGACATGTTCGTCTTTGCAATCGACGTCCAGGACCGTCAGGCCGGTGATACGGCCACAGGCCAGTCCGAACGCGCTCGCGTCGGCGAATTGCCTCACGAGCTTTTCGCTCCTCAAACTTCCGACCTTCATATATCCACGGATCGCCGGTCGCTTATCGTTGCCGATGACCTTGACCGGGAACGTCGGAAGCCCACGCGCGGCATATTCCGGCTGCCACTTCGCAAAGATGCCCATCGCCATGGCTTACGGCTCTCGTGTGAAGCCGTTGGCGACGAGGGTTTGGATTTCTTCGGCCCTCCAGGCGGTGATGCGCGGCCCTAGCTTCACGGGCTGGGGGAAGCGGCCTGACTTCACGCCGGCCCACCAGGTTGACTTGCTAACGGGGATGGGACCAGCCGGGGCGAGGACTGCCGAAAGGCGGAGGAGCCGGTCAGTCGAAGAGGGCGAGTTCAAGGGACACCTCAATGCTCTGATGAGAAGGAGGTGCCTTATTGATCAGGCGCGGATCGCCTTGGACGAACTCGGATTACGGCTATCCGATTTCGGAGAACCGCTGCCGCTCTACAAACCGATTTCGGATTGGTGCTGTCTGAAATCGCACAACGACCGGGGGCGTCGTGAGACAGCTTGGCCTCACCATCGAAAAAGGAGTTGGACTTGACAGAGAACTTTGATTGGACGGCCAACGACGAACTCGTTTCGGTCCGAAAGCAGAATGCGATCGCTGTTTATCTCTCCACGACCGGGACCGTCGTTGTTCGACAGCAGGGGGATGAACCGGGTTCCGATAGGTGCATCCACCTAGCTGCGCACCTTGTGCCGGACCTCATCGACCGGCTGGAAGACGTTTTCTGTTCGGCCGTTTCGGCTGGCTAAGCCTCTTATTGGCCGCCGCCGTCGTAATCCGGAGGCGGCCAATCTAGTTCTTGCATGGCCGTTCTCAGACGACTCAAGACCGTTTCCTGGGTCACCGTAGGAATTTGGTGGCGCTCTAAGTCGGTGACAATATCTCTCGTGGCGGTGTTTCTCGAATTCCTGGGATTGAAGGTATAACCTGCAACTGCCATTCCCAGGACGAGCTTGAGGAGGGACTGCCGCTCCCGGGCATTCGGAGCGGGATCGGCTTCGAGCCTTTGCTTTTGCGCTTCTAGCTCGGCTATTCGAGCGAGAAGAGCTTCTCGGGTCAACGCTGCTTCGGGCGGAGTTTGTACATTGGAATACGACCCCCTGATGCACTCTTTCAGCGCAGGGTTGATCCACACGCCCATATGTTCCGCCCAAGGCAGCAGGTCCGGAGGCGAAATCCTATCTGGAGAACCAGGCAGCAATTCGGTTCCGCAGTGACGCTCGATTAGCGTGCGCGTCCGGTGAACAAACTTTTGAGCCGAAGGTATGTCGACCGGCTCGCTCGGATCACACTGGTGAATCAAGGCAGAGGATTCGAATGCCGTCCAGAACGGCATCTTGCACCAAACTCTGTAAACACCCTCGACGAGGTCGTCCTCTTCTTCTTCGTACCACTCTTGTGACATCTGCTAGGGCGTGCCTTCCATCTTTTTGCACCGGGTCAAGACGCTGGCGGGAAGCCACCCATAGTCGGTGCTACCGTCTTTGCTATGCATCACGAACCACCAGTCCTGATACTTGTCGCGAAACGCAACCTTGTCGCCCTTATCGACTGGCATGTAGCGCGGCTCGGTCGGGCCCTCGGGCCGGTTCGCAAGCTCGGTGTCCTTCGAGACTGTGCACTCGGTGTAGAATGCGCTGGCTGGCCCGGTCAACGCCAAGACAGCGACAGTGGCGACAATATGCTTCATCATTCCTTCTGGTCCTCGATGGTCATCGACGGTGAGCCCTGCAGCGGCTTTGATCCGCTTCTGTTACGTTTCGGTTTTTGGTGCGGCGGTTTAGAATCGCAGAACGTCTGCCAAGCTTCCATGAGCTTGCGCCGTTTCTCTAGGGCATCACCACGTCTGTATGCACGTTCCGCCTTATCTCCGATAATGTGCGCAAGCGCCGCTTCCGCGACCTCTCGCGGGAACGCAGTAGCATCGCCGGCCCAGTCCCGAAACGAACTGCGGAACCCATGGGGTGTTGCGTCCACCTCCATCCGCTCTAGCACCGCTTCCAATGAGGTCTCAGACAGTGGCTTACCTCGCTTACCTCCTTGAAAGACGAACGGAGTCTCCTCGGTCTGGAGCCGTTTCATTTGCTTCAGGATTTGAAGTGCCCGGCTGGTGAGAGGAACACGGTGTTCGCGGCCGCCCTTCATTCGGGAACCCGGGACGACCCAGAGCCGGTCGTCAAGCGAAAGCTCCGGCCAGACGAGGCCGAACACTTCGCCGGAGCGGGCCGCGGTTAGAATTGCAAACTCCAGTGCTCTCGGCGCTACGCCTTCCATCTCCCGTAGCTGCTGCATGAAGGCGGGGACCTCCCGGAACGGGAGCGCCTTGTGGTGCCCTCTCGTTAACATCGGCCGTCTTGGTAGAATGGCATCGAGATGTCCGCGCCACTGTGCAGGGTTCTCTCCAGAACGCATCCCCCGCGCCTTTGCGAAGCTCAGGACGCGCTCAATCCTTCCCCGCAGCCTGGAAGCCGTCTCCGGCTTCGAGCGCCAGAGCGGCTCCAGAATGGTAAGGACGTCGTCGGTCGTTATCTCCGCTACCGGCTTCGACCTGATCTGTTGGCAGTAGGTCGTCAAGGTCATCGTCCACTGCGCTCGGTGCTTCTCGTTTCGCCAGGACGGAGACATGCTTTCGATCAGGGCGTCGGCCGCCTCGCCGAACGTCACTTGTGATGGCTGAGCCTGACGGGCCGCCAGGGGATCGTGTCCTTCAAGCACGAGCTGGCGAGCATTGGCAGCCTTCTCTCGGGCTTTGAGCAACGGCACATCTCGCAGCGGTCCCAAGCCCATCTCGCGGCGTCGGCCGGCTGTCTTCCACATGAACACCCATGACGCCGCACCGCTCGGGCTGATGCTGAGATACAATCCGCCGCCATCCGAATGACGACCCGGTTTTGTGAGAGTTGCGACCTTGCGGGCGCTCAGCTTGTTGACGAGCTTGGCCATCTATCCCCACCTTGTTCCCCACCCAAAGCCCTGGATCTCACAGGATTCGGTCGGACGACAACGGATGGAGAATGTCGTAAAGTGCTTCAAATATAGTGTCTAGCGAAACTGTGCTGGACTAGGTTGGACCTTAGTATGGCGGACACTCTCTCCGCCATATGCACGGTTTGACCGCTTCGTTCGCCGGCTCACGACTTCTTTGATTCGTACGACCGATGGAGGCGGCCCGCGGGCCATGTGGGCTGTCCCCAGGAAGCTCGCGGTCAAGCTCGAGTGGCAAGTCCACCATGACGTCATGACTCGATGGTGCCAGCGAAGTTTTCATTCCGCTGCCACGCGCGCCTGGCACCGACATCGCCGGCCCATGACATTTTGCACGACGAGGACAAGGCCGGCCTTCCCAGGTTGGGCGCTTGCGTGAATGGGTGCAGATAGAGGTCCGGGCAATCTTCCGCGATTCAAGTTTCTCTATCTCCGAAATCCGCGGCGAAGCGTGAAGGGCGGATGAGTGGCTGGCGGATCAGCAACAGTACATTCGCACCTCTAATGAAGGTACGATTCGCAAGGCGGCATTGTCTTGCGAAGCAGCGACGCTGCCAATGCCGTCTTTGCCGCGAGCGGCTGCAATCTCCGCCTCACAAACACCTTTCGCGGGAAATGCCCCGGATCTGATTCTTCTGTATATAGCGGGGCCAGTCGATTGATTCTCGATTGCGTCAGCGCGGTAACTTGATCCGCATTGGCAATGCTGCAGCTGCCGCAACGCGCCAAGGGGGCATCAAAGAGGCATTCATGAGCGCCAGGCTTGGGGCCCCTGGCCAATTCCGTGGCCGCTTGCGCCGATGAGGTGATGTTGCGATCGAGCCAAGTGCGGCCCAAACGATCGCCGCGCCGACATGGGCTCATGCCGTGAGCCCCGACGCAGGGGATGTCCGCGCGTTTTCGGAACGACTGCGGGCGGTGCGCCGGATGCTGGGCGCAGCACCGGGGCGATGGAGTATGCAGACGAAACAGACCGCGGCCGACATGGATGGTCCGCATGGCGGGGGATAGTAGAGATGGAGACGTTGGTACTAACGGGGCGTGGTTTTGCCGGCCGGCCGGCTCGCTTGGCGGTTTTAGCGGGCCTGGCTTGCGCCATGCCGGCCCTGTCCGGCTGTAATGAGAAGAACCGGTATGCTGCGCCGCCGCCGGCAAAGGTGGCGGTGGCAAGCCCGATCCAGCGGCCGGTCACCCTGTACGCCGAGTTCACCGGCAACACTGCGCCGCTCGCTGCAGTCGACGTGGAGGCCCGCGTTCAGGGCTTCCTGACGGCGATCGGCTATCGCGATGGCGAAGCGGTCAGGAAGGACCGCGTGCTGTTCGAGATCGAGAGGGACCAGTACCAGGCGCAATTCGATCTGCAGCAGGCGCAGGTGGAGAGCGCAAAAGCCAAGCAGGTGAATAGCAAGCGGGAGTACGATCGGCAGGTCACGCTGGGTCAGAAGGACGTTTCCACCCAGCGTGCGGTCGACGAGGCGACGATGAACTACGAGATGGCGAACGCCCAGCTCGCCGCCAACGAAGCCAGCCTCAGGCTCGCGCAGACGTCACTCGGCTACACCACGGTGCGCGCGCCCTTCGACGGCGTGGTCACTCGGCACCTTGCCGAGGTCGGCTCGCTGGTCGGCCAGTCCGGTCCGACCAAGCTCGCGACGGTCCTTCAGGTCAATCCGATCCACGTCTATTTCAACATCTCCGAGCAGCAGCAGATCGACATGCGTGATGCCCTTGCCAAGCAGGGCAAGACGCTCAGGGACCTGCGCGAGAAGGCCGAGGAGCGATCGGTCGAGGTGGCGCTCGCCGCGGATGCCGCGTTTCAGTACAAGGGCAAAATCGACTACATCGCCCCGCAACTCGACCCCAATACCGGCACGCTGCAATTGCGAGGGGTGTTCGAGAACAAGGATATCGCGCTGGTGCCCGGCCTGTTCGTGCGTGTTCGCGTTCCGGTCGGCAAGATCGAGAACGCGCTGCTCGTCAATGACACCGCTGTGATGTCGAACCAGGCCGGCAGCTATGTGATGGTGGTCGGCGAGGACAAGGTGGTCGCCCAGCGTCAGGTGACGACCGGTCCGGTGGAAGGCCAGCTTCGTGTCATCACCGGCGGGCTCAAGGCCGACGACAAGGTCGTGATCGGATCGATCCAGCGCGCGGTCGCCGGCAACACGGTCGATCCCGTCGCGGGCACAATGGCCGCCGCCGGCCAAGGCTCGACGCCCGCACCTGCCTCTCCGGTCCCGGCGGCGGGGTCGGGACGAAGCTTGCAATAGGTCACCGGCACACACAAGGCTCTCATGTTCTCGCGCTTCTTCATCGAACGGCCTGTGCTCTCGAACACGCTGGCGTTCCTCATCGTCCTGGTCGGCGCGCTGGCGTTGGCGAGCCTGCCGGTGTCGCAATATCCAAATGTGGTGCCGCCGACCGTATCGGTGACGGCGACCTATCCCGGCGCCAGCGCGCGCACCGTGATGGATACGGTCGCTCTTCCCGTCGAGCAGCAGGTCAATGGCGTCGACCACATGATCTACATGCAGTCGACCAGCGCGAGCGACGGCAGCTATAGTCTTGTCGTCACCTTCGACATCGGCACGGATCCGGACACGGCGCAGGTTCTGGTGCAGAACCGGGTCTCGCTGGCGAGCGCGCAACTGCCCAGCGCGGTCTCCACGCAGGGATTGAATGTCCAGAAGAAGCAGACCTCAATTCTTCAGTTCATCAATCTCTATTCTCCCGAGGGCCGCTACGACAACCTGTTCCTCGCCAACTACGCCACCATCCACCTCCAGAACGAGCTGGCGCGCGTGCCCGGCGTCGGCAACGTCACGGTGCTGGGGTCGGGAGCCTACGCGATGCGCATCTGGCTCGATCCCGGCCGCCTGCAGGCGTTCGGCTTGACCCCGAGCGATGTGACCTCGGCGATCCAGCAGCAGAGCAACGAGGTGACCGCCGGTCTCGTCGGCGCGCCGCCGACGCCGGACACCGTCAACTTCCAATACGTGCTCAATGTCACCGGCCGGTTCTCCGAGGCGGCCGAGTTCGAGAACATCGTGGTCAAGGTGGCGAGCGGCGAGGGCGGCAGGATCGTCCGCATCCGCGACGTCGGCCGGATCGAGCTCGGCGCTGCGTCCTACGGCCAGACCGCGACGCTGAACGGCCGGCCATCGGCGGCGATAGCGGTCTCGCAGCTGTCCGGCGCCAACGCCCTGACGGTTGCCGAGAGCGTCAAGAGCAAGATGGACGAGCTGTCGAAATCGTTCCCGTCCGGGCTCGCCTACAAGGTCTCGTTCGACAGCACCAAGTTCATCACCGCTTCGGTCCGCGAAGTCTACGAGACACTGGTGATCGCCGCCGGCCTTGTGCTGATCGTGATCCTCGCGTTCCTGCAGGATTGGCGGGCGATGCTGGTGCCGGCGACGACGGTGCCGGTAACCATCATCGGCGCGTTCGCCGCGATGTCGCTGCTCGGCTTCACCGTCAATACGACGAGCCTGTTCGCGCTGGTTCTCGCCATTGGCATCGTGGTGGACGACGCCATCGTGATCGTCGAGGGCGTGGCGCGTCATCTGGATGGTGGCATGTCCAGCCGCGAAGCTGCGGTGAAGGCGATGTCCGAGCTGTTCGGCCCCGTGATCGGCATCACCCTGGTGCTGATGGCGGTGTTCCTGCCGGCAGCGACCTTGTCCGGACTGACTGGAAAGATGTATCAGCAGTTCGCGCTCGTGATCGCCGCGACCGCAGTGATCTCCGCGATAAACGCCGTGACGCTGAAGCCGGCGCGTTGTGGCTGCGGCCGTCGGTGCCGCCGCAGGAGCGCAACGTCGCCGCGCGCGCCTTCAACGCCGTCTACGGGCGCGCCGAGATGCTGTACACGGCGCTGATCAGCCGTATCGTCGCCTTGAGCATTCCGGTTGCATTGCTCGGCATCGCCTTGATCGGTGTTGCGTTCTACAGCCTCTCGACGGTGCCGACCGGCTTCCTGCCGGACGAGGATCAGGGCTATTTCGTCGTCAGTCTCAAGCTGCCCGACGCGGCTTCCGCGCACCGGACAGAAACTGCCGTCGCGGACGCGGTAAAGCTCGTGCAGGCGGTCCCCGGCGTCGAGGACGTGATTGCGGTGTCCGGCATCTCGCCGCTCGACAACAACGCGACGCTGTACAACGCCGGCATGCTCTACGTGGTGCTCAAGCCCTGGGACGACCGAAAGACGGGCGATCTCAGCATCGGCAGCATTACGGCCAATGCCCGAGCCGCCCTCGACGGCATGGACAGCGCGACGGCGCTGATCATGCTGCCGCCGCCGATCCAGGGCATCGGCAATGCCAGCGGGTTCACGATGATGGTGCAGATCAAGGACGGCAGCTCCGATTTCGTGGCGTTGCAGAACGCCGTCGACCAGCTCGCCGCCAATGCGTCGACGCAGACCGGACTTGCCCATGTCGCGCCGAACTTCAAGGGGGCGGTCAAGCAGTTCCGTCTGGTGGTGGACCGCACCAAGGCCGAGGCCATCGGCATCACCGTCGGCCAGGTGTTCTCGGCGCTGGAGACCTATATGGGGTCGACCTACGTCAACCAGTTCACCAAGTACAATTACGTGTTCAAGGTCTACGTCCAGGCGGATGCCGCGTTCCGGCTCCAGCCCGACGACATCCTCAAGCTGAAGGTGAAGGGTGCCGATGGCCGGATGGTGCCGTTGGGCACGGTCGCCGCCATCAAGGATGAAGTCGGCCCACCACTGATCACGCTGTACAATCTCTATCCTGCGGCGACCGTCACCGGCAGTCCGGCGACCGGTTTCAGTTCCGGAGAGGCGATATCGCTGATGAGCGAGGTCGCGGCCAAGTCGCTGCCGCCCGGCATGGGTACCGCCTGGACCAGCATGTCCTATCAGGAACAGATCGTCGGCAACCAGATCTATCGCGTCTTCCTCATTGCATTGGTGCTCGTCTATTTCATCCTCGCCGGTCAATATGAGAGCTGGCTGCAGCCGCTCGCGGTGATCCTCGCCGTGCCGCTCGCGCTGCTCGGCACGGTCATCGCGCTCGATGCGACGGGCATGCCGAACAACCTCTACACCCAGATCGGCATCGTCCTGCTGATCGCGCTCGCTGCCAAGAACGCCATCCTGGTGGTCGAATATGCGCGCGAGAAGCGGACCGAGGGCATGGAGGTCGCCGAGGCGGCGATCGAGGCGGCACGGCTGCGCCTGCGCCCGATCCTGATGACCTCGTGCGCCTTCATTTTCGGCATGCTCCCGCTGGTATTCGCCAGCGGGGCCGGCGCCGGCGCCCGCGTTTCGATCGGGCTGGCGGTCGTGAGCGGCATGTTGGCTTCGACCTTCCTCGCCGTGCTCTTCGTGCCGCCGTTCTTCGTGGTGCTCGAACGGCTGAGCGTCGCATTGGCAGCGCGGACGAAGCGGGTGACCACGGCTTCGTGATTTCGGCCGCAACTCAGCCGACTCTGCGGCGGTGGATTCCTGAGATGCCGCCGCGGTGGTTTGTCAGATTGCTCGCCGCAGCGCCGGAGCTGGAAGGTTCGGCTCATTTCAGCGCAGTCCCTTCACCAGCCTCATCACACCAATCTCCACCTTCCATCGCCCGCCCGTTTCAACGCCGGATCGTTCACCCGCACGTGCTCGGCCAGGAAATCGATGAACGCGCGCACGCGCGCGGGCAGCGGCGCGGTGTGGCCGACATAGACGGCGTGGATGTCTTCGCGGTCGCCGGGATTGTAGTTTTGCAGCACCGGAACGAGGCGGCCGGATTCGATGTCGGGGCCGATGTGGAAGAGGGCGAGCCGGGCAAGCCCGACGCCGCCCAGCGCAAGGCGGCGGGCGGCTTCACCGTCGCTGGCGCGCGCGACGGGTGTGGGCACGGCCTCCTCGGTGTGATCCCCGCGCCTGAACGGCCAACCGCGGATGCTGCGCGGAAAAGTCCAGCCGATGCCACGGTGATCGGCGAGATCCGCCGGCGTTTTCGGCGTTCCGCAACGGGCGAGGTAGTCCGGCGCGCCGACCACGACCATGCGGCTGCTGCCGAGCTTTCGCGCGACGAGACGCGAGGCCCGTAGCGGGCCGACGCGGATGGCGACGTCGGCGCGCTCCTGCATCAGGTCGATCAGCGTGTCGGTCAGCACGAGATCGAGCGTGACGTCGGGATGCTGCTCCAGGAAGCGCGGGATCAACGGCACCACATGCAGCATGCCGAAGGGAATGTTGCAATTGACCGTGAGACGGCCGCGCGGCGCCGCGCCTGAGGCGGCCTCGCGCTCGGCCTCCTCCATTTCGGCGAGGATGCGCACGGCCCGCTCGTAGAAGGCCTGGCCCTCCTCGGTCAGCGTCAGCTTGCGCGTGGTGCGGTTGACGAGCCGTGCGCCGAGCCGCGCCTCCAGCCGCGACATCAGCTTGCTGACGCCCGACGGCGTCAGACGCAGCTTTCGCGCGGCCTGGGTGAAGCCGCCGAGATCGACCACGCGGACGAAAACCTCCATTTCGGCGGAGCGGTTGGTGTCGAAACGGGCCATGTTGAATTCACGTCACAAATGATTGGATTGCCGACATTCTAATGGTTTTGCGGCCATGCCGCTATCTGCGGGGCTTCGTCTCATCCATCGGAGCCACGCATGCCTCCCGCCGTCCTCGCGCTCACCGCCGGTGCCTTCGGCATCGGCACCACCGAATTCATCATCATGGGCCTCCTGCTCCAGGTCGCCGCCGACATGCATGTTTCCGTGCCGGTCGCCGGCCTGCTGATATCGGGCTATGCACTCGGTGTGTTCGTCGGCGCGCCGGTGCTGACTCTGGCGACGCGGCGGATGCCACGGAAAACAGTACTGCTCGCGCTGATGGCGATCTTCACGCTGGGCAATGCGGCTTGCGCGCTGGCCCCGAATTACGAACTGCTGATGGCTGCGCGCGTGCTGACCTCGCTCGCTCACGGCACGTTCTTCGGTGTCGGCTCGGTCGTGGCCACCAGCCTCGTCGCCGAGGACAAGCGTGCCTCCGCGATCGCCACCATGTTCATCGGTCTGACGGTCGCCACGCTCCTGGGCGTACCCTTCGGCGCGTGGTTCGGTCTGATGCTCGGCTGGCGTGCCGCGTTCTGGGCCGTGACGGTCATCGGCGTGATCGCGTTCGCGGTGGTGGCCGCGCTCGTGCCTGGCCATGTCGGCAATGGCGACAAGCCGATCTCGCTTGCCGAAGAGGTCGCTGTGCTCGGTCGTCCGCAGGTGCTGCTCGGCCTCGCCATGACCGTGTTCGGCTTCGCCGGCCTGTTCGTCGTCTTCACCTATATCCAGCCGATCCTGACGCGTTTCACCGGCTTCTCGGAGGCTGCCGTCTCGCCGATCCTGCTGGTGTTCGGCGTCGGGCTCGCGATCGGCAACGTCGCCGGCGGCAAGCTTGCGGACCGCGGCCTGGCACGGGCCTTGACCGGCACGCTTGCCGCGCTTGCGATCGTGCTGCTTGGGCTGGCAGCCGTGCTATCGATCAAGATCCTTTCCATCGCGCTGATCCTGCTGCTCGGCATCGCCGCCTTCGCAACCGTCGCCCCGCTCCAGCTTCGCGTATTGGAGGCAGCCGGCCCCGGCGGCCGCACGCTCGCCTCCAGCCTCAACATCGCCGCGTTCAATCTCGGCAACGCGCTCGGCGCCTGGGCCGGCGGCTTCACCATCGACCGCGGGTTCGGCCTTCCCGCGTTGCCGCTGGTCGCTGCCGGCATCACCGCGATCGGCCTCGCGCTGGCGCTGTGGAGCCTTCGGCTCGAGCGCGCGTCGGTCGTCGCCGCGGCGTGCCCGGCGGAATAGCGAAGGAGACCCACAATGGAATACCGCAATCTCGGGGCCTCCGGACTCAGGGTCCCCGTCCTCAGCTTCGGCACCGGCACCTTCGGCGGTCAGGGCCCCCTGTTCTCGGCCTGGGGCCGCAGCAATGCAGACGAAGCGCGCAGGCTGATCGACATCTGCCTCGATGCCGGCGTCAATCTGTTCGACAGCGCCGACGTCTATTCGAACGGCGCGTCCGAGGAGATTCTCGGCGCTGCGATCAGGGGCCGGCGCGACAAGGTGCTAATCTCGACCAAAATGAGCCTGCCGATGGGCGAGGGGCCGCACGATGCGGGCTCGTCGCGGCAGCGGCTCCTGACCTCGGTTGACGCGGCGCTGCGCCGGCTCGGCACTGACCACATCGACTTGCTCCAGCTCCACGCTTTCGACGCCTTCACCCCGATCGAGGAGGTGCTGTCGACGCTCGACATGCTCGTGCGCGCGGGCAAGCTGCGCTATGTCGGCGTCTCCAATTTCGCCGGCTGGCAGTTGATGAAGTCGCTCGCCATTGCGGACCGGCACGGCTGGCCGCGCTATGTCGCGCATCAGGTCTACTACTCGTTGCTCGGCCGCGACTACGAGTGGGAGCTGATGCCGCTCGCGCGCGACCAGGGGGTGGGTGCACTGGTCTGGAGTCCGCTCGGCTGGGGACGGCTCACCGGAAAAATCCGACGCGGCCAGCCGCTGCCGCCGAACAGCCGCCTGCACGCGACCGCACAGTTCGGTCCGCCGGTGCGCGAGGAGACGCTCTACGCCGTCGTCGACGTGCTGGACGCGGTCGCGATGGAGACCGGCCGCACCGTGCCGCAGGTCGCGATCGCCTGGCTGCTGAGGCGCCCCACGATCGACTCCGTCATCATCGGCGCTCGCGACGAAGCGCAGCTGCGCGACAATCTCGGCGCAGCAGGCTGGCCTCTGAGCGCGGATCAGATCAAGCGTCTCGACGAGGCCAGCGCGGTGATGCCGCCCTACCCCTACTATCCCTATCGCGTCCAGCAGGGCTTTGCCCGGCTGAATCCGCCGCCTGTTTAGGCCAGGGGACGCCGGCAATTCGTCGCATCGGTGTACCGTCGCAATGCGCCATGCAGAAACGCCGCTGTACACGCCGCATCGTCGTCCGTAACCTCCGCCGCGCAATTTCAGGAGATGCGACGTGGCGAAGAAAACGGCAACCAAGAAGAAAAGTACTTCCAGGAAAGCGGCAACGAAGACATCGAGCAAGAAGGCCTCAGCCCGAAAGGGCGTCGCTGCGAAAGTGATCAAGCCAGCCAAGAAGGCCGCCGCGCGCAAATCAGCCACCGGGCGCCGGCCCAGAGGACCGGCCTGGCAATGGTCCGCGGTCGATACCGCGGCCGCGATCCGCTCCGGCGCAATCTCCGCGGTCGAAGTCGTGGAAGCGCATCTCGAACGGATGCGCCTCGTCAATCCAGGGCTCAATGCGGTTGTCGTGGATCTCTCGGAAGAAGCGCTCGCGGCGGCGCACGCCGCCGACAAGCAGCGCGCCAAGGGCGGCGAGCTCGGCCTCCTGCACGGTGTGCCCATCACCATCAAGGAGAATGTCGACTATGAAGGCCGGCCCAACTTCAACGGCGTTCCCGCCAACAAGGATCTCATCGCGCCGTCGGATGCGCCTGTTGTCCGCAACCTCAAGAAGGCCGGCGCCATCGTCCTTGGTCTCACCAACACCCCGGAATTCTCCTTCCGCGGCTTCACCGACAATCCCCTGCACGGGCTGACGCTGAATCCCTGGGATCCCGGTATCACCTGCGGCGGCTCCTCGGGCGGTGCGGGTTCGGCGGTCGCGGCAGGCATCGGCACCATCGCCCATGGCAACGACATCGGCGGCTCGCTGCGCTGGCCGGCGCATTGCAACGGCGTCGCCACCATCAAGCCGACGCAGGGCCGCATCCCCGCCTTCAACGGAAGCGCAACGGCGGAGCGGCCGATGCTGGCGCATCTGATGTCGGCGCAGGGGCCGCTCGCCCGCCATGTCGCCGACGTCCGCCTCGCGCTGGAGGCGATGAGCCAGCGCGATCCGCGCGACCCCTGGTGGGTGCCGGCACCGCTGATCGGACCCAAGCCGAAGGGGCCGATCAAGGTCGCGCTGGCGAAGATCCCCGAGGACATGGACGTCGATCCCTCTGTCGCCGCGGCGCTGCGCCAGGCCGCCGACCATCTCGAGCGTTCCGGCTATCGCGTCAGCGAGGTCGCGGTGCCCGACATCAACGGTGTCTGGCAGACCTGGTGCGACATCATCACCAACGAGACCGTGGTGATGCAGGAGGCCGGCATGCTGAAGGTCGCGTCCGAGGATTTCCACAAAGCCTGGGGCGGCATGAAGGCCAAGGCCAACGTGCTCGATCTCAAAGCCTGGATGCAGGCGACTGCCGCGCGCAACGGCCACATCCGCGCCTGGCAGTTGTTCTTCGAGGAGTATCCGGTCGTGCTGGCGCCGACCACGGTGAAGCCGACGCCGGGCCCGCGTGACGACACCGTCAGTTCCGAGCGCGTGCGCGAGATCTTCTGGGGCGAGATCCGCTTCATCTCCGCCATCAACGTGCTGGGCCTGCCCGGCGCGGTGGTGCCGGTGGCGCTCCACGACGGCAAGCCGATCGGCGTGCAGCTGATTGCCGGGCGCTATCGCGAGGATCTCGCGCTCGATGCCGCGGCCGCGATCGAGAAGCGCGTCGGCGTGCTCTCCCACCGCCTCTGGGAGAGCATGGCTCAAGCCTAAGCAAGCACCGCCACGTTGACGATGCACCCCTCTCCCCGCGTGGCCGAGGGGTGCTCGCCGCGCAGCGGCGAGACGGATGACGCCGAGCAAGATATGGCGTGATCGGTTAATCGAATTTAACCTGGATTTCGGCCAATTCGCCAGCAAGCGTTAGGGTTACTTCCTCGATCTCTAGGCGAATTATTGTCCGCTTTACCACCCGCCTCTAACACGAGGACGGCGGACAACGCACATGCCTCATACAGGCCAATAAGTGCGGCCCGCTCCACGCGGAGGTGGCACGATGCGCAACGAGACGATCGCTATTCACGCCGGCTACGAGCCCGAGGCTACAACGCATGCGGTGGCCGTGCCGATCTACCAGACTGCGGCCTATGCCTTCGACAGCGCCGATCATGGCGCCGCCCTGTTCAATCTCGAGACCGAAGGTTTTCGCTACAGCCGCATCGCCAATCCGACCAGTGCGGTGCTGGAGAAGCGTATCGCCCAACTTGAAGGCGGCGTCGGCGCGCTTGCAGTCGCGACCGGGCAGGCAGCGCTGCATTTCGCCTTCGTCAACGTCGCCGATCACGGCGGCAACATCGTTTCCGTGCCGCAGCTTTACGGCACCACGCACACGCTGCTCTCCCACATCCTGCCGCGCCAAGGCATTACCGGCCGTTTCGCCGAGAGCGACAGGCCTGAGGCGATCGAGAAGCTGATCGATGAGAACACCCGGGCCGTCTTTGCCGAGACCATCGGCAACCCCGCCGGCAATGTCTGCGACATCGAGGCGCTGGCGAAGATCGCGCATGCGCATGGTGTGCCGCTGATCGTCGACAACACCGTCGCAACCCCGATCCTGCTCAAGCCCTTCGACTACGGTGCCGACATCGCCGTGCATTCGCTGACCAAGTTCCTTGGCGGTCACGGCACCACGCTCGGCGGCGCCATTGTCGATTCCGGAAATTTCCCCTGGGCCAAACATGCCGAGCGTTTCCCGGCCTACAACAAGCCGGATGCCTCCTATCACGGTCTCGTCTACGCCGTGCGGTTCGGCCGCACCGCCTATATCGAGCGCGCGCGCAGCGTCTATCAGCGCACCATGGGTTCGGTGCTGTCGCCGTTCAACGCCTTCCTGCTGCTCCAGGGCATCGAGACCGTCGCGCTGCGCATGGAGCGCCATGTCGAGAATGCGCGCAAGGTCGCCGAATTCCTCCGCGGCGATCCGCGCGTGGCATGGGTCAATTACACCGGTTTTCCGGACAGCCCCCATTATCCGCTGGTGCAGAAGTACCTGAATGGCAACGCCTCCTCGCTGTTCACCTTCGGCATCAAGGGCGGAATGGAGGCCGGCAAGACGTTTTATGATGCGCTGAAGCTGATCACGCGGCTCGTCAATATCGGCGATGCCAAGTCGCTGGCCTGCCATCCGGCCTCGACGACCCATCGGCAGATGTCGGCGGAGCAGCAACGCGTTGCCGGCGTGCTGCCGGAGACCATCCGTCTGTCGATCGGCATCGAGCATGCTTCAGACATCATCGAGGACATCGACCAGGCGCTGGAAAAGGCCTGCCCGTCGGCGCGGCTCGAGGCCGCGGAGTAGGCGGCGTCGCCCATGACGATCCTGATCGACAGGGATCAAGTCATATCGAGTCCGGCCCTGGTGCCGGGCGAGGGCGATCTCGTACGCGACCATGCAGGCGCCGACCTCACGATCGGACTGATCAACAACATGCCGGATCCTGCGCTGAAGGCGACCGAGCGGCAGTTCATGAAGCTGCTCCAGGCCGCCGCGGGCCCGCACCGCATCCGCTTCCACCGCTTTTCGCTTCCCAGCGTGAAGCGATCGCCCGAAGCGAAGTGGCATGTCGACAGCGAGTATTCCGACCTTTCCGATCTCGAGCGCGGCAAGTTCGACGGACTGATCGTGACCGGCGCGGAGCCGATCGCGCCCGAGCTCGACCAGGAGCCATACTGGCGGGACCTCACGAACCTCATCGACTGGGCCAAGGCCAACACGCGCTCGACGATCTGGTCGTGCCTTGCCGCGCATGCCGCGGTGCTGCATCTCGACGGTATCGAACGGCGGCGGCTGCCGGCCAAATGTCACGGCATTTTCGATTGCGACGTCGTGACGCGCGATTCGTTGACCCGTGCTGCGCCTGCGCCGCTCAAGGTCTCGCATTCGCGCCTGAACGAGATCGCCGAGAGCGACATCGTGCAGGCCGGTTACCAGGTGCTGACACGCTCGGCCCAAGCCGGCGTCGACGTCTTCGTCCGCCAATATGCCAGCCGCTTCGTGTTCTTTCAGGGCCACCCGGAATATGACGCGCTGTCGCTCCAGCGAGAGTATCTGCGCGACATCGGCCGCTATCTCGTGCGGGAGCGCGAGAATTATCCGCGCCTGCCGGTGAGCTATTTTGACGCAGTGACGGAAGAGAAACTGGCTCGCTTCGAGAAGAAGGCGGCGCATCAGCGCCATCCGGCACTCGCCAACGAGCTGCCTGGGCTGAACCTGCGCGCCGATATCGGCGCTGGCAACGCGGCGGCGATGCTATTCCGCAACTGGTTGCGCTATCTCGGCGCGGGCGCCGACGCGTCGGTCGCGGCGCGCTAGCCGAAGCGGTCTTGGTCTCACGTTAGGATTACCCAGGCGTTAGGCTTGCCTCAACCTGCACGAATGTTTCAGTAGAGAAATAGGGAATCACGGGAAGCGCAGCGTGTGGTCGGCACTCCAGGGACGCGTGAACAATCGGCTGGCCCGGCATTTCCACGCCGCGCCGCACCGATTGCCCGCGCATGCGCCGATGGTGAGCTTCACCTTCGACGATGCCCCCGATAGCGCCGCAGGCGAGGGTGCCGAGCTTCTGGAGCAGCATGGCGGTCGGGGGACGTTCTATCTCGCCGGCAGCTTGATCGATCAGCCGTCGGACCATTGGCACGGTCTGTCGAACGATGCGATCGTGCGCCTTCACAGGGCGGGTCACGAGATTGCCTGCCACACCTTCTCGCACCGGAGTTCGGCCACTCTCGATGAGGCCGCGATGGCTCGCGAGATCGAGCGGAACCGCAGTCATTTCCGCGATATCGATTCCTCGATCACGCTGGAGAACTTCGCCTACCCCTATGGGATCGCCTCGGTCTGGCGCAAGCCGCAACTCGCAAAAGCCTTCCGTTCCGCGCGCGGCATTCTTCCCGGCGTCAACAGTGACGTCATCGATCTCCAGTTCCTGCGCGCCTCGCCGCTTGTGGATTGCGAGATCGATGCGGCAGGCGTCGATCGCTATTTCGACGAGGCGGTCGCAAGCGGCGGCTGGCTGATCTTCTACGGCCACGACGTCGCCGATGCGCCAAGCCCCTATGGCTGCACGCCGCACCTGATGCGTCATGCGCTGGAGGCCGCTGGCAAGCGCAACATGCCGATCGTGCCCGTTGCAGAGGCGCTGCGACGGATCGGGGCGTAGCTTCTTCTTCACCTCTCCCGGCTTGCGGAGAGAGGTCGGATCCTTGCGGGGACTCCTCCTCACATCGACCCTCTCCCCGCTCGCGCAGGGCTATCGCATATGGTGTGCACGATGTGGCGGCATCGGCACTGGGCTCCCTCTCCCGCTTGCGGGGGAGGGCTGGGGTGGGGGTGTCTCCGCGTCGGGATTGTTGAGGGTTGAGGAGAATGTCCCTGCGCGGCGAGAGCCCTCACCCGCCGCGCTCTGCGAGCGCGTCCGCCTCTCCCGCAAGCGGGAGAGGCGGAGCAAGCCCGCAGACAGTTCTCGTGAAATCCATATGCGATTCCCCCCGCCCCGCAAGCGGGGAGAGGGAGAAGATGGCCTTGCCACGCCCGCGCTGCCATGCGACTGGCGTTGTGACGAATCTCACGGCATTGTTCCCGACACGCCCATGTCCGCTCCCTCCACCGCTCCGCTCTCTGCGCCGGCCAACGGCCGCGACGCGCTGTCGGTGTTGCATTCGGTGTTCGGCCTGCCGGGTTTTCGCGGCGCGCAGGGCGAGATCATCCGGCATGTCACCGACGGCGGCAATTGCCTCGTGCTGATGCCGACCGGCGGCGGCAAGTCACTGTGCTATCAGCTTCCATCCTTGCTGCGCGAAGGCTGCGGCATCGTGGTGTCGCCGTTGATCGCGCTGATGCGCGACCAGGTTGCCGGGCTGATCGAGGCCGGCGTCAATGCCGCCGCGCTGAACTCGTCGTTGACGCCGCAGGAGGCGTCCGACATCGAGCGACGCCTTCTCGCGGGCGATCTCGACCTGCTCTATGTCGCGCCGGAACGCCTGGTCACGCCGCGCTGCCTGTCGCTGCTGGCGCAGGCGAAGGTGGCGCTGTTTGCGATCGACGAGGCGCATTGCGTCTCGCAATGGGGCCATGACTTCCGTCCCGAATATGTCGGCCTCTCCATCATCGCCGAGCGGTTTCCCGACGTGCCGCGCATCGCGCTGACCGCGACTGCCGACGAGATGACGCGCAAGGAGATCGTCGATCGACTCCAGCTCACGGGGGCGCCGCAATTCGTCTCGAGCTTCGACCGGCCCAACATCCGCTACGAGATCGTCGACAAGCGCAACGCGGTGTCGCAGCTGAAGGAACTCATCCGCGAGCGGCACATGGGCGATGCCGGCGTGGTCTATTGCCTGTCGCGCAACCGGGTCGAGGAGGTCGCCGCCGCGCTTCAAGACGCCGGCATTGCGGCGCTGCCCTACCACGCCGGGCTCGACGGCAGCGTGCGCTCGCGCAACCAGGACCGCTTTCTCAACGAGGACGGCATCGTCATCGTCGCGACCGTGGCGTTCGGCATGGGCATCGACAAGCCCGACGTGCGCTTCGTCGCCCATCTCGACCTGCCCAAGAGCATCGAGGCCTACTACCAGGAGACGGGGCGCGCCGGCCGTGACGGCAAACCGTCGACGGCCTGGATGGCCTATGGCCTCTCGGACATCGTGCAGCAGCGCCGCATGATCGACGAGTCCAACGCTTCCGACGAATTCAAGCGGGTCTCGATCGGCAAGCTCGATGCGCTGGTCGGCCTTGCCGAGACGCCGCACTGCCGGCGCCGGCGTCTGCTCGCCTATTTCGGCGAGATCGTGATGGGCGAGAGCTGCGGCAATTGCGACAATTGCCTGACGCCGCCCAAGATGCGCGACGGCAAGGTGCTGGCGCAGAAGCTGCTGTCCTGCGTCTATCGCACCGGCCAGCGCTTTGGCGCGATGCATTTGATCGACGTGCTGGTGGGGCGCCTGACCGAGAAGGTGACGCAGTTCGGCCACGACAAGCTGTCGGTGTTCGGCATCGGCCGCGAGCTCAACGAGAACCAATGGCGCACGGTGCTGCGGCAACTGATGGCCATGGGACATCTGCGAAGCGACAGCGAAGCGTTTGGCGCGCTGAAGCTGACGGAGTCATCGCGTGGTGTGCTGCGCGGCGAAACGGACGTGTGGCTGCGCGAGGAGGCGCCGGGCACCCGGATCCGTTCGAGTCGGGCCAAATCCCGCCGCGGCGATCTTGCGCCCGCGGCCAGCGCGCCGCAGGGCGATGTCGATCCCGAGCTGCGCGCGCGCCTGCGCGCCTGGCGTTCAGACGTCGCGCGCGAACGTGGCGTGCCGGCCTACGTGGTGCTGCACGACGCAACGATCGACGGCATCGTCCGGGCATGGCCGACGACGCTGGACGAACTCCGCAACGTGCCGGGGATCGGCGACAAGAAGCTCGAGCATTACGGCGACGAGCTGCTGCAGATCGTCAGGACGCGGTAGCAAGCCAAAAACTCCGCCGTCATCCCGGACAAGCGTAGCGCAGATCCGGGATCCATAACCACAGGCCGGTGTGGGACGGCAGGCTGGCAAGTACGAGCCTTCGTAAAACTATTGCTGCGGCGTATGGGTCCCGGATCAGCGCTTCGCTTCGCTGCGCTTGTCCGGGACGACAGCTGTGTACAAGGCGAGGGCTATGCCCTCACTCACCCATTCCTGAACGCATACGCATATCCGTTCAGCGCGGGCGCGCCACCGAGATGGGCGTAGAGGATCTTCGCGCCCTTCTCGAAATAGCCCTTCTTCGCGAGGTCGATCAGGCCCTGCATCGACTTACCCTCGTAGACGGGGTCGGTGATCATGCCTTCGAGCCGCGCGGTCAGGCGGATCGCCTCCTTGGTCTCTTCCGACGGCACGCCATAGGCGGGATAAGCGTAGTCCTCGATCAGCACGACGTCGTCGGCGACGAGGTCCTTGCCGAGCTCGACGAGCTTTGCGGTGTTCTGCGCGATCTCGAGCACCTGCGTCTTGGTCTGCGCCGGCGTAAAGGACGCGTCGATGCCGATCACCTTGCGGGCGCGGCCGTCGGCGGCGAAGCCGACCAGCATGCCGGCATGGGTGGAGCCGGTGACCGTGCAGACGATGATGTAGTCGAACTTGAAGCCGAGCTCGGCTTCCTGCTTGCGCACCTCTTCCGCGAAGCCGACATAGCCGAGGCCGCCAAACTTATGCACGGAGGCGCCGGCGGGAATCGCGTAAGGCTTGCCGCCCGCCGCCTTCACCTCCTCGATCGCCTGTTCCCAGCTCTTGCGAATGCCGATGTCGAAGCCGTCGTCGACCAGGCGCACGTCGGCGCCCATGATGCGCGAGAGCATGATGTTGCCGACCCGGTCATAGACCGCGTCCTCGTGCGGCACCCAGGCCTCCTGCACGAGGCGGCACTTCATGCCGATCTTGGCCGCGACCGCGGCGATCATGCGGGTGTGGTTGGACTGCACGCCGCCGATCGAGACCAGCGTGTCGGCGTTGGAGGCGATCGCATCGGGAATGATGTATTCGAGCTTGCGCAGCTTGTTGCCGCCATAGGCGAGGCCGGAATTGCAGTCCTCGCGCTTGGCATAGATCTCGACATTGCCGCCGAGGTGTTTTGACAGTCGCTCCAGCTTCTCGATCGGCGTCGGGCCGAAGGTCAGCGGGTAGCGCGCGAATTTTTCCAGCATCATTGGTTATCCCGATTTGGCGGTGGCGTCTGGGGACGGAGCTAGCACCGCCCCGGAAAAATGTGCTCTCGAATATTGGGTCAACATTGCTTGTCTCTTGCAGAGATTGGCCAGATGAGCCAGATTTCTTCCAAACAATTCGTCATAAGTGAAAGCTTCTTCCGTGGACTCTCGACTTGACCGCATCGACCTTAAGATACTGAGATTGCTGCAAAATAACGGACGGCTCAGCAATGCCGAGCTGGCCGAGACGGTCGCGATCAGCCCCGCCACCTGCCATCGCCGCACCCAGCGCCTGTTCGAGGATGGCTTCATTGCCACCGTGCGCGCCATGGTCGCGCCGAAGAAGCTGGCGAAGGGCACGCTGGTGATGGTCGGCGTCGTGCTCGACCGCTCGACGCCTGAGAGTTTTGCCACCTTCGAAAAGGCCATCGCGAAGTTGAAATTCGTGCTCGACTGCCACCTGGTCGCCGGCGACTTCGACTACTTCCTCAAGATCCGCGTCGGCGACATGGAGGATTTCAACCGCATCCATGGCGAGCAGCTCATCGCGCTGCCCGGCGTGCGCCAGACCCGAACCTTCTTCGTGATGAAGGAAGTCGTCGACAACGCGCCGCTGGAGTTTTGAGCAGAAGCGTTCTTCCAGCGAAGTGGAAACCGGTTCGCGCCATAAAGCGCGTCAAAACAAAATCAAGCGCACTTGATGCGCGATCCGCATCATGAGAGATTCATACCATGCAGACATTCCCCCTCCGCCAGTCCAATCGGGCCGGGCCGGCCTATCGACGCGGCTGGGTCGACGAGGCCGTCGCCGCGATCGAGGCCGACCAGTGCCGCACCGCCGACACGCATCTGATCCGGTTGATCGTGCCGGCGCTCTCCGGCATCGACATCTATCTCAAGGATGAGTCCACGCATCCGACCGGCAGCCTGAAGCATCGCCTCGCGCGCTCGCTGTTCCTCTATGCGCTCTGCAACGGCCACATCGGCGAAGGCACCCCCGTCGTCGAGGCATCGTCGGGATCGACGGCGGTTTCGGAAGCCTATTTCGCGCAGATGATCGGCGTGCCCTTCTACGCCGTGATGCCGCGGACGACCTCGGCGGAGAAAATTGCCGCGATCGAGCATTATGGCGGCAACTGCCATTTGATCGACGACGGTCGCGCACTCTATGCGGACGCCGCGGCGCTCGCCGCCCGTCTGAACGGCCACTACATGGATCAGTTCACCTTCGCCGAGCGCGCCACCGACTGGCGTGGCAACAACAACATCGCCGAGTCCATCTTCACGCAATTGCAGGGCGAGCCGCGCCCGCTGCCGGACTGGATCGTGATGGGTGCCGGCACCGGCGGCACCTCGGCCACCATCGGGCGCTATCTGCGCTATCGGCAGTATCCGACGCGGCTATGCGTCGCCGATGTCGAACATTCCGCGTTCTTCGACTGCTTCCGCTCGCAGGACCGCTCCCATGTCTGCGACCGCCCCTCGCTGATCGAGGGCGTCGGCCGGCCGCGCTGCGAGCCGTCCTTCGTGCCGGGTGTGGTCGATCGCATGATGAAAATCCCGGATGCGGCGACGATCGCGGCGATGAACGTGCTGTCGCGCCGGCTGCGCCGCGCGGTCGGCGGCTCCACCGGCACCAACTTCCTGGCGTTGTGCCGGCTCGCCTCGGAAATGCGCCAAGCGAACGTGACGGGCTCGCTCGTGACGCTGATCTGCGATTCCGGCGAGCGCTATCGGCAGACCTGTTACGAGCCCGCATGGCTGAAAGCGCGCGGCCTCGATCCGGCGCCGTACGAGGCGGCCTTGTCGTCGTTCCTCGCGACAGGCGAGCCGTTGAGGCTCGATGTCGATGACGTCTTCAATCCGCAGGGCGTGCGAAGCCCCGCCGCGTCATAGCAGCGTCTTCCCGCCGTTTTTCAAATTGGCACGGTCGTCACGGCAACTTCACTTGCCCTGCGCACGCATGCAGGTGACGGTTGTGGTCTCAACGAGGAGATCCTGCCGTGCGCCTTCCCATTCTCGATCCCAAGGATCTGACTGACGAACAGAAGCCGCTCTATGACGACATGCGAGCCGGCATCAAGGGCCATTTCAAGGGCTTTGTGAACATGCGCGACGACGGCGCGCTGCTCGGGCCCTGGAATCCCTGGATCCGCGAGCCGCGCTTCGGCAAGCCGGTGTGGGAGCTGGTCAAGGCGGTCGCGTCGAACCCGCTGCTGCCCGCGCCGGTGCGCGAGGTCGCGATCCTCGTCACCGGCTCGCATTTCCGGTCCGGTTACGAGCTCTATGCCCACGTTCTGGTCGCCGAGCAGCGCGGTCTCTCCGACGAGAAGCTGGCGACCATCGTCGCCGGGCAGCGACCGGTGGACCTCACCAGGCAGGAGGCTGTCGCCTATGACATGGCCTCGGCACTGGTCAGCGGTGGCGTGCTGCCGGAGCTGACCTATCGCGCGGCGGTGAAGGAGTTCGGCGAACACGGCGCGGCCGAGCTGTCCTATCTCGTCGGCGTCTACTGCATGGTCTCGGTCACGCTCAACACGTTCGACGTCCCGGTGCCGGATTAGCAGCGGCATCGTTTCGTTTGAGCATGATCCTTTTCCGGGACCATGCTCAATTGCGCACGGCGTAGAGCGGCGTTCGCAACGTCAGCTGATAGGACGGCTTCGGCGTCCACGCGATCAGCGCGGTGATGCCGAACAGTCGGTTGTCGTTGTCGTCCATGCGGTCAAGGTCGAGCCGCAGGATCGGCTGGGTGAAGGACTCCGCGATCGTCCGTCCCGCGAGCTGTGCGCCACCGAAGGACTGCATGCCGAGGCGCCCGGTGAACTTCCAGTTGCTCGGCCATTGGTAATAGCCGCCGGCATAGAGCACCGTGTTCGGCCGGATGCTGGCGAACGGGCTGGCAATGGTGGCGGTGGTGTATTGCACGCCGGCCAACCAGCCCCGCGTCTCGTCCTCGTCGAGCGCGTAGTCGAATTCCAGAATGTTGTTGAAGGAATTCACCATGCCCTGCTCGTTCGGCACCGACTGCGTCAGCGTCGATTGCAGCGTGATCGTCGGGATCTTGCCGCCATTCTGCTGGTAGAGGTCGGCTTGCACGCCGATGTTCCAGCTGGTGATGTCAAAGGACGACCAGCCGCCGCCGAGATCCGTCGTCGATCCGGATACGCCGCCATAGAGCGAGACACGGTCGGTGACGTCGACGGTCAGCGGCAGGTCAACGGCAATCGATTGTGCCGCCGGCAAGCCGTTCGGCAGCGTCGTGCCTCGTCGCGCCGCCAGGGCTTGGAACGCAGCCGACAGCGAGGTGGTGCCGAAGCCGAGCCCGAGCGTGCCTGCGGGGATCGTCGCGTAGCTGGTGCGGAGGTCGAGGTAGATGTTCGGAACAGTCGGCTTTGCCGGTGCGTCCTCCTCCGCCTCGGTGGCGAAGGCAGCGCTTGCTGAAACCGTCAGGCAGGCCAGCCCCAGCGCGACAGCGCGCAAAGCCGGACGATGCGATGGGCTGCGGTTTGACACGTGACAATCCGACGCGTGGGGCTTGGTTGCTGAGCCTCATGCTAGATGGAACGTGATCGTTCCCGTGGTCAAGCGTTATCCGCAAACGATGGACTGTATCGACGCGCGCGGCTACCCTGTCGTGACTGCACCGACACTCTCGCCTGCCGGAGTGCAGGCCGGACAACGGAGGACGACAGCCATGAACACGTCACGCCGCATCCTGCTCGCCGGAATGGCGGGGCTCGCCCTCGCTCCGACCGCCGTGGCGGCCGCGCCGGCGCCAGAGGTCGATGATGCGACGGTTGCCGAAGAACGCTTTGCGCGCATGATCGCCGCCGCGCATGCGCCCGACGTCACTTGCGCACGGCAGGCCGAGCGCTATGCGGATGCGCATTGGCCTGAATATCTCGTGGCAGCCAGAGCCGTTCTCGACGCAAGAGTGTGATTCTCACACTGACTTCTTCACCGCCCTCCGCACCTGCTCGCCGATCTGCGACAGCACGAGCTGCGCCTGCGGCAGGATCGCGCCCATCGCGTGAAAATTGTGGACCATGCCGTCGTGGCAGACATGCTCGACGACGACGCCCGCGGCGAGCAGCTTGCGGGCATAGGCATTGCCTTCGTCGCGCATCGGGTCGTACTCGGCGGTATGGATGATCGCGGTCGGCAGGCCCGCCAGCCGTGTCGCGCGCAACGGAGAGACGCGGGGGTCGGCGGCGTCGATGCCCTCGGGCAGATAGTCGGAAAGATCGGCTTCGATCGTGACGCGGTCGATCAGGTGGCCCTCGGCAAAGGCCTCGCGCGAGGGCGAGGTTTCCTCGAAATCCAGCACCGGGCAGATCAGGCATTGCGCGGCGATGGAGAGGCCGGCGGTCTGAGCCGCCTCCTGGCACACGACCGCAGCGAGCGTGGCGCCGGCGGAATCGCCGCCGATTACCAGGCGGTCCGCGTCGATGCCGAGCGATGCCGCCTCGCGCGCCACCCATTCGGTGGCGGCGATCGCGTCATCGACGGCGGCGGGGAATCTGTGCTCGGGCGCGAGCCGGTAGTCGACCGACACGAGGCGGCAGCCGGTGGCATGCGCCAGCGCGGCCGCGATGCGGTCGTGCGTGGCAATGCTGCCGGCGACGAGCCCGCCGCCGTGAAAGAACACGAATCCCGGTGCGAGCTCCTCGGCGCTCGCCGGCGTGTAGAGGCGATAGGGCAGTTCGCCGGCGCGGCCGGTCAGCATGCCGTCGGAGGTCGTCACATCCGGTGCCTCGGTACGCGCGAACTGCATCAGCTTTGCCAGCGATTGCCGCCGCGCTTCCACGCTGGGCCGGCTCCGCGCCTGCGGCGCAGCCGCAGCCATCATGGTCAACAAACGCTTGGCGAGCGGATCGAGCGGCATGGATCTCTCCTTTCTCCCACGAGGGGAGGGTAACTCACCAGGTCCCCGCAGGGAATCTTTTAGAAATTGGGGCAATAGTGCCCGGATACTTCCAAGGGGAGGCCGGTCATGGCCGAGATCAAGAAGCCCATCGACTATTCGCTGAGCTGGACCTTCTTCGAGGGCGAATGGCACGAGGGCAATGTGCCGATCATGGGCTCGCGCACGCATGCGGTCTGGCTCGGCTCGGTCGTGTTCGACGGCGCGCGCGCGTTCGAGGGTGTTGCGCCCGATCTCGACCGGCACGTCGCCCGTGTCAATCAATCGGCGATCAATTTTGGCCTGAAGCCGCTGCTCGATACCGGCGCCTGGCTTGCGCTCGCAACCGAAGGCATTGCCCGATTTGGGAGGGATGCCGAGCTCTATATCCGTCCGATGTATTGGGCGCAGAACGGGAGCGGCGGCGGCGTGCTGTTCGACCCCGAGACCACCAATTGGTGCCTGTGCATCTCCGAGGCGCCGATGCCAAAACCTGTCGGCAACGCGATCACGCTGTCGCCGTTCCGCAGGCCCACCGCCGAATGCGCGCCGGTCGAGGCCAAGGCGGCCTGCCTCTATCCGAACAATTCGCGCGCGCTCGCCGAGGCCGCCGCACGCGGCTTCAACAACGCGCTGATGCTCGACATGCTCGGCAACGTCGCCGAGTTCGGCAATTCGAACGTGTTCATGGCGAAGGACGGCGTGGTCTTCACGCCGGTGCCGAACGGCACTTTCCTGAACGGCATCACGCGCCAGCGTGTCATCAGCCTGCTTCGTGCCGACGGCGTCACCGTGGTCGAGAAGACGCTGCGCTATGCCGATTTCCTTGCCGCCGACGAGATCTTTTCATCCGGCAATTTCGCCAAGGTCGCGCCCGTGATCCGCATCGACGAGCGCGAGCTGAAGCCGGGCCCGTTCTACACGAGGGCGCGCAAGCTCTATTGGGATTTCGCGCATGCGGTGAAGCTGGCGGCTTGAGCTGGCTGTCGCGTGCTTACAAGCCGCTCCTCCGGAAACGGCTGAACTGAAACGCCTGCGTTGAATCCCACGGCGTGTGATGCGTCTCGTTGCGCGTCTCGACGAGCCCAAACTCGGGCCCGAGCTCCGCCGCAAGGCTCGCGCTGTCGTGTCGCTGTACCGGCAGGCCGCTGCATTTCTCAGGACCATCGGGCGCGAACGTGCCGATGATGACTTGTCCGCCGGGGGCAAGCGCTGATCGCAGGCGTTCGACGTAGGCCGCCCTGTCGCGCGGGTCGGTCAGGAAGTGAAACGCGGCGCGATCGTGCCAGACGTCGTAGGTCTTCGCCGGCTGCCACGTCGTGGCGTCGGCAACGATCCAGTCGACGATCGAACCGGCTCCGCCGATTCGCTTCTTCGCCGCATCGAGCGCGTTGGCAGAGAGATCCAGCACGGCGACGTCGCGATATCCGTCCTGCAGCAGCGCATCGACCAGCCGCGAGGCGCCGCCGCCGATATCGATGATGGCTGCGCCATGATCCGGATTGGCCGCGTGGATCATCTCGAGCGAGATTGTCGGGCTGTCCTGAAACCAGCTGACCTCGGCTTCGCCCTTGGTGGCGTAGACATGCTCCCAATGGGTGGCTCGGTCAGACATGGCTCGTCCTCCGGCTCGCCAGGGGCCGGTGCAATGAAGGACTACTCGTCCTTCTTCGACATCCGCTCGAGGCGTTCCTGCATCTCCTTCATCTGCTGGCGCAGATCATCGATATTGCTGTCCTTCGGCGCCTCGGTACTCGCATCGGGCTCCGGCTCGGAAGTGGTGGTCGGACGGGGCGCCGCGAACGGCTTGAACATCGAGAAGGTCTGCTGGAACAGCTCCATGTTGCGGCGGACTTGCTCCTCCAACGGAGCAAAAGGAGTGCCGGACAGCGTATTGGCGATCTGCTTGCGGAACTTCTCCTGCTCCTGCGTCAGCGTCGCAATCGACTGCTCCAGATATTTCGGCACCACCATCTGCATGCTGTCGCCATAGAAGCGGATGAGCTGGCGGAGGAAGGTGGTCGGCAGCAGGTTCTGGCCGGCCTTGTTCTCCTGCTCGAAGATGATCTGGGCGAGCACGGAGCGGGTGATGTCGTCGCCGGACTTGGCGTCATAGACCAGGAAATCTTCGCCATCCTTGACCATGGCGGCGAGGTCTTCCAGCGTCACGTAGGTACTCGTTCCGGTGTTATAGAGCCGGCGGTTCGCGTATTTCTTGATGGTGGTGGGTTGGTCTGATTTCGCCATGGGCTCTCACTTGCAAACGCGGAGAACGGGAACCTGCCGGGCAATGCCGCAGGGCGGGAAGAGTACGCAACGCAACAAAATAAGCATTTTCAACGGGCTCACGCTACCGTTTTGTGCGGCACGGTTAATTGCAGAGCAAAATCTTGCTTGCGAAAGCGCCAAGAACGCTATTTTGAATGCGCTGCGGCATGAATTCGGAGACCGTCCGATTGACATGCCTCAACGACGTTAACAGGATGCCATTCGAGACTGGCGAGCCCTTTTCCCCAGCCCCGCCTGCCCCCTTCAAACCCAGGAGATGCCCATGTCAGACGATGTCGTCATCGTCAGCGCCGCCCGCACCCCGGTCGGTAGCTTCAACGGAGCGTTCGCGACCCTTCCCGCCCACGATCTCGGCGCCATCGCCATCAAGGCCGCGCTGGAGCGTGGTGGCATCGAGCCCGGCCGGGTCTCCGAGGTCATCATGGGTCAGATCCTGACCGCCGCCCAGGGCCAGAACCCGGCCCGTCAGGCTTCGATCGCTGCCGGCATTCCGGTGGAGAGCCCGGCCTGGGGCGTGAACCAGCTTTGCGGCTCGGGCCTGCGCACGGTTGCGCTCGGCTATCAGGCGCTGCTCAATGGTGATTCCGAGATCGTGGTCGCAGGCGGCCAGGAATCCATGAGCATGGCCCCGCACGCCCAGCACCTGCGCGGTGGCGTCAAGATGGGCGGTCTCGAACTGGTCGACACCATGATCAAGGACGGCCTGTGGGATGCCTTCAACGGCTACCACATGGGCAACACCGCCGAGAACGTCGCACGGCAGTGGCAGATCACCCGCGCCCAGCAGGACGAATTCGCCGTTGCTTCGCAGCAGAAGGCGGAGGCCGCGCAGAAGGCCGGCAGGTTCAACGACGAGATCGTGCCCGTCACCATCAAGACCCGCAAGGGCGACGTCGTCGTCAGCGCCGACGAATATCCGCGTCATGGCGCCACCCTCGACGCGATGGCCAAGCTCAAGCCCGCCTTCGAGAAGGACGGCACGGTGACCGCGGGCTCGGCCTCCGGCATCAACGACGGCGCCGCCGCGGTGGTGCTGATGACCGCCAAGCAGGCGGCCAAGGAAGGCAAGAAGCCGATCGCGCGCATCGTGTCCTGGGCTCAGGCCGGTGTCGATCCGAAGATCATGGGCTCGGGCCCGATCCCGGCCTCGCGCGCCGCGCTGAAGAAGGCCGGCTGGAGCGTCGGCGATCTCGACCTGATCGAGGCCAACGAAGCCTTCGCGGCGCAGGCCTGCGCCGTCAACAAGGACCTCGGCTGGGACACGTCCAAGGTCAACGTCAACGGCGGCGCGATCGCGATCGGCCATCCGATCGGCGCATCCGGCGCACGCGTGCTGGTGACGCTGCTGCACGAAATGCAGAAGCGTGATTCGAAGAAGGGCCTTGCCACGCTGTGCATCGGCGGCGGCATGGGCATCGCCATGTGTGTGGCGCGCGACTGACGACGACCTTGCACGGAGCTGACGCGTGCGCCGCACACGTCAGCGCGTGCGTTGCACGCGACTAAAAAGGCAGCGGTTGCAAATCAAATATTCTTCGCAACCACGCAAGCCTCGACTAAAGAGAAACGCCCGGCTCACGCCGGGCGTTTTGTTCTTGATGTCCGTCAAACGTCCCGCATAATCCGCAGCTAAAAACAATCACGTCAGAAGCGTCCGAAGAGTCCAAGGGAAGGAATACGATATGGCACGTGTTGCACTGGTGACGGGTGGTACGCGGGGCATCGGAGCGGCAATCAGCAAGGCGCTGAAGGCGGCCGGCTACAAGGTCGCGGCGAACTATGCCGGCAACGATGCGGCGGCGGAGAAGTTCAAGGCCGAGACCGGCATCGCGACCTACAAATGGGACGTCAGCAGCTTCGATGCCTGCGCGGCGGGCGTGAAGAAGGTCGAAGCCGATCTCGGGCCGATCGAGGTGCTCGTCAACAATGCCGGCATTACCCGCGATACCGCCTTCCACAAGATGACGCTCGAGCAGTGGACCGCCGTCATCAACACCAATCTGGGCTCGCTGTTCAACATGACGCGCCAGGTCATCGAGGGCATGCGCACGCGCAAGTTCGGCCGCATCATCTCGATCTCGTCGATCAACGGCCAGAAGGGGCAGTTCGGTCAGGTCAACTATTCCGCCGCGAAGGCCGGCGACATCGGCTTCACCAAGGCGCTCGCGCTCGAGAACGCCAAGGGCGGCATCACCGTCAATGCGATCTGCCCGGGCTACATCAACACCGAAATGGTGCAGGCGGTGCCGAAGGACGTCTTGGAGAAGAACGTGATCCCGCAGATCCCGGCCAGCCGGCTCGGCGAGCCCGAAGAGATCGCGCGCGCGGTGGTGTTCCTCGCGGCCGACGAGGCCGGCTTCATCACCGGCTCGACCCTGACCGTCAACGGCGGCCAGTACATGGTGTGATGCGATCGCATCACGCGGGCTGATATTGTCCACATCGTCATGCGCGGGCTTGTCCCGGGCATTCGGCCATGCACTGTCATTCCGGGGCGCCGCGACAGCGGTGAACCCGGAATCTCGAGATTCCGGGTCTGACGCTACGCGTCATCCCGGAATGACGAGGCCTTCCAAAATGACTCCCCGCACCGCGACGCTGATCGGATTGACCGCGATCCTGATGTGGTCGCTGCTGTCGGTGATGACGGTGGCGACCGGAAGGATCCCGGCGTTCCAGCTCGCCGCGATGACCTTCGCGATCGGCGGTGTCGTCGGGCTGCTCACCTGGATCGGGCGGAGCGAGGCGGCGAAAAGCCTGCGCCAGCCGCTCGTCGTCTGGGTCGTCGGCGTCGGTGGCTTGTTCGGCTATCATGCGCTGTACTTTCTCGCGCTGCGCTTCGCGCCGCCGGCCGAAGCCGGCCTTCTGAATTACCTGTGGCCGCTGCTGATCGTGCTGTTCTCGTCATTCCTGCCCGGCGAGCGGCTGGCCGCGCATCATATCATCGGCGCAGTGCTTGGCCTCGTCGGCACCGTGCTGCTGTTCGCCGGCAACACCTTCGGCTTCGCGCCGGGCGCGGTGCCGGGATTGATCGCGGCCTTCATCGCCGCTTTCGTCTGGGCGGCCTATTCGGTGCTGTCGCGCCGGCTGAAGGCGGTGCCGACCGACGCGGTCGCGGGCTTCTGCCTCGCCACGGCCGTACTGGCCGCGCTGATGCATGGTCTGCTTGAAACCACGGTCTGGCCGGAGACCACGGTGCAATGGCTCTCGGTCATCGCACTCGGCATCGGCCCCGTCGGCGCCGCCTTCTACGCCTGGGACATCGGCATGAAGCGCGGCGACATCCGCGTGCTCGGCGCCGCCTCCTACGCGACGCCGCTGCTCTCGACCGGCTTCCTCATCGCCGCCGGCTATGCCAAGGCCAGCGCCAACATCGCCATCGCCGCGATCCTGATCGCCGGCGGCGGCCTGATCGCGGCGAAGGACATGGTGCTGCGGAAGAGGTGAGCTACGGCTCCCAGCCCTTCGGCGCGAGCTCGAAGCCTGCGAACTCGAACGCTGGCGCCACGGTGCAGCCGACCAGCGTCCACTCGCCCGTGGTTTCTGCCATCTGCCAGGCATTCGCAGGCACGATACCCTGCGGACGCTCGCCGCCGATGAGGTCGCTGCCCAGCCGCACCTCATGCTGCGAGCAGCCTTCATGGGCGATGCGCAAGATCAAAGGGTGGCCGGCGTAGTAATGCCAAGTCTCGACCGCATCGACGCGGTGCCAGTGCGAGCGTTCGCCGCGTGCGAGCAGGAAATAGATCAGCGTCGAGCGCGAACGTCCGTTGGCGTCCGTGGCCAGATCACGAAACGTTTCCCGGTAGTGCCCACCTTCGGGATGCGGTCGGAGTTCGAGGCGCGCGATGATCTCGGCTGCGGTCGGCATCGATTCCCGTCAGGACTTGTTCTTCAGGACTTGTTCTTGCGCTCGCGCAGTTCGCCGAACACCGCGGCGGCATCCGCGCCCTTCATGTGTAGCCTGGCTGCGACCTCGGGCGCATCAGCCCGCAGGAACACGTTTGCTCGCTTCTCGTCACCAAGCAGTGAGGGAATCGTGGGCTTGTTCTCGGCCCGCAGCTTCGTCACTTCGGCGGCGCGCGCCTGGAGCGCCGCATTGTCCGGCTCGATGGTGAGCGCGAATTTGACGTTGGACGCCGTGTATTCGTGGCCGCAATAGAGCTTGAAGTCGTCGGGTAGCGCCCGCAGCTTCAGAAGCGAATCCCACATCATCGGGTAGGTGCCCTCGAAGACGCGGCCGCAGCCGATCGAGAACAGCGTGTCGGCGGCGAAGACCGTCTTCTCGGTGTCGAACACGTAGGAGATGTGGTCGAGCGTGTGGCCGGGCGTCTCCACGACGCGCGCCAGCAAATTGCCGATCTTTACCACGTCGGCGTTGGCGACGCGCAGGTCGACATTCGCGATCTTCGTCGTCTTGTCGTGCGGCGCCACGACGCGGCAATCGTACTTCTGCTTGAGTTCGGCAACCCCGCCGACATGATCGCCATGATGATGGGTGATCAGGATGTCGGTGAGCTGCCAGCCCTCGCGCTCCAGGGCCTCGAGGATGGGGCCGGCCTCCGGCGCGTCGATCGACGCGGTCGCCTTGGTTTCCACGTCGTGGATCAGATAACCGAAATTGTCGTTTAAACAGGTGAAAGTACGAATTTCGGCGGCCATGTCATCTCCATCGGGCTCAGCCCCGCCAGACAAATATGGCGTTAACGTTGCGCAGGCAATGCAATATTCCGCGCGCAGGGGCGGCCTTGCGCATGTTACATTGCCGTCATGACCATCGACGTCGTCGACCTCCGCGAGTTCTATTCCCGCCGCCTCGGGATCGTGGCGCGGCAAATGATCAATCGCGGCATCAGGGAGCGCTGGCCAAGCGCCGAGGGCCAGCGCGTCCTCGGCATCGGCTATCCCACGCCCTATCTGGGATTGTTCCGCGAGGACGCCGAGCGCTGCATCGCCTTCATGCCGGCGGCCCAGGGCGTCCTGAAATGGCCGACGGGACGACCGGCGCTGGCCTCGCTGGTCGACGAATTCTCGCTGCCGCTTCCTGACGCCGCGGTCGACCGCATCCTCCTGGTCCACGCGCTGGAGATGTCGGACGATCCGGCCGCGCTGCTGCGCGAGGTGTGGCGCGTGCTGTCGCCGTCCGGGCGCGTGATCGCTGTGATCCCGAACCGGCGCGGGGTGTGGACCCGCACCGACAGTACGCCCTTCGGTCACGGCCGGCCTTATTCGCGCTCGCAGATCACCGAGCTGCTGCGCCAGACCTGGTTCACGCCAACCGCCT
Source organism: Bradyrhizobium sp. USDA 327 (assembly GCF_041262065.1). Taxonomy (NCBI): domain Bacteria; kingdom Pseudomonadati; phylum Pseudomonadota; class Alphaproteobacteria; order Hyphomicrobiales; family Nitrobacteraceae; genus Bradyrhizobium; species Bradyrhizobium sp. USDA 327. The sequence goes on along the minus strand of NZ_JBGCCW010000001.1, from coordinate 6,637,032 downwards.
GGGGCGAAGCGCTGTTCATGCCGCCTTATGCCGGAGGCTGGGTGCTGAAATCGGCGCAGATGTGGGAGCGCGCCGGCGCAGCGTTGTCGCTGCCCTTTGCCGGCGTCCATATCGTGGAGGCGACCAAGCAGGTCTACCGCGCGATCCCCGCCAAGCGCGAGCGCGCGCGGCTGATTCCCTCGCTCGCGAAGCCGGTGCTGGTGCCGTCCCAGACGACGGTGACGCGCTAAAGCGCGATGCGATTAGGATGAATCGCCAACGCGCTTTAGCTGTTGTTCAAGCATGATCCTTTCGGAAAACCGCTGCGCACTTTTCCGGATCATGCTTTGGGCTCATCGCCCCCTACCGGGAGAGGTAGTCCGTGCCCCAAGCGCTGATCGCTTCAGTCAGGCACAAACAAATCGTCCCGGCGAGGCCGGGACGAGTCAGGTCTGAAATCAGAAGTGGCTACTCGCCGGGGGCGACCTCGTCGCTGGACGCGACTGGGGCGGCCTCGCGCTCGGGGCGCGGGCCATGCGGCCGGCGCCGCCGCCGCGGATAGCGCTCGCCGCCACCGGCACCCTCAAACCCGCCCTGGCCGCCATTCGCGGCGACATTCACTTGCGGCTGCGCGCCGGTGATGAAGGAGGGCAGGCGATCGACGCTGCCGGCATCGGCGATGACGGGCTGCGGCTGGTTGGCGGGCTGCGGCTGATATTGCGGCTGCGCACGATGATCGCGTTCGCGGTGCTCGCGCGGCTGCTGGTTGTCGCGCTGATAGGGCTGCTGGCCGTCGCGCTGCTGATGATCACGCGGGTGGTGGTCGCGCTGGCCATCGCGGTCGCGCATGAAGGGCTGCTGCGGAGGCTGCGGGACGAAACCCGGCTCCTGGCCGAAGGCCGAGAAATTCTCGCCGTCATCCTCGCCGTCGTCGCTGCTGCTGATGGGCTCATCGCCGCGCGGCTGCTGGCTCTGGCGGAACTGCTCCTGGGCCGCAGCGATCAGGCGGAAATAATGCTCGGCATGCTGGTAGTAGTTCTCGGCTGCAACGGGGTCGCCGGAGGAGCGCGCATCACGCGCAAGCTGGAGATACTTTTCAGCGATGTGCGAAGCGGTGCCGCGAATCTTGATGTCGGGTCCGTTGGACTCGTAGACCCGGGTCATCGGGTTCTGGCCGCGCCGGTTGTTGTTATTGTTGTTGCGGTTGCGCATCCGCTGCTTGTTCTGACCGTTTCTCATGTCCTGCCTTCGATTCCAGCCCTAAAGGTTGCACGCATTACTGATTGCTAGGAGTGACCTGGGGACAGCGGCTCACATCTCTCGCGCGCACCGCGCGCAAGCCGGATCGAGCCCTGCCAATGTTCGTCGACCGTCGCGTTCAACAAAGACGCGTTCCCCACCCGCCAGCATTCATTGCCAGCGAACCCATTCATTTCGCTTGCCGAAACAAGCCCAGCTTTCTTGCGTAAGTCTTCAAGCGCAATATCAGGCTTTCGTTCACTTGCGGTCGGAGAGCAGCGCAGCTCCACTGGCCATCGCGCTCAACAGGACCTGCGGCTTGGAACCTTTAAATCAGTAATGCTCTCGCCCGAGAGCCCGGCTTTCGCCCGTACGTGTACGGGGCCGGCACCGATGTGTTGGACGGAACGTAGTCGTTCCCAGGCGATATTCCAAGAGGTTTTTGCAGCCCAATCGGCTTTTATGGAGGCATTTTTCGGGCCGAAACGGCCCGGGGAATGCCCGCCAGGTCAGCCTTGGGCGGCCGGTCCAGTGATAACGCGGCGCCCCTCATCAAGGTTTCAATATTTTGCGCCTGGCCCTGTCCGGCCTCGACGATCAGCGCTCCGCCGGGCGCGAGCCTTTCGGCCGCCTGGGGGATCAGCGCGCGGTAGGCGTCATATCCGTCATTGCCGCCGTCGAGCGCCAGATGCGGATCGTGCCCGCGCACCTCGATGCTCAATTTCGGAATCTCGCCCGAGGGAATATAGGGCGGGTTCGAGACGATGAGATCGAACGGGCCGCGGAGCGCCGCGGCGTAGGAGCAGGCGACGAAGGCGGCGCGGTCGGCGAGGCCGAGCGCGACGGCATTGTCCCTGGCGGTTCTGAGCGCGTTCTGGCTGAGATCGGTGCCGACGCCAGAAGCGTCCGGAATTTCGTGCAGCAGCGCGAGCAGGATCGCGCCGGAGCCGGTGCCGATGTCGGCGATACGCGGCCGATGAGATGCCTGCCGCTTGCGAAAAATCTCGAGTGCAAGCTCGACCACGGTCTCGGTATCGGGGCGCGGGACCAGGGTTGCTTCCGACAAGCGGAATGGCAGGCCCCAGAATTCGCGTGTCCCGAGGATGCGCGCCACCGGCTCGCCGGCGATGCGGCGCTGAGCATGTTGCGCCAGCCGTGATGCTTCGGCCGCGGTCAGAGGACGGGCAGCCTGCGTGACCAGGCCGGTGAGGTCGAGGCCGAGCACCGCACCGATCAGGATGCGGGCGTCGAGCTCGGCTTCGTCGAGCTGTGCCGATCTCAATAGCGCAGCGAGCGTGCGCCGCGCGCCCTCGATGGATTGCCCGGTGAAGGGGTTGCTCACGCCTCAGGCCGCCGCGCCTTGCGCAGCGAGCTGTGCGGCCTGGTGCTCCGTCGTCAGTGCGTCGATCAATTCGCCCAAGGCTTCACCCGCGATCACCTGCGGCAGCTTGTAGAGCGTGAGGTTGATGCGGTGGTCGGTGACGCGGCCTTGCGGAAAATTATAGGTGCGGATGCGCTCGGAGCGGTCGCCGGAGCCGACCTTCTCCTTGCGCTCGGCGGAGCGTGCGGCGTCGACGCGTTGCCGCTCCGCGTCGTAGATGCGCGAGCGCAGGATGTTCATGGCAGAGGCGCGGTTCTTGTGCTGCGAGCGGCTGTCCTGCATCATCACCACGATGCCGGTCGGGATGTGGGTGATGCGGATCGCCGATTCGGTCTTGTTGACGTGCTGGCCGCCCGCTCCTTGCGCGCGCATGGTCTCGATCCGCAGGTCGTCGTTCTTGATGTCGACGTCGACGTCCTCGACCTCCGGCAGCACGGCCACCGTCGCTGCCGATGTGTGGATGCGTCCCTGCGTCTCGGTGTCGGGCACGCGCTGCACGCGGTGCACGCCGGATTCGAACTTCAGCTTCGAGAACGCGCCGCGGCCCTGTACCTCGGCGATGATTTCCTTGTAGCCGCCGACGGTGCCTTCGCTGGCCGAGATCACCTCGACCTTCCAGCCCTGAAGGCTGGCAAAGCGCTCGTACATCCGGAACAGGTCGCCGGCGAACAGCGAGGCTTCGTCGCCGCCGGTGCCGGCGCGGATTTCCAGCACCACGTTGCGGTCGTCCATGGCGTCCTTCGGCAACAGCGCGACGCGGATCTTCTGGACCAGCTCCTCGATCTTTGGCGTCAGCTCGTCGCGTTCGGCCTCCGCCATGCTGCGCATCTCGGCATCGGTCGCGGGATCGGCGATCAGCGCCTCGGTGTCCGCCAGCTCCTTGACGGCGGAGCGATAGGCCTTCACCGCCTCGACCAGCGGGGTGATCTCGGCGAGCTCGCGTGTGATCTGCACATATCGATCGGAGGTGAGTTGTCCGAGCGATTCGGCCTCGAGCGAGGCGTGATGCGCGAGCAGGACGTCCAGTTTGGCTTCGGGGAGTGACGACATCGGTTCAGTCTCAATAGCGGCAAGAGGCGAGGCGGCAGGACGCGGCGACAGGCCCGCTACAAGGCCAGGCCTTCGGCCTCGGCAAATTCCGTCAGCTTCTGCCTGATCGAGACGCTGCCCGCCGGCGCGTCCAGCAGCGGGCCAAGCGTCGCCTCGGCCTTCTTGGCGTCGAGGTCGAGCACCATCGCCTTGACCGGACCGAGCGCAGTCGCCGAGAGCGACAGCGAGCGATAGCCCAGCGCGACCAGCGCCAGCGCGCCGATCGGCTTCGACGCCATCTCGCCGCACAGCGAGAGCGACTTCTTCGCCGCGTGCGCCTTGCGTGCGATGTCGCGCAGCGCGCGCAGGATCGGCGCCGACATGGTGTCGAAGCGTTCGGACACCTTGGCATTGCCGCGATCGACCGCGAACAGGAACTGGAACAGATCGTTGGAGCCGACCGAAATGAAATCGACCTTCTTCAGGAGCTCGTCGAGCTGGTAGAGCAGGGCCGGCACCTCGACCATGGTGCCGATGTCGATTCTTTCAGGCAGCGTGTGGCCGTGCTGGCGCAAATAGGTGAGCTCGCGCTCGACCAGTGCCTTGGCCGCGTCGAATTCGGCGACCTCCGAGATCATCGGGAACATGATGCGCAGCGCACGGCCGCCGCCGGCGCGCAGCAGCGCGCGGATCTGGCCGCGCAACAGGCCGGGGCGATCCAGCCCGAGCCGGATCGCGCGCCAGCCGAGCGCGGGATTTTCCTCGATCACGGCTTCCATATAGGGCAGCGCCTTGTCGCCGCCGATGTCGAGGGTGCGGAAGGTGACGGGCTTGCTGCCGGCCGCGTCCAGCACCGTGCGATAGAGCGCGAGCTGGTCGCTGGTGCGCGGCAGGCTCTGGCCGACCATGAATTGCAGCTCGGTGCGGAACAGGCCGATGCCGGCGCTGCCGGTGTCCTCGATATGCGGCAGGTCGATGGCCAGCCCTGCGTTGATCATCAGTTCGACCTTCTGGCCGTCCTTGGTGACGCAGGGCCGGTCGCGCAGCGCCAGATACTGGGCCTGGCGGCGGGCGCGGAAGCGCACGCGCTCGGCGAAGGCGGCCTCGATCTCCTGCGACGGGCGCACATAGATCGAGCCCGAGGTGCCGTCGACGATGATGGCATCGCCGGGATCGGCGATGCCGGGTGCGTTCGGCACTTCGCCGACCGCGGGAATGCCGAGCGCGCGTGCCACGATCGACACGTGCGAATTGGCAGTGCCTTCCTCGAGCACGATACCGCGCAGGCGCTTGCGGTCGTAGTCGAGGAGCGCCGCCGGGCCCATCGCGCGGGCGATGACGATGGCGTTGTCGGGCAGTTGTTCGCGCGACGGCGCGTGATCCTGGCCGACCAGCTGCCGCATCAGGCGGTAGCCGAGGTCCTCGAGATCATGCAGCCGGTCGCGCAGGTAAGGATCGGTCGAGCGCAGCATGCGCGCGCGGGTGTCGGACTGCACGCGCTCGACGGCAGCTTCCGCGGTGAGGCCGGTGGCGACCGCCTCGTGCAGCTTGTGCGACCAGCCCTGGTCGTTGGCGAACATGCGGTAGGCTTCCAGCACCTCGCGATGCTCGCCGCCCTCGGCGACGTCGCCGCGCTCCAGCATGCGGTCGAGGTCGGCGCGCAGCTTGGCGAGCGCGGTGTCCAGCCGCTTGATCTCCTTCGGCAGGTCCTCGGCGATGTAGTCCTTGATGACGACGCGGGGCTCGTGCAGCACGACGTGGCCGAGCGCGATACCCTCGGACAGGATCGCGCCGACCTTCTGCGCGGAATGGCGCGCCGCCGGCTCCTGGCCCGGCTGGGCCAGCGCGGACAGCTCGCCCGAGGCGATCAGCTCGGCCAGCACCATCGCGGTGGTCTGGAGCGCCTCGAGCTCCTCCTCGACATAGTTGCGCTTGGCGCGGTTCTGCACCACCAGCACGCCGAGCGTGTTGCCGGCGCGCAGGATCGGCACGCCGAGGAAGGAGTGGTAGATCTCTTCGCCGGTCTCGGGGCGGAACGAGAAGGCCGGGTGGCTCTGCGCATCGCTCAAATTGAGCGGCGTCGCCTCGCTGGCGACGAGGCCGACCAGGCCCTCATGGGCGCTCAGCACGGTATGGTGCACCGCCTCGCGGTTGAGACCTTCGGTGGCGTAGAGCTCGAGCGTGTTGTCGATGCGCAGCACATAGACCGAGCACACCTCGGCCACCATGTTGGCGGCGATCAGCACCACGATCTTGTCCAGCCGCTCCTGGGCCGAGACCTGCTCCGCCATGGTTTCGCGGAGCCGTCTCAACAAGACGCGGGGACCTCCCGACGCGCTCCGCATGAACCGTCAATCTCCTCCGTCTGCCGGGCCCGGCGGTATCGGCCGGCGGCTGGATCAAAATTCCAGAAAAACAACCAAATTGTTTGTCCGGCGCAGGCACAAGCCCAAAATCTACCTGAGATTTAGCGCTTGTACCGAATCAGCGCCGCCTGAACTGGGACACAGTCTGCGGCAGCCCACCCTTTTCGCCGTATAGCGAATTGAGGCTTGTTTTGCCAAGCAAAACGCCTGCCAAACGCAAAGGTGTGTACACCTTCGCGTTTGCTGCGACCGCTAAGGGAAAATTAGCCTAGGCATGGTCCGGAAAAGTGCGAAGCGGTTTTCCGGAAAGACCATGCTCTAACAACAATCTGAAGCGCGACGATGGTCGCGCTTCAGGCCTGATCGAGCCCGTACAGCGTATGCAGGGTGCGCACCGCCAGCTCGGTATAGGCGGCGTCGATCAGAACCGAGAATTTGATCTCGGAGGTTGTAATGGCCCGGATGTTGATGTTCCGCCCGGCGAGGGCCGAGAACGCCTGGGCGGCGACGCCGGCATGGCTGCGCATGCCGCTGCCGATCACCGAGATCTTGGCGACGTCGGTGGCGGTATCGAGCCGCGCATAGCCGATCTTGGCCTTGGCGGCGGTAATCGTATCCTTGGCGCGGGTATAGTCGGCGGCGGGCACCGTGAAGGTGAGGTCGGTGGTCTTGCCGTCCTCGGAAACATTCTGCACGATCATGTCGACGTTGATGTTCGCATCCGCCAGCGGGCCGAAGATCGAGGCCGCGACGCCGGGCTTGTCCTCGATCTGGCGCACCGAGATCTGGGCCTCGTCCTTCGAAAAGGCGATGCCGGTGACGACGTGGCTTTCCATGATCTCCTCCTCGCTGCAGATCAGCGTGCCGGGCGGCTGGTTGGCATGCGGGTCGATATCCTCGGGCTTGTCGAAGCTCGAGCGGACGAAGATCGGCATGTTGTGGACCATGCCGAGTTCCACCGAGCGGACCTGGAGCACTTTGGCGCCCTGCGAGGCCAGTTCCAGCATGTCTTCGAACGCGATCTTGTCGAGCCTCTTGGCCTTCGGCACGATTCGCGGGTCGGTGGTGTAGACGCCGTCGACGTCGGTGTAGATGTCGCAGCGGTCCGCCTTGACGGCGGCGGCGATCGCCACGGCCGAGGTATCGGAGCCGCCGCGGCCGAGCGTGGTGATGCGGTTGGTCTCGGGATTGATGCCCTGGAAGCCGGCGATGACCGCGACTTCCTTGCGCTCCCTAAAGCGCTTGATGATCTCGCTGCCGTCGATGTCCTCGATCCGGGCCGAGGCATGGGCGTCGCTGGTCTTGATCGGGATCTGCCAGCCCTGCCAGGACCGGGCCTGAATGCCCATGCCCTGGAGCACGATGGCAAGAAGACCTGAGGTCACCTGTTCGCCCGAGGCGACAACGGCGTCGTACTCGCGCGCGTCGTGCATCGGCGAGGCCTCGGTGCACCAGGCGACCAGCTCGTTGGTCTTGCCGGCCATCGCCGAGACGACCACGGCCACTTCATGGCCGGCATCGACCTCACGCTTCACATGGCGTGCGACGTTGCGGATACGTTCGATGTTGGCGACGGACGTGCCGCCGAATTTCATCACGAGGCGGCTCATGACGACGCGTGCATTCCTTCATAAGGATCAGTATGGTGACCCGCACTGGACGGGTGCCTCGCGGACACCGACGCGCGTATACATAGCGGCGGGGCCGGGGGCAAGCGGGTTCCTGCGGGGGCAGGGCGCGGGGGAAGTGGGTTAACCGAGATCATGGCGCGCTATATCGACGAGATTCTGCAACCGGGCGAGCGGGTGCTGTATTCGACCAATGCGCACTGGATCTTCTACTTTCCGGCCATCGTGGCCTGGATCGTGGCGCTGGCCCTGTTCGTGCTGTCCCGGCAGGCCACCGCCGACTGGCTCGTCTTGCTCTGCCTGGTCGCCTCGGGTCTCGTGGCTCTGGCGGCCCTGTATTGGACCATCAAGGGCTGGTTCCATCGCTTCACCACCGAGACCGACGTCACCAATCTCAGGGTCGTGCACAAGACCGGGTTCATCAAGCGTCGAACCTTCGAGATGGCGCTGGACAAGGTCGAGAGTGTCGACGTCGACCAGTCCATTCTTGGACGTATTCTCAACTACGGCGACGTGACGATTCGCGGCGTCGGCGAGGGCATCGAGACGATCAGGACCATCGCCTCGCCGCTCGCCTTCCGTAGTTCGATCACCACGCGGTAGGACCGCGCGCACCATGAGCATGCAGCAAAATACTTCCCTTTCCGCCCAGCCGGGCTCGACCGTCGACGCTGCCGAGATCGCGAAATTCTCAAAACTCTCTGCGGAGTGGTGGGACCCCAAGGGCAAGATGGCGCCGCTGCACCGGATCAACCCGCTGCGGCTCGGCTATATCCGCGACGCCGCCTGCCGCAAGTTCGAGCGCAACGTGCGCAGCCTCAATTGCCTCGGCGGCCTGCGCGTGCTCGACATCGGCTGCGGCGCCGGCCTGCTGTGCGAGCCGTTGTCGCGGCTGGGCGCACAGGTCATCGGCATCGATCCTTCCCAGAGCAACATCGCCGCGGCGAAGCTGCACGCCGACAAGAGCCATCTTGCGATCGACTATCGCTGCACCACGGTGGAGGAGATCGACCCGCGCGAGCGCTTCGATATCGTGCTGGCGATGGAGGTGGTCGAGCACGTCACCGACGTCGGCGTCTTCCTGAAGCGCTGCGCCTCGATGCTGAAGCCGAACGGGCTGATGGTGGTCTCGACGCTGAACCGCAACTGGAAGAGCTTCGCGCTCGCGATCGTCGGCGCCGAATACGTGCTGCGCTGGCTGCCGCGCGGCACCCACGAATGGAACAAGTTCGTCACCCCCGACGAGCTCGCAAAACACCTGCTCGACAACCGCCTCGTCATCACCGAGCAGACCGGCGTGGTCTACAGCCCCTTCGCCGACAAATGGACCCTCTCGTCCGATATGGACGTGAACTACATGGTGGTGGCGGAAGCCATGGTGTGAACTGCCGTGGGTGGGGTACGAGCTGTCACTCCGAGAACAGTGTCGTCCCTGCGAACGCAGGGACCCATAACCACCAGCCCCTGTGGTTAGCGAAGACAGGCGCTCCGAGCATGTACTACGTCTACATCCTCGCCAGCCGCCGTCACGGAACACTGTACATCGGCATCACCAACTCGCTCCAGAAACGCCTCGAGGAACACCGCGCCGGCAAGGGCTCGGAGTTCGTCAAGCGCTACGGCGTACACCGCCTCGTCTACACTGAGGCGTATGAACGGGCGGAAGAGGCGATCGCCCGCGAAAAGCAGCTTAAACGCTGGAAGCGCGACTGGAAGATCGAGCTGATCGAGCGCGATAACCCCGAGTGGCGGGACCTCAGCGATCTCTTGGTTTGACGGTGTGAGCGCTGCCAAGCAAATGCTGTCGTCCCTGCGAACGCAGGGACCCATACCGCGGAATCCATCGATGGCGGACGGTGTTGGATGCGCGGGTTGGCAGCCTCCGCAAAACTGCTCCCTGGGGTTATGGGTCCCTGCGTTCGCAGGGACGACAGTGTGCCTGTTGCGAGAGCATCGCACCCATGACGCCCATGTGGTTGACCAGTGAGTCTGTTCCCGTCACGCTAATCGCCCTGTCTTTCCAACCGCCACCCTCATGCTCACCATCGCCAGTCTCTGGATTCCCTTCACCGTCATCGCTGCGCTCGGGCAGGTCGCGCGCAATGCGATGCAGCGGTCGTTGACGAAGCCGCTGGGGACCTGGGGCGCGACCAATATCCGCTTCCTGTTCGGCTTCCCGTTCTCGCTGCTGTTTCTGGGCGTGGTGCTGCTCGCGACCGGCGATCATCTGAGCCTGCCGCCGACCGTGTTCTGGCCGTGGCTGCTGCTCGGGGCGCTCAGCCAGATCGTCGCCACCGGCCTGATGCTGCTCGCGATGAACGACCGCTCCTTCGTGGTGACGACGGCGTATCTGAAGACCGAGGCGATACAGACCGCGATCTTCGGCTTCATCTTCCTCGGCGATCACCTCACCTGGCTCAAGGTGCTCGCGATCGTGATCGCGACCGTCGGCGTCGTCATCACCGCGCTGCGGCCGGGCGGCGAGAAGAGCTTTGCCGAACTGAAGCCGACCATCACCGGCCTCGTCGCCGCGGCGGCATTCGCGCTGTCCGCGGTCGGCTTTCGCGGAGCGATCATCACGGTGCCCGACGTGTCATTCGTGACGGCCTCCTCGTTCACGCTGGTGCTTGGCCTGTTCGTGCAGACGCTGGTGCTGACGATCTATCTGCTTCTACGCGCGCCAGACGTATTGCGCGGAATCCTCGGACTATGGCGGCCGTCGATGCTCGCCGGCTTCACGGGCGCCTTTGCCTCGCAATTCTGGTTCCTGGCGTTTGCGCTGACGGCGGCCGCCAATGTCCGCACGCTCGCTTTGATCGAGGTGCTGTTCGCGCAGGCCGTGGCCTACTACTCGTTCAAGCAACCAATCGCGCCGCGCGAGCTCGCAGGAATTGCGCTGATCGTGATCGGCGTGGCGGTGCTGGTCGCAGCCTGATCGCTCAGTTGCCGTCATGCCCGTGCATCCACGTTCTTCGTGAGCTGGGCAAGGCGTGGATGGCCGGGTCAAGCCCGGCAATGACGAAGCCGGCGCGTCAATTCCGGTCTTCCGGCAGCACCGGCAGCGGCGAGACCTCGATGCCTTCGTCGATCAGCGACTTGGCCTCGTCGGGCGAGGCCTCGCCGTAGATCGGCCGATGCTCCTTGTCGCCGTAATGCATGGCGCGAGCCTCGTTGGCAAAACGCTCGCCGACATTATCGGCGTTCTTGACGATATGATCGCGCAGCTCCTTGAGCTTGGCGCGCAGCTCGCGCTCCTGCGCCATCAGCAGCGAGGTCGGTCCTGACGGTGCAGCGTCGGGCGTCGTGGCCGTGGCGACTGGCTCCGGCGGCGGTGTCGCGCGGCCACGGCCCTTCTTGCCGACGATGCGCGGCGCCATGATCGCCTTCTCGACCTTGGCCGAGCCGCAGATCGGGCAGGTCACGAGCTTCCGCTTCACCTGCGAATCGTAGGCCGACGAGCTCTGGAACCAGCTCTCGAAGTCGTGGTCCCGGTCACAGCGAAGGGCGTAGCGGATCATGCCGAGCCTCGCACGAGGTGCAAATGATCAGGCCCCGCCTTGGGGTCGGAGACGCCGAAGCGGCGGCCATGCTGGAGCGAGGGAATCGCCCGGCGGGCGGTCTCGACCCTGGCCGGATCAATCCTGGCCATGATGATGCCGGGCTCGACGTCGCCCTCGGCGAGGATCTCGCCCCAGGGATCGATGATCAGCGAATGGCCATAGGTCTCGCGCTTGTTCTCGTGCAGGCCGGCCTGGGCCGCGGCGAAGACGAAGCAGCCGGTCTCGATCGCGCGTGCGCGCAGCAGCACGTGCCAATGCGCTTCGCCGGTCTTGCGGGTGAAGGCCGACGGCACCGTGATGAAATACGCACCGCTCTCGGCGAGCGCGCGGTAGAGTGCCGGGAAGCGCACATCGTAGCAGATCGTCAGTCCGATGCGGCCCCAGGGCAGATCCGAGATCACGGCGGTTTCGCCCGGCTGGTAATTGGCGGACTCGCGATAGCTCTCGCCATCCGGCAGCTCGATGTCGAACATGTGGATCTTGTCGTAGCTCGCGAGCACATCGCCCTCGGGCCCGATCAGGAAGGAGCGGTTGACCGCCTTCTCCGGCGAGAAGCGCAGCGCCAGCGAGCCGACATGGAGATGAATCTTCAATTCCGCCGCGAGCGCGCGGTAGGCCTTCAGCGAAGCGTCGTCCTCTTCACTCTGCAGATGCTCGAACAATGCTTTGCGGTTCAGCTGCATCATGTTGCTGACTTCGGGCGTCTGCACGTAGTCGGCGCCGTTGGTCGCAGCCTGCCGGATCAGCTTCGTTGCCTGTTCGAGGCTCGGCTCGGGCATCAGGCCGGTGCGCATCTGCACCATGGCCGCGGTGAAGGTGCGATTCTCGCTCATGAGACGGCCTTGACGCTCTCGAGCATGCCGTCGAGCTTGCCTTCGCGGTCGAGCGCATAGAGCTCGTCGCAGCCGCCGACATGGGCGCCGCCGATCCAGATCTGCGGGAAAGTCGAACCTTGGCCGGCGCGGCCGTACATTTCCTGGCGCCAGGACGGGTTCTTGGCGACGTCGAATTCGGTGAAGGTCGCCTTCTTGCGGGTCAGCAGCGACTTGGCGGCGGAACAATAGCCGCAGCCCGGCCGGGTGTAGATCTCGACAGCAGCAGTCATTTCGTCTGGCGCTCTCATGTCATGAATTCATTGAACTATATGGGACGGGGGCCGCTTTCGACAACCCGGGCGAAGACCAGCACGTCGACCTGGGCCGCTTTGGCGCGGAGCAGGACCCGCGCGCAGGCATCCAGCGTCGCCCCCGACGTCAGGACATCGTCGACCAGGACAATGCGACGGCCCTGAACCTCGGCCTGACGGTCGGGAGATACCTGGAATGCGCCCTGCACATTGGTGCCGCGCTGGGCACGCGACAGGCCGATCTGCTGCTCGGTGGCGCGCACCCGGCGCAGCACCTCGCTCTGCACCTTGACGCCGCTCTGCCGCGCGATGACACGCGCGAGCGCCCCGGACTGGTTGTAGCGGCGGCGCCAGGCTCGCCGCCAATGCAGGGGAACGGGCACCAGCATGTCGGCGCCGCTGAGCAGATCGCCGCCCGCGCGCGCCATCCAGCGGCCCATGGCGGGCGCCAGATCGGTGCGGTCCTGGTACTTCAGCGCGTGGACCAGCGTGCGCGCGACGTCGTCATAGCGCACGGCGGCGCGGGCGCGCTGGTAGGCCGGTGGGCTCGCGATCGCCTCCATCGACAGCATGTCGGGGCCGGGGTCATAGACAAAGGGGATGCCGAGCCGCGGGCAGTAGGGCCGTTCGATGAACGACAGCCGCGCCCAGCACGAAGCGCAAACGCCCTCGCCGTCGACCGGCTCGTGGCAGGATACGCACTGCGTCGGCAGCGCGATGTCGAGCGCGAGCCGTGCTGCGCGCGACAGCACGTGGCGGCCAGCCGTCCACGCGGCCCGCAGCGGCGCGGCGATCGAGCGGGTGGGGGCGGCGTCGGCGTCCATGAGACAAGGCTAGCGTTCCGCCTGCGATGGCTCAAGCGGCCGAATCGGTGTCGTGCCCCCGACGCCGCGCCCCTTGACGATACGAAGCATCGTCCGGGACAGGAGAGCGTTGCCAGAACCGTGGAGATCGGCGTAACCAGCGGCATGGCTCAGACCCCGCAAACCCCGCCCGCCTTGTTCGATCGCGCCTTGCTGAACGCGCGGCAGCGGCGTGCACGGGCGCAGGGCGAGGTGACATTCCTCCTCGATCGTGCTGTCGAGGACATGTCCGACCGGCTGGCTGCGGTCATGCGCGAGTTTCACGCTCCGGCCGATCTCTGGACGCCCGGCGAGGGGCTCGCGGCGTTGCGCACACGGCTTCCGACAATCGCGCGGATTGCACCCGATGCGACGGGCGCGGAGACACTGCCGTTCGCGCCGGAGAGCCTCGATCTCGTCGTCTCGGCGCTGGCACTGCAATTCGTCAACGACCTGCCGGGTGTGCTTGCGCAGGTTCGCCGGGCGCTGAAGCCGGACGGCCTGCTGCTCGCCGCGATGATCGGCGGCGACAGCCTGACCGAGCTGCGGCAGGCCTTTGCCGCGGCGGAAGCCGAATGCGAGGGCGGCGTGTCGCCGCGCGTGGCGCCGTTCGCCGACCTGCGCGACATCGGCGCTCTGTTGCAGCGGGCGGGCTTTGCGTTGCCGGTGACCGACGTCGACCGCGTCGTGGTGCGCTATGCCAATGCGTTCGCGCTGATGCAGGATCTCCGCCGCATGGGCGCGGCCAACGTGCTGATCGAACGCCGCCGCACGCCGAGCCGGCGCGCGACACTGCTGCGGATGGCCGAAATCTACACGGAGCGCTTTGCCGATGCCGACGGCCGCATCCGTGCGACATTCGACATCATCTGGCTCTCAGGCTGGGCCCCCCATGCGAGCCAGCAGCAGCCGCTGAAGCCGGGATCGGCCAAGGCGAGCCTGGCGGAAGCGGTGAAGAAGGCCGGGGAGACGTAGGCGTTTCCAACGTCATTCCGGGTTCGCGTGTTGCGCGCCCCGGAATGACGACCGAATAATCGACGCCGCCGTTACGACCTCACATCAGCAAATCGATCAAATGCGGGATCAGCGGAATGTCCGCCGGCGGCATCGGATAGTCGCGCAGCTTGTTGGCGCGGACCCAGGCGAGGTTTTGCCCTTCGCGCGGCGTCACCAGGCCCTCCCAGCGCCGGCAGATGTAGAGCGGCATCAGGAGGTGAAAGGTCTCGTAGCCGTAGCTGGCGAAAGTCAGCGGCGCGAGGCATGGCTCAGCGACGGTGATGCCGAGCTCCTCATGGAGTTCGCGGATCAGGCTCTGCTCCGGCCGCTCGCCGGGCTCGAGCTTGCCGCCGGGAAATTCCCAGAGGCCGGCCAGCGCCTTGCCCTCGGGACGCTGCGCGATCAGGACGCGCTTGTCGGCGTCGACCAGGGCGCAGGCCACGACGAGGGTGAGCTTCAGTTCGGCCATCCGATCAGGACCTGTAATCCCCGTTGATCGCGACGTATTCCTTGGTGAGGTCGCAGGTCAGCACGCGGTCGCGGCCCTTGCCGAGGCCGAGCGAGACCTTGATCGCGATCTCCGGCGCCTTCATCGCTTCCGACACCTGCGCTTCGTCATAGTCGGGATCGCGCGCGCCGCTCCTGGCGACGCGGATGCCGTTGAACGAGATCGAGAGCTTGTCGCGATCGGCCGGCTCGCCGGCCTTGCCGACCGCCATCACCACGCGCCCCCAATTGGCGTCTTCGCCCGCGATCGCGGTCTTCACCAGCGGCGAGTTGGCGATCGACATCGCGATCTTGCGCGCCGAGGCCTTGGTCTTGGCGCCCTCGACCGTGATCTCGACCAGCTTGCGCGCGCCTTCGCCGTCGCGGGCGACCTGCTCGGCGAGACTGGCGAGCACCTGGTTGAAGGCTTTGACGAAGGCCTTCAGGCGCGGATCGCTGGCGCGGCTGATCTTCGGCGCGCCATGCTCGGCGGCGGCGCCGGTCGCGAAAGCCAGCAGCGTGTCCGACGTCGACGTGTCGCCGTCGATCGTCACCGCGTTGAAAGTATCCTCCACGCCGCTCTTGAGCAGCGCCTGCAGCGCGGCGGGCGCGATCGGCGCGTCGGTGAAGATGAAGGACAGCATCGTCGCCATGTCGGGTGCGATCATGCCGGCGCCCTTGGCCATGCCGTTGATGGTGACCTTGGCCTTGCCGAGCTTGACGGTCGCGGTCGCGACTTTCGGGAATGTGTCGGTCGTCATGATCGCCTTGGCCGCGGCGAGATAGTCGCCGGGCTCGGCGGTCTCGGCGAGGCGGCCGAGCACGCCGTCGAACTTGGTCGCATCCAGCGGCTCGCCGATCACGCCGGTCGAGGCGAGGAAGATCTCGCCCTCGCTGCACCCGACCGCCTTGGCGGCGATCTTCGCGGTCAGCGCGGTGGAGGCGCGGCCGGTCTTGCCGGTGAAGGCATTGGCATTGCCGGAATTGACCACGAGCGCGCGGGCCTTGCCGCCCTTCAGCTTGGCGCGGCACCATTCCACCGGGGCGGAGGGGCACTTCGACTTGGTGAAGACGCCGGCCACCGCGGTGCCCTTGTCCATCACCGCCAGCAGCACGTCGGTGCGGTTCTTGTAGCGGATGCCGGCTTCGGCCGTCGCAAGACGGATGCCCGCGATCACGGGCATGTCGGGAACGGTTTTGGGGGCGAGGGGAGAGACGGAGGAGGACATCGCGAGGCGCCTTCGTGGAATCTGGATAAGCAGATGCCCGGCCCCAATATGCGAAGACGCGCTTCGCGCTCAGGGCCGGGCATCACGAAAGCTTAGATACTCTTGGCGTCAGCGAAGTGACAGCGAATTCTTACTTCTTCGCCGGGGGCGCCATCTTGCTGTCGGACGGCTTGGCAGTGTCCGCCGGCTTCGCATCGGACTTGGCGTCCTTGGACGCATCCGCCGCCGGCTGGTCGAGCCGCTCGACCTTGGCTTCGGTGCGCAGCTTGGCGACATACTCGGCCTGAGCCTTGCGGGTCACGTACTGCTCGATCTGGGCCTTGACCTGCTCGAAATCGGGCGCCTTGCGGTTGCGCTTTTCCTCGACCTTGATGATGTGCCAGCCGAACTGCGACTTCACGGGGTCGGAGATCTTGCCGGGCTCGAGCGAGAACGCCACGGCCGAGAACTCCGGCACCATTTGCTCCTTGGTGAAGAAGCCGAGGTCGCCGCCATCGGCGGAGCCCGGGTCCTTGGACTTCTTCTTGGCGAGCTCGGCGAAATCGGCGCCCTTGTCGAGCTCGGCCTTCACCGCCTTGGCCTCGTCCTCGGTCTCGACCAGGATGTGGCGGGCACGCACCTCCTGCTCGCCGGTGATCTGCTTGGCGGCTTCCTCGTAGACCTTCTTCATGGCGTCCGGCGTGGTGGCGGCCTTGCCCTCATTGGCGAGCAGGCTGTCCATCAGGAGCCGGTTGCGGGCGAATGCCAGGCGCTTCTTGAACTCCTCGCTGTCGGCGATCTTCTTGTCTTCGGCAGCCTTGCTGACGATCTTCATGTCGATCAGGAAGGACAGGACGTTCTCGTCCTTGGTCGCCGGGTCCATCTGGGCGAGGCTCGGCCCGAGTTCCTCCTCGGCCATGGTGACGTCGCTCTTCTTGATTTCCGCCCCATTGACCTTCGCCAGCACCGGATCGTCGGCGGCCCGGAGCGGGCCCGCGAACGCCAGGGTCAGCGCCAGGGCGAGGCTGCCAGCCAGGGCCGACGCATGCCGGAAGCGCTGGCCGGTGGTTACCGGGAACGAGGTGGTCATGGAAAATCCTTATGTTGAAGCAGGGGGCTGCTCGAGCGGGGCGGACACTCGCCCAATTCAGGGGGGCTTGGCAACGCGAAAAGTCTGTCAAAATGATGAATTAGCCGCAACGCGCCCGCCGTTGACAAGGCCCTGACCGGGCCATATCTCTGCCCGGTCGCGACCATGGCGATGGCGTTTATTTTGCTGCGTTTTTGGCCGTTGAACCCAGACTTGCCCAATTCCCACCCATATGGCGGATGAACCCGCAGTCCGGGCTCTGATGCCGCGGGGCGTCACGGTGAGTTGATAGGCAGGTGGGTGACAACTTCTTGGCTGCAACGCGGTTAAATCGCGAACACAGGAACTAGGCATGATCGGCGCGCTCGCCCGCAAGTTTTTCGGCTCCGCCAACGACCGGCGGGTGAAGGGATATCAGTCCCGCGTCAACGCGATCAACGCGCTGGAGCCCGAAGTCTCCAAGCTGTCCGACGAGGCGCTGAAAGCGCGCACCGCCGAGTTCAAGAAGCAGCTCGCCGAAGGCAAGACGCTCGACGATCTCCTGGTACCGGCCTTCGCCACCGTGCGCGAGGCGGCCAAGCGCACGCTCGGCCAGCGTCATTTCGACGTCCAGCTGATCGGCGGCATGGTGCTGCACGAGGGCGACATCGCCGAGATGAAGACCGGCGAAGGCAAGACGCTGGTCGCGACGCTCGCGGTCTACCTCAATGCGCTCGCCGGCAAGGGCGTCCATGTCGTCACCGTCAACGACTACCTCGCCCGCCGCGACTCCGGCTGGATGGGCCAGATCTACGGCTTCCTCGGCATGACCACCGGCGTGATCGTGCACGGCCTCGACGATGCCGAGCGCAAGGCGGCCTATGCCTGCGACATCACCTACGGCACCAACAACGAATACGGCTTCGACTACTTGCGCGACAACATGAAGTACCGGCTCGAGGACATGGTCCAGCGGCCGCACTTCTTCGCCATCGTCGACGAGGTCGACTCCATCCTGATCGACGAGGCGCGCACGCCGCTGATCATTTCCGGCCCGCTCGACGACCGCTCCGATTTCTACAACACCATCGACGGCTTCCTGCCCAAGCTCGACAAGACCGATTACGACGTCGACGAGAAGCAGCGCACGGTGACGCTGACCGAAGCCGGCATGGAGAAGATCGAGACCCTGCTGCGCGACGCCGGCCAGCTCAAGGGCGAGTCGCTCTACGACGTCGAGAACGTCTCCGTCGTGCACCACATCAACCAGGCCCTGCGCGCCCACACCCTCTTCACGCGCGACAAGGATTACATCGTCCGCGACAACGAGGTCGTCATCATCGACGAGTTCACCGGACGCATGATGCCGGGCCGCCGCTATTCGGAAGGCCTGCACCAGGCGCTGGAGGCCAAGGAGCACGTCCAGGTCCAGCCCGAGAACCAGACGCTCGCCTCGATCACCTTCCAGAACTACTTCCGCATGTACGAGAAGCTGGCGGGCATGACCGGCACGGCCGCGACCGAAGCGGACGAATTGTTCGACATCTACAAGCTCGAGGTCGTGGAGATCCCGACCAATCTGGCGGTCGCGCGCCTCGACGAGGACGACGAGGTCTATCGTACCCAGCAGGAGAAATACGCAGCCATTCTTGCCGAGATCGAGCGCGCCAATTCGCGGCTCCAGCCCGTGCTGGTCGGCACGGCGTCGATCGAGAAATCGGAGGTGCTTGCCGAGTTCCTGAAGAAGAACGGCTACAAGCAGATCGATTTCGGCAAGGAGGGCGCGCTCGACAAGCTCTATGCCGCGGCCCGTGCCGGCAAGCAGGCGAAGCTGTTCGCGGTGCTGAACGCGCGCTTCCACGAGCAGGAGGCCTACATCGTCGCGGAAGCCGGCGTGCCCGGCGCGATCACGATCGCCACCAACATGGCCGGACGCGGCACCGACATCAAGCTCGGCGGCTCGCTGGAGATGCGCATCCAGCAGGAGACCGCGGGCATCACCGACGAGGCCGAGAAGGCGAAGAAGATCGAGCAGATCAAGGCCGACATCGAGCGCTTCCGCGAAATCGTGCTGAAGGCCGAGGAGACCGTCGAGATCGAGCCGGCGAAGGGATCCAAGCCCGCCAAGACCGTGAAGAAGCCCGGCGGCCTCTACATCATCGGCTCCGAGCGCCACGAATCCCGCCGTATCGACAACCAGCTGCGCGGCCGTTCCGGCCGTCAGGGCGACCCCGGCCGCTCGAAATTCTTCCTGTCGCTCGAAGACGACCTGATGCGGATCTTCGGCTCGGACCGTCTCGACAGCATGCTCCAGCGTCTCGGCCTGCAAGAGGGCGAGGCCATCATCCATCCCTGGATCAACAAGGCCCTGGAGAAGGCGCAGCAGAAGGTCGAGGCGCGCAACTTCGACATCCGCAAGAACCTCCTCAAGTTCGACAACGTCCAGAACGACCAGCGCAAGGTGATCTTCGATCAGCGCGTCGAGCTGATGAAGGACGAGAGCGTCGCCGAGACCGTCACCGACATGCGCCACGCCTTCATCGACGACCTCGTCGCCAAGCACGTGCCCGAGCATGCCTATGCCGAGCAGTGGGACGTCGCGGGTCTGAAGGACGAACTGAAGCGCGTGCTCGATCTCGACCTGCCGGTCGACGAATGGGCCAAGGAAGAGGGCATCGCCGACGAGGAGCTGCTCTCCCGCATCGAGACCAGGGCCGACGAGCACATGGCAGCCAAGGTCGGGCAATGGGGTCCCGACGTGATGCGTTACGTCGAGAAGACCATCCTGCTCCAGACGCTCGACCATCTCTGGCGCGAGCATCTGATCATGCTCGACCATCTGCGCCAGGTCATTGGCCTGCGCGGCTACGGCCAGCGCGATCCGTTGCAGGAATACAAGACCGAAGCCTTCAATCTCTTCCAGGAGATGAGCGCTCACTTGCGTGAGGCGGTCACGGCGCAGCTGATGCGGGTCGAGATCGTCCCGCCGGAGCAGGAAGCTCCCGTCCTGCCGCCGATGGAGGCGCACAAGTTCGACCCGAATACCGGCGAAGATGAAATGGCGCTTGCCAGCGTCACCCTCGGCGCCCCGGCCACTGATGCGTCGCTACGCGATCCGAAGAACCCAGCCAGCTGGGGCAAGATCGGCCGCAACGAGGACTGCCCGTGCGGCTCAGGCAAGAAGTACAAGCACTGCCACGGGCGGTATGCTTAGCGGCTAGCTACGCGGGCATGAAGCGCGACGTCGCGGCCCCAACCTCCGCTGTCGTCGCCCGGTTCGCGCGCAAGTGCGCACTGGACCGGGCGACCCAGTACGCCGCGGCCTCTCGGCTCAATCACATCCTTCTCGGGAATACTGGATCGCCCGATTCGGGCGATGACAGCTATGGGTGTGGCGCAAAGCCCGCCCCATCGCCGGGGCTGGTTGCGTCATTCTCACGCGAGAGCCGCTTGCCTCAATTCGAACTATCGATCAAGCTCTCCAGCAGCCGCTTGAGCTCGCTGGTCGACTTGTCGCCGTAGCTCTCAAGGATGTGCTCCTCCTGGTCTACCGCGAGCGAGTTGAGCTTCTTGGACAGCCCCTTGCCGCGGTCGGAGATGAACATCAGGACCTTGCGGCGGTCGTTCGGGTCCTGCACGCGATAGACCAGCGTGTCGGACACCATGCGGTCGATCATCTTGGTCAATGTCGGATGGTTGAGCAGCACGGCATCTGCAAGCTCGCCCATCGAATGGCCGTTGCCATCCGACAGCACTTTCAGGATGCGCCATTGCTCGACCGGCACGCCCTCCTTGCTCAACCGCAGTTCGAGCTGTCGGTTGATCTCCCGGTTAGCTTGCGCGAGCAGGTAGGCGAGGTGTTCGGTGATCGGGATGTTTTCTTTCGACGGTTTTGCCACGGCTAAGACTTCGTCTTGACCCAAATGAGTGAATGTCTTGCAATCGATGCTGCATCTATATGCACTTCAATTCTTGAACATTCAATATTTTCAAAATAGGATCATTGCCTAACAAAAGGGCGGAAGCCGCAGCCGCCCGAAGAATGTGCTTTCAGGTCTGGTCCCGGACAGGAGTTGGCGTGCGCGCGACGGTAAACTTCCCGGCTCATGGCGGCCCGGCGTTGCCGCCGTCCCTGCTGTTCAGGAATTTGTCGTCGTCGGCGACGGATTTTGACCTGTCCCCGGTCGATGCGCATTTCATGAAGCGGCGCGGCGCGCGCAACAAGCTGCGCATCGGCAACTTCCTTACCTTCACCGGCTCGCCCGGAATCTGGGGCCCGAGTTCCACCAACAGCGCGATGCTGGCGGTCGCCGAGATCAACAAGCGCGGCGGCATTCTGGGTCGCGAGCTGGAGCTGTCGATCTACGATTCCGGCGGCCCGATCGAAGACGTGGTGCGCCGCGCCGAGCAGGCGATCGCCTTCGACGAGGTCGACCTCATCATGGGCTCGCATATCAGCGCTGTCCGCGTCGCGCTGCGCGAGGTCACCGGCAACCGCATCCCCTATATCTACACCCCGGTCTATGAAGGCGGCGAGCGCACGCCGGGCGTCATGGCGATCGGCGAGACGCCGCGCTGGCAGAACCGACCGTCGATTCATTGGCTCGCGGAGGTCAAGAAGGCGGCGCGCTGGTACCTGATCGGCAGCGATTACGTCTGGCCGTGGCAGTCGCATCGTGCGGTCAAGCGCTACATCAAGGAAGCGGGCGGCCAGGTCGTCGGCGAGGAGTTCGTCCCGGTCGGCGAGGACAATCACGAGCCGCATCTGGCGCGCATCCGCGCCGCCAGGCCGGACGTGGTGCTGATCTCCCTGATCGGTACCGACAGCATCACCTTCAACCGCGCCTTCGCCGAAGCGGGCCTTGCCACCTCGACGCTGCGGCTCGGGGGCGCGATGGACGAGACCGTGCTGCTCGGCATCGGCGCCGACAACACCGAGAATCTGTTCTGCGCCTCCGGCTATTTCAATTGCATGGCTTCACGCGCCAACGACGAGTTCCTCAGCGGATACGAAGCGATGTTCGGCGCCAATGCGCCGCCGGTCGGCTCCGTCGGCCAGTCGAATTATGAAGGGTTGCGCTTCCTGGAGTCCGTGGCCAACCGCGCCGGTTCGCTGGCGTTTCGTCCGCTCCTGAAGGCCGCGCGCAACACCGTCTATTCGGCCGGCCGCGGTCCCGTGACTCTTCGCGACGGCCGCGCCGAGATGCCGATGTACTTCGCTGAAGCCGACGGTCTCGACTTCAGGATCATCAAGACGTTCTGAGTGCGGCCGCTGATACGTCGCAGCCGTTTCGCGAAATAATACTTGAAAAGGAAAATATTTCCGTCTGTAGTATCGCCGCGAAGCCAGATTGGCCCGCGCCGTGCAGGCGCGGGCGGAAGGCTTCCGTTCAACGCCAGGGATCAAGAAACCTTCAAGGAGAGCGCCGTGACAGTTGTCCTTCCCACGCCCGCCCAACTTCGCAGCGTCGCCGAGCAGTGCGGCCTTTCGCTGTCCGACGACGACGTCACCTCGTTCCGCGGCCTGATGCAGGGCTCGATCGAGGCCTACAATCTCGTTGCCACGATGCCGGACGAGGTGCCGGAGGTGAAGTACCCGCGCACGCCCGGCTACCGCCCCTCGCCGGAAGAGAACCCGCGCAATGCCTGGTATCGCAAATCGACCGTGAAAGGTGCCGCCAGCGGCAAGCTCAAGGGCAAGACCGTTGCGCTGAAGGACAACATCATGCTGGCCGGCGTTCCCATGACCAACGGATCGTCGACGCTGGAAGGCTATGTGCCCGATTTCGACGCCACCATCGTCACGCGCATGCTGGATGCCGGCGCAGAGATCAAGGGCAAGGTGCATTGCGAGCACTTCTGCCTGTCCGGCGGCAGCCACACCGGATCCTACGGACCGGTGCATAATCCGCACAAGATGGGTTACTCGGCCGGCGGCTCGTCGTCGGGCTCGGGCGTCGTGGTCGCGCTCGGCGAGGTCGACATGGCGATCGGCGGCGATCAGGGCGGCTCGATCCGCATGCCGTCCTCGTTCTGCGGCATCTACGGGATGAAGCCGACCTGGGGCCTCGTGCCCTATACCGGAATCATGCCGATCGAGATCTATGTCGACCATACCGGCCCGATGACCGCGACGGTCGCCGACAACGCGCTGCTGCTCGAAGTGCTCGCCGGCGATGACGGCTACGATCCTCGCATCAAGGCTCCGAAGGTCGAGGAATACACCAAGGCGCTCGGTCAGGGCGTCAAGGGCATGAAGATCGGCATCCTCAAGGAAGGTTTTGAGCAGCCGGGCGCAGAGGCCGCGGTGAATGAAAGCGTGCGCGAGGCGGCAAAGCGTTTCAAGGATCTCGGCGCCACCGTCGAGACCGTCTCGATCCCGATGCACCTCCTGGGCGGCGCGATCTGGACCCCGATCGGCACCGAAGGCCTGACCCAGACCATGATGTTCGGCGACGGCTACGGCCTCAGCCGCGGCGACCTCTATTCGACCTCGCTGATGGATTTCCACCGTGGCTGGCGCCGGCAGGCCGATTCGCTGTCGGAGACCACGAAGCTGTTCATGATGCTCGGCACCTACATCAACAACAATTTCGGTCCACGCTTCTACGGCAAGGCGCTCAACATCTCGCGCCGCCTGACCGCGGCCTACGACAAGGCGTTCAGGGATTACGATCTCCTGCTGATGCCGACCACGCCGATGAAGGCGACCAGGCTGCCGGAGCCCAATGCCAGCCGCGAGGAGTACGTCGCCCGCGCGCTCGAGATGATCTCCAACACCGCGCCGTTCGACATCACCCATCATCCCGCGATGTCGCTGCCCTGCGGCATGGTCGATGGTCTGCCCGTCGGCCTGATGCTGGTCGGCCGCATGTTCGAGGAATCCACGATCTATCGCGCCGCCCATGCCTTCGAGCAGGTCGGCGACTGGAAGAAGATGTGAACGAGGTGTCGATGCAGGTGGGTAGAGCACCAGGGCGTTTTCGCGCGAACTGGACCCCGGTTCGCGTCAGGAAAACGCGTCAAAACTGCATTCTAGAGGCCCGTTCCGATTCCATCGGAACGGGAAAGGCTCCGGCGCATGGCTAATGCGTTCGTCGCGACGTTCGAGATCCTGAGCTTCGGGGCGATCATCGTTTTGATCGTGCTGGGGCTCGGGATCATCGCCAGCATGATGGGCATCTTCAACTTCGCGCAAGGCGAGTTCGTCCTGCTCGGCGCCTACGTCACCTATCTCGCCTATGCCAGGGGCCTGCCGATCTGGGCCGGCATGGTCGCGGCGCCCTTCGTCGTCGGCGCGCTCGGCTTCGTGCTGGAAGCGCTGATCATCCGCCGCTTCTACGCCGCCCCCATCGTCGCCATGCTCGGCACCTATGCGCTCGGCCTGATCATCCGCGAATCCGTGCGCGGGCTGATCGGCGGCTTCTATCTCACCGTGCCGGAGCCGATCGGCGGCTCGATCGACATCGGCTCCATCCACATCTCGGCCTGGCGCTTTACCATCATCGTCGTCACGCTCCTGGTGATGGCCGGCTGTTACCTGCTGCTCTCGCGCACCAGCTTCGGCCTGCGCATGCGCGCCACGCTGGAGAACCCGTCGCTGGCGCGCGCCTCCGGCATCTCCACGCCCTTGATGTACGGCGCCACCTTCGCGTTCGGCTCCGCGCTCGCCGGGCTTGCCGGCGCGCTGATCGTGCCGGTGTTCAGCCTCTACGCCGATCTCGGGCTGCGCTTCCTGATCCAGGGCTTCGTCGCGGTCATGGTCGGCGGCGTCGGCTCCTTCATCGGCCCGGTCGCCGGCGCCGGCGTCATCGGCACGCTCAGCGCCGCTCTGCCCTGGGTGATGGCGCCCGTCGTCGCCGACGTCCTCGTCTTCGTGCTCGCCATTGTCTTCATCAAATTCCGCCCGCAGGGCCTCATCGCTGGAAAAGGGGTTTAATCACATGCTCGATCGTACTCAGCTCACGCGACGTCGTTTCCTCTCCAATTTCGCCTTTGCGTCCGGCGCGGTCGCAACCGGTGTCGGCAGCTGGGTGATCCCGGCGCCCTGGGCCAATGCGGCCGAGGGCCCGATCAAGGTCGGCATCGCCACCGACCTCACCGGCCCCATCGCCTATGCCGGCAACGCCGACGCCAACGTCGCCAAGATGGTGATCAAGGAGATCAACGCGGCCGGCGGCCTGCTCGGCCGGCCGCTCGAGCTCTACATCGAGGACACCGCGTCCAACGAATCCGTCGCCGTCGGCAACGTGCGAAAGCTGATCCAGCGCGACAAGGTCGACATGGTGCTCGGCGGCATCACCTCGTCGATGCGCAACGCGATCAAGGATCCGATCGTCGCCCGCGGCAAGACGCTCTACATCTATCCGCAGCTCTACGAAGGCAAGGAGTGCACGCCCTACCTGTTCTGCACCGGCCCGACGCCGGCGCAGCAGTGCGACGAGTTCATCCCCTGGCTGATCAAGAACGGCGGCAAGAAGTTCGCGCTGCCCAGCGCCAACTACGTCTGGCCGCACACACTCAACGTCTACGCCCGCAAGGTGATCGAAGCTAACGGCGGCGAGGTCGTGTTCGAGGAATATTACCCGCTCGACCAGGTCGACTTCTCTTCGACGGTCAACCGCATCATCTCCAACAAGGTCGACGTCGTCTTCAACACCGTCATCCCGCCGGGCGTCGGTCCGTTCTTCAAGCAGCTCTATGAAGCGGGCTTCCTCAAGAACGGTGGGCGGCTCGCCTGCGTCTACTATGACGAGAACACGCTCAACATCAACCAGGCCGCGGAGATCGAGGGCCTCGCGAGCTGCCTCGACTATTTCAAGGTGCTGACCAAGGAGAACCCGTTCGACGCGAAAATCCAGGCCGCGTACGAGAAGGATTTCCCGGGCAACTTCCTGTTCGCCGCCGGCAGCGCCGCCACCGGCACCTATCGCGGCCTCAAGCTGTGGGAAGCCGCCGTCAAGGAAGCGGGCAAGATCGATCGCGAGTCGGTCGCCGCCGCGCTCGACCACGCCAAGATCGCGGAAGGTCCGGGCGGGCCGGCCGAGATGGTGCCGGGCAAGCGGCACTGCAAGATGAAGATGTACACCGCGGTCGCCAAGGGTGGGAACTACGAAATCGTCGCCCGCAGCAACGGCCTCGTCGATCCCAAGGAATGCTGACGGCACATGCTGGGTCATCGTCAGTTTGGCTTGCATCCGTGCCAGCCGAGAGACTCTCTCTTCACCTCTCCCGTAGGGAGAGGTCGGGTCGCATCGCAAGATGCGATCCGGGTGAGGGGATCCGGTCCCACTGCGCGTTGCGGCCCCTCACCCGGATTGCACTGGACGACGCTTCGCATCGCCAAGTGCAATCCGACCTCTCCCCGTTGGGGAGAGGTGAACCACGACCAGGCGGACTGATCCCACGATGTCGAATTCGAAATGCTGAAGTCCATGGGTGCAGCTAAGCAGGCTGTCCACGCCAACGTTGGCAGCGACGCGGACCTTCCGGTGGCCAAGAGCGCATCGACGGGACCAAAGATCCTGCCGATCGTGGAGGGCGTTGTGCTCGTCGCGGCGCTGCTCGCGCCGCTGGTGCTGCAGGACTATCTCACGGTGTTCGCGACGCGCGTGATCATCCTGGCGCTGTTCGCGCTGTCGTTCGACCTGGTCTGGGGCTATGCCGGCATCATGAGCTTCGGCCAGGCCCTGTTCTTCGGTTCGGCCGGCTACGGCGTCGCGCTGCTCGCGCGCGACCTCGACATCACCAACATCCTCCTGGTGCTGCCGGCGGGGACCATCATCGGACTCGCCTCGGCGCTCTTGCTCGGCGGCTTCCTGCTGCTCGGACGGCATCCCTCGAGCGTGATCTTCGTGTCGCTGGGTACGCTCACCGGCTCCTATGCTGCCGACCGCCTCGCGCGCGGCTGGTATTATCTCGGCGGCCAGAACGGCATTCCCTCGATCGCGCCGATGTCGCTCGGCGGCTACGAGTTCACGGAAGGTCCGGCCTTCTACTATCTCGTGCTCGGCATCCTCGTCGTCGTCTATCTGCTCTGCCGCTTCCTGGTGCGTTCGCAGTTCGGCCTCGCGCTCGCCGGCCTGCGCGAGAATGAGCAGCGCATCGCCTTCTTCGGCTACAAGGCGCAGCATCTGAAAGCCATCATCTTCACCATCGGCGGCGCCATTGCGGGTCTTGCCGGCAGCCTCTACGCCTTCCACGAAGGCTTCGTCTGGCCCAACATCGTCGGCGTCGTGGTCTCGACCCAGGTCGTGCTCTATGTGCTGTTCGGCGGCTCCGGCACGCTGATCGGCGCCGTCATCGGCACCGTCATCGTCGAGGGCGTCAGCTTCTGGCTGTCGGACAATTATCGTGACGTCTGGCCGATCATCCTGGGCCTCTTGCTGCTGCTCGTGATTCTGTTCCGGCCGCTCGGCCTGATCAGCTTCGTGCTCGGCGAGCGCGAGCGGGTCGGCAGCTTCGGTGCGAAGCCAAAGGAGAAGCGCAATGCCGCTCCTTGAGGCCGCCGGCATCAAGAAGGTCTTCGGCAAGCTCACGGCGCTCGATGGCGCCGCGCTCACCGTCGGCGAGAACGAGTTTCACGGCCTGATCGGTCCGAACGGCTCCGGCAAGAGCACGCTGATGAAGTGTATCGCCGGCGCCGAGGTGCCGACGCAGGGGAAGGTGAGCTTCGTCAACACCGATATCACCGCCTTCACGCCGACCGAGCGGGCGCGGGCCGGCATGAGCCTGAAATTCCAGATCACCAGCGTGCTGCCGACGTTGACGCTCTACGACAACATCCTGCTCGCCCTGCAGGCGCAGTGCTCGCTGCTCGACCTCGTGTTTTCGCGCACGCGCGGGCTCCTGCACGACCAGGTCATGACCATGCTGACGCAGTTCCGCCTCGCCGACCGCGCCTTCGATGCGGCGGCGGCGCTGTCGCACGGCCAGCAGCAATGGCTGGAGATCGCGATGGCGCTCGCCGGCAAGCCGAAGCTGCTGCTGCTCGACGAGCCCACCGGCGGCATGAGCCTGGAGGAGCGCCGCGTCACCGGCGAACTGCTGCAGCCGATCAAGCAGCATTGCTCCCTCGTCATCGTCGAGCACGACCTCGATTTCATCCGCGACATCTGCGATCGCCTCACCGTGCTCGATCAGGGCAAGGTGCTGGCGTCGGGCACGGTGTCCGAGATCCAGGCCAACAAGTCCGTCCAGGAGATCTATCTGCGCCGTGCCTGAATTTTTGGACATCAAGCATCTCGACGCCGGCTATGGACGCAGCCAGGTCCTGTTCGACGTCAGCCTCGGCATTCCCTGGCGCGGCGGCGTCGCCGTGCTCGGCCGCAACGGTGCCGGCAAGACCACGCTGATGAAGACCATCGTCGGCGAGCTGCCGGCATGGAAGGGCGAGATCGGCTTCGACGGCCGCGACATCAGCCGCCGCGCCACCCAGGAGCGCGTCCGTGCCGGCATCGGCTACGTGCCGCAGGAGCATTCGGTGTTCGCGCGCCTGTCGGTGCGCGACAATCTCGCGGTCGGCTCGCTCGCGAGTAAGAAGGCCGACGCAGTGGATCACGTGCTGACCATCTTCCCCAAGCTCGGCCAGCGCCTCGACCAGCCTGCCGGCACGCTCTCCGGCGGCGAGCGCAAGATGCTCGCCATCGGCCGCGCCATGCTGGGCGATCCGAAATTGCTGCTGCTGGATGAGCCGACCGAGGGCGTCTGGATCGGCGTGATCGAGGAGATCACCGAACGCCTGATCGATCTCGCCAAGGAGATCGCCGTCATCATCGTCGAGCAGCACCTCGACCTCGCTTTGCGCGTCGCCGACTACGCCTACGTCCTCGACCGCGGCAGGGTCGCGCTGCAAGGCGAGGCGGGCGAGGTCAGGGACAATCCGGAGCTGATGCGGTATCTGGCGCCGTAGGATCGCGCTGCGCGCCTGCGGATGAGGCGCGACACTGTCACCCGCTCTCAACCGTCGTTCGCGCCTTCGCGGGGAATGACGGCATCAGGCTGGGATAGCGCGGAGAACGTCGCCCCTACTTCACCGCCCCAAACCGGCTGTCGAACGAGTTCGACTGCACCACCGGTGCGGCGCCCATGATCTGCGTCGCTTCACCCGCGCCGTCCGAGACCGACGGCTTCAGCGCCGGACGCGTCGCGGCAAGGCGCGTATCCGGCTTTGCCGGTTCGGCGGGCTTGGCGACGACGGCAGGCTTCGGCGCTTCCTTCGCAGTATCCTTGGACTTGTCATGCCCCGGCACGAAGCGGGTCACTGCGGCCTTGAGCCTCGACGCTGCCGTGGGCGGCGTCACGGACGTCTGGGCCGGCGCCACGGACGCCGTGGCTTGCGGCGGAGGCGTGGTCGCCGTGGTATCGGCGGTGCCGAGGCCCATCTTGCGGCCAAGGTTCGAGAAGAAGCCGCCGCCCGAGGATTTCTCCTGGGATTTCTCTTGAGCTCTCTCCGCCGGCGCGGCTGCGGCGACGCGCGTGGTCGCGGGCGCGCTGACGGCAACGACCGGCTCTTCCTGCGGTGCAGGCGCGGATGCCACCGCATCGAGATTCGGCTTGGGCGGATTGACGTGTCCGGGGATCGTGCCGGGCGCCTTCGCCATCGCCAGCATCTGCAGCGTGGTGCCTTCGGCGCCCTCGGAGAGGCCGGTCGAGCCTTCCGGAATCTTCGCGGCGAACACCTTGTTCATGCCGCCGTCGATGCCGGTGTTCATGCGCGCCACCGGCGTGCCCTTGGCGACGAGCCTGGCGTATTCCGTTTCGTCCTTGGCCTGCTTCCCGCGCACGGCCTCGGCGATCTCCTCGGGGATCACATAGGCCGGGCATTTCGCCGAGGCGTCGAACACCGGGTCGCGCTTGGCATCCGCCGGCTTCGCGGCGTCGAACACGTATTTCTTCTCGCAGAAATCGACCTTCGGCTCCTGCCGCGTCACCTCGAAATGATCATAGCCTTCCTTGATCATCTTCCAGAACGGCATGTTCGGATTGTTCCGGTGCCTGGCCATGTTCACCGGCGTCATCTTGAACGGATAGGCCTGGAGCTGGAACGCCTTCTGGCCGCCGAAGAAGGATTCGCGCCCGAGCGAATAGATCTCCGCGATCTGCTCGTCCGTCATCGCGTAGCAGCCGCGCGAGGAGCAATCGCCATGCACCATCAGCTGCGAGCCGGTGCGCCCCAAAGCCTTGTCGAATGCGTTCGGATAGCCCGTGTTGAAGGACAGGTAATAGGCCGACTGCGGATTCATCTGGCTCGGATTGATCGAGTAGAATCCCTCCGGCGCCTGGCGGTCGCCTTCGCGCACCTTGGGGCCGAGGTCGCCGGACCAGCGGCAGATCGGATAGGTCTTGAGCAGCGCGAACTTGCCTGACCGGGTCTGCTTCCAGACCTCGAGCTCGGCCTCCTGCTTGAACAGGCGGACCAGGATCGGCGATTGCAGGTCCATGTCCTTCTCGGCCATCGCAGCGATCAGCTTCGGCGGCACCGGCTGGTTGGCCTTGGCGTTGGTCGCGAGCGAGATCTGGTCGGTGTTGCAGCCGGCCAGCAGGCCGCCGGCCGTCATCAGCGCAACCGAAGCCAAGAGCGCGCGAGCAAGCGAACGAGAAATCAAGATGGACCCCACACCGTGCCGGGCAGCGAGCGCGAACCCCAATTTTTCAGGAGCATGATCCGACCGGGTACCCCCGGGCCCGTCGCAACGGGCTTTTTCAGCTCACGCTCCAGCGCTTATGCCCTGAAGCCATTGATTAAAATTCTAACCTCTGGGTCATGTGGTCGCAACCCGAGCGGGGATCACGAGCCCGTTGGCCCGAAGCTGTGGTCAACAGAGACTTAAACTGGGCCGGAACTTGGACCACGCGACCAAACCACCACTGAGATCGCCGATTTGGGCAAAAAAAGGGTTAATGCGGGGTTACCGTCTCGCTCTTCACCTCCCCCGCTTGCGGGGGAGGCCGGGAGGGGGCTCGCGCCACAATGGGAATGCCGCGAGGGGAGACACCCTCTCCCCTCCCCCGCAGGCGGGGGAGGGAGCGCACCGCCGTTGCGGCGCTAAAACGGGCGAATCAGCCCAGTTTCCGGCCGATATCGAGGAATTTCTGCCGCCGCTGCTTACGGATGGCCTCGGCGTCGAGGTCCCGGAGCTCGTCGAAGGCCTTGGCGATGGCCTCACCCGTCGTTGCGATCATGGCCGCGGGGTCGCGATGGGCGCCGCCGACCGGCTCCTTCAGGATCTGGTCGATCACGCCGAAGCGGAGCATGTCCTGGGCGGTGATCTTCATGTTGTTGGCGGCTTCCTGCGCCTTGGTGCCGTCGCGCCAGAGGATGGAGGACGCCGCCTCCGGCGAGATCACGCTGTAGATCGCGTGCTCCAGCATCAGGACCTTGTTGGCGGTGGTGATGGCGATGGCGCCGCCCGACATGCCCTCGCCGGTGATGATGGCGACGTTCGGCACGGTCAGCGCCAGGCAGGCGTCGGTCGAGCGCGCGATTGCCTCGGCCTGGCCGCGCTCCTCTGCGCCGATGCCGGGATAGGCGCCCGCGGAATCGGCGAGCGACAGCACCGGCAGGCCGAACCGCTCGGCCATCTCCATCAGCCGCACGCATTTGCGATAGCCCTCCGGCCGCGCCATGCCGAAATTGTGCCGGATCCGGCTCTCGGTTGAATCGCCCTTCTCCTGGCCCATCACGCAGATCGGCTCGCCGCGGAAGCGGCCGAAGCCGGCGACCAGCGCCTCGTCCTCGCCGAACTTGCGATCGCCGGCGAGCGGGGTGAATTCGGTGATCAGGCCCTTGATGAAGTCGTTGAAATGCGGCCGCTGCGGATGCCGCGCGACCAGCGTCTTCTGCCACGGCGTCAGGTTCTGATAGAGGTCGGCCAGCGCCTGCGCCGCCTTGTCCTCGATCCGCCCGATCTCGTCGCTGATGTCGGTGCCGGACGCCGCGAGCGCCCGCAATTCATCGACCTTGGAGTCGAGCTCGGCGACGGGCTTTTCGAAGTCGAGATAGCTGCGCATCTGGTCTTGCATCAACTCAATATAGGGGGACGGGGCCTTGGAGCGAAGCGAGGTTAGGGTCGCGGAAAGAAGTGTAGCGTCTTCAATGGCTTGGCTTGTGTGCTCGTGTGGCTCCAGCCAAATCAGTCGGTGAGGCCCCGGCTCTTTCTGCGGAGATGCGGCCGAAGTCAAGGCGGTTTCGTTTCCCCCCGCTGTCGTCCCTGCGAACGCAGGGACCCCATAACCACAGGGAGACGTTTGGCGAAGACTGGCAGTGAAGCGGTCTTCCCAAGATACTAACACGACCCGTCACGGATAGATCACGCGGTATGGGTCCCTGCGTTCGCAGGGACGACAGTCACTTCTCCGCCAGCGGGTGCAGGTCGCGCACCAGACTCTTCAGCCGCTCCTCCACTACGTGGGTGTAGATCTGCGTCGTGGAGATATCGGTGTGGCCGAGCAGCGTCTGCACGATGCGCAGATCGGCGCCGTTGTGCAGCAGGTGGCTGGCAAAGGCGTGGCGCAGCACGTGCGGGGAGACCAGCCGGGCCTGCAGGCCGGAGGCAACCGCGAGCTCTTTCAAATCGCGGGCGAAATGCTGCCGCGTCAGATGTCCGCTCTCGCCAAAGGAGGGGAACAGCCATTTCGAGGCGGCGAGGCTGTCTTTCTTCTTCTTCTCGGTCTTTGCGGCCTCCGTCGCGGCAAGGTAATCCGCCATCGCCTGCCGCGAGGCCTCGTTGAGCGGCACCAGCCGTTCCTTGTTGCCCTTGCCGCGCACCACGATCATGCGCGCATCGCGCTTGGCCGCCGAGCGCGGCAGCGCCACCAGCTCGGAGACGCGCAGGCCCGTGGCATAGAGCACCTCGAGCAGGCAATAGAGCCTGAGAGCGCGCAGCCGCTTCGCCGGCGAGGCCTCTTCCGTCTCGCTCAACTCCTTGGCGCGGCGGAGCATGCGATCGACATCCGTGATCGACAGCACCTTCGGCAGGCCGCGGCCGCGCTTGGGACCGGACAGGATCGCCGCGGGATCGTCGCCGCGGATGCGCTCGTTCAGGAGGAAGCGGTAGAGATGCCGCATCGCCGACAGGCGGCGGGCGACGCTGGTGGATTTGAAGCCGCGGGTGTCGAGATCGGCGAGATAGTCGCGCAGCGTCTGCGTTTCCGCGTCCACGAAACTGTGGCCGACGCGGCCCAGAAATTCCGAGAAGTCGCTGAGGTCGCGGCGATAGGCGTCGAGCGTATTGGGCCCCGCGCCCTGTTCCGCCGCGAGCATGTCGAGGAACAGGCCGATGAGCTTGGCGTCTGAGGGCTTGGTGGGCATGCCTCGGAGGCTAGCGCCTATTTCTTGAGAAATTTATCCGGCGGGATCGTCACCGTCATTTCCCGCGGCTTGGGATTGACGAAGTTCGCCAGCGCGAAGACCACGCCATAGACGATGCCGGCGATCACGGCGACGACCGTCAGGAAGCGGAACAGGCTGGGCATCGTTCTGGGGTCTCGGGCAGAGGACTTGGATAGGGTCTTCGATAGGATCTTGGATAGGGCTCTTGGTAGGTCTTGGCAGCCAAATTAACCAATGAAATCATCCAACATGTTCGCCGTTTCGTGGCAAGAGTCCTCTGGCGAGGGCCCCCATGGGATCGTATAGGTGGCCAAAGCATGCCGCCCCCGGCGGCAGTTCGAGCGAGGTCCATGTCCGACGCCGCGGTGCCAGCACAAGCGACCCCTGAGGCCGACATCCTGTCGGCGCTCGGCGCGCGCTCGATCGTGCTGGTCGGCATGATGGGGGTGGGCAAGTCCACCATCGGCCGGCGGTTGGCGGCGCGGCTTGGTCTGCGATTTCTCGATGCCGATGTCGAAATCGAGGTGGCCCACGCCGGCATGAGCATCCCGGAAATCTTTGCGGCCCATGGCGAGCCCTATTTCCGCGATGGCGAGGCCCGCGTGATCGCGCGCCTGCTCGAGGGAGGTCCCGTGGTGCTGGCGACCGGCGGCGGCGCTTTCATGCGCGAGGAGACACGCGCGCGCATCGCGGCGAAGGCCATCTCGATCTGGCTGAAGGCGGACCATGACGTCATCATGCGCCGCGTGCGCCGTCGTGCCGACCGTCCGCTGCTTCAGACCGCCGATCCCGAAGGAACCGTGACGCGCCTTCTCGCCCAGCGTGAGCCGGTCTATGCCAATGCCGACCTCACCATCGCCTCGCGCGACGTGCCGCACGACCGGATCGTCGAGGAATGCATCGAGGCGCTGCACGCCCATCTCTGCGGCGGGCAGGCCGCCCAACCACCTGCCGACGTTGCGAGTGCCGTACGATGACTGCGCCGTTGAAACATTCCGAACCCGTCAAGGTCGACGTCGCGCTCGGCGACCGCGCCTATGACATCGTCATCGGCCGCGGCGTGCTATCTTCGCTTGGAGAACGGGTCGCAGCCTTGCGGCCGGGCGTACGTACGGCTGTTGTCACCGACCGCACCGTTGCAAAGTACTGGCTCGAGGCGGCCGAAGCGTCGCTCGCAGCAAGCGGCATTCCGACCTCGCGCATCGTCGTCGAGGAAGGCGAGATCTCCAAGACCTATGCCGGCCTCGAAAAAGTCAGCGAAGCCCTGATCGCCGCGAAGATCGAGCGCAACGATCTCGTCATCGCACTCGGTGGTGGCGTCGTCGGCGATCTCGCCGGCTTTGCCGCAGCGATCCTGCGCCGCGGCGTCGATTTCGTGCAGGTGCCGACCTCGCTTCTCGCGCAGGTCGATTCATCCGTCGGCGGCAAGACCGGCATCAACTCGCCGCAGGGCAAGAATCTGCTCGGCGCCTTCCACCAGCCGGTGCTCGTCATCGCCGACACCGCCGTGCTCGACACGCTGTCGCCGCGCCAGTTCCGCGCCGGCTATGCCGAGGTCGCCAAATACGGCGTGCTCGGCGACGAGGCCTTCTTCACCTGGCTGGAGAAGAACCATTCCGACATCTTCAAGGGCGGCTCGGCCCGCGAGCACGCGATCGCGACCTCCTGCCGCGCCAAGGCCGGCGTCGTCTCGCGCGACGAGCGCGAGACCGGCGAGCGCGCGCTGCTCAATCTCGGCCACACCTTCGGTCATGCGCTGGAAGCGGCGACCGGCTTCTCCGACCGCCTGTTCCACGGCGAGGGCGTCGCGATCGGCATGACGCTGGCGGCGCAGTTCTCGGCCAGGCTCGGCATGATCGGCGAGCTGGACGCGGCGCGCGTCGAACGGCACCTGATCGAAGCCGGCCTGCCGACGCGCCTGCAGGACATCGCCGGTTTCGCGCAGGAGGGACTTGCCGATGCCGATGCGCTGATGGCGCTGATGGCCCAGGACAAGAAGGTCAAGCGCGGCAAGCTCACTTTCATCCTGCTGGAGGCCGTGGGACGCGCGGTGATCGCCAAGGACGTCGAGCCGACGCTGGTGCGCGATTTCCTGCAGTCGAAACTGTCGCAGTGATGGCGGGACCGTTCAGGCCGGCCGCCCGCGAAACGGCGGGGACTGCCGAGGCGGTCGCGAGGCAAACATGAGTTCGATCTCGATCAATCTTCTGCTGGCGGTCCTCCTGCTCGCCGCCAACGCGTTTTACGTGGCTGCGGAATTTGCGCTCGTGAAGAGCCGCGGCTTTCGTGTCAAGGCCATGGTCGAGCAGAATCGCTTCGGCGCCCGCCTGCTGCAGACGATGATGGGGAATATCGAATCCTATCTCGCCTGCTGCCAGCTCGGCATCACCATGGCTTCCCTCGGTCTTGGTTGGATCGGTGAGCCAACCGTGTCGGCGCTGCTGAGTCCGGTCCTCCAGCCGCTCGGTTTGTCGGAGGCCACGCTGCACTTCGTCTCGTTCGTGGCGGGTTTCCTGGTCTTTTCCTCGCTGCATATCATCATCGGCGAGCAGGTGCCGAAAACGCTTGCGATCAGGGAGCCGATGCCGGTGTCGCAGTGGATCGCCTATCCGCTGCATGTCTCCTACCTGCTGTTCTATCCGCTGAGCTGGTGTCTCAACGCGGCTTCGAGCGCGATCTTGCGTCTGATCGGGGTCCAGGAGTTTTCGCAGCACGAGATCCTGACGGATTCCGAGATCGAGGGCCTGGTCGAGGAATCGGCCGTGCACGGCAAGATCGAGAGCGGCGAGGCCGAATACATCCACAATGTCTTCCGCCTTGGCGAGCTGACCGTGTCCGACGTGATGGTTCATCGCACCGCCATGGTGATGATCAATGCCGACCTGCCGCCGGAGGAGCTGGTGCGTGAGGTGCTGGCCACCGAGTACACCCGCATTCCACTGTGGCGCGACAAGTCGGAGAACATCATCGGCATCCTGCACGCCAAGGATCTGTTGCGGGCCATCCGCGCGTCGGAGGGCGATACCTCGCGCATCGACGTCACGAGCATCATGCTGCCGCCCTGGTTCGTGCCGGAAATGCGGCCGATATCCCAACAGCTCAAGGCGTTCCGCCGTCGCAAGACCCATTTCGCGCTCGTCGTCGACGAGTATGGCGAGGTCGAAGGCCTCGTGACGCTGGAAGACATTCTGGAGGAGATCGTCGGCGATATCTCCGACGAGCACGACGTGGTGGTCACCGGCGTACGCCGTCAGCCCGACGGCTCTGTCGTGGTCGACGGCTCCGTGCCGATCCGCGATCTCAACCGCGCGCTGGACTGGCACCTGCCCGATGAAGAGGCAACGACGGTCGCCGGCCTCGTCATTCACGAAGCGCGCTCGATCCCCGACCGCGGCCAGAGTTTTACCTTCCACGGCTTCCGTTTCCGCGTCCTCCGCCGCGAGCGCAACCGCATCACCGCGCTCCGTATTTCACCGGTGGCACGCGAGGGTGAGCTGGAGGAGACCAAGCCGAGACGGGCCGGAACGTCGTTCTGATCTCGCTTACCCTCACCAGGAGCGGCGGGGCTGTCACATATGAGAGCTTGTCCCCGCGGCCATCCTTCGAGACGACGCGCTTTGCGGTCTCGTCAGGATGAGGCTTCGCCAAAGCGGTGTCCTTTGAAACTGCTGCTGCACACTCCGCCCTCATCCTGAGGGCCCGCCGGAGGCGGGCGTCTCGAAGGATGGCCGCAGGCGAGTTTCCCGCCGCGTTTCCTCATCTGCGATTGCCCTGCCCTCCAGGGGAGGGTGAGCAAATCACTCTTCCCCCGGCGCCTGCGCCTGGATCGCGAGCGCGTGCACGCCGCCGGAGAGTTCCGCGGCGAGCGCCGAATTTATCATGCGATGGCGGTCGACCCGGCTCTTCCCTTTGAAGGCGGTAGACACGATATACACCCGAAAGTGTGTCTCGCCGCCGGGCTGATGGCCGGCGTGGCCTTCATGCAAATGTGACTCGTCGACGACCCGCAGGCTTTCCGGCGTGAAAGCTTCCTGCAACTTGTTGCTGATAGTGTCTTTCATGACCATGAGTGCCATTAAGGGACGCGATCGCGGCCCGTCAACTCCCGGGCCTCACGCTAATTGCAATGTCAAGACTTGAAGGTTTTTGCATTGCGTAGTCAAAGTCAGCCATGCCGATCGATTCATCAAAGTTCTTCGACTCCATCCGCGTCAAGCCGCGCGGCAAGCAGGCGGAAGCGAAGCCGCGCGACAGCGTGGTCGCCTGCGAATGGACCGGCTGCCAGAACAAGGGCAGCCACCGCGCGCCCAAGGGCCGCGAGAACCAGCGCGAATACTGGCACTTCTGCCTGGACCACGTGCGCGAGTACAACCAGAACTACAATTTCTTCTCCGGCATGAACGCCGACGCCGTCGCGCGCTACCAGAAGGATGCGCTGACCGGTCACCGTCCGACCTGGAAGATGGGCGCCAATGGCGGCGTCAAGAAGGGCTCAGAAGCCGAGATCGACGGCGCGTTCGATCCGTTCAGCATGTTTCAGGAGCTCAATGGCCGCACGGGCTGGCGGAAGGGGCCGGAGGCGCCGCCCAAGGCCGAAACGCGCAAGGTGATGAACGCCGAGCGCAAGGCGCTCCAGGTCATGGGCCTCGGCCCCGGTGCGACGCTCGCCGACGTGAAGACGAAGTACAAGGCGCTGGTGAAGCAGCACCACCCCGATGCCAATGGCGGCGACCGCTCCACCGAAGACCGCCTGATCGAGATCATCAAGGCGTATAATTATCTGAAGACGGTCGTGCGGGAGGCGTAAGGCTTCACTGCGGGGCTATTGGATGCCGTCCGCCCGGAAGCGGACGGCACCTTCGACGTTACCTTGTCCGACAGACACGGACGCGCTTCACGATGCGGCGTCCATGATAACCGCGTGTGACCACGGTGCGTACGGTGCAGACCCTTCGCGGAACGTAATGATAGCGTGCGTTCACGACGTCCCCCGACACTGAAGTGTTTGGGATGGGATGCGCCGGCAGCGCATGGGCTGGCACCGCGAGTGACGACAGGGCGAACAGCGTTCCGGCAGCGAGGGCGTAGGAGAGCTTCTTCATTACCATTCCTTTTCGTGACTGCCCCTGAAGACATTCGTAGGGGCGAGCAGGAATGCGCGGCCAGCGTTTTTGTTCCGGCTGGCCGCTGAGTCCTTCCGTCGCGTGCTCGAAAAGAATCAGTTCTGACGAGCCCGGATATCCTGCTTGCGTCTAATCTGCAGGCATCGCCCCCACGTAGGACGAGCTCGGCCGGATCAACCGTCCCGTCCGCTGCTGCTCGCGCGCGTGTGCAGTCCATCCCGCGGCGCGCGCCACCGCGAAGATCGGCGTAAAGGCCTGCCTTGGAATTGCGAGCGCGTCGAGCAGGATCGCAGTGAAGAACTCCACATTCGTCTCCAGCGGCCGCTCCGGATTCTTCTTGCGCAGCGCCGCGCGGATATAGGCTTCGACTTCGCCGGCGAAGGGCAGGTCGGCGCCATTGGAAGCCAGCGCCTCGATCGCGGTCTTCAAGACGTCGGCGCGCGGGTCGCGCACGCGATAGACGCGGTGACCGAAGCCCATCATCCGCTCGCCGCGCGCCAGCGCCGCGTCGACCCACGGCTTGATCCGTTCACGCGAGCCGATCGCATCCAGCATTTCCAGCACCGGCTCGGGTGCGCCGCCGTGCAGGGGACCGGTGAGTGCGCAATAGCCCGCGGTCACGGCGGCGAACAGATCGGCTTGCGTCGAGGCCACCACACGCGTCGTGAAGGTCGAGGCATTCATGCCGTGGTCGCAAACGGTGACGAGATACGCATCGAGCGCGGTGACCTCGCGCGTTGCAGGCGCGCGCCCGTGCAGCATGCGCAGCGTGTCGGCAGCGTGGCTCACGCTGGGATCGGGCGCGACCGGCTCCAGTCCCTTGGCGCGGCGGACCAGTGCGCCTGCGATCACCGGGAATGCGCCGACGATGGTCGCTTCATGTTCGAGCCCGTGCTCGGCGCGAAGCGCGGCGACAGCTGCGCGAAACCCGTCGACGATGCCGCGCGTCGCCGGCAGCAGGTCGGGCAGCCGCGCGAAGGCGCGCTCGCGCGCCGCGCCCAGGCTCGCCTGCACATTGGTTTCGCTCAGGCTGGTCTTGCTCGCGCCGTTCCAGAGGCGGGCGGTGACGCCCTCGAAGCTCAATTTGGCGGCCAGGGTGCCGACATGCTCGCCGGCGATGATCAACTCGCCACGCTCGCCATCGACATGGCTCAGCACGGTTTCAGCCGCAGGGACGCCGTCCAGCCCGATCTGGCTCTTGGTAAGGTGAATGTTCATGACCTGTCTCCTTTCACGGCAGAAAGGTCGGGCCTCTCGACAGATTGATCAATCTTGATTACGTAAATCAATATGAAAAATTCCGATGGGCTGTACCTCTCTGCCCGGGAAGCCGCCGCCGAGCTCGCGGTCTCCCCGGCCACCCTCTACGCCTATGTCAGCCGCGGCCTGATCCGCTCCGAGCCGACGCCGGATTCGCGCAAGAACCGCTACCGCGCGGAGGATGTCCGGGCGCTGAAGGAGCGCCGCGTACCGTCGCCGGAGCCGCGCGGGCTCCGCAGCTTCGATGCCGACCTGCCGGTGATGGACACGGAGATATCGACCATCACCGAGGAGGGCGCGATCTATCGCGGCGTCAATTGCGTCGATCTTTCCGAGAGCGACACGCTGGAGCACACGGCGACGCTGCTCTGGGATGTCTCCGGCGTCGATCCGTTCGATCCGGACAATCAGCCGGAGATATCCGAGGAGATGCGCACGATCGCAGCGGCCGTGCGCCGGGCGGCGCCGATCGACCGGGCCATCGCCGTGCTGGCGCTGGCAGCCAGTGCCGATCCCCGCGCCTTCACCCGTGCGCCCGATGGCCGCGCCATGGTCGGCGCGCGCATCGTCCGTCTGCTGGTCGCGACCATGCTCAACGCCGAGCCGTCGGCCGAGCCGCTGCATCGGCAGATCGCCAACGCCTGGGCGCCCGACAACAAGCATGCGCCGGATCTGATCCGCCGCGCGCTGGTTCTGCTCGCCGATCACGAACTGAACGCCTCGACCTTCACCGCGCGTTGCGCTGCCTCGACTGGTCTCAACCTCTACGATTCCGTCATCGCCGGCCTCGCCGCGTTGAAAGGGCCGAAGCATGGCGGGGCCGGCGTGCTAGCCTCGCAGCTCGTCAGGACGCTGGTTGACCGCGACGTGGAGCCTGTGGTGCGCGAGCGCGTCGCGCTCGGCGAGCGTTTTGCCGGCTTCGGCCATGGCGTCTACAAGCGCGGCGATCCCCGTGCGCAATCGCTGCTGAACGCATTGTCGCGCGCCGGCGCGCCGCGCAAATTCACCCGCGAGGTGCCGGAGCGCATCGCGGAAGCAACCGGCGAGTTCGTCAACATCGACTACGCGCTCGCAGTCCTCGTGCACGCGCTGCGCCTGCCAGCGGGCAGCGAGCTCGCCTTGTTCGCCATGGCGCGCAGCGTCGGCTGGGTCGCGCACGCCAGCGAGCAATTGCAGTTCGGCAAGTTGATCCGCCCGCGGGCCAGGTATGTCGGGCCGGCGCCGGGGCGGAGGGTGGCCAGTTAGAGCTACTGCGAGCGCGTCGTCCTCCGCTGTCGTCCCTGCGAACGCAGGGACCCATACCGCGTGATCTATCGATTGCGATCGGCAGGAGCACCGAACGACAAGTCTTCGCCAAACCGCTCCCTGGGGTTATGGATCCCTGCGTTCGCAGGGACGACACCTGTGATGTCGCGCTTACTGCGCTCGCGGCTTTGCTCCCGCGCTGCCGCTACCATTCCGGCGGCGGATGAGCCACACCGCCGCGCCCCCCACGATCGCGACCCCGACCACGGTCAAGATCCAGATGTGCTTGCCGACATGCTCATGATGATGCAGCCCGGCATATTCGTGCAGGGCCGAGACCGCCAGCACGCCCGGCAGCACATGCGCGGGCGCCCAGGCCAGGATGGCCGGGATGTTCACCGCGTAGAATTTCGCCGGCGCCATGCCGAGTGCGCCGGCGGTCACGGGGACGAAGGCCCGGACCGGCGGCACGAAGCGGGCGAAGAACACGGCCCAGGTGCCGAAGCGGTTGAAGAAGCTCTCGCTCTCGGCGACCACGCGCGGATAGTTGGTCAGGGGCCAGGTGTTGAGGATCTCGCGCTGCTGCCGGTGCCCGATCCAGTAGGCCGAACCGTCGCCGAGCACGGCGCCGAGCGCGGCCGCCGCCAACACCCATGGCAGCTGCAGTTCGCCGCCCGGGACCAGGGCGCTCAACGCCAGGATGATGGTCGAGCCGGGGATCACCGATCCCACCACCGGAACGGCTTCGAGCAGCGCCGCCAGGAACAGGGTCAGATAGCCCAGCCATGGATGGGCCGAGACGAAGGAGATGAGCGGATCGAGGAGGGACGTCACGTCGTTTCTGTGGCGGGCTGGAGCATCGGAGTTCAGACCCTACCTAAGTAAGCACGAGCGGCAAACCTGCCATTTGGGAAGGCAGAGACGTTCCCTCGCCCGAAATTCGAGCGTGATTCGCAAGGCAGCCCTCCAAAAACTGCGTTCCTTGCCTATCTAAATGAAAAGACAATGGAACTTTGATTGGAGGGCGGGCTTCTGCCGGCCCCGCGTCTCTGATAGGTTGCTTTTCAGCACCCAGCCGCAGCCAACGTGCGAATAACCGGTTTCGGGACCGCCCGGGACCTCGGAGGATTGATGACGACCGCCGCCCTGTCCAAAGTTGAGGAAGTTTCCGGTCTGCCCGACATGAAAGTGTCGGTTCGCCAGGTGTTCGGGATCGATAGCGATCTCGAAGTGCCGGCCTATTCCGCAGTCGATCCTCACGTGCCCGAAGTCGACGCCGATTACCGCTTCGACCGTGCCACCACGCTCGCCATTCTCGCGGGCTTTGCGCGCAACCGCCGCGTCATGGTGACCGGCTATCACGGCACCGGCAAATCCACCCATATCGAGCAGGTCGCCGCCCGGCTGAACTGGCCCTGCGTGCGCGTCAACCTCGACAGCCACATCAGCCGCATCGACCTCGTCGGCAAGGACTCGATCGTGGTCC
This sequence comes from Bradyrhizobium sp. USDA 327, assembly GCF_041262065.1. Classification (NCBI taxonomy): domain Bacteria; kingdom Pseudomonadati; phylum Pseudomonadota; class Alphaproteobacteria; order Hyphomicrobiales; family Nitrobacteraceae; genus Bradyrhizobium; species Bradyrhizobium sp. USDA 327. The sequence continues at coordinate 6,594,676 of NZ_JBGCCW010000001.1, read as the reverse complement.
GCGACGGCAAGCAGGTCACCGAATTCCGCGACGGCATCCTGCCCTGGGCGCTGCAGCACAACGTCGCGCTGGTGTTCGACGAATACGACGCCGGCCGCCCGGACGTGATGTTCGTGATCCAGCGCGTGCTGGAAGTCTCCGGACGCCTGACGCTGCTGGACCAGAACAAGGTGATCAAGCCGCACCCGGCGTTCCGCCTGTTCGCCACCGCCAACACCGTCGGCCTCGGCGACACCTCGGGCCTCTATCACGGCACCCAGCAGATCAACCAGGGCCAGATGGACCGCTGGTCGATCGTCACCACGCTCAACTATCTCAGCCATGACGAGGAAGTGGAGATCGTGCTGGCCAAGGCCAAGCACTATCGCACCCAGGAAGGCCGCGACATCGTCAACAAGATGGTGCGCCTCGCTGACCTGACCCGCAACGCCTTCGCCAACGGCGATCTGTCGACGGTGATGAGCCCGCGCACGGTGATCACTTGGGCCGAGAACGCCGACATCTTCGGCGACATCGGCTTCTCCTTCCGCGTCACCTTCCTCAACAAGTGCGACGAGCTCGAGCGCCCCCTGGTCGCCGAGTTCTACCAGCGCTGCTTCAATGCGGAGCTGCCGGAATCGGCGGTGAACGTGGCGCTGAGCTGATCTCTCGCGAGATGTCGTCCCGGCGAACGCCGGGACCCATACCGCGTGATATCTCGATTGAAGCGACGCTGATAAATTCCCTGACTACCGCCGGTGGCTATGGGTCCCCGCTTTCGCGGGGACGACGGTGAGATCGAGATGAGCACCACCTCCAACTCCAAATTCCGCACCAACAAGGAAGCGCCGACCGAGCCGTTCAAGCGCTCGGTCGCCTCCTGCCTCAAGGCGATCGCCAAGACGCCGGAGCTCGACGTCAGCTTCGCGGCCGAGCGGCCCGGGCTTGCGCCGGGCAAGGCGCGGCTGCCCGAGCCCGCGCGGAAAATGACCAAGCGCGATGCCGCGATCGTGCGCGGCCATGCCGATTCCATCGCGCTCAAGCTCGCCTGTCACGATCCCAAGGTTCATCGCAAGCTGATGCCCGGCAATCCGCAGGCGCGCGGCGTGTTCGAGGCGGTTGAGCAGGCTCGCGTCGAGGCGATCGGCGCGCGCCGCATGGCCGGTGTTGCCAAGAACCTCACCGCGATGCTCGACGACCACTTCCATCGCGGCAAGTTCGACGAGATCACCGATCGCGCCGATGCGCCGCTCGCCGACGCGCTGGCGATGCTGGTGCGCGAGCGCCTGACCGGCCTCGCGCCGCCCACGGCGGCGAAGAAGATGGTCGACCTCTGGCGGCCGATCCTCGAAGACAAGATCGGCAAGCGGCTGGACCGACTCGACGGCGTGGTCGAGGACCAGACCAGGTTCGGCGACGCCGTGCACGATCTGTTGTCGGCGCTCGAGCTCGGCGACGAGCGCAACGCCGACAGCGAAGACAATGACGAGAACGACGAGAACCGGGACGGCGACAACGACCAGTCCGGCGCCGAAGGCTCTCCCGATTCCGACGCCGCGCAGGAGATGAGCGCCGACCAGGCGCAGGCGAGCTCGGAGGAGATGAGCGAGAGCGCGATGGAAAGCGCGCAGGCCTCGACCTCGGATACGTTCGACGACGGCGAGCTCGGCGACGACGAGACGCCCGGCGAGGCGACGCGTCCGAACGCGCACGGCAAGAACGAGCCGCGCGGGCCGGAATATCACGCCTTCGCGCCCAAGTTCGACGAGGTGATCGCGGCCGAGGACCTCTGCGACCACGACGAGCTGGAGCGGCTGCGCGCCTATCTCGACAAGCAGCTCGCGCATCTGCAAGGCATCGTCGCCCGCCTCGCCAACCGGCTGCAGCGCAAGCTGATGGCGCAGCAGAACCGCGCCTGGGAGTTCGACCTCGAAGAGGGCATCCTCGACCCTGCGCGGCTGTCGCGCGTCGTCACCGATCCCTATCACCCGCTGTCCTTCATGCACGAGAAGGAGGCGACGTTCCGCGACACCGTGGTGACGCTGCTGCTCGACAATTCCGGCTCGATGCGCGGACGGCCGATCACGGTCGCGGCGACCTGCGCCGACATTCTCGCGCGCACGCTGGAGCGCTGCGGCGTCAAGGTCGAGATCCTCGGCTTCACCACGCGCGCCTGGAAGGGCGGGCAATCGCGCGAGGCCTGGCTTGCCGCCGGCAAGCCGGCCAATCCCGGCCGCCTCAACGATCTCCGCCACATCATCTACAAGTCCGCCGACGCCCCCTGGCGCCGTGCGCGAAAGAATCTCGGCCTGATGATGCGCGAGGGGCTCTTGAAGGAGAACATCGACGGCGAGGCGTTGGACTGGGCGCACAAGCGCCTGCTCGGCCGGTCCGAGCAGCGCAAGATCCTGATGATGATCTCGGACGGCGCGCCGGTCGACGATTCCACGCTGTCGGTCAATCCCGGCAATTATCTCGAACGGCATCTGCGCCACATCATCGAGGAGATCGAGACCCGCTCGCCGGTCGAGCTGATCGCGATCGGCATCGGTCATGACGTGACGCGCTACTATCGCCGCGCGGTGACGATCGTGGACGCCGAGGAGCTCGGCGGCGCCATCACCGAGAAGCTCGCCGAGCTCTTCAGCGAGACCAACACGGCGCCCACGCAAGCACCCGGTCGCCCGCGACGCAAATTGCATTCGTGAGCACGCGTCCATCCCGCCGCAGCTTTCTCGGGCACGCAGCGGCGGGATTCTCCACTCTCGCAGTCTCCCGCCTCGCGCAGGCGCAAGCCGCGTCCGAGCCGCCACCGCGCCCGCTCCAGGTCGAGCACGCCGTCGCCGCGCCTGCCAGCGTCGAGGTGAACGCGCGCAGCATTCCCAGTTTCGAGCCGCGCGACCGCTCGCGCACGCGCTTCGGCTCGCTGGAATATCGCAGCGGCCTGGTGCTGACCTCGCCCTATCGCGGCTTCGGCGGCTTGTCCGGCATCCGCTTTCTCGACGGCAAGGGCGAGCGCTTCCTCGCAATCTCCGACCAGGGCGGCTGGTTCACCGGCACGATCCGCTATGCCGGCCGCGAGATGACCGGCCTTGCCGATGTCGAGGCCGCGCCGCTGCTCGGCGCGGACGGGCGGCCGATTACTGAAAAGCGCCTCTGGTGGGATTCCGAATCGCTCGCGCGCGACGGCAACCTCGTCTATGTCGGGCTCGAGCGCGTCAACCAGATCCTGCGTTACGATTTTGCCAAGGGCGGCACGCGCGCCCGCGGCGAGGTGATCAGCGTTCCGCCGGCCTTGCGCAAGCTGCCCTACAACAAGGGGCTCGAGGCGATGGTCGTCGTGCCCAAAGGCAAAGACCAGAACATGCCGCTCGCGGGCACCCTGATCGCCTTCTCCGAGCGCGGGCTGGACGCCGACGGCAACCTCGTCGCCTTCCTGATCGGCGGCCCCACGCCCGGCCAGTTCAGCGTACGGCGGACCGAGACCTACGACATCAGCGATGCCGTGCTGCTGCCCTCCGGCGAACTGCTCATCCTCGAACGCAAATTCTCCTGGTTCACCGGCGTCAACATCCGCATCCGCTCGATCCCCCTGAAGTCGATCGTACCAGGTGCGCTGGTCGATGGTCCCGCGCTGTTCGCCGCCGATCTCGGCCACGAGATCGACAACATGGAAGCCATCGACGCCCACGTCACGAGCGAAGGCGAGACGGTGCTGACCCTCATCTCCGACGACAATTTCTCGATGCTCCAACGCACCTTGCTGCTGCAATTCACGCTGGCGGAGTAGTCACTGCTGTCGTCCCGGGGCGCGCGCAGCGCGAGTCCGGGACCCATACCCACAGGGCGGAGTTTTGCGAGGACTCGGAATGGGAGCTCGCTCCACGTTTCCATCCTGTGGCTATGGATCCCGGGCTCGCGCTGCGCGCGCCCCGGGATGACGGCAGGGGCGGTGCGCGACCTCGCGGCCCAATGATTGCGGAAATGCACGCCGGGGCGACCCGCCATTCCCCCGTGCGCCTAGCAATCCGCGCGTCTCCCACTACACTCCTCCGCATCGCCCTCCCACCTTCCGGAACTCCCCCGCATGAGCGTCCTGTTTTCCCCGATCGAGCTGCGCGGCTTGACGTTGAAGAACCGCATCGTGGTGTCGCCGATGTGCCAGTATTCGGCCGACGACGGCGTCGCCAGCGACTGGCACTTCACCCACATCAACAATCTCAGCCTGTCGGGCGCGGCGATGTTCTGCATCGAGGCGACGCATGTGGAGGCGATCGGCCGCATCACGCCGGGCTGCCTCGGGCTCTACAGCGATGCCTGCGAGGCCGCGCTGAAGCCGATCCTCCATTCGGTGCGCAAGCATTCCTCCACCGCGATCGCGATGCAGCTCGCCCATGCCGGCCGCAAGGCCAGTAGCGCACGGCCCTGGGACGGCGGCCAGCTGATCCCGGTGGAGCAGGGCGGCTGGCAGACGGTCGGCCCGAGCGCGGTGCCGCACAAGGAGGGCGAGGCCGCGCCGTTGGCGCTGGATGCTTCGGGCCTCAAGCGCATTCGCGAGGCCTTCGTCGACAGCGCAAAGCGCGCCGCACGGCTCGGCATCGACGCCATCGAGGTGCACGGCGCGCACGGCTATCTCCTGCATCAGTTCCTGTCGCCGATCTCCAACAGGCGCACCGACGAATATGGCGGCAGCCTCGAGAACCGCATGCGCTATCCGCTCGAAGTGTTCGACGCGGTGCGTGCCGCATTCCCCGCCGACAAGCCGGTCGGCATGCGGGTGTCGTCGACCGACTGGGTCGAGGGCGGCTGGGACCTGGCGCAGACGATAGAATTCGCGCGCGCGCTGAAGGCGCGCGGCGTCGACTGGATCGATGCCTCCTCCGGCGGCGTCTCGCCGCTGCAGAAGATCGCGCTCGGCCCCGGCTATCAGGTGCAGTTCGCAGACAGCATCAAGCGCGAGACCGGCCTGCCCACCATCGCCGTCGGCCTGATCACGGAAGCGAAGCAGGCCGAGGAGATCGTGGCGTCCGGCAAGGCCGACATGGTCGCGCTCGCCCGCGGCATGCTCTACGACCCGCGCTGGCCCTGGCACGCCGCCGCCGAGCTCGGCGGCGAGGTCGAAGCGCCCCCGCAATATTGGCGCTCGCAGCCCTCGACGCAGAAGGCGCTGTTCGGCAAGACCACGTTCGGGGCGAGGTGACGGATGTGTGCGGTTGAGGCGCGCCTATCGCGCCCTCGCCATTGCCGCCCCCAGATCCCTCCGTAACTCCCCTGAGCTTCCACGCCCTTCGAAACTGGCCTAACCTTCCGCGCAGGCGAGGCAATGGAGGGGCTGCCCATGCGTTATCCTGTCCGCAAAGCGGCTCACATCTTCGAGCGCGTGGGCCTTGCGATGGCCGGCGCGGCGTGCGGATTGTTCGTCGGCGCCTATGTCGGATCGGCCATTCCCGTGCTCACCACGCAGGGCTTCCTGCTGCTGATGATGCTGCTCGGCGGCATCGGCTTCTATCTCGGCATCGACACGCCGCAGATGCCGTTCGACGATGCACACAGCCACATCGACGCCGCCGAATTCATGAGCGCCGCCGGCACGCTGTTCGCCACGCTCACCTCCTTCGTCTCCGTCGTCGTCATCGTGCTGCGGATCGATCCGCACATGCTCTGGACCTGGCTCGTCTTCGCCGGCTGGGTCGCCGGCGTCGTCATGCAGATCGTCGCGGGCGCCAAGGCGAGGATGCGGAAGTAGCCGTCTCTCACCCTCCCCTGGAGGGCAGGGCCATCGCATTTGCACATTTTGCAGAGGTCGTCATGCCCGGGCTTGTCCCGGGCATCCACGTTCTTGTGCTGCGTGGAGATGCGTGGATGGCCGGGACAAGCCCGGCCATGACGCTGTAGCCTCAGAACACCACGCCCACGCGCGTGCCGCGCTTCCAGGCGATGCGGCAGCGCTTCTTGGTGTTGACGTGCAGGAGCTCGAAGCGATCGGGGATCTTCACCTGGCCGCCGAGATCGACGCAGGCGCCGCCGGGCGAATAGTCGATCAGCGTGCAGGGGATCACCGGCGCGCGCGGGTCGGTGATGATCTTGGCCTGGCGCGACACCAGCCCTGCTGGCTTGACGCGGACATGGCGGCGCGGATGCATTGGCACTCTCCTCCAATTCCGCATCTAGCGGCGGGTTCGGGCGACGATGATGCCGGGGAGTTGATGCGAAGCAGCTAAGGCCGGCAGGAGAATTTTAACGAAAAGTGCCGGCGAAGGCAGCAAGCGGCGGTAGCGGGCCACTCTGCTCTGGAGGGGTCCGGGACGAGCGAAGCTCGCTCGTGGGGGGATCGCGCGCAGCGCGAGTGGGGTGGGGGGATGTCTCGGCAGGGGCAGTGCTCAACGCGAGAGACGTCATCCATTCCATGTCGCATTGCGCCACGAGAGAGCTGGGCGCGCGGTCTCATCACTTGCGCGGCATTTTCATGAGGTCTGCTTTGCCGCTGATAGCGTCGCGTCGCGCACCTCACCCCAGGTCCGCAATGGGGCCAACACCGGAAATGAGGAGGCGCGCGCCGAAGCTGCAACCTCCTCGTTTGCTACAGCGGCTCAATCTCGCCGGGCCGCCAAGTTTTGTCGAACCACGGCTGGAGCGGGCCGTAGAGGCGCAGAAGCGTGTTCCATCCTTTGCCGGGGATGGTCTGCACCCAATTGTCCTCCTTGCCAGCCGGCGCCTTCGGCCCGAAATAGATGTCCACTGACCCGTCCGCGTTCGGCAAGAGTTTCGGGTTCTGGCTGGTTGCGGCTGGCCAACGCTGGTCGGTCTGCAGCATGGAACGGGTCTGATTGTCGTAGAGGATGACCGACCAGAATTGCTTGACTGGGATACTGGGCGGCAAGTGCAGCTTGTAATTTTTTCCGCCGTCGAGTGGCTTGTTTTGGCTATCAACGAACGCAGCCATGTACTGCGATCCCTCGCCAACTGACTTCGAATCCATCGCCGGCGTCACGCCGGTCGCGTAGAAGAAGAATGCCGAGTAGGCATCGAGAATACGCGCGCCGTTTTCCTCGAACTTATAGCCGCCGAAGAAGCCCGTTCGCCAGGCGCTGTTGGGATAATAGTAGCTTTCCTTGATCCGCAACCGGCTATTGATTGTACGCGCGGTGGCGTCACCTACCAAGGCGGCTTCGGTCAGGATTTTTTTCATCCGTGCATCGGGCGCGAAGGGCTTACCCTTCTGGATGCCGACAGATGCGTAGAAGCCGAGCGTGACCGGGTCAACTGTATCGGTCGGCTCCTCCTGCACAACCTGATTCAGATAGTCCCAAAACGGATAGTCTCCCGGCGCCAGCGTGCTAAATGCTTTACCGGAAACATGGACGAAATTGAGTTTCGGGGGATTGGCAGCATCTTTCAGGCGATAGATTCGTGTGTGCTTTTCGACCGAGGCCACGCCCGGCTTCGGATCTCCGTTCACCAAGAACGAGCGCCACGGAACCCAGACGCTGAACGTCGCAGGCTTCACGACGAAGTATCCGCTCGGCACCTCGCCGTTGTAGCCGGGCGGCAGAATCAGGTATTTGCCGCCCTCACCCTTGTCCGGCCCAACGAGCCCGACATCAGTGACAAAATTATACCACATGTCGTTGATGAGGCCGAGCACATTGGGTGGCACTTCGAGCACCAGCGGCCCGTCGCGCAGATCCAGCCAAAACCAAGTGTACGGTGTGTTGTTGTTCGGGGTGAGAAAAAGCGACTTCGAGTCCATCCTGTCCTCGAAGATCGGCACCGTCAGATTGAACGGACCCAGTTCCGCGATTCCCTTTCGATTTGCCAATTGGTTCACTGGAGCCAAGGCTGTAAGGTAGGCTTGGACCGCGTGTTGGAAGTCCAGATTGTCGTAGAGCTTTTCCACGGTCGCATCGTCGGGAAAGCCGTCGAAGAAGTGCAGCGGTCCGAGGCGGGTCTCCACCTTGTCCGGGATTGCAACGCCCGGCGGTATTGGCGTTTGCATCTTGTATTGCTGAGCATTGAGCGGAATCGCCGAGAGCGCCACGAAAGACAGCGCAGAAATCACTGATGCCACCAATTTCATGATGCGGCCCTTCTGTCGGATGTCGAATTCATAAAACAGGTCTGCGGAAATCCCTTGATGGTTGGGATTTCGGGCAGGGCTACAAATCTCGCAAAACGACCAATCAACGTCTGCCAGCGCGATTGACCGGGCCACCGCGATTTACAGTTCCAGCACCCACCACCGCTTGGCGCGCAACGAGGCGCGGCCTCAGCACTACGCCCAATTGGCGGGATGGCCAACGTATGTGCAGTACACCACAGCGCTGGCTTTCTCAGTGCTCGCGGCTACGAACCCCGGTTATCAGCAGCGTAGTCGCTATTGCGAATGAGAGCTTCATTTTCGCCTCCTCCGTTTAGAGCGACTGATTACATTAAAATCGATCTTCGCGTTGACCCAGATCAACAGGTCAAAGCTCAATGTCCGGAATGGGTCACAAGTCGCCGTCACATCCAAGGTGCAAAACTTCCGCAGTGCCTCGGTAAGCTGACGTTGATGAGTCCGCGCCCTAGCTCGTCTTCGGCTCTCCAGGCGGCGGCGAAGCCGCGCCCTCCATCTCCCCCGCGGCCTCCGCATGCCCCGGCCCCACCGGCATCGGCACCGTCACGTAATCCTTCGGCATGTTCACCGGCCGGTAGTCCGGCTCCACCGCCATCCGCTTCAGCACGCTCTCATGCACATGCGCGCCTTCGGGAATGACGCGCGGCTCGCAATCGGGGATGTAGAAGCCGAAATAGGCCTTCCGCTCCGGCCATTCCTTGTACGTCGCGCTCTTCGGCAAATACTCCAGCACGCGCCAGGCCGGCGTCATCGAATCGTGCAATTCGCCCGTCTTGCCGGTGTAGGCCGGCGCGACATACTGGAACGGCGAGTTCTTGCGCTGGACGCCCCAGGCGAGCTGGTTCACCGTGCGCGGGTTGAAGTTCAGCCCGGCCTTCGCGGCCTCCTCGATCATCCAGATCAGCGGGTATTTCGACTCGCCGCTCTCGACTTCCGGATAGCCGCCGCCGACGTCGCAATGCACGCCGGCGAACCACACCTGCAGAATGTCCTGCGGCACCTTCTTCTCGTCGGGAACGTAGCGGTTGCTCCAATAGTCCTGCGGGTCGCGGTATTGCTTCAGGCGGAACATGCAGCGCCGCTCGTCGATCGCGATCGCCTGCCGGAAGATCCTGACGCTGGGGTTGCGCAGCGTGAAGGCGAGCTCCTCCAGGCTGAACAGGAAGAAGAAATTGTCGCGCCGCGGCACGATCACGCTCGCCACCGTGTCCCAGACGCCGATGAAGTGGATGGTCGGCCAGCGCGTCGAGGTGATGCGCGCGAACTGCGCGGCGAGGTCGAATGTGTCCTTCGGCAGCGGCCCGCTTTCGTCGGTCGCGATGCCCTCGACGTCTTCGATCGCGTTGCCGCGCCCCGTACCGGAGTATTGCTTGTAGGCGACGAGGCCGCTGCCGCCGAGGTTCGCCTGCTCCGGCGAGATCAGGCCGATTTTATGGATGAGCCCCGCCAGCACCCGCACGGTGTAGGCCCCGCGCGAGAAGCCGAAAAGGTAGATCCTGTCGCCGGGCGCATAATGCTGGACCAGGAAGCAATAGGCGCTGAGCACGTTGTCATCGAGCCCGTAACCGGTGGCGAGCCCCAGCACCATGTTGACGTTGGCCTTGAAGCGATGCCACGTCGAAGGCTCCGTCACCGTGCCGACCCCGGGATCGTAATACACCATCTGCCGCGGCGACGTCTTCTCGGTCTTGCGCAGGCAGCGATAGAGCTTCAGGACGTTGGAGATGTTCTCGCTGATCTCGTTGCCGGTGCCGTCACAGCAGATGACGAGGTGTTTGGGCTCGGGCTTGCGGTCGGTGTCGTGCGCCGGCTCCATGGAATGCGCCTCCGGGTGATGCTACCGGGGCGAGTATAGCGGAAAAGCAAGAGGTGAGCAGGATGTTTGTAGTGGCCTGATGATGCGTGTCACACGAATCGTGGGCAAAGAAACGAGTATATCGTCGTAGTGCTAACACTACGGCAGGTTATTCAATAGTAGCACGCAGGGGTCGCCTTTCGGCGTCAAGATCGTCGTTTGAAACCGAGCGCGCGTCACGCTGACGCGCAGATTCTGGCGATCTTGACTCATGTTTTCGCTCGCAATGTTGTTGCGTACTATCCGATCCGGATTCGTAGCGATCTTCCGTCCGACAAAGCGTGGCCAGCCTTCGAAGATAATAACCTCATCAAACTGCTTACCCTTAGCTTTATGCATATTCATAATGATTACTCCACGCTCAGGTCGGCCACTTGTTGCGAAATGTTCCTGCACAAACGCCTGTCTAACGATAGCTAAGCCATTTTTGTATCTGCCATAAACACGCCAATCCAGAGCCAGGGCCTGACGTAACGCTGTGCCCCGCTCTAAGATGCGAATACAGCGAGCCTCTTCCCCGATCTCCCTGAGCCGTGGGCAATAGCTTTTCTCGAGCACGTCTCTTATCGCTAGCCAATCTCGATCTGGGTCGCCTGAGAGCTGTAGTGAGTGAACTTCGTCTACAGTGCGTCGCATCGCATAAACGATACTGTTCGCGGGCCACGGATCGTCAATGGTCCATTTCTTGCGACGTCTTTGGTAAGCCTTTTGGATCGAGTCTGCTTCCGCGAGGTTTCCTTTGCCGGGCTCGTCCCCATCGCGACCGCGATAGAACGCACATAGCAGCTCAATGAGGCTAGTAAGGTCTTTGCCGGCATCTTGCTGTAGCAGATACGGGGGCAGAGACTTCTGATAGTTTATGTTTCGATGTGTCCCACCACTCGATGTAGTCTCGGAAGTGTATTTGTTGTTCTTCGGAAAGGCCGGTGACGACTGCCGCTATCGTAATGTGCGGTGCAGAGCCGTGTTGGCTCGTCTCACTGGCCAGATACTGACCGAGATGAAAGTCATGCTCATCGATCGGTGATTGTCGCGAGAGACGATCTGGTCCCATAACCAAATCGAGGGCTTCCAGGATGGTCGATTTGCCGACGTTGTTGTCGCCAATGAGGACGGCATGGTCCGGAAGGAGTACACTAGCCTTTCGAATTCCTCGAAAGTTCTCGATTGAAAGATGGCTTATTTTCAAATTGGCCTCGAACAAAAGCTCTCGATTTAATGCACGCCATGGTTGTTCGGTCTTCGGTTAAAATCAATCGTCTCTCATTAGCTTTCAGCAAGAAAATTCGTGTGCCCCCCAAAACAAAAACGGCCAGATCTTCCGATCCGGCCGCTACACAAACTCTACTTGGCTAAGCCTACGCCACGCGACGCAACTTAGCCCCCGCCCAATTTCCGAAAATCTCAGCTCGCCTGCTTCGCCGGCGCGGTGTCGCCGACCTTCTTCTGGATGGCGCGCTTCAGCTCGAGGGCGCGCGGCGACAGATTGTCGGCATTGGCCTTGAGCAGGAAGGGGTCGAGGCCGCCATTGTGGTCGACGCTCTTGACCGCGTTGGTGGAGACGCGCAGGCGCACGTTGCGGCCGAGCGCTTCCGAGATGAACGTCACGTTGACGAGGTTCGGCAGGAAGCGGCGCTTGGTCTTGATGTTGGAGTGGCTGACCTTGTGGCCGACGAGGGGGCCCTTGGCCGTCAGTTCGCAGCGGCGAGACATGGCAAAAATCCTTATCCTGAACCCCCAACGATCTGCGGCCGCCATTCGGGGCGCCACGGGGGCAAATTCTCTGTCCTTGCAGGGAGCGGGCGGACGTATAGGGGGGAAGGGGCGGGACGTCAAGTTTTTGGGCGCGGATTCGTACCCCGCGCTTTGCCCCACGCGAGGTGTCATCGCCCGCCCTGGTGCGCAATTGCGCACGGGGGCGGGCGATCCAGTACGCCGAGGCGGCGCGGCTGGAGGCGAGGGGGCCGCGGCGTACTGGATGCCCCGGTCCCGTCTCCGCAAGGCTCCGCCGGGCCCACAGCGGTGCTCGGCCGGCGAAGCTTTAGCGAAGACGGCGAGCCGGGGCATGACAGTGGAATATGGGGAGAGAGGGTTACCTCCCGATCACCAAAACGGCAGTGTTTAGCGCGTCTTACCATCACATAAAGGGCGTATTCGCCGCCGAAATATCAGGGGGAGTTCCGGGGCGGATACGTCCGGACACATTGTTTGCCGCGGTTTTTGGTTTAAGTAACAGCGCATCGCGCCCCGATCGGATTGTTTCGTGCTTGCAACGCCTCCTTTTGCGCAAAAGCTGCGCTCAGCCCGTCCGCGCCTGGCCGGCTGGCTGATGGCGCTTTGCGCGCTGGCCCTGGCGTGGGGCGCGGTGCCGGCAGCGGCGCAAGGCAAGCTCGAGGCGCAATATGAGGCCTCGCTGGCGGGCATTCCCGTCGGCAAGGGCGCCTGGAACATCGATATCCAGGACGACGTGTTTTCGGCGGCGGCCGCGGGCGGCACCACGGGGCTGCTGAAGTCCTTCACGGGCGGCTCGGGCACCGGCGCCTCGCAGGGCCGCGTCGTCAACGGCGCGCTGGTGGCGACCGGCTACCAGGCCTCCACCACCACCCAGAAGAAGACCGAAGAGATCCGCATCACCCTCGACAAAGGCAACGTGAAGGATTTTGCGATCCTCCCCGAACCGCCGGTCGATCCCGATCGCATCGTCGTCACCGAGGCGCATCGCCGCGGCGTCTGGGACCCCATGACGGCCTCGCTGCTGCGCGTGCCCGGCAACGGCGATCCCGTCTCGCCGGAGGCCTGCCACATCGGCGCGCCGGTGTTCGACGGCCGCATGCGCTACGACCTCAAGCTCGATTTCAAGCGCATGGAGACCGTGAAGGCGGAGAAGGGGTACAAGGGCCCGGTCGTGGTGTGCTCGCTCTATTTCGTGCCTGTCGCCGGCTACATCCCCGATCGTCCCGTGATCAAATACCTCGCCGCCCAGCGCAACATCGAGATCGCCTTCGCCCCCGTCGCCGGCACGCGCATCCTGGTCCCGTTCTGGCTGAAAGTGCCGACGCCGCTCGGCCCCGCCATGCTGGAAGCCACCAGCTTCATCACCTCGGCCCAGCCCCCGCGCGTCGCCAAGACGCAGTAAATGCCGTAGCGGCGGTCCGCGTTTACCCTCCCCTGGAGGGGGAGGGTCGGCGCACAGGGAGCGCAGCGACATGTGCGACGGGGTGGGGTGATCTCTCCCCACGGGCACTGTTCGTGTGGAGAGATCACCCCACCCCGCTCGCGCTGCGCGCGATCGACCCTCCCCCTCCAGGGGAGGGTAAGAGAGATCGTGCAAAATCAATGACTTCCCTACTGTGCATGGGGTTGTTTTCGCGAAAAAGCGTCCGGCCCCAGCACCTGCGTCATGGCCGGGCTTGTCCCGGCCATCCACGTCCTTGCTGCGCCGGGCCGAGAACGTGGATGCCCGGGACGAGCCCGGGCATGACGGCAGAGCGAGACAACGGGAATCCATTTGACTCCTCCCCGATTCTGATTCGACTCCGCGCCGTCCCCAGCTTTAACGATTCCGCCCGCCGAACGCCGCTTGTGCGGCGGCCCGAACCTCCATCTAGTGCACAACCAATACGAGTCCCGCGACATGTTGCGAGAACGGAACGGGACTCAACGGGGAGTCAGCGATTCGGCCGCGATTCGTTCTGGAGTCGTTCCGAAGCTTAAGGCGAACGGGAAAAGCGTCGCAAAGTGAAACAGTTGCGCGGGATTTGGCGAGGGCGCTTTCACACGCTCGGTGTCATCGCCCGGCTTGACCGGGCGATCCAGTACGCCGAGGCGGCTGTGGTTGAGCGGAGAGGCCGCGGCGTACTGGATGCCCCGGTCGAGCCGGGGCATGACGGCGGAGTGCTTGGCGCCAGCGCAGCGTTCGGACACCTGGCCGACGCCCGGCCCCCGGCCCGCCTCATGCAGCACTGACATTCGCCCAAATCGCCATTACCTAATCCCCCAGACATGGCTTTTTCCTCCTCCCCCTTCGCCTCCGAGCGCGCACCTTCCGATCGCGTGCCCGGCGCGGGCGTCACCGCGGTGCTCGGGCCGACCAACACCGGCAAGACCCATCTCGCCATCGAGCGGATGCTCGCGCATCCCTCGGGCATGATCGGCCTGCCGCTGCGCCTGCTCGCGCGCGAGGTCTACAACAAGATCGCCGACAGGGCCGGTGAAGCCAGCGTCGCGCTGGTCACAGGCGAGGAGAAGATCAAGCCGAAGAACCCGCGCTATTGGGTCTCCACCGTCGAGGCGATGCCGCGCGACCTCGACGTCTCCTTCCTCGCCGTCGACGAGGTCCAGATCGCCGCCGATCTCGAACGCGGCCACGTCTTCACCGATCGCATCCTCAACCGCCGCGGCCGCGACGAGACGCTGCTGCTGGGCGCCGCGACCATGCGCCCGATCATCGAGCGGCTGCTGCCGGGCGTCTCCATGATCACGCGTCCGCGCCTGTCCAGCCTCGAATTCGCCGGCGACCGCAAGATCACGCGCCAGCCGCGCCGCACCGCCATCGTCGCGTTTTCGGCGGATGAAGTCTACGCCATCGCCGAGCTGATCCGCCGCCAGCATGGCGGCGCCGCGGTGGTGCTGGGATCGCTGTCGCCCCGCACGCGCAACGCGCAGGTGGCGATGTTCCAGAACGGCGACGTCGACTATCTCGTCGCCACCGATGCCGTCGGCATGGGCCTCAATCTCGACGTCGACCACGTCGCCTTCGCCTCCGACCGCAAGTTCGACGGCTACCAGTTCCGGCGCCTGACGCCGTCCGAATTCGCGCAGATCGCCGGCCGCGCCGGCCGCGCCACCCGCAACGGCACCTTCGGCACCACGGGCCGCTGCGCGCCGTTCGAGCCCGAGCTCGTCAACGCTCTGCAGAACCACACCTTCGATGCCGTGAAGGTGCTGCAATGGCGCAATTCCAAGCTGGACTTTTCCTCGCTCGGCGCGCTCCAGGTGTCGCTCAACCTGGCCCCCGGCCACGAGGCGCTGACGCGCGCGCCGATCGCCGAGGACATGCGCGTGCTCGACCACGCCGCCCGCGACGGCGAGGTGCGCGATATCGCGCATGGCAAGGCCGCCGTGGAACGGCTCTGGGAGGCCTGCCAGGTCCCGGACTACAGAAAACTGTCGCCGGCCGCCCATGCCGAGCTGGTGACGACGCTGTACGGCTTCCTGATGCGGAAGGGCTGCATTCCCGATTCCTGGTTCGAGTCCCAGGTCACCCAGGCCGACCGCACCGACGGCGACATCGACACGTTGTCGGCCCGAATCGCCCAGATCCGCACCTGGACCTTCGTCGCCAACCGCCCGGACTGGCTGAGAGACCCCGAACGCTGGCAGGGGATCGCGCGAGAGGTGGAAAATAAATTATCGGATGCGCTCCATGAACGCTTGACTGAGCGTTTCGTTGATCGCCGGACCAGTGTATTGATGCGCCGCCTGCGGGAGAACACGAGCTTGAATACTGAAATCGGCAAGACCGGCGAAGTCATCGTCGAAGGCCATGTCATCGGCCGCCTCGACGGCTTCACCTTTGCACCGGATGCGGCGGAAGCAGGCTCCGATGCGAAAGCCTTGCAGGCCGCAGCGCAAGCGGTGCTCGCCGGCGAGATCAACGCGCGCGCCGAGAAGCTCGGCAACGCGCCGGACGAGCAGTTCGTGCTGACCTCCGAAGGCATCATCCGCTGGACCGGCGATGCCGTGGCGCGGCTGTCTGCCGCAGACGACGCGCTGCATCCGCGCATCCGCATCATCTCCGACGAGCGCCTGACCGGCGGCCCGCGCGACAAGGTGCAGGCGCGGCTCGAGCTCTGGGTCAAGACGCACATCGAAAAACTGCTCGGGCCGATGTTCGAGCTGTCGAAGGCCGAGGACGTCACCGGCATTGCCCGCGGCATCGCCTATCAGCTGGTCGAGGCGCTCGGCGTGCTCGAGCGTCCCAGGATCGCCAACGAGCTGAAGGATCTCGACCAGTCCTCGCGCGCCGTGCTGCGGAAATACGGCGTCCGCTTCGGCGCCTACCACATCTATTTCCCGGGCCTGCTCAAGCCCGCCGCGCGCGCGCTCGCTGCGCTGCTCTGGGCCCTGAAGCAGGACAATGTCGATCTCTCCGCGCTCTCGGGCGCGCAGCATCTGGCATCGTCGGGCCGCACCTCGTTCCCGGTCGACAAGCAGCTGCCGCGCGATGCCTATCGCGTGCTCGGCTACAAGCAGGCTGGCGAACGCGCCGTGCGCGTCGACATCCTGGAGCGGCTGGCCGATCTGATCCGCCCGGCGCTGGCGTGGCGCGAGAACTCGCCCGGCGAAAAGCCCGCCGGCGCGTTCGACGGCCGCAGCTTCGTGGTCACGCAGGCGATGACCTCGCTCACGGGTTCGGCCGGCGAAGACTTCGCCTCCGTGCTGCGCGCGCTCGGCTATCGCATGGAGAAGCGTCCGCCGCTGCCGCCAAAGCCTG
The DNA here is from genome assembly GCF_041262065.1 of Bradyrhizobium sp. USDA 327. Classification (NCBI taxonomy): domain Bacteria; kingdom Pseudomonadati; phylum Pseudomonadota; class Alphaproteobacteria; order Hyphomicrobiales; family Nitrobacteraceae; genus Bradyrhizobium; species Bradyrhizobium sp. USDA 327. Next base: position 6,578,230 of record NZ_JBGCCW010000001.1, on the reverse strand, counting down.
TCGTTGCCGAGACGGTTGCGGCCGAAACGGTTGCGGCCGAGACGCCGCCCGCCGAGGGCAGCGCGGAGACCTCGATCGAGACCGCGGCGGAGGCCGTTGCCCGCCTGCCGGCGGAGTCGACCGCCTCCACCGAAGCCGCTGACCAGTCCGTCACGGTCGAAGACGCGCCCGGCATGGAGCCGCACGACGAGCCCGCCCATCAGGAGCCGGCGCTCGAAGCGTCTCCCGAGACCCCCGTCACGCCCGAAGATGCCCCCGGCATTGCGCCGCCAGCAGAAGAGGCTGCGACGTCCCCCGAGGCTGCCGGCCTTGAAGCCGCTGCCGCCGAGACGGCCGCGACCGAAGCCGCGGCATCGCCCGACGCTGCCGCGCCCGCCGCGCCTGAGGCGGCAGTCGCGCCGGCAGAGCCCGAGCTGGTCGAGGTCTGGCGCCCGGCTGGCCGTCACGAGGACCGCAAGCCGCGCCACGAGCGCCATCGCCACCAGCGTCACCACCAGCCGCGTCCGCAGGCCGGTGCCGAAGGCGCCGCGGCCGCGCCAGGCGAAGCGGCCGAAGGCGCAAAGCCGGGCGAGCGCCATCGTCATGGCGGTCATCGCCGCGATGGGGCCAAGGATTTCCGCAAGGGCCGCGAAGGTGGCGGAGAGGGCGCGCCGCGTCCCGATGGGCGCGACGACAGGAATCGCCGTTTCGAGGGCAAGGATCGCGACAAGGATCGCAACCGCGACAACAAGGGCAAGTTCGGCGGCGACCGCGACAAGGGCCGCGACAACCGTGGCCGCGACCGCGACAAGGGCCGCGACCGCCAGGGTGGGCCGTCGCTGCGTCCCTACGCCTCGAGCGCAAGCCCGCGTGAGCGCGATCGTCCGGCCGATCCGAATTCGCCCTTCGCCAAGCTTGCCGCGCTGAAGGAGCAGCTGTCCGGTCGGAAGGAGTGACCCTACGACTGAACGGCAGCGCATCGACAAATGGCTGTGGCACGCGCGGGTGGTGAAGGCGCGCACGTCCGCGGCTGAGCTCGTCGTCACCGGCCATGTCCGCGTCAACGGCATACGCGAGACATCGCCGGGGCATGCGATCAAGGCCGGCGACGTGCTCACCATCGCACTCGATCGCACGGTGCGCGTCCTGAAGGTGACGGGCTTCAACGAACGCCGCGGCGATGCTGCCTCGGCACAGGTGCTCTATGAGGAACTCGGGACACGCAATTAATTGCGCCTTGTACTCACTTCTTGGTCGATCAAACGCGCAAAGCCGTCATGATTGGCCTTCCCGATCTTGCGGCGCCGGGCCATCCGCGCTACGCAAGCCGCGACTTTTAAAAGAGCTTTTCGGAGCGTTGGATGACTTACGTCGTCACTGAAAACTGCATCAAGTGCAAGTACACCGACTGCGTCGAGGTCTGCCCGGTCGACTGCTTCTACGAGGGTGACAACATGCTCGTCATCCACCCCGACGAGTGCATCGATTGCGGCGTGTGCGAGCCGGAATGCCCCGCCGACGCCATCAAGCCGGACACGGAACCGGGCCTGGAAAAGTGGCTCCAGGTCAATGCCGACTACGCCAAGAGCTGGCCCAACATCACCCAGAAGAAAGAATCGCCTGCCGACGCCAAGGAATTCGACGGCATGGAAGGCAAGTTCGAGAAATATTTCTCCCCAAACCCGGGCTCGGGCGACTAATTCGGGCTCAAACTTAACCCTAATAGCGGCGTTGCCGCCGAAAACCAGCCCTGAAGACCCCTAAATCATTGATTTTTGCGGGAAATGTGCTATATTGGGCACATTAAGCCGAACCCCGTCAGCCCGTTTGGCCCCTCTGGGTTCCCGTGAAACCAAATGTCGAACAGGGGCGTGGCAGTTTCCGCGCGCAGGCTGTGTCACAGAAAACGCGTAAAAAGAGTACTTCAGCGAGGGCTTCCAATAAGGAGGCCAAAAAAGTCGCCGCGGCCAGCCGTAGCGCATCCAAGGGTCGGACCGCGACGAAGGCGCCGGCTGCAAAGTCCTCGAAGAACAAAAGAAGCGCAATGCCTAACAAGACTGCCAAACCGGCCGCGAAAGCGACCGCCGCCAAGCCTGCTGCTGCCAAGCCTGTGACTGCAAAGCCGGTAACTGCCAAGGCTCCCGCTGCCAAGCCCGCGACGAAGGCCCCTGTTGCTGCTGCGCCTGCCAAGGCTCCCGCGGCGGCGAAGCCGGCTGCCAAGCCCGCTGCTGCGCCGAAGGTCGAGGAAAAGAAGGTCGTGACCCAGCGTCAGGGCTTCAAGGCCAACGAGTTCGTCGTCTATCCCGCTCACGGCGTCGGCCAGATCCTGGCGATCGAGGAGCAGGAGATCGCCGGTGCGAAGCTCGAGCTGTTCGTCATCAACTTCATCAAGGACAAGATGACGCTGCGCGTGCCGACCGCCAAGGTCGCCAATGTCGGCATGCGCAAGCTGTCCGATCCGGCGCTGGTCAAGAAGGCGCTGGAGACGCTCAAGGGCCGCGCCCGCGTCAAGCGCACCATGTGGTCGCGCCGCGCCCAGGAATACGAAGCGAAGATCAATTCGGGCGACATCGTTGCGATCGCGGAAGTCGTGCGCGACCTCTATCGCTCGGAGTCGCAGCCGGAGCAGTCCTACAGCGAACGCCAGCTCTATGAAGCCGCGCTCGACCGGCTCTCCCGCGAGATCGCGGTGGTGCAGCACTCGACCGAGACCGAAGCGGTCAAGGAGATCGAAGCCCAGCTCGCCAAGAGCCCGCGCCGCACCAGTGCCAAGGCAGAAGCCGCCGACGGCGAAGCCGACACGGATGCCGAGGGCGAGACCGACGACACCGATGGCGACGACACCACCGTCGCCGACGAGGCGGCGTAAGCCCCGCGTCGAACGCAGAGATCAAAAGCCCGGCCGTTCGGCCGGGCTTTTTGCTTGTCACGAAGCTCCGTCGGGCGACCGGCTGCGCCGCAGCTCCTTTCCTCAACCCGAGCTGCACCGTCGTCGTCCCGTCGCGGTGTGTGACGCCAGACACTGACCCTCGTCCCGCTCTCCGCCAGAGTGTGGCCCACGCGCCGGATGTCCCGGCTGCAGATGCCAAGGGAGAAGGGTGATGAAGTTTCCTCGTTTCGCTATGTCCGCTTTCGCAGCCATCGTCGGAATCGGCTTGCTGGCCGGCTCGGCCTCATACTCGCCCGCCGCCGCAGGAGCGTTTGGCCCGGACTACAGCTGGATGGGCAATCGAAAATACATGGACTGCCTTAAATATGTGGGTGCGTTCGGATCCAACTATCCGGGCCGCGACAAGAACATCGCGATCTGCAAGAGAGAGTATCTTCCCGGCGGTCGCTGATCGTGATCGCGTTGCCGCCCCGGCAGCGTCGCTCGACGCCTACCTCACCGGACGCTTCTCGAGCTTCCTTGCCAGCGTCCGCCGGTGCATGCCCAGCCGTCGTGCCGCTTCCGAGATGTTGAACTCCGTCTCGATCAGGGTCTGGTGGATGCGCTCCCATTCCAGCGTCTTGATCGAGGTGGGCCGGGCGTCGAGCGCGACCTCGGCGTTGCCCTCGGCCTTGTTGAAGGCGGCCTCGATGTCGTCGGTGTTCGACGGCTTTGCCAGATAGTGGCATGCGCCCAGCTTGATCGCCTCGACGGCGGTGGAGATGCTGGCAAAGCCGGTCAACACCACGATCAGCATGTCCGGATCGTGCGTGTGCAAGAGCTCGACGCAGGCGAGGCCCGAGGCGCCGCCGAGCTTGAGGTCGACCACGGCGTGGCCGAAGGAGCGCTGCTCCAGCACCTGGCGCACCTCCTCGATCGAGGCGGCGAGCACGACCTCGTAGCCGCGGCGCTCGAACGAGCGCTTCAGCGTGCGCGCGAAGCCGGCATCGTCCTCGACGATGATGAGCGAGCGGTCAGGCGTCAAAATTCCCTCCGATCGCGAGCGTTGCCAGCGGCAACGTCAGGCGCACCGTGGCGCCGCGCTTCCTGTGGTTCTCGGCGGTCACGGTGCCTCCTAGTTTGCGCACGACGTTCACCACCAGGAACAGGCCGAGCCCGCCGCCGGCGCGCCCCTTGCTCGTCTGGTAGGGCTTTCCGAGCTGCGCCAGCATCTCCGGCGCAAAGCCCGGGCCGCGGTCGCTGATCGACAGCACGAGATTGTCGCCCTCGCGCTCGGCCACGAGCTCGACCCAGTCGCGCGAGACCTCATAGGCATTGTCGAGCACGTTGAAGATCACCTGCTTCAACGCCACGTCGGAGACGATCGCGACGTCCTCGCCGAACGTGTTGACAAAGTACAGCGTGCGGGCCGAGCGCGCGTTGCGCCACTCTTCGACCAGTGCCGTGACGAAGGCCGTCACCGTCGTCGGCGAGGAGCCTTCGCCGCGCGCTTCGCCGGCCGACACCAGGATACCCGTCACGATCGATTTGCAGCGTTGCAGCGAGGTCTCCATCTCCGCAAGATCCTCGGCGAGCTCCGGATCGGCGGCGAGATCCGGCATGCGACGCCAGTCGCTGAGGATCACCGAGAGCGAGGCCAGCGGCGTGCCGAGCTCATGTGCCGCGCCGGAGGCGAGCAGGCCCATGCGCACGATGTGGTCCTGCTCGGCGGCATGCTGACGCAGCGCCGCCAGATGCGCATCGCGCTCGCGCAAATTCCTGTTGATGCGGGTGACGAACACCACCAGCAGCACGGCGTTGAGGACGAAGCCGAGCAGCATGCCTGTTACGGTGAGGGTGTAGGTCTCGCTCAGCGGATTGGGCGGCAGGTCGAGCGGCCGGTGGGCCAATGTCAGCCAGACAAAGCTCGCGCAGCTCAGTGCGACCAGCGACCATGTCGAGCGGGCATCGAGCAGCACCGCGCCCAGCGTGACCTGGAGCAGGAACAGCGAGGTGAAGGGATTGGTGGCGCCGCCCGAGAGATAGAGCTGCGCGGTCAGCGCGGCGACGTCCAGCATCAAGGCGACCAGGAGCTCGTTATTGGTGATCGCGGCGCGATGGTGCACCCAGACCAGGCTGGACACGTTGAGCAGCACCAGCGCGCCGATGACCGCGCCCATCCGCTCCAATGGCAGCGGGATGCCGAGACCAAAATGCACGGTGCCGATGGTCACGATCTGGCCGACCACCGCGGTCCAGCGCAGCTGGATCAACAGCGCCATGTTCTTGCGGTTGGTCTCGTCGTCGGTCGGAGCGGTGCCGATCAGCTCGCTGCGCGCATCGGCCTGCGACCGCAGCGTGACGGCGAGCCCGTCACGCGCAAGCGTCTGGGAAAGCGTTTTCCCGTCGTCAGGTCGGCTCGACGATCGTTCCAGCATCTGATCCCGTCCTGCGGGCGACGGTATCCGAGCCGCCGGCCCTTTCGTGGACGAAGCGCTTGCGGCGGAACAGCCCGCCGCCGAATGTGACGAAGAGTTTACCGGCCAGCATGAAAGCCAGGGCAAACCACGTCAGCGCGTAGATCAGGTGGTTATTGGGAAAGCGGATCACGGTCAATCCGCCGATTGGACCGCCGGCGACTTGTGATCCGGCGTCGGCATCGACGAAGAAGGGCGCGACGTCGTGAAGGCCCCGTGCCGCCGCAATCGCGGCGACGTCCCGTGAATACCAGCGGTTGTGCTGGGGCGCGTTGTCCCGGAGAAATCCGCCCTTCGGTTCCGTCATGCGGAGCAGGCCGGTGATCTCGACCTGACCGTCGGGATTGCCGCCCGTGCGCGTCGACGCGTCGCGCCGCTCGGACGGCACGAAGCCTCGATTGATCAGCACCAGCGTGCCGTCGCTGCGCTTCAGCGGCGTCAGCACCCAATAGCCCGGGCCTTCCTCCGTGACGGCCTGAACCAGAGTCTCGCGGTCGTGCAGGAAGCGGCCGCTGACGCTGATGTGCCTGTATTCGTCGTTCGCGGCGTTGATGGTGGGCCATGACGCCGGCGAGGGAACCGGCTGCGCCGGGGCATGAACGCGCTGCTCGACGCGGTCGATCAGCGCCAGCTTCCAGGCCCGGCGTTCGATCTGCCAAACTCCGAGCGCGACGAGAATCGCAAAGGCGATGAGCAAGAGGGCCGTGAGCCACAAGGAAGGGGCGCGCACAGCCTCGCTGCGCGTCCCCCCTGGCTTGCTCGTCCCGGTCCGGGTCTTGCTCACTTCAGAGCCTCGCTCAGTTCATTCCCGTCATCTGGTGCACCGGCATCATGTTGCTGTTCAGGTGGCTCATCACCCACAGCGAACCGGACAGCGCGATCACCACCATCACGATGGTGAAGATCAGCGCCATCATGCTCCAGCCGTTCTCGGAAGTCGTGTTCATGTGCAGGAAATAGATCATGTGCACGACGATCTGAACGACCGCGAACGCCATGATGACGAGCGCGGTGATCTGCTTGCTCGGAAGCGCCCCGCTCATCACCAGCCAGAACGGGATCGCGGTGAGCACCACCGAGAGCACGAAGCCGAGCAGATAGGTTGAGAACGTGCCGTGGGCGTGGCCGTCGCCATGGTGATGATGGTCCGCATGGGCGGCGTGGGTATCGGTGTTCATCGCAGAACTCCCAGGAGATAGACGAAGGTGAAGACGCCGATCCAGACCACGTCGAGGAAGTGCCAGAACATCGACAGGCACATCAGGCGGCGGCGGTTGGCCTCGATCAGGCCGAATCTTTGGACCTGCACCATCAGCGTCACCAGCCAGATCAGGCCGCACGAGACGTGCAGGCCGTGGGTGCCGACCAGGGTGAAGAAGGCCGACAGGAAGGCGCTGCGCTGCGGTGTGGCGCCCTCGTGGATCATGTGGGCGAACTCGGTGAGCTCGATGCCGATGAACGCGGCGCCGAACAGGCCGGTGATCGCCAGCCACATCTGGGTCTGGCCGATCTTGTTCTGCTGCATCGTCAGCATGGCAAAGCCATAGGTGATCGACGACAGCAGCAGCATCGAGGTGTTCACCGCGACCAGGTTCAGATCGAACAGGTCCTTCGGCGCGGGCCCGGCGGCGTAATTGCCGCCGAGCACGCCGTAGGTGGCGAACAGGATCGCGAAGATGAGACAGTCGCTCATCAGGTAGATCCAGAAGCCGAGCGCGGTGCTCCAGCCTTCCGGATGCGGATGTTCGTCGGCGAGATAGAAGACCGGCTCGCCGGTTTGCGCGGGATTGACAGCGACAGTCATTTACTTGGCTCCGGCGAGCAGTTTGGTGCGCGCGTCCTCCGTCCGGATGATGTCCTCAGCCGGAATGTCGAAGTCGCGGTGATAGTTGAAGGTATGGCCGATCCCGACGGCGAGCATCGCGATGAAGCTCGCAGCCGCCAGCCACCACATGTACCAGATCAGGCCGAAACCCATCGCGGTGGCGAGGCCGGCGAGGATGATGCCGGTGCCGGTGCTGCTCGGCATGTGGATCGGCCTGAACCCGGTGAGCGGACGCTGATAGCCGCGCTTCTTCATGTCCCACCACGCGTCGTTGTCGTGAACGACGGGGGTGAAGGCGAAGTTGTAGTCCGGCGGGGGCGAGGAGGTCGCCCATTCCAGCGTACGCGCGTCCCAGGGATCGCCGGTGACGTCCTTGAGCTGCTCACGCTTGAGCAGGCTGACCGCGAATTGCATCAGCATGGAGAGGATGCCGATGAAGATGAAGAGGGCACCGATCGCGGCGATGACGAACCAGATCTGAAGCGAGGGATCTTCGAACACGCGCAGGCGGCGGGTCACGCCCATCAGGCCGAGCACGTAGAGCGGCATGAAGGCGAGGTAGAAGCCGGTCACCCAGAACCAGAACGACATCTTGCCCCAGAACGGATCAAGCTTGAAGCCGAACGCCTTCGGGAACCAGTAGTTGATGCCGGCGAACGCGCCGAACACCACGCCGCCGATGATCACGTTGTGGAAGTGCGCGATCAGGAACAGGCTGTTGTGCAGGACGAAGTCGGCCGGCGGCACCGCGAGCAGAACGCCGGTCATGCCGCCGATCACGAAGGTCAGCATGAAGGCGATCGTCCACATCATCGGCAGCTCGTAGCGGATACGGCCGCGATACATCGTGAACAGCCAGTTGAACATCTTCGCGCCCGTCGGGATCGAGATGATCATCGTGGTGATGCCGAAGAACGAGTTGACGCTGGCGCCCGAACCCATCGTGAAGAAATGGTGCAACCACACCAGGTACGACAGGATGGTGATGACGACCGTGGCGTAGACCATCGAGGTGTAGCCGAACAGCCGCTTGCCCGAGAAGGTCGAGGTGACCTCGGAGAAGATGCCGAAGGCGGGGAGAACCAGGATGTAGACCTCGGGGTGGCCCCAGATCCAGATCAGGTTCACGTACATCATCGGGCTGCCGCCGAAATCGTTCGTGAAGAAGTTGGTTCCGACGTAGCGGTCGAGCGAGAGCAGCGCGAGCACGACGGTCAGGACGGGGAAGGAGGCGACGATCAGGACGTTGGTGCAGAGCGAGGTCCAGGTGAACACCGGCATCTTCATCATCGTCATGCCGGGGCACCGCAGCTTGACGATGGTACAGATCAGATTGATGCCGGATAGCGTCGTTCCGACGCCCGCGACCTGCAGCGCCCAGATGTAATAGTCCACGCCGACATCGGGACTGTAGCCGATGTTCGAGAGCGGCGGATAAGCCAGCCAGCCGGTGCGGGCGAATTCGCCGATGAACAGCGAGGCCATCACCAGCACCGCGCCGCCGACCGTCATCCAGAAGCTGAAATTGTTCAGGAACGGGAACGACACGTCGCGTGCGCCGATCTGGAGCGGCACGACATAGTTCATCAGGCCCGTGACCAGCGGCATCGCCACGAAGAAGATCATGATCACGCCGTGGGCGGTGAAGACCTGGTCGTAGTGATGGGCGTTGAGATAGCCTTCGGAACCGCCAAAGGCGAGCATCTGCTGGCCACGCATCATCAGCGCGTCGGCGAAGCCGCGCAGCAGCATCACGATGCCGAGGATCATGTACATGATGCCGATGCGCTTGTGGTCCACCGTGGTGAACCACTCGCGCCAGAGATAGCCCCAGAGACGGAAATAGGTGAGGCCGCCGAGCAGCGCGGCGCCGCCGAGCGCCACCACCACGAAAGTGCCGACGACGATCGGCTCGTGCAGCGGCAGTGACTCGAAGGTGAGCCGGCCGAAGATGAGCTTGAGAAAATCAGGAGACATGCTGGATCTCTACTAGGAGTCTGACTTCGGACGCTGTCCGAGGAAGAAGGACGAGGACTTGAGCGGCGTGAACGACGGCCGCTTCAGGCCGGCGCCGATGAGCGGCATGGTGTCGGTCGGGGCCGTGATCGAGGCGGTGGTCTTGCCCTGCGGCGCATCCGGCGTGCAGGTGCCGGCGACGAAGCTCGGCTCCGGACCAAACGCGGTGCCGCGGCGGGCGTATTTGTCGTAGGCCAGCGGCAGCGTGTTGTTCAGGCCCTGATGGCCGGCGCCGCCCTTGGCGTCGATCGCCATCATCTCGCTCTGGCACATCTTGCCGGTCTCGACGCACATGTTGAGGATCAGGCGGTAGAGATCGGCATCGACGGCGCCCCAGCGGCGCACCGGCTCGTTCTGGCTGGGCTTTTCGAGCTGGAGATATTCGGCGCGGCCGAGCGAACCGCCGGCCGACTTGGCGCTGGCGATCCAGGCGTCGAAGCCCTTGTCGTCGAGGCCCTTGAAGTTGAAGTGCATGCCGGAGAAGCCGGCGCCGCTGTAATTCGCCGAGAACCCCTTGTAGGTGCCGGGGTGGTTGACGACGGCGTGGAGCTTGGTCTCCATGCCGGGCATTGCGTAGATCTGGCCGGCGAGCGCGGGGATGTAGAACGAGTTCATCACCGAGGAGGCGGTGATGCGGAAGTTGATCGGACGATCGACGGGCGCGGCCAACTCGTTGACGGTCGCAACGCCGTAGCCCGGATAGATGAAGAGCCACTTCCAGTCGAGCGCGACGACATCGACCTCGAGCGGGGCCTTGGACTGGTCCACGGCGCGGTCGGCATGAATGCGGCCCAGTGTGCGGTACGGATCGAGCAGGTGCGTGCCCATCCAGGTCAGCGCGCCCAGGCAGACGATGATCAGCAGCGGCGCCGACCAGATCACCAGCTCGAGCTTGGTCGAGTGGTCCCATTCCGGCTCGTAGCGGGCGGCCGTGTTGGACTGGCGGTAGCGCCAGGCGAACAGCGCCGTCAGCGCCATCACGGGCAGGACGATCAGGAGCATCAGGACGGTGGAGATGATGACGAGGTCGCGCTGCTGGGCAGCGATGTCGCCGGCTGGCGCCAGCACGACGTAGTTGCAGCCGCTGAGCACAACTGCCAGGGGTAGTAGCGCCAGGATCTTGAGACGAGACACGGGCCGAGCCTTTGAGAATGAGTTTCCTTTGCGGGGGCAACGGGTAGCTGCGACGCAACAATCCGGACATTGGACAATTTGTCCAATGTTGCAGTGCGGAATGTTGGGACAGACAGAGCCGGATTGCCTGGCCTTCAGCCGGGCGGTCGGCTTTGGTTTTCAGGACGTTAAGGGCGCACGAATGGCGACGGCACAGACCCCCGCAATGGCAGACCTCCACACGGGCGAGCACGGCCACGACCAGGCCAGTCCCGGCGAGATCGCCATCGGCGTCATCATCGGCCGCACCTCGGAATTCTTCGACTTCTTCGTCTTCGCGATCGCCTCGGTGATCGTGTTCCCGCGCCTGGTGTTTCCGTTCGCGAGCGAACTGACCGGCACCCTTTATTCCTTCATGATCTTCGCGCTGGCCTTCATGGCCCGGCCCATCGGCACCGTCATTTTCATGACGATCGACCGGACGTACGGCAAGACGGCGAAGCTGATCTCGGCGCTGTTCCTGCTCGGCACGGCCACCGTCGCGCTCGCGTTCCTGCCCGGCTATCAGGAGATCGGCGTCGCCGCGATCTGGCTGCTGGCGCTGGCGCGCATCGCGCAGGGTCTGGCCTGGGGCGGCGCCTGGGACGGCATGGCTTCGCTGCTGGCGCTGAACGCCCCGTCCTCCCAGCGCGGCTGGTACGCGATGGTGCCGCAGCTCGGCGCCCCGCTCGGACTTATCGTGGCGAGCGCGCTGTTCGCCTATTTCGCCGGCAATCTTTCCGCGGATGATTTCTTCGACTGGGGCTGGCGCTATCCGTTCTTCGTCGCCTTCGCCATCAACGTCGTGGCGCTGTTCGCGCGCCTGCGCATGGTGACGACGGAAGAATACGCCACGCTGTTCGAGACCCGCGAATTGCAGCCCTCGCGCATCTCCGAGACTGTCGCGCGCGAAGGCCAGAACATCATGCTCGGTGCGTTCGCGCCGCTGGCGAGCTTCGCGCTGTTCCACATGGTCACGGTGTTTCCGTTGTCCTGGGTGTTCCTGTTCACCCGCGAGAGCCCGGTGCGCTTCCTGATCATCGAGATCGTCGCCGCCGTGTTCGGCGTTGCCGCGATCGTGATCTCCGGCATCATCGCCGACCGCGTCGGCCGCAAATCGCTGCTGATGGGATCGGCGATCGCGATCGCGATCTATAGCGGCTTCGCGCCGCAATTGCTCGATGCCGGCGCGTTCGGCGAAACTATCTACATGGTGATCGGCTTCATCCTGCTCGGCCTCTCCTTCGGCCAGTCCTCCGGCGCGATCGCCTCGAACTTCCGGCAGACGTACCGTTACACGGCTTCGGCATTGACCTCGGACATGGCCTGGCTGTTCGGCGCCGGCTTTGCCCCGCTGGTGGCGCTGCTGCTCGCCACCAATCTCGGCGTCATCGCTTCGGGTGCGTATCTGCTCTCGGGCGCGTTCTGGACGCTGCTCGCGCTCTGGCTCAGCGGCCAGCGCGAGGCGGGCGACATGGACGCCGGGCGTTAAGGTCCAAGCGGTCGCCGCATCATAGGTGTCTTAGGGTGGGCAAAGGCGCATCGCGCCGTGCCCACCATCTTTCAGCGATTGCGATAGAGAGCTGGTGGGCACGCTGACGCTTTGCCCACCCTACGGCAGCGAAGCTTGTGGCTCCAGATCGCGGGTTCGCTGCTCAAGCGCGCCGCGGGATGACGTACGCTTGGCGCACGTCAATCCGCCACGATCTTCACGCGATCGCGCACCTTCACCTGCGCGGTGCGATCGAGGCCGTTCAGCACGCGGAAGCGCTCGGCGGGATGATCGACGCCGGCCATGCGGTGGGAGAGCGATTCCACGGTGTCGCCGGGCTGCACGGTGATGACCTTGATGCGCAGCGGCCGCGCGGCCTGGATCTCGTCGAGTGTGAGGCGGCGGAACGAGTTGACGGTCTCGCGCGCGTTGCGCTCACTCTCGGTCGATTTCTGCCGTGTCGCGAAGATGAAGCGATAGACGTCGCTGCCGAAGCGCAGCGCATAGACCTTGAACTGCCACTGATCGCCCTTGGCGGTGGCGGACGCCGCCGGAAAACCGTTGATCGTGATGTCCTCGGTCGACGCCTTCTCGACGCCTTCCATCCAGCCCGAATTCAGGTAGTCGCCGAGCGACTGTTCGGCCGGCACGCGTACCACGTCGAAGCGCATTGCCTGCGCGCCGCCCTCGCGCACGCCGATCACGGCCTGCGCGGTGTTGTCGAGCGTGAAATTCTCCGGCGCCTGGAAGGTGAAGCCGAGCTTCGGATGCAGGAAACGCCGGCCGCGGACAAAGCCCTCGCTGGGATCTTCGCCATAGACGAGGTTGTCGATCGCGGCGAGATAGCTTTCGCGGTCGCGCTCGGCGCCCTCCGGCGCAGTGTATTGCCGCGCGATATTCTGCGCGTTCTGCACGCGTTCCGGGGTTGCCGGATGCGAGGAGGTGAAATCCTGCGCGCGCGGATCGAGCGAGCTCTTGCCGGCCTTCAGCTCGGCATTGCGCTCCATCGCCGAGAGGAAGCGCGCCGCGCCATAGGGGTCGAAATGTGCACGGGCGGAAATGCCGACCCCGATGCCGTCGGCCTCGATCTCCTGCTTGCGCGAGAAGCTCGCCATGGTGAGCTTGGTCTTGGCCAGCGCGAGCGCGGTGAGATCGGGATCGTTGCTCATGTCGGTGACGACGCGGGTGACGATCGCGGCCTGGCGGGCCTGGTCCTCGCGCATCGCGGCGTGCTTGGACAGCACATGCGCCATCTCGTGGCTGAGCACGGAAGACAATTCGGAGGTGTCGCTGGCGAGCGCGAGCAGGCCGCGCGTGACGTAGAGCTGGCCGTTCGGCAGCGCGAACGCGTTCACCGCGCCGGAATTGAGGATGGTGACCTTGTAGCCCTGGTCGGGACGGTCGGAGGCCGCCACCAGCCGGTCGACGGTCTTGCTGACCAGCGCCTCGAGCCTGGGATCGTCATAGGTGCCGCCATAGCTCGCCAGGATGCGCTCGTGCTCCTTCTCGGTGGCGGGGGTTTGTGCCACGGCGGGCTTCGGCTTCGGCATCACGACGGTCGCCGGGGCCGCCGCGGTCTGGAACCGGCCCATATCGCCACAACCGGCGAGAGCAGCCGTGCCCAGAACAAGGCACAGCGCGGCCGGCGCCGCCCGCAGGCGGCGGCGTTCACTCCGTACGTGCCGTTCTAGCACCCCATCCACGTCGCTTAACCCGTGCCTGGCCTGATCTTAAGGCCTTACCCCTGTCGGCTCGTTTGCGCCCAGCAACTCGACCTGCCCCACGAGGCGCACCTCGATGCGCGGCCCCGTACTCCCCTCAACCCAGCCCCGAACTCGAATACGCCGATTCTCCAAGGACTTAAGGCTGATACCGGCGCCTTCGAACGCCGGCAGCGTGCGCTTTGAAATAGTCACGGCAAAGCCACGTGTCCAGTTCCGTCCGAAGTTGAGGTAGGTCGTTGCCCCAGCTTGCCGGACCGACAGGACTTTGCCCTCGACCACCGTAAAACGCCCGATCTCGGCCAAAATATCGTCCGGACTTTCCGCGTTTTTTATGGCCGACGGGTCAGCCCAGCTGCCCATTTTTTGGCGCCGTGCCGCGGCTTCTGACGCCATCAGGGAGGCCGCGCAGTCCTTGTCCGCGATCTCGGCGGAGACCATGGCGTCGCCCCGGGCGAGCAGCGTCGCCTGCACCGGGGTGTCGCTTCCGCCGACGAAGACCAGCGCGCCCTGGCGGCCGTAGCGATCGGGCGTGTCGTCAGCGCTTCGCAGCGTCACGTCGCGGCCGGAGAGCAGCGATGCCAGCGCCTGCTTCGTCGCCGCTGTCGGCTCGATCCCGCTAACGCGAATTTCGCGGCCGTCGTCGAGACGCACGCTGCGCGCATCGACGATCGCGGCAACGCGGCCTTCGTCCTGGGATTCGAACTGGCACGGATTGGCGAGCGCGGTGCTTCTCGCGACGAGAAGACATGCGACGATGAGATGAAGCAGTCGCGTCACGTGACCCGGAGAGGTTGCGTTGCGGGCGGATCATAACTCAAGCGTCGTGAGCCGCGAAGAGTCTTCCTCGCAAGGACGGCGCGGAGGCGCATTTCCGCATCTCACCATTCCGCTTTGCGGAAAACGCGCGCGGCAATCGTGTGCTCTCAACACCCGCGTGCGTGCTGCGCTGTTGCGCATGCGGCAGGATTGCGGCAATAGCGATAGCGAACAGCTATAGCCAAGAGCAATAACCAAGCCGCCATCAGAGTACGGCGCGATAAAGGGAGATCGTTTTCGATGAAGAGACTTTTGCCTAGCATTTTTGCTGCCGCTTTTGCATTGAGTGCAAGCGCGGCGCAGGCCCAGGACAAGCCGCCGCTGAAGATCGGCGGCATCCTCGACATGTCGAGCCTGTATGCCGACATCACCGGTCCCGGCAGCGAGACTGCGGCCAAAATGGCCGTCGAGGATTTCGGTGGCGAGGTGCTGGGGCGCAAGATCCAGGTGCTGGCGGCCGACCATCTCAACAAGGCAGATCTCTCCGCCAACATCGCCCGCGACATGCTCGACAACCATGGCGTCGAGATGATCTACGACGTCGCGGCCTCCGCGACCGCGCTAGCCGCCGGTGAGATCGCGAAAGCGCGCAACAAGATCATCATGTTCAATGGCCCGGGCTCGATCCGTCTCACCAACGAGGCCTGCGGTCCCTACACCGTGCACTACGTGTTCGACACCTACGGCCAGGCCAACGTGACCGGCCTTGCGGCTGTGAAGTCGGGTCTCGACACCTGGTTCTTCCTCACCGCCGACTACGCCTTCGGCCAGGACCTGGAGAAGGACACCGGCAGCGTCGTGACGAAGACCGGCGGAAAGGTGCTCGGCAGCGTGCGCCATCCGCTCAACACGTCGGATTTCTCCTCGTTCCTGCTGCAGGCCCAGGCTTCCAAAGCCAAGGTCATCGGGCTCGCCAATGCCGGCGGCGACACCGTCAACGCGATCAAGCAGGCGGCCGAGTTCGGCATCACCAAGGGCGGGCAGAAGGTCTCGCCGCTGCTCGCCTTCGTCTCCGATATCGATTCGATCGGGCTCGAGACCGCGCAGGGCCTGTTGCTGGCCGAGGCGTTCTACTGGGACCTCAACGACGACACGCGCGCCTTCTCGAAGCGCTTCATGGAGCGCACCAAGCGGGTGCCGACCTCGGCGCAGGCCGGTGTCTATTCCTCCGTCACACACTACCTGAAGGCCGTGAAGGCGGCCGGCACGACCGACGCCGCGGCGGTGATCAAGGTGATGAAGGAGACGCCGATCAACGACTTCTTCGCCAAGAATGGCAAGATCCGCGAGGACGGCCGCATGATCCACGACATGTATCTGTTCGAGGTGAAGAAGCCGTCGGAGTCCAAGGGCCGCTGGGACGACTACAAGCTGCTCGCCACGGTGCCCGGTGCGGAGGCGTTCCAGCCGCTCGAGCAGTCGCGCTGCCCGCTGGTGAAGAAGTGACGCGAAGCGTCATCCCGGGGCTCGCGTAGCGAGAACCCGGGATCCATCGGGCGGCAGCGACGATCGAAGAATGGATTCCGGGCTCGCGACTTCATCGCGCCCCGGAACGACACAACAAACAACAAGGGAGACGCCCTGTGAGCAACGACATGGTCCTGCAAAAGCTCGAAGGCGGGCTGCTCACCATCACGATGAACCGCCCGGAGCGGAAGAACGCGCTCAACCCTGACATGGTCGCCGGGCTGGTCGAAGCGGCGCGGCGCGCGGCTGACGATCCCGAGGTGCGGGCGGTGCTGTTCAAGGGCGCCGGCGGCTCCTTCTGCGTCGGCGGCGACGTCAAGTCGATGGCGGCAGGCCGCGCACCGCTGCCGTTCGAGCAGAAGCTTGCGAATCTGCGCCGCGGCATGGAGGTCTCGCGCATCCTGCATCAGATGCCCAAACCCGTGGTGGCGCAGCTCGATGGTGCCGCGGCCGGCGCGGGCCTGTCGATGGCGCTGTCCTGCGACCTGCGCATCGCCTCCGAATCCTGCAAGATCACTACCGCCTTCGCCAAGGTCGGATTCTCCGGCGATTACGGCGGGACCTATTTCCTCACCCAGCTGCTCGGCAGCGCGCGGGCGCGTGAGCTCTATCTGATGTCGCCGGTGCTCACGGCCAGGGAAGCGCATGCGATCGGCATGGTGACCAGGGTCGTGCCGGACGCCGAGATCGACGCCGCCGCCCACGAGCTCGCGCTGTCGCTGGCACAGGGCCCGTCGATCGCGCTCGGCTTCATCAAGCGCAACATCAACAATGCCGAGCACTTGCCGTTGGAAGACTGCTTTGACGGCGAGGCAATCCATCACACCCGCTGCGGCGACACCGAGGATCACAAGGAGGCCGCCAAGGCCTTCGTCGAGAAGCGCAAGCCGACCTTCAGGGGCGCATGACGATGGCGCCCTATATGCGGCTGCGGCAGATCTGCCTGGTCGCGCCGCAGCTCGCGCCCGTCATTTCCGACATCGCGGAGATCATGGGCCTTTCCGTCTGCTATCGGGACGGCAATGTCGCGAAATACGGCCTGGAGAACGCGCTACTCCCGGTCGACACGATTTTGCTCGAGGTGGTGGCACCCTTCAAGGGCGGCACCACGGCCGGCCGCTTCATCGAGAAGACCGGCGGCCGCGGCGGCTACATGGCGATCTTCTGCTGCAACGATCCGGACGAGCGCGGCCGCAACGCCAACGCGCTCGGCGTGCGCACCGCCAACGTGATCGACCATGTGCCCTATCACGGCGTGCAGCTGCACCCGCGCGACTGCCGCGCCGCCTTCATCGAGTTCAACCACACCGAAGGCAGCGACGACATTCTGGGCCCCTATCCGCCGGCGGGACCCGACTGGCAAAAATTCATCCGCAAGGATGTGACGCAGGCGCTCACAATCGTGGAGATGCAGAGCCCGGACCCGGTGGGGCTGGCGCAGCATTGGGGAAAGATCATCGGTATTGCGCCGAGCGGCGATGCCGAACTGAAGCTGCCGAACGCAACCTTCCGCTTCGTGAAGGGAGCGAGCGAGATCATGAGCGCGCTGGAGTTTCGCGTGGCTGATGCAGCACGTGTGCTGCATGCGGCGCGGGCGAAAGGGCACGCGGTCGCAGGGAATGAGTTCCTGCTGGGCGGCGTGACGTTCCGGCTTGTGGTTTGAGCTCTTGCCGCAAACACCGCTGTCGTCCCGGACAAGCGAAGCGCAGATCCGGGACCCATAAGGACGCGGTTATGATGCGGGATGATAACTCCGGGACTTCGCCAAACTCCTCTCTGTGATTATGGGGCCCCGCCGTCACGGGGACGACAGGGTTGGTTGTGCGCGATGTCAAAGTGATACGGCGGGATCCCGCCGCGATCACCGCCCTTTGAAATTCGCCGCGCGCCGCTCTTCCGTGGCCTTCACGCCTTCCTTGAAATCTTCCGTCGCCCGCAACCTGGTCTGCTCGGCGAGCTCGTGATTGGTCGCGGCCAAGACGCGGTCGGCGAGGCCATTGCGCATCGTGGCGCGGGTCGAGAGCAGGCCGAGCGGGGAGCATTCGGCGATCTCGCCGGCGAGCTTCATCGCGGCCGATTTCACCTGGTCCTGCGGCACCAGCTCATTGGCGAGGCCCCACTTCACCGCTTCCTCGCCGGTGACGCGGCGGCTGGTGTAGAACATCAGCTCGGCGTTGTTCTTGCCGATCAGCTCGGGCAACGTCACGGTCAGGCCGAAGCCGGGATGAAAGCCGAGCTTGGTGAAGTTCGCGGAGAAGCGCGCCTCGGGGCAGGTGACGCGGAAATCGGCGGAGACCGCGAGCCCGAGTCCGCCGCCGATGGCCGCGCCCTGCACGGCGGCAACGATTGGCTTCTTGGCGCGGAAGATGCGCACCGCCTGGATGTAGAGATGGTTGATCGAGCCGAGGCTGTCGGCCGGATCGCCCTTCTTGTCGGCTTCGCGCGCCTCCTGCGCCTGCCGCGCCGGATCGCCGAAATTCGCGCCCGCGCAGAACGCCTTGCCCTGTGCCGACAGAACCGAGGCGCGGATCTCGATGTCGCGGTCGAACTCTTCTAGCGCATCCGCGATCTGGTTGATCAGGGAGATGTCGAAGAAGTTGAGCGGCGGGCGGCGGATCTCGATGGTGCCGACATGCCCGACCTTCTCGACGCCGATATCTTTGTAGGTGCTCATTCTTTGCCTCCCGTAACTCGATGTATCCGTAGCGAAGAACCACCTCTCCCAAGGGGAGAGGTCGGCGCGCAGCGCCGGGTGAGGGGTTTCACTCCCTCGGTGAAGCCCAGCCCCGCACCCGATTTGCTGGCGCAAATCGACCTCTCCTTATGGGAGAGGTGATCGGAGCGAGCCGCGATAGCGTCGTCCATGCGCGTTAGCGCAAGCCAAGTCCGCGGGCGATGATGCCGCGCAGCACCTCGGTGGTGCCGCCCTGGATGGTGAGTTTCGGTGCGGTCTTGATCGCGAAGTCGAGCTGTCGCTCCAGCGTCTCGCGGTTGCTCGCGGTCTCCTCGACGAAGGCGGCGAGATCGCGCACGCGGTGCGGAAGCTGCTGCTCCCAGACCGTGCCGATGTCCTTGACGATGGAGGCTTCGACCACCGGCTCCTTGCCGGCTTCCAGCATGCCGGCAACCGAGACCGACATGCGCCGCATGGTGTGGAGTTGCGCCACCAGCCGGCCGATGCCCTCGGCGCTGCGCGTGTCCGGATTGGGACCGACTGCGCGGACGAGTTCGGTCAGCACGTAATAGGTTTCCAGGAAGCGCTCGGGGCCCGAGCGCTCGTAGGCGAGCTCCGAGGTCGCCTGCTTCCAGGCGCCGTCGACCTCGCCGAGCACGTGATCGTCGGGAATGAAATGGTCGGTGAAGACGACCTCATTGAACTCGTATTGGCCGGTGATCTGGCCGATCGGGTTCACTTTGATGCCGGGCTGCTTCATCTTGACCAGGAACTGCGTCAGGCCGTGGCGGCGGTTCTCCTTGGTCGGCGGCGAGGTCCGGAAGATCGCGATCATGTAGTCGGCGATGTGCGCCGACGAGGTCCAGATCTTGGTGCCGTTGATGAGATAGCCGCCGTCGGTCTTGGTCGCGCGCGCCTTTGCCGCGAACAGGTCGGAGCCCGAGTTCGGTTCGCTCATGCCGATGGCAAAGCAGATCTCGCCGCGGCAGATGCGCGGCAGGATATCCATCTTGATGTGCTCGGGCGCGTATTTCAGCAGCACGGGCCCGCTCTGGCGGTCGGCGACGAAGAAGCGTCGCGTCGGCGCGTTGGCGACGCGCATCTCCTCGGTCACGACGTAGCGTTCGAGGAAGGAGCGTTCCTGCCCGCCATATTTCTTCGGCCAGGTCATCCCCAGCCAGCCCTTGGCGCCGACGCGGCGGGAGAACTCCGGCGCGTCGGTGTCTTCGCGGTTGGGCTTGTGCGGATCGAAGGTACCGGCGGCGATTTCCTCGGCGAGGAAGGCGCGCACTTCCTTGCGGAGCTGTTCGCACTTCTCCGGCAGGCGGATCGGATCGAAACGGAGGGCAGCGGTCATTGTTGTCTCGTCTCCTGATCAGCGCGACGCCACGAGCGGCCACAATTCGTCGGCGCCGCGGTTTGCGACCAGCTTGCCGAGCTCGACGGCCCAGTAGCTTTCCGAGCCGAAATCGTCGCGCCAGGCCAGCGCGCGCAGCGAATAGCGGTGCAGAATGTGCTCCATGGTGAAGCCGATCGCGCCGTGGACCTGATGGGCGATGCCGCCGCCTTTCTCGGCGGCTTCCGCGCAGCGGATCTTGGCGGAGGCGGCTTCGAGATAGACCTCGTCGTTGAAGGATCTTGCGTTGGCGATCGCGTCGGCGGCCGATGTCGCCGCCGCAAGCGCCGCGGCGGACTCGCCGGCAAGGCGCGCGAGATTGTGCTGCACCGCCTGGAATTTCGAGATCTTCTTCTCGAAGGCGACGCGCTCGTTGGAATAGCGCACGGAGATATCGAGCATCGATTCCAATGCACCGGCAATCTGGAGGCTGCGTGCGACGCCGCCCATCAGCATCAGCGTGGTCTGGTCGAAGCCCTTCGGCGCGGGTTTGATGATGATGGGCTGGACCTTGTCGAGCGTCACGGTGTCGCTGTGGTCGTAGCCGACATTGAGGCCGGCCTCGATCCGCGCCTTGGCCGCATCGACCAGCGCGATGTAAACACCGTCCTTGCCGTGTGCCAGCACCGCGAAGTGCTTCGCTGTCTTCGCGAACGGCACGCCGCGGGCACGGCCGGAGAGCGCGCCATCGGCATCGAGGCTGATGCGGTCCTTCGGCGAAGCCGGCAGCAACGTCATCTCGCCTTCGGGCGAGGAGATCCTGGCCTGCGCCAGCAGCCACCCCGCCAGCATGGTCTCGGCCAGGGGCACCGCGACCGCGAAACGGCCGGCGGCGTTCAGCAGCGCAAAGCCATCGGCAAGGCTCGCGCCGGAGCCGCCGAGATCATCGGGCACCCAGGACAATGGCAGGCCCGCCTCGCTCAGCGCCCGCCACAGCGGCGCCTGCCACGAATCCTTCTTGTCGTTGTTGATGGTTTGCGGATCGGCGAGATCGGCGAAGATTTTCTCCGCGGTCTCGACGACGATATTGTCACTCTCCGCCACAGCGTTCCCCGTGTCTTGCCATTGGCGCGTCCCGTTCCGTAGGCGGGTGCGCGCTCTCTTCTTGCGCCCGATGATCGGAAAAAGCCATGGCCCTGACAAGCGTTGACCGCAGGTCAACCTGCGGCGCGGGCATGGGCGCAAGGGCCCATGGGAGGCTAATTCCGCTTAGCGGAGTTTGCTCGATTTGCAGGGCGCGGCAAACTCGCTAAAGAGGACGTCAACGTCAGAACAGGGGAAGGAATTCGGGATGGCAAAGGACAGTCTGTGCGCAATCGTGACGGGATCGGCGTCCGGCCTCGGCGCGGCGACCGCGGAGATTCTCGCGCGGAGCGGGGCGCGGCTCGTCATCAACTATTCGTCGAGCCAGAAGGAAGCCGAGGCCACGGCCGACCTCTGCCGCAAGGCCGGCGCCGCAGAGGTCCTGGTCGCGCAGGGCGACGTTTCCAAGGATGAGGATTGCCGCAAGATCGTCGCGGCAGCCAGCGGATGGGGCCGGCTCGACGTGCTCGTCAACAATGCCGGCACCACCAAGCATGTGGCTCACGCCGATCTCGACGGATTGTCGGCGGAAGATTTCCAGCGGGTCTACGGCGTCAACACCATCGGTCCGTTCCAGATGGTGCGCGCGGCGCGCAGTCTGCTCGAGGCGGGCGCGAAGGCTTCGGGGCGTCCCTCCGCGGTGGTCAACGTGTCCTCGGTCGCCGGCATCAGCGGCGTCGGCTCGTCGATCGCGTACGCCGCGAGCAAGGGCGCACTCAACACCATGACGTTGTCGCTGTCGCGTGCGCTGGCGCCGCTGATCCGCGTCAACACGGTGTGCCCCGGCTATATCGACACGCCCTGGTTCACCAAAGGCCGCGGCGAGGCAGGGGCCAAGCAGGTGCGCGATAGCGTTGTCGCAAAGGTGCCGCTGAAGGTCGCCTCGCGCGCAGAAGACATCGCGCAACTCGTCTGCTTCCTGGCGATGCCGGCCTCCAGCAACATGACCGGCGAGGTCGTGCGCATGGATGCTGGGATGCATCTGATTACGTGAGATCGCGCTCCAATCTCCGCTGTCATCCCCGCGAACGCGGGGATCCATAACCACAGGGAGTAGTTTGGCCAAGATTCGCAGTTGTCAATCTTCGCCAAACTCCTCCCTGTGGTTATAGGTCCCGGATCTGCGCGCGCTTGGGGCGCGCTTGTCCGGGACGACACCGAATGTGCTCACCCCTTGATCACGCCCCTCGCCACCAGCCGGTGCCAGATGAACAGCACCACCACCGCGCCGATCGTGGCCATGATGAAGCCAGCGCCCTGGTCGGGGCTGTAATGGCCGATGGCCTGGCCGACGAAGGTTGCCAGAAATGCGCCGGCGATGCCGAGGATGGTTGTGAGGATGAAGCCGCTCGGACTGTTTGGTCCCGGCGCCAGCCAGCGCGCGATGAGGCCGGCGACGAAGCCGACGACGATGATCCACAGCAGGCCGCCTATGCTCATGAGTGTGCTCCCCTTCCCGAGAACGCTTCGAGCATGATCCGGAGAAGTGTGTCGCGGTTCTCCGAATAGATCATGCTCAGACCAAGAACTTCAGATCCTGCCTGAGAGTTCGTTCTCGTTCGGCAGCCGGCCGTCCGGCGTCAGATGGTCGACCACCTGCGGCAGATATTGGCTGAGGCCGGAGAGCAGTTCCTCGCGTGACAGGCCGCTCTGGGCGGACAGGCTGTCGATCTGGTCGGCGCCGAGTGCGCTGGCGAGATCGCCGGGCGCGATCGGCTTGTTCTCGCCCTTGCCGACCCAGGAATTCGCGGCATCGCCGTGGCCGCTCTGCTGGAGCTGGTTGAGGAGATCGCCGAGCCCGCCGCTGAGCACGGTGCCGGCCGCGCCGCCCGCAAGCAGGCCGCCGAGGCCACCTTTGAGCAAATCGCCGAGACCGCCGCCGGGGCCGCCCGCATTTGCCTGCGTCGGAGGCGGCAGCGGCGACCGCGGCTGCGGGGCAGGCGCCGCGCCGGGCTGGCCTGCCGTCAAATGCTTGAATGCCTTCCAGGCGAGCAGGCCGAGCAGCGCCATGGTCATCGGCGACATGCCGCCGGAGGATTTCTCGGAGCTCGGTGTGCTCGGGCCGCGCGGGCCGTTCTGCATGCCATTGAGGACGTCGAGTAGACCCATGGTGCTCTCCTTTGGCGCCTGGTTCGGCGAGCGCTCGCCGCTGACTGCCCCCGGGGCGAAAACATATGGGGCACGCATGACCGTTACAAGTCGGATGCACCGCGATTGGTTGCCGGCCTGGCCTCTGCTATCGAAGGCGGGCCGTTCAGGTTGAGCAAGGCGAGGTTATGACAAATCGACCGATCGTAGTCGCCGGCGCGGGCGCCATCGGCTGTTTCGTCGGCGGCATGCTGGCGGCCGCCGGCCGCCGCGTCGCGCTCCTGGTGCGGCCGCGGGTGAAGACCGAGATCGAACGGTTCGGCCTGCTTCTGACCGATTTCGACGGCTCCGAGAAGAGGCTTGGCGCGGGGCAACTGGCGCTATCGGAGGATCCCTCGATCTTCCACAGCGCAGGCATCGTGCTGGTCACGGTGAAGAGCGCCGACACCGCCGCTGTTGCCGAGCAGATCGCGCAGCATGCGCCTGAGGATGCCGTCATCGTCTCGCTTCAGAACGGCGTCGGCAACGTCGCCGTGCTGCGCGAGCGGCTCGGCGGCCGCCGCGTGCTGGCCGGCATGGTGCCGTTCAACGTGATCGCGATGGGCGAGGGCCGCTTCCACCGCTCGACCTCCGGCGACATTCATATTGGGGAGGATGCGGAGAACACGGCCGGGAAGCTCTCGGTCGCCGGCCTCACGATGCGCGCGAGCAGCGACATCACCGGGGTGCAATGGGGCAAGCTGATCATCAATCTGAACAATGCGCTCAGCGCGTTGTCGGACTTGCCGCTCGCCGCGCAATTGGCGAACCGCGACTGGCGCAGATTGTTCGCCGACCAGATGGCCGAGGGGCTCGCCGCGCTGAAGGCGGCCGGCATCACGCCGGTCTCGGCGACGCCGATCCCGATGAGGTGGTCTCCGGCCTTGCTGCGGCTGCCCGATGCGATCTTCAAAGCGATCCTGGGACGCACGATGAAGATCGATCCCGAGGCGCGCTCCTCGATGTGGCAGGATCTGAAGCAGGGCCGCAGGACCGAGATCGACTATCTCCAGGGCGCAGTCATCGCGCTCGCCGAGCGGAACAATGTCAGCGTGCCGCTGATGCGCCGCATTGTTGCGCTGATCAAGGAGGCTGAGACGGCCGGCAACGGCCCGCCGCGGCTGACGCCGCAGCAGATTCGCGGATCGGCGTGAGTGCCAAGGAGGAACGCGATGAAGCGTGGTTTGATGATCGGGCTTGCAATGGCCGCGCTTTGCGCCGCATCGACGCTCGCCTACGCCAGGCCGCCGACGGTCATGAACTCGCCCGGCTATGACAGGCGGTTGCAGGAGAGCCGCAAGGAGTTGAGTGGTTCGATGGCCATAACGGAGCCCGCGACTGCGCCCGCGGTCAAGCCGAAGCGCGGCAAGAAGAAGCGCACGAACTGACGCTCCACGCTGAATCCGGAAATGACGCTGTCTCGGCTCAGCCCTTCTTCGCGGGCTTGCTCGGGGTCGGGTTGAACAGCTTCTTCAGATCGTTCAAGCTTTCCGATAGCCGGGGCCATTCGCAGGAGAACGAGCCCTTGGTGCAGGGCGCGCCCTTCGGCCTCGGGCCTGCTGCCTGCTGGACCTTCGGCCGCTCGACCGGAATAGGCACGCGCTCGACTTCGGTTCGCAGTGCAACCTGCTGAAGCTGCTGCACCAGTTGCTCTTGCTGCTCGCGCTGCTGGCGAGCGGTGGCCTGGGCCGCTTCATTGCTGCGGCGCTGGCTGGCGAGATAGGCGGTGTAGGCTTCGTCGATCTTCTTCTGTTCCTCCGGCGTCGGATTGGGGCCAGCGATGTCGAAGGTGCGATCCTGAAGGAAGTCGTAATAGGAATAGCCGCCGCCCGGCTTGCGGCGGCCGGCAAACTTGGCGTTGCAATCGGCAAGCGCGGAGGTCTTCTCGGATTTGGTTGCGGCCTTCTCGGCGGCGTCGGCGCATTCCTCGAAATCGACCGGCGCGCGTTTCCACCATTGCGCCTCGGCATGCGCATGCGTCAGCAGGAGAAACCCTGCTGCGGTCACAAGAAGCAGCGCCGCACGACGCGATGTAGCCACGGCCGACATTCTACGAGAGCATTCCTTGCAGGACTCAACCCGAACTGAGTCGAGACGGATTTTTGCCCCTTTATCGCCTCCTTGTCACCCATGGAACTCGGGAATTTCATGTCTGCAATGCTGACATTTTGTGCTTGACGTGGCGCCGGAGTCACAGCGCCCTGCCGGCAGACTGTTACACTCATGCCGCGAGCGCCTCACTCCCGAGGCGTCGCCAAGAAGACGAAGTGGAAATGCCTGATGCTGCTGCCCCTGTCCGACGTGCCGCGCTGGTACGCTGAACGCAAACCGCATGGCACGATCGCCATCCGTCACGGGCAGGACACGCTGACCTGGGACGAGCTCGAGCGTGGCGCCAACCGGCGCGCCCGCGCGTTCGCGGCCAGGGGCGTCAAGCCCGGCGATTTCGTCGCGATCGGCTTGCCGAACGGCAACACGTTCTTCGAGACCTCCTTTGCGGTATGGAAGTGCGGGGCGACGCCGACCTCGCTGTCATGGCGGCTGCCGCGCGGCGAAGCCGCCGCGGTGCTCGACATTCTGAAGCCGTCGCTTGTGGTCGGCGGCGAGGCCGACTGGAATGCGCCGAACCGGCTGGCTGCGGACTTCGTGCCGGAAGGTTTCTCGGACGAGCCGCTCAATGCGCCGGTGGCGCGCTATTGGAAAGCGATGACCTCAGGCGGCTCGACCGGCCGACCCAAGGTGATCCTCGATCACCAGCCGGCGGTGACCGACACGGTCGCCGCGCCGCCGCTCAACATCCCCTTCGGGGTTTCGCTGCTCAATCCCGGCCCGCTCTATCACAATGCGCCGTTCATCGTGTCGCATTATGCGCTGTTCGTCGGCGGCAAGCTCACCGGCCTTACCAAGTTCGATGCCGAGGAGACGCTGCGCCAGATCGAACGCGAGCGCGTGCAATGGGTCAATTTCGTGCCGACCATGATGCACCGGATCTGGGCGCTGCCGGAGAACGTGCGCAACGCCTACGATGTGTCGAGCCTGCAGACGGTCTTCCACATGGCCGCGCCGATGCCGCCCTGGCTGAAGGAGAACTGGATCGCCTGGCTCGGGCCCGAGCGGATCTGGGAGCTCTATGGCGGCACCGAGCGCCAGGGCGCCTGCATCATCTCCGGCACGGAATGGCTGACGCACAAGGGCTCGGTCGGCAAGATCGGTGACATGGCGAAGCTTCGCATCATCGGCGAGGACGACAACGATGTTGCGCCGGGGGAAACCGGCGAGATCTTCTTCCTCAACAATGACGGCAAGGACGCCACCTATCACTACCTCGGTGCCGAGCCGAAACGCCGTGCCGACGGCTGGGAGTCTCTCGGCGATATCGGCAGGCTGGATGCTGAAGGCTATCTCTATCTCGGCGACCGCCTCGCCGACATGGTCTTGCGCGGCGGCGCCAACATCTATCCGGCCGAGGTCGAGGCTGCGGTCTCTGCCTGCCCCGGGGTGCGCTCCTGCGTCGTGGTGGGCTTGCCTGATCCGGAATTGGGCCAGCGCGTGCATGCCATCATCGAACCGGAGCTTGATGCCGACGGCCAGGCCATCGCTGACGGCATGGCGGAGTTTTTGAAAGACCGGCTCAGCCGCTACAAGCACCCCGAAAGCTTCGAGTTCGTCGGCGCTCCGCCGCGCGATGATTCCGGTAAAGTCCGCCGCACGCTGTTGCGCGATGAGCGCGCGGCGTGGATGAAGGAGGGGCGCGCCTTCCGGATCTGGCCGGCGAAGGCGCGGGCGCACGTCGATTAAGACAAACACGGAAGGACTGACATGACGATCACCATCGCAGCGAGCAGCGTGCCGAAGCCGCCGGCTGATATCATCGAAGGTTTCAGGGACGCGCCGACCTCGGTGATCTCTGACAATCTCGCCCGGCTGCCGGGCGCGGTGGGGCTAAGGCCGTATCATCGCGGCGGCAAGCTGGTGGGAACGGCCTTCACCGTGCGCACCCGGCCCGGCGACAATCTCGCCATCCACCGCGCGCTCGACCTGGTCGGCCCGGGTGACGTCATCGTGGTCGACGGCGGCGGCGACGAGACGCGGGCGCTGGTCGGCGAGATCATGAAGAACATCGCGCAATGGCGCAAAGCCGAAGGCTATGTGATCGACGGTGCGATCCGCGACGTCGCGGCTTTCGCGGCCGACGATTTTCCCTGCTATGCGCGCGCTGTGATCCATCGTGGTCCCTACAAGAACGGTCCCGGCGAGATCAACGTGCCTGTCACCGTCGGCGGCAGCGTGATCTCGCCCGGCGACATCGTCGTCGGCGACGAAGACGGCGTGGTGTCGTTTCCCGCCGCCGGCGCCGCCGCGCTGCTGGAAGCGGTGCGCGCCCAGGTCGCGCGCGAGGAGGAGACGCTGAAGGCGATCCGCGAGGGCCGCTACCAGGGCTCGTATGGAAAGTCCTGATCAGACGAGAACGAAGGGGAGGATGCCGTGAGCCAGAAGGACGAATTCCACAACATCGACGATCCCAGCGACGGCCTATTCCGCGAGCTCGCGGCCGGGGTGACCACGCGCATCTTCTCCGGCGAGCAGGCGATGCTCTCGGTGGTGACGCTGGCGCCGCATGCGCAAGGCACGCTGCATCATCACCCCGAGGAGCAATGGGGCGTGCTGCTCGACGGCTCCGCCATCCGCGTCCAGGGCGATGAGGAGATCCCGGTGAAGAAGGGCGACTTCTGGCGCACACCCGGCAACGTGCCGCACACCATGCGCGCCGGCCCCGAAGGCGCCCGGGTGCTGGACATCTTCAGTCCGCCTCGGCCAGAATACAGAAAACCAGGGTCGGGTTTCGGAACGACCTGAAGCGCTTGGCGCTTCAGGTATTTGTCTGGAGCATGATCTTTCCGGAAAGC
The DNA here is from genome assembly GCF_041262065.1 of Bradyrhizobium sp. USDA 327. NCBI lineage: Bacteria > Pseudomonadati > Pseudomonadota > Alphaproteobacteria > Hyphomicrobiales > Nitrobacteraceae > Bradyrhizobium > Bradyrhizobium sp. USDA 327. The sequence goes on along the minus strand of NZ_JBGCCW010000001.1, from coordinate 6,550,226 downwards.
TGCTAGCTTTTCCGGATCATGCTCGAGCGCCAAAGAGCAAAAAAGCCAGGCGCAAGAGTCACAGGGAGGGGACTATGACGATCACAAGACGCACGTTCCTGGCTGCGCCCGCCATTCTCGCCGTGGCGCCCGCGGCGGCACAGGCCGGAAAGATCACGCTGGTCGTGCCGTTCCCGCCGGGCGGCTCGACCGACGCGATGGCGCGGCTGCTGCAGAGCAATCTGCAAACCAAGCTCAATCGCATCGTCGTGGTCGAGAACAAATCCGGCGCGGCCGGCGCGCTCGGCGCGGCGCAGGTCGCCAAGAGTCCGGCGGACGGCTCGACCTTCCTGGTGACGTTCGATTCCCATGCGGTGATCCCGGCCATCCTCGACAAGCCGCCGGTCGATGTCGAGCGCGAGCTGATGCCGGTGCTGCTGATCGGCACCGCGCCTTACGTGATCGCCGCGGGTGCCGGCCGTCCCTACAAGAGTTTTGCCGACGTGGTCGCGGCCTGCAAGGCGACGCCCGGCGCGGTGAAATATGCCTCGGTCGGCATCGGTACGCTCGGCCATCTCGCCATGACCGTGCTCGGCAGCAAGGCCGGGGTCGAGATCATGCACGTGCCCTATCGCGGCGGTGGCCCTGCAATGAACGACGTGCTCGGCGGCCATGTGGACCTGATCGCGGGATCGGCCGCGCTGGTCGCCGCCCAGCTCGGCACCAACATGCTGCGTCCGATCCTGCAGCTCGGCCGCGAGCGGCTGCCGGCTCTGCCTGATACTCAGACCGCGATCGAGGCCGGCTTCCCCGATTTCGAGACGCTCGCCTGGTGGGGCATCTTCGCCCCCGCAGGCACGCCGCCCGATGTCGTGGCCGCCATGGCGACCGCCTCCAAGGAGATCCTGAGCGAGCCCGCGACCGCCACCCAGCTCAAGGACACCCAGCACATGACGCTGCTGCTCCAGGACGGCGCCGCCTTCAAGGCCTTCTTCGACAAGCAGGTCGCCTATTGGGGCAAGGTGGTGAAGGACAACAACATCAGGGCGTAAAGGGCCAAACGGGTGTTCTCATCGTCTTGTGGAGCGTGGCTTTTCGGTCCGCTCTCCGTGATGGGGCAGGCGATTGGTGTGGTTCAACCGAGGGACTCTGCCTAGCACGCCTTGCATTTGCCTGACTGTCCTTGTCTGCTACAATCTTTCGGCGCCACAATGGTTGTGGCTGCCCCAGAGTTGTTGCGTCTGTGATGATGATCAGAGCCGACAACACGTTCCCGGACAACGGCTCGGATCAAGGGCGACCGAGAAGGCGTACCGCAGCGACGATTTTCATCGATGTCGTCGGATATTCCCGGCTGATGGGAAGCGACGAGGAAGGCACGCATCAACGCTGGATGTCGATGCGATCGGACATTATCGAGCCGCGCGTCGCTTCATGTGCTGGCGAGGTAATCAAGAGTACCGGTGACGGCTTACTGCTGGAGTTCAGGAATCCGGTTGACGCAATCAGGTTCGCACTCGACACGCAGATCCATCTGGCGGAATCGTCATCTGCCGGCGGTAATCTGCTGCAGTTAAGGATGTCGGCAAATGTTGGCGACGTCATCGCTGAGCGTGACGACATCTATGGGGACGGAGTCAATATTACAGCCCGGCTTCAGGAATTCGCCGGCCCGGGCGGGGTCGTGATTTCCGGAGCCATTCACGATCAGGTTAAGGATCATCTGCGCTACCAAGCCGCCGACCTGGGATTCCTCACGCTCAAGAATATCGAACGGCGCGTCCGAGCATTCAAGATAGCGCACCACGACCTGCGAGCTCCAACAATCTCGGTGGCTCATTCGCTCAAGCCGTCCGTGGCGGTCTTGCCGCTGCAGATGCTCGGCCTTCAGGCGGCGGATGCCTATCTCGCGCAGGGAATCGTCCACGATATCGTCGCCTCGCTGGCGGGTATTCGCGAATTGTTCGTCGTATCCAGCACGTCCACACTTGGATTCACCGACCCCACCGTCGACCCTGCTGCCGTTTGCCATCGTCTTGGCGTGCGATATCTCGTCACGGGAACGCTCAAGCGTAACGGCGAGATACTACGGATGCGGGTGGAGTTGATCGATGTCGATACGAGGTCCATGCTGTGGACCAATCAGTACGAGGCGTCGATCGGCCAGTTGTTCGATGTGCAGGAGAAGATCGCAACGAGTATCGCATACGCGCTCCTGCCGCATATCCATATCTCCGAGCTGCAGCATGCCGAGCGCAAGGCGCCGCAGAGCATGAACGCTTACGACCTGGTCCTGCAGGGCATGTATCGCCTGTATCGCCTCGGTCATGACGACATGCTTGCGGCGCGAAGCCTGTTCGAACTCGCCCTCGATCATGATCCGCAATATGCGGCGGCCTATGCCCTGATGGCAAAATGGTACATCCTGCACATCGGCGAGGGTCATTCGACCGACTTCAAAGCCGATTCCTGTGAGGCATTGCGGCTTGCGTCGCGCGCGCTCGAGTTCGAACCGTCGGACCCAGTGGCGCTCGCGATCTTCGGTCACATCAATTCGTTTCTGTTCGGCGCGTATGACCGCGCCCTCGATGCTTTCGACCGTGCAATCGGGGGAACGCCCAACTCCGCCATTGCGTGGTCCCTGAGCGCATCGACATACTGCTATCTCGGCGATGGACCGCGTGCCGTGGCGCGCGCATCTTACGGCATATCGCTGTCGCCGCTCGATCCGTACGCCTATTTCTATCAGTCGGCGCTCACCAACGCGCACTACACCAATGAGACCTTCGACGATGCCGTGCATTGGGGCACGAAGGTCATGGCAGCTGCTCCGCAGTTTGCCGCGAATCTGCGGCTTCTTGCCGCGAGCCTCGTAGCCGCCGGTTCTCTCGAGCGGGCGCGCGAAGTTGGCGCCGCGCACATGAGGATCGATTCCACGTTCTCGGTTGAGAAATATTGCAGTTGGTACCCGATCAAGCAGCCGGACCGGCTCGCTCTACTTGCTGAACGATTGATTGAAGCTGGGTTGCCTCGCTGACGGCGCGATAAGTGCGCCGTAGTTATTGGCGGCTTCCTACAAGATACAGGTTCCCGCAGAACAGCTCTGGAGGATGACATGGGCATGGGCATGGGAATGGGGATGGGCATGGGGATGGGTATGGGCATGGGTATGGGAATGGGCATGGGCATGGGCATGGGGATGGGGATGGGGATGGCCTTCGGTGCCACACCACCCGAACTCGGCTTCCGACCCCTGACCTTGCAGTACGACCTCGGGCCGAACACGGACCCGAGCTTTCCGGAGAAATTGCTGCTCAAGGAATGCTGGAAAGACAGGGTCGGCCCATGGGATCCCGACGTCCTTTGTTTGCTCTCTCTCACGGAGTTCATAAGGGATACCGATTGGGACACGATCTACACGGACATCGCCGCGGAGCGGCCGACCCTGCTCGCCTGGCACCCGAGCAAGCCGGACTATCAGGATTTTGTGGCCTGCGAGATCATGCAACTTCAGCTGCTCATGCAGACCGATCGCGAGCGCTACATGGGCGAAATCGTTGCGCAGCATGACAATGCGCCCGGATACTGGGTGAGCCTGATGGCGGTCAATAATGGTGAGCACCACCATACGCTGGTGGTCATGAATCTTGCCGTCCGAATCGGCCAGATCGTGGCGGCCTTTTACAAGGACTACTACAAGCGACCGCGGCCATCGTACGCCTGCCCAGGCTTGCTGCCGGCCTTCGGCCCACCAGCACATGCTTCATTTCCAAGCGGTCATTCCTTGCAGAGCTGGCTCATGTCTCTGTTCCTGGAGGAGGTCGCGTGTTCCTACAAGTGTGAACTCGAATGGCTTGCTGAGAGAGTCGCAGTGAACCGCGAGCGAGCGGGGGTGCACTATCGAAGCGATACTGAGGCAGGAAAGTTCATTGCCGAAAAGTGCAAGGCAAAGATCATGGCTCTGCCCGCCACCTCCAAGATCAAGAAACTTTTCGCGGAGGCCAAGAAGGAATGGAGCCAGCCAACGCCCGCGCCCGCTCCGGTCTAAGCGGCATTGCCGGAGGTCATGACGGGTCGATCTTGCGGCAACGCCGGTCCAGACCGGCGCAGGCTCTACGAAAGGGTCCACTCCCGATAACCGAGATTGTTGTCGGCGCGGACAATATCCGCGACGACCACGGGACCGGTAGCACATGGCAGGGTGGACCCCGTATCGATGTTGCTGCGGTCGCCTGCGCCCGTCGCGCGGGCGAGCAAAGCGTTTCTCTTCCCGGCCTGTGGTGTCCATCTGAAGGGTCCGAATTTCACCGAGGCCCCATTGGGTACGTAGCGCTGAGTCGTGTCGCCATCGAGCAGCTCCCAGCCGGTCGATGCGGTATCCCAGACATCGGCAGCATCGTCAGTGGCCGCGAACACGCTGACCGTCGCACCGTTCGCCGGCTGGGCGCCGCGGTTGCGGAGAATGACGTAGACATAGTTGACATAGCCCGGGCGCGGCACCTCATGTGGCGCGCTGTCACCCTCGCTGTGCTGGACCCATAGAACCTCGGGAAGCGCTGACCAAGGTTCGCTGTATTGGTAATCTCCCTTGCGTCCATCGTCGACGTAAATATCGATCGGCGGTGCGCTGCCCGGCTTGTTTTGGCCGGGCGAAGAGGCCTGATACAGACCCTGTTGCTCGAAAGTCCAGCGGACAACCTTGTGCAGCATTCCGCCGCGCCGTGTCGATCCCTCATAGTCGAGATCGGGCGTGCCGACATCTGCGTCCATGAGGGCGGTCGCGAATTGGGTCGCTTCGCCTGTCGGCTCGGTTTCAACGGCCCCGAGCGAAGCTATGGCGCGGACGATGAGGTAAGCAGTGTAATATGCGGCCGCCCGGCGGCGCTCGAGGTCCGGCTCGCGTGCCGGATTGCTGAGAACCGCATCACCGCCCGCGGCGAGATAGAGCCGGAACAGAGTGCTCGACAGGATCTGCTCGGAATTGTAGCCGGCGGGATCACGGGCGCCGTAAGTGGGTGCGGGTTTCTCATAGAGCGTACCGCTCCAGCCCCAGCCTTGCTCGACCTTGCGGTCGTGCCGCCGCAACGGCAGCTGGACAAAGGGGAACGTCACCCCACGCCACGCCTTCGGGAGCTTCGACGCCGGATCACACATGATCGCTCCGAGCGCGTCGCCGGCGCTGTGAGCGAAATCGAATTCGGTCGATCCGGTCGCGGCAAGGATCAGGACATGACAGAACTCGTGCCATACGAAGCGCACGTCGGCGACGAGCCCCAAGGGGTGCTTCCAGGTGTCCGAAAGATCTGCGAGGGCAAACAGCATCGCGACGTTCCAGGGTCGCTGTGCCGTGTCGCCCAGAAACGGCGTTACGTAGGCATTGATGCCGCGGCCGTCACGTGCACCGGGCCCCGCCAGGAGCTTGGCCCGATGATCGACGGTCAGAGGCAGTCTGACATCATGGAAGTGATCTTGCAGGCCGAAGCCGAATCCGCGGATCAGTCGCATCATGGAATCGCAATGACAGTAGGCGCTGACCGCAGCGAATTCATTCGTTCGAGCCGAGAAGGCGAATGGGGCTACCTGCTCCGGCGGATTGTATTTCTCGCCGAGCGCAGCCGGCTTGCGGACCGTTACCCGCGGACCGGACAGCCTGAGCTGTCCGCCACCGGCGTGTTCGAGGTCAAGCAGTGCAACGGGGTCGCGCTGTTGGTCGAGAGTGGCGCCGCCGCTGTCAGGTCGTATGTCGAACGCGCCTGTCTTACTGGAGGGATCACTAAGGAAGGCATACCCAGCGCACGCCGACGCGATTGGGGTCTTGCGAATAAGCCTGGCCGCGAGAGGATCAAAAAGGACCCGGTGCGCAATCGAGTCGCCGCTCGCCACCGGCAGGAAAACCGTGGCGCTGGCCGCCAAGCCAAGCCCGCCATTCTCGTACACGGTGCTGGGCTCGCTTCGATGATACGCAACGAGTCGTCCATCTGCGATCGCGTCCGGCGGCACAAAGCCTAGGACAGGGCCGAGCCAGCCTGCGATCTGTTCCGCGCCAAGGCTGTCGGCCCACTCCGGATTGAAATCGCGAAATGCCCTTTCCGCGAAGCCCGGCTTGATCGACAGATTGGCGTGCATGAGTAACGTTGATCGGGCACTGGTGATCTGCCACCGGCCTGCCTGCCGCCCGTAATGTGCGACGAGACGCATGCTGCCACCCTGAACATCGGGGACGAAATCAATACCCTTGACCTTGATCGGAATTGTTTGCTGACACCAGACGACCGTCGTCTCGACATCGCCGTTGCGCTTCAGCTCGCGCGGCTGTGACCATCGAAATCTTGATTTGTCGGATCGCCCGGGTCCGTTTGAGTCGGCCGTGTGGTCGAGGTGGTCCAAATCGCCGTCGCTGAGCGGCAGCAAAGGCGGATCGGTGTGGGACGCCAGCCTCAGATACGCGAGCGCGGCTCGCTTCGCTGACACGTCAGGGTCGGCCACCGCCGGCGTCTGCAGATGGCGCAACTCACGAACAACCCCGTCCGCATCCTTCTCAATCAGAAGATCTGGTTCTTGCGGAAGATTCATAGCTCACCTCAAGGGGTCTCGATCTCCGGCACGACGGAGCCGAGCATGCCTCCCCGGATTGAGCAACGCAAGGCTCGTTCCGCTTGCTTGCAAAAGTGGTGGAAGGTCAGACCCCTATGACGAGGGAAGAGGCGATTTCCTCGCCGTTCATGGGCGGCTTCTGACGGCAAACCAAAGGTCTCGCGGACCGAGAGCCGCTCTGGCGCTGCCGCCGATCATCGAGTCAGGGCGCGGGACCGCCTCGTCATGCCTTTCGCAGTGGTCGCGCGAAGCTGAGCTCGTGGCCGTCGGGGTCGGTGACATGGAAGTAGCGCTCGCCCCATTCGGCATCGCGCGGCGTGGTCGACGGCTGCCATCCCGCGGCGCGCGCCTGCTCATAGGTCGCGTCGACGTCGGCGACATGGAAGATGACGCGGCCCCACCAGGACCAGCGCCTGTCATCCGGCTGCGCCGTCAGGTTGAGATAGCCGCTGCCGGCGCGAAAGCTCGTGAATGCTGCGGCTTCGCCGCCATACAGCAGCTCGAACCCGAGCGAGCGGTAGAAGTGCACGGCGCGCGCCATGTCATGGGTGCCGAGCGTGATGGCGCTGATGCTGTCGATCATGTGAGCTGCTCCGCCAGGAGGGATTGGGCCGCGATTGTACAGCCGCCTTGTTCAGCTTGACGATGGTCCGGCCCGCCTTGCGGCTTGGCGAACCGCATCCTGCTCTGCTATGAGGGGGCCGAACCTGCAACTGTGGGGTTCCGCGGTCCCGTAGCTCAGCCGGATAGAGCGGCGGTTTCCTAAACCGTAGGTCGGAAGTTCGAGTCTTCCCGGGATCGCCATTTTCATCTTCCTCTCGTATCGCGTATCAGGCCGAGATCCGCGCAAAGCGCTTGCGATATTCGGCGGGCGTCACGCCGACATGGCGGGCGAACGCGCGGCGCAGCGTGTCCGCGTCGGCAAAGCCGCAATGCAGGGCCACCTGCTTGGGCGCTTCGTTTCCGAGCTCCAGCAGGCGCCTCGCGGCGTTGACGCGGGCCTCCTCGACCCAGGTTGCGGGGGTAATTCCGACTTCGGCACGGAATAGCCGCGCAAAGTGACGCGGGCTGATGTCCATGCGCGCCGCGAGGCTCGCGACGCTGTGGTCCAGTCCAGGATTGGCGGCGACCCAGCGCTGCAGTTCCTGCAGTGCGGCACGGCCGGCGGGGACGGTCTCGCCCTTGCGGCTGAACTGCATTTGTCCGCCCGGGCGCTTGAAGAACATGACGAGCTGGCTCGCAACCTTCATCGCCGTCTCGCGCCCGAGATCCTCCTCGACGAGGGCGAGCGCGAGATCCAGCCCCGCCGTGACACCGGCAGCCGTGCGAAGCTTGCCGTCGGTGACGTAGATCGCGTCCTTGTCCACGGTGACTGACGGGAATTTTTCGGCAAGTCGGTTGGCGACTGCCCAGTGTGTCGTGACTCGTCTACCGTCGAGGAGTCCCGCTGCTGCAAGGAAGAAGGCGCCGCTGCAAACCGACCCGAAGCGCCGGGTCCTGGTCGCCCGCCGGCGGAGCCAATCGGTCACGACGCCGTCAGCCGGCACGTCGGCGGCGTGCGGGCATCCCGCGATCAGCAATGTGTCGATGCTCTCCTGGAAGCCGCGATCGATGATCCGGTCCGGCATCAGTCGCACGCCTGAAGAGCTGTGGATCGGGCCGGGCTCCGCCCCAGCCACCAAAAGCACATAGGCCTGATGGCCGGCCTGCACGTTGGCCTCGGCGAAGACGTCGAGCGGCCCCGCCACGTCGAGAAGCTGCACCCCGGGCAACGCCACGATCACAACTGTCCTCGGTTTCGGCTTCCCGCTCATGTCCGCCTCGGTCGGTATTTGTCCGATTTGGACGTATTACGTCAATTGAAGACATGATAGCGCGGATTTAGCTTGCGGGCGACCAGAGATTTTCAGGAGACCCTCATGCCACAGATTGCCAAAGCCGCCGCCATTCTCGACAGCAAGCTTGCGCGCGCCATCACCGACTACATCCGTGACACCGAGACGGACCTGCTCTTCAACCATTCCAGCCGCGTCTATCATTTCGGCGCGCTGGCCGGCATTCGCCGCGGGCTGAAATTCGACCGCGAGCTGCTCTATGCCGGTGCGATGTTCCACGACATCGGCCTGATGCCGGGCCATGGCAGCAAGCACGAACGATTCGAAGTGGACGGCGCGCACGCCGCTCGTGACTTCCTGCGCAGCCATGGCATCTCCGAAGCCGACGCCTACACGGTCTGGACCGCGATCGCGTTGCACACGACGCCGGGCGTGCCGCAGCACATGCATCCGGTCGTCGCTCTGGTGACAGCCGGCGTCGAGATGGACGTTCTCGGCCTCACCTACGAGGATTATTCCGACGAGGAACGCGAGGCGGTGGTGGAGGCGTTTCCGCGAACGCCGCGCTTCAAGGAAGACATCATCCAGGCGTTCTACGACGGCATCAAGCACAGGCCGGATACCACCTTCGGCAACGTCAAGGCCGACGTCATCGCCGACAAGGAGCCGCATTTCCATCGCGGCAACTTCTGCAGCGTCATCCGCGGCTCGCATTGGCACGGCTGAGCCGCCGCTCGGCGCTGCCGCGCGGCCCTACCGCCTCTTTCTCCAAATCACCGATCGGGAATTATCACATGAGCGACAAACCACCCTATCTCACGCACGCGACCGGCGCTCCCGTCAGCGACAACCTGAACATCATGACCGCGGGCCGTCGTGGCCCCGCTCTTCTCCAGGACATCTGGCTGATCGAGAAGCTGGCTCATTTCGACCGCGAAGTGATCCCCGAGCGGCGGATGCATGCCAAGGGATCGGGTGCCTTCGGCACCTTCACCGTAACCCATTGACATCACCCGCTATACCAGGGCGAAGATCTTCTCGCAGATCGGAAAGCAGACGCCGATGTTCGCACGCTTCTCGACCGTCGCCGGTGAACGCGGCGCGGCCGACGCCGAGCGCGACATCCGCGGCTTTGCGCTCAAGTTCTACACCGAGGAAGGCAACTGGGACATGGTGGGCAACAACACCCCCGTGTTCTTCTTCCGCGATCCCCTGCGTTTCCCCGACCTCAATCACGCGATCAAGCGCGACCCGCGTACGGGGATGCGTAGCGCCGACAACAATTGGGATTTCTGGACGCTGCTGCCGGAGGCGCTGCATCAGGTCACCATCGTCATGAGCGAGCGCGGCATTCCGAAGAGCTATCGTCACATGCACGGGTTCGGCAGCCATACCTACAGTTTCCTCAACGCTGCCAATGAGCGGACCTGGGTGAAGTTTCACTTCCGCACGCAGCAGGGCATCGAGAACCTGACGGACGCCGAGGCCGAGGCGCTCGTCGGCAAGGACCGCGAGTCTCATCAACGCGACCTGTTCGGGAGCATCGAGCGCGGTGAATTTCCACGCTGGACTCTGTTCGTGCAGGTCATGACCGATGAAGAAGCCAAAGCGTTTCCGTTCAACCCGTTCGATCTGACCAAGGTCTGGCCCAAGGCGGACTTTCCGCTGATCGAGGTCGGTTATTTCGAGTTGAACCGGAACCCCGAAAACGTCTTCGCCGAGGTCGAGCAGGCGTCCTTCTCGCCGGCCCATGTCGTGCCCGGCATCGGCTTCTCGCCCGACAAGATGCTGCAGGCTCGTCTGTTCTCATATGGAGACGCGGCGCGCTATCGCCTCGGCGTCAACCATCACCTGATTCCAGTCAATGCCCCAAAATGTCCGTATCACAGCTACCATCGCGACGGCGCAATGCGGACGGACGGCAATCTGGGGAGAACGCCGACCTATTTCCCTAACAGCCACGACGAGTGGACCGATCAGCCCGATCTCAACGAGCCACCGCTGGAGATAGACGGCGCAGCCGCCCACTGGGATCATCGCGTCGACGACGACCACTATCAGCAGCCCGGAGACCTGTTCCGCAAGATGAACGCGGCGCAGCGGCAGGTCCTGTTCGACAATACGGCACGCGCCCTTGGCAGTGCAGCCGTCCACATCCAGGAGCGCCACATCGCGAACTGCACGAAAGCCGATCCGGCCTATGGCGCCGGTGTCCGCAAAGCGCTGATGCGTCTTGCCACGGTTCGCTTTGAATAGGTGCATCGACAGCAGCCCCGGACGAGATGGCATCTGCGTCGCAGGTCGGCGTGTGGCTCCTACCGGGACCGCTGATTTGTCATGGGTCTTCGTCTCGGTTTGCCAGGACTCCGGCGCAAAAATTGCTAGAAGTGTGGGGATTCCCTCCTCTCGGCTGACCAGTCGGCCGCCTCATAGCCAGATCCGGAGACAACGATGCCTTTCGACTTGATCCTGCGCGGGGGGCGGGTGATCGACCCGTCCCAGAAGCTCGATGCCGTGACCGATGTCGCCTTTGCCGGCGGCAAGGTCGCTGCGATCGGCAGCGGGCTCAAGGCCGATCCGGGCACGGAGGTGCGCGACGTCTCTCAGCTCATCGTGACGCCGGGGCTGATTGATCTGCACACCCATGTCTATTGGGGTGGCACCTCGCTCGGCATCGATGCCGAGGAATTCTGCCGCGCCTCCGGCGTCACCACGGCGGTCGACACCGGCAGCGCAGGTCCCGGCAACTTCGCCGGCTTCCGCAAGCATGTCATCGAGCCGAGCCAGGTTCGCATCCTCGCTTACTTGCACGTCTCGCATGCCGGCATCTTCGGCTTCTCGCACCGGATCATGGTCGGCGAGAGCGAGGAGTTGCGGCTGATGAATCCGATCGAGGCGGCCAAGGTCGCCGATGCCAACCGCGATCTCATCGTCGGCATCAAGGTGCGCGTGGGCCTGCACTCATCGGGCACGTCGGGGGCTGTGCCGCTCGATATCGCGCTGGAGGTTGCGAACGAGGTCGGCATGCCGCTGATGGCGCATATCGATCATCCGCCGCCGAGCTACGAGGACGTGCTGGCCCGCCTGCGGCCCGGCGACGTGCTGACCCATGCCTTCCGTCCATTCCCCAACACGCCCGCGACCGCGCAAGGCACGGTGAAGAAGGCGGTGCTGGATGCGCGCGAGCGCGGCGTGTTGTTCGACATCGGCCATGGCAAGGGCTCGTTCGCCTTCAAGACCGCGCGCGCGATGCTCGCCAACGGCTTCTATCCGGACACGATCTCCTCCGACATCCACCAGCTCTGCATCGACGGCCCGGCCTACGACCAGGTCACGACCATGTCGAAATTCCTGTGCATGGGCATGGAGCTGCCGGACGTGATCGCGGCCTCGACGGTGAACGCGGCGATGGCGCTGCGTCGCCCCGAGCTCGGCAGCCTCAAGCCGGGCAGCGTCGGCGACGCCACGCTGATCTCGGTCAAGCAGGGCCAGTTCGACTATGAAGGACGTGGTCGGCGAGCACCTGATCGGTGACCGCAAGATCGCCTCGGAAGGCGTCGTCATCGGCGGCCGCTGGTGGCATCCGAATTGAGCGCCCACGGATCGAGAGGTGCATCAGGGCGCGCTGTCAGTCGCGTCCCGCCTCCATGATCGCCCTGGCGAGCCTTGCCGGATCGGAGAAGCACAGCTCGTGGCTTCCGGGCACCTGCACCAGGCGGAACAGGCCGAGTTTCTCCGACAGACGCGGATGCCAGCCATAGCTGTGCGGCAGCGCGGTGTCTTCGGTGCAGTTGATGTAGGATTTGGCCAGCTGCATCTCCGCCGGATTGATCTTGAGCGCGATCTTGTCGGTGAAGGTCGCCAGCGGATGCGGATTGAGGACGTCGTAGGCGCGCTGCGCCAGCTCGATATCGGCATCGTTGATGAAGGCCTCGCGCCAGATCGGGAAGGGCAACACCACCGAGCCGTCGCCGCGTTCGGCCGCGATCGCGTCGAACAGTCCGATATAGTGCGGCGGCACCATGTCGTTGAGGCATTCGCCGTCGTTGGGCACGAACGCATTCCAGTAGACCAGCCGGCGGATGCGCTCGGGCGCGAGGTCGGCGACGCCGGTGATGATCATGCCGCCATAGGAATGGCCCAGCAGGATGACGTCCTTGAGATTGTTTTCGGCGAGATAGTCGGCGATCGACTGGATCGCCTCCTTCAGCCCGGTCGTCTTGGCATCGCCCGGGCGGTTGCCCTTGATGGTGGGGGTATGGACCTGGTGGCCGGCCGCGCGGATCGTCGCGGCGACTGGCTCGAACTCGGCGCCGGTGTGCCAGGCGCCGTGGACGAGAACGTAGGTCGACATGTTGTGGCTCCTCCAGAGGATGTGGTTAGATTGAGGCCGTGCCGCTTCGACCGGTGCGGTGCTGCCGCGCGTCAATTGTGGACTGGCGACTGATTTGCCGCTTGGCTGGAAGTGAACCGGATTGGTCTCGGAGTGAACCGATGCAGCAGATCGAGCGCGCCGTTCCGTCACGTCAATCGGCCTGGAATACTGCGGGCGTGCGGCCGACCGAGCAATTCGCCTATTATCGCGAGGCGATCTGCCAGGCCTTCATGAATCTGACGCCGGAGCCGGCGGCCGCAGCCGGCTTTCCTGCCAGCGTCGAGCACGTCCGTCTCGGCGATGCCGCGATCAACCGCGTCAGCTTTCCCGAGCACGTGGTGCGGCGCTCTGCGGCCGACATCGCGGCATCCGACCGCAGTTGTTTCTACCTCAACCTGAAGCTGCAGGGCCGCTGTCGCATTCAGCAGGGGGATCGCGAGATCAGCCTGTCGCCCGGACAGGTCGGTATCTTCGACAGCGACCGGCGGTTTGCGCTCCTGCACGATCGGGGTCCGCAATTGCGCGTCGCCTCGTTCTGGGTGCCGGCCGAGGCTTTGCGCGAACGGCTGCCGGCTTCGTTCGACGTCGCCGCGGCGCGGGTCTCCGACGATCCGTTCGTCGGCCATCTCATCGTCGAGACCGCGCGCACGCTCAGCGGCGGCGCGCTGCGGATGAGCGAAGATGAGGGCGTGCGGCTGTTCCGGGCGTTGATGGAACTGGTCGCCGTGAGCCTGTCGCGGCGCAGCCGGGCAGGCGCTGCGGAGTCCGAGTGTCTTGCCGACGCAACCACGCTGGCGTTGAAGCGTGCCATTCACCGGCGGCTCCGTGAGCCCGGCCTTGCGGTTGCCGATGTCGCCGAGGTCGTGGGCATCAGCGAGCGCTACGTGCACAAGCTGCTGGCACGATCAGGCTCCAGCTTCACCGACTACGTCATCGACCATCGGCTCGACGGCGCGGCCAGGGATCTCAGGGATCCCGCAACGGCGGACCGTGCGATCGGCACCATCGCGTTCGACTGGGGCTTTTCGGACCTCTCCCACTTCACCCGGCGCTTCAAGCAGCGCTTCGGCTGCCGGCCGCGCGACTGGCGCGCGAAGGCGAGCAGCTGACGCCTGGGGTTACAGCGACCTCGCGATCAGCAGCTTCATGATCTCGTTGGTGCCGCCATAGATCTTCTGGATGCGCGAATCGATGAAGATGCGCGAGATCGGGTATTCCTGCATGTAGCCGTAGCCGCCGAACAGCTGCAGGCATTCATCGGCGGTCTCGACCTGCTTCTCCGAGCACCAATATTTCGCCATCGAGGCCGTGACGGTGTCGAGGTCCTTGGCGATCAGGCGCTCGATGCACCAGTCCACGAACACGCGCGCGATCATCGCCTCGGTCTTGCGCTCGGCCAGCGTGAAGGCGGTGTTCTGGAAATCCATCAGCGGCTTGCCGAATGCCTTGCGCTCCTTGGTGTAATCGATGGTGAGCTTGACCGCGCGCTCCATCGAGGCGACGGCGCCGACCGCAAGCGCGAGCCGTTCCTGCGGCAATTGCTGCATCAGCTGGACGAAGCCCTGGCCCTCTTCCTTGCCGAGCAGGTTTTCCGGCGGCACCGTGACGTTGTCGAAGAACAGTTCCGACGTATCGGACGCATGCAGGCCGATCTTGTCGAGGTTGCGCCCGCGCTTGTAGCCGTCGGCACCCGCGGTCTCGACCGCGATCAGCGAGATGCCTTTGGCGCCGGCTTCGCCGGTGCGCGCCACGACGATGACGAGATCGGCGGCCTGGCCGTTGGTGATGAACGTCTTCTGGCCATTGATGACGTAGGAATTGCCCTGCTTCTTCGCCGTGGTCCTGACGGCCTGGAGGTCCGAGCCGGTGCCGGGCTCGGTCATGGCAATGGCGCCGACCATCTCGCCCGAGGCCATCTTGGGCAGCCAGCGCTTCTTCTGCTCCTCCGAGCCGTAATTGAGGATGTAATGCGCGACGATGGCGCTGTGCACGGAGACGCCGGTCGTCATCTCCGGCACCGTGCTTTCGAGGTCTTCCAGCACCGCTGCGTCATAGGCGAAGGTGGCACCCAGGCCGCCATATTCCTCCGGCACGCTCGCGAGCAGCGCGCCCATCTCGCCGAGCCCGCGCCAGGCGAAGCGGTCGACCATCTTCTGCTCGCGCCATTTCTCCGCGTGCGGCGCCAGGTCCTTGGCGAGATATTTCCGGAACTGGTCGCGGAACGTGTCCAGCTCTTCGGTCATCCATGACGATCGGTATTGCATCAGCGCCTCGCTCTCAGACAATCAGGCCGCCACCGGCGACCACCACCTGGCCGCTGATATAGTTGGATTCCGGGCTGCAGAACAGATAGACGGCGTCGGCTGCCTCTTCCGGCGTGCCGCCGCGGCCGAGCGGGATCATGCGCGACATGGCCTCCAGCATGTGCGGCTGCACGCCCACCTTGATGTCGCGGCCGGCGACGTCGATGGTCTTCTGCTGCGCCTCGATCGGCTGGGTCAGACGGGTGTTGATGAGGCCGAAGGCGACGCAATTGACGTTGACCTTGTAGCGGCCCCACTCCTTGCACATGGTTCGGGTCAACCCGATCAGCGAGGCCTTGGCCGAGGAATAGCTTGCCTGTCCGGCATTGCCGTAGAGGCCAGCGATCGAGGAGATGTTCACGACTTTGCGGAACACCTCGCGTCCCTCCTCGGCTTCCTTCCTGGCAAAGACGCGGATCGGCTCGGCGGCCGCGCGCAGGATCCGGAACGGCGCGACGAGATGGACGTCGAGCATGGCCTGAAACTGCTCGTCCGTCATCTTCTGGATGGTGGAGTCCCAGGTGTACCCGGCATTGTTGACGATGATGTCGAGCCCGCCGAGCTTCTCCAGCGCGGCGCCGACGAAACGGTCGGCGAAACCCGTTTCCGAGACGCTGCCGTTCACTGCGACGGCGTCGCCGCCGAGCGCCTTGATCTCCGCGACCACGGCGTTGCCGGGCTCGGCATCGAGATCGTTGACGACCACCTTGGCGCCTTCGCGCGCGAGCTTGAGTGCGATCGCGCGCCCGATGCCGCGGCCCGAGCCGGTGACGAGCGCGACTTTTCCTTGCAGTTTTGCCATTTTGGATGTGTCCTCCTGCTGTCACAGCGCGACGACGGCGCTGCCTTCGAGCTTGACCTCGCCGCGATCGTCTCTGGTGGTGAGCGCGAGCCTTGCGCGACGCTCGCCATTCTCGGCGAAGAGCTCGGTCACGGTGCCTTCGCAAGTCAGCTTGGCGCCGAGCTGGGTGATCGCCACGAACCGGGTCGCCAAGCTGCGGAGCCGCGACGGCGGCACCACATCCGTGAGCGCCTGCCCGAGATAGGCCATCACCAGCATGCCGTGGGCGAACACGTCCGGAAATCCGGCCGCCTTGGCAAAGTCGATATCGACGTGGATCGGGTTGTGATCGCCCGATGCGCCGCAATAGAGCGCGAGTGTGTGGCGGGTGATCGGCGGAAAGACCTTGTGGACGATGCGGTCGCCGGCCTTGATGTCTGCAGATGCCATCACGACGCCACCTTGTTGCGGACGACGATGGTGCGCGTGGTGTCGGCGACATGCACGCCGTCCTGGTTGGTCACCTCGCACCGAATGCCGATCAGCGTCATCGCGCCGCCCTTCTTCTCCGTTACGCTCGTCACGCGCGGCCGAAACGTCAGGACGTCGCCGACCAGAACCGGCGCGTGATAGACGAAGCTCTGCTCGCCATGCAGCACGCGGCCGAGGTCGATGCCCAGCGCGGCGAACATTTCGAACGGGTCCTCGGCGTCCATCATTTCCAGGCAGAACAAATAGGTCGGCGGCACCGGCGTGCCGGCAAATCCGGCCGCGTGCGCAGCGTCTGCGTCGCGGTAGACCGGATTCTGTTCACCCAGCGTATTCAGGAAGTAGCGAAGACGGCCGGGCTCCACGCGCGCGGTGACGGGCGTGAAGCTGCGCCCTACGGCGGACTGATCGACCATGGCGGAGATCAGTGCCGCTGGTAGAGCGTGACGACGCAGGCGCCGCCGAGGCCCAGATTGTGCTGGAGCGCGACCTTGGCGCCCTCGACCTGCGTGGGACCTGCCGTGCCGCGCAACTGCCGGGTCAGCTCGTAGCACTGCGCAAGCCCGGTGGCGCCGAGCGGATGTCCCTTCGACAGCAATCCGCCGGACGGATTGGTCACGATCCGGCCGCCATAGGTGTTGTCCCCGTCGTTGATGAACTTGCCGGCCTCGCCCTCGCCGCAGAGGCCGAGCGCCTCGTAGGTGATGAGCTCGTTGTGGGCAAAACAGTCGTGCAGCTCGACGACGTCGAGATCTTCGGGCCCGATGCCGGCGCTTTCATAAACGCGCCTTGCCGCCTCTTTGGCCATGTCGTAGCCGACCAGCTGCATCATGTCGCCGGCCTTGAAGGTCGAGGCCGTGTCGGTGGTCATGGTCTGCGCCGCGATGCGCACCTGCTTGCCGATGCCATGCCGGTCCGCGAACCGCTCGGACACCAGCACGGCGGCGGCGCCGCCGCAGGTCGGCGGGCACGCCATCAGGCGCGTCATCACCCCCGGCCAGATCACCTGGTCGTTCATCACGTCGTCGGCCGTGACTTCCTTGCGGAAGAGCGCGAGCGGGTTGTTCCTGGCATGGCGGCTCGCCTTGGCGCGCACCTTGGCGAAAGCATCGAGCGGGGTGCCGTATTTCTTCATGTGGCTGAGCCCGGCGCCGCCGAAATAGCGCAGCGCCAGCGGAATGCCGGGGGCGTCGATCAGCTGGTCGGCAGCCGCGTCGAACTCCTCGAACGCGCTCGGGCGATCAGTATAGACGCTGCCGAGCGCGCCGGGCTTCATCTGCTCGAAGCCGACCGCCAGCACGCAGTCGAGCGCGCCGCTCGCGATCATCTGCCGCGCCATGAACAGCGCGGTCGAGCCGGTCGAGCAGTTGTTGTTGACGTTGACGATGGGGATGCCGGTCATCCCGACATGGTAGAGCGCGCGCTGCCCGCAGGTGGAATCGCCGTAGACGTATCCGACATAGGCCTGCTCGATCGTCTCGTAGCCGAGCCCTGCGTCGGCGAGCGCGAGCCTGGCCGCTTCCGTCCCCATCTCGTGATAGGGCGCGCTGGCGCCCGGCTTGGCGAAGGGGATCATGCCGACCCCTGCGACGACCACGTCAGACATGGCTTCCTCCAAACAAATTACCCATTGGACTTTTTCTTACCCATGGGTAACATATCGACCCATGTCCTCCGGAGTCAACCGATCAAGCATGGATTCAGCGCCGCCCGCTCCGCCCTCATCGCCGCCTTCGCCCTGGCTGCCGTTCGAGAGCCGCCGCCGCGCCCGCGACGAGAAGCGCGAGGCGGTGCTGCGCGCCGCCGTGCAGCTGTTCCTGGAACAAGGCTATCATCGCGTGACGCTGAACGAGGTCGCCGAACGGCTGAACATCACCAAGCCCGCGCTCTATAATTACTTCCGAGGCAAGGACGAGATCCTGTTCGAATGCTGGTCGATGGGCGCCGAGCTCGTCGACAGCGTCATCACGGAGATCAATGCCGGCGGCGGTTCGGGCCTTTCCAAGCTGCGCAAGCTGGTGCACGCCTATGCCGGGCTGATGGCGACCGATTTCGGCGCGAGCCTGGTGCGTTTCGACCTGCGCGACCTGACAGAGCGGAACGCCGGGGTCGCGCGCGCCGCCAAGAAGCGCATCGACGCCACGTTCCGACAGTACATCGCCGGGGGCATCGACGACGGTTCGATCAGGCCTTGCGATCCCAAGCTTGCAGCGTTCGCGATCGCGGGCGCGCTCAACTGGATCGGCCACTGGTATCGCCGTGACGGCGGACTGTCGCCGAGCGAAATCGCCGACGAGTTCACGGTCCGGCTGACGGAAGGCCTGGCGAACGAGGGCCGGCAGCAGATGACAAGGAAGACGCCGAGAGCGCCGCAACGGCGCAACTCAGGGCGCGGGACGACAGGGAAGAAGCGCACAGGAGGAGGAACACGATGAACATCACACATGGACTGCGGCGCGCGCTGCAGATCAACCCGAAGGGGCTCGCCACCGTCTATGGCCAGCGGCGCCGCAGCTGGGGCGAGCTCGGCGAACGCGTTGCAAGGCTGGCCGGCGGGCTGCGCTCGCGCGGCGTCAGTGATGGGGATCGCGTCGCCGTGCTGTCCTTCAACTCGGATCGCTACCTCGAGCTCTATCTGGCGACCGGCTGGGCGGGCGGCGTGATCGTGCCGCTCAATATCCGCTGGAGCGCCCTGGAAAACGAGGATGCGCTGCGCGACTGCCGCGCCTCCGTTCTGCTGGTCGACAAGGCCTTTGCGCAGGTTGGCGCGCAGCTCGCCGGCGCCATTCCGGGGCTGAAGCTGATCAATGCCGACGACGGCGAGGTGCCGGCCGGGATGGAGAGCTATGAGGATCTGGTCGCGGGCAGCGCTCCGGTCGCCGATGCCATGCGCAAGGGCGAGGATCTCGCCGGCATCTTCTACACCGGCGGCACCACCGGGCGTTCTAAGGGCGTCATGCTCAGCCACCAGAACCTGATGGCCAACGCGCTCAATGCTCTCGGCGAAGGACTGTTTCCGGCGAGCACGACCTATCTGCACGCGGCGCCAATGTTTCACCTCGCCAACGGGGCGGCGATGTACTCGCTGCTGCTCTCCGGCGGCTCAAACGTGATCGTCCAGGGCTTCACGCCCGAAGGCGTGATGGCCGCGATGCAGAACGAGCGCGTGACCGACGTGCTGCTGGTGCCCACGATGATCCAGATGTTCGTCGACCACCCCGCGATCGGAAACTACGACCTGTCCTCGCTCAAGCACATCATCTACGGGGCCTCGCCGATCAGCGAGGCGGTGCTCGACCGTGCCGCGCGCGCACTGCCGCATGTGCGCTTCACCCAGGCCTATGGCATGACCGAATTGTCGCCGATCGCGACGCTGCTGCACCCCGCGAGCATGTCGGGGAGGGCCGCCGAAAGGGACGTCATCGCGGTGCCGGCCGTGCCACGCTCGGCTGCGAGGTGCGGATCGTCGACGAGAACGACCGGCCGGTGCCGACAGGGGCCGTCGGCGAGATCGTGGTGCGCGGCGACACCGTCATGATGGGCTATTGGGAGCGGCCGGAGGAGACCGCGCGCGCCGTCGTCGACGGCTGGATGCATACGGGCGATGGCGGCTACATGGACGAGGACGGGTTCATCTATGTCGTCGACCGCGTGAAGGACATGATCATCTCGGGCGGCGAGAACGTGTACTCGGTCGAGGTCGAGAACGCGCTGGCGCAGCATCCGTCGGTGCTGCAATGCGCCGTCATCGGAATTCCAAATGAGCAATGGGGAGAGCAGGTCCATGCCGTCGTAGTCAGACGCAGCGGCGTGGAGGTTTCGGCCGGCGAGCTGATCGAGTTCACGAAGACGTTGATTGCCGGCTACAAATGTCCCCGCAGCATCGAGATCACCGAGGCGCCGCTGCCGCTGTCGGGCGCGGGCAAGGTGCTGAAGCGCGAGCTGCGCCGGCCGTTCTGGGAGGGGAGGGAACGGCGGGTGAGCTGACGGCTTCCGCTCGCGTCGAGCTGCGCACGCCCGCGACGAGCGTGCGAAGTTTCATGTTTTCAGATCGCGGTCGCGCAGGTACCATTGGCTTCATCCATTCGGGAATAGTGAGTCTTGGTCGAGACGCGCGAGCTCAAGCTCGACATCGAGCGCATCGGGACGGTCTCGGCGATCCTGACGCGGCCGGTCGATGCGCGCGCCTGCTACGTGCTGGCGCACGGCGCGGGCGCCGATATGCGGCATTCCTTCATGGAGAAGGTCGCGGCAGGTCTCGCTGAGCGTGGCATCGCGACGTTCCGCTTCAATTTTCCGTACATGGAGAAGAAGCAGGGGCGTCCAGACCAGCCGGCCGTCGCACACGCCGCCATCCGCGCGGCGGTGGAGGAGGCGGCGCGGATCTGTCCCGGATTGAAGCTCGTCGCCGGCGGAAAGTCGTTCGGCGGGCGCATGACCTCGCAGGCGCAGTCGAAGGCACCGCTGCCCCGTGTCAAAGGGCTCGCCTTCCTGGGCTTTCCCCTCCATGCCGACAAGAAGCCGTCGAGCGAGCGCGCCGAGCACCTCGCCGGTATCACGATCCCCATGCTGTTCCTGCAAGGCACGCGTGACGGGCTTGCTGATCTCGGCCATCTCAGGCCCGTGATCAAAGCGCTCGGTGCGAGGGCGACGCTGCATGAAGTCGAAGGCGGCGATCACTCCTTCGCGGTCCTGAAAAAGTCGGGCCGCACCAACGACGAAGCGCTGACGGAAGTGCTGGATATGCTGGCCGCCTGGATCGACGAACTCGCCTGAACTTCACGCCGCATAGAGCCCCTTGTCGCGCGCCTTCTGAATCGCCAGCGCGGCGATCAGGTCGAGCGTCGGTGTCGACAGGCCGGCGGTGCGCGCGAAGGCTTGGGGCGCCCTTACCAGCACGTCGATCTCCATGGCGCGGCCAAGCTCGTAGTCTTGGAGCAGCGACGGCTTGTGATTGGGGGCAGAGCCGCTTCGGGTCACGCGCTTGACCTCGGGAATGAAGTGCTGGGCGATCTCGTTGGCCTCGCTCAGCATGCGTGGAATGACCTCCGCAAAGGCGGGGTCGTCGCGCACGCCACGCGCGGTCTGGCCGGTGAGCAGGCACAGCACCGACAGCGACATGTTGGTCAGCAGCTTTGACCAGATCGCCTCGCGGATATCGGCCACCGGCGGCGATTCCAGCCGCGCGTCATTGAAGATACCGCGCAGCTTGGTGATGCGCTCGCAACTGCGGTCGTCGCATTCCCCGATCAAGACGCGATTGCGCTCCGGCGAGAGGTTGTGCACCACGCCCGGCGCGATCACCTCGTTGGAGGAGAAGATCACGCCGCCGATGATGCGTTCCTTCGGGATGCAGGCGCGCAAGCGTCCGCCGGGATCGAGGAAGGAAATGTCCGGCGGCGTTGGGTGCCGCGGCGGCAGGCCGATGCCGTACCACCAGGGAATTCCGTTCTGCGCGAACACGATCGCGGTGTCGTCCTGGAGCAACGGCTTGATGCTGCCGACCAGCCCCGGAAGCGCGGTGGCCTTCAGCGTCGAGATCACCACGTCCTGCGGGCCGAGCTGGGCCGGGTCGCCCGATGCGTTCACCTTGGCGCCGACCTCGGAATCGCCGACGCGCAGCTTGAGCCCGTTGGCGCGAGCCGCCTCCAGATGCGCCCCCCGCATCACGCAGCTGACCTCGTGGCCGGCCCGCGCCAGCCGTACCGCAATGTGGCTGCCGACGGCGCCCGCGCCGAAAATGCAGATGCGCATGATGATGTCCCGTACCTAAGGTGTCGCCCCGGCACCAGCATGACACAAGCCGCCATGCGATGGACGCGGCCGCCCCACGCCGGAAAGATATGGATCAGGACGCGCCGTCTCGGTCATAGTGCGCAGCAAACAGACCGACCGGAGGATCGCCGATGACTGCCAGCCCCGTCCTGTGGACTCTCGATGAGCGTGGGGTTGCGACCGTCACGTTGAACCGGCCGGAGGTCAACAACGCCTATGACGGCGCGTTGATCGCGGGCGTGCTCGCGGCCATGGACGATCTCGGCAGAAAGCCGAACCTGCGCGTCGTCGTGCTCAGGGGCAACGGCAGGCATTTTCAGGCCGGCGCTGACCTCAAATGGATCAACGGCGTGCGGCCGCAATCGGCTGAAGCGAACGAAGCGGCGTCGCGGGCGACGTTCGAGGCCGTTCAGCGGCTCAACACGCTGCCGATCCCGACCGTCGCGCTGGTGCAGGGCGGCTGCTTTGGCGGCGGTACCGGCGTGATCGCGGCCTGCGACGTCGTGATTGCCGCCGACAATGCCCTGTTTTCGATCACCGAAGTGCGCTGGGGCCTGACCGCGGCGATCATCATCCCGCAGCTTTGCGACGCCATCGGCGTCCGGCAGGTGCGCCGCTACGCGCTGACCGGCGAGCGCTTCGGCGCCGAGGACGCCCGTCGCATCGGCCTCGTCCACGAGGTGGTGCCGCTCGCCGATCTCGAGGCTGCAGGCAGCAAGGTGGTCGAGCAATTGCTCGCCAACGGGCCGGACGCGATGGCTGAAACCAAGAAACTCGCGCTGGAAAGCTCGTTCGGCGGCATGGCGGTGGACGATGCCGCCTACGAGCGGCTCGTGCAGCTGCATTCGCTCAAGCGCCAGAGCGCCGAGGCGGCGGAAGGGCTGGCCTCATTCGCGGAGAAGCGTGCGGCGAATTGGGGCGGCGCAAAAAGCTGAACGTCAGCAGCCGCGGCAGATGTTGCTGATGCTGCGATAGACGGCGTCGTCGTCCTGCCGCAGCTGGCGCATCGTTTCGAGTGTCTTACCCTCGTCGGTCGCAGGTGCAGGCTTGCGCTTTGCAGCCAGATCTTCCTCCTGACGCTTGTAGCAGGCTTCCCGCTCGGCTTTGGCCTGGATGAAGCGGCAGTTCTGCTCGATGGCCGCAGCGTGAGCGTCGGGGATCGCGAGGGTGATCAGGGCGACGAGGGTGAGTCTCACGAGTATTGAATCCATGGCGACGCTTCTCTCAGGTCCGTTGTTCAAGGGCAACTGCCAACTTGTGACCGCAGCGTGTAGCCCGGATGAGCGAAGCGATATCCGGGAATGTCGCGAGCAGTCCCGCATATCGCTTTGCTCATGCGGGCTACGGCGCCGCACTTGGCAAGGCTCACAGCGACCGCGCCAGCGACGTTTTCAGGAGGGTGAGCAGCGCCTGCACCGCAGCGGCGTTGCGGCGCCGTTCGGGAATCGCGGCCTTCACCCACAATTCCGGAATCGGAAAGTCGCGCAGCACCGGCTTGAGCGTGCCGTCGCGTAAAGAGCCCGCGACGAGATAATGCGAGATCAGCGCGATGCCGTTGCCGGCAATCGCACTGCGCGCCAGCACGTGCCCTTCGTTGGAGGACAGCAGCGGGCTGACCTGGATGCTGATGCGGCCGCGCGGCCCGTCGAAGATCCATTCTGGTCCCGTCGGCAGGAAGCTGAGGCAGCGATGCTCGACGAGATCACGTGGATGTTTTGGCGTGCCGTGTTTCTTCAAGTAGGCCGGCGAGGCGCAGAGCAGCCGCTTCAGCGGACAGAGCGGCTCGTCGATGACGCCGCCGAAGGAATGCGGGAAGGCGCCGATCGCGATGTCAAATCCCTCGGTGACGGGATCGACCGGACGGTCGATCAGCACGATCTCGAGCTTGAGCCGCGGGTTCTGCGTCTGGAAGGCGCTGAAGGCATCTGCAAGGCGCGCCACCGTCAGCGAGGTCGGGGCCTTGATGCGAAGATGATCGACGAGATCGTGTCCCTTCTCGCCCATGCGCGAGAGCAGGTCGGTGGCGTCGGCCACGACACCACGCGCGCGATGCACATAGCGCTGGCCCGCTTCGGTGAGCCGCAATTGCCGGGTCGAACGGTGAAACAGCGGCGTGCCGATTCGGGCCTCCAGTTGCGTGACGCGCTTGGCGACGACCGAGGTCGAGACATTGAGCTTTCGCGCGGCGGCGGAAAATCCGGCCGTATCCGCGGTGGCGAGGAAGGCCTGAAGGTTCACCAGGATGTCCATGTCGACCTTTCTCGATTCGCGAAAGCTGATCGCGTATTTTGGTGGATTGTAGCTTGCCGCGCGTTAATTCATAGTCGCCCGCAAGCAAGAGATTTCGGGAGCGGACGCGCCATGCGGGCCACGATGATTGAGGAGCCGGCACGACAAGTGCCGATCTATGGCGAATACGAAGTCGTCGTTCTCGGCGGTGGTCCGGCTGGCATCGTCGCGGCAGCGTCAGCGGCGCGCGCGGGACGGAAGACATTGCTGATCGAGCGCTACGGCTTCCTCGGCGGCATGGGCACCGCGGCCGGCGTCACCAATTTCTGCGGCCTGCACGGCAATGTCTATGGCGAGCACCGGCGGCTGGTGCAGGGCATGGCGTCGGATCTGCTGGCGCGGATTGACCGGCTGAACGGCCTCAACACGCCGCATCTGATCCTCGGCAAGGTCTTCGCGCAGGCCTATGACACCGCCGCGTACAAGATCGCCGCTGACGAGCTTCTCGCCAGTCACAAGGTGCACATCCTCTTCCATGCGCTCGGTGCAGGCGTCGTGATGGGCGATGACCGCCGCATCGACGCGCTGCTGGTCGAGACCAAGGCCGGCCGGCAGGCGGTGCGATCAGAAATCTTCATCGACTGCTCGGGCGATGGCGATCTCGCCGTGTGGGCCGGCGCGCCGTTCGAGATCGGCGACGAGCAGGGCCATCCGCTCTATCCCTCGATGATGCTCCGCCTCAACGGCATCGATCCCGGGAAGGCGGGCGAGGCCTGGCGGACCATCCCGCAGCTGATGGAGAAGGCGGTCGCGGCCGGCACGCACACATTCCCGCGCAAGAGCGCCATCGTGCGGCCGCAAAAATCCGGCATCGAATGGCGCGTGAACTTTACGCAAGTCGCGCGCGAGGACGGCCATGCCATCAACGGCATCGAGCCCGACGATCTCACCCGCGGCGAGATCGAGGGCCGCAAGCAGGCGCTCGCCGCGTTCGAATTCCTGCGCAGCGCCGTGCCGGGCTTTGAAGAATCCTACATCGTCGACCTGCCGCCGCAGCTCGGCATCCGCGAGACGCGCCGCATCAAGGGCGGCTATCAGCTCAGCGGCGAGGACGTGCTCGGCTGTGCCTCGTTCGAGGATTCGATCGGCGTCAATGGCTGGCCGATCGAGGCCCATGTTCCCGGCGACGTCGTCTTCACATTCCCGCCAATTCCGGAATCGCGCGGCTACAATGAGCTGCCCTACCGGATGCTGGTGCCCCAAGGTGTCGACAATCTCCTGGTCGCCGGCCGCTGTGCCTCGATGACACATGAAGGCCAGTCGGCGGCGCGTGTCTCCGGTGCCTGTTTCGTGATGGGCGAGGCCGCCGGTTCCGCAGCCGCGCTGGCGCTCTCCGGCAACCGAATCCCGCGTGACATCCCCATTGAAAAATTGCAGGAAACGTTGAAGCAACAGGGCGCCTTCATCGGGCGGGACCAGGCCGTCCCCGAAGGGCTGTAGCGGACTGCAAGACAACGACGGCGGAGGAATTGGAATGATCGGGATGGCGCGGCTCGCGATAGCGGGCCTGGTGGCGATCATGGCGATGGGCACGGCGCGGGCCGAGGACGTGCTGAAGGCCAGGATCGGCGTGCTCCGCCTGTCCTCCTCCGCGCCCGTTTTCATCGCGCAGGACAAGGGCTATTTCCGCGACGCCGGCCTGGAGGTCGAGCTCAAATTCTTCGATGCGGCGCAACCGATCGCGGTGGCGACGACCTCAGGCGATGTCGATTTCGGCGTCACCGCCTTCACCGCGGGTCTCTACAATCTCGCCGGCAAGGGCGTTTTGAAGGTGATCGGCGGCATGAGCCGCGAGAAGCCCGGCTATCCCCTGATCGGCTATTTCGCCAGCAACAACGCCTATGCCGCCGGGCTGAAGACGCCGAAGGACCTCGCCGGCAAGCGCGTGGCGGTGACGCAGGTCGGATCGAGCTTTCACTATTCGCTCGGCCTGCTCGCCGACAAGTACGGCTTCAAGCTTGCCGACGTGAAGATCGTGCCGCTGCAATCGCTGTCGAATGCGGCCGCTGCGCTCAAGGGCGAGACCGTCGATGCCGCGCTGCTGCCGATCTCCACGGCGCGAAAGCTGATGGACGAAGGCGGCGCGAAGTTCCTGGGCTGGGTTGGCGACGAGACGCCGTGGCAGTTGGGAGCGGTGTTCGCCTCGCCGAAGACGCTGACCAACAAGGCGCTGGTCACAAAATTGTTAGGCGCTTTGGCTAGGGCCGATCGCGAATATCACGACATCATCCTCGCTGCGATGAAGGACGGCATCGCGCCGATCAACGAGCAGACGAAACCGCTGCTGGAGATCATCGCCAAATACACCAATTTGCCGGTCGGGCAGGTGGTCGGCAATTGCGCCTATGTCGATCCCGACGGCAAGCTCGACGTCAAGAATGTCGACAACCAGATCAAATGGCTCCAGGAGCAGGGCTTTGCCGACAAGGGTTTTGATGCCAATGCGATCATCGCCAAGGATTACGTGAAGGCGGATTGATGCTGACGATGCGGACTCTCGCGACGGACGACCTGCCACCCTCCCCTGGAGGGGGAAGGTCGATCGCATATGGAAGCGCGGCGGGAAACTCGCCTGCGGCCATCCTTCGAGACGCCCGCCTCCGGCGGGCCCTCAGGATGAGGGCGGAGCGTGCAGCGGCAGTTTCAAAGGACACCGCTCTAGCGAAGCCTCATCCTGAGGAGACCGCGGAGCGGTCGTCTCGAAGGACGAGGCGCTTGCTCAGACCTTTCCGAGAGATCACATGCGATTGCCCTGCCCCTCCAGGGGAGGGTGAGGAACGCAGGCGCTATGCATGGACCTGATTGCCAACCACATCTCCCATCGCTTCGGCGATCTCGCCGTGCTCGACGATGTCTCCTTCACCGTCAGCGCCGGCGAGGTGGTGGCGATCGTCGGGCCATCGGGTTGCGGTAAGAGCACGCTCCTGTCGATCCTCGGCGGGCTGTTGCAGCCGACCTCCGGCGCGCCCGAGTTGCGCGGTGCGCCGGCGGCGGACAGTCTCAATCCGCTGACCTTCGTATTCCAGGATTTCGCGCTGCTGCCCTGGGCCACGGTGGAGGAGAACGTCGAATTCCCGCTGCTGCACGCCCAGCTCACCGCTGCGCAACGCCGTGCGCTGGTCGAGGACGCCCTGCGCCGCACCGGCCTGACCGATTTCCGCACCACCTATCCCAAGCAGCTCTCCGGCGGCATGCGCCAGCGCGTCGGCATTTCGCGCGCGCTTGCGGTAAGGCCTGCCATTCTGCTGATGGACGAGCCGCTCTCGGCCCTGGATTCGCAGACCCGCGAGCTCTTGATGGAAGACTTTGTCCGCCTGCTCGCCGATGGCGGCATGGGTGCAGTCTACGTCACCCACAATCTCGAAGAGGCCGCACGGCTTGCCGACCGAATCGTGGTGCTGTCGCGGCGGCCGGGACGTATCCGCGAGGTCGTGACCGTGCCGATGACGCGAGCGGCGCGCGGCGAAGTGGCGGCGCGCGAAAGGCTGCTTGCGCTCCAGAACCAGATCTGGTCGCTGATCCGCAACGAGGCGATCGACGCCGAGCGCGAGGTCCAGCATGCTTGATCGCGCGCCGGCCGAAATTGCGAAGGACACTCCGACCCGGCCCGTCCGCTTTCGCGGCGCGGGCTTCGTGCCGGACTCGAGCCGCTACGGCGGCTGGATCGCGCTCGCGTTCGTCATCGCCATCTGGCAGGCCGCCGGCAGCGCCGGCCTCGTCAATCCGCTGTTCCTGCCGGCGCCCTTGGCGATCGCACGCGCGATCTACCAGCTCGCGGTGTCGGGCGCGCTCTGGCAGCACGTCTCGGCCTCGCTGCTGCGCATCGGCGTCGGCTGGCTCCTGGGAACGGTGGCCGGTGTCGCCGTCGGCTTTGCCATCGGCCTGTCGCGGCTGGCGCGCGGCGTCGGCATCACCTTCATCTCGGCGCTGTTCCCGATCCCGAAGATCGCGCTGCTGCCGCTGTTGATCCTCTGGCTCGGCATCGGCGAAGAACCAAAGATCGCGACCATTGCGCTCGGCGTGTTCTTCTCGACTGCGATCTCGGTCTATAGCGGCGTCGATGCGGTGCCGCGCAACCTCATCCGCATGGCGCAGAGCTTCAACGTTCCGTTCGCCACCATCGTGCGCAAGGTGATCTGGCCGGGCGCGCTGCCCGCGATCCTCGCCGGCTTCCGCATCACCGCCTCCGTCGCGCTGCTGCTCGTCGTCAGCGCCGAGATGATCGGCGCGCAATACGGCATCGGCGCCTTCGTGCTGCAGGCCGGCAATCTGATGCAGACTGATCAGCTGCTCGCGGGCGTGGTGATCCTGTCGGTGTTCGGGCTGGCGGTGGGGAAGGTGATCGGCTGGCTGGAGACGCGGCTGTTGCACTGGCGGTAGCCGCGAACGCAAAGATGATGAGGACGCAGGCGAGCGCCACAAATCAGGTCGTCATGCCCGGGCTTGACCCGGGCATCCACGTCTTTCCTCGAGCGTAGCGGCACGTGGATGGCCGGGACAAGCCCGGCCATGACGGAGGATAGGGCGGCGCCTCACGCGTTGCCGCGATCTTCCCTGAACAGATCCAGCTTCTGCTGCACGGGCCGGTCCGAGAAGCTGAACAGCACGGCGTCGTCATCCGCCTCGTGCGTCACCCAGTGCCAGCTCGGCACCACGAACAGATCGCGCGGGCCCCACTCGAACACGGTGTCGCCGATGCGGCTGCGGCCGCGTCCTTCGATCGGGCAGAACACCGTTGCGTCCGTCGAACGATAGCGCGCGGTGTTAAAACCCTTGGGCAAAAGCTGAATGAAGGTGCCGATGGTCGGCATGGCGAAATCGCCGGTCTCGGGGTTGCTGAATTTCAGCTTCAGTCCGTGACAGGCGTCCCACTCCTGGCTCGCGCGGGCCTTCTCCAGCGCCTCGCGGGTGTAGGCATAGGGATAGCTGAAGATCGGCGAGGTCTTCGAGCTTCGCTTCACGTCGACCGGCAGCAGGTTGTGGCCGTAGCGCGCAAAGCTGTCGCCGGCGGGTTTCGTGATCTTCTGCTGGTCTTCCTTCGATCCTTCCGCGAAGGAACAGTCGAAGAACTGCACCAGGGGGATATCGAGACCGTCGAGCCAGAACATCGGCTGGTCGGTCTCGTTGGAATGATCGTGCCAGGTCATGGACGGCGTGATGATGAAATCGCCGGGCTCCATCGCGGTGCGCTCACCATCGACGGCGGTGTGGGCGCCCTTGCCTTCGAGCACGAAGCGCAGCGCCGACTGGCTGTGCCGGTGCGCGGGCGCGACATCGCCGGGCACCACCATCTGCACGCCGGCATAGAGCGAGGTCGTGATCCTGGATTGCCCGCGCAGCCCCGGGTTCTCGAGCACCAGCACGCGCCGTTCGGCTTCCTTGGCGGTGATGAGCTTGCCGGCCTCGAGCATGTAGTCGCGGATGACGTCGAACTTCCAGAGGTGCGGCCGGCAGGCACTCTTCGGCTCCGGCGTGATCAGGTCGCTCATCACCGTCCACAGCGCGGTGAGATTCTCGCCGTCGATCTTGCGGTAGAACGCCTCGCGTTCCGGCGTCTTGGTCACGGCTTCCATGGTTGCTGCTCCCGATCGTCTTGTTGATTGACAGAATACTGACGATCCGGGTAGCGTCAATGTGACGAATGACATACAAGGTCGTCGTCATTCCGGGGCGACGGGACCGCGCAAACGCGCGGCCTGGAGAGCCCGGAATCCATAACCATTCCGGGCTCTCGCTACGCGAGCCCCGGAATGACAGAATAGAGGGAGGTCCCGATGAAGCTGCACGGCTATTTCCGCTCCAGCGCCGCCTATCGGGTGCGGATCGCGCTGAACCTCAAGGGGCTCGGCGCCGAGCATCTGCCGCATCATCTTCGCAAGGGCGAACAATGCGCGCCCGCTTATCTGGCCATCAACCCGCAGGGCCTCGTGCCCGCGCTGGAGAGCGACGGCGGCACGGTGCTGACGCAATCGGTCGCGATCATTGAATGGCTCGACGAGACCCACCCCAATCCGCCGCTGCTGCCGAAGGATCCGCTTCGCCGCGCCAAGGTGAGGGCGTTCGCGCTGGCGATCGCCTGCGACACCCATCCGGTCCAGAATTTGAAGGTGCTGGCGCGGCTGCGCGAACTCGGTCTGGCCGAGGAGAAGGTCCAGGACTGGGCGGCGTGGGTCAATCGCGAGGGCCTGTCGGCCTGCGAGACCCTGATCCGAGATGAGAAGGGGCCTTTCTGCTTCGGCGATGCGCCGACGCTGGCCGATCTGTGCCTTGTGCCGCAGCTCGCCAATGCGCGCCGCTTCGGCGTCGATGTCTCCGCCTATCCGCGCCTGCTCGAGGCCGAGGCCGCCGCCAAGGCGCTGCCCGCCTTCGCCGATGCCGCACCGGAGAAGCAGCCCGATGCCGAGTAAGCCTGCCCCTCCGATCACGATGGACGCGGTCTATGCCGCGCCGGGCTATCTGTTCCGGCGCATGCAGCAGATCGCGGTCTCGATCTTCATGGAGGAGTGCAAGGCGTTCGATCTCACCCCGGTGCAATATGCCGCGTTGATAGCGATCCATACCCATCCGGGCATCGACGCGACGCGGCTTTCGGCGGTGATAGCCTTCGACCGCTCCACGCTCGGCAGCGTGATCGAGCGGCTTCAAGCCAAGGACTATATCGAGCGCAAGCCGGCGCCAGAAGACAGGCGGATCAAGCTGCTCCACTTGACCAAATCAGGCGCCGCAATCTTGCGCGACATCATCCCCGCCGTCGAACGCGCCCAGGCGCGGATGCTGGAGCCGCTGAAACCGGCCGACCGCAAGGCGCTGATGGGGCTGCTGGTGCAGCTCGTCGATCTCAACAACGAAGCCTCGCGCGTGCCGCTGCGGGCCGAGGATGCGCTGGAGCATCTGGGGAAGGCGGGGTGAGACCGGTGTGAGGCTGTGTTGGCGCCTCATTCTCCACCGTCGTCCCGGACAAGCGAAGCGCAGATCCGGGATCCATAACCACAGGGCGTGGCTATGCGAGATGGCGACTCCGAGTCTTCGCCAAACCCCTCCCTGTGGTTATGGGTCCCGCGTTCGCGGGGACGACACCGAGAGTGTGGCGACGCGACGTTCTTGCCTCACATCCGCAGCAACGCCTGCCGGTCGATCTTGCCCGTCCCCGTCTTCGGCAGCTCGTCGATGAAGATTACCTCGCGCGGATATTTGTAGGGCAGCAGCTTGCCCTTCACATAGTCCTGCAGTCTGCGCGTCGCCTCGCCCTGGTCGGCTGCGCGGTTGTTCATCACCACCACCGCTTTCAGCGTCATGCGCCGGTCCGGCAGCTCGGCGGCGAACACCGCGCATTCGCGGATGTCGGGGTGGTCGGCGAGACACAGCTCGACCTCGAGCGGATAGACCCACTGGCCTGAGATCTTGATGAGATCGTCGGCGCGGCCGCGGAAGAAGTG
This sequence comes from Bradyrhizobium sp. USDA 327, assembly GCF_041262065.1. Taxonomy (NCBI): domain Bacteria; kingdom Pseudomonadati; phylum Pseudomonadota; class Alphaproteobacteria; order Hyphomicrobiales; family Nitrobacteraceae; genus Bradyrhizobium; species Bradyrhizobium sp. USDA 327. The sequence continues at coordinate 6,518,370 of NZ_JBGCCW010000001.1, read as the reverse complement.
GAAGCCGTCGGCATCGCGGACGAAGCGGTCGCCGGTGTAGATCCAGCCGCCGTCGCGAATCGTTTCCGCGGACTTGTCCGGCCGGTTCCAGTACAGCGGCGTGTTGGAATCGCCGCGGACCCACAAGATGCCTTCCTCGTTGTCGCCGACCTCGTTCCCGTCCTTGTCGCGCAGCGCGACCTCGTAGCCGGGCACGCGCAGGCCGGCGGCGCCGAGCTTCTTCTGCTCGGGCCGGTTGGAGAGATAGATGTGCAGCACCTCGGTCGAGCCGAGGCCTTCGACGATTTCGAGTCCGGTGAGCATCTTCCAGCCGTTGAAGACCTCGGCCGAGAGCACCTCGGCGGCGGAGAGCGCCATGCGCAGCGACGAGAAATCCGTCTTGTCCGCGCCTTCCGCCTTGGTCAGCGATGTATAAAGCGTCGGCAGACCGAAGAAGACCGTCGGCTTGTACTGCGCGATCGCCGCGAAGATCGAGGCAGGCTTGGGCTGGCCCGGCAACAGCAGAGTCGCCGCGCCCGCCGAGAACGGGAAGGTGACGGAGTTGCCGAAGCCGTAGGCGAAGAAGATCTTCGGCACCGAGAAGCAGATGTCGTCAGGCGTCAGCTTCAGCACGTTTTGCGCAAAGGCGGCATCGCTATAGGCCATGTCGTGCTGGAGATGCACGATGCCCTTGGGCCGTCCGGTCGAGCCGGAGGAGTACATCCAGAACGCCATCTCGTTGCGGCGCGTGTCGGCTTCGGCGAGATCAGCCGGGAATTGCGCGAGCCAGCCTGCTGCCGCGAGCGCCGCAGGCGCGGCATGCTCGCCCGCTGCCCCATTCACGACGATCAGCGTATGGAGCTTCGTATCCTTGCACGCCTCCGCGTTGAAGCGCGCCGCGAACTCGGCATCCACGACCGCGACGGTCGCGCCGGAATCGGCGAGATAGAATTGCAGAAGGTCCGGCGGCGTCAACGTGTTGATCAGGAGCGGTACGAAGCCGGCCCGCACCGCGCCGAAGAAGGCGGCCGGGTAGGCCGGTGTGTCGTCGAGGAACAGGAGCACGCGATCGCCGCGCTTGAGGCCGAGCGAGGCGAAACCGTTGCCCCAGCGGCAGGCTTCGCCGCAGAGCTCGGCATAGCTCCGCGTGCCTGCCGGACCCATCAGCGCGATCTTGTCGCCGCGGCCTTTGGCCAAATTGTCGAACAGCACGCGGCTGGCATTGTAAATTTCAGGAACGGCAAAGCCGATTTCGCGTGCGCCCGGGCCGTCCGCGGGCACCTGGTCGCGGATCTCGTTGCTCATGCGGCATCTCCGCCGTTCTTGGCCGCCTCGTAGCGCGCCATGAAGGCCGGCGACATCGCGCGCAGCCGGGAATCGTCGATGCGGCCGGAGCGGGTGATATAGCTGTAGGCGAAGTCCAGCAGGGGAAGCTTCATGTGCTCGGCGAAGCGTTCGTACCAGAACGCACTGGTGCGCGCGGCATTGACGAGCTTCTGCACGATGGGCTTGCGCGCGGCCTGGTAGCGGTGCAGCGCGGTCGCAAGATGCGCATCCGACTCCAGCGCCTTGACCAGCGCGATCGCGTCCTCGATCGCGAGCCGCGTGCCCGAGCCGATCGAGAAATGTGCGGAATGCTGGGCGTCGCCGAGCAGCACCATGTTCTTGAACGACCAGTGCTCGTTCCAGACCCAGGGAAAGTTGCGCCAGACCGATTTGTTGGAGACGAGGCAGTGGCCGCCGAGCGTGTCGGCGAAGACCTCCTCGCAGACGCCCTTGGACTGCTCGACGTCCTTGTAGGCGAAGCCGTAGGCCTGCCAGGTTGCGTGATCGCATTCGACCAGGAACGTGCTCATGCCCGGCGAATAGCGGTAGTGATGGGCGTTGAAGGCGCCGCGGTCGGTCTTCACGAAGGTCTGCGACAGCGTGTCGAAGCGTTTCGAGGTGCCGTACCAGACGAACTTGTTGGAGGAGTAGGACAGCGACGTCCCGAAATCGCCTTCGAAGGCGCGGCGCACCAGCGAGTTCAAGCCATCGGCGGCGACGATCAGATCGTGGCCGTTGAGCTGGTCGATTGTCTGGATCTGGGTGTCGAAGCGCGGCGTGACGCCGACATCGAGCGCGCGCTGCTGCAGGAACTTGAGGAGCTCGAGGCGCCCGATCGAAGAGAAGCCGACCCCGTCGATGGCGACGCTATCGCCGTGCAGGTTCAGCGTGATGTTCTCCCAGCTCTCCATATGCGGGGCGATCGCATCGACCGTCTCGGGGTCGTCGGCCCGCAGGAATTCCAGCGCCTGATCGGAGAACACGACGCCAAAGCCCCAGGTCGCATCGGCCGGGTTCTGTTCGAACAGGTCGACCTGATCCTCGGGGTGACGCTTCTTCCAAAGATAGGCGAAGTAGAGCCCACCTGGCCCCCCGCCAATCACGGCGATCCGCAACGTCTGCCTCCCAAATTGACAGTATACTTACTATCTAGGGGTAGACTAATGTGCTCCGGCGCCCGGCGCCAGCGGAATTATAGGCAGGCCGGCACGCCAAAGCTCGCCTTCGAACACCCGTTTCGCCGGTGTCCGAAACCTCAGGTGCGAACCATAGCCAAACCAGGGCGAATTGGCCACCGGGGGCGTCAGACGCAGCGCTTCACATAGACCCCGTTCACCAGCACCCTGGTGCAACGGACCGCGGGCACGGGCTTGCGGACCACGACGGCCGCGTTCGGACCGGCGCAGCCGGCGCGATACACGCCGCGGGCGCACACCACCGCGTTGGCATCGGTGGTCTCGAACGTCATGGTCGCGGCGAAGGCGAAGAGAGCAGAACCAACAAGCAGCAATGAACGCATGTTGTCCTCCCGATCTTGTCGTTATTGAATTGATACATGCAAAAGGCTTGTCGTTGCAGGCGTGCGCAAATTCATGCGCGCGCCGCTCTTCATCGTCGCGCACTTCGGCGCGTGGTCGTTCGCTGCCTCTATCGTGCTGTGAACGCCGTCAGCACGTCCTTGCAGGCCGGCGACAGCGAAGCGGCGTTGCTCGCAAGGCATTGCATGATGCGGCCGGCGCCGACCTCGACGCCGGCACAGATCGTGCGGATGTCGGCGCCGCAAGCCGATCGGGCGACGAACAGCTCTTCCCGCGGGCGCATCGGACGCAGCACGATCACGGTGGGCGCCGCCGCCGGCGCTGCGGCCGGGGCACCTGCCGCAGGCGCTGCCGCTGCCGCGCCGGCACCGGTCGCGGCGCTCACGGCCTTCTCGCAGGCCGGCGACACCTTGGCCTTATTCTTCTCCAGGCATTCGAGCGCGGCCGTGCCGCCCGGCGGCACGCTGGCGCACACCTTGGGATAATCGCCGCGACATGCGCTCTTGATCGCGGCAAGTTGCGTGCTGCTCGGCGGCTTGGGTGCAGCCGCCTTCGGTGCCGGCGCGGCGGCTGGCTTTGCAGCGGGTGCGGATTCAGCTTTCGGCGCGGCCGATGCCGGCGCTGGCTCCGCCTTGGGTGCTGCTTCCTTCGGTGCCGCTTCCTTGGGGGCCGCTTCGCTCTTCGGCGCGGCGGGAGGGGCTTCGGCCTTGGGAGCCGCGGGGGGTTCGATCGCGCGGACCGCGGTTTGGCATCCTGGCGACAGGCTGGACATGTTCTTCGCCAGACATTGAAACGCTTCTGCGCCGCCGGGCGTCACGCTCGAGCAGTGCGCCATGAAGTCCGAGCGGCACGCGGACCGGATCGCGCCTTTCTGGGCCTCGGTCGGCGCTTGCGCGACTGCGGCCGTTGCAGTTGCAAGCAGCGTTGCCGCAAGCAACGCCGCGCACCTGGATGCATGTTTCAACGCGTTGAGCATCTGAGTGATTCCCGCCGTCGGGTGCGCCGACGATTCCCCAAAATATGATGCAATCGCATTCGTCGCGAATGATGCCTCGAAAGCAGCATCTTTGGCCGCTTTGGCCTCATCCGCAAGTCATATATGCCGGTGCAACCGGGTGGTCATAGCCTCACCATGCGCTTGCCGCGGTTCTCGCCCGCGAGCAATCCGATCAGCGCCTTCGGCGTGTTCTCGAAGCCGTCGATGATATCCTCCTGCACCCTCAGCTTGCCGGACTTGACCCAGGCCTGCAGGTCGGCGAGCGCGCGCTGGCTGTCCTTCATGTAGTCCATCACGATGAAGCCCTGCATGACGAGCCGCTTCACCACGATCAGGCCGGGCACGCCGCGCGGGCCGTGCGCGGCAGGAGCGCCGTCATACTGCGAGATCGCGCCGCAGCAGGCGATGCGGCCGTAATTGTTCATTTGTGGCAGGCAGGCTTCGAGGATGTCGCCGCCTACATTGTCGAAATAGACGTCGATGCCTTTCGGCGCCGCTGCACGCAGCGCCTTGAACACCGCGCCGTCCTTGTAGTCCACCGCGGCATCGAAGCCGAGCTCCGACGTCAGCCATCTGCACTTGTCGGCACCGCCGGCGATGCCGATGACGCGACATCCCTTGATCTTCGCGATCTGCCCGACGATCGAGCCGACCGAGCCCGCGGCCGCCGAGACGACGACCGTCTCGCCCTCCCGGGGCTTGCCGATCTCCAGCAGGCCGAAATAGGCGGTGAGGCCGGCGATGCCGAACACGCTGAGCAGGTGCGTCATCGGCTCGAGCTTCGGCATCTTGGTGAGATGCTTCGCCGGCACCGCGGCGAATTCCTGCCAGCCGGTGTCGCCGAACACGAGGTCGCCAGGCGCAAGCTCCGGCGCCTTCGAGCTGACGACCTCGGCGATCGCGCCGCCGGCCATCACGCTGTTGGCTTCGACCGCGGAGCGATAGGTCGCGCCGTGCATCCAGGCGCGGTTGGCGGCGTCGAGCGAGATGTAGCGCACGCGCAGCAACGCCTCGCCGTCCTTCGGCTCCGGCATTGTGCCCTCCACGATCTTGAAATGCTCGGGGCCGAGCTTGCCGCTGGGCTTCTCCACCAGAAGAATCTGGCGATTGATGTTGCCGCTCATCGCGTTCCCTCTTCGTGTGTTTGGCAATTATTGATGCGGCTGTCGCAATGAGAACGTGCAAGCCGCATGTGCTGTGCGCTGTGCGAAGGCTAGATCGCCGCGTTGCATTTCACAACGGGAACATCCGGCCAACACGACCACGCGCAAAGCGCGCCACAAGGCGCACGGACAAGTCTCGCGTCACGGGCGAGCGCCTGAACGTGCCGATCTCGCTGCAACTTGGGGAAGCGTTCAGGGCGAAGGACGATTCGGCCGGCGCCAAAAACCAGCGGCGGTCTTGGTCACGGCCGCGTCAACATGACGAGGTCCGGCCTTGTGCCACTGCGCGCCTCCGCCGGCGGCGAAGCACCCAGCGACACCGTCCGCAAGTGTCTGGGAGCAGAAGTCTTCGCATCCATGCTCTGCTCCATGTAAAGCTGCCCCGCAACCAGCGTCATGGCTGTGCAGGCCAGTACAAACATTGCCAGAGCCAGTTGGTGCGCTTCATTCATCTCAGTTTGCCCGACGCAGCTCGAGATAATGAAAATTGCCGATGCGAGAGGATTTCGTCTCCGGTCGTGACCAAGCGGCGCCTTGTGCCGCTCTTGTACTTCCGAACGAGGCGAGGCAACCTTGATGTTGCTCAACCTTTGGCTGAAGATCTTCATCCGTAAAACTACTTAGGGGACCCGCCCTAAGATACGGCGCGAGCTAGCGAGGCCGGCAGCTCCGCTCGACAATGGGCTGATCGACGAGTTCGGAGAGCCCGATGAATCATTCGATCTATAGCGCCGACCGCGCCACCCATTCGAAGATCGTCATCGTCGCATTGCTGCTTGCAGCGGTTGTCGCCAGTGTTGCCGTTTCTTTCCACGCCGACACGAGAACCGCGGCGGTCGAGCGGGCAGCCGTATTCAAGCCTGGAAAGCCAGTAGTCCTGGGCGGCTCGGCCGCCGTGGCCGTCCGCTGATCCGGAGGATTTGCAATGCGCAAGAGCAGAACCGAGACCGGGGCTGTCGCCGAGTCGTTCGACCCGGCGTTGTGGTCAGTCGCAGCCGTCCTCAGCGGGGCAGTGGTCTATCTCGCCTGCCTGATCTAACGGGCGGAGAGGTTCCGAAGTCGGCACGCTCCTGCGAGCAAGCGCAGAATGCGCGTTGATGCTGTCACTGCTGTTTGCTCTGGCGCAACCGACACGACCAGGATTTGCAATAGCGTCTTCGAGCCTGGCGGCTTCTCTCTGAAACCCCAACGCAGTTGCCATGGTGACGAGGCTCGGTATTCCGGGCCTCGTTCCATTTCGGCCGACGCGCGCTCGCGCACAAAACGGCGATTGGCACCGGCAGCTCAGTGCGCTGTCTCGAAAATGCGATCCAGCGCCGCGTCATAGGTCGCCTGAACCAGTCCGGGATGGAGCCGTCCGAGCGCCTCCATCATCACCCCGGAATTGATCTCGAGCACGCGCCAGATACCATCGACCCGGACCACGTCGATCGAGGCGAAGGTGATGCCGATGAAGTTTGCGGCGTCGATGGCGAGCTTCGCACAGTCCGCCCGAACCTCGCCCTCATCGAGGAGGATCGGCTTTGCGCCGGCGTCGAGATTGTGCTGCCAGGTCAGGAGGCGCCGTTCCCCCTTGGGAACGATGGCGTTCAGCTCGTGGGCCGCGAGTTCGTGGAGACGTCTGTCCTGTCCCGCCGCGCTCGCCAGCTCACGTAACGTCTGCATGCCGTCGCCGACGACCGACGGCCGCTCCTTTCGGTAGACGATCATCGGCTTGCCATCGAGCACGATCACGCGGACTTCATCCTCGATCTCGACATAGGGGGCGATCACCAGCCCAAGGCCGGACGAGAAGATCTCGGTGACGGCGCGGTCGAGATCGTCGCTTTTCGTCGCCCTGAAAACGGCGCGTCCGGACGTGCCCTCGTTCGGCTTCACCACCACGCCTTGCGGATTCTGGGCGAGCAGCGCCAGCATGCCGTGGCGCCAATCGGCACCGGCGACGTGCACGCCCATGCTCGGGTTGAGGAAGAGGTGATGGGGAACGCACGGCACGCCGGCCATCTGCAGCGCCTCGGCGGTGGCCGATTTGTCGTTGGCGAGGCGGTGGGCGATGGCGCTGTTGAGGCCGATGTCGTAGCCGAAGGCGAAGCGGCACCTCGCACCTTTGCGCATCGCGATCAGCCAGCCACTGGCGCGGACATCGACTGCGATGTCGTGCTCCGCGCAATAGCGCCTGATCGCCTGGACGAAGATTCGCTCGCCGCCTGCCATGGTCTTTCGTCGTTTCCTGTCGCCAAAAGCCGCAAAAATGCGGGAATCGGCGCCAATGGGGATGAAAATCAGAGCTATTCTTAATGAAATTCTCGCGAGCACGACGGAAATTAAGTGCTGCAATCGAGCCCTGCAGGGAAAAGAAATTGCCCTCCTCATGCGCCCGGCAGCAGATTCGTCAATGATGTGACCAGTTCTGCCGCAAATGCCGATTTGACCGGCATCAATTGCATCCGGAACGAGGTTGATTATTGGTCTCAATGGCGTAGATCACACACGCGAAATCCTCCGCCATGGCAATGGTGTCCGCCCCGTTTTCAGGGCCGGGCAGCGCTTTTGCCCTAAAACCGCAGTTATTCGGAATATCGAAAATCATGAGCGCGTTTTACCGAGAGAAGGTTCTTTCCGTTCACCACTGGACCGACACCCTGTTCAGCTTCCGCGCCACCCGCGATACCGGCTTCCGCTTCCAGAACGGCCAGTTCGCCATGATCGGCCTCGAGGTCGACGGCCGTCCGCTGCTGCGCGCCTACAGCATGGCAAGCGCCAATCACGAGGAACAGCTCGAGTTCTTCTCGATCAAGGTTCAGGACGGCCCGCTCACCTCGCGCCTCCAGAAGATCAAGGAAGGCGACACCATCCTGGTCGGCCGCAAGGCGACCGGCACGCTGATCACCGACAACCTGCTTCCCGGCAAGCGGCTGATGCTGCTCTCGACCGGCACGGGCCTTGCGCCCTTCGCGAGCCTGATCAAGGATCCCGAGGTCTACGACCAGTTCGAGTCGATCGTCCTGGTGCATGGCTGCCGCCAGGTCTCCGAGCTCGCCTATGGCGAAAAGCTCGTCGCGACCTTGCGCGAGGATGAGCTGTTCGGCGAGCTGCTCGCGGACAAGCTCGTCTATTATCCGACCGTGACCCGTGAGCCGTTCAAGAACCGCGGCCGCATCACCGACCTCATCAGCTCCGAGCAGATCTTCAACGACATCGGCCAGGGCCCGCTCGATATCGAAACCGACCGCATCATGATGTGCGGCAGCCCGGCGATGCTCGAAGAGCTGAAGGCGATGTTCGAGAGCCGCAACTTCGTCGAGGGAAGCGGCAACAAGCCCGGCCATTTCGTGATCGAGAAGGCCTTCGTCGAGCGCTGAGTCCTGTTGAATGGGAGGCGCGATTTCGTGCCCCATTCAACTCGTCGTCCCGGTGTCTGCGCTTACGCTTGCCCGGGACGACAGCTGAACTCTGGGGAAGCGCGTCTGCGCGCCATGGGCAGCGGGTTGAGGCCCGCTGGCCCCGGCACCACCTATCCCCACCCCCTTCCGCTGCAGTGCAGCAACCCATCCTCTCGGCGGATTGATCTGCGCCGGCCGAATTCGCTAGCCTGAAACAAGGGCGGCGTCATATCCGTATGACATGCGCAGGCGTATCGTACCGCCTGCTGGCGAGAGGATCGGAATCGTGGCCGACGATGACAAGACACATGAATCCCCCAAACGCCTGCCGCTGGCGGAAGAGGGGATCATGGAAACCCTGCTGCTGCCGTTCTCGCCGCGCTTCATCGTGCTGACGATCTGCGCGGTGGTCACCGCGCTCCTGATCGGCATCGGCCTCGCGGATCGCAAGATCTTCGACATCATGCTGGTCCCGATCCTGATCTTCGCCGCGCTGACGCTGCTCGGTGTCCGCGATCTCCTGCAGAAGAGCCACGCGGTGCTGCGCAACTACCCGATCTCCGCGCATATCCGCTTCCTGCTGGAAGAGATTCGGCCCGAGATGCGGCAGTATTTCTTCGAGAGCGAGAAGGACGGCATGCCGTTCTCGCGCGACACCCGTGCGGTGGTCTATCAGCGCGCCAAGATGGAGCTCGACAAGCGTCCCTTCGGCACCCAGGAGGACGTCTACCGCGACGGCTACGAGTGGATGCATCACTCGGTCGCGCCGAAGACGCATGCCGCGGAGAAATTTCGCATCACCATCGGCGGCCCCGATTGCACCAAGCCCTATTCGGCCTCGGTGTTCAACATTTCGGCGATGAGCTTTGGCGCGCTCAGCCCGAACGCGGTGCGGGCGCTGAATGCCGGCGCCAGGAAGGGCGGCTTCGCGCACGATACCGGCGAGGGCGGCGTCAGCCCCTATCACCGCGAGATGGGCGGAGACATCATCTGGGAGATCGGCTCCGGCTATTTCGGCTGTCGTCGTCTCGACGGCGCCTTCGATCCCGAAGCGTTCGCGCGCGTCGCCAGCGAAGACCAGATCAAGATGGTCGAGCTCAAGATCAGCCAGGGCGCCAAGCCCGGCCATGGCGGCGTGCTGCCGGCGGCAAAAGTCTCGGAAGAAATTTCGAAGATCCGCGGCGTCGCCATGGGCGAGGACTGCATCTCGCCGGCGTCGCACCGGGTCTTCTCCACACCCGTGGGCATGATGCAGTTCATCGCCGAGATGCGCCGCCTCTCAGGCGGCAAGCCGGCCGGCTTCAAGCTGTGCATCGGCCATCCCTGGGAGTTTCTGGCGATCTGCAAGGCGATGATCGAGACCGGCATCTATCCCGATTTCATCGTCGTCGACGGCAATGAAGGGGGCACCGGCGCCGCACCGCTGGAGTTCATGGATCATCTGGGCATGCCGATGCGCGAGGGCGTCAACTTCGTCCACAATGCGCTGATCGGCATCAACGCGCGCGATCGCATCAAGATCGGCGCCTCCGGCAAGATCGCTACCGCCTTCGACATGGCGCGCGCGATGGCGATCGGCGCCGACTGGTGTAATTCGGCGCGCGGCTTCATGTTCTCGCTCGGCTGCATCCAGTCGCTGAGCTGCCACACCGACCGCTGCCCGACCGGGGTCGCGACGCAGGACCCGACGCGTGCGCGTGCGCTCTACGTGCCGCTCAAGATTGATCGCGTACACAATTACCATCATGCGACGCTGCACTCGCTGACGGAGCTCGTTGCCGCCGCCGGCCTCGAACATCCTCAGCAGCTGCGCCCGATTCACTTCAGCCAGCGGACGTCGACGACCCAGGTGCAATCCTTCGCGCAGCTCTATCCGGCACTGCGCCCGGGCGAGCTGCTGGAAGGTACGGAAGACCCGCGCTTCCGCGACGCCTGGCGCATGGCGCGCGCCGAGACGTTCCAGCCCGCGCCGTAGGATTCCGGTCGCAGAAATTCATCGCGCTTCAGGTTGTTGTTTGAGCATGATCTTTTCGGAAAACCGCTGCGCACTTTTCCGGATCATGCTCTGGCGCTTAACGTTTGGTTCAGCTTTGGGTGTAAATTCCGCCCATGGACGAGCGACGCAGCAAATCGAGGCACCGCGTGCTGAAGGCCGGAACCATCGAGTTCGGGGGCGGCGCGATCGACTGCACCGTTCGCAATCTCTCCGATACCGGCGCCGCACTCGACGTCACCAGCCCCGTCGGCATCCCCCAGCATTTCACTCTGTTCGTGCAGGCCGACGGAACGCATCTGTCCTGCTCGGTGGTCTGGCGCAAGGAAAAGCGGATCGGTGTGAAGTTCGGGTGAGGGCTTTGCGTTGTCCGGGACGACGGCGGAGACTTTAGCTCACGCCGCAGCCTGCTCGCTCCGCCGGGTTGCCAGGATCTTGTCGATCCTCCGTCCGTCGAGATCGACAACCTCGATGTGCCAGCCGCGGAAATCGAAGGCATCGCCGGCGCTGGGGAGCGCGTTGAACTGTTGCAGCACCAGGCCCGCCACCGTGTTGTAGCGGTGCGGCGGCAATTCGACGCCGAGCAGCTCGCCGAATTCGTCGACCGGCATCCAGCCGGAGATCAGGAGCGAGTCGTCGGCGCGCCTGACATAGGCCGGCTCCGGCGGCCCCGCCTCGGAATGGAAGGCGCCGACGATCGACTCGAGGATGTCGGTGGCGGTCACCATGCCTTCGAAGGCGCCGTATTCGTCGTAGACGAAACCGACGTGAACCGGAGCAGCTTTCAGGATGGTCAGCACGTCGCGCGCATCGGCCGATACCGGGATGCCGGGAGCCTCGCGCACGAGCGCGCGCAGGTCCGGCGTACGTTCGTTCATATAGGCAACCAGCAGGTCCTTGGCCTGGAGCACGCCGATCGGCTTGTCGCGATCACCGTCGGAGACGGGAAAGCGCGAATGCGGGCTCTTGGCGATGATCTCCTGGATGGCGGCCGGATCGTCGCTCAGGTCGATCTCGTCGACCTCCGTGCGCGGCGTCATGACGGCGCCGACAGGCCGATCGCCGAGCCGCATCACGCCAGCGATCATCTCCCTCTCGCCGGGCTCGAGCACGCCCGCGCTCTCGGCCTCGCTGACGAGGTGATGGATCTCGTCCTCCGACACCTTCTCCTCGGCCTTGCCGCCGCGGCCGAGCAGCGTGAGGATCAGCTTGCCGGAGACGTCGAGCAGGAAAACGAGCGGCAGCGATATCTTCGCCAGCACATGCATCGCGGGCGCGACCCGGACTGCGATGCTTTCGGGATCGCGCAGCGCCACCTGTTTCGGTACGAGCTCGCCGACGATGAGGGTGGCGTAGGTGATGAGCGTGACCACGATGCCGACCCCGACGATATCGGCAATGCCCTTGGAGAGGCCGAGCTCGAGCAGCCATTGCGTCAGCCGCTGCCCGAGCGTCGCGCCCGAGAACGCGCCTGAGAGCACGCCGACCAGCGTGATGCCGATCTGCACCGTCGACAGGAACTTGCCGGGATCAGCGGCCAGTGTCAGCGCCCGTTCGGCGCCGCGTACGCCCTTGGCCGCGAGCAGCGACAGCCGCGCCGGACGCGACGAGACCACGGCCAGCTCGGACATGGAGAGCAGGCCGTTGATGACGATCAGGACGACGACGATGACGAGTTCGAGCGAGAGCATTGACCTTCCGGAGGTAAGCATGTGTGGCCGGATGACGGCGCAAGCCATTGATATAGGTATTCCGTGAGGAGATGCTGGCGATTCCGCGGATTCAGGCTCGGGAGGGAACTGGCGTCCGACAGTGTTCCCGGGGCGTCCGCGATGACCTGACACTCCGCGGAACTACGGATCGTTGCTTAACGCCCCCTTAGTGGCCGCCCGCTAGGTTTTCGACATTGCAGAAATGAATTCGGGGGAATCAGGATGCGGATCGGGAAGCTTTTCGCGCTGTCGATGCTGACGGTGACGGTATTTGCGGTCATCCTTGGCGCCGAGGTGCTGATACCCCAGACGCGCATCTTCGCGAACCGCTCCGACGCGATCAAGACCGTCGATGCCTTTGGTGCGACCCTGTTGGCCAGCCAGCACGTCGCCAGCCTTCGCGCTCCTTACATCGGACCGATCTTCCAGGAAGGCGCCGCGACGCAGGCGCAGCTCGAAGCTGCCGCGAAGGCTGCGAAAACGGCCGAGGCGGGCTTCGAGGCTGCAAGGCGCGCCGTCACGATGCTGGACGACGGCGGCGCGATTGCCGAGAATCTCGACCGTGCTACGCGGCGGCTGAAGGAGATCACAACCGCGGCCGATCGCGCGATGAGCGTCCCCCTGGCGTCGCGCGACAGCGCCGCGACGAAGGGCTTCCTGCCCGGCGTTGCCGAGGTCCTCGGCAACATCGAACCGGTCATGAACCGGCTCGAAGCGAAGGTCGTCAATGCCGATTCCTCGCTTGCGGCGCTCTTGAGCCTGGCGCGAACGGCGCAGGATCTGCGGGTTTCGGCCGGCAGCCGCGCGGCCACGCTGTCCCCGGCGCTCTCCGCACGCCGCCCGCTCACCGCGGCCGAATTGTCGCTGATGGACCGCATGCAGGGGCGCGTGGAGGCCGACCGCGAGCGCATCGAGGCCGGGATCGACCAGCTCGGAAATCCCTCCCGCATCGCTGCCGCGCTGAAGGCGGCAACGGAATCCTATTTTGGACAGGCAGCCGTTGCCGTGGACAAGGAGCTTCCTGCAGCCCGGAGCGACGGCAAGTACGGCGCCACCGCCGACGAGCTGGCGAAGGTCATCGTGCCGGCCATCCAGATGTTCTACGGCGTGCGCGACGCCGCGCTGGCGGAAGCAGCCGAGCGCGCCTCGGCCGCGCGCGACGGCGCGCTGGCAATGCTCGCGCTGGCCGCTGTCGCCGTGTTGGCGTTGCTCGGAACGCTCGGCGGCGTGACCGTGATGCTGCGCAGGCGCGTGGTGACGCCGCTCGGCCGGATCGCCGACGTGATCGGCGCGCTTGCCGCCGGACAGCATGAGGTCGAGATCCCGGCGACGGGCCGCAACGACGAGATCGGCCAGGTCGCGGGCTCGCTCCAGCACTTCAAGGACTCGCTGCTCGCCAAGAAGGCCGCCGACGAGGCTGCCGCGGTCGAAGCGGAAGCGAAGCTCAAGCGCAGCCAGCGCGTGGATCAGATCGCGCGCGAGTTCGAAGCCATGATCGGCGACGTGATCAACACCGTCTCGTCGGCCTCCTCGGAGCTGGAAGTATCCGCGGGGACGCTGACGAGCACCGCCGCGCAATCGGAAAATGTCACCGCGACCGTTGCGGCCGCCTCCGAACAGGCTTCCACGAACGTGCAGACCGTTGCCGCGGCGGCGGAGGAGATGGCCTCGTCGGTCGACGAGATCAGCCGTCAGGTCCAGGATTCCGCGCGCATCGCCGGCGAGGCGGTGCAGCAGGCCGGGCGCACCAACGACCATGTCGGCGAGCTCGCCAGGGCCGCGGGCCGGATCGGCGACGTCGTCGAGCTTATCAGCCAGATCGCGGGCCAGACCAATCTTCTCGCCCTCAACGCCACCATCGAGGCCGCGCGCGCCGGCGAGGCCGGGCGCGGCTTTGCCGTCGTCGCCTCCGAGGTCAAGGCGCTGGCCGAGCAGACCGCCAAGGCCACCGGCGAGATCAGTCAGCAGATCGCGGGGATCCAGAGCGCAACGGAGGATTCGGTCGGCGCCATCAAGGCGATCGGCGACACCATCACGCGCATGTCCGAGATCGCGTCCGCAATCGCCTCGGCGGTCGAGGAGCAGGGTGCGGCGACGCGGGAGATCTCCCGCAACGTGCAGCAGGCCGCGCGCGGCACCCAGCAGGTCTCCGCCAGCATCGTCGACGTGCAGCGCGGCGCGAGCCAGACCGGATCGGCTTCCTCCAATGTGCTCGCGTCGGCCAGATCGCTGTCCGGCGAGAGCAGCCGTCTCAAGGTCGAGGTCGGAAAATTCCTGGACGCGATCCGGGCCGCGTAGAAATGTCGTTGTGGGAGGAAGCGACTTCACCTAGGTTTGCAGCCCGGGGATGTCGCAGCCTCCCCGTGAAGTGGTGATCCCACGCAAGTGCTGCTCGCTGATCTATGGAGCGAGCAATGGACGGGATCGCAATCGAGCTTCCGCTTTTCCTGTTGGCCACCTTCGCCGGCGCGTTCGTCGCCGGCCTCTCCGGCTTCGCCTTTGGCCTGGTCGCGTCTTCGCTGTGGCTTTACGTGCTGACGCCGCTTCAGAGTGCCAGCCTGATCGTCGGCTTCGGCCTCCTGGTGCAGAGCTATTCGGTCTGGAAGCTTCGCGCGGCGCTCGACTGGCGGCGGCTGTGGCCCCTCATCGCCGGCGCCGTCGTCGGCGTGCCGGCCGGAGTGTCACTTCTGACCTGGGCTGATCCGAAGAGTGTCCGCATCGCGGTTGGAGCCATCTTGATTGCCTACAGCCTGTACGCATTCTTCCGGCCGCAGCTCAAGCTGGCCAGTGAAGTATCGCCGGCCGCAGACATCACGATCGGTTTCGCCAACGGACTGCTCGGCGGCCTCACAGGCCTTGCCGGCATCATTGTCACCATCTGGTGCAATCTGCGGGACCTGCCCAAGGCAGCGCAGCGTGCCACGTTCCAGCCGGTCGCAGTCGCAGTCTTCGCGATGGCGGCACTCTGGCTCGGTGTCAAAGGATCGCTCTCACTCGATACGGCAAAATTGCTCGCGCTCGGCCTGCCGTTCCTGTTCGCCGGGACGTGGCTCGGGCTGCAACTGTTCGGCCGGATCGACGAGGCCGCGTTCCGGAAGATCGTGCTGGCGCTGCTGTTCGTCTCGGGCGTCGCGTTGTTGTTCTGAGCCGCGGCTCAGAATTCCCCGTGCAGCCGCCCCGAAAACACCGACACCGGTCCGCGATCGGCGTTGTAGGCGGGGTTGACGATGAGCTGGTAGTCGGCGGTGAAGGTCAGCGCCTTGTTCAGCGCGTAGGCGTAATAGGTCTCCAGCACGCGTTCGCGGCGATAGTTGAGCCGGCCATCGCCGATCAGCGGGCCGAGACCGCCGGCGGCGATGAAATCGCGATGATCCTGCGACAGGGCGTTGACGGCGCCGGCAATGGCGACGACGTCGTCCGGCCGGCCCCAATTCGTTCCCTTGACCGAAACGCCACCCGACAGGCTGCGATCGATGTCGGTGAAGGCCATGATCTCGTTGCGGCCGTCGTTCCAGCTCCAGCGGCCGAACACGCCGATGTCGCCGGTGATGGCCTGTTCGAGGTTGAGCGCATAGCCGTATTTGAGGCGGCCGCGGCGGGTCTGGCTGATGTCCACGCCGAACGCGGGATTGTCCAGCGTCTCGCGATAGCTGCCGGAGAAAGCGCTGTTGACGAAGCCGAGCGTGCGCAGCTTGCCGGGCTGGCCGAACAGCGAATAGCGCAACTCGAGCTCCGCGACGTACTCGCCGCGACGGCCGATATTCATGTCGAAATTGTTGGAATTGGAGACGGCATCCATCAGGAAGTAGCCGCCGCGCAACGCCCATTGCTTCTGGTTCAGTTCGGCGGTGGCGCCATAGCCGAGGCCGAGCTTGTCGGCGGCATAGTCGAAGGCGCCTGACGCCCAGATCGACCAGTTCATGAAATCCTTGCGTGGATCGTGCGCGTAGGCATTGCCGTCGAACACGTCGACCACCGAGAACTTGCCGACCTGCAAGGTCAGGCGCGAGACGTCGACCTTGCCGGCGAGTTGAAGCTGGCCGCTGGCCAGCTCCTCCTGTTCGCCGCCGAAACCGAAGGTGTGACGCACGAACAATCGCGAGGCGTTGAAGTGCGGATAGGGAAAGCCGGACTTCTGCGCTTCGCCGTTGGGGAAGCCCGCGGCACCCGTTGTGTTGTTGAAGCCGAAACCCTGGAGCAGCTCGGGATTGAAGTAGACCTCGCCGCCGTCCCACAGCCGCGCATTCAGATAGAGCGAATTGCTCCAGGTCTGTTGAAAATCCGGCGACGGGAGCAGGCTGTTCGGTCCGGTATAGGGCGCGTGGAACGCGGGGTAGCCCTGCCCGAGCACGGTCGACTGGCCGTGAATCTCCCAGCGGCTGGACTCGGTGTCGGTGACGTCGGATTTCGGGTCGTAGGTCGGCACGCCCGGCCAGTCGATCTTGCGATTGAGGCCGACGCGCAGGCTGTGAAAATCCATCGACGACGAATATTGCCCGCCGGAGGGAAAGGTGACGTTGGTGCTCTCGAACTTGCTGTAGAGATATTCGACCCGCGCGCTCCAGTGCGGCGCGAAAGCGTATTCGGCGCCGCCGCCGGCAGTCCAGCCGAAGCGCGTGTGCAACACTTTTTCTTCGTTCCCGCCGGTCGGCGTCGAGAGAAAGCGCTCGCCGGCGAAGGCAGCGCCGCCGGTCGCGTAAAACAGCCAGTTGCCGCTGGCATAGCCGAGCCGCGCGCGCAGGCTCGCGACATAGTCCCAGCGCTCCTCCGCGCTCGACAGCGCGGTCGCCGCCGATGACACGACGTGATTGGAGGGGAGGTAGTTCGGGAAGGAGATATCGCCTTCGACGCCGAGCAGGAAACCCGAGTTGAGGCGCCAATTGTAGCCGGCCTGGACGCCTCCGGTCATGCCGTTGAACACGTGATTGTCGGTCGCGACGGTGGGATCGGCCAGCGTTGCCGCGGATGTGCCGCGGGTGAAGCCGGCATGCGCGCCGATATAGAGGCCGGTCCAGTCATAGACGGCTTTCAGGGCGGGTGCCTTCAGCGGCAGATCGGCCGCGCGGCTGGCGGCGGGAAGAGCCATCACGCCCGAGGCAATCGCCGCAGCCGTCCGCAAGTACCTGTAACGGTGACCTCTCAACGTCAAAACGCACGCCCCCAAAACGCGAATGTATTCCACCTGCCGCGATTATCCCTGCCGATTCGCGGCGCCCTGTCATCAGGCCTCGGTCGTCCACGCGATCCGGCGCGACTTAGGCCCAAGTGCCAGTGCTAGCGTTATTGCAATTAATTCGCAATTGCAACTGAAGTGATTTATTGCAGGTGAATGCTTCGCACTGCTTTGTGACGGAGATGCAACGATGCCCTGGGCTCGAAACGAATGACCCCGCCCGGGGGGACAGCCGGGCGGGGTCGGGGGCACGACACGGGGTGGATGAGGCGCCCGTGTCGGACACGGAATCCACGAGAGATCGGCCTCAGATACCCAGATCAGTAGCAGGTACGAACGCGGCCGACGTACTGGCCGAAGGCGTTGTACTGGGCGACCCAGCCGCAGCGGTGATAGCCGTGGTAATAGGGGTCGTTGCTGGCGGCGATCGCGGAGCCGACGACAGCGGCGGTGGCGATGCCGGCGCCGACACCCCAGACCCAGCCGGGCTGCTTGGCTTCGGCAGAAGAGGTGGTGGACACGATGCTGCCGGTGACGGCGAGGGCCGCGAGAGCTGCGGCGGCAATCTTGGTCTTGATCGACATGTGAAACTCCATCCGGCCTGAGGCGGTCCGTTGTGGCCCGCATGCCCAGTTGGACGGAGGCTCGTCGCATCCGGTTCGAAAACTGCAAACGTGGCTGCGAAGACTCGACCTTTCGCGAATGAATCCAGAAGGATGCCGGCTAGCCGAGGGGGCCCTTGGCGAGCCTGTTCACGTCGAAGTTATCGACTTCGCTCAGCAGCTCGCAGAAGGCGCGCGCACCCTGGTCGATCAGCTGCTCGCCCTTCTCGGCCACGGCCAGCGTCGCATTGCCGACCGCGCCGCTCGGGTTGAGATCCTGCGTCTGCCAGGCGAACGGCGCGGGCCGCTGCGTCGAGAGCCAGCGATACTGCTTCTCCATCGCGACGCTGCTCGCAGGGAAATCCGCGATCGCATCCATGCGCACCTGATCGGGATAGCGCGCCAGCATGATCGAGGTCTCGACCGCGCCGCCGTGAATGCCGTGACGCACTTCCTCGGCCGGGAACAATCTGTCCGCGCCCGACAGCCGCGACCATGACGTCGTCACCACGAACAATTTTTGGTGTGCGCGCAGGTCTTGCGCCACCAGCATCATGGCCGCGCTGTTGCCGCCATGGCTGGTGACGATGACGAGCTTCTTCACGCCGCGGCGTGCAACGTCCTCGCCGATCCCCGTCCATTTCTTCAGAGCAATTTCGGTCGGCAGCGTCTGCGTGCCCGGATAGTCGATATGCTCGGTGGAAATCCCGACCGGTTCAACCGGGAGAAATCCGGCGGGAATGCTCTCAGGCAGCAGCTCGCGCACGCGCGCGAGATAGGCCTCCGCGATCAGCACGTCGGTCGTGAGCGGCAGATGCGGACCGTGCTGCTCGGTCGCCGCCAGCGGCAGCACCGCGATCCAGCGCGACACCTCCGCAGGGCCGGCATCGGCCCAGTCGATATCGATCCAGTCGCGGGGGGGCGTCTTCAAGGTTTCTTTGCCTGAATTTGTCACGTAATTTGGGGTATGAGGGGATGCGGGCCTGGCCGGTTCGCGTCCCCTGATGTCATGCGGTTTTATCGCGTTGCCTTCACATCGGCCAGCCACGATCGACGGAGTGCCATCATGACCCCCTCTCATCAGCGGCGAGCGTTAATTGCGGGTTTGTTGGCCGCTATCGTGCCCTTTGTGCCGGCGCGCGCGGAAACGCTCGACAAGGTCACCTTCGGCACCAACTGGGTCGCCGAGGCCGAGCATGGCGGCTTCTTCCAGGCGGTCGCCGACGGCACGTACAGGAAATACGGGCTCGACGTCACCATCGTCCCCGGCGGTCCCAACGAGAACAACCGCATGCTGCTGATCGCCGGCAAGATCGATTTCTTCATGGCCGCGAACACGCTGATGTCGTTCGACGCCGTCGCCAACAACGTCCCGGTCGTGACCATCGCCGCGATCTTCCAGAAGGATCCGCAGGTGATGCTGACGCATCCCGACGCCAAGGTCGCGAAGATCGAGGATCTCAAGCCGCTGACGCTGTTCGTCTCCAAGGAGGGCATGACCAGCTATTTCCAGTGGCTGAAGTCCGAATATGGTTTCAGCGAGAAGAACGTCCGTCCCTATAATTTCAATCCGCAGCCCTTTATCGCCAATCCCAAGAGCGCGATGCAGGGCTACGTCACCTCCGAGCCCTTCGCGGTGGAGAAGGCCGCCGGCTTCAAGCCGAACGTGCTGCTGCTCGCCGATTACGGCTTCAACACCTATTCGACCCTGATCGAGACGCGCCGCGACATCGTCGAGAAGAAGCCCGATCTGGTCCAGCGCTTCGTCGATGCCTCCATGGTCGGGTGGTACAATTACATCTATCGCGACAATTCCGCCGGCAATGCCCTGATCAAGAAGCTCAATCCGGAGATGACCGACGATCTGCTCACCTATTCCGTCGCCAAGATGAAGGAGTACGGCATCGTCGATTCCGGCGACAGCTTGAAGAACGGCATCGGCGCGATGAGCGACGAGCGCTACGCCTCCTTCTTCAACAAGATGGTGAAGGCCGGCGTCGTGAAGGCGGATCTTGACTTCCGCAAGTCCTATACGCTGCGCTTCATCAACAAGGGCGTCGGCATCGAGCTGCGCCCGAACAAGCCCTAGCGCATGCTGCGATTCGGCGAAGGTGGCCCGGCGTCCTGCACCTCTCCCGAAGGGCGAGGTCGCATCGCATCGCCAGATGCGATGCGGGTGAGGGGCTGCGCTCCCTCTTGGGCCCTCATGCGGCTCACCCGGCGCTGCGCGCCGACCTCTCCCCGATGGGGAGAGGTGAAGGGCGCCCGAAACGCTGCAGTCATCGATCAATGGTAGAGCGCAACACCTCGCCCGCCGTCGAGGCCAGCCTGACGGCTCTTGCCGTCAGTCTGCGCGGCGTGACGAAGGCCTATGACAACGGCGTCATGGCACTCGGCCCGTTCGACCTCGCCGTTCGCAAGGGCGAGTTCATCTCGCTGCTCGGCCCGTCCGGCTGCGGCAAGTCGACGGCGCTGCGCATCATCGCGGGGCTGAGTGCGCCGTCATCGGGCACTGTGCGGGTGGCGCGTCACGAGGGCTCGGTGCAGCCCGGCCATGTTCAACCAGGTCATGTTCAACCAGGTCATGGCATCGGCTTCGTGTTTCAGGAACCGACCCTGATGCCCTGGACCAGCGTCCGCGAGAACGTGCGGCTGCCCTTGAGGCTCGCACGCGTGCCGAAGGCAGACGCGCGCGCGCGTGCCGACGAGGCGCTGGCGAGTGTCGGGCTCGCCGATTTTGCCGATGCCTATCCGCGCGAGCTCTCCGGCGGCATGAAGATGCGGGTGTCGCTGGCGCGCGCGCTCGTCACCGACCCCGAGATCCTCCTGATGGACGAGCCGTTCGCAGCCCTCGACGAGATCACGCGCTTCCGCCTCAACAACGATCTGCTCGCCCTGTGGCGCCGCCTTCGCAAGACCGTCATCTTCGTCACCCATTCGGTGTTCGAGTCCGTCTATCTGTCGCAGCGCGTGGTGGTGATGACGGCCCGGCCCGGCCGCATCCAGGCTGACATCCGCATCGAGACGGTCGAGCCGCGCGGGGAGGAGTTTCGAACCTCAGCCGCCTATTCCGACTACTGCCGAAGAGTGTCGGCCGCGCTGGCACCGTCCTATTCGGGACGCTCGACGCTATGAGCGCGCAAGCTCCCATCACCGCGGGATCGTCCCGCGCGCAGCGCGCGATGCGCTTCGTGCTTCCCGTCATCGTGTTCGCGGCCGGCCTCGTCGCCTGGGAACTCGTGGTCCGCCTCAAAGGGATCCCGCCTTACGTGCTGCCGGCGCCGTCCGTCATCGTCCTGACGCTGATCAAGGACTGGGCGGTTCTGTCACAATCGCTCGCCACCACGCTGCTGACCACGCTCGAGGGGTTCCTCGCGGCGAGCATCGGCGGCATCGCGCTGGCGCTGCTGTTCAACCAGTCGAAATGGGTGGAATATTCCCTGTTCCCCTATGCCGTGGTCCTGCAGGTGACGCCTGTCATCGCGATCGCGCCGCTGCTGCTGATCTATCTGGAGCAGCAGACCGCGGTCGTGGTCTGCGCCTTCATCGTCGCCTTCTTTCCGGTGCTGTCCAACACCACGCTCGGGCTGAATTCGGTGGATCGCAATCTCGCCGGCTTGTTCCAGCTCTATGGTGCCTCGCCGCCACAGACGCTGCGCTTTCTCAAGCTGCCCGCGGCACTGCCCTACATTCTCGGAGGCCTGCGCATCGCCGGCGGCCTGTCGCTGATCGGCGCGGTCGTGGCCGAGATCGCGGCGGGAACAGCCGGTGCCGGCTCCGGCCTCGCCTACAGAATTGCCGAGTCCGGCTATCGCTTGAACATACCCCGCATGTTCGCAGCGCTGCTTCTGTTGTCGCTGGCCGGGATTGTCATCTATGGGGTGCTGGCGCTAGTTTCCCACCTCGTTTTACGGCGCTGGCATGAGAGCGCGCTTGGAAAGGAAAACTGATGGCTGCCGGTTCGATTTCGTCCGAAAAGATCGACCTTCTGATCTATGGGCCGGTGCGGCCGATTCTCGAGAACGGCTTTTCCGATCATTTCGTCGTGCACAAGGCGGAGACACGCGGCGATCTCGAGCGGCTGACGCCGGCGATCCGCGACAAGATCCGCGGCGTCGCGGTGACCTATCACACCGTGCGCGCGGACAGGGATTCGCTGTCACAGCTGCCGAAGCTGGAGATGGTGGCGAGCTTCGGCGTCGGCTACGACCATGTCGACGCCAAATACGCGGCCGAGAACAATATTGTCGTCACCAACACGCCCGACGTGCTCACCGAGGAGGTCGCCGACGTCGCGATGGGCCTTCTGATCGCGACCTTGCGCGAATTCATCAAGGCCGACCGTTATGTCCGCTCCGGCCTCTGGCAGACGCAGAACTATCCGCTCAGCGTCGGCTCGCTGCGCGACCGCAAGGTCGGCATCGTCGGCATGGGCCGGATCGGCCAGGCCATCGCGCGCCGGCTCGACGCCTCGCTGGTGCCGGTGGTCTACCATTCGCGCAATCCGTCCAAGGACGTCTCCTACAAGCACTATCCCGACCTGCTCGAGATGGCCAAGGCGGTGGACACGCTGATGGTGATCGTGCCCGGAGGCGCCGCCACGAACAAGATGATCAATGCCGAGGTGCTGAAGGCGCTCGGTCCGCGCGGCGTGCTGGTCAACGTGGCGCGCGGCTCGGTGGTGGACGAGCCGGCGCTGATCCAGGCGCTGAAATCAGGCACCATCCTCGCCGCCGGCCTCGACGTGTTCGCGGCCGAGCCGAACGTGCCGGACGAGCTCAAGACCATGCAGAACGTCGTGCTGCTGCCGCATATCGGTTCGGCTTCGGTGGTGACGCGCAACGCGATGGACCAGCTCGTGGTCGACAATCTCAAGGCCTGGTTTGCCGGCAAGGCGCCGCTGACGCCGGTTGCGGAAACGCCAGTCAAGGGGCGCTGATGAGAGCTCTTCGGGTCGTTGCATTCGCCGTCGCGGCCTGCGTGGCCGCGATTTGCCTTGCGCATGCACAGGATGTGACGACGCTGAAGAAGCAGATGCCCGGACAGTGGGAGCTCTCGACCACCGAGCGCAGCAAGACCTGCGTCGTCACGCTCAAGAGCGATGCGGCGGCGCAAGGCTTCAAGCTGGAGTTGGAGCCGGCCTGCAAGACTGCGCTGCCTTTCACGAAAGACATCGTCGCCTGGAACGTCAGGGGCCTCGACATCGTCCGCTTGCAGGATGCTGCCGGCGAAGCCGTGATCGACTTCACCGAGGTCGAGGCCGGCATCTTCGAGGGCCTGCGCCAGGGCGAGGGCGTCTACATCCTGCAGGATCTCGCTGCCGCGCGTTCGATGGCCAAGTCGATGGACCAGATGATCGGCGACTGGTCGATGGTGCGCGGCAATGGCCAGCCGATCTGCGGGCTGACGCTGACCAACACCGAGGCGGATCCGGACAATTTCCAGGTCTTCCTCAAGCCGAAATGCGACGCGACGATTGCGCAGTTCAACCCGACGCAATGGCGCCTCGAGCGCGGCCAGATCATCCTGATGTCGAAATCAGGCGAGGCCTGGCAGTTCGAGGCCGACGACCACGCGCAGTGGCGGCGCGTCCCCGACACCGCCGATCCCCTGATCATGCTGCGTCAATAGGCGCCGCGGGCGTACTCGGCCCGCATGGTTCGAGACGCCCGTTTTGGCGGGCTCGTCTGATATCTCGCCGCGTAACGCGACCTCATCCTGAGTCGCAGCGCCGAAAACGGACGCTGCATATGGAGAGGGCCCGCCGGGGCGGGTGTCTCGAAGGATGGCCGCAGGTTACGTGGTCACCTTCGGCGGCGGTGCGGTGCCTTGCGACCATTTCTCCATCTTGCCGAGCACGCCCCAGACGGTGAGCGCGAGCGAGATCGGCATCGCGAACTGGCTGATGCCGGGCACGGCGGTCACGATCGTTCCGAGCAGTCCGGCGAGGCCGCCGGCGTTGGGGCTCGCCGTCACCGACGAGAGCAGCGCGGTGAGCAGCGAGCCGCCGATGCCGAGCGCGGTCTTCTTGCCGTCGAGCAGCTTGCCGACGGTCTCGCCGAGCGCGCCGTTGACCTGGCCCAGCATGGGCTTGCCTCTGCTCGTGTTGAGGAGAGTGCTGAGCAGGTCGACGACCTGCTTCAGCTGATCGACGGGGGCTGGGCTCGCCGGGGCGACCGGTCCCGGCACGGGCGCCGTCCTGTTGATGAGCGAGAAAAGCCGCTCGAACAGGCTGATCGGGTCATTCGTGGCAGGCAATGTCCTGCTCGGCACGGTCGTCGGCAGCGTCGTGCCGCCGGCTGATGGTCGCAGCAATTGCGCGAGGTCCTCCAGCCGCTTCAGGATCTGCGACAGGTCGATCGCCTGCACCGGGCCTCCAGGCTGCGTCGCACGTGTGATCGCGGCGACCGTGGCCGCATCGAGAAGCCCGGTATCCCTCAGGCCGTTCTGTTCCTGAAACTGCGAGACGGCGGCCCTGGTCTTTGGTCCGCTGATGCCGTCCTCGGCGAGCGGCGGATTGGCACCGAGCTTGTTGAGCGCCTGCTGCATGAGAATGACCGTCGAGGCCACGTCGTCCTCGGGCTCGCTGCGGCCGGCGAATTGCGGGCTGCCGTCGAGCGTGATCGAGGAGTCGAGTGACATCATCGCATGCAGGATCACCGCCGTGCCGAGCTGCGAATCGACGTGATCGGAGTCGAACACATGGTCGCGAACGAATTTTCCCGCCCTTGCCTCTGGTGGGCCGTACAGCGTCGAGCCGCCATAGAGATAGGGTGAGTTGACGCCCTTGGAGTGATAGCCGAAGCCGTTGAACGCCTCGAGCCGGAACATCATCCGCGCGATGCTCCAATCGTTCGCGCCAATGAAGTTCTGGATTCTGAACGCGTCCACGGCGCCGTCCACGAACGTGGCAAAGGGGCCGCGCCCTTTCGGAACGAGCTTCGTCACGCGATGAAGCGACTCGCCATTGCCGAGATACGTGTCGAAATCGAAGTTGGACTCGCGGTAGTGGCAGAGCGCGGTGAAGAACCAGGGGACGCCCGTCAACCGCTCGATCTGCTGATACGTCGCCTTGCCGTTGAGGGCCTTGCGGGCGACTGCATTCGCCTCGGCCAGGCGTCCGGCCCGGATCTCGAGACCGGCCCAATTCCGCTCATACTCGTCTTTCAATCTTTCGAATGAGATCATTTTCCGCTCCCGCAAATTGACTGAATGATCGACTCTCCGTGCAAGCCAAAGTGAACGAGGTGCCGTGATCAGCGCGTGCTCCAGCGTGATCTCCCGAAATCTGGCAGGTCGCCGGCCCGGCGCATGTGAAATGGCTTACAGCTTCGGCGGGAAATCATCGGTAGAACAGGGAGCACGGCGCGACCACCGTTCGGGGAACCGGCTTGGCCGTCCATCCGTTGGCGGGCCGCGACGGTCCGGTAAGGAATCCTGCATGGCCAAGCGCGTCCTCGCGATCGGCATCGAACCCGGCAATGCGGACTACAGCGCGTTTCCGCAGGTCACGCCGGAGCTCGTGCGCGACCATATCGAGGCGCAGCTGTTGCGCCTGCGCGATCTCGGCTTCGATGTCACGAGCTGCCTGATCGATCTCGACGCGACAGCCGAAGCCGGCGTCATGGCGGCGCTGCAAGATGAGAGCTTCGACTGCATCGTCATCGGCGCCGGCCTGCGCGAGCCGAAGGAGCGCCTGCTGCTGTTCGAGAAGGTGCTCAACCTCGTCCATCGCATGGCGCCGAACGCCGCGATCTGCTTCAACACAACGCCGGCTGACACCGCGGAGGCGGTACAGCGCTGGATCGAACCGTGAGATCGAATCGGGCTCGCCCGCGCAGCCGTGCCTGAGCCGCCCTGGAGCTGGCCAGGTCCGCCGATGTTCGAAATTTCCGCCATGTTCGAACTTTGTCTCCCTCTTGAGCGACCAAGGCATATTGGTTTCGAAGCGGATCGGGATCTGACATGAAATTTGCTGCTTTGGCTTTTTCGTGCCTTCTAGTGTTCTCGATGCCCGCCAATGCAAGTGAAGCGGGCACCTTCAATGCGATGGTGGCCTTGGCCGATCGAGGAGACGCCGAGGCGCAATACCATGTCGGCATGATGTATAATAACGGCATCGGCACACAACAGGATCGCAGCCGGGCGTTCGAATGGTTTCAGAAATCGGCTGCGGCCGACGATCCGCTGGGAGCCTACAAGCTCGGCTGCTACTACGATGGGCAAGGCGTGGGCATCGTCGCAACCGACCAGGATCAAGCGTTGAAATACAAGCTTGTTTCCGCCAAAGCCGGTTATGCGCGCGCCCAGCACGATGTCGCTCTTCTGTATGACAGACGAGGAGATTCGGAAGAAGCGCTGAAATGGTGGAAGATGGCCGGCGATCAGGGACTTCCTGCCGCCCTCTTCAGCCTGTCCCGCGCGTATTCTGCCGGAAAGGGAACGCCGAGGGACCTGTCTCTGTCGTATGTGTATTTCAAGCTCTCGCAACTGGCGCCGGCAAAGAACGTGAACGAGATGGCTTCCATGTTGTCCAGGCCAGAACTCGAGAAGGCCGAAAAAATGGTTTCCGAATGGAAGCCGCAACCGACTGCTTTGACGCTCAAGGCATTGAGCGGCATCAGGGCGGCAGAAGAGCACTTGAAGGTCGCCAAGAACAAGGTGTTCTGATTTTGCCCTGAAGCATGATCCGTAAAAGTGCGCAGTGGTTTTCCGGAAAGATCATGCTTGAACAACAACCCAAAGCGCGATGACGATTCATACCAACCGCGTCGCGCTTTAGATCAACCGCAGCCCGCGCAAGCTGGCGTGGCCGTTCCTGCCGACGATGATGTGGTCGTGCACGGCAATGCCAAGCGGCTTTGCGATGTCGATGATCGCTTTCGTCATCTGGATGTCGGCCTGCGAGGGCGAGGGATCGCCTGAGGGGTGGTTGTGGATCAATCTTCCACCGCCGCGCATCGCTTTGATGTAACAATCATTTTTGTCGAAGTGAACGGCCATTGGGGTATCGATCTGGGATCGGTCCTCGGTGATCCAACGTGAACATCATACTCGCGACCCTCTGCGCATGGCCCTTTTGCTTAGAGCACGCTGGATCACGAACGAGTCTACACCACGTTCTGCGAACTCTCAAAGATAGACATGAATTGAAGATGCCAGGACTCACGTCGAAGCGAGTGATCAGCTCAACATCGCCTTCTCTGCGCTGAGTATTTGGTCACGGCCGGAAGGCCCGTCGGGGAAATGGCGTCAGTGTTGAACTGGTTTTCGATGTAGGCAATTGGTTTGACGACGTGCACAGTCGAGCACGGAAAGCCGAGCGCTGTTGGCGAGTAGCGTTATTTAAGGATGTGAGCGCACATCGCGCGCTGCCGCGCTTGCGGAGTTCTAGCTCATGCGGATCGTGTGACAGCCAATGATCCCTCTCATAGATTATCTAACTCTCTAGCATTTCGAGCACAGCAACCGAGTTGTGGTCTCGAGCATACCAGAGGATTGCGTCGGCATGCTCGAGCGCGATGTTGTTGATCCCAAGCTAGCTCACGTCCAGTTCTTTCGACGCACTACAAATCACCAGATTTCTCCGATCCCATGCGTCAAGCTCGTCCACCGGGTATAAGACGGCTTTGCCGATCTTGATGTATGCAGGGCCAGTTCGCATCGCGCGCCAATTGCGCAGCGTACCCACAGTGACCTCGCCACGGTATCGTGCAGACACTTCCTCGGGGGTAAGGAATTTGGCCTCCGTCATTCGCTTCTCCATCACTCCGCCGCACGAGACGTCACGGTCGAGATGGCTGAGATGTTGGCACCCAGAATGACGGAAGAAAACGATATTCTCGATGACCCCGCATAGCTCGCGTCAAACGCGGACGAGTTAGCGCGTCGGGCTTCGTTGATAGTCGCAAGATGGCGTAACGGAGCGTAGTAAAAATACTTGCGCCTCTCGGCCGCAGGTGCACGATGTTTCGAAGGCTGCGGGCGGCTCTCGTGTCGGACCTGAAAGAGAAATTGCATAAGAAATCCGAATGCCATCGAGCCGCCGCTCCAACCTGGTCGGCGTTCAGGATTTAGCTCGGAGACAAACCCTAGATAGGACTACCTACCTTAACATCAGGTCTGTCGTGAGGCTGAAAGCGGATCTGGGCGACGGCGGCGATCCTGGCCGCGCACTACGCCTCGGAAGTCCATATGGCGCGCGCTCGCCTGCCTCCGGCCGAGCCAAGAGCTCGCCCCACGCTCAACGCGGCTTCAATGATCGTCCCGATGTAGATCCAGCTTGAGCTTGTTTTGGTATACACCAATCCGCTTCTTTGCTCGCTCAATGACGTCGCCGAAGTGAAGCAGCTCAAAATAGGTCTCGCCCAATGGCTGCCGAGTACGAGGGTCCAAAAGGGGGCTCGATTGAAACCATCCCTGGCCGACTGAAAACGGAGTCCAAGTTCCGCTCAGTCGCAGCGGATTGACAGTGTCGCCGATAAGATATCCGTAAAACTTCCTTAGCCGGCCTCCTGACTTCGCCGCGAGCAAATGAGCGTACTCTGAAAGGTCGCCGACATGCTCGTCCATCGATACCCCCGGGGCCTTGAATTCGACGATGATGGCTGAGCCTTCTTTGCTGAAGAGAGCAATGTCTGGCCGCTTTCCGCCATTGTCGTCTGCCCGCTTGGCAAGCAACCTCTGAAACTCCTGGTCGATGTCAGTTTCGAAAACACTTTCGCTGTCATTCCAGCGGATGCTTGATAGTGGCACGTCTGAGGCGATGTAATCGTAGTAATGGTATTCTTCACTCAGAAGCCAAATGTCGTGGTCGGCGACCTCAGTGCTGTCTTTCCGCATCGGGAAGAAGATGCTGTGGATGATCTTCTCGTCCTTCCGGCGGCCACCCTCCGCGACCACCTGTCCCGCGAGCTGCTTACGGCATGCAAGATCGAGAATCTGTACGATTGCAGTGCGGCGGACTATCAATTGCGACAGGTTCGCCATGTCAAATGCTTTGAGAGATGACGTATATTTCCACGAAAGCTCATTGATCTTGGTGCGAAACTCCTCGGAATCCGGTTCGGCCCTTATAATTTCCTCTTTGAGGTTGAAGATCTCCGCGGTCTCATCAATGATTCTTTCCTGATACTTTTTTAGAACGCGCTCAGCGACCGACTGCGCTGCTTCGCCATAAACGATGCGCGTCGAGGTATCCTGGAGCATCGCCTCGCTGACACCAAACTGGTCAGTGACTTGCTTCAAAATGTCGTCCTTGTCCCAATCCGCAGGGACGACCATCTGCTCAATTATCGGATCAATCGCCTCGTGAATTGCTACGTAAGACAGCTTTTCGACTGAAAACATGTCTCCACTAGGTATCTCGCCAGGAATATTGTCGAAATCGTCGCGCTGCTCGTTCACGCGCTGATCCAGATAGTCGCTTTCGATCAGCACGATGTGGTGGAATCCGCCGAGCGGATTGTTCTGTTCCGTTCGAGTCCGCAGGTAATATGAGGTGATATCCTTCACCGGGGAGGATTTCGCACAAAAAGCGATGGCATTTTTTGGTAGGTCGAAGAGGCTCGCATCGAGCTGGTAGTGAGAGAGCTTAAACCTTCGATGCGTGCCTAAGCCTTCGCCGGTCCTAGGATCTCGTTCCTCAACATCCACCTCCCGCTCAGCCGTGACTTTCGGCAAGTCGGAATGCCTCAATAGCTCGACCTCTTCGTTACCTTTCCAGTGGCGAGTGGTGAACTTGATCTCGAAGCTGCCGAGCCGACTCGCAAGGCCAACCAATCTCTGAAGGAAGGCGACTAGCATTTGCTTCTTCAGAGCGGACGCGGAGAACAGGGTGCTAGGCAGCTCTGTCTGCTGAATCCGCGTGAGAACAGTATCCTTGAATTGCTCCAGTCGTATTATTGTCCCGATCGCGCCTTCGCTTCCTGTGCTGGTTTCGAAATCTTCAGGGTCAATCTGCTTCTGCGGCTCTGAATAGCGCAATTGGCGCCTCAGGATATCCTGTCCGCTGCGATAGGTACTGTCGATCGCGAGGGCCGAGAAATGGTGAAAAAACTGGATTCGTCCCGCACCCTTGCACTGACCAATCCCGAAGATTGGAAGGTCGTCCTTGTAGGAGGTGTCCTTGGTCAGAAATGCCTTGAGCTGATCGTCTCCCAACCCGCATCCGTTGTCTTTGCAGGAAATGATCATGGACTCTCGGTCGTCGAGCATGTCAGCTCGAATAAATTCGACCTCGATTTCAACCAGCATGTCCGCTGCAGAGGCGTCCTGGTGCTTTCGGATAAGGAACGAGTCGATCGCATTTGAGATCAGCTCATCGAAAACGACGTACGGGTTCGAGCTAATCTTCGTATTCTTGATGCTGCCCCTGATATCGAGCGTCATTTTCGTTTCAATCGCTGACATGTTTGTCTGTGCAGGATCGTTCTGACGGTGTGTGGGATGTCAAGTCAAGCCGCCGTATGGAAATGACGTAAGCATCCGCTAGCTGCCGTCTGATCCTCGGTTCGCCTCGTTTGGGCGCGCGCCAACTTTCCGAGCAGATCCATCGGGTTACGCGACTGTCGCGTCGGTGATCTCCCGAATTCTGGCGTGACGCTCTTGAGGGGAAAGCCTTCCCCTGCGCCCGAGCCTTTAGTCTCGGTCGACCCCTTCTGCGGGGAGAACCCCGCAACGCCCCCTTAGAGTGAGAGGGCGGACGGACTTCGCCGTGACGGGTTGAAGAACGGAGGAGAGGCCTCCGGCGCCTGTCGTGGAGATAACCCATGACCCAAGTCGAAGTTCTGAGCGCTGGCCGCGGCCACGTCGGCGGCTACAAGGTGGACGTGACCCGAGGCGAGCGTGTCGGCCGCGTATCGTCGGAGTGGTTCTCGCGGCCAGCGGATGAGCGCTATCTCTCGCTGTCAGACCTCTACGCCGCCGTTCACCGACGGACCGAGCGAAGCCGGACCCGAACGGTCGAGAGCGCCGCGATCCGGGTTGAGGCCGGCCGCGACGATGCCGAGCGCCTGGGTCTGCTCCTACCCGGTTCAGACGCGCCGATCGCGCCGACTCACTGGAGCTTCGGCCAACTTGCCAGTCTGGTCGGAGCGCCGGCGGCTTACCTCCGTCAGCTTCCGGCGCCGCTCGCTGGCATCAACCTGCAGTTCGGCCTCAGCTCACATCGAGCCGAGCAGGTCAAGACGCTCGAGATAGAGGATGGTCGCGTCGAACTTCGCGCCGCTACGGGTCCCGAATATGGTCGAATATTTGACGTCGAACTCGTGGCGGCCGTTCAGCGCATCGCCGGCAATGGCACAGGCGATACGCGGTTTAAGGTGCCAGGCCTGCTCGACTGGTCAACCCGGATCTACAATCCCCGTGTCGACATTTCCAAAGACACGACGACCCTTTACGCATCCGACAGGGACGTTTTCCTTTTCCTGGTCGATGATTTGAACCCGATCGAAGCCGGCCGTCTCCCGGACGGCTCGCCCGACCTCTATTTTCGCGGCTTCTATTGCTGGAACTCGGAAGTTGGAGCCAAGACGCTCGGCATGGCAAGTTTCTATCTCCGCGCGGTCTGCCAAAATCGGAATTTATGGGGCGTGGAGGATTTCGAGGAGATCATCATCCGCCATTCCAAATATGCAGCTTCCCGCTTTGCGCACGAGGCGGCGCCGGCGTTGCTGAACTTCGCCAACTCCTCCGCCACGCCCTTCATCAACGGAATCAAGGCCGCCCGCGAGCGGATCGTGGCACGCAGCGACGAGGATCGCACCGAGTTTCTGCGTCGCCGCGGCTTCTCTAAGGCCGAGACAGCCAAGGTGATCGATACGGTGCTGGCGGAGGAGGGACGCCCGCCCGAAAGCGTGTTCGATTTCGTGCAAGGCATCACGGCGGTTGCGCGGGGCAAGACCCATCAGGACGCACGACTCGATCTGGAGGCGCGCGCGAAGAAGCTGCTCGACCGCGCAGCCTGATACCCGGAATGCCGGAGATGCGGAACGGCGCTTCTCCGGTTTCGTGGCTTTCCGTCTTTCTTGATCGTCGGTTTGCGGCGCTGCCCTCAGAGGAAGAGGGCGGCGCCGCGCTTCGTGACGGGTTGGAGGTCCAGAGAGAGACTTTGGGTCGCCCGTCGCGGAGTATCACCCATGGCTACTGCCGTTCAGAAGATCACCCTGTCGTCCTCGCGCGACATTCCCTTCAACAAGCTGGTGCTCAGCCAGTCAAACGTCCGGCGTGTGAAGGCCGGCGTCTCCATCGAGGAGCTGGCTGAGGATATCGCCAGGCGTACTTTGCTCCAGAGCCTCAACGTCCGGCCGGTCCTCGACGCCGAAGGCGCCGAGACCGGCATGTTCGAGATCCCGGCCGGTGGCCGGCGCTACCGTGCGCTGGAGCTGCTCGTGAAGCAGAAGCGCCTCGCCAAGACCGCGCCGGTGCCCTGCGTCGTTCGCGACAGCGGCATCGCCGAGGAAGATTCGCTCGCCGAGAACGTCCAGCGCGCGCCACTGCACCCGCTCGACCAGTTCCGGGCATTTCTGGCTTTGCGCGAGAAGGGGCAGTCCGAGGAGGATATCGCCGCGGCCTTCTTCACGTCGGTCAACGTGGTGAAACAGCGCCTGCGCCTCGCCTCAGTTTCGCCCGCGCTGCTCGACATCTATGCCGACGACGGCATGTCGCTCGAGCAGTTGATGGCCTTCACCGTCACTGCGGATCATGGACGCCAGGAGCAGGTCTGGCAGGCCATCTCCGGCTCTTGGCAGAAGGAGCCCTATCAGATCCGCCGCATGCTGACGGAGAAGACAGTGCGCGCCTCCGACCGTCGCGCCATGTTTGTTGGCCTAGATGCCTACGAGGCGGCTGGCGGTGTGGTGCTGCGCGACCTGTTCCAGTCCGACGACGGCGGTTGGCTTGAGGACGTCGTTCTGCTCGACCGCCTGGTCGCCGAGAAGTTGAAGGCGGAGGCAGAAACGATCGCTGCCGAAGGTTGGAAGTGGATCGAGGTCGCGATCGACTTCCCCTACGGCCACACGCGTGGCTTGCGTGAGCTGGACGGCGTATCCGCCGGCCTCACCGCCGAAGAGCAGGCAACCATCGAGGCGCTCAAGGCCGAATTTGCCAGGCTCGAAGCCGAGCATGACGGCGCGGATGAGCTTCCCGACGAAGTTGACCAGCGACTTGCCGAAATTGAGACGGCTCTCGCCGCCTTTGACGATCGACCCATCAGCTATCAGCTTGCCGACATCGCGCGCGCGGGTGTGTTCGTCGGCATCGACGCCGAAGGCACGCTCCTGGTTGATCGCGGTTACGTCCGGCCTGAGGACGAGCTGCCCGTGGCCGAGCCAGAGCAGGGCAGCGATGGCGAACCCGCTGCCGCGACCCTCGACGGCGCCGAGCCATCAGCGCCGGTCATCCAGCGCGCCGTCATCACCATCGGCGGGCAGGTCGCGGAGGCAGAGGACGAGGATGATGATGCGGTGAAGCCGCTGCCGGACCGCCTGCTGACCGAGCTCACGGCGGAGCGGACGCTGGCGCTGCGCGACAAGCTCGCGATTACGCCTTCGGTCGCCTTCCAGGCGGTGCTGCACAAATTCTGCCTCGACGTCTTCTCCCGCTATTCCTCCTACGGAACGGCGATGGAGATCTCCTTGCGCAACGCCAGCTTCCCGGCGCAGGCGCAGGGCCTAAAGGATAGCCCGGCGGCCAAGGCGATCGACGCGCGCCACAAGACGTGGGAGGGGCGCCTGCCGAAAGACAAGGCCGATCTCTGGGACTGGCTCACCGATCTGACGGGCGACGAGCAGGCGGCGCTCTTTGCGCACTGCGCCTCATTCGGCGTCAACGCGCTCTACGAGAAGGGCGACCGCTACGGCGGCGGCGCCACGCCGCACAGCGTCGAGCAGCGGATCGCTGACGCCGATTGCATCGCCCGGGCCGTCGACCTCGACATGGTGGAGTCCGGTTGGCGCCCGACCGTCGAGAACTATCTCGGCCGCGTCCCGAAGCGCCGCATCCTGGAGGCGGTGAGGGAGGGCGCCGGCGAGCGGGCCGCCCAGCTCATCGACCATCTGAAGAAAGGTGACATGGCCAAAGAGGCCGAACGCCTCCTGGCCGAGAGCGGCTGGCTGCCCGAGCCCCTGCGAATGATCGGCTCCGATCAGGCGGCGACCGTCGACGCCGCGGAGCCCGAGGGCGATGGCGAGGCGCTGCCGGAATTCCTCGCCGACGACGAGGAAACTCCGGCCGATGAAGCGGACGAGCCACACATGATCGCGGCCGAATAACTCGACTACGCGGGGCGGCTTCGGCCGTCCCGCGTCTTTTCACTGCCATTGACACCAAAGCCTGGCGCGAGCCGGGCTTTTGCATTCCGGAGGCTCTCGTGCCCTTCTTCACCATCGAGACGACCTATCATTTGCCGATCTGCCGGCAGCGAACCTACGAAGCCGAAACGCTCGACCAAGCCTGCGATCTCGCGATCGCCGACGAGGGCTGGGATGACAACAAGTCGGACGTCGAAAAGCCCGGCGACACCTTTGTCACACGCGTCTGGGAAGGCAGCGACGCTGCCTATATCGGTCGGCCCCTGCGGTTCTCCTCACGTTTTGACGAGCAGGTCCAGCGCAAGGCCAACCATTTCGAGGTGCTGCTCGGTCTGCTCAAGATCCTTGCTCACGCTCCGGAGGGAGGCTTAGCGGATGTCGAGCTTTGGCGCCGACGAGCAGACCCCGCCATCGCGAAGGCCGAGGCCATTCTCGCGGGCGAAAATGATCCGATCGAGGGAGCTGCGTCGTGACGAAATACATCGTCACTGTCGCCGAAGGCGATGCGGGCTACCTCGCGGAAGCGGTCGCCGTCGCTGATGACGGCCAAGCCGCGCCATCTTGGCAGCTCGGATACGGATGAACGCTCTGTACACGGCGCCGCCATCCGGTGGGGCGCCGTTTCTCATGTCGGGCACGGCCTTGATGCTGAGAGGGAGAGGACGGCCGGGACGGGTTTGAGCCGGTGCGGTCAGAGAGAGCGCCGATCGGCTCGCCCGTTCCCGCTCTCCTTAAGGCTTGCTCCATGAATAACCTTTCCCCGATTGCGGCCGACCAGCTCGCGCCGATCTCGCCTGTTCTCGCTCCCGAGGGCACCAGCGTCATCATCACTGCGGCTGAGCAACTCCTGCCGCATCTCGAACGTGGTCGACGTATCGACGCCGCAATTCTACGTGCCGCCATGGAAGCGGCCTTCGGCGCATCCGATGCGACAGGCGCCTGGGATTGGAAGATGGGCTACGATGCCTGTGAAGCCGCCACCGTTCTGTTCCTGCGCAAATACGGAAAGGCGCTCTTCCGCAAAGCTGATTCTGCGGCTTCACGACTTTCCGCCTTGGACAAGATCGCGAGGCTTCTGCCAACCCACACGCGCCGCTCTGCCGAGAGCGAGATTTTTCAGCAATTCTCGACGCCGATCCCGCTCGGCCTGGCTGCGCTTACCGCGGCCGCCATTACAGCGGCGGATCGCGCGCTCGAGCCGTCGGCAGGCACCGGGCTGCTCGCTATCCTCGCCGAGATCGCCGGCAGCGGGCTCGTGCTGAACGAGCTGGCCGAGAGCCGGGCCATGTTACTCTCTTCCCTCTTTCCGGCCGTTTCCGTCACGCGCTTCGACGCGGCCCAAATCGACGATCACCTCGATCCCACGGTGGTCCCGAGTGTCGTGCTGATGAACCCGCCGTTCTCGGCGACGGCGAACGTTTCCGGCCGCATGGCCGACACGGCGTACCGTCACATCGCCTCCGCCCTGGCGCGTCTTGCCGATGGCGGCCGGCTGGTCACGGTCAACAGCGCAAGCTTCTCACCCGAAGCCTCAACTTGGCGCGACGCCTTCGCCCGATTGCAGGAACTCGGCCGCGTGATGTTCACCGCGGCGATCGCCGGTGCGGTCTATGCCAAGCACGGCACCACGATCGAGACGCGCCTCACCGTTGTCGACAAGGTGCCTGCCGTTGATCCGAACGCGTTTCCGGCGTCGCTGGGAGTGGCGCCCGATGTCGCGACGCTGCTCCACTGGATAGGCGAACACGTTCCACCTCGCCTGAGCGTCGCATCAACCGGCGCGCTTCCCATGTCAGCCTCGCCGGCGCCTCGCACCGTGCGCGGCTATCTCGCCCGGCCGCCCTCGCAGCTCGCCAAGGCGTCAGTTGCCGCCCCCGAAGCGGTTGATCTTGTCTACGAGACGACCGATTGGACGCCGCCCGAGGGCGCGCGCCTCAGCGACGCCATCTACGAGGAATACCGGCTGCAATCGATCCGGATCCCCGGCGCACACGCGCATCCGACCAAGCTGGTGCAGTCGGCAGCGATGGCCTCGGTCGCGCCGCCGAAGCCGAGCTACAGGCCCCGGCTGCCGGCCAACCTCCTCAGCGGCGGCGTCCTCTCAGACGCCCAGCTTGAGACGGTCATCTATGCCGGCGAGGCGCATGGCAACTATCTCGAAGGCGCCTGGACAGTCGATGAGACCTTCGACCTCGTCACGGCCGCCCGCGATGACGCACCGAACGCCGTCCGTTTCCGTCGAGGCTTCATGCTCGGCGACGGGACCGGCGCCGGCAAGGGTCGCCAGTCCGCCGGCATCATTCTCGACAACTGGCTGCAGGGCCGGCGCAAGGCGGTCTGGATCTCGAAGTCCGACAAGCTGCTTGAGGACGCGCAGCGCGACTGGTCGGCGCTCGGCATGGAGCGTCTGCTGGTCACGCCGCTCTCGCGCTTCCCTCAAGGGCGCGAGATCCGCTTGGCCGAAGGCGTCCTATTTTTAACCTACGCTACGCTGCGGTCCGACGACCGCGGCGAGAAGCTTTCGCGCGTCCGGCAGATTGTTCAATGGTTGGGCTCCGACTTCGACGGCGTCATTGTTTTCGACGAGAGCCATGCCATGCAGAATGCCGGTGGCGGCAAGGGCGAGCGGGGCGATGTCGCCCCCTCGCAGCAGGGCCGTGCGGGCTTGCGCCTGCAGCATGCGCTGCCCAATGCCCGCGTCGTCTATGTCTCGGCGACTGGCGCCACCACGGTCCACAATCTCGCCTATGCCCAGCGCCTCGGGCTCTGGGGCGGCGAGGATTTTCCATTCGCCACCCGCGCCGAGTTCGTCGAGGCGATCGAGGAGGGCGGCGTGGCGGCGATGGAGGTACTCTCTCGCGATCTTCGCTCGCTCGGTCTCTATACTGCACGCTCGCTTTCCTATGACGGCGTTGAATACGAGCTGGTCGAGCACCAGCTCACCGACGAGCAGCGGCGCATCTACGACGCCTACGCCGGCGCCTTCAGCGTCATTCACAATCACCTCGACGCGGCAATGCAGGCCGCCAACATCACTGGCGAAACCGGTACGCTCAATCGTCAGGCGAAGTCGGCCGCGCGCTCGGCCTTCGAATCGGCCAAGCAGCGCTTCTTCGGCCATCTGCTCACCAGCATGAAGACGCCGACCCTGGTCCGCTCCATCGAACGGGATCTGGCCGAGGGCCATGCCGCCGTCATCCAGATCGTGTCGACCGGCGAGGCGCTGATGGAGCGGCGGCTCGCCGAAATCCCACCTGCCGAATGGAACGACGTGCGCGTGGAGATCACGCCGCGCGAGTACGTGCTGGACTACCTTGCCCATTCTTTCCCGGTGCAGCTCTATGAGCCCTTCACCGACGCCGACGGCAATCTCTCGTCGCGGCCCGTCTTCCGCGACGGCCAGCCGGTCGAGAGCCGCGAGGCCGTCGCCCGCCGCAATGAGCTGATCGAGCAGCTCGCGTCGCTTCCGCCGGTTCCCGGCGCGCTCGACCAGATCGTGCAGCGTTTCGGCACGGACCTCGTGGCGGAAGTGACCGGTCGTTCCCGGCGCGTGGTGCGCAGGGGGGACCGCCTTGCCGTCGAGAACCGTGCCGCCTCCGCCCAGAGACCGCCGCCTTCATGGATGATGCAAAGCGCGTGCTTGTCTTCTCGGAGGCTGGCGGCACGGGCCGCAGCTATCACGCCGAACTCTCGGTGCGGAATCGCCGGCTTCGCGTCCATTATTTGCTCGAGCCGGGCTGGAAGGCCGATGCCGCGATCCAGGGTCTCGGTCGTACGAACCGCACCAACCAGGCGCAGCCGCCTCTCTTCCGACCGATCGCGACCGACGTCAAGGCGGAGAAGCGCTTCCTTTCGACCATTGCGCGCCGGCTTGACACGCTGGGTGCCATCACCCGCGGCCAGCGCCAGACCGGCGGCCAGGGCCTGTTCCGGCCCGAGGACAATCTTGAGAGCCACTACGCCCGAGATGCGCTGCGCCAGCTCTACCTGCTGCTCGTGCGCGGCAAGGTAGAAGGCTGCTCGCTCCAGATCTTCGAGGACGCCACCGGCTTGAAGCTCGTGGACGAAAACGGCATCAAGGACGAGCTGCCGCCGATCACGACGTTCTTGAACCGCCTGCTCGCGCTCACCATCGACCTGCAAGGTGTACTGTTCACGGCGTTCGAGCAGTTACTGAACGCCAAGGTCGAGGGCGCTATTGCCAGCGGCGTCTACGACATCGGCCTGGAGACACTGCAGGCCGAGAGCTTCGTCGTCACCGATCGGCGCACGATCTACACGCACCCTGCGACTGGCGCGGAAACCCGGCTGCTCACGATCACCGAACACCGGCGCAATCACCCCACGACGCTGGAGCACGCGCTCGATTATCTCGCCGATGCTCGGGCGGTGCTACTGGTCAATGAGCGCTCGGGGCGCGCCGCCGTGCAGATTCCGGCACCGAGCCTTATGCTCGATGACGGCGAGATCGAATGCCGCGTGCGGCTGATCCGCCCCATGGAGCACCATCATGCTTCGATGAAGATGATGGCCGAGAGCCACTGGCAGCCCGCGGATCGCGAGATATTCGCCGCGGCATGGGACGGCGAAGTCGTCGACGTACCCGAGTTCGCCGAGAGTACGCTCCACATCGTCGCCGGCCTGCTGTTGCCGATCTGGAAGCGGTTGCCGAACGAGTCGACGCGCGTCTATCGGCTCCAGACCGATGCCGGCGAGCGCATCATCGGTCGCAGGGTCTCGCCAGCCTGGGCGGCGAACGCTTGCGCGACCGCGGCCTGCAGCTTGACCCCACACGAAGCTTTCTCGGCGCTGATGGAGGGGCGCACCGTCCTCGACCTCGCCGAGGATCTGCAGCTCCGTCGTGTCCGCGTGATGGGCGCCCATCGCATCGAACTGTCCGGCTTCACGGATACGATGCGTGACCGGCTGCGCGCCTACGGCCTCTTCAGCGAGATCATCTCGTGGAAGCTGCGCATGTTCGTGCCAGCAGATGCGACCGGTGCTGCGGTGTTGGCAAAGGTGCTCGACCACTATCCGATCGTGCGCATCGGCGAGCGGGGGGACGCCTGATGGCCCGCGACAACGCCTCCGAACTCGCCCGCCGTCTCGCGCGTGACGCCGAGGCCGTGTGCCGCCATTACCTGTCCAACGGGCGGCGCCAGGGCCGCTACTGGATGGTGGGCGACGTCCGCAATACGCCCGGCCGGTCGATGTTCGTCCGGCTCAGCGGACCGGAATCCGGACCTGGCGCCGCTGGGCATTGGCGAGATGCTGCCTCGGCCGAACATGGCGATCTCCTCGACGTGATCCGCGAGAGCTGCGGATTCGCTAGCTTTCGCGATGTCGCCGATGAGGCACGACGATTTCTGAGCCTGCCGCGTCCAGAACCGGAGCCAGAGGCAAGTCGCCTCCGGCCGAGAAAATCGCCCGCGCCCCTCGGATCGCCAGAGGCGGCGCGGCGACTCTTCGGCATGTCGCAGTCGATTGCGGGCACGCTCGTAGAAACGTATCTCCGCAATCGTGGCATTACGGCTTTGCACGAAACCGGAAGTCTGCGCTTTCACCCCCGTTGCTACTACCGGCCCGACGACCACAGCGCGACCGAGACCTGGCCGGCGATGATCGCCGCCGTCACCGATCTCCGCGGCCACCTGACCGGCGCGCATCGCACTTGGCTTGACCCCGGAGGCTTCAGCGAGACGACGCTCGGCAAGGCGCTGATCGATACGCCGAAACGGGCGATGGGCGACCTGCTTGGTCACGCCGTTCGATTTGGCGACACGGGTGAGGTCATGGCGGCCGGCGAGGGCATTGAGACGATGCTGTCGCTCCGCAGCGTCCTCCCGACCATGCCGATGGTCGCAGCCCTCTCGGCGGCGCACCTCTCCGCCATCCTTCTCCCGGACACGCTGCGCCGGCTCTACATCGCCCGCGATGACGATCCTGCCGGTGACAGTGCCGTGACGACCTTGATCGATCGGGCGCAGGAGGCCGGGATCGAGGCGATCGTGATCTCGCCACGGCTTGGCGACTTCAACGAGGATCTTCGCCTGCTCGGAATTGATGCCCTTCGGGCCGGGAGCCGCGTGCAGATCGCGGCACAGGACGTTGCCCGCTTTATGGAGCTGGCGGCATAGCCGCAACGGGGTTGAGGTGCGACGCAGCCGCTTCGTTATCGCGAGGCCGGTGCTCCTGCTTCCCCTCGGCGCCGAGAGGACCGCCCCACGGCCTTCTGAGAGGGCGATCGGGCGGCAAGCGGCCCGGACCGGCAACCTCGTGGACCGACTATTTTCCGTCGGCGGCGGAGCCGCCTTTACATCGCGAGGCAAAATAGTCGGCCCCCTTCGGTCCTCCGCGAAAGCTCCGGCCCTGCGCTGCGCTGCGGGTGCAAGTCCGTTCCGCCCGCCGCCTTCGTCGCCATGAAGGCCGCGATGGGCGCGGTCGATCCGACCAGGGAAAGCCGCAATGACCACCGACAACGACGAGGACTTCGAGCCGCACCGCAGCTCATCCGCGACCGATCAGGTCCTCCAGGAACTTGAGCTCTATGGCTACCGTCCCTTCCACGATGAGCCCGATCCCCGGCGGCTCCCTGAGGCGCGAGTCCTCGCCGGCAGCATCGTCGACATCTTCGATACCCTCGTGGTGGCGCTGTCCGATACCCGTCTTGAGCCCGACCTCGAGGACCTGCTCTGGTCGACAGTGAATGTCTTCCATCGTGCCATCGACAGGATCGAGCGCGAGCTCGACGACAACGAGCTGGCGCAGCAGCGGTCGCAGCGGGAGCAGGATGGCAGCGAGATCAAATCCGTCGAGCTGGAACGACTGACAGCAGAGGGGCAGACGCTGATCGAGCGACGCAACGCCTTCGAGCTGATGCGCGACCAGGCCGCCGACGAGTTCGAACGCCACACCCATTCTGTCTGGCGACCGCGCAACGGGTCGAAGGTCAACCACGGCAATCTGACCTCCGCGATGATCGACAGCCGCGACTTCCTGGCCGTGAAGAAGCGCGCCGACAATCAGGTGCTCATGCCGCCCGGACCGAAAGTCGCGCTGACCGGTGGTCTCGACTTCAACGATCACCGGCTGATCTGGGCCAAACTTGACCAGGTGCGTGCCAAGCATGCGGACATGGTGTTGCTGCACGGCGGATCGCCCAAGGGCGCCGAGCTGATCGCCGCCAAGTGGGCCGACAATCGCAAGGTTCCGCAGATCGCCTTCAAGCCCGACTGGACCAAGCATGCCAAGGCCGCTCCGTTCAAACGCAACGATGCGATGCTGGAGGCGTTACCGATCGGGGTGATGCATTTCCCGGGCACGGGAATCCAGGACAACCTCGCTGACAAGGCGAGGAAGCTCGGCATACCGGTCTGGAGGTTCGGCGGCGCATAGGCGCCGCTCTCGCCGCAATGCGTAATGACTTGAGAGCGGAAAGGCGGATCGCCGGCTTTCCGCAAACCCACTTTTCAGTCCGGCTCACCCGTTACGACGATGCGCGCCGCACGGGCATAGTGCGCCAACTCCGCATCGTTCTCGATCAGATCGTCGAGCAGCGCCTTCATGTCGCTCTGGTCAGACACCGATTGAAGCGGCCCCGGCTGCCGCTCGATCGCCAGCACCGCAATGGCAAGCGCCTTCTTCATCAGATGCAGGTCGCGTCCCGTGAATTCCGCCATGGCGCCTCACTCCATCATGCCAAGTCGTAATACGCCTTAGCCGATCGGCCAACAGCTGGAGAGGGCGACGATATGCGCCGTTGCTGCAGGTTCAGAGGCACGTCTCCTGCCGGCGGGCGCCACCCCGCGTCTATCGGCGCTGATCCTTGGTCGGACCGAGAGGCCTGACGCCATCAACCCACATATGTGGAACGGCCCGCGAGGCAAGAGCTTTTTCAGTCGATTTCACACATTGGAACGGTGCGGTCATATGTCCGGCCTTTGCGCGCGGCACAATAAGGCCGCTGGCCTCGATGAGATCCGCGGAACGAGGAGCTAAATCAAGTTTACGCGCTTGAGCGCATTGGGGGCAGTAGCTTCACTCGTTTCGGGATTTCGTCCCATGGGTTCATCGCCTGTTGTTGCACCTCGCCCTCTGCCGGCCTGCGCCGGTCAGATCGTTTTGGCGGTCACTGCGTCACCGCGGCAATCGCCAATGGGTCGGGACGCCGATAAATTCCGCCCTTGTTCAGGAGCGCCCAGATGATCCGCGCCGTCTTATTGGCCTGCGCGACGGCGGCAACCTTGAAGGGGCGTCTGGCGAGAAGCGCCTTCAGCCACGGCCGCGCCCGAACGTCGTTTCGGACAAGCCGCAAGACGGCCGTTGCCCCGACAACGAGGAGAGAGCGGAGTTCTGGATTTCCCATCTTCGATATTCGTCCCAACCGCTCTTTGCCTCCGCTTGAATGAGGCCGCGGCGTCAATCCCAGCCAGGCGGCAAAGTGGCGAGCCGACTTGAACCCGCCGGGATCCGGCACAAGCGCTTTGATGGTCGCCGCCGTAATGGCGCCGACGCCAGGGATCGTGGTCAACCGACGCATGTCCTCGTCGTGCTTGGCCTCCGCGACGATTGCGCGCTCGAGCCTCTCGATCTGGTCGGCTGAAGCTTCAATCTCGTCGGCAATAGCCATCAGCGCGAAGCGCGCTGCTGCGGGCAGGCGTGCATCTGTCTCATCCCGTATGATTGCGACCAGCGCCTCAACCTTTGCCAGGCCGGCGGTGGCGATGATCCCCAATTCTGCCAGATGCGCGCGCAACGCGTTGACCGACTGCGTTCGCTGCCGCACTAGAAGAGCGCGGGTCTTCAGCACCATCGCGGCAGCCTGTTGCTCAGCCGTCTTAATCGGCACGAAGCGCATGGTCTTTCGGGTCACCGCTTCGCTGATGGCCTCAGCGTCCGCCGCATCCGTCTTGCCACGCTTGACGAAGGGTTTGACATAAGCCGGCGGAATGAGCCGGACCTCATGACCGAGAGCTGCGATCTCGCGCGCCCAATAGTGGGC
This sequence comes from Bradyrhizobium sp. USDA 327, assembly GCF_041262065.1. Classification (NCBI taxonomy): domain Bacteria; kingdom Pseudomonadati; phylum Pseudomonadota; class Alphaproteobacteria; order Hyphomicrobiales; family Nitrobacteraceae; genus Bradyrhizobium; species Bradyrhizobium sp. USDA 327. Next base: position 6,475,193 of record NZ_JBGCCW010000001.1, on the reverse strand, counting down.
GCTACCGCATGCTTCCATCCCCACCAGGCATGCTGGCAGCTTCTCAAAGAAACGCAGAACTTCGCTGCGCCGTAGCTTCCGGTTGAACACGGGTGAGCCCTCGGCATCCGCCCCGTGAACCTGGAAAACGTGCTTGGCCAGATCCAGCCCGATGGTGATAACCTGTTTCACGGAACGGTCCCTCCTTTGTGGCGTTCGAACAACGACCACGTTCTAGCACTTTGATGCTGTTGGAGCGGGCCGTTCCACCACATCAAGGGGTCGGCTTACGCGTGAGCGTGCCGCCTCTCCGTCTTCGTCTGCGCGGTGATTGCGGCCCTCGGCCCGACACATCGGGCGCCTGTCGCGCGGGGATGGTCCCCGCCTCAGCACAGGAGCCGGATCAATGTCTCAAGCCCTCGCATTCGCTAACGGCTGGAATCTCGCCACCACTCTCATGGTCTGTGTCGTCGTCTTCCAGTCTGGCACAGGCGCCTACGGCGTCATGCCGTCCGGTGAGTACGATGGCGATCCCGCCGCCATCGTTCACGAATTCGATCCCTTCCAACCATGAAGGTGCATCGCTACGCGAGTTGGACTGGGCAAGGCCAGCGGGATTATCGCTCCCGCTGGCGCTTGTCTGCAGCTATACTCATTCTCGCGCCGCGGTGGTGGTGGAAGGCGCGACCGTCAGACCTTTATCTCACGGAGCCCACCACCATGACCATCTTCGGACCACTGCTCGTTATCGGCTTCTTCGGCTGGCTGCTCTTCACGCTTGCCATCTTCGTACTGCCATTCTTCGCCGGCGTGATGATCGGCATGTGGGCCTTCCACACGGGGGCTGGCGTGCTCGGCGGCATCGCGGTGGCTCTCGTAGCGGGCGGCGCAACCTTCGGCATCGGCCAACTCGCGGTCGCCTTCGTGACATGCATCTGGCTCCGGCTCCCGATCATCCTCCTCTATGTCGCGCCCGCCACCTTCGCCGGTTACAGCGCGGCGCACGGAATCGCCCAGATTGCGATGCCGTCACCCGCCTGGCAGTCGATTTTCGGGGTCGTCGGGGCCATTGCCGTCAGCGTCGCGGCCCTTGTCCGCCTCACCGGAATGGCCGCAGGTGGACCAGCCAAACAGCGCTTGGCGCGCGGCTGATATCGGTTCGACGGTGGGTTCCCTCCAGGCATTCAGACTGGCACCAAGCCTTCATCATCGAGCCTGCGCTAAGCGCCGCTTTAGACCTCGGTGAAATTAAATCAACGGCGACACAGCGCCGTCGTCGGGAAAGCGCAGAGAAGGCTCTATGCTGAAATCACATCGGTCGGGTCTGCACGCGTCCCGCGCGCACTCAGCTCATCAGGGCCACTCTCAGGCAATGTGGCTCATGTCGGTATCGAGACCAATGTCAGTAACTTGACGCTACACGCCGCTACGAAGTGCCTGCTTAGCCTGCGAATTCACTTCGGCACGCGACTTGCTCTCTTTGCGACATCATCACCAATCGCAGTGCGATGGTCTTCGGGCGGACGCGGCACGCGTCGCCGTTAGCGTCTGGTCCGCCCCGGACGGTTTGCTGCGGCGATAACTTAAGGCGCTCGGTCGTGGACCGAGAAAATGCTGGGAAGTGTTGGATGCGATCTGGAGTTCTTCTTTTGGGAGCTACGACGATTGCGCTCGTCGCATGCGGCGCGGCCAACGCGGCAGACCTTGAGCCAGAAGAGAAACTGCCACCGGCGGTGTGGAACTGGTCCGGAGGCTATATTGGCGGGCACGTCGGCGGTGGTTACGGCCGGACGTCCTTCAGTAATTCCTACGGCCCCTCAATCTATGGCGGTGTCGTCGATACCCCCGTGTTCCTGGCAGGTGGCCAGATCGGCTACAATTGGCAGAAGAATAGCTGGGTGTTTGGCCTCGAATTGGATGCCAGCGGTGCTGCCTCCGACGGCACAAATACCTGCCTCGCTGCCTCCGGCTTTGTGGTAAGCGCAAACTGCAAGGCAGGTCCCAACGTCTTTGCCACTGCGACCGGCCGCGTCGGTTACGCGTTTGGCGCTCTGGGCCACACGCTGGCTTATCTCAAGGGAGGCGTGGCTTGGCAAAACAATCGGGGCGACGTCCTCAATAACAACGAGTTCTTTGGCCGTTGGCCACAGCACAAAACCCATTTCGACTATGGTCGTGTCGGTGGCATCATCGGGCTTGGCGTCGAGCAAGCGCTTACGCCTGCATGGTCCGTCAATGTTGAGTATGACTATCTACATTTCGGCGGGCAGAGGATCGACACACCTCCGACCGTGCAGTTTCCACCGTTTGCGATTCTACCGGCAAACACAATGAGGCCCTCCAGCAGTTATCACGTCGGAAAGATCGGGTTGAATTACCATTTCGGCGCCGACCCTTGGACGGCGCAATGGGGCGACGCGCCGCTGTACGCGAAAGCACCCGCCGGCGCGCCCCCGGTTGCTTACCCGCCCGGTTGGTCGTTTGAAGGCGGATCGCGGCTCTGGCTCAGCCGCGGAAGATTCCAATGGGACCACAGCGCAGTGCGCGATCCCAATCCTCAAGATCCAAGCATTCTTTTGTCAAGGCTCACATATCACGGACTGGACGGACTTTCCGGGGAATTATTCGGCCGTCTTGACAGCCCGTGGGGAGTGTTCCTGAAGAGCAATGTCGGTACCGGGCGCTTCAACAAGGGAAACATAAACAATGAAGATTGGGGTCAAGCTTCAGGGCCAGTTTCCGGCGGTGACAATTTCGTTCAACCCGGTTTGTCGTATATCAACAACGTGTCAGGCCAAGCAAACGGAAGGTTCACGTATTACACGGCGGACCTAGGTTACGATTTCCTGCGCGGCGGCACCTACAAGGTCGGGGGATTCCTGGGTTGGACCTATTACGCCCAGAGCTCCGACACGATCGGCTGCATGCAGATTGCCAACCCCATGTCTCCATGCTCGGCGTCCGCTGATCAAATCATTGGCAGCCAGGATACTCAATGGAATGCACCTCGTATCGGCCTAAGCGCCGAAACCATGCTTACCGAGCGTTGGCGTTTGAGCTCGGATGTCGCTTACCTGCCTTGGACCGATTTCAAGGGGCGTGACCATCATCTCTTGCGTGATGAGACCACCTTCGTTGAACAACGGGGCGATGGTGGTGGCGGCGTCCAGGTTGAAGGCGTCTTGTCCTACTTCATCACCAGGAACTTCAGCGTCGGCGTCGGTGGCCGCTATTGGGCGACGTGGACCAACAGGCGGAGCGACTCTTTGTGCCGCGGCAGCAGCCGCTGCGTAGAAGCGCCACCCAAATTTGCGAAGTACAGCATGGAGCGCTGGGGCATATTCTTTCAGACGTCTTATAGCTTCGATTGAAACGATCACACCTGCAGCCAAGCTCCACGCCTCTTGGACGCAATCCTGCTTTGGCAATGACGATCAACATCGGCCTAATTTTGGCGCCCACGTCGTTTGCAAGCGGCCAACATGGTCGCCGATAGCGAAAGAAATCATGCGCATCCACACCAGTGCACAGTGTGCGTCTGCCAATGACATCGCGCGAGCGAGGTCATCATATTGCGCGGGGTACTCGGGATCGAGCCGGTAGATCAGCACGGCCTAGCGCTGATGGTGCGAGCGCGGAAACAGAGATCAAGGAAGACACTGTGGCGACCATCAACACCTTCCGGAAGACCGGCAACAACGAGTTGACCGGTCCGATCCGCTCGCTCGCCTTCCTCAAGGCACGGCTGGTCCGCATCGGGAACCCTCGGACAAGGGACCTAACAAGGGTGCCGGCCTTGCGCCCCTGCCTCTAGCCGTTCAGCGCATCCTTGAGAGCCTTGGCCGGCGCGAACGTCAGTTTCCTCGACGCCGCGATCTTGATCGCCGCGCCAGTCGAGGGATCGCGGCCTTCGCGCTCCGGGGTGTGCTTCACCTTGAACTTGCCGAAGCCCGGCACATTGGTTTCACCGTCGCCCGCTGCTGCATCGGCGATAGACTTGAAGACACCGTCCACGATGGCCTTGGCTTGCGCCTTTGGCAGATTGTACGCCTTGGCGATCTCGTCGGCGATTTCAGCGGCAGTGGTCATGGTGTGGCGTTCCTCGGGGACGTCGATTGCAATCGGCTGCGCGCAGCCTCGGCGCTCTCAGCATAGAGGAGCGCGCATCGCAGCCACGTCAAGACGCGGCCTGGCCGCTTGCGCGAATTATCCCAAAAATTCGGCTTAGGTCGGCAGCTTTCGCGAACGGGTCTGGCGCGCAAGCCGGCGATTGGCTGCATTCTTCTTGGTGATGGCCGGAGCGAGCTCGTCATAATTGGCGAGGCTCTTTTGTAGCGCGCGCTTGGCATCGGCGGGTTCGATCTCAACGGCCAACCCAAAATGTCTTACTTTCGAACTCCCTGAAAACAAAAAACCCCGGCATGAAAGCCGGGGCCCCGTGATGCCACGGCGTACATCCGGCCGCGACGATCAGGCGACAGATTGCATTTGGTTCTTGAAGAAAATGTGACTTCGCGGCCGTCGCTCTTGAATGTCGCGCCAATCAATCGCGATCACACACTGTTCCATCCGCGCGTTCACCCTTCTCCGGTATAAGATATCCGTGTCACAAAGGGAATTCGTGAGGTACGCCGGGCCCGCCACCGAAGCAGGTACGGCGTCATGTACGAATCGTCCAGATGGCGATGCCTTCGCCGACCTCGTACACAATATCTGCTGCCGTCCCCACGATTGCCGTCAGCACCACGGCGTTCATCCGCTTCACGGGCATGACCGCACCCGAGCCAACAGGGCAGATCTTGCCGGGAGCTGCTAGCGTCACACCGGAAGGGCCTGGACTGGATCAGGCACCCAGAGTGCTCGCGGTCTTCGTCTTTGAAGCTGGACCGAGAGTGGCCTAAGCGTCGAGGCTCGACCGATCATCGCAGAGAGGCAGGTTCGTGGCGGTCATTGTGAGGGCATCGACCAAACGGCGGCGGCTCACAGACACGGCCGACGACCCTCGTGAGCGGAGCATGCGGCCGAGGCGGTGATCGCGGAAGCGGAAATTTGCCCCTGTCAGCACAAAGAGCCAATGACTACTGAATTCGTTGGGCCGGCTTCTCGGAGGGGACTCGCTATCGCCACGTTCTCCTTGATGTCAGCTCTGTTCGGATCGAGCGCACCGAACGGCCTCTTCGATGGATGGATCTGGCCGAAGGCCGGCTGAAGCCTCGACCGCCTATGGCGCAACAGCGGCGTCACAACTTTCTTCCCCTGCCGGCTGCGCCGTCATTCCTCGCGCAAGACAAGAAAGTTCCTCCTTTGCTGTCGAGCCCCTGCGGGGTGCGCCGTCGATCGCCTCCGGCCTGTCGATCACCATCGAGGCCGCAAGGTGCGGGCTCGGAAAACAGAGATCAAGGAGAACTACCATGGCGACCATCGGCACCTTCAAGAAGACCGGCGACAACGAGTTCACCGGCGAAATCGTCACTCTCTCAGTCCAGGCCAGGAACGTCCGCATCGTCCCCGAAACCACCCGCTCGGCCGACAACGCCCCCAGCCACCGGATCTATGTCGGCCGTGTGGAGATCGGGGCCGCCTGGTCCAAGCGCTCCAACGAGGGCCGCGACTATCTGGGTCTCAAGCTCGACGATCCGAGCTTCACCGCTCCGATCTTCGCCAACCTCTTCGCCGACGAGGACGGTGAGGGCTTCAGCCTGATCTGGTCCCGCCCCAGCCGTCGCAACGGCGACTGACCCGACCCAAGATGCCTCGCCCGGCTGGCCCGGGCGGGGCATCGCCTTGCTCAAGAGCTGGCCGCGCAGAGCTTCCGTCCGTGGCGACGGAGCAGGTGTGGACGGCGGAGCAAAGTCCCGATCAGCGACCGCGGACCTGTCCCGCCTTGATCGGCCGTCTTTGATTAGCTTCCAACACGGTTTCGACGATGTCTTCCCAGTCAGGGCAAACTGCAACCAAACGATCCAGCACCGTGGGATCCCGCTCGATCTGGCCGAGCGCTTGAGCGCGCCATTGGTCGTTGAAGCTGATGCTCATCAACCCCAAACATTCGACGACCGAACTGTCAGGCGGCAAGTGTTCCAAGATTGCCGTCACTATGCCGGTCCATTGTTGAAGCAGACGCCACTGCCCAGCGGTGGCCCCGGTCTCCAATTTCTCTTGAAGGAGATCAATCAGCAAGAGGAAGCGAATTCGCCAAGGTTGGGGCCTGAGGTCCGCGACGTAAGCGTCCACGACTTCGCGGATGTCGGCTGGCAAGTGCTCGTATAAGGTCATAGTAGCTTTCCATCCGTCCAATGCCCTCTAGTTCCTTTGGCTAGCACGTGCCTTTGCAAGCAGAGCAGATTTGCCCGAAGCCGCCCATCCACTTGTGCGTGACGCAAACGCGGAGTTGGTTCTCAACGTGTCAGTGCGACGATGCAGCACAAATACACTCTGTCAGCGAGCCGAATGAGGATGAACCGCCGTTCGTTTAATCAGATCGGTTGCTTCGACGCCTAGCGCCTCCGCGATTCGGCCGAGCACTGTCACGCTGGCCGATACATCGGCGCGTTCAATTGCACCGATGTAACGGACACTCAGTCCGGCGCGATCGGCCAACTCTTCCTGCGTCATCTTCTTCACATGGCGTATCCGACGCAGATTGATCGCCATGATCTCCTTGAGATCCATGGCGACAAGGGAACTCACACCGGCACGATCGTTCCAGGAACGATCGTTCCGATTCATGCGACGCCATGTTATTCATTTCTTCTGGGGTTGGGCCTGGTTTACCGCTTCCGGGGAGCGCCGTGATGCGTCCCATGCATCGCGCCGCGACAAAACGTCTCCTGATTCTTTCGCCTTCTGCGAAAGTTTCGCAGTACCTGGAACTGTGCAACGCATTGCTTCGATCGGAAGGGGATGATCGCAATGAACGAGGTGTCATTCCAGGATCAGCCGCCGTTGACCGCCCGCGTCAACGCCTATGACGAGCAACATCTTGCAATTTATCTTCGGTTGTTAATGGCTGAAGAAGAGGGCGCCGACTGGCGTGAGGTCGTCCAGGTGATCTTTGGTCTCGACCCTGCTCGAGAACCCGATCGTGCCAAAATTGTCCATGACAGCCACCTCGCTCGCGCCAGATGGATGACGGAAGCAGGTTATCGGTATCTGTTGGAACCGCGGATGCAGTGAGGAGGCGCCGCGCTCTCCTCTTACGCAAATTGCGATCACGCGCGATGCAACCTTTGGGTCTAGTTTGCCGGAGGGTCTTTCCGGATCGTGGCGTGTCCCTCGTTCGGGACGACAAAACAAGAAACGAGAGGAAACACCATGCCGACCCAGTACTGGCGCTCGCCGGAGACCATCGAACGCCTGAATCGCCTTGAACGCCCCGGCTTCGCCCTCGAATTCCTCCGCCGCAATGCTGAATACCGCCGCGAGTTCGCCCACACGCAGCGCCAGATTGCGCGTGACGGCGGTGATGCCGAGACCCTTCGTGCGACTTTCGCACGGCGATGGAGGTTGCGGTTTCGCCCATGACCCCGCCGCTCCTGTTGGGCAAGAACCAACCATCTGGCTGCCCGAGGCATCACCTGGAACTTTGCTCCTGGAGCCCGCGCCGCCGGGTTTCGATGCTCTTCGTTCCATCGACCGCAGTGCTTTTGGGCAGTCGCTCCTCGAGTGGACGGATCCCGACGGTCGCGAACTGGTAATTGCGGACGGATCGGGTGAGCTTCATGTCCGGTTGCGTGACGAGCAGGGCGTACGACGTCCCGCCGTGCTTCTGCCTATCGACAGCATGGCGGAGCTGCGGCTCGACGTCGCGTTACACTTCGTCCGCCGGCTTGACGGCCAGAGTATCGGTCTTCTACCAGCGGCCCTGCGGCTGACGCCCTTTCAGAAACGGCGATTGATTCAGCTCCTTCACGCCTTCGACGTTCACGACCTGGGCGGCGGTCCGCGAGACGTGGCAGCGAAGGTGCTCGCCTCCGACCATGCCCAGCGTCGTTCGGTCGAATGGAAGGATTCGCATGCCCGACGTAAGGCGAACCGGCTCATTCACGATTCGATCGCCCTGGTCGAACGGGGCTATCTGAAACTCCTGCGCGGCCTCTGACCGGCCCTTCGATCCCTCCAAGCTATCCGCCGTGACGACGTTAGCCTGCGCCCCGCTGGTAGCGCCCGGGCTCGCCTGGTCGCAAACGGGGGGACACGCATGTTCAAAAACTTTCGTCCACCCCCAACGTCCGAACTCTCCGCCATTTTGGCCCCGACACGCCGCGCCTTGGCTGCGGCGCTTTCAGGCAAGACGGAGATCTCCCATGCTCGACAGGCCCGCGCAGCTTACCACGCGCTACGTGCGCACCCCCGAGGCCGCGCGCCTTCTCGGAATCTCGCCACGCACGCTGGAGAAATATCGCTGCCATGGCAATGGCCCGACCTTTCGCAAGCTCGGCGGTCGCGTTGTCTACGCCGTCGGCGATCTCGAAGCCTGGGCCGATCGGGCCGCCTGCAGCTCAACGTCGGATCCGCGCTACGTGGAGGCCCGCGCCGCTAGCCACGCGCATCGCTAGGGGCAGGGCTCGGCATGTCGTCGCGTCGCCTCATCACTTCCAGCGAGCGAAGCAAGCTCGACCCGTTCGTTGTCGCCACCGGCGACGCCAGCCCGCGCGACCAGCGAGACCTGATGGAGCGGCCATTCTTCTCGCTTGCCAAGGCCAAGCGGACGGCGCCGATCGTCTACCAGGCCGGCGACGTGCGCGTCGAGGTCTATGCAGTCCCAGAGCACGGTATGGCGACCATTTGGGATGCCGACGTGCTGATTTGGGCGGCAAGCCAGATTGTCGAGGCCGAGAACCTTGGTCTGAAAACCTCGCGTTTCCTGCGCTTCACGCCCTACCAGCTTCTGACCGCAGTCGGCCGGCGGACCGGGGCCCGCGACTACAAGCTCCTGAAGGGCGCGCTGGCCCGCCTGCAGGCGACCGTTATCCGCACCAGCATCCGGCAGGACGAGCATTGGCGGCGCCACCAATTCTCCGGGATCAACGAATGGGAAGAATGCGCGCGGCGCGATGGCCGCGTGCAAGGGATGGAATTTGTTCTTCCTGACTGGTTCTATCGCGGCGTCATAGATCGCTCACTCGTTCTCACGATCGATCCCGCTTACTTCAGCCTGACTGGCGGGATTGAGCGTTGGCTTTACCGCGTCGCGCGCAAGCATGCCGGCCGACAGCCGAAAGGCTGGATCTTCGAGATCGCACACCTTCACGCGAAATCCGGCAGCCTGGTGCGTGTCTCTGATTTCGCGCTGCAGATCCGGCGCATCGCGGTACGCCAGCCGCTTCCCGGCTACCAGTTGCACATCGAACGCGAGGCGCGCCGCGAACTGCTCCGCATTGTGCCATCAAAATTATCCACATCCCCTGTGGGCAGTGCTGTGGAAGCACTCGGGACTCCGCACGCAAGCGGTATCGGTATTTCGCACGCAGGCCTGTCGGGACTTCGCACGCATGACTCTTATTTAGAGTCTAACTTAGAGTCTAACTTAGAATCTAACTGTTGTAGTGGGCTCGTGCGTCTTGCGGATAACGCCGACGCGTCGTCGTTCGCTGACCCGCCGTCGACCAAGCTCCCAAGTCAACCATCTCTGCCCCTTCTCGACGACAAGGCGGGAGGCAGGAGATGATCGTCGCGCTCCTTAACCAGAAAGGCGGTGTCGGCAGGACGACGCTCGCTCTTCACCTCGCCGGTGAATGGGCGCTGCGCGGCAAGCGTGTGACCCTGATCGATGCCGATCCCCAGAGCTCGGCATTGGACTGGTCGAAGCAGCGGGCGCGGGAAAACGTCGTACGGCTGTTCGGCGTCGTTGGCCTCGCGCGTGACTCGCTCCATCGCGAGGTGCCGAAGATCGCGCGCACCGCCGATCATGTCGTCATTGACGGACCACCGCGCGTTGCCGGTTTGATGCGCTCCGCGCTCCTGGCAGCAGATCTCGTGCTGATTCCGGTGCAGCCGTCGCCGTTCGACGGTTGGGCATCGGCCGAGGTGCTCGCTCTTCTGCGCGAGGCCCGTATCTATCGCCCGCAGCTCGCCGCGCGCTTTGTGCTCAACCGCTGCGACGCGCGCACGGTCATCGCCCGCGAAACCGCTGAAACTCTCGCCGATCACGATCCGCCGGTGCTCGTCAGCACGATCGGCCAGCGCGCCGTCTTCGCGGACGCCGCGCAGTCCGGCCGACTCGTCTTCGAGCTTGCCGAAGAGAGCGCTGCCGCCCGCGAGATCGCCGCGCTCGCCGCCGAGGTCGCGAGGATCTCACCATGAGGGAGCGCTCCACCAAGCGCGGCTTCGCCTCGCGACCCGGCGATGTCGAAAGCTGGATCAAGGCCAGCGACGCACCGCGACGTCGCATGGATGACGCAGCCACATTCACCGCGCGCCTGACCATCGACGTCACGCCAGCGCTGCGCGGCCGCGTCAAGGTCGCTGCGTTCCAACGCGGCGTCACGGTCGCCGACATGCTGCGCGAACTGCTGGCGCGCGAATTCCCCACTGATGCCGGAGAGCTGTCATGAACGACAATGAGGCCTTACCGCCGCGTGCTGTGCCGCCCTCGCATCGGCGCGGCGTTGCGCTCACTCAAGTCGAACTAACCTGGATCGAGAAGAGGATCGAGCATTGGCTGCGCTTCGGCCGGCGCACTGAAGAGAAGATCCTCGACCGCCGCCGCAGCGTATCGAGCTTTACGCCCGGCAGCATCTTCGGCTTCGTGCGCTGGGCATCGAATGACTACGGCACTGTCATCTCACGCATGGACATCGTGCGCGCCATGGAGGTCGGCAAGCCCTATCAGACGCTGCCCTTCGTGCGGCCCGGCGGCGAGATCCTGCTGCGTGTCGACAGCTGGCCGAAAGTCGAGCGTGTGCTACAGGCGGTCGACGCCATCGAGGCGCTCAACATCGATCCGGCCGACGTCGCGCCGGAATACTGGCGACATCTCCACAACCGCCTCACCGCCGGCCACGAGCCGCGCGCCTACACGCGCGAGCAGCATGTGGCCTGGCTCAAGCGCCGGAGCGTCACGCCATGACCCCCTTCGGCTACGTCATGGTGACGTACATAGCGATGCTGGCCGCCGGCGGCCTGGCGTTCTTTCATCCCGCGCCGCGGCTGATCTGGAATGCCACCGCGAGCACGCCGACAGGGTTTTACGCGCTGCATCCAGTTGGAGAGCTGCACGCCCTGGAGCTGGTCGTGGTGCGGCTACCGGAGCCGATCGCGGGATTCCTTGCTGATCGCGGCTTTCTTCCGAACGGAGTGCCGCTGCTGAAGCATGTGATGGCGCTGCCCGGGCAGACCGTGTGCCGGTCCGACGACGCCGTCACCGTCGATCACATCGAAGCCGGCGCCGCACATGATCGTGACCATCTCGGCCGTCCGCTGCCGCGCTGGAGCGGTTGCCACACCCTCGAGCCGGGCGAGGTCTTCCTCATGAACCCGACCGTCCCGGACAGCCTGGACGGACGCTATTTCGGACCGCTCCCCGTCACTTCGATCGTCGCGCGCGCGGTCCCGCTTTGGACCGACGAGGCCGGCGACGGCCGCTTCGTCTGGCGCGCCGCCACCCATTGACCCGCTTCCCACCCAGCAACCAAGGAGGATTCCCATGACGCAAATCGGTCAGTTCACCCGCGATAAGTCTACCTTCACCGGCCGCATTCAAACGCTCTTTTTCGAGCGGATTCTCACCCTCACCCCAGTCGAATCCTCGGATGCCGAGAATGCGCCGGACTACCACATCCGCCTCGGCGATGCCGACGGCCCGGAGATCGGCGCGGGCTGGAAGCGCACCGGAGAGAAGGCCGGCGAGTACGTTTCGCTCATCATCGACGACCCGACGCTTCCGCGGCCGATCCGCGCCAATCTCTTCCAGTCGGGCGACGACAAATCGGCCTGGACGCTGAACTGGAATCGTCTGCCCCAGCGCGCCGATCGGGACTGATCGCATGCAGGATCCTGTCGCGCGTGCCGGCAACCGGGCGAATCAACGGTCCACCTATTTATTCGGAGGAAAGCCATCTCACCCCTTCGTCCCGCTCGAACGTCAGTCGGCCTCCGCGCAGACCAGCGGTCAAGGGCGGGGCGGCCCGCCGCGCATACCCTTGACGGACGAGAGCATGACGTTTTGCTCGCGTCATGGCGGAGACGCGGCGAGCTTTGCCATGCTCCTGATAGCCGTTCTGCTGATGATTGGCGGCACGATGCCGGCAGTGTCCGCAGAGAGAGCGCCGGCGCGCGGTCAACCTGCGAGCGACCGCTATGTCACTTATGTGGCAGAAGCTGCGCTGCGCTTTGGCATTCCGACTGCATGGATTCGTGCCGTCATGCGCATCGAGAGCAACGGCGATCGGCGTGCCCTCTCACCTAAAGGCGCACTCGGTCTGATGCAACTTATGCCCAAGACCTGGGAGGACATGCGCGCTCGCTATGGTCTCGGACGCGATCCTTTCGATCCGCATGACAACATTCTCGCTGGCGCCGCCTTCCTTCGTGAACTCCACGACCGCTACGGCTCGCCGGGCTTCCTCGCGGCCTACAATGCAGGTCCCGGCCGCTACGAGGATTTTCGCGATAGACATCGTCCACTTCCCGCCGAGACGACAGCCTATGTCGCAGCCATTGTCCCTTTTGTCGATGCGGAGAGGACGCCAGGGCCTCTCCTCGTCGCGGCCCCCTCTCGTTCATCCTGGACTCAGGCGTCGCTCTTTTTCGGCCACGTTGACGAGCCGTCCTCCGCCGCGCCAGCTGCATTCGATCGACCGACGCACGACAAGCCGGCTGTCGCTCCTGTGCACGATCTCTCGGCCATCGCTCCGCAATCAGAAGGCCTGTTCGTCGCGCTCTCCACAGCGGGGCGACCGCAATGAATGCGCGGTGTCGCCAAAAGAATAAGGATGCCGATCTATGCTGTCCCGTCGCGCCCATACTGCGGAAATCTCGGCTGTTGTCGCGCAATGGCGGCGCGCCATCGCGATCCGATGTGAATTCGGGCCCTGGCGTACTTCAGCGCCGATCGGCGAAAAGGGAAGAGCAGGCGAGGGAGACCAGCAGGCAACGACCGAACGAGGGCGAGATAAAAGGCCGCAATGTGCGGCTCGATCGGTCGGTTGTTGTTGCTTTGTTTTTTTTCTGATCCGGCAATGTGCGGCTTCGGCACGCAATGTGCGCCCCACTATCAACTCATTGCACGGATTCTGCATTGCCCACATTGTCGAGGCCGGCCATGGCTGAAGAGAGCGATTTTCAGCCCCGGCCTGGCCGCATCCGCTCCTCGCGAAGTCAGCGGGCCAAGCCCTTCATCGCCCAGGCGCTTGCGGCTGCTCAGCGCGCCGGTGGTGGCATTGCGCGAGCCGGCCAGCTAGCCAACCATCGTCACTCGCGCTTCGGCCGGGGTCGGGTCGCCAGCGTGCGGGCAAATCGTCTGCTCACCGGCCGCTCGCGTCTGGTGACGATCAAGACCCGCGTCGTCCGGCATAGAGCGAGGTCGGCGCCGCTGGCCACGCATCTCGGCTATCTCCGGCGCGAGGGCGTCACCCGGGACGGGGAGAAGGCCCTCCTGTTCGGCCCGGACACCGAGGATGCTGATCCGAAGGCCTTTGCCGAGCGCTGTCAGAACGACCGCCACCATTTCCGCTTCATCGTCTCGCCCGAAGACGCGCCCGATATGGCCGACCTTAAGGGCTTCACCCGCGAGTTGGTCGGTCAGATGGAAGCGGACCTCGGCACCAAGCTCGACTGGGCAGGCGTCGACCATTGGAACACCCAGCACCCGCACGTCCACATCATCGTGCGTGGCGTCGCCGAGGACGGCCAGGACCTCGTCATCTCCCGCAACTATATCAAGGAGGGGATGCGCGCCCGCGCGCAGGACCTGATCACGCAGGAGCTTGGACTGCGTTCCGAGCTCGACATCCACCGCTCGCTTGAGCGCCAGGTCGAAGCCGAGCGTTGGACACAGCTCGACCGCCAGCTGGTTCGCGATGCAGACCGGCATGGGGTCATTTATCTTGCACCTAATGCGGCCGAACCGCCCGATCAGTTCCATGTGTTGAAGGTCGGCCGGCTGCGACGCTTGGAGCGCCTCGGCCTCGCGCATCAACTCGGGCCCGGCCAATGGGTCATGGACGAGGGCGCCGAGACGACCTTGCGCGAGCTCAGCGAACGCGGCGACATCATCAAGCGCATCCACCGCAGCCTGACCGAACGCGGCATCGAGCGGGGGAGCGCGAGCTACGTGCTATCTGGTGAAAGCCTCGACGTTCCCGTCATCGGACGCCTCGTCGATCGCGGTCTCGACGACGAACTCAGGGGGAACGTCTATGCTGTGATCGATGGCGTCGACGGCCGTACTCACCACATTAGGCTGCCTGACCTCGACGCTGCCGGCGACAGCGCACCGGGCTCGATCGTCGAGCTCCGCAAGTTCGATGATGCGAGAGGACAGCGTCGCGTGGCGCTTGCCGTCCGCTCTGATCTCTCGATCGAAGCGCAGGTGACGGCAAGTGGCGCGACATGGCTCGACCGGCAGGCGGTCGCGCGCGATCCGGTGGCGCTTGGCCAGGGCGGCTTTGGCGCCGAGGTCCGCGACGCCATGCAACGGCGGGCCGAGCAGCTCATCGAGCAGGGCCTCGCAGAACGCCAGGCGCGTGGGCTGGTCTTCGCGAAGAACCTCATCGGTACGCTGCGCCGGCGGGAGTTAGAGGATCTCGGCAAGCAGCTCGCGGCCGAGACCGGCCAGCCGTTCAACCCGTCGGCTGCCGGTGAATATGTCGCCGGTGCTTATCGGCAGCGCTTCGCGCTCGCCTCCGGCCGCTTCGCCATGGTCGACGACGGGCTGGGCTTCCAGCTTGTGCCCTGGACGCCCTCACTCGAAAAGCAGCTCGGCCGGCATGTCTCCGGCGTCGCCCGCGACGACGGTGGCGTCGATTGGGGCTTTGGGCGCGGTCGGGGGCTCGGCCTGTGAACGATCTCTCCAATCCCCGACGTCAGGAAAGGGCGGCGGCCATGTCCGCGACCAAGATTCTCTGGGGGCAGGTCATCACGGTCTTTGCGATCGTCCTGCTGACGATCTGGGCCGCAACGGAATGGACGGCCTGGCGGCTCGGCTTCCAGCCGCAACTCGGGAAGCCCTGGTTCGAGCTGCTCCGTTTTCCTTTCTATCTCCCGCCGGCCTTCTTCTGGTGGTGGTACGCTTACGATGCCTATGCGCCCTCTATCTTTACTGAAGGCGCCTTAATCGCCGCATCCGGCGGCATCATAGCCGCGTCTGTCGCGATCGGCATGTCGGTCTGGCGCGCCCGCGAAGCAGAGAACGCTGAGACCTATGGCTCCGCGCGATGGGCTGAGGCAAAGGAGATCGAGCAGACGGGGTTACTCGGGCCCGACGGCGTCGTGCTCGGCCGGTTCGAGCGCACCTACCTCCGCCATGATGGACCGGAGCACGTGCTGTGTTTCGCGCCGACCCGGAGCGGAAAGGGCGTCGGTCTCGTCATCCCTTCGCTGCTGACCTGGCCCGGCTCCGCGATCGTCCACGACATCAAGGGCGAGAACTGGCAGCTCACCGCCGGCTTCCGCAGCCAGCACGGCCGCGTGCTTCTGTTCGATCCGACCAACGCGAAGTCGTCGGCGTACAACCCATTGTTGGAGGTCCGCCGCGGCGAGTGGGAGGTACGCGACGTCCAGAACATCGCCGACATCCTCGTGGACCCGGAGGGCAGCCTGGAGAAGCGGAACCATTGGGAGAAGACCAGCCACGCCCTCCTGGTTGGCGCGATTCTCCACGTCCTCTATGCCGAGCAAGACAAGACCCTCGCGGGCGTCGCAGCCTTCCTGTCCGATCCGAAGCGGCCGATCGAGACGACCCTCGCCGCGATGATGCGGACCGCGCATCTCGGTGAGGCCGTTGTCCATCCCGTGGTCGCTTCCGCTGCCCGCGAGCTGCTGAACAAGTCCGGCAACGAACGCTCCGGCGTCCTGAGCACCGCCATGTCGTTCCTGGGTCTTTACCGGGATCCGGTGGTGGCTGAAGTGACACGGTGCTGCGACTGGCGGATCACCGACATCGTCGGCGGCGACCGGCCGACCACGCTGTACCTCGTGGTGCCGCCGTCGGACATCAACCGCACCAAGCCGCTGATCCGTCTGATCCTCAATCAGATTGGCCGTCGCTTGACCGAGGATCTCCAGGCCAAGGCCGGCCGGCGCCGTCTCCTGTTGATGCTCGACGAATTCCCCGCGCTCGGCCGGCTCGACTTCTTTGAGTCCGCGCTGGCCTTCATGGCGGGTTACGGAATCAAGAGCTTCCTGATCGCCCAGTCGCTGAACCAGATCGAGAAGGCCTATGGGCCAAACAACTCGATCCTCGACAACTGTCACGTCCGGGTCAGCTTCGCGACCAACGATGAACGGACCGCGAAGCGGGTGAGCGACGCACTCGGCACCGCGACCGAGATGAAGGCGATGAAGAACTATGCCGGCAGCCGGCTGGCACCTTGGCTCGGCCACCTCATGGTGTCGCGATCGGAGACCGCCCGCCCGCTGCTGACGCCTGGCGAGATGATGCAGCTCCCGCCATCAGATGAGATCGTCATGATGTCGGGTCTCCATCCGATTCGAGCGAAGAAGGCGCGCTACTACGAGGACGCGAGATTCCAGGAGCGCATCCTGCCGCCGCCGACGCTGACCACACCCAACGACCGACGGCTGGACGACTGGAGTTCACGGCCACTGCTGCCGCGCCCAACGGCATTAGAGGTGTCGACCGATGTCCAGACGGACGAAGATCCCAAGACCGCGGATCGCCGGCGGCAGCCGGAACTGGATCGAGATATCGTGGAAAAGAAGGAACCGCTCGACAACGAGTTCACGCCTGACCTCGCCGACGAGTTCGATGAAGATGCCCCGCGGATCAGGCGCATGAACGACATGATGCAGGGCGTCGCGCGGCAGGCCTCGCTCGATCCCGGCGATGAGCTTGGATTGTGAGGCAGGCATGATCGCAGCGCAGAAAAAAGTCCAGATGTCGGTCTATCTCGATCCTGATGTCATGAAGGCGCTGTCGGCCTATGCCGCCCGGCGCGAGCAATCGCTGTCGCTCATCGCCGAAGCTGCCATTGCGTCCTTTCTGTCTCCGGACGCTGACGAGCGGCGGGAGGCTGCTACTGCCAAGAGACTCGACCAGATCGACCGCCGGATCGCGCGCCTTGAGCGGGATGTTGGAATTTCAGTCGAGACCATCGCTCTCTTCATCCGCTTCTGGCTCACGACAACACCGCCACTTCCTGAACCGGCCGCCATGGCCGCAAGGGCACAAGCGGGAGCACGTTATGATAACTTCGTGGCCGCTCTGGGCCGCCGACTCAATCAGGGCCCGAAACTGCGGCAGGAAATACCGGAGGATGCTCAGCAGACCGGCCCGTCTCAAGGCGACTAGGGAGTACGCGACGGTGGTCGAACTCCAATCGAAAAAGTAAGCCAGTGAATTGGATGGCGGCCTCGGACCTCCGAAAATCGGGATTTTCGCGACTGTTCCTGAACCTGTGTCCAACGGGATAGCCCACCGACGCAGACCACAATGACAACAACACACGCCATGTAGAGGATAGCCTCGGAGGTTCCTTGGTACAATTGTCGGGAGGAGATATATCGCAAGCCCGAAGCCGCGGCATCGTCAACTTAATCGACCGCCGAGCTGAAGGAGACGCTTCTCAAAGGCTCGAGATTAGGCGATAGCGCTTGTCGTGGAGATCTCGCGCCAAGTCGCAAAGGCTCGCTCGCGCGAAGCGCGACGGAAGTCGGCAGTGACGGCTCCCTGATAGGGGATGTGGAAAAGGTTCGCGACCGGATTGTGAACTGACAGAAACCGTTGAGCCTGACGGGACAGTTTGAAATGCTTCATGATCCGCACGCGTCGCCGCGTCGGCTGATGAGAATTCTCGGCCCGATTGTTGAGAGCTTTGTGCTGGCGATGTTCGACGTGAAAGCCCATCTTCGCCCTCGCAGCGCCGTACGAACGGAGCTTGTCCGTGATCACAACGCGCGGCGGCGTGCCGGCGGATTTCAAGAGCTTCTTCATGAGCCGCTGCGCAGCGCGCGAGTCTCTTCGGCGCCGGCAGTCGAACTCAATCGGCTGGCCTCGTGCGGGGCGGGGCGCGCATACACCGGCTCGGCGGGCAAGATCACCAATTGCCAGATCGGAGTGTCGGCCAGAGCCCCTGTCATCGGCATAAGCCGAGTCAGCCCCTCAGTCGGTTTTGCAATGCCTTCCGATCGACGACGAGCTTGTCGAGGTTCAGCAGGTCCGGCCGCTCACGTTGCGTCAACTGACGAACCAGCTCCCGCGTGGCGTCGACGACAAAGACGCCGCAATCATAGGTGTTGTCCTGCTGGGGCATCTGGGGCCACTCCAGGCGGGCGCCTAGCCGGCCTGCGAGCTGGCGTGCAGGTCCCGCATTGTAGCTCCCGCTGGAGTCGTAGTGATAGGCAACCGGACTGTGCCGGTTGTGGCGATCAACGAGCAGCAGCGACCAATGGCTGCCGCGGCGATCAGGATCTGTAGGATGGGCGTCGTTCACTGGCAGGAACAGGAAGTCGGCTGTATCGTGACCTTGCCGATCATGGACGATGTCGTTGAAGGCACTTAGCGTGTCGCCCCAGGACAGCTGACTGGCTACGAGGGGGTCCACGAACTCCGTCCGGCCGGCGAGATTCGGATTGGTCCTCCGCAACTCCTCCTCCAGGAGCTGATAATCCCTGAGAATATGCTCGTCGGTGAGCCATTCCGTGTCGCCGAGCATCAGCCGGCTCCGGCTGGACGAGGCTGTCGGACCCAAAGTCCCGATCTGAGCATTGGAGGTGGTCGGAAACGCCCGCCCAGAATCAACCACGTCGCGTAATTGGGACTGCGTGGGCGCAGTCAGATCAACCAATGGAAAACCGCCGTAGATGTCTGACGGAGCCCTGGCGGCGTGCATCATCGGCGCAAAGTGGGCAATGTCACGCAACTCGAAGGGTGCGGGCGGATTCGGATTAACCTCTGCCTCGAAACCGCGGTCAATGTCTGACAGCCTAGCGGATGGATCCTCAGGCGCCATCTGCTCGGTCAGCCAAGCCAAAGCTCCCTCGCCCAACGGGACCGGGATTGGGGCAAGCTCCTGCGGCGCTTCGAGCTGTCGAGCGCCGTGATGATGACCCGGTCCTGGCCTGGCAAACGGCGGCGGAACGTCAGGCGGCGGCCCCCAAGCAGTGTCACGCAACGCGAAGGATGCGGGCGAATCCGGACGCACCGCTGCCTCTAGACCGCCGTCGGTGTCTGAGCGGGCCCTGGCAAAATGCGCTAACTCTGCTTCCACGGTCGTTGAGGTGGACCAGCCAGGTTCCTGCCCTTCAGTTTGGACTATGTCCTGCACCTGCTGAGGGGGAATCCCGGGCCACCGCGGGCTGTCTTCCACCATCAAATGCAGACCATCGTAACCTTCCGGGAAGACCAATGGCCAACTGACAGCTCCCTGCGGCGCGCTGTGCTGCGCAGTGGCGTCCCCGAGGTATATCGCGGCCGCATGCGGCGCCGTGGCGTCTTCGTACCCGCTCTCCGGCAGCATCGGCTGCGCCTCCCGTGGTGATGCACCCAGCTGATGAGTGGGAGCCGGCGTCAGCAGGCGATCGCCTGAATTGCCGATCGCGCTCAGCTGCCGCTCGATGGCAACGCCTTGCAGCTGGTTGTCGGTCCTCGGCCTCTTCGCTGGCCTCCGCTCAGCTGGGTCATGCTCATCGTTGATCGGCAGCTGGCCAGCCTGCTCCGCCTCCAGCCAAATGCTGTTGGGATCGACCGCTTGCAATGGCCAAGGAACGGCTGCGCCTGGCTGATTGACACTGTCCGCTGGCGAATGGCGAGGTGAAGCGAGCATCTCCAGGAGCTCCGCCAAATTTTCGCCCGGCAGCTGGTCACCCAGGTCCCCGCTGTCCTGAAGCTCCGCCGAATTGTAGATCGGCTGCGAGGACATCGGTTCGTCATCCAGTAGCCGTCGAAGCTCCTCTGGGTCAACGCTTAAGCGCGGCGACCAGGCCAGATCATCCTCCGCGTGCCAAGGGCCTTCCGCGCTGGAAGCGCGCTCCGCCATGCGGTAATCACGGATGATGAGGTCCCCCTCGCTTGGCAGATTGCTCCTGGCAATCGCGCCCATCAGCTCGTCCGGGGATTGCCCGCGGTGTTGGCGCCAGGTCAAGGGACGAACGGACGCTCCGGGATCCGGTGCTCCGTGATGGCGCGCGGCCGGCTCGACAGATGACGACGGGCCGGGTTCGTCCACCCCCCCCAAAAGCAAATCCTGATCGCGGCCTTCCGCGGGAAGCTCCTCTGGCGCGACCGCCAGTTTCCGACGCCCTGTGCTGCGCAGTGGCGGCGTCGATGCGCCTTGGATCCATCAGTACCGCGTCTTCGGGATCGATGAGGGCCACGTTCTGGGGGGGAGGATTCAGCTTAGCGCGTTGTGAGATCGGCACGGCGCCCGTCGACCGCAAGGTCCGGAGATAGTCGATTGCCTGAAGGAGTGTCTTTGGATTACGCTGTCCGGTGAACTCAAGCACCTCACCGCCATCGGTCAGCGACCGGTTGTCGAGCCGAGCAAGAATGCTCGGTTTTTTTTCTGCGAAAAGCCAACGGCTAAAGCTACGAAGAGAACCTCCGTACAGCTCGGCAGCGGATTTGCTGAACCCGCCCATGATGAGGGCCTCCTCAAGCCCCGAAATAAGGGGAGCATCCTCGGAATAAAGAGGCTGCTTCCTCTGCCCTATCACAATCCCAGTTGACTGAGCCGGCTGCGGCGCCGAGGACGACGGTCCGGGTTCGTCCATCCGGCCCAAATCCTGATCGTAGCCTTCCGCAGGAAGCTCCTCTGGCCAACGGCCAACTTTCTGCGACGCACTGTGCTGCGCAGCGGCGTCGCCGACCCGCCTCGATTCCCTCAGGGCCGCGTCTTCGGGATCAATATGGCGCTCGAGCTCCATCGCCTCAGCGCCGGCCGACGATTTTCGGAGACGAGCCAGTGCGGCACCGATCCGCCGGTCACCCCCGGCGTCCTTCTTATAGCACTTGACATCTCCATCCAGCGCCCTGCCTGAAAGCCGACCAGCAATGCCCGGCTTGTTGTTTTCACGCAGGTAGTGACTGAAACTGCGAAGAACAGTTGCATCCTTCCTGATTTCAACCTTCTTGCCGGTTTCTGTCGCTGCTTCGTCTTTGTACTCTTTGACGAGAGCCGCATCCTGAGGATAAGGATTCAGCTCAGTGCGGCCTGCGATCGGCACGACTCCGCCCGTCGACTGCGAGGTCCGGAGATGATCTATTGCCGTAAGGACAGCCCTGGGATGCCCCTCTTCGATGAACTGGCGCGCATCGGTGATCAGCGACTCGTCGTTCCGCCGAGCAACAATGGCCGGTTTGTTATTTGCGAAGAGCCAGCGGCCAAAGCTGCGAAGAGTATATGCATTGGCCTTGGCAGTGTTCTTGGCGGCCCCACCGTTGATGAGGGCCTTCTCAAGCCCTGAAAAAAGGGCAGCATCCTCGGAATAAAAAGGCTGCTCGCTCTGGCCTCTAGATTGCTCGCTCTGGCCTCTCGGTTGTCGGAGATGAGCCAGCGCGGCTTGGATCTTCCGATTATAACCGGGGTGCGATTTATAGGCGTCGACATCTCCATCCAACGACGTGCCGTAAAGCCGGGCAGCAATGCCCTCCTTGTTGTTTTTACGCAGGTAGTCACTGAAACTTCTAAGAGCAACTGCGTTGCTTCTGGCGGTATCTGTCGCTACTTCGTTTTTATACTCATTGACGAGAGCCACGTCCTCGGAGTGTGGATTTGGCTCAGCGCGGCCTTTGACCGGCGCGTTTCCGCCCGTCGACTGCGAGGTCCGGAGATGATCTATCGCCGTAAGGACAACCCTGGGATGCCCCTCTTCGATGAATTGGCGCGCATCAGCGATCAGCGACTCGTCGTTCAGCCGAGCAACAATAGCTGGTTTGTTATTTGCCAAGAGCCAGCGGCCAAAGCCGAGAAGAGAATATGCATTGTTCTGGGCGGTGTGTTGGGCGGCCCCGCCCTTGATGAGGGCCTCCTCAAGCCCCCAAATAGCCGAAGCATCCTCGGAATAAAGCGGCGGTGGAGTTGACCGAGCCGGCTGCGGCGCCGAGGCGGCCGGCATTGCTCCACCACCTCCATCTGAATTGGCGATCTCGGTCAGTTGCCGCTCAAAGGTCGCCCCATCTGCGGACTGAACCGCGGGTGAGCTTGCTTGCGGGTCCGTGCTGTCCGATTGATCCCGCACCCAGTTGGTCGAGGGGAGATCCATCCGTTCTCACCTTCAAAAATATAGGCCGTTTAAAGCTGGGCCTGGATCTGACGTGCCGGGGGCCCAGCCCCCAACGGCTACCTACGCAGCGTGAGCATCGTGCGAATCGATGCTCGTCCAGTGCGATCAGCTCCACATATTTTGCTACGGAGCTGTCGAGAACCTGACGACGACAATGTGTCGCGCGAAGACAGCATGGTGCACGTCTTGCGCCCTCTGCGACCAAGCGGAAACGCTCGTACCTCTGCCCGTGATTTTGACAGGATGGGTCTGCCGGTCAGATTAGTTCCGGCAGGTGTTTCTGATCGATGAGGGCCTCGATACCGAAGGCGGGCTGCAAAGCATTTTTGCATGTCGGTTGCGGCCGGTGGTGTGCGGTGCAGCCACGTATAGAGGTGGATGAAGGCTAGCCCTGTTGGTTTTTGCCAAAGAACTCACACCGGCCATCCGATTAAGTTGTTCGTGGGTGCCTCGAACGAGAACGTGTGAAACAATTGTGCGCTACCGCGATGAACGGCCGGTCGCGGAAGGGCCGGCCCATGTCCGAAAGGCCACCGAGGCCGTCGAAACCCACACGAGTACCCGGAATCAGAGCTGAGTATACGGCGGCGTTTGAAACCGCGTTGACGGACCTTTTTTTGGTCCAGACGAAGAGCTCGGCTTTGTCATTGTACGCGTTGACGTAGGCCATCGATGTGTTCCTGAAGCTGTTTGAGGCTTGTAAAGGAAGTGCCGCTAAGCGACTGCACCTGCAAGATCGAAAAACATACCTCGACCCGCTTGAGCCAGGACGCACTTGTCGGCGTGAAATAGTTGCACGTTGGGGTAGGCCTTGAGCCAATGTTCGTTTTTCTTGTGGGCGTTGAGTAGTCGAGGATGACGTGAAGCGTTCGGCCCGGAAAGGCCGCGGTGACGCTGTTCAGGAAGCCGAGAAACTCGCCCGGCGACGCCGTTTTGAATGCGACGCGATGATCTTTCCGCGTTCCAGCCGATCGTGATCACCAATTCCTGCCGATCATGATCGCTGTTTCCCGCGATCGCGGTCGGGGGCAATCAGGAGGCGCGCACCGCTGACAGTCTGCAACCCGGGTAGCTTGGTCTTTTGCCTAACCGTAGAGGATCTAGATGCCACAGAGAGACTGTCCATGCGCCACATTCGCGAAGTTCTACGCCTGCACTAAAGCGTCGGCATATCGCAACGCGCCGTTGCCCGCAGCCTGAGCTTGGCCCAAAGCACGGTCAGCAAGTACCTGAACCGAACCCGCCGTGCCGGCTTGACCTGGCCGTTGCCGCCGGAGCAACTCGAGAACCGCCTGTATCCGCCACCATCCGATCGGCTCAGCGACGATTCCACAGCCCGAATGGGCGCTCATGCATCGCGAGCTGCGCCGCCCGCACGTTACGCTGATGCGGTTGTGGAAGGAGTATTGGGACGCAAGCGACGACAGCTTCAGCTATTCATGGTTCTGCGAACGCTAAGGAATGGGCCGGCCACCTCAAGCTGACTCTGCGCCAGATCCATGTCGCCGGCGAGAAGCTGTTCGTCGACTATTCCGGCCGCCCGATGGAGGTGGCTCAGCGGCGAGGTCCGCAGCATGCAGATCTTCGTCGTCGTGCTCGGCGCCTCGAACTACACCTACGCCGAAGCCAGCGTCAGCCAAGCCTGCCGGACTGGCTTGCCTCGCACGTTCGGGCATTCTCTTATTTCGGTGGCGTGGCCCGGCAGACGGTGAGCGACAATCTGAAGGCCGGCATCACCCGGGCTTGCTTTCACGAGCCGAAAGTCAACCGGACCTATGCCAATCTCGACCGGCATTACCTCTCCGCCAGGTGCCGCCACGGCCGTATCGGCCGCGACAAAGCCAAGATCGAAGTCGGGGAAACGGCCGTTCGGTGATCGCACAGGTGCTGGCCTACCTCGGCCGCTATACCCATCGCGTTGCAATAGCAAACAGCCGGCTCTCGCGAGCCAGGGATCCATCCCATTCAAGACTAACGGGAGATCGTCGATTTGCACGGAAATCTCGGCAGTCGGGGACGACGCGTCACCGGCGGCAAATGAACGAGGAACTCCGTCGCTTAATAATGAAAAATAGACGATCTTCAGTGCCTTCGCGCGCGCAACGTATTGCGGAATCAATTGAATGCGCTGCGAGCGGTGACGTGACCGATTCGCACTCAAGAAGTTAGTCTTTCAAAGCCTTGGCAAATTCACGGTTGCACATGTCTCGAGGACGAGTCTGTCATCAGGGACGGTCAGCAGCCCTCTATGCAGCAAGTATTTTTTCGCTGCTCTACGCTGGCTCCCGACGACGGCTGAATACTTGTTGAACTAACCCATTTCCTGCCTTTTCTATTCATCCCCGTCGCCGATCGCTTGTTGCGATTGGCGTTCGACGGGGGACAATCGTGGCGGGCACCTCACTCCATTCGGAAGCGTTCTCGCGTGGCGCGCGCATGCTGCGCACCGCGCTCGGCCCCGCGATCGCCACCTTCCTTGAAGATCCATCGATCGTCGAGGTGATGCTCAACCCCGACGGCCGGCTTTGGATCGACCGGCTGTCCGGCGGCCTGGAGGATAGCGGACGAACCATGTCCGCCGCCGACGGCGAGCGGATCGTGCGCCTGGTTGCGCACCATGTCGGCGCCGAGGTGCATGCCGAGAAGCCCCGCGTTTCGGCCGAGCTTCCCGAGACGGGGGAGAGGTTCGAGGGGCTTCTCCCGCCCGTCGTTGCGGCACCGACCTTTGCGATCCGCAAGCCGGCCGTCGCTGTTTTCACGCTGGATGACTACGCGACGGCTGGCATCATGACGGCCGGGCAGGCGGGTCTGCTCCGCGAAGCCGTCGCTGCCCGCAAGAACATCCTGGTCGCCGGCGGCACCTCGACCGGCAAGACCACCCTCACAAACGCACTGCTGGCCGAGATCGCCGGCACCACCGATCGTGTGGTCCTCATCGAGGATACGCGTGAGCTGCAGTGCCGCGCCCCGAATCTGGTCGCGCTGCGCACCAAGGACGGCGTTGCGTCGCTATCCGACCTCGTCCGCTCCTCTCTACGTCTGCGCCCCGACCGGATTCCGGTTGGTGAGGTGCGGGGCAGCGAAGCTTTGGAGCTCCTCAAGGCTTGGGGCACGGGCCATCCAGGTGGGATCGGAACGATTCACGCCGGCACGGCGCTGGGCGCTCTTCGTCGCCTCGAGCAGCTCATCCAGGAAGCCGTCCTCACCGTTCCCAAGGCGCTGATCGCCGAGACCATTGATCTCGTCGCGGTGCTGCGGGGCCGTGGCAGCGAACGCCGCCTCGCCGAACTCGCTCTCGTCGCCGGCCTCGATCCCGCCACCGGCGATTACCGCGTCCAGTCAGCCGAGACGGGCGGCCAATCCTCGCTTTCCAAGGAGCCATCATGATCCAGTTCCCTTCCGCGATCCGCCATGTTCGCGGTCGCTTCACCGAGCTTGCGGCGATTGCCTTCATCTCCATCGCCTTTGCCCCCGCGGCCTACGCTTCCGGCTCCTCAATGCCGTGGGAGACGCCGCTCAATCAGATCCTGGAGTCGGTGCAAGGTCCGGTCGCCAAGATCATGTCGGTCATCATCATCACCGTGACCGGCCTGACACTCGCGTTCGGCGATACGTCGGGCGGTTTTCGCCGGCTGATCCAGATCGTTTTCGGCCTGTCGATCGCCTTTGCCGCGTCGAGCTTCTTCCTGACCTTCTTCAGCTTCTCCGGCGGAGCCTTGGTCTAATGGCCGCGATCGTCGATCCCGAGGTGCCGGGCTTCTTCGCGCCGATCCATCGCGCGCTCACCGACCCGATTCTGATGGGCGGCGCGCCCCGTACGGTTGCGATCGCCAACGGCACGTTGGCGGCCGCCATCGCGCTCGGCCTCCACCTCTGGATCCCCGGCGCGCTGATTTGGGCCGTAGGCCATGCCGCGGCGGTCTGGGCGGCCAAGCGCGACCCGCAGTTCGTGGACGTCGTTCGACGTCACCTCCGCTATCCGTCGTACCTCGGCGTGTGAGGCTTGCATGCTGAACCTCGCCGAATATCGCAATCGGCCCCACGGTCTCGCCGACTTGCTGCCCTGGGCCGCTTTGGTCGAGAAGGGCGTCGTCCTCAACAAGGACGGGGCGTTCCAGCGCACCGCGCGCTTTCGTGGTCCGGATCTCGACAGCGCGACGCCTGCCGAGCTGGTCGGCGTGACGGCGCGTCTCAACAATGCACTCCGCCGTCTCGGCTCAGGCTGGGCCATCTTCGTCGAGGCCCAGCGCATCGCTGCTCAGACGTATCCGCACAATACCTTTTCTGATGCCGCATCAGCACTGGTCGACTTGGAGCGACGGGACGCTTTCGAGGAGGCGGGTGCGCATTTCGAGAGCCGCTATTTCCTGACCTTTGTCTGGCTACCGCCGGCCGAGGACGCCTCGCGCATCGAGGGCTGGCTCTATGAGGGCCGTACGCAGAGCGGCGTCGATCCCCACGAGCTGCTGCGTGGCTTCGTCGATCGGACCAACCGCGTCCTGCAACTGGTCGAAGGGTTCATGCCCGAGGTGGCGTGGCTCGACGACGGCGAGACGCTGACCTACCTGCATTCGACCATCTCGACCCGGCAACAGCGCGTACGTGTCCCCGAGACGCCCATGCATCTCGACGCGTTGCTCGCGGACGAGCCGCTTGCCGGCGGCCTCGAGCCGCGCCTGGGCCGCCACCACCTTCGCACGCTGACCGTGGTCGGCTTTCCGACCGTCACCCATCCTGGGATCCTGGACGAACTGAACCGGCTTGCCTTCCCCTACCGCTGGTCGACCCGCGCGATCCTCCTCGACAAGACCGAGGCGGTGCAGTTGCTGACCAAGATCCGCCGCCAGTGGTTCGCCAAGCGCAAGTCGATCGCCGCCATCGTCAAGGAGGTGATGACCAACGAGGCCTCGACCCTGGTCGATAGCGATGCAGCGAACAAGGCCGCCGATGCCGATCTCGCCTTGCAGGAACTGGGCACCGACGATTTCGGCCAGGCCTATGTTACTGCGACCGTTACCGTCTGGGACGAGGATTCCGGTCTCGCCGCCGAGAAGCTGCGCCTCGTTGAGAAGGTGATCCAGGGGCGCGACTTCACCTGCATGGTGGAAGGGGTGAACGCGCTCGAAGCCTGGCTCGGCTCGCTGCCGGGGCACGCCTACGCCAACGTCCGCCAACCGCCGCTCTCGACATTGAACCTCGCCCACATGATCCCGCTTTCGGCGGTCTGGGCCGGGCCGGACCGCGATGAGCATTTCCGCAGCTCGCCACTTTTCTTCGGCAAGACCGAAGGCTCGACGCCGTTTCGCTTTTCGCTGCATGTGGGCGACGTCGGCCACACCCTGATCGTCGGCCCGACCGGCGCCGGTAAGTCAGTGCTGCTAGCGTTGATGGCGATCCAGTTCCGCCGCTACCGCAAAAGCCAGATCTTCGCCTTCGATTTCGGCGGTTCGATCCGCACGGCGGCGCTTGCCATGGGCGGCGACTGGCACGACCTCGGCGGAAGCCTGTCGAACAGTGCTGAGGACTCCGTTGCTCTCCAACCGCTCGCGCGCATCGGCGATGCAGCGGAGCGCGCCTGGGCGGCCGAGTGGGTGACCGCGATCCTCGCCAAGGAAGGCGTCACCATCGATCCGACCGTGAAGGAGCACGTCTGGTCGGCGTTGACCTCGCTGGCGTCTTCGCCGGTCGAGGAGCGCACGATCACCGGCCTGACGGTTCTGTTGCAATCGACCGCGCTCAAGCAGGCGCTGCAACCTTACTGCGTCGGCGGCTCCTCCGGCCGCCTGCTCGACGCAGAGGCCGAGCACCTCGGCTTTGCGTCGGTGCAGGCGTTCGAGACCGAGGGCTTGATTGGTGCGGGCGCGGCGCCCGCCGTCCTTACCTACCTCTTCCATCGCATCGAGGGACGACTCGACGGCCGGCCGACCCTTCTCATCATCGATGAGGGTTGGCTCGTTCTCGACGATCCGGCTTTCGCCCAGCAGCTTCGAGAATGGCTGAAGACATTAAGGAAGAAGAATGCTTCCGTTGTCTTCGCAACCCAATCGCTTTCCGACATCGACGGCAGCAACATCGCACCCGCAATCGTCGAGAGCTGCCCGACACGCATCTTCCTGCCGAATGAGCGCGCGATCGAACCGCAGATCACCGCCATCTACCAGCGGTTCGGCTTGAACGATCGCCAGATCGAGATCATCGCGCGGGCGACGCCGAAGCGGGACTATTACTGCCAGTCTCGGCGCGGCAATCGGCTGTTTGAGCTCGGCCTCGGACCGGTTGCGCTCGCCTTCTGCGCCGCGTCCTCCAGGGACGATCATGCCGCCATCGAGCGGCTGCTCGCCGAGCACGGCCGCGACGACTTCACGACCGCCTGGCTCGCGGATCACGAGCTGCTTTGGGCCGCCGATCTCATTCCTGACCTAACCAACCTGGAGGTGCAATCATGACCACTCTTGAAGTGCAGCACGCTGCCTTGGCCGCTGTGACCGCTCTCTCGCTTGCCTTCTCGACCTTGCCGTCTTTGACGACGCCAGCCTCTGCGCAATGGATTGTCTACGATCCCTCCAATTTCAGCCAGAACGTGCTGACCGCGGCGCGCGAACTGCAGCAGATCAACAATCAGATCCAGATGCTGACCAATCAGGCCCAGAGCCTGGTGAATCAGGGAAAGAACCTCGCCAACCTGCCGTTGTCGACGCTGACCCAGCTTCAGGCACAGGTCGCACGGACTCAGTCCCTGCTGAGCCAGGCCCAGAACATTGCCTTCAACGTCGAGCGTATCCAGACGGCGTACTCTAGCGTCTACGGCACGGCGGCGGCCACGGGCTCCAATGCGACAATGTTTGCGGCGGCTCAAAGTCGTTGGCAGAATTCGGTCGGCGCTTTCGAAGACTCGCTGAAGGTGCAGGCCGGCGTCGTCGGCAATATCTCGACCAATTCCAGCGCAATGAGCTCGCTGGTTACCGCCAGCCAGTCGGCAAGCGGCGCTCTCCAGGCCGCTCAGGCCGGCAATCAGCTCCTGGCCCTGCACTCCCAGCAGCTCTCCGATCTTGTCGCGGTGCTCGCCGCAAAGGGGCGGGCGGATGCATTGGAGCAAGCGCGCGTGACGGCGGCCGAATCGCAGGGCCAGCAGCAGTACAAGATCTTCTCGACGCGTAGCGGCTATCAGCCCGGCAACGTCACCATGTTCAGCGGCAACTGAGGCACCGACTATGGAGCGCTCGGATATCCTTCGCGCAGGCGCGATGATCATTGCGTTCGCGATTTTCCTCGCGGCGCTGCACGCCATCCACCGGCGTCCGGCGGAGCGGCCTGTATCTGACGCCCCCTCTGTCTCCGCTCCCGATGATCTCTCGGCCGAGCTGCGCCGCTGCGGCGCGCTTGGCCCCCAGGATGCCGAAGATCCGCACTGCCAGGCGGTCTGGAAGGAGAACCGCGCGCGCTTCTTCGGCGGGCCGGCGCGGCCACTTCTGCCGCAGGCCGCGTCGGCCACACAGCCGACGACGAGTGTTCCACAGGGAGAGAAGCCGTGAACAACGTCGGCGTCATCGATACCTTTCTCAATACCTTCACGACCTACATCGAATCAGGTTTCGGCCTGATCAAGGGCGAGGTCACGTATCTCTCGTCGACGTTGATTGTCATCGACATCACGCTCGCGGGCCTATTCTGGGCCTGGGGCGCAGACGAGGACATTCTCCAACGGCTGGTGAAGAAGACCCTCTACATCGGTTTCTTTGCCTTCATCATCACCAACTTCACCAAGCTCTCGGGCATCATTTTCAATAGCTTCGCTAGTCTCGGATTGAAGGCCGGCGGCTCGTCGATCTCGACCGCGGACTTCCTGCGGCCCGGCCGGCTTGCGCAGGTCGGCCTCGATGCCGGGCAGCCGTTGCTCGACTCCGCAAGCCAGATGATGGGCTTCACCAGCTTCTTTGCGAACTTCGTTCAGATTGCCGTGCTGATGGTGTCCTGGCTGCTGGTGCTAATCGCCTTCTTCATTCTGGCGGTGCAGCTGTTCATTACGCTGCTCGAGTTCAAGCTGACGACGCTTGCCGGTTTCATCCTTATTCCGTTCGCGCTTTTCAACAAGACCGCCTTCCTCGCAGAGAAGGTGCTGGGCAACGTCGTTGCCTCCGGCGTGAAGGTGATGGTGCTTGCTGTCATCGTCGGCATCGCCACCGGGCTCTTCACCCAGTTCACCACCGCCTATGCCGGCGGGCAGCCGACTATCGAGCAGGCGCTCTCTGTCGTGCTCGCGGCGCTAGCGATGCTCGGCCTCGGCATCTTCGGTCCCGGGATAGCGACGGGGCTTGTCTCGGGGGCGCCGCAGCTTGGCGCGGGCGCTGCTGTCGGTACGGGCCTTGCCGTCGCCGGCACGGCAATGGTCGGTGGCGCAGCGCTCGGTTTGGCCGGAAGGGGAGCTATGGCAACTAGCTCCGGTGCTGCGGCCGCCGCGCGTGGTGGTGCTGCGATGGCGGGCGGTGTGTCCTCCGCCTACAGCCTCGCGTCGGCCGGTCGGTCCGGCGCTGGCGGCGTCGCATCCGGTCTCGGCGGCGCGGGCCGTGCGGCGGCTAGTCACGCGGCAACTCCCGTCAGACGCGCCGCTGCGCGAGCAACGGGGGCAATGACGGAGAGTTTTAGCTCTGGTGCCCGTGCCGGTGTCGCCAACACCGGTGGCTCCTCGACGATGGGGACCATCGGGAGTGCCGAGGCCGCAAGCGACGGAGCGGCATCTCAAGCAGCGAGCGAGAGCGCTCCGCCTGCCTGGGCCCAGCGCGTCAAGCGCAATCAGACCGTCATTCACGGCGCCCAGACCGCCGCGCAAGCCCTCAAATCCGGCGACAGCCATGGTGGCGGCCACTCCGTCGAGCTTTCAGGGGGAGAATAACCTATGTCGATCTTCAGCCGATCGTCCGTGCGCTACGGCCGCACGCCCGAACCCGAAACCCCCTACCAGCGCGCGGCGCAAGTTTGGGACGAGCGCATCGGCTCCGCCCGTGTGCAGGCCAAGAACTGGCGGCTGATGGCCTTCGGTTCGCTGATCCTCGCTTCTGGCCTCGCCGGCGGTCTCGTCTGGCAATCTACCCACGGCACCGTCGTTCCCTGGGTGGTGCAGGTCGACAAGCTCGGCGAGGCGCAAGCTGTTGCGCCTGCCACCGCCGACTACAGGCCGAACGACCCGCAGATTGCCTGGTATCTCGCCCATTTCATCCAGATTGTGCGCTCGCTTCCGGCCGACCCGATCATCGTGCGGCACAACTGGCTGCAGGCTTATGATTTCACGACAACGGCGGGCTCGGTTGCGCTGAACGACTACGCCCGCGCCAATGACCCCTTCGCCAATCTCGGTAAGCAGCAGGTCGCGATCGACGTCTCCAGCGTCATCCGCGCCTCGCCCGACAGTTTTCGCGTGGCCTGGGTCGAACACCGCTATCAAGACGGCGCGCTCGCCGGCACCACACGTTGGACCGCGATCCTCACCGTTGCGATTCGGCCGCCCACCGATGCCGACCGGCTGCGCAAGAATCCGCTCGGCGTTTACGTCAACGCCATCAACTGGTCGAAGGAGTTGGGACAATGACCCCGCCGATCTTCTCGAAAGCCGGCGGTCCGGCTTCGCCTTTCTTCATCGTTCAGCAAAACCGGAAAAACGGCGATACGTGCTTCCGTAAATCCGCCTTTGTGGCTTTGCTGATGTCCGCATCACTGCTTGGTGGCTGCGCGCACAATTTTATCCCGCCCGACATCAATTACGACACCGCGGAGCCGGCGACGCTTACCGCTGATCCGCCGCCGCCCGTCCAGATCGTGGAATTGCCAAAACCCCTGCCGCTGCCCGGGCAGTTGAAACCGCTCGGGGCCGGCAAACGCGTCCCGGAAGCCGCCGATCCAAAGGTTCGCGTCAAGCAGGCCAACGCGGCGGCACGCGTGCAGCCGGTCCGCAATGGTTTCATCAACGCGGTACAGGTCTATCCGTTCTCTGGCGGAGCCCTCTACCAAGTCTATACGGCGCTCGGTCAGATCACCGACGTGGCCCTCCAGGAGGGCGAGCAACTCGTCGGCTCCGGTCCGGTCGCCGCGGGCGACACCGTGCGCTGGATCATCGGCGATACCGAGAGCGGCGCAGGCCCGACCAAGAAGATCCACATCCTGGTCAAGCCGACGCGGCCCGAATTGGTCACCAATCTCGTGATCAACACCGACCGGCGGACCTACCTCCTCGAACTGCGTTCGACGGAGAAGACTTACATGGCCTCGGTCTCCTGGCAGTATCCCGAGGACCAACTCATTGCGCTTCGGCGGCAGAATGCGGCCGCTGAAACAGCAGCGCCCATTGCAACTGGCGTCGATCTCGCCGCGATCAACTTCCGCTACGCGATCGAGGGCGACGATCCGGCTTGGCGTCCGCTGCGTGCGTTCGACGACGGAAACAAAGTCTACATCGAGTTTCCGAGCGGCATCGTCCAAGGCGAAATGCCGCCGCTGTTCGTCATCGGTCCGGCCGGCGGGTCCGAACTGGTGAACTACCGCGTGAACCGCAACTACTACATCGTCGACCGCCTGTTTGCTGCCGCCGAATTGCGTGTTGGCGATAAGGACAGCGAGCGGCGCGTGCGCATAGTCCGTACCGACGGAAGGCCGCGCTCATGGCGATAGACAGCGGACACGAACGCCAGGGCGACATCCCGGCCGTCGCGCCGCCGGACTTTCGGCTCCGAGGCGAGCGGCCCCGTGTGACACGGCTCTCGCGCAAGGTCCTGATCGGACTCGGCGCGGTTTCAGCCCTCGCAGTTGCGGGCGCGCTCGGCTACGCGCTGCAGACCGGCAATAAGCAGCAGACGGGCCAAGAGTTGCTCAGCACCCAGAATCGGCCTTCGGCCGAGGGTCTAGCTGGGTTGCCGAAGGACTACACCGGTCTGCCGCGTCAAGCACCGCCGCTCGGGCCGCCGCTACCCGGCGACCTCGGCAAGCCAATCCTCAACGCAGGCGCCGCGCCGAACACCGTGATCCCCGGAACGACGCCTGATCCGGAGACGCAGCGCAGATCCCAGGAAATCGAGGCGGCGCGGGTCAGCCGCCTCTTCGCCCAAACGGCTCAGCAACCACAGAGCGTCGGCCAACTCGTCCCGAATACGCCGACCACAACCGCGACGTCACCAACGGGGACACCACCCGTCGATGCCGGATCGGCCCAGAACATGCAAGACTGTAAGACGGCCTTCCTCGCTGCTGCGACGGACAAGCGCACGGTCAGTCCGGACCGGCTCGAAGCCAAGGCTTCACCTTATGTCGTGCAGGCCGGCACTGTGATCCCGGCCGCGCTCATCACGGGCATTCGGTCCGATCTGCCTGGCCAGGTCACCGCTCAGATCACGGAGGCGGTCTGGGACAGCCCGTCCGGCAAATATCTTTTGATCCCCCAGGGCGCGAAGTTGATAGGTCAGTACGATAGCTCCGTCGCGTTCGGCCAGAGCCGCATCCTCTTGGTCTGGACCCGAATCATCATGCCGGACGGTCATTCGATCGTGCTGGAGCGCCAGCCTGGTGCTGACACCGGTGGCTATGCCGGACTCGAGGATGAGGTCGACAACCATTGGGGCATGCTGTTCAGGGCCGCCGTCCTCTCGACAATGCTCAGCGTGGGAGCGGAGGCGGGCACCAGCCAGAATGAAAACAACCTCGTCCAAGCGATCCGCAGCGGCGCGTCCAACAGCATCAGCCAGACCGGCCAGCAGATCGTGCAACGCCAGCTCAACATCCAGCCAACGCTGACCATCCGGCCAGGTTTCCCGGTGCGGGTCATCGTTACGCGGGATTTGGTATTGGCTCCGTACGGAAAGGGAGGAACGCCATGACGAAGCTCAAGCTTGGGCCGCTCGAAGACCACAAGCCGGTCAAGCTCACGATCGAGTTGCCGGCGGCGGTCTTCAGAAACCTCAAAAGCTACGCCGAGATTCTGACGCGCAGCGGAGGCGCGACGACGCCAACTGAGCCTGCCAAATTGATTGCGCCGATGATCGAGCGTTTCATGGCAACTGATCGCGCGTTTGCTAAGGCCCGGCGGAATGTTGCTCAGCCTGCACAAACAGCAGTGGAAAGATCCGGGTAGCGCTCGCGAAGTAGGTCCAGAAACGGACGCAATGATGGATTTCCGTTGGCCTTCCGCCAATAGGCGTGAAAGCTCAGCCGCGTCGGTCCGTTGGTATCATGCACCTCGCGGAAAGTGACACCCGGATAGGATGCGCCAGTTGCACTTTCCAATGCAAGCAGAATACCCCAGCCCACACCCACCAAAGAGAGAAGCCTGTCGAGCCCCACCTCATGCCGAAGCAGCGTACAAGGATCGGAAGGTCCTAATTTGCTGATGAGGAGCTTGAGGAGTTCCGGTCCAGGGCCACGCTGTGACATCAAAAGTGGTTCGCGCCTCAGTTCGCCCCAGTGAACTACGTCACGGCCGGTCAGCAGATGGTTCGCGGGGAGGGCGGCAACAACACGCTCGCTCCAGAGCAGCAATGACCTGTCGCTCCATTTCGGATTGGGCTCGGCCACGATGGCGACGTCAATGGTGGAGCTGGCTAGGTGCGCAATCAGATGATCGCTTGCTTCCTCGACCATCCGTCGGTCGACATCGGGAAAGCGGTCCCTGTGCTCGAGGAGTGTAGCTCTGAGATTGCCGGCTGAGAGGGAGGTGTGAATGCCGACGGTCAGCCGACCACTCACGCCGCGGGAGCGGCTCCTGAGACGAGCCGTCATTGCTTCAGCTTCGCGTAGGAGGCGCCTTGCATCCTCAAGGAAGTCTTGACCCTCCACGGTTGGTCGCGTTCCGCCGTTGGTGCGCTCGAAGAGCTTGCTACCCACCGCGTCCTCGAGATTTTGCAGGCAGCGACTGAGCGTTGGCTGCTTGATTCTGAGCGTCTCTGCCGCTTGGCGGAGGCTTCGATGCTGGGAAACGGTGATTGCCCACCGCAAATCGCGAAATTGCACGGTCGAAGCGCACCCCCCTAACTCGCGCGGTTTGGTCCAATGCCATCGCGGTTGCGACCAATCGCAAATTCAGCTTGCCAGTGGAATGTGCTTCCGAATTAATTGCAAGCAATGTTTCACTCGAAATGGGTAGAACTGGGAACATCCATTTTCGTGGCCCCGTCCTGTGCGAGACTGCCCAGGCCACTCACTTGCCGCCTGCGGTCCAGGACAGCGCGCGACCAAACCGACGGCGGTGAGTCTCTGACAGTTTATGGTGGGTGTCTGCCTTTGACCAAAACTCACCAGCCACATGAAGGCGAGCAACGCACTCGGTCCGATACCCCTTTTGCTGACGTTCGGCCGCTAAACATAGCCTTATCGGACGAGTTCGGTGTTCTAAGTCCCGTTCAGTGGATGCGCAAATGCCGTAGTTATTTCTTCCTGCCACGTGGACGCGTTGCCTTGCGATTTTTAGGCAAGGTCTTGGCAGACCTTGCACCTTTTGGCGGCCGAGCAAACAAATCGGACAAATGGACGCCCAGCGTTTCGGCTATGCGGTCGAGAAGATCAATTGTCGGGTTCTTCGACTGCCGCTCCAGACTACTCATGTAGGACCTGTCAATCCCGGCGTCGTAAGCCAATTTCTCTTGCGAAATTCCTTGGTCTACGCGGATCCGACGAACATTCCAGGCTACAATCGCACGAGTTTTCATAGGCCAACTCATGCCATTTGAGGAAGGCGTCAAACCACGGGCTATAGCCCTACTATTGGCTCTTTCTCGGCGTGCTCGACGTTATCTGATCTCAAACTCAGCCGCGCCTGGAATCGATGCCATCATCATAATTGGGCAGGTCGCTGCGATTTAGTGTTGCCCTTGACAAATTCTTCTTCAGCGCCTTCCATTGTCTTGGCACTACAGCAGTTCATCTCGCCCTCAGGCGACCATCAAATCGCTCCGCATCTAGCTATTGCACGGCCCCGGCCCATTGATTGCGTTTTACAGTCCTTGCGGGACCTCTGTCCCTTTCCAAAATTGGCCGGATAGATGCCCGCAATAAGCATATTGATACGTACTCTCGTCACGTTTATGGGTCGACTATTGCAAAGGCCTCGATTTCCACGAGCTAGCATGGAGGTCACTTGGACTAGCGTCGAAGCGGGTCTTACGGCATCGAAGACCTCAAGGTGCGCTTTCGCGACCTGATCTGCGTCCTCGATATTTCTGAGATATGCAACTATTCGAACAACATCGCCCAGATCTGCTCTCGCGGATGTAAGCGCCGCCTTGATGATAGCCAGAGCGGCTGTAGCTTGGTCGTAGGCACTCCTCCCTTCGTGGGGTGCTGGCGCGGAGGTGCCGGAAACATGGACCTGGCCGTTCTTCGCTACGAGAGTAGCCAAATATGTTTTCGTATGCCCGCCGGATGAGATGTTTTGGCGCTTCGGTTTGCGTTCGGTGGCAGTAGTCATTACAGCTCCTCTATAGTCCTGTGGCGTCACGGAGACGGTACCATCCCTCTACGACGGGGACGGCCGGCCCGGCGAATACTTGGAAGGTGTGGCTCGGAAACGAGAGCTCGTTGAAGGCGGATCGTCCTTGCGGATTGCCAAGCATCTGAAGGGCAATCTTGCGGCCAAAATGGGTGGATCGCGATACTCCATCGAATACGGTATCAGAGCCTGCGCTTGCGCCTCAGTGCCTTCGGAGACATCGTGTCCGTGGTCATTTCCGACGTTACGTCGTTCAATCGCCGGGATGCGTCGTTCAGGTTGCTGTTCGACAGTAATCCGATGCCGATGTGGGCGTTAAATGCCGAGACAATGGACTTCAGACGCGGCAGTGCAGCACTATGGCCATACTCGCGAGACCATTCCTGCGAATGAAAGTTCAGGAGATCTGGCCAGACGACGAATGGGTCAGCTATACCCGGGCGCTGCGAGAAGCGGGCGACATCTCTCAGTCCGAACATCCCTGGCGCCATGTCAGAGCTGATGGCGCTGAGATTTCTGTGCTGACCTTTGGGCGACGCCTGATGATTGAGGGGCGCGAAGGGTATCTGGTCGTGGTGGTCGACATCAGCGAACGGCGCAAAGCCGAGGCCCGTATCGCCCATATGGCACTTCACGACGGGCTGACCAACCTCGCCAACCGCGCACTCCACCAGAGGTGGCTCGGGGATGCGCTTGAAAGGGCTAATGCAGCTGGTAACCGCGTCGCGGTGCTGTGCATCGACCTTGACCTCTTCAAGAACGTCAACGATTCGTTCGGACATCCCATCGGCGATCACATGCTCGAGCAGGTGGCCGACCGGCTGCGGTCCAGGGTCGCCGGAAACAATCTGGCGGCACGGCTCGGTGGCGACGAATTTTCGATCATTCTCACGGATGATACCTCGCCGACGCATGTGAGCCAATTCGCGGCCGACCTGATCAGGACGTTGAGTGCGCCTTACGAGATTGACGGCAATCAGGTCATTATCGGTGCCTCGGTCGGAATCGCGCTGTCACCAGGCGATGGCACGACCAGTGCCGAACTGATTCGTAACGCCGATATGGTGCTCTATCGCGCCAAAGAGGATGGCGGCGGAACGCATCGCTTCTTCGAGCGGGAGATGGATCAGCAGGTGCAGCGACGGCGCGAGATGGAGCTTGATCTGCGCCGTGTCTTTGCTGGTCACGAATTCGAGCTGCACTATCAGCCCCTGGTTGATATCGCGAGCGACAAGATCTCTGGCTTTGAGGCGCTTCTGCGCTGGCCGCACCCTGAGAAGGGCATGATCTCGCCGGCCGAGTTTATTCCCCTTGCGGAGGAAATCGGGCTGATCGGGCCCCTCGGAGAATGGGTGCTGCGCGAAGCCTGTAACGAGGCGGTAAAGTGGCCTTTAGAGATCAAGGTCGCGGTCAACCTGTCGCCGGTGCAATTCCGTAGCCGCAATCTGGTTCAGGTGGTGATT
Organism: Bradyrhizobium sp. USDA 327; assembly: GCF_041262065.1. Taxonomy (NCBI): domain Bacteria; kingdom Pseudomonadati; phylum Pseudomonadota; class Alphaproteobacteria; order Hyphomicrobiales; family Nitrobacteraceae; genus Bradyrhizobium; species Bradyrhizobium sp. USDA 327. The sequence goes on along the minus strand of NZ_JBGCCW010000001.1, from coordinate 6,436,886 downwards.
CAGCGCTGGCGAATTCCGGCTTGACCCCGAAACGGCTCGAGCTTGAAATCAAGCTCGATTGGCTTCGTGCCGAGGGTTGCAACGAGGTGCAAGGATTCTTGTTGAGCGGCGCCAGGCCAGCCGCCGAAGTGGAGCAGCTCTTGTTTCGCTTTGGCGCAAGGGCGTCCGAGGCGGCATGATCGCCGTGCCGCAGCAACAGCTTCGTCACGTTGAGGCTTCGCAAATCGAACCCGATCAGGCCACGAGGTTGTCCGGAGCCGTCTCTGCCCCCCAGGAGTTGATCTCCGACACTTCTCGCGCGCCTTCACTGCGGGAAGGCGTGGTGCCAAGACGTCAATGGGGCTTCAGCGCTCTTGGCGGCAGCCGGCACCAGATGCACGATCCGATACCCGTTCTGATGCAGGTAGCGCAGGAACGCAGGCAGCATGGTCGCCGTCCGCGTCTGGGCATCATGCAGCAGAATGATGCCCTTACGAGCGGCCTCGAGCCGCTCGATCAGGATTGTGAGCTCCTGCTCTGGAGTTATGTTCTCCCAATCGCTCGCCCAAAGGTCAGCTCCGAACACGACAATTCCGCGCGCCTGCAAAAGATCGAGCGTCGCAGGTGTCGCGTCGAAGTAGGGGAACCGGAAGAACGGCGTCGAGGGCATTTTGGTGGACACACCGTTGAGCGCCATTTCGACGGCGGCGATACCGCGCTCGATGTTCTCTTTCGCCTGCTCGAACGAGGTTTTCGACATCATCGGATGCGACCAGCTGTGGTGCGCAACGGTGTGGCCCTGGGCGGCCATACGCCGCACGAGCTCGGGAAATTCCGCCGAGGATCGGCCCACCAGAAAGAACGTGGCTCGCGCGCATTCCTGTGCGAGCGCAGCCAACACCTTATCCGTGTTCGGCGGCCGCGGTCCGTCATCGAAGGTGAGGACGACTTCATAGTCCGCCAGAGGAAGCGTCTCTGGAAAGTTCTTCAGCCCCACGCGCGGGAAGAGCGCGGCATCGACAGCGAGCACCCGCGCCGTGCCGAGCGCATCCCGCCGATTGCAGCTAGAGGCGTCTGTCACGGCAGTACCGGCGAGCAACGCCAGCCCAGCGCGGCCGATGCGAAAAGCTAATCTAGGCAGGCGCAGCTCTGTCATTGCGCGTTAGTGCGACCTCGATCGGTTGGTGAGCCCGTGGTGCTCAGCAGACTATCTGATCGGCATCGAGGGATTTCAGCGCATCGAGGCTATGTCGTGCGCAGAAAGGTCGTCGAACGTCCGCTATCCGCTCGAACCGTTCCCGCTGCCTGACTTGCTTGAGCTGGGGGGAGGCGGCTTAGCTCGGTCAATCGCTGCTGTTCGTCTTCCGCAAGATCAGTGCGCTCCGCGTCTGCGGCACGCGCGGCCGCGTGTCAGCGGGTACGACGGCGTACCCCTTGGCTGTTCCGGGCATTCGAACTCTGATGATCTTCACTGCGGCGGCGTATATTTCCGGATCGGCTTGTGAGAGGCCCGGGGCGGCCTGGATAACACCCGAGCTGACGAGTGAGCCGCAGATGTCTCACGTGGCTCGTCGAGCAACGCAGCAGTTGAGCAGCTTCGCTTTCCGTCCACATCTGCGAGTTCGGTTTGATTCTAAGCTTCATCGCGCGATTCAAACACGGTGCACCCTTGTGCGTCGATATAATTAATGACTCAATACGTGTTATACACAACAATACAACTTAAACGTTGACATGGCCGAACGGTATTTCCTATCGTCGCGTCCAGAAAACCTCGTACGGCAGGCGTAGTCGTTTTTGCCCAAAGTCCGGAGTCCTCGCGCGTATGTCCACTGGCGCAAGCCTAAAGGCTCCGAGGGAGCGCCTGTCGTTGCTTATTTCTGGCTCCGGACGACTATCTCGATCTCAGAAAGATCGACGGAGAAAACGACAGTGAAAGCGGTAACAAAACAGAAGGCAGACAGAGCTTGCGCCAAAGAGTTGAAGATTTTGGCGCGGGTCGAAAAGGATCTCGAAAATGCACGCGGCTCTGGAGCGGTTAAAGACGTCTTCCTTGGGTTGGAGGAAATCTACTCGATGCACATGCGCACCGAGCATCAAAGCGTCCGAGCAAAATGCGAAGCCATCTTGCGCGCCGGCAGTTTGCCGAAGGCGTAACTGACGACGCGTAGAGCGCTCCGTAGGTAGCGCTCTACGCATTTGAGCAACGCGGCCGGCAAAAGTCGGCATCTGATGGCCCCGGCACGCTCCTAAAAGGTGGTAATAACCCGTGCGAGACCTGATCGTCGAAGCCTTTGACAGCGTCATCCGCCGCGAGATCGCGGAAGCGGACGACGTTCGCAAGGAAATCGCCCAGCGCGGCGCCTATTGGGCCGGCGGCGAGATATGGAAGCTGCGCCGCCAAGCCGCCGCGCTGCGCAAGCGTATCGCGGAACTTGAAGAAACCGACGCGTGATCTCAGCAGACCGCGAGTATCTCCTCGATGCCCTTTAGAACCGTGGCTTCAATCGCTTCGCGCGGCGCCGTGCGCCGGTCATCACAGAGACCAGTTTCCTTCATGCGCGTGCAGATCTACTGCCTCAGCAGTCATCCACTGCTCGCGCGGGACTTCGCGGCTGATGCGCTTGCCGGTCTCGGGCTCTTTGATGAACCTTTGGCCGTTCCAGATGATGCGCCCGGCGTACAGCTCATTCGGAGGGTGCAGTTCAAGCGCTTGCGGCTACCGTCAGTGGTCGAGGCGTTCCAGGCGCCGCCACGTGGCCCGGGTACGCCTTTCTTGTTCAAGGCAGCTGCGATGTCGCGAGGCGAGTTGCCGCTTTCAACGGCTTCTTCATCTGAGGTGTTAGACTCACGAAGGCTTTTCCTTGCCGACGCATTCGATGAGGAAGCGTGACAGCGCTTCGAATGTGTGAAATCGGTTTATGGAGCGGCCCTTATAGACTTCCTTGGAGAACCAGAACATGCGACGACTGAAGGTGAGCCACGCCGAGGGCATCAAGACATAGTCGAAGATCGCTTCGTTCTTCTCGTCCAGCCGAACCGCGATACAACCCATCCCTTCGGCCACCTCACGCGGTATTGCAGCGTCCAGCGCAAGGGCCGGCTTTCATAGTAGCGGCATCTCGCGACCCGAAAGACGACATTCACGGCATTATCTATTCGAAGACATTCAGTCGAAGCATTAAGGGTGGCAAGGCGACCAAGTCTCTCGAAGGCGTCTCGAAGGCGAGCAGCATTGCTAAGCTGAAGGGCGGCCCATCGTTGGTGCGCGGCGTATTTGTCAAACCATCCTTGATTGCCGTTGTACCCGATGAGACGATAGATGTTCCGCAGCGCGCCGAAGTGCAAAAGATACGAGGACATGGACGGCAGGCCTGGACTTGAATTGATAATCGTCTTACTAAGCTTGCCTTTCTTCATCAGGACCTTACGGAGCCGAAGCAACATTTCCTCTTCGGGAATGCTGACGCGCCCCTCACCCATAATCTTTTGCGCGCGCCGGAATGCGTCGCGATGGACGATAGGTTCGATAGCATTCTCTTTTCTGATCCAGAGCTCCCTTGGGTTGCGCGTGACCTTGGCGCCAAGTTTCCTGCTTTTACGATTGTAGGTCAGAACGCCGATATAAGCTTCGTTCCGGAGGAGGTCACCGACAGCCTTTCCAAGCCACGGTCTTCCCTGGCTATTCAAGATCCCTCGCTGGTTGAGCTCTCGGGCAATGGTGGCCTGCGATTTGTGACGGAGATATTCGTGGAGAATCCAATTCACGATCTCCACTTGATCGGGCGCGCCGGGGATGAGCTTGACATGGTCGGTAAGCAGAGATTTGCGCTGGCCGATCGTTAAAATGCCCTTCGGCCTGCATTGATCGTCAACGAGACGCCGTTGGAACGCGTAAGCCGTAGGGCCGCCCATTTTGAAGCCGCGATTCGTCAGTCGGACTGCCCCTGCGAAAGCTTTGGCGGAGAGTTCCCGACTGAACTCAGCTGCCATCACTCTCTTAATATTCTTCATGATGCTGGCGAGAAGGCTTCCGTCATTGTCGAATTGCTCCGCGCAATAAGCAACCTAGACGCCCGCCTTGCGGCAGATGAACTCGTAGTGCGCGCTCTCGTCAACGTCCTGAAAGCGTCCCCACCGGCTCACGTCGAAGACAAGCTGATGAGCGAAGTCAGCGCGTCCCAATTGCACGTCGTCAACCAGTTCGGTAAGGCCCACCCGGTTTTCGATTTTGAGGCCACTTTCTCCCTCGTCACGATAGGTGCGGACGATGGTTAGCTTGTGAAGTTCGGCGTAGGTCGCGATGACCACTGCCTGATTCTCAATCGAGTATTGCTGGTAATCCGTCGACATGCGGACATACTGCGCCGCCCGTAGCGCTTTCTGCGACTGAGGCAGACGTTTCGCGTGTATAACAAGGGCGTTCCCCATGTTGCCTCCCCACGGCGATATCGCACCGCGCCGTATTGCGCATCGCAAACCATTTAGGCGCATCATCAAGTCCGCGCCATCGGAAAGTGTATTCAGAAAGAGTCAACTGCTATGTCGTTTTTCTTGAAAGCACGTTGCGGCGGGCGAAGCGAGCTGCAGAGAAATGCGGGTTTGCGCTTTTGGGCCCGTAGCCGACATGTCCGGCGCAGCTCTTTCGTCTGCTTCTGACGAGGCAACCAGCAGGATATCGTCGTTGTCCTTGTCGATGATGTTGAACGCCCATCCATCATGGCTGTGGCGATCGCCACGTCGGCCTTCTTCTCCTTATTGCCGCTATTCTTGTTGTAGACGTGGGTCTTGAAGCCGGCCTTGTCGACCATCTTCCAGAATGAGTCGCCGGGAGGAGGTGAACCCCACATACCGCCCGTCAGCTGGCAAACCGACAGCCCTGGCAGCAATTTAGGATTGGATGAATTCTTCAAGCTCGTCGATCATCTGTTTACCGGGTTTGATTCCTCCGAAAGGATATCAATGGCCTCGAGCCTTGCGTCATACTCCTCGTATGTGCCGAGCAGGGCTCGGCCAACTGTCAAGTTGTGCACGGGATCGATAATCGAGGGGGAGTCGTAAGTTAGGGAGGTTGGTCCAGTAAATAGAACTTCTTCGCCACGCTCGTCGCGTCGCAACGTTCGGTCCGTACACCATTTGACGAGTTGCGTGACCTCTCCCTTCCCGGACTCAATGATGGGCGGCAGCTGCCGAACCGAGTAGAAATTCGTCCGCGCAGAATACATCTGCCGCGAATCCGAGCTCATGCGCTCGTCTGGTTGAGCGGTAAGGGTCAGCAGGCGCTTGCCTTTCGGACGCTCGAGCGTACCCTGAATTAGACCGCCTTCTCTGATCAGTCTAATGTGCGCCAGCTTTTTTGGAGCACCAAGAACCTCTCGTCCCGAGGCGAGAGCTGCATCATTTACCGTCACGTAAATGTAAGGGATGTAGTAGCCAGTCTCGCCGTCGGGATCACGAACTTGAATTCCTGAATAGCACTCCAAGTATGGCCCGACAGTGCTTGAGCGATAGCTCGCGACCCCCACAATGGCGATTGCAGGGTTTGCTGCAGGTGCTAGCTCCTTCGGCAATAAACAATTCGCCTCGTGCCCCACGCTGAACATAAGGTTTATGGCTTGGCAGCCGAGAAACGCACTGCCACGATTTTTGCCCCCATGGTAAAGAGGCGCATCAAGCGGAATGCCTTTGACGTCGGGCATCGCATCCTCCTTGATCTCAGAATAATTCGCGCGGTTGGAGATTGAGCTATTCATCTCACCGCGCCTCTCCGGTTGTTGAAGCGCCCCTGAAGCGACTGTACTGCGCTGGCAGCGATGTGGGTTCGGTAGTCCGTGCGGCACATCGATCCGGTGATAGCGATCTTCGCTACGCGAGGCCGCAGTGCCGTTTCTACGCCTTGCACCTCAATCCGCCGGATTAAACGATCCGAAAACATCCGACACGCTTGACCTTTTCCATTCTAGAAGCCGGCAGCTGTCCTGTGCTGCCGGATGCGCCTGATTGTGCCTCCATTCCGGCGGAGCGTGCTCACCGATGATGACGTCAAGGCGAGTGGGTGATTCCTATTTGTCTATCAGTCGTTATGCAACGTCGATGCCAGGCACCTCGTGCGGTTTATACGGCTCACTGGCTGACGTCAAATTGGGTACGAGTGACCCGACAACTTTCGACTCTTGTTCTGTTGCCTTCCTCGCTTGTCCGATTGACGACGCGATGTCGAAAGCCCGACATGATCAAGTATCCGGACAGAAAGTCGATGAGGCTCTCTCACGAGTTTTCGCAACAGCATGGCTATCGCCATTGTGTCTCGATTAAACCAGATCAGCGCAACATTATCGCTCGCATGGTCGAAAACGCAGGCCCTGACATCGCCGTCTCGGTGGAGAGTCGGAAGACCTCCAGCGCCTGTGCAAGAGTCACGTGAGGCTGACTTCCCATCAGAGTCTCGGCGCGCAGATTGCACGGAATGGATACTCCAATTCGCAAGACTTAGGAGAACCTCATGCGTTCTGCGCCCCACTTTTCGATCCACAAGGAGCTCAGCACCGTTCGGCACCGGTATCGCTCCGCTCGCGGGTACCGATCCTATCTCCGAAACCGGAGGAAATTCGGTCGCAAATTGTCGGCGTCTAGAAGGTGGGGTAGTTCGGAAAAGCCAATGCAACAATCCAAAGGATGGCTAACGCCTGAGCGGCGGAAGCATGTTCGCGACGTGAAATCGTTATTGAAGTGCTTTAGCGCCAATTTACACGGGTACTGCGCACAGGCTTTGGGCATCAAAGATGATGCGTAGCAGAGGGCAGATCGGCAAGAGTCCGGGGCGTGGTGCAGACCGCAACTCTTGGCTTGCCCGACTTTCAATGCTCGCTCTCAACCATTTTGATCAACATGCCCGTCATCCTTTTTGATGCTGAAAAGCCCTGCACCGCCACTGATCGAGGGAACCAAGAGTTATGGGACGTGTGAGCGAAAAAGTCATTTTGGTAACCGGCGGGGCTCGAGGGATGGGGGCCGCTCATGCGCGCCTGCTGGTAGCCGAGGGCGCGAAAGTCGTGATCACCGATACTCTTGACAATGAAGGAGCGACTTTCGCGGCCGAACTTGGCCCATCCGCGATCTATGTGCGTCAAGACGTCGCCCAGCCAGGGGAATGGTGCCAGGCGATCGCGGCTGCGGAGGGCAAGTTCGGCGCGCTGCACGGCCTCGTCAACAATGCAGGCATAGCGAGTATGGCTCCCATCGAGCGGTTCCCGCTCGAGCAGTGGGAGAAGACCCTGGCTGTCAATCTCACCGGTGTATTCTTGGGAATGCAGACTGCCCTACCTGCCATGCGCCGCGCGGGCGGAGGCTCGATCGTCAACATCTCGTCGGTTGAGGGGCTGAGGGGTAGTGCTGGGCTTCACGCCTATGTTGCTTCCAAGTTCGGCGTGCGGGGCATAACGAAGTCCGCTGCCTTGGAGGCCGCCGCGTCCGGCGTTCGCATAAACTCTATCCATCCGGGCTTCATCAACACTCGGATGACAGAGAACATCGATCTTTCCGGTTTTCCAATTCCGCTCGGGCGGCCAGCCGAGCCGCAGGAAGTGTCACAGGCAGTCTTGTTCCTGCTTAGCGACGAGTCCTCTTATCTTACCGGCTCCGAAATCGTCGTCGATGGCGGTCTGACGATCGGCGTCCCGCAGAAGTGTCAGGCGGTCGAAAACATCTTCTGACTATCAGCGGACGGATTGTCACATCAAACGAGATGGAATGTCGCGATGTATTACACCAGTGGAAATTACGAAGCTTTTGCTCGGCCCCGCAAACCCGCCGGCGCGGACAGCAAGACAGCTTGGTTCGTTGGTTCGGGGTTGGCTGCGCTCTCCGGCGCGGCCTTCTTGATCCGCGACGGGCAGATGCGTGGCGACCGTATTACCATCCTCGAACGACAGACGGTTCCGGGGGGCGCGTTGGACGGTTGTCAGGATCCGGAAAGGGGATTCGTGATTCGAGGTGGCAGAGAGATGGAGGATCATTTCGAGTGTCTCTGGGATCTGTTTCGTTCGATCCCATCGCTCGAACTTGAAGGCGCCAGCGTGCTCGATGAGTTTTACTGGCTGAACAAGGATGATCCGAACTACACACTACGGCGGGCGACGGTGAAACAGGGGCAGGATGCCCATACCGATGGCCTCTTCACACTGAGCGAACAGGCCCAGAAAGAGCTGATTGCCCTTTTTCTTGCCACTCGTAAGCAGATGGAGACCAAGCGCATCGACGAAGTGTTCGGGAGAGATTTCTTCAACAGCAATTTCTGGCTCTATTGGCGGACCATGTTCGCCTTTGAAGTTCGGCCCTCGAGATGAAACTTTATCTGCATCGATTCATCCACCATATCGGCGGCCTGCCGGATTTCAGTACGCTGAAGTTTACCAAATACAATCAATATGAATCGCTTGTTCTGCCGTTATCCAAATGGCTGTTGGCGCAAGGCGTCAATTTTCGCTACGGGGTCGTAGTCACCGATATCGATTTCGACATAAAGCGTGGACGCAAGCAAGCCACAGCCATCCGCTGGCTGGAGAATGGCATTGAGGGCAGTCTCATTGTTGGCGCCGACGATCTTGTTTTCATGACGATCGGGTCGCTGACCGAAAACTCGGACATGGGGGACCATCACACGGCCGCCAGGCTCAACGAAGGACCGGCGCCCGCCTGGGATCTGTGGCGGCGTATTGCGGCCAAAGATGCGGCCTTTGGACGCCCAAATGTCTTTTGCGGCAATATTCCTGCAAGCAAATGGGAATCGGCGACGATCACGACCCTGGACAAACGCATTCCAGCATACATCCGCAAGATCGCCAAACGCGATCCGTTCAGCGGCAAGGTTGTCACAGGAGGCATCGTTACGGTGAAAGATTCGAGCTGGTTGCTCAGTTGGACCACAAATCGCCAGCCGCATTTCAAGCGCCAGCCCAGCGATCAAGTCGTCGTCTGGGTCTATTCGCTATTCGTCGATAAAGCCGGCGACTACGTGAGGAAACCGATGCAAGATTGTACGGGCGAGGAAATCACGCAAGAATGGCTTTATCACCTCGGTGTGCCAGTTGCGAGTATACCGGAACTCGCCGCTGGGGCCGCCAAGACGGTCCCGGTGATGATGCCCTACGTCACTTCCTTCTTCATGCCGCGGCAGGCGGGCGATCGGCCAGATGTTGTGCCGAAAGATGCGGTCAATTTCGCCTTCATCGGCCAGTTCGCGGAGTCGGGTGAACGGGATTGTATCTTCACGACGGAATACTCCGTTCGGACCGCGATGGAAGCCGTGTATATCCTCCTCAAGATTGAACGTGGCGTGCCCGAGGTATTCAACTCGACCTATGATATTCGCAAGCTGCTTGCAGCAATGGGTAGACTGCGCGACGGCAATGAAATTGAGATCCCGGGACCTGCGTTCCTGCGCGAGCTCATTCTAAAAACGATTGAAGCGACTGAGCTTGGCGAACTACTGAATAAGTATCACCTGAGTTGATTAAGGCGCGGACGCTGCGGGCGACCGTTCGCTCGGATAGAGAAGCGCTGTCCTGCGCCGTGACGGCTCGGACTCGCCAAGGCGCGGATCAAACGTTCGCGCCGATCTTCCAGGCAACCTTTAGGCGTACTCTGGAATTCGGTGTTCTTTCGGCTTGATGTTATTCTCGCCACACGCATCCGATTAACCTCTTGCCACGAGGTGAGGGCGAAACTAGCTAGTGGCTCGTCACAGTGATTTTGATGGTTTGATACCGGCTAGCTTAGCATCGGCAAGTTTTCTGGCGGCACGAGGATTCCGATGCTTCTGGGGATGCAGGATTCGGCGGGTGGCCGTCCGAACATGTGCGAATAGGTATAGATGAACGCCAGATAATGGCCCTGCTTCTCGGTAAAGCGTGCGCCTGGTTTTTGACTCATGGATCGATTCATCCGTGCCTCCTTAGCCGTCCGTGAAGAGCGGGTAAGGGGCTGATCTGGAGTCGCTTTTTTTCCGGCTGCGGCGACTTTGTGATTGCAGGCTTTGACAGTGCGGTAGCTCGGAACCTGCAATTTGCAGTTTGAGATTCCCTCGAATCGCACGGCATGATTCGGCGCTCGTATCGGGAGGAGCCGATGCGACCGAAGAAGCCGAAGGCGACGGAGGAAGGTGATCTGTTCCGGGCCAGGCTCGAGCAGATCATCAACATGGAGCACGAGCTGGTTCAGCACGCCGGCAAGATCAATTGGGACTGGATCGACTATCGACATGAAGGCGCTGCGGGGGCTCGACAAGCCGCTGTTCCAAAAGCTCGTCGCCGGCGAGTGGATCGACCGGCATCAGAACCTGCTCATCATCGGCCCGACCGGCGTCGGCAAGAGCTGGATTGCTTGCGCCTTGGGCCACAAGGCCTGCCGCGACAACCGCTCCGTGCTCTGTCAGCGGCTGCCGCGGCTGTTCGAGGCGCTTGCCCTCGCGCGGGGCGACGGCCGATGGTTGGGTTGCCGATGAGCTCCGCGCTTTGGCTTCCTTGTAGACGTTGCTGATCGACTCGCGGATGTTGCGACACCGCGCCATCGACGAACCGCGTTCGGATGCGAGATCGGCGTGATAGCCATCGATCTTGGCGAGCATCTCCTGCACGAGCGCCGGATCAAAGTCGATAGCGACTGCTGACTTTGCCGTCGTTTGTCCCTGTTGCGTTGCTTGGCCTCGGCGAGCTCTCATGCGCTTGACCTTGCCGATGATGGCGTTGCGAGATACGCATCGCCACCCCTCGCAGACACCGAGTGGCCCGCGCTCCACATGCATTGCAGAAGCGACACGTCCTCAGAATCCCATGCCGATGTGGCTTGATTGACCATCGTTCGTCATCGTCACGAGCACGAGTCGATGGTCGTTTTGATTGTCGCCAAAAGCAGTGCGTGTCGATGTTTACGCTTGTTCGCCGCTATTCGATGTTCGGAAAGGTTTTTGGCTGCGACGATCGGCCTGCCCTATAAAATAGGCAGACGAACGTGTATTTATGCCTGCGGTTGCATCGTGTCCGGAAAGTTGATCCGCTTACGTTCGCGGCTGTTGACAACATGCGTTAACGGCGTTGCAATCACCAGCACGACAAACGGCGGTGAGTTTACCAACTAACAACAGCAGCTAGACCACGACGGCGTTACTGCTCGCACACGGCTACTAGCGTGGGTACCCGAGCGTTTGCGCGGAAGGATGGGCCATGCAGTCGATCCCTTGCTAGGTGTCGTCGGTGCCGGGGATCGTGCCGTTCTCGGAATACTGCCAGAGCTTCCGGTGCCGCGACGCCGACGTCTCCGGAGGTGACGATGCTGACGTCGACTCGACTTCAACCATTTCAACAGCGACGATGCAAACTTGGTCGCTTGGATCAGCCCTGCGGGCAGCAGGCCGCCGGAGCCGCCGCCGCGGATGGTCGAGCAGCGCCTGGACGGCCTCGTGCAGATCGTCGAGCGGGGCTCAAACCCACCTTCGAGAAGGTCGTTCAATTCGAGTCGCAGCATCTCGTCATCCCAATCGGTGCGTCGAAGGCCTCGAAGAGACGCGACCAAGCGCGAAGCTCGAGACAATACCCGAGAGTGTACCAACAGCAACGGGACAGCTCGCAGAAATGGAAGCAAAAGTAAAAAGATCAAACAGCGTCATAGCAAGTCCGCCGATCTGGAAGCTAAGCGCGCGCTGAACCGCCTGAAGGAGGTTGACCCGGAGGGATATGAGGCCCTCCTTCGTAAGCGTGAGAACCGCGGGGACATTGGCGGTTTCGGCCCGGCTGGACGGGCGAGGCCATAGTCACCACCACATTCCTCGCCGTCGCATTCGCACAACTCTGGCGCGTCGTCGCCATGCGCAGCAGCCGCTCCGGTACCGTTTTCAACGAGTTCACGCGCAATCCATGGGTCTGGCTGCGCTCGGCCTGTACGGCCCTCTGCTCGCAGTCCCTCTCTACTGGCCGCCGATGACAGAGGTCTTCCACGTCTGCCACCGACGCTCACGATGTGGAGCATTGTCGCGGGCTACAGCCTGACGCCGATGCTGCTAATTCAGGTCAGCCGCGCCGTCATCGTGCTTGCCAAACGAAGCCGTTAAATGGTAGCCGCGTTGCTTGGCTCGAATTCGCCGTCTGCATCATCGTGATCGGCGTGGCCGGATGTATGCTCATGGTCATTGCGCCCTACGGAGTCCTGATCTCCGAGTGCGAGCCTATTGCCCTCAGGCGCCCGGCCGATTCCGTTCGCTCGCGTTCCCGCGGATTACAGCCCCCCGATCTCCCACAGCGGACCCAACGTCACTGCAAATTCGATCGCGAGGATGGGATGGCGGCTCGAACAAGAGCTCGTCCGAACGCTCTAGATGTTCTTGTTATGCGGTCAAGTTCGCCCATTCCACAGACCACCGATTGTGACGTCAGAAAGAATAGTGATCGCGTCTCAAGGACGTCAACAGCAGGGGTAAGCCTACAAGATCATGTAGTTGTAGTATTACTGTTTGCACGGCTCTCTGCTGGAGGCCGTTCGCTGACACGGGGGAGCCATGTCGACAGTTACCAGCGCAATTCGGCGCCTTTGGTGGCGACGCTTTCTTGTTCTTCTGGCGATCATCGTGGTCATTGCTTTGATCGCAGTCATGACCAGCTCCCAGCTTGGCGCGACAATCGAAGCTCTGACGCCGCCTGGTCTCCCTGAACCGGTTTCCGCGAGCGAGCAGGTTTCGCTCGATCAGGGCTGGAACGCCGAAGACGCCGATCGATTCCATCATAAAGCCCAGGGCACGCAGACCTTACCGATCCCGCTGTCATGGTTTCTCGCCCTGGAAGCGCCGCTGAACTCGCCTTTCGCTATCCCCTTTTTCAAACGAGAACGGTTTTCTGACAACCGCTATTTACTGCGGTTTGGATTCATAGAGTCTGCCGAAAGCGAGAACAATGAGTACGGTTTGCCGATCGGCTTTGCATATTCGCCGTTTCAGTCGATCCGCGGACTTTCGCGTAAGGAGACTGCCGTTGGATTGACCTGTGCCGCGTGCCATACCGGCCAACTGATCTTCAAAGAGAAGCGCTATGTCATTGAAGGCGGCGCCGCCGTGACCGATCTCGGTCAATTGACAAATGCGCTCCGCGCTGCGCTCGCACAGACCGCTTTGTCGGCAAAGCTACCCTTCTTCGACGGTCGCTTCGGGCGGTTCGCGAAGCGCGTTTTAGGAACCGAGTACAGCGATCTTACACGCGTCCAACTGTCCAAGAAGCTCGATGGAATACTTGGTGCTCTGATCGATCAGCCCGCTGGGATCGACGTCACGGAAGGGTTTACCCGCCTCGATGCGCTCAATCGCATCGGCAACCAGGTGTTCGCACTCGACCCCAAGCGCTACGGCAACTACGTCAACCTCAACGCCCCTGTCAGCTACCCGCACATCTGGACATCGTCATGGTTCGATTGGGTGCAGTACGACGGCTCGATTATGCAGCCATTGGTGCGCAATGCCGGCGAGGCGATGGGGGTTTCGGCGGAGCTCAACCTCACCGCCCCGCCCAAGGGGGGACGTTTTGCCACCAGCATCCCCTTCGATAATCTGCACTGGATCGAACAACAGCTCGCTGGAAAGGACCAGCCGCTGGTGGCGAAAGCCTTCACCGGACTGAATGCGCCAGCCTGGCCCGACAGCTTTCCTGCGATCGACAAAGCCAAGGCCGCCGTGGGAGCCCAACTCTACGACAAACATTGCAGCGGCTGCCATCTTCCAGCGCTGACGCCGGACATCGTGCACGGCAAGGCCCCGGACGCGGAGTTCTGGAAGAACTTCGGCCCTATCCGCTGGCGCGGTCGCGATGGGCAGGAGAAGCAGACGAGGGAATCCGTACTCAACGTCAAGATCATCAAGCAAAGCCATATCGGCACCGATCCGGCCCAGGGCGACGTGCTGCGCAATCGCACCGTGGACACCGCCGGCAGCGAACTGGCCAGGGCGGGCCAGAGCAGCCCAGGACTCGGCCTCGACATCGATGTCTGCCAACGGAAGGCTGACAACACGCTGGATACGATCCACCTCTCGGACCATGCGATGCAACTCTACGCGCTTGCGCTTGGCGCCGTGGTCCAATCCGGCATCGACGAATGGCTTCGGTCGACCGGGACGGTCCAAGCGGAGATCGAAGGCGATCGGCCGAACTGTCTCGCGGCAGGTTTCGGCTATAAGGCGCGTCCGCTGAACGGCGTATGGGCGACTGCGCCGTTCCTGCACAACGGCTCGGTGCCGACGATCTACGATCTGCTCAGCCCGGTTGCGGAGCGCCCACAAGTCTTCCTGCTCGGTGAGCCCAGCTTCGATCCTGTCCGCGTCGGTATCGTGACACGGACGGTCGCTCCTGAAGGCAGGACCTACGACAGCAAGGGCTACTTCATCATCGATACGTCGAGGCCCGCCAATCGCAATACCGGCCACGAATTCTCGAACGAGAAGCATGAGGGCGTCATTGGCCCTGCGCTGTCTCCGGAGGAGCGCAACGCAATCATCGAGTTCCTCAAGTCGATCTGAAATTGATTGGGTCAGCTCCAACTGGAGCAGTAGCGAAGACCATCTCGCTCCCGCAGGGGGAAAGGTGGACGGAAGCCCGGATCGACCGACCAAGCGAAGCTTTTCTTGAGTTAGGGTGCGGCAGCAATGGCGGAACAGAAACAGGGGCCGGCGGCGAAGTTCCTGAAATGGATGATCGCCAAACATCCGGATGCATTGTTCGCATTCATCCGGCGCGTCAGGCCCAACCTGTCGTTGGGCGCCGCGGGGCCGGTGTTCATCACCCGCTTCCCCGACGTGCAGGAAGCGCTGAGCCGCCCCGACATCTTCAACGTCACCTATGCGCCGATGATGGACCCTTCGGTCGGCCCCTTCATGCTCGGCCGCGACTGCACCGAAATAAACCAGCGCGACAAGGGTATCATGCGCGCCTTCATGCGCATGGAGGATCTGCCGGCAATTCGCCAGAAGGTGCACAGCCTCGCCAATGCGTCTGTCGAAAAGCAGATCTATACCCAGAACCAGATCGACGTGGTCAGCACGTTGTCGCGCCTGGTGCCCATTCAGCTGACCCGAGAATATTTCGGCTTTCCCGGCCCCGATCTGGCCTCGATGTTCCGCTGGTCGCGCGCGACGCAATATGACATGTTTCACAACCTGGACAAAGATCCGAAGGTGCACCAGGACAACATTGACGCTGGGCAGGAGATGCGCGCCTATCTGACACAACTGCTCCCGCAGCGGCGCGAGCAGCTGAAAAATGGGGCGCCGCTCGAGGACGTGTTCAGCCGCCTGCTGAATAGCCATTTTGACAACGGCACCTGCAGGATCACCATTACGCACGACGCCGACGACTACAAACAGCGCATAGCATCGAGCGCTGCTTCTGCTCGCTGATACACTCTTTCGACGCTTGGCACCCGTTATGACAGGCGAATAGGACAGGCGAACCGTCAATTTTACCGGCTTCTTCATCGATCTCGCCGGCCGCATTGGTCTGCGGTTGCACGCGTTTCCCCGTAGCCGTCCGGATTGGCAAGTGTTGGAACACGGGAACACGGTGTTCTACTGAAAGAACACCGGCTGAGGGATTTTATACTTAAACTGTCTTTTCACTAAATTCCGGTGGCGAGGCCGCGGGACTGCATCGTCTCGCGGCCCCATTGATTTTCGCTGTTGAGGTCCGGGCGAGTTCCTCCACCGAATTCCGACTCTTTACTCCCAGAAGGGGTAAGCGCTTCGATCGCCCGTTGGCATTCAGACGCGTCAAATTCGGGCCGTCGGCAAGTCCTCGCTGGACAGCATTCCGGAGTATGTTGTCGTGGAGTGCACATGGCTGCTGCCAACCTGATCGACAGTAGCGACGGCGATCGCACGAAAACGCGCTCCGCATCGAACATGGCGCGTGTTGTTTGACGTCCCAAGATGGCTGGAGTTCTCCCATCGAGACAGCTTCGGCCGAGCTTGTTTGGCTTTCTGGCTCTGCCAAAGGCCAGAGCCAGACTGATAAGACAAAGTCGGCTCGCTGTCGCGCGCGCCATGGAAAACTGCCCCCTCGACGTCACGAGGAATTGCCCCCTCCTTGGATAGCCGAGGAGAGAGCGAATGAACGAGGAACGAATCAAAGGCTTGTCGTGGAGTAATCCACGGGGGCAGGTGATGAATACGCCGGATGACGTGGCGGAGATGTTGCACCTGAGGGTGTGTGGGTGAGGTCTGAAGCGGATTGCGCGCCAGCTGGGCTGCAGACGGTGAAGGACTACGTGGCGCGGGTGGGTGAAGCCGTTCAAGTCGCCTGAGCGGGCGAAGCGGGTCATGGCCTTGAAGGCTGGCTGCGCGAGAGGTTCATTCGACATCGCGGCAATGCGGATGCGGTCCGTCACGACCTGTTGGCCGAAAACGGCTTGGCGGTCAGCCGGCGAACGCTGCGACGCGCCGTGCAACCCCTACCGCCAGGCACTGAAGGCCGAAGCGCTGGCGACGACCCGGTTCGAGACGCCCCCGGGGCGGCAGCTACAGATCGACTTCGGCGAGCGTCTGGTCGATATCGGCGGGGCGAAGGTCAAAGCATTTGTGTTCGTGGCGACCCGCGCCGAAAAGCAAGAGCACTGGTTCGCTGGGCTCGAGAGCGCATTCACGACCTTCGATGGCGTGCCGGAGGAAGTGCTGAAGGACAATCCACGCGCGCTCGTGGTGCGCCACGACAGATGAGCCGGTCGGTTCAGTTTAACGACAAGCTCATCACGTTCGCGAAGCATTGGGGCTTCCGTCCTCGCGCCTGCGCACCGTATCGGGCGCGCACAAAGGGCAAGACGGAGAATGGCGTCCGCTACGTGAAGAAGAACGTGATCGCGGGGCATTCCTTCGCGAGCTGGGAGGCATTCGAGACGCATCTCGCCGAGTGGGAGGGCGGGGTGGCGAACGTACGTATCCACGGCACGACGGGCTTGGCGCCGATCACTCGCTTTGCGTGTGACGAGGTACACCGGTTGAAGCCGCTCGGCGTCGCTCGGATCGCCGCGCGAACCGGCCCGCGTCGTCGGCAACGATTGCGCTGTCGAGATCGACACGAACAACTACGGTACCCTGGCAGCTGATCAGCGAGCGCGTGGCGGTGACGGTCGCGGCTGGCGAGGTGCGCATCCGCCATGGCATGCGCGAGGTTGCGGTCACAAGCAATCGGAGGATCGCCGGCTGCGGATCGTCGAGTTCGCCCACCTCGACGGGGTTGCCTGTCGCGATGGCGCGGTCTGCCAACCAGCAACCGCGACACCGACAGTGCCGGCGCCTTCACCACTGCCCTCGTTGTTACGTCCTCTTGCCGAATACGAAGCTACGATCGGAGGGAGCTTCTGATGGTGCGTACAAAGAAGGTCACCGAAGCACCAATCGATTGGCTGGGGGCCATGCTGGCGCGCTCGCAGCTCTCCGGCATCCGCGACCAGCTCGACAACCTGCCCGACGAGACGGCGCGCGTGAACCTGTCGGCGCGTGAGACGCTGATCCTACTGTGCGAGCGCGAGGTCGTGCGCAAGGATCATAGACGCAGCCGTCGATCGACCGAAGCAGATCCGCGACCTGGCCGCGTCACGTTGGATCGCCAACGGCGAGAACGTGCTGCTGCTCGGCGCGCTCGAGACAGGTTCATGCTGCCCATCTCGCTACCCCCTTGGAGTTGAAGTTCTTTTTGACCCGGATCGCCAGACGATGGCCGCCGGAACCGCCGCGCCCTTGACTTGGGGATGTTCCAGATCAACCGCTTTGACCATCCACGGTGCGCCTTTGCACAGCTGCTGCGCAGGCAAGCTCTGTTCTTCGATCAGACGGCGAGCCGTCGAAGGACTGACTTTCAACGCAGCTGGGCGCGCTCGTCCTCTCGGTAGGCCGCGATGGCGTGTTGGTTGCGCAGACTGCGAACGCGGACGCGGGCCCAACTGTTGCCACGCCCTGTCGACCTACTGGCGCGGTTGAGAACCGCGGCGATGGTGCTGTCGGGCATCTGACGCGCGAGGACACGAACGAGATCGACCACATCCGCCGCGGTGCTCGCCGGTGCGGTTCCTCCTCACCTGCAATGCCGAGTGATCGCCGCCATGCCAGTGGACAATCAAGTCCAGCACCTCGTCGCGGATGCGCACAACGATCTCATTGATGAAGCTTCGGATGATCCTGTTGCGCGTCGCAGCTGTTGCACCCGGACTTTCCCAAGCTCTCTTGAGTTCGGAATCAAGCGCAAGTAACCGATCGCGATCGATGTCGCTCAACGTCATCTCCGGCGTAGCCAACAACGTGTCGCGCTCGCCCTCAAGCTCGCGGACAGCGACCAGGCGTTCGTTCCAGCGCCGCTCCAGCTCGCCGGCAACAAGGCGATTGTCCGAATCGACAGCCTCGTATCGCCGACGAGCGCGAGTTGCCTCGTAGCGTGCCTGCTCCAGAGTCAACTCGAGCTGACGCAGCTTGTCGGCGTGTTCACGGCCGCGCGCTTCCATGGCCGCCAGCGCCGCCTGTATACCCAGCGGCTGCAGCCGCGCGATGACTCCGCGCTGATCGCGCGATCCGCGCGCAGACCGCCTAATGAGATGCACGGGTCTCCACCATGGTTGATCTGGCTACCGCGGCAATGATACCGCCCGACAGTACTGTGCGTACCGCTGTAGGTAACGTGAAGTTTGCGGCCGCAGTGGCCGCAACGAAGAACCCGCGAGCCGGCCTTCGCCGCTGCGAACCGAGCCTCGACTCATGAAGCTTTTTCCGTTGGCGTTGTCGGTGATCAGGCCCTGATTCTTCTCGAACTCCGCCCACGTAATGTAGCCCTCATGGTGGTCCTTGATCAAAACCTCCCAGTCGTTGCGCTCGCGCCGGAAGCCCCGCACGATCCTCTTGCGGCCGGCCTCGATCGTCACCCGACTGCCCGAGCGCCCGAAGACATAGGCGCCAGCATAGGCGGGATTGGTCAGGATGTGGTAGATCGTATTGTACACTGGTAACTTCCATTCGACGTGGCGGCCCTCGGGGCCATGGCTGCCGCGCGGCGAACAGGATGGAAGTGGAGCGTCGACCATGATGAGAGGGCTACGCCGGGCTCGTGACGCAGGGAGGGCGTAGCCCGACCGGAGTTACGAGCCCGGCGTCGGCGCGATCCACAGCGGACCGCGCCGACTGGTGATCGCGGCCGGCTGGTTATGCAAGTGGTTCTTCCGCCAAGAGGAATCACTCGCGTGCCAGGCCGACACATTACCGATCACCAAATGAGGCTCTACATGAAGTACCGTCAGACCGATAGCCCACCCGTGGCCGCCGCCAAGGCTTCGTTCAGCACCTCGACCGCTTACCGGATCGAGAAGGATCGACGCCTTCCGTCGCAGAAGAAGGCTCCCCGCGGCCGTCGCCGGCCAGATCCCTTGGCCCGCGTATTTGAGACAGATATCGCGCCGATGCTGAAGGCCGCCCCCGGTGTGCGGCCGGTCACGATCTTCGAGGAGTTGCTCCGACGCCATCCCGAGCTCGGCGCCGGCATCCGTCGCACGCTGGAGCGCCGGATCCGGGCCTGGCGGGCGATCCACGGCGAGGAGCAGGAGGTCATCTTCCGCCAGACCCACGAACCCGGTCAGCGCGGCCTGTCCGACTTCACCGACATGGGCGAATTGGGTGTCACGATCGCGGGCGTACCGCTCGACCATCGTCTCTATCACTTCCGGCTGGCCTATTCCGGGTTTGAGCACGCCCATGTCGTGCTCGGCGGTGAGAGCTTCGTCGCTCTGGCCGAAGGCCTGCAGAATGCCTTGTGGTCACTCGGTGGGGCGCCACGGGAGCATCGCACCGACAGCCTGTCGGCCGCCTTTTGCAATCTCGACCGCGACGCCAAAGACGATCTGACGCGGCGATACGAAGACCTCTGTGCCCATTACGGCATGCGGCCTTCCCGCAACAATCGTGGCATCGCCCACGAGAACGGGGCGATCGAGAGTTCGCATGGTCATCTCAAGCGAGCGATCGGCGACGCGCTGTTGCTGCGTGGCACCGCCGACTTCGACGATCTAGCTGCCTATCGTGGCTTCATCGATGAGATCGCCAGCCGCCGCAATGCCCGCAACGCCAAGCGGATCGACAGTGAACGTAGCGCACTTCAGGATCTGCCGGACCGCCGCACGTCGGACTATGAAGAGGTGATCGTCCACGTGACGTCGTCCGGCGGCTTCACCTTGCGCAAGGTGTTCTACACGGTGCCGTCGCGCTTGATCGGCCATCGGCTGCGGGTGCGCCTGTATGACGATCACCTCGACGTGTTTGTCGGCGGCACGCATCTCCTCACCTTGCCGCGCGGGCGGCCGCATCCCAATGGCAAGCACGATCAGGTCGTCGATTATCGGCACGTGATCCATTCCTTGCGGCGCAAGCCGATGGCGCTCCTCAACCTGGTCTACCGCGACCAGCTGTTCCCCCGGGAAGCTTACCGCCGAGCCTTCGACGTCTTGCGCAAACGCTTACCGGACAAGAAGGCCTGCCGGATCATGGTCGATCTCCTCGCACTCGCCCATGAGCGCGGTTGCGAGGCCGAACTCGCCAATCAGCTCACGGCTGACCTGAACGACGGCCGGCTGCCCGACCTCAACCGGCTACGTACTCACTTCGCCCCGGATCCCGCCCAGGTGCCGAACGTCGTGGTACGCCTCGCACCGCTCGCCACCTATGAATGCCTCATCGGTACCGCCGAGATCGGAGGCGCCGCATGAGCACAACCAACGTAGTCGACACCGCGCGCCTCAATCTGTTGCTCAACGAGCTGCGGCTGCCCGCCATCAAGGCGCTGTGGCCGCAATTTGCCGAGCAATCCGATATAGAAGGCTGGCCGGCGGCGCGCTTCCTCGCCACCATTGCCGAGCACGAGATCGCTGAGCGCGGCCGCCGCCGCATCGAGCGCCATCTCGTCGAGGCGCGGCTGCCTACCGGAAAGACCTTTGACAGCTTCGACTTCGAGGCCGTGCCGATGATCTCCAAGGCGCAAATGACCGCACTCGCCGCCGGCGACGGCTGGCTCGGCAAGGGCGCCAATCTGCTGCTGTTTGGTCCGCCCGGTGGAGGCAAGAGCCACTTGGCGGCAGCAATCGGCTTGGCCCTCATCGAGAACGGATGGCGCGTCCTGTTCACCCGCACCACTGATCTCGTGCAGAAGCTCCAGGTGGCTCGCCGCGAGCTCAACCTCGAGGGCGCCATCAACCGCCTCGATCGCTTCGATCTCGTCATCTTGGACGATCTTGCCTATGTCACCAAGGACCAGGCCGAGACCAGTGTGCTGTTCGAGCTCATCAGCGCACGCTACGAGCGACGCTCTTTGCTGATCACCGCCAATCAGCCCTTTGGAGAATGGAACAAGGTCTTTCCGGACCCAGCTATGACCCTCGCGGCGATCGATCGCCTTGTTCACCACGCCACCATCGTCGAGATGAACGTCGAGAGCTATCGCAGGCGGACTGCCCTCGAGCGAAAGCGTGGTCCAGGGCGGCCACCGGAGCACGCGACACAAAAAACGCTCGCTTGATTGACGCTCCGCGACAATCAAAGCAAACAAAACTCTTGCGCGCGACAATCATCGCGGCGATCATCATCGCGCCGCGACACTGACTCGCCATCCTGATCGCCGCGCTCTTCCGACCCAGATCGTCGCGCTATACATGGCCGACCCCCGGGCAAAGTGATTCGCTCCTGCCGTAAGCAGAGGTGGACCTGGCGCGGTGTCTGCATCTCGGCAAACTTGGTGAACACGAGTGCGAGCGCCTCCTGAATGCGCCGATCAGGGTCCTTGTCGATCCGATCGTTGGAGACCTTGAGATAGCCGATGGCGACGTTGAGGAAGAGCTCACCCCTGCGTGCCTTCTGCTCCAAGGCTTCAAGCGAGCGTTGCTGAACGATAGACAGCTCCATCTCGCTCATCGTGCCTTTCATGCCAGCAGAAGGCGATCGTTGGGATGGCGAGGATCGTCGACGCCATCCTCATCGACGATCAGTGTTCCAACGAGCCCGTAGAACTCCAGGAGCGTATGCCAATCCCTGCCGTTGTGCGCCAGCCGAGAGGCCTCACTCGAGACCACAGCGCCAACTTGCCCTTCGCAAATGGCGGCGAGCAGCTTCTCGAAACCGGGACGCGCGGTGCCGCCACCAGAGCGACCGAGTTCGTCGTCGATTGCGGCCACCTCGCTCCAGCCCAGCTGCCGGGCAAGGTCGGCCAAGCCGTACTAGCGGCGCTCGCTCTCGCGGTTGTTGATGACCTGGTCTGCCGTCGACTGGCGAACGTAGACGACGGCCTGGCGAGCAAGGTGCTCAGGCGTGATATTGCCCACCGCCGTCCTCCCGGTTTCACGTCATGTGCCTCGACTGCGCTGTCGGTGAGCGCTTCGGTCAGAAGCTCCTTTAACAGCTCCAGCATTTGCTGTTGGGCTTCGATTGGAATGCTGCTGTATGTCGGATGGCTCTCAAGCAGATCCCCCTGACGACGTGATGCGTCCGCCATGACGGCCTCCTCGCGAGTTGGACGATTCCCTGGAAGAGGAGGCTAAGAGCGCGTCGACAAGAAGACGCGCCTCCAGTAGACGATCCACCGGAAGCTGCGGATCCGCTTTGAGATGGAAGGAAGCGGCGGCGGGAGCCGCCATCCATGCCGGCAGCAGCGTTAAGGTGGCGTCAGGTTGTCTGATAACAAAATGCGTCTCACCCCCAAGCCGCTTGCAGGAGACAATGACGACTGACGCTCCGCATCGCGGATGGAACGAGTAAAGGATCTCCAGCTCAGATCCCAGACACCCGGCATTATGACGCTGGTCCGCCAGGCGTCGGCAAGACGCACCTGTCGATTGCTCTCGGGCGAGAGGCGATCCTGGCCGGGTACACGGTGCAGTTTACCACGGCAAAGACGCTGGTCGCGGGCCTCGCCAAGGCGCACGGCGAGCGGCATCTGGACGAAAAACTGGTCGCGCTGTCGAAGCCAAAGCTACTAATCGTCGACGAACTCGACTACCTGCCCCTGAACCCGACGCTGCGCATCTGTTCTTCCGGCTGGTCAGTCGCCGTTACGAAACCGGCGCCATGCTGATCACGTCGAACCGCAGCGTTGTCGAATGGGGCACCGTGTTTGCCGATCCCGTGGTCGCCACCGAAACCCGATCCGGCCCAACTCAATTCGCGGACCGCGAACCGATCGATGCCAACATTCAGGATGTCCAGGGTTGCTGTTCCCCTGTTGGAGAATTTGCGACGCCACTTCCAAAGGCTTGAGCACATCTTGGCCGATCGCAGGCGCTGGGTCGTCGAGCGCACCTTTGCGTGGCTCGGCAGATGTGGGCATCTCTGCAAAGACTTCGAAGGTTCCGCCGCTACCGAGCTCGCCTGGCCGCTCGTCGCCCATCTGAGGCTCCTAACTCGCCGATTGGCCAGGCCTTGAGACATCTATGCTTTTTGAGTGAGGCTCTCAGGACAGGCGCTCGGCGAATTTCGAACCTCGACCTCGGGGCTGCTCCAACTGGTTAACTTGACTGTGCCGTCTTGACGAGTCTGGGCAACGGCTTCTATATGTGGTGTCGTCGTGGTTTTCAATTCGCATATACGGTGGCACGGAGTTAGGGGGAACCCATTGTGTCGGCAGCGGCTATTCCGAGGCATTAGAGCGTTTCACATTTTGACTGAAGCATAACCGGCGTTGGCGAAGTAGTTGGCGCATTCGCGAGGTTGGATGTCCTGGACGAGGTGACCGATGTGGCGCCAAGTGTCCTCGATGGTGCGCTTCTGAGCATGCCGCATCCAGTGTTTGATCTTGGAGAAGGCCTGTTCGATCGGGTTGAGGTCTGGCGAGTATGGCGGCAGGTACCAGAGCCTAGCGCCAGCGGCCTGGATCATCTGCCTGACAGCTCTCGATTTGTGGCTTCCGAGATTGTCGAGAATGACGATGTCGCCTTCGCGCAGAGTTGGCAGGAGAAGGTGCTTCACATAAGCGCGGAAGCATTCGCCGTTGATCGGGCCGTCGAAGACGCAGGGTGCCGTGAGTTGGTCATGGCGGAGTGCGCCGAGGAATGTGAGGGTACGCCAGTGACCGTGCGGGGCGAAGCCGCGCAGGCGTGCTCCTTTGGGGCCCCAGCCCCGCAAAGGGGCCATGTTGGTCTTGATCCAGGTTTCATCGATGAAGACGAGCCGGCCCGGATCAAGTCCGGCCTGCCAGGATCGCCAACGCTGGCGCCTACGAGAGACGTCGGCGCGAGCCTGTTCGAGGGCGAACAGTGTTTTTTTTGAACCGCAGCCCTTCCCGGCGGAGGAACAGCCAGACCGCGTTGTGTGAGACCTGAGGGTGTCAGTAACTCGGTGTAAGATGGTTTCTGTGAGTTTACCTTTGACAGGAGACTCACATGGCTACGGATTTTTCACCTGAGATTTTGGACCAGCTTCTTGCCGGGGGCAGCCTCAAGCCAGAAGACTTAGCCGGCGAAGACGGGCTTTTCAGACGACTGAAGAAGGCGCTTCTGGAGCGCGCACTGGGTGCGGAGCTGACCCACCACCTTGGCTATGAGAAGGGCGACCCGGCGGGCCGCGGGTCGGGCAACAGCCGCAACGGCACAAGCAGCAAAGCGCTGTTGACGGACGACGGCGAGATCGAGATCGAGGTGCCGCGCGACCGCGCCGGCACGTTCGAACCGGTGATCGTCGCGAAGGGCCAGACCCGCTTCGACGGCTTCGACGAGAAGATCATCAGTCTCTACGGGCGGGGCATGACGGTACGGGAGATCCAGGGCCATCTGGCCGAGCTCTACGGCACCGAGGTGTCCTCCGATCTGATCAGCAAGGTCACCGACGCGATTCTCGACGAGGTCCGCGAATGGCAGAGCCGGCCGCTGGAAGCGATCTATCCGGTGGTCTTCTTCGACGCGCTCAGGGTCAAGATTCGCGATGAGGGGATGGTCAAGAACAAGGCAGTCTACGTCGTGCTGGGCATCACTGCATCGGGCGAGAAAGACGTGCTCGGGCTTTGGATCGAGCAAACCGAAGGCGCCAAATTCTGGCTCAAGGTCATGAACGATCTGAGGAACCGCGGCGTCGCCGACATCCTGATCGCCGTCGTCGACGGTCTGAAGGGCTTTCCCGAGGCGATCAACAGCGTCTTTCCCAAGGCGATGGTCCAGACCTGCATCGTGCATTTGATCCGCAACAGCCTATCCTTCGTGTCCTGGAAGGATCGCAAGGCGATCCTTCCCTCGATCAAGGCGATCTATCATGCCGAGAATGCCGACGCCGCTCTGCTCAGGCTCGAGGACTTCGAAGCCGAGTGGGGCAAGCGCTATCCCGCGATCGGGGCGGCCTGGCGCCGGGCGTGGGAGCACGTCATTCCGTTCTTCGCCTTCGCGCCGGAGATACGCAAAATGATCTATACCACCAACGCGGTCGAGGCGCTGAACCGTTCGCTGCGCAAGATCATCAAAACACGCGGCAGCTTCCCCAACGACGAGGCGGCGATGAAGCTGCTTTACCTCGCCATCAGAAATGCCGGCATCCATTGGCGACGACCGGTTGCATGGACGGCCGCAATGGGCCAGTTTGCCATCCAGTTCGGCGAGCGCTTTGCAGGCTCAGCGGACTGACCCCATGGGGTCAGTCCGCTGACCCCGCAAACCCCTCACAGAGACGCTCTTACACAAAACTTCTGACACTCCCTGAGACCTTGACCCCACGGGCTGCCAGTTCCGCCTTCAGACCATGCAGCGTCAGGTGCGGCGTCTGAGTGATCCGCTCGACGATGAAGGCGCGGTGCGGATCAAGCACAGGCTTACGGTGACCGCCCATTCTGCCAGGCACAACCGAGCCGGTCGCCCGCTGCCGCTGTGACCACTTCACAACCGACGAGACCGCAACACCAAACCGTTCCGCCACAGACCGGCAGCTCTCGCCCGCCAAAACCGACGCCACCACACGCTCGCGAAGATCCAGGGAAAGAGGTCGGGTCATGCGATGCTGGCCTCCAATCCAGTCAGCATCTTGAATCACAATCCGTCTAAAACCGGAATCCCCTCCGATTCAATTAAGCAATGAAATGCTCTAGCGCGACAGCGCTGGGAAGGCCGACAGCCGCAGCGACCCGCGAGCCAGGAAACCTACCGCGACAGAACCCATGTCCTCGGGCGGGGTGCCCGGTGGGGCGCTTGCAGCCGGGGACATTGGCCCGGTCTCCTCGCAAGTCGTCCGCACGGTCCCAGCCCCCAAATATCACGGGGTTGCCGATGTCGGCGTCTTACGATTTCGATCAGTATGGTCATCTCATTGAGCTGCCGAGTGTGCGGCAGCCCTCAGCGCAGGCAAAGCCTACCACACCTGAACTGTGTCTTGTGCAGCCCCCAGCATTGCCGGCTCCCCTGCCGAGGCCCCCCGCGCGATCGCCAACTCCGTCTGACCTTTCGCTCGATCGGTCGCGCGACGACTTGCTGACCTCGTTTGGTAGGCTGACGCTGACCGACCGCTATCTGCTCGCCGGCGAAGGCCTCCAGGACATGTTCGCCCGAGTGTCTTGCGCCTTCGCGGACAATGTTGCGCATGCCCAACGTCTATATGATGCGATGTCTCGGCTGTGGTTCATGCCGGCCACACCGGTGCTCTCCAACGGCGGCACGACGCGCGGCCTTCCGATCTCGTGCTTCCTTAACTCAGTGTCGGACTCGCTCGAAGGCATCGTCGGCACCTGGAACGAGAACGTCTGGCTTGCTTCCAATGGCGGCGGCATCGGCACCTACTGGGGTAATGTTCGCTCAATCGGCGAGAAGGCGAGGGGCGGCGTCACCTTGGGCATCATCCCGTTCATCCACGTCACGGACGGCCTCACGCTGGCGATCAGCCAGGGCTCGTTGCGGCGCGGCTCGGCGGCGGTCTATCTCGATATCCACCATCCCGAGATCGAGGAGTTCCTCGAGATCCGCAAGGCGTCTGGTGACTTCAACCGCAAGAGCCTCAACCTACATCACGGCATCAACGTCACCGACGAGTTCATGTGTGCCGTGGGCGCCGGCACCGCATTCGCTCTGCGCAGCCCGAAGACTAACGAGGTCGTCCGCGAGATCGATGCCCGCCAGCTGTGGCAACGCATCCTTGAGAACCGGCTGCAGACCGGCGAGCCTTATCTCTTGTTCATCGACACCGTGAACCGTGCGCTCCCCAAGCACCAGCGCGAGCTCGGCCTCAAGGTCTCGACCTCCAACCTGTGCAGCGAGATTACCCTGTCGACCGGCATCGATCATCGCGGCGAGGAGCGCACCGCGGTGTGCTGCCTGTCGTCGCTCAACCTCGAGACCTGGGACCAGTGGAATGAGGAGCCCGGCTTCATCGAGGACGTCATGCGCTTCCTAGACAACGTGCTCACGCACTTCATCACGGTGGCGCCGGACGGAATGAAGCGTGCCCGCTACGCCGCCCTGCGCGAGCGCTCCGTTGGCCTCGGCGTCATGGGCTTCCACTCGTTTCTCCAGGCCAAGGGCATTCCAATGGAGGGTGCCCTGGCCAAGTCATTCAATCTGAACATGTTCCGAAAACTTCGTCGCGATGCCGGTGCGGCATCCGTGGCGCTCGCTCGCGAGCGTGGCCCGTGCCCGGATGCCCTGGAACGCGGCGTGATGGCGCGCTTCAGCCACAAGATCGCAATCGCGCCGACCGCCTCGATCAGCATCATCTGCGGCGGCACCAGCGCCTGCACTGAGCCGATCCCGGCCAACATCTACACCCACAAGACGCTATCCGGCGCCATCTCGGTGCGCAATCCGCACCTCGCTAAGGTGCTGGCCGCGAAAGGCGCCGACACCTCGGCGACCTGGGAGTCGATCATCGCGCACGACGGATCGGTCGCCCATCTCGACGTCCTGTCGGAGCACGAGAAAGCGATCTTTCGCACCGCCTTCGAGATCGACCAGCGCTGGATCGTCGAGCTTGCCGCCGACCGCGCCGCGTTGATTTGCCAGAGCCAGTCGATCAACCTCTATCTGCCGGCCGACGTCGATAAGTGGGACCTCCACATGCTGCACTGGACGGCGTGGAAGCGTGGGGTGAAGAGCCTCTACTACTGTCGATCAAAGTCGATCTCGCGCGCGGCGTTCGCCGGCAAGATTGCCGGGGATGCAACGCCGACGCAGCAGCCGGCGCGGCAGCGCACCGACTATGAGGAGTGCCTCGCATGTCAGTGATCGATCTGTCGCGCGCCGATCCGCGCACGTTGATCGGCAAGTGGACGCGTCGGCGTCCTTGACTCGACCGGCAGCTACGACGTCGATCGCTATGCCTGGGCTTACGAGTTCTGGAAGCGCCAGCAGCAGACCCACTGGATGGGCGAGGAGGTGCCGCTCGGCGCCGACCTCAACGACTGGGCTTCGGACCGCGTCACCGACAGCGAGCGCGCGCTGCTCACCCAGATCTTCCGTTTCTTCACTCAGTCGGACATCGAGGTCGGCGACAACTATTTCAAGCGGTACATTCCGATCTTCCAGCCACTCACCGTCCAGATGATGATGGCCGCTTTCACTAACATGGAGACGGTTCGTATCGACGCCTATGCCCTGCTGCTCAAGACGCTCGGTATGCCTAAGACCGAGTTCGAGGCATTCCGCGGCTATGCGCAGATGCGCGCCAAGGCGGACTACATGCACGAGTTCGGCGTCGACAGCGTGGCGGATGTCGCCCGTACCCTGGCGATGTTCGGCGCCTTCACCGAAGGCATGGCCTTGTTCGCCAGCTTCGCCATGCTGCTCAACTTCCCACGCCACAACAAAATGAACGGCATGGGACAGATCGTAAGCTGGTCAGTGCGCGACGAGAGTCTCCACTGCGAGGGCATCATCAAGCTATTTCACGAATGGCACCGCGAAACCGGCGCGGTGACGCGCCCCGTCCGCGACGACATTGTCGACGTAGCCAAGACCATGGTGAAGCTGGAGGAGAACTTCGTCGAGCTCGCCTTCGGCCTTGGCAAGATCGAGGGCATGCTGCCTGAGCATATCCACGCCTACGTCCGCTACGTCGCCGACTGGCGACTGGCCCAACTCCGGATTGCCCCGGTCTTCGGCTTCTTCGAGGCGAAGGAGGGCGGGTTCACCCAGCTCAAGGCGCATCCGCTGCCGTGGCTCGTCGAGATTCTCAATGGCGTCGAGCACGCCAATTTCTTCGAGCAGCGCGCCACGGAGTACGCCAAGGCGGCGAGCCGCGGCAGCTGGGACGGCGAAGACGGGGTGTGGGCGACTTTCGGCCGTATCTAGCCCATTTTATTCATGCTAGCGGCATTGACAGCGGCAGGCGCCGGTAGTCGTCGCCGTCACCCGCCAGCATGACAAAGGCATAGAACCGGACCTCCTCATCGTGGCGTCTTGATTGCAGCGCGACAAAACCGGACACACAGATGGTTTGTTGGGTTAAGCCGGTACATGCGCTCCATTGCTGATGGCGGCTAGGGTTTACAGTATTTCCGCAGGTCGGTGAGGTGGGTCTCGTCAACCACCTTCATGAAGTCAATCAGCGCAACACGGCTACGCCCTTGAGCAGACGAATGTTCTCGATGATCGCCACGGCCGCCCCCCTCTTAGGGCTAGAGGGGATTACTATCACGCAATCGGAAGTTGTAAAGAGGGGCAACCCTGTCAAAGGGGGTCATCTTCATTGCAGCCCGGTCGGATCAGGCAAACCGATTTGTTCTTCATCCCCCTTCGCGTTTGATTTCGTCGCCGACCCACTGGCGGTCTTCCTCGGCCGTGGCTTCGCGGAGGTGATCTACTACGAGCAGACGCTGGCAATGCGGCTCGGATGACAGCCGCGTTTCTGTCCTAACACAAGAGTTCCGCTTCAGCGCTGCCGATCCACCTCTCGAGATTTTGCATCCGCTCTCCGAGGCGCTCCCAATTGATCCGCGCCAGCGGGGGTTCGGCAGGCTGATCGGGCGCAGAGATCGGCAGCGACGATGACGCAAGCCATCACGTCGTCAACGTTATGTCCCACCCTCGCACGAGCGCCGCTTCGACCGCTCGTCGGCCTTTCGTCCGAGGCGGCCAGTGCGGCCTCGACCTGGTCGACCAAGTCGTAGCACGAAGGTGCGCCCGGCTCGCACCTCGGCTCGCATTTCAGTGCGCTGCCTGTGCGATGAGCGTGCTGCGGCCGACCGGAACGATTGTAATCGATGACCTGTGTCTCCCTAAGCGAGGGCCGGGTTAACTACGACGGTCGACAAAACTATTTTTTGCCTCATCATTCTCCGACGGCCGGAAAGCCGACGGTGATGCAGGTGGAGGCACGGGGCCGGGAAATCGGCGCAGCCAGCCACTAAGCGGCTGGCGTTCGACCACGGCAGCACGCTTGAGTTCGCCGCGATCTTCGCCGTGGCGCTGCGTCATAACCAGATCAGCCAGATTCCTTTGAACCACGCCTAACCAGCTCGAGCCGATGTACCGACAAGAAGCCGATAGCGCTATTGATGCGAGTCCCTGTTGCCAAGGTTTCTATGCCGCGATGCGGCTCAGGATATTGGTGCGAACCCGCGCCATTTTGGCGAAGATCGATCAATAGGTCGTGGCGATCACGCCACCCCACCGGTAGTTCACACGGACCAAGCCGATATCGACGTCCTGACCGATACGGGCAGTCCCTGCAAAAGTGCCCACCGGAACACCCACGAGTCCGGGTGAAAAAAAGAAATCCACATCCCGACGACCCATGAACAGGTGGTCGTATTCAACGCCGATGGACCAGTTCGGAGCAAAGCCAAATTCAAGGCCCGCCCCTACCGTGCCGCCCCAACGAGTTTCGCTGCCGTTGTCGATAGTGAGCCCGGTCGCAAAATCGGAGACCCGGTATTTGTCACGGACGACTGCAGCCCCACCTCTTACATAGAGCAGCACGTTATTCCAGGCATAGCCGACTTGGCCCGTGAACAGGCCGAATGCATCAAGCGTGGAGTCATCCCGGACGCCTGCGAAAGCAAGGTTCGCGTTGGAGCCCTTGAAATCGGCCCAATTGCCCTGCGCCTCCAGACCGAACACCGAGTTCGCTATTTGCCAGCGGTAGCCGATTTGACCGCCGACCGTGCCTCCCTTCGCATGATGGCACCCCATGCCAACGGGCGGAGCGACGACCACGCCGCCGGCGTTGACCACGTCCCAGCACTGATGCGCAGAGCCGCCACCGCCGTTGATGCCGACGTATAAGCCGCTCCAATCATAGATCGGAATGACCACCGGAGGCGCTTTGACGTAGGAGCGCGCAGCCAGATCAGCGGCTGCGACAGGCGCGGCCAGCGCGATGAGGGCTACCGTGCCCGCCAGCAATTTTTTCATTCTTCTGAACCCCAGTTTCGAATTCGACGCCCCCGACGGGGTATTGACGACGATTGGGACGTTTCCGCCACCTCCATCAACTGCAAGGGGTGGTAGTTGACGGGGTCGCAAGCGCCGCCTGAGCGGCCGGTCGATGGGCAAAGTGCATGTCGGGTCGGTCGCGGATGCTGTCCGCCGACTGTTGATTAAGTGGCATGACCCGAAAATGTCTAATCGCGGTTACCCCTCCTGCGCGCCCTTCGAGCACATCAGCATGACAAGAGTCAGCCTCGACAGCGAGTCAGTTTCCTGATTGCAGCTGCTCCGCGTGTCCTCGTTCCGGCCGTATCGACCGTTCGTCGGCCATTGGATGCAAGTGTTCCCGCTTACGGCGAAGCTTCGACGGACGAGCCGCATTCCTCCACTTCGTTCCGGGCGGACGATGCATCCGCAGTAAGACGGAGGCGTGTGTAGGGGCCGGCGATAAGGCTCGGCGGCGCCGCATCGAGTTAAGAGTCTAGAATTTCTTGCTGCGGCTGGCCTTCTCGATCACGGGCAGTACCCTCGTCGATACATGAAATTTGAGCCGCGAAACGGGCCGAGCGACATCCCGAGAACTGGCTATTCCAGGAGCTCTCACAGAACTCCCAGCCGAGTTCGGGATTGAACGACCGCGCTCGGAGCGGCCGACTACGGCACCTCCCTGAGACCCGAGATGTTGATCTGGAGACGCCATCGGAAGTATCCCAGCACCAAGCAGGCCTTGTTCAAGACCATGAAGTTCAGATCGCAAGCCGCCACGCCATCGGCCAGCACTTGGCTCTGCCAGAAATGGTCGTCGATGCTTTGGTTGCCCGGCTGCAACAAATTCTCGAAGTTGGGCGTCGCGACGATCAAGGCCCGGCGCAGGACAAGCTCAAAGGGGGAAAGGACATCAGCGTGTTCCTGCGCGATCCCATAAAACACGACGATATGCTCTCCTCTCAAGGCCAGGGCATTTCCACGGATGCGCAGATGGACGCCAGGCCTGACGGCCAGATCGAGATGGCCGTCATTGCTCCCGAGTGGCCCGCCATCGCGCGCGGCCAGGACATAGAGATGCTCACTGTCGACGCGTACGGGCGCATCGGGCGAGAGACTGACGTTCGGATACCGTGACAGCAGCGTCTCGGCGTCGACGATGATGAGAACGGCAACGTGAGACTCGGAGCGCTGGCTCTTGGTTGAGGGTCTGTCTTTGGCCATTGCTGTTTCCCTTCCTCCCGACCGTGGGATGCTCGGCAACCGCGGAGCTTGCCAAGTGCTTGGGCCGGCCGAACTGGATGGTGCTGACGGCGGATCGGTCTCATTCGAGAGCGACGCGAAAAAAGCGACAGCTGGTCGAGAACGCCGATCCGCCAGGGACGACGGGTGAGGTCGGCACGCCTCCGGACCGCAAGCTCCGCACCTGCCATTTCATGCCACCCTCGGAGTCGAGGGTGGTTGGGATCGTGGCCGTTGCCCCGCTGCGCGGTTCCTTCGACGCCTTGATGATCATCCGCATCAATTGTGGATGCTGATGAACGGATCCCACGAGAAGTATCCCAGCGCGCTGCAATTGCGATCGACGACCATGAAGTTGAAATGGTAGGTGACTCGTCCGATAGCCAAAGTTTCCGAGGACCAATAGTAATTGGCGATCGTCTGACATGTCGGCACGGACGGATTGCTCGGATTGGGATGCGCGAACGAGGCCTCCGCCTTCCGCGGGGTCGGCGTCGAGATCAGCTCGTTCCCTACGTTTCCGATGAAGCGGTAGAAGATCACTGACTTCTCGAACCCAAGGGAGAGGCTGGTCTCGCGCCAACGAATCAAATCCCCGACCTGGGCCTTCAGGTCGAGCTCGCCGCCCGCTTGCCCACTGATCACGTTGTCCTGATTTGTGATCATGTACACATGGCGGAAATCAATGAGAGTGGGGCTGTCCGGTCTTTTGCTCGGATTCGAGTACTTCTGAAGAATGGATTCCGTATCAAAGGCAACAAGAACGTCTGTGACTCTGGACACGATGCTTCTCCATTGCAAAGAGGAATGTTCGGCTTTCGCCGAGCTCAACCCATCGCCGTAGACCATTGCGATGGCTGATAACGCCGTTCGTTGGATTGCGCTGCTTCGACCGGTTCATCAGGACTTGGCTGCGGCCGCCGAGTAGGCTTGAGCTTTCGTGAGCGGCCCATTCGCGTGATCATAGGATGATTTCTCCTCAGGCCGCGCGCATTGCAGGAGACCTGCATTTGCCGTGCCAAAAGAGAGGGAATCACTTGGAGAGCGACAGGATGGCGCTTTAGCTGCCATGTCGCATGTCTAAAATCGACCAATGCGGACCGCGATAATTTCCCGAGAGCAATCAGCCATCCGGCCGACAACTGTTTCGTCTTTCCCACACTCGATAGGGGGCTCGTTCACCACAGGCACTATGCAACACGGGCAGAAGCCTCACGATATCGAGGGCGTCGTCACTCCCCATCTCGATTCTGGAGCGCTCAGCCATGGGAGTACTGTAACCAGTGGCTCCTAGGAGGGTAATGTACCGGATGGATGACAGCTTTCGGTCTTCGTGTTTGTCCAACTCCATCGTGTGGGCGCGCATACCACCCCCTCGAGAATGCAGTTAGGCCGATCGCCGCCACGCGCAAGATGTTCATGTTGTCGCGTTCATGCGCGTCGGACTTAAGACGTTTGGCGGCAAGCTGCCACAAACGGCCGCGATTTCACGATCGCGTCACGAAGAAGCTAGTTCGCTCTCGACGCGCGGCTCGCAAAACGTGGCACGCCAATTGCTCGGCCTACGACACCGCCTCGCCGGGCTTAGTAATGTGGTCCTCCCGCGTCCTGGGATGCGGTCCAAGCCCGAAGAGAGGAGGTCACGATGCGGATGGCACCCAGCAGGCGAGCATATAGATTGATGGGCACACTGAGTCGGCTGCTCGCAACGACCCGCAAGCTCAACCCTAATCGCAACAAAGCGATGGCTAGGCGCGCCATGCTGCGGCGCAGCTTTGGCACCGGAGACCTCCATGACAAGTTCGTCTGATATCGCGCGGCTTCGAGCTAGTCCGGGCACCGCTTCGCTAACGAAGTGGGGTTGGGTTTTCGCCCTCGGCGTAGTTTATCTGATCACTGGCTTCGTGGCGCTTGGTAGCGTTGCGCTCGCGACGGTGGCGAGTGTGGTGCTAGTTGGCGTGATGATGATCGTCGCCGGCGTTGCCGAAATGATCAATGCTTTCCAGGTTAAGACCTGGGGCAAGTTCTTGCTATGCGCTCTTTTGGGTGCGCTCTACATCGTCGCGGGGCTTGTGACATTTGATAATCCTACGCTCGCCGCTGTGCTGCTTACGCTGGCGCTCGGCGCATCGCTGGTCGCCGCCGGCATCATGCGCCTGATCCTGGCGTTCAGCATCAAACGCGCAACGCCCCGGTCCTGGCTGGCGATATCCGGCGTCATTACTCTGCTGATTGGATCGTTGATCTTAGCGCGTTGGCCGATAAACAGTGTTTATATTCTGGGCCTGTTTCTCGGCGCCGATCTAATCGTGGCGGGCGCGAGCTGGATTGGAGTCAGCTTCGGCCTACGCCGCAGTCCCATCGTGAAGTCACGATCGTCGACGTAATTGCCGGGCGCCCTTAGTTTCGAAGGAGAAAGACATGCACGAAAATAACAGCTTGGAGCGTGCAGCCTCACCCGCTGAGACTGCATTTGCGAAACATCATCGCGCAATCTTCCCCTTACTTCTGTCCGCAACTCTACTGACGTGGGACGGCCTTCACGCGCAAGACGTGCTGAGCAATACAAAGGCCGTGACTAAGGAATTCGGCAGCGTTTCCACTTTTGATATCAAATTCGCATCCGTTTCAGATGGTTTTATCAAGATCTACGCGAGTGGTCATATCTCATCACAGGGCAAAGACCATCGTCTGGTATTGAGAATCAACGGTGACGCGGGAAACTATCAAAGCTACGTCCTGATGAGCGGTCACGCCAGCGCAGGTGAATGGGACAATTCCGGCATCTATCTTGGCCGAGTGGGTTGGGGACAAGACGCAGATTTCTCAACGGAGATCACTATTGCAGCAAATTCGAAAAGTCAGAAGATTAACGTTGCTGCGCTAACGAACTTCTCGCTCGGCAACAATCTCATACTTGGATATGAAGCTCACGGTTTCTATGTCTCCAGTCAGCCTGTCACGAGTGCGGTAGTTCAGTTCACCGATAACGCTGTGGCAAGCGGCTTGGCCCACGCCTACCTTTACTGAATCGAATATACTCACGCCAAATCACAGCGACAGATCAATCGCTTCCGAATTCTTCACGGGCGACTCGAGACCGCGATCATCGAACGCTCTGTCGAGAAGATGGCGACGCCAGCTAAGCAGATGATTGCCAGAGCACTATGCGGTCAGAAACGGCCCGTACTCTACTTCCGCCGCAAGCTCTGCGATCTCCGTCTCAAACGAAGTTTTGCTTTGCCGCTGACGCAGCAAATCGTTCGAGTATCACGCGCAAATCACCCGGTTCTTTTTTTAGGTGAGGGTACAACTTGGCGGCTTCGCAATCAAACTGCTCCCAGTCCGGCACATCGAGCAATGTCAGTGAACGGAGTGCCGGAGCGAAGCAACTAAGAAATCGTCGTTGGATCATTTTAATGCGCTGCAAGCGGATTGCTTCGCTTGTGTCGGGCTCTCCAGAAACAAGCTCGATTGCGTCTCTTAGAACCGAGAGACGAAAATAGAACTGTGTCACTGCCAGCAGTATCTCGGCGTCGAGCAGTCCGAGCTTTCCCGCAACAGCAGGCAACACGAGTGGGAGTGACGGAAGGAATTTGGCGTCTTCACTTGCAATCTTCCTCGTGCCCCAATCCCTCCACGGCTCTATGTAGTCGCTGACGCATCGTGCAACTCGATCGACGATCTCAGCGTAGAGACTTGCTCTCATGGCTTTGATCTCTTGTTTCTGGCGCCTGTTATCGTGGTGGGTGACAGCGCCGAAGCTAATGGCACTGCCCACGATGGTACCCACGAAGCCAATCCACCCCACACTGCTGCCAACGGAGATATTCACCATCACCCCAGCAGTTACCGCTCCCGCCAGAGAGGCTACTGCGATAAGAAATATCATATCTTGTCGATACGGGCTTAGTCGTGTCGCGTGATCATTTTCATTCACGACGCATCCTCGAGCGATCAGGTTCATAGGCATTCGCTTTTGCGGAAAATGCTACCCCCTGCGCCGAAATGTTACTGTCCGCTGCAATCGATTTGGTTCGGCTTGATACCCCGGAACTGTCCACGCAAGGCTGTGACTGTGATTAGTTTTGACGGGGTCTTCGTTGGCCCACCACGCATCATATTCATACGCCGATTTCGGGAGGGAGCGACCGATAAGCATCTCGATGTCGGCAAAGGTCATCTTGAGCGAGGCAGAGCTGTTTGCGACCAGCTTGTCTCTCAAAGGGTTATAGATCGACATCGGGCTCCCCCATCCAACGATCTCATATTACATAGCCAATCCGGACTTTTCGTCACCAATTGCGGATTTTGTCCGATATTTGTCGGTTTTCGTTCGCAGCGGCACTGACGCCGCCGCGACATCATGTCGAGCAGGCAGCCGCGTCTGCGCCGAAGGCAGGCGAACGTACCACCTTTTACGGCCCTGAACATCGGCCTGAGCCGCTCTCGAGCAATGAAGCTACCGAAACGATATAGCCTATCCGGAGACTTTCGTTCATCTCGATGTGTTAGGCCCGCTGGCATTGGCATATGTTCGAAGAAAAGCGCGAAGCCGTGCCTGCCATTGAGATGCCGGTTTCGGCTCTTGTGCTACAGCATCGCAAGTGGGCCGCCGGTCGGGTGGAGATATCCTCCGGTGGCCCTGACGCTCAGTTTCAATGCGCGGTCATGCTTTTAAGCGGCTAGCGTGGCCTCCATGGATCCGACAGGTGCATGCAGACGCACGCCCCGCAGCACAGGGGAATTGCGGCTTTACCAGAATTAAGCAGCGCCTCGATGAGGCGACCCAAGCCCAGCAACAGGAACGCTGGTCATTGAAATGGCCCTCAGGCCTCGGAGCTTCTCGGCGGCGCTCCAACTACTGAGAGCCTCGTGTGTTAGATACGTCGCGGTCAATTCATTCCAGGATCTCACGACCTGATTCCAGCTCTCTTTTCGGGCGGGCAAGAGCTCAAGCATCCTTTGCGCCTTGCGGGCAGCGGCAAACCTCCCGTCGCGCGTAGCGTCTTTCAGAATCTTCCGCACCAACACTTCGGTTCGCCTCCATCCGGCGCCCGTCGCTCTATCCTCGGCCAAGGAAGCGAAGTACACTCGAAAGGTCAGGGCACGTTCGGCGGCGATGTCCGATGCCAAGCTTGGCTCGTTCAACCATCGGTAAAGAGACTCGAGCCGCTCCGAGTCGCCGAGCGTGAAAGTGTCATCATCCCCGAAAACCAAGAATGTCGCGAAACCGGCGATCTCAAGTTGCATGACCAAATCTTGTGAGTCCAGCCAACGGGTGATTGCTTCTAGTGGGGACATAGCTTTGTTCTCCTGTGGGGTTGATCGCGATTCGGCCCGGAGAATACTGCGCGGGTCAACTACAAGAATTTGTAGGTGACGGAAATCAAGAGCTGTCAGGAGTGCCGCCGCTATGGTGTTTCTGCATTGAACGGAGGGATTTCCGAAGGGCGGCTGAGCAGCGCTACCCCGCCCCGACGACTTGCAAATTCCGAGCCTCGTTACTCCAAGAGGGGCTTGTTCGATTGGAGAAGATTCGGCGGCTTGCGATATCCGTTGGAACATCAAGGACGAGCCCAAGGCCTACCAGCCCGAAGGAATTGACGCTCTGAAGCACGGTCGCTAGGGCAAGGTTGTAATCTTTGAGGCGATCAGCGAGCATGACGGATGTGCGGATTGACACTTCGCGGTGGGAGCGCGAGTACGGGAAGAAGCCAAGCGGGCGCCGCTATTGGCGCTTCCGGATCATATCGCCCAGTATTGCAGTCAAAGACTATGAATTAAGAACGGAGATCCCAATGACGTTCCCCAGGGCGTGCAGGGGAGCAATAGAGAGGGCGCGGCAACGCGGTTCGGCTCAAATCGTGCTGCTACCGTGAGGGACCCTGACGAGTTGGACGATCGAACGCATGTTTTACCGCAAGGCGCGCCGACGTGAAGTATTTGTCGGCCCTCGCATCAGTGCGGGCAGCGGTCAGGCGTGGATCGAACAAGGCGAACTTCACGCCAGCTTCGAAGATTCGTTCGCACATGTGACGCGCGAAGTGGATCTCGAAGAGTACCAAGCGCGCGTTGCCGCTTCACGCAAGATGTCGTTGATCATGCCGCTTCTGGGCGCGCGAACGCGTCGAACGGAGCCGACGTTTCGCGCGGCCTTCAAGCTCGTTGTCTTCACTCGCTTAGAGCAGCACAAGTGCCATCATCGC
Source organism: Bradyrhizobium sp. USDA 327 (assembly GCF_041262065.1). Lineage (NCBI taxonomy): Bacteria > Pseudomonadati > Pseudomonadota > Alphaproteobacteria > Hyphomicrobiales > Nitrobacteraceae > Bradyrhizobium > Bradyrhizobium sp. USDA 327. The sequence goes on along the minus strand of NZ_JBGCCW010000001.1, from coordinate 6,398,103 downwards.
AAGCAGCCAGGCCCCCTAGGAGGATGGCAGGTAAGCGCCATCACTGTAGTCTCGTTGCGCATTCGCCGCTCGGCCCTCCCGCGGCGCATCCGGCCCGTAGATCGCATGATAGTTTGACCATGCTTCATCGACCCGCCGCAGCATCTCGGCCTCGTACCATCGTTCATGCGCAATCGGTGGTTGATGCCGAACTCTATAATGAGTTGCTTCGTAACTTCGAGATGCGAGCTGGCAGACCGTCGTCATACACACTCTGACAGTTTGAAATGGCCCGATTTTGGGACCACGTGCTTAGTTGGAGGAGGCGGCTCCGTTTGATAAGCGGAGCGGATGATGACGACGAAGACGAGACGCAAGATCGACGCGGCATTGAAGGCAAAGATCGCACTGGAAGCCGTGCGGGAGCAGGCGATGGTGGCTGATCTGGCCCAGCGCTACGAGGTTCACCCGAACCAGATCTATGCCTGGAAGAAGCAGCTGCTGGACCAGGCGGCCCGGGCCTTTGACGCGGGTGTCGGGCGGGAGAGCGAGGACGCTCGCGAACGCGAGATCGAGAAGCTGCACGCCAAGATTGGACAACTGACAGTCGAGCGCGATTTTTTAGCGCGGAGGTCCGGAAGATGAGCACGCCGGACCGTCGAGGAATGCTCGATCGCGCCGACATGGCGCTGTCGATCCGCCGGCAATGCAGGTTGCTTGGCATCGCGCGCTCTGGGGTCTACCGGCCGCCACGGCCGGCCAACGACAACGACCTTGCCCTGATGCGGCGGCTCGACGAGCTGTTCACCGCCTTGCCGTTCCTGGGCTCGCGGCGAATGACCGCGATGCTGAAGGCTGAGGGGCTGCGGGTCAATCGCAAGCGCGTGCAGCGGTTGATGCGCAAGATGGGCATCGCGGCGCTGGGACCAAGGCCGAACACGACGAGGCCGGGCCACAAGATCTATCCCTATCTGTTGCGCAGCATGACGATCGGCCGGCCAAACCAGGTGTGGGCGGCCGACGTCACGTATCTGCCCATCGGCCGCGGCTTTCTTTATCTCGTCGCCATCATCGACTGGGCGAGCCGTGCGGTTCTGGCGTGGCGGTTGTCGAACACGATGGACCTCTCGTTCTGCGTGGCAGCTCTGGACGAGGCGCTGGCGAAGTATGGCACGCCGGAGATTTTCAACACTGACCAGGGCAGCCAGTTCACCAGCGCGGCCTTCACCGGCGCGTTGGCGGGCGCAGGGATCAAGATCTCCATGAATGGCCGCGGTCGTTGGATGGACAACGTCTTCATCGAGCGGCTGTGGCGGTCGCTTAAGTATGAGGACATCTATCTCAAGGGCTATGCCGACGGCCGCGAGACCAAGGCAGGCATCGCGAGCTGGATCGCCTTCTACCACGATCGTCGCCTTCATCAGGCCCACGGCTATCGCACGCCGATGGCGGTCTGGCGCGAACGGATGCAGGCTGCGAAGGCTGTGGACATGGTGGACAACGCTGGCGCGTTGACCACATGCCCACAGCAACTGCAGCAGACAGCATCTCTGGCAGCATGATAGAAACGCATCAGGAGCGGTCAGTTTCCAACTAACAAACCGGTTCAAGTGGTCCCGCTCCGCGAGTCCATTTCACACTTCACGCAAATTCATGCCCGGTGCGTCAGGCCTCCGTCGTGAAGGCCATTCTGATCATCGTTCAGCTAGTCGGTTCCACCCGGTGCTTGGATTCAGTTGCGACCAGAGTGCCCCATCAGCTTCGACTGGATACGAGCTAGCGCGTCACTGAGCCTCGCCGCTTCATTAAAGCGTGTTTCCGAATATGGCGGGCGCGCAGATGGATCGTGCAAGAGGGCCTCCGCTGTATTCGAGAGCCGGCGAAGGGGCGTCCTCAGCCACTGCGCCGCACAAAAGAGCAGTGCTAGTGTAGCAATGGCACAAGCACCAAAACTACTCCAGAATGATCGGATTAGATTACGGGTGGACGCAAGCGCCTCGTCGGCACTCTGCCGAACCAGAAGAGACCAACCGAAGCTCGGAAGGTTCGCGAAGCCGACCGTCGGAACGATCACCGTGAAGTAGTCCCTGCCGTCAGCCCAACGTTCGCGCAGAGACGCAGTCGTGACGCGACTAGCCGCAAGCGCGGAGCCGATGTTGAGCGGCTTGTTGATAAGATCCGGCGGACCAAACAGGACGGTTCGATCTCTTGAAAGCAGCAGCACATCAATGCCGGGTACTTGTAACGAGTCCATGCCTTCTGCGACCCATTTCCAGTCGAGGTGAGCGCCGATGACCCCGGCAACGGAGCCGGCGTGGCGCAACGGCGCTGCCAGGTCGATAAAGCGATAGGGCTCACGAGGTGGAGGCAACTGGGTGGCCAGTAGTTGAGCGGCATGCACATCGATAGCCGCCGGCGAGACAAGGCCCCGCCTAAACCAAGGTCGCTGTGCAACGCTTGCTCCTTCGAGCATGCCGTCTTTAGCCGCGAGAATGGTCCCTTCGAGATCCGCGACGCCGAGCCAAGTGTAGCGTCGATCAAGGCGGCTCAAGAAGTCGATGTGTTCTCGCGCATTCTTTAGATCAGTTAGGTTAATGAGCTCAGCGGACCGAGCTACATCCATCCAAACTCCGTAGAGCCGGCGGGCCAACAGCGCGGAACTCATTTCGCCGCGAATTCTTAACGCGTCGAACTGCAGCTGCTCTCCCCCTTGCTGTAGCAAGGCCGTGTAGATCGTCGCGGTCACCACGGCCGGCACCAATATGAGCAAGGCGCCTCCCCAGAACACCAAGGAGAGTAGGCTCGGTCTTCTCGGCATCTCGTGCTCCTTAACTCGTTAGAGCTCGCGCCAACTCGCGGATCATTTGCAAGATGTTCCCTCGATCGGCCCCTGGCATGGCCGATTCGGTGTGAAGCTTCTTGATAATTTTCGCCCTTTGCTCGGGAGTTGGAGAGAACTTGATTCGATAGCCATCACGAGTAGTCGCAGCAACATGCGCGTCTACTCCGCTAATCCCGGGCAGGTCGAGCTTCCCTGCTGCTCCGGCAGAAAGTCCGGATGGACCGCTGATTCGAGCGCCCCCTCGGCCCAGATTGAGAAGCCATCCGCGATGCTTCTCACCTTGGATCACCAACGTGATGGGTTCTGGAATCTGGCGCTGAGGTCGATCGTATCTCGGTCGTTCAATGCACACCACGACGGCCACGAACAGCACCAGAATGTTGTAAACTGTCCAGAACATCACGATAGCCGTGCCGTCGCCCGCTGTTGCGGACGTATCGAAGACAAAATCGGAGTTCAACGGCACGATCAGGCCGCCGATCGTAAGTGCGAGTAGGAGTAGAAACGGTCGCATCAACGCCCATTGAACAACGACCTTGGTGCGGTCGCCGCCTTTGGCCGTCACCGAGAATTTATGCGATCCGCTGGTCAGAAGCCCGAGAGCAGCTGCCTGACTGATGGGCCAGGCAGCGATCAGTTGAGCCGTATCGTTGAGAAGCGGGACAAACAACCCTTTTGAAAGCCAGTTCAGGGACACCAGAACCATTAGGTAATAGGGTACATAGTACCTGATAATTTCCACCAGCGACGCGTTCACGATGGTGATGCCGAACCACCAGTACAACAGTGGGCAAATCAGGCTGGCAAGCCTGAAGGGAAAAGTGCTGAGCCAGTAGAGCAATGAATCGAGGATCCCGATTCTATGCATCAGACCAAGGCTGCGCATGCCAAAGGGGCTGTATGAGTTGCGGACAATTTGCATCAAGCCGAGGCACCACCGTCCACGCTGAGTAATATACTCTTTCAGTCCTTCGGGAGCCAAACCTTCAGTCAATGGCTCGTTAAGGTACACAGTTTGCCAGCCGTTTTCCGCAAGCTTGAGGGTGAGTAGGAAGTCCTCGGTTACGCTTTGTGTTGGAATCCAGCCAATCTGCTCGACGGCCTGTACCCGCATTACGGATGATGTCCCACAGCAGATGGCAATCCCCCAAGCGTCCCGCGCTGGCTCGACGTTGTCAAAGAAATGACGTTGTTCATCCGGATATGCGGTGCTTATTCCAAGGTTATGTTGGATCGGGTCAGGATTGAAGAAGTGCTGCGGGGTTTGCACTAGTGCGACGCTTGGCTCGTGAAACAACGCTAGCGTCCGCTCGATGAAGTTCGCATGGGGAACGAAATCTGCGTCAAGTACAGCGACAAAGACCGGGGGGGCTGGATCGCGGGCGCACGCGCGAAGTGCATGGTTAATGTTTCCCGCTTTAGCGTGCTCCTTATCCGAGCGTGCGAGATATCCGATTTCGTGCAGCTCGCAAAGTTGCCGCACCCAATTCCTGGCGCCGTCGTCGAGGATAAAAATCCGAAGCCGTGGATAGCGGATTTGCGCCGCGCCAATGATCGTGCGCTCGAGCACTTCCGACGGCTCGTTGTAAGTCGTGATAAAAACGTCCACACGCGGCGCTTCTCCAGGCAGCCACCATTCGGAGTACCGGTCTGCTTCTGCCGACCGCTCTTTCACCCGCGACAGTATGAAAAACGCGATGGTAGAGGAAAGCATCGTCAGAGCTTCGAGGATGGCGAATCCCCAACTGAACAGCGCGTCCGCAGTCCAGTCGAGCGGCGCTAACGTTTCGGTGAAGCGCCAAGCCATATAACGCCAAGACAGTACGGCAGCCGTCCCCAGGAGAAGAGCGCGCCAATACCACTTCATCGGATTGAGAAACGGAAAGACGGTAAGCCAAAGCCCAATTATGAGGGCGGCGCCTGCGAAGGCAGCAACGAGTGGCGACAGCAGGAGCATTAGAGCCCGTACCGCGTTATAAAGCGACGGAATTGTGCGATTGGGCCAGCTGTGAAGATGACGCGTCCAGTGCGTCCAATCGCGCAGCCGAGATCTGCCTCTCCCGCAAGATCTGGAACTGTCACAGTGACATCAAAGCGCTGGAGATGTTGCGCACTTGGACCCACAGCAAGATTGGTGTAGAGCGAGGCCGCGCCGGATCCGCCAAGGCGGGTTATGGTTCCATTGAAAATACGATCATCTCGAAACAACCGAAATTGCGCGGCCGTTCCCACCGAGAGACCGTCGTAGAGAGATTCGCTGACGCCCGCGGTGACGATCAGGGTACTGCAGTCTACGATCTTGACGAGATCCTGGCCGCGCCGCGCGTATTGGCCATCGTCTATTAGTATGTCCCAGACCAGACCAACGACGCTGGCATTAAGGGTAGCGAAGCTCAAATTATTGACACGAAGACGCTCGGCATCGACTTGCCGGTCGAGCTGTACAATACGTGCTTTCACCTGCTCCTTGTCGACATTTAGCTCGGCCAACCGCTGCTCGAGCTCTCGGATACGTTGGGCCGAGGAGGGAGCGTCGTTATAGGACTCCCCGATGAAGACGCCCTCGCGAGCGGACGTAAGTTCCGTCTCCAAATATTTCACTCGCTGCTGCGCACTCTCCAGTTCTTGCTGCGCGACGTCGTAAGTTGCACGAGCGCGATCCAAATTCGCCGCCGTCTGTACACCACGCGCGCTTAGTTCGTTTGCTCGCTTGAATTCTGCGTCCGCTTGACGAAGGCGTGTGGCCGCAGCGTCTTGAGCTGCTTTCGTTTCGGCAATTCGAGCCTCAATCTGCCGAACCCTTCCGCGCTGGTAATCAGTTGATTGAACATCGAAGCGAGACCTGGATGCGGACAAGGCCTCTCGCTGGCCAACAAGACGGTTGAGCTCGATCTGCTGGTTCGTGCGATCGCGATCAAGCTCAAGAAGCCTCGCGGTATCGAAGCGTTGGTCGTTGATTTCTGCTATGAACTCGCCGGGACTAATGCGCGCGCCGATGCTCTTTACGGCAAGCGTTACCTTTCCTTCGATCGGGGCGCGAACGATGTAGAGCCGCGCATTGAGTGTAGCATCCGCCGATGTTCCAGCGAAGTGCTCACCGATAATAACGTACAATCCCACTGCCAACAGGGCCAAGCCGATGATTGCACGTACGAGCCTCATAAGGACATTCCAACTGCATTTATGACGGGAAGGTCGCGCAGCGTATTACTGAGCAGCGACGGTCCAATCGTTTTCGCCTAAGCGACCCTCCGCCCTGCTTTGGATTGCCAAGTCCGCTCGGATGCAAGTGTTAGCGGCTCAGGCGTCATGATCAGACTAACAGGCTGGTAAAGAAGAGCTTCGTGATCTCAGCGGCAGGAGGATCCGTATCGTCAAAAGTGCAAACGGTCATGAATTCATTCCTGCAGTTCCAGCAGCGCCAGAGATCTTGGACTCCCCGGGCACCGATGCGTTCATGCCACTCGAGGTGGACCAATGCAGAGCCACATTGAGGGCAGTTTTTATGACGTGCTATTGAGACCGACTCCATGTGGCAGCTCGTGTCATTGCGTCAAAAGGCTACAGCCGAAGAAGCGTTAGTGTAGCCGCCGCTTCGTGGCGGCTGCGGTAGATGGACCTCTCTGTTCAAATCCTGTGCCAACCGCGACAGCTTGATCAGAAGGGGATAGTTTTTCAAGGAAGTGTACCAAACCGACAGCATGTCAGAAATCGGACAGTCAAGGTCATGTTCTAACGTAAGGTCGCAAATCGGACTAAGTCTCGTTTTGGAAGCCTTGGGGGATCGTTTGGTGCTGAGTAATGCGGCCTGGGAGGTTTGGCTGATCATAAACGGCCTGATCAGGAGGGCTCCCACCTGACGGGGAGCAGCGGATGTCCGTGGAAGTGTGATTCGGATCGTGTGCGTCCGGCGCTCCCTGGAGTAATCAGGAGCCGTTAGGAGTTAGGAGACGGCTCGGGCGCTTCAGTCGGAGGGGCATTAGGGGATTTGGATAACGGCTCTTCGAGATGATATCCAGACTTCGGGTATCTGATCGCCGTTAATTCAGCTCATCGTGTATCTGCACGCCGCCAGAGCGAAGAGGAGTAGTCGAAGATCAGGCGCTTGGCCGCTCGCGCACCCTGAGCGCATGGGGCCGTTCGCGGGCCCCTGTGCGTTGACGCTGGAGTCGGTCAAAACGGTGATGCACGACAGGCCGCCGCCCGCAATCGCGTAATCGAGCCAAGGTGATCTCTTAAGAGTCTGCGCCCCGTCCAAGTGAATGCGCCCGCGCTGAGCAACAATGCAGGGTAATGCGTCGAATGTATCGCGGCAACTCTAGAGGGTGTCAGTAACTCGGTGTAAGATGGTTTCTGTGAGTTTACCTTTGACAGGAGACTCACATGGCTACGGATTTTTCACCTGAGATTTTGGACCAGCTTCTTGCCGGGGGCAGCCTCAAGCCAGAAGACTTAGCCGGCGAAGACGGGCTTTTCAGACGACTGAAGAAGGCGCTTCTGGAGCGCGCACTGGGTGCGGAGCTGACCCACCACCTTGGCTATGAGAAGGGCGACCCGGCGGGCCGCGGGTCGGGCAACAGCCGCAACGGCACAAGCAGCAAAGCGCTGTTGACGGACGACGGCGAGATCGAGATCGAGGTGCCGCGCGACCGCGCCGGCACGTTCGAACCGGTGATCGTCGCGAAGGGCCAGACCCGCTTCGACGGCTTCGACGAGAAGATCATCAGTCTCTACGGGCGGGGCATGACGGTACGGGAGATCCAGGGCCATCTGGCCGAGCTCTACGGCACCGAGGTGTCCTCCGATCTGATCAGCAAGGTCACCGACGCGATTCTCGACGAGGTCCGCGAATGGCAGAGCCGGCCGCTGGAAGCGATCTATCCGGTGGTCTTCTTCGACGCGCTCAGGGTCAAGATTCGCGATGAGGGGATGGTCAAGAACAAGGCAGTCTACGTCGTGCTGGGCATCACTGCATCGGGCGAGAAAGACGTGCTCGGGCTTTGGATCGAGCAAACCGAAGGCGCCAAATTCTGGCTCAAGGTCATGAACGATCTGAGGAACCGCGGCGTCGCCGACATCCTGATCGCCGTCGTCGACGGTCTGAAGGGCTTTCCCGAGGCGATCAACAGCGTCTTTCCCAAGGCGATGGTCCAGACCTGCATCGTGTATAGCGCGACGATCTGGGTCGGAAGAGCGCGGCGATCAGGATGGCGAGTCAGTGTCGCGGCGCGATGATGATCGCCGCGATGATTGTCGCGCGCAAGAGTTTTGTTTGCTTTGATTGTCGCGGAGCGTCAATCAAGCGAGCGTTTTTTGTGTCGCGTGCTCCGGTGGCCGCCCTGGACCACGCTTTCGCTCGAGGGCAGTCCGCCTGCGATAGCTCTCGACGTTCATCTCGACGATGGTGGCGTGGTGAACAAGGCGATCGATCGCCGCGAGGGTCATAGCTGGGTCCGGAAAGACCTTGTTCCATTCTCCAAAGGGCTGATTGGCGGTGATCAGCAAAGAGCGTCGCTCGTAGCGTGCGCTGATGAGCTCGAACAGCACACTGGTCTCGGCCTGGTCCTTGGTGACATAGGCAAGATCGTCCAAGATGACGAGATCGAAGCGATCGAGGCGGTTGATGGCGCCCTCGAGGTTGAGCTCGCGGCGAGCCACCTGGAGCTTCTGCACGAGATCAGTGGTGCGGGTGAACAGGACGCGCCATCCGTTCTCGATGAGGGCCAAGCCGATTGCTGCCGCCAAGTGGCTCTTGCCTCCACCGGGCGGACCAAACAGCAGCAGATTGGCGCCCTTGCCGAGCCAGCCGTCGCCGGCGGCGAGTGCGGTCATTTGCGCCTTGGAGATCATCGGCACGGCCTCGAAGTCGAAGCTGTCAAAGGTCTTTCCGGTAGGCAGCCGCGCCTCGACGAGATGGCGCTCGATGCGGCGGCGGCCGCGCTCAGCGATCTCGTGCTCGGCAATGGTGGCGAGGAAGCGCGCCGCCGGCCAGCCTTCTATATCGGATTGCTCGGCAAATTGCGGCCACAGCGCCTTGATGGCGGGCAGCCGCAGCTCGTTGAGCAACAGATTGAGGCGCGCGGTGTCGACTACGTTGGTTGTGCTCATGCGGCGCCTCCGATCTCGGCGGTACCGATGAGGCATTCATAGGTGGCGAGCGGTGCGAGGCGTACCACGACGTTCGGCACCTGGGCGGGATCCGGGGCGAAGTGAGTACGTAGCCGGTTGAGGTCGGGCAGCCGGCCGTCGTTCAGGTCAGCCGTGAGCTGATTGGCGAGTTCGGCCTCGCAACCGCGCTCATGGGCGAGTGCGAGGAGATCGACCATGATCCGGCAGGCCTTCTTGTCCGGTAAGCGTTTGCGCAAGACGTCGAAGGCTCGGCGGTAAGCTTCCCGGGGGAACAGCTGGTCGCGGTAGACCAGGTTGAGGAGCGCCATCGGCTTGCGCCGCAAGGAATGGATCACGTGCCGATAATCGACGACCTGATCGTGCTTGCCATTGGGATGCGGCCGCCCGCGCGGCAAGGTGAGGAGATGCGTGCCGCCGACAAACACGTCGAGGTGATCGTCATACAGGCGCACCCGCAGCCGATGGCCGATCAAGCGCGACGGCACCGTGTAGAACACCTTGCGCAAGGTGAAGCCGCCGGACGACGTCACGTGGACGATCACCTCTTCATAGTCCGACGTGCGGCGGTCCGGCAGATCCTGAAGTGCGCTACGTTCACTGTCGATCCGCTTGGCGTTGCGGGCATTGCGGCGGCTGGCGATCTCATCGATGAAGCCACGATAGGCAGCTAGATCGTCGAAGTCGGCGGTGCCACGCAGCAACAGCGCGTCGCCGATCGCTCGCTTGAGATGACCATGCGAACTCTCGATCGCCCCGTTCTCGTGGGCGATGCCACGATTGTTGCGGGAAGGCCGCATGCCGTAATGGGCACAGAGGTCTTCGTATCGCCGCGTCAGATCGTCTTTGGCGTCGCGGTCGAGATTGCAAAAGGCGGCCGACAGGCTGTCGGTGCGATGCTCCCGTGGCGCCCCACCGAGTGACCACAAGGCATTCTGCAGGCCTTCGGCCAGAGCGACGAAGCTCTCACCGCCGAGCACGACATGGGCGTGCTCAAACCCGGAATAGGCCAGCCGGAAGTGATAGAGACGATGGTCGAGCGGTACGCCCGCGATCGTGACACCCAATTCGCCCATGTCGGTGAAGTCGGACAGGCCGCGCTGACCGGGTTCGTGGGTCTGGCGGAAGATGACCTCCTGCTCCTCGCCGTGGATCGCCCGCCAGGCCCGGATCCGGCGCTCCAGCGTGCGACGGATGCCGGCGCCGAGCTCGGGATGGCGTCGGAGCAACTCCTCGAAGATCGTGACCGGCCGCACACCGGGGGCGGCCTTCAGCATCGGCGCGATATCTGTCTCAAATACGCGGGCCAAGGGATCTGGCCGGCGACGGCCGCGGGGAGCCTTCTTCTGCGACGGAAGGCGTCGATCCTTCTCGATCCGGTAAGCGGTCGAGGTGCTGAACGAAGCCTTGGCGGCGGCCACGGGTGGGCTATCGGTCTGACGGTACTTCATGTAGAGCCTCATTTGGTGATCGGTAATGTGTCGGCCTGGCACGCGAGTGATTCCTCTTGGCGGAAGAACCACTTGCATAACCAGCCGGCCGCGATCACCAGTCGGCGCGGTCCGCTGTGGATCGCGCCGACGCCGGGCTCGTAACTCCGGTCGGGCTACGCCCTCCCTGCGTCACGAGCCCGGCGTAGCCCTCTCATCATGGTCGACGCTCCACTTCCATCCTGTTCGCCGCGCGGCAATCGTGCATTTGATCCGCAACAGCCTATCCTTCGTGTCCTGGAAGGATCGCAAGGCGATCCTTCCCTCGATCAAGGCGATCTATCATGCCGAGAATGCCGACGCCGCTCTGCTCAGGCTCGAGGACTTCGAAGCCGAGTGGGGCAAGCGCTATCCCGCGATCGGGGCGGCCTGGCGCCGGGCGTGGGAGCACGTCATTCCGTTCTTCGCCTTCGCGCCGGAGATACGCAAAATGATCTATACCACCAACGCGGTCGAGGCGCTGAACCGTTCGCTGCGCAAGATCATCAAAACACGCGGCAGCTTCCCCAACGACGAGGCGGCGATGAAGCTGCTTTACCTCGCCATCAGAAATGCCGGCATCCATTGGCGACGACCGGTTGCATGGACGGCCGCAATGGGCCAGTTTGCCATCCAGTTCGGCGAGCGCTTTGCAGGCTCAGCGAACTGACCCCATGGGGTCAGTCCGCTGACCCCGCAAACCCCTCACAGAGACGCTCTTACACAAAACTTCTGACACTCCCCAACTCTAGACGCTTTATTCTAATCAAGCGCCTCCCGAGCACGCTTGAACTCAGCGCGTCGGCTCACGCATGTGGGTTTCTTGCTCCATCTTCAGTGACCGGTCCGCGGCTGGCTTCGCGATCGAGCAGCGCGGGGATACCGGCGGCTGGAACGGGACCACTGAACAGGTAGCCTTGTCCTTCTGTGCAACCATTAGACACCAGAAAGACGAGCTGGCGTTCGTCTTCGACTCCCTCGGCCGTGGTCGTCAAACCAAACCCTTCAGCAAGGCCGAGTATAGCACGAACGATCACCCGGCTGTCAGTGCTGTAGTCGAGATGAGACACGAAGCTGCGATCGATCTTGATCTTGTCAAGACGAAACGAAAGCAGCTGGCTAAGCGTAGCATAACCTGTCCCGAAATCATCGAGCGCAATGCGGACGCCGGCATGACGAAGTTCGTCTATCACGGTCTTCGCAGCCCCGTTGTTTTCCACGAACGCGCTCTCTGTAATTTCAATCTCCAGGCGGCGCGGACTAAAGCCGGTTTGCTCTAGGATCGATATAATGCGCTCTCCCAGCGCGGAATCCCGCAACTGAACAGGCGAAATGTTGAAGGCAAGCGAAAACGTCTTTGGCCACGCAGTGGCATCAAGACACGCGCGGCGAAACAGCTGATCTCCAAGAGCGTTGATGAGGCCTGTTTCTTCTGCAATCGGAATAAACACGTCAGGCGGGATATGGCCCGATGTCTTGCTCTCCCAACGCGCCAACGCCTCGAACCCGACTATGCGATTACTTACAAGTGAAACCACCGGCTGGTAATGGGGCTCGATAATATCCGTTGCGATAGCGCTCCGAAGCTCACGCTCAATATTGATGCGCCGCTCGACATGCACGTCCATGTCAGGCTCAAAAAAGCGAACACGCGACCTGCCGTCGCCTTGCGCGCGATAAAGTGCGCGTTCTGCGCGCCTAACCAATTCGTGGGGAGTGACGCCATCAAGCGGAGCGATGGCGATGCCAATTCCAAGACTAAGCTCGGCTGCGCCAGCCTCAATCGCGAAACTGTCGGCGGCAGACGCCACGATACGGCGCGCCAGATTGGCGGGATCCTCGAGGGAGCTAATGTTGGGCAGGACGATCCCGAATTCGTCGCCTCCGATCCTCGCCAGGAGGCCGTCCTTGCACAAGATGTCGGCAAGCCTTGTGGCAAGTTCGCAGAGTGCCTTGTCCACCGCCGCATGGCCGTGCGTATCCTTGATTCGCTTTAAGCCGTCGAGGCCGAGCATCAGAACAGCGACTTGATGTGTGTCGGTGGCGAGGCCAACGCACAGATCAAGTTTGTCATCAAACAGGCGGCGGTTTGGCAAGCCAGTCAATGGATCGTGTCGCGCCAAATCGCGGACTTCTCCTTCTGTGATGGTTCGTGCTTCAGTTCCGCGGGCGAGTTCTCGGTAGCGCCGAACACTAAAGATCGTGAGCCCAATGCTCAGCAAGAATGCAACGAACACGATGAAGATAATGTCGTCGAGTACCGACTCCACATAGCGCTGTCCCAGCTGCGCTAAACGAGGGCCAAGCCCATAGAGATACGCTAAAAGTGAAGTGAGAACGACGCCACCGAAGAGAGCAATGAGGTCCCTCGTGGCAGAACTGCGCCAATCGAAGTGCAATACGCGCAATCGTGGAGTTGACATTCTCATCTCATTCAAACACTCCGCAGCGCGGGGTGGCCCAGTGAGGTTCTTGGCCGCAGCATGATTGTTGAGAACCAGATGTTGCGCCGATTGCCGAACTTCAGTAACGGCTTCGCAAGCAGCAATGAGCCATCGGGGCGCGATAGCGGCCTCCCGCAAATGTTGTGTTCGAGCGGCCGGCAAGTTCGCGCACCGAAGCAACGAGCTATATCCTGAATATGCCGCTTCAAGACTTTGAACACTCTGGAGCGCGAGCGCCAAGGGAGGGCGCTAGTTTACGTGCGATAGCAATCAGCGCGACCAAGTTCCTACTAGTTGTACCTCCTGATCCGGACCTTCTGCCAAGTGCCTGGCGAGCGGATTGGCTCGCGGCGCGCGCCAAGGGGCGGCCGCCTTGGCGAGGTGAGGCGACCGCCAGTTGAGCGCTCGATGGAACGACGGCTGTCACGCGACGCCGTCGTAGCAAGCAACGACATAACAGCTCCCGGCAGCTAGTGAACCTGCCTGCAAATTGCAATGGATGGACCATGACCGAATAGTTGTTAATAGAGGCGGGGTTTGGCTCGGAGAACAGCGAGAACGGGCGTCCCGGTCAAGAGCACCGGAGACGGAGTGAACGATGAACGATATCCTAGGCGACAACCACACGGTTGCGGCCTTCAAATTTTGCGCGATAGAGTCGCTGGTCGGCGACGTTCAAGAACCCGTCGAGCGTGTCTCCATCACGCCTGAACTCCGACACTCCAACGCTGATGGTGACGCCGACCGACGGTTCGGCTCCGACGTCGAATGCAGTGCGTTCGATGGCCGATCGAAGGCGCTCGGCGACCGCGCCAGCCGCGTCGAGCGTCGCCCCCGGGAGCAGTACCATGAATTCTTCACCGCCCACGCGCGCGACAGAGTCGTAAGGCCGGATTGCCTCCAGACACTTTCGCACGAATACGCGCAGGACCTCATCGCCGACGCTGTGACCACGTGAGTCGTTTATATCCTTGAAATGGTCTAGATCGAGGGACAGCAGAGACAACGGAGCTCCGGTCCTCTTGGCTCGTGCGATCTCCGCGCCGATATGCTCGATAAAGTGGCGCCGGTTCCCGGCACCGGTTAATGGATCAGTGGCGGCGAGCCGCTCCAGCCGTCGATTGCTCAATTTCACTTGCTGAAGTGCCTTTTGAGTGTCGGCCATCGATTTGGCCAGGCGGGCGGTCATTTCTTCCTGGCTATAGATGGTGGCGAACGATTGCGTTGTTCGGAAAGCCTGGACGACGCCATAGCTGAGCAAAAAAAATCCGCCAGCAAAGATTGCGTGAGCCAGCCACCACATATGATTCCACGGCGCGGCCAAAATGAATGCGAGCGACGATAGCGCAAACCATGCGACAGAAATGCCGAAAACAAGCATGAGCGGCGAGTGAATCCGTCGCATGAGCAAGACCGCGACGTTCAGCGCACTGAAGAGCAATGCGCCCCCCTCCATGGACAGGCGGACCGCCGGGTGCCCAGCATAGGGTGAATAGGCGACCAGTGCGACAGCTAGGTCCATCGTAAGGAACAGGCCAATCCACGTCAGCCATGCGCGCGTGTCCGAGCGCTTCTCAAGTCCGTCGGACGGCCGGTTGTAGCTGAGTAGCCCGACGAAGAGCAGAATCGACATCGCCAGACGCGACGCTGGCCCATAGAGCAGAAACAGCCAAATGTTGCGATGTGCCATCCCGGTGAAGGCGCCGTGCAGCGTATAGATCAGCACGAAGGCCAGAAAACCAAGCGTCAACCAGCGCAACAGAGGCTCGCCTGAAGACCGATAGCAACGCCATGTCACATATGTGACGAACAGCCCCTCGAGGGTGGCGACGGCGATGGCGAATTCGTGGAACAGGTGGTCTTCAAACTTCAGCGCGGGATCTTGCTGGAAATAGAGGTAAGCGATGAACTGAGTGGGCAGCAGGGCGAAGCCGATAATGAGAAGGCTCGTATACGCCTGTGTGATCAGCCGCAGCGCGCTGGGCGGCTCCTGCAACATAAGATTGGTACTCATATGCTATACCGTCATTCCATGATGATCGCACGCGGTCCTTTCACGAACTCGTGGGGCCCTTCTTCAAGCATCTTGGAGTCGTGCTAGACAAGCAAGTGAAGGTATCATGGCTCGTCTCCGCCGTAGCTCATCAACACCCGGCACGGGTGATCGCGCTGCACGGGCGCGGAGTCACAAGATTTACGTTTCCGTCCATCGGCTGCATTCATCCGGGCGGGGCTGCGACGCCACCAGGATTGGCTTGCCATCCAGGAGCGGCCAAGTTCGCCACTGCGGGATCGTCGGTGCCGTGGCGGGTTATGTGTTCGAGCCCACCACGTTCAGCCCACCCGCTCCGCTAAAGGTAAGGGTATCGTGAGTGTTCAGTACAGTATCCCAGCTGCTGCCCCGAGTCGTCACGATCTGTGACCCGTTCGAAAACGCGCCGGAGGATGAGGAAATCACGAGCCCATTGAGGAAGGGATTCTGCGCATTACCGTACTCAATCGTCTGCTTGTCACCCACTGGTAGCGCCGCTGTGACGATCGGTCCGGACTGGCTCGGCTCGGAGCCAACGCGCGTGATGAGTAACACCGTAAGTGTCAGCCCGCTTTGATTGATGAGTTTCTTGTATGCCATCTGTGACCTCCGTCCTGGCCGTGTCCGCGCGCAAAATGCGAGACAGAGGCTTCACTATATACATTAGCTGGCTAAGCTAAGCCCCTGCCAGATCTTGTAGGCGGCCGACATTTGGAGCCTGCCAGGACTGGACAGGTCACTTTATGCCAAGCGGCTGGAGCGCGGCCGCTTTTTGTGGCGTCGGCGGCGGAGGGCGTGGTGACAAATCACCCCAATCCAGCTTCGCTACATGCTCGACTACCCATGCGAATGCTCCTCCTCGTGAGGCTCAGTGATTGTGTGATCGAGATGGTCGAGCTCGTGATTGCGTAGTTTTCGAGCAGCCTCAATCGCGCGCGGTCTGGTGGAGAACAGGTGCGTGTCCGAACGGAGACGATCGATTAAAAGGCCCGCTTGCCTGCTGTTCAATACGCCGGCGAAATTTCTGTGTGCTGAGCAGGTCGGATGAATGCCGCCATCGCGTACAGGCCGGGCGTGCAAGAGAATGCGCTGGGCCGTGATGGGCAGCACGTTGTCGGGGCAATTTGGCGACCGATGTTGCTAGGTCGTCAATATGGCAGCGATCAGCAATTTCATCATCGTGCATGTTGGTGCGGGCGGGCTCGAGCACGCGTTCTTCTCACTTTTGATGCAGTTTGGAGGATGTCTGGCGCTTTGATTGGGGAGAATCAGCGCCATGCAGCAAGCACTCCACCGCTCCAGTCTGGTGCCGCGTGGGTTCGTTGTAGAGAGCGCGTGCTAGGAGGGTGACAAAGTTGTCATTACGGTCCGAGCGTCCAGAAGCGTTGGCGTATGTCCGTCGTAGAGAACGGTTTCCCGACATGTCGATAGCCGGTATCGACGACGCGTGACCGATCTGCCGCTCTTGGGGCGGATCGTAGAGCTCCTGGTGATCGCCCGCCGCTTCCGCTGCGACGCCGTCCTGTGCGGTGCTATATATTCGCTGAGCGCTTCGCAAGGGATACTGGCTCCGTCGGCGCGACGCGCGGTGAGGCTGGGCTCTATCGTCCATCACATTGGTCCGGCGCTTGGCGGTCGTCCGGCGGCAGCCTTCGCAAAACAGCTGATGTTGCCGGTAAGTAAGGATACGCTCCTGCGCGTGGTCCGACGCCGTCGCCGTTCCCTGGCTGGCCCGCTCAGGGTTATCGGGATTGATGATTGGGCCTGGCGGCGCAATCACCGATGCGCCAGCATCATCTGCAATCTGGAACGACGCCGGATCGTCACCCTACTGCCGGATCGTGAACCCACGACCGCCCAAGCCTGACGTGCTCATCCCACGATCGCGATCGTCGCCCGAGACCGTGGTGGAGAATATTGAGAGGCGGCGGCCAAAGCCTTGCCGCGGGCGGTGCAGGTCGCGGATCGCTGGCATCTAATGGAGAACGCGAGCCGAGCCTTCCTCGAAGGCCGTCCGCAAATCGATGCGTCAGATCCGCGTCGTCATCGGTGCGACTACGATTGGTCCCAATCTGCTGACAGCCGCCGAGCGCCCCAGTATGAGGGCTATCGCCAATCGGCTCTTTAATTGCGGGTTGTTGTCAACTTTTTTTGAAGCCATATGGCAAAGTAGTAGCGCTCGGCCCGACGGAGCAGGTCGGGGTTGCGCAGACGGGGCGAGCGCGGCTGGTGGATCTATAGCGAGCTCGTAGTAGTAAGCTGATTTGCTGTCACCTGGTTTCAATGTGATCAGTTGCCCGATGGTCCTTTCCGAGGTCGTAAGCGCCTCATGATGATGTCCGGATCGGGTGCCTCCTCGTTTGCAACGGGGGGCGGACGAGCCGCTACCAGCCGATTGACCGAGGTCACCACGACCACCGTCCCAGCGGGATATCGCCAGCCCGGCGGACCGGGCCAGGAACCTGCAAAAAAAGTCGGGCTGGCATGTTGTTGCCCCCGTCGAATGATGTGCCGTCGACCCAGATACAGTGGAGGATGACAGTGATCTTGCGGGCCGGTCCGGACGTGTCGGTGCCCCCGGGATCGGACACGCGAGCGTGAGCCTGCAGTCCGAAGTTCGGCGGGACCAACTGGGACGGACAGTGCCCCCGTCGGCCATCAGTTTTCAGACCAAAGCGAACACCTTGACCCTGTAGCCCGCCACGAAGCGCCCGCAGAATCTCCAATTCTCGATTCGGCACGACCCTTGCTCGGTCCTGGGCAGCATCACCGAGTCTCCAGATGCGGTAATGTTAGGGGCGGGCTCGTCGCTTCTAGCGCCTGGTCCGCCCCGCCGGTTTGCTGTGAGGCGAGGTGAGTCAGGATGTTCAAGTGGCGGCGCTCATCTTCGCTCGCGCTCGTCGCCGCCGAGTTAGGAACGGAAAGTGCACCCGCAGCTCCGGAGTAGTAGGCGGCGATATCGAGCCGCAAGACCTTGGAACAAACATGCGCACCGGAACAGTAGTGTCGTACAGCGTTGAAAAGGGCTGGGGGTTCATTCGGCCTGACTATGGCGACGGCAAGGATTTGTTCGTGCACATATCGGACCTTCGCGACTGCGCAGGAGCTGATCTGGTGTCCGGCACGCGCGTGACTTTCGGTATTCGTTTCAATAAACAGCGCTCGAAGTACAGAGCCGTCGAGGTCAGGCTGATCGATTGAAATATCGCGCATCCTGCTGCAGGCGTGCGCGTTACATAACATCCATAGCGCAAAAGCAACAATGGATCGTGCATGAGTTCATTTGCGGGAATCAGACACCTAGTCATGGACGTTTGCGACGCTCGCGCTCGGAAGCGCGACGCTAAGCTAATCGATAGGAATTGTCTTCATTGTCAATGCCGAGCAGACAGCCAAGCTCGCCCGTGCATATCCGCTTAAGCGATCCCGATTGAAACAGGAGGTCGGTGGTTCGAGCCCACCCAACTGTACCACCACTGCTAAATCACGCTGCAGTTCCAGTATCTTGCTGATAGACCTGACGTTTTTGCGCCTTGCAAAATACAAAAGGCGCTACAAATGGCATTGCGTATGGTCGGTCTGGTTCGAGCAAAAGGTGGCGGCTTCATTGCTCGCAAGAGCATCCCTGCAGATGTCCGTGATGCGTACGCGCGCCTGTACAAGGTCCGATGGGAAGCACAGCTCCGCATCCCCGCAGGCACTCCGGCTCCCTTCGCGAAGACTCAGCACGGCGAATGGCTGGCAGAGATTGAAACGCGTATCGCGGCGCTTCGAGCGCAGCAGAACGGTGAAGGTCAACCGCTTACTCGTCTCAACGCTATTGCTCTTGCAGGTCGCTGGTACGTTTGGTTCGTGAGGCAACACGAGGCCAATCCCGGTCCCGCAAAATACTGGGCCGAATTCGGTGATCATCTCGTGTGGGATGTCATTTATCCAGAGGCACCCGACAACTTCCTTGAAGCTCCCAAGGCGGACCCGAAGTGGGAGTGGGCAAAGGAGCCGGAGGTGCGTGACGCGGTGAGGCCGCAAGTCGCCGAACTGGCCCGCGTAGCGACGTTCCTAGCCAGCGAGGGAATGGCATTGAACCCGGCCGCCTATGCGCTTTTCGTGGATGCCGTAAGCGACAATTTGATGCCCGCTATCTCAGTGCTGCAAAAGCGCGCGAGCGGTGACTACTCACGGGATGACAACCCCGACTCTTTTCCGGAGTTCACCGATGGGCCCACGCGGGGCTCTGGCGTGAGCTGTTGGGAATTGTTCGAGGCATTCGTGCTTGCGGTCAAGCCTGCTCCCAAGACGGTGAGCCGATGGCGCTCAGTGTTCCTCGAAATGCAACGCGAGTTTGCAGAGGTGGGAGCCGACGGGATCACCGAGGACGCTGCCCGCAAGTGGGTACATGGACTGATAAACGAAGACCGAGCCGCAGTGACGGTGCGTGAGATTTGGTTGTCAGCCTCGCGGCGCGTATTCGGTTGGGCGCGTGAGCACAAACGCATTCGCCAAAACCCCTTCAAGGGGGTGAAGGTAGACGTCCCTCGCAGGGTGCAAACGAGAGAAGACGGACGCAGTTTTACTGCCGCTGAAGCGAGCACCATTTTGAAAGCTAGCCTTTCATACGAAAAGCCCACTACGCCGACCGAGAGAACACGCCGATGGGTGCCATGGCTATGCGCCTACTCCGGCGCCCGACCCGGCGAGATCACCCAATTGCGCGGCAGCGACATCGAAGACCGCAAGGGCCTTATCGAAGCTGACGCCTGAGGCTGGAACTATAAAGACGAGCAAGGCGCGCGTTGTACCGCTCCACGAGCACATCATTGCCCAAGGTTTCATGGAGATGGTGAAGCGAATTGGAAAAGGCGCGCTGTCCTACAATGACAGTACTCCTCAGCGGATGAGCATCGATCCTCTCAAACCTTCGAGGGATCGGGCCGACACTGCTCGCGCTCATCTCGGAACATGGGTGCGCGGGCTCGGTGTTGATGATCCTGAACTCAGCCCGAACCATGCTTGGCGATACACGTTCAAACGCATCGCCGATGAGATTGGGATGCCAGAGAAAATGAACGACGCCATCACAGGACATACGCAAGCCACTGAGGGCCGAAAATACGGAGCTCCCACCGTAGCGGCCATGGCTGCTGCGCTCGCCAAGTTCCCGCGATACAAGCTCGATTGACGCTGCCGAGGCTAAGGGTGATCGCGTGGTCCGATGCGCCCCTTGCGGAAGAATCCACTGATGGATACCAACGACCACAGAGCGCCGAGTAGGGGGAAAATGATGACTTTTCGTAGCGCAATCGCTGTGAGCTTGTTGGGAATTTTCGGGTGGACCGGCTCCGCCTACGCGGCCAATTCGTGCGCCAACGTGGACGCGTTCAGTTCGTACGACGAAAGCGGACTGCACGAGAGCGATTTCGGGATATATGCGGTCGGAACATTTCGGATCGCGGAGGAAGTAGACGAAGCTAAACAGCCAAATTTCAACCTGACCAAGTTGAATTGCGAGAATGATTTCGATGACACGGGTAAGCCAAAAGGGCTGCAATGCAAGATGACGCAGGCAGTTCTTTGGGCGAACTCGTCCAAACCAGACGCCGACAAACCGAACTGTTCGTTAGACGTCGACAACTCTGAGTTTTCGATGACGGAGCTTCAGAAAGGCGTCCTTATAGGGATGCAGGCGGCTTCAAGTGCCTGTTTCAATACTATGCTGACGATAGATCGAAATACGCAAAGGGTGTACCTGTCCTTCACCAAGACGGCAGGGGCGGATAAGTACGACAAGATCATGAAGGGAACCTGCGGATCGCTGCCGCGCACGGAAGTGCTGATGAACTGTACGGCTTGGCCAAAGATGCGCAAGCAAGGCCAACCAGTGCCTTCGCGCTATTGCGACTTCAGTAGCTCAAGGGACAAGTAAGACCGCGCGGCCGTTCACCTCTGAGCGCGCAGCACGACCGGAACAAAATGGCCGCACCCCGGGAATGCTCCAACTGGAGACCTTGGGTGCGGCCGTTGTTGCTTATGCTGCCTTGACGAGGAAGCTCTTCGCCCCCCTACCTCTGCCTTCCGACCCGTAGGTTACGCCAAGCGCCTTGAGCGCGAGCGTGGTGGGGTGGTTCTCGTTTCGTAGGTTCTTCTGCAGCTCCTTCTTCGCGTTCGTGCTCAGCCCCAGCTCCCGACCTATCACGGTCATCGTGGCGCTGCCGGGCGCACGGTTTCTCATGAAAGTAAGCAGCCTCTCGTGCGGAGCGCTCTTCGTGTTTCGCTTGTGCACCTTGGCGCCGTCAGGATCGAAGGGCCAATCGACCACCTTCAATCCGGGCATCTCCCGACGAATTGCCGCAAGGATGTCCTGTCCGCGCTCCCCTGATGGGAGCACTATGAAAATGTCGGCCTTGGGGCATCCACCCCTGTCGTCAGTGACGTGGCGACAGCAGATGCGGTTGATTGCCTGAATAACGGACGCAGACGGCTGACGCCGCACCATCAGCTCACGCAAGTTCCCGTGCCCTTTCCATGACGGATTGTCCAACCAGTCATCGCCTTGCACACCTTGGAGCGCGAAGAAGACGTTGGTGGGCCATGTTACCGCGTCCCGATAGGGAAGGCCGAAGATTACCGCTGTGTCGCACGCGGCGTATTCGTTGCTTCCGTCGACCGCGCCCCAGTGGGCCGTGGCTGTCTTGGCAAATGGCAGCTTGTCGTGCTCAGGCACCTCGTGCTCAACGGCTTTGTGGACGCAGAAGAATACCGAGCGCTCAGGCCCGAGACGCTCCGTAAGGTCAGCAATGAGGCGAGGGAATCGCGTCTTTGCCTTTTCCACCATCGCTCCTTTGCCGATACCTCCGCTGGTGTAAGCAACATGCATTGTGACGTTGCCGTAATCACGAACGCCCGAAGGAGTCGGGATGATGTAGGCCCGGTCCTCCATTAGTTTGTAAATGAAGTCCTCTCGCGCGGTTGCATCCAACACAACTGGCCCCGGAGCGTCCAGAGGCACCAATAGGGCAGAGGAATTGAGCGTCGGCTGCGTACCCTTTAGAGCGAAATAGGCGTGCTGATCTAACACGGCCTCCGCTCCGGCCAGTGTCGTGTCCACCTGAGCCGCGATCCGTTGCCGATCATTTTCGTCAGCCTTCCCCACGTACTGGTCGTACGGCAGCTTGAGCATGTCGGCGCGCAGGGCGCTCATGTCGAGCGGCTCGGCGGTCTCACCTCCGTACCAAGCATGCATGCTCCGCCACCGAAGCCCTCACTCAGGCCTGCGTGGTGGCCCAAGGCAACATAGAGGCCCTCCAATGCCTCAACTTCGCGGGCGTGCGCGGCGCGCAGCTCGTGGGGAATGTAGCCAATCGCTCGGGCAAGATTGTCCACTTTGACTTGGCTCTCTTCTATGACGTTGCACAACGCTTCGTCCACGATGGTCAAGAGGCGCTTCCTGCCCTTCCAATGCGTCAGACGGGCCCATTTGCCGTCGCGCGGTTCGTTAGTGTCTGGGTGGCGTTCACGTAGGCTTGGTGCGTGATGACGAGCGCATCGCTGCCGTGGAGCTGCTCGGGATGAGCACGATGGCCTGAGTGGTCCGCGATGGCCACTTGGCGTCCCGCGAGGGCGTTGATGGCCGACACCATCGGGAGTGTCAGAAGTTTTGTGTAAGAGCGTCTCTGTGAGGGGTTTGCGGGGTCAGCGGACTGACCCCATGGGGTCAGTCCGCTGAGCCCGCAAAGCGCTCGCCGAACTGGATGGCAAACTGGCCCATTGCGGCCGTCCATGCAACCGGTCGTCGCCAATGGATGCCGGCATTTCTGATGGCGAGGTAAAGCAGCTTCATCGCCGCCTCGTCGTTGGGGAAGCTGCCGCGTGTTTTGATGATCTTGCGCAGCGAACGGTTCAGCGCCTCGACCGCGTTGGTGGTATAGATCATTTTGCGTATCTCCGGCGCGAAGGCGAAGAACGGAATGACGTGCTCCCACGCCCGGCGCCAGGCCGCCCCGATCGCGGGATAGCGCTTGCCCCACTCGGCTTCGAAGTCCTCGAGCCTGAGCAGAGCGGCGTCGGCATTCTCGGCATGATAGATCGCCTTGATCGAGGGAAGGATCGCCTTGCGATCCTTCCAGGACACGAAGGATAGGCTGTTGCGGATCAAATGCACGATGCAGGTCTGGACCATCGCCTTGGGAAAGACGCTGTTGATCGCCTCGGGAAAGCCCTTCAGACCGTCGACGACGGCGATCAGGATGTCGGCGACGCCGCGGTTCCTCAGATCGTTCATGACCTTGAGCCAGAATTTGGCGCCTTCGGGAGGGTGTCAGTAACTCGGTGTAAGATGGTTTCTGTGAGTTTACCTTTGACAGGAGACTCACATGGCTACGGATTTTTCACCTGAGATTTTGGACCAGCTTCTTGCCGGGGGCAGCCTCAAGCCAGAAGACTTAGCCGGCGAAGACGGGCTTTTCAGACGACTGAAGAAGGCGCTTCTGGAGCGCGCACTGGGTGCGGAGCTGACCCACCACCTTGGCTATGAGAAGGGCGACCCGGCGGGCCGCGGGTCGGGCAACAGCCGCAACGGCACAAGCAGCAAAGCGCTGTTGACGGACGACGGCGAGATCGAGATCGAGGTGCCGCGCGACCGCGCCGGCACGTTCGAACCGGTGATCGTCGCGAAGGGCCAGACCCGCTTCGACGGCTTCGACGAGAAGATCATCAGTCTCTACGGGCGGGGCATGACGGTACGGGAGATCCAGGGCCATCTGGCCGAGCTCTACGGCACCGAGGTGTCCTCCGATCTGATCAGCAAGGTCACCGACGCGATTCTCGACGAGGTCCGCGAATGGCAGAGCCGGCCGCTGGAAGCGATCTATCCGGTGGTCTTCTTCGACGCGCTCAGGGTCAAGATTCGCGATGAGGGGATGGTCAAGAACAAGGCAGTCTACGTCGTGCTGGGCATCACTGCATCGGGCGAGAAAGACGTGCTCGGGCTTTGGATCGAGCAAACCGAAGGCGCCAAATTCTGGCTCAAGGTCATGAACGATCTGAGGAACCGCGGCGTCGCCGACATCCTGATCGCCGTCGTCGACGGTCTGAAGGGCTTTCCCGAGGCGATCAACAGCGTCTTTCCCAAGGCGATGGTCCAGACCTGCATCGTGCATTTGATCCGCAACAGCCTATCCTTCGTGTCCTGGAAGGATCGCAAGGCGATCCTTCCCTCGATCAAGGCGATCTATCATGCCGAGAATGCCGACGCCGCTCTGCTCAGGCTCGAGGACTTCGAAGCCGAGTGGGGCAAGCGCTATCCCGCGATCGGGGCGGCCTGGCGCCGGGCGTGGGAGCACGTCATTCCGTTCTTCGCCTTCGCGCCGGAGATACGCAAAATGATCTATACCACCAACGCGGTCGAGGCGCTGAACCGTTCGCTGCGCAAGATCATCAAAACACGCGGCAGCTTCCCCAACGACGAGGCGGCGATGAAGCTGCTTTACCTCGCCATCAGAAATGCCGGCATCCATTGGCGACGACCGGTTGCATGGACGGCCGCAATGGGCCAGTTTGCCATCCAGTTCGGCGAGCGCTTTGCAGGCTCAGCGGACTGACCCCATGGGGTCAGTCCGCTGACCCCGCAAACCCCTCACAGAGACGCTCTTACACAAAACTTCTGACACTCCCGCCTTCGGTTTGCTCGATCCAAAGCCCGAGCACGTCTTTCTCGCCCGATGCAGTGATGCCCAGCACGACGTAGACTGCCTTGTTCTTGACCATCCCCTCATCGCGAATCTTGACCCTGAGCGCGTCGAAGAAGACCACCGGATAGATCGCTTCCAGCGGCCGGCTCTGCCATTCGCGGACCTCGTCGAGAATCGCGTCGGTGACCTTGCTGATCAGATCGGAGGACACCTCGGTGCCGTAGAGCTCGGCCAGATGGCCCTGGATCTCCCGTACCGTCATGCCCCGCCCGTAGAGACTGATGATCTTCTCGTCGAAGCCGTCGAAGCGGGTCTGGCCCTTCGCGACGATCACCGGTTCGAACGTGCCGGCGCGGTCGCGCGGCACCTCGATCTCGATCTCGCCGTCGTCCGTCAACAGCGCTTTGCTGCTTGTGCCGTTGCGGCTGTTGCCCGACCCGCGGCCCGCCGGGTCGCCCTTCTCATAGCCAAGGTGGTGGGTCAGCTCCGCACCCAGTGCGCGCTCCAGAAGCGCCTTCTTCAGTCGTCTGAAAAGCCCGTCTTCGCCGGCTAAGTCTTCTGGCTTGAGGCTGCCCCCGGCAAGAAGCTGGTCCAAAATCTCAGGTGAAAAATCCGTAGCCATGTGAGTCTCCTGTCAAAGGTAAACTCACAGAAACCATCTTACACCGAGTTACTGACACCCTCCGCGCCGGCCTCGTGCGCCACCCGCAAGCTCTCGGCCAGCAACAGCTCCAGCTTGTCGCCAAGCCGCTTGCGCCAGTGGCTCAGGTCCGAGCGCTCGTGCGGGAACACGTGCTGGAAGAACTCTTCGCCGGTGAAGTACTGGAAATATGGGTCGTGGACCCAGCGCTCGCACACCCCTTCATCGGACAGGCCGTAAATGTGCTTGAGCAGCAGCAGCCCGATCATGAAGCGGGTCGCGATCCCCGGCCGACCATTCTCGCTATAGAGCGGCGCGATCTCGCCGTCGATCCAGTCCCAATCGACCTTGCCGGCGAGCTGAACCAGCTCGTGCTTCATATTGATGATCTGGTCCAGCCTGGCCCGGAACAGATCGCCCGATCCCATCGTCCTGTGCTTCTTCGGTCGCATCGCCACCTCCGATGCGACGACGGAATCATGACTGGCGATTCGACGGAATCCTGAAAATGAAATTGCAAGGTTCCGATGCCCGAAGCATCAAAACCCTGCAATCGCAAAACAGTCCAGAAAGACAAATGCGATTCTAGCTCAATCGCTTAGCCGCTCTTCACGGACGACTAGATAGCCATTGGCTATCCTCATAACGTCGGCAACGATCGCTAGCGATCGATCCAACCCCAAGGCACGAAGGCTGAGATCGAACAAAGTCAGCGCAGTATCTTGAATATATTTTTCCGAGTCGGATGCTCGATCGCTATTCATCGCCAAATTGTTCTTGAAGACGCTACAGTGCAGTGCCAGAGCCTGGAAGTACGAGTTCGCCGCCTCCACGGGGTTGTCAAAAGCGTTCTCCCGCCCTTGATGGTTTAGGAGAAGCGCTTTGTAGGCTGAAAACTGCACCTTTTGTGCCGCTCGTACGACCGGCCGGAAACAACAAAATCGCAAATTTCCAGACATTGTGTGAAACCTATTCCAGAATTGCGTTCGGCAAAAAACCAACAACGCAGATGCTCGATGGGTGGCGGAAACCTTGTGCCAAGAACGAACTTGAATGCGGCGCGGGCCTCCTGCAGTTTTGGCGGCTGCAGAGCGCTCGCAACGTAACCATAAACTGACTTAAAATGTGGGTGCTCGGTGATGCTGGCGGGAAGCTTCGAATCATGTACGAGATCCCAGGCGCTATCTAAATAGACAGGGTCTCCAAGCCGTTTGCCCTTGCGAATAAAATCACTTGTGCGGATTGCAAGGCGGGCTATTTGCGGTACCTGTGGGAAGTACGCTTTCTCGAATGTTTTTACCCTCGCCTTAATAACTGAGATTTTGTCCAGTCGCTCCGATTCCTTGAGCACGAAGCTCCGCGTCAATGTGTCCAGGTTGTAAGAAGCAGGCGGCCGGAGCCTTACTGACGATGTGGATCCTTCATCCAGCTTGGCTTGCCAATGATTACCTTAGGCGCGTCGATGATGGATGCTGGATTGAACCCGGGATCCATCGGGAACGTATAATCCGCATGATTGCCATCCGTGATCCAGCCGGTCGCATAGAGTGTTTCCAGATAAGGATTATCGGACACCAGCACGTCGGCATAGGGCAGCAGCGCGCCAAAAGTGGCACGAAAATCCATGTCCGGACGGCCGGGTAGGGTGATCGGCACGCCCTCAGCGCTATAGTAATACTTATAGCCGTTAACGGAGAACGCCTCGGAGATATAGGACGTTGTGAGTGGTGTACTGGCGAACTTCTCGCCTGCTGCCTGGAAGGCTGCGGCCACCTGGTTCATCTCGTCGAAGGTGGTGGTCCCCTTGTAGCGGCTGATTTCCACCATGGCGAGGGCGCCCAGCCTATCAAGAGAGGTCAGCCAATCGCCGGCCTGGGTCACCGCATCATCGTCGATGTAAGAAGACTGGACGTCTTCCATCCTGAGGAGCACCGGGATCAGATTGAGCCTGCCGTTCGGCTGGACCGTGACATTGGCCTGCACCAACGCATCAAATACTTTGGTTGTCTTCTTTTCCAAGCGCGCAACGACGCGATCGGTAGTCGGAACATGGCTGGAATAGATCTTTATGCCGAGATGGTTGCGCACCTCAGCATTCTCCGGCGCCGAGAGTAATTTGATTGCCGCGATCGTCGATAGCTCGTCCTTGGGATCGATGATGACGTTGAATTCCTCGCCGTTTATGTTCTTCTCGCGAACGTAATCGAGGATACTCTGCAGGTCTTCCATCTTTTGCGGATTACCTTTGCGGTCCAGTGCGGGCGTGCGCTCATTGGTAATGGGATTCCACGTCAAGAGGGTCATCTGCCTGATTTCCGCAGTCGTGACGTCCGAAATCAGGCAATTGCCCGGATCTCCGGTAACTCGCCCTAGTGTAGTGTCATGCATAATCCAGGCGTGGCCGTTCTTATCAGCGCGAATATCGAGCTCAACGGCATGGAAGCCGTGCTTGAGCGCGTTGTCTGCGGCTGAAATGGTGTTTTCGAGAATGCCCTTGGAGTTATCGAACAAGCCGCGGTGCGGCAGTATCTGCTTTCTATGGGGATCGATGCCGCGAGCTTTGATCTCAGCTCCCGTCAGGAAAAGATCCTTCCCGTAACTGGAGGCGTCGATTTCGGACTCTGCGTCGCCAACTGCGGGCCTGTCCAGACCGAAGCTGGGCTTCCAATCGGCCTTATTGCCGGCCGCCAACCACTCGGTGATCGTCTTATTGACGGTGCCGTCGACCGGGTCGTTCGGATCATTGGAGCCAAATTTGGCAGTTGTCTCGCCACACGCGGAAACCGGTAGAGTGATGGGCTTACCGGCCGGTTGCGCCTCGCCGATTTGTGCTTGCGTGCCAGCGCTCGCCTTGTCCCCCGCAACAGCGTTGGTGCCCCCGTCGACAAGCATAGAATGGTCAGTGAACCCGCCAGCCGTGGATGAGGCGACAACCATGGCCACAACGAAGCCGAGCCGGACCAGTTGTTTGCACCACCGGCGGCACGCGGCGAGAGAGAGAAGGTTGCGAGAGCTGATCAGAACTGTCCGTCGCGCCATATGAGCGCTCCCCCTGCTGAGAATTCGCTGTAGTTGCTGTTGGACGTAGCTCTACAAGCTTCTTAAGAACGGATCGAGTTCTCAGGAAACGATCATCGTCCGCGTTGACGTTGCTTCGATAGAGAAACGCGCTTATAGCCATCGCCGGTTGATGGTCATTTAGGTGAGCAGATCTGGCCGAGGTATTGCAGCAGTGGTCAGGTCGGCCGCGTAAGGGTGATCGCAATCTATGGTATGCCCGAGTTCAGGAGTGAAACAACGCTGCGGCTCGCTGATAAGTGCTATTGAGTGTGAGGGTACAGCAGCCAGTTGCACCACGATGGTCCTTCGCGCGGGTAGCCGGTAAGGAGCACAACAAGCAGTGTCGGTGCCGGCGGGAGCGTCGGCAGTTGGCTGTAGTTGCCTTGCAGGGAGGACGTGACACGAACTGACAGCTTGAGTGATGCTGCCGAAGCCTTGGATGCGCCTGCTCGGCGCGTCGACCACCAATTCAGCTTGAAGAGTTTGCCTCCGGGGCGGCTTTCGCCAATCTGATAGCAGGCGTGAAACAATCCCGACATGGTCTTTGGTTGTCGTATCGGGCATAGAGCTATCCTTTCCTATCTGAGAGAATTGATCGGGTGATCGGGAGGGTGTCAGTAACTCGGTGTAAGATGGTTTCTGTGAGTTTACCTTTGACAGGAGACTCACATGGCTACGGATTTTTCACCTGAGATTTTGGACCAGCTTCTTGCCGGGGGCAGCCTCAAGCCAGAAGACTTAGCCGGCGAAGACGGGCTTTTCAGACGACTGAAGAAGGCGCTTCTGGAGCGCGCACTGGGTGCGAGCTGACCCACCACCTTGGCTATGAGAAGGGCGACCCGGCGGGCCGCGGGTCGGGCAACAGCCGCAACGGCACAAGCAGCAAAGCGCTGTTGACGGACGACGGCGAGATCGAGATCGAGGTGCCGCGCGACCGCGCCGGCACGTTCGAACCGGTGATCGTCGCGAAGGGCCAGACCCGCTTCGACGGCTTCGACGAGAAGATCATCAGTCTCTACGGGCGGGGCATGACGGTACGGGAGATCCAGGGCCATCTGGCCGAGCTCTACGGCACCGAGGTGTCCTCCGATCTGATCAGCAAGGTCACCGACGCGATTCTCGACGAGGTCCGCGAATGGCAGAGCCGGCCGCTGGAAGCGATCTATCCGGTGGTCTTCTTCGACGCGCTCAGGGTCAAGATTCGCGATGAGGGGATGGTCAAGAACAAGGCAGTCTACGTCGTGCTGGGCATCACTGCATCGGGCGAGAAAGACGTGCTCGGGCTTTGGATCGAGCAAACCGAAGGCGCCAAATTCTGGCTCAAGGTCATGAACGATCTGAGGAACCGCGGCGTCGCCGACATCCTGATCGCCGTCGTCGACGGTCTGAAGGGCTTTCCCGAGGCGATCAACAGCGTCTTTCCCAAGGCGATGGTCCAGACCTGCATCGTGCATTTGATCCGCAACAGCCTATCCTTCGTGTCCTGGAAGGATCGCAAGGCGATCCTTCCCTCGATCAAGGCGATCTATCATGCCGAGAATGCCGACGCCGCTCTGCTCAGGCTCGAGGACTTCGAAGCCGAGTGGGGCAAGCGCTATCCCGCGATCGGGGCGGCCTGGCGCCGGGCGTGGGAGCACGTCATTCCGTTCTTCGCCTTCGCGCCGGAGATACGCAAAATGATCTATACCACCAACGCGGTCGAGGCGCTGAACCGTTCGCTGCGCAAGATCATCAAAACACGCGGCAGCTTCCCCAACGACGAGGCGGCGATGAAGCTGCTTTACCTCGCCATCAGAAATGCCGGCATCCATTGGCGACGACCGGTTGCATGGACGGCCGCAATGGGCCAGTTTGCCATCCAGTTCGGCGAGCGCTTTGCGGGCTCAGCGGACTGACCCCATGGGGTCAGTCCGCTGACCCCGCAAACCCCTCACAGAGACGCTCTTACACAAAACTTCTGACACTCCCGTGATCGGCCGTGTTCATCCGGCCAACTGCCGCACGTAGTCATCAGATTTTTCCGCCGGAATCAGGCGCGTGCCATTGCTACCGGACACGACGATTTGCGGCGCGTAATGGCCGGGGAAGCTGCTCTTGACCGAGCAGGGCGTGGACCTATCACCGAGCGGTCCCGTCCAGCCCATCACGTCGATCTTCACGCCGCCGACCCAATGCGGATCGCGCACTAGTTCCTGTCGTGAAGTTCGGCGCATCACCCTCAACCTCGGCCAGAAACACCCCGAAGCCGTCGGGTCCGTGGATGAAGGTGGCTTTTGCCCTGTTGAACGGCTCCGTCTAATAGAAACCCGTGATTGTCCTCCTGGTGAGCTGACGACGCTGCGCAGGATCCCTGCACGCCTGATGACCAGTGCGGCGCTGGGCTGGTGTCCGCCGGCGGCCGCAAACGCGTTCTCCCCGGCAGGGATCTGGGACCTAACCAGCAATGAGTGTGCCACTAGAGAATTTGCGCAGTGAATGCTTCAATGGAGCTAGAAAGGTGCGCCTCGCCCGCGCGGGTCTAGAGGCTCAGGGTCAAGTTGTGGACATTGTGTGATCGACCTGGCACAGATGAACACGACGACACCGGCATCAGCTTGCTGCGCGACCAGTCTAAGGCAACCGGTTATATGCAAGCTAATCGGGTCGAGCACTTTCAACTGCAGCACACGGCGCTCGCATCATGCGGTTCCAGAACCTACCGACCCGCCGTGTGCTGCTTCGAGTAATCCCAACGGATTGAGCTAGCCTGAGAATGTTGGCAGTCGCACGCGGTTGTCAGCTTTGCGTCCATTGTTGTCGACCCGATGCTCGCCATCCCTGTAGGATCAGCATTTTCGCTCCGGCACGCCGGTTGCTCTATTTCTGGCACCCTTACCCCCAAGCGTGGCAAGAGCAGCGATGAAAACCTGCGGGTCTGATCACGTCCCCCGGTGATAGGTCTCCGGCAAAAATTGCTAAGACGAGCAGGCTGCGTTTCTTTTCAGAGATGACGCAGCGAATTAGGAGTTCGGCACCTCTTTGGACTGACCATGTTCGCCGTCTGTTACGGCTATATCCGCGTCGGGCTTTCGATCGCAAATGCAGTAGAGCCACGGCAGTACGGTTTGTAGATTCGTTGTCTGCGCTTGCGGGAGGAGCTTGAGCAATTCGGGTTTGATAAGGCCGAGCGCAGCCGAGGGCTCGAAGACCCCGGCGATCACGAGGCCGTTCCTTATCCAACGTGTCTTTCAGCGTCGAGCCTTGCAACGGGAGCGCGCGGTTTCGTCGCGCCTAGAGTGGAATATTAACATTGCAAACGTCTAGGTTGTATGCAACCATAGGATCGGGTCTCAGAAACCGAAGACAGCATCAGTGGCCATCAATGGGCCAGCGTGCTAACAGCCCCGTTCGGCGGGGACGGTGCGCCCGTGTCCAAGCGCACCCCAAAAGCACATTGGCCGGTCACGATTACGGTTTCTGAACCCCGGCAGCCAGTCCGCTACCGGCATCAGAGCTAAAAGCAAAATCCATGAACCATCAGCGAATCTCGCGCCGCGTCGTGGCGATCGCTCGCGTCTGCAGTCTCGAAGTTCTGCACGACAACGAAACATCTCGGCAGAGGGCCGACCGGTTGCTGGCGCCGCACAAGCGGCGCAACCGTTGTCCGTTGTCAAATGATTTGAGGCTGATTAGGCGGCTGGCGAAAGGAGCGTCTGGCTCCTCAGGGGTTAGAGTTTAAGCGGCCTGCACTCGATGCTGCGAGCGACGGTTTGCGTCTCATCGGCGCCATCCTGCTCGAGCGGCGCCCAAGTTGAGCCCCCCCGACGCACCTTCCGAGCGGCCTGTTCGCCGTCAGGGCCTGTGAGACAAACACGGGGATTTTGCGAAGGGAGGATTTCTGGTTCATCGTAGCCACCAGGAGCGAAGATGAAACAGAAATCCGGACCGGGCAAAGCGTCGGCAGACCAAGTGCTAAAGGACATTCGGCGCCAGACCCGCCGGCAGGGTACCGTCAAGTTAACGAATTGGAGCGGCGGGCCGGGTAGACGAGCGGCATGCGGACTGCCAAGGACCCTCTTTATCGCCGCCATCGCTTCCCGCCGGAAGTGATCAGCTATGCCGTTTGGTTGTATTTCCGGTTTCCCTTAAGCTTGCGGATGGTCGAGGAAATGCTGGCGGCGCGTGGCATTGGCGTAACTTATGAAACCGTGCGCCAGTGGGGACGGAAATTCGGCAAGCCGTTCTCCGATCGGATCCGCCAGCGCGCTCCCGCCCGCGGTGACAAATGGCATCTGGACGAGGTCGTCATCTCGATCGCGGGCGAACAACATTGGCTCTGACGCGCTGTTGACCAGAATGGCTCGTTCTCGACGTCTTGATCCAGCGCCGAAGAGACTCGCGCGCTGCGCAGCGGCTCATGAAGAAGCTCTTGAAATCCGCCGGCACGCCGCCGCGCGTGATGATCACGGATAAGCTGCGTTCGTACGGCGCTGCGAGGGCGAAGATGGGCTTTCACGTCGAACATCGCCAGCACAAAGCTCTCAACAATCGGGCCGAGAATTCTCATCAGCCGACGCGGCGACGCGAGCGGATCATGAAGCGTTTCAAATCGTCCCGTCAGGCTCAACGGTTTCTGTCAGTTCACGATCAGGTCGCGAACCTTTTCCACATCCCTATCCCCGAGCCGCCACCGCCGCCTTCCGTCGTGCTTCGCGCGAGCGAGCCTTCACGACTTGGCGCGAGATCTCCATGACAAGCGCTATCGCCGACTCTCGACCTCTGAGAATCGCCTCCTTCGGCTCGACGGCCGATTAAGTTGACGATGCCGCCGTGCCTGGTCGAAGCATGCGCCTACCATGCGCGCGCCGAGAATGTTGGTGCGCACAAGCTGGCTGCCTGCGAAATGCGTTCCGCGGCAGTCGGCTTCACCGAGATTGGCTTCGCTAAGATCGGTCGCACTGAAGTCGGCGTTAATGAGCGTTGCTCCGGTCAGTACGGCTTTCACTAGTTTTGCGCCGGCCAGGTTAGTTCCGTTCAGCTTTGCGCGTTCGAGAAAGGCGCCGGAGAAATCCGCGTTCGCGAATCGCCGCCCCGAGAGGTCGGCGCCGGCGAGATCCCGACCAGCAATCGTGCCGCCGCGCCGGAACTCTTCTTCCGCCAGATCCCCCAGCGCATGCGCCACGGCCGGTGCCAGCATCGGGTCAGGCTTGAGCGGCTTGAGTGAGGCGCGCCTTGTCGCAGCCATGCCCGCTGCCAGCTGACCTTCCGCTTTGTCGATCTCGGTTCGCAGGACGGTCAGTGCTTTCGCAGATGCCGTTTTCGCCGAGGCGATCCCTGCCTCCAGATCAGCAACGTTTGCCGTTTGATCCGGCGCATTCAAAGCCCCGAGCGGCCCGCGGTCATCGGATGGTAACGCAGGAATGGCCCTTCTGAGCGCTACTTCAGCATCAGCGAGCGCCATACGCGCGCGTTGAGCGGAGTCAGGTGGTGTACCAGAGGCCTCGATCCGCGCCAGTATTTCGTCAAAAGCCGAGCGTTGCGGCACCTCGGGCTTAACGTCCCGCGCTTCTTCGGGCAGTACCAGCCCCGGAATATCCGGAACTGAAAATGCGTTATCCGATATCGCGCCGCGTATTGGCTCTAGCGGTCGTCCAGCCGACAAGTTAAAGAACCGAGCATGGGCAAGTTCGAGTTGCTCATGCTCATCAAGCGATGAGCTTACCGCATCAAGGAGCTCGCCACGCCATTGTTTCGCGCGTTTGAGCTTGTCTTCGATATCGCCGATGAGGGCCGGATCGGTGTCCGGTAACGCTGGCAATGCCAGAGCATGCTCAAAGTGTGCATCCAACGACTCCGCCGCATCCGCGGAGGACAGCGCCGCAAACAAGGCGTCGACATCGCTCGATACAGCGTTTCCACTGGCGACCTTCTCATAGGCCGCGCGTATGGGTTGATACTGAGTTTCCAGCTTCTCGACATCGGAGTCTGCCTTGGCTTGTACCTTCTCCATAGCGTCGAGAATCTCGACTAGTAGCTCGTCACAGTGATTTTGACGGTTTGATCCCGAGCTAGGTTAGGATCGGCAAGTTTTCTGGGGGCACGAGGATTTCGATGCTTCTGGGGCACCGGCTCGACGGCAAATGAGTCCATTTCGTTCGAGGGTGACAATCATCTGGTGGACCGAAGGCGGGCTGGCGAGAAGTGGGGGGATGTCCCGATCGGTGTTGAACTACGTCGGGCCGGCGTTTCCGGAATGAATGTTATGCGACCCTCGTGATGTGGGCAACGGGCTTGATCGTCATGCGATCGTGGTGAGCGTGAAGGGCCGCACGCAGAATCGCCAATTGCTTATGTGCCTTCAATCGTCGGAAGCCCTTGTTGGCCTCGATCATGCCGGCGGCGACCCATCGCAAGGCCATACCGGCATCCCGCCAGCGTTTGACGTTGCGCGTGACGCGGCGAATGGTGCCCATCATGTTCTCGGCGATGTTGGTACAGGCGAGCGATCGACGAAGCTCCTTCGGCAGCTTCAACCGGACGACAGTCAGGATTTCGTCGAGGCCTTCGATGATGCTCGCCGCTACGCCGGGCCATTGCTGGACGACGCGCGAGATTGCGGATCAATTTTTCGGCCTTGTCAGCGTCATCGAGCTCCCAGGCCTGGCGCAGCACCCGACGGGTGGCCGCATGATGCTGTTTCGGCAGGCGTTCCATGATGTTGCGCGCCTTGTGGATCTGGCAGCGCTGGATCGTAGCGGCCGAACCAAAGGTGCGGCGGATCGCCTTCGACAACGCCTTCGCGCCATCGACGATGAACAGCCTTGGCACCGTGGGGGCGAGCCCGCGCGAGACCAGATTGTCCAGCAGGGCTTGAACCGTTGCGGCATTCTCGGTCGCCCCTTGTATGAGGCTTCTTTTGTCAAGAAGTTCGGCAGTGCAACGCATGTCTTGTCCTTCGTCAGTTTCTTTGTTCGATCTGAAAGCCCGTTTCTTCGTCCCGACCCGCGGCAGCGCCAGGCCGTCGCGCGCAGGGGCTGTCAAGGTTGGCCGGCGGACCAACCTTTCGAGATGCTTCGCTCTTGCGAGGCCATACCTTGACAGCTTCGAGCACGCCGGCACGGTGGGTGCGGTCGGGATGACGATCAGAGGGGAGCCCGCTTTCGGGCGCGGATCAGTCGCGCCACAACCTTGTATCCGGTGGGTCCAGGGACCCGAACCATGATGCAGTCATGCGCATCGGCAGCGAAGCTCCGAGGCGGCGGACCCATTCTTCCTCTCGGCATGACAGCCATGGGGCAACTCGGGACCCCGCCACCTCGAACCGTCATCGGCGGCCCGTCACAAGCGGACGGACTGGGCCGAAACTGTCGGGTGCCTTCAGTGACCTCCGTTCATTGCGCCGGGCGCAGAACGACGCCGTCCGGTACCACGCCCTCGCGCACCAGCCGCCACAGGACGATCAGAAGCTTGCGCGCCAAGGCCACGATCATGGTCTTGCGAGTGCCGCGGGCGCTCTCAGTGCGGCCTCGAAACCACTGCGCCAAGGTGCTGTCCTTCTGGAACATGAGAAATCGCCACGCCAATTGGATCATGCCGCGTCGAACCCGAGCGTTGCCGGAACGGGCCAGCCCTTTCTCTCGCCGTTTTATGCCACTCTCGTCGGGCGAACCCGTGAGGCCCGCATAACGTGCGACGGCCCGTCGATCGCGCATGTTTCGCGCCAGCACCTCCTGCACCAGCATGTCGGCCGTCTCGATGCCAACCCCGATCACCCGCGCCAGTAGGAGCACCATGGCGTTTGGTCCATCACCGGGCGCTTGCTCGATGCGTTCCAGGCGAGCATCCTCGATTTGGCGGATCTGATCATTGATCAGCCGGCGGCGCTCCATGTCGCGACGCAGCTCAGCCAACATGTTGGGCAGTATTGGCTCTCCCTCAGGAGTGCGCAAATCTTCAAGGCGTCCGGCTGCCTTCTTTAGCTTGGGATTGAAGCCGCGGATGCCGAGCCGAATTAACGCTGCTTTCATTCGGTTGACGACCCGACTCCGCTCTCCCACGAGGCTCTCGTGCTCGCGGTTGGGCCGCTTGGCGTCTTCGTCCTTGATTGTCGGGATCGCCACCATCTTGCAGTGATCACGCTCGCCGCGCAGCCAGCCGAGAAAAGAGCGCTTGAGCAAGCTGGTGTCGAGCCGATCGGTCTTGGCGCGCCGGTGCTCGCGCGATACCGCGACGCACGATGCGTGAATGACGTGGACCTCAATATCATGTGCCCTGAGCCAGCGCGCCAGCCAGAAGCCGTCACGGCCGGCCTCGAAAGCGACAGCGATGCGTTTGATGTGATGCCCAGCCTTCGCCGCTTCATCTCGCCATCGATGCAGCAATTTCAGCAATGCGCTCTCATCGACCGCGAGCTTCTTCAATGGCTGGCGCTCGACACCAGGCACAATGCCGGCGACGAGCCCGCTCGACAGGCTCAGTTCGATAACGGCGATCAGCGTGCCGTCCGGATCGAGTGGGCTCGGGGATCGGCTCAGATCGTTCAACTTTTGCATGGGGCGCTCCATCGGTTCACATTAGCAACGATAGATGCAATATCCTCGCCACCGCCCCATAGCATCTTCCACCAGCGCCAGCGGATGCTTGTTGCCTTCGCCGTCAACCCCGATCGCGGCGACCAGCACGAGATCGTCGCCGAGATGCAGCCCGTCGATTTGGACCACCAGAAGGTCGAGCGCGGACAGATCGGCAGCCATGAAGTCGGCCAGCCGCGCCGCCGACAGCGCGACGAACCTCCGCGAGGCCGCCGATTTCGAAATCCCCGATCCGAGTGGTGCCGGAACGTCACCCTCCGGGAGCCGGACAGCGCGGCCGAACCGGCGCGTCGACACATTGATCAGCATCAGGTTCATCGCCCAGCGACCGAGCCAGTCCTCCTGCGCCGCCGTTTCCCAGCTCGGGATCATGACCTCGCGGCCGTCCACGCCCCGGACCCGCGGGCGTTCGACCTCGATCTTGCCGCCGTGGAAACCAATCCGTCCCCGCGTTCGGCCCCAACGGTGCGCCCGCCGCGCCGCATCGCGACCGTGGCGCGGCCCGCAGGCCCCCGTGACATCCGCCTCCATCATCGTGCCGAGCGCCTCGATCCCTGCCGCAAGGCAGAACCGGTCGAAGCTCGCCCCCACTTCCGCAAACGCTTCGTCCACAGCCCCGGTCGCCGGCCAACCAGCCGGTGTGATATCTCTTGTCATGGCGTTGCTCTCCTTTGTGGAATCAGCACCCGAGCCTACCGGCTCAAGGTGGGCAACGCCGACCTCTTCAGAAATTCAACAGAACCCGGGACATCCCCTTTTCCGGGGAGTTATTTGGCCGTCTTGACAGCCCCTGGGGAGCGTTCTTGAAGAGCAATATTGGCACCGGGCGCTTCAACAAGGGAAACATAAACAATGAAGATTGGGGCATTCCCGAAGAAGAACTGTCCTACATCAACAACGTATCAGGCCAAGCAAACGGAAGGTTCACGTATTACACGGCGGACCTAGGTTACGACTTCCTGCGCGGCGCCACCTACAAGGTCGGAGGATTCATGGGGTGGACCTATTACGCCCAGAGCTCCGACTCGATCGGATGCATGCAGATTGCCAACCCCATGTCTCCATGCCCGGCGGCCCCTGATCAAATCATTGGCAGCCAGAATACTCAGTGGAATGCAGCTCGTGTCGGCCTAAGCGCCGAAACCATGCTGACCGAGCACTGGCGCTTAAACACCGATGTCGCCTACCTGCCTTGGACCGATTTCAAAGGGCGTGACAGTCATCTCTTGCGCCCGACGACCACCTTCATTGATCAACGTGGCAATGGTGGCGGAGGCATCCAGCTCGAAGGCGTGTTGTCCTACTTCATTACCAAGAACTTCAGCGTCGGCGTCGGCGGCCGCTATTGGGCCATGTGGACAAAAAAGGACAGCGATATGATATGCACAGGCTGTGATGCTCCGGGAACCGTTGCGACGCAGTTTTCGAAGTTCAGCATGGAGCGCTGGGGCACGTTCTTTCAGGCGTCCTACAGGCTCGATTGAAAAAGGTCACACCTACGGCCAAGCTCCAAGCCTCTTCGATGCTAAGAAATGGCACGCATCGAGTAAGGATCATCAGCCGTGCCCTTGCCGGTCGCGGCCCTTATCCAGTTGGAGCAGTTCAATCTTGAGCGCATGGTCTCGGTAGCCAAGGACATCAGCGCATTGTGCGCTTCGGTCCATGACATCGCGCCAGCGGCGTATCGCTCGACGATGTTTGCGAGAGTAGGCGTGCCATTGCGCGAGGTACTCGGGATCTAGCCGATTGACAGCCCCATCTCGCGCAACGCGCTGGATCAGCACGGCCTAATCCTTGTAAGGCGGGACGCCGGGCGGCGGGGGATCTTCCGGCATTGAGCGTTCGGCGGCCCCTGTTCGGCCTTGTTCGCATGGCGCCGGTTCTCGTGCTCGTCTTCTTTCGGCTTGCCTGCCTTGGCACCCTCCGTGTTAGCGGCGCCGGGTCGACATCGCCGGGATGACCGCGATTGCGGGGTTTAGCGTCATCTCCTGCCGCATCACCTCAGCGAAGTCCTTGTAGGGCGCCGTCAAGTTAACGAAAAGGCAAAAACTTGCTGTTCGTCATCGATGCTCACAGAGCCGAGCTTTTCCGATCGTTGGCCGAACCGGGCGCGGTCGAAGGCCTTCAGGATCTGCGTAAATACCTGCTTCAGGATATGCGGCACTTCAATCGATTAGCCTGACCTCGACGGCTCTGTACTTTGAGCGCCATTTGTTGAAGCGACGATCGAAAGACACGCGCGTCCCCGGCACCAGATCAGCCCCTGTGCAGTCGCGAAGGTCCGAAATATGCACGAACAAATCCATGCCACCCCAGTTGTCGGGTCTGATGAAGCCCCAGCCCTTTTCAAGGCTGTACGAAACTACCGTTCCAATCTGCATCTTTGATCTAACGTATGTTCGAAGCTATGGCATGGCCGCTTAGGTGCCGCAAGCCAGAGCAAACAGGCGGGGAGCGGACCAGACGCTCGCGGCGTTGAGCCCGCCTACAACCTCATCGCATCTGGAGCAATAGGTGATGGTACCCCGAACGGAGCAAGGGTTGTGCCGAATCGAGAATTGGAGGTTTTGCAGGGACTTCGTAGCCGGGCTGTAGAGTCAATGCGTCGACATTCGTCTGAAAGCTGACAATCGACGCTAATACAGTCCGCCCCCGGCCCCGCCAGGCTTCGGACCAATGGCAGGATCACGGTCCGGCCGAACTGTTTGCGGCAACTGAGCCATCCCGACGCGCCGAATTTACCGACGGGCCGAAGATGACGCGTCTGAATGCCAAGGGGCGATCGAAGCGCTTATCCCTTTTGGGAGAAAGAGTCCGAACTCGATGGAGGAACTCGTCCGGACCTCAACAGCGGAAGTCAAAGAGGCCGCGAGACAATGCAGTCCCGCGGCCTCGCCACCGGAATTTAGCGAAAAGACAGTTTAAGTATGAAATCCCTCAGCCGGTGTTCCTTCAGTAGAACACCGTGTTCAGAAAATTGACAATCCGGGCGGTTACGGGAACACTCGCCAAGAACCCGGCGCCTTGTTGATAACTCAAGTCATTTCGATCGCGTGGCAAAAGCCGCGGGCGGCGCGCCTGCGGCTTTTGCTTTGCCACACGTGATCACAGGAGCTTGTCGACGGCTCACCGAGCAGCTTCGCATTGTTCGTATCGGCCCTGCCCAGGCGCGCTGATTCGAAGCGTCCTGATTATCGAGGTATCCATTCGGCGTAGTCGGCGTAGGCCGCAGGGTTACCGCCTGAGCAGTCCAGGGTTCTCTTTGTAGAACCTGATCAGCTCGATGAGGTTTTCGATTCCAAAGTCGGTGAACGCCTGGATGCCGTGTTCTCCGACGCCATAGACCCAGATGACGCCGTCCTCGATCTCCATTTCGTTGGCGATGTCCCACAGCCAATCTTCGTCTTCGCCGAGGTCTTTCGCGACCTGGGTGATGGTGGTGACGTGATGGACCTTGTTGACGCGCGTGGTCATGCCGCTCGAGCGGAGAGTGCTGATGCCGGCGTCCAATTCCAGGGCAGAAGTTCGTCCAGCCGATGAGCCGGATGGGCGGCAATGCGGGCGAGGATATCGGCGAGCCAGGCCTGCGGGTCGATGCCGTTCATTTTCGCCGTTTATGCCGCCCGCCGAACCATGCCGAGTCGGGTCGTTTTCCCCAGATTTCTCGCTGACCGGCGTTTGGTCGGTTCGGCATAGTTCGTTCTGTGCCTCCGCTTTCAACAGCGGAGAACAGGAAGATGGAAGTTGAAGAGTACTTGGGCAGAAGCCGGCTGTATCGGCGTCTCAGAGCCGGGCCGCACGGACAGTTCGTCGAGCGCTACGCCGCTCGTCTCGTCGAACAGAGACTCGTTCGGCACGGCACGTGGCGTTGCCTCAACGTGGTTGGCGGGCTCCTGAGTTGGATCGCGGGCCGTCGCTACAAGCTGGTCGATCTCGATGAGCAGGTCGTTGAGCGGTACCTCCGACATCGAGGCGGGAGGCAGTCTATCCAACCCGGTGACCGAGCTGCGCTCAAGCGATGGCTGTCGGTGCTGCGCGAGGAAGGCGCGATCGCGCCGTTGGTGCTACCGCCTCTCACCCCGCACGAACGGATCTTCAAGGAGTTCGATGCCTACCTGCGATCAGAGCGCGGCTTGGCCCCGAGGTCCATCGTCCGCCATCTCCCAGTCATCCGCAGGTTCCTGCACGAGGTGTGCTCCGGCGGCGCCGGCGCCCTGTGCAAGATCAGCCAAGAGGACGTGATCAGCTACGTTGAACGCCACGCCCAGGATTGGAGCCCGGGAACAGGCAAGGCGATGTGCTGGTCGTTGCGTGCCTTTCTCCGTTACCTCCACCATCGGGGGCTGAACTCGCGCTCGTTGGCGGATTGCGTTCCATCAATGCGCCGATGGAAGCTCGCAACTCTACCGACCTATCTGCCTGCCGCTCAGGTGCGGAAGGCTCTCGACGGTTGCGACCGAGAGACGGTGATGGGACGGCGCGACTACGCCATTCTGTTGTTGCTGGCCAAGCTCGGCCTGCGGGCCGACGAGGTTGCGACGCTCACCCTCGACGATATCGACTGGCGCGCCGGCGAGATACTCCTTCGCGCCAAGGGCCGACAGCGCGCACGAATGCCGATACCGCCAGACATTGGCGCGTGTGTGGACGCCCCACTAAATGCAAGCAAAATTGAACTTCGGAACAGGCATGTGGTCGGGTGCTGACGTGTGTCCGGCCTCGTGATGCGACCTCGACACGTCGCGGACCCTTATGGAATGCGTGGATTGGATCCAATTCGGCTATGCGTGCTCTCTGGCACTCATCCACCTGTTGATTCTTCCAATCCCAGTCCCTGACCGATTGCCCATAATCCTCCGTTAGACCTTACCACATTCCCGACGTCTCTCGGCTTCTGGCCCTGCGTTACGCAGCGCCAGACGCTGGAGCTTGATAAGCGCCGACCATCAAGGCCCAAGCGATACGCGCCAATTTGTTCGCTAGAGCGACCGCGATCAGCTTTGGTGGCTTCTTCAAGAGCATTCTCGCGAGCCAGGATCCTGCTGGCGGTCCATATCGTCTTGCCCATCGCACCACGGCGGTGGCACCAAGCACAAGGAGGCGTCGGGGCATCGTCAACTTAATCGACCGCCGAGCCGAAGGAGGCGCTTCTCCGTTCGGGATTCGGCGATAGCGCTTGTCGTGGAGATCTCGCGCCAAGTCGCAAAGGCTCGCTCGCGCGAAGCGCGACGGAAGTCGGCCGTGACGGCTCCGGGATAGGGGATGTGGAAAAGGTTCGCGACCTGATCGTGAACTGACAGAAACCGTTGAGCCTGATGGGACGATTTGAAACGCTTCATGATCCGCTCGCGTCGCCGCGTCGGCTGATGAGAATTCTCGGCCCGATTATTGAGAGCTTTGTGCTGGCGATGTTCGACGTGAAAGCCCATCTCCGCCCTCGCAGCGCCGTACGAACGCAGCTTATCCGATCATCACGCGCGGCGGCGTGCCGGCGGATTTCAAGAGCTTCTTCATGAGCCGCTGCGCAGCGCGCGAGTCTCTTCGGCGCTGGATCAAGACGTCGAGAACGAAGCCATTCTGGTCGACAGCGCGCCAGAGCCAATGTTGTTCGCCCGCGATCGAGATACCAACCTCGTCCAGATGCCATTTGTCACCGCGGGCGGGAGCGCGCTGGCGGATCCGATCGGAGAACGGCTTGCCGAATTTCCGTCCCCACTGGCGCACGGTTTCATAGGTCACGCCAATGCCACGCGCCGCCAGCATTTCCTCGACCATCCGCAAGCTTAAGGGAAACCGGAAATACAACCAAACGGCATAGCTGATCACTTCCGGCGGGAAGCGATGGCGGCGATAAAGAGGGTCCTTGGCAGTCCGAATGCCGCTCGTCTACCCCTCCGCCGCTCCAATTCGTTAACTTGACGGTACCCTCCTCGATGCTTGAAGCAAGGCCTAGCCTCGACTCCGTTACACCGACCGCCAACCTTCCAGCCAAGCCGCGCGACGCGCGCCATCAAATCGCGCCGTAGCTAGCGCGCTTGGCTGGAAGGACGGGGGGCCCGTTACCCCATCTATGTCGATAGGCCGCGCGCGCAGCTCGACTACTACCCCACATCAGGTTCGGCACCTATGGTGTACGCGCTTGGCGACTTCGGTGCTCAGTTGCTTACCGAGGGCGGCGCTGAGTTTGCAAATTGCGAGTGGAGCCGGAAAAATCGGGAAGCGGGCCGACCATTTATTGAGCATCAGCTGGAGATCGTCGAGTTTCACATAGCGCTAGAACGGTCCACGCGTGGCCGGAGTGACGTACGGCTCATTCATCCCGAAGAGATTATTGCGAGCCCGCCTGAGCGCACCCGCAAAAAGCGAAACCCGTTCACATTGCGAGCTACGATCTCGCAGAGCGAACGCGCGCACGAAAGCGTCACCAAGCCAAGCACCCATCCAATTACAGTCGCCACTTCGACGGGACGACCGATAAGATTTGGAAATGCATTCCACACAAGTAAGTCAGCGCCGATGCCTTCATTATATACGTAAATTTCAAGGAGCGCAGCGGAGGCAGCAAAGCTCAACAGCGCGGCGATCAACGCGAGACGATAGGCCCTTCCTCGTCTCCAAGATCGCATAGACAGCCGCCAAGCGTGATCTCTACGATGTTGAGGATGCCGCGCCATCTCAATGCGAGTAACGACATGGGCCAGAGCCGACTCGCATCTGAGAGCGCTGGTTCAATTCCTGTCCTCTGCGAGACCTCATCTCAAAGCGATCTTCTACCTTGAGGTATCGCACACCTTCCCTGGCGCCTCGGTCTCTAAGATTAGCAATCTCGTCAAGCAGCGATCTCCTGGTCGTTTCAAGATCATGCAAGGCCGCATTGATCTGCGACTCGTCGACGAGGCTCACCACGCCGCCAGTGTCCGGAGTCCGTCCGGCGCATCATTTGCGGCTCGGGAAAGCCATTTTTGCGAGAAACCAAAGGCCGAAAACGCCGCCGCGAGATATGCGGGAACTGGGCGGTCTCGCGTACCCGC
The DNA here is from genome assembly GCF_041262065.1 of Bradyrhizobium sp. USDA 327. NCBI lineage: Bacteria > Pseudomonadati > Pseudomonadota > Alphaproteobacteria > Hyphomicrobiales > Nitrobacteraceae > Bradyrhizobium > Bradyrhizobium sp. USDA 327. The sequence continues at coordinate 6,354,224 of NZ_JBGCCW010000001.1, read as the reverse complement.
GCAAGCTCGTCCCATGGTAGGCCCCCGTGAAAGTTCAAATCAACGACGACACAGCGCGGTCGTCGAGGACGCACACAGAAGACCCTGTTGAAATCGCACCGCCGGAGTCTGAACGCGTCAGCGCGCGTACCGCACGTAAGAATGAAATGCTGCGCAAGGCCTGCCCCGCACATTCAGCGCGCGCGGGCCACTGTCGGGCACTGGCTGCGCCGACTGTCGGTATTGAGACCAATGTCAGCAACTTGACGCTACACGCCGCGACGAAGTGCCTGCATAGCCTGTGAATTCACTTCGGCACGCGACTTGCTCTCTTTGTGGCATCATCACCAATCGCACTGCGATGGTCTTCGGGGCGGACTCGGCGCGCGTCGCTGTCAGTGTCTAGTCCGCCCGACGGTTTGCTGCGGCGATAACTTAAGGGCGCTCGGTCGTGGGCCGAGACAATACAGGGAAGTGTTGGATGCGATCTGGAGTATTTCTGGTAGGAGCCACGACAATTGCGCTCGTCGCAAACGGTGCTGCGAATGCGGCAGACCTTGAGCCAGAAGTGAAACTGCCGCCCGCGGTGTGGAACTGGTCGGGAGGCTATATTGGCGGGCACCTCGGCGGCGGGTACGGCCGAACCTCCTTCAGCAATCCCTACGGTCAGTCAATCTATGGCGATGTCGTCGATACCCCGGTGTTTCTCGCGGGTGGCCAGGTCGGCTACAATTGGCAGAAGAACGGCTGGGTCTTTGGTATCGAACTCGATGCCAGCGGTGCTGTCTCAGACGGCACGAATACTTGCCTCGCCCCCTCCGGCTTTGTCGTGAGTGCAAACTGCAAGGCAGGTTCCAACGTCTTTGCCACCGGGACCGGCCGCATCGGTTACGCGTTTGGCGCGCTGGGCCACACACTGGCCTATCTCAAGGCTGGCGTAGCCTGGCAAAACAATCGGGGCGACGTCGTCAACAACGATGAACACGGCGCGCCACAGGAGAAAACCCATTTCGACTATGGTCGCCTCGGTGGCGTCATCGGGCTGGGCGTCGAGCAAGCGCTTACGCCTGCATGGTCGATCAACGTCGAGTATGACTATCTCCATTTCGGCGGGCCGAGTGTCGCAACGCCTCCGACGGTGCAGAATCCGCCGTTCGCAATTCTTCCGGCGAACATAACCAGCCTCTCCAGCAGCTATCACATAGGAAAGATCGGGTTGAACTACCATTTTGGCGCCGACCCGTGGGCGGTGCAATGGCCCGACCCACAGCTGTACACAAGAGCCCCCGCCAGCGCGCCCCCGATTGCTTACACGGCCGGTTGGTCGTTCGAAGGCGGATCGCGGCTCTGGCTCAGCCGGGGACGCTTCCAATGGGACCACAGCGCCCGCGGCCTTGATGACCTCAGCAACCTTGGATCGAGGCTCACCTATCACGGACTTGACGGACTTTCCGGGGAGCTATTTGGCCGTCTCGACAGCCCGTGGGGGGTGTTCCTGAAGAGCAACGTCGGGATTGGTCGCTTCAACGAAGGAAACATGAACGATGAAGACTGGGTCGGCTACTATAGCAACACGATACATGGCCAGGCAAACGGGAGGTTCACCTATTACACGGCCGATGCCGGTTACGATTTCCTGCGCGCCGCCAACTACAAGGTCGGGGGATTTATCGGCTGGACCTACTACGAACAGAGCTCCGACTCGAGGGGGTGTGTACAGATAGCTCACCCGCGTCCATGCTTGGCGCCGGACGACGACAGGGTTACTGGAAGCCAGAATACTCAGTGGAATGCGCCTCGTGTCGGCCTAAGCGCCGAAACCATGCTGACCGAGCGCTGGCGCTTGAGCACGGACGTCGCTTACCTGCCTTGGACCGATTTCAAAGGGCGCGACAATCATCTCTTGCGCGACGAGACTACCTTCGCTGAGCAACGGGGCAATCGTGGCGGCGGCGTTCAGATTGAAGGCGTCTTGTCCTACTTCATCACCAGGAACTTCAGCGTCGGCGTCGGTGGCCGCTATTGGGCGATGTGGACCAACAGGCGGAGCGACTCTTTGTGCAGCGGCAGCAGCTGCGTTGGTGCACCACCCATGTTTGCAAAGTACAGCATGGAGCGCTGGGGTACGTTCTTTCAGGCGTCCTATAGGTTCGATTGAAAAGATCACACCTATAGCCAAGCTCCAGGCCTCTTCGACGCTAAGAAATGGCGCAAATCGAGTAAGGATCATCAGCCATGTCCTTGCCGGTCGCGGGCATTATCCAACTCGAGCAGTTCGATCTTGAGCGCATGGTCTTGCGCGAATTCAACTGCTCCGCGATCCGCGTCCACGCAGCAGTGTTCCTCTCGCGCGCCGCCTGCGTCGGCATCGCGCGGTGGTGTTGCACTTGGACCTTTGCCATGGCTCACACTCCCAAATAGCCCGACCGCACGATCCGGCGCGCGCACGCGGGAAATTCCGGTGCGTCGGCGGCACGTCATTGGGCGGCGGTGGGTTCTCGTTCGTCCTGGCGGGGGCCTCTCGCTCTCGCGGCAAGCCAACCCGCTGCATGTTCATGAGGGAGCTGGTCGCAGCCAGCATCGCTTCGCAGTCGAGAATGGTTGTGCTTGGATCGCCTGCCCCACTCCGGTCGTCTGGTCGGCGATTTGATCCGCGCCTCGGACACGATCTGGTGGCAATAGCCGTCATCGATGCCGACCGGCACATGCCACGATCCGGGAGTTTCCGGCGGCCAGCGCAGTCGCTCGTGCACCCAGCACTTCCAGTGATCGGTATAGAGCCGCACCAGATCGAGACCGAACTTCGCTGCCTTGCCGGATCGATTGACCTCGATCTTGGACAGCAGCAGCGGCACCCGCATCTGCGCGCTCGATCCCTTGGTCGGACGGACGCGCTTCGGAAAGCGGCGGCAGAATTCGTAAACGCGATTGAGCGGCAGAGTGTCCGCCTTGCCCGGGCGAAAGCCGTTATCGACGAATGTCAGATGGATCGGGACGCAATCGATCGGGGTGGAGATCAATTCCGCGAGCTGGTCCCACACCTCGGTCTCGGCGGTATCCCCGCGCAGGTAGTCGCAAAAGGCTCTTGTTCGATTTGATGCCGGTGAGCACGAAGCCCGCCGCGCGATAGATCGTCCCGTCGCCGCACTGGCACCCATTGGCGAACGAGATCACCCATTCGATGTCCAGATAGTGCTTTTTGATCATCCGCATCGCGACCGCCAGCGCGCGGCTCTCGGAATTGCGCGGCAGCGCCTCGGAGAACGCCAGCCGGTTCAATTCGAGAAAGCCGTTCCACGATGTATCGCGCACCAGCGCTTGAATGTTGCTCTTGTCCATCGACGGGCCGAAGGTCATCGCGCCTTCAAGGCGCCCGCCGAGGAACACGCCGAGCGAAAGGAAACCATTGTTGACCGTCCTGTGGCTGCAATGCAGCCTGATGATCAGTGCGTCCGCGTCCTTCTTCGAGATCGGCGCGACGCGGATTTCTTTAGCCTGTCCCATGCCTAGCTAGGTCACTCAATTCGTAATGCATGATTCGAGCCGGTTCGGCAGTCACGGCGTACCACCAACCCACAACAGCCTCACGGAGCCGCCAGTGCTCTGAATTCATTTCCGCTTTCGGGGCATAGCGGATAGGGCCGGACTTGCTGCTGGCTCGACCCGGTCGTGAATGACCCTGGCTGTTCTCTAATTCCGGGCGTGGGGTCAAGCTCTCCTTGAACATCCTTGCCGGGTCCATGGTTCTCTCCGCGGTAGGGGCGTGCCCTCCGCATGATGGCGTAAGATGACGCTGGCGGATCAATGTGTGAAGCGCGCTTTGCTTTTTCGAGCGTCGCAAAGCCAGGGGCGATCTCACCAACGCCAGCGTCCCGGCAGGGACGTTCGCTCCCGCTGGTCGGCGGGAACTCGTTATCCTTTATGCAGGTTGCCCAGCAGCATCCTTTGATGACCATTTGAATTCGGTACCATCGATCCACATCCGATGCAGAATGACGGCAAGTTTGCGGGCAACCGCAACCTTGGCTTTGCGTAGCCCGCTTCGTTTCGCAAGCCGAATGCCCCACGCCTTGAGTGCTGACCATTTTGCTACGCGTGTGAGCAGCACATTGGCCGCCTCGTAGAGGTAACCTCGCAGCATCTTCTCGCCGCATTTCGAGATTCGGCCCGTCCAGTCAATCTCGCCGGATGCGTATCGGCGGGTCGTTAGCCCTGCGTAGGCTCCGACGCTTCGTGATCTCTTGAAGCGAGCGGGGTCATCGATCGTCGCAAGGAAGCAAAGGGCCGTGACCGGGCCGATGCCAGGAGCCGTCATGAACCGACGCACCTGAGCATTATTGCGAGCCAGCCGCAGCACCTTGCGGTCAAGGTCCACAATCTGTTGCTCGATGGCCTCGCGTGCCTTCAGCAATGGATCTACCGCGGCAAAAAGCTCTGACCGATCCTCGGCCAACTGCGCGGCGCGCACAGCAAACATATTCATCTTTGCTCGTCCGATGACGAGGCCAAGATTCTTGACGAGCCCCCGGATTTGATTTTCGATATCCCGCTTGACCTTGACGAGCAGAGCTCGACTGACGAGAAGAGCTTTGGTCGCATGACTATCGAGATCTTTGACGCAAACCTCCTTGTACCAACCACATTGCATGATACGCGCTATGCCCGCAGCGTCATTTCGGTCGCTCTTGTTGATCTGCATCTTCAGAACCGCCTTCGCATGCCTGGCGTCAATGCAGACGATGGGCAACCCCATCTTATCCAGCTCGGTCCACAACCATGTCGATGTTGCTCCGGTCTCGAGTCCAATCCGAACGACGTGTGGCGCATGCAATTTGATGAACGTCGCGATCGCCTCCGGGGCAGAAGCAACCACTCCTTCGCGCTCGACCTTTCCTGACCGATCGACGACGCAGATCGAAGTCAGTTTCAGCGATACGTCTAATCCGACATAGTGTTCCATTACCTCTCTCCTTCATTGCAAGGCCCTGAGGGAGGGCCTCGTCGATTCCAAGAGAGCTGATTCCCAAAGCCTGAGTATGGCTCGAGCCCGGAATTACCCCATGTGTGAAAACGGCGGGCTGCTGTTATGATTCTCCTGTGATTCTTTTGTGGGAATCGATGAGGCGCTTCGTTGAAGAGGCGGATCGTGGGCAGCGGACGCTGTTGCCCGAATGCCTCGATGACTTCATTGACGAGAGTAACCCTGTTCGGGTGATCGACGTGTTTGTCGATGCGCTCGGTTTGGCTGAGATGGGCTTTGAGGGTGCGGAGCCGGCGGCCACCGGTCGGCCGTCGTACCATCCCTCGGTGCTCCTTAAGCTTTACATTTACGGCTATCTGAACCGAGTGCAGTCGAGCCGGCGGCTGGAACGAGAGGCCGGGCGCAATATCGAGGTGATGTGGCTGCTGGGTCGGCTCGCTCCCGATCACAAGACGATTGCGGACTTCCGCAAGGACAACGGCCTGGCGCTGCGCAAGGTATGTGCACGCTTCGTCGAACTCTGCCGTGAAATGGGTCTCCTCGCGACATCGAGCGTCGCCATCGATGGCAGCAAGTTCAAAGCGGTGAACAACCGGGACAAGAACTTCACGCGGGCGAAGGTGGAACGGCGGCGAGCCCAGCTGGAGGAGAGCGTTGCGCGCTATCTGAGCCAACTTGACTGCGTATTTCGCAAAAACTGGACAGTGGTTTCGCTAACTAAGGGACAGTAGTTTCGCTAAATCACGGACAGTACTGCTGCGGCGGGCTTTCGGTTGCCTGATTGAAGTTACTTAAGATTGGTTTCGCTGTTTTCGGCGCTGGTCAAGGGGGCGCGGCTTTTTTCCTCCGCATGCTGTCGCCTTCGAGGGCGATGCGGTGCGCATTGTGGATGATGCGGTCGAGGATGGCGTCGGCGATGGTGGGTTCGCCGAACACGGCAGAGTACCCCTATTCTTGAACGGGTCGTGTCTCACGTCACGATCACTGACCCGCATCATTTCCTATTTGGGCACCGGCTTGAGGTGCTGAAGGAGCGGTCGGGACGCGGTCCCGCCTACGTCGTCGTCGCGCTGCCGGACGGACGTCCGCGGGCGGTTCGGATCGGGTCGACCGATCTTGCCGAGACGGCGATCACTTCCTGCCCGGACGCAGCCGATCTGCCGCGCGTCAGTGCACGGACGCTGATCCCATTGATGCAACATTTGAGCGCGAGTCTGAGCTTTCTCGACGAGAAGGTGATTCGCGATGACCCACCGACCGTTTCCAGGTCGCGTTGCGTATCGACCCCTGCCGACGTTAGCAAATCCACCCGGCCATCCGACGGCTGGCATTCCGCGCCTGTGGCCGAATCTGTCGACCGCGACGCAAACCCAGATTGCGCAAACAATCGCCGCGCTGATGCGGCGAATGCAAGCGAACCCCGGCACGCCCGGAAGGGGACTGGGTCGTGCTGATCAGCTCGAACATCGCTGACGAGCGGCTCACGACCGCACACCGAGCCAAGTTGGCCTATGTCTACGTGCGGCAGTCATCCGTGAACCAGGTGCGCCAGCATCAGGAGAGCACCGAGCTACAGTACCGCCTAGTCGATCGTGCCATGGGTCTGGGTTGGCCGCCTGAGCGCGTGCAGATGATTGACGAGGATCTCGGCAAATCCGGTGCTGGCGGCGTGGATCGTCATGGTTTCCAGAAGCTCATTGCCGAGATCGGCCTTGGCAACGCTGGTCTGGTGGTGAGTCTCGATGCTTCTCGCTTGGCCCGCAATAACCGGGACTGGCATCAACTTCTCGAACTGTGCTCGGTATTCGGCGTGCTCATTGCGGATGGTGAGCGGCTTTACGATCCGCGCGCCTATCACGACCGCCTGCTGTTGGGCTTGTCCGGCATCATGAGCGAGGCGGAGTTGCATCAGCTTCGGATGCGCCTGCACCAAGGGGAACGCCAGAAGGCGGCGCGGGGCGAACTGCGGCTGCCCCTACCAGCCGGGCTCGTCTACGATCGAGCGGGCACAATTGTTCTCAATCCCGACGAGGAGGTGCAGGCCCGTCTTCATCTCGTGTTTGCCAAATTCCGGGAACTGCAAAGCGCTCGCCGTGTGATGCGCTACTTGGACAGGAACGGATTGTCCTTGCCGCTTCGACCGCTGCTGGGGCCATCTCCACATGAGATCGTCTGGCGTGCGCCAGATAGTGCACGCGTCCTTAGTATCCTTCAAAACCCGGCTTATGCTGGGGCGTATGTTTATGGCCGCCGGCAAAAAGATCCGAGCCGATGCCAGCCGGGATCGCTGACGGGAACGGTCAAGGTGGCGATCGCGGATTGGGCAGTTTGCCTGCACGCCGTTCACCCAGGCTATATATCGGCTGGGAGGAGTTCATGGCCAACCAGGGGCGACTGGCAGATAACGTCTTCCGCTATGAGGCGGGACATGCTGGCGTGCGGCGCAAGGGGGCAGCCCTGTTACAAGGAATTGCGATCTGCGGCCGTTGTGGACGGCGCATGAGCATGCGCTACACGGGCCCGAATGCCGACTATCCGGTCTATTGCTGCCGGTCGGATCGGGACCAGCAAGGCAGCGCCCTGTGCCAGGAAGTCCGGGCCTTGGCCGTTGATGCCTTGGTCGAGCGGGTAGTCCTCGATGCCCTGGTGCCGGATCAGATTGAGATCGCACTCGCGGCCGCGGGCCAACTGGAGCAAGAGAGCCGTCAGCTCAAGCGCCAGTGGGCGCTTCGCGTGGAGCGCGCCCGCTACGAGGCCGAGCGCGCTCGGCGTCAGTATGACGCCGTAGAGCCCGAGAACCGTCTTGTGGCGCGCTCACTTGAGCGGGCTTGGGAAGACAAGCTGCGTGTCGTCGAGGCTGTCGAGCAGCAGCATGCGCGTTGGCGCGCGCAAGAGCCGCTTCTGATTGGCCCGGCGGAACGCGCAGGGCTACAAGCGCTCGGAGAGAACCTGCCGCGGATCTGGAACGCGGCTACCACGTCGGCAGCCGATCGCAAGCGCATTCTGCGATTTGTCATCCGCGAAGTCGTTCTTGATCAGAAGCGGACCCGAGGTCAGGTGTGGCTCAAGATCGTCTGGCAGACCGGCGCAACCAGCGAGCATCACGTGCAACGGCGCGTTCACACCTACCGCAATTACATCGACATTGATCGGTTGCGGCAACGGATCGTCGAGTTGAATGCTGAACACAAAATGGATGCCGAGATCGCGGCAATACTCAATCAGGAAGGCTTCGTCGCGGCCCGAGGCTGCGCCTTCAAAGGCGAGAACGTCTGGCTGTTGCGGACCCGCTGGAGCATTCCTACCGTCAAAATCAACGGCGTGGACAAGAATCCGATGCGCTGGCCCGATGGGAGCTTCTCAATTCAGGGCGCAGCTGCCGAGCTCGGTGTAACTCCGCAAACGGTGTTCGATTATCTCGCGCGCGGAATGCTGACAGGTCGCCAATTAACCAAAGGCCAGCCTTGGCAGATCGAGCTCTCAGACGAACAAATGAGTCAGCTTCGCAACCGGGTACGACGCACCAAGCGTTCGAAGAAGGAGGCATCATGAAGTCATCGGCTCTCCAATGAGCACATGCCACTGGTCCACGGGGAGCTGGCTAGTGACGATGGTGGAACGATGACCGTAGCGATCTTCGAGGATTTCCAGGAGGTCGTGACGGGCGCCGGCGTCGAGCGGCTCGAGCCCCCAGTTATCGAGGATCAGCAGATCGAAACGGCCGAGCCCGCGCAATAGGCGAGGATGGCGGCCGTCGCCGCGCGCCAGAGCGAGGTCATCGAACAGCCGCGGAACACGTTGATAGAGCACGGAGCGATTGTCACGGCAGGCCTTGTGGCCGAGCGCCGAGGCGAGCCAGCTCTTGCCGACGCCGGCCGGGCCGCAGATCAGCAGGTTGGTATGGTCATCGATCCAGCGGCCCTCAACAAGCTTGGCGAACAGCGGGCGGTCGAGGCCGCGCGGGGTGCGGTAGTCGATGTCCTCGACAAACGCTTGCTGGCGCAGCTTCGCGTAGCGCAGGCGGGTGGCGAGCCGCTTGTCGTGGCGCAGCGAGGCTTCACGTTCGAGCAGCAGCGCGAGCCATTCGGCGTGGCCGAGGCTTGCGGCCTCGCCGGTTGCTTCGATGTCGGCGAAGGCTTTGGCCATGCCGTGGAGGCCGAGGGCGTTGAGGCGGTCGAGGGTCGGATGAGTGAGCAAGGGATGGTCTCCTAATTGTAGTAGCGCGGTCCGCGGATGTTGGCATGCAGGATTGGCGGGTCGTCCGCGAAGCGCTGGTGAGCGGGACGCCGATCGAGATTGTTGGCGAGAATCGACTTGACCGAGCCATAGGTGCGCGCGCCGATGTCGATCGCCCGCGCAGCCGCGGCGTCCAGCCGTTCGCGCCAATAGGAGGCGGCGAGCCTGAGGATGCCGAGGCAGGCGCGGAAGCCTTGCTCGGGGTGCGAGCTCTCGTCGAGAATGAGTTTACACAACGCGCTGGTCGCCGGCCCAATCACGGCGGCATCCTGGCGGATACGTGCGATGGTCCAGCCGGCGTAGCGCCGATGGCTCGAAGCCATGTGCTCCGGCACGGTGGTGTGCTTGTGATTGCCGCTCATGCGCTGATGCGCGGCGATCCGCTCGCCCTTGTGGAAGATCTCTACGGTGCGAGCAGTGAACCGTACCTCGACCTCGGCGCGCACAAAGCGATGCGGGACGCTGTAGTAATGCTTCTCCACCTCGACGTGGTAATCGAGGCTGACGCGGCGGATCCGCCACTCCGCGAGCAAGGCTTGAGCGCCGGCCGGTCGATCTCCTCGAGGAGCCTGCGGCGCGTCACGCCGAGCCGCCGGATCGGCCGCTCCTCGTTGAGCCTCCTGAGCAGCTCGCCGATCGCCGCATTGACCTCGGCCAGGCTGTAGAAGGTGCGATTGCGCAGGCGACCGAGAAGCCAACGCTCGACGATGAGGACGGCTTGCTCGACCTCGGCCTTGGAGAAAGTCGTCGACTGCAGGCCGTGTAGGTACGACCCGCCAAAAGGTACGGATCACCATCCCTTCCATCCGCTGTGCGGTCGCATGTTCGATCTGATCTGCCGGCGGCGACATTGGGGCGAAGACCGGGTGATCTATGAAGGGCAGAATGGACGACTTTGCACGATTGCGAGCGCCTGGACCGACATCGATCCCGGGGATGAGTTTCGGCTGATTGCCGCGGGTCGAGCAGCCTTTAGGACCATTGATCTGCTGGCCCTGTGTGATGCGCTGGATAGGCTTGCCGAGGGATTGAGGTCCTACGATGCGTAAAGAGAATTGCGCCGCGTATGTAAAAGGAATGACGCCGCACAACCGCAGCCAAACGAGGGATTTTTAGAAGTTTGTCAGCCAGGTATCAGCATATGGTGCTGACTTTGGGCTTGATCATCAAGATATAGGGGCGTGTTTATATTTACGACGATTCGAGGCCACGCATGAGGAAGGCCAAAAAACAGGATACGAAGAGCGCGGCGCTGGCGCAGGACGGCGTCCTCAATCCCCCCGAAGCTGTCCGCGACCTGCTGTTCGTCGGCAATCCATTCTTCGATGCCAAGGACTTGGTCCAGGTCCGTTACGAGATGGTGCGGCGCCATCAAGTCGACGGCGTTGCCATCAGCGAAGCCGCCGCGACGTTCGGCGTCACCCGCCCAACCTTCTACAAGGCCCAGAGTGCGCTGCAGCGCGCAGGAGTCGCCGGCTTGCTGCCGAACCGGCGAGGCCCCAAGGGGGGCCACAAGATCTCCGCCGAGGTCATTGCGTTCGTAGCCGACCTCAAGGCTGCAAGCCCGAGCTGACGACACCGCAATGTCTCGATGCGATCGAGACACGCTTTGGCGTCACGGTGCACAGGCGCAGCCTGGAGCGGGCGCTGGCGCGCAAAAAAAACGACTTACTTCAACCTGATCGTTCCGCCGGCGGACGCCACGGACCGTTACGAGGAGCTACGCGCCGCGGTATTGCGAGGGAGCTCGCCGCCTGCTTCGGCCTCGGCATTCTTCGCCGCCAAGGGCTCGCTGCATGGATCAGAGCGCCGCCACGCCGAGATGGCGTACTGCGATCATCCGACCACGCCAGCGATCAAGATCGATCCATTGCCTGCAGCGGGCGACCTCACGCGCCTCATCGCCGGCATCATCATCGCCATTGCAATGGAGCCCGCCCATGGCTGAGCTCAAAGTTACTACCGAGCATCTCAAGCGCGCCGCCTACCTCTATGTCCGCCAATCGACCCTCCGCCAAGTCGCCGAGCACGGCGAAAGCACGCAGCGCCAATATGCGTTGCGCGCTCGGGCTATCGCCTCGGGCTGGCCGATTGAACGCATCCACGTCATCGATTGCGATCTCGGCAAATCAGGGTCAAGTACGACAGCACGCGAGGGCTTCCAGCAACTCGTGAGCGAGGTGGCGCTGGGCAAGGCCGGCATTGTCATGGGTCTGGAGGTCTCGCGGCTTGCACGCAACTCGGCTGACTGGCATCGCCTCATCGAGTTGTGCGCGTTGACGATGACGTTGATCCTCGACGAGGACGGAATCTACGATCCAGCAAACTTCAATGATCGCCTCCTGCTCGGCCTTAAGGGCACGATGAGCGAAGCCGAGCTGCACATCCTCAAAGCACGCATGCGCGGTGGCCAACTCAACAAGGCGCGACGTGGCGAGCTCGAGATGTGCCCTCCAGTCGGCTTGGTTTACCGGAACGATCGGACCCTCGGCCTCGATCCTGACGCCCAAGTGCAGAATGCCATCCGTCTCGTGTTCGACACCTTTGAGCGGATCGAAAGTGCCGTGCAGACCGTCCGCTTCTTCCGAGAGCAGGGTCTGTTGTTCCCACGTCGATTGCGCGCAGGTCCAAACAAGGGAGACCTCCTGTGGGCGCCGCCGAATCATGCACGGATCCTGCAGGTGCTCCACAATCCACGCTACGCCGGCGCCTTCGTCTATGGTCGCACGCGCACACACGGTACAGACCGCGACGGCGGCAGCAGTGTCGTCAGGGTTGCTAAGGCGGACTGGCAGTTCGTCATGCCGGGCATGTACCAAGGCTACATCGACTGGGAACGGTTCGAAGCCAATCAGCGGCGGCTCGCCGACAATGCCCGCGCCTTCGGCGGCGAACGGCGCTCGGGGCCGGCACGCGAAGGACCGGCGTTGCTGCAAGGTCGCGTGGTCTGTGGCCTCTGTGGCGAACGCATGGGTGTGCGCTACAGCCAAGAGCACAGCCGCATAGTGCCGACCTATGTCTGTCAAGCTAATGCGGTGCGACGCGCGGGATGGACATGCCAAACGGTTCCCGGGAAGCTCGTCGATGCTGCGATCGCCGACCTGATGATCGAGCTGATGACACCGATGAGCCTGGCGGTCACTTTGGAGGTTCAGCGCGAGCTCAAGGCGCGCGCCGCGCAGACTGACGCAGCGCGTCGCCAGCATGTCGAGCGGATGCGGTATGAAGCTGAGATCGCGCGTCGGCGCTACATGAAGGTCGATCCCGACAACCGCCTTGTCGCCGATGCGCTCGAGGCGGAATGGAACGAGAAGCTGCGCATTCATGCCGATGCGGCCGAAGACTACGAGCGCCGCAGCAAACAGCAAGCCGCAGCACTGAACGCCGAGACCCGACGGCGCATTCTCGATCTTGCCGAGCAACTGCCACGAATCTGGCACGACCCGCGTGTCGACGTCCGCGAGCGCAAGCGTATTGTGCGTCTACTCATTGACGACGTAACCCTGATCAAAGCGGAGAAGATCACTGTTCACGTGCGCCTGTCGGGCGGCGCGACGCGCTCCTTGGTGCTCGAACGGCCGTTGCCTATCGCACAGATCCGCAAGTTCAAACCCGAGCTCGTCGCCGAGGTCGATCGTCTCCTTGACCATTACTGCGATCGTGAGATCGCTGAGATTCTCAATCAGAACGGATGGCGCACATGGGAGGCAAAGCCGTTCAATCTGAAGAAGATCGCCTTCGTTCGAGGTGCCTACAAACTGGCGAGTCGATACGATCGACTGCGCCACTGTGGTATGCTCACGACGCGCGAGGTCGCAGCGAGGTTTGGCATTGCCAAGACCACCGTGCAGGAGTGGGGCCGTCAGGGGCTCATCAAACAGTGCTATGCTGACAGCCTTAACCGTGGACTGTGGGAGATCCCATCAAATACGACTATCCTTAAAGGCCGCGGCGGCCGCCGCTCCCGCAAACCACAAACAACATCTATCACCGCGCAACTGTCAGGATGAGGTGCAATATGAAGCAATCGCCTTGTCGCGCGGCTTGCGCGGCCGCGCCGGCAAGATGGCGGTGCCGTAATGCGCCGCCATCTCCGCATAGGTACGATTGATCTGCGGGTCGTACAGGCTCGCCTTGATGACCGCGACCTTGGTGTTGTCGGGCACCAGCAGCGCCGGTATGCCCCCGATCGCCGCGAAGGCGCCAACATGGGCGCTGATCCAGTCGGCGAGCCCCTGCGTCCACGTCGCCTGCGCGTAGGTGAAGCTCGATGCGCCGAGCACGGCGACGAAGATCTGCGCCGTTCTGCGCTCACCGGTCAGGCGGTCGACCACCACCGGCACGCCATCGCCGGCATAGTCGACGAACAGCTTGTCGCCAGCCACATGGGCCTGGCGCATCGTCACCGACAGACGGCCCTCCCAGGCGCGGTAGAGCTCACAGAAGCGCGAGTACCGGTATCCGCCGGGCTCGGTGGCGATATATTCCTCCCACAGGATCGACAGCGTCACGTGCTTGCGTTTGAGCTCGCGGTGCACGGTCGCCCAGTCGGGCTCGGCGATGCGGCGGTGACCCTGACGGTTGCCATTGCCGGTCTTGGCGAACAGGCGAAGTTCCAGAACCGTGTCGGTGACGTCGTCTGGCAACGGCCAGCTCAAGCCCGCGGCCTCGAACCGCCGGAGCGCCAGCCGCACCGTCGAGGGTGCCGCGCCCCACCCGTCGCGCAATCTCGCGGCTCGGCAGTCCGGCCGCCTTCATTCTGATCACATCGCGCACACGGCGCATCGCAAGCCTCTCCGTCGGCATCCAGGTCCCCTTCGCAAAGCCGAAAGGGTTGACCCTATGGGAGACCAGAAGAGGTCTCGTCACCCGGGCGACATCATCCCGGAATGGTGGGCGACATCATCTCGGAACGGGCGGGCGACTTCAAATCGGAATGGTGGGCGAGATCATCTCGGAATCATGGGCGACATCGATCGGAATCCGCAGCTGAGGAGTCCGCGCGCCGGTTTTTGGCCGATGCGGCTTCCATTGCGACGCGAATCGTTCGTAGCTTTGCTCGGCCTGGGTCAACATCTCGCGGTCGCGCAGCGGCTTGATGTTGTAGGCATAGGCTGGTCCGCGGCGGCTACCTTTCTGTTGCGGATGTCCGGCTTGAAGTTGCATCGCGCGGGTCTTGTTGGCGACCAGCGCCGGGCGCGTCCATGTAATCCTCGTCCTTCGTCAGCAAATGAGCACAGGGAGCTCCGAGCCACGGCCACCGCGCCTTGCCTGCTGCCCAGGCCGCCTCGACCAGCATGGCGCGCGCATGACTACGGCCGATCTTGCTGATACGGCCGTGGTGGGCTGCCTGACGATCTCGAGACGCTGAAGGCGATGCTGCTTGCCGAGCGGTGCGAGAGCGAACGACTGCGTCAGATCATCAAGGAATTGCAGCGACATCGGTTTGGCCGGCGGGCAGAGACGCTGCCTGAAGATCAGATGTTGCTGCCTCTGGAAGACGTCGAGCAGCTCGCAGCCTACAGCGAGAAAACGGGTTTCACCGGACCAGTCTCCAAGCCGCGATCTCAATCATCGTGCTGCTCTTCTTTCAAGCGCTGACCTTCGGCCCGGTCTGGTGGATGTGCCACATCGAGAGCGCGGGGCACTTCGGTGAACTGGGACGAACTCCGGTCGATCCTCATCGTGAGCACGGCCGGCGAGATCCTCGGCATCGTCTGCGTCATCAGAGTGTTTGCTCCGGACAGTTGGGGGCGAAACGTCTGGTTGATCTCGTCTCTGATCCCGGCCGGTCTTGCCGCGGCATTCTTCTATATCTGATGGAATAGCCGCGATGGACCTCGTTTTGTTTGGGCTTGTCTTGCTGGGATCCGCGGCGGTCGCGGTCGGCTTCGTGGTCGTGAATGTTTCGACGTCGCCCGATGACGTCAATCTCGGACTCGGCTCAGCGCTTCTTGGCGTGCTCATCCTCGCGCTCTGTCTTGTGCTCGCCAGCGTGACAAAGGCATCGGCCTGTGATGGCGCCAGCCACTCCGGTGCATCCTCGACGACTAGGAGGAACTGATCCGGCGTGCCCGCGCCGCGATAGACCCGTCATTGCCCTCCAAGTTGCGACGGTAACCAAGGGTTGTCGCGGAGAAATCCGCGGCCTCCCGAACTTGCGACCCAAACCGCAACCTTGCCCGGCTGTCCCGAGAGGGATGGCTGGGTTTTTTGCGTTTCTGGACCGCTCTCCGTATCAGTCCGGATCTGACCGGCAATCGACTGGTACTGTGTCTGGTTGCATGAACGACGACGTGATTTCCATCAAGCGCAGATCGCTGTTTCCAGTCGCGATGATTTTGCGGGTTGGCATCAGCCTGCTCGCGCTCGCCTACGAGGTTGGCGCTCTCATCGCGCAGTGTGCGCACTCCGCGTTGGCTACCCCGAAGCGAGACCTCGGGGCTGGGGGCCATGGGGTGAGGTCTCGCCGTCGTGCGGTGGTTGGGTTTCTCAGGCTGAGTCGTCAGCGAACGCCCTTTCGAGCAGTCCGTCAATAGGTACGTCCGGCGAGCGCTCCGCGCTGAATGATTACACCAGCGGTCGCCGGCGGCGGTCTGGTCGTTCATGGTGGTCCTGCCCCCGGTGGTACCGAGATCATAGCGGGCACGCCCGGAACCAAGGCCGCCTGCGAAGCCACGACCGTGGCCACCAATGGGAGACAGTGACTATTTGAAATGAACTTCAGGTCGCATCTCGGCAAAGATCCCACAGCGAGAGCCTCGCGTGTAAGATAAGTCGCTGCCAATCCATTCCAGGATCTCGCAACACGATACCAGTGCTCTTTTCGGGTTGGCAACAGTTGAAGCTTTCTTTGCGCCTTGCGTGCAGCCGCAAGCTTTCCGTCGCGCTTAGCTTGTTCCAGTTTCTTACGCTCTAGTTCTTCGATTCGTTTCCATCCAACCCCGCTGATTCTGCCCTCGGCAAAGTACTCGAAGGCGAGCCGGAAGCTCAGAGCACGACCCGCCGCGGCCCTTGGATCCAATTCTGGTTCGGTCAACCAACGCTGAAGAGTGTCAAGCTCCTCCGACCCGCCCGGCGTCAGGGCGTCACTCTTCCTAAAGATCAAGAATGTCACGTATAGCGACCTCAAGTTGCGTGTCTAAGTCTTGTAATTCCAGCCAGCGGCTGATTGCTTCTAAAGGAGACATGGCTTTAGCTCTGCTTCCTCGCTGTCGCGCTTAGAGTCCTCGCGATTGGCAAAAGGTGGGTTTGACCGCGATTCGGATCAGAGAGCGCTGCGTTGGTCAACTACAAGACAGGTGACGGAAATTAACCGAAGCCATCCTTCCTACCAGACGATTGATTCCATGAAACCTACATCGCGGAACCTATCGGCTTATGGCGGATTTTGGTGTGATTTTTTCAATCGAACTTACAGGACGCCTGAAAGAACGTACCCCAGCGTTCCATGCTGTACTTCGCAAGTACGGTCGGTTCACCGTCGATCCATTGGACGAGACCGAAGCGGTCGAGAGTGGTAAGCGTCCTCAGCGGACGGTCCAGGCGTTGCCAGCCGCCGGCCCGGTCAGAACCGTAGTAGACGATCAGGAAATCCTTCTTGCGCCCGAGCTCGGCGATTCCGCGCTCGACGCGCTCGATCGTCGAAGCGGCCCCCTGCCGTTGTAGACGGGTTCGGCCAACTTCCTGTTCTTGTGCTCGACGGCTTCTCGCGCTACATCGTCGCTTGGCGGCTTGGTCCCACGATTGCTGCCTCCGACGTCACAGTCACGCTCGACCAGGCGCTCCTGGCCTCTGACCTCGACCGCGTCACGCAACGGCCGAGGCTCCTAACCGACAATGGTTCGAGTTACGTGGCAGATGATCTGGCCAGGTGGCTCGAGAAGAAGGCATGCAACATGTGCGCGGCGCTCCGTATCATCCCCAGACCCAGGGAAAGATCGAGCGCTGGCACCAGACCTCAAGAGCCGCATTCTGCTCGACAACTACTGCCTGCCCGGTGACCTCGAAAGACAGATCCGGGCCTTCATCGAACACTACAATCACGTCCGCTACCATGAGAGCATCGACAACCTCACGCCTGCCGATGTCTACTTCGGCCGGGCTGGGGCAATCCTCGCCAAGCGAAAACGCATTAAGCGCAATACCATCGCAACCCGCCGCTTGCAGCATCAATTGCAAGCAGCTTAAACTCTAACCCTGATGAGCCAGAGCCTCCCTTCTCGAAAAGCCTGATCAGTCTTCAAATTATCTGACGACGGACAGTAGTGATAGGGCTGGCCTGTTTGCTGTGACCGCGGAGACCAACTGCCGCGCCTTGGCCGCTTCCCTTATTCACGAGAACTGGAAAGTAGCGGCTTCAATCGGCGAGATCGAGTATCGAGAGCGAGATGTCGCCTAGCTGCTAGCCAGTCTTCTCTCTCTCGTTGGAGTCGAAGGCTGGATTGATGACGGATTGGGAAACGATCCATTTTGCCATTATGACCGTGATCCCAAGCTCTTTTTCCGTCTCCACCCTTGCTGCGTTGAGTGCTGCGACCGCTTGCGTTTGATCGACAAACGAACCCTCCAAGGTGGTGTTCGGAAGAGCAAATAGAGTGTCGTCATGGTCCAGAATCCAGGGTGACCAGCCGTACTCGATCGCATTTGTAAGAAAGTGTTCGTGCGGGTCTGGCCTGGCCTCTTTTAGATCGTACGAGGCAATAAATTTGGGCATCATGGTTGCTCCACCCTGCGGCGCACACACGGACTTGGAGGCACGCGGACATGTCTCGGCGCCATGTGGAGTTAGAACCCGAAGCTGTTCCTACCGCGCCCGTGCGCCAGTGAAGTTGGCGGCGGTGACTCGGCGCTCTCGCCTCCGGAAGCGCTGTCCTTACCACGCGCTGCAAACTTCGGTGGCCAGCCTTCGCCCTTGGATTAGCGAGACCGACCACCTCCCCGAGAGGCTCAATTCCCAAGGGCGCCACCAAGCAGTATCGCTGAGAACGACCGGAAGCACCTACCAAGATTGGTTGGTGCCGATCTAATGTGGCCTGGGCAAATGCGCCATGGCGACTGAATTAGATACGATTTTTGATGTGATTGAGCGTCACCGCGAGCTTTCCGCGCAGCACGCCGCCGCGGCATCGGTATCCTCGAAACTTGTCGCAGGTCCCGAGTTTGATGCCGCCGACGCGATCAGCGAGGAAAGAAGGTTGGCTCTCGAGGAGTATGCAGACGTGCTCATCCACTCCAAGCCGACCACGCTTGCGGGCGTGATCGCCCTGAGCCGCTACGTAGCCAGCCTACCGGCTTGGCTGCTGTCTGATGAATATGATTGGCATCAACCGTTTCTGAGGACGCTAGCGGATGCGGTGGATGAGATCAGTGTGAGGTAGCGCCACCTCTGGAATTAAACTGGCCGGTGCGCATGAAGCGCAAGAGAGCTATCGCTGAAAGTTGATGACGGCGGGAATCGGAAAGGCGGCTTATCGTGAGGGAGCTTGACGCCTCCACTGCTCCACCGAAGGAGCGATATGCCGTGTCCAACGATAACGTCATCCAGCCGATTCAGCCAGGAATCTTTGACGATCAACTCACACAAGTCTTGCGCACCGGGGCACGTGCCCTTCTCGCCAAACGCGGTCGAGGCCGAAGTCGCAGACTTTCTCGGCCAGCATGCCGATTTGAAGACCGCGGACGGCCACCGGCGCGTCGTGCGCCACGGTCACCTGCCGGAGCGCGAGGTGATGACCGGCATCGGTCCGGTCGCTGTTCGTCAGCCGCGTGTACGCGTTCGCGAGGCCTTACGATTACCCACATTTTGAGTCAGAGTTTCGCGCCCGTTGTGATATCGATGAATCGCGATAATCCGCGCCACATGATCAGATTGAACGAAGCCGCTGGCGCGGCATTTGAGGAGAGGTGGTAACGGCCGCCTCCTGTCTGAGAGGATCGAGGTTTTCAGAGCCCAACCCTTCAGACAGGAGGTTTTCCGATGGCCCAGCTGAGCCCTCTCCGCCGACGCATGATCGAGGACATAACGGTCCGCAATTTGTCGCCGGCGACGCAACGATCATATCTCAACGCAGTATCGAAGTTCAGCCGATATTTTGGCCGATCGCCCGACCATTTGGGCTTGGAGGACGTCCACGCGTTCCAGGTTCATCTGGTGGCGACGGGGATCTCATGGCCTGCCCTGAACCAGATCGTCTGTGCGTTGCGATTCTTCTACGGGGTGACGCTCGGCCACAGCACGATCCCGGAGCGCATCGCCTACGCGCGGGAGCCACGCAAGCTGCCGGTCGTGCTAAGTGCCGACGAGGTGGTGAGCTTTCTGGAGGCGATTCCGAGCCTAAAGAGCCGCATAGCGTTGACGACCGTCTATGCCACCGGATTACGCGTGTCGGAGGTGGTTTTCCTCAAGATCGCGGATATCGACAGCCAGCGGATGGTGATCCGGGTCGAACAAGGCAAAGGCGGCAGGGACCGTTACGTTATGCTCTCGCCGCAGCTTCTGAAGATTCTAAGGGCCTATTGGCGGCTAACCCGACCGACACGCTGGCTATTTCCCGGCCGCGACAGTGAGCGGCCGCTTGATGCGACCGTGCTGCACGCGGCATGCCGCTCGGCCCACATCGCAGCCGGTCTGAACAAGCGCGTGACGGTGCACACACTACGGCACAGTTTTGCGACCCACCTTCTGGAGAACGGCGCCGACATTCGTGTCATCCAGGTGCTGCTCGGCCATGCCAGCCTGCAAAGCACGGCACGCTACGCCCAGGTCGCCACCAAAACGATCAGCCAGACCCCGAGTCCGCTTGACCGGCTGCGATTGGAGATCGTTCCACCCGGCTGATCGGGCCTCATGGGCCCGGCTTTGGAGGTGGCGGACATATTCCGCCGCCACGGCGAAGCTTTTCGACAGGCGCATGCCGGTCACCTCGGCCGTGTCGAGCGACGCGTGATGGGCGCCATCACGGCGTGTCGGACGGCCGTGCTCGGTGGCCACGTCGAGCAATGCGACGACTGCGGTGCGACGCGCATCGCCTACAACTCCTGTCGCAATCGGCACTGTCCGAAGTGCCAGGGCGCGGCGCGCGCGCAATGGCTCGCCGAGCGGCAAGCCGAACTCCTTCCCGTGCCGTATTTCCACGTGGTCTTCACCTTGCCGGCGCCGGCCAGAGAGATTGCTTTCCAGAACAAGGCGGTGGTCTATGCCATCCTGTTCCGCTCCGCCGCGGAGACGCTCACCGCCATCGCGGCCGACCCCAAGCATCTCGGCGCCCAGCTCGGCGTGACCGCCGTCCTCCATACCTGGGGCCAGACCCTGCAACACCATCCGCATGTCCACTGCGTCGTGCCTGGTGGTGGACCTTCGCTCGACGGCACACGCTGGGTCGCTTGCCGGCCCGGCTTCTTCCTGCCGGTGCGCGTCCTCTCCCGGCTGTTCCGCCGCCTGTTTCTGCAAGAGCTGCAAGCTGCCTTCGTGGCTGGCCAGTTGGGCTTTTTTGGTGATCTCGCCCATCTCGCCGATCCCGCCGCATTCAGACAGCGGCTCGATCAGCTCCGACGGACCGACTGGGGCGTCTACGCCAAGCCGCCATTCGGCGGGCCCGAACAGGTGCTGACTTATCTCGGCCGCTATACGCATCGCGTCGCCATCGCCAACAGTCGGCTGATCTCACTCGCCGATGGTAAGGTGAGCTTTTCCTGGAAGGACTATCGGCGGAATCGCAAAGCCAAGGTGATGACGCTCGATGCCGGTGAGTTCATGCGGCGCTTTCTCCTGCACACCCTGCCGGACGGTTTTCACCGCATCCGCCACTATGGCTTCCTCGCCAATGGCGGACGCAGCGACAAAATCGCCCTCTGCCGTCAGCTCCTCGCTGTCCGCCATCTTCCGCCAGATCCAGAAGCCGATCCCCTCGTCAAATGCGAGATCCCCGCCTGCCCACATTGCGGCGGCACCATGCGGCGCGTCGACGTCATCCCGCGAGCCTGCGCGCGCGACCGTCCGTTTCGTTGTGACACATCATGACCAGCGCCTGCACCATCCACCCCTTCCGTGATCACCTGCTCGGTGGCAGCGTCCGAGGTCGCCGTGGCCGCGCTCGTCACCGCTCACCCCGCCAATTCGGCCGCGCATCCCAGCGCCACCAATCCCTCGCTGCATCGCGCCCTTGGCCCAAGCAATGGCGCCGCTCACGTCCGATCAATATCGCGCCGACGCGCGGCGACCACAGGCGCGCCTTCCCCGCAGCCACACCGGCTGCACTATTCCCATAGCGCCCACAACTCCGCGGCTTCGTTCAATCCGGCTTCTATGAGGTCGCACGCTACGACAGAGCGCGCGGCTGGCCTTTGCCCCGCGACCTCACAGAACCCTCAAGATTCCCGAATCAATTTTTCGATGATTCATGGGTGGTCGGCTCTTGGAGGGCTGACCATGCCGGGATGGGAAGACGAACTCGAACGCTGGCTGATGCCGTTCTTGGACCGGCTGGGTCATAAGACCCGGCAGCGGATGTGCCCTCTCTATGTTGCGGGATTGATCGGTCCTGGCGATCGCAAGAGCGTTCAGCCGATGGCGGAACGCCTTGCCACGAGCAACTACGACCAGTTGCACCATTTCATTGCCGGCGGTGTCTGGGATGCGACTCCGTTGGAATCTGAACTGTTAAATCAGGCCGACCGGCTTGTCGGCGGCAAGGATGCCGTGCTCGTTATTGACGACACGGCAATGCCGAAGAAGGGCGAACGCTCGGTTGCGCTTCGACAACAACAAATACTGGGTGGCAGCCAGCGCAGTCGGACGACCGGTCGTGGTTCAAGCCTATGCCGATCGCATCGTGATCCGACAGGATGGACGCATCGTCGCCGAGCACCCACGATCCTTTGGCCGCGGCGATACGTGTACGACCCGTGGCATGTTATGTGCCGGTGCTCGCCCGCAAACCCAGCGCCTTGCGCAACGGTGCTCCCTTCAGGGACTGGGTGCTGCCCGCCGCGATCGAGCGGATCCGGCGCAAGCTTGCCAGCACCGACGGCGGCAATCGGCAGATGGTCGACATCCTCAACGCGGTGCTGACTGACGGTCTGCCCGCGGTGGAAGCGGCCTGTGCCGAAGCGCTCAGTCACAGCGTCCATGCCGCCGATGTCGTGCTCAATATCCTGGCCCGTCGACGTGATACGGGGAGGTCAGCGCGCCGTTCGCGTCGGCCTGATCGTTTTACAAGACCGATATGCTGAAATACTGACAGGCTGAGCGGCGTCAAGTCGCTCAGTCTAGCCTATCAATTTAGGTAGGCCACTCACGGCGGCTTTCTCGCTAAACTGCACTTCAGCCCCCGTGGGTAGGGGTTCACGGGAAAGCTGGGTGTGGGTTAGCCTTTTGATCCCAGGGCTAACTTCACGGGGCAGTGCGGATGCGGCAGGGATAGCCCCTCTATCCAAGGCCCCCCAGCCGATAAGGGCGCCGAGTCGCATCCCCGCAGCTTTTGAGCCGATGAGGAAGGCGTATGCTCAAACGACAAATCATGGCACCAAAGGCTAAGCCTCTAAGGCATTTGCGCGCGCGGAAACGGAACCCGACAGCGCGGGACCTTGCTGAAGCGGTCCATTTCGCGACGCGCGTATCCTACAAAAGGTGGCCGACAACGGGCGTGTGGTTTGAGATAAGAGATCGGATGGTCAGAACAGCCGATGGGCAATTCTATCTCATCGAAGATCATCCCATTAAGCTTGGCGGCCATGAAGTCGCACGGCCTTACAGTCTAGCGGGCGTCTTTGCTTGGCTGCAGGATTGCCCGGAGCAGATTAAACGCACTGTTGTTGAAGGCGGTCCGGCTTGAACGGCCCATACGGGTCGCTTTTCGTTTGGTGGATGGGCGCGCAGTCGCGTCAGCTTTTGGTAAGCTAGCACGGATACAGAGCCGCTGTGGTTAACGGGCCGTGGCAGGGACAGCGCAATGGCACCAGAACGGTCAGTGCCGAGTCACGTTGCCCCTAACTCAATTGGCAGTGCGGATGCGGCAGGATAATGCCTCATGATGCCCCCAGGCCGTCAGGCGCCGAACCGCGTTCGCACTGCTTCCGGCTCACGGGCTAAGCCCGTTATGACGGTTATGCCCATTCTGCGAGCGATATGCTCCCGGTCGGCTTCTTCCGCTGTTTTGGGGGCAGCCGTGTTGGAGTTGGCGGCTCGTGGCAGGGACAGCGTTTCCTCTGTGTATGCGTGGGCGATAAGCGCCGAGTCACGTGGCCGCTAACTTCAAATGGTAGTGCGGGCGTGGCAGGGACAGCGCCTGACGCGCGCACGGCGCCGAATCGCGCCCGCACTGCCTGCGATCCGACAGTCGATCATCGGGGGCACTCAAATGCTGTCTGGTTGAGTGTCGTCGGCCGTCGTCTTGAGGTAATTGTGTCGCTTGTGCGTGGCCCAAACCACATCAACCCTGCGGCCATTTTCCTCGACATACAACTCCCATTCGGCGCTCTCGAGATCTTTGACAACCTGATCGATGGATCGCTTCCACGGTTTTACATCCGGGTTTAGTCCGCCCACATGTGATAGTCTTTCGTGAGGAGTCTTTCTGTCCGTCTTTTTCGTGTAACGAATGCGCACGCGTCTCGGCATGCTGGTGTCTCCGTTTCTGCAAGCTGTCGGACCAGCTTAGAGAATGGTCGGAGCAGTAGGGACTGGCCGGTTCTGGTAGTTGTGCCTTGGCGTTTTCCGGTGAATGTATCCTACCGTCAGCTTCTTCCGTCGTGGATGCTGGCTGTGTTGGAGTTAGCGGCGCGTGATAGGGACAGCGGGCATCGTCAACTTAATCGACCGCCGAGCCGAAGGAGGGGATTCTCAGAGGTCGAGATTCGGCGATAGCGCTTGTCATGGAGATCTCGCGCCAAGTCGCAAAGGCTCGCTCGCGCGAAGCACGACGGAAGTCGGCGGTGGCTGCTCCGGGATAGGGGATGCGGAAAAGGTTCGCGACCTGATCGTGAACTGACAGAAACCGTTGAGCCTGATGGGACGATTTGAAACGCTTCATGATCCGCTCGCGTCGCCGCGTCGGCTGATGAGAATTCTCGGCCCGATTATTGAGAGCTTTGTGCTGGCGATGTTCGACGTGAAAGCCCATCTTCGCTCTCGCAGCGCCGTACGAACGCAGCTTATCCGTGATCATCACGCGCGGCGGCGTGCCGGCGGATTTCAAGAGCTTCTTCATGAGCCGCTGCGCAGCGCGCGAGTCTCTTCGGCGCTGGATCAAGACGTCGAGAACGAAGCCATTCTGGTCGACAGCGCGCCAGAGCCAATGTTGTTCGCCCGCGATCGAGATAACGACCTCGTCCAGATGCCATTTGTCACCGCGGGCGGGAGCGCGCTGGCGGATCCGATCGGAGAACGGCTTGCCGAATTTCCGTCCCCACTGGCGCACGGTTTCATAGGTCACGCCAATGCCACGTGCCGCCAGCATTTCCTCGACCATCCGCAAGCTTAAGGGAAACCGGAAATACAACCAAACGGCATAGCTGATCACTTCCGGCGGGAAGCGATGGCGGCGATAAAGAGGGTCCTCGGCAGTCCGCATGCCGCTCGTCTACCCCCTCCGCCGCTCCAATTCGTTAACTTGACGGTACCGTCAGCAGGATATGGGAGCCATCAAGTACCCCCAGTTGCACGACACTCGTTTCATTTGAGGCCGATGTGGGGTCGGGATCATTTGAAAGGGTCTCAATGTCCCATGTCTCGTAGAGATAGTCGCGTACTTTTTTCAGAGCGTCGACGAGGTAGTTCGTAAAAGAATCCGTCGCGCTATGCCGGGTAGGCGTTTTATCAAGATCCGGGATTAGGCGAATGTAGCGCTCGCGAGACGGTGCCAGCACGGTGAAATTGGCGATCCGAGCGCCCTGGAATACGTCGTGGATCACCGTGCCCTGTTGCTCGGCGAGATTTTCGAGATCCACCAGATACGGGTGCATCTCGCGCATCCTCTTTACAAGACCGTCAACCGTATAGAGTCCATGGAAATGTTGCAGGGTTTCTGCTGCGTAAAGCCAGGGACGATTCATCCAAAGGTGTTGAACCTTCATGTTCTTCATCACCTCGACGAGGCCGGTCGCGTGGTCATTGTCCGCGTGCGACAGGACCATGTGATTGATGAAGAAGTTCGCGCCGTAATATCTTCTGATGTGTTCGACGATCTTCGTACCCGTCTCGGTGTATGCTCCATCCACGACGTGGACGAGTATACCGCCGCCGGGGGCGCTATACTGAAGGCAGATGGCGTCTCCGTTGCTGTTGCCAACGGGCAGGAAGTCGATCTCGTACATCTTGCTTTCGCTCGCTTTTGAAGGTGAATGAAATGGAATGGCTCCTCGCCGTCGCCGGAGCTCCCTGGCGCTGCTTAACTGGCCCAGTGACCGAGCACCCATTCCCATTGGCGCCGATCGTAGTCGTAGCGCCAATGCGCCTTGATCCACTTCGTTTTGCCGATGGGCTTGATGGTTTTCATATTTTGAAGGCGATCAATGGGCTTGGGCGGACGGGGAGGGTGGATACGTGTGAACGGCGCCATTGCTGTTTCTCCTTAGTTGACGGTGTAGCGCTTCCAGGGAATGCGCGACGGTGAGATGCGCGAGAGGAAATTCGTGATGTCGCGTCGCCCGTAATACGTCGGTCGTCCGCGACTATCCTGAGCCATCAAGACAACGGGCAAACCGGGAAAGGCCGGCGCAAAACCCGAGATGGTTCGATTTGCCTCCAGCGTGGTGTTCAACACGTGCGGCTTCACAATCACGATTGCGAACGTGACGCCCTGTTCACGGATGACGGCGCCGTCGAACTGCATGGATGTCCTCCTTCAATGTTTCTGCGGACGCGGATCATTGCCGTTGTGGGCGCCGATCTGGCCTTGCCGGTTGCGGATGAGGAGCTCGCAGTGCCGCGGGCCTACGGCATCGGCGGTGTCGCCTTGCCACCCCTGAGCTGAGGCGGTCACCGACGAACGAGACGACGCGCTGGCTTTTGGCCATTCTGAGGCTCCTTGATCGTCAATTAATAGCCAATATATGCACATTACAACAACATTCAATAGCTAAAAAATGATCCATTTTTGTTGACAGAGGGCGAATCGCGAACTATCTTCCGGCCGAGGAGAAGGCGATGAACGCAAAGAGGACCATGACCTTGAATCTGACGGACGCTGAGATGTCGGCGCTCGAGCAGATGGCTGTGGCCAAAGATCTGACCAAGACTGGTGTTTTGCGGCAGGCGCTAAAGCTGTATCAGCTCATTGACGCTCGCATTGCGAGCGGCGAAAAGGTATTCGTTGAGAATGCCCTGACAAAGGAAAAGGCGGAACTCGCCATCCTATGAGCTCGTTGATTGGCACAGTTAAGCTACGGGAAACCGCGACTAATGCCGCGGTCGTCGCGGAAGTTTACGATGGTGTTGATCAAAGCCACCTGGCCAATTGGCAAACCAAATGGAAGCCGATCATCGAGGCAACGCGCCTTCGGCTCGAGCAGCAGGGTGCAAAAAGCGCTCTGCCGCAAAGCAGCCATTGGGAATGGGACAAGAAGGCGGCGCACTTTCAGAAGTTGCTCGCCTATCGAATGTTCGTGGTGGTTTGTCAGGGCGATACGCAAGGTCTGATGGCCGTGGCAACCGATCCCCGTCATCGTACCCGTGTGGCAGATGACAAGGGCCGGACCGGCCTCGGCCTCGCGTATGTCGACTACCTCGAGAGTGCACCTTGGAACCGCCCCGAACACGTTCCGCAGCCAAGGTTTAGAGGCGTCGGAAGCGTCTTGATCGCCGCAGCTGTTCAGCTCAGTCTGGACGAGAACTTCAAGGGACGCGTCGGTCTTCACTCGCTTCCGCAGTCAGAAGACTTCTATCGGACTAATATCGGCATGGCTGATCTCGGCCCAGACAACACCTACGCTAATTTCCCGCTCCGCTACTTCGAGATGACGGAAATCGCTGCGCGAGCCTTCATTCAAGGAGGGAAAAAATGAAATTGAATCTCAGTGATGAATGGTGCCTGGCCGCCGCGGATCGAGAGGGTGATCAAGAAGTTGGCGCCGGCTTTGTGGCTTTCGATCCTCTTGTCAGCAAATCGATTAAAGCCGAGCCGTTGATCGATAGAACAACGGAGACTGCGCACTTAGCTTTTGGTCGTCTTGTCAATTTACTACGAAGACGACAATCATACACAATAGAGAGACTAGCCCAACGTGCGCGTGTCGATATTGATGAGCTGCTATTGATCGAAAAAGATCACGAATTTCGCCCTGAGCCTCGGACTGTGCACCAACTCGCCGAAGTTTTTCATTTGCAGCCACGAGCTCTATTACTGCTTGCAGGATCGTCCATACCACGAGGCGATCTACTCCAAGAGGTCGTAAAATTCGCCGCTAGTTCTGAGCCAGTGGCCAAGCTATCAAGTGAAGAAGCAACTGCCGTGGAGCACTTCGTTGCTGTTCTAACGGAATGGGCAGAAAAGGATTCGCCCGAAAAGTGAAAAATGCATTTTTGAGAAGACATACTGCAGAAGACATAGACGGCCAAATTGCCAAAATTCTTCGAGGCCTTGGCAACCCTGAGCCTCCACTCCGTATCGAAGATGTGCGTGAGTTATTGCGGCTCGATACCAAATTTTACAGCTCGACCGACGCCGGAATTTTTCGCGAGACGATCAGTCGTATGTTCGTTGGTGCTAAGCAGGTCATCAATCGGCCATCGCTGCTTGGCGATGCTCTGACCAAGTTTCAGCTCAAGGCGCTGTGGATCCCCGATCACAAGCGTATCCTAATCGATAGCAGCGTACCGAAGATCAAGCATCGCTGGATAGAGGCACACGAGGTAACGCACTCAGTGCTGCCCTGGCACCGCGATTGCCTTTTTGGCGATACGGAGCAAACGCTCACGCCGTCCTGCCACGAAAAGTTAGAGGACGAGGCCAATTTTGGCGCAGGTCGGTTGCTGTTTTTGGGTGAGCGGTTTTTGCGTGAAAGTGCAGATTTAGCCATTGGACTCGATGCCGTGCGAGCGCTTTCAAAGCGCTACGGCAATACACTTACTTCAACCTTATGGCGCTTTGTCGAGTGCCTCGGCGACGAACGCCCCCTGGTCGGACTCGTTTCCGTCCATCCGCGTCGTCCTGTTCAAAGCATGGTCGCAGTGCCAGTGTGTCGCTACTTCATTCGTTCTCGGGCGTTTGACGCGCAGTTTCCGAATGTGAACGAAAACGACGTGTTTGAGATCGCGAAACTCTATTGCGGACGTCAGTCCGGCGGGCCTCTAGGCGAGGCGCAAATAACGCTGACAAATGCTCGCTCCGAGGCCCGCGCCTTTAAGTTCGAAACGTTCTACAACGGCTACGATGCGCTAACGCTGGGTGCATACAGCGAGCCCTGAAGTAACCTTCTGTGTCATTAACATCGGATGAGCGCATTGCCTCGCCTTAATTGTTACCGGATGCTAAGCCGTTGCCTCACGTAAATTGCTCCCCTGGATCGGGGACGAGCGGGGGCGCAGATGGGGCGGCTGAGCATGGCAACGCGGAAGGAACTGACGGCGGCGGCAGGCGTGCGTTATCGGCATTCGGATCGCGCGAAGAAGGCGCGAATATTAGACGAGTTCGTCGACATCACTGGGTTTCATCGCAAGCATGCGATGCGACTACTTCGAGGCCAGGAAGACGCACGCCCAGGCCGACGGCCGCGACGTCGGATCTATAATGAGGCAGAACACAACGCGCTCGTGCTCCTTTGGGAAGCGTCGGACCGGATCTGCGGGAAGCGGCTGAAGGCGTTAATGCCTGCGCTGATTGAGGCGATGGAACGGCATGGCCACCTCGATCTTGCCCCCGAGATCCGCGCCAAGCTTTTGGCGATGAGCGCCGCGACGATTGACCGCGTATTGGTGCCGATCCGAGAAAAATTGGGTCGCAAACGCCGGCGGCACACAGCGCATTCTCTGCGTCGCAGTGTTCCAATACGGACGTCGGCGGATTGGAACGATCCGGCGCCAGGATTCGTCGAGGCTGACCTTGTAGCGCATAGCGGACCATCTGCGCGCGGCAGCTTTATCCAGACCCTCGTGCTCACGGACATTGCTACCGGCTGGACAGAGTGCGCTCCCCTGATCGTGCGTGAACAGACGCTGTTGAGCACGGTGCTGACGGAATTGCGCAAACATTTGCCTTTTGCGCTGCTCGGCCTCGACACTGACAATGATACGGTGTTCATGAACGAGACGCTGAAAGGCTATTGCGAGGCAGCCAACATTGTCTTCACGCGTTGCCGTCCCTACCGGAAGAATGACCAGGCGTTCGTCGAGCAGAAGAACGGCGCGGTCGTGCGCAGGATGGTCGGCTATCGTCGGTTCGAAGGCCCGGAAGCGGCCGAGCTGCTGGCAGAACTCTATCGAGCAGCGCGGCTGTTCGTAAACTTCTTCCAACCCTCGTTCAAGCTGATAGCCAAGCAGCGCGACGGTGCTCGTGTGCGCAAGACATACAGCGCGCCGGAAACACCCCACCAGCGCCTGGCCGCCGACGCCCGCACGCCTGACGCAGTCCGCCACCATCTCCAAGAAATCTATGCCGCTCTCGATCCGGTCGCGTTGTTGCGCGACATCCGCGACGCCCAGGAGCGCCTCGCGGCCCTCGCGGATACCCAACCAATCGCCCATCCTGCTGCGGCATGGCAATCGACCGATCGCTTCCTGGCAAGCCTGCGAACGGCCTGGAAGGACGGAGCTATGCGACCGACGGATCGGCCAATCGTGAAGGCGAAAAGAGGCCGGCGTCGTCCCGACCCGCTCATTCGCGCAACGCCAGATTTGCGAAAATGGTTTGAAGTCGAACCCTGGCGGACTGGCAGCGAACTGCTCTCCCGGTTGCAGGTGGAATATCCTGAAGCCTATCCGAACAAGCTTCTTCGAACGCTTCAACGTCGACTTAAATCCTGGCGCAGCGAGCAAGCGAACGCGTTACTGTTCGTTCCTACTGAGGAAACGCTTCCGGGGTATGAGGTCACAACACCCCAATGATGTGCCACCGGAGGAGGCCGGGCGCTCCGAAACCCGGCCATCTCCGCACCCGGCCTCCTCCTCAACTCAAGCCGGGAGCAAATTAAATGAGGCAACCGATCGCACTCGGGAGCATCGATATGTGAGGCAATACGTCTTCCCACCCAGATCGTCGCGCTATAGTCGAGCCGCGCTTCGTCTGCACCGCCTGCGCCGGGCGCGGCGCAGACGTACGACCGGATTTCAACTGGAACGCAAAAGGGCCGATCGGCGGCATGGGCTATCGGTAGCCACCTTAAAAACGGCCCCGGCCATGGGGGCTTTTGAAGTGTGGAGCCGGGGCCGTTGGAGGTGACCTTTGCGGTAATGGGGTCGCCAGGTGGTGACGAGCATAGGAAAAACCGGCAATCGTTCTGTCCACTTGTGCCCAAAGCAGTATAGTTCCTCATCGGGAACGGAACCGATCGCAATGAAGGACATGCAGGCTCAGTTAGAAAAGCTCCGCACGGATGCCGCCGAGTGCGCCTTGATCCGCGATCTTGCTACTGAACCCAAGAAGCGAGAACTGTTCACAAGGCTGGCCGAGCATCTGACAGTTCTGGCCGACGAGGTTGAACACGCCATTGCTGCCGCGAGACTTGAGCTGAAGCGGAAGGAATGACGGAACGAGGCTGGGGTCGGCGTTTCGAGGATCCGATCACGATCGGCGATCGCATACTGGTGACGCAGCTCGACGCCGGCGAGTACATCGCCGCGTTGCCGAAGAAAGAGCACGCCGCATCGGAATGGCAAGCCGCGATGAAGGTGGAGGCCCGAGTATGTTTGCCAGCATCGGGGTCATGCGGGCATTGAACCGCCACCACGTCCCGGAGTTTAACCCGAAGGGCAAAGAGCCTCACTGGGGACGACGCAAGCTGAAGCGGGATCAATGAAGAAGCCGCCAACTGATGGGGTTGTCTAATCGCTGCTGGGACGTCAAGCATTTAGTTTCGTCAAGAGACGCTGCCGGGTGCATGGTTGTCTTCGCGGTCGACATTGGTCGCCGCATGATGGAGCTTCGCGGACGAGCCTTCAATGTGGACTACGCACTTTGCTGAGTCAGCAGTGCAACCCCATCAGCGGAATGGCTCGGCTCACGTCCCGGCAGGGACACCTTAGGCGTTCAGGTTCTGAACGCTATCCGAGCTTATGCGGCGGCTCCGGCATTCGGATTGAACAGCTCGCCGGTCTTAAGCATCGTATGCATTATCACCGCCAGTTTCCGTGCCACAGCCACGGCGGCTCTTTTGAAGCCGATCCTCTCCCGGAGCTGCCGTCCCCACGTCCGCAGAGCGCTGTCGGTTGAGCTGCGCGTCAGAATGACCGCTGCCGCTTCATACAGAAGCCCACGCAAATGGCGGTCGCCACGTCGGGATATATGGCCATCATAATCGACTTCTCCGGATTGGTAGCGGCGCGTTGTCAGGCCGATCCACGCGCCAACAGATCGGGATTTCCTGAAGTTGTCAGGCTCCTCAATAGCTGTGGCAAAAGAGGTTGCGGTTGTCTAATCGCTGCTGGGACGTCAAGCATTTAGTTTCGTCAAGAGACGCTGCCGGGTGCATGGTTGTCTTCGCGGTCGACATTGGTCGCCGCATGATGGAGCTTCGCGGACGAGCCTTCAATGTGGACTACGCACTTTGCTGAGTCAGCAGTGCAACCCCATCAGCGGAATGGCTCGGCTCACGTCCCGGCAGGGACACCTTAGGCGTTCAGGTTCTGAACGCTATCCGAGCTTATGCGGCGGCTCCGGCATTCGGATTGAACAGCTCGCCGGTCTTAAGCATCGTATGCATTATCACCGCCAGTTTCCGTGCCACAGCCACGGCGGCTCTTTTGAAGCCGATCCTCTCCCGGAGCTGCCGTCCCCACGTCCGCAGAGCGCTGTCGGTTGAGCTGCGCGTCAGAATGACCGCTGCCGCTTCATACAGAAGCCCACGCAAATGGCGGTCGCCACGTCGGGATATATGGCCATCATAATCGACTTCTCCGGATTGGTAGCGGCGCGTTGTCAGGCCGATCCACGCGCCAACAGATCGGGATTTCCTGAAGTTGTCAGGCTCCTCAATAGCTGTGGCAAAAGAGGTTGCGGTTGTCTAATCGCTGCTGGGACGTCAAGCATTTAGTTTCGTCAAGAGACGCTGCCGGGTGCATGGTTGTCTTCGCGGTCGACATTGGTCGCCGCATGATGGAGCTTCGCGGACGAGCCTTCAATGTGGACTACGCACTTTGCTGAGTCAGCAGTGCAACCCCATCAGCGGAATGGCTCGGCTCACGTCCCGGCAGGGACACCTTAGGCGTTCAGGTTCTGAACGCTATCCGAGCTTATGCGGCGGCTCCGGCATTCGGATTGAACAGCTCGCCGGTCTTAAGCATCGTATGCATTATCACCGCCAGTTTCCGTGCCACAGCCACGGCGGCTCTTTTGAAGCCGATCCTCTCCCGGAGCTGCCGTCCCCACGTCCGCAGAGCGCTGTCGGTTGAGCTGCGCGTCAGAATGACCGCTGCCGCTTCATACAGAAGCCCACGCAAATGGCGGTCGCCACGTCGGGATATATGGCCATCATAATCGACTTCTCCGGATTGGTAGCGGCGCGTTGTCAGGCCGATCCACGCGCCAACAGATCGGGATTTCCTGAAGTTGTCAGGCTCCTCAATAGCTGTGGCAAAAGAGGTTGCGGTTGTCTAATCGCTGCTGGGACGTCAAGCATTTAGTTTCGTCAAGAGACGCTGCCGGGTGCATGGTTGTCTTCGCGGTCGACATTGGTCGCCGCATGATGGAGCTTCGCGGACGAGCCTTCAATGTGGACTACGCACTTTGCTGAGTCAGCAGTGCAACCCCATCAGCGGAATGGCTCGGCTCACGTCCCGGCAGGGACACCTTAGGCGTTCAGGTTCTGAACGCTATCCGAGCTTATGCGGCGGCTCCGGCATTCGGATTGAACAGCTCGCCGGTCTTAAGCATCGTATGCATTATCACCGCCAGTTTCCGTGCCACAGCCACGGCGGCTCTTTTGAAGCCGATCCTCTCCCGGAGCTGCCGTCCCCACGTCCGCAGAGCGCTGTCGGTTGAGCTGCGCGTCAGAATGACCGCTGCCGCTTCATACAGAAGCCCACGCAAATGGCGGTCGCCACGTCGGGATATATGGCCATCATAATCGACTTCTCCGGATTGGTAGCGGCGCGTTGTCAGGCCGATCCACGCGCCAACAGATCGGGATTTCCTGAAGTTGTCAGGCTCCTCAATAGCTGTGGCAAAAGAGGTTGCGGTTGTCTAATCGCTGCTGGGACGTCAAGCATTTAGTTTCGTCAAGAGACGCTGCCGGGTGCATGGTTGTCTTCGCGGTCGACATTGGTCGCCGCATGATGGAGCTTCGCGGACGAGCCTTCAATGTGGACTACGCACTTTGCTGAGTCAGCAGTGCAACCCCATCAGCGGAATGGCTCGGCTCACGTCCCGGCAGGGACACCTTAGGCGTTCAGGTTCTGAACGCTATCCGAGCTTATGCGGCGGCTCCGGCATTCGGATTGAACAGCTCGCCGGTCTTAAGCATCGTATGCATTATCACCGCCAGTTTCCGTGCCACAGCCACGGCGGCTCTTTTGAAGCCGATCCTCTCCCGGAGCTGCCGTCCCCACGTCCGCAGAGCGCTGTCGGTTGAGCTGCGCGTCAGAATGACCGCTGCCGCTTCATACAGAAGCCCACGCAAATGGCGGTCGCCACGTCGGGATATATGGCCATCATAATCGACTTCTCCGGATTGGTAGCGGCGCGTTGTCAGGCCGATCCACGCGCCAACAGATCGGGATTTCCTGAAGTTGTCAGGCTCCTCAATAGCTGTGGCAAAAGAGGTTGCGGTTGTCGCACCGATGCCCGGAATCGACATGAGGATGCGGCAAGCCTGACTCTCGCGCGCATCCCGAACCAACTGGCGACCGAGTTCGGCGGCGCGGATGCGAATGCCACGCCAGGCTTCCAGCATCGGAAGCACGATGGATGCAAGTCCGTCCTGATCAGCCAGAAGGTTCCGGACGTTCTTCTCGAAGGTGCTTCCCTTTCCGGCGGGAACAAGCAGACCGAAGGTCTTCATGACGCCGCGGATCTGGTTCGAAAGCTCGGTGGTGATCCGGACCAGCCGCGTGCGCGCCGCGACAAGCGTGCGGGTCAGCATGCTGTTGAATCCCTTCACGCGCACCTCACGAAAGAACCCGACTTCCGCGAGCTGCGCCAGACCATCGGCGTCGTTCGCGTCCGTCTTGTTCGCCGCCATATCGAGCGCCGCTTTAGCATGGCGCGCATCGACGCAGATCGCCGGCAATCCTTCGGTGCGCAAAGAATGATAGAACCATACCGACAGCGGTCCCGTCTCGAACACCACGCGTTTCACGGCCGGCGCCCGCTTGCGGATGAGCGCGGCGATGACACTGGGATCAGATGCACACTTGCCGCGCCAGATCCGTTCACCTGCTCGACGGATCGAGACCGCCGTCTCTTTCATCGATACATCGAGACCGATATACTCTTCCATGGCTGTTCTCCATTCGATGCTTGGGCCCGGCGTCCAGTCGTGAGCCCGTATTTCCATCCTATCGGGGAACAGCCACCCTCCAAAAGACTATTGACTGTCTTTAGGGCAACTCGCTCCTGCGATTACCCCATGTGGATGGCCCCCTCTCGCGGCATCGAGTGCCATAATGGTGGTCGTCGAAGATCACCAGTAATGGGAGCCATCCATGGGCAATATTACAGCAATCGGTCTTGATCTGGCAAAGAAGGTTTTCCAGGTGCATGCGGTTGATGAGGCGGGGAGCGTAATCATGCGCAAGCAACTGCGACGAGGCCAAGTTCTCGCTTTCTTTGCAGGGCTTCCGTCGTGCCTCGTCGGGCTGGAAGCCTGCGCGACGGCGCATCATTGGGCGCGCGAGTTAACTGCGCTCGGCCATGTGCCACGACTCATGCCGCCTGCTTATGTAAAAGCCTATGTAAGGCGCAACAAGAACGACGTGGCCGATGCCGAGGCGATCTGCGAGGCAGTTAGACGTCCATCGATGCGCTTCGTGCCGATAAAAACGACGGAGCAACAATCGGCCCTCATGATACATCGGGCTCGCGATTTGCTGATCCGTCAGCGCACCATGCTAGTTAATGCTCTGCGTGGGCACTTGGCCGAGTTCGGTCTTATTGAGGCGCAGGGGCTGCACAAAGTGGCGAAACTGATCGCAATTGTCCTGGATGAGGAGGACAGGCGTATATCGGATATTGCCCGCCAGGTGCTGACGGTGATCGTTAGCCAGATCGAAGATACTCAGACCCGGATCGCAGGACTCGAGAAGCAGATCCTAGCATGGCATAAGAACAATCCAGTCAGCCAACGTCTGGCCACTGTCCCGGGAATAGGGCCGATCATCGCCACCGCGATTGCAGCAACTGTTGCCGACCCAAAGACATTCTGCAGCGGTAGAGAGTTCGCCGCTTGGCTTGGGTTGGTACCGCGACAAAACTCCACCGGTGGCAAAGCGCGTCTCGGCCGGATTAGCAAACGAGGTGACAGTTATCTCCGCCGCCTGCTCGTTAACAGTGCTCACACCGTGCTGCTCTGTTCGAAACAGGCCAAGGCCGACCCTTGGCTAAGGTCCTTGCTCAGTCGAAAGCCAAGACTAGTTGTCGCAGTCGCCTTGGCCAATAAAACGGCACGCGTAGCTTGGGCGATTATGAGCAGACAGGACACCTACCGCAACGCAGCATTGGCGGCATGACCCGCTAAGGAGCGTGCCGCCAGCTTGCGAGAGTGAAAACACGTGATGGCAGAGTCGGTCACCCGACGGATCGAGAGAAACCTGACCGCCTCAGTGGCGTTCGAACCCGGCCAACTGATAAGGCCTCGATCCGCGGAATCCATCAAGGCCAGCGGTTAGGTACGACACCGCGCACAAAGGCCGGACACATGACTGCAAGCGACCACTGCTCATCACGAAAATAATTCTTGCAAGACGGGGGCCATCCACACATGCCCTTGCGGGATTCAAGTTCGATCCGGCGAGATCCCGCCGAACAATCAGGGCACGTCACGTCGCCTTTCTTCATGTGACAGTTATGATGCAGGCTACCGCAGGGGTCAAAGGTTAGTGTTTGCCTGACGGAACGCAGCTGGGACCAGTACGCCCCGAATGGGAAAAGCCGCAGCGTGGTTCCAGCCCCACTGCGGCATTCCCGGAATAACAAAAAAATTAGTGCTCAAATCGCGCCGGTGTTCCTTCAGTAGAACACCCCGTTCCGAAAATGGAGTCCGGACAACTACCGGACTTCGGTTTTCTACGTATTGTCACTTGGAGGGCCGACATGGCAGGGCATGGCAATTCCAGCCCCAATGCTCCCGGTTGCCGATCCAATTGCGGATTTGAGCGCCGGGAGTGCTAGGCCCGCCAGCGTGAACCGGTGCCCACCGTAAATTTCCCAAGGTCAAAAAAAAGAACCGCCGACCTTGGTAACTAAGGCCATCAGCTGAGGCTGCCTTACCTCTGCTCGTTCCTCGCACGGGAAGCCAGTCTATCCAGCTGGCCAGCCAAACCCACGAAACTTCGGGCGATGTTTTTCAGGACGGCGGCGCGATCCTTGGAAATGCCGCTCACGCCAGAAAGTCTCTTGTAGTGGTTAGCCTGCTCTCGGCACTCAGCAATGTTGATCAATGGCTCAGCCTTCCTGTTGCCCGCGCGGGACGTGGGATCGCCTTTCCCCGCTGGCTTGCCTTCTACCATGTTAGGCCCTTAAATCAGGTTCGGACACTGGGTTAGATACGGACAGCGCCGGCTCGAGTTTTGAAAAGGAACACAACGGTGGGCGTCTATGTGAACACCGCCAAGCAGGTCGGCGACGTCGATCACATCAAGTCTTCGCGACGGTGGACGCCGCGGAACGATGGTTCGAGGAGAACGACCCGGAGGGCGTCGCGTTCGAATACGATGTGATCGAGTGACGTGGAGCGGAAAATCAGCGCCACATCGTTGGTGGGCTCAGGGCCTCGCGACCCGCCGCTTTCAACGCGTCGGTTGAGAGCTGTCCATGTGCCGCAGCATCGAGCAGCTTCGAAGCAACGTACGCTCTGGCGCCCGTTTCGCTTACAGGAATATTTTCGCAAACTTCGTCGAGCACCGCCCTGAGCAGCGCAGTCATTTCAGCATCAAACACGCCGAACTCCCGAAATTGAGAGGATACTGAACGCTGCACAAGCGGAATATATTCGCTTGGCAGCGTTCGCCGCGTATTCCGGTCTGGGCTCCGAAATCCCAGCGCCTGCAAAATTGGCACCTGTACGTCAAAGTAATGTGACAGCTTCCTCGGCCACATCAACGGGCGTTTGCAGGGCCTCCCCAAAGGCCCTTACCAAGGAAGATAGAGCGCGACGAACAGCCCGAGGCCGGCAAGAAGTATTGCCCACGCGACGGCCTGACGATTGCGAAGCGGAGCCACGGTTCATTTGCGAGCCTTCTTACGAGACTTTCGCGTAACCGAGGCCGCAGGATTTGACACGTCTAACACAATGACGTCGAAGAGCGTCTTCGCGTCATCGGATAGATCCCCAACCAACATCGCTTCTAATTCGGCGGCTGTCGTTGGGACAATCCCACCATTCGGCCGAACAGGCATAGTCGACACTTCATCTCAGAAAAAAACCAAATAGCCTCCCATAGGCCCGGGCGACGGGCTCGGTGCCAGGCGTCGTGCGTCGCTCGCTGTTGGGGCGTCATCGCGGCCAGGCGCTCGGCGCGCTGTTTGGCATATCTCTG
Source organism: Bradyrhizobium sp. USDA 327 (assembly GCF_041262065.1). Taxonomy (NCBI): domain Bacteria; kingdom Pseudomonadati; phylum Pseudomonadota; class Alphaproteobacteria; order Hyphomicrobiales; family Nitrobacteraceae; genus Bradyrhizobium; species Bradyrhizobium sp. USDA 327. Next base: position 6,316,185 of record NZ_JBGCCW010000001.1, on the reverse strand, counting down.
TTGCTGCCGAACCTTGCGGTTGAACCGCGTCGCGCCGGCGGGTGTTGAGGCGTCCCCGTACTGTGGCAGATGCCAAGCCTTTCCGATCCGAAACGACAGATACGCATGCCCCTTGACGACGTTGCGCTCGACGTTTGGTGGCAGTTTGCGAGGCATGGCCTACCTCTCCCAACCAACATCGGCGTCAACGCCGGTCGCGTGCTCTTCCCCGTGGTGAGGCAGAGCGTCGATCGCGACATCGAGTTCGCGAACGTCCCAAGCCAGTCGTCTCGTACCCGGAATGACCCGCGGCTTGGGCATGCCTCCCGCCGTCACGAGAAGGTCAAACGTGTTCGGGCTAACCGAGGCATATGCTGCGGAGGCCTCACGATCGATTAGGCGCGGCGGCAGAGTTGGCGGCAATGCAGCTTGACGTGCCACTACCGCTTCTCCCCATCCTCCATTTCGAGAGCGACTGCCCCAACTCGGAGATCGGCTGCTTTTAATGGCGGCATTCCGCCGCTTCGCGGCGCTGACGACAGAAAGAGCATTGCGGTCATCATGCCAATGATGTGTAAACAGGTGTGTAATATGAATGGCCCTCTGGGGCTATCTAGCTGATTTTATTGTATTATTTTTCTGTAAATGGCGCTCCCTAGCGGAACAAACTTATTAAGCCTTTTAAATGCCTTAGCTAGCCGGTTAGCCAGCAATTCGCCCACTGTAATCGTTGACGAAATTCTACTACTGGCAACCCGCACACCAGAGGATGAGTGATGCTGCGCGCGGGCCAATGGCCAAGTGAGGCCCCAGCACAACCGTACAACCGGATAAATCGCTTTTAGGTTGAAAGTGGAACAAAACGGGGGCTGCGTCGGTTGGCGGCCCAAATAAAAGGCCCCAGTCCGGGGCTGGCAGAGACTGGAGCCTTTGGGAGCCTGAGCACGCGGTGAGCGACGCGTTCGGCTAGCAGTGACTATCCTCTGCTCATTCTATCCAAATTGATAGGGGCCGCTCGATGGCGGCCCCCTGCCGGTCGCAATTTCGTTCGTAATGAAAACCAGCCCCGGCAACAGAAAATTAAAATCAGCATCAGCCCGGAATCAAGTGTCCTAAATCGTCGCAGGGGGCGTCCTATTGAGCCCCCGCAGGCGGCGTTTTTTATTGGGTGCTCACCCCCACTTTCCCTGAAAATTCGTATTTGGGTTCATGGGCATCAAAACCACCAAGCTTAGGAACGGCACGCGGGTTGACCGGCGTCGAGGAGGCGACCTATCCATACGATTTTTCTTGGGCCAGCCCTTTAGTGCTTTGGCCCTGCCAACCCTACTGTTCTTTATGGGTCCAACCAACTGCGGAGGCTTTTTCATGGACAATCGAGCAAGGCGTCGCGCGTGGGCAAATTGCGTCATGTCGGACCCACGTCAAACGGACTTTGACAGGCGGCTTGCGCTGGCAATCGCCGGCATAGACCGGCGTGGAATCGTATTCTGCCAGATGGACGGCGAGTTTTTCTTCGAGCCAGCGGCAAGGCTAGCCGCCAACTAACCTTCATAAGGATTGAGATGAGAATTATTGGACTACGCCCCGCACGAACGGGTGCGGGAGCTATTGCGCACGTCGATGTCGAGACGGTCGAAGGTATCAAGATTTACGGCGTGAGGGTTTCGCGGGCGGCGGATGGTTCGTACCGCGCGTTTGGTCCTGACAATGAGCGTGGCCGCACCTGTGCGTTCCACCACGACATAGCCAACAAGATTGCCCTCCTTACCGTCGCAGGACTGTCGCAGCATGAACGTTTCGCAAGCTAACTCTGTCGACGCCCACCCGATTCAGACTAACGAAACGCGCGACGTTACCTTCGGCATCTATGACATTCTGACCGACCATGGCCACTGCCTCGCTGACGTGGTGCTTGCGCCGGCTGGTGAGGACGGCGAGCCCGATTGGGCCAAGGCCGACCCAGCCAACGTCCGGGCATTGCCTTCCGATGAATGGCCGGAGGACGAGCCTTCCGCCCGCGCTGCCTGCGTTCTTGTCAGCAACGTCGCCGGCTGCGACCCGGACGCAACATTCCTGATACGGCTGGCTGACGGCAAGCCCGAGCTAATCCACATCCATGGACCAGAGTCCGACCGCGCTGTTGCCGAGTCGATTATCGCTCGCGATATCGGGGCCGAGCCACCCAAGCGCGAGCCAACCAACCTACAGAAGGCGTCCGCGCTTCTGCGGGCGCGGCTGTTATCCAAACCGACACCGGCCAACGACAACAGCCTGTCGCCATCGAAGCTGGACTCGTGGGGCAAGCTAACCTTCACCTGGTTCGATGACATCGGCACCGAGGCGAAGAAGGAAACCGTCGTCAAAGGCATGCTTGGCGCTGGTGAGTTCACGATGATTAGCGGCCTGCCAGGCTCTGGAAAGTCGGTTATCGTGACTGACCTTGCCTGTCATATTGCGGCTGGCCTGCCATGGATGGGCAGGAAGGTGAAACAGGGCTTGGTGGTATATGTCGCTGCTGAGCGCAAGAAACTGACCGAGCGGCGCATGATGGCGTTCCGCAAGCAGCACGGCGTCAAAGACCTTCCGCTCCTCGTGCTCGGTGGCCTGATAGATATGACCACCGGCACGCTTCACGCCACAGCGATTGCCATGGCAGTCAAAAAGGCAGCGGAGAGAGCTGGCTCCGGAAATCTGGACAGGGCGGTAAGTGGAGTTTCTGCCTGACGGCGGGCAAGATTGTCCCGCGAATCAGGAGAGACGATGAGCAGACGAGCCCGCCGGCAACACGCACCGGCATTCAAGGCCAAGGTGGCGTTAGCGGCGATCAAGGGCGAGATGACGCTGGCCCAGCTGGCTGAGCATTTCGACGTGCACCCGAACCAGATCACGCAGTGGAAGTCCCAGCTTCAGGAGGCGGCGGCCGAGGTGTTTGGTCCTGGCGGTGGCAACAGAGCGAGCGAGTCCGCGGTAGACGTGAAAACGCTGCACGCCAAGATCGGGGAGCTGACGCTTGAGAACGATTTTTTAGAAGGCGCGCTCAGCAAAGCCGGCCTGCTGAGCGCAAAGCGATGATCGACCGTGAGCACGACCTGCCGATCACCAAACAGGCGGAAGTTTTGAAGATCAGCCGTGGCAGTATCTATTATCTACCACGTCCGGTGTCGCCCGCCGACCTCGCGATCATGCAGCGGCTTGACCGGCTGCACCTGGAGTTTCCTTTCGCCGGTTCGCGAATGTTGCGAGACCTGCTGGCTGCCGAGGGGTGCAAGATCGGCCGCCGGCATGTCAAAACGCTGATGCGGCGGATGGGGATAGAGGCGCTCTATCGCCGGCCGCGTACCACCAAGCCCGAACCCGGGCACAAGATCTATCCGTATCTGCTGCGCGGGATGGAGATCACAGGCCCGAACCAGGTCTGGGCGATGGACATCACCTACATCCCGATGGCGCGCGGCTTCGTCTATCTCGCGGTGGTGCTGGACTGGTTCAGCCGCCGGGTGCTGTCGTGGCGCGTCTCGATCACTATGGAAGCCGCATTCTGCGTCGAGACGCTGGAGGACGCTCTCGCTCGCCATGGCAAGCCGGACATCTTCAATACCGACCAAGGCTCGCAGTTCACGGGCGCCGCGTTCACCGGCATGCTCGCCAGTCATGGCATCGCCATCAGCATGGACGGTCGGGGCGCCTGGCGCGACAACGTGTTCGTCGAGCGTCTGTGGCGCAGCATCAAATACGAAGAGGTCTATCTGCGCGCCTACGACACCGTGTCCGACGCCCGCGCCTCGATCGGCCGATACCTCGCCTTTTACAATGGCCGGCGTCCCCACTCGAGCCTTGACGGCGGCACCCCCGATCAAGCTTACTTCAGCCCGCTGCCGTTCCGCGCGGCAGCCTAACTCTGGCAGAAACTCCACTTATCGACGCGGAATTGCTGTTCAGATAACCGGGGCCAGCTCTGAGATAACTGGCCAGCCCTGTGTCTGGATTATCATCGACACGCTGACGCGCACCTTCGGGCCGGGGGACCAGCATCAATCGAAGGACATGGCCAAGTATGTCCGGTCCTGCGACACGATTATTGCCGATACTGGCTCGCACCTGACAGTGGTGCATCATACCGGCTGGGCTGGCGAGCGCGGCAAGGGTGCTATCGACCTGGACGGCGCGGTTGATGCGTCGTTCATGGTCAAGAAGAACGCGGCCGGCCATGTGCTTGAGTGCGACGGCACCAACGACGGCGAGGAAGGCGTCATCTGTAACTTCCGCATGGAGTCCGTGAATCTCGGCGCGGACGAGGACGGCGAGCCGATTACTGCGCCTGTAGTGGTGAAGTCTGCGGACGTTGCTGGCTTTGCCAAGGTGGCAAGCCAAACCGTGCAGGCCCAGGCAGAGACCGATTTGATGGAAATCCTGACCGAGCTTTCAGGGGGCGGGCACCCTGTCGGCGGTGGCATGTGGCAAGCGAGATATCACCAGATGCACCCCGAGGTGAAAGAGAACACCATCGCGTCAAGGTTTAAGCGAGCCATCAAGGCGCTTGAAGAAGCAGGTCGCGTCAAATCGACCGGCATCCCGAAGGTCTACGTCCCGACCGAGGTGCAAAATCTAGGTGCAAGCGAGGTGCATGCACCTGATGCACTTGCACCTGCACCAAGCGACCAATCAGAAGGCTAGGTGCAAAGGTGCAGGTGCACACCCCCTTTAGGGTGTGCACCAATGCACCTGCACCTGCCGATGGTGAACTTGAATATTTCTTACAATCAATCCGGCGCAACCTATGGGCGGGCAATCCCAGAGCACCCAGCCATCGCTGCGACCATCATTCGATCCGGCGGGACAGCCGGACGAAACCAAGAGCCAAAAAGGCCAGTACGTCACGTCCCAGGAGATATTTCACGTGAACCGCTCCCAGCTCATTCCAGGCCTCCACAAGGCCGGCGATACCATCACGCTGCGCAGCATCAATGCGTGGTCAGAACTAACGGGTAAGGCGCTAATTGCCGATAACGACAATCACGCTGAACCAGCGCGGCCTATCAACAAACCCACTACGCCCGAAGGCACCATCGTCGAAACCCTGATGGAAACCACGAGCGCCGAAGATTTGATTGCAATGTACGAGGAGGACGAGAAGGCGAAGAAGGATCCAACCTTCGAAAAGAAGCTCCCCCCGTACAGCAGGGCCATGCACGTCGAACGGTTCCGCCGCCCGCGTAAAGCCAAGGCCTCGCCAGCCCAAGCTAATACCCAGACAGTCGAGGACGTCATAGTCCGAAGTATCGACGAGGGCCGACTTAGGACCAAAATGGGCAAGCACGCGAAAGTGCTAGATGCGGTTCTCGATGACAGTACAGCTGCCGAGATCGGCGAGCTGGTTGCCGGGCCAGGTAGCAGCAAGCGCACATACGAGGGAATCGGCAAACAAGCGGTGGTCCGCGCCGCGCGAAAACTGGCCGAGCTTATGGCTGCCTAGCCGTTTGCGCCAATCGTAGGTTTCGCTGCCAGAGATATGAGGCCACATTTTGTGGTCGACGTGACGTGCACAACTTCGGCGCCGGCTCGATCCCGGCCCGCCTTTTTTACCGGCCTTGAGCCGCGAAGCCGCTGCATGCGGCGTTTTATTTAACCCTCCAATCGCAATTTCAAACATAGGAGACTGGCCGAGTGGCCATCTTGAATCACGTGCTCGACGCGATCGAGCGCCATATCGGCTTTCCACGCTCGCGAAGCAATGGAATTGCTCGCAGGCTTCAGGAGTCCGACCTTTTGCCCTCGGGCGCACCTGGCGTCGCCCCGGACCTGGATCAGGACAATGTCCTCGATCTGGTTATTGCGCTCGCCTCTGACACCGAGTTGCACACGGCCGCGGACGCAGTCCGCGCGTACCACTCGATGACACCCGGTGGTGTCAACCTGGATGGGGCCCCCCAGTCGATTCCCAACGCGCCGATCGCTGTTGCGATTTTGGTCGAGGACGCACGCGCTGGCGTTCCGGAGGCTCGCAAATCTCAGGTCGAGATCGCTCACAAATCAAGCGCTCTCGCGATTCACAAACCGGACGGTGGCGTCGGGCGGTTCTGCATGCCCGGTCTCGACGCCGCTCACTGGCCATCCCGAGGCCATCACCGATCAACCACCGTCAGCGTGGCCGCGCTTGCGGATGCACTCGACAAACTTTTTGGAGACGACAAGTAATGGCCCCGTTGAAGACGAAGACCACCGACGAATTCCGCGTTCCCAGCCTCGCGGAGGCTGACAGCTCGTACGCCGACCTGATCGCGAAACGCATGGAATTGGAGCAGAGAGACTCTAAGCTCAACAGCGAGCGCTCGAAACTGCGCGGTAAGATCGAGGCGGCCAGGGCGGCTGGTGGGAAACATATCTCGCCCGGCGTGGCCGCGCTGCTCGGTGACGATCCTACTGACAGCATTGCCGATCTGTCGCGGCAGCTCCGCGAGGTCACCTCGGAGATAGCAAACATCGAGTCAGCCCGGGAGGTCCTGCATAGGCGCACAGACGAAGCGCGGAACGTAGCCTCAAAGCTCGTGTGCTTCACCGTGATGCCAGAGTACCAGCGCCGTTTGGGTGCGGTATGTGACGCCGCTCGCGCGTTGGAAGCAGCCCGAGAGGAACACGACGCACTGCTGGACGATCTGGAGCGCGAGGATGTGCGCCTCGGTTATCTGCGGCCAGTGCGCGCGCACTTCTTGGGCGATCGGCGCGAGGGCAAGGTTCACTATTTTCTGAAGGAAGCGAAGGAGGCGGGCTTCAATGTCTAAGGGCACAGAGAGAACATCGAGCGCGGCCGATCGGAATGCGGTGCGTCGCAGTGTAAAACTGCCTGGCGAAAAACGACACTCCGAATGCTCGGACTCACCAGCCGTAATTGCGCGCAGGTTAATGCAAGCGAAACGTGAGAAGCGATTGCGGGTGACGCAACGCAATGGCTGAAACTATCTCAGGATTCGCCATTTCGTGGAACAGGCCGGCTGTCATCGCGGGGCTTTTCGAGGAACGTTTCGCGCGTGGTGCATTCGATAAGCATCTCGCGCAAAACCCGGACGTCGCCGCTCTTTGGGCACATGATCCAAGCAGGCCGCTGGGGCGTGTCAGTAACGGCAGCCTCAAACTGCGTTCGGACAATGTGGGTCTTTACTACTCGTTAGAGCCGGATCCGGCCGCCCCGTTGGGGCAGGAGGCCCTGGCGACGGTCGGAAGCGGCACTGTCAACGAGGTGAGTGTGTCGTTTACTCCGGTCGTTGAGGAGTGGGACGACGGCGGCGACATTCCAAAGCGGCTCATCACCGAGGCCAAACTATTCGAGATCAGTTTGGTCCTGTGGGGCGCATATGGGTCCGACACAAGCGCTCAGATTAGCCGAGCATCGAGCAACAGTTTGGCAGCCAAGCGTCGCATCGAGATGGCGCAGCGGAAGAGGGGAATTCTGAAGTGATAATGAACGGCATGATGCATTCGTGGGATCGCTACAGGCATCGCGGCATTGCCGAGCTGGACAACGGCGAAACGGTGAAGGTCGACGCACGGAATCTCGGTGCGGCACGTCGTCTGCCCGAGTGGCAAGGCCATTTCGAGATGCGCCCTGGCGATCGCGCCGAGTTCGTCATCGATGATGGCGGCGGTGTTGTCGATGTGTTGAGGGTGTGGTGATGGGCGCTGGCTGAGGTCCGGGCTGACCGGGGAGGGGCGTGGCAGATCGCTCCCACCGCCGCCACTAGCTACCGGCGGCCCCCACTTTCACGCGCATCTGCAATTCAGACCCCCAGGGTGAAAATGCCACGACCAAGAAAACCAAGCCCTAGGGCGCAGGTTGAGGGCCGGCATCTTATCAATGCTGGCCGCTATAAACGCAACGATCCAACCGGTGCCGAAATCGGCGCTCCGCCCACTTGGCTAAACGCACAACAGGCTACTGCTTGGCGTGAATTCGCTGGCGAGTTGCCATGGCTCAACGCTTCACACCGCTGCATCGTAGGGATCGCATCGGTGTTGCGCGCTCGCCTGCAAAGCGGCGCGGAGATGGGTACAAAATCGCTCAGCCTACTGAGGCTGTGCCTAAGCAGTATGGGCGCGACACCGGCCGATGCGAGCAAGATCAGTTGGGCGCCGGCAGAGGAGGCGGACGATTTGCTTGACTAGAACTCACGGACACTCCGGCAGAGCTAGGAGGTTATCGTTGTAATAGCCATCAGCGTGAGTTCGAACATATTTCCCGTTCGGGCCGTTAACGACACCAACGTCGGCGCGCTTACCGCTGACCAACGTGTAAAATGTATTGGTCCCGTTCTCGATCGATCGAATGACCTCCGATCTCAGCCACTTCCAACCGCCCCCTCCGAGGTGCGTAATCCCCTCATGCGAGTTGTCGCGCGGCTGCTTGTTGATGCAGGCGACCTGTACGTCTGGCATTTCCCCTCCCGATGTTCTGCATTCCATAGAAAGCAACTACAGCGGGAAAGCAATAATCAGTTAGTCGCAGAACGCGCGGCTCGCCAATCAGCGTGTCGCGCCTCGCAACGAGGTGCGGAGCCACCACGACATTCCCCAGAAGAGATCAATGACTCAACACCACACCACTCCATCAGACCCGACCGAACTTGCGAATCCGATTGAAGGATTTGTGTTCAAGCCCGCCGGAAGTGACGTCGTTCAGGTCTGGCAAACAATTAACGGTCAGCACGTGCGCATCGACGATGCAGCTGCACGCCCTGAGCAGAAGGCAAAACATTGACCGCACTTTCCAGCTACTCCACCGGCACCGTCGCAGTATCGGCGGACGGGACGACCGTCACCGGCACGAGCACCATCTGGCTGACGGCCGGCAACGTGAAGCCCGGCGATCTTTTCCAGAGCGGTCACTTTTGCGTTCCGATCACCGACGTCACCGACGATACGCATCTAACCATCACGCCATGGCCGGGGTCGACGCTGAGCGGCGCGTCGTATGTCGTTTGGAAGGTGTCGCAACAGCGCATCGTTGGCGAGACCTACGCGCGCGATGTCGACAAGATGGTCGGTGCTCTCAACACGTCGGGATATTTCGTCTTCGTCGACATCGACGAGACTGTGCCGGATCCGTCGCTCGGCGATGACGGGCAATATGCGTTTCAGCCGACATCCGGCAAGACGTGGGCGAAGGTGGGCGGCGTCTGGACGTATCTCGGCATTTACAAGGCGTTCCAACTTAAGGGCGCTTGGGGCGGCGCGACGGCTTATGCGGCCAACGACGTCGTGACGTTGAGTGGGTCGAGCTACGTTTGCGTTCTCGACCACACCAATCACACGCCGCCGAACGCGACCTATTGGCAATTGCTGGCTGCGAAGGGCGACACGGGTGCGACGGGCTCAACCGGCGCGGCGGGCACCAACGCGCCGACCTACGGAGGCACCTCAACGACGTCGCTTGCGATCGGCACCGGTTCCAAGGTGTTCACCACGCAAGCCGGCCTGGCCTACACCAACGGCGCGCGCGTGCGGGCATCCTCCGGCGCTAATTGGCTCGAAGGTGTCGCGACCTATAGCGGAACGACTCTCACGATTACGTCTGACAAGACCAACGGAAGCGGCACGTTCGCAAGTTGGACATTCAATGTCGCTGGCCAGCCGGGGGCGGGCGATCTGTCCAGCGCCAACAATCTGTCGGATGTGGCGAACGTCGCGACGGCGCGTGCCAATCTCGGTGCTGGTACAGTCAACAGTGTTACCGCCGGCACAGGACTAACGGGCGGCACGATCACGAGCAGCGGTACGATTGCTCTGGCGCTAAATAATGCAACACTTCAAGCAGCGCCATCAAACCCCGCCGGGGTTGCAAGTTTTGTGATGCTCGGACTAGGATCGACTTGTCACATAACGCCGATATACAGCACGCGCATCCTGGTGACGATTAGTGGCCACGCCTCCAACGGTGGTGCGGGAACGTTTACAAACTTGACGATCCGATATGGCACAGGCACTGCACCAGCTAACGGTGCGTCCCCGACCGGGACAACTGCGACAACACCCATGTCTGTGGCATCCAGCACCAACCTTACACCCTTCAGCCTGACTACCATCATCACAGGGCTGACGGCAGGCGTCGCATATTGGTTGGATTTGTCGGCCTCCCCATTATCGGGAACGTCGTCGTTGGGTGGAATCAATTGTACAGCCGTTGAATTGTAGGCCGAGTGCTTTGCCTCAGACCGAGAAACGTCGTTAGCTCGTGTTGCATTTTACTGAGTAGGTCGGGCTCAACTATCAGCGTCGACCGGCCACCGCGCTCAGCATCGAATATGATTAGGAAGGCTGGTGGTATCTCCTCGATCTTTTCGAGCATGTAGTGTGCGATCCTCCGGGTGATAAGCAGGCGGATTCCGCCGCCGTGCCTCGCGATGAATGCCGCGCCGCCGTGGTCGCCGGACATCAGGGTCTCGGTTGTTCACCGGCCAACTTCTACCGGAAACGCGATGGCAACATTTTCAGCGGGCACAGGATACGGTGTATCCGGTACGTTGAGTGCGGTAATAGCAAGCTAGATATCGTCCGCAGGGTAACAATCACTGCTACAGGAAAGCGACGCTGGCACGGCGATCTACATCAACACATTCCGGCTGGACTGATCGCCGCGGCAGGGAGGAGTTTGCATCGCTGCGACGCGCGACGCGACAAGCCATTCTTTTGTCGGAGTCGCGCACTACTTTTCATTTTTGAAAAATGGAGAAGTAAGGTGGCAATTGGGACAGTGAAGTGGTTCAACCCGACAAAGGGGTACGGGTTCATTCAACCTGACAACGGCGGCAATGACGTCTTTGTCCACATCTCCGCGGTTGAGAAGGCTGGTTTTACTTCGCTCGCAGAGGGCGCAAAAGTCAGCTTCGACATCGTGAAAAATCGCGGAAAAGACTCGGCGGAAAATCTACGAATCGGGTGATGCGCACAGCGTGTTGTTCAACAGAAAGGCCGCAGTGGTACGCCGCTGCGGGCGGCCGAGGAGATCGATCGGAATTGGCCGATGGATAAGGCGCTATCGTTCGCATGGGCGTTCGGGCTTGCAGCCTTGGTACTGTTCGTCGCGCTGTACCTGCCCTGGTAGTAAGTTGCCGATTGCGACTCGCACCTACGCCGCCTGCAATCCGAGACTGATTGCCAAGTCACCCGCCCTATCCTGGTAGTTGCTCTAGGGCATTCGTCCGGAGGATACGTTGCCCGGTCAGCCTCTTCGTCGCGAGGCTGGCGGTGGAGTTAGCGACGCGTGGTAGGGACAGCGCTCGGCCTCCGAACTGGGCGCCGAGCCGCGTGGCCGCTAGCTTCACCGGGCGGCGCGGGTGTGGCAGGGACAGCGTCGTTTCGCATTTCCCGGCGCCGAGTCGCGCCCGCACCGCCACGATCTGGGATCGATAAGGCATCACGGACACTCAGGGAGGGAAAGGAGATTGTCCGGTTGAATTCCGTCCACTGTTGTCTTGATGTACTTGTGTCGGCCCTCGGTGGCGACGATGACCTCGACAGTGACGCCTGATTCTTCGACGTAGTACTCCCACTCGCGGCTTTCGAGGTCTCGGATAGTCTTCTTAACGGATAGCTTCCATCGCGTTCCGTCTGAATTTACCCCGCCGACATTTTTGATTCTCTCGTGTGAGCTTCGCCTGTCAGTCTTGTTTATGCAACGAATGCGCACGCGTTTGGGCATGCTGGTGTCTCCCGTTTCTGCAAGCTGTCGGACCAGTTTAGCGACTGGTCGAGGAGGAGGGACCCGCCGATTCTGGTAGGTGCCTCGCGGGGGTTCCAGCGATACAACGCGAGGGCACCCCGCGGGTTGATGCCCCCCTCGGGAGCAAAGGTGGCCAGCCCCAGTCTTCGAGGACGGGCTGGCCACCATCGCTTGCGACGTCACCACACAGGGTAGCTACAGGCCAATGGATGCACATATTCGAGCGGCACATCGCGGCGCTGCGGTCGCAAGCGCTTGCGGTGCTTGCAGCCAATCAGGCCCGCGCGGCCGATCAGTCTTTGAGCCAAGCAGATCGCCAAGACGCGACGTTTAGTGCCGAGGAGGCTCAGGCAGTGCTAGGCATACTCGACAGCTTGAAACCCAACATCGGGCCGGAAGAGGCACGGAAGATCACTGCGCGCATACGAACTCTTCTAGAGTGGGACGTGTGAGTGCCAACCGGTTCGGGTGGGATGCCTGTGAGACTTTCGCCAGTAAATGGCGGGCGGAGCGCGCGGGTGCACAGCGGTCCCTGTCAATTTAGACAGGGACGCCCGGCCTGATGTTGACACATGATCATCACTGACGGAGGGCCAAAGCTCTATGCAGCGCTATTATTTCCCGATCATCCACAACGGTCGCCTTCAGCCAGACAGCGATGGCGAGGTGTTTGGCTCGGCCGATCTCGCGGGTCAATACGGCGCTCGTGTCGCGCAAGATATCGGCAGCGATCCAGACTACGATCCTGTTAGCGAAACTGTCGTGATCGTGGTTGACGACTCCGGCACCGAGATCGCGCGGCACGTGGTCGGTGGTGTTGCTACGGCTGTTCAGCCAGCGAGAAAACGGTGACGCAACATTCAGCAAGCGATGGCTCGGCAGAGCGTTAAACTGCCGACTCGTGTCGTTGCAGCCGTGAGGGTCGTGAAGGCGTTGGGGGGGGGTGAGGCAAGGAACTGAGGGGGCGCGTCTCCAGGGACGGATCCCCTTTTTGAGCCGGGTGACAAATCCTAAACGAATCCTATATAATCTAACGGGGCTTATGGCCGGCAGGGGAGCCGTTGCCCAGAGGGAAACGCAAATGTCGATCGCTTCGTCCTCCGCAGCGCGACACATCTGCGCGCGTGGAAATTGGGGCGTCACGAACCTCGCCCTACAGAAAATCCTCTATATGGCTCAAATGGTGCATCTAGGACGCACCGGACAGCGCTTGGTCGATGCCGAATTCCAGGCATGGGATTATGGTCCTGTCGAGCCCGGGCTCTACCGGCAGGTTCGGAATTTCGGAAACAAGCCAATTCAGGACGTGTTTTTCTGGGCTCCACCCATTGGTGGGACTCAGGAGGCGGCCACACTGGATGAGGCGTGCAACTTCCTTATTCAGAAATCACCGGGTGAATTGGTTGCCATGACGCATTGGCAGAATGGAGCTTGGGCTCGTCACTATGTCCCTGGATCAAGAGGCATCCCAATCCCCGACGCCGACATCATTGCCGAGTACCGCGCGCGAGTCGGAGGCGCATGATTTCTCTGTCATCGTTAGGCAGTCTCCGTCTCATCCAAATATGGTTGAGACGAGTGCTGCAGCGCTGGAAGCCGCTCTCCAGAAAGAGGCCGATGAGCGCCGCGAGGAACGATTCTACTGGATATGCGCGTGCATTACGCTAATTGATTTGGCCCACATTTCCCCACTTAGGATTTGTGGCCGTCATCTGCATTTTTCTGATTCAGATAGTCGCACTTGCCGCCCTGGCCAGAAAATATGCTGATGAGAACATCGCGATAGCGATCGACAAAATCATCGCATCGATTTGCGACAGGTTCGGGTGGAAGTAGGGCGGCGAGATCCTATCCGTAAAAGCCAATCAAAAAACGGATAGCAAAAAACGCCCCTGCGACTACGGCTGCCGTGATGGCTATCGCGAAACCAACCCTAAAGCTTTCGCTCATCAGTTCCCCCTAGGCCGCAGGCACATCCCCCTCCGAAATTGCGCCTGCGGCCTCCGCTGCGACGGTCCGCAATCATGCCGGTCACTGCGGTAGGTGTGCGACTACAAATTCCAGTAGTTGACCAGTTCGTGTTCTCTGGGCCGAATCGCTATCGAGCGAAGCCTATGTCAGTCGCGAGTCAGAATCACGACTGCAAGAAGGGGAGAGCAGAGCAATGTCTCCACTAAAAGCAATTACCAGTTGGCTGGAAACGCTGGACCTGGACATGCAGCTTGAGGTCGCGGGTTTCGCGGCGTTTTTGATGTTTGAGCGGGACGACGTTCTCACGATTGGCAGGTCGGAGCACCTTGAATCTCTTCATCAATGGTTGAACGAGCCGGGCTTATCAACATACGTCGCCGCAGACCGCGCTTTATCCTTTCGAATATGCTTCGGCAGTTTTGTCGCGGACAGAATGACGGACGCTGGATGGAAGCGAACCGAAGATCTGGTCCACGAAATCCTTAAACAGGCTAAGCGCGACGGAAAGTTCGCTGCTGCACGCAAAGCGCAAAGGATGCTAGCGCTTCTCCCCGCTCGAAAAGAGAGTTGGAAACATGTTGTGAAATCTTGGAACGAATTGGCTGCGACTTACCTAACCCATGAGGCTGTGACAAGTTGGAGCGCCGCCAAGAAGCGTGTTGGCCTGAGTGTTATTTCAAGTAGCGGTGTTCCCATTGTTGCGGTCAGGTCGCGTCATCGAACCGGAAGCATTGAGTGCAGTGATGGCGAATGAGCAGAATGATTACCCGGGCCAAATAGCGCGGATCGAAATCGACGAGTCTGCGGCGATCTGCGTTGAGCAAATCGACGACGAAATCACCATTGCCATCGCGAGCGTTGTCGGCGTTCATTTTCAGGTGACGGCGGATCAGGCGCTTGGCCGCTGAGAATGCGACGAGATCCAGCGCGTCAGTCGAGACGTAGTGGCTACTTCTTAATCGAGTGCTCTTGAATAAACCGCGCGGCTCGCACGCGTGCTCGCTCCATCATGTCTTCCTTCGCTTTCAGGGCGGCAAGTTCTGATTCAAGCCGCTCGAAAAGTGGCAGGTAGACTTCACCGCCCTTGGGCGACTGATTCATGAGGATAGCTAGACAATCAAGGCAGCGTTCGAGCACTTCGATTGTGATCTCGCCCATCGCGTCCTATCCCCAGCGGATATAGATCGAGACCAAAACTGAAATAAGAAATGCGATGGCTCCAACTAAGAACACCGGCGGCCCCTTGGGCGCGATCGCCTCTCGCAACCACCGCCAGAATCTCACTTCCCTCTACCTTTCGGGCCTAGATCTTCAAGCGGCGAGGGCATTAAGATCAATGTTCGACATGGTTGTCACCGAATCATTGTTGGCACCGCCATGCTGGCTGGCGGGGTGGTAAGTGTGACTCTAAAAGAGCGCGGCATCCACCTTCCTGTGGACGCGCGAAAGCGCCCCCAAGGTAGGGGTGGATTTTTTACCGAATCAGGGCAATCTGTCCGTGGGCTTGGAAACCCGGACCAGAGCTATAACCGCACATCCACTTGGTCAGGATGCTCCCGATTGGCGTCGGGGGTGACGGTTGAATGTTCAAGGTTGCAGACTGCCACCTTGAACGACGGACGCACTTGGCGGTGCGGCTCCGAACCCTGCCTTTATGGCCGGGGGCGGGCGTGCTGTCCAGAGGGTTTCGGCCCTTAAAAGCGCTCGGCGTGTCGCTCTAGCACGTTTCCAAACCCCGGCTGCCGCGGCTGCCCCGCGGCGAGGGCCTTGGAAAGCCTTGAACTCAGAGCATCACCACAATGAACTCCCATATCCAAATCGATACCCAGGCCGCGACACCCGTCACCATCGGCGCCACCACGAGCGAACTCGTCGCAATTCACGACATCGCCCACACCCTGGCGGCTGTGCTGACCGGGCTGGCCCAGGCACCGCGCTGTAGCGGACCGGCCGACGCGTGGGCGGCGAGCCTGTTGGAATGCCTGTACGCCGCCAGGGGCGCAGCCGCCGCCGCGATGCTGACGCGCACCGATGAAAACCAGATGCGGGTTGTCGCGCTCGCCCAGAGCTTGGAATGGGCCATGGAGGACGAGGATTCTGCGGCCTTGCTTAGGGTGGTTGAGGACGTGGCATCCCGGCCGGGGGCGGTCGCGCTATAATCGCAAGACAGATTCGGCGGCCGGTCCTACCTGACAACCATCCCGCGCCGCTGAGGCCCGCTCCAGCCGCAAGTTGGGGCGGGCTCTTACTTCCCGTCGCAGTAGGGGGCGCGTTTCTTAAGGGGCGCCCCCGCGCCGCTGAAGGCACCCCGTCCGAAAGGGCGGGAGTGTTTTTCTTTGCAGGGCGGGGCGTTGTCCTTCCGTTCCGACTTCGCGGACGGGTAGATCGGTTCCTATCGCTTCCGTCGTTCCATTTTGGAAAGCTCTTCTAGAAACCGCTCAAGCGCTTGGTTGCCTGCATGTTCGGCTGCCATTTGTGATTGAAAACCACTTGCCCCGATCCTGATCCCCATCGGCGTGCTGCGCCTATGCAATTCCCACCGCCAAGGGTGCGGACGCACTCCAGTATCGGTGATCTCAATGTAATAGTCTGGCGCCGTTGCCATACACGGAGAATATATCGCAGCGCGCCAAAGGGAATAGGAATCGGGTGGCGTGGGGGATTGGGAGCAGATCACCCAACGCTGAGCGAGCGGCGTAAGTCGACCTAAAGCCCGACCGAGCCCTCACTTATCCAACCATATGAACATCACCAGGCTGAAGGTTAAGCTCTTCGAACATTCGCTGCTGCTCTGCGGTGATCGGGACATCCAACACTTCCGCGGTCCAGCCTTCTGGAACGGCAGCGAGAACCAATAAATTTGCTCTGTTGTGTCGTCCGCAGTCACCTGAACGACCGAAAACGAGCTGCCAAACGACTCTGCCATTTCGTTCAATGCGGCAACTAGCGCTCGGGTTTCTAATCCGAGGCGACTCGATCTCGCTTTGCCGGTCTTCCTTCCTGCATATTCTCCAGCGCGGTCGGCGGTTGTAAGCCCGGCGATGTCAGCCATTCATTGATGTGAGCGGCGGTATCGGCCTGGCGGGCTCGTCTAAGATATAGCTCGCGCTGGGTGCCGGGCGGCAACTGGGCTGCAGCCTCCCTGAACCGCGCAGCCTCCTCGGCCAGTCGCTCTTCAAATGTCTTAGTATGTTTGGTTCGGTTACGACGCTTGATCATGCGCTGCACCTTTCCGTCAGAGGAAGGCGGGAGCGCATTGTCGCGTTCTCATCACCGATGTTTGCCACAATACCGCGCGGTGATGGCATTAAACTAACCAAGTCGTGGTTGCTTTCTATAACCTTTGTTAAGTCATTGATTTATTTTGAGAACTACTCAATTGTGCTAACTACTCATTTTACTGGAAACACAACGTTACCGCGCCCCCCACCCGCCCTGGCCCGCTCACGAAGGAGGGGCGGGCGCTCTACTTCCCGCCGTTCATGGCGTGTCGCCATAGGGGCTGGGCCGCCTCTGGGAGACCGGCTATTTTCTTTGGCATCGCCGCAGAAATTTACGGGTTTTGACTGGGATCCGCGCCGGCTCGATGTATACTTTCGGGTGGCGCGCATTTCGCCGGAAGGCGGCCTTAGAGCCGTGTTAAAGCTCGTAATTCATTCAGGGGCGCGCTCTTGCCCAATCCCGCCAACGATAACCAACGCGTACAGCCGCGCGGCCTGCGCCGCGCCGATGCGGCTCGATACTTGGGCATCAGCCCGACTCACTTCGACAAGCAGGTAAGGGCCGGTGCCGCCCCCAAGCCGCTGGCGCTATTCGGCGTGAACATTTGGGACCGCAACGACCTGGATGCCCTCTTTGAGAGCGCGCAGCCGGTAAATGACAACGAATGGGACAGCGTTCTGCGCCATGACGAAGAAGCCGAGACATCTTCACGTCTACACTGACCGTCATGGCCACGAGCGCATATACCTGCGCAAACCCGGCCAGAAGCGGGTCCCGTTGCCAGGGCCGCTGTTCAGCTACCAGTTCTGGGAGTCCCACCACAGGGCCGCGCAGGGCGTTGTAGCGGCCATTCGCACGAGCGCCGATCCAGAAGAGCGCAACCCGCCCGGCAGCGTGTCGGCGGCGATCGCGGGCTACTATGGCAGCGCAGAATACAAGCAGCTTGCTGATAGCTCGCGAAGCAATCGCAGGCGCATTCTTGAGCGGTTCCGGAAGGAGCACGGAACGAAGTCTCTGGCCAAGCTGGAGACGAAGCACATCAATGCAATCATAGACAAGAAGGCCGACAAGCCCGCCGCCGCGAACGAGCTACGGAAGTTGCTTCACATCGTGTTCGAGTACGCCATCGGCGCGGGCATGCTCACCGATAACCCGATCAAGCGCGCCAAGCGCGTCAAGTACGTTAAGCGTTCTCACCGAGCCTGGACCGATGCCGACGTTGAGGCGTACCGCGAGCGCTGGCCGGAAGGCTCGCCGCAGAGGCTCGGTCTGGAGCTGTTTATCCACACCGGCCTGCGCCGGAGTGATGCCGTAAGGCTCGGGTGGGATCACGTCAAAGAGGGCTGGATCACCATCACAACCGTCAAGTCGCGGCACAAGAAGACGCTGAACGTTCCAATCCACCCGACGCTCTGGCACCACATCAAAGACACCCCGCGCAACCAGCGGACCTTCTTGCGGACCAAGTGGGATAAGGACCGAAGCGCCAAGGGCGCGACGAACTGGATCCGCAGCGCGGCCCATGAGGCTGGACTGCCTTCGGACTCGTCGCCGCACGGCCTGCGGCATGCCATCTGTGTTCGGCTAGCTGAGGCAGGCTGCACCCCGCATCAGATCCAAGCAATCACCGGCCACGACAACCTCGCCGAGATCGAGACCTACACGAAAGCGGTGAGTCAGAAGCGTTTGGCGCAGATCGCAATGGACAGTTTGGCTACCCCAAAAACCGGGTTAGCCAGTTTCGACGCTAATGCATTGAAATTACTAGAAGCTTTGGCGCTCCCTAGCGGAATCGAACCGGCTACCCGCGAAGTAGGAATTCGCTGCTCGGCTAAGACGCCGATTGACTACTGAAATACCGTGACCAAACCGCGCCAAAGGACGTTAAACAAGCGCAAACGCTACTGTTTTTGTTGGTTTTTCGATTGCGACTTACGTTTGGGACGCAGAGGTCGCAGGTTCCGATCTTTCATGCAACAAGCCGGGGGATTTCCTGTTCGACCAATCGCAATAATCGGGTGTTGCGTGTCCGGGATTTGAACTTACTCGGCGATTGTTTGGGCGGTGATCCGCCTTGAAGACGCCATCGACACTGTTAGCTGTTGGATCGGCCCATTGCAGCCACTCATTCCCTCCAATGGATCCACTCTTCGACGCTGCGTCCCTCGATCTCGGTGGCGGCCGCGGCGCCTATTGATCGCAACGCCGTCAGAAAATCGCGCACGCCGGGGAGCACGCGCCAGTCCTGCGCTGATCGCCGTTCCATCTCCAGGGATATGTACCAATAGGTCCGGAATGGTGTTCGAGACCTGCAAATTGCGCAGCATCTCATGACCTCGCTCATCAACTTCGCCATTAATTCGTCGTTCGTTCTTTAATCGCGGGCACAGTGTCAACCCCGACAAACAAAAGTGATCCACTGCCGGGTTCATGGTTCTTTCCGCGGTCGTCTCGATGCAGGAGCGCCGCATGATGGCGTTCAAGAGGTGTGGCATCTCGATGTGAAGAGCGCGGTGCATGGAAGCCCGCAGGGACGACTTCGAGATTGCCCACACCTTCGTCCCGGCAGGGACGCTTGTTCCGCCGGAGGCGGATCTGGGTTGGTTTAAGACTTGTTCATGCGGTGCGCATCTCTGCCTGGAATTCGGTGCCATCGGTCCAGATGGCATGGAGGATCACAGCCATTTTGCGAGCGACGGCAACCTTGGCCCTCTTTGCGCCGATGCGTTTGGCCAGCTTGCTGCCCCAGCGCTTGAGCGCAGAACCTCGCCTGACACGGTCAGCAGGACGTTCGCGGCCTCGAACAAATAAGTCCGCATCTGGTGGTTGCCACGCTTGGAGATGCGGCCAGTGCGATCCATCTCACCGGATTGATAACGTCTTGGTGTCAGGCCGAGATAGGCGCCCACGTCGGCGGAATGTTTGAAGCGAGTGGGGTCGTCGATGGTAACGACGAAGGACAGGGCAGTCAGGGGACCGATACCGGGAACGGTCATCATTCGCCGAACAGTTTGGTCGCCTTTTGCCACTGCCATGAGTTGTCGATCGAACTTCTCAATTTGCTCAGTCAAACAGGATTGGGCAAGGAGCAGCGGTGCGAAAATATCTTGCAAATCCGGCGCTTCAGCAAGCACGGCATCGACTTTGCGAGCCAGGTTGGTCGAGCCGGCCTTGCCGAGCACTATTCCCAACCCCTTGCACAGACCGCGCATTTGATTGTCAATATCTCGCCGCAGATTTACCAGCTTGGTTCGAGCCGCCAGCATCGAACGGGTTTTCCAGCTCTCCGCCCCCTTCACGGCAGCTTCCCGGTACCATCCCATGCGGGCCATTTCAGCCAACCCCTTGGCATCGTTCTGATCCGACTTGTTGATGCGCATCGATAGCGCCGCGTTGGCGTGACGCGCATCAAGGCAAATCACCGGAAAGCCCAGTGCCCTGAGTTGATGCCAGAGCCAATTGGATAGCGAGCCCGTTTCAAAAACGATCCGCTCAGCACTGCCGGCATGACGCCGTAGGAGCTTAGCGATCGCCTCCGGATTGGTCGGCGCACAACCTTCGAATGTCACGCCTCCGGCCTGGTCCAAAACGCAAATGCTGGTTTCTTCCATAGAGATGTCCAGACCAACGTACTGCTTCATAGCGCGGCTCCTCTTCGATTTGCTGACGCCGATCGTACCGATCCTCGTGTTCTCAAGAAGACGTCAGCCGCGATTACGCCATGTGAAGAATTCGGAAGCGATTGATCTGTCGCAGTGATTTGACGCGAGCAAGTATTCGATTTTGCAAGAAAGCCGTGGGTAGGTCCTGGTTTTCTTGCGTTTTTGGATTCCGGATTGGGCGGCTTCGTGATTCCTTTGACGGCGAGATTCGCTGTTGGGGAGAACCCATGAGCCATCCGCGCGACGATCGTCAGGACGATCTGTTTCGTCCATCTCTGGAGAAGATCATCAACCTTCGCCATCCGTTGGTGCGTCTGGCGGCGGAGATCGATTGGGACTTCCTGGCGGGACGCTTCAGTTCGGTCTGTCGCCTCGGGCCGGGGCAGCCACCGTTGCCGACACGATTGGTAGCCGGACTATTCATCCTCAAGCACATGCACAATCTCTCTGACGAGGCGCTGTGCGACAGGTGGGTCGAGAACCCGTATTTTCAGTATTTCTGCGGCGAGGTGGTGTTCCGGCACGACTTGCCATTCGATCGCTCGTCGCTGACCCGCTGGCGCCAGCGGCTGGGTGAGGAGCAGATCGCCGCGCTGTTGCAAGAAAGCCTCTCGGTGGCGCATCGAACTGGGGCAATCGAGACCAAAGATCTCGAGCGGGTCGTTGTGGATACCACCGTACAGGAGAAGGCGATCGCGCATCCGAGCGATGCGCGGCTCATGCACCGGGCGATCGAGAAGCTGGTCGGTTTGGCCAAACGCGAGAGCGTCGAACTGCGCCAAAGCTATCTGCGCGTGGCCAGGCGCGCCGCCATCATGGTGGGACGCTACACGCATGCCCACCAGTTCAAGCGTGCCCGGCGAGAGCTCAAATTCCTGCGCACCCGGCTTGGCCGCATCATCCGTGACATCAGACGCAAGATTGTAGAAGTTTCGACTTAATCTGACGGCAAGGTTTGAACTGGCAGGGAATGGAGCTGCGGGCGAGCAGGAGCGCTCACCCAAAGGGCGCTCCCGCGCAGCCCGCAGCGTCTCACAGGAGACGTTACCATGACCCAGGAACAGAAGGTCATTCGCGCGAAAGTCGGCATGTTGGAATTGGCCAAGCAGCTCGGCAACGTCAGCCAGGCTTGCCGGATGATGGGCTATAGCCGCGACAGCTTCTACCGGTTCAAGGAACTGTACGACAAGGGCGGCGAGCTGGCGCTGGTTGAGATCAGCCGCAAGAAACCGGTCCTGAAGAACCGTGTCGCGCCGGAGGTCGAGGCAGCCGTCGTTGAGCTGGCGATCGACCAGCCGGCCTGGGGGCAGGTGCGGGTCAGCAATGAGCTCAGGAGCCGCGGCCTGTCGATCTCCCCGTTCGGCGTGCGGGCGGTGTGGCTGCGTCACGACCTCGCCAACGTCAAGAAGCGGCTGACGGCGCTGGAGGCCAAGATGGCTCAGGACGGCCTGGTGCTGACCGAGGCCCAGCTCGTTGCGTTGGAAAAGGCCAAATCCGAGAAGGAGGCGCACGGCGAGTTCGAGAGCGAGTGCCCCGGCTATTGCGGTGCGCAGGACACCTTCTCCGTCGGCAACATGAAGGGGATCGGGCGGATCTATCAGCAGACCTTCATTGACACCTACAGCAAGGTGGCGTTCGCCAAGCTGTATGATCGCAAGACGCCGATCACGGCGGCCGAACTGTTGAATGATCGCGTGGTGCCGTTTTTCGATGCGCGGGGCATCCCGCTGAACCGGATCCTGACCGACCGCGGCACCGAGTATTGCGGCAATCCGGAGCATCACGAATATGAGCTCTACCTTGCCGTCGAAGACATCGATCACACCCGCACCAAGACGAGGAGCCCACAGACCAACGGCATTGTCGAGCGCTTCCACCGCACCGTGCTCGAGGAGTTCTATTGCGTCGTGTTCCGCAAGAAGATCTATCCGAGCATCACTGCCTTGCAGAGCGATCTCGATGAGTGGATCGCTGCCTACAATGAGGGGCGCCCGCATCAGGGGCGCTGGTGCTACGGCAAGACGCCGATGCAAACCTTGCTTGACGCAAGTGCTCTGTCGAGAGAGAAATTGTTGCCGGCTGCGTGAGGTCGGACATGAAACCTTTGTCGGACACCTGCCGCGACAAAGCACTCACTGTCAGCTCAAGTCCCTTCTTTTACACAAGATCGAGGGCGACCCTGCGCTTGAGGATCGCTTTGGTCCGCTGCTCGATCTCGCCCACCGGGTTCGCCATCAAGAGCAGCGTCAGCGCGGTCCCAAGGTCTACTCGTTGCACGCCCCCGAGGTGGAGTGCATCGGCAAAGGCAAGGCCCGGGCACCTTACGAATTTGGCTGCAAAGTCTCGATTGCCACGCCTGCCACCGCGCCCAAAGGCGGGCAATTCGTACTGCATGCCAAGGCCCTGCACGGCAATCCCTATGACGGCCACACGCTCGGTCCCGTCATCGCCGACCTCGAAAAGCTCACTGGTGTTGCAGCGCGCCGCATCCACGGCGACAAGGGCTACCGCGGCCACAACTATCCTGACAGATTCAAGGTCTGGATCAGCGGCCAGGTTCGCCGTGTCACCAAAGCCATCCGCCGCGAGATGCGGCGTCGCGCCGCCGTCGAGCCTGTGATCGGCCATCTCAAGGACGACCACCGAATGCGCCGTAACCATCTCAAGGGTCGCGACGGCGACCGCACCAACGCCGTGCTCGCCGCCGCCGGCTACAACTTCAGCCTGCTCCGCCGCTGGCTCACCGAACTTTTATGCGGCCTGTTATGGATACTCTGTCGCCACCTATCGCAACCACACCTTGCGTAAAACGGTGCTCAGGGACGTTCTTCACGAACGACAACTTAGAGTCTTATTAGTCAGGTACGTAAAGTCCATCCTGGCGTTTGTCTGGACAATCGTCGCACTCATGGTTAGCCTGTCAATCGTTAAGAAGTTCCCGGCTCAAGCAGACATGATCTGAGAGCTGGCCCCGGTTGTTTGGACAGCGCCCCGCTGGATTTAAGTGGATTCCTGCCGGGTTATGCTGAACGCGGGGCTTTACGATTTTGTCGTTGCGTCGGGAGGGCGTAGCCCGACCAGAGCGACGACAAAATCGTCGGCGACGGTCATGCGGCCATCACCATAGCTTGCGTGCCGAAGTAAGCCTCGTCGGGCGTGCGCCCGTCAAGGCTCGAGTGAGGGCGTCCCTGATTGTAGAAGGCCAGATACTTGGCAATTGACGCTCGCGCCTCGGACACGCTGTCGTAGGCGCGGAGATAAACTTCTTCGTATTTGACCGTGCGCCAGAGCCGCTCGACAAACACGTTGTCGCGCCAGGCGCCCTTGCCATCCATGCTGATGGCGATCTTCGCGTCCAGCAGCACATCGGTGAACTCGAGGCTGGTGAACTGGCTGCCCTGGTCCGTGTTGAAAATCGCGGGCCTGCCGTGCTTCGCCAACGCCTCCTGGACCGCTTCGACGCAGAAGGCCGCCTCCATTGTGATCGAGACGCGATGGGCCAGGACCCGTCGGCTGAACACATCGACGACCGCCGCGAGATAGACGAAGCCACGCCGCATCGGAATGTAGGTGATGTCCATTGCCCACGCATGGTCGGGCCGCTCGATCTTCAATCCGCGCAACAGGTACGGGTAGATCTTGTGACCCGGAGCCGGCTTGCTCGTGTTCGGGCGACGATAGACCGCCTCGATCCCCATGCGCTTCATCAGCGTCGCGATGTGGCGGCGACCGGCGTATACCCCCTCCCGCCGCAGCAACGATCGCAGCATACGCGCTCCCGCGAAGGGATAATCGAGATGCAGCTCATCGAGCCGACGCATCAAGGCAAGGTCCTCGGCCGAAACTGGCCGAGGTTCATAGTAGACCGTGCTGCGAGCCAGCTTCAGGACCTTCGCCTGGCGCACGATAGAAAGATCATGACCGCGGTCGATCATCGCTTTGCGCTCAGCAGGCCCGCCTTGGTGAGCGCGCCGGACAAAAAATCGTTTTCCAACGCCAGCTCGCCGATCTTGGCATGCAACGCCTTCAAATCGACCGGCGTCTCGGCCGATGTCTTGTCATGCCCAAACACGCCGGCGGCGCCTTCCAGGAGCTGGTTTTTCCAGATCGTGATCTGGTTCGGATGAACATCAAACAGTTGCGCCAGCTCCGCCAGTGTCTTGTCTCCTTTGACCGCAGCCAAAGCAACCTTCGCCTTGAATGCCGGAGAATGCGTCCGGCGGCTCTTCTTCGTCATCTTCGCTCCTGATTCGCAGCAAGAATCCTCGCCGCTGTCAGGCAGAAAATCCACTCAAGCTACTGTCCGAATTTGCGGGGCCAGCTCTCTGTCTGGATATTGGAATGTTTTGGGCTGCGTTGAACCCTTTTGTGGTCTCGCTGCCCATTAAATGGTTGATTAAAATCGGCGATCAGAACAGCCTTCCATCGTCCTTCCGCAAAGACCTCGATCTAACTCATTTCGAGGATTCAGTGTGGAGGCTTTCGTTGTATTCAGGCTTGGTTAGCCTCGTGGGTGTTGCTTCGTTTGCGTCCATTCCTGCTCTCGCCTATTGGCAGAGCCCATACCTCGACGCCACCAAGCGCCTTGTAGGCATAGACGTCGTTTCGGGAATACCACGTAGCTATTACATGCAACTTGCATTGGCGGTCGTCCTGCTCATCATTCTGTTTGCTTCTGTAGTCCGCTATAGGACTCTCGGAAGAGCCGCTTATTGCAGGAAAAGTTAGAAGGTAAGCAACTGACGGCTGAAGTTCAGACAGGGCTAGCCCTCGGAAATGCAGCGAGGACACAAGTGTGCCGGCGGATGTCCCTCGATTACGCGCTCAAGGGGGCGAATCTTTTGCCAACAATAAGGTGTCCGAAAAGGCGTAGTAAGTCAGGGTCTCACGGACATTTTGCGCCATCAGCCGGCCTTGCTCAACCTGGCGGTGCAGCAAATCCTCGACGCTTGCCCCTTCCGCTCGTAGCGAACAAGGTAATGCAGCCCCTCCGTCGTTTGCCACCGTCCAGGACGATACGGCAGCAGTCGCCCTGCACCGACGCGCAGCGCGGTCGTTCAGTCTTGCCCCCCTCATACCCGGCAGGATCGAAGTCGCGAGCAGTCCATTCCTCTCCGGGTTCTAGGTCAGCTAGGTCAATTACATGGCCCGTGCCTTCAACAGTCCACCCTCCCATCTTGGCCGCCCCCTCGGGGGTGGCCATGCGCCGGGAGATAACCACTTCATCTGTAGCGATGTTGTAGAGCTTTACTTTGTAAACGGTGGTCCTGGCCATCTCTATTTCCATTTCCTCTTGATCTGCGTCGTGGGCGTATCCCCGCACATGAATCAGCACTAAGTTGCCCCGCCTGGGCAGCGGCGCAAGCCGGTCCACGATGTGCTGCGGGGCTCCTTCTTTGATTTCTACGCCGTATGCGTAAACCAGCCCATCGTCGTTGGCGATCTCGTTTATCCTATACTCGATTTGATTTAATTCATCGAGCGTGAGGTCAAGTGCCGCGGCAATCGCCTCAGCTTCCTCGCGATCGTACTCATCTTCAAGCTGTCTGCTGCTCATTGTACTTCACCCATCATCCCGAATGCCCGTTTCCTAAAAGATCAACTTCGTCTGCATCGGCTGCCAGCATATGCTCCAAGGCCTTTACATAATGAGTGAGCGGTGAGATTCGATCGACTATCCTGGGCGGCGCTCGCGGCTGTGGCATTTGGCAAGGCTTAGTATTCTCAGCGAGTGGGAATCAGTTCACGTCTCGAAGGTAGTTCAGCATACTGTTGCACGCATTCTCGGCCTCAGCGAAGCTTTGGAGCGGCCAGCCGAGAATCCTGATCGAGCCACGGCTCTGGTCAAGCGGACGCCACGAGGCGACGTAGCCCGACCTTCCGCGGAAGCCACGACCAGTCGGGCTCTGGAAGCTGATCACGAACGAATAGCCGTCGCTGTTCGCACTCCAAATTTCCATGTCTTCGCCAGCGCGATGGAATTGCAGGGGCATCAGGCTCCGTTCGCCTGGTCAACCCGAGGACGAAATGCTTCGGTCGAACGACGTGACGGGTCAATACATGGCAGCTCTCGCCGGCAACTTACGTTTCCTCGTCAAGTCGTGGCATAGGTCTGGAATTCCTAGCAGCTCGGCTTGTCCGGTCCAGCCACCTGCGTGGGTCACTTGCCTGAAGCTAGAGATGAGAGCGTATTCAGCGAAACGCATCCTTGGCGTCAATTTGTCCTGATGTTTATCATTTCGATCAAGTGCCTGAGCTGGTAGTTGACCGCGACACGAGGCATTGCCAGAGTGAGGGTGGAATGCAAATCTCCGCGTCTTCGCATGAGGAGTGTCTCGGCAGGATCGTCACCGAGCTACCTTGTGGGCGTCGACGGCGAGTGCGGAGCGCAGGTCCACCTTGGCGTGGCACGCTGAGCGGGCACAAGCTCGGCCAGTGATCTCGCGGCTGGTTGCGACAAGCCAGCTCTCATAAGTGCGCCATGCAGCGCGGCTTTCGCATCGGAGGGCCATCATGACAAATTCGGAGCGCCATTTTCGACCCGGTCCGGACGTCGCTCCCTACCGGAGTGGGGCTGGATGTTCGCTCTCGGCGACACTGTATCTGAATCACTGGCTTCGTGGCGCTCAGCAGCGTTGCGCCACGCGACCGTGCCGAGTGTGCTATTAGTTGCAGTGATGATGATTATCGCCGGCGTCGCCAAAGTGATTAATGCCTTTCAGGTAAGGCGTGGGGCAAGTTGTTGCTGTGTGCTCTTTTGGGGGCGCTTTACATCGTCGCCGGTTTCCTGACATTTGAAAATGCAGCGCTCATCGGTGTTCTGCTTACACTGATCGTCGGCGCATCGCTGGTCGCCGTCGGCTTCATGCGCGTGTTCTTGGCATTCAGCATGAAGCGCGCAACGGTTGGGGGCAACCTCTCGCGCGCTTCAGCGCAACCCCAGAGGGTGACTAAGTCTAGGAAACACATCTAGAGGAGGAATGACATGCCTAACGACGCTGAAGCCGGTACGTGGTCGGGGTTGTTTTCTCTGGTGTTGGGGATCATAGAGCTGGCCCCGGTTGTTTGGACAGCGCCCCGCTGGATTTAAGTGGATTCCTGCCGGGTTATGCTGAACGCGGGGCTTTACGATTTTGTCGTTGCGTCGGGAGGGCGTAGCCCGACCAGAGCGACGACAAAATCGTCGGCGACGGTCATGCGGCCATCACCATAGCTTGCGTGCCGAAGTAAGCCTCGTCGGGCGTGCGCCCGTCAAGGCTCGAGTGAGGGCGTCCCTGATTGTAGAAGGCCAGATACTTGGCAATTGACGCTCGCGCCTCGGACACGCTGTCGTAGGCGCGGAGATAAACTTCTTCGTATTTGACCGTGCGCCAGAGCCGCTCGACAAACACGTTGTCGCGCCAGGCGCCCTTGCCATCCATGCTGATGGCGATCTTCGCGTCCAGCAGCACATCGGTGAACTCGAGGCTGGTGAACTGGCTGCCCTGGTCCGTGTTGAAAATCGCGGGCCTGCCGTGCTTCGCCAACGCCTCCTGGACCGCTTCGACGCAGAAGGCCGCCTCCATTGTGATCGAGACGCGATGGGCCAGGACCCGTCGGCTGAACACATCGACGACCGCCGCGAGATAGACGAAGCCACGCCGCATCGGAATGTAGGTGATGTCCATTGCCCACGCATGGTCGGGCCGCTCGATCTTCAATCCGCGCAACAGGTACGGGTAGATCTTGTGACCCGGAGCCGGCTTGCTCGTGTTCGGGCGACGATAGACCGCCTCGATCCCCATGCGCTTCATCAGCGTCGCGATGTGGCGGCGACCGGCGTATACCCCCTCCCGCCGCAGCAACGATCGCAGCATACGCGCTCCCGCGAAGGGATAATCGAGATGCAGCTCATCGAGCCGACGCATCAAGGCAAGGTCCTCGGCCGAAACTGGCCGAGGTTCATAGTAGACCGTGCTGCGAGCCAGCTTCAGGACCTTCGCCTGGCGCACGATAGAAAGATCATGACCGCGGTCGATCATCGCTTTGCGCTCAGCAGGCCCGCCTTGGTGAGCGCGCCGGACAAAAAATCGTTTTCCAACGCCAGCTCGCCGATCTTGGCATGCAACGCCTTCAAATCGACCGGCGTCTCGGCCGATGTCTTGTCATGCCCAAACACGCCGGCGGCGCCTTCCAGGAGCTGGTTTTTCCAGATCGTGATCTGGTTCGGATGAACATCAAACAGTTGCGCCAGCTCCGCCAGTGTCTTGTCTCCTTTGACCGCAGCCAAAGCAACCTTCGCCTTGAATGCCGGAGAATGCGTCCGGCGGCTCTTCTTCGTCATCTTCGCTCCTGATTCGCAGCAAGAATCCTCGCCGCTGTCAGGCAGAAAATCCACTCAAGCTACTGTCCGAATTTGCGGGGCCAGCTCTCATATCGATCGTCGCGGTCGTCGTATGCTGGATCTCGGGAGTGAACGTCAGAGGTGCTAGACCAGAAGCGGTCCTTGCTGTGTGGATCGTGATATCAGGGAGCGTCATGGCGCTCTGGGGTCTTGGGAGACTTTTAAAGCTAAAGCCCAAAGTGGGGCAGCCCACCATAACCGCATGGGTTGGAATCTTCGCTGTGACCTTCACGATTTGGGCGATCGTCGCGGACAGATGAGAGCGGATGCTATGGCTTTCGTCGCCTTCCGGTGCTTGGGGTCCCAGCCTAAACCCCATACTTTGGCAGTGGCTGCATCCGTCGCGTTGAAATACCGCAGCTACAAGCAATTAGGTGACGGCAAAATCCGCCTGTTGTCTGCAGCCAAACGGTGAAAGAAAGGTTTGCTTTGAGCGCACACTGAGGTGTTCGAGAAACTCGCTCAGAGAGTTATTGTGGTTTATTTTAAATAGTTCTCCTCCGTTCCTTGCGGGGAAGGGAGCGAGTTCTAAGGCCGCACCCATAAGCGCGAGGATCAGTCGAGGGACCTACGGTGACCACTCGATCTAGCAACGGTGTGCGCTGATCAGTAGGTCCGCCGGAGACCGACCAGTTCTCGTAGGTGCCGCGCAGAAGGTTTCGGGCTATCAAACGCAAGCGTAGAGCAAAATGGATGTGGAGTGCGCTTGGCGCCTTTGCGTTAGTTTGCGTCCGGAAAGCTGCCAAGGCCGTCTATCGGGCTTTGCGTCCGGCAGTTGTCCCCTCAAGGGGGACGGCGGAGGAGCTACAGTGATTCGAAGGCCCGTGCTCCGCTCTAGAAATGACGCGGGATTTCGTTACGACGGGACGCGGGGAGCGTGCCACCACGTGCGCGCCGGCGCAGGTCGCGACGCTGACCGCAGCACTGCCGCAGCAGCCCCCGGTGACGCCGGTCGCAAGTCCGAAAATTCTGAACGTGCCGGCGCTGGTCGCGCTGGCTCCGCGACAGCCGGGACTGCAGCCGCACGTCGTCCCCGGGGCTACGGAGGACGAGCCAAGCGAGGAAACCCGTCGCAACCGGGCAACTTTTGATTTTATCGCTTGTAACAAACTGCAAACGAAAGCTGGATTGCGAGTGGCCTTCGCCAGCGGGCAGCCGATCTCGTTTCCAATTGAATCGATGGAGGTGAAGGCCAACTGGGTTCCCGTCGGCAATCGAAATCCGGCCGAGTATCACGTAAACACGGCCTCAGATAACAAGCGCTACGCGCTCGTTTCGATGCACGTCATATCCAAGCAGATCCCGAATTGGACCTGGGCCACATTCGAGCACAAGGACAATCTTGGACGCTGTGACTTCATCGGCTGCCACGACAAATTTGGCGCCGTGGTTCAGGATGTCGCGCCGCATACGTCGCCCGGCGGGAAGTACGACCCTTGCGTCAAGACGCCCGCGCTCAAGAAACTCTTTGCGGACAACGGACTGCCTGCGCTGTGGGAGAACTACTGCCTGAAGGGCAGCCAGACCGATTTCGTGACTGCGACGGGGCTCAAGACGTTGCTCGGCAACTCGGTGACGGAGGCCGGCTTCGCGGACACGTCCTCATGTCTTACTTGCCATGCGCGAGCATCAGCCAACGTCGCTGGCAAGAATCTCTACGGTGCCGGCTTTGTTGCACCGCCGCTTTGCCCGGCTGGACAGAGCCTCTGCAGCCCGAATGGTGCTCCGCTGCCGGAGTGGTTCTGGAACAGTCCAGGCCAGCCGAACCAGTCGCTGCTCGCGCTGCAGACCGACTTCATCTGGTCGATCCCGCGGCACGCGATCGGTCCCTGATTGTCGTGGCGAGAGCTGCGAGGCGGCGCAGAGGCCCGTCTAAGCGGCCGGCGGCCGCTGATGTGGAATATCTGTCGCCGAACGCCCCGCTGAGCCTGACGCTGTATTTGCGTCATCGTCTGCCAGTACGCTGGCGTCCCGGCAGTGCGATCGACCTGTCCGAACTGACGCGGCGCGTCACCCTGAGCCAGTTGAGGGCTGAGCGGCGGCCCATCCTGAAGCGCTCGGTTGAGCGCATCCGCCGGTTTGCCAAGCGGCAGGGCATGACTGTGATCGCGGTCGATTTCCTCGGCCGCCGCGTCAGGCTCAGGGCCAGCGCCGCCGCTGTCGAACGCGCCTTCGGCACGCGGCTGGCATGGATCCGCGACGGCGGAGTGTGGCGCTACTACCCCTGTTACAAGCCGCGCGTGCCGCGGCAGTTGAAACCGATCATTCATGCCGTTCTTGGCCTCGACACCAGGAAACCGCGGCTCAGCCGCCTGCGGGAGAATGCCAGCGCGGGGAACGGCATCGGGCTGCTTCCCTCCGAGATGGCCCGGCTTTACGGTCTCGATCGCGGCGGTCGCGGGCAAGGCCAGTGTATTGCAATTATCGAGCCCGCCGGCGGATATAGAACCGACGACATCGTCAAGGCCTGTCAAGCCATGCAGATCGCGCCGCCTCAGATCGTCGACGTCAATGTCGGGACCGGCCGCAACAGGCCGGGGCCGAATCCTCGTGCGGATGCGGAAGTGGCCCTTGATATTCAGGTGGTCGCCGGCGTCGCACCCGAGGCGCGGATTGTCGTGTATTTCACCGAACTCAGCGAGCCCGGGCTAGTCGCCGGCGTCAGCCGGGCGGTGCACGGCCCCGAGCGGCCGAACGTCGTCATCATCACCTGGGGCGAGCCCGAAACGCTCTGGCCGGCAGAGTCGCGGCTCGGCCTCGACCCGGTGCTGCAGGATGCCATCCGGCTTGGGATCACCGTGCTTGCGACCGCGGGTGACGATCTGGCCTCGGAGCGCATGCAGGACGGCAGGGTCTACGTCAACTATCCAGCATCGAGTCCCTACGTGCTGGGTTGCGGCGGAACGCGAATCGTGCTCGACGGCGCTCGCGGCAGCATTGTGAATGAGACGGTGTGGAACGATAATGGAGTGCACGGCACCGGCGGTGGCATCAGCGAGGAATATCAGGTGCCCGCTTTTCAAGCCGCGGCCCGGATTCCGGGCTCGCTCAATGACGGCAGACGCGGACGCGGGGTACCGGACGTCGCCGCTGCTGCCGCGCCGACAAATGGCTACCGCATCTTCCTCAATGGCGTGGACTTCGTCGCAAGCGGGACAAGCGCGGTCGCTCCGCTCTGGGGCGCGTTCATTGCGCTGATCAATGCAAGACGCGGCCAATCGCTCGGCTTTGTGAACGGTCGTTTGTACCAGTTGCCCAACCTGCTGCGTCCGATCGTCACCGGGGACAACAAGGATACAACGGGCCTTGGTTACAATGCCTGTCCCGGCTGGAACGCCTGCACCGGTCTCGGTTCGCCCGACGGCGGTGCCATCGTAACGGCCCTGACCAGCATTGCATGAGCGCGAGATCGCCGGCACGCATTACCTTCCCAGATGATCTGTCGCCCGTCTTCCTCGCCGGGCGCCTCCTTGATGTGCTGAAAGACATGCCATTTGTGAACAATGGGCGGAGCATCGGTCATAGCGCCTGATCCGATTGCTGATGACGGTTGCGCTCTCAATGACCCGCGAAGCGATGTCCTCGAAAGACAGATGATCATTATCAAGATAGGCCCGTCCCGTGGCCCAAAGCCTTGATGTGTCCCATTCCATTTTGCTGGGCGGTCTAATCATCCGCGCTGCCTCATATTCCAGATCGGCGTTGCCGATACCCCTCCTGGGTAGCGGGCGGTCGGCGGCATGGCGCCCCCTTAGATGGGCCGCCAGCCGTGCGCTATGCTCGATATGGTCCAAGGCGCGAGGGCTATCGTTGCGCAGCCGGCCGGCGAGTTCCGAAAGGGAGATTTCTGCTTTCCACCGGTTCTGCCTGGCTGAGATTATCAATGCCGGTCCCCACCACCGAGACGCGCACCGTACCTTCCAACTGCTCATCAAAAGTGGCGCCGATGATAATATTGGCATCCTGATCGGCCTCTTCGCGAATGCGGCTAGCGGCCTGGTCGACTTCGAACAGTGTCAGGTCCTTGCCGCCAGTGATAGAGATGATGAGGCCACTGGCTCGCTTGATCGAGGGGTCTTCGATCAGTGGATTGGAAATCGCGGCTACGGCGGCTTTGAGCACACGCGATGGGCCAGAAGCCTCGCCCCTGCCCATCATCGCCTTGCCCTTTTCGCGCATGATCGAGAGAACGTCGGCAAAATCGAGATTGATCAAGCCCTCTTTGACTATAAGGTCGCTGATGCAGGCCACACCCGAATGGAGCACTTGGTCAGCCAGGGCGAAAGCTTCGGCGAAGGTGGTCTTCTCGTTGGTCGCCCGAAACAAGTTTTGGTTTGGAATGATCAGCAGGGTGTCCACCGTCTTCAGCAGATCCGCGATGCCGGCTTCGGCAAGGCGCATTCGGCGTTGACCCTCGAATTGGAATGGCTTTGTGACAACACCAATGGTTAGAATGCCAAGCTCACGCGCGGTCTTGGCAATGACAGGCGCTGCCCCGGTGCCGGTGCCGCCGCCCATGCCGGCGGTAACGAACACCATGTGTGCGCTGGTCAAATGTTTACGGATGGCATCGATTGCCTCTTCGGCCGCGGCGCGCCCGACGTCAGGCTGCGAGCCGGCCCCGAGTCCTTTAGTCATCTGGGTGCCCATCTGGATGAGGCTCTTGGCCTTCGACATCGTGAGCGCCTGTGCGTCTGTATTGGCGACGACGAAATCGACACCCTGCAAGCCGGCCGCGATCATGTTGTTGACGGCATTGCCCCCGGCGCCGCCGACCCCGAACACGATAATGTGCGTTTTTAGCCCGCGAACATCGGTAATGTTGGTCATTTTCGGCCTCACGATTGCGTCGGTAAGCTGGGAAACGAGATGACTCGAAATGCTACCTCCAAGCATTGCGATCTGCTTTGACCAAGTCCGCGGCTAGATGGCCCAGTCTGGACCGGCTCGTCCGTGGCCGTCGATCGAGCCACCAGCATAGGCGCTTGCGCTCGAGATCTGCCCGATGACCAACTGCCGTCGCCTCAAGCCGCGCGATCTCTGCCTGCAACGCCAGGATACTTTCCGCTCGCAGGGCGTTGTTTGCTGTCGACCACCGGTTCGCCGTGGCTTAGCCGCATTTCGGCGAGATCAACGCACACCAACGCGTTGCCATCGTCTGAAAGTGAGCGCGGCAACTGACTGCTTGGCGAGCGAACGGGCGGCCCCTGGCGAGATTTTCAGGCGGTCAGCAGGTGCGACATAGGTCAGCCTCTCAATTGCATCGGCTGTCCTCCTGGGAGCGTACCGAGCAATGTGCGCAGATCGCGAAAAGCTAGGCCGTCATGGTTAAAAGATTCTTAACGCGCAAGCAGATTGATCTTCCGTCGGCGCGCGGGTGGGAGCAGTCTTCATTCCCCCGTACGCCTCTCCTTTAGCTAACGAGGGATTGGCGTGTTGTGGAATCAATATGGGTTCTGATCATCCGCGGTCGCTCAAGAAGAAACCCTCGTATAAGCGGGGTGATGCGTTGCGGCGCATCCTTCACAGAAGCGGAAACTTGCCGGGCAAGCGAATCAAACACACTGTGCATGTTCTCCAGCGCCAGCTGAGGTGTTACGTCAAAAGACGAGCTAACCAAATGGCCACGGACCTCCGTAGGCCCGTCCGCAGAAAAATGTTGGCACCTGCATCAGATCGCCAGCAGCCGGTGGCAAATGGAATTGGGTTGGATACCAACCAATCCTGGTAGCTGCGTCGCGACTATCCTCAAGATACAATTCTGCGCGGATATAAGGACAAAAGGACAGCGGCGCGGGGTAGGACAAAATGATCGATAGGCGTGTGCTTTGGTTTTGTCTCGGTCTTGGTCTCTGTGTCGGCCTTGTCGTATGGTTCATTTTTCCGGGCGGGCTGGCCGGTAAGAGCGATGGCGTTCGGACGAGCGACAACCCCCTTATCGATAAGGTCAAATCAACCTGGCGAGCGCAGGATGGTGAGACAGCGGAGCAAATCTTCACCAAGGTCTCGAAGGTAGCGCACTTCATCCCCAGGGGATGGGAGGTTGGTCAAAAGACCGACTCGGGCGAGCCAGTTATCTTTTCGTGGGCCAAACACCGGGCCGATAAAACAAAGGAAGAGTACACGGTCACGTGGGAGGTGGCGCCCGATGGCACAATGAAAATTGTGGCGCCGTATGCAAAGCCGATGGAACTGGGCTGGCAGGCGTTCGCACTCTCGCTCATTGCGGACGAAGTGACAAACGACGAAAGCGGCGTGAACCGTCACTTTCTGCATAATCCCGCCAACTTCAACTTCGTAACCACCGCGCAGGGCAAGTTGGGCGATCTTCTGCGGCGTGGCCGCTGCACTATCGGCGAGCCG
This sequence comes from Bradyrhizobium sp. USDA 327, assembly GCF_041262065.1. Classification (NCBI taxonomy): domain Bacteria; kingdom Pseudomonadati; phylum Pseudomonadota; class Alphaproteobacteria; order Hyphomicrobiales; family Nitrobacteraceae; genus Bradyrhizobium; species Bradyrhizobium sp. USDA 327. Next base: position 6,280,892 of record NZ_JBGCCW010000001.1, on the reverse strand, counting down.
GTTGGAGTGCATTACTCGCCGATGATAGATGAGCAGCAAACCGCGAAGGGCGGCCTCTGGCGCGTCGAGCTTTCGGTCGACTGCAATGTTCCCGGACCTAGTTATTTCACCCGCGACGGAGTCGTCATTTTCGAGAAGCGCGAAGGGCAAGATTGGGAGCCCCAATCGTTCTTTGCCAAGCTTATCGCCACGTATGCACCAGGCTCGTGGTTTGAGCTTGCCGAGCCGAAAGATCAGGGAGCGCTCGACGCGGACAGGAAGGTGTTGCCAAAATGACGTTCGCTGTCGATACGTCGAGCGTCGACGATGATAAAGGCGCATCGCTATTCAAAGTGTCTGCGCTTCGTGCTGCACGTCTCGATCTCGGCAACCAAGCGCAAGTGGAGTGTGTCGGACGGTTGGGCGAGGCAAGATTGCAGGCCAATACGGTTGCCGCGCTTTGACGTTCCGGCCTGTTGTGATCAATACCTCAATTGATCAGCCGCTAACTTCTGTGTACAGCGGAGCTTATCGAGTATTGGACCATAGCAGGACGCATCGATTATCCAATCCCGCTAGGCGATCGTCTCGCCGAACCGCGATCGCTCCGTCTCCGCAACCCCGACCAGCTCCGACGGAGCAATCGCCACCGGCGTGCCACTGGAGAGAAAGAATGGCAGCTTGACAATAGCCCGCAATTTAAGGGCCGATTGACATCCATCGATCTTTTCGACCTTTCGCCATTCGCCGCTGACGTCGGTCGATGAGGGCTCACTTGCTCGGCCGCCAGTTTGGTCTCTTCAACGCAAAAGCCGCCATATGGCGGCTTTTACGTTATGCTTCATCACCTTTGCCGTATCGTCTTTGCTAATAATACTGCGTGGTTGCCCACGGGTTGCCCAAAAAGTGATAAAGTCTGACTAATCCCGGCTAACTTGAGTACGATTGAACGCCTCCGATTCTTGGCTCTACTTCTAGTCTTTCCTTCTTTTTGGTCCATTTCCAAGCTCAAATCAAAGCTCGCAGATCAGGGTTCAGCGCCTCGCGACACTTGGCGCTGTTGGAGAGACGACCGCCACGGTGCTGGTTGCCGAGGTCTATCATCGTTCGTTCGAAACGCGACGACACGTGGCGTCGTTCGTTGGGCTCGCGCCCAGCCCTTACAATAGCGGTGACACTGGTCGCGATCGAGGTATCCACAAAGCAGGCACCAAGCTTGCTCGGCAAACATTGGTCGAGCTGGCTTGGTTCTGGCTCCGTTACCAGCCAAACAGAAAACTTTCGTTGTGGTGGCACGAACGGTTTGGCGGGATGGGGATGCGCGGTCGCAAGGTTGGCATCGTTGCTCTTGCACGCAAATTGGCCATCGCCTTGTGGCGCTTTGTCGAGCAAGGGGTGGTACCGGAGGGCGCTACGTTGAAGGTCTAACGAGAACAATGTCGTTTCTGAGCTTGCCGCAACTGCGGAAAGGCGGGCTGGCGACCGGGAAGATTGATGGCTCTTCGTAGCCCAGTAGTAGTTTGGTCGCCTCCCGTGCCTTTCAGGCTCCGGCTTACGTGAATAGCGATTGTGGTGCGAAGGCGATTGCCTTCGACCGGATACAAGTCAATGCGCTGGTGCGCATGGTCACGGCTGCAGCAGGAACGATCGAAGTTGGCTTAGCAAGAGTGAGTAAAACCGAGTCTTCAGAAAAGAGCCCCACTTTTGAATGTGGGGCAAGTCGCCGTGGCGTTAGTACTCGGAGGCCAACATGATCGTCAGCACACGATTGACGACGGGATCTCGATTTGCGTCCTTGACATCTGGCTCCTCATACAAGTCGATCTTCCAGAAGAACTTTCGACCCACCAGGTCGAAGCTTCCGAAGTCGTGCTCGCCATGAGGATCGTTCTCCTCTGTCAACCCGGAGAAATCCGCTACCTGACGGAGCGCCTCGGCCTTTACGCAATCGGGCAGCTCAGCGACTCCGATTGTCATCATTACCTTGCCGCCACAGAAGGTGTGCCGGAAGGCATCGTTGAGAAGGGCGATACTATTCATCATCGCACTCCTCCGCGTCCTTGCTCCTATAAGGCGGCATGTGGCGAGCGCCGCAGTATGGACAGTCATCGTCACATTGTGCGGACCACACGTCGCTCCACTCCCGGCTGCATTCCGCGCGGTGATAGTAGCTACGAACCAACATCGTCGGCCTCCTAGATTAGGCAGACGAGCACAAGTGCTGAGATGATCGTCTTGCCACCGCATGCTTCGCAGAAGCCCTGGTCCTGGTCGGGCTCCAATGTCGGCGGTGTTGTTGCACCCCTCCGTCATGCAGATCGCCGGGCTCGCATCTTTCAGGAGAGCTGCCAACAGAAGATCGTCCAGGTCTTGGAAGCCCCTCTGATCGCAAAGCGTCACCAGCTTTTGAACTCTCTGGGCAAGAGAAATGTTGGACATCGTGTCCTCCTCGCTACGAGCACCCGACCCATTCGGGTGCTCGTTCGCGAGGTGGAGCGAGCGTCCACTACTGAGCGAAATTAGAAGAAATGCTCAATCGATCGTATGGACGCTCGTCGCGATGCCTCCGCCTCGCCACCGAAACCCGGACACGCATGCAGGTTCCGGATCGCAGGGCGGAAAGTGAAAGAACAAATCTGCAACGATTGTCGCGGCTAACGCCAAATGAGTGGAGAGGCGAAATCGTGCTCCTGGGTCACGAGGCCGACCAAGGAGCCTTGGACATTGAGCTCGTCAGACGACCTAGTCGGGTTTACTGGCGCCTCGTTCGTTGCTACGCCGGAAACCGAGCGGCTGATGAGGAGAGGGATCGCTGTAATTGAAATTGCGACCAAGCCGATCGCAATCAGTGCGCCGCGTTCCTTCATGATGAAAGCATATAATGTCAATCGCTTCACGTCGAGCTAACACGATCCCACAGTCCACTCCAGTAGAAATGATCGGCAACGCAGTTGCAGCGCGACCTGGGAATTCATTATCGGAACGACAAAAACGGCGCCACCCCGCAAGCCGTGGATGAGTGAGGATCGCCGGATGGGCCTGTTCGATGCCGCGGCTCTGGCCCTTACATTCTTTCAGTCAATCGACGGGTAAATTGGATTACCAAGAAAGAGCACCTCACGGAGATGCGCGCTTGCAGGCGCGCAGATAGAAGCAACGTCCAAGTCGACCTCGCAGCGAGGACGGGGGGATTACAAGACCTGCTTGACGCAAAGGTAACGTCCGCTTGGCGGGGTGAAACTAACGTCCGATAGGAAACCTTCTTTCTGAAGTAGCATATTGGCTTCGGAGTAAATATTCCCGTGCAAGTCAACACATGTGCCTCCGGCGAACATGAATGTGAAGTTCGCGGCTGCGATTGCAATATAGCCAACAGCGAAAGTAAGATTCACTCCTGCTGACCCAAATGACGGCGGTCGATACGCAAAAAAAGCGCTTGCTGCACCAAAGCTCAGCCATTCTGAAAAGAACACCAGCTCTAGAGCCGGCGGATTTGCACCAAAGCCACCAGATACCAAAAATGCGAATCCCAAATATTCGAGCCAGGAAAATACAACCAAGCAGAATACGCCGCTGATTACTCGAATGAACCAGAAACTACTATTGAGAGATTTGATACCACTGTAACGCATCAATACGCACATCTTAGCATTTTGGCTGTCCGGCGCACGGGAATTACTAGGCACCCAAAGCAATCAGGTGTTGCGGCGCCGATGGGGGAGGAGCAAAATGATCCGTTAGTGCTCGGCAAATGTTTCCTTCGCAATCCTGTGAGCTTTTGAGACAGGGTATCGGATGTTGGCGCAGCGCGCACTGTTGATTGCCGCCTCTTTTGGGCTGTTTGGCCTCTTTGATTTTTCTCGCGCTGCGGGGCAAATCGGAGAGCACGATATTGATATTCCGACCAAGAACCTCATCCTGCCTTATGTATACATGGCTCAAGACGCCTACTCTAACAAAGGGAGCGCAACGATTCCCGATGGGTGGACACGCGTCGAGGCTGGATGGATAACAAAATTCAATCAGGCTGCCGCCTCGTCCGGCTTCTTCGCTGCTGTGTATGGGAATGATAAGGGCGACATCGCAATCGGATATCGTGGGACCGTCAGCAGCGTCGATCTTAAGGCGGACGTGCAAGCTCAGACTGGTACTATTCCAGATCAGTACAAATACGCGGTCCAATTCGCTGAACAAGTCAAGCAACAGTACCCACTTAGGCGTTCGCTTAGCACAACAGGACATTCTAGCGGCGGCGGAAAAGCTGCCTATGTAGCCCAGCAGACGCCCGGTATTGCCAATGTTGTGACCGTTGACTCCGCGCGCCCCCCGATCGTCAGTGGTGCGACGGCGGGGAGCACGAGCCAAATCAATCTGGTTACGCGAGGCGAGCGCATTGGAGACGCAAAGTCTGATCAAGGCGCGGTTTTGGGAATGGGCCAATTATCTGGAAAGACAGTTTACTTCCAGCCCACCTTATCAGATGCACTAAGAATAAGGTCTCTCGAGACTGCGGTTGGGGCTGTCGTCACTGGCGTTCCTGGAACAGTGGCGGGCAAGATAGCTGCGGATTTCATGGGCGCTCATAAGGTGCAAGTCGCCGTCAATGCGCTTACAGCAATGATGGACCCAGGAGATCAACGGGCACCTACGGGGGCGCGACAGAACTCTGGAAATGCCCAAGATCCTTTTGGGGCGGTCGCCGGAATAACGCCTGCAAGAGTTCAACCAAATTTTGTGTCCAAGCCCCTGTCTACCGGGCCATCTCAAAGCGCCTCCATTATCCCAAGTCAAGCGGGGCAAGCGCCGCGAATGCAAACTGGACCTGGAGGCATTTCATTGAGTCGCGCGGCTGCCGACTGAATGCCGTTCGAAATCGCGCTAGATGCGTCCGCCCTGACCGACGGAAAGATTGTGCTATCGGGTCGCGCTTCACAGAGCCAGATGGATGCGGCGTTATTTTTGACGGCACTTCGAGCGGCCTGCGAAGATCGCGACCCTTATTTCAGCCTTGATCCAGATGACGGAGCGCTTTGGAGCCAACAAGGGGATCAAGCCTCCAGTGAATTTTGGAAAAGGATAAAGAAGGACTTCCCGTCCAGCGTCGCTCAATTACGAATGAAAGATGCTCGGCCCGGCATCAACGTTCGCACTGTCTCAGCTACGCAGGACTACCCTAGCATCTGGCATGACATTTCGCCTCGTTACCCCAACTTTCGTGCGAAATTGGTCTTCTATCCGGAGTGGCTGCGGCAAACCCGATTGGGAGAGGTTCTTTACAAGGCCGATGTGCTGTTAAAGGAGCTATCTTCGGGCGTCTCAATTCTTGTGCCGGGCAAGCTTCGTGCGTCGGCGATCCCCGGGTACCTTTCCGCAGACATTGAATACGCGGCCAAGGGCCTTCTTACCGGCACCCACGACAGAATGGCCGAACGCCCACAATGGCGCGGAAGTCGGCTGTGGTTCGAAATAACCCCCTCCGACTCGCCCACAACAATCATGAACGAAGCGGCCTCGCCACCATCATTGGGCGACTCCGCACTTCGATCGCTTCTTCAATCGAAGGGACTTATTCGATCGGCTGATCAAGCAGCTCGCAATGGATCATTCTTCGTGCGCCGCGGCAGCATATTTGACCTTTCGCAAGTTAATCCGATAATGTTCGTTCGCGTTCATGATCACGCAACCAACAAGGACTTGTCGGACCACGATCCGAGGCTAGACGGGCTGGCGGCGGACGTGAGTGCTAGGTTCGCTCAATATGCCCAACATTACGATGAGCTAGGATTACTTCGAGAAGTCTTTCGCGCTTACATTGCGGCCCGCAAAGTCACGGAAGCCAACGACCGTCTCTGTGGCACCCTGGACGCGATGCCGCTTCTCGATGCAGAGAAGCCTAAAGCGCCGCTTCCCAATTATCATCCTAGCGAATTATTCGTTACGGTCGCTAGCTGCTCGGCCGTATCTAAAAAGGGTGGCCAAACGCAATTCGTCAAAGCCTCATCAATGAGCGGCGGCGTGTCGATCGCCGGCCAGAAATTTGCCGAGACGGCTATGCGCGATGGTGAGACAACCGTCACGCGCGCGGTCGAAGCTGCCCTTGCTGGCGTCAATCTCGGTAAGCCAGACGCGATCGATCCCGATCGGAAGTTCATCTCGTTTATCGTTGATGACGGGGCCGGCGCTCCTGTGCGTCTGGCGTCCAATGCACGCGATCCATTCGTCCCGCGTAGTCTCAGCGACTATCCGATTGAAAATGAGCCAACTCCGTCCGCAATTTCTCGTAGCCCAACAACTTCAACGACAGGCAAGGTCGATGTGGTGATCGTGTTGCTCGTTGCCGTTTTGCTCCTTGCTTTCGCACTCAACTATCTGAACCGCGGGAATCGCGCAGCACGTAGATAGTCGCATGATCGATACAAAACAAACTGTTCGCTGCACCGGTTGCGGGCAACTGAATCGGCTGTGGCCGGAAACCGTCAGATCTGGATTTTTCAAATGCAGCAAATGCGGAAAGATCTTGCGTTCCGTGACCTCCAAAGACGGCGGTCAGAACGTCAGACCCGCCTTTGCGCTTGCAGCGCTTGTAGCAGCGATCCTCTTTGTCGTTTTCGTCGGTCTCAGATTAGAACAACAATCGAAGAGTGCTGGATCGCAACGTGCACCTACAGTTTCGACGGCCACCGCAAAACACTCTTCTACATATCCAGTTCGCGAAATCGAACATTCGATCCCACCACCCGTCCTCCCTGCGGGGGTGCCTGTTCCCTCACCGCTACCTGTTCGCGATTGCCGGGACGCCGACGTTTCCTGCATCTTGGAGCGAAACGAAGAGATCATGGCACGGAACAAGGATGTGATGTCTGGAGGCCCGGGGCAGATGATGCCCTTAACCAAGATACCCATTTTGCCTGTACCCCCTGCCCAGACGCTTGTCGTGGCCAAGGCACCTAGGGGGACAGATAAGAATCAGGTCGCCGTTCGCAGCGCGTCGCCGACCACAATGAATCTAACCAAGCCCGCTCCCCCGACTGGAGACTTGCAAACGCGCAATCGCAGAAACGCGATTGCACCCTTTAGCGTTCGGACGAAGACAGGATCCAACTACCTCATCAAGTTGGTCAACGTGGCGAATTCAAAGGATCAGATTTGGATCTTTCTGCGAGGTGGAGAACCCTATTCCACCAAAGTACCAGTTGGAGCGTATTCGCTTCGCGTCGCATCGGGATCTACTTGGTACGGTCGCGGGGAGCTTTTTGGGCCTGACACCCGCTTCTTCCGTCTGCGAGGGAAGAGAGGTGCTGCAGTCGCTGAGACGCCGATTTTGGAATTCAAGAAGGAGCGCAACCGCATTGTTGGACACACGCTGAGTTTTGAGGGCTCCGGCGACGGAAATATGGAACAAGAGGCGATGACCAGATCGGAGTTTGACGCGAACTGATCATCCGGAGGCAACGTGAGTGGGAAGCCAGCTCGCACGAAGCGGGCCCACAGCCCTCGAATGAGGTAGCGACGGATGACCCCACCCCGATCAGCCGACAGCATCCAGCCTCATATATTTGTTGCGCTGCTCATAACGACCCCTATTGCAGTCGGATCGTACTGCCGTTTCCGTCCTGCCAAATGTGAATCAATGGATCATTCCTCTGCAACTCGTCGGCTACGGCAAACAAAAAGAGGGAGGGTCCGGGGCTCAGCGGTTCGTTCAGCCGTTGCAGCCTCTCAATCATGGACCAGGCACGTTGTTGATCAGTAGTCACAATAAGCACTCGGAATGTCTTCCAGCCAAACTGTTGCGTATGTTGTCCTTGACTGTACGCGGTGAGATAAGCTTGCATCTTTCGCCCGAAGCTAGTCTGTCGAAAATCTGAGCGCGAGATCGGCATCGTGCCTCGGTCGATCTCTACCATGAAGCAACGGCGCGAGCCATCGGGAAACATCAGACCGAACACAAGGTCGGGAACTACGGCGAGGTCGTGAGAGCTGGCCCCGGTTGTTTGGACAGCGCCCCGCTGGATTTAAGTGGATTCCTGCCGGGTTATGCTGAACGCGGGGCTTTACGATTTTGTCGTTGTGTCGGGAGGGCGTAGCCCGACCAGAGCGACGACAAAATCGTCGGCGACGGTCATGCGGCCATCACCATAGCTTGCGTGCCGAAGTAAGCCTCGTCGGGCGTGCGCCCGTCAAGGCTCGAGTGAGGGCGTCCCTGATTGTAGAAGGCCAGATACTTGGCAATTGACGCTCGCGCCTCGGACACGCTGTCGTAGGCGCGGAGATAAACTTCTTCGTATTTGACCGTGCGCCAGAGCCGCTCGACAAACACGTTGTCGCGCCAGGCGCCCTTGCCGTCCATGCTGATGGCGATCTTCGCGTCCAGCAGCACATCGGTGAACTCGAGGCTGGTGAACTGGCTGCCCTGGTCCGTGTTGAAAATCTCGGGCCTGCCGTGCTTCGCCAACGCCTCCTGGACCGCTTCGACGCAGAAGGCCGCCTCCATTGTGATCGAGACGCGATGGGCCAGGACCCGTCGGCTGAACACATCGACGACCGCCGCGAGATAGACGAAGCCACGCCGCATCGGAATGTAAGGTGATGTCCATTGCCCACGCATGGTCGGGCCGCTCGATCTTCAATCCGCGCAACAGGTACGGGTAGATCTTGTGACCCGGAGCCGGCTTGCTCGTGTTCGGGCGACGATAGACCGCCTCGATCCCCATGCGCTTCATCAGCGTCGCGATGTGGCGGCGACCGGCGTATACGCCCTCCCGCCGCAGCAACGATCGCAGCATACGCGCTCCCGCGAAGGGATAATCGAGATGCAGCTCATCGAGCCGACGCATCAAGGCAAGGTCCTCGGCCGAAACTGGCCGAGGTTCATAGTAGACCGTGCTGCGAGCCAGCTTCAGGACCTTCGCCTGGCGCACGATAGAAAGATCATGACCGCGGTCGATCATCGCTTTGCGCTCAGCAGGCCCGCCTTGGTGAGCGCGCCGGACAAAAAATCGTTTTCCAACGCCAGCTCGCCGATCTTGGCATGTAACGCCTTCAAATCGACCGGCGTCTCGGCCGATGTCTTGTCATGCCCAAACACGCCGGCGGCGCCTTCCAGGAGCTGGTTTTTCCAGATCGTGATCTGGTTCGGATGAACATCAAACAGTTGCGCCAGCTCCGCCAGTGTCTTGTCGCCTTTGAGCGCAGCCAAAGCAACCTTCGCCTTGAATGCCGGAGAATGCGTCCGGCGGCTCTTCTTCGTCATCTTCGCTCCTGATTCGCAGCAAGAATCCTCGCCGCTGTCAGGCAGAAAATCCACTCAAGCTACTGTCCGAATTTGCGGGGCCAGCTCTGTGCGCGCGTTCGCTCTGCGAGATCGTAGCTCGCAATGCGAACGGGTTTCGCTTTTTGCAGGTGCGCCCAGGCGAGCTCGCAATAATCTCTTCGGGATGAATGAGCCGTACGTCACTCCGGCCACGCGTGGACCGTTCTAGCGCTATGTGAAACTCGACGATCTCCAACTGATGTTCAATAAATGGTCGGCCCGCTTCCCGATTTTTCCGGCTCCACTCGAGATTTGCGAACTCAGCGCCGCCCTCGGTGAGCAACTGAGCACCGAGGTCGCCAAGCGCATACACCATAGGCGCCGAACCTGCTGTGGGGTAGTAGTCGAGCTGCGCGCGTGGCCTATCGACATAGCCAGCATGATAGAGGCGACACAGCCGGTCATTGGTACGATCGACTGAACGGCCTACAAGGGCCGCAATGTGAGCAGATCGCAGGAACCGATAACGCGCTAGTTGCCGCAGGATCAGCACGTCACCGTCAGTGATTCGAAATGGAATGGCTTCTGGCGAGCGACGGAAGCGAGGCCGACGTTTTGGGGGCGCTAAGGTATCGTCCATAGCGCGAGACTGTATCAGACGAGACCGTGGATGCAGATAATCAGCCGCGCCAGCGCAAGAAAAAGTGAAAGATCATTGCTGTAGCTCATCGATCCACATGCCTGCACATGCACACCACGCTCGGCAGATCGCGCCGTCGGATAGAGCAGACCTGACGCACTGCAGACGCAATCTTCACACCGAAAGGAGGTGGTTAATATGGAATTAAATAGCAAGATCGCGCGAGTTAAAGAGCTCATCGCTAAGCGCGAAGAACTCGACACGGAGCTCAACGAGCTTCTTGGTGGTACAGCGCGCGAGCGACGCGTTCCCAAATGCTCGATCTGCAATGAGCCTGGACACCGAGCGAGTACGTGCCCTTCAAAGCCGGCCGACGTACCGAACTAACAGCAAGCCCGCTTCGGCGGGCTTCCTTTTGTGCGCTATGAGCGCCAGTCATCACCGCCCAGGTCTCTCGCGGCTACGGACTCTCCATTCACCGGTTCTTTCAGGCCTTTATTCGACGGCTTCTCAACATCGATCCGAGCAATTACCGAGGCCGCCGGGTTAACCGCATAACGCTCTCGAATTCTCCTCCGGACCTCGGCGTGCTCATGGGCCGTCATGCGCGGCGCCCCATTTAAGTCCGTGGCCGGGATGCCAACCGACAGCGCGGCATTTGTCAGACCGCGGACATACGCCGCGAAATGGTACTGCGGCTGATTGAGAATGAAGTCGGGGGTGGTTCGCATGTCGCGCGCAAGCGCATGAGCCGCGGCGTCGCTGATCTTCGAGGCGAACTTTATCGCAGTCGCACCATAGAGCGCATCGAGTACGTGCGGCTGCATCTGCTGCAATCGCTGATGAGCAAGGACCAAGCCCACGTTGAGCTTACGCGCCTGATCGAGGATGACCGGGATCTTCGGATCGCGCTTGATGAAGTCTTGGCACTCATCGATGTACACGAAGCAAGGAAGGCGCTGCCCCTTTGGGAGAAGCTGACGCTTGTGTGCGGCGAGTAGGATCATTGAAATGAAGAAACGACCCACGATCTCCACGCCGTCTTCTTGAAGCAGGCTTTGCGGAACGTTGATGAGGATAACTTTCCCAGCACTCATTTCAGTGAAGAAGTCGAACTTCGACTTGGGTGCCGAGAACATTCTCGACAGCGTCCGGATGCGCTTGACGGCAAAGAGCCGGTCGACGACCTGCTCCTTCGTGCGGTCGAACTCCTTGCTGTTGAACTTTAGCTCGAAAAAGCGCCTCCCATCCGGATCATGCTTGGAGAGGTGCTCCTTGAATGTGGCAAGTCCTCCGGGCTGCATCAGGTCGATAAGGGTGTCGAGGGTGGCCGACGGGATAGTGAGTAGAAGCTCGATCGTGAAATGAAATAGGGTGTTCTGCCTACTCGTCATCTCCGCCGAAAGTAATGCACTGAAGATGTAATCGTAGAGCGCTAGCACGGCGTTTCGGAACCCTTCGTGCTCGGCCGGCGAGTAGGAATGCATTTCCCCGATGCCGACTTCGAAGAGATTGAGGGCGACCGGCCATTCGACGTCCTCGGCATCGATGACGACCAACTTGCCATCAAGGCGCTCCCCAGGCGCAAATACCTTCAGGCCCTCGATCGCTTTGATGAGATCGCGGTTGCTTTCCATCACGACAATGGACGCTTGGTCCGAAGCGACAAGGTCGAGGTCACGCAAGATCAAGTACTGAAGTAGTGTCGACTTGCCAGCACCTGGCGGCGCAACGATCCATTGGTGCTCGAAACGAGTCTTTGCGGGGATGCTAAAGGGTACCGGGCAGCGGAAGAGGTCAAGAAACGGCGTTTCACTCAAATAGGTTTCCACAAGCTCCTCAGGCGGAAGATCGGAATTGTCGGCCTCCACGAGCGGTTTGCGCGGCTTCTCTTCGTTCGGGGAAACACCCGAGGCGAGACACATATTTCTGTACAGGCGGTCTTGGAGCGTTGAAAATAGACCTGCTTCTGCGTTTTGCCGCTGGCAAATGGTAGCTATCAGCCTGGCAATGAGATGGCCTGGATTACGGAGAAGACAGACAACGGGAACCGTGAGCGATGGCGTCGCGTCAGTGTCATCCGGTGGGTTTGGCAGCGCCGAGACAATCGCTTCAAACAGTCCAGCGAGCGTATCCATGAGTAGCTCGGCGACCCGCTCATCGTTGGCATGAAAGTGCTGCTTGGCACGGAGGTATCGGCGAAGATCAACGTGCTCCTTGAGAGAGAGGGCTGCAGTTTTCAGATCGATCTCCGGAAAGGTAAAGATTGTCGTTTCCAGAGCGAGAATCTCTTGCTGACAGCGATCGAGCGCCTTTAAGAGCGTGGATGACCGTGGCAGATCAACGGCCTCTCCGACCCGTTCGCCAATCAGCGTATTGACGTGCTCTATCGCCTGAGGATTGGCCCACAGCGAACCAACATAGGTAGCGCACACTTCATTGTAGAGGGCCGTCGTTTCAGACAGGTCACGCGCCCGCTCGTCCGTAAAACGCCGAAGAAACGGCGTAAACGGAGACGGAGGTATGTACTTTGGAAGCTTAGAACTCAACGACCTCCTCCCGCCCGTCGAAGGTCTGTGCCGTTTCAAGATATGCCTTGAGATTTTTGCAGGCGCTTAGAATGGCTGCTTCGGCACCAAGCAGCTCGTCGAGATCCTTGCATTCGATGTGCTGGCCACTCATCAAGGTCTCGATGGTAACCCGAAGCGAAAGCGCCATCATGGCTGCACTGGCAATGCCGCGAGTGCTTCTCCAAAGTGAGCGGCCGGTAGTGCTGCTTGCGCTCGTCGCCGTGTTTCTTACGTGCCTCGCTATCGTATACGACGAGCTTTCCAAGACCGTACTTGCTCACCAGTCCTTTTTCATCAGGCGTGAGATCAGTGCGCGCATCGAGCGCAAAAATGACTTTGCCGCCGAGCATGCCGCCCGCACGCTGCGAGCGCTTAAGCTTTAGTTGCATGGAGTATTTCTCCTCTGCAAAAAAGTCAGTATGCACGCTTGAGAGGCAGAAAGATAGTCTCTCCCGTCGCGCGATCTTGCTCTTCCAACTTGAGCGCTGACCGTCTGCTCCGGTGAGCCCGAGCCAAGTGCCTCTACAACTTTTCGAGGACTCGCTGAGCTTGTCCTCCTAATGAAGAGATTGATGAGGCTCGGACGAAGTCTGAGATGGAATCAATCTCGAATATGAGGAGGAACGCATGTCCCGCTTTCGCGCGTCGTGGTGCGGCAGCACCACGGAAGTCGCACGGCAAGTCGGGGTTTGTCGATCATACATGCTGCCCCAGGCCGGCACGTGCCAACCGTCGACCCCGCCTTACCCTAAAGGCGGGGCGTATGGCGGGGCATAAGGCTGGATCGCCAGGAAAGCCCTCTAAGGAGGAAGGGCTGGCTTTGGAGGGCCAGCCCCGCTCCTTACTTTCTCGGAGCGTCGGCAGGTTTGGTTTTGGCGCGAGCCTCAAGCCACTCGACAATCTCGTGCAGCCACCAGACCGGCGGACTGTTTCTGTGAGCACGTAGTTTGAAAAACATCGGTGCCTCACCAGATGCACAGAGCCTAAACCAGTGCGTGCGGCTGTAGGGAATTCCAAGTGCCTTAACCCCACGCCAGTTGACCACTTCCTTTCCAGTCATCGCTTAGCTCCATTTGTTGGGAGCCGTCGCGACGGCTGTTAAGTGTCAGCCGACGACTTAAGGTAGCACGTTCTGAAGCTGGTAGGACTCGTAGTTTTTCATCGCGAGCACCATTTCAGGTAGGTAAGTATGCCTGTCGTAGACATTTTAGACGTCTGAGCGGGACGAGACGTGATTGACTAGGCGTTCGGCGATGTGGGGCATCGACCGATGCGAGCGTGGATTGTGCGGCATGTCCGGCGAAGATCGTGAAGCGTCCACTTGGTGACACCACTCGCTTTGTCGAGTGCTTTCTTGCTCTTCGACCAACCATTAAATGGCGTTGATCTGCCGCGAGCTGGAAACAATAGAGAATTGCATGTGAGCAGGGGAGCCAGGATAGACAGAGTCAAGTTGCCTACTGGAAGTTCATGGTCTCGCTGTTCTTGGTTAAGGTACCTGGAAGAGAGACAGTTTTCTGGTTATGAGAGACGTGGGCCTTGTCCAAACCTGCGACCTCAGTTTTGCGTTGGCCCATGAGGATCAATAGCTTGACGATCGTGCGATAGCCCTCCGGCATGTCCTTATGAAGCTCGGAGCATGCAGTCCAAACTTTCTTGAGTTCTTCATCGGAGAGGACCCGCGTCCGGGACGGGATCGAGCGGCGGTCGATACCTGTTGTAGGGTTTTCGGTGATGTAGCGACGGTTGGTGCACCACGTGAAAAAGGTTCGTCCCACGCGGAGCGCCGCGTTGAATTTCTGAGGCGTTTTGATCGCTTCAAGTCGTCGAACGATCTGATTGTGGGTTATCTTCCCAAGCTGCCCTGGAATGTCGAAGTGACGGTCGAGGCGGTCCTTTAGATCTTGGACCGTCCGTACTCGCCTTGCTTTCTCTTTCTCCTTGAGGAAGAGCTCACGCGCTTTCGCGACGATTATGGATTGAGGTTGGATCCGGCCCAGCGTCTTCTCGGCGAGAATTCGCTTTGCCTCACGGCGAGCCGCCGCAAGGCTGATGAGGGGCCATCGGCCGATCGCTCGGCGCGAGTTGTAGGTCTTGAGGATGAAGGTCTTCGCGCGCCCTGCGAGACACGGCAAGCGAATGATGGAAGGGTCTGGTCCCAATAGTCCACCGTCCCTTTCTTCGGAGGGAGAGGCAAAGACCGAAGTCCGACGTCTGAAAGCTTGATGTGTGGCAGCGCCTTGGCACCTCTAAGGGGCGAATTGAAGCGCCCAATGAGGATGCACTTCGGGGAGGGAAAAGCAAGAATAAACAGGATCTTGTGGGAGCTATGACGTACCTTGGCGAACGTTGAAAAAGTAACGTTTTCGTTTTCCTAAACCGTAGGTCGGATGTTCGAGTCATCCCGGGATCGCCAAGTTATTTCAATGCATTAGCGAAATGCTTCCTCTCGGGTGTGGCACCTCATTGGCACCGCCAACGCCAAAGGTGCGAAGGAGAGCGACCAGACGAGAAATGCGGTCGTGGCGAATGATCGGATCTCGGCAAAACAACGACTCTCCCGCACGAGCACGCGCAGACAATGCGTCCCTGGTATGGACGCAGGTCAGATCATTCGCTTTGTGCGCGTTGATTTCGCCATGACGACCGCGTTTTCGCCATCAAGGACGACGATCGCTTCTTGCATGTACATTCACGGAAATTCGTGAGATCGCCGAGGCGGTGCTGGCCACAATGGAGATGACCCAAGCCGCGGCTGAGATTGTCAAGGGCTGTACGGGTTTCGCTGATCAGCTGGAGGCCGGCCGCGAGCAAGCCGCAGTCACGGCTTTACAGGTGGCCACGCCGGCCGGGAGTGCGTGAGGTTTCTAGTGGCCGAGCGCGTCTTTCGTTAACGACGCGAGCCAGCATATCTTAATGTCAGAGGTTGGCCCGGAACATTCCCGGCGTCTTGTGTGCCATCAGGACAAGTCACCATGGCAGAGTTGAACTTTTTGCTCGCCCTCTATAGGGACCATGCGCAACTCTAAGCCAGCTTGCATATAGCCGCTGAAATAGCTGGTGGACAATAAGAAGCCTCCGACCGACGCCATTATGACGAGGAAAAAAACGAGGCCGACGAGCCAATGAACCAGGATCGCGGTGGCAGCTTTCTCGCGCTTCATCAGTTTTTCCATGGCAGAGTCCGCAAACTGCCACGCGAATGCGACTGCCACCATGCCGGCAGCCAAGCCGAAGATCGAAAATCCTAGCGTCGACATGTAGGGCTCGATATTGCCCTTATCTTTCATCGTCGCGATGACAGTCGCCAGCGTTGCGCCATTTAGCACCGCCGCCGCCACAGCGATGCGATTCCTGCTCTCCGCCCACGCTTGAATGAGTTTGAGATCGAACTCTCGTTCCTTTAGTTCGTCCGCATTTTGCGACACCGATCCCTCGTGGCTCTGTTCTTCGCTCATTTTGAGCCCTTCGCCTTCCGCCCGATCTCGACCAGTCGCGCCTGCCGCCGCGCCTTTTCAAACATTCTTAGCCGCGCGCGGGTCCTCTGGAAAAAACAATCTGCCCAGCGGATTGGGCGAGCAGTAACTCCGCTAGGGCCGTGCGCTTCGCGGATGACATCGGACGGCTTGCTCGTTTCTCAAATTCACTCAGGATGTCGCGCTTCATTTCCCCTTCGCCTTTTAGTCCGATCTCGACCAACCGGCGGATGGCCTCGGAGCGTTGCATTCACACTTGGGACGGGACATCGCTGTGGAGATGGCGAGCAAAGGCGACAGCCGATGTGTCTGGCGCAACTTCGTAGGTTTTGAAGTCCCTCAGTCAGAGGGCAGCGTTGCGATGGGGTCACGCACTGCGCCACGGCAGTGGGGCTCTCTCACCGCCATCAGACATTCCCCGTAAGTGTCGAGAATCCAGTTGCGATCCGCAACGGTCCAACCGGTTTGAGATTGTCGTGACAGTGTATCGATCGCTGTTCCATAGTCGCTACCTCTTCCATCAGCTTAAATGCGACCTGCTCAGCAGAGTTTTCGCCTATGTGAACCACTGGGACGGGGCCTGACATTCCTCGTAACTTCATGCGAAGACGATCCGCAACCTAGAACAACGGGCGCGGGGGTCGAGCCACCAGTTTAGGTGGGGGTCTGTGGACGGTGGCCTTGGCGCGCCCGCAGGTCCAGTCTGGTTCACTGAGGTACATGCTTGTTTCCAAGGATGATAGTTTTCACAGCCGCCTGTTTCGAATGCAAATGCGGCGTGCGCAGAAGCATTGAAATTGTCGCGGCGAGTCCAGCCGCGTAGGGATGGCGGCGCACTACAGAGTAGCAGTACAAAGGAGACACAATCCGCGCGCCACCAGAGTAGGTAGGAGCCCGATCCACTGTAGATGTTGTACGGTCAGCCGCCGTTAGGCCTTGGCTGACTCCGCGGGCCTATAAGAATCAGGATCTGAACAATGAGACCTAAAAAGATTACCAACTTAAGCGCCAAAGTTAAGAAGCGCATGGTCCATATCGAAAGTATGACGCTAGTCCAGATTCAATGCGTCATGATGGATTGTATGTTCGAGCGGGCTGCTGGCAAAGCGCCGACGCCGCACAGCTATAGGGACATGAATTTAGCTGGGAGAGCCTAGATAATGACCTCTTGGAGGTGCCATTTGCCAGGTAAGCGATTTACACGATGGTCTGAGCTGGACGACCAGCGGATACTCGAACTGCGGGAAGCCGGGCGAGTTACGAGAGAGATCGCGAGAGAGCTAAAGCGCAGTGAAGCGGCGATCAGAAACCGGGTCGCCAAGCTTGCACGCCCAAAGAAAGAACTCGCGGCGGGGAGTTAGGACGAAGAGGAGCGGCGTCTTTATTTGTCGTCGAGCCAAGGGCCGTCAACTCGGACGCCACGTCTCCACAATTGGGGATGCGGGGTGCCGATACCGACGACGATTGCCGAGGGTAATGAGGTTCACCCGAACCAGATCTATGGGTCGTGTCCCCAGTGATGGTGTAGCTCGGTAGAGCAAAGCCGCCCGTACGCGCGCCCCCAAATAGCGCCGTAGCGGGCGGGCGGCTTTGCGGGGGTCACCGGCGATTCGCCGGTAGGATCGGGTTGCGACACGCCAACGCAACCGAGGAACCACCGATGACCGACGATATGATGAACCTGCGCACGCTCGTGGAGAAGACCCCTGATGCCGATCTGTTGCGCGAGATGATCGGCTTTGCCGCCCAAAGGCTGATGGAGCTGGAAGTCGAAGGCCAGACCGGGGCGGCCTATGGCGAGAAGAACCCCGAGCGTCTGGCCCAGCGCAACGGCTACCGCGACCGGATCTGGGAGACCCGCGCCGGTACGGTCGAGCTTCGCATCCCCAAGCTGCGTAAGGGCAGCTACTTCCCGGGCTTTCTGAAGCCGCGCCGCATGGCCGAGAAGGCGCTCACCGCTGTGGTGCAGGAAGCCTATGTGCAGGGCGTCTCGACCCGCTCGGTGGACGATCTGGTGCAGGCTATGGGGATGAGCGGCATCTCCAAGAGCCAGGTGAGCCGGCTGTGTGGCGAGATCGACGACAAGGTGAAGGCGTTCCTTGCCCGGCCGATCGAGGGCGACTGGCCGTATCTGTGGATCGACGCCACCTACGTGAAGGTGCGCCAGAATGGCCGCATCGTCGCGGTCGCGGTGATTGTCGCGGTCGGCGTCAACAGCGACGGCCGGCGCGAAGTTCTCGGCATGGACATCGGCCCCTCCGAAGCCGAGACGTTCTGGACGGCGTTTTTGCGCAAGCTCGCCCGCCGCGGCCTGCGTGGCGTCAAGCTGGTCGTCTCCGACGCACACGAGGGCATCAAGGCCGCCGTCAGCAAAGTGCTCAACGCCACCTGGCAGCGCTGCCGCGTGCACTTCATGCGCAACGCGCTGGCGCATGCCGGCAAGAGCGGGCGGCGCGTCGTCTCCGCCTTCATCGCCACTGCGTTCGCCCAGGACGATGCCGAAGCCGCAACAGCGCAGTGGCGGAAGGTCGCCGATCAGCTCCGTCCCAAGCTGCCCAAGCTCGCCGGCTTCCTCGACGAAGCCGAGACCGACGTGCTCGCCTACATGACCTTCCCGCCGCAACACCGGACCAAGCTGCACTCGACGGATGAGATGGACAAGCGATTTTTTAATGACCGAGATGACGATTGCGGAAATCGCGTACGTCCATTCTTTTGTTCGGCGCCGCGGGCCATTCTTCCGTCCCGGCCACCGATCTCGCAGCCGCCGCGCGCAGGGACGGTCAAGGCTGGCCGCGTTTGCGGCCACCGCGAGGCTTGGCCTTGACCGGCCCGAGCACGGCGGCATGCTGGCGTGGAACGGGACTGCATTCCTGGCTGGCACTTGCCGTCAGCGGCGGTTATGGTTGTTGAGCGCGGGCGACCTCGTGGCGAAGCGTGACGCGTCGGCTGCAAGCGTCACCGGACTGCCTATTTTGTCCTGCCGAGCTGAGGCGCCCGCGCGCCGGGTTTTGGCCGCCGCGGTTTCCATTGCGACACCAATCGTTCGTAGCTTCGCTCCGCCTGGGCGGCAATCAACATCTCACGGTCGCGCAGCGCCTTGATGTTGTAGGCATAGGCTGGTCCACGCCGGCTGCCCTTCTGTTGCGGATGTCCAGCTTGAAGTTGCATCGCGCGGGTCTTGTTGGCGACCAGCGCCGGGCGCGCCCACAGGTAATCCTCGCCCTTCGTCAGCAAATGCCAGCAGAGCACCGTGAGCTTGCGAGCCACGGCCACCGCGGCGACCTGATGGCCACGCCGGGCGCGGATCCGCACGAAAAAAGCGTGCAGTGGACCGGGCGCCTTGGCCGCGGCCCAGGCCGCCTCGACCAACATGGCGCGCGCGTGACTGCGGCCGATCTTGCTGATGCGACCGTGATGGGCCGCTCCCAGTCCCGACTGCCGCACCCGCGGGTTCAGCCCGAAATAGCTCACCAGCTTCTGCGGGCTGTTGAACCGGCTGATGTCGCCGATCGCCGCCACGATGCCGGCGGCGACCGCCGGGTTCACGCCCGTGATCGTCATCAATCTGTTGACCGCGGAATCCTCGATTGCGTCGCGCGCGATCTCGCGGTCGAGCAGGACCAGGTCTTCCGCCAGCCGGTCAAGCTCACGGACATGCCGATCGATGGCCGCGCGCTCATCGTCCGGCAACTGTTGGGCGGCCAACCACGCCCGGCCGCGGGCGTTGAAAAGATCGGCATGTGGGCACTTCGGGATCAAGTGTGCGTGCAGGATCGAATGCACCTCGTTCTTGAGCCGCGTGCGATGCCGCACGACCTGGTAGCGCCGCGCCACCAGTCTGCGCTTGCGTTCGGTCTCCGCGTCAGGCGTCCAGATCTGCGGCAGGTACCCGGCCGCCTGCAGACTGGCGAGCGTGCCGGCATCGATCTTGTCGGTCTTAACGTGAGCCTGGGCGATCGCCTTCACCTGCAGCGGATTGGCGATAATCACCCGTGCCACGAACGGCGCCAGAACCCGCGACACCGCCATGCTGTTGGCGGTCGCTTCGACCACCACCTCATCACTGGCCAGCAGGGTCTTGCCAAATCCCTCCAGCGCAGTCCGCGTCATATCGATGCGGCCCGCATGTCGGAGCCTGCCGTCCTCCCAAAACACCACCTCGCCGAAAGTTCGGTGGACGTCGATGCCAATCACCCGTCGCATTCGCACCTCCTCTGCCAGACACATGACGGGAGCAGCGGGCGACACGACAACTACGGATTCGCGCTCGCGGCGCAACCGGGCGAGTCGCAGAGGCGGCCAGCTACTAACTCGAGCTCTCGGCTCATCGTGTGCATCGGCCTGCCCGCACTTCGTGCTCCCGGTGCCTCTGTCCCGGTGGTCGCACCATACGCCACGATGTAGGCCACCGCAGCGGAACGTTGGCACCGAGCATCTCATACCGGTTACCAATCCGATCGAGCGCCTCAACGGTGAGATCAAGCGACGGACAGAGGTCGTCGGCATCTTCCCCAACGAAGACGCCATCGTCCGCCTCATCGGTGCGATCCTGCTGGAGCAGAACGATGAATGGGCCGTCCAGCGCGCCCGCTACATGACACTGGAAACCATCGCGCCGTTGAGCGATGATCCAACCGTCAGCCTTCCGGCTATCGCCAGCTGACCTGCCCGGCCCATGCCGGTGAATGCGGTGCCCCACCGCCAGTTACACCACGCTTGGGGACACGATCGTACGCGGCGGATCGGTCTCGCTCGCTCTAACGTCTGAAAGGCCCATTGTTTGGAGAAGCGGCGGTGACGCATCTTGCGTCGAATTCGCCCCTCAAAGTACTTCACTACCACCTCCAGGTAACTCGTCTAAGGGGTTTCGATGGACATTCAAGGTGGGTGGGCTGATTACTTTTGTTCGGATCAAATGCCCGGCAGCGAACGCGAGTCTATTTGGACTTGCTTGCGCGTGCCAAAAATGTCCCAAATGTCCGATCGACCCTGCGCGCGGAGCGATGGATGCCACGTTCCCAGTTGACGACCCGCGGGATGACCATGGCCCTCGCGCGAAACGCGGTGGAACTTCTCTTCGTCTCGATCGATGTTACGCCATCCGTTGTTGCGCGCCTCTTGACTTTTCTCACTTCAGCCGAAGCGGATCGTGCGGCGCCGTTTTCATCGTGACGAGGATCGACGCAGAAGCATCGTTGGCCGCGCCGCGTTGAGACACCTCTTGTCCCGGCATCTGGGCGTCGAGCCGCAAGCGTTTCGTTTTGATCTGCGGGAGAACGGCAAACCCTTCCTGCCGCAGTCGGACATCCACTTCAACGTGAGCCATTCAGGCGAGGTCGTCGCGATCGCGCTAGCGGCGAACGAAGTCGGGATCGACATCGAGGCCAAGCATCACATTCCCGAAATGGCGGCGATCGCGGCGCGTTTCTTTTCGAAAAACGAGGCGGAGCGCGTGCGCGCCGCGACCGATCCGACCGACGAGTTCTTTCGCATCTGGACCATGAAGGAAGCGGTCGTGAAGGCTGCGGGACAGGGTCTCGGGCTCCCGCTCGATTGTTTCACTGTTCCATCCTCTGCGCCGGCGCCGCGGCCCGTGATTCCCGTCGGTGAGCCGCCGATCATGACAAACTGGTTTGTTGTCCAGATTGAAGTCCCCGACGGATACTACGGCGCGGTCGCAATGCGCGGCTCCGACTGGCGCGTGGTCGCACGATGGCTCCCGGCGCGGAATCTAGCCGCAGGAAAATGAGCCGCTCCGCTCCAGCACGTAGATGAACCACGGCGCGACCGTCATCTCGCTGACCCAGGAATAAGGCTCGTCGGCGCGCCCGAGCGGGCGGTACTCGGTGCGCAACACGAGCCCGCTGGCCGCAAACAGGTCCAGGTAGTCCTGGTGAAACCAGACGAGGTCGACTACGGGCCGCGGATCACCGACGTCAGTCATGACGATGCGGACCACCTCGCCGCTTTTCGCCACGCGGTTCTCGGGAAAGGCCTCAGTTGTGAACGACGCCCATTCGTGCCTGTATATCTCCGGCGTCGAGCCGAGCATGATGACGCGCCCGTCCGGCCGCAGCAGGCGTCTCAGGCCTTCCAGCAAGGCGCGCCGGTTGGCGAGGTCGGGAATATTGTCGAATGCGAAAGCCGAAAGCACGAGGTCGAGCGATCCGGGCGCGAACGCGCTGAAATCGCCGTTGCCGACCAGGCGATAGTCTCCGTCCGGATCAGCTTTCTTGGCAGCTGCGATCATGCTCCGCGAGATGTCGATCCCGATGGCGTCGAACTTGAGCTTCTTGAGGAAGCGGGTCGAACGGCCAGCGCCGCAGCCGAAGTCGAGTGCCGCACCACCCTTTACATGAGCCGCGATGATGGTCGGCAGATCGCGGTAGGCGAGATAGTACGTACAGGGGAACTCCAACCGCGCGTACGCCTCGGCACGCGCGGCATCGTCATAGACGTTGGAGAAGGACATGGCTTCGCTCCTCTCAGGATATCGCCGCAAGGGCCGCGATGGCGGCACTGCTCGCGCGCCACTCAGGAATTGGCCGGGGGCTTTGTCGTACGTCAATGCAGCAGACACTCCGTCTCCGACTGCAGCCGGTGGCTCCGGCCGTTGTCGGTCCAGCAGTCGAACGGGAACCGATCTTGCCTCCCGACGGGCCGCAGATGATCGAGCCAGGTCGCGTCCGGGTCGCACGCGGCGACGAAGAGCGTGCGATCGAAGGCCGGATCGCGCGCCTGGAGGAAATCGCAGATCAGCATCGGCGTGTCCGGATCGGCCGCCCCGGCACGCGCCGGCAGCGCCGCCAGCGCGGCGGCCGCGCAGTCGTCGAGCAGGCTGCGCAGCGTGACCGAGCCGAGAATCCGTACCTTGCCGGGGAACGCCGACATCGACGGGCCCTGCGCGGTGCGACCGAGGCCGGACACACGCGCCTGCGCCTGTCGATGGACGTCGAGCGCCCGCACCAGCGGCACCTCGAAGTACTTGCGCGCGCCGGTGTCCCGCTCGACGAACATGTAGTAGGGAACAAGCCCGAGCCGCACGCCCGTCCGCCACAGCGCGGCCCACGCCTCGGGGTTGTCATTCACATGGCGGATCAGCGGCGTCTGCATGCGGATCTGCGCGCCGGTCGCGCGGATGCGGCGGATGGCCTCGCGGGCGATCTCCGGCGCGAGCTCGGCCGGATGCGAGTAGTGCCCCATGACGGCGAGATGCCGCCCGGCGGCGACGATCTGCTCGAACAGCCGCAGGCAGTCGTCCGCATCGTCGTCCGACACGAAGCGATACGGCCACGAGGCGACCGCCTTGGTACCGATGCGGATCGTCTGAACGTGCTCGAGCGCGGGATCGAGCAGCGGCTCGATGTACTTCCGCAGCACCGGCGCGCGCATCACCATGGGGTCGCCGCCGGTGACGAGCACGTCGGTCACTTCGGGGTGGACCTTGAGATAGGCGACCAGGTCGGTGGCATCCTTGCGAGCGAACTTGAGGCCGTCCATGTCGACGAATTGCGCCCAGCGGAAGCAATACGTGCAGTAGGAATGGCACGTCTGTCCCTGAAACGGAAAGAACAGCACGGTCTCGCGGTACTTGTGCTGCAGGCCCCAGAGGGGCCGTCCCGCCACGATCGGCACGTTGTGGGTGAGCTGCCCGTCCGGATGCGGATTGAGCGCCAGCCGGATGCTGCGGACGGTCCTGGCCAGTGCTTCGCTGTCATTCTCGCGCAGGCATTGCTTCACCTCGCCGAACTCGTCGGCGTCGAGCATCTCTCGCTGCGGGAAGATTAGCCGGAAGATCGGGTCGTCGGGGACCTTGGACCAATTGATCAGGTTCTCGACCACGTAACGGTTGGCGCGGAACGGCAGCACCTGCGCGACGACCTGGATGGCCTCGCGCAGGTCGGGGTCGAGGGCGGCCCATTCCGGCAGCTTGCCGATGTTGTGCCGGCCGATCGCCTGGTAACGGCCCATCTTCGTGCCACACAGGTTCATGAGCGCCTCCGTGGCGCGCTAGGCGGCGCGCGGCGCCGCTGGCCGATGAACGCCGCACCGATCGCGCCTCTGACCTGCGGGTTGTCCACCACGTAAATGTCGGTCTTGAGCGCGTCGGCGAGCGCCCGCACGACGCCGGAATTGAGCGCCACTCCCCCGCTCATCCCGACCCGGCCGCTGATCGTCACGGTGCGCAGCAGCGAGGCGGCGCGCGCCGCGATCGAGTTGTGGACGCCGCGCACGATGTCCGGAATGGGTGTCCCGACCGCGACCAGGGAGACGACCTCGGTCTCGGCAAAGACCGTGCAGGTATTGCTGATCCGCACGGTGTTCTGCGAGCGCGCCGACACCTCGCCGAGCTGGTCGAGCGGGACCCCCATCGCCCGCGCGGTGACCTCGAGGAACCTGCCGCAGCCGGCCGCACACTTGTCGTTCATGGCGAAGTTCTCGACGTTCCCGTGCTCGTCGATCCGGATCGCCTTGCTGTCCTGGCCGCCGATCTCGAGGATCGTGCGGATCTCCGGATTGATGAGGTGCATGCCGAGCCCGTGGCAGGTGATCTCCGAGAGGTGCTTGTCGGCGAACGTGATGTTCTCCCGCCCGTACCCGGTCGTGACCACGAAGCCGACGTCGTGGCGCCTGAGCCCGGCCTTGGCCAGCACCTGCTCGTAGGTGGTCTCGGCCGCCGCCCGGTTGGTGCCTCCGGTCAGCACCACGTCCGATGCGATCACCTCCAGGCGATTGTTCATGAGGGCGGACTTCGTCGATAGCGAGCCGACGTCGATGCCTACCGTGATCATGTTGTTGCGCCTCCATCCTATTGCATCAACTCGAGAAAAGCGTCGACCCGGTTCTTAACGTGGTTAAACGCGTAGTTGTTGCGGTCGACCAGGTCGGCATTGATCGTGATGTGCTTGATCTTGCGCTTTGCGGCGAAATCCCTGAGCATCGGACTGATGCCGGCGATGCTTCGGCATCCCCACACGTTGACGATCACAAAGCCTTCGACAGAGAAGCGATCGCAGATCCTCTCCAGCTCGACGGACATCCGCTCCGCATTCCAGTGGTAGAGGATCGCCCGCTCGGCGATGCTGTGCAGCGGCCGGCTCTCATCGAGGCTGCGGAGATTGGCGTTCCACAGGGGCGCCCAGTAGAGGATCTCGACCACGCGGCTCATGTGGCGCAACAACTCGTGTGTCTCCTCAGGGACCTGGCCGATCCACATAACGCGCTTGCCGCCGCCCGGCGCGTCCTTAGCAAGGTCGGCGGCCGCCTGGTACAGCGCCTTGCATAGGGTCACGTTCTCCCGCGCGCCGAAATAATTCATCCCGAAGATCTCCTGCAGCTCGCGCGAGACGCCGGGAAGCTTGTGGGTCTCGAGCAGTGCCACCGTCTTGCGGTAGTACTCGCGGGCCTCGTTGGAGAACGCGACCGCCCGCTGCAGGGACTCGGAACTCCCCTCGAGTCCGAGCTCCGCCGCCATCCTCTCTCGCATCCGCTCGATCTGCCCTGCGACGTAGCCGATTGCGTCCTCGTCGAGCGATTCCGGGGTGTTTAGCGCGATCACCGGCACGTCGAATCGCTTCCCGGCGAGGCACATCTCCTTGGCGAGGCCCTCGCACGGCTGGTCGTTGGTCAGGACGACGTCCGGCGTCGGATAGCAATCGGCCAGCATCATGCCGTACGGCCCGCGCAGGAACGAGCAGATGTCGCGTGACAGCCCCTTCTCCTGCGTCAGCTGGAAGATGCGGTTCACGTCGACCGACTGGGCGAGCATGATCGCCATTGATTCGATGTTCCACGGCATCGCGCCCGCCGCGAACACGACCTCGGTGGGAAACTGCTCGGACACGTACGCGACCTTGGAGTCGTCGCGGTAGGCGTCGGCCAGGCGATGGCAGTTCATCACCGAGCGCATGCGGATTGCCTTGCGCAGGGCCTGGGGGGCCTCGGCTTCATCGGCATGCGGCTCGCCCATCAGGCCGAGCAGGTTCTGATATTGCGCTGCGCGCTCTCCTTCGCGTCTCTCGGTTCTCACGGCGTCACCTCATGTCATCCGGGATTCCAGAAATGTCTGAATTCGCGTTCGCGTACCGGCGATGTTCGTCGCGTTGCGCTCGCCTTCGATGAACAGCACCGGGATCTTCTCGGCCTGCAGCCTCTGCTGGATGTAGGGGTATTCGTGCAGGTTGGTGTCGCAGAACTTGAGAACGTAATAGATGACCGAGTCGACGCCGTAGGCGCGCACCAGCTCGAGCATGTGGCGCATCCTCACATCGGTATCGAGGCGGCGCGCGCTCGTGTGCTTGTCGAGATAGTAGGCGGCGATCGCCGCGACCGGCTCGGCGTCGGGATCGATGCGGCCTTCGAAGTACTTCGCTCCGTTGCTGATGTCGGCGCAGATCGCTTCGGCGCCGGTGTCCTCGATGGTGTCGATGATACCCTGGTGATCGAAGTAGCTGCCGCAGATCATGACGCGATGCGGCCGCCGCCGGGGCATGGAGTCGGAGGCCTTGAGCGCGTCGAGCAGGGTCGCGACGCGGTGGTTGAACGCGTCCTTGAGCCCCGTTGTCGCCGCCTTGACGACCCCGATCGCTTCGCCGCCCGACAGCACCCGCCTGCCGTTGCGGGCATGGCGATCGAGTTCCTGTACCAGCGCGCGCAACCGGTTGCACGTCTCGATCGCCCGCCCGAGCGCATCGTCGCCGATCTTGCGGTCATAGCGCCGCTCGAGCGCCCCGATCAGCTTGCGCAGTTGGGTCGCGAAGTAGGCCTTCGAAAGGTCGCTGGCATCCCCGGGCAGATCGAGATAATACGCCGACTGGCCGGGCACATCGCACGCCCACGCCTCGCACAGGCGCTTGCGCATGTCGCAACCGTTGACGAACACGACGCCGTCGGCGAAGTCATGGACGCCGTCCATCCCTTCGCTTAGACAGCCCAGCACGTACGAGCAGTAGTTGGCGCTCAGTCGCGCGGCGGCATCGCTCGTGTTCGCTTGTTCCCCGGTGATGCGAAACGGGATCGCTCCCGCGGCGAGAAGAATTTCCTCCGGCGTGTGAATCGACACGAATCCGAGCTTCGGTTCCGGGCGGGCGCGCAGCAGCTCGAGCCGATCTCGGTGCAGGTCGACGACGTCGCGAATGGCATCCTGCACGGCGGTTGCGGTGCTCATGACGGGCTCCCAGATGCCTCGATGGCGTTGGAAATGGCCGAGATCGTCGGGGCAGACCGAATCCGGCAGAGGTCGGGTGCGGCGCCGAAGCTCGAATGGATGCGGGTCGCCAGCCGCGCGGCCGCCAAGGATGTCATACCGAGCGCCGACAAGTCCTCGTCCGGGGAAATCGTGTCGACGCCCAGCACGTCCCCGACGATCTCGGCCACCTTGGCAACGGACGGGGGCGAGGCTGCGGCCGGCTCCGGCGCCAGTTCGGGAAGCGGCAACTGCTCGCGCTGCACGCGCCCGTCGAGGTCGCGCGGGATCGCGCCGACCTGCATGTAGGTGTCGGGAATCATCGCCGGCGGCAGCCATTGCGCGAGGTGGTGCCACACCGCCTGGACGAACGACTGGGCCGGCACCGGCCCGGTGCCGCGGACCACGATGAAGGCGACCAGCCGCTCGCTCAGCGGATCGCGGTCGTCGAATACCACGACGGCGTCGTCGATGGCGCCGTTCGATCGCAGCAGGCACTCGATCTCGGCAAGCGACACGCGGTGGCCGTCGATGCTCGCCTCCATCACCGGCCCGGTCAACGCGATGGTACCGTCGGCGAGCCAGCGCGCCGACTGGCCGGTGCGAAACATCCGGCCCGGCGCCCCATGCGGACACGGCTCGAATTGGCGCGACGTGGTCTCCGCATCGTCCCAGTAGCCGGCCGCAACGCCGGCGCCGGCGACGCACAGCTCGCCGCTCACGCCGACCGGCAACATGCCGTCGTCATGGCCGAGGATCCGGATATGTGACAACCCGGCCGGCTTGCCGATGTTGTCGCCCGCCCCGGTGCCGCGCACCGGGAGGCTCGTCGCCAACACCGTGGTCTCGGCGGGGCCGGCGCATCGCACAAGCTCGTACTTGCCCCGCCGCACCGCTCCCACATGGCCGCCGCAGGTCAGCACGAAACGCAGCGTCTCATTCTCGAGCCGCGCCAGCCTCTCGCAGTGCGGCGCCGGCAGCCAGGCGTGGGTCGGGCCGTTCCGCCGGAGAAAATCGTCGAGCAATCGCCCGTCGCGCGCCGTCTCGTCCGGCAGTATCAAGACCGCTGCGCCGGCGCCCAGGAACGGCCACAGCTCGAGGGACGACGACCGCCCGGCGACATCGCCGTATTTGACGCCGCGATCGTCCGGCGCGACGGCGAAGCGCTCGACGTACCAGCGGCATCGCTCGCGCAAGGACCGCTGCTCGATCATGATACCTTTGAGGACGCCATCGCGGTCCGCGGCGTACTCGACCAGCGCAAGCGCCGCGCCGTCAGGCCACCGATCGAGGCTCGAATCGTCCGCTTCCAGCGCGGCCGCGCCGGCGATATCGACGAATGGCACGGCGCAGCGTGGCCGGCGCGATCGCGCGTCGCCAAGTAGCAGCGGTGCGCCGCTGTCCGCCAGGACGAACGCGAGGCGCTGCTCCGGCCAGTCGCACCCCACCGGAACGTATGCGGCGGACGCCTTCCACACCGCAAGGATGGCGACGATCATCTCGAACGAGGGCCGCGCCATGATGGCGACGCGATCGCCCGACTGCACGCCGGACCGCACGAGATGCCGGGCCAACCGGTTGGCGCGCCGGTCAACCTCGCCGAACGTCGCCTGCGTCCCGCCGCACAGGGCGGCGACGCGCGTTGGCGCGACCTGCGCCCAGTGCTCGAACAGGTGCAACACAGTGCGGTCGTCATCCGCGGCGCGGCTCGGCGGGTTGAACGTCTCCAGGACCTGCCGCCTCTCTGCGTCGGTCGCCAGCGCGATGTCGCCCAGCCGCATGGCCGGATCGGCGACGATCTGCGCCAGAAGGTGCAGGTAGCGGTCGGCGAGGCTGCGCATGGTCGAGCGGCGAAACAGCTCGGTGCTGTACTCGAGCTCGAACGCGATGCCGCTCGCCCGTTCCAGCGCCCCCAGCGTCAGGTCGAACTTGGAGACGTGGTAGCCGGCATCCATCTCCTCGACGCTGACCCCGGGCACCTGCATCGCCACGAAGGTCTGGTCCTGCACCACGAATATCGTCGTGAACAGCGGCTTGCCGCCGCGCCGGATCATGTGGGAGACCATCAAGTTCCACAGCGGGTATTCCTGATGCTCGAGCGTGCCCAGAACGTCGGCCTTCACGTGCTCAAGGAACTCGTCGAAGCGTAGCTCCCGGCGCGGCCGGCTGCGCGTCGCATGGGTGCTGACGAACATGCCGATCACGTCCTGCACGTCCGCCAGGTAGCGGCCGGACGTCGGCACGCCGACGATGACGTCCTCAGCGCCGCTGTATTTCGAGAGCAGGACGTCGTAGGCGGCCAGCAGCAGCATGTAGAGCGTCACGCCATGCCGCGCGCACAGCGCCTTAAGAGCGACGTGAGTTTGCTGGTCCACCTCGAAGCGCAGCCGGCCTCCGGCGAACGAGAACGCCTCGGGACGCGGATAGTCGGTGTCGAGCCGCAGCAGCGGCGGCGCGTCGGCGAACAGTTCGAGCCAGTACTTCTCCTGCGCGCGCACCTTGTCGGACTTCAGGTGGCCGTCGAGCCACGCGGCGAAATCCTTGAACGTCGCAGCGGGGAGCGCCGGCTGCGCGCCGGCGTAGAGCTCGGCGATCTCCTTGTACATCAGCCCCATCGAGGTGCCGTCGCTGACGAGGTGATGCACGTCGATCATTAGCACATGGTCGCCGCCGCGGAGCGGCACCAGCGCGGCGCGGATCAGCGGCGCCGTCGCGGGGTCGAACGGCCGGATGAAATCGCGCACCACCTCTTCGAGGTCGTGCTCGTCGCATTCGGGAAGCCGCTCGAGCGCGAGCTCGACACGCGGCGCGACCTGCAGCCTCAGCCGCCCCGCCACCATGCGGAACGAGGTCCTGAACGCCTCGTGCCGCTCCGTCAGCCGCCGGAAGGCCGTCTGCAGCCGCGCCGGATCCAGCTCGCCGCGCAGCCTGAACGCGAACGGCAGATTGTACTCCACGCCCTTTCGTGAGCTGCACACCGCGTGCAGCAGTGCCTGCGTCGGCGTGGTCGGGTAGTGCAACGACGGCGGCGCCGGCTTGAGCACCGCGCGATCGTGTGCCGCGACGTTCTCGAAGCAGCGGGCGAGCGACGCGACGGTCGGATGATCGAACACGACGCGGAGCGCCAAATCGGTCGCGAACTCCTTGTTGGCCTTGGCGAGCATGATCGTGGCTCGCAGCGAATCGCCGCCGATCTCGAAGAAATTGTGGTCGATTCCGACGTGCTCGCGCTCCAGCACGCCGCACCAGATGTTCGCCAGCCGCCGCTCGGCATCGGTGCGCGGCATCACCGTGCCGCGCGCGGCCGCGCTGCTGCTGTCGAGCGCCGGCAGCCCGGCGAGGTCGATCTTGCCGCGCGCGTTGAGCGGGATGCTCTCCACCGCGAACAGTTGCGCAGGCACCATGTAGTGGGGCAGCCGCTTCGCGAGATACGCGCGCAGCTCGGCCGGCTCTTCGTCGGCCTGCCAGACCACGCAGGCGCATAGGTGCTTGTTGCCGTCCCGGTCGTCGCGCGCGACCACGACCGCGTCCTTTACGGCGTCATGCGCGAGGATCGCGGCCTCGATCTCGCGCGGCTCGATGCGGCAGCCGCGCACCTTAATCTGATTATCGGTGCGACCGATGAACTCGAGACTGCCGTCGGGCAGCCAGCGCACCACGTCGCCGGTCCGGTACATCAGGCTACCCGGCTCGAACGGATTGGCGACGAATTTCTCCGCCGTCCGAGCGGCATCGCCCACGTAGCCACGCGCGAGGCCCGCGCCCGAGATGCACAACTCGCCCGGGACGCCGATCGGCACCAGCGCGTCGGCCCGGCCGAGCACATAGGCCCGCGTGTTGAAGATTGGCCGGCCGATCGGGATGTGCTCGGACGCCTCGGTGACCATCGCGCTGGTGGCGACGACGGAGCTCTCGGTCGGCCCGTAGTTGTTGACGACGCGGTACCGTGTTGGCCTGAACAGGCGCAGACGGTCTCCGCCGGTCAGCAGGATTCGCAGCGAGGTGTTCTTGAGCTCGCCGAACAGCTCGTAGATCTGCGTCGGCAGGAAGCTGACGGTGATCGCGTTGTTCTCGAAATACCGGTTGAGCCTCGGCAGATCGATCCGGACATCCTCATCGATAACGTGCAGCTCCGCACCCGCCTGCAGGTAGGGAAAGATCTCCCACACCGACGCGTCGAACCCGAAGCGGGCGAACTTGGTGGCACGGTCCGCTGCCGTCACGGCGAACGTCTCGTTGTGCCAGGTGCACAGGTTGTTGACCGAGTGATGCTCGATCAGGACCCCCTTAGGAGTTCCGGAGCTGCCCGAGGTGTAGATCAGGTAGGCGGGATCGTGCGGACCGACGCGGGCGTCGAGAGCGGAGTCGTCTCCCTGGTAGACGTCGGGGGCCTCAAGATCAATCACCGGCCGCGAGGTGTCCCGCCACTCGGCGCCGCCGGCGGTCACGACGACGCAGGTGCAGCTGTCGCTCATCATGGCACCGGCACGATCGGGCGGGCAGTCGCGATCTATCGGCAGATAGGCGCATCCAGCCTTCAGGATTCCGAGCACGCCGACGATCATCCCTGTGCACGGACCGGCAATGATCGCAACCGTTTGCCCGGCGGCCGCACCGCGTGCGGCCAGACGGCGGGCCATCTGGTTGGCCCGGCAATCCATCTCACGATAGGTGAGAGCCGCCCCCTTAAAGACGATCGCAGGATGATCCGGCGTGCGCCTCGCCTGCGCCTCTATCAGCCCGTGAATGGTCTGCTCCGCCGGATAGGGGCGGCTGGTGTCGTTGAATTCGACCAGAAGTTGGCGGCGTTCGGCCGCGGTCAGCAGGTCGAGCTCTGCGATCCGGCAACTGGGATCGACACTGATTTGCTCGAGGATGTGCCGGTAGTGCGCGGCGAGCCGCTCCATGGTGCTGCGGCGGAAGAGCTGGGTACAGTATTCGAGCTCGAAATCGATGCCGCCGTCCCGCTCGGCGGCGAGTAGCGTCAGGTCGAACTTGGAGATCATCAAGTCGAAGTCGAGCGGCTCGATCCTCGCGCCGTCGACCTCAAATGATCGTCGGTCGTGAGCGACCATAGCGAAAACAGTGTCGAACAGCGGATTACGGCTGAGATTCCGCTCGACTGCCAGTTGCTCGACCAGTTCGTCGAACTGGTAGTCCTGATTGGCGTAGGCTTCCAGCGCGCGATCACGCACACGGGCGAGGAACTCGGCGAACGGCAGCTCGTCGCGCGGCTGGTTGCGCAGCGCCAGAGTGTTGACGAACATGCCGACGATCCGCTGCAGGGCCGCATGGTTGCGCCCAGCGACCGGCGTGCCGACTACGATATCGTCCTGGCCGGCGTATTTCGCCAACAGTACTGTGTAGGCGGCGAGCAGTAGCATGTGCATGGTCGTGCCGCAGCGCCGATTGATCGCCCGCAGCCGTTCGATCACCGGCGCGTCAAGCCGGAACTTCACAAGGTCGCCGGCGAAGGATTGGACGGCGTGACGCGCAAAATCGGCCGGGAGGTCGAGCACCGGCGGTTCTCCCGCAAAAACTTGCTTCCAGTGCTCGCGTTGCGCACAGATCGCGGCGCTGCCCGCATTGACACGCTGCCACACCGCGTATTCCTTGTACTGGACGGACGCCGCCTCGATCGACTCGCCGCGATAGGCCGCGACGAGATCCTCCAGGATGATCTCGAGCGAGATGCCATCAGACACGATGTGATGCGAATCGACAACGATGGTGTGAGCGTCCGGCGCATCGGCTAGAAACGCGGCCCTGATCAGGGGCGCACTGGCGAGATCGAACGGTCGGACGAAGCGGGCCATCGTCTGCGCGACGGTCGAAAGCCTGTCTGCTGAGAGCGGCTCGAACGCGAAGTTGACGCGAGGATGGACGATCTGGACGATCTCGCCCTCGTTCAGCGCGAACGAAGTCCGCAATGCCTCGTGGCGGGCGACGAGCGCCGCGAACGCCCGATGCCATCGCGCACGGTCGAACGGTCCCTTGACCGCGATCGCCCACGGGACGTTGTACTGGACGTCGTCGGGAGCCATCTGATTGAGGATCCACAGCCTTTTCTGCGCCGACGACACCGGATAGTGCGGCTGCGCACCGACCGGTTTGATGTCGGCCGACAGCCCCTGACCGCTAGGCGCCAGCAGCTCCCCGAGCTCGCGAATGACGGGATGGGCAAACACGTCGCGGAGCTCGAGCTTGGCGCGCAGCTCGCGCTCGATCATCGCCACCATGATGGTCGCCTTGAGCGACTGGCCGCCCAGCTCGAAAAAATTGTCATCGACCCCCACCCTTTCTAGACCCAGGACCTGTTCCCAGATCCTCGCCATCGCGAGCTCGATTGGCGAACGGGGCGGGGCATAGGGACGGCCGGAGAGCGTGAGCTCCCGCGGATCGGGGAGCGCCTTCTTGTCGACTTTGCCGCCGCGCGCCAGCGGAAGCGCCAAGAGCGAAACGAACCAGGTCGGCAGCATGTGGGCCGGCAGTTGCTGCGCAAGCTGCGCCCGCAAATCAGTTGCCGACGCGTGGTTATCCATCACAACATAGGCGCACAGCCGGGCATCGCCGGCGCTGTCATGCCACGTGGTCACGACCGTGGCCGTCACTCCAGCCAGGCGGCGAACATGTGCCTCGACCTCGCCCAGCTCGATCCGGTAGCCGCGGATCTTCACCTGATCGTCGTTGCGTCCGAGGTAGTGCAGGGTGCCGTCCGCAGCGAGCCGCGCCAGATCGCCGGTGCGGTACATGCGAATGACGTCGTCGCCGATGCGCCTGGTCACGAAACGCTGGGCCGTGCGCTCGGGGTCGTTGAGATAGCCATTGGCGAGGCAGAGACCCGCGATGTAGAGCTCTCCTGTGACGCCCACCGGCACCCGGTTGCCATGGCCGTCGAGAACGAAGACGCTCGTGTTGTCGATCGCCCTGCCGATCGGCACCGACAAAGACCTATCCACGGGCTCATAGCGATGGATCGTGCATCCGACCGTCGCTTCCGTCGGGCCGTATTCGTTGAACTGCTCGACCCGCCCGTGAAAGCCCGCATCGATCTCGGCGGCCAAGCTGGACTTAAAGTCCTCGCCTCCTACAATGATCTTGCGCAGCCTCTTAGGAACCCGATCGCAATCGCGCAGCACCTCAAGCAGGAGGGCGAGATGCGAGGGCGTCACCTTCAGGAGCTCGACCCGATCGTCCCGCACGATCGCGCGCGTCAGTCCGAGCGCATCGGTGCAGCGATAGACCACGCAGCACCCGCCGCTCGTGAGCGGCACGAACAGCGACGTGATGGTCAGGTCGACCCACAACGGGGAATGCAGCGCGAATGGCGTGTCCCGGCCAGCCTCGTAAGTCGCCGTCGCACAAGTCACGTAGTTGGCAAGCGCCGCGTGGGAGATCATGACGCCTTTGGGCGTGCCGGTCGACCCTGATGTATATAGGACGTACGCTGGATCCTCCGGCCTGATCTGTGCGGGCGGCAGAGGGTCATGGCTGCTATGTTCGATCTCTTCGCCGAGCCGGATCACGAGGACGCCGGGGCACGCGGGCCAATCCGCCTGACCGTCGCTCAACAGCAGGGCGACGCCGGAATCGGCGCGAATGCGCTCGAACCGCTCGGCGGGCGTGGCGGGATCGATCGGCAGAAAGGCCGCGCGGCATTTGAGAATGGCAAAAAGCGCGACGAGCATGTCGGCCGACGGCGAGGCCGCCACGGCGACGAGACTGCCGGGGCCGATACCGTTCCGCTGCAGCCTTGCGGCCCAAGCGGTCGAGCGCCGATGGAGTTCGCCGTAACTCAGGTCACCCGCGGACGACGAGACGGCACAATCCCCCGGAGCGGCGCGGACCTGCGTGAGGAAGAGATCGAGCACGTTCGTCTCGCCTGTCTGCCAGTGCGCAGGGGCCGTCAGTCGGTACTCATCCGCAGTCAGCATGTCGATCTCTGACAGCTTCACGCGCGGATCGGCAGTCACGCGTGCGAGGATATTGAGATAGTGGGCGGACATTCGTTGGATCGTATCCCTGCGAAACAGGTCGGTGCGGTACTCGAGCTCGAGCATGAGCCCGCCATCCTGTTCTTCGATGACGGTCAGGCTGAGGTCAAACTTCGCGATGTGGTAGTCGAGCTCGTACCGGCTGAACTCGATCGCACCGTAGCGCCCGATCCCGGGCTGTTGCGTGAGCGCACAGAACATGGTGTCGAACAGCGGATTGCGCGCAAGATTGCGCGCCGGCGCGATCCGATTAACCAGTTCCTCGAACTGAAAATCCTGGTTCTCGAACGCGCTCAGACAACTACCCCGCACCTCCTTTAGATATTCGATGAAAGCCAGTTCGCCCTTCGGCCAACTCCTCAGCACCAAAGTGTTGACGAACAGACCGACGACGTCGCGGAATCTTTCCTCCTGCCGGCCGGCCACCAATGTCCCGAGGACGACATCGTCGTGCCCCGCATATCTCGCCAATAGGATGCAGTATGCGGCGAGGAGAACCATGTACATGGACGCGCGGCCGCGCGCCGCGAGGCCGCGCAGCGCGGTAACAAGCTCGGCGCTCGGTCGGGTGAAAATTCTCGCGCCGGCGTACGAATGCGCCGCCGTTCGCGTGGCGTCGGTCGGCAGCCTCAGCTCAGGCGGATCGGCGAGGAGGGCGAGCCAGTAGGCCTCCTGCGCCTTTGCCTGCGCGGTGCAAGCAAACTGCCGCTGCGACTCGGCGAACTCTGCATAGTCGGCGGATGGAGGATCGAGACGCTGTCCGCCGTAGAGCCGGCCGAGGTCCCGGCTAAGCACGTCAACCGATACCCCGTCGCAGATGATGTGATGCAGGTCGATCAGGAGCACATGCTCGGCGTGCTCCAGCCGGATCAGACAGGCGCGCAGCAGAGGCGCGCGATGAAGATCGAACGGCCGTACGAATGCTGACTTGATCCGTTCGACATCGGCATTATCACCGGCGACGAGGACCGGCAGCGCTACGCGGACATGGGGTTTGATCTTCTGGACCACTGCGTCGCCCGCGACCGTGAACGCGGTGCGCAAGCTGGCGTGGCGCGCGACGAGCGCCGCCAGGGCCCGGCGCAGCTGGCGCACGTCGAGCGGTCCCTCGAGCCGAAGGGCGAGCGGGACGTTGTACGCCGTGCCCTCAGGCGACAGCCGATTAAGCACATACATACGACTCTGGTTTGCAGAGGCCGGGCGTACCGCGGGCTTAGCGGACGATCGCATGGGAGACCTCCCCCGGCTTGCAACTCACGATCGCCAAGGCGAGCTCCTCCACGGTCGGCGCGTCGAACACCATTCGCAGCGAGACAGGGACGCCGAACTCCGCCGTCAGCCGGCATGCCAGCGCGCTTGCCTGCAGCGAATGCCCGCCAAGTGCGAAGAAGTTGTCGCTGGCGGAGACCTCGGCCCTGCCCAGGAGCTCGCACCAGATGCGAGCGATGCCGATCTCCTCCGCACCGCGCACTGGCACCCTGTCCTTGATCTCGCCGCCAGCTTCCGGCAGCGGCAACGCCCTCGGGTCGATCTTGCCGCTTTCGGTCAACGGCAACCGCTCGACCCGGCAGAAACTGGCCGGTACCATGTAGCCGGGCAACAGGGTCGCCAGGTGCGCGCGCAGCGCGGCGGCGCCGACCGCGGTGTCGGCGGCGAAATACGCGCAAAGTTGCTGGTTGCCATCCTCGCCGGGCACCGGCAAGACCGCGACCTCCCTGACGCCGGGAAGCTCGAGCAGGCGATTTTCGATCTCGCCCGGCTCAGTGCGGAACCCGCGGATTTTCACCTGCCGATCGGCCCGGCCGATGAACTCGAGCATGCCGTCCGAGCGCCGCCTCACCAGATCGCCGGTCCGATATAGGCGCTGTCCCGGTACAAACGGATCCGCCACGAACCGTTCGGCAGTCAGCGCGGGACAGTTGAGATACCCGCGCGCCAGCCCGACGCCACCGACGAAGAGCTCGCCGATTGCGCCGACCGGCGACAGCATCATCTCGCGATCGAGAACATAGGCACGCGAGTTGGGGATCGGCTTGCCGATCGGGACCGTGCGCAGCTCGCCGCGAGTGATCGGATAGCAGGTCGAGAAGGTGGTGTTCTCGGTCGGCCCGTAGGCGTTGATCACGGTGAGTCGCGGGTTCGCCTTGCGGGCGAGCTCGACAT
Source organism: Bradyrhizobium sp. USDA 327 (assembly GCF_041262065.1). Lineage (NCBI taxonomy): Bacteria > Pseudomonadati > Pseudomonadota > Alphaproteobacteria > Hyphomicrobiales > Nitrobacteraceae > Bradyrhizobium > Bradyrhizobium sp. USDA 327. Next base: position 6,243,629 of record NZ_JBGCCW010000001.1, on the reverse strand, counting down.
GCTTGAGCGACAGCACGTCGCCACCGGAAAGCACGTAACGAAGCGGTCGGAAAACGCTCGCATCCGCCTCCACCAGATGGTTGAACAGCGCAGGCACGCAGAACATGACCGTGATGCGGTTCTCGGCGAGAAACGCGCCGAGTCTCGCGGCGTCCAGCAGCACGTCGTCGCCGGCGAGATAGAGCCGAAGCCCATTGAGAAGCGCGCCCCAGATCTCGAACGTGGTGGCGTCGAATGAAGGTACCCCGGTCTGCAGGATGCGGTCGTCCGCGACGAGACGCATGTAATCCATGTTGGTCGCCAGGTTGACGACGCTGGCGTGCTCCACCATCACCCCTTTCGGCGTCCCGGTCGATCCCGACGTGTAGATCACATAGGCGAGGTTCGACGGCCCCGTCCCGCTCGCCGTGTCGACCTCGTAGGCGCCGGCCGCGCCGGTCTTGCCCAGCCGGAAGACGGGGCCGGTGAAATCGAGCGCCGGCTCGTCGTCATCGGCGCGGATCAGCGCCCGCGGCGCGGCGTCGTCGAGTATCTCCTGCACCCTTCTTGCCGGGCTGTTGCGCGCGACGGGCAGATAGGCGCCGCCCGCCTTGAGGATCGCAAGCTGGCCGATCACCATCTCGGCCGAACGCTCGCCGAGGATCGCCACGATGCCATCAGGGCCGACGCCGCGCTCGCGCAGGGCCTTGGCCAGGCCGTTCGCCTCGGCGTTGAGCTGCGCGTAGGTCAAGGCACGCTCGCCGTCCACGACGGCGAGCGTGTCGCCTTTCCTGGCGACCTGCGCCTCGAACAGCTCGTGCACGCATTTCGTAGGCGGATAGGGCGTGGGCGGCGGATTCCAGCCGTCGACCAGCTGGCGCCGCTCGGTCTCCTCGACCAGGCCGAGCTCGGCCACAGGCACGTTCCAGCCGCCGCGAAGCAGGCGCAGCAGCGTGATGTAGTGGCCGGCGAGCCGTAGCACTGTCTCCTTGCGCAACAGATCAGTGTTGTGCTCGATGCGGATCTCCGCGCCTTTGGTCCCCCAGTGGAGGTCGAAGATCAGGTCGACCTGGACGGCATTCGTCTGCGTCGCCACGTCGATGGAGCGCGCCCCGTCGAGGCCGGCGAACAGCGTTTCGTCCTCGGCGTTGCGCACCACGTTAAACATGGTGCGAACGAGCGGGACGCGCCCTTCCCCCCGCCGCGGCGCCAGCCTCTGCACCAGCCGCTCGAACGGATAGTCCTGCATGCAATAGGCGGCTTCGACCTGCGCATGCACCATCTGCACGAGCTGGTCGAACGTGCAATCGCGGCGCACGTCGACCCGCACCGCGGTAATGTTGACGAAGAAGCCGACCGTCTCGTTGAGGTCGGCCGCATAGTGCCGGCCGGAAAACAGCACCCCGGTGGTGATGTCGTCCTGCTGGCAGATCTTGTGCAGCAGCACGAGATAGGCGGAAAACAGGCTCGAGAACAGGATGACCCGCCGCTCCCAGCCGATCCGCTGAAAATCGTCAATCAGGTCCTTGTCGATCTCGACGATCTCGAGCCCGCCCTTGAACGAGACGGCCGCGGAAGGAGCCGCGTCCGTCGGCAGGTCGAGCGCCGGCGGCTCGTCGCGGAATTGGTCGAGCCAGTAGGCCTCCTGCTCCAGCGGCCGCTCGGGCGCGAACTGGCGCCGCTGCCAGACCGCGTAATCGGCGTAGTCAAGGCGTACCGGCGCCAGCCCGTCCGCCGCACCCCCGACCAGTCCGTTGTAGATGGCGGTGAGATCGCGCCAGAGCAGATCGACGGATGCGGCGTCGGCGATGATGTGGTGGACGCGCAGCAGCAGGACGTGGTCTTGCGGCGCGAGCCCGAGGAGCACGACCTCGAACAGCCGCTCCTCGAAGGTCCATCGCGAGATCGGCTTCTGGCAGATCTCCGCCAGGCGCGCCGCGATCGCGCTCTCGACGCCGTTCTGTGCCTCGCGCGAGATGTCGATCGCGCGGAACGCGCCCGCGCCGCGCAGGTCGAACGACTGCGTGGCGCCGCTCGCCCGGTTAGAGATCCGCGTGCGCAGCGCCTGATGCCGCTCGATCAGCAGCTCGATGGAGCGGCTGAGTGTCCGGGCGTCGAAAGGCCCGGTCAGGCGCTTGCAGGTGTTGATGTCCCAGATCGAGCTGTCAGGCTCGAGTTCGCACAGGTGAAGCACCCTCTCCTGCTGGAAGGTCAGCGGATACGGCCCGACGCCCCCGGGCGGGATCGGCGGATATGATGGGATCGAGACCTGTGTCACGGTGCGCCCTCCCATGTGCGGATGCGCGGCGCCGCGCTTGACCCGGGGTCGCATGGCGGGCCCGCATCAGGCGCGCGGCTCTCGGCCCGCGCCCGTGAGCTCTCGACCAGCGCGGCCATCTCTCGGATGGTCGGCAACTCAAGAAAGTCGATGACTGACAGCCGCGTGCCCAGCGCGGCATCGACTGCTGCGATGAACCGGAGCGTCAGCAGGGAGTTGCCGCCGAGCTGGAAGAAGCTGCTGCTCGGGTTGAGCCCGCGCGCATTCAGCAGCCGCTCGGCGATGTCGATGATGGTCTGCTCCAGCTCCGTCGCCGCGCCGAGGGCCGGTGCGACCGCGGACTCGCCCGGCCACGGCTCCGGGAGCGCCTGCATGTTGATCTTGCCGTTCGCCAGCCTAGGCAGCCGCTCGATCGCAATCAGATGCGCCGGAATCATGTAGGCGGGCAGCCATGCGGCGAGCTCGTCGCGGATCGGCTGGGCCGCGAAGCTGCCGGACTGCATGACCAGGTAGGCGACGAGCTCCTTCTGGCCCGATCCGTCCGTGCGCACCTTGATCGCGACGTCTGCCACGCCGGTGCAGGTACGAAGCTTGCGCTCGACCTCGCCGATTTCGATGCGGAAACCGCGGATCTTCACCTGCCCGTCGGACCTGCCGAGACATTGGATCAGCCCGTCCTCGCTCCATTTCGCCAGGTCTCCGGTGCGGTAGAGTCGTTCGCCGGGCCAATGCGGGTTCGGCCGGAACTTGTCGTCGGTCAGCGCGGGATCGTTGAGATAGCCGCGCGCGAGCCCGGCGCCGGACAGGCAGAGCTCGCCCGTCAACCCGACCGCGACTGAATTGAGCTGCGCGTCGAGAATGTACGCCCGGGTGTTGGGAAACGGCCGGCCGATCGGAACCACGAGCGTCCGGTCGGCGCGCGGCAGCGCGTGCCTGCTGGCATAGATCGCGGCCTCGGTCGGGCCATAGAGATTCTCGAGCCGCACGCCCCGCACTCTCGCGTGGAACCGGTCGACCAGCTCCGGCTTGAGCGGCTCGCCGGCTGCGAACACGTAGTGCAGCCGCTCGAGTGTCGGCGCGTCCTGATCGCGCACCGCCGACAGGAACGCGTCGAGCATGGACGGAACGAAATTGATGTGCGTGACGTCGTAGGACGCGATGGCGGCGAGCAGCTTGGCCGGGTCCTTCTCTCCGTCCGCGTCGAGCACGGCGAGCCGTCCCTGCGCGAAGAGCCAGCCGAACAGCTCGGCGGCGGCGACGTCGAAGGTGTAGTTGGTCTTCAGCAGGATGGTCTTGTCGGACAGCGCATACCGGGCCTCAAGGAACGCGAGCGTGTTCATCAGCGCGCGATGCTCGACGATGACGCCCTTCGGCCGTCCGGTCGAGCCGGAGGTGTAGATGACGTAGGCGGGGCCCGCAGGGTCGACTGCGCGCCCGAGGTTTTGCTCGTCGTCCGAATATGCGGACTCCTCGTCGACGCAGATGCGGGTCAGCGGCGGAAGGGCGGAATCCCCGGCCGCTGCGGAGACGGCCGCGCCTCGGAGAAGGAGCGTGCGCGCGCCGCTGCTCTGCAGGATGTAGAGGATGCGCTGCAGCGGGAACTGCGGATCGAGCGGCAGATAGGCCGCGCCCGCCTTGAGGATCGCCAGCAAGGCAATCACCATCTCGGGCGAGCGCTCGAGCAGGACCGCGACGGTAGCGCCGTGATCGACACCGGAGGCGACCAGCGTCGCGGCGAGCTGATTTACCCGCCGGTTGACCTGTTCGCAGGTGAGCACGCCGGCGGCGGACACAATCGCCGGCTCGCCCGGGGCCCGCGCGGCGCGCTCCTCAAGCAGGTCGACGACGGTGGGCGCCGGCGGAGGCGGCGCAGCCTCGCCCTGCGCGAATGACAGGACGAGACGCCGCTCGTCGTCATCGAGCATGCTAAGCGCGCCGGCGCGCGCATCGGGCGCGCGCGTGATCGCGTCGAGAAGGGTCGCGTAGTGGCGCAACATGCGCAGGACGGTCGCCTGCGCGAAGAGATTGGCATTGTATTCGATCCGCAGCTCGCAATCGTGCGCGCCCATGTGAACGTCGAAGAACAGGTCGACTTGGGTGACCGTGATGTCCGGCTCGCGCCACTCCTCAGTTTCAACCCCGCTGAAGGCCTGCGTCTCGTCCGGCACGCTGATCATGTTGAACAGGGCGCGGAAGAGCGGGTTCTGCTTTCGCCCGCGATCGGGCGCGAGCTTGTCGACGAGGCGCTCGAATGGATAATCCTGCATCTCGTAGGCGTGGATGACAGAGGCATGCGTCGCCTTGACGAATTGCTCCACGGTCTGCGTGGGATCGAGCCGCGCGCGCAGTGCCACGGTGTTGGAGAAGAAACCGGCCAAAGCCTTGAGCTGTGGCGTGTAGTGGCGGCCGGAAAACACCGATCCGACGACGATATCGTCCTGGCGGCAGTAGTGATGCAGCAGCAGGTAGCATGCGCTCAGCATGGTGGAGAACGGGATCACGCGCATTTGCAGGCTGAACTTCTGAATGCGCTTGGTCAGTTCGCGCGACAGGCGATGTCGCGCGAGCGCCCCATGGAAACTCACCACCGCGCCCGCGTGATCGTCGATCGGAAGGTCGAGCTCCGGCAGCTGGCCGGCGAACTGGTTGAGCCAATAGGCCTCCTGGACGCGGGTACTCTCCTCGCCGAAGCGGCTGCGCTGCCATTTCGCGTAGTCGAAGTAGCCGATCGCCGGCTTTCCCGGCAACGCGGCGCTTGCGAGTGCCGCATTGTAGGCGACCTTGAGATCGCCCCACAGGATCCGCAGCGTGGTCGCATCGGAGATGATGTGGTGCAGCTTGAGGATCAGCCACGTCTCCGCCTCGGTTCGCCGAACCAGCACGACCTTGAACAGCCATCCGCCCTCGAGCGTGAACGGCGTCTGGTATTCGCGGTTGAGCAGCGCGCGCGCCTCGTCCTCGCCGGCCTGCGCAGGCATCTCTACGAGCTCGAACGTGCCGTCCGGCGTGTCGTGCTTCGACTGGAATGGCGTGCCGGCGATCAGTGCGATCCGCGTCCTCAGCACCGCGTGTCGCTCGACCAGCGCATCGATCGCCCGCTTCAACGCGGCGATGTCCAGTCGACCGACCAGCCGCTTGCAGGAGATCCGGTTCCACAAGGGACCGTCCGACGACAGCTTGTTGAGATAGAGCACGCGCTCCTGCTGAAACGAGAGCGGATAGAGCTGGACCTCGCCGCAAGGCTCGATGCGCAATGGTGACGTCTGGCTCCGCATGTGGATCTCCTTGGACTCTCTGCCGCCGGTCAACCCGGATCGGCCCGCGAACTCCCATTCAGCCCCTGCGCGCGGCGGGTGCGCGCCTTGATCATCTCGTCGGCAATGATCAGCCGCTGGATTTCCGACGTTCCGTCGCCGATCTCGGTGAGCTTCGCGTCGCGGAAGAAGCGCTCGAGCGGGAGGTCGCGGCAGTAGCCCTGGGCGCCGTGGATCTGGATGGCGTCCCGGGTCGCCGCGACCGCCGCCTCGGAGGCGAAGAGCTTCGCCTCGGCGGCTTCCTTGAAGAAGCTCTTGCCCTCATCGCGCAGTCGCGTCGCCTTGTTCAGCAGCAGGTCGGCGGCGCTGATGTTCATCTCCATGTCCGCCAGCATGCGCTGGATCAGCTGGAAGCGGTACAGCGGCTTGCCGAATTGCCGGCGGCGAAGGACGTGATCGACGCACAGATCGCGCACGCGCTCGGTTATGCCCATGGCGATTGCGGCCATGCCGAGCCGAGCCGTGGGTAGCGTGCGCTGCAGGATGTCGAAGCCGCGGTTCTTGCGGCCGAGCAGATTCTGCTTGGGAACAGGCGAGTCGCGAAAGATAAGCTCGCCGGTGTCGGAGGCGCGCATGCCGAGCTTGCGCTCGCGCCGGCCGCTGGCGTGGAATCCCGGCGTCCCCTTCTCGATCACGAACAGGCTCAGCCCCAGGGCACTGGCCGCATCCGAGGTCTTGGCGACCACCACGGCCACGTCCGCAATATTGGCATTGGTGATGAAGAGCTTGGCGCCGTTAAGGACGTAGCCCTCGTCCGTCTCCTCTGCCTTGGTCCGGATCGACGATATGTCCGAGCCGCTCTCGCTTTCGGTCATCGCGAAGGCGCCGATCTTCTCGCCGGCGATGAGCGGCGGCAGGAGGCGGCGCTTGAGCTCTTCGTTGCCGCCAGCGAAGATCGGATCGCACGCGAGCGTCGCATGCGACAGGGCGGTCATCGCGGTCGCGGCGCAGGCCTTCGCGACCTCCCTGATTAACCCGATGTAGGTCGTGTAGTCCAGCCCGCAGCCGCCATATCGCGCCGGATAATGCGTGCCATACAGGCCGAAGGTGCCCATTTGCCGGAACGCGTCGAGCGGAAATGCCTCGGCCTCGTCGGCGGCGGCCGCGATCGGCGCAATCGCCTTGGCGACGAATGCCGCGCCGCTCGCGAGGATGTCGTCGATGCCGGTCATGCGGCGAATCCGAACGCGGCGTGCCATGCGTCGAGGGCAATCAGGGCATGCGCCGTGCGATAGACCGCGAGATCGTCGTTGGCCGCGCATGGGCCCCGCTTGCGGAGAAAGTCGGAGACCTTGTCGGCGTCGAAATAGCGGGCGATCGTCGAGTTGGCCGATCGGACCAGCCGCTCGGCGCGGTTGCGCTCCGCCACCAGGGTCCTGGCGTCGACCGGGATCGGGACCGGGCGCTTCTTGCGCGTCACGACCGGCACCGGGAGGAGATCGTCGGCGATGTGCTTGAGCAGGATCTTTTCCGATTCCGCGGTGGACTTGAAGGCGGATGGCATCTGCACGACGTACTCGACCAACCGGTGGTCGAGGAACGGCACGCGCGACTCCACGCCCCACGCCATACTGATCTTGTCGAGGCGCTCGAGCATGTCAACCAGGTAATACTTGAGGAATAGATACAGCCGCTTGTTGAGCGCGTCGTCGGTGTCGAGCGCGCCCATCTCCTGCGCAAGCGTCGAGCGGATCCGGTCGCGGGACGCCGTCGCGCGCTCGATCGCCGGATCCAGCAGGGCGCAGACCTTGTCGAGGTAGGGCGCCCACGGAAACTCGGTTGCGGGCTCCGGGCCGTTGAGGAAGAAGTAGTAGCCAGCAAACAGCTCGTCGGCGCCCTCGCCGGACATAACCACCGTGGCGCTGGGCTTCACGCCGCGATACAGCAGATAGAGCGAAGGCGATGTGAGCTCGACCGGCTTCTCGACGTGCCAGGTTACCCGATCCAGCACGTCGAAGTACTCGTCCGGCCGAAAGAGGAGCTCGGTGTGATCGGTGCCGTAGGCCCGCGCAACCATGCCGGCGTAGTGGGCATCGGATTGACGGCACCGCGCCTTGTCGTTGAGGTCGTAATCCATCGCGAAGGTCTTGAGGCAGCCGGGCGCATGCTTGACGGCGAAGGCGGAGACGAGGCTGGAATCGAGCCCGCCGCTCAGCAGGGTGCCCAGCGTCACGTCGCTCGCCATTTCCATGCGGACCGCCGAATTCAGCAGATGCCGCACGCGGTCGCAGCACTCATCGAACGAGTCGCCGTGCTTGAGGCTGTCGCGCTCGAGCGACCAGTAGCGATGCTTCCTGACCAGCCCGTCCTGAACCACGACGATCGATCCCGGTGGCAACGATTGGACGTCCTTGAACATCGTCTTGGAGTCGAGCAGCGTCGTGCATAGCAGGGCTTCGGCCACGGCGTTGACGTCGACGGCGGCATTGATCGCTGAGTGCGCCAGAACGGCCTTGATCTCCGAGGCGAACACGAACTGCCCGCCGCGCATCGCGTAGTAGAGCGGCTTGACGCCGAGCCGGTCGCGTGCAAGGAGCAATAGATCGCGCCTCCGGTCCCACAGCGCGAAGGCGAACATGCCGTTGAACTGCGACACGCAGCGCTCGCCGTATTCCTCGTAGGCGTGAACGATGACCTCGGTGTCGCAGCGGGTCGTGAAGCGGTGACCGCGGCGGGCGAGGTCCTCGCGCAGCTCGGGGTAATTGTAGATTTCGCCGTTGTAGGTGACCCAGACGCTGCCGTCCTCATTGGCGATCGGTTGGCGGCCGTTCTTGACGTCGAGGACCGACAGCCGCTGGTGCCCGAGCCCTACGAAGCGGTCCATATGGAAGCCACAGTCGTCGGGCCCGCGGTGCGCGAGTTGCGCGTTCATGCGCGAGAGCACCGCGGGCGAGACCGGCTCATCCTTGCGCATGTTCACGACGCCGCAGATTCCGCACATGGCTCATGCCCCTCCGGCACGGCGGCAGCAGGAGCCGCACATCAGCTCGCGCTCCACGTCCGTCGCCACGTCGATCGCCGCGCCCTCCGGGTCGGCCAGCCGCTCGGCGGCCACGTCGCGAGGAAGCGAGCCGAGGCGGACCATCTGGCTCATCTCGTAGTCGTAAGGGTGGAATCCGTAAAGATTCTTGTGCCGGATGATGCCGAACGCGTTCAGCCGGCAATTCGTCGAGTTGGGATCGACGTCGGCCGGCCTTCGCCATCCGAGGCCCATGATGCTTCGATATATCTCCGCCTCGTCGTAGCCGAGGATCGGCAGCGGGCTGACGATGTACGGGAAGGGACGCGTCTGGTATTCGTCGCGTCTCAGCATCACATGGTCGTAGATCCACGAGCCCGTGCGCTCCGCCAGCTTGGCGAACAGCTGCCGCCGCATCGCGAACGGAATGGTGTTGTCGCGGTAGATCAGCTCCTTCTCGGACCGCAGCACCTGGCCGGGGCTGTTGCCGAGAATGACCATCGAGATCTGCCTCGCGATCGCCGTGCGCAGCGCCGCGGTCATGACCATGCGGATGCACGAGATGCAGACGCCGCTGCCGAACTTGGCGAGATAGTCGGGGTAGACACGCGCCAGTGCGCTCGCGAGGAAGATCTCATTGAGGCGATCCTGGCGATACTTGACGATCACGTGGTCGACGTGAAGCGCTGCGACCACCTTGCGCATGTTTTCGAAGGCTGCGCGGGACAGGAAGCCGTTGTCGAACGTGACCGCCAGGAGATTCAGGCGGAATTTCTCCTGCAGCACCTTCAGCAGGAACGTGCTGTCCTTTCCGCCGCTGAACGCAACCACCGCGTCGTATCGGCGCCCATCCGACCGGTTCGCCGCGATGACCTGCTGCAGTGCATCGGCGAGCTGTGCCGCGCGCGCGGGCGTCGTGTCGCGCCGGACGAACTCCCGGCAGATCGAGCACACGCCGTCGTCGCCGAACGAGATGTCGGGAAAGCCCGCCGAAAGCCCGCACTGGATGCAGTGTCTCATGGCGCCGCCGCGAGCGCCAGTGCGGCACGATCGATCTTGTGGGTGCTGGTGAGCGGGATCGCCGCACAGAACTCGATCTCGTCCGGGCGCATGTAATGCGGCAGCTCGAGCGCGCATGCGCGCGCGACGGCCTGGTAGGTGACGGTCGCACCCGGCGCGCGCGCGACGATCGCCCGTATGGTGGGCGCGCAGCGGTCGTCCTGCCCGCACACGACCGCCGCCATGGCGATGCCGTCGATCCTGGTGAGGCATTGCTCGATCTCCTCGGGGTAGACCTGGTGCCCGAGGCGCTTGATCATCGTGTCCTTGCGGCCGACGAAGTACAGGTAACCCTCGTCGTCGAGCATCCCGAGATCGCCGGTGTGGACGCCGTCCGCCCGAAAGGTGGCGTTGCGGTCTATTTTCCAATAGCCGGGCGACACGAAGGCCCCGCTGTGCACGATCTCGCCGACGGTGCCCGGCGCGCACGACCGCCCGTCCTCGTCGACCACCGTGATCGTCACCCCGGGCAGCGGCCTGCCCACCGAGCGTGGCTTCCTGGAAAGTTCGGACGGCGCGAGACACGTCGATCGAAACGCTTCGGTCGTCCCGTACATCATGTAGAAGTCGGTGGTGCCGAGCGCACGCCGGAGCTGGGAGAGCTCGCGTTCGGGAAACACCTCGCCGATCAGCGAGACATAGCGCAGGTCGGGGAACGGGGGCTCGAGCAGCGCCGCGTGATTGTTGAGCATCATCCGCCACAGCGACGGCATGGCGTGAAAGCCCGTGATGCGCTCGGTCACGAGCGTTCGGACGATGTCGGCCGGGAAGGTCGAGTCCTGCAGCACCAGCGTGCCGCCGACCAGCGTCGCGGTGAACAGCTGGCTCAGGGCCCCGTCGAATGAGAACGGCGTGATGCTGATCAAGCGGTCGCGCGGGCCGTTCTCCAGCACCCCGGCCGAGACCACAGTCGCGTCCGACAGGATGCGATGCGTGACCTTGATGCCTTTGGCTCGCGCCGTCGTCCCCGAGGTATAAATGAGCGCCGCGAGATCGTCCTCGCTCACCGCCGCGGCCGGCCACGGGGTGCGCGGCCAGTCTGCTCCGATCGCGCCGAGCGCAAGCGCGGCAAGCCGGCCATGCGACGCGCGCGCGCCGCCAGTGCGGATCAGAACATCCGGCAGGAGCCCGCGCTGCGCCGCACGGGCGATGGCCGCCTCCTTGCTCGGGTGGAAGAAGACGGCGGCCGGCTCCGTTCCGGCTAGGACGTGCTGCAGCTGCTCGTCTCGGAACGCCGGATTGATGTGCACCATGACGGCGCCGGCTTTGACAATCGCGAAGATCACCGCGACCTCGTCCACGCATTTCGGCCCGTGCATGGCAACCCGCGCACCGGGGTCGACGCGTGAGCGCAGGAAACCGGCAATTCGCGTCGCACGGTCCTCCAGCTCGGCAAACGACAGGCGCTGGCCGCCCAGGACGATCGCCTCTTTGTCGGGATTGTCCCGCGCGGTCCTGCTCAGCATGTCGTGGACGGCGAGCATCGGCATGCTACCCGGCGACGGTCTGCTTTTGTGCGACCAGGCTAACGAGCCCGTCGACCGTGCCGAAATGGTCCATATCGACATCCTCGCCGGAAATCTCGAGCTCGAACGTTTCCTCGAGGAACGCAACGAGAGACAGGACGTCGAGCGAGGCCAGCATTCCCGCTTCGAAAAGATTGCAGGATTGGTCGAAGCCTTTCTCATGCGAGACCTCCTCGACGTAGGCGACGATCGTCTCTCGTATGCCCATGTGACGATTCCCCGTTGGGCCGCGCGCGCAAGTGCGCTCCGTCTCCGCGAAAGAGACCGGTATCTCTGCGAACTGAGCTGACGTCGCCGGCTAGGCGGCGTTCTGGCTTGCCGGCACGACGTTCACCCAGGTGCCCAAGGCGGCGACGAGGGCCGCGGGCACCGGGACCCATCGACACAGCACAGTGTCGTGCCTCACCTTGAGGATGGCGATGTGAGGACCTTTTTCCGTCTCGGCGGCCTGCGCCTCCGCGTTCTCAGCCCGCGGCCCGGCCGCCGGGGCATGTACCTGAACATCGATCACGTCCTCCGGATCGATCTCAAAATGTGATCCGCTCGCCTCGAAGCAGCAGATCCGCTCGTTGGCGTATACGATCGAGCCTGCGAGCGTGATCTCGCCGGGGGCGGCAGCGGCCGTTGGCGGGGCTTGACGGGGGGGAGGCTCCTTGTGGGGCCAAGTGGCTACGAATTCGTCGTAGTTCATTGCCGTTCTCCGTGGAATCAGAACCAACCGCTGGGCACCATTGAACGTCGGCGCGCCGCTCTCAGGAGGCGCGGATCAGGATTGCATCGAATCGCCATTGGCAGCGCCGATGCTCGAGTTCCGGTCTTCCGGACTCAGCGACCTGAGCGCACGAAAGACATGCGTAGCAATCACACTAACCCTGCCGCCTCCTTCCGACCTTCGTCGAAGCCGGACTGCCCTTCTACAAAAGTAAGCAAACCACTAACGCAACGATCCAACAGAACCGGACGCAAGAAACGGCGCGAGCGTCTCTAAGAACGCTCCCTCAGTTACCTGAGAAACGCAAATGAAAAACCTATTAACTTTGGTAGCCTTTTATGATCGACAGCCAATGGGCGGATTCAAACGGTCGTCGCAACCTCCAACCTCCGAGTGTTGCGACGACCGTTTGAATCCGCCATGCGCGTACTGCGCTCTATGGCGCGACCTCACCGGGGCACTCGGCATCGGAGCCTCAGCCGGCATCATTCGGGTTGTCGTGTGCGTCCGTCTTGCCGGCGCTCGCGAAGCATGGAGGCGCTGGAATTCGCACTGTAGAAACGAACGATTCGTCAAATCTGGCGATAGGATAACGCGCCGGACGCAATCGATCATCACGGCTCATAGAGAGCTGGGCATGATAGCTGGAAGTGGTGCAAATACCGATCTTCCGCTTTCGGGGCGGATGGTCCAGCTCCTGGTGATCGCTCGCCGCTTCCGCTGCGATGCCGTCCTGTGGGGGCGCCAAATCTTTACTGAGCGCTTCGCCGAAGGGGTACTGGCCCCATCGGCGCGGCGCACGGGAAGACTAGATTCAATTGTCCATCACCTCGGTCTGGCGCTTGGCGGTCGACCGGCGGCAGGCTTCGCAAAACGGCTGATGCTGACAGTGAGTAAGGATACGCTGCTGCGCGTGGTCCGACGCCGTCACCGTCCGCCAGCTGATCCGCTCAGGGTTATCGGCATTGGTGACTGGGCCTGGCGGCGCAATCCCAGCATCATCTGCAACCTGGTGAGGCGCCGGGTAGTCACCTCGCTGCCGGATCGTGAGCGCGCGACCGCCCAAGCCTGGCTGGCTGCTCATCCCACGATCTCGGTCGTCGCTCGCGATCGTGGCGGGGGATATGGCGAAGCCGCTGCAAAGGCCCTGCCGCACGCGGTGCAGGTCGCCGACCGTTGGCATTTGATGGAGAACGCCAGTCGGGCCTTCCTTGACGCCTTCCGCAAATCGATGCGCCAGATACGCATCGTCATCGGCGCGACCACGATTAATCCCAAGCTGCTAACAGCCGCCGAGCGCCTCCAGTATGCTTGGCGAGCTGGTACGGCAGTCCCGTTGGACTGGTTGCGCATGTCTAGTGATCGCGCGCTTCGTCAGGCCCTGGCTGAGCTCCAGGAGAACCCGGAACAGTCGGCCGCTGTCATTGAAACCGGGCATTGTGTCGTGCTGGCCGGGCCCGGAAGTGGGAAGACCAAAACCCTGACGACGGCTATGGCGCGGGTTTTGGCGCAAGACGTGGTCGAACCGCGAGGCGTCGCCTGTATCACCTACAATAACGAGTGTGCGATCGAACTCGAAACTCGTCTTGCCCGCCTCGGCGTCACTCCTGGAGTGCGCGCCTTCATAGGGACGGTGCATGGCTTTGCGCTGAGCCAGGTGATCGGTCCTTATGTCCGCTGCGTGCCCACGGGCCTTCCTCCTAACTTCAGGCTCGCGACGCGATTGGAAGCGAGAGCTGCCGTGGAGGTGGCGTACCGGAACGCCATCAACGGCACCGACGATCCCCACCGGCGGTGGGAGTTCGCGTCCGAGAAGCGCAAGCGCGATGTTGATCGCTCGCGGCCCGAGTGGCGTGGGCGCAATCCCGAACTGGCGGCTTTCATCGAGGCCTATGAGGTGGAACTGCGCCGACAGGGCTTGCTTGATTTCGACGATATGCCGCTTCTCGCCTACCGCATGATCAGGGAACATGTCTGGATCCGTGAGGCTCTCCGCGCACGGTTCCCAGTGCTGTTTGTGGACGAATATCAGGATCTCGGCCACGCATTGCATGAACTCGTTCTGCTCTTGTGTTTTGAGGGGGGAATCCGGCTTTTCGCCGTTGGCGATGCCGACCAGTCAATCTATGCCTTTGCCGGTGCCAATCCTGAACTGCTCGAAAGCCTGACGCGGCGCGCCGGTGTGCGGACCATCAGGCTGCGCTTCAATTATCGGTCGGGCGGAAAGATCATTCGCGCTTCTTTGGGCGCGCTTGGCGAAGAGCGCGATTACCGCGGTGTCGACGGGGCCCCCGAAGGGGATCTGAACTTTTGGCACGTCCCGTATGGTCATGACTCGCAGGCCCAAGCCATTGCCGTCACGATCATCCCAAAGCTCATCGAACAAGGGTTTGAGCTCGGGCAAATCGCGGTTCTCTATCGAGCGGCGTGGCTCGGCGACAAGGTCGCGCATGCGCTGAAAGAAGCCAATATTCCCTTCGTCCGAACAGACACCAACGCCCTCGTCAGAAGAAACTCGCGCCTCGCGCGCTTCATTGAGGATTGTGCTCGTTGGGTGACCGGGGGATGGAGAGACGCTGATCCACCTTATGCGCGGGTTCTGTCGCAGGCTATTGCGCTCGTATTCGGGCGGCATGCCAGCGAACGCGAGCATCAGGATTTGTCCGCGCAGCTTATGACATTCCTCAATGCCTCGATCGGGAGGCAGGAGACAACGCATGCGTGGCTGGAGCGCTTTCATCGAGAAATCGTCACGCCTTGGCGCGACGTTGCCCGAAATTCGGAAGTAGAATGGCACATCTGCGACGAAATGATCACCAACACAGATCCGACGCGAGATCTCGATCTTTCACTCGCTCACTTCGCGGGGCGTGTCGAAGGAGCGGGACGCGTAAATCTCAGCACCCTACATAGCGCCAAGGGCAGGGAGTTCGACGCCGTCATCATGTATGGTGTCAACGCCAGCGACATCCCGAGCGAACGCGACAGCCGCACCCCGGCAGGGCTTCGCGAAGCAAGGCGGCTGTTCTACGTCGGCGTGACGCGGCCGAAGAAGCACCTCAGCCTAGTGTATCAGGAGCACCACCACTCGCCGTGGGTCCTCGAACTCTACCAGAGAAGCCAGCGGGACTAGGAACGCCTCACAGGATGGGCCACGCGCCAAAAAAGAGAGGAAAAGTGAAGAAATATCATATTGATCTCAGCGAGAGCGAAGCCGAGCTTCTTCAAAGGATCGATCTTCGCGTTTCGCACCACGATCATGCTGATGGGCATGCGGCTTACAACGCCAACAAAGAGCCCATTCTGGCGCTCTTGGGTTCGTTGAGCGAGCGCAAGGCGGTGCCGTTACAAAGACTGAACTATTGGAGTGATCCTCGGTACAATTTTGGTCGGGTCAAGGCTTCTCGAAAAGGACTATTCGAGCGCAACGGGTGCACGGGATCCGAGATTTACACGCACCCTCATTTTATTCCGTATCTGAGATATTTCTTGTTCGGTCCTGAACTTCCCGATGACGTAATCGCGAAATTCGAGGCAAAGGTCGGTAATCCAGAATGGGTGACATCGAGCGATGTCGTGCCAATCGGGAAATTTGCTAGGGATCTGACAAGGGAGCATCACCTCGATGTTTCCGACGCGCCGGAGGAGTTCTTCAAGCTATGCCTTGATATGGGCTTGAGCCTTAGCACCGCAGAGAGCGTCATGCGGTCGGTACGACAGGTTCGCTAAAGAGTTACGCACTGCGCGTTGGGGGCTTGCCTCTTACGTTCGGTACCTGATCGCTCAGCGTGTCAGTCACCGGCTCCTATCTCCCCAAGCTCGGCCAAGAAGACTGTGCCGATGTCAACGGCCTGCTTTGCAGCGTCTGCGTCGACGTCGACCCCGTGCGAGGCTTCGTTCATGACCCGCAGGGCCCTGAGCAGTTCCTGGGTGCTGGCCGGTGCGATCCCGTGCCGTTGTAGGTCCCGTAGCATATTCATGATGCCGACCGGCCGGTTCGCCGCGACGCCCTTTGCCACGGCGAGGTCGCGGAGCGCTCGTTCGATCTCAATGCGAAGCTTCACCACTGACATCAGCGGGAACTCGCGTGCAAACTCCTCCACCGTCGGAAGGTCCCCTGCAAGCTGAGGCGGAAGCGCATGGGAGAGCTGATATTGAGCCACGCCCATCGGCTTGGTGGAATCCCGGAGCGCATATTCCACGATGACCTCGTTGCGCCCCTTACACAGGATGATGCCGATGGTTGGCTTGTCATCGGGGTGGCGCAATTGATCGTCCACGGCCGAGAGGTAGAAGTTCATCTTCCCGGCAAATTCCGGTTTGAAGTCCTCGATCTTCAATTCGATCACCACGAAACAACGCAGGCGTAGGTGATAGAAGAGGAGGTCGAGATAGTAGTCTTGGTCGCCGACCTCGAGGTGGTATTGGCTGCCGACGAAGGCGAAGCCCTTGCCGAGTTCGAGGATGAGCGAGCGCAGATGCGCGATGAGACCACGTTCGAGATCGCGCTCCAGCATTTCGGGGCCAAGCGAGAGGAAGTCGAACGTATAGGGGTCCTTGAGGATTTGCTGAGCGAGCTCGGATTGCTCGGCCGGAAGGGTTCGCGAGAAGTTGGTCAGCGCACTGCCTTGACGAGCGAAAAGATTGCTGTCGATCTGGTGGGCGAGGACGTTACGGCTCCAGCCGTGCCCGATCGCTTGCCGGGCGTACCAGGTGCGTTCCTCGGACGCTTTGACGGCGTCAAGAAGGCGGACGTTATGGCCCCAGGGCAATAGTGCAACAACCTGTTGCACAAATTCGCTGTCGGGCCAGGCCTCGGCGAAGGCGCGCATATATTTCAGGTTTCGGGCCGAGAGTCCGGTCATCTCTGGGAAGGCTCGGCCGAGATCCTCCGCCAACCGATCGATGACCTTGGCGCCCCAACCCTCTCGCTCCTGTCGGCCGAGAATGTCCCGACCGATGGTCCAGTACAGGAGGACGAGCTCCCGATTGACCGAAAGGCCGGCCCGGTGCCGTGCCGCTGCGATTTTCTGTTTCAGATCGCCGACAAAGGCAGAGTAGCTCTGCAGGTCGATCTCGACGGTCGCCTTACCAGTCTTAACGCGGCGATGGGGCTTGGATGGTGTAGAACTCATGCGGCCATCTTCACGTGCTTCTTGGCAAGCATGGCACGGACGAACTTGTCCCATTTCATCATGCCGGCGCGTTTCTCGGCCATGTAGTTCCAGCGGTCGTAGTGCTTCGAGCTGACGTCCTGCAGGGCATGGTTTTGCAGGCGGTCGCGGACTTCCTTCGGGATGCCGGCCTTGCCCGTCAAAGTCTTGAAGGTCCGGCGCAGGTCGCGGTTCGTCACATAGGGGATCACGCCGCGGTCCCGCTGGCGCCACATGAACGAATAAAGCGTGCCGTGGCTGACGGGCTTCGACGGATCCTTGGCCGAAGGGAAGAACCAGCCGTATTCATTGACGTTGATGGATGAGATCAACTCTGCGGCCAGATTCGGCACCGGAACGGCATGGGGCTGGTCGTTCTTGGTCGTGGACCAGTCGATGATCTTCTCCTTAGCGTCCCATTGGTCGATGTGGAGGCTCGCGATCTCCTCGACTCGCTGGCCGGTCAGCATGAGGATTCGGACCGCACGGGTATACGGCGGATGGACAGGCGTATCGGGGCACTCTAGCCAGCGATAGAGCTGGACAAACTCGTCCTCATCGAGCCAGCGCGTGCCCTTGACCTTCGGTTCGGTCGGAATGCCGGTCGCCGGATTGAAGGGGATGCGGAAGCGCCGAGCGGATTGCTGCCGATAGTCGTTGTCTGACTTCATGCCCCAGCTAAAGGCCGCGTGCATGTACGACCGCACATGGTCGGCCATCGACTTGGCGCCGCGTTCGTAGATCGGTCGGATCAGTTCGATGATTTCCTCTGACTCGATATCGCGGGCGAGGCGGTTGCGCCCGAGCGTGTCCGCAATCTTGTTCAGGCCCTTTTCGGTTTCTTTCCAGGAGGGTTTGTCCGCAGCCTTGAGCGAAGCGACATAGCCCTCGAAAAGATCGGCCACAGTGCCAGGGCGCGTGTCGGTCGCGATTTTGATGCTTCGGCCCTTCTGGATCACGTCAGCGAAGTCGCGCTTGAAGATTTCTCGCGCCTGCGCGAGCGACATTGACGGGTAGGCGCCGAGCTTCTTCTTGGTACGCTTCCCGTCGCGCCACTGCTGCGCCATCCAGTCGGCCGTGACGCGCTTCGGCATGGGCTTGAGGACCAGGACGAGACGACCGGTGCCGCGCCCTTCGCCGTCGGCGAGGTTTTCTTGCTTCTGGCTCATCTCGACGCGCTTTAGCGCATGTCGGATTGCTGTGTCGGTCAGGCTTGGCATGGCGTTCCTCCTGGTCCCGCAACTGGGATCGGTCGAGGAGAAACGGGGATCGTTTGCTGGGATCGGAAAGCCGTTTTCAACCCCTCTAACCGCCCCCAATTTGCCATAGCCGCCCCCTGTACGCAATGCACAAAAAGCGGCTATTTCATTGATGTTTCTCCGGTATTGAGCGTGATCCAGCGTGATCGAAATGGGGGTAGTGGGATGGTTGTGCACCAGGATCAGCGCGGTGGCGGAGAGTTCGAGCGCGCGCTTGATCACCTCGCGCGGATAGACCGGGGTGTGGTCGACGGTCCCGGTCTGCTGCACCTCGTCGGCGATCAGCTGGTTACGCTTGTCCAGAAACAGCAGGCGAAACTGCTCCTTCTCGGCAAACGCCATGCTGGTGCGGCAATAGTCGATCACCTCGTTCCAGGACGACAACGCGTTGCGGCTGTTGACCCCGCCCTTGGCGACGCGATGCGCCGCCGCGGCGATCAGCTTGAGCTGGTTGATCGCCGCCTCGCCGACCCCGTCGACCTCGCGCAGGCGTGCCACCGGCGCATGAACGACCTCGGCGAACGAGCCGAACGTCTTGATCAGCGTCTTCGCCAGCGGCTTGGTGTCCCGCCGTGGCAGCGCCGGAAACAGCGCCATCTCCAGCAGCTCGTAATCGCTGAGCGCATCCGCGCCCGCGCTGTAGAAGCGTTCGCGCAGCCGCTCGCGGTGGCCGAGATAGTGCGGCGCGTCCTCAGGCTTGCTCTTGTCGTGGTCGGACTTGGCGGGCATCGGCCGCCAGCATTGCCCTGTCGGGAGAATTTTTCAATCGGCAATTGTAGTCGCCTCATGGCTTCCGCATGGGTGCGGTCACCGCTATGACCCCCATGACGATGAACGTCATGCCGACCAGCATCGACCAGGTGAAGCTCTCGCCAAGGAGCGTGGTCCCGAGCGCGACGGCGAAGCCCGCGCGCAGATAGCTGCCGCTCGTCGTGCCGAGCGGGCCCAGCGTGCGGATCAGGCGGAAATAGATCACCATTGCGAGCGCGGTGCAGACGATCGCAAGACCGAGCACGGCTGCGATCGCCTGTTTCGTCGGCGCCAGCGTCCAGGGCCGGTCGAGGACCGCGGCTATGGGCAGCATCAGGGCCCCGGCGCAGCTCATCGCACCGGCTGCCGTGACGACCGCGGGAAGGCTCGCGAACCGCTGCCCCCAAATCGGTGCGAGCGCGTAGCAGAAGCTCGCAACCAGCACGGCTGCCTGTGCCAGCGGCGCGGCGGTGCCGATCCCCGAGAGCGCGTCGACTCCCATGGTCAGGGCAACGCCTGCCAGGCCGAGAGCAACACCGATGGTCGTCCGGCCGCCGATCTCCTGTCGTCCGCGCCCGGTCGTCATCGCGATCGCAAGCACGAACATCGGCGGAGTCGCGTTGAGCACGCCGGCGAGACCGCTGGTGATATGCGTCTCGCCCCAACTGATCAGGGTGAAGGGCAGCGCGCTCTGCAGCAGCCCCTGCACGACGAATGCCGCCCACACCGACCCTTGGCGCGGCAGGGTGTATCCCTGCGTAGCTGAGATCAGGACCAGGAGAATGGCCGCGATCGTCACCCGCGCGGCGACCATCGTGAACGGCGGAATCGTCGGGATTGCAATCTTGATGAGCGTGAACGAGCTGCCCCAGATCAGGGAGAGAAGCAGCAGGAGCCCGATCTCGAATGCGAGACGGGTTTGCCCTGACGTCGTCTGCTGCGCCGGTGTGCTCATGCGATCTGCTCCGGGATCCGTCGACACTATGATCGGGAGCGGCGATGCAGGCTGGCTGAATTCGGACCTCATCGCCCGGTGGAGTCCGATTTCAGCTACTCGGCGGCACGCCTTGAAACTATGATTTCGCCATGACGACAGGCTCCGCGCATCGGCAAACGCTGCCACCGCATCTCGATCGGGAAACCTGCGATCGGGCGCGCCTCGCGCGGGCGCGCGCCTTCGACGGCCTGTTCTTCTCCGGCGTCCGCTCGACGCGCATCTATTGCCGGCCGGTATGTCCGGTTCGGCCGGCCCGCTCCGAGAATGTCACCTTCTATGCGACCGCGGCGGCCGCCGAGCGGGCCGGCTTTCGCCCGTGCCTGCGCTGCCGGCCGGAAGCTGCGCCGGGTTCTCCGGCCTGGATGGGAACGGCCACCACCGTTGCGCGCGGCATGCGGTTGATCCACGACGGTTTTCTGGATCGGGCGTCCATGACGGATCTCGCAGACGCGCTTGGCGTTGGGCCGCGCCATCTCCTGCGTCTTTTCCTGCGTCATGCCGGGGCGAGCCCCAGCGAGATCGCGGCAACGCGGCGCGTGCAGGAAGCCAAGCGTCTGATCGACCGGACTGACATGACGTTGGCGGAGATCGCCTTCGCCGCGGGATTCGGCAGCGTTCGGCGCTTCAACGACGCGTTTGTCGCGACCTACAAGCGAACGCCATCATCATTCCGCCGCCGGCGATAGAAGACGATACTGTGCCGTCATGCCGGGGCGGTGCGAAGCACCGAACTACGGTGCGCAATTGCGCACCTGAGAATCTCGAGATTTCGGCTCGCTCGCTGCTGCGAGCGCCCCGGCGATGACACGCAGGGCAATCACCCGATCTGCTTCTCGCCGTGCCGCTCCGACAGCGTGAAGATCTCGACGCCCGTCGCGGTGACGCCGACGGAGTGCTCGAACTGCGCCGACAGCGAACGGTCGCGGGTGACCGCGGTCCAGCCGTCGGAGAGAATCTTCACGTGCGGCTTGCCGAGATTGATCATCGGCTCGATGGTGAAGAACATGCCGGGCTTGAGCTGCACACCCTCGCCGGGCCGGCCGACATGGATGATGTTCGGCTCGTCGTGGAACATGCGCCCGAGCCCATGGCCGCAGAAATCGCGCACCACGCTCATGCCCTGCGGCTCGACGAAGCTCTGGATGGCGTGGCCGATGTCGCCGGTGGTTGCGCCGGGCTTCACGGCGGCAATGCCGCGCATCATCGCTTCATAGGTGACCTCGATCAGCCGCTCGGCCTTGCGCGCGATCGGGCCGATCGCATACATCCGGCTGGAATCGCCATACCAGCCGTCGACGATGAAGGTGACGTCGATGTTGACGATGTCGCCTTCCTTCAGCGGGCGGTCGCCGGGCATGCCGTGGCAGACCACGTGGTTGAGCGAGGTGCAGGTCGAGTAGCGGTAGCCGCGATACATCAGCGTCGCCGGATAGGCGCCATGGCTGAAGGCGAAATCGCGGACGAACTCGTCGATCTTCGAAGTCGGCACACCCGGCCCGACGATGTCAGTGAGCTCGTCGAGGCATTTTGCCACCAGCGCGCCCGCCTTGCGCATGCCGGCGAAGGCGCTCGGCCCATGCAGCTTGATCTGTCCGGTCTTGCGCAGGGAGGTATCGGTGGCTTCGACGTAGCTCATGCGTGTCAGGTCTTCTCGGGGCTGGTCTCGATATCGGCGGAAAGGCTTGATTTCAGGCCCCAATTTAATGATTGCCGGCCTTCATGCAAGCCGAGGCAGAGCGTTTTCGAGCGAAGTGGCTACCGGTTCGGGTGAAGAAAACGCGTCAAAACAAGAGCCCTGCCGGCCCCGGGTGCGAAAGCGGCCCTAATTCGGCACTTCTACGGTGGTTTCCACCGGCAGGGCGCCGCCGCGGATGCGGATTTCGCGGACGGGATAGGGAACCCGGATGCCCTCGCGCTTGAACGCGTCCCACAGCTCCAGCATCACGTCGCTCTTGACCTTGTCCATGCCGTCGGGGTCGGCGATCCAGAAGGTCAGCGAGAACTTCATGCCGGCTTCCGCGAACTCGGTCAGGACGCAGGTCGGCGGCTTGCCCTTCTGCGCGCGCGGGTGGGCGGCGGCGGTCTCGGCGGCGAGCGTGCAGACAAGGCGGGGGTCGGCATCGTAATTGGTGCCGAAGGCGATCTTCACCAGCGTGTTCTTGTCGGTATAGGTCCAGTTGACGACCTTCTGCGTCACCAGATCCTCGTTCGGCACCAGGAATTCGCGGCCGTCGCCGGCGGCGACGGAAATATAGCGCGTCTTCATCGCGCTGATGCGACCGGTATTGTCGCCGATGGTGACGAGATCGCCGGGCTTCACCGACTTGTCGGCGAGCAGGATGATGCCCGAGATGAAATTGGCCACGATCTTCTGCAGGCCGATACCGATGCCGACGCCGACCGCGCCGGAGAACACCGCGATCGCCGACAGGTCGATCCCGACGGCGCCGAGCGCGATCACGATCG
This sequence comes from Bradyrhizobium sp. USDA 327, assembly GCF_041262065.1. NCBI lineage: Bacteria > Pseudomonadati > Pseudomonadota > Alphaproteobacteria > Hyphomicrobiales > Nitrobacteraceae > Bradyrhizobium > Bradyrhizobium sp. USDA 327. Next base: position 6,221,177 of record NZ_JBGCCW010000001.1, on the reverse strand, counting down.
CGACGGCAAGCAGCCCGATACGGATGATCTTGACCAGCAGCACCTGCACCGACGGCGTCAGATCGGTGGTCGCATTGATCCGGCTCTCGGCGAAATTGCTCGCAATGTTGGTGAGCCATAGCGCGATCAGCAGCAGCGCGCCGGCCTTGAGCGCCAGCAGCGGGGTCAGCCGGAGGCCGCCGAGCACGATCGCAAAGGAATCCAGCAGGTCGACCGTCGCATCGAGCTGGCCGAGGATCGAGAGCGCGGCGATGAGCCAAGCCGTGATCGACACCAGCTTGACGATGAAGGCGTTGCGCAGCACCGAGGTCACGAGCCGGATCACGAGCCAGGCGAAGCCCAGCTTGGCCGCGACCATCAGGAGGATAGCTGCGGCTCGGCCAGGTCGCGTGGTACATAACCACGCGCGAGATGATCACGAGCAGCGTGAACACCGCCGTCGAGGCGCTGGAGACCATCACCCGGGCGAAGTGGCGGAGCGGCAGCGGCCAGCGCATCGCCAGCGAGGTCATGTCGACGCGGCTGCGAATCGCGGCCTCCGCGGCATAGGCGATGCCGGCCGCGGCCAGCATGAGACCGAATTGCAGGTAGAACCAGGGTGAGGAGATTTCCGCCCCGACGCTGCGTGCGGTCGTCTGCACGAACTCCAGGAAGTCTTTGAGGTCCATGTCCATCGGTCTCGTCGGCAAGCGGGGGAGGAATTGATTCGAGGGAGGCGCAGAATCCCACAAAGGACGCGGCCGGACCATCGATACACCGTCAAGTGAAGCGCGTTAAGGCCGCAAAATGCGGGCAGATTGCCGCGAACCATGGAAAATGGGTTGGCGCGCGAGTCCGCCGACGATAAGGATGCAATCCCAGCGATTTTTATCCGGAAGGTGGATGGCTTCCCTCGACTCCGTCAGCATCGCCATATTGCTCGGCGCCGTCCTCATCATGGCCGGCATCCTCTCGAGCTTGCTCGCGCTGCGCTTCGGCGCGCCGTTGCTGCTCGTCTTCCTTGGGATCGGCATGCTCGCCGGTGATTCCGGCCCTGGCCAGCTCCAGTTCGACGACGTCCGCACCACCTATCTGGTCGGCTCCGTCGCGCTCGCCTTGATCCTGTTCGACGGCGGCCTGCGCACGCGCTTTGCCAGCATCCGCACCGTGCTCGCCCCGTCCGTGGTGCTCGCGACCGTCGGCGTGCTGCTGACCGCGCTCGTCACGGCGCCATTCGCGAAATACGCGCTCGATCTCAACTGGTCGGAATCGCTGCTGGTCGGTGCCGTGGTGGCCTCGACCGACGCGGCCGCCGTGTTCCTGCTGGTGCACACCCAGGGCCTGCGCCTGCGCCCGCGCGTCGGCGCGACGCTGGAGGCGGAATCCGGCACCAACGACCCGTTCGCGATCTTCCTCACGCTCATGCTGGTGGAATACATCTCGGTCGGCTCGAGCTCGCCCGGCCATGTGCTGGTGGAGTTCATTCAGGAGGCGGTCCTGGGAGCCATCGTCGGTGTCATCGGCGGACGCCTGGTCGTGATCGCCCTCAACCAGGTGGCTTTGCCGCAGGGCCTGCACGCCCCGTTCGTGGCCACAGCTGCGCTCGTGATCTTCGGCGGCTCGCAGATCATGCACGCCTCCGGCTTCCTCGCGGTCTATCTCGCCGGCATCATCATCGGCAACCGGCCGACGCGCGCGCATAATTCGGTGGTGACGTTCCTCGATGCCGCGACCTGGCTGGCGCAGATCGTGATGTTCGTGCTGCTCGGCCTCTTGGTCTCGCCGAGCCGGCTCGGCACCACCGTGTTGCCGGCCGTCGCCGTCGCGCTCGTGCTGATGCTGGTGGCGCGGCCGCTCGCGGTGTTCGTGTGCCTTTCGCCGTTCCGCTTCAACTGGCGCGAGAAGATCTTCATCGCCTGGACCGGCCTGCGCGGCGCGGTCGCGATCTTCCTGGCCTCGATCCCGATGCTGGTCGGGCTGTCCAAGGCCTATCTCTACTTCGACGTCGCCTTCGTCGTCGTCATCATCTCGCTGCTGCTGCAAGGCTGGACGCTGGCGCCCGCCGCACGCAAGCTGCACGTGGCGCTGCCGCGCGCCGAGCGCGGCCCGCGGCGCGTCGAGCTCGACCTGCCCGGCCAGCTCGAGCAGCAGCTGGTCGGCTATCCGGTGCGGCCCAAGAGCCTGTATTTCCGCCGCGGCCTGATCCCGTCCTGGTCCAAGCCGACGCTGGTGATCCGCAACGAGAACATCCTGACGCCGGTGGAAGCCGACCCGATCGCGCCCGGCGACTACATCTATCTGCTGGCCCCGCCGGAAAAGGCCGAGTCGCTCGACCGCTTCTTCGTCGACATGCAGCCGGGCACGGCGCCCGATCCGCATCTGCTCGGCGACTTCATGGTCTCCGGCGACCACACGCTCGCCGAGCTCGCCGAGATCTACGGCGTCAAGGTCGGTGAAGACGAAGGCAACCTGACCCTGGCCGACTATTTCGACGTCCATCTCGACCGCGCGCCGAAGGAGGGCGCCGAGCTCGCCCTGGACGAGATCGTCCTTGTCGCGCGCTCGATCTCCGGTGGCCGCGTCAATCTCGTCGGCTTGCGTCTGCCGGAAGAAGACGAGACGCCCGAGCCGCTGACGCGCGCGCAGGCGCTGCGGAAGAAGCTCGCGGAGCTGTGGACCTCGGTGGCAGGGGTCTAGCCTCCTCTCGTCATTCCGGGGCGCGCGTCAGCGCGAACCCGGAATGACGAGGATGGGGAACCGCCACCAAATCGCCGCAACCGCCGAAGATTTGCGCCGCTTCGTGAGCGCGAAACCCGGAACGCCCGGCGGCGTCGCTCGTTCTAAGCCGCGTAACAGCTTGGAATGACAGGAGTATGCCAATGCGAAAGTTCATCCTTCCGATCGCCATGGCCCTTGCGCTCGGCACGGCTGCGCCGGCGATGGCCTATGACACCGGCGATCAGATCTCGATGCAGGTCGCGCTCGATGTCGCGAGCGATCTCGGCGTCGTGACGGTCTCGCACACGAACTTCCTTGGCGATGAATGGCAGATCGAGGGTCGCGACCGCGCCGGTCGCTGGATGGAGGTGGACGTCGATGCCCGAACGGGCGAGGTCCGCAACGTCGATCGCGGCTGGTAGCTGAAAGGAACACTGTGGCCCGGATGGAGTGCTGGCGAAATCCGGGCTACCGCCGCCTCACGTCAGCACCTTGACCCCGCCGAACGACGTCACGCGGCCCTGCTTCAGCAAGACGATCTGCGTCGCAAGCTGGCGCAGCTCGGCGGCGTCGTGGCTGACATAGACCATCGGCACGTTGGCTTCATCCCGCAGCCGCACCAGATAAGGCAGGATCTCGAGCTTGCGGCCCTCGTCGAGCGCGCCGAGCGGTTCGTCGAGCAGCAGCAGGCGCGGCTTCGAGAGCAGCGCGCGTCCGAGCGCGACGCGCTGGCGCTCGCCGCCCGAGAGCTTTCCGGGACGGCGATCGAGCAGCGCGCCGATGTCGAGCAGGTCGACGATGCGCTTGTGCTGGGAGGGATCGGGCGGCAGGCGGTTCATCCGCCGTCCATAGTCGAGATTCTGCGCGACGTTGAGATGCGGAAACAGCCGCGCGTCCTGGAACACATAACCGATGCGGCGGCGCCAGGTCGGGACATGGATGCCGGCCGCGGTGTCGTCGACGGTTTCGCCGTCGATCACGATGATGCCGCGGTCGGGCCGCAACAACCCTGCGATCATGTTGACCAGAGACGTCTTGCCGGCGCCCGAGGCGCCGAACAGGCCGATGGCACGGCCTTCGCTGGCGAAGGATGCATGCAGCGAGAATTCGCCGAGCTGCTTTTCGACGTCGACACGCAGCATGGTCAGTTTCCGTGCAGGCGCGCGGTGGCGCGGCGGGCGAACCATTCGGCGGCGATCAGTGCGCCCAGTGCCAACACGATCGAGACGACCACCAGCCGTCCCGCGGCGGCATCGCCGTCCGGCGTCTGGATCAGCGAATAGATCGCCGAGGATATCGTCTGGGTCTCGCCGGGAATGTTGGAGACGAAGGTGATCGTCGCACCGAACTCGCCGATCGCCTTGGCGAAGCCGAGCACCATGCCGGCGAGCACGCCGGGCAGCGCCAGGGGCAGCGTCACCGTAAAGAACACTTTCCACGGCGCGGCGCCGAGCGTCTCGGCCGCCTGCTCGAGCCGGCGGTCGATCGCCTCGATCGACAGCCGCATCGGGCGGACCAGCAGCGGAAACGCCATCACGCCGCAGGCCAGCGCCGCGCCGGTCCAGCGGAATGAAAAGACGATGCCGAGATGGTCGGCGAGGAAGCCGCCGACGAGGCCGCGGCGGCCGAACGTCAGCAGGAGCAGATAGCCGGTGACGACGGGCGGCAACACCAGAGGCAGATGCACGACGGCGTCGAGCAGCGACTTGCCCCAGAAATCACGCCGCGCGAGCAGCCACGCCAGCGCGATGCCGAATGGCGTCGCCACCAGCGTTGCGATGACGGCGACCCTGAGCGAGAGCAGGATCGCCGTCCATTCGGCAGGAGAGATGTCGGACATCAAGCCGCAGACATCAAGTCGTGGGACTGACCAGGAACTTGAAGCCGTACTTTTCGAAAATGGACTTGGCCGCCGAGGAGCGCAGGAAGGCCAGATAGTCGCTGGTCTCACCCTTCGCGGTCGTGGTCGCGGCGACGGGATAGACGATCGCGGGATGCGAAGCCGCCGGGAAGGTGCCGATGGTTTTCACGCCGGGCTCGACCTTTGCGTCGGTCGAGTAGACGATGCCGAGATTGGCTTCGCCGCGGGCGACCAGCGTCAGCGCGGCGCGGACGCTCTCGGCCATGGCGAATTTCGGCTCCGCGGCCTGCCAAGCGCCGAGTTTCTCCAGCGCGGCCTTGGCATATTTGCCAACTGGCACGGACTTGACGTCGCCGGTCGCGATCCTGCCGCCGCCCGCGAGCTTGGCGAGATCGAAGCCTTGCGCGATGTTGACGTTGTCGATCTTGGCATCCTTCGGCGCGATCAGCACGATGCCGTTGCCGAGCAGGTTGACTCTGGAAGGTTCGTTGATGGTCTTCTTGGCGATCGCGTAGTCCATCCAGTCGGTGTCGGCGGAAACGAACACGTCGGCCGGCGCGCCCTGCTCGATCTGCTTGGCGAGCACCGAGCTTGCCGCATAGCTGACGCTGAACTTGACGCCGGTCTTGGCGGTGTAGGCGGCGTCGATCTCGTCCAGCGCGTTCTTCATCGAAGCGGCGGCGAACACGGTGATGGTCTTGTCCTCGGCGGCGGCGGGCGAGAGGGCCGCGCCAGCGAGGATCACGAAGGCGGTGAAAAGTCCTGAAATGCGTAACATGGGGAGCGCTCCGTGCGAGTCCGCGCGCGCAAAATGCACGCGCAAGTCCGGCGTTGGGTGGGTTGATGCGACGGGTGGAAGCGCTGCTCCACGGGGCCCGGCAGCGGCTTACGACCGGCAGGGATATCGCTCCGGGCAAACATAGCAGGCCGAGGCGTCAGGTCAAAGGGCGACCGTTTGTCCGACCAAACGCCCTATTGTGCCGGCAGGATCGCGATCGAGACCGAATTGTCCTTGGCGCCGCTGACCTGGAGCACGAAGGGCTGCGCTGAAAGCTGGTATTTCATGGTCTTGCGGATGCCCTCGCAATCGGTCGCGCCGCTGAAGGCCACGGGCGTGAGGGCATGCCCATCTTGGACCACGTCGACCCAGGCGCCAGTGGACAGGCTGATCGTGTACAGCCCGGCCTTGGCGGACTTGACGCTGGTAAATCCGGCAAAGGTGCCGTCCTTTGACGCGCGCTCCGGCGTCGTCGGCAGCCTTGCTTCACTCGGGACAACCAACTCCAGCGTGATGGCCGAGGACGGCAATGCCGCCTGCTCGCTTCCCGAGGCGAGCCTGGTGCGGTCCGGTGCCGTGAGCGCGGCGCGCTCGCGCTCGATCGGCCATTTGAACTTGTCGCAGCCGCTGGGTTCTTCGGCGGCGAAAGCGGAGGTCGTACTGATCGTGAACGCAGCGAGCAGGGAGAGGACGCGCATGTGAAATCCCATCGTTGGCCACGCGACGGCGCGAGGCTTGCTGTCAGGCTTGTTGGTCAGGGAGGCGCGTCCCGAGAGGGCCGCGAGCTTACGACACAGCGGCAAGGCATTCTAGCGTACCTGGGTGGCGCGCACCAACCAACGAGTTCGTCATCCCGGATCTGCGCTGACGCTTGTCGGGGACGACGGCGGTGGGGGACGCCAGCCCGCATGCCACTGCTTACGGCCTCGCATCCGCCGCGTGCAGCACGACCTTGCAACCGCCGGCTCCCGCGCCGCAATCTGCATGGCTCCTTCGACTGTGGATTTGTCCTAGAAGGGGAAGGCGGCCTGCGCCTTGGCACTCCAGAGTGTGTAATCGCGGCCCAACCCGCCGACTTCACCACCGAGCGAGACCCGCGGTCCTCCTGCGAATGTCATCGCCGCGCCCGTGGTGACGCGCGCCGACCATGACTGGAGGACGACGAGCGGAACCGTGGCGATCGAGGAAAGCCCGCTGGTATCGGTCCCGTCCTGGCTGAAATAGTAGTCGGCGTAGATGCCGACATAGGGCGCGAGGGTGAGATCGGACCCGATCATCCAGGGCCGCGCGGCCTTCAGGCCAGTGCTCGCGCGACCGGAGGAGAAATTTCGGTCGGTCTGCGCAGTACCAAGGCTGTCCGTATAGCCATCCTGATGCTCCCACAGCGCGTAGAGGCGCGCGGACGGTTCGAGGTCGACATCGGCCAGCCGGTAGTTGCCGGTCAGGCCCGCCGACACGAGCACGCGCCGGCCGGGCAACGAAGCCGCGGCCGTCCCGGCCGTCAGCGAATAGTCGAGCCCGGTATAGGCCACGGCGACATCGAGGCGGAGACGATTCCAGAACCGCCAGCCGAGATAGGCGCCGCCAGTCCAGCCGTCGCCGCGGAGCCGGGCGGTGAGAAAGGTCGAGTCATATCGGAAGTTCTCGTAACCAACGAGCATGCCGATCAGAACGTCGGGCGTCAGCCTGCGGGTCAGGCCGGCCGTCACATTGATCTGACCGCCGGAGAGATCGTTCGCGGTGCCGGAGTTGTTGCGAATGCCCCCTCCGCGCACATCGATCCAGGCTTGCCAGTCGCGCTGCGCGACGCGCGGCGACGCTTTCGTCACCGGCCGGGCGCTACCCGCGTAAGCGAGCGCCGAGAAGGCATGGTCGACCCGGTCGTTTGTCGGCGACCGCATGGGCCCCGAACGGTCCTTGTCTGCCACCGTCATCGTCGGCCGCGGCGAAGTTGAACCGCATGCCGTCACCGTTCGACATCACCGGCGATGGATTGTCGGAGAAGCCGTCCGCGATCGCGCCGTCGATGGCGCCGGAGATGGCTTGGCCCGAAATCTGCGCCACAGTCCTGGTCGCGACGATCTGCATCGACCGCAGCTTGCTGCTGTCGGCCGGCACGTTCACCATCTGGGCAAGCGCTGCGGACGCAGACCCGGAGAATCCGGGGCCGGCATGATATGTCGCCGTGATGTTGTGCGTCCCGACCGAGAGCGATGTCGTCGTCAGGGTGGCAACGCCCCCGCTCAGGGCAACGGTACCGAACACGACGCCGCCGTCGCTGAAGGTCATCGTGCCGGACGGAGAACCGCCGCTGCTTGCCACCGATGCACTGAATGCCACGGCCTGCCCGGACTGGCTCGGGTTCGGCGACGACGTCAGGGTCACCGACGTACTGGCGTTGGTATAGGTGAAGCCGCCGGAGAGCGTGCTGCTGCCGACATTGTTCGTGACGACCACGTCTACCGCCCCCGCGGCATGCGCCGGGACGACGGCGGTGATCTGCGTGCCGCTGTTGACGGTGAAGGAGGTCGCTGCGCTGCTGCCGAACGCCACGGCCGTGGCAAAAGTGAATCCAGTGCCGGTGATGACGACTGACGTGCCGCCTAGCGCCGCGCCGGTGTTCGGGCTGACCGAGGCGACGGTCGGCGCCGGCGCATTGACGCAGAGGCTGGCGACACTATCCGCCGGATAGAGCGTGCCGCCAAAATACAGCGTGTCCGATGTATCCGCCGGCACGACGTAGGTGAAAGCCGTTGTGGTCGGACCCGCCAAGACCGCGAACGCCGTACCATCTATCAGAGACATGAAACTGTTCCCGGAATTGTTCGTAAGGATGAGCGTGATCGTATCGCCTCGGACAAATCCTGTCCCCGGCGTGGTCACGCCGAGGGGTGTGATGCTGATCGCATCACAGCCCGGCGAAGCCATTGCGGCATCCAGCCAGCCAAACGCCGCGCACAGCGATGCCAGCGCCACCAACGCCTTCCGAACAATCCGCATTCCAGTCCCCCGGTCTGTCGCGCCAGAGGCGCGGCAGACGTGCCGCAAGTCCGATCCCGCTGCATAGCAGGCAGCTCAGTGGGGCAATGTGCCCAGAATCTCAGGTTCACATCTCGGACGAATGCTGGTGCCGAAACGACACAATCACCGGCAGCGGACGGCCGCCGCCACTCCCTCGTCGGTTGCGTGTCGCTGTGCGGCTGAGTACAGATGAACAACGAGGTTGGCGCCCGGCCGGAGCACCAGCAGACAAGGCCACGCGACCTTGCCGCGTTGAGCAGCGATGCGGACGAAGCACATATGAGCGAGCTGGCAGCGGCCGCCCCCGGAATCGGCAGACAGGCGCTGGCGACACTTCGCGCGGCGACGAGCGCGGTCGACGGCCCGCTCCATGTTCTCGGCCGGCGGTGATCCTCATCGCGCTTTAGGGGTCCCGGATCCGCGCTGTGCTTGTCCGGGATGACACTGGTGGGTGAGGCGGCAGCGTAGCTTACGGTTTCGCATCCGCCGCGTGCAGCACCGCCTTGCAGGCCGCCGGCATCTGCGCCAGCGTCATCGGCGGCTTCGGCTTTGGCGGCTCCGGGGGCGGCTTGGGGTGCAGCACCGCGTCGGAGAACCAGTAGGCGAGATCGGCGGGTTTGCAGCCTTCGTCCTCGGCCTGTGACGGCTGGCCCTCGCATTCGCCGGCGCCCGCCGGGCAACGCATGCGGATGTGGAAGTGGTAGTCGTGGCCCCACCACGGCCGGATCTTCGACAGCCATGCGCGATCGCCCTTGGCCTCGCGGCACAACGCCTTCTTGATCGCGGCGTTGACGAAGATGCGCTGCACGCCGGGCTCCCGCGCGGCATCGCGCAGCACCAGCACATGGCCAGGGGTGAATACCTTGGGATCGACGTCGAGCCGGTCCTGGCGCACCATCATCACGGCCGACATGTCCTCGCGCTCCTCGCGCGAGAGCCGGCGGTCCGGCATCGGCGTCAGCCAGATGTCGGCGTCGAGACCGATCTGGTGGCTGGCATGGCCGGACAGCGCCGGCCCGCCGCGCGGCTGGGCGATGTCGCCGACCAGGATGCCGGGCCATCCCGCGTCCTTGTGCGCCCTCGCCGCGAGCCGCTTGATCAGCGCGATCATGTCCGGGTGGCCGTAGCTGCGATTGCGCGACAGCCGCATCACCTGCCAATGGTCGCCGTTGACCGGAATCTGCACGGCGCCGCCGATGCAGCCCTTGGCGTAGGAGCCGATGACATGGGCCGGCCCCTTCGACGGCAGCAGCTTTCGCGCGAACAGCTCCTTGGCGGGGAGATCGGGGTCGTTCGGATTGGCGAGCGGCGGCAGCGGCTTCGGGGTGATGCTGCCCTTGTCCTGGGCCAGCGCACCGCCGGCAGCCAGGAGAGCAAGCGAGAGCAGGAGGAGGGTGCTGCAGCGGCGACTCATGCTGACGTCCTTATAGCCCAATGCGGCACCAGGGTTAAGGACGAGGCTTTGAGCGGGTCGCAACGTCGCGGCGCACGGGCCCCAAATTGCGTCTCAAATTGCCGCTTTTTAACGCCGCAATAACCGTATCCCGCATTGACCAAAATTCGTGCGCGGAGGGAGGAATATCCGCGGCTCGCATGCAATCGCGTGCGATTTCGGAACTGATTCAGGTGCGCGCGCAGTTTTGCGCCAGATCGCCCTTTGATTGCGGTGCCGGACTCAGTTCGAAGGCGCTTGCCGCCGCGGCCGCGCCGCGCAAACAGGCAGCAAGGTCCGCTTCGCGCGGACCGCGGCCGGGCAAGATTACTTTTTTTTCAGACACTTGCCTCAAGACTTGCGGCCACCGGGCGCGCGACTGGGACGAGTGAAGTTGAGTTTGGGGTCTCGAAAAACGAAAAAGCCAAAGCAAAACGTGCTTGCCCGCGCCGGCAGAAAGGCGCGCAAGCCGCGTTTCGCGTGCGCGCCGCGAGACCTTGCCGAGCGCGACGAAGTCCTGCGCAGCCGTGCCGAGGCGGAAGCGGCGATTGCGGAAGCGCGCAAATCCCATGAACGCCTGCGCCAGGCCATCGATATCCTGCCGCAGGGCATCGTGTTCCTGGATGCCGAAGGCCGTTACGTCCTCTGGAACAAGAAATACGCCGAGATCTACAGCAAGACCGCCGATCTGTTCGAGGAAGGCGCGCGCCTCGAAGACACGCTGCGCATCGGCGTCGCGCGCGGCGACTATCCCGAGGCCATCGGTCATGAGGACGAATGGATCGCCGAACGTCTGCAAAAGCTCTATCAGCCCGGTGCGCGCCACGAGCAGAAGCTGTCGGATGGTCGCGTCATCCTGATCGACGAGCGCCTGACCGACGACGGCGGGGTCGTCGGTCTGCGCGTCGACATCACCGAGTTGAAGCAGCGCGAGGCTTCGTTCCGCCTGCTGTTCGACGGCAATCCCGTGCCCATGATCGTCTGCGCGCTGGATGACGAGCGCATCATCGGCGTCAACGACGCCGCGGTGGCGCATTACGGCTACAGCCGGGCCGAGTTCGAGAGGCTGAAGATCCGCTCCCTGCAGGCCTTCGACAGCGAGCCGCCCTGGACCGCCGAGCGCTCCGGCGAGGAACAGGCCGGCCGCACCTGGAAACATGTCAAGGCCGATGGGACGCTGATCGACCTTGCGATCTACTCCCGCGAACTGACCTATGCCGAACGGCCCGCGGTGCTGCTCGCGCTGATGGACATCACCGAGCGCAAGCGCGCCGAGGCGCGGCTCGCCTTCATGGCCCAGCATGACGGGCTGACCGGCCTGCCCAATCGCAGCCTGCTGCGGCAGCAGATGGACGAAATGCTGCTGCACACGCGGCGCAGCGCCGAGAAGGTCGCGCTCCTGATGCTGGGGCTCGACAATTTCAAGGCGGTCAACGATACGCTGGGGCATGCGGTCGGCGACAAGCTCCTGCGCGGTGTCGCCAAGCGGTTGCGCTCGACCCTGCGCGAGGAGGACGCGCTGGCGCGGCTCAATTCCGACGAGTTCGCGATCGTGCAAGGCGGACTGACCCGTCCCGAGGACGCGGTGATGCTGGCCAAGCGCCTCCTGGAAGCCATCGCCGATCCCTATCTGCTCGACGGCCATTCCGTGGTGATCGGCGCCTCGATCGGCATCGCCATGTCGCCCGGCGACGGCGACGATTCCGAGAAGCTGCTCAAGAGCGCCGACATGGCGCTGTCGCGCGCCAAGCTCGACGCGCGCGGCACCTTCGCCTTCTTCGAGGCCGCGCTCGATGCGAAGGCGCAGAGCCGCCGCAAGATCGAGGTCGAGCTGCGCGACGCGATCCAGAACGACGTGCTCCGTCCCTATTACCAGCCGCTGATCGATCTCCAGAGCGGCCGCATCACCGGCTTCGAGGCGCTGGTGCGCTGGCCGCATGCCGAGCGGGGCATGGTCTCGCCGGCCGAGTTCATTCCGGTCGCCGAGGACACCGGCCTGATCAATCCGCTCGGCGGGCAGATGCTGCGTCGGGCCTGCCTGGATGCCGCGGCCTGGCCCGACGACGTTCGCGTCGCCGTCAACCTGTCGCCGCTCCAGTTCCGCAGCGGCAATCTGCTCTCGGTGGTGACGGACGCGCTGAAACATTCCGGCCTGCCGCCGCGCCGGCTCGAGCTCGAGATCACCGAGACGCTGCTCCTGGAGAAGAGCGCGCAGGTGCTGGCGACGCTGCACGCGCTGCGCGCGCTCGGGGTGCGCATCTCGATGGACGATTTCGGCACCGGCTATTCCAGTCTCAGCTATCTGCGCAGCTTCCCGTTCGACAAGATCAAGATCGACCAGTCCTTCGTGCGCGATCTCGGCGCCAACCGCGAGGCGCAGGCGATCATCCGCTCCATCGTCAGCCTCGGCAAAGGTCTTGGGGTCACCATTACCGCCGAAGGCGTCGAGACCGAAGCCGAGCTCAGCTGTCTTCGCGCCGAAGGCTGCCACGAGGGCCAGGGCTTTCTGTTCAGCAAGGCCCGGCCGAATGCGGAGATCATCGGCCTGCTCGCGGCACAGCGCGGGATTGATGCCGCCGATGACGAGGACGCCGCGCTGGTGGCGTGATCTCTCGTTCCTTTGGTACGTAAGGGACGCGCCGCTCTCTCGGTTAACCTCTCCCGCTTGCGGGAGAGGTCGCGCCGGAGGCGCGGGTGAGGGTTCTTTCCTCTGGGGGATTGCCTCGTTGCGGATACACCCTCTCCCCCAACCCTCCCCCGCAAGCGGGGGAGGGAGCGCAGCGTCACTTGTGGCTGCGATTAGCGACCTTTCGTCAAGATCGCCTTCCCGACATCCTCGTAGTGGCTATCCCGCGCCTGGATCTGCTGCGCGATGGCGTGCATGTCGCGGAACCGGCGCTCGAACGGATTGCTGCGGAACACCGCGGTCGCGCCGGCCATGTGATAGGCGGCGTCGACCACGCGTGCGGATTGATGGATGGTCCAGGTCGCGGCGAGGCGGACCGCGTTCCGATGCGCCGCGCTGAATTCGCCGGTCGCAGACAGATCGCGCCACATCGCGTCCGCAGCCGCATAGAGATAGGCGCGGGCGGCGCGCAAATCACCCTCGGTGCGGCCGATCAGCCCCTGGACCGCTCCGGAGTCGCGCATGGCGCTAACCGCCAGCGATTGGTGCTTTGCCCGTGCCAGCGCGATCGCCGCATCCAGCGTGGCGCGCGCGACGCCCAGCGACACCGCGGCAAAGCCGAGGCTGAAGGTCGAGCCGGTGCCGATCCTGTAGAGCGGGCCCGGCTCGCGCAGCGCCGACGGCACGTCGCGAAACGCCGTGAAGCGCTCGGGGATGAAGAGGTCGTTGACCTCGTAAGAGTCCGTGCCGGTGCCGGCGAGCCCGATCGCCTGCCAGACGTCGTGCAAGGTCGCGCGCGCAACCGGAAACAGGATGGTGCGTACCTCCGGCGATCCATCGGCATTCTTGCGCGGCACGCCGTCAGCCCCGACGATGCGGACATGCGCGCCCAGCCAGCTCGCCTGCCGCGAGCCTGAGGCGAAGTCCCAGCGCGCGGTGACGCGATAGCCGCCCTCGACGATGCGCGCCTCATGCGCGATCGCGCCCCAGGCGAGGATGCCGGGCGGCGTGCTGAATATTTCCTGCGCGGTGTCGTGGTCGAGCCAGGCCGCGATCATCGCGCAGACGCCGCACTGGCCGAGGCACCAGGCCGTCGAAGCATCCGCCTTGGCGATTTCCTTCAGCATCTGCATGAAGGCCTCCGGCGCGGCTTGCGCGCCGCCGAGGCTCTGCGGCAACAGTGCCCGGTAGAGCCCGTTCTCGGTCAGTGCAGAAACGACGCCCGGCGTCAGCCGCCGCGTCCGCTCGATCTCGTCGGCCTCGCGTGCGATCAAGGGGGCGATGGCTCGCGCCCGCTCGACCAGGCCAAATCCGGAAAGCTCGGACATTCGCGTCGTCTCGCCCCTGCCGTGAGCAGTAGAGGCGCGATGGTGGTCCATTTGGCTGATGGGATCAAGGCGACGCCGTCGGGCGGAACGAGCGCGTCATGGCCTGCCGCGGCGGTTCTGTTGACTTGGGTCAAGTCGAACTCGGCGGGCGAGCCCACAATTGCAACAAAGGCGGAACCTCGGGAGGTCCACGATGCGACATCAGATGCTTGCGGCAGCCCTGCTGCTCCCCCTCCTCGGCAATTCCTCACTCGCGCAATCGCCTGCCGACCACCAGGCCCATCATCCGGATCAGAAGGACGCGCCTGCAGCCGGTCCGGCGACGCCGCCGGAGGCGCCGCGCGGCACCGCCCCATCTCAGGGCAGGATGGGCGGCGGCATGATGAACATGATGGGCGGCAACATGCCGATGTCCGACATGATGCGGATGATGGGCATGATGCGTCAGTCCGGCGGTGACTGCATGAGCGGGATGGAGACCGTCGATCGCGTGGAAGGCCGGATTGCCTTTCTGCGCACCGAGCTCAAGATCACCGATGCTCAGGCGCCGGCCTGGAACGCGTTCGCCGAAGCGTTGCGTGCGAATGCCAAGGCTCTCGGAGAGCTCCGCGGGTCGATGGCCGGCTCCGGGTCAGAGACCTTGCTGGATCGCGTGACCTGGCAGGAAAAATGGCTGTCGGCGCGGCTGGAGGCCACCCGTGCGATGAAATCGGCGCTGACCAACCTCGTCGGCACCCTCTCCGACGAGCAGAAAAAGACCGCCGACGAATTGCTCGCGCCCAACATGGGCATGATGCCGATGATGCAGGGTGGCCGGATGGGCGCCATGCCGATGCAGGGCGGAAAATGAGGGCCTCACTCGCATCCTCGCCATGTCTCGACAATGTTGGCAAGTGCGGTGTGCTTTCTGGACCGTAGCGGCGTGGCAATGTACCGTCAGCGGTTGATTGAAGTGATGAGCCGGCGTCCACGACATCACCGCGCTGGCCCGGTAAGCGCTCGCCGTGGCGAGACGTTCTGATCAAGAGAGGCAGTGCGCTGGAGTGAAGTGGACTGCGACCATACCGCCACCCCTGGCGAAGCGCGATCTTCGGATCGATTTCTTTCGGGGCCTTTCCCTGTGGTGGATCTATATCAATCACATCCCGGAAAGCTATCTGAACCGGCTCACGCCCAAGAATTTCGGCTTCAGCGATGCGGCAGAGATTCTCGTATTCCTGTCGGGCCTTGCGTCCGGTATCGTCTACGGCGACCTCTTGCGTCAGTCCGGCTTTGCGGCCGCGAGCTTGCGCATGTTGCGGCGTTCGTTCGAGATCTATGTCGCGCAAATCATGACGGTCGTCCTGTTGCTGGCGGAGGTGGCGTACATCGCGGCATGGCAGCCCGGCATGTTCGATCACGCCAATCTGGCCATCCTGCTGCAGGAGCCCGCAGAGACACTGCTTCAGGTGGCACTGCTGCGCTATTCCCCGGTCAATCTGGACCCTCTGCTCTTGATGGTCATACTCCACTTCGCGCTCATTCTCATCGTGCCGCTGACGATACGCGCTTGGCCGCTGGCCTTGGCCGGATCCGTCGCTCTCTATGTTCTCGCCCATCAGTTCGACTGGTACATCCCGGCCTATCCAAGGGGGCAACTCTATTTCAATCCGCTGAACTGGCAGCTGCTGTTCGTGATCGGCATCTGGTGGGGGGCAAACCGCGGCGATTGGCAGCTTGCCGTTCTCAATTCCCGGGTTCTTGCCGTTCTGGCGGCGGGCTACGTGCTGTTCTCGTTCGTGATCACCCTGGGCTGGCAGATCCACGCGATCGAAGCCTATGTGCCGGAGTGGCTGTCGCGCCTGATCTATCCGGTCGACAAGACCAATCTCGATATCCTGCGACTGTTGCATTTTGCTGCGCTCGCACTGCTCTGTTGGCGCCTTCTTCCAAGCAATGCCAGCATCTTGAAAGCCAGAGCACTGAGACCGCTGATACGATGCGGCGAGTACTCGCTCGCGATCTATTGCGCCAGCGTTCTGCTGTCCTTCGCGGCTCATGCGCTGCTCAGCCTGGGCTGGAACAGCCTGGCATGGCAGACGCTGGTCACTCTCCTGGGCCTGGGCCTGATGAGCGCCATGGCGATATTGCTCGCCGCAATCGATCGCGGCATGTTTCCCAATCTCAGGCCGTTGTAGTTTCGAACACGAATGCGCAGGCGCATTATTCCGCCGTCAGGCCGCAATGCGGCCGAGATCGAGCGATGGCCGGCGCCTGGTCGGGAAGCTCAGCGCCACCGCGACGGCGGCGAGCCCGATCGCGAACGAGCCGGCGTGCAACCATGTGTAGCGCTGGAAATTGTCGAACACGATGCCGCCGGCCCATGGCCCGAGCGCCATGCCGAGGCTGGCGAAGGCCGACACCGCGCCGAACACCGTTCCCATGATGCGCGCGCCGAAGAATTCGCGGACCAGCACCGCATAGAGCGGCATCACCCCGCCATAGGCGAGACCGAACACGACCGAGAGGGCGTAGAATTCGCCGAGCTGCCCCACCGCGAGATAGGCCGCGATGCACATCGCCTGCACCAACAGGCCGCCGACCAGCACGGGCTTCGCGCCGATGCGATCGGCCAGCGCGCCCAGCAGCAGGCGGCCGCCGAGGCCTGACACGCCGGCGACGCTATAGACCGTCACCGCCGTGAGCGGGGCGATGCCGCAGACCATTGCATAGGATACCATGTGGAAGATCGGGCCGGAATGCGCGGCGCAACAGGCGAAATGCGCCGCGGCGAGCGCGATGAACTGCGGCGTGCGCAGCGCCTGCGCCGCGGTCAGCTCGACATCAGGCACAGCGTCCGTCGTTGCGGGACCGGCAGCGAGCGGTGCCGGACGCACCAGGAAGCAGGCGGGGATCAAGAGCGCCCAGGCAGCACAGCC
This sequence comes from Bradyrhizobium sp. USDA 327, assembly GCF_041262065.1. Lineage (NCBI taxonomy): Bacteria > Pseudomonadati > Pseudomonadota > Alphaproteobacteria > Hyphomicrobiales > Nitrobacteraceae > Bradyrhizobium > Bradyrhizobium sp. USDA 327. Next base: position 6,204,516 of record NZ_JBGCCW010000001.1, on the reverse strand, counting down.
GATCACCAGCATCGCGGTGCGCCAGTCATAGGCCGTGATCAGCCAGCTCGCGGCCGGCGCGATCGTCACCGGCGACACGCCCATGCCGGCGGAGACGAGAGCTACCGCAAGGCTGCGGTTCTTCTCGATCCAGGCGCTCGCGAGCGCCATCATCGGTGCATAGAAGCTGCCGGCGGCAATGCCGATCAGCACGCCGAAGCAAAGCTGGAATTGCCACAGGGTTGCCGCCTGGCTCGCCGTCACGAGACCGAGTCCCAGCAGAATGCTCCCTGACAGCACCACGATGCGGGTGCCGAAGCGGTCCGACAGCGCGCCCCAGAGGAAAGCAGCCACGCCCATGCAGAGGAAATCCAGCGTCGCCGCCGCCGACACGCCGGCGCGCGACCAGCCCATCGCTTCCGAGATCGGCTGCAGGAACACCGCCAGCGACAGCATCGTGCCGAACCCGACACAGGTCATCAGCGCACCTGCGGCGACAACGACCCAGCCATAGTCGAAGCCTGACGGCTTGCTCATGCGTTTCCTCGCGCTGTTGGTTTTGTTGGTGGTGCGCAGAAGGGATGGTGGCCTATCCGCAGGCGGAGGGCAAGGTTGCTCGCAATACGCGGGCACAGAGCTTGCTATCTTGCAACTGCAATGATCCGGCGTCGGCGCGCCTGGTTAGGAGGTGTCCTGTGCCGCGGTTACGTTACCTCCGCGTGTCCGTTCTGTTTGCCACGTCCACCCGTAAGCCGAGATCAGACTCATGTAAGCCTGAAAATCCGTGCCGGTCATATTCAGGGAGCGGCTGCACTGTTGGAGGGCTTCTTCATATTGACGGAGGTGCAAGTGTGCGACGCAGAGGAGCCGCGCTGTGATGGTATCCTGCAATACGGTCAGATTTGCGAGGTCTCCGTCGAACCGATCCGACCAGATGTCGCGGGCAGTCTGGAGATCGGTCAGAGATACGTTGACCCGCACCTGATCTCCGTTGCGTCTCACCGCGCCCCGCACGGCCCAACGGATGCCGAGATCCGTCCCGAGCTGCTGCAAATCGATCGGCTTCTTCTTGTAGGTGAAAGCGGTGTCGCGTCCAATGACGAGCGTGGCGGGCGTTCGCGCTAGATCCGTCGTCAAATCTGTCGAGATAGAATCGGCAAAGGAATCCTGCGCTGGATCGTCGTTGAGGCTGGCGAAGGGCAACACGACGAGAGAGAGGCGAGGCGCGAGCTTGGGCCCGGCTGTCGGCTGTCCCTGGATATTTTGAGATTCCCGTTGGGCGTCGGTACGGACCGTATTCCAGGCATTCCAGTATCCGGCAACCCCGCCGGCAATTGCGCCGATGGCAGCGACCGACGCCAGCACGCTGCCGACGAGCTTTAAACGACCTCCGAGGTCCTCCAGCCAGCCGGCGAATCGCCGTTCGCCAACAGCGTCTGAAGAGGCAACCGGGACCGTAATCGCTGCGGCGGTTCCTGGCTGCCGATCCTCATCGTACACAGCGCCCACGAAACGAAAGCCCTTTCGTGGGAATGTCTTGATAAGACGTTGTTGCTGACCGGAGTCACCGATCGCGCGTCGGACGGCATTCAGCCGGGTCGTCAGCGCCGCATCGGATACGATCCGGCCATTCCAAATCGCGTTGACGAGATCGTCCTTGCTGACGACGCGATCCCTGCTGCGGATCAGATGTTCGAGCAGATCGAGAACCTGGGGTGTCGTGGGCACGACATCGAGGCCGCGCCGCAATTCGCGCCGCTCGGTATCCAACACACAGTCCTCGAAGAAATAGCGCATGGCACCATTCCCCAAGCCTGCCCTCTACCCTCCGAGGGCGCGGGAGAAGTTACCCGCCGACAATAAGCCTTCGGTAGCGAAAATGTAAGCCGCGAACATCGGTCCACCCCGTCACGGGGTGGCGGCGCCGTGCCTTTCCGGAAGGCCCGCTTGGCAGAGACCCTTCTCGAAGATCGCGAAGTCATCTGCCCGGCGAAACGGTGCCAGATTCCTGAGATTTTCACGAAGATCCGGATTGCATTGAAGCGCTTGCAGGAGGGGGCGTTGCGCTCGCTCATCCCGCCCGGCGAGTGCGTTGCCGGCTGCGGAAATGCAGGTCACGAGCAGAAAACTCGTCTGACCACGCAATGCGCTCTCGGCGCATGATACTGCCGCGTCATACCGGCCCGCCAGAAAATGCGCATACGCCATGGCGCCGTGCGCGTCGTAGTATATGGGCGGATCGAGCGGGCTGAGTCTCACGGCATGTGCGGAGTGCTCAAGGGCGAGATCAGGCTCTCCCCTCCAGACTCTCAACCAGGCACTGGTGGCCCAGCCCTGAGCGAAATTCGGGTTGTCAGCCAACGCCCGGTCCACGTAGGCTGCTGCGTCGTCGAACTCATGGGCTATGAAGGCGAGTGCATATCCACCCACGGACAGTGCGACCGGATCATTCGTCCCCAGTTCTACAGCCTTCCGGGCCAGCCGAGTGGCTTCCGCGATTTCCTTTGCCGGATCGCTGATCCAGCCATTCGCCTTGCGCCGGACATAGCACCAGGCGGCCATCGCGTAGCCACAAGCCAGCCGAGGGTCGAGTTCGGTCGCCTTGCAAAAAAGCTGCAGCGCATCGGTGTTCGCGTTGTTGGACCGACGGGATTTCGTCAGCCCTCGCAGATAATGGTCATACGCATCCAGATTCTCGGGCGGCTTCCGCCTTGCCCGCTTGATCTCCTCACGCTGCAGTTTCGGGGCGATTGCGCCGACGACGCAGGACGTCAGATTGTCCTGCAGATCGAACATGTCCTCGATCGGGCCCTCAAAGCGGTCTGCCCAGAGGTGCGTTCCAGTTTCGGCATCGATCAGCTGTCCCGCGATTCGAATGCGATTTCCGGCCTTGCGCACGCTGCCTTCAAGGACGTAGCGCACACCAAGCTCGCGGCCGACCTGTTTTACGTCAACGACCCGCCCCTTGTATGCAAAGCTCGAATTGCGTGCGATCACGAACAGCCAGCGAAAATGAGCGAGGGCCATCGTGATTTCCTCCACGATGCCATCTGCGAAATACTCCTGTTCCGGATCGGAGCTGAGGCTGACGAAAGGGAGCACGGCAATCGAGGGCTTATCGGGCAGTGGGAGGACCGCTGTCCTCGCGTCTGGCTGGAAGTGGGCGGCCGAAGAATCCGGCACCTGTCCTTCCCGAACGGCTGCGACGAAACGGAAGCCCTTGCGCGGGATGGTCTTGATCAGTCGCTGCGTTCCCCCGCAATCGCCGACCGCGGTGCGGGCGGCATTCATGCGGGTCGTAAGCGCAGCCTCGGACACGATGCGCCCTTTCCAGATCGCGTTGATGAGGTCGTCTTTGCTGACGACGCGCTGCCGGTTGCGGATCAAGTAATCGAGAATGTCGAAGACCTGTGGCGCAACGGAAACGACATCAGCGCCGCGACGCAGCTCGCGCCGATCTGTGTCGAACACGTGTTCATCAAAGAGATAGCGCAAGTTGCTACTCCGCCGGATGACGCCGCCTCCGCAACGATTGGGCCATAAAATAAGCCGCCGGTAAGGAAAATGTAAGCCGCACGTCAAGCGTGTCCGGCGAAGTCCTGACAGCCTGTCACCAGGAGAGTGATTGCCGAGGGGAAATCGCCGATGAGCGCCATCTACGGCTCTGCACGGATGCGACGGACTGCCACATCCCTGCAGCAAGCCATCAGCCTGTTCCTGCAATTCCGGACCGCATTGCGGGAGCGCCGCGCGCGGCAGAGGGTGCGAGCCGCCCTTGGTGCCCTCAGCGATCGGGAACTGATGGATATCGGCATGACGCGCGGCGAGATTGACTACGTTGCCTCGCAACGAAGCATTGCAAGGCCGCACCGTTCGACACTCCGATCCATTGGCGATGCGCTTCAGATCCTGTTGCTCGTCAATCTGTTCAGCTTGATTTCTGTAGATCGCACCGAGGCTCAATGCACTGCGCAGGATGTTCTGCGCAGAGGCTTGGCGGCCAAGGGAGCTCCGCCGGGTCAAAAAGCGATGATTCCGGTCAGCTCCGCCGCAGATGTCCTGGTGTGGAAGACGATCCGGATGGGGACATTCACGGATACTCTTGCGCTTCGGAACGCGTTGAGCGCGATCGGGTGCGGGGTCGGAAACTCGGCGGCTGAGATATTGGCTCGACCGGCCTTTACGCTGAACCACGGGCAGGCGGAGGTTGCGCTTGTCGCCGTGTCGGTTGCCGAGCTCGGTTTTCAAGACGCCGCTTCGCTGCGGGAGATCTATCTGCGTGCACAAGAGCTCGGTTTCGCCCTTGCGCCCGCTGAAATCGCGCCGCAGCTGAGACTTCAATATTTGGACCAGCCGATCGGTGAGTTTCTCACTATTGGCATGGAGCCCATCAGGACATGGGCGGGTGAAGCCACACTTCTCACCGTGGCGAATGGCGGAGCAGGCCTCATCCTGATCGGTCAGGACGGCCGCGATGATGCGCAGATATCTGTGATGTCCCGTTTTGTGTTCGTGCGACCCCACACAGCCCCAGCTGTGGAAGCCGCCGCGATGGAGAGATAGTTCGCCGTCTATTCGGGCTGGGTCAGGGAGACAGTCGATGATCACACGTCGCGACGTGTTGTCGGCGGCCGCTGCCGCGCTTTCCGCCACGCAACTTGTGCCGCGGGCGCTCGCACAACCGATCGGGAGAACCGTGCATATCCTGACGGGATTCACGCCTGGGCTGCAGGACGGGTTGGCGCGGCTCGTGGCCGGCCAGATGGGCGGGTATGCCGACACCATCGTGGTCGAGAGCCGGCCGGGCGCAGCCGGTCGCATCGCGGTGGAGGCGGTGAAGAACGCCGACGCGGATGGATCGGCTATTCTGTTCGCGCCGCTCGGCTTCATGATGTTCTTTCCGCACGTCTACAAGACGCTGAGATACCAGCCGCGGGATTTCACGCCAGTGTCGACTGTCGCCTCGACCCCGACCTTGCTGACGGTCGGTCCCAAGGTGCCGGCCGACGTCAAGACGCTGGCGGATTTCGTGGCCTGGTGCCGCGCCAATCCGAAGCAAGCCACCTTTGGCACGCCGGGCGCCGGTACCACCTTGCATTTTCTCGGTGCGATGCTGGGCCGCACCGCCGGCTTCGACTTTCTTCACGTGCCCTATCAGGGCGGTGGCGCGATTCAGGATCTGGTCAAGGGCGTGATTGCTGCGACCGTCATGCCGATCGGCAGCTCGCTCGGGCTCGTCCAGTCCGGTGATCTCCGCGCGCTGGCGACCACCGGGCCGCGCCGCTGCCCGTTTGTTCCGGCGGTGCCGACGGTGCGGGAGGCCGGATATCCGTCGCTCGAGGACCTCACATGGTTTGCGTTTTTCGTTCCGGCCAAGACACCGGCGCCGATCGTCGATAAGCTCAACGCCGCGATCCAGGCGGCCTTGCGCACCGACGAAGTCAAGGCCGGCATGGCAAAGCTGGCCGTCGAGCCCGACGCGATCGCCATGGAAGACTTCGCCAGGCTGATCGCATCCGAATCCGACCGGTGGAAGGCGATCGTGGAGGCAACGGGGTTCGTCCCGACCGATTGAACCCGGCATTGACAGGAGGCAACACATGAGCGGGCCGGCATCCGTACATGATCTCGTGCAGTCGCATCGCATCACCGCGGTGATCTATGCCGCGGCCAAGCTCAATCTCGCCGAGGCCATCGGCGATGAGGCGAAATCGGTGGCCGAGCTCGCCGGGCTGGTGTCCGCCGACGAAAATGCGCTGCGCAGGCTGCTCGTCGGCCTGACGACAATTGGTCTGTGCAGGCAGGCCGACTGGGATCGGTTTGCCATGACCGAGCTCGGCCGGCAGCTCGACGAGACCGCCAACCCGTCCTTCAAGGATTGGGTTCTCTTCGAGGGCGAGATGCTCGCGCAAGCCTGGAGCGGACTGGTCGAGTCGGTTCGTTCCGGGAAGAGCGCGGGTGAGTTGCGCGGCGATGGCGACGATCGCTATGCCGCCACAAGCAATGCGCCGGAGTTCACCCGCCGGTTCAACGCTGCGATGGTCAACCTCACGCGGACCCTCGTTCCAAAGATCGTTGTGGCGCACGACTTCACGGTTGCACGCGTTGTCATGGATGTCGGCGGCGGTACCGGCGAATTGATCGGCGGCCTGCTCCAGCACAATCCGCATCTTGAGGGCATCGCCTTCGATCTGGCGCGCTGCGAGGCAGGAGCGCAGGCGCATTTTGATCGGCTTGGCATTGCCGATCGCTGCCGGTTCGTCGCCGGTAGTTTCTTCGAGAAGGTCCCGGGCGGTGCCGACACGATCCTGATGAAGAGCATCCTGCACAATTGGAAAGATGATCGTTGCGAGGTCATTCTGCGGAACTGCCGGGACGCGCTGCCGGCCAGCGGAACGTTGATCGTGATCGAGCGGATCATGCCGGAGCTTGCCACGACCGAGCCCCAGGATCGCTCCTGCGCCATGAGCGATCTTAATATGCTGAGGGGACCTGGCGGCCGCGAGCGGACGGAAGCCGAGTACCGCAGGCTCGGCGTCCTGGCCGGCTTCGCCTTCGCCGGAACCAGCAATATTGGCTCGTTCAGCCTCGTCCAATTCAGAAAGGTTGGAGACTGACTGCCGCGTGGCTTCCTAGCCCGCCGGTCGCTTCAGCTGCGATCATGCCATTATGCCGGTGTTTTGCCCGACGCTTCAAGTGCAATTTCGTAAAAACAAAAAATGCAATTCTTATAAGCCCCTTGCTACTGTGCATGGGGTTGTTTTCGCATTTTTTGTTGAGGCGGGGCTCGCGCGGGCAGAGGGAAGCGGGCGACGGCGCCTTCAGCTATCCACCTTCAGCGCGGCGATGAAGGCCTCCTGCGGGATGTCGACCTTGCCGAACTGCCGCATCTTCTTCTTGCCTTCCTTCTGCTTCTCCAGAAGCTTGCGCTTGCGCGTGATGTCGCCGCCGTAGCATTTTGCGGTGACGTCCTTGCGCAGTGCGCGCACCGTCTCGCGGGCGATCACCTTGCCGCCGATCGCCGCCTGGATCGGGATCTGGAACATGTGCGGCGGGATCAGCTCCTTCATCTTCTCGACCATGGCGCGGCCGCGCCCCTCGGCACGGGTGCGGTGGACCAGCATCGAGAGCGCGTCGACCGGCTCGCCATTGACCAGGATCTGCATCTTGACGAGATCGGCCGGCTTGTAGTCGGTCAGGTGATAGTCGAACGAGGCGTAGCCCTTGGAGACCGACTTCAGCCGGTCGTAGAAGTCGAACACGACCTCGTTGAGCGGCAGGTCGTATTTCACCATGGCGCGGGAGCCGACATAGGTGAGCTCCTTCTGCGCGCCGCGGCGGTCCTGGCACAGCTTCAGCACGCTGCCGAGATATTCGTCGGGCGTCAGGATCGTCGCCTCGATCCAGGGCTCCTGGATCTCGGCGATCTTGACCACGTCGGGCATGTCGACGGGATTGTGGATCTCGAGCTCGCTGCCGTCGGTGAGCTTCATCTTGTAGATGACGCTCGGCGCGGTCGCGATCAGGTTCAGGTCGAACTCGCGCGACAGCCGCTCCTGGATGATCTCGAGGTGCAATAGGCCAAGGAAGCCGCAGCGGAAGCCGAAGCCGAGCGCGGCCGATGTCTCCATCTCGAACGAGAAGCTGGCGTCGTTGAGGCGCAGCTTGCCCATCGCGGCGCGCAGCGTTTCGAAGTCGTCGGCGTCGACCGGGAACAGGCCGCAGAACACCACGGGGATCGCGGGCTTGAAGCCCGGCAGCATCTCCGTGACCGGCTTCCTGTCGTCGGTGATGGTGTCGCCGACGCGGGTGTCGGCGACTTCCTTGATCGCGGCGGTGATGAAGCCGATCTCGCCGGGGCCGAGCTCGTCGACCTGCGTCATCTTCGGCGTGAAGAAGCCGACGCGCTCGACGTCGTAGGCCGCGCCCGTGCCCATCATGCGCACGCGCTGGCCCTTCTTCATGGTGCCGTCGACGATGCGCACCAAGACGACGACGCCGAGATAGACGTCGTACCAGCTGTCGACCAGCAGCGCCTTCAGCGTGGCGTCGCGATCGCCCTTCGGCGGCGGCAGGCGGGTGACGATGGCCTCCAGCACATCGGGAACGCCGAGGCCGGTCTTGGCCGAGATCATCACCGCATCCGAAGCGTCGATGCCGATGACGTCCTCGATCTGCTGCTTGACCTTCTCGGGCTCGGCGGCGGGCAGGTCGACCTTGTTCAGGACCGGGACGATCTCGTGATTGTTGTCGAGCGCCTGGTAGACGTTGGCGAGCGTCTGCGCCTCGACGCCCTGGCTGGCGTCGACCACCAGGAGGGAACCCTCGCACGCCGCCAGCGACCGCGAGACTTCGTAGGCGAAGTCGACATGGCCGGGCGTGTCCATCAGGTTGAAGATGTAATCCTTGCCGTCCTTGGCCCGGTACTGAAGGCGCACCGTCTGCGCCTTGATGGTGATGCCGCGCTCGCGCTCGATGTCCATGGAATCGAGCACCTGCTCCTTGCCCGCCATCTCGCGGTCGGAAAGGCCGCCGGTCATCTGGATCAGGCGGTCGGCCAGCGTCGATTTGCCATGGTCGATATGGGCGACGATGGAGAAATTGCGGATGTTGGAAATGGGGACGGTCGTCATGGGCGCGGGATACCACTCACATCCCCGTGCGGCAACCATATTGCTGTATTTTCAGGGCCTTTCTTCACGCCAAGCTGATTCCACGGCAGGCCAAAACGCGCTACGCAACGGCCCATGTCCACCACCTCGATCCCATCCGCCAGAGCGCGGGCGAAGACCCGCTTGAGTTACAACCGCTTCCGGGCCTGGCTGGTTGCCTGCGCGGTCCGTCCCGAGGCGCGCCTGTGGCTGGTGATCCAGCTCGCCATCCTGCATGCGGTGCTCTGGACCTTCATCCTGATCAATATCAAGGCGGCGCAGGACGTTCACATGGACGTCGCAGAAGCCTATGGCTGGGGCCAGAAATTCCTCTGGGGTTATGGCAAGCACCCGCCGTTGTCGGGCTGGGTGGCCGGCCTGTGGTTCAAGGTGTTCCCGGCGGCGGACTGGGCGACCTATGCGCTCGCTATGGCGACGGTGAGCGTCGGCATGGTGATCTGCTGGCTCGTGAGCTTGCGCGTGGTGGATGCGCGACGCGCGTTCCTCGTCGTGGTGATGATCGCACTCTACCCGATCTTCAATTTCAAGGGCTTCAAGTACAACCCGGACCTGCTCCAGCTCGTCACGCTGCCGCTCCTGGTGCTCGCTTATCTCAACTCATTCGAGAAGCGGACCTGGCAATCCGGAATCTTGCTCGGCCTTGCCGGCGCGCTGGCGCTGATGACCAAATATTGGGTGCTGACCATGATCGGCGCCATCGGCCTCGCCGCGCTGATCCATCCCGACCGGTTGCGATTCCTGTCGTCGCCCGCGCCATGGGTGGCGATCGCGACCATGGTCGTGGCGATGATCCCGCACATCGTCTGGCTGGCGGACGCGCATTTCGTGCCGCTGACCTATGCCGGCGACACCTACAGCCTCCAGGACAGCGGTCAGGTGCATCAGCTCGTCGCCGGCTATGTGCTGCATAATTTCGGGTTGCTGGCATTGCCGGTTGCGCTCGCGGCGCTGGCCATGGCGCTGGTGCCGCCGTGGATCAAGTTGCTGCTGCGCGACCCCTCGCGCATCGTCACGCGCGCCTGGGCACGCGGCGTCAATCCCGGCGTCAATCTTTCGCAGGCGCTGAACGTCTGGATGATCCAGATCATCGTCGCCTTCGGCCCGCCGCTCGGCGCCCTGGTCTTCAGCATCTACATGAAGACCGATTGGGGCATCTCGCTGTTCTTCCTGGTCCCGCTCGCGCTGGTCGCGATTCCTGCGTTGCGGGTGCAGAGCGCCGTGCTGTTCAACATCGCCGCGATCTGGCTCGTGCTCAGCGCTGCGACGCTCGCCGCTTCGCCCTGGATCGCCGCGCGCGAGATGGCGGCCAATGCCGGCAACACCGCGACCTATGGCGCGCGCTCGGAGCTGGCGCGCGAGCTGACCCAGGCCTGGCACGCGCGCTTCGCTTCGCGCTGGGCCGTCGTCGCGGGAACGATGGAAACGATTCAGCCGATGGTGTTCTACAGCCCCGATCACCCCAGCCCGTTCACGCCCAACGAAGCCTGGGCTTCCGGGCTGACCTCGCTCGACGACATCAAGAGATACGGCTTCATCGGCGTGTTCGATGCGACCGACGAACGCCTGCCCAAGTTCGAGAAATGGATGTCCGAGACCGCGCCGAACGCCGAGCGCATCGTGATGACGACGCGCCGCTTCACCCACGGGAGGGCGGGCCCGTCGGTGACCTGGAACATCTACATCGCAGCGCCTGGGAAGTGATCGCGGCGTTGTCGGTCTCGTAGGGTGGGCAAAGGCGCGAAGCGCCGTGCCCACCATCTCTCGGTAATCGCGATGGAAGATGTGGGCGCGCTTCGCTTTGCCCACCCTACGGCACCGAGCGCGTGGCTCAGATCCCTTCCTCGTTGAACTTGCTCTCGACGAGTTCGGTGATCGCCGCGAGCGCGGCTTCGGCATCCGTGCCGGCGGCGGATACCGTGATCGTCGTGCCGGGACCGGCGGCGAGCATCATCAGGCCCATGATCGAGGTGCCGCCGACGGTCTCGCCGCCGCGCGTCACCCACACCTGCGCGTCGAAGCGCTCGACCGCCTGGACGAATTTCGCGGAGGCGCGGGCGTGCAGGCCGCGCTTGTTGATGATCAGGAGATCCTTGGAGATCGCGCCCGCGGGCACGCCTGTCCCCGCTTGTGACGCCTCCCCGCTCATTTGCCGGCGAGCACGCGGCTGGCGATGGTGACGTATTTGCGGCCCGCTTCCTGAGCCATCGCGATCGCGTCGGGCAGCGAACGCTCCTCGCGCACCTTGGCGAGCTTCACCAGCATGGGAAGGTTGATGCCCGCGAGCACTTCGACCTTGGGCCGGCTCATGCAGGATATTGCAAGGTTGGATGGCGTGCCGCCGAACATGTCGGTGAGGATCGCAACGCCGTCGCCGGAATCGACGCGATTGACCGCCTCGATGATGTCGCTTCGGCAGAGATCGGAATCGTCTTCGGCACCGATCGTGATCGCTTCGATTTGCTTTTGTGGACCCATGACATGCTCAAGCGCTGCCTTGAATTCGTCGGCAAGGCGCCCGTGGGTCACAAGTACTAGACCAATCATCGGAAAACTCCTCGCGGGCGCTTTTGGTGCACCGCACGAACGCGCCACTTTGACCATCCAGAGCCCCCGCGCAAGAGGGGATGTTGCGTATCTCCCTGAATATAGACGGATGGATAATGGGAGCTGCGCCGGTCTATTCGGTCGCGATACTGGGGTTCATATGGTTACAATTTCCCTTCGAACAATCGCCGGTAGGGTTAACGGAAGATGAACTCTTGGTAGTGGTCAAGGCCGCAACAACCAGGAGGAGGGGCGAATGGTCGCGGCCGACCGGGACTCGCGGTATTTCGACACCAAAAATGCTGGTTTTCAACGATTCCGCCGCAGGCAGGCGCTCCGCGTCCGCCGCGTCCAGATCGACCACGAGACCGACGGTCGCATGCTCCACGAAGTCGCAGCGACGGATTCCCAAGCCCCGGATCTCGATCAGGCCAGCCAAGACCGGCGCGGGCCGCACCTCAATTTCATGGCCGACTGTCGCCAGATGGACACGGTCATCGCCGACCAGAACGGCCCTTTCGACCACGCCCGAGCGTCCCGCCATGATCAAATCAAAGGCAAGGCGCGACTTGCCGGAGCCCGAGGGTCCGCGGATCAGCACCGCCAGAGATCCGACCTTGACGGCGGAGGCGTGAACGCTGGGCCCGCCGTCGCTCATAGGGCCGGCAGCCTGACCACGAAGCGCGCGCCGGCAACCGTCGGAGCCCCTTCGGCATCCAGCGGGCCAGGACGGTTCTCCGCCCAGATGCGTCCGCCATGGGCGTCGATGATCTGCTTGGAGATCGACAGGCCGAGGCCGGAGTTCTGGCCGAAACCCTGATGCGGACGGTCGGTGTAGAAGCGCTCGAAGATGCGCTCCAGCGCGTCGGCGCGAATGCCGGGGCCGTCGTCGTCGACCACGATCTCGATCTCGCCGCGGACGCGGCGGCAGGTGAGACGCACCTTGCTGCCGGCTTCCGAGAACGACTGCGCGTTGGAGAGCAGGTTTGAGACCACCTGCCCGAGCCGTGAATCGTGGCCGCTCACGGCGAAGGTATCGGTCGGGCTGCGGCCCTCGAAGCGCATCTCGACCGCGACGTCGTGGCCGAGCTTGGTTTCATTGGCGACCGATACGAGCGTCGTCAGCAGGCGCCGCAGGTCGACCGGGATCGCATCCTGGCGCTGCAATTCGGCGTCGAGGCGGCTGGCGTCGGAGATGTCGGAGATCAGCCGGTCCAGCCGCTTGACGTCGTGCTCGATCACCTCGAGCAGGCGCGCGCGGCTGGTCTCGTTGCGCGCCAGCGGCAGCGTCTCGACCGCCGAGCGCAGCGAAGTCAGCGGGTTCTTCAATTCATGGGCGACGTCGGCGGCGAACATCTCGATCGCCTCGATGCGGCTGTAGAGCGCGCTGGTCATGTCGCGCAGCGCGCCGGAGAGATGGCCGATCTCGTCGCGGCGGCGCGTGAAGTCGGGAATTTCGATGCGGGCCTTGATGCGGCGGCGGACGCGCTCGGCGCTGTCGGCGAGCCGGCGCACGGGCCCGGCGATCGTGCTCGCGAGCAGCAGCGACAGCATGATCATGACGGCGGCGGCGACGCCGCCGACCTTCAGGATGGCGAGGCGCTCGGCGGTGACCATCTGGTCGATGTCGTCGCCTTGCGTCGACAGCATCAGCGCACCGTGGATCGCGCGCGAGCGCAGCACCGGGACAGCGACCGACACGATCACTTCGCCGCGCGCATTGACCCGCACCATCGAGCGTTTCTGGCCCTGCAGCGCGTCGCCCACCTCCGCATAGCCATTGCCGTTCTCGGGCCCGAGCTCGCGATAGAGCGGCAGGTCGCCGCGGTTCAGCCAGGTGCGCACCGCGACCATGCCGCGCTCGACGAAACCGGGCTTCTCGGCCGGAGGCGGCAGATCGAAGCGCAGCACGTTTTCCAAGTTGCGGCTGTCGAGCAGCAGGCTGCCGTTCGGATCGTAGATGCGGGCGCGCGTCTTGGTCGGCGAGATCAGCGTGCGCAGCACCGGTGCCACGCGCTCCGGATTGATCGGGAAGTCCAGCGGCGAATACTCGTCCGAGCCGCCATAGGTCTCGCCCGGCTTGAGGTCGAGCAGCCGGTCGGGGTCGATGGTGATGGCGTTGGTCTGCACGGTCGCGGAGGCCGCGATCGCGCCGGCGATGATCTCGGCCTGCACCAAAAGGCTCTGCGCGCGCGCGTCGATCAGCCCGGCGCGGAATTGCGACAGGTACAGGATGCTCGCCACCAGCGCGACGAGGCCGGCGAGGTTGAGCGAGACGATGCGCCGGGTCAGGCTCGAGAAGGACAGCGCGAAGAAGAACTGCCCGGCGCGCTTCAGCCAGTTCAGCGGTCGCCAGCCCTGCGGCTTTTCATCAGTGACGTGCTCCGGAACGCCGTTGGATGCAAGATCCCCGGCGCTCTGGTCTGAGTCAGGCTGCGTTCGGTCAAGCAATGCTCACGCCCGCGTTAGGACAGCTCGTGCGAAGGTCCCCGCATCCTAGAGCGATCCTGGTCCCGATGGAACGAGAACCGGAGATGACATCGATCTTCGTGAAGGGCGCCCGCCGCCTCAGGCTTCCTTGAAACGGTAGCCGACGCCGTAAAGCGTCTCGATCATCTCGAACTCATTGTCGACCACCTTGAACTTCTTGCGCAGCCGCTTGATGTGGCTGTCGATGGTGCGGTCGTCGACATAGACCTGGTCGTCGTAAGCGGCGTCCATCAGCGCGTTGCGGCTCTTCACCACGCCGGGCCGGGTCGCGAGCGCCTGCAGGATCAGGAATTCGGTGACGGTCAGCGTCACCGGCTCGTTCTTCCAGGTGCAGGTGTGGCGTTCCGGGTCCATGCGCAGCAGGCCGCGGTCGAGCGCCTTGGCGTCGTTCTCCTTCGGCGCGACGGTCGGGTCCTTCGGCGCAGAGCGGCGCAGCACCGCCTTGACGCGCTCGACCAGCAGGCGCTGCGAGAACGGTTTGCGGATAAAGTCGTCGGCGCCCATCTTGAGGCCGAACAGCTCGTCGATCTCCTCGTCCTTGGAGGTGAGGAAGATCACCGGCAGGTCGGATTTCTGCCGCAGGCGGCGCAGCGTCTCCATGCCGTCCATGCGCGGCATCTTGATGTCGAGGATGGCGAGATCGGGCTGGGTGGTGCGGAAACCGTCGAGCGCGGAGGCGCCGTCGGTGTAAGTCATGATGCGGTAGCCTTCGGCTTCCAGCGCGATCGAGACGGATGTGAGAATGTTGCGGTCGTCGTCGACCAAAGCGATTGTGGGCATGAGCCTCTGCTTTCTGCTTTCCGTTTGGGTCGTGGCTTGAAACGGCGAGCAATCCAGTGATGCGCCGCATACATACATGGGTGCCGAAGTGGCGTTCGAACCTTGTCACCGAGCAATGCAAGCTGGGCTGAAGTGTGACCAAGTTCCACGAAACACGGCAGATTCGCCGCATCTCGACCCATAACCGGGCTCTCGTTTACCCGAAAGAAGGCCCTCCATGCAACCACCTGACCAGAGAAAGCCGATGCAGCCGACTCCCGATTTCGACCCCGGAAAGCTCGCCAAATCGCTGCTGCGGCGGTCCCGGCAGGGGGCCCTGGCGACGCTGATGACCGGCAGCGGCGATCCCTATTGTTCCCTGGTCAATCTCGCCAGCCACCCCGATGGCTCGCCGATCCTGCTGATCTCGCGCCTGGCCGTGCACACCCGGAACATCCTCGCCGACAGCCGGGTCTCGCTGATGCTGGACGAGCGCGTGGCCGGCGATCCCCTGGAAGGCGCCCGGATCATGCTCTCCGGCCGGGCGGAGGAGGCCGAAGCCGACAAGGCTCTGCTGCAGCGACGGTATCTCAGTGCCCATCCATCGGCGGAGGGCTTTGTTTCGTTCAAGGATTTCTCCTTCTTCCGGATCCGTCCCACGGGGACCCATCTGGTCGCCGGCTTCGGCCGGATCGTCGACCTCAGGCCCGATCAGTTTCTCACGGATCTCACCGGCGCCGAGGACCTGCTGGCGGCGGAAGAGGGCGCCGTCGGGCACATGAATGCCGACCATCGCGACACCATGAACCTCTACGCAACGCAGCTCCTCGGTGCCGCCGAGGGCGACTGGCGCTGCACCGGCTGCGACCCTGAGGGCCTCGACATGCAGGACGGCCAGACCACACTGCGGCTGGACTTCCCGGAGCGGGTCACGGACGGCACGGCGCTGCGCAAGATGCTGGTTCGCCTCGCCGGCGAAGCGCGCATGAAGATGGACCAGAGCGCAACGACTTGAACGCCGCGACCCGTCGCTGCGACCCATGACCGTGATGGTATTCGGGCTCGCAACGAGAGGGGTCATGACGCGTCATTGTATGGCATCGGCCGCGGGTCTGGCGCTCGCGATCATCACGTTGCTTGCCACCCCGGCCCTCGCCCAGAAGGGCGATCTCGCCGCACAGGGGGCGCGGATCAACGCACTCAATCAGGCCGGCAAATATACCGAAGCGTTGCCCCTGGCGCAGGCCATGGTCGCGAGCCTGGAGAAGGCCAACGACGGTCGCGAGCTGTCCGCCGCGCTCAACAATCTCGGCCAGGTCCATGCCGGCCAGGGCCGCGACGATCTGGCCGAGCCGGTCTACAAGCGCGCCATCGCGCTGATGGAGAAGTCGCTCGGCCTCGACACCGGCTTGATCGCGCCCGAGCTGAACAATCTCGCCGCGCTGTATCAACGGCAGGGCCGCTTCACTGAAGCCGAGCCGCTGTTCAAGCGCGCGCTCGCGGTCAGCGAAAAGAGCCTGTCGCGCGAGCATCCCGATGTCGGCCGAGCTCTGAACAATCTCGCCACGCTTTATGTGAAGCAGGAGCGCTTTGCCGAGGCCGAGCCGCTGTTCCGGCGTGCGCTCGCGATCTATCAGAAAGCAGCCGGGCCCGAGCATCCCGCGGTCGCGACCGTCCTGAACAACATCGGTCAGGTCGATCGCGACCTCAATCGCGACGCCGATGCCGAAGCTCCGATCAAGCGCTCGCTCGCGATCCGCGAAAAGGTGCTGGGGCCGGAACACCCCGACGTCGCGCGCTCGCTCAACAATCTCGCCGGGCTCTACCAGCACCAGAAGCGCTATGCCGAGGCCGAGCCGCTTTATCGTCGCGCCCTGGCGATCCGCGAGCGTGCACTCGGACCGGATCATCCCGATGTCGCGACTTCTGCGGGCAATCTCGCCAATTTCCTTCAGGCGATGGGACGGACTGCGGACGCTCTGCCATTCGCGCAGAAGACGCTCGTCGCCAATCGTGCCCAGCTGCGCGTGGTGCTGCCGATCCTGTTCGCTGCCCGGCAGCAATCGCTGCTGACGAACGACAGGGCGCTCGATGACGCGCTCGGTGCGATCCAGCGCGGCACGCAATCGTCCGCCGCCTCCGCCGTGAACAAGCTCGCAGTGCGGCTAGCCGCCGGCAGCGACCGGCTCGCCGAGCTCGTGCGCAAGGATCAGGATCTTGCGGCCGAATCCGACGCGCTCGACAAGGCGATCGTCGCTGCGGTGTCGAAGCCGCCCGCGCAGCGCGACGTTGCGGCCGAGCAGCGCAGCCGCGCGCGGATCGCGGCGATCGCGAGCGCGCGCAACGGATTGCAGAAGACGCTCGCCGTCGAGTTTCCCGACTATGCCTCGCTCTCCAACCCGCTGCCGCTGACGGTGAAGGAGATCCAGCCGCTGCTCTCCGCCGACGAGGCGATGGTGATCTATTCCGTCGTCGACAGTCAGAGCTATGTCGTCGCGATCACGCGCGAGGGCGTCGACTGGAAGGAGGTTTCTCTCGGAGCGGATGCGCTGGCGCAGAAGGTGGCCGCCTTCCGCAGGGGCCTGGATGTCGGCAAGGCGCATGATGCCTCCGGCAAATCGGGACTGTTCGATCTTGCGCTCGCGAACGAGCTCTATGCCGCGCTGCTCGGCCCGGTCGAGGCGCTGACGAAGGACAAGCGCAACCTGCTGGTCGTGCCGTCGGCCGCGCTGACCGCATTGCCGTTTCATCTGCTGGTCACGGAGAAGCCGCAAGCGGCGATCCCGGACAGGCCCGAAGGCTATCGCGATGCCGCCTGGCTGCTGCGGCGCCAGGCCGTCTCGGTGCTGCCGTCGGTGATCAGCCTGAAATCGCTGCGCGCCTTTGCCCGCAGGGACCACGGCATCAAGCCGATGACCGGTTTCGGCGATCCCGTGTTCAATCCTGCAGCCGAAGGTCCTGCCGACCGGCGCGCCGCGAGCGGCGAGATCGCCGCGCGCAGCATCGCGACGATGGCCTATGCCGAGTTCTGGCGCGGCGCAGGCGTCGATCGCGCGCGGCTGGCGCAGGCGCTGCCGCAGCTGCCCGACACCGCCGACGAGTTGAATGCGGTGGCGAGGGACGTCGGTGCCGCCGCGGCCGATATCCATCTCGGACGCGATGCCAGCGAAACGACGCTGAAGCGTGCAGCGCTTGCCCAATACGGCATCATCTACTTTGCCACCCACGGCCTCGTTGCCGGCGACGTCAAGGGACTGGGCGAGCCCTCGCTTGCACTCTCCATTCCGGATCAGCCGTCGGAGCTCGACGACGGTCTTCTCACCGCGAGCGAAGTGGCCCAGCTCAAGCTCAACGCCGATTGGGTGGTGCTGTCGGCCTGCAACACCATCGCGGGCGACAAGCCCGGCGCCGAGGCGCTGTCGGGATTGGCGCGCTCGTTCTTCTACGCAGGTGCCCGCGCGCTGCTGGTTTCGCATTGGGCCGTGGATTCGGAAGCTGCCACCCGCCTGACCACATCGACGTTCGCGCTGCTCAAGAACGAACCAAGGCTCGGTCGCGCCGAAGCCTTGCGCCGTGCGATGTTAGCCTATCTCGACGACGCCTCATCGCCGCGCAATGCCTATCCCGCGATGTGGGGGCCGTTCGCACTGATCGGCGAAGGTGAGGTCAGGTAAGATTGCGCTGCGGCGATTGTGCATCGCAATAACCCCGGGTAACGCGCAAACGCGCATTTGGTTGCGCGATCATTCGTACTTTTTCGCCGCGGCTGCTCAGAGCTGACATGCGCGACGTTTGGCGCGATCCTTGAATAAACCAAATCCTGCGGGATCAGCTTGGCAAGGCGAGCGTTCATGATTATTAGGTCGTTCAGCCGAGGCCGAACGGCCCATTGATCAAGATGACCGCGGGCGCCAAACTTGGTCGCGCTGAGTGTCGCGGGTTCTAGGAGGATTCTTTCGTGCAAGAGACGGGCGTGCGCAACGGTGCCTTCGGCGCCGACAAATTCGGCTTAAAGAATCTCAAGCAGGTGCACTGGAATCTCGGTGCGCCGCAACTCTATCAATACTCGCTCGCAGCGGGTGAGGCGGTGCTCTCCGCTGACGGTGCGCTCTGCGCCGACACGGGCGAGTTCACCGGCCGCAGCCCGAAGGACAAGTTCACGGTCCGTGACGCCACCACCGACAAGAAGATGTGGTGGACCGGCAACCAGTCGATCACCGCGGAGCAGTTCGAAACGCTCTATCAGGACTTCCTCAAGCACGCCGAAGGCAAGAAGCTGTTTGCGCAGGATCTCTACGGTGGTGCCGATCCGGCCTACCGGATCAAGACGCGCGTCTTCACCGAGCTCGCCTGGCACTCGCTGTTCATCCGCACGCTGTTGATCCGCCCCGAGGCGATCGAGCTGTCGACTTTCGTGCCGGAGCTCACCATCATCGACATGCCGAGCTTCCGCGCCGATCCTAAACGCCACGGCGTGCGCTCGGAGAACGTGGTCGCGATCGATTTCACCCGCAAGATCGTCCTGATCGGCGGGTCTTATTATGCCGGCGAGATGAAGAAGTCGGTCTTCACCACGCTGAACTACTATCTGCCCGAGCGCGGCGTGATGCCGATGCACTGCTCGGCCAATGTCGGCGCCAAGGGCGACACCGCGATCTTCTTCGGCCTGTCGGGCACCGGCAAGACCACGCTGTCGGCCGATCCCAACCGCACGCTGATCGGCGACGACGAGCACGGCTGGGGCCCGAACGGCGTCTTCAATTTCGAGGGCGGCTGCTACGCCAAGTGCATCAAGCTCTCGAAGGAGGCCGAGCCGGAGATCTATGCGGCCTCGACCCGCTTCGGCGCGGTGCTCGAGAACTGCGTGCTCGACGAAGACACCCGCGTGGTCGATTTCGACGACGGCTCCAAGACCGAGAACACGCGGTCGGCGTACCCGCTCGAGTTCATCCCGAACGCCTCGCGCACCGGCCGCGCGCCGCAGCCGAAGAACGTGGTGATGCTCGCCGCCGACGCCTTCGGCGTGCTTCCTCCGATCGCAAAGCTGTCGCCGGCGCAGGCGATGTATCACTTCCTCTCCGGCTACACCGCCAAGGTCGCCGGCACCGAGCGCGGCCTCGGCAACGAGCCGCAGCCCGAATTCTCCACCTGCTTCGGATCGCCCTTCCTGCCGCTCGACCCCTCGGTCTACGGCAACATGCTGCGCGACCTCATCGCCCAGCACAACGTCGACTGCTGGCTGGTCAACACCGGCTGGACCGGCGGCAAATACGGCGTCGGCTCGCGCATGCCGATCAAGGTGACGCGCGCGCTGCTCACCGCCGCGCTCGACGGAAGCTTGCGCAACGTCGAATTCCGCACCGACAGATATTTCGGCTTCGCGGTCCCGACCGCGCTGCCGGGCGTGCCGAGCGAGATCCTCAACCCGGTCAACACGTGGAAGGACAAGGACGAGTTCGACAAGACCGCCCGTGCCCTGGTCGGCATGTTCCAGAAGAACTTTGCCAAGTTCGAAGCCCAGGTCGACGCCGAGGTGCGCGCCGCCGCGCCGGATGTGAAGCTCGCGGCGGAGTAAGCTCGCATAATTTGAGATTGCAAAAGGGCGGCCGTGAGGCCGCCCTTTTTGTTTATGGGCACTTGCGCGAACCACACACTCAGTGTCGTCCCCGCGTACGCGGGGACCCATACCGCGTGATCTATCGAGGGAGTGCAGTGCAAGTGCCGGCGAAGAAAGGGTCACTATGAGTCTTCGCCAAATTACTCTCTGTGGTTATGGGTCCCCGCGTTCGCGGGGACGACATCGGTGCGAGACCTCAGGCCTTGAAATACGCGATCTGCGTCGTGGTCGCGAGCAGCCTGCCGTTCGGCGACCACAGCTCGGCGTTCTGGTCGGCGTAGCTCTTGTGCATGATCTTCGAATCGGCCGTCGCGAGCACGCGCGTGATGTCTTCAGTCGCGAGCTCTGCGCTGTCGGTGTGGAAATAGGTCGTCAGCGACACCGTGCCGAACGGCACCAGCTCGCGGCGCGCGTGGAAGATGCGGCCGAAGAAGGCATCGGACATCGACGTCAGCGACAGCATGTCGAGCTTGCGCGGCGTACGGTCGCTGATCCAGATCTTCGAGTAGGTGCTGGCGGGCTCGGCCTGCTGCGGGCCGATCCGCATCTCGCCCTCGACGAAGCGGAACTCGTACTGGTTGGCCCAGGACGCCGAGATTTTCGGAAACGGCATCGTCTCTTCGAACGGCTTTGCATCCGGGTATTGCGCCACGCGGTGCTCCCAGGACGGCCGCCGCTCGGCGAACACCGCGGTCGCGAGCGTTGCGACCTCGCCGCCGCCCTGGCTGAGCTCGACGCTCCAATGCTGGCTGGAGCGATTGGCCTTCACCAGCCGCACGTCGAGATCGAACGGACCCCTCGCGATCGGCGCGCAGTAATTGACGGTCAGCGCCAGCGGATCGCCGGCGGCTTGCGGATGCTCGATCAGCGCGCGCAAAATGGTCGCGGCGGTGGCGCCGCCGAACGGGCCGACGAAGGCCCAGTAATCGTCGCTGGTGTGTCCCTGCCAGCTGGAGTCGCCGGCGGTGACGCGGGTGGCATCGTCGAACGGGTGCGGGAGCTTGGCGTGCATTGGAGTCCTCGGTGTCTCCCCACCGTCATTGCGAGCGCTGCGAAGCAATCCGGACTGCCTCCGCGGAAAGAAACTGGACTGCTTCGCTGCGCTCGCAATGACGGCGTTTGAGGTTGCGGCGTCGATAGTGCCGACCCCGCTCTGGGGATGATGACAATCATATCATCATCCGCCCTGCGAGATGCAATAACCTCGCAGGTAACGCCGATTTCACGCCGCGGAAAATCAACCTGCGGCGTTGCGCAGATCCGGCAGCACCGGCGTGGTCGGGTTGACCGGCACGTTCCAGATTTCCTCGGCGTATTCGCGGATGGTGCGGTCGGAGGAGAACCAGGCCATGCGCGCGACGTTGAGGATGGAGGCGCGTGTCCATGCCGACGAGACCAGCCAGCGCGCGTCGACCGCGCGCTGCGCCTCGTAGTAGGAATCGAAATCGGCGCTGACCATGTAATGGTCGAGATAGCGCAGCGCATGCGCGATGGATTCGAAGCGGCCGGGCTCGCCGGGCGAGAACTCGCCGGCGCCGATCGCGTTGATGGCGCGCTGCAGCTTCGGCGAATTGCGGATCACGTCGGAGGCGTCGAGCCCCTGCTTGCGCCGGATCATCACGTCGCCGGCCTCCATGCCGAAGATCGCGATGTTCTCAGCTCCGACATGGTCGCGGATCTCGATATTGGCGCCGTCGAGCGTGCCGATGGTGATGGCGCCGTTGAGCGCCAGCTTCATATTGCCGGTGCCCGAGGCTTCCATGCCGGCGGTGGAGATCTGCTCGGAGAGATCGGCCGCGGGAATGATCACCTCGGCGAGGCTGACATTGTAGTCGGGCAGGAACACGACCTTGAGCTTGCCGTCGATCGCGGGATCGTTGTTGACGATTTCGGCGACGTCGTTGATCAGCTTGATGATCAGCTTGGCGTAGCGATAGCTCGCCGCCGCCTTGCCGGCGAAGATCTTCACCCGCGGCACCCAATTGCCGCTGGGGTCGTCCTTGATCGCCTGGTACAGCGCGACCGTCTCGATGACGTTGAGCAGCTGGCGCTTGTACTCGTGGATGCGCTTGATCTGCACGTCGAACAGCGCGCCCGGATCGACCTTGATGCCGAGCCGCTCGCCGATCAGGCGCGCCAGGGCCGTCTTGTTGTGGTGCTTGACGCTGCGGAATGCCTTCTGGAACTCGACGTCGCTGGCGCGCGCCTCGATCAGGCTGAGCTGGGTGGGGTCGTCGAGCACGGCATCGCCGCAGGTCTCGCGCAACAGGTCGGTCAGCTTCGGGTTCGCCAGCATCAGCCAGCGGCGGAAGGTGATGCCGTTTGTCTTGTTGGTGATACGGCCGGGATAGAGATGGTTGAGATCGTGGAACACGGTCTCGCGCATCAGGTCGGAATGCATCGCCGAGACGCCGTTGATGCGGTGCGAGCCGACGAAGGCGAGCTGGCCCATGCGCACCCGGCGGCCGCTCTTCTCGTCGATCAGCGAGACCGAGGCGCGGAAGTCGATGTCGCCGGGGCAACGCGCCTCCGCAAGGGCCAGATGCTGCACGTTGATCCGGTAGATGATCTCCAGATGCCGCGGCAACAGCCGTTCGAACAGCTCGACCGGCCAGGTCTCCAGCGCCTCGGGCAGCAGCGTGTGGTTGGTGTAGGAGAGGGTGGCGACCGTGATCTTCCAGGCCTCGTCCCAGCGGAAATTGTGGAGGTCGACGAGGATCCGCATCAGCTCGGTGACGGCAAGGCTCGGATGGGTGTCGTTGAGCTGCACCGCGACCTTGCCTGCGAGGCTGCGCAGCTGGCCGTCGGAGGCGAGATGCCGTTTCACCAGGTCCTGGAGCGAGGCCGACACGAAGAAATATTCCTGGCGCAGCCGCAGCTCGCGGCCCGCCGGGCTTTCGTCGTTCGGATAGAGGAACTTGCAAATCGCCTCCGCCCGCGCCTGCTCGGCGTTGGCGCTGACATAATCGCCCTTGTTGAAGGCATCGAGCTTCAACGGATCGGGCGAGCGCGCCGACCACAGGCGCAGCGCATTGACGTGATGGCCGCGCCAGCCGACGATCGGCGTGTCATAGGCGATCGCCTGCACGGTCTCACCCGGATGCCAGATCGCGCGGTCGCGGCCCTTGTCCTCGACATGCTCGACGCCGCCGCCGAAATTGACGTCGTAGATCACCTCGGGCCGCTGCAGTTCCCAGGGGTTGCCGAAGCTCAGCCATTCATCGGGATATTCCTGCTGCCAGCCCTGATTGATGATCTGGCGGAACAGGCCGTAATCGTAGCGGATGCCGTAGCCGATCGCGGGAATCGAGAGCGTCGCCATGCTCTCCATGAAGCAGGCGGCGAGGCGGCCGAGGCCGCCATTGCCGAGCGCGGCGTCCGGCTCGCATTTGCGCAACTCCGGCAGCGAGACGCCGAGATCGCCGAGTGCGACCTCGAAGATCTTCAGCAGCCCCATGTTGTTGAGCGCGTCGGTGAACAGGCGGCCGATCAGGAATTCGAGCGAGAGATAATAGACCCGCTTGCGTCCCGCATCGTAGCTGTGCTTCTCGGCTGTCAGCCAGCGATGCACGATGCGGTCGCGCAGCGCCAGCGCCGCGGCCTGGTACCAGTCGTGTTTCGTCGCCATGCCCGCGTCCTTGCCGATGGCAAGACGCAGCTTTGCCAGGATCGCGCCCTTGATCTCAGCCAGCGCGAGTTCGTCGATGGGCTGTCCGGGGGCCGGAAAACTGGGTTGGAACGATGAATCCTGCAAAGCCGTCACTTCCTGGGTCGAAAGAACTCTTACCAATCTACGCGTCCTGCCCTTGCACCGGAACTGTCGCCCGTGCGCGCGTGCACTGCGCTGGCGCAAATTTATGCAAGGAACGGGCCGAGTTGGGAACCCGGGCGAGCACGGAGAAACCGGGATTCGGTGCTAGATAACGAAAGATTCAGCCATCAGTGTGGAGGAGACCCCATGAGACTGCTGACGCGAGTGCCGATCGAAATCGCCGCTGCGGCCCTGCTCGTCGCCTGCATCAGCGCCTCCGGCGCGGCCTTTGCCGCCGGCAAATCCGGTCGCAGCGCCGACGGTCTCAGTTGCGGATTCACGGTCCCGCAGAATGCGTCGCCCGCAGCCCGCTGCGCTGCGATCAAGCGCCAATGCGGCGGCAAGTTCTACGCAAATGCGTGCGGCGACAAGCTGCTGTCCGCGGCCAATTGAGAGACGCCGGAGGACCAGCGAACTCAAGCCGCCTTGGTCTGCACCGTGTCGCAAAACTCCGCGAGACGATCGGCAAGCCGCAGCGTTGCCGGGCTCGCATCCGGCGAAGCCATCAGTGCGAGCTCGGTCTTGTTGATCGGCGCAAAGCCCTCCTTCGCCGTCAGCACGCGGTGCTCGGACTGGATCGACATCTCCGACAGGATACTCAAGCCCATGCCGGCGGCGACGGCGGCCTGGATGCCGGCGAGATTCGATGACGTATAGGCGGTGTGCCAGGCGCGGCCAGCGCTTTCCAGCGCGTGGATGGCGCCAGCACGATAGATGCAGCCGAGCGGAAAGCCGATCAGCGGCACCGACGACACGTTGACGTCGACCGGATGGCTCTTGCTGGTGACCCAGTGCACCCGCTCGGGCCACACCGCGATCGCGTCCTTTCCGCCGGCCTCGCGCTTGTAGAGCGCAAGATCGAGCTCGCCGCGTTCGAGATCGCGGGCCAGGTGCTTGCTCTGGTCGGCGCGCACGTCGAGCCGCAGGCCCGGATGCGAGCGCGAGAACGCACCCAACAATTTGGGCAGCCGGTACGCCGCGAAATCCTCGGGGATGCCGAGCCGGATCGCGCCTTCGCTATCAGGCTGGCGCAGCACGTCCCGCGCCTCCTCGGCGAGCGAGAGCAATCGGCGCGCATAGGAGAGCAGCCGCTCGCCGGCCTCGGTCGGCCGCACGTCCTTGCCGTCGCGGTGCAGCAGCAGCTGGCCGACATCCTCCTCCAGCCGCTTGATCTGCTGGCTCACGGTCGACTGCGTGCGGTGGACGCGGGCGCCGGCGCGGGTGAAGCCGCCGGCCTCGACCACCGAGACGAAGCTGCGCAGGAGCTCCAGATCGAGCATGGGCGGCATCCATTCGAAATTCAACTGGCGTGGAGTTAATCATTTAATTTCCAAATGACAAGCCGCCTCTCTAGATCGAGGGCATTCTGGAGAATGCCCTCATGTCGCTCGCCACCTCGCTTCCCGCGCCCCGCAGCCGCTTCAACACGTTGCCGTTCGCCATCGGCCTGTTCTGCCTGCTCTGGAGTTACGCCTTCATCGCCGGCAAGATCGGCGTTACCCATTGCCCGCCGCTGATCCTGCTCGCCGCGCGTTTCTCGCTCGCCGGCATCTTGATCCTGGGCGCCACGCTGATCCGCAGCGACGGCTGGTCATTGTCCTGGCGCGACGCCGCCATCTTCGCCGTGCTCGGCATCGCCAACAACGCGCTCTATCTCAGCCTCGGCTATACCGGGCTGCAATCGGTCTCCGCCGGCCTCGGCGGCCTGATCGTCTCGGCCAATCCGGTGTTCACGGCGGCGCTCGCCGCGATGCTGCTCGGCGAAGGCATGACCTGGCGCAAGGCGAGCGGCCTCCTGCTCGGCGTGATCGGCGTGACGGCGATCGTCTGGCACCGCCTGTCGGTAGGCACCGATTCCCTGCAGGGCATCGTCTTCACGCTGGCCTCGCTGGCCTCGCTCGTGGCCGGCACCATCCTGTTCAAGCTGCTGGCGCCGAAGGGGTCGTTGTGGATCGGCAACGGCGTGCAGAACCTCGCCGCCGGCATCGTGCTCGCGCCGGTCGCGCTCACCTTCGCCGATATCCATGCGATCGACTATACGCCGAGCCTGATCGGCGCCTTCGCGTTCCTGGTGCTCGGCGGCTCGATCCTCGCCTATTGGCTCTGGTTTCATCTGCTGAAGGTGTGCGGCGCCACCGCCGCCAGCGCCTATCATTTCCTGATGCCGCCGCTCGGCATGCTGTTCGCGTTCCTCGTGCTCGGCGAGCACGTCGAGGCGCGGGACCTGCTCGGCATCATTCCGGTCGCGCTCGGGATCTATCTGGTGACGCGGCCGGCGAAGGCGGCGTCGTGAGCCCGGTCTTCGTCATGGCCGGGCTTGACCCGGCCATCCACGTCTTCGTTGCCGTGCGCAAGAACGTGGATGCCCGGGACAAGCCCGGGCATGACGGCGACGAGGCAGTATGCGCCCATCAATCCTTCCTGAACACGATCGACGCCATCCAGCCCGTCATCAGCGCCATCGCCACCGTGGCCAGACCGTACAGAAACCCGTTGTGCCGTGCGGTGGTCGCGACGAACTGCTCGAAGCCGACCTTGACGATCTCGAACGCGGTCTCGGTCTTGCCGATGAATGCGCCGTTCGCAAACAGCTTGATCTCGATCTCATAGGTCCCGATCGGCACCTCCGCGGGCAGTGGAATGCCGGTGCGGAACAGCGTTGGTGTCAGGAACGTCACCGCGCCCGGATCCTCGCGATAGAGGCCGCGCTGGGTGCGCAAGCGAATGAAGGCCGAGCGGAACGCATCGTTCGGCACCACGTCGGCGTAGTCGCCGCCGACCCGCTGCGTCAGCAGCACGTTGTTGAGCCCGATCTGCTGCCGCCGTGCGATCTCGGGCGAGGTGATCGCGTCGAAGGGGCGGTTGGCGAACAGTGCGAGATAGCTCGGCACCTGCAGGAACTGCCGGTAGTCGGTGTTGATCCAGATGCCGAAGGTGCGCTCCTTGCGCCGTGTCACCATGTCGGCGCGCGGGCCCCTCACGGTGACGACGAGATCGTAAGCCGTGCGGTCGGCCGGCGTCGTGGCGTCCCTCTCGACCGAGCCGAACAGCACCAGCTCCTCGCCGGAATAGTTCGGTGTCACCGTGACGCGGTGGTTGGAGACCGACACGATCAGCCGCTCGCCCCGCGCAGCGTCGCCGAGCAGCAGGACGAGAACGATGGCGAGAAGCGTGCGCGTCATCCGCTCACTCCCAGCTCGCGAATGGTGAAGAGATCCGAGGGCTGGATCACCAGCTCGATCGCGAAGCGGACGCCGACCGAGAGGATCAAGAGGCCGAGCAGCAACCGCAGCTGCTCGCCGCGGATCTTCTGGCCGGCGCGGGCGCCGAACTGCGCGCCGGTGACGCCGCCGACCATCAGGATCAGCGCCAGCACGGCGTCGACGAGGTGGTTGGTCACGGCGTGCAGCATGGTCGCGAACAGCATCGTGACGAGCGTCAGCACCATCGAGGTCCCGATCACCGTCGAGGTCGGCACCCTGAGCAGATAGATCATGATCGGCACCAGGATGAAGCCGCCGCCGATGCCCATGATGGCGCCGATGAAGCCGATCACGATGCCGACCACCACGACCGGTATCACCGAGAGATAGATCTTCGAGCGCTTGAACCGCATCTTCAGCGGCAGGCCATGGATCCAGTTGTGCGTGCGTCGCGGCGGCAGCGCGCCGCGCCGGGTCCGCATCAACGCGCGCAGGCCCTCGGAGAACATCAGGCTGCCGACGGTGGTGAGCAGCACGACGTAGGACAGCGCGATCATCAGGTCGAGCTGGCCGAGCGCGCGCAGCTGCGTGAACGTCCAGACGCCGAGTGCCGTGCCGGTCACGCCGCCGCAGAGCAGGACGCTTGCCAGCGCCGGATCGATCGCGCGCCGCCGCCAGTAGGACAGCGCGCCGGAAAACGACGAGGCCGCGATGTGGCTCGCGACGGAAGCGACCGCCACCGCCGGCGTGATGCCGATGAAGATCAGCAGCGGCGTCATCAGGAAGCCGCCGCCAATTCCGAACATGCCCGAGACGAAGCCGACCGCGGCGCCCATGGCGAGCACCAGGAAGACGTTGACCGGCAGATCGGCGATCGGAAGGTAGAGCTGCATTGAACCACGCACCGGCGAGACGGATCGACGAACGCGGAATGCTCGCGGAAAGGACGGAACGATTGCCGCGCCCCTCAATAGCGGAATTCGGAGCGGGGAGGGACCGGGAACTTCGCGCGTGGTGAATGGTGATGGAGAGAGCCTGAAGGAGACACGATGGTTGCGGCACCGAAGGTGCGCTCCCTCCCCCGCCTGCGGGGGAGGGTTGGGGAGAGGGTGTCTCCGCAGAGAGATTCCCCAAGAGGAGAGAACCCCCACCCGCCGCGCTTCGCGCGTCGACCTCCCCCGCGAGCGGGAGAGGTGTACCGAGTCCGCGGCACGTTGATCGGATCTAAAACCTAATTCGCCGCCGAAGCCGAGCGCTTGGTCGCGACGGCCTTCGGCGCCGGCTTAGCGCTTGCCTGCGGCGCGGTGTCCCAGCCGCCGGCGGGCGCTGAGACATTGACGGCATCGTCAGGCTGCGGCTCGGCGCTGAAAGTCTGGATCGCGAGCTTGGCGGCGGCGAGCGACTGCGGGTCGAGGCGCTTGGCGACGTCGTCGCGCTTGCCGGCTGCGTCCGCATCGCCCTGCGCGGCCGCCAGGCTGAACCATTTGTAGGATTCGGCGAGGTTCTGCTCGACGCCGATGCCGCGGGCATAGAGGATGCCGAGGTTGAACTGGCTGTCGGCGACGCCGCGGTCGGCCGCCTTGCGGAACCACTGCGCCGCGCTCTTGTAGTTGGCGCCGCGCCCACCGCCGTCGGCGTCGAGCACCGCGAGATTGTGCATCGCCTTGGCGTTGCCGCGCTCGGCGGCCTGGGTGTAGTAGCGGCGGGCGATGTCGGCGTCCTTCTTCACGCCAAGGCCCTTTTCGTAGAGCGTGCCGAGGCGGAAGATCGCGGGCACCACGCCGGCCTGCGCCGCGCGGTCGTACCACTTCGCCGCTTCGTCGTAATTCGTGGCGACGCCCTTTCCTTCGGCAAAGCGCACGCCGATCTCGTAGGCCGCGGTTGCATCGCCTTTCATCGCGGCGGTGCGCAAGGCCGGGCCGCCGATGCCGTCAGGCAGTCTCTCGCTCGGCGGCACCTGGACGAGGCCGAGCCTGGTGCGGCTCGTGCCCGACAGCGCGCCGGTGACGTCGCTGGAGGCCGGCGGGGCCGCGGCAGGGGCCGGCGGGATCTCGACCGAGGCCGAGTTGCCCGGAATGGCGGTTTGCGCCGGCGCGGCATTGTTCTGGGATTGCCGTCCGATCGGCGTCGGCGACGTCATCGACGGCGTGATCTGCTCGGGCGTGGCGGGCTTGGTCTCGACCGGGGGCGGCGGGGCCAGCGGCGCGGGCGGGGTGGACGTATCGTCCATGGCCTGCGGCGCCTGCGGCGGGCTGCCGCCTTCGAGCAGGTTCATCGCCATCTTGAAGGTGCCGAGCACGATCACGACCACGCTCGCGCCGACCAGCAGCGAGCGGATCTTCGAGGTGATGGTCGAACCGCCGTCCTTGCCCTTGTCCTTGGACCGGTCAGCCCCTGCCTTGGCGGCGCGGCCGGTCTTTTCCGGCTGCGCGGCGGCGGCTTGCGCGGCGCGGCGTGCGGCCGCGATGAAGCTCGACGACGACACCGGCTCTTTCGGCGCGGTGGCAATTCCGCTGATCGCGCTCTCGGAGGCGGCGATGCGCTCCGACGGCGTGGCGAGGCGTCCGCCCGGCCGCGTGCCCGGCTCGAGCGGATGATCCGGCGGCAATTCCGGCGCGAGCGCGGCCCTCGCGGGCGCGGTGTGTGGCTCCAGGATTTCGCTGATCGCACGCGGCGGCAAGGGTGGGGCGACTTGCGGTGCTGCGGGCACCGGCGGCGGCGCAACCGGCGCGGCCGCGTGGAATTCGCGCGGCGCGGCGACGAAGGAGGCTTGCGCACCCTGCGCGGCGGCGGGATTGGGCAGCTCGGGCTTCGGATCGTATTTCGGCTGCTGCGGTTGTGGCCGCGGCTCGCGCGCCATCGGCGCCGACTCCATCGGAGCGGCCATCGGCATCGGCTGCGGCGCCGGCACGGTGCGCACCGCGCGCAGATCGCCCTCGATCATCGAGAGGCGATCGACGACGTGGCCGAGCGCGCTGTGGACGGCCTCGAGCGAGTCCTGGGTGTGCCGGTTGGTTTCGGCCTGGCTGAAGCGGATGTCGGAGAGCTCGCGCTTGACGAGATCGACCATGCCGGAATCTGCGGGCGGTGCGGAGTTGCGGCTCTCGGCCAGCGCGGCATAGGTCGCCTGCTGCCGCTCGAGATGCCGCAGGATGTCGTGCAGCCCGTCCTCGACGCGGCTCAAATTGCCGTTGTGCGGATCGGAGGCGGCTTCGATCCGTTCCAGCAGATAGGAGACGCGCTGTTCGAGATGCGCGAAGGTGGACGCGGAATCGCTGCCGACCTGCATGCGGTCGAAACGGTCCGACAGCGCGCGGATCGCGGCTTCGAGGTGCTCGGTGCTCTCGGATGGCTGAGGCCGTTCGCGGGTTTCGAGCGCGGCGGTGAGCGCGGCGATGCGCTGCTCCAGCACCGCGAAGCTGTCGCCGTGGCCGGAGGCGCGGGTGATCTGGTCGACCTTGGACGACAGCAGCTGCACGTCCTCGGAAAGCCGTGCCAGCGCCTCGTTGGAAGCCACGTTGGAGACGATGCCGCGCAGCGCCGAGATCGCGCCTTCGAGCTGCTGCACAGTCGAGGGATCGTCATTGGCGCGCAGGATCAGATCGAGCTTGGCGCCGAGATTGCGGATCGCCTCGTCGTAGCCGGTGAGCTGCTCGGCCGGCGTCAGCGTGCGCAGCACCTGCTTGATGTCGGACAGCGCATGCTCGATGCCTGACAGGACCTGGCCGTCGGTGCCGTTGGACCGGGTCTCGTCGATGCGACGGTGCAGCGAGCGGATCTCGTTCTCGATCGATTCGATCGCGCGCCGCGGCATCGCCTCGGTGATGGCGGCACGGATTTCGGCAAGCTCGCTGCGGAAGGCGTTGATCGCCTGCTCGGTATTGTCGGGACGCTGCAACGACTCGATCTGGCTCGTGATCTTGAGCAGGTGGCGCTCAAGCGACGAAAAATCCGGTCCAGGCTGCGGTGGCGGCGGCGCGTAGGCAGGCGCCGGCGGCGCCAGGGGCGGCGCGTAAGGAGCGGCAGGCGCAAGCGGCGGCGCGGCACGCGGCGGCATCTGCCTGGGCGCAAAGCCGTCGAGCTCGCTCTGGCGCGCGGTGATCTCGGCGACCGCGACGTCGAACGAAGCCGGGCTCAGGGGCGGTGAGCTGCGATAGACCTGCGCGGCCGCGCGCTCGACCGCGTCGGCCTGGCGCTGGCGCGTGTCGACCGGGGCGGGGCGTGGGGCCTGCGGCTGCTGCGGTTGCCGCTGCGGGCGGGAGATTTGCGACAGGCGCGCATCGAGCCGCGAGATCGCATCGTTGAGCTGACGCGCGACGCCCTGCTCGCGCGAGACGTCCTGACGCGGGGCCGGCTTGGAAATCCGTTCGATCTGCTGGGTGATCGCGTCGAGCCGTTGGTGGATGTCCGCGACTTCGCGGCTCTCCTGACTGGGTCCTTGGCTCGGCATGTGCTGCGGACGCTGGTCGTAGGGTCCGCGAAAGTTCGGCGGGGCAGCCTCGCCGAGCGTGGAGTTCAGCCAATCGTTGAGTGACATGCCGGCTCTGTGCGCAGCAGCTTCGGCCCGCTCCCGGACGGATGGGTCGATGCCGTCAACACTCCACGATACGCGCGAATTCATGACTCTGTCCGGTTCCGACTCCGGCGCCCCACCCGGCGCCTCCAGCCTCCCCACGCGCCCCGGTTGCAAAGACAATCGAATTTGGCGCGGGTCGTCTGCCTCGAAAACCGACTTTTTCCTGTTACGGTAAATAACGAGTTAAGGAACGCGTCGCCGCTGTCTTAAAGTTGGGCGGGGAACTCGGGGTGACTAGCACCGCTGGTCGTCATGGCCGGGCTTGTCCCGGGCATCCACGTTCTTCGGTGCCGCGCGAAAGGTCGTGGATGGCCGGGACGAGCCCGGCCATGACGCAGCAATCCCGGCTCCTCACCCCTTCCCTTCGCGCTTGCCATCCTCGATCGGCACCACCGTGGCCTTGCCGCTCATCGCCGACAGCGCCTCGAGCGCTTCCTCGCAGAAGTCGGCCACCATCTGCTCGTGCCGGGCCCCTAAGCGGAGCAGGAGCAGGTTTCCAAGATCGAGCTTGCCCTCCGCCGTGCCGTCCGGAAAACGCTTCTTCAGGATACGCTCGTAATTGGCGTGGCGGTCGCGGTGGTGCTCGAGCCGGGCCATCAAATCGGCGCGCAGCGGCTCGATGTCGATGCTGTCGAGCGCGTGGAGGCGGACCAGGAGGTCGTCCTTGGTCGAGGCCGGTGTACTTGGCCGCGCGGCCCAGTGCCGCAGCGCTGTTCGACCCTCCGGAGTGAGCGTATAAACCAGCTTGTTGGGCTTGCCCGATTGCACGACCTCGCGTCCCTGGATGTAGCCGCGGTCGCGCAGCTTGGAGAGCTCGCGGTAGATCTGCTGGTGGTCGGCCTTCCAGAAGAAGCCGATCGAGGAATCGAACGTCTTGGCGAGCTCGTAGCCCGTCATCGGACGTTCCGTCAGGCATGCGAGGATCGCGTCGCCCAGTGCCATGACCGGCCTCCTGTTCTCTCGACCTTATGGCTTGACTTTATGCGCATCGGCGCATATGCGTCAATGTGCATATGAGGCGGCTGAAGGGCCGGGCGAAAGACCCGTCCCGAAAACCCAGCGGAATCAACCTTCTCGCTACTGTGCAAGGGGTTGCTTTCGCGTTTTTTGCCAAGGCTCCTGGAAAGCCCTTTAGGGAGGCACCCGAGAATGACCGGCCTCGATTCCTGGTACGCCTACATGAAGTCTCATGACCGCACCGCGCTCTGGGATCTTCTGCACCCCGATGCCGTGTTCGAAAGCCCCGTCGTTCACACGCCGCAGCGCGGGCGCGACATCACGTTCAAATATCTCTCCAGTGCCGAACAGGTGCTCGGCGGCCCGACCTTCACCTATGTGGGTGAGTGGAGGAACGAGCGCGGCGCCGTGCTCGAATTCAAGACCATGATCGACGGCATCGAGATCAACGGCGTCGACATCATCAGCTTCGACGGCGAGGGACGCATCACGCACTTCAAGGTGATGGTGCGTCCGCTCAAGGCGATCAACATGCTGCACCGTCTGATGGCCGAGCAGCTGGCTGCCCAATCATGACACTGCCCTGAGTTGCCGAACCCGCTAAGCTCGCGGGCAAACGCGCCGCGGGAACCGCACGAACATCATTTCAAGGCCCATGCCGGGAGAACCCCATGCCGATCTATAAAGCCCCCGTCGAAGACGTGAACTTCCTGCTGAACGACGTCTTCCAGATCGACCGCTACGACAATCTGCCGGGCTTCTCCGACGCGTCGAGCGACGTGCGCGAGGCGATCCTCGGCGAAGCCGCCAAGCTCGCCGAAGAGGTGCTGCAGCCGCTGAATCGTGTGGGCGATCTCGAAGGCTGCAAGCGCGCCGACGACGGCAGCGTCACCACGCCGAAAGGCTTCAAGGAAGCGTTCAAGCAGGTCGTCGAGGGCGGCTGGCTCGGCCTGTCGGCGCCGACCGAATACGGCGGCCAGGGCCTGCCGGTGACGCTGAGCCAGGCGGTCAACGAATTCCAGATCTCCGCCAACATGGCGTTCTCGATGTATGGCGGCCTGACCATGGGTGCGACCGCGGCGCTGCTGGTGCACGGCACGCCCGAGCAGAAGAAGACCTACGTCCCGAAGATGGTGGCCGGCGAATGGACCGGCACCATGAACCTCACCGAGCCGCATTGCGGCACCGACCTCGGCATGCTCCGCACCAAGGCGGTGCGCCAGCCCGACGGCAGCTTCAGGATCACGGGCACCAAGATCTTCATCTCGGCCGGCGAGCACGATCTCGCCGACAACATCATCCACCTCGTGCTCGCCCGCATCGAGGGTGCACCCGCCGGCATCAAGGGCGTGTCGCTGTTCGTGGTGCCGAAATTCCTAGTGAACGCCGATGGCTCGGTGGGCGCCCGCAACGGCGTCGTCTGCGGCTCGATCGAGCACAAGATGGGCATCCACGGCAATTCCACCTGCGTGATGAACTACGACAACGCCACCGGCTGGCTGATCGGCGAAGAGAACAAGGGCATGCAGGGCATGTTCGTGATGATGAACGAGGCCCGTCTCGGCGTCGCCGTGCAGGGCCTCGCGCAGTCCGAGGTCGCCTATCAGAACGCCGTCGCCTATGCCCGCGAGCGCATCCAGGGCCGTTCCCTCACCGGCGCCAAGGCGCCGGACAAGCCGGCCGATCCGATCATCGTGCATCCCGACGTGCGCCGCACGCTGCTGTCGATTCGCGCCTTCAATGAGGCCGCACGTGCCTTCGTGATCTGGACCGCGCTGAAGAGCGACGTCGCCCACCGCTCCGAGGATCCCAAGGACCGCCAGGCCGCCGACGACCACATGGGCCTGATGACGCCGGTGCTGAAGGGCTTCCTCACCGACTACGGCTTCGCCAACGCGGTGCAGGCGCAGCAGATGTATGGCGGCCACGGCTACATCGCCGAGCAGGGCATGGAGCAGTTCGTGCGCGATGCGCGCATCGCGATGATCTATGAGGGCGCCAACGGCATCCAGGCGCTCGACCTCGTCGGCCGCAAGCTGCCGCGCGACGGCGGCCGCGCCATCATGGCCTTCTTCGGCGAGGTCATGGCCTTCGCCAAGGAGAATGGCGGCGACGAGGCGCTCAAGCCCTTCATCACGCCGCTCTCCACCTCGCTCGGCCACCTCCAGCAGGCCACCACCTGGCTGATGCAGAATGCGATGGCGAAGCCGGACAATGCCGGCGCTGCCGCCACCGACTACCTGCATCTCTTCGGCTTCGTCGCGCTCGGCTATATGTGGGCGAAGATGGCCAAGGTGACGCAGGCGAAGATTGCCGAGAGCGGGGCGACGCCCTATCTCTCGACCAAGCTCGTCACCGGCCGCTTCTTCATGGAGCGGATGCTGCCGGAGACCGCGGCCAATCTCGCGCGCATCCAGGCCGGCTGCGCCACCATCATGGAATTGCCGGCGGAAGCTTTCTGAAGCCTGCTCCCGCCGCCGTTTCCCAATAGCTTTTGAACATCACATCAGGAGGGCGTCATGCCTGAGGCATTCATCTACGACCACGTTCGCACCCCGCGCGGCCGCGGCAAGGCGGACGGCGCACTGCACGAGGTCACGGCGCTTGCGCTCGCCACCGTGCCGCTGAAGGCGCTGAAGGACCGCAACAACCTTCCCGAAGATTCGGTCGACGACGTCGTGCTCGGCGTGGTCGATCCCGTCGGTGAAGCTGGTTCCGACATCGCGCGCTTCGCCGCGCTCAAGGCCGGTCTCGGCGATGCCGTGCCCGGCGTGCAGATCAGCCGCTTCTGCGCCTCCGGCCTCGATGCCGTGAACTTCGCCGCCGCGCAGATCATGAGCGGTCAGCATGAGCTGGTGATCGGCGGCGGGGCCGAATCCATGAGCCGCATCGGCATCGGCGCCTCCGGCGGCGCATGGCCGATGGATCCCTCGATCGCGGTGCCGGCCTATTTCATGCCGCAGGGCGTCTCGGCCGATTTGATCGCGACCAAATATGGCTTCTCGCGTGACGACGTCGACGCCTACGCCGTGCAGAGCCAGCAGCGCGCGGCCAAGGCCTGGGACGAGGGGCGCTTCGACAAGTCGGTGGTGCCGGTGAAGGATATCAACGGCCTCACGATCCTCGCCAAGGACGAGCACATGCGTCCGTCGACCACGATGCAGTCGCTGGCGCAGCTGCAGCCGTCGTTCACCATGATGGCGCAGATGGGCGGCTTCGACGGCGTCGCGGTGCAGTCGCATCCCGAGATCGAGCGCGTCAACTACGTGCACCACGCCGGCAATTCATCGGGCATCGTCGACGGCGCCGGCGCCGTGCTGCTCGGCAGCAAGGAAGCGGGCGCGAAGTACGGCATGAAGCCGCGAGCGAAAATCCGCGCGTTTGCCAATATCGGCTCCGAGCCCGCGATGATGTTGACCGGTCCGGTCGACGTCACCGAAAAGCTGTTCGCGCGCTCGGGCATGAAGAAGTCCGACATCGACCTGTTCGAGCTCAACGAGGCCTTCGCCTCCGTCGTGCTGCGCTACATCCAGGCTTTCGACATCGACAGCGCCAAGATCAACGTCAATGGCGGTGCCATCGCGCTCGGCCATCCGCTCGGCGCGACCGGTGCGATGATCCTCGGCACCGTGCTCGACGAGCTCGAGCGCACCAACAAGTCCACCGCCCTGGTCACGCTGTGCATCGGCGGCGGCATGGGCACCGCGACCATCATCGAGCGCGTCTAAGGGTAGGGAGCAACCAGCATGTCATACAAGAATTTCAAGGTTGAAACCGATTCCGACGGCATCGCGCTCGTCACCTGGGATATCCCGGGCCGCTCGATGAACGTGCTCGACGAGACCTCGACCAATGAGCTCGAGGCGATCGTCAAGGCGACCACCGCCGATGCGGCAGTGAAGGGCGTCGTCATCACCTCCGCCAAGGAAGCGTTCTGCGCCGGCGCCGACCTCTCCATGCTTGAAGGCATGAACCAGGCCTACGCCAAGGTGTTCAAGGAGCAGGGCGAGACCGCGGCGAACCAGATGCTGTTCGACCAGAGCCGCCGCTTCTCGCTGGTGCTGCGCTCGATCGAGACGTCGGGCAAGCCGTGGGCGGCCGCGATCAACGGCCTCGCGCTCGGCGGCGGCTTCGAGATCACGCTGTGCTGCCATTATCGCGTGGCCGCCGAGAATCCCAAGACGCGGCTCGGCCTGCCCGAGGTCAAGGTCGGCCTGTTCCCCGGTGCCGGCGGGACGCAGCGTGTGCCGCGCCTGGTGCCGCCGCAGGACGCGATGACGATCCTGCTCAAGGGCGATCCCGTCACGGTCGAGAAGGCCAAGGCGCTGAATTTGATTCACGCCGTCGTGCCCGCCGCCGATCTCGTCAAGGCCGCCAAGGACTGGATCAAGGGCGGCGGCAAGGCCGTCGCGCCCTGGGACGAGAAGGGCTTCAAGCTTCCGGGCGGTCCGGTGTTCTCCAAGGCCGGCATGATGATGTTCCCGGCCGGCAACGCCATCTACCGCCGCGAGACCTACGACAATTATCCGGCTGCGCGCGCCATCATGAGCTGCGTCTATGAGGGCCTGCAGCTGCCGATCGACGCCGCGCTGCGGGTGGAGTCGCGCTACTTCGCCTCGGTCTTGCGCTCGAAGGAAGCGGCCGCGATGATCCGCAGCCTGTTCCTGTCGATGCAGGAGCTCAACAAGGGCGCCCGCCGTCCCAAGGACGTGCCGCCGACCAAGGTGAAGAAGATCGCGGTGATCGGCGCCGGCTTCATGGGCGCCAGCGTCGGCTACGTCTCGGCCCGCGCCGGCCTCGACGTCGTCCTGATCGACCGCGACCAGGAGAGCGCCGACAAGGGCAAGGCGCATGCGCAGAAGGTGATCGAAGAGCAGATCAAGAAGGGCCGCGCCAAGCCTGATGACGCCGAGGCGCTGCTCGCGCGCATCACGCCGACCGCGGACTACGCCGCGCTGAAGGATGTCGACCTCGTCATCGAGGCCGTGTTCGAGGACCGCAAGGTGAAGGCGGACACATTCGCGAAGGCGCAGCAATATCTGAAGCCGGACGTGATCTTCGCGTCGAACACCTCGACGCTGCCGATCACCTCGCTGGCCGAGGGCTTCAAGGACCAGGGCAAGTTCATCGGCATCCACTTCTTCTCGCCGGTCGAGAAGATGATGCTGGTCGAGATCATCCTCGGCAAGAACACCGGCGATGTCGCGCTTGCGACCGCGCTCGACTACGTCCGCCAGATCGGCAAGACGCCGATCGTCGTGAACGACTCTCGCGGGTTCTTCGCCAACCGCTGCGTCGGCCGCTACGTCGCCGAAGGCAACGAGATGTTCTTGGAAGGCGTGCCGCCGGCGATGATCGAGAACTGCGCCAAGATGGCCGGCATGCCGGTCGGCCCGCTCTCGTTGTCGGACGAAGTCGCGCTCGACCTCGGCCTCAAGATCATGAAGGCGACGGAGGCCGATCTCGGCCCCAACGCCATCAATCCCGATCAGAAGAAGCTGATGGTGGAGATGGTCGAGAAGCAGGGCCGCCTCGGCCGCAAGAACGGCAAGGGCTTCTACGATTACCCCGAGAAGGGCAAAGGCCAGAAGAGCCTGTGGCCGGGCTTGTCAACGCTGCAGCCGAAGCAGCTCGACCCTGATACGATCGACATCGAGGAGCTGAAGCAGCGCTTCCTGGTGGTGCAGGCGGTGGAAGCGGCGCGCACGGTGGAGGACCACGTCATCACCGATCCGCGCGAGGCGGATGTCGGCTCGATCCTCGGTTTCGGTTTCGCGCCGTTCACCGGCGGCACGCTGTCCTACATCGACTTCATGGGCACGAAGAAGTTCGTCGAGCTCTGCCGCAAGCTCGAGGCGAAATACGGCTCGCGCTTCACCCCGCCGAAGCTGCTCGAGGAGATGGCTGCGAAGGGCGAGACCTTCTACGGCCGCTTCGCGCCGAAGAAGGCGGCGGCCTGAGAGAGACCTGTAGCCCGGATGGAGCGTGAGCGAAATCCGGGCACGCAGAGCCAAAAGGCCGGATCATTGATCCGGCCTTTTTATTTTCCGTCGCCGAACGGCGAGAATGCGCGCCCCGATACGGTCTCGCCGGCGAGACTGGCCGTCCAGCTGCCTTCGTCGCCGCGGCCGATCCGCACTTCAAAACGCCAGCCATTCTGGTTGGTGAAAGCGATGTCTGCGCCGCGCTTCGTCTTGGCGTAGCTGCACCGATATTCGGTCGGCCGGTCCGGAAAGACGATCTTTCCTTCCTTGCTCTCGAACACGGCCGAGGTGGTCTGTGGATGGA
Source organism: Bradyrhizobium sp. USDA 327 (assembly GCF_041262065.1). Taxonomy (NCBI): domain Bacteria; kingdom Pseudomonadati; phylum Pseudomonadota; class Alphaproteobacteria; order Hyphomicrobiales; family Nitrobacteraceae; genus Bradyrhizobium; species Bradyrhizobium sp. USDA 327. Next base: position 6,165,620 of record NZ_JBGCCW010000001.1, on the reverse strand, counting down.
TCATGAAGATGCAATCGCGCTGCGGTGAGATCGGCGTCGACAAGCCGAGAATCGCGAGCGGCGCACCGGCGGTCATGAGGACGATCATATTCATGAGGCAACTGTCTCCTTGAGATGATCCTTCGACGTCGTCGCCGATCACATGGTTCACGATGAAGAAGGGCTGGATCATCCACGCCAAATTCCTGCCGCAGCCACGCTCCGCCCTGGCACCGCTCTTGCTGATGTCTCCCCGGATGGCCCATTGGCATTGAAGGTGTCCCGCAATGATCCCCACGGTGTCTCAAGACAGCGCAGCCGGCGTTGCGGTAAGATACGCCCCCCTGCTGCTTCTGGGTCGGTCGTGGCGACGCCGCGGGCTCCTCCGGCGGCGCAGGAAAATTCCCTCGTGGTTCGGCCTGGTCCTACTCGTTCTCCTTCTCGATATCGCGATGGCCGTGCTCGCCTGGCTCGCCGTCGATGTCGTCCTGCATTGAGAGCTCGCCTCTGTACACGTAGAACGTCGCCGCCAAATAGGCGAGCTGGCCGGCAATCAGGCAGCCGACGACGATTGGAACGCCCGTCCAAAATCCAAAGCCTGAGCTCTGAAGGACCGTTGCTGTAACGATCGCGGTCGCCGGCGAGACCAGCAACAGGGTCCAGACTCGAAAGATGAGCCCCGTCGCCAGGCCAGTGATTGCGCTCGCGAGCAGGAGAAGGAGTACAGCCGTCACAATTGCTTCCCGGTCCAGTGGTCCGCGTCGTGTTCCCTCGCTGAAGCTGAGCCAAGTGGAGTGCTCTCACAAGGATGGTGACGGCCGCTGAGTGCACAACGCAGAGTTATTGTTAACCCTGACAATGCTCGTAAAATTGAAGTCAGTGCATCGCGAAAATATTCGGATTCAGCGAATGGTGCAGGCAGTGAGCCGAATCATCGATCCGAGTCTTCGTCGCCTCGCCTGTCCTTCTCTGCGAGCGGCGGACCAATGCTCCCGCGCAGCTCGGAGGTGAGGAATTTCAGCTTGTGGTGCTCGGAACTGTCGCGGGCCGGCGCCAGCGCCTCGGCCGAGGCCTGACGGCGATCTTCTGGACAATCACCGGGCCTTCGGTCACGATCTCGCCGCTGTCGAGGCCCGGCGCAGGACCCTGGCCCCCAGGGGTCAGCTTCAGACAGTCCTCGCCCATTTCGAGCTTCTTGGCGCCGATTCGACCTCGACCATCTCATAGGGCAGGCCGGCTGACGGGAGGGCCATGGGGGGACGGCGAGCAGGCACCAGCCGAATCCTGCGGTTTCGCGGAATTCCGCCTGATGCTTGGTTCGGCCGAAAGAGCAACTACATGCACCTGCTTGAAATAGTCAAGATTGATGCAGGTGCATCAAATGGAGTAAGAGACGGGCGACGAACTTGAGCGGGACCATGAAACGCAAACCATCGACCGAGGCAACGGCTGCCTGGATCCGCCTGATGCGGGTGCAGAGCCGCGTGCTCGATTGCGTCGAGCAGGACTTGAAGAAGGCCGGCTTCCCACCGCTGGCCTGGTATGATGCGCTGCTCGAATTGTCGCGGGCGCCCTCGGGCGAGCTGCGGCCGGTCGAACTCGAGCGGCAGATGCTGATCCCGCAATATTCCACCTCGCGGCTGATCGACCGCCTGGTCGACGAGGGCCTTGCCTCGCGGCGCGAATGCAAGGTCGACAAGCGCGGTCAGTTCGTCGAGATCACGGAAGCCGGCCGCGAGTTGCAGAAGCGGATGTGGGGCGCCTATTCGGCTGCGATCGAGAAATATGTCGGCTCGAAACTGTCCGATGCCGACGCCGTCAAGCTCAGCAATCTGCTCGATCGCCTGGGCTGCTCGTGCGGCGAGGTGAAACTGCCGCCCGCGGGCGTCAACGAAAGCATGCCGTCGCGATGATCGCGCGGCAAACCGCTCGTCCGCGCAACCGGTGGGTTCGCGGGCCATCCCTGTCACCGCGCGCGTTCGGTCGAAGCGCCTTTTGATTAGAGTTTGATATGGCGCGAGACCAGATCGATATGACGCCGCTGCAGTCACGCGACGAACTCGTCGCGTGGTTCGAGGCCGGCTGCAAGGACCCGTCCGAGTTCCGCATGGGCACCGAGCACGAGAAGACGCCGTTCACGCTCGAAGGCCACCGTCCGGTGCCGTACGAAGGTGCACGCGGCATCGGCGCGCTGCTCGAAGGCATGAAGCTCCTGCTCGGCTGGGAGCCGATCATGGAGAAGGGCAACATCATCGGCCTCTACGACGTCACCGGTGGCGGCGCGATCTCGCTCGAGCCCGGCGGACAGTTCGAGCTGTCCGGTGCGCCGGTCGAGAACGTGCACCAGACCCAGGGCGAGTTGATGGCGCATCTGGCACAGGTGCGCGAGATCGCAACGCCGCTCGGTATCGGCTTCCTCGGGCTCGGCATGACGCCGTCCTGGTCGCGCGCCGAAATCCCGATGATGCCCAAGGGCCGCTACAAGATCATGACCAATTACATGCCGAAGGTCGGTCAGTACGGCCTCGACATGATGTACCGGACCTGTACCGTGCAGACCAATCTCGACTTCTCCTCCGAAGCCGACATGGTCAAGAAGCTGCGCGTCTCGCTCGCGCTCCAGCCGGTCGCGACTGCGCTGTTCGCCAATTCGCCGTTCACCGAGGGCAAGCCGAACGGCTTCCTCTCTTTCCGGTCCGAGATCTGGCGCGACACCGACAACGCGCGCGCGGGCATGATGCCGTGGGCCTTCGAGGACGGCATGGGGTTCGAACGCTATGTTGACTACGCGCTCGACGTGCCCATGTATTTCGTCAAGCGCGGCGAGGAGTACATCGACGTGTCGGGCTCCTCGTTCCGCGCGTTCTTCGACGGCCGCAACAACAATCTTCCCGGCGAGCGTCCGACGCTGTCGGACTGGGCCAACCATCTCTCGACGATCTTCCCGGAAGTGCGGCTCAAGCGCTATCTCGAGATGCGCGGCTCCGACGGCGGTCCGTGGGGCCGCCTGCCGGCGCTGCCGGCGTTCTGGGTGGGGCTGCTCTACGACGACGTTTCGCTCGACGCCGCCTGGGACATGGTGAAGCACTGGACCGCGCATGAGCGTCAGGCCTTGCGCGATGACGTGCCGCGCTTCGGCTTCAAGGCGCGGATCAAGGACCGCTACCTGTTCGAGATCGCCAAGGAGTGCCTCGTTCTGGCACATGCCGGCCTGCGCCGGCGCGGCCGGATCGACCAGCTTGGCCGCGACGAGACCCGACACCTCGAGCCGCTCGATCGCATCATCGATTCCGGCCGGACGCCGGCGGAGGAGATGCTGGAGAAGTTCAACGGTCCCTGGAAGGGCTCCGTGGAACCGGTCTACGCGGAGTATGCGTTCTAGACCTTAAGCCAAACGATCGGGATTTGAGCCGTTCATCGCCCATACAGGTTTGCGGCGATCAAATGGCCGGCCGAAAAAACCTGAGCGTCGTCAATAACTCGAAAGCTGTTCCGATGAGGAAGGGCCGCCTGTCCGGGGCCGTCATGGCCAGCGTCGCGGCATGTGTGACGCTGCTTTCGCTTGCATTTGCGAGCGTGCCGGCGCCTGCCCAGACGGCGTTCGATCGCCCCGGCGGCGACTACTTCAGCACGCCGGTCACGTCGGGCGATCCCGAGGATTGCGCGTTGCTCTGCGAGCGTGATCGCCGCTGCCGCTCCTGGAGCTTCAGCTATCCCGACGTCGAAGGCGGCTCGGCGGTCTGCTGGCTGAAGAACACCGTGCCGCCGCGCGTGCCGGGAAGTTGCTGCATCTCCGGGGTGCGCGGCGCCGGCGTGATCGAGCCGCGCGTCGAGGGCGTCGAGACGTCGATCGACCGCCCGGGTGGTGATTTGCGCAATTTCGAGCTCAAGGACGGCGAAAGCGTAGAGGCCTGCAAGGCCGCCTGCACCGCCGACAACAAATGCCGTGCCTTCACCTATGCCCGCCCCGGCTACACCGGGCGCGAGGCGCGCTGTTTCCTGAAGAAGGAGATCAAGCCGCCGCGCCGCAAGGCCGGATTCACGTCGGGCGTGGTGCGGTGATGCTCGTAGTCGTGCCCCGGGCGTAGCGCAGCACAGGGTGATGCGCTGCTGAACCGGGGCCGTTGCGGTCCTGCAATCTCCGGCTCTGCGCCGCGCCGCTTCGCGACGCGTCTTGTCCGGGACAGGAGAGTCTTGCTCACTCTGCCGCAATCACCGTGAGCTCGGGCCACAGTGCCTTCCATCGCGCGGCTTTCGCCCCGTAATTGGCGGCGGAAAAATTCGGCGCGCGGTTGGGCCTTACGATCAGCCGCGCGACGTCGTCGAATCCGTGAGGCGCATAGACGTCGAAATCCCCGCCCGCGCATCTCACTCCGATCTGCGTATTCCGCGTGAGGAAGCGGTCGATGCCATCTATCGCGCGCGTCAGGGGCGGATAGGGCAGGCCGTGCTTGCCGGGATACCAAAGATGCACGCGCGCCTGGTTGCGGGCCTCGATCTTCACGCCGTGATGACCGAGCCGCGCATGCAGCGCGTGGATCACCGCGTCCTCCGCCTCCCATGAGGTATCGGCGTCGAAATAGAACACGTCGTAGTCGGCGATGCCGTAGTCGACGGTTCGACCGGTGAGGACGTTCCACGCCGTCTGCACCAGGCATCCCGAGACCAGCCATGCATCGGGCAGATCGAATGCCGCCAGTTCTTCGATGATCGCAGCGTTGACGGGATTTCTCAGGGCAAGCGTGAGGAATTCGTCACGGTTCATCGTGAAGGGGAGAGACTTCCGCTCAATGCACGGCGGTGAAGAACCGTGCCAGCCTGAACCCGGACAGCCAGGTCCACACCGGCTGACCGCGCATGCCGAGATCCCAGGAGCCGAGCACGGCATCGGCACGGCCGATCAGATTGTCGATCGGCAACAGGCCGACGCCGCCGGCGCGCAGCGGCACGCGGCTGTCGGCGGAATTGTCGCGGTTGTCTCCGAGCACGAAGAGATGCCCGGCCGGCACCGTCACTTCGGGCGTGTTGTCGAGCGGGCCGTTGTCGCGCATCTTGAAGATCAGATGCGAGACGCCGTTCGGCAGCGTCTCGACATAGCGATAGGCAGGCTCGCTGCCGCCATGGTCGTCCTCGGCGGCGCCGACGCCGTCGGGCTTCAGCTCGGCGGGACGGTCGTTGATGAAGAGCTGGCCCTGCCGCATCTGGATGCGATCGCCGGGCAGCCCCACGACGCGTTTGACCCAGGCCTGCGAACGATCGCCGGGCCAGCGGAACACGACGACGTCGCCGAGCTTTGGCGTCTCCGCGAACACCCGGCCGCTCTCGGGCAGGCTGATCTGAATCGGCAGCGACGAGGTGCCGTAGCCATAGGGGAATTTCGAGGCGAGCAGCGCATCGCCGATCAGCAGCGTCGGCTCCATCGAGCCCGACGGCACGTAGAACGGCTCGGCGAGCGCGCCCTTGGCGATGAAGACCGCGGCGACGATGCCGGCGAGCTGCACGAGTTGCCCACCCCAGCCGCTGCTTTTCCGCTTGGGGGTGACAGTCACTTTGTCTTCCACGCTCATGCGCCCGTTCCACCCACCGTGATGCGCTCCATCAGCAGCGATGGCTGGCCGACACCGACCGGCACGCCCTGACCGTTCTTGCCGCAGGTCCCGATGCCGGTATCGAGCGCGAGGTCGTTGCCGATCATGCGGATGCGATGCAGGTCGGTCGGCCCGTTGCCGATCAGCATGGCGCCCTTCAGCGGTGCGCCGATCTTGCCGTTCTCGATCTTGTAGGCCTCGGTGCACTGGAACACGTATTTGCCCGAGGTGATGTCGACCTGGCCGCCACCGAAATTCGCGGCGAACACGCCGTTCTTCACGGAGGCGAGGATCTCGGCCGGATCGCGGTCGCCCGCGAGCATGTAGGTGTTGGTCATGCGCGGCATCGGCACGTGGGCGTAACCCTGGCGACGGCCGTTCCCGGTCGGCTTCATGTTCATCAGCCGCGCGTTCTGGCGGTCCTGCATGTAGCCGACCAGAATGCCATCCTCGATCAGCACGGTGCGGTTGGTCGGCGTGCCCTCGTCGTCGATCGACAACGAGCCGCGCCGCGAGGCGATGGTGCCGTCGTCGACCACGGTGACGCCCTTGGCCGCGACCTGTTGGCCCATCAGTCCGGCAAAGGCGGAGGTCTTCTTGCGGTTGAAGTCGCCCTCCAGGCCATGGCCGACCGCTTCATGCAGCATCACGCCGGGCCAGCCGGCGCCCAGCACGACGTCCATCTCGCCGGCCGGCGCCGGAATCGATTCCAGATTGACCAGCGCCTCGCGTAGCGCGCCGTCGGCGGCCTCGCGCCAGGATCTGCTCTCGATGAATTCGGCATAGCCGGCACGGCCACCATAGCCCTTGCTGCCGCTCTCCTGGCGGTCACCCTGGCCGGCGACGACGGAAATGTTCACGCGCACCAGCGGACGGATGTCGCGATAGCTCTCGCCATCGGGCCGCAGGATCTCGACGACCTGCCAGGTCGCGCCCAGGCTGACGCTGACCTGCCGCACCCGCGGATCCTTGTCGCGCAGGTAAGCGTCGATCTCGGCGAGCAGCTTGACCTTGGTCTCGAAGCCGGGCGCATCGAGTGGATTGTCATCGCCATAGAGCCGCACATTGGTGTGCGGGGGCGGCGCGGCGAAGCTGCCGGAGTAGCCGCCGCGCACGGCGGCGACCGCGTCGGCGGCGCGAATCAGCGCCGGCAGCGACACGTCGGAGGAATGGGCGTAGCCAACCGCGTCGTCCTTGACCGCGCGTAAGCCAAAACCCTGCGAGGTGTCGTAGGTCGCCTGCTTCAGCCGCCCATTGTCGAACATCAGCGCTTCGGTCTGGCTGTATTCCAGGAACAATTCGCCGTCGTCGGCGCCCGAAAGCCCGCGCGCGACCTCGCTGCGAACCCGGTCGCGGTCGAGATTGGCACGGTCGAGCAGGGAGGTTGTTGCAGGGTTGGTCATGCGTCCGTCCATTATCGGGGCTGTGGGGCAAGATAGTGGTTTCGGACCGGTTCCGCGAGGGCGCCAAGCCTCACATTACGGAAACAATAGAATCGCTCACCGGTGCCCCATCGGCCGCTACGGCAGCTTGTCGTAGCCCTCGCCGAGCCCGTTCAGGCTGAGCGGGAATCCGATGCCTTCTTCGGGGGTCTCGAAGATGATGAAGGTCGCGGTCTTGGCGCTGCGCAGCTGGCCGAGCAGCTTGTCGTCCATCACCACTTCCGCCACGCAGCCGTTGGGCAGGCATCTGACAAAACCGGCGCGGCCGACGTCCTGGTTGTCGAGCTTGAGTCCGAGGCCGGAGGGCAGGAGGACCCCGAGCGGGGCGACCACGCGCATCAGGCGGCTCTTCTGGTCGGCCGTCTTGAGCACGATCACGGTCAGGCCGGCATTGGAGCGGTCTTCCGCCACCACGCTCTGGATCAGGGCGCATTGCTCGGTTTGAGCGCCGGGCGGGGTATCGCAGCGGATCTGCCAGTCGCCATGGACGGAGCGGACCGCGCCCTGCGCATGGGCGAGGCCGGGGAGCGCCAGGAGGACGATCGCAGTCAGGAGGGCGGTCAGCGCCGGGAGGCCGCTAGCCGGCTTTGCCATCGATCTCGAAAGCCCCATCGGGTCGGTCCCTCTGCTCGCCTGGGTCGCTCGCGCTTGGCAGGCCAATCTGGCGGACTGATACGGGAATGACGGCGTCTTGAAGGCGATTCCCAAGCAAATTCCGCGCCGCCTCGCGCCGCCGCCGCCGGCACGAATCAGGCTTCTGCGCAGCCATCCGCCAGTGCCTACCGCGGGCAATTCCGCTGTCAAGCCGCGGCATCCCGGGAAACGGTATTTTTGTTTGATGTTGCTAGGAAATACCTTGCCGGTGATGGCTGACAGACCGAGCTCAAGACTGCATTGCGATAGATCAAGAATTATGGTTTGAGAGGCTTGATTTCGCGTTCTAGCGATCTGGCCCCAATTCCTCTTAGAGGTATTCTTGCGTGGCGGTTTGTCGGACTGGCGGATCGAATAAGCGTTTCCCGGAAATAGGGGAATGCACTTGGGGTGATTTCGTTAAGGGGAGCGCGAACGGCATGAGGATGTCGATGGGTCGGGTGGGCCGGCAATTGCTGGGATTGGCCACCATCGCCTTGGTGGCGGCTGGCATCACGCTGGGGACGGGTGGTGCGGCATTCGCCGAGCTCGGACAGCCGGCGCCGTGGGAGTGGACGCTGCAGCAGTCCGGTTCCCCGGTGATGGACAATATCGTCTGGTTCCACAATTTCCTGTTCGTGCTGATCACCCTGATCACGCTGTTCGTTCTGGCGCTGCTGGTGATCGTGGTCATCAAGTTCAACGCGAGGGCCAATCCGGTGCCGTCGCGGACCACCCACAACACGCTGATCGAGGTGGCCTGGACGCTGGTTCCGGTGCTGATCCTGGTCGGCATCTCGGTGCCGTCGTTCCGGCTTCTGTTCCTCCAGCTCGACATTCCGAAGGCGGACCTGACCGTCAAGGCGACGGGCAAGCAGTGGTACTGGTCCTACGCCTATCCCGACAACGGCAAGTTCGAGTTCGACTCGCTGATGGCCCAGGACAAGCAGCCTCGCCTGCTCGGCGTCGACAACGAGATGGTGGTTCCGGTCAACAAGGTGATTCGGGTCCAGACCACGGGCGCGGACGTCATCCACGCCTTCGCGCTGCCGGCTTTCGGCGTCAAGATCGACGCCATTCCGGGCCGACTGAACGAGACCTGGTTCAAGGCCACCAAGACCGGCATGTATTACGGCCAGTGCTCGGAATTGTGCGGCAAGGATCACGCCTTCATGCCGATTGCGATCCGCGTGGTCGACGACCAGGAGTTCGCCTCCTGGGTCGAGGCGGCCAAGAAGAAATTTGCGAGCGGCGGCACCAGCACCTACGCCTCCGCGGCCGGCCCGACGCAGTGAGCGTCGGGTGACGGCTTGAGGGACTGAAAGCGATAAGAGGGCGGGACCTCCAAAGGTCCGAATGGGACGCAAGGCAGGATTTGAATATGGCAACGAGCGCAGCGGCACACGGCGATCACGCGCAAGACCACGGACATGACGAGCACGCCCATCCGACCGGGTGGCGGCGCTACGTCTACTCGACCAACCACAAGGACATCGGCACGATGTACCTCGTCTTCGCGGTCATCGCCGGCGTCATCGGCGCCGCGATGTCGATCGCGATCCGTGCCGAGCTGATGTACCCGGGAGTGCAGATCTTCCACGAGGCACATACCTACAATGTGTTCGTGACCTCGCACGGCCTGATCATGATCTTCTTCATGGTCATGCCCGCGATGATCGGCGGCTTCGGCAACTGGTTCGTGCCGCTGATGATCGGCGCGCCCGACATGGCGTTCCCGCGCATGAACAACATCTCGTTCTGGCTGCTGCCGGCGTCGTTCGCGCTGCTCCTGATGTCGACCTTCGTGGAGGGCGAGCCGGGCGCCAACGGCGTCGGTGCCGGCTGGACCATGTACGTGCCGCTGTCGAGCTCCGGCCATCCGGGCCCCGCCGTCGACTTCGCGATCCTGTCGCTGCATCTGGCCGGCGCCTCGTCGATCCTTGGTGCCATCAATTTCATCACCACGATCTTCAACATGCGCGCGCCGGGCATGACCCTGCACAAGATGCCGCTGTTCGTGTGGTCGATCCTGGTGACTGTGTTCCTGCTGCTGCTGTCGCTGCCGGTGCTCGCCGGTGCGATCACCATGCTGCTCACCGACCGCAATTTCGGCACGACGTTCTTCGCGCCCGACGGCGGCGGCGACCCCGTGCTGTTCCAGCATCTGTTCTGGTTCTTCGGTCACCCCGAGGTGTACATCCTGATCCTGCCCGGCTTCGGCATGATCAGCCAGATCGTCTCGACCTTCTCGCGCAAGCCCGTGTTCGGCTATCTCGGCATGGCCTACGCCATGGTCGCGATCGGCGGCATCGGCTTCGTGGTCTGGGCGCACCACATGTACACGGTCGGCATGTCCTCGGCGACGCAGGCCTACTTCGTCGCGGCCACGATGGTCATCGCGGTTCCGACCGGCGTGAAGATCTTCTCCTGGATCGCCACGATGTGGGGCGGCTCGATCGAATTCCGGGCGCCGATGATCTGGGCGGTCGGCTTCATCTTCCTGTTCACGATCGGCGGCGTCACCGGCGTCGTGCTGGCGAACGCCGGTGTCGATCGCGTGCTCCAGGAGACCTACTACGTCGTTGCGCACTTCCATTACGTGCTGTCGCTCGGCGCCGTGTTCGCGATCTTCGCGGGCTGGTACTACTGGTTCCCGAAGATGTCGGGCTACATGTATAATGAGGGGCTCGCGAAAGCGCACTTCTGGGTCACCTTCATCGGCGTCAACCTGGTGTTCTTCCCGCAGCACTTCCTCGGCCTGTCGGGCATGCCGCGCCGCTATATCGACTATCCCGACGCGTTCGCGGGCTGGAACCTGATCTCGTCGCTCGGCTCCTACATCTCCGGCTTCGGCGTCCTGATCTTCCTCTACTGCGTGATCGACGCCTTCATGAAGAAGGTGCCGGCGGGCGACAATCCCTGGGGTGCCGGCGCGACCACGCTGGAGTGGACGCTGTCCTCGCCCCCGCCCTTCCACCAGTTCGAAGTGCTGCCGCGCGTGCAGTAAGCAATCCCCCGCGGCGCCCGAGACGGGCGCCGCGGCGCTAGAAACGAAGCGAGTAGATCTAAGTGTCCGTCCTCGATCAAAACGCCATCGACATCAATCCCCGCATCTCCGAAGCGGAGGTTGGCGATTATCTGGCACTGCTCAAGCCCCGGGTGATGTCGCTGGTCATCTTCACCGCGCTGGTCGGGATGGCGATGGCGCCCGGGCATTTCCACCCCGTGCTGGCGATCACCTCGCTGCTCTGCATCGCGGTCGGTGCCGGCGCCTCCGGGGCGCTCAACATGGCGCTCGAAGGCGATATCGACGCCAAGATGTCGCGCACGGCGAACCGGCCGCTCCCGCGCGGCCGCATCACCCGTCCCGAAGCCATGGCGTTCGGCATGACCCTCGCCTTCTTCTCGGTGATGACACTCGGCATCCTCGTCAACTGGATCGCCGGCGCGCTGCTTGCCTTCACCATCTTCTTCTACGTCGTGATCTATACGATGTGCCTGAAGCGCTGGACCGCGCAGAACATCGTGATCGGCGGCGCCGCCGGCGCGCTGCCGCCGGTGGTGGCTTGGGCTGCGGTGACAGGCACGGTTGACGTCGAGCCGCTGCTGCTGTTCGCCATCATCTTCTTCTGGACCCCGCCGCATTTCTGGGCGCTGGCGCTGTTCCGCTCCGACGACTACGCGCGGGCCGGCATTCCGATGCTGCCCAACGTCGCCGGCCCCGACGCGACCCGCCTCCAGATCCTGCTCTACACCATCGTGCTGATCGCGGTCGCCGCGGCGCCCTGGGCGCTCGGCTATTTCGATGCCGTCTACGGCATCGTCTCGCTGATCCTCGGCGCCGGCATGCTGGCGCTCGCGATCAACGTCTATATGCGTCGCGAACGCAGCCAGTCGCTGCGCGCGACCCGCAAGCTGTTTGCTTTCTCGATCCTGTATCTGTTCGCGCTGTTCGCGACCCTGCTGGCCGAGGTCGTGTACCGGGCGCTTGCTCCGATGGTTGGGGGCGCATGAGGCGGGAATGGCTGACAAACCCGAGCCAGATGGAATCGTCCTCACCGAGGCGCAGAAGAGGAGCCGTCGTCAGCGTTCGATCGCAATCGCGCTCGCGCTCGGCGTGCTCGTGGTGCTGTTCTTCGCCGTCACCATGGTCAAGGGACCGGCAGTGCTAGTACGGCCGATGTAGGTAACATGGATCACGAGCCGACCATATCGCGGGATCAGAGCCGGACGGCCACGAAGGGCCGTCTCGGCGGCCTTGGTTTCAGTGGTCTTGGCCGCGACGCGCTGGTCGCCTCGATCTGCGGCGGCGTGGTCGCGCTGATGGTCGGCGCGTCCTACGCAGCGGTGCCGTTCTACAACTGGTTCTGCCGTGCCACGGGCTTCAACGGCACGACGCAGGTCGCGACCTCTGCGCCGGCCACCGGCCCGATCGCGCGGAGGATATCGGTACGCTTCGATTCCAACGTCGCGCCCGGCCTGCCCTGGAAGTTCGAGCCGGAGCAGAACGAGATCGAGGTCAATATCGGCCAGGTCGTGACCGTCTTCTACACCGTGACCAACCAGGCCGCGCGCACCACCGCGGGCCAGGCTGCGTACAACGTCGCGCCGCTGACGGTCGGCTCCTATTTCCAGAAGATCAACTGCTTCTGCTTCACCGAGCAGACCATGGCGCCCGGCGAGAAGCGCGAGATGCCGGTCGTGTTCTACGTCGATCCCTCGATCGTCGACGACCACGAGAATGACGGGCTGAGCTCGATCACGCTGTCCTACACGTTCTATCCGGTGCGCGACCCCGTGGTGAAGCCGCTCGCCGCCAGCGAGGACGACAAACGCAAGGGAAATCTTTGACCTCCGGGTTCGCGCCCAGGCGGTTGGAAACAAGGGGATAAGTGCCTGACAGGCACGGGATTGAGGAGAGAGACGGAATGGCTACGGCGCACACCAAGCATCACGACTATCACCTGGTCGATCCCTCTCCCTGGCCGGCCGTCGGCTCGCTCTCGGCCTTCATCATGGCGGTCGGCGCGATCGCCTGGATGCATCACATGTTCTCCGCCGCGCCGATCGTGTTCGGCATCGGCACCGTGGGCGTGCTCTACACCATGGCGAGCTGGTGGGGCGACGTGATCAAGGAAGCCCAGTACAAGGGCGACCACACCCGCGTCGTGCAGCTGCACCACCGTTACGGCATGATCCTGTTCATCGCCTCCGAGGTGATGTTCTTCGTCGCCTGGTTCTGGGCCTATTTCAACGCCGCGCTGTTTCCGGCCGACGCCGTCCATGCCACGCGCGATGCGGTGTTCGGCTGCGGCCTCGGCACGCAGCCCGGCGCCTGCTCGGTCCCCGGCACCTGGCCGCCGAAGGGCATCGAGACTTTCGATCCCTGGCATCTGCCGCTCCTGAACACGCTGATCCTGCTCACCTCCGGCACCACCGTGACCTGGGCGCACCACGCGCTGCTCGAGAACGACCGCCAGGGCCTGAAGTACGGCCTGATCCTCACCGTCGTGCTCGGTGCGCTCTTCACCTGCGTGCAGGCCTATGAGTACAGCCACGCGGCGTTCTCCTTCGCCGGCAATGTCTACGGCGCGACCTTCTTCATGGCGACCGGCTTCCACGGCTTCCACGTGCTGGTCGGCACCATCTTCCTGCTGGTCTGCCTGTTCCGCGCCTATGCCGGCCATTTCACGCCGAAGCAGCATCTCGGCTTCGAATTCGCCGCCTGGTACTGGCACTTCGTCGACGTGGTCTGGCTGTTCCTGTTCCTCTGCATTTACGTCTGGGGACGCGGCGCCGAGACCATGGCCCACGCAGCGCACTAAAGCGCGATGAGATTTGGATGAATCGTCATCGCGCCTTAGGTCCTTGTTTGAGCATGATCTTTTCGGAAAACCGCTTCGCACTTTTCCGGATCATGCTCTAAGTTGCATCGAACCGATCAGAAAGGGCGGCCGCAGGGCCGCCCTTTCGTTTGCCGGCCGCCGAAAGTTCGGCGAAAACTGTGATAGGGTCCGCCATCATGAACGACACCGCCGGCACACCCCAGCCCGAAACCACCGTCCTGCAAAGCGCGATGCGCGGGCTTGCCTGCAAATGCCCCCGCTGCGGCAAGGGCAAGCTTTATGCGGGCTTTCTGACGCTCGCGCCCGCGTGCGACCGTTGCGGCCTCGACTACGCCTTCATCGATACCGGCGACGGTCCGGCGATCTTCATCATCATGCTTGCCGGCGCCATCGTGGTCGGCTGCGCGCTCGTCGTCGAGGTCAAGTACCAGCCGCCGTTCTGGCTCCATGCGGCGCTCTGGCTGCCGCTGATCCTCGCCACCACGCTGTTGCCGCTGCGTGCGATGAAATCGCTGCTGATCGCGCTGCAGTTCCACCACAAGGCGGCGCCGGGCCGGTTGGTCGACCGCGCGAAATGAGCGAGCCTGCGCGCAAGGCCCGCGTGGGCGGCTTCGCGCTGTTCACGCTGTTGCTGACGGCTGCGTTCGTCGCGCTCGGTGTCTGGCAGCTGCAGCGCCGGACCGCCAAGCACGAGCTGATCGCGGCACTCACCGAGCGGCTTGCGGCGGCGCCCGTCGCGCTGCCGCCACCGGCGCTGTGGGCCGCGCTGAATCCTGCTCGCGATGAATTCCGCCGCGTCAGCTTCACCGCCACCTACGCGGCCCTGCCCGATGCGATGGTCTATTCCTCCGGCTCCGCGGTGCGCAAGGACGCCTCCGGCCCCGGCACCTGGGCGTTTCTGCCGGCGCGGCTACCCACGGGCGAGACGGTCGTGATCGATGCGGGCTTCGTCGAGAACACGATGCAGGATCGTGGTGTCGAGGATCGCGCGGTGAAGAAGCTCGTCGCGGGCCATCCGGTGGCGCTCACCGGCTATCTGCGCTTTCCCGAGGCGCCAGGCTGGCTGACGCCGGCGGAGAATCGCGACAAGCGGCTCTGGTTCGTACGCGATCACCTGGGAATCGCAAGCGCGCTCGGCTGGGGGACGGTCGCGCCCTTCTATGTCGATCTCGAGCATCCCGCGCCCGCGAATGGCATTCCGCGCCCGGGACCGCTCGACGTGAATCTGAAGGACGATCACCTGCAATATGCCATGACCTGGTTCACGCTTGCCGCCGCCGTTCTGATCGCCTTCGCCGTGTGGGCAAGAGGCCGGCGGCAGAGCTGAGCTTATCCGGAACCAGCTTGAAGGAACCCGGTATCGCCCGGGGTTTATTATTCAGCGCATATTCACGAGTGTGGTCCTAAGCCGCTGGTATTTTCCGCGGCAGACAGGATTGCGGCGTGAGCGATTTCGACCAGATGGGAATTATCGTCGATTGGGTGGACGCCTGCCGGAAGGGCGACCTCACGGCGCTGCTCGATCTCTATGCCGACGACGCCCAGCTCGAATGCATGTGCAACGGCACGCAGCGATATCAGGGACGGAGCGAGCTCGAAGCCTATTGGCAGCCGCGGCTCAGCGCCTTCTCGTCGGTAGGTTTCGGGCTAGAGGAAATCCATCCGGCGCCCCACGGCGTCGATCTCGAATATTCCGTCGCCGGCGCGCTGCGCATTCAGGCCTCGTTTCGCTTCAGCCCGGAAGGCAAGATCCGCAGCACGGTATGCGAGCCCGCGCGCCAGAACGCGCATGATGGCTGCGTATGCTAAAGCGCGAAGCGATTGGGATGAATCGTCATCGCGCTTTAGGTTGTCGTTCAAGCATGATCTTTTCGGAAAACCGCTGCGCATTCTTCTGGATCACGCTTTAGCCTGCTGACGGCGCGTCCCGCGCCGTCTCGACGGGAAGACGGCAGCGGACGTAAGTTCGCTCATCCAGGCGCAACAGGGACAGCGATCCGCTGAGCGCGCGCACGCGCTCATGCATGCCGGTCAAGCCCCGGCCGAAGACGTTGGCCGCAGGAAAGCCGCCGCCGTCGTCGGAGATCTCGATCGCGAGCGTCTCGCCGGCGACCGTCGCCCTTACATGGGCGTTGCTGGCGTTGGCATGGCGCAGCACGTTGGTCAGCGCCTCCTGGATCAGCCGATACACGGTTTGGGCCAACGGCCCGTCGATCACGTTCAGATCGGCGTCGATCGTGTCCGTCAGGATGATATGCGGTGCCTGATTGCGAAAGGTCCGGAGCAGCGTCTGCACGCTGGTCGAAAGGCCGAGCTCCTCGATATAGAGCGGCCGCAGCCGGTCGAGGATACGGCGATTGGTCTGCTGGAGCGCTTCGACCGATTGCAGGAGGTCCTGTGCGGAATTGCCGAAACGTCCCATTGGCGGCGCCGTCTCGACCAGCGCGATCGTGCCGGCACGGATGCTGAACAGCAGCGGTCCGAGTTCGTCGTGCAATTCGCGGGCGAGATCGCGCCGCTCGTCGTCCTGGAGCGAAACCAGCCGGTGCATCAGATCGCGATTGTCCTGACTCAGTTGCGCCAGCGTTACGGCCAGCGCATTCGCCTCTTCGCAGCCTTGCCGGATTTCCGGCGGACCCGCGACCGGAATCGGTGTTGTGTAATCGCCCCGTCGTATCCGCGTGAGACCTTGGCCGAGATCCTGCAGGGGGCGCAGGACCGATCCCGCCAAGACATAGGCGATCGTGCCGGTAAGAACCATCAGCACGGCGACCAGGCTGGTGAGCGCGAGAAAGCCGATCCATTTCTCGAACAGATCGGCCGACATGTCCTGCAGGAATACGATATCGCCGATACGTCTGCCCTCGATCATCACCGGGGATGCCGCGTCCATGTCGGGGGTGGCGAGAAGGTCGATGAACCATTGCGGCACGCCATGCGGCTTGTGCAGGCCGTCCTTCGGTGACGGCGCGGGACCCGCATCCAAGGCGTGGAATTGGATATCGGAGGAGGTGTCCAAAGAGTGGACAAAGGCGTCGAGCGTCCGCCGTGGATTGTCCGATGTGCGCAGCGTGTCGTTGAGCGCGGCGGCGATGGCCTCAGTCGAACGCCGTCTCGGCTCGTTCTCCGCCGCCAACTGGTCCGTTGCGAATATCTGGAGCAGCACGCCCGCCAGGATCAGCGCCGCCAGAAAGCTGGCGCCGAGCGGAAGAAACAGTTGCGTCCTGAACGAAAGTCGTTGCCACATTAGGCCAATTCTAACGCGCATCGGCGGGATTTACCCTTTCCATTTATTCCCGCCGGTCTATGAGTCGAAAAACGAGAGAGTGCGCGATGCAAGATACCGCCAAGCTGGCGACCAGGGTCCTGATCGTCGACGACCATCCCGTGGTGCTGTCCGGTTGCCGCACCCTGTTCGCATCCGACCATTCAATTCGCATTGACGAGGCGAGCGACGCCAAATCCGGGCATCGCGCCTATGTCAACAAGCGGCCCGACGTCACCGTGATCGACATCAGCCTGCCCGATGTCTCCGGGTTCGAGCTGATGCGACGCATCCGCAAGGACGATCCCGACGCCAAGATCATCATGTTCAGCATGAACGACGATCCGGCCTTCGTGGTGCGGGCAGTCGAGCTCGGGGCGCAGGGCTATGTCTCCAAGGGCGACGATCCCCGGATCCTGCTGAAAGCGGTGCGCAAGGTGGTTGCGGGCGACAATTTCATCTCGCCGCAACTCGCCGAGGCCGTGACGTTTTCCGGTGCGGCCATCAAAGCCAATCCGGCCTCGCAGATGACGCCGCGGGAGCTCGAAATCCTGCGCCTGCTTGGACGCGGCGACAAGATCGTCGAGGTCGCCGAGGCGCTCGGCATCTCTTACAAGACCGTGGCCAACACCACATCCCTGCTCAAGCAGAAGCTGGGCGCCAAGAACCACTCCGACTTGATCCGGATCGCAGTGGAAATCGGGATGAACTGACCTTCTGCCAGCGACCGAACCGGCTGCTCCAGAATGCAGCGGTTCGGTCGACGGATCGACGCCGCCGTTGGCCGGGCAATGCATGGGCAACGGGCTGACGCCCATCCGCGGACACAATGGGCCGGGCCAGTATTCGTTCCTGCATCAGACAATATTTAGGGAAAAAGTAGCAGTTCGAACTATGTCTCCGGCTGCATTGTACCAGCGGGCGCCCGAAGCGAGTCGGGAAAAACAGGAACTTTTCGGCCGGCACGGTTTTGCCCCTTGACGATTTCGTGACAGGCGACGAAAGCTTGCCAGAACAGTTTTGACGGGCGCGACCCCGACGAAGCAAACCGGTCTGCACACAACGACAGACCTTCCAAGAGAAGGGCTGCGGCAATGCCGCAGCCCTTTTTCATTGGGCGGGGGGAGCGTCGGAAGCGGTTTCCCGATGCCGCAAAACACTTTATGGTGGCCCAAAGCCTCTGGCTGTTATCAAGTAATTTCGTAAAATCAAAGGCTTAAGGGCCGAGCCTCGGTTTGGCCCGGCCTTTGGAGGGCAGTTTGACTCGTTATATCTCGACCCGGGGCGAGGCCCCCGAACTCGGCTTCTGTGACGTGATGCTGACCGGGCTTGCCCGCGACGGGGGCCTGTATGTGCCGGCGACGTGGCCGCAGCTCCCGACCGAGACGATCGCCGGCTTCTTCGGCCGCCCCTATTGGGAGGTCGCGGTCGATGTGATTCGTCCCTTCGCCGGCGGCGAGATAGCGGATGCCGAGCTTGGTCGTATGGCGAACGAGGCCTATGCCACCTTCCGCCATCCCGCGGTGGTGCCGCTGCGCCAGATGTCGCCGCACCAGTTCGTGCTGGAGCTGTTCCACGGTCCGACGCTCGCCTTCAAGGACGTCGCGATGCAGCTGATCTCGCGGCTGATGGACCATGTGCTCGCCAAGCGCGGCCAGCGCACCACCATCGTGGTCGCCACCTCCGGCGACACCGGCGGCGCCGCGGTCGAAGCCTTTGCGGGACTCGAGAATGTCGATCTCATCGTGCTGTTTCCGCACGGCCGCATCTCCGAGGTGCAGCGGCGCATGATGACTTCGACAGGCGCGGCCAACGTCCATGCGCTCGCCATCGAGGGCACCTTCGACGATTGCCAGGCGATCGTGAAGGGGATGTTCAACAACCACCGCTTCCGCGACGCGACCTCGCTATCCGGCGTCAATTCCATCAATTGGGCGCGCATCGTCGCCCAGGTGGTTTACTATTTCACCTCCGCCGTTGCCGTTGGGGCGCCGGCGCGCGCGGTCGATTTCGTCGTGCCGACAGGCAATTTCGGCGACATCTTCGCCGGCTACGTCGCCAAGCGCATGGGGCTGCCGGTGCGGACCCTGCGCATCGCCGCCAACGTCAACGACATCCTGGCGCGGACGCTGAAGACCGGAATCTACAAGGTGCGCGAGGTGCATGCGACGGCGTCGCCGTCGATGGACATCCAGATCTCGTCCAATTTCGAGCGGCTGCTGTTCGAGGCGAGCCGGCGCGATGCGGCAGGCGTGCGTCGTCTGATGGAGTCGCTGAAACAATCCGGACGTTTCGTGCTGCCCGATGCGACGCTCGCCGCGATCCGCGAGGAGTTCGATGCGGGGCGCGCCGACGAGACCGAGACTGCGGCTGCGATCCGCGCCGCCTGGCGCGAAGCAGGCGAACTGGTCGATCCCCACACGGCGGTGGCGCTCGCCGTCGCGGACCGCGACACCACCGACACGAGGGTGCCGAGCATCGTGCTCTCCACCGCCCATCCGGCCAAATTCCCCGACGCTGTCGAGGCGGCCTGCGGCCAGCGGCCGCAATTGCCGGCCTGGCTCGACGGCTTGATGACCAAATCCGAACACATGAGGGTGATGAAGAACGATCAGGCCGAGGTCGAGCGGTTCGTGCTGTCGGTCAGCCGCGCCGCAAAGCAAGGAGTTGCCGGATGAGCGTCGAGATGACCAAACTTGCCTCCGGCCTGACCGTCGTCACCGACGAGATGCCCCATCTCGAGACTGCGGCGCTCGGCGTCTGGGCCGGCGTCGGCGGACGCGACGAGAAGCCGAACGAGCATGGCATCTCGCACCTGCTCGAGCACATGGCGTTCAAGGGCACGACCAAGCGTTCCTCGCGCGAGATCGTCGAGGAGATCGAGGCGGTCGGCGGCGACCTCAATGCCGGCACCTCGACCGAGACCACGTCCTATTACGCGCGGGTGCTGAAGGCCGACGTGCCGCTCGCGCTCGACGTGCTCGCCGACATCCTCGCCAATCCCGCCTTCGAGCCCGACGAGCTGGAGCGCGAGAAGAACGTCATCGTGCAGGAGATCGGTGCCGCGCAGGATACGCCCGATGACGTCGTGTTCGAGCATCTGAACGAGCTCTGTTATCCCGACCAGCCGATGGGCCGTTCCCTGCTCGGCACGGCCAAGACGCTGCGCGCCTTCAACCGCGACATGCTGCGCGGCTATCTCTCGACGCATTATCGCGGGCCCGATATGGTGGTGGCGGCGGCCGGCGCGGTCGATCACAGCCAGGTGGTCGCCGAGGTCGAGAGACGCTTTGCCAGCTTCGAGGGGACGCCGGGGCCGAAGCCGCAAACCGCTCAATTCGGCAAGGGCGGTAACAAGGTGGTGCATCGCGAGCTCGAGCAGGCGCACCTGACGCTGGCGCTGGAAGGCGTACCGCAGAGCGACCCGTCGCTGTTCTCGCTCCAGGTCTTCACCAACATCCTCGGCGGCGGAATGTCGTCGCGCCTGTTCCAGGAGGTGCGCGAGAAGCGCGGCCTCTGCTACTCCATCTACACCTTCCACGCGCCCTATACCGACACCGGCTTCTTCGGCCTCTACACCGGCACCGACCCGGCCGACGCGCCGGAGATGATGGAGGTCGTGGTCGATATCATGAATGATTCGGTGGAGACGCTGACCGAGGCCGAGATCGCCCGGGCCAAGGCGCAGATGAAGGCGGGCCTGCTGATGGCCCTGGAGAGCTGCTCCTCCCGTGCCGAGCAGCTTGCCCGGCATGTGCTCGCCTATGGGCGGCCGCAGACGGCGCAGGAACTGGTGGCCCGGATCGATGCCGTCAGCATCGAATCGACGAGGGACGCGGCGCGTGCGCTGCTGTCGCGGAGCCGGCCCGCCGTTGTCGCATTGGGCAGTGGCAGGGGTCTGGACACGGCAGTATCTTTTGCGGAAGGATTGACCCGGGCGCGCGCCAAGGCGCGGCTGCATTAGGAGCTGTGCTAGGGAGCCCGGCCCCGGAAAGCATCACCATGGCCCTCTTTCGCCTGCCATCCAGTGGACCCGCCACCCTCGCGCCGCGCGGCAACGGGCTGCTGCTGCGCGCGCCGCAAATGTCGGACTTCCTGCAATGGGCTCATTTGCGCGAAACCAGCCGCGACTATCTCACGCCCTGGGAGCCGATCTGGCCGTCCGACGATCTCACCCGGTCCGGCTTCCGGCGCCGCCTGCGCCGCTATTCCGAGGACATTGCCGCGGACCGCTCCTATCCCTTTCTGATCTTCCGTGAGCTCGACGGCGCCCTGGTCGGCGGCATCACGCTTGCCAATGTCCGGCGCGGCATCGTGCAGGCCGGCACCATCGGCTATTGGGTCGGCCAGCCTCATGCCCATCGCGGCTACATGACGGCCGCGCTGCGGGTGCTGCTGCCGACGCTGTTCGGCGAGCTCAATCTGCACCGGGTCGAGGCCGCCTGCATCCCCACCAATGCGCCGTCGATCCGGGTGCTGGAGAAGTGCGGCTTCTCGCGCGAGGGCCTCGCGCGCCGTTATCTCTGCATCAACGGGGTCTGGCAGGACCACCTGCTGTTCGGCCTGCTGCACGAGGATTTCCGCGGCTGAGCTGCCATTCCGTGAGGGCAAGGTCTCCCTGCTTGCCACCTTTTTGCTGCCTTGGGTTCGTCGATTTTGACGATATAACGGCGCGGGCCGGCCGGTGGTTGGGTCCGGATCTTGTGATGGAGTATGGGTGTCGATGGTGAAGGAGCTTCGGTCATCGCGGAAGGCGCTGCGGCGGGGGACAGCGGTCGCGTTGGCCCTGTCAGTTGCGCTCGTGTGCGTCTCGCCGGTGGCGGCCCAATCCTTGAGCGACCGCTTCAAGAGCCTGTTCGGCGGCAAGTCGGACGAGCCGGCGCAGCCCAATCCGGCGCCCGCGCCCGGCCAGCCAGCCGACGACGAAGTCGATTGCCCGCAGGTCACCGTGCGCGCCGGCGCTTCTACCTATGCCGTCGGTGCGAACGGCAAGCAGGCCGTCGGTAACGACATCCGCTTCCAGGCCACGATCACCAAAATGGCGCGCGAATGCGCCCGGAGCGGCGGCGACATCACCGCCCGGATCGGAATCCAGGGCCGCGTCATCGCAGGTCCCGCCGGTGCGCCTGCTACGGTCGACGTCCCATTGCGCATCGCGGTGGTGCAGGGCGGCGTCGGCGAGAAGGTGATCGCCTCGAAGGCCTACCGGACCACGGTCGCGATGTCGGAGGGCGGCAGCGTGCCCTTCACCTTTGTCGCCGAGGATCTGAGCTATCCGGTGCCCTCGGCCAAGGATGCCGATTCCTACATCTTCTATGTCGGCTTCGACCCGCAGGCGCTCTCGCCCGAGCCGAAGGCGCGGAAGAAGAAGTAGGGTGAGGCTTCTTGCCCCGGACGCAGCGCAGCGCTTCTTCAGCGGTGCGCTGCGAGCCGGGGCCCACGCCGCGACATAACTGGGTCCCGGCTCAGCGTCGCGTCATTGCATGCCGCGCCGCGTCCGGGACACGAGGTCGTTCAGACAACAAAAAGCCGGCGCTCATCGCGCCGGCTTTTTTGATTGATGAGAGCGCACCCCTCAGTTCAGCTTCTGCCGAACCTCGTTGATGCCCTTGGCGAGCAGGTCGTCGGCGACCTGGCCTCTGACCGACTGCGACAGGATCGTGGAAGCGGCCTGGACAGCGGCTTCCGCGGCTGCGGCGCGGACGTCGGCCAGCGCCTGGGCCTCGGCGAGCGCGATCTTGCTCTCCGCGGTCTTGGTCCGGCGGGCCACGAAGTCTTCCATCTTCGCCTTGGCCTCGGTCGCGATGCGCTCGGCTTCGGCCCTGGCGTTGGCGATGATGTCGGCAGCCTCGCGCTCGGCCATGGCACTGCGCGACTTGTAGTCGGCGAGCACCTTGGCCGCCTCCTGCTTGAGGCGCGCGGCGTCGTCGAGCTCGGCCTTGATGCGTTCGGCGCGATGATCCAGCGCCGTCATCGCCGTCTTGAAGACCCCGAGATAGCCGAACACGACCATCAGGATCACGAAGGCGACGGCGACCCAAAATTCAGGTTCGAAGAACATCTCGACTAACCCTTCAAGGACGCATCGACCGCGGCATTGACCGACGCGGCGTCCGGAACGACGCCGGTGAGCTGTTGCACGATCTGACCTGCCGCATCGGCCGCGATGCCGCGGACGTTGCTCATGGCGGCTGCGCGGGTCGAGGCGATGGTCTTCTCCGCCCCGGCGAGCTTGGCCGCCAACTGTTCTTCCAGCACCTTGCGCTCGGCTTCCGACTGCGCATTCGCCTTGTCGCGGGATTCGTTGCCGATCGCCTGCGCCCGCGTGCGCGCCGAAGCGAGCTCGCTTTCATAGGCCTTCAGCGCTGCGTCGGACTGGTCCTTCAGCTTCTGCGCTTCGGCGAGGTCGCCCTCGATCTTGTTCTGACGCGCCTCGATCGCACCGCCGATGCGCGGCAGGGCGAGCTTGGACACGATCACGTAAAGCAGGACGAAGAAGATCGCGAGCGACACCAGCTGTGAAGCAAAGCTGCTGCTCTCGAACGGCGGAAAACCGCCACCGTGGTGACCACCGTCAGCCTCGGTGTGAGCGCCCGCCGCCGGACCTTTCGCGCCGCCATGACTCTCAGCCATGGAGTTCTCCTGTTGCTGTCACACGCGCCGTTCCAAGGACTGGAACGGCGCGAAAAACGTCGTCCTCAGAGCGGAACGAACAGCAGCAGCAGCGCGATCAGCAGCGAGAAGATGCCGAGCGCTTCGGTCACGGCGAAGCCGAAGATCAGGTTGCCGAACTGGCCCTGAGCGGCCGACGGATTGCGCACCGCTGCGGCGAGGTAGTTGCCGAAGATCACGCCCACGCCGACGCCCGCACCGCCCATGCCGATGCACGCGATGCCCGCGCCGATAAGTTTTGCTGCTGCCGGATCCATTTTAGACTCCTTGGAAGAAAGATGGGGTTGTGGGTGGAAATTCCCCGGACCGCTCAGTGTCCCGGATGAATGGCGTCGTTGAGGTAGATGCAGGTCAGGATCGCGAACACATAGGCCTGGAGGAACGCGACCAGGATCTCGAGCGAGGTCAGCGCGACCGTGAGCGCCAGCGGCAGCACGCCGCCGATCCAGCCGATGGAGCCGAGCGAGAAGCCGAGCATGGCGACGAAGCCCGCGAACACCTTCAGCGCGATGTGGCCGGCCAGCATGTTGGCGAAGAGACGAACGCTGTGGGAGACCGGCCGCAGGAAGAACGACAGGATCTCGATGAACATGACCAGCGGCAGGATGTAGATGGGGACGCCGTGGGGAACGAAGATCTTGAAGAATTTCAGGCCGTTCTTGTAGAGGCCGTAGATCAGGACGGTGAAGAAGACCAGGAGCGCGAGCGCCGCGGTGACGATCAGGTGGCTCGACACCGTGAAGGTGTAGGGGATGATGCCGACCAGATTCGAGACGCAGATGAACATGAACAGCGAGAAGATCAGCGGGAAGAATTTCATGCCTTCCGCGCCGGCCGTCGAACGGATGGTCGAGGCGACGAATTCGTAGGAGATTTCGGCGACCGACTGCAGGCGCCCGGGAACCAGCCGCGTGCCGCTGGCGAGCATCAGGATCGAGATGATCGCCACCGCCACCAGCATGTAGAGCGACGAATTGGTGAAGGCGATCGTGTGATTGCCGATGTGGCCCAGGGTGAAGAGAGGCTCGATGTTGAACTGGTGGATCGGATCGATTTTCATCAGCGCGGCATCTCTTGGTCTGCCGGGCAATGCCGGCGGGTCTCGGTCTGCCGGCCGGGCCGGCCCGTGCCGGCGAGGCCGGCACGATCATTCCTCTCCTGGTGGGATCCGCTGCGAATCGCCGCGCCTGTTTTGACCCGCGCCCGCCGTTCTCACCACATTCACCACGCCAGCCACGAAGCCCAGCAGCAGGAACACGATAAATCCGAAGGGCGACGTCGACAGCAAGCGGTCGAACCCCCAGCCAATCCCCGCTCCGACAGCGACGCCGGCGATCAACTCCGAGGATAACCGGAAACCAAGCGCCATCGCCGAGGCTCTGGCCGCTCTGTCTCCACCGTCACCTGCGGGTTGCTCGGTCCTGGTCCGGCGGTCGCGAAATTCGGACAACCGCTGATCAAGACTTCCGAGCCGTTCGGAAAGCGCGGCTTCCTCGGACGATTTATCGCGATCTCCATCCTCGCCGTGTCCCGTGCCCTGTGTCATGCAACGAAGACCCGAAACGCTGCGGCTGAATGGAAATTGCGCCCGTCACCCTCAAAAGCCGCGCGGACCATACTGATGGCCCATAATCAAGTCAAGCCAAGTCACGATTGCGTCGCTTTCGGTTATGTGGCTGATTTATTTGATGATATCGGCGTGCGCGGCAGCGCTGCACACAGCGTGACGCCGCACCGCAGCAGGTCTCCTCGCGGTCGGCGGATGCAGCTGTCCTTTCGCCCTGCTACCTGGATCAAAGAAGCCATCGCGTTCGTTGATTTCGGGGGCGGGTTTTGGCGGCGGATTGCCTGGCGCGGGTGTAGAATTGAAGCGGCATCTGCACCGTGGCGGAGAGGGCGATGAGACCAGCGACGTCATCCACAGCATCATGGCT
Organism: Bradyrhizobium sp. USDA 327; assembly: GCF_041262065.1. NCBI lineage: Bacteria > Pseudomonadati > Pseudomonadota > Alphaproteobacteria > Hyphomicrobiales > Nitrobacteraceae > Bradyrhizobium > Bradyrhizobium sp. USDA 327. The sequence goes on along the minus strand of NZ_JBGCCW010000001.1, from coordinate 6,140,261 downwards.
TGCCGCGGCCGTCGCGGTGATGGTCGTCAGCGGCGGCCTCGTGGCCGCGCAATCCGCGCCCGACGGCGAAAATGGTCGCTACAGCATGACGCCCATCGCCGAGGGCGTGCTGCGGCTCGACACTCGCACCGGCACGGTATCGACCTGCACCAAGAACGACGCCGGCTGGGCCTGCTACGCGGTGCCCGACGAGCGGACCGCACTCGACGCCGAGATCGGCAGGCTCCAGGCCGAGGTCGAGAGGCTGAAGGGACAGCTCGCGGCCGGACCGACGGTGTCGGGCAAGATCGACGAGGCTTTGCCAAAATCCGACCCGCTGAAGAAGGCGGAACCCAAGGTTGCCCCGGGCGAGCGCAAAATCGAGATCCCGCTGCCGAGCGACCAGGACGTCGATCGCGTGATGTCGTTCCTGGAAAGGGCCTGGCGGCGGCTGATCGACATGGCCAACCGCGTGCAGAAGGACGTGTCGGGCAAGATTTGAGAGTTTGAATGATGTCCGAGAAACAGCTGACGCGTTCGGTGCCATCGACCGTGCAGGCCACGGCCATCAGTACCGCCCTGTTGACGGTGCCGACGCCCGGGCGAACCTTCGTCGATATCACCGCGGAAGCGACGAAGTTCGTCAAGGACGTTCACGCGCGCGATGGCGCGCTGACGCTGTTCGTCCGCCACACCTCGGCCTCGCTCACGATTCAGGAGAACGCCGATCCCTCCGTGCTGGTCGATCTCACCACGGCGCTGTCACGGCTCGCACCGGAGAACGCCGGGTGGACCCATGACACCGAGGGACCCGACGACATGCCCGCGCACATCAAGACCATGCTGACGCAGACTTCGCTTCATGTGCCGGTCCTGAACGGCAAGCTCGCGCTCGGCACCTGGCAGGCGATCTATCTGGTCGAGCATCGCAGCCGCCCGCACCGCCGCGAGATCGTGCTGCAATTCATCGGCAGCAATCAGTAGGCGCACAAGACAAAACCGGCCGCGGAGACCGCGGCCGGTTCGTGTCGTCGAGCGCTGCCTCGATCAGGTCGCCTTGATGTCGACGTCCTTGGTCTCGGGCAGGAAGAAGAAACCGATCACGACGGTGATGGACGCGAAGATGATCGGATACCAGAGGCCGGCATAGATGTCGCCGGTCGAGGCCACGATGGCGAAGGCGGTCGCCGGCAAGAGGCCGCCGAACCAGCCGTTGCCGATGTGGTAGGGCAGCGACATCGAGGTGTAGCGGATGCGGGTCGGGAACAGTTCGACCAGCATCGCCGCGATCGGGCCGTACACCATGGTGACGAACAGCACCAGGATGAACAGCAGGCCGACGATCGCTGCCACCTGCGGACGGAAGATGTCGAACGGATGCGCCATCTTCACGATGCCGGCGTCGCCCGCCTTCGGATAGCCAGCCGCCTGCACCGCGGCGAGAACCGCCGGGTTGCTGTCCTTGGCGTTGGTATAGGGCAGCTCCTTGCCGTTGATCACGACCTTTACGCCTGACCCGGCCGCGCCGGAGGTTGTCGAGTACTTGACCGACGACTGCGACAGGAAGGCGCGCGCGGTGTCGCAAGGTGCGCTGAACACGCGGGTGCCGACCGGGTTGAACAGGTCGCCGCATCCTGCGGGATCGGCCACCACCTCGACCTTGGTCTGCTCGATCGCCTTTTCCAGCGCCGGGTTGGCGTTGGTGGTGATCATCTTGAAGATCGGGAAGAAGGTCAGCGCCGCGATCAGGCAGCCGCCGAGAATGATCGGCTTGCGGCCAATCTTGTCGGAGAGCGCGCCGAACACGATGAAGAAGCCGGTGCCGAGCAGCAGCGACCAGGCGATCAGCAGGTTGGCGGTATAGCCGTCAACCTTCAGGATCGATTGCAGGAAGAACAGCGCGTAGAACTGGCCGGTGTACCAGACCACGCCCTGGCCCATCACGCCGCCGAGCAGGGCGAGCAGCACGAGCTTGCCGTTCTGCCAGTTGCCGAAGGCTTCCGTCAGCGGCGCCTTCGAACCCTTCCCTTCGTCCTTCATCTTCTGGAAGATCGGCGATTCGTTGAGGCGAAGCCGGATCCAGACCGAGACGCCGAGCAGCAGCACCGACACCAGGAACGGAATGCGCCAGCCCCAGGCCGCGAAGTCCGCTTCGCCGAGCGCGGAACGAGTGAACAGGATCACCAGCAGCGACAGGAACAGGCCGAGCGTCGCGGTGGTCTGGATGAAGGAGGTGTAGTAGCCGCGCTTGCCGTTCGGCGCATGCTCCGCGACGTAGGTCGCAGCACCGCCGTATTCGCCGCCGAGCGCCAGACCCTGGGCAAGACGCAAGATGATCAGGATGATCGGCGCCGCGATGCCGATGGTCGCGGCGTTGGGCAGCAGACCGACGATGAAGGTCGACAGACCCATGATCAGGATGGTGACGAGGAAGGTGTATTTGCGGCCGACGATGTCGCCGATGCGGCCGAACACGATGGCGCCGAAGGGGCGGACCAGGAAGCCGGCGGCGAACGCCAGCAACGCGAAGATGTCGCGGGTAGCCGGCGGATAGGCCGAGAAGAACTGGGCGCCGATGATGCTTGCCAGCGAACCGTAGAGATAGAAGTCGTACCACTCGAACACGGTACCGAGCGAGGAGGCGAGAATGACGAACCGTTCGTCCTTCGTCATGCCGGCCCCGGCAGATGGTGCCGATGTTGCAGTTACTGTCGTCATCCGATTCGCTCCCGCTTGTTTTCTTTTCAAGAACCGATCCGCGCCACGCGGGCGCGCCACCAATCGAGGGCGAGCAATTACATGCCTACCGCATCCGGCCCAATAGTACTTTCGACGCGAATCGGGGGCGCCGTGGAGATATCGGACGGGAAATCGCGGAGCCGCGGGAACGAAATACCGTGGGGTCTGCAGCCTCAAACTAAAGTCCAAGGACGGAAAAGCCCACCGCGACAATCCACATCACAATGGACACCAGCGCAGACCAGTATGCAAACACCAGATAGGTCTCGCGCATCACCGCTGAGACTGTTTTTTGTGCATGCGGCTGAGGCGGGCGCCTGTCTTTTGGAAGATACAGCCACATCTCGGTGCGGCGGTGGTCTTTGGTCCGCGCTTCCTCCGCCTTCAGGAGAAGCACCAGTGTCATGATCAGGCTCAGAAAGCCTCCCGCCTGAAACGCGGAGCCCGGCAGAAACGAAAGGCCGATCATGACGCAGAATATAGCGAGGGAGGCAAATCCGCACGCGCGCAGGACCGTTTCAAAGGCGATGCGGCGCATTTCTTCCATGAGGAGGGACTCCGTCACCTGGCTCATTGAGATCGAGATGATTGAGATGCGGCTTAGGGTAGTCCCTGCGGGGCCTGCCTTCAATGGTTCCTGCCCCCGGTTCAGAGGCCGATGCTGATGAAATTACCGGCGGCCGGGAGCGCCAGAACCGCCGTGCCGGCCAGCCAGATCCAAAGAGAGACGTTGTTGGACTCCTGGGCGCCGGTGACGCGTTCGTAGAAGGCGGCGGGAATGCCGCCCAGGATGACGGTAGCGGTCGAGACCATCAGCGAGGCGAACATCAGCATCAGCGACACGCTTCCGAACAGAAGCGGGCCTGCAAGCGGCTGGACATAGAGCAAGGCGAAGATCAGCCAAAGCTGGTTGAAGAGGCCATTGATCATTCCGAAGAAGGCAATACCGATCAGGTAGAAGTTGCGGCTCATGATCCTCCTCCCGCAAGCCGCGGCGCGAGATTGAGCGCGAGCAATGTGTAGTGGAGCGCGATCCGCAACCAGAACATCCAGACAAAACCGAACAGCCACACGACGGCTGGAGGAACTGCCTTCGGCGTGACGGTTGCGATGGCGGTGAGCACCGGATCGGTGAAGCGGCAGAAGAAGCGCCAGATATAGTTTGGCGAGTCGGCGTCGACGAAGAGGCCAAGCAGGAAGCGGCCGAGCATGGTGTACATCAGAGCAGCCAGAACGAAGTTCGGCAGGTGAAAATACCAGTATCTGGCGAACGAGTCGGCAATGTCCAAAATCTGTCCTCCTCCGGGCGTCGCTCTGGAAGCAGTATGGTCTTGCGAGGGCCGCTCGCTCCGCCCGGGCCATCGGGCATTCTGCACCAGCCTTCGCACGCAACAATGTCAAGGCAGGCGGTTCGGGGCAAGCGAGCGCCACCGGTCGCAAACAAAAACGGGGCCTCGCAAGGCCCCGTTTGTCGCAATCTATCCGATCCGCTCAGGTCGTTTTCTCTTCGAGCACCGTGCGGCCTCGCGGCTTGCGAATCTCGTCGACATAGGCCTGCATTTCCCGCGACGGCGCCCGTCCCAGCAGGCTCACGATGATGATCACGGCGAAGCCGAAGGGCGCACCCAGCAAGCCGCAGGCGATGTTGCTGAGGTTGAACCACCCCACCTTGTTGGCCAGCGGGTGGGCCAGTGTCGGCCAACTCTCCATCGCGTTGGGCAACGCCATGGCCTTGGCGATGTCGACGAGTGGTGCGCCGGTGGCCGGATTGAGCAGCGACGTCATGCCGAAGTACTTGACGCCCGCGCCCGGGAAATAGCGCGTGGTCACGAGGTAGAACAGGCAGAGCCCGAACCCGGCGATGATGCCGCAGACCGCGCCCGCGGACGTCGTGCGCTTCCACCAGACGCCCATCACGAGCGCCGGGAAGTTGCCGGCCATCGCCAGGGAGAACGCCCAGCCGACCATGGCCAGGATATCCCCGGGCTTGGTGGCGGCCGTCGCCGCAGCAACGACGGCGACCGCCAGCAGCAGCACGCGCGCGATGATCAACCGGCGTGCCGTCGGCGCGTTCGGATCTATCATCTTGTAGTAGACGTCATGCGACAATGCATTGGCGATCGCGAGCAGCAGTCCGTCGGCGGTGGACAGAGCCGCAGCCAGGCCGCCGGCCGCGACGAGGCCGGAGATCACGTAGGGAAGCCCAGCGATCTCCGGTGTCGAGAGCACGATCACGTCCGTGTTGATGACGAAGTCCTGCAGCCGGACCACACCGGGGTGACCGGCAACGGCCTTGCACGCGGCAATGACGGCGTCGATGTTGACGGCGTTCTTGCCACAGATCTGGATCAGCCCGAGCTCGCCCCAGCTGAACAGCCAGGGTCTGATCGCGGACAGATCGCGCCCGATGATATTCGTGTACACCTCCAGCTTCGAGAACGCCGCGTAGGCAGGCGCCGAGAAGTACAGGAGGAAGATGAACAGCAGCGACCAGGCCACGGATTGCCGCGCCTCACGCACCGACGGTGTCGTGAAGTAGCGCATCAGGATGTGCGGCAGCGAGGCCGTGCCGACCATCATGCAAAGGATGATCGCAAAGAAGTTCAGCGGACTATAGCTAAGGAACGGCTGAATGTGCGGCTTGAGGCTTGCCGCCGCCGCTAGTCCGTTGGCGAGCATCTCCTGTTCGCGTGCCGTGATGTCCGCGATCGCGTGTCCATAGGTCAGCTGGGGAATCGGTATCCCGTAGATCTTGGTCGACAGGATCACGATCGGTGTCAGGTAGGCTATAATTAGCACGATGTATTGGGCCACCTGCGTCCAGGTCACCGCGCGCATGCCGCCCAGCATCGAGCAGACCAGGATGCCGACCAGTCCCGCGAAAACTGCGAGCTCGAACTGCATTCCAAGGAAGCGCGAGGCAATGATGCCCGTGCCGTAGATCTGCGCCGTCACATAGGTGAACGAGCAGGCGACGAGCACGATAACGCCCAGCCCCCGGGCGAAATTGCCGCCATAACGGAAGGACAGAAAGTCGGGCACCGTATAGGCGCCGAATTTGCGCAGATAAGGCCCGATCAGGATGGAGACCAGCACGAAGCCGCCGGTCCATCCGAGCACCCAGGCAAGTCCGTCATAGCCGAGCAGGAACAGCGTGCCCGCCATGCCGACGAACGACGCTGCCGACATCCAGTCGGCACCGGTTGCCATGCCGTTGTAGAACGCCGGCACGCTGCGGCCCGCCACGTAGTATTCCGAAACTTGTGCCGTTCGCGACAGAATGCCGATGATGGCGTAGACCGCGAGCGTGAAGAAAACGAACAGGTAGCCTAGAACCTTGTTCGGCACCCCGATCATCTCGAGGACGGCGAGCAGAAGGACAAACGCGACGAATCCACCGGTGTAGAAGCCGTAGATCCGCCCAAGGTTGCTGAGAAAGTCGGAGCCGCCGGTTGAGGCCTGCGTAGCCATGTTCAATCCCCCCCTAGTCGTCTTCTGCAAAGCCGAATTCTCGGTCGATCTTGTCCTGCTGTCTGGCGAACACGAACAGGATGACCACGAAGGCAATCAGCGAACCCTGCGCGGCCATATAGAAGCCGAGCGGGAAGCCAAGGATCGGCAACTGGATGGTGTTGAGCGGAACCACGAACATGTGGATGACGTATCCGAAGAAGAACCAGATGCCGAGGTTGATCAGCATCAGGCGCGAGGTCTTCCGCCAGTGGGCTTCTTCGCGTTCTCTGAGATTGTGGGAGTCAGGCATGGGCTGCATTTCCTCTGTCAGCACTCCGGCATGCGAGCCGGAGGAATCGAGGGGTTGCATACCCGTCGCTGCGGCCCCCCCCGTGCCGCCTTCCAACCGGTCTTTCGCCAATTTGGAATGTCGGAGGCTAACATCAGGAGTGCCGAGGTCTTTATAATACTTTCGGAGGGAACCGATGCTGCGGATGCGAACAGCGTTGCGGCCGTTGACAATTCGGGCGCTGCGAGCGCGGGATAGCACGGCGATTCCGTCTGGCAGGATCGGACTGCGATGAAGCTGCTGCAAAAATTCTTTCGTCCCCGGCCGCCGATTGGCGACCGCGAGGCGCTTGCGGACTTCATCGATGCGCAGTCGGCGTTCATCGTGCAAAAGGGCATCTACGAGTATTCGCGTGCCCGCGCCGGCCACTACGCCAAGGTGCTGTTTGCCGAGGAAGGGTTTGCACTAGCCGTCGAACGCTCGCGCTGGCAGGCTTATCCGCTCGGGCTTGCGATGGTCGGCGAGATGGTCGAGGGGGTATTGCGCCCACATGCCGGCATGCAGCGCCGGGCGGTTCTCGACCAGATGATCCTCGTCGTCCTCTCGGTTTTCGACCGTTATCCAGTGCCGCCGTCGATCGGCGAGGATGGCTGGTTTCAGGCCCGGCGCGAGCTGGAGCAGCGGCTCGACCTCGTTGGCGGGCATGCGCCCAAGCGCGTGATGGACATTCCCGAGCCGCTGGCGGAAACCTATTTTGCGATGATGCCGATCCACGAAAAACTGCGCGGACGGGATTTCGAGACGATACGCAATTACCTGCGCGTCAGCCTGTGCAACATCCATGACGAATTGGTCGATCGCATCGATGCGGCTGCGGTGACCAACACGCTGCTGGCGTAGGATCGCCCGGCCTCTGCCAATGCCCGGCTTGCCGGCCGGCATCGCACCGTCCGGGCCTTCCGAGGGAGGACAATGGATACGACAAGTGGTGCTGCCCCGCTTTTGTCGCTCGACGCCGTTGTCATCGATGCCGAAACGACCGGGCTCGATCCGCGCAAGGCGCGGGTGATCGAGCTTGCCGGCGTGCGTCTGTCGGCCGGAAAGCTGGTCGACGGCGGTTCGTTCGTTCAATTGCTGCGGCCGGCCGATCAACCGATCCCCGCCGAGACGACGCGCATTCACGGCATCGATGATGCCACGGTCGCTGAATCGCCGCTGTTCGTGGATGTCTGGCCGCGTTTCGAGGCGTTCCTCGGCCAGGCGGTCGTCATCGGGCACATGATCGGTTTCGATCTGGCGGTCCTGAAGCGCGAATGCGATCTGGCGGGATTGCCATGGACCCGGCCTCGAACGCTCGATACCAGACTGCTCGCGGAGATCGTTGCGCCGGACCTTGGCGGATACGAGCTGGGGAATCTCGCAAGCTGGCTTGGTATCGACGTGGTCGGTCGGCACTCCGCCCTCGGCGATGCGATCACGACGGCGCGGATCTTCCTGGCGCTGCTGCCGAGGCTGCGCGAGCACGGCATCCGGACCGTTGCCGAGGCCGAGCGGGTCTGTCGCGCGCTCACCGCCGTGCTCGACGATCAGGTGCGGATGGGTTGGATCGAGGCGGTCGAAGCGACAGCCCGCATCGATGCAGAACAAACGCTGAAGCGGTTCGACGCCTATGCCTATCGCCACCGCAACCGCGACATCATGCGATATCCCGCCATTTTCGTCGGTGCGGACGTTTCGGTAGGCGACGCCCTGGCGCGAATGACGAGCGATAGAATATCGGCTGTGTACGTCGGCGCGCCGGATGCGGCCGCAGACGACGTCAAGGCCGTCGAGGCCGGGATCGTTACCGAGCGCGACGTGCTGCGGGCGATCGCCCGGCTCGGTGCCCCGGCGCTGGAGCTGCCGGTGCACCGGATCATGAGCAGGCCGCTGGCGTCGATTCCCGAGGACGCGCTCGTCTATCGCGCGATTGGCCGGATGAATCGCCTCAAGACCCGTCATCTCGGCGTTATCGATGAGGCCGGCCGGGTGGTTGGTGCGTTGTCTGCGCGGGACCTGCTGCGTCTGCGGGCAGGGGAGGCCATATCGCTCGGGGACGAGATCGAGGATGCCGCGGATACGCAGGCATTGGCGCTGGCCTGGGCGAAGCTGCCGCGGGTTGCTGAGGTGCTCCTGGCGGAAGGATTGTCCGGCCGCCAGGTTGCGGACGTGATTTCCAGCGAGCTCTGCGCCCTCACCCGTCAGGCCGCTGTGATTGCCGAGCGGCTCATGCGGGAACGCGGCGAGGGCGACCCCCCAACGCCATACACGCTGATCGTGCTCGGGTCTGCCGGACGCGGCGAAAGCCTGCTGGCGATGGATCAGGACAATGCCGTGATCTTCGAGCAAGGCGAGCCGGGAGGCGACGAGGATCGCTGGTTTGAGGCGTTCGGAGCGCACGTTGCAGATATTCTGCACGAGGCCGGTGTGCCCTATTGCAGGGGAGGCGTCATGGCGAAAAACCCGCCCTGGCGCGGCTCTGTTGCAACGTGGCGGGACCGCATCGAGCACTGGGTCTGGCGCTCCAGTCCAAAGGATCTGCTGTCGGTGGATATCTTCTTCGATCTCCGGGCCGTTCATGGCGACGGCAGCCTCGCCGTCTCCGTCAGGCAGGCGGCCTTCGCGGCAGCCGAGGGGCAGGTCGCATTCGCCAAGCTTCTGGTCGAAGGGATCAGCGTCCCCGCGAGCCTGAAATTCTTCGGCGGCATCCGCACTGAAGGCGGTCGCATTGACCTCAAGGCGGCAGGGCTGTTCGGCCTGGTCGCTGCAGCGCGTGCGATGGCGATTCGCTACCATGTGATGGGCCGGTCGACATCGCAGCGACTCGCGGGTGTGAAGGCCGTGGTTGGCCGTGGCGAGACCGATCTCGATGCGCTCGACGAGGCCCATGGTGTCTTTCTGGAGCTGATCGTGTCGCAACAGATCGCGGATGTGGCGCAGGGAACGCCGCCCTCCAATGCGGTGTTGGTCAAGCGATTGTCGGCCCGTGACCACGAGCGATTGAGGGCAGCGCTTCAAGCGGTCACCGTGATCGATGATTTGACCCGAGACCTGCTGTTCAGGGATTGATGAGACCCGTCAGCGGCTTTTTGCGCTGCAGCATCAACTGGTTCGCGCCTGTGATTAACTGCCTTGCGACTGCGGGCGGAAGGTTGCCTTGCAAGACGGCTCCAGTCAGTGAACAATCGTCAATTGCTGCTTGATCAGCAACGAGTTGATATTCTTTCCCGATCTTTCGTCGGCCTGCGGAACAGATGACTGCAACAGCCAATGCAAACACCCATCTCGTCATCGCCGATGACCATCCCTTGTTCCGCGATGCGCTGCGACAGGCGGTGGCAGGTGTTCTCCCGTCGGCCAGGATCGACGAGGCCGGATCCTTCGAGGACCTGACGGGGCTGCTGGAACAGACCTCCGAGGTCGACCTAATCCTGCTCGACCTCTCGATGCCAGGGATCTCCGGCTTTTCCGGTCTGATCTATCTGCGCGCGCAATATCCGGCGATTCCGGTCGTGATCGTCTCGGCGTCTGACGACAGCGCCACGATCCGCCGCTCGCTCGATTTCGGTGCGTCCGGCTTCATTCCAAAGCGTTTCGGCGTCGACACGTTGCGTGACGCCATCCTCAAGGTGATGGAAGGCGACGTCTGGGTTCCCGCCGACACCGATCTGTCCGCCGCGGCCGACCCCGACATGACGCGCCTGCGCGACCGCCTGGTGACGCTGACGCCGCAGCAGGTCCGGGTCCTCATGATGCTGTCGGAGGGCCTTCTCAACAAGCAGATCGCCTACGAGCTCGGTGTCTCCGAGGCCACGATCAAGGCGCATGTCTCGGCCATCCTGCAAAAGCTCGGCGTCGAGAGCCGCACCCAGGCCGTGATTGCCGCCGCAAAGATCGCCGGCGGCCAGTGGACGCAGGGCACGCCGACGGGGTGAGGCCCCTACAGTGTGGTCAGAAGCACGTTGGCCGCTCTGATATCCGCCGTTTCGGAGCCCTCGGCAAAGTCCTCGAGGGACGATTGGAGCAATCGCCTCGCATCCTCGCGCTGCCCGCGTTCGGCAAATAGTCCGCCGAGATCGATCGCGGCGTGCAGCTCCCAGGCTGTGGCGCCTTGGCGGCGGCTCAAACCCAGGGATTGCATCAGGTAGACCTCTGCTTGCTCAGCCCCGGGCTGCGGCGACGACAGGAGGACCTTGCCCTTCATCCGCAACAGCTCTCCGCGCGATGATCGCGGCATTGGCATCGTCGAGCGCGATCTGCGCGCCGCCGGCCGTGGCGCGTTCGAGGAAGAGTTGAAGTGCGGGGTAGGCCTCGTAACAGGTTCTCCGCCAGCCTCACAACTTCTCACAAGTCTAAACGCGTCTCCCGGGCGCACCGCTGATAGTCAGTTGTGCGACGGCAAGGAGACCTTCATGACGCAAGCGGCAAAACTGCTCTACACGGCCAGGACGCACACCAGCGGCGGGCGGCACGACGGCATGTCGCGCAGTTCCGACGGTCGCCTCGACGTCAAGCTCTCGCCGCCAGGTGGCGCAGGCATCGGCACCAATCCCGAGCAATTGTGCGCAGCCGGCTGGTCGGCCTGCTTCGAAGGCGCGATGGAAACGGCAGCCCGCAAGCGGAAAATCGTGCTTCCTGGGAAAAGTGCGATCGATGCGGAAATCGATCTTCTTCTCGATGAAGGCACTTATGCCCTCCGGGCGCGCCTCAATGTCAGCCTGCCGGGTCTCGATCGCGAGACCGCACAGGGCATCGTCGATGAAGCGCATCAATCCTGCCCCTACTCCAAGGCCGTCCGCGGCAACATCGACGTCAAGGTCGCGCTGGTCTGACGCAGCATCATCAACCACCACGAGGTAGCAACACCATGAAGCAGATCATCGATGAGCACCGCCGCCAGTTTCTCGGCATCGCCACAGGAGCCGTCGCCGTCGGTCTCGGCGTGATCGATCTCGCACGTGCCGAGACGGAACCGCTGCGATCCTCCGCATCGAATGCGTCCTTCGGCGCGATCAAGCAGATCGACGCCGGCGTTCTCAACGTCGGTTATGCGGAGGTGGGGCCCTCGAACGGTCCCGTCGCGATCCTGCTGCACGGCTGGCCCTACGACATTCACGCCTTTGTCGATGTCGCGCCGATCCTGGCGAAGGCTGGCTATCGCGTGATCGTTCCTTATTTGCGCGGCTACGGCACGACGCACTTCCTCTCGAGTGAGACGCCGCGCAACGGCGAGCCTGCGGCGATGGCCGTCGACATCATCGCGCTGATGGACAAGCTCGATATCAAGAAAGCCGTCGTCGCCGGGTTCGACTGGGGCGCGCGCACCGCGGACGTCATCGCCGCGCTGTGGCCCGACCGCTGCCGCGCGCTGGTGTCGGTCAGCGGCTATCTGATTTCCAGCCAGGCTGCCGGCAGTGCGCCGTTACCGCCGCAGGCGGAGCTGCAATGGTGGTACCAGTTCTACTTCGCCACCGAGCGCGGCCGCGCCGGATACGAGAAGTACACGCACGATTTCGCCAAGCTGATCTGGAAGCTCGCCTCGCCGCAGTGGAAGTTCGACGATGCCACCTTCAATCGCAGCGCGGCGGCGCTCGACAACAAGGATCATGTCGCGATCACGATCCACAATTACCGCTGGCGGCTCGGGCTCGCCCAGGGCGAGGCAAAGTACGAGCATCTCGAAAAGAAGCTGGCCTCAGCTCCGCAGATTGAGGTGCCGACGATCACGATGGAAGGCGACGCCAACGGCGCGCCGCATCCCGATCCGAGCGCCTACGCCAAGAGGTTCTCAGGCCGATACGAGTTTCGCCTGATCACGGGCGGCATTGGCCACAATCTGCCGCAGGAAGCACCGCAAGCCTTTGCCAAGGCCGTCGTCGACGCCGACGGCGCCTGAGCATTTGTCAGCACCTCGGTCCAGCCCGGCTGGACCGAGGATCGCCCCATTGATCCCAGCTTGAAGAAACGTCATGTCGCCAACCGCACCTGAAAAGAAGAAGTCCTTTTACGCGACGATGATCGTGCTGACGGTGGTGCTGCTTGTCGTGCTCCTGACCTGCGTGCCGTATCTGGTCACGATCGCCTCCGCAGAGGGGCCGGTGGAACGCAGCGCGGCGGATGCTTCGCCGATCTTCGGCGTCACGATTCCGTCGGGCTACAAGCAGTGGGAGCTGGTCGCGCCGGCCGAAGAGGCGGCGCCGCTCGACGAGCTTCGCGCTGGGGTCGGCAACCAGACCGCAATCGACGCCTATCAGGCCGGGAAACTCCCGTTCCCGGACGGCACCATTCTGGTCAAGCGCGCCTGGAAGCGGAAGCAATCGCCGGAGTTCGCATCCGCAACCATTCCGGGTGCCGCCACCACGGTCCAGGTGATGGTCAAGGATTCCAAGAAATACGCTGCCACCGGCGGCTGGGGTTTCGGCCGCTTCATCAACGGCAGGCCGGTTGACGAGGCCCAGCATCGCACCTGCTTCGCCTGCCACGAGGCTCGAGCCAGGAGCCACGATTACGTCTTCACGCGCCTGGCACCCTGAGCCATCCCGAGACCGTCATGTCGAAGACGTGGTTCATCAGCGGCAGCTCGCGCGGGCTTGGCCGGGCCATCGTGGAAGCCGCGCTCACGGCGGGAGATCGCGTACTTGCGTCGGCCCGGGACCGTCGATGTGGTCGTGAACAACGCCGGTTACGGCGATCTCGGATCGGTCGAGGACACCAGCCTCGAGACGTTCCGTCATCAGATCGAGGTCAACCTGATCGGCACCATCATCGTCACCAAGGCGGCGATTGACCCGCGCGTCTTACTCCGCTGCCACCATCTGCTGTGTGCGCCACTGACCCAGCAGGGCACGGAGCGAAGCCGGCTTCACGGGCTTGTTGAGCACCGCGATCTTCTCGTCCCGCGCGGCGACCTGCACGGCGGGGCTGCGATCAGCGGTGATCAGGATGGCAGGGATGGCGTCGCCGAAGCGGCGGCGGATCTCGCGGATGGCGGCGATGCCGTTGCCGCGATCGAGGTGATAGTCGACGAGCAGGCCGGTCACGCGCCGTCCGGCTGTTTCGATTGCGGCGATCGCGCCTTCAGGGTCGGCGACCGCGATCACCTCGGCGTCCCAGGCCTTCAAGAGCGTGCGCATGCCGTCGAGGATCGCCGCATCGTTCTCGATGCAGACGATCAGCGCGCCCGAGATCGGCGTGCGCGCCAACGGCGTCGCGCTGGTCACGGCTGCGGTATGGGTGATCGCTTTCGCCGTCGGCACCGTCACGGAGAAGACCGAGCCGCCGCCGGCATTGGCGTCGATGGCGATGCCGTGCTTGAGCACGCGCGCCAGCCGCTCGACGATCGATAGTCCCAGCCCCAGGCCGCGCGCGATCCGCGCCCCCTGCTCCAGGCGATGGAATTCCTTGAAGATCTCGCCGCGCTTGACCGGGGGGATGCCGACGCCGGTGTCGTAGACGCAGATCTTGAGCGAGCTGCCGCGGCGGCGGCAGCCGACCAGCACGCGGCCGCGCGGGGTGTACTTGATCGCGTTCGAGATCAGGTTCTGGAGCAGGCGCCGCAGCAAGAGCCGGTCCGACTCGACCGGCAGCGAGCAGGGCACGAAGGCGAGCTCCAGGCCCTTGGCGCGCGCGATCGGCGCGAACTCGATCTCCAGCGAGCGCATCAGATCGGCCATCTTGAAGCTCGATATCGAGGTCGTCATCGCGCCGGCATCGAGCCTGGAGATGTCGAGCAGCGCGCCGAGGATCTCCTCGATGGCCTGCAGCGATTCGTCGATGTTCTCGACCAGCCGCGTCTCTTCGCCTTCGTGCTGGCGCTCGACCAGGCTCGTGACATAGAGCCGCGCCGCGTTCAGCGGCTGGAGGATGTCGTGGCTGGCGGCGGCGAGGAAACGCGTCTTGGAGATGCTGGCGTCTTCCGCCGCGCTCTTGGCCAGTGCCAGCTCGGAGTTCAGCCGCGTCAGCTCCTCGGTGCGGTCGCGCACGCGCTTTTCCAGCGTCGCATTGGCGCGCTCCAGCGCTTCCGCGGCTTCGAAAGTGGGCGTGACGTCAGTGAAAGTGATGACGAAGCCGCCGCCGGGCATGTGGTTGGTGAGCACTTCGATCACCATGTGGCGTTCCGGCAGGCGTTCGAGATAAGGCTCGCTGTCGGTGGTGTAGGCGGCGAGGCGCCGCTCCAGCAGGGCCTCGCTCTCGAGCGGATGGTCCGGATCGCCGACGCCGATGAATTCCAGGATTTCGCGCAGGGGCGTGCCGAACTGGATCAGATGCGGGGGAACGTTGAGGAGATCGCCGAACTGCCGGTTGGAGCAGATCAGTTGCAGATCGGCATCGAACACGGCGATGCCCTGGCGCACGTGGTTGAGCGCGGTCTGGAGGATCTCGCGGTTGAAATGCAGCGCCGCGTGCGAGTCGTCGAGCAGCTTCAGCGCGGCCTTGGCGGAGACCGTCCGCTTGCGCAGCAGCAGCGACATCACGAGGCGGGAGGAGGCCGCGCCGATCGAGGACGCGATCAGGTGCTCGGCGTGCTGCAGCAGCTCGAAATCGGCAGGTGCTCCGGGCTCCAGCCGCACGTTTCGCCGCGCCGAGAATGCCTCGAAGGAATGCCGCGCGCGGTCGGGTCCGAGATATTGCGCCACCGTGGTCTGGATGTCCTGCACGGTGATGCTGGTGCGCCAGCGCCGGAAGCTCGGGGAGATCGGTGCGAGCGTATTGGGCACGAACAGATCGGCCTGCAACAGCTCGATGGACGACGGTTGGCGCGCCAGCGACAGCAGCACATAGGTCAGGATGTTGAGCGACAGCGACCAGATGACGCCGTGCATCAGCGGCGGCAGGTCGGCGCCGAACAGTGCCTGCGGCCGCAGCGCCTCGATGCCGAACGGGCCGTGCTGGAGCAGCATGATGCCTGATGTCGAGGAATCCATGAAGCTCGGCATGAACAGCGTGTAGAGCCACACCACAAAGCCCACCAGCATGCCGCCGATGGCGCCGCGCGCGGTCGCGCGCCGCCAAAGCAACCCGCCGAAGAAGCTCGGCGCAAGCTGGGCGATGGCGGCAAAGGAGAGCAGACCAATGGCCGCGAGCTGGGTATTGCCGAGCGCGCGATAGTAGAAATAGGCCATCACCATGATGGCGAAGATCGCGAGCCGCCGCGAGCGCAGCAGGAAGTCGCTGAAATCGGCACCGCCGGCGCGCCCCTCCGGCCGACGCTGCAGCACCAGCGGCACCACGAGGTCGTTCGAGACCATGATCGAGAGCGCGACGCATTCGACGATCACCATCGCGGTCGCCGCCGACAGGCCGCCGACGAAGATGACGACGCTGAGCAGATCGGCGCCGCCTTCCATCGGCAGCGCCAGCACGTACATGTCGGGGTCGGCGGCGCCGAATGGGAAGGTCACGAGGCCGGCGATCGCGATCGGGATCACGAAGAGATTGATGGCGACGAGGTAGAGCGGGAACAGCCATCGCGCGCGGCCGACCTCGGCATCGGAGGAATTCTCCACCACGCTGACGTGGAACTGGCGCGGCAGCAGCATGATCGCGCACAGCGACAGCAGCGTCATGGTCAGGAAGTTGCCGATCGACGGCGAGTAGTTGATCGCGCGCACCGCCTCCGGCGTCTTCATCGCGCGCTCGATCAGCTCATGTGGCGAGAACATCCAGAAGGTGACGAAGATGCCGGCGGCGAGAAAGGCGATCAGCTTGATGATGGATTCGGTCGCGACCGCCAGCATCAGGCCGTGCTGGTGCTCGGTGGCGTCGGTCTGCCGCGTGCCGAACAGCACCGCGAAGGCCGCCATCGACAGCGTCACCATCAGCGCCACGTCGCCGACGATCGGGATGTGGGAGAAGGCCTGGTCCTCGCTCAGGATCGTTTCGAGCGACGAGGCAACCGCCTTGAGCTGGAGCGCGATGTAGGGCACCGAGCCGATGATCGCCATCAGCGCGACGGTCGCCGCCACCGCCTGGCTCTTGCCGTAGCGCGCCCCGATGAAGTCGGCGATCGAGGTGATGTTGTGGGTTTTGGCGAGCTGGATCACGCGGCGCAACACGCCGGCGCCGAGCCCGATCATCAGGATCGGGCCGAGATAGATCGCGAGGAAGTCGGTCGAGGTGCGGGTGGCGAAGCCGACCGAGCCGAAGAAGGTCCAGGAGGTGCAGTAGATCGCCAGCGACAGCGGATAGATCAGCCCGGAGGCGCGACCGCGCCCGGCCGGCGAGCGGCGGTCGCCATGGCTCGCCACCAGGAACAGAAAGCCGATATAACCGAACGCGGCGGCGATCACGCCCCAGTCGTGCAGCATGGTGAGCGTGCTTCTCCCTGGGCGCTGGCGGCGCCCGAGCTCATTTTCCCTGCAAACCTAGCGCGTTGGGCGGTCGCAAGCGACAGCGAAATGCCGCGCCGGGGGAGGAACCGGGATTGTCGTTAAGGTGCGGCCGGGAGGTGGCCCTTACTTACTGGAGGACAGGGGGACGCTACATGCGGGCTTGTGGAGCACCGACGGTCTCCACAGCGTCATGGCCGGGACAAGCCGGGGCATGACGACCTCTGCAAAATCTCAAATGCGGTCCGCCCCGCCATCCAGAGGAGGGTGGCAGGGGGCCTACTCCGCTGCCAGCGACTTCTCGCGCAGCGGCAGGCCGAGGCGGTCCCACACCTGGAGCAGCGCTTCGGCGAGCTGATCGATCAGGCCGTCGTCGTGATAGGGCGAGGGCGTGATGCGCAGGCGCTCGCTGCCCTTGGCGACGGTCGGATAGTTGATCGGCTGGATGTAGATACCGTGCTCTTCGAGCAGGAGGTCGGAGGCCTGCTTGCACTTCTCGGGATCGCCCACGAACAGCGGTACGATATGGGTGTCGCTCGACATGACAGGCAGGCCGGCGGCATTGAGGATCGCCTTGACGCGGGCGGCGCGGTCCTGGTGGCGCTCGCGCTCCCAGTTCGAGCTCTTCAGGTGCCTGATCGCGGCAGTTGCAGCCGAGCAGACCGCCGGCGGCAGCGCGGTGGTGAAGATGAAGCCCGGCGCGTAGGAGCGCACGGCGTCGATGATCTGGCCGCTAGCGGCGATATAGCCGCCGAGACAGCCGAACGCCTTTGCCAGCGTGCCCTCGAGAACGTCGATGCGATGCATGACGCCGTCACGCTCGGCGATGCCGCCGCCGCGCGGGCCGTACATGCCGACGGCGTGGACTTCGTCGACATAGGTCATCGCGCCATACTTTTCGGCGAGATCGCAGATCCTGGCGAGCGGCGCGACATCGCCGTCCATGGAATAGAGGCTCTCGCAGACGATCAGCTTCGGCCGATTCGGGCCGGCCGCTTTCAACAGCTCTTCGAGATGCGCAACGTCGTTGTGGCGGAACACGACCCGCTCGCAGCCGGACTGCCGGATGCCCTCGATCATCGAATTGTGGTTGAGCTCGTCCGACAGGATCAGGCAATTCGGAATCAGCTTTGCGATGGTCGGGATGCCGGTCTGATTCGAGACATAGCCCGAGGTGAACAGCAGCGCGGCTTCCTTGCCGTGGAGATCGGCGAGCTCGGCTTCGAGCTGGATGAGCGGATGGTGCGTGCCGGCAATGTTGCGGGTACCGCCGGCACCGGTGCCGACGCGCGTCGCGGTCTCGACCATGGCGCCGACCACCTTCGGGTGCTGGCCCATGCCGAGATAGTCGTTGGAGCACCAGATCACGACGTCGCGCTTGCCCTTGGGCGAGTGCCACACCGCGTGCGGGAACCGGCCGGCCGTGCGTTCGAGGTCGGCGAACACGCGATAGCGCCGCTCAGTGTGGAGACGATCGAGAGCGGAATTGAAGAACTGGTTGTAATCCATCGGCAAAACCCGCAACGGAACCCGGCCATGACGGCCGCTCATTTTTTAGAGCTTTTCGAGCTCCAATGTCTATGCGCCAGCACACATTTGAGGCAAGGCGAGCGTGGCAATTGATAACCGCCGGTCCGGCGGCGATTGTTGATTTGGATCAAGCGCCTAACACGGGACTGCCGGCCGCGACCGGAGTGACCGGGGGAGGCAGGGGCTGCCGTGGACATTTTGTCCATGGCGTTCGCTCCATCCATCATGGCCAAACTGGCGGCACCGATGCCGTAGCCTTGCCCGGCCGGGGCGGCGCGCCGGTCAGCCCATGCGAAAGGAAGCCCCGATGAAGCGTGTCATGATCCTCAACGGTCCCAACCTCAACATGCTAGGCATCCGCGAGCCGCACATCTACGGCACGACGACGCTCGCTGAGGTCAACGCGAGCTGCGAGGACGCCGCCGCCAAGCTCGGGCTCAAGCTCGCCTTCCACCAGTCCAACCATGAGGGCGTGCTCGTCGATCTGATCCAGTCGGCGCGGCAGGATGCCGATGCCATCGTCATCAACCCGGCCGGTCTCTCCTTCACCTCGGTTTCGATCATGGACGCGATCAAGACATTCGAGGGCCCGGTGCTGGAGGTCCACATCTCCAACATCCACGCCCGCGACGAATATCACCGGCACTCCAGGATCTCGTTCGTGGCGACCGGCGTGATCTGCGGGCTGGGACCGTTCGGCTACGTCGCGGCGCTGCACGCGATCGCGAACATGAAGTGAGCTGGCGCCCTCACGTCGTCCGAAATTGCAGCACGCCGTCTTGCATCTCGGCCGTCAGCCGGCCCTCGACGATCATGTAGTTGACGTGGGCGACGAGTTCGCCGGCGGCAAAGCCCATCTGGTGCTCGTCCAGCACGTGCTTGTTGAACACGACAGGCACCAAGGCGCGCGAGGTTTGCGGCATCTCGCGGCAGGCTTCCGCGATCAGGCGGCAGCGCTCCTCGTGATGGTCGGCGAGCTGCTTGATGCGGGTCTTCAGTCCATAGAACGGCACGCCATGGCCGGGCAGTACCAGCAGATCATAGGGCAGGGTGGTGGTGAGGCTCGCGAGCGAGGCCAGGTATTCGCCGAGCGAGTTCTGGTCGGGCTCGACCGCCCAGACGCTGACATTCGGCGAGATCTTGCTCAGCACCTGGTCGGCGGAGAGGAACAGCTTGTCGTCGGCGCAATACAGCATGACCTGGTCGAGCGCGTGGCCGCCGCCGGTGATCACCTTGAAGCGGCGCGTGCCGATCACGACCTCGTCGCCATGCGAGATGCGGCGGTAGGACGGCGGCAGCACCGAGACGCGCTTGAGGTAATCCTGGCCGCGCCCGAGCAGCTTCTCGGTCAGCGACTCGTCCATGCCGTGACGGCGGAAGAACAGCCGCTGCGCCTCGCGCCGTTCTTCGGTGCCGCGGTTCTGGTGATAGACCGATTGCAGATATTCGACCTGCGACATCACCAGCGGACAGTTGAAGCGCTCGACGATCCACCCGGCGAGGCCGACATGGTCGGGGTGGGAGTGGGTGACGATCAGGCGCGTGATGTTGACGCCCTTCAGCGGTCCGTCGAACAGCCTGGTCCAGGCCTCGATCGTCTCCTCGTTGCCGAATCCGGTATCGACCATGGCATAACCGTCGCCGTCGGCGAGCAGGTAGATGTTCACGTGGTTGAGGCGGAACGGCAGTTTCAGCCGCGCCCACAACACGCCGGGCCGCACCTCCACGACCTCTTCGGGGCCGGGGTGCTGTTCCCAAGGGTAGCGCAGGGCCTCGGCCGAGGACTGTGCGATGTCGGTTTTTGAGCTCATGCTACCCGCTTAAACCCAGCGCGCGCAGGGCGCCAGCCGAAAAAGGACGCCTGGCGGCCGCCGCATGGCCGTCATACCGGCCGTGATTTTCCGCCTCTCGGTTTGAAGTCGCCAAAAAACGCCGTCATTCCGGGCGCGCGTGAGCGCGAGCTCTGGTGCGCGGTTGCGCACCTGAGAATCCGGAGATCGTGGGGCGGGATTCCGGGGTCGCCTCTTCGAGGGCCCCGGATTGACGATCAGGCCGCCCGCATGTCGTTGAGGAACGCGTCGATTTCCCCGCGCAGCATATCGGCCTCGCGCCGGAGCGCGTCCGAGGCGCTCAGCACGTCGCTCGCCGCAGCGCCCGCTTCGGCGGACGCGGTGGAGACGCCGACGATGTTGCTGGAGACTTCGCTGGTGCCACCGGCCGCATGCTGGATGTTGCGGGCGATTTCGCGGGTGGCGGCGCCCTGTTCCTCGACCGCGGCTGCGATCGTCGTGGTGACGTCGTTGATCTCGCCGATGATCCGGCCGATGCCCTGGATGGCGCCGACCGCGGAGGTCGTGACCTCTTGCATGCTGGCGATCTGGGTGCGGATCTCGTCTGTCGCCTTGGCAGTCTGGCTCGCCAGGCTCTTCACTTCGGAGGCAACCACCGCGAAGCCGCGGCCGGCCTCGCCCGCGCGCGCGGCCTCGATGGTCGCGTTGAGCGCTAGCAGGTTGGTCTGCGAGGCGATGGTCTGGATCAGGTCGACGACGACGCTGATGCGGCTCGCGCTGTCGGCGAGGCTTTGCACGGTGGCGTCGGTCGCCCCCGCTTCGTCGACCGCCTTCTTGGCGATCTCGGCGGAGGTCACGACCTGACGGCTGATCTCCTGGATCGAGGAGGACAGCTGCTCGGTGCCGGCCGACACGGTCTGCACGTTGACCGACGTTTCCTCCGCGGCGGAGGCGACCGCGTTCACCAGCGCGTTGGACTGGTCGGCGGTGTTCGACATGCTCTGCGCGGTCGATTGCATCGAATTGGCCGACTGCGCGAGATTGTCGAGCGCGGAGCGCACCGTGCTTTCGAATTCGGCGATCTTCGCTTCCATGCGCGCGGCACGCTCGGCCTTGGCGATACGGTCCCTGTCCTGCTCGCTCGTCAGCGCGCGGGCCTCGATCATGCTCTCCCGGAACACTTGCAGCGTGTTCGCCATCACCGAGATCTCGTCGTCGTGGTTCTTCGAGCGGTAGATGTCGGTTTCGAGGTCGCCGTTCGCGAGCAGCTGCATCGATTGATGCAAGGCGCCGATCCGGCGCAGGATGCTGCGTCCGACATAGAGCCAGACGAACAGCGCCGAGCCGACCAGCATCAACGCGCCCATCGCCAGCATGACCGACGTAGCGAGCGAAATCTCCTGCCGTGCCTGGAAGGTCGAGGCGTTGGTCTCCTTCTGCACACCGTCGACGAGCTGCTGCACGCTGATGCCGAGACCGACATTGAGCTTGCGGGTCTCGTCCAGGATGGTCTGGCCGTAGTCGATGGAGTCGAGCTCCTTCTCGCGCAGATTGAACACGCCGGTCTTGCCGGTGCCGAGCGCGAGCAGCTTTTCCGCCGTCTCGCGCAGCATCTTGTTGCCCTGGTTGTCCGGCAACAGGTCGAGGTTGGAACGCAGGCGTCCCTGCGCCGTCTTGAATTCCTTCTGGATGTCGTCGAGCTTGTCGCTCGTGCTCGCCGATAGTGCCGCGCTCATGTTGGCGGCGGCGAGGTTGCCGCTGGCGACGACGTTGCCGAGCTGACCGACGGTCTGCGCGGCCTCGGTTGCATCTGCGGCGGACAGGTCGGCTGAGCCGAGAATGGCGTTGACCCGGGTCTGCGCCTCCAGCATCGCCGGGCTCGCCGCGCCGACGAACGCGCCCTGCGCGTTGCGAAGCGCATCATATTGCTTCTCGTGGAGGGCCGCGATGTCGAGCCGTTCGCGGGCGGCCTTCGCCAGGCTCTGAGCCGCCTCGTTGATGCTCTTCATCGTGTCGCTGAGCCCGGAGACGACGCTCTTGTCGCCGCCGAGATCGATGATCTCCGTGAGCTTCTGCTGCGTCTGCTCCTGCAATTCCAAGAGCTTCTTGGTGCGCTCGTTCAGGGCGTCGTCGCTTTGCGCCGCAAGCAGCGCCGGTCCCTGCGCCGCAAGGCTGGCGCTCAGCGCCGACAATTGCAGGCTGGCGGAAAGGCGCGGAATGTCCCGGCCGCTCAGTTCGGTCATGCGTCCGCCGAGATTCTGCAGCGCCAGGCCGGCGCCGGCCGCGATCACGAGGCCCATGCCCGCGATCACCGCGAAGGCCGCGAACAGGCTGCCGCGCACGCCCCATTTCGGCATTCTGAAACGAGGACGGAAGCGGCCAAGGAAACGGCCAAGGCCCAGACGGATCGCCATCGAAAATTCCCCCAATGTTCTTGCTTCTGTTTGTGAGCGCAGTATCGGCAGCACCGGTTAAAAAATCGCACTTCGCACAATTGGTTGCGCATGTTCCGCAGAGCGAAAAAAGAAGGGCCGGCAACGAGGCCGGCCCTTCATCGTGATAAGGTTTTGATAACCGATCAGTAGGGCGCGGCCGCCGGGCCTGCCCAGTTGAAGCGGTAGTTGACGCCTGCCTTGAAGGTATGGTCGTCGGTGGTGAAGTTGCCGGTGCCCACCAGCGGGCCCGCCGTAAAGTGCGCGTCGCCGAAATTGTAGTACTGGTACTCGGCCTTGGCCGACCAGTTCGGGGCGAACATGTATTCCAGGCCGGCGCCGACGGTGTAGCCATTGCGGTGATCGCCATCGATGATGAAGCCGGTCGGCACGCCGCCCACAGTCACCTTCTCGTTGTTGTCCGAATAGGCGTAGCCGCCCTTCACGTAGAGCAGGCCGGGGCCCCAGGTATAGCCGACGCGGCCGGTGATCGAGCCGAGGCCGCGCTGGTCATTGGTATAGGCGATGCTGCCCGGAAACACTGCGCCGACGCTGCCCGTGAGCCAGGAATACTGGCCTTCGACGCCGACCACGAAGTTCGGGTTGAACTGCCAGTCCGCGCCGACCTGCACGCCGCCGAGGAAGCGGCCGTTGCCGTTGTTGCCGGTGGAGAGGCCGTTGAAATTGTTGTCGCTGGAGAACGCGCCGCCGATATGGGCGCCGAGATAGAAGCCCGTCCAATTGTAGATCGGCGCGGCGTAGGCCGGCGCCGGCGACTTGTAGTAGTTGCGGTTGCCGAGATCGGCGCCGACGGCCGGCGCAGCCGCGCCCACCACGAGCAGCGCCACGGTCGCAAACAGAATCTTCTTCATTGTCTTGAACTCCAACACGTAAGGTCCCCGGCAGGCGCGCTTTCCCGCGCCGTCGTTGGCTCTGCAGATAGCTCGCTTTTGATGAAAATGCTGTCACATGCGTGGCACAGCGACAGCCAACCTAACTTGTTGGGCTGTAAATGATTTTCGTGCTTAATGGCGGCTTAAGAAGTGGTGAAGGAAGGCTTAACTTCGCGCATCCCAGGTAACTTGTGCGCGCCTCTTGTTAACCAAGACGCCGCCGCACCTCATCGCGCATCTGTTGGCGAAAAGCCGCGCGCTTTGCCGGCCGGTCTTCCTCGCGCACGTCATGACGATCGAAGATGTCGAACTTCTCCAGGATCGGATAGCGCTCGCTCGCCATCGCGAGCACGCGCAGAACCCTGGTCGCCGCTGGCGTCGGGCCACTGACCTCCCAGCGCCGGATGGTGTCGGCGCCGCCTGTCTCCGGCAATCCGCAAAGCTTGGCCATGTCGGCCGCGGTGAGCTTCCGCTCGAGGGCATCGGAGAGGTCGGCGCGGAGCTGCTTCAGTTCGGGGCCGGTCATGCTGCTTGCGTCCAGGGAAGTCGCCGAACGCAAAGCGCTACCGCATGATCCGAAAAAGTGTGCAGCGGTTTTCCGAGAGAGATCATGCCCAAACAATAACCTGAAGCGCGATGACGATTCATCCTCATCGCATCGCTCTTTAGCGCTGATTCGGGTCCATCCGAAGGCGGTGGGCAGATGCGCTGCCGCCTTCGGCCTCAGATGCCCCTGCCACCCTGGTTGCCAATCACGCAGCGCCATGCGGCCAGTCGCTCGGCCGGATGCTGGTTCATCCATTCGGCGAGTTGCGGGGCACCCATCAGGCAGGACTGCACCGAGACTTGCGCAAAGTCCGAAGTGGTGACGATCTGCTCGTGACAGTTGGCGGGAGAGGCGAGACTGCAAAGCACGGCGATGATCTTGATCACGATACGTTACTCCCCGTCGCGGCGGATGAACGTGCGACCGATCGCCGGTTCGTCCTGCTCCTCGTCGGCCGGGTTCGCCGGAGGGAAGATGCTGTCGTAGATGGCGCGCGCCTCCTGGATGAGACGCGCTCGCTCACGCTCGGATTTCGAGACAAATCGAATAACTTCGCCCATGGTGGCTCCAAATTTCAACTCATGAGTCTGTCATGAGATGACGCAAAACATTCAATCGTCATCTATGGTGCCGCCGTCGACCTTGAAGCGGCGCGGCAGTCACGACCGAATAAAAAGCGCGTGACCGCACATCCCAGCGCCCGGGTTCTTTTCTCACGCGTTGGGTTGCAAGGCCGTCCACCACCTCATGTCAGTTGCGCGGCTTCAGCAGCCGAGCGGGGGAATGCTTGTGTCGGCCTGTCCTTGCGCTCGTCGGCAAGAAAAGTCTCACGAAGAAATGCTGCCGGAGCGAATATGTTTCGCCTCTTGCGGCGTGCAAGTTTTTGGAACGATCTCGAAAATGCGGTGAAACCGCCCGACCAATCCCTCAAGCCGCCGGGGCTTGCTCCTTTCGTCCCGGCACCGCCGCGAGCAGCTCGCGCGTATAGGCATGCTCAGGCGCGGCAAACAGCTGCGCGGTCGGCTTCAGCTCGACGATGGCGCCACGTTGCATCACCGCGATGCGGTCGCAGATCTGGGCTGCGACGCGCAGGTCGTGGGTGATGAACAGCATCGAGAGGCCGAGGCGCGCCTTGAGGTCTTCGAGCAGCTTCAACACCTGCGCCTGCACCGAGACGTCGAGCGCGGAGACGGCCTCGTCGGCGACGATGATCTCCGGCTCGAGCGCAAGCGCGCGCGCAATGCCGATGCGCTGACGCTGGCCGCCGGAGAATTCGTGCGGATAGCGTTCGAGCGCGCCGGCGTCCAGGCCGACCATCTTGAGGAGATCGCGGGCGCGGTCGAACGCGACCTTCGGATCGATGCCGGCCGCGATCGGGCCGTCGGCGATGATGTGACCGATCTTGCGGCGCGGATTGAGCGAGGCGAATGGATCCTGAAAGATCATCTGGATGCGATGACGCTCGGCGCGCAGCGCCTTGCCGGAAAGCGAGGTCAGGTCGGTCTCACCGATCCGCACCGTGCCGCGGTCGGCCTCGATCAGCCGCATCACCAGCCGCGCCACGGACGATTTTCCGGAGCCGGATTCGCCGACGAGGCCGAGCGTCTCGCCCTTGAGGATGTTGAAATTGACCGCGCGCGCCGCATCGACGCGGCGGTCCTCGCGAAACCAGCCGCCCGAGGTGACGTAGGTCTTGTCCAGCCCGATCACCTCGACGGCCCTGGCCCGATCGTCGAGAGGAGCGCGCGCCGGCGGATCCATCGACGGCACGGCGGCGAGCAGCGCCTTGGTGTAGTCGTGCTGCGGTGCGCTGAAGACGGCCGCGGCGGGACCTTCTTCCACGACCTTGCCGTGCCGGAGCACCACGACCTGGTCGGCAATGTCGGCGACGACGCCGAAATCATGGGTGATGAACATCACCGCCATGTTGCGGTTGCGCTGGAGGTTGCGGATCAGCTTCAGGATCTGCGCCTGCGTGGTGACGTCGAGTGCGGTCGTCGGCTCGTCCGCAACCAGAACCGCGGGCTCGAGCGCGAGCGCCATCGCGATCATGGCGCGCTGGCGCTGGCCGCCGGAGAGCTGGTGCGGGTAGGCGCGCACGATTCGTTCAGGATCGGGCAGGCCGACCTCGCGTGCCAATGCGAGCGCCCTCGCTCGCCGTTCCCTCGGCGTCAGCAGGCCGTGCGCCTCGAACATCTCCGCCATCTGGTCGCCGATCCGCATCAACGGATTCAGCGCCGTCATCGGCTCCTGGAAGATCATCGCCAGCCGGCGGCCGCGCAGATCGCGCCAGCCGTCGTCGTCGAGCTTGAGCAGGTCGCGGCCCTCGAACATGATCTCGCCGGCCGTGACGTCGACCGTATCGGGCAAGAGGCCCATCAGCGCGTGCGCGCACATCGATTTGCCGGAACCGGATTCGCCGACCACGCAGACGATCTTGCCGGCCCGCAGGTCCAGCGAGATGCCGTCGACGGCGTACGGCCGCTCGGCGCTCTTGGGCAGCGCGATCCGCAGGTTCTTGATGGAGACGGTGGCGGGGGCGGTCATGTCAGCGTCCCTCGCGCGACAGGCGCGGATTGAGCGCGTCGTTGAGGCCTTCGCCGATCAGATTGAGGCCGAGCACCGAAATCAGGATGGCGATGCCGGGAAACACCGTGATCCACCACGCCTGGCGGATCACGGTACGGCCGGCGCCGACCATGTAGCCCCAGGAAATCAGATTGGGATCGCCGAGGCCGAGGAAGGACAGCGAGGATTCCAGGAGGATCGCGGTCGCCACCATCAGCGAGGCGAGCACGATCACGGGCGACAACGCGTTCGGCAGGATCTCGCGCAGGATGATCCAGCTGTTGCTCTGGCCGGTGACCACGGCGGCCTGGACATATTCGCGCGTGCGCAACGACAGCACCTCGCCGCGGACGAGGCGGGCCACCGGCGGCCAGCTCACCACCGCGATCGAGGCCACGATCGAATAGATCGAGGGCTGCAGGATCGCGACCAGCACGATCGCGAGCGCGAAGCTCGGAATGGTCTGGAAGAACTCGGTGAAGCGCATCAAGGCGTCATCGACCCTGCCGCCGAAATAGCCGGCCATGGCGCCGATCGGCACGCCGACGATCAGTGCGACCAGCGTGGAGACGAGGCCGACCAGTAGCGATACCCGTGCGCCGAAGATCATGCCGGCGAACACGTCGCGACCGAGCGCGTCGGTGCCGAGCGGCACGGTCGAGAGCGTGAAGGGCGGCAGGAACGGCCGCTGCACCATGCGCCACGGCGAGTTCGGGAACAGCATCGGTCCGAACACCGCGACGGAGATCGCAAGCAGGAGGATGATGAGCCCGATGACGCCGCTCGGGCTTTTCAGCATCGATTTCCAGAACTGTTTCATGAGGCGAATTCGATGCGTGGGTCGACCAGTCGGTAGACCAGGTCGGTGATGAGGTTGAAGATCAGGACCATGGCGGAGCAGATCACGAAGACGCCGAGCAGCAGATTGTAGTCCCGCTGCAGCAGCGCGTCGTACATCAGGCGCCCGATGCCCGGCCAGGCGAACACGGTCTCGGTGATGACGGCGCCGCCGATCAGCGTGCCCGAATGGACGCCGGCGAGCGTCACGACGGGAAGCAGCGCATTGCGCAGCACGTGGCGGCGCTGGATCACGGCGTCGGAGAGACCTTTCGCGCGCGCCGTCTTGACGAAGTCGAGGCGTTTCACCTCCAGCATCGAGGCGCGCGTCATGCGGGTATAGGTCGCCATGAAGAACAGGCCGAGGGTCATCGCCGGCATGACCAGGTGCTTGGCGACGTCGATCACATGGGCAAGGCCCGTATAGTTGCCGCCGACCGTGTCGTAGCCGAAGCTCGGCAGCCAGTCGAAGGTGACCGAGAACAACAGGATGCCCATCAGCGCCACCCAGAAGATCGGCATGGCGTAGAAGATCAGCGCGAACACGGTGATGCCGGTATCGAGGAAGGTGCCGGCAAAGCGCGCCGCGAAGGTGCCGAACAGGATGCCGAGCGCGAGCGAGATCGCGAAGGCGGTCAGTGTCAGCAGCAGCGTCGCCGGCAGCCGCTCGCCGATCAGCTTTGTGACCGGGGCCTGCTGGCGGAAGGAGAAGCCGAGGTCGAGCGTCACGACGCCCTTGACGTAGATGAAGAGCTGCTCGGGCAATGGCTTGTCGAGCCCGAACTTCTCCCTGAGCTGCTTGACGAAGACCTGATCGCTGGCCCCGGCCTCGCCCGCCATCACCACCGCGGGGTCGCCGGGCGCAAGGCGAATCAGGAAGAAATTGAGGACGACGATCGCGAGCAGGACGATCACGCCCTTCACGACACGCTGGGCAACAAAGGAGAGCATCTAGACTCGTATGTCAGTTGATCGAGGCGGTCTCGCCGCGAGGAACACCTCTCCCCGACGGGGAGAGGTCGCGCCGAAGGCGCGGGTGAGGGGGATCTGGTCCCACGAGGGAGTGCAACCCCTCACCCGGATCGCATCTGACGATGCGATCCCATCTCTCCCTATGGGAAAGGTGGGCACCGCCGATGCCTCAGCGTCTCGATATGATTTCATCGTGAATCAGTTCGTACCCTAGAGCGCGACGCCGCGACTGAGATTTATCGCGGTGTCGCATGCAACCTCGTCACTTGTCGAGCCATGCGTCCTTGAAGCCGTCATTGACCCCGATCCCCGTGGTGATCAGGTTCTTGACCTTGCAGCGCATGATGGTCGGGAACTGCAGCTCGAGCATCCAGGCCACCGGCACGTCCTCGACCAGGATCTTCTGCGCCTTCTCGTAGATCTCCTTGCGCTTGGAATCCGGCGTCGCGACCGCGCCGTCGGCGAACAGCTTGTCGATCTCCGGGTTGGAATAGCCCTCGACATTGTTGAACATCTGGCCCTTGGCGATGGCACTGGAGACGTAGTTACGCCCCACCCCGAGCGCGGGATCGCCGTACTGGTACAGATAGGTGAAGGCGATGTCGTAGTCCCACTCCGCGATCTTCTGGTTGCCGCCGGCAACGTCGGTGGCGATCGTCTCGATGGTCATGCCGACGTCCTGGAGATTCTGCTTCACCGCTTCGCCCCAGCGCTGCCAGGTCTCGCCATAAGCGAGCGGCAGGAGGCGGATCTTCTCGCCCTTGTAGCCGGCTTCCTTCAGCAGCGCCTTGGCCTTGGCCGGATCGTACGGATATTTCTTCACGTCGTCGGTGTAGTACTTGATGGTCGAGGCTGACGGGCCGGTCGCGACCTTGCCGAGCCCGTTCCAGATCACGTCCTTGGCGAAGTCGCGGTCGATCGCGTACATGATCGCCTGCCGCACCCGCTTGTCCGCGAGCGGCCCCTGGCGGTTGTTCAGCCACAGCCAGGCCAGCGGCGAGAAGAACTCCCAGCCGGCGCCGGTGACGCAGGTGTCCTTGAGCTTGGACAGCCGCGGCACGTCGAAATTCTCGACCGAGCCGCCGGGCAGCACGTCGACCTTGCCGGTCTCGTACGCGACCGACCGGGCGGCGGCGTCCGGAATGATCTGCCAGTAGATCTCGTCGAGATAGGGCTTGCCCTTCTCGTGGTAGTTCGGGTTCTTGACCAGGCGGATGAACGAGCCCTTCTGCCATTCCTTGAACATGAAGGGGCCGGTGCCCACCGGCGCGTTGTTGTAGGGATTGGTCTTCCAGTCGGTGCCTTCGTAGAGATGCTTCGGCACCATCGGCATCGAGCCGACCTCGAAGATGCCGAGGAAAGGGCCGAACGGCTGCTTCAGCGTGAACACCACCGTGTGATCATCGGGCGCCTCGACCTTCTCGACCTGCACGAGATTGTTGCGGGCGCGCGCGTGGGTCTGCTTCAGCATCTCGATCGAAAACAGAACGTCGGCGGCGGTGAAGGGCTTGCCGTCATGCCAGGTCACGCCCTTCTTGAGCTTGAAGGTGTAGATCTTGGCGTCCTCGCTGACGCTCCAGCTCTCGGCAAGCTCCGGCTGCGGCTCGAGCTTGGGGCTGTAGCGCAGCAGGCCTTCGAAGATGTTGCCCGACACCATCTGGGTCGGGCCGTTCTGGATCTGCGCAAGCATCAGGCCGGGTGGCTCGGGCTGGATCACGGCATTGATCGTGCCCCCTGTTTTCGGCTCTTGCGCCAGCGCCGAGGCCGTGAGGCCGCAAGCCAGGAGAAGACCAAGCAACACTCGTTTTGACATGTCGTATCTTTCTCAAGCGAGGCCAGCCACAAACGCTTCGCAACGTCCTGGCGCGCAAAGCGACGGTCGGCCCATCCCAGTCCCCATCCGATATCGAGGCTCACACAGTCTCGTTCGGCGCCGCAAGATGAAAGTCTCGACAGTGTTCGCACAAAAAATGTACAGCGCGTCCTGTTTTTGCCGCGGGTCCTTCTGCGACGTCAGGCTGGCTCGCGCCGGGCGACCAGGCGGCCTCGCGGCCATGCCGGTCGCGATTGCACAAGCCTGCGCCTGCGACCAAAAGCATCAGGCCTTCATTCCACGCCGAGCGCCCGCTGCAGCTCCGCAAGCACCTCTGCCAACTTGTCCGCAGTGCGAAATATCGTCCTTGGAAAGGACCGCGACGTTGCCGGTGAGCTCATGACCGCCCTCGCGATCGGTCAGTGGCGGATCCGCTGTGAATTTGATCCGGATCAAAGCCGAGCCGCCGCTTTTGCGATCGAATGGCAACTGGCGGGATGCGGCACTGCGCGTCCCGTTTCCTTGAGCCGTGAGACGATCCATGGACATTCAGGCCACGACGAACCCTGCGGATGACGATAGCGGACCTGATGTCGCCGGCCTCGATCCCTCGTCGGAGGCGGGCGTGCAGCACTGCCTGCGATTGCTGAGCAATGCCGGCCTGCGTCCGACGCGCCAGCGTCTGGCGCTCGGCCAGTTGCTGTTCCTGGGTGGCCACCGTCACGTCACCGCGGAGAGCCTCTACGAAGAGGCGATGGCGGCGAACGCCTATCTGTCGCTCGCGACCGTCTACAACACGCTGAACCAGTTCACCGAAGCCGGCCTGCTGCGCCGGATCGCGGCCGACGGCATCAAGTCGTTCTTCGACACCGACACATCCTTGCATCCGCACTTCTATCTCGAAGGCGAGGATATGCTGATCGACGTTGCCGACGGCCTGGCCTTCTCAAAAGTCCCCGAGGCGCTTCCCGGCCATGAGATCGCGCGGCTCGACGTCATCGTCCACCTGCGCCGCAAGCGCATGGCGTAACCCGGGCCTGGCGAATCTCCTACCGCAACCCCGCGCGCCGAAATCCCTCCAGATAGTGTTCGCGATCCCCGTCATTGGCCCACGGCAGTTGCGTCGCGATCCAGTGCAGCGAGATGTTGGGTTGGGTGCGACGGAGCTCGCCGAGCGCCATCTCCGCAAGCACTCCGTCGCCTGTCATGCCGGCGGAGACCGCCAGCACGCGGTAGGCACCGGTGAGGTCGCCGCGGTGGCGGATCGCCTCGCGCGCCAGCGCGATGGCCTCGTCATAATGCCGCTCGGTGAAGCGGGCATAGGCTGCGATGCCGTGATAGATCGCCAGTGACGGATCGCGCGGTGACAGCCGGATCGCCCTTTGCGCGGCCCCGAACGAATCCTGGGAGCGTCCGGCATAGGACAGCGCCAGCGCGTAATAGCCCTGCGCCAGCGAAAAGTTCGGATTGAGCGCGAGCGCCTGCTCGAATTCGGACAGCGCGTCCGCAAGCCTGCGTGTCGAGAAGCAGACGCTGCCGAGCGCGGCATGCGCCCAGGCGTCCTCGTGGTCGCAGCGCACCGCGGCGAGCGCGGCGGCTTCCGCGACCGGAGCAACCGCGGCCAGCTCGGCCCAGCCGAGATGCACGCCGAACATGTCGTTCACGGCCAGCACCGACAGCGCCTGGCCGTAGTTCGGATCGATTGCAATCGCGCGCTCGAGCAGCGCTCGTGCGGCGTCGTGATCCTGCCGGGTCACGCGCCAATAATGCGACAGCGCGCGCATCAGCAGATCCCAGGCGTCCAAGCTCGCAGGCGGCTTGCGATGGGCACGAAAATTCTCCGCCGCGTGGATCTGCGGCTCGATCGCCGCGGCGATCGCGTTGGTGATCTCGTCCTGCACGGCGAAGACGTCGACGAGCTCGCGGTCATAGCGCTCGGCCCAGAGATGATTTCCCGACACGGCGTCGTTGAGCTGCGCGGTGATGCGCACCCGGTTGTCCGCCTTGCGCACGCTGCCTTCGACGACGTAGCGGACGCCGAGCTCCTCGGCGATCTGCCTGATGTGGACCGCGCGTCCCTTGTAGGTGAAGGACGAGTTGCGGGCGATCACCATGAACCAGCGCTGCTTCGACAGCGCGGTGAGGATGTCTTCGCTGATCCCGTCGCCGAAATAGTCCTGCGCGGGATCGCCACTCATGTTCTCGAAGGCGAGCACCGCGATCGCGGGGCGGTCCGCCACGCGCGGGGGAGTGAGCCTGGTTCCCGCCCGCGCGGGGGACGCTGCCGCTTCTTCCCGGACCTCGCCGACGAAACGAAAGCCCTTGCGCGGAATGGTCTTGATCAGCCGCTGGGTCGCGCCGTCGTCGCCAATCGCCTTGCGCGCGGCGTTGATCCGGCTGTTCAGGGCGGAATCCGAGATGATGCGGTCGCCCCAGATCTGGCTGATCAGGTCATCCTTGCTGACCATACGCGCGCGTTGCGCGACCAGATAAAGCAACAGATCGAACACTTGCGGCTGCAATGGAACGGCCGCCCCGTCGCAAGTGAGCTCCCGCAGGTCACTGTCGAGCACGTTGTTTTCAAAGCGAAATCGCACGTTTTCGTCGTCTCAAGCAAAAATCAAAGTCGTCTCAGGCGAAAATCAACCGTCCGCGAAAGTCCCGGGACGTCCGATCCGGCATGGTGCGACGACCAAACCGTGTCGATGTCTCGGCACAACGGAGCATTTCATGACCCAACTTGATCAAAACGTTCATTCCATCGGCCCGGAGGTGACGGGCTCTCGCATTTTCAAGTTCATCGCCTTTCTGTACGGAATTGCGGCATATCTCGTGTTTTTCGTCACCATTCTCTACGCCATCGGCTTCGTCATGGGAGTGATGGTGCCCAAGACCATCGACACCGGAAGCGACTCGTCGACGGTCGAGGCCCTCATCGTCAATCTCCTCCTGATGACGCTGTTCGCCCTTCAGCACAGCGTGATGGCACGCAAGCAGTTCAAGTCCTGGTGGACGCAATTCGTGCCCAAGGCGGTTGAGCGCTCGACCTATGTGCTGTTCGCGAGCCTGTCACTGCTCCTCCTGTTCTGGCAGTGGCGCCCGCTGCCGTCGGTCATATGGAACGTCGAGAATCCGGATCTTGCCGTGACACTGGTCACGCTGTCCTTCGCCGGCTGGGTGCTGGTGTTCACCTCGACTTTCATGATCAACCATTTCGAATTGTTCGGACTGCATCAGGTGACCGACCATCTCGCCGGCAAGGAGACGGCGCCGCCGCGCTTCAAGACGCCGCTGCTCTACAAGTTCGTCCGCCATCCGATCTATCTCGGCTTCATCATCGCGTTCTGGGCGGCGCCGACCATGACCGCGGGCCATCTGCTGTTCGCGGCCGTGACCACGCTCTACATCTTCGTCGGCATCGCGCTTGAGGAGAACGATCTCGTCGATCTCTTCGGCGAGGAGTATCGGCAGTACAGGCAACGCGTCTCCATGCTTATCCCCTGGCGCCGGTCGGTATAGTCTCGGCCTCGTCCCGCGCGTCCACCGAAAGGAGGACGCGCGGGGCGCCGACGCGCAATGATGATCCCAAAAAAAGAACGGAGACGCCCAAATGAAACATGTCGGAAACTGCTTCTGTGGCGCGGTCACGGTCGAGGTCACGGGTGCACCGGAGGCGATGGGCTATTGCCATTGCCGCTCCTGCCGCTCCTGGTCGGGCGGTCCGGTCAACGCCTTCAGCCTTTGGAAGCCGGAAGCGGTGCGCATCACCGAAGGTGCCCAGAATGTCGAGACCTTCGTCAAGACGCCGGCCAGCCAGCGCAAATATTGCAGGAAGTGCGGCGGCCATCTCATGACCAACCATCCGCCGCTCGGTCTGGTCGACGTCTTCGCCGCCACCATCCCGACGCTCGCGTTCACGCCCGGCGTCCACGTCAACTATGCCGAAACCGTGCTGCCGATGCGCGACGGCCTGCCCAAGCTGAAGGATTTTCCCGCCGAGTTCGGCGGCAGCGGCGAGATGATGCAGGAGTAGCGGCGCCTTCAGTTGAAGGCTCCTCCCTGCGGCCATCCTTCGAGACGCCCGCTTCAGGCGGGCTCCTCAGGATGAGGACGGAGTGTACGGCAGCAGCTTCAACGGGCGCCCGCGCCGATGAGCCTCATCCTGAGGAGGCGCGTAAGCGCCGTCTCGAAGGACGAGGCGTGCGTTGAGGCCTCTCCCAATGCCGAAGCTGTCTCTCGAGAGGGCGGCAGAGCGCCGCCCTCGCTGTCTTCTCCAATGGGAAGAGGGACGAAAGACTAGCCTCCGCGCGATTCAACGACCTTGCGGCAGGAATCCGAGAGCTTCGACTTGTTCTCGCGCAGACAGGCGTTCATCTGCGGCGGCTTGCCGACATGTTCGGCGCAGAATTTGCTGGCGTCGCCGCGGCAGGCCATTTGCTCCTGAATCGATGGGCCGGACTGTGCAACAGCGGGCAGGGCGGCAGCAGTGAGCAGCAGCGCGGCAAGAACCGAAATCTTCATAAAGCACCTCTTTGGAATCGTCGTTGGTCCCGACCGGGATCACGCGGGCCGGACCATCTCGCGAAGCCCAGGCGTGGGTCCATGCCATGTTCATGGCACCGGCTCGGTGTCCCGAGCGCCGTACCCCCATCTTCATGGCATGTATCCCAGCGCCGACTTTTGCCATTCAGGCTGCACCTCGGCTGCGAAACCCGGTGATTGCACCGGGACGCCGAACGGGGAAGCAGGAGAGCAAGATGTCGAAGAGAGCTGGAGCGCTGAGCGCCGGGCTGACGATCATGGCCCTGGCGGGCGCGGCGATGGTCTCACTGGGCACGAGCCCGGCGCAGGCGGTGGTCTATTGCAAGACCGTCGGGGTGCCCAAGGGCTGCGTGGTGCGGCCGACTGCGGCGGTAGTGGTCGCACCGGGAGCTCCGGTTGCGCGGGCTGCGGTCGCGACCCCCGGTGTCGGCGCGCCCGGCGTCGGCGTGCGCGCGGGTACGCCGATGAATCGCGGCGGCCCGGTCAATCGCGTCGGCGTGCGCTGATATTTCATTCGATTGATTTTGATTGCATTGCTTCGGGCCAACGGAGCCTGCGGACGAACACCCCCCGTCCTCCGCAGGCAATCACCCGGCCCGTCCCCTCTCTCCGTGCGCCCCACACGTCCGGAGAGGGGGCCTTTCAGCCTGCAGCCATGTCGCTGTCGGGAAATCGCTGCGGCAATTGCAGCCGCACGCGCGTGCCGGAGGCATCCGAGCTCAGGTCAAGCACCGCGCCGCAGCGCGCGGCACGGCTTCTCATGTTGCGCAGGCCGCGCGCGGTCTGGCCCGCGCCCGCGGCCTCGCAATTGCCGGCCAGCGCAAACCCCCGGCCGTCGTCCGTGACGCTGATCACGCCGTAAGGCCCCTGGCTTCCGTTATGCGTCTCGATGGTGACCGCGACATGCCGGGCCTGTGCGTGCTTGGCCGCGTTGGTCACGGCCTCGTCGAGGATGCGCACGATCTGGATG
The DNA here is from genome assembly GCF_041262065.1 of Bradyrhizobium sp. USDA 327. NCBI lineage: Bacteria > Pseudomonadati > Pseudomonadota > Alphaproteobacteria > Hyphomicrobiales > Nitrobacteraceae > Bradyrhizobium > Bradyrhizobium sp. USDA 327. The sequence continues at coordinate 6,104,540 of NZ_JBGCCW010000001.1, read as the reverse complement.
ACGTGCCATGGCCTGAGCTCGGGATGCAGCGGCAGGCCCTGCGGCGTCGCCACGCGCCAGTCGAGCGCGATGTCGTGCGGCCGCAGCTGCGCCGTGGCGCGCTCGCGCCAGGAGCCGAGCGCGAGCATCAGGTCGCCGCCGATGTCGTCCATGGAATCGATGACGAGGCGCAGATCCTTCAGCGCCGCGCGGGCGGCGTCCGTGATGGTCGTGCCCTCACTGCCGCGCTCGGACAGTGCGACGATGCTTACGAGTTGCCCGCCGAGGCCGTCATGCAGGTCCCGCATCAGGCGCGTGCGCTCGTTGGCGAGCGCAGCGGCGCGGGCGCGCTCCTCCTCGCGGGCGAAGCTCGCTTTCAGCCGTTCCTCGGCCTCGCGCACGCGCGTCACGAGCTGGCCGGCAAAGCTGTCGACCTGATTCAACGCGCGGGCAAAGCGCCAGGTCAGCCCGGCGCCGATCGCGACCAGCATCGCCGAATAGGACAAGCGCGAGACGAAGATGCGATCGTTGGTCTCGATCTCGAGCACTGTGAGCATGTCCTGGATCCAGCAGACCAGCACGATGGTCACCGCGCAGCCGATCATGAAGCTCGCCGCGTCCTGCCGCCGTACCACCGCGGCTGCCGTGACGCAGGCCATCAGGAACAGGCAGAGCCCGACGGTGGGGATGCCGAGCACCAGGAATAGGATGCGTGGCAGCGGCGGGCCTCCGATCAGCCCGACCACGAACACGACGACGCCGGGCGCGAACAGCAGCGTGCCGTAGCGCGGCCAGCGCCAGCCGAAGAACAGCACGCCGAACACGACGACCAGCGCGCTCTCGATCGGCGCGGACGCCAGCAGCACCGCTGCGAGCCGGGATGCGGTGGCCGGCGGCACCGGCGCCTGCGCGAATGCCTGCACCACGCCGAGCACCATCGCCACCGCCAGCACGCCATAGACCGGCTCGCGCCGCCGCATCAGCCACATGATCGCGAGGATGACGGCCAGGATCGCCTGCCAGGCGGAGAACACCACCGGCAGCGTGACGAACAGCAGCGTGCGTGTCTCATAGGCCGGGCGCAAGGCGGCATCCGGTCCGACATAGACGGTGTCGAGGAAGCCCTTGAGCGGTCCCCACACGAACAGCCGCACCGTGATCTCGTTGCCGCCCTCGCGCAGCAGCGAAGCGGGGATGAGCGCGATCTGCGGCGTGTTGCGGTCGGGCCGGTTGGCGTTGGCATCGCGCCGGGAGTCGAGCACGACGACGCCGTTGACGGCGACCTCCACCGCGTTGCTGAAGCGCGGCAGGAACACCGACCAGCCCGAGGCCGCATCACCGCTCCGGAAGGTGAAGGTGCCGGTGTAGAACGGCGGGTCGGCCAGGGAGTAGCGCGACGACGTGAAATGCGGCAGCGTCACGGAGCGCGTCACGCCGTCCTCCCGCAGCGCGAATCCGCTGAGCGCAAAATCCTCGGGGTCGCTCGGCTGGAGCAGCCGCAAGCCGAGAATGGTGGCGATCACGATCAGCGCCTGGAATAGCAGATAGGGCACGAGGCGCGAGGCCAGCAGCCGGCGCCGCGCGGGTGTGGCCGGTGCCTCCGTAGGTGCTTTGGCCGCGATTTCGCTCACAGCTTGATCAGGCCCTGCTGCACCGCCTCGAACACCGCCTCGCTGCGCGTGTGCACTTCGAGCTTGCGGTAGATGTTCTTGATGTGGCCGGGCACGGTCTGCCTGGACAGGCCGAGATGGCTCGCGATCTCGGCATAGCTGAAGCCCTTCGCGATGCCCCACAGGATGTCGATCTCGCGCGGGGTCAGCCTGGCCGTGTTGAGCGCGGGACCGGGCGGTGGCTCCGCCGAATTCTGTGCGGCCCCCTGTGTTCTGCGCACGATGAAGCGGGCGATCGAGGCCGAGATCGGCGAATGGCCGGCGACCAGGTCGCGCACGGTGGTGGCGATGTCGGTGGGGAAGGCGTCCTTCAGAAGATAGCCGGTGGCGCCGACCGTGATCGCGGAGATCACGCTCTCCTCGTCGCCGAGAGCGGAGATCACCATGATCTCGGTGTCGGGAAAGCGCCGCCGGGTCTCGCGGATCAGCTCGACGCCGTGGCCGTCGGGCAGCCGCAGGTCGGTCAGCAGCACGCGGGGCGCGCCGACGCTCAGGGCCTGCCGCGCCTCCGCGAGCGTAGCGGCGCTTCGCACCTCGTAACCAGCCTTGACCAGCGCGTCCTGGAGCCGCCAGCAGGTCGGCGCGTCGTCCTCGACGAGGAGGATGGTGATGGCTTCACCCATCTCGCCCTGTTCGGTCATGATCATCGTCCCGCGACCCGCGTGTCCCCCGCGGCGCGAAGCAAGTTTAACCGCAGCGCTGATGCCGTGACACCCATAATCATGGGGGCGGCGATAAGTTGGTCCCGCGCCAGGCGCGGATGGGCCATCGCAGGATTGCATCTAAGCTAGAGCGCGTGCTCATAATCCGCGCTGTACTCGGGGCGCGTATGCGGTCTGCTCTGCCTCTGGCACCGGCCCATTAAGGCATCTCACCAGATGTCCGTTAGGCCAGAAGCGGTGATGCGCCTACCTTGCCGCGACGAGAACTTCGACCGTCAGCGATAACGCCAGCCAATTAAGCAGGCTAGAATAGAGATGACGGCCAGACCTTCACCACAAGCCGAAAGTGACAACGCGATGGCTGGAAGAAAGGATCATCATGTCACTTCGCGTAGCCCTGTGATCGGAGCCAAGCGATCCGGCGCTCCCCGTTCATCCAATCATCGATTTCGGCTTTGCTCGTGAAGCCCGTGATTTCTCGGGGTTCTGCGCCGGGGTACTCGGCAACAATAGTCCAGTCGCCCTCTGAGTTACGGAGTGGTTTGAAGCTCACTTTTACTTTTGCCATGCCGAACTATGCAGGAAAGCGCGCGAAAAGGGAACCTGAGGGAAGCATTTCGAGCAACTAGTCGCCAGCCCCGGCCGGCGGTTAGTTCTGTCGGGCAGAGGAAGAGCCTTTTATAATTCCGAGCGCACGAGGTCGCTTCCGCATCAGTTACCACGGGCTTCAGCTACGGACAAATACACCAACCATGATGAGAAGAGCTATTGGCTTCTTCTTGTGGTCTCGCAACTACTGATGTATGGTCTCAAGCATCGATACTGGCCGAACAACTGTTCCGCTTTCGCCTCACGTCCTGACGGCGCGCACGTTTCAGACATTCTCCAACATCGACAAACTGGAACACTGGCCGCAAGTCCGCGCGCCAGCTCCCGCGCGTATGCGAAAGGAAGACCCGATGAACACAGGTACAGTGAAATGGTTTAACACCCAAAAGGGCTTCGGCTTTATCCAGCCGGCAAACGGCAGCAACGACGTTTTCGTTCATATCAGCGCGGTCGAACGCGCCGGAATGGGCACCCTGAACGAAGGTCAGACGCTGTCTTACGACGTCGTCGCAGACCGCCGTACGGGCAAGTCCGCTGCCGAAAATCTTCGTGCTGCTTAGTTGAGGCACGACGGACCTGTCGCTCTAGCCACGGATGTACTGGCAGAGCTTGTGGTCCCCCGCGCCTGAGTCATCAGGGGCGGGGTTTTTGCTTCAATCCGTGAAGGCGATCGTCAAGTGAGCTTGCCGTGGCTTGTCTTCGACATTCGGCCCGGCGGTTGCTCAGCTAAAAACTTGAACGGACCGAAAAGGTAAAACGACGGCGTGTCTCGGTCTCGGAGCTAAATAGCCAAATCGAATTTCGAAGTGGCTTATTTTGTCTCTCGTGCGCATAGACCGGCATGCTCGAATCTAATCACCGATCCTGTCGGAGCGGCGCCGTCTTTGGTCGAACCGAGGAAATAGCCCCAGTCGGCAGATCGCCGGCTTCGAGTGCTCGGTTTGCAGCACGACCCTGGTATCGTGGAACTCTGCTTCGGTGCCCACCTACAGGTTGATTGTCGGTCCCGTACGGAATTCCCCGTCCGAAGGATGATGCAACTGGCAGATTGGACCAGTAGCCGGCAATCGGACGTTCATGGCGCATTCGTCCGCCAACTCCCTCGGCTGACCCATGTTTGTCTCGTGCTAGGCGCGTCACTCCTTAAGTGATGTCGCTCACTTCTGCAGCGACTTGTTGCAGCTCTCTATGAAGTCATTCGCGTATGCATTGGGCGGCGGTGCATCCGAAGAACGTGGATCCGCGCAAAGCAGGAGATTCAATGAGCATTGTCAAGCGGCATCTCGCCGAGCAAGAAGAGCGACTGGTTCTGATCGAAGAAATTTGCATCGATAAAGGAGCGCTTGTCTTGGATACCGCCACAGATGAGGTCTACTTCTCTGCAGACGAAGAGGCTTACAAGAACGCCTACGTGACCGTGTTTCAGGCCTGGGCCAAGGGCACGATCAAAGGCACAGCGGAGCAGATATTCGAGGGTACAAAGTCCATTCTCGAGGACTAGAGCATCTCGGATTCGATTTTACGAGCCAGAGCCGAAGGCGACAGTACGCGTTACGTCACTCCAAGCTAGAGCAGCAGCAAACATTGAGGTCACACATGTCGTATGCTTATAAGTTGAATGAAGACGTTCGCCACCAACCCCAAGGTCCACAAGGACGTGCCACCGCTGAACCGCCGATGATCTATACCATCATTCAACATATGCCCATCGAGTCCGATGGACGAGTTCGATACCGCATCAGGGGCAAGTCCGAGAAGATCGAGCGAGTCGTTACGGAAGATCAACTTTCGCATTTTCAATAAACTTCCGACCAAAACAACACCTGACAAGAGATTCTGACGGGGGGCGGATGTGGTCTCGGGGTCATTCGGGCCGACTTTGGACGGCATCTGCGAGATCCGGTTTACCCTTTGGTTCGGACGTGGCGGCACGCTGGCACGTCAATCAGCCGGCCCACCAGATGCTCAATTTTGAATGAACACCGATCGTCTGCAATGGGTCAACGGCAGGGCTCGGCGGCTCTATGACGATGTTCCGCTCAGCTCAGGATTGTGTTGCAAAACTGGTTTCTGACTTGGGGCGAGCTTGGCTTTTGAGTTTCGGCGGTTTTTTTGGGTACGGGGTGTCGGCGGTTTCCGTTTTGCTGGTGGATTTCAGCACGCGACTGCCAGTTGTGGCGGAGGACGGCAGATTAGCTTGGCCAGCCGCCTCAGGTTCTGCGCGGTGGCTGTGAGCAGCACTTCGTCCCTGACGCCATTCAGGCCCCGCAGCCGAAGCCGGTCGAGCCTGAGAATGCGCTTCATATGAGCAAACCGCATCTCGACCTTTTTGCGCTCGCGGCGCGATTGCTCGAAGGCTTCCGTATTGGCCAGCGCACGGACATGATCGCGCACATCTTCGTTGACGTCGCGGGTAATTTTGCGCACGACCGCCGTCGTGCATTTGGGCTTCAAGGCGCAGCCAGAGCAATCGCTCTTGCTGGCCCTGTAGTAAACGATGTGACCTTGATCGATATTGCCGGTGCTGGTCAGTTCCGCGCCACCCGGGCAAACATAGACATTGCGCTTCTGGTCGAAGACGAAGTCCGCTCGGTTAAAGGTGCCATCGGGGCGTGCCGACTTGTCCCACACCGGAACGTGCGGCGTGATCTTGCGATCCACCAGCCATTTGAGCAGTCTGACCGCGCCGTAAGCCGTGTCGCCTGCCAACCTTTTGGGGCGCAGATCGAAGCGACGCTCAACGCGGTCCACCATGATCTGGGTGACAGCAATCTCAACCGCACGGTTCGCGCGCGTGCCTACCGCATCGAGGATGATCCCGGCCTTGTTGTCGATCAGATAGTTCGCATCATAAGCAAAGAATGGATCCACGCCCGGCCTCGTAACCCATGTTGCTTGCGGATCGGTGAGCGAGACTTCCTTGGGAGGCTTGCGGCGACGGCTGCCTTCACTTGAACCGCCGCCGTCTTCATCGCTGTCCTTATCGCTATTGGCGGCATCAAGCGCTGCGATGTACTCCCGAACCGCATGGGATGCTTCCTCCGCCTTTGGCCAGGTAATAGGCTGGTCGCCGGGAAGTCGCCTAGTCTTGTTCACATCTGCCTTGATCAGGCTCGCATCGACTGAGAACGCTTCGCCTCCGACCAGCCCCGCCGAAATACACAGCGTCACTACACGCTCAAAAACCCGGCGTAAGGCATCGCTCTCACGGAAGCGTTCGCGCCGCGCCCGGCAAAACACCGAGTGATCAGGGATATGATCCTCGATGCCGAGCTTGCAAAACCATCTGTAAGCCAGATTGACCTGGACCTCGGCGCAGAGCCGACGCTCGGAACGAAGTGCAAATACGTAGCCCAAGACCAGCATCCGGATCATGAGCACCGGATCAATCGAAGGCCGGCCAGTGTGCGAGTAGAACGGAGCGAGCTCGTTGTGCACCCAACTCAGGTCCAGCAAACCGTCGATTTGTCGTACCAAGTGATCAGCCGGCACCACCCTGTCGAGATCAAAGGAGTAAAAGAACTGGCCCTGACCGCTCTCCTGCCGCCCTAACATCCGCTGCTCCCGCAAATGCCGCCTCAAACCAACGGAATCACGGTTCGCGAGTCGCCTCAACTGGAGTTTTGCAACACAATCCTCAGGGTAGCGGACAGCGCTAGACCAAGAACGGAAGTCAGCCCCGGGCCACGAGCGGAAACCCCAAACCGCTCCATGACGCGCCCGGCCGATGTCGGTCATCGGGGCAATCTCCTGAAGTCGTCATAGCTGAGATGTCTAACCGCTCGTGCATCTGGCGGCGGTTGATGGGTCGGATTGGGAAACAAATACTCAGCAACTTTGCTCGACCTCAGCCAAGGCAATCGATCTTCGATGCCATGGGTGATCGGATCGTCGGTGATCTCAACAGTAGCGCCTTTGAACCTCACACCGGATCCGAAGCTCGTGGCAAGGTCGAGCGGGTCCACCAGCGCGACGCTGGTCGGATCGTTCAGATTTTCGAATCGAACCAATGCGGGAACATCTTTGAGCTGCAACGCGGACTTGGGTTTAGACCGATTGAGCTCATCGAGATAAGCAGCATATTGCTTATTGATTGACGCGTTTGCGGCGTGTTCGCCACGAAAGTCCCCCTGTGGGAACGGTGTCAAGCCCGCGTTGTAAGCGTCACCTCCCATGCGCGAGAGGATCGATTGTCTTTCAAATGTCGAAAACAATATGCCGTGTTGCCCAAGGTCAACGACGACAGCCTCGCCAACCAATTGTTCTGTGAGCCCCCACCCTTGAGCCCTGCTCAGACCGCCGGGGAAGCTTATCGTCTCCTGCGTGACGCTAGAACCTGATCGCTCACCTTCAGGAGTTTCGATCACTATTGTGAGCCGTGAACGAACGACGCGGGGCCGGGTCGTGCTGCCATCAAGGACAAACCAGCCGAGAGCCAAAATCGCCGCTAGGAGGAACAGGAAGACCCAGAACACCTTCAAGAAGACCGAAAATGCTTCCTTCGCTCGCGGGGTCATCGATCCACTCAGACCTAACGTGTCACTGGTCTCCAATCTGGAATTAGGTTGTAGTTGTAGTCGTCGTCAACTAAGAGCAGATAGCGTGCTCAATTTTGAATTAAGCCATCTCGACGTCCGCAGTGGGTCCAAAATCCGCCGATCACGCTCAAGCGAGGTGACTTCCGCTTTGCCTTGCGCAGCCGACGTTTGTGAGCACACACCTTAGCCCCGCTCACGAAAGATCCACCCGCGGCGGCGGATAGCGCCGGGCCAACACCGACAGGGATAGACGCCGCTCGTCTTCCGGCAGCTCCAGATAAGCCAGCACCAGCGGCCGCTTCCAGTCGCCGATGCCGAAATCCATCGCCGTCCATTTCTGCGGCTCGGGCCCTTCGAGCCCTCGAACCCAGACGAAATAGCGGGGAAGGTCTTCAGCGTCCCTGTCCGTCGTGCGTCGCCTGGCCATCAAAGCTGTCCGCTGCATCCATCGTTTGCGAGAGGATATAGGGAGCGGCCGTGAGAAGTCGAATGCCTCGCGGCGGTACGGCATCTAATCCCTATCGATAGTTCGACGCTCGAGCAGCAGGTGCTCACTTCGCTCCTGGGGGGTCTCCGCGCCGACACGGCAGTCGGACGCGTAATCTCTCCTCCTCGTCATTGCGAGGAGCTCTGCGACGAAGCAATCCAGACTATCTCCGCGGATGCATTCCTGGATTGCGTGGCTGCGCTCGCAATGACGGTGCGGAGACACGCGGGGGCAAGAATGAAGCTATCGGGCTGCAGAAGATGATTCTCAGCCGGAACAAGGTCTGTCCGAACGCTCGCCGCTTCGTGACTCGAAAATTCCGATTGACCGAAATTCGGAAATATCATATGTGTCGCGTACCCCGGCCCAAGGATGGGGCGTTTCGCGATCGTCACGATACGCGGGCCGGGTGGCGGTGGGTGTGGAGCGCATCGGCGCGCATGCAATCGCAGGGCGGGTTTGGCCCGTGAGCGGTTGAGCGGCGCGCACGCGACCGGTGCGATTCCAGCGTACGGCAAAAGCGTGTGGTCCTGACGCCCGGGGTCTGTGCGTCAAGGCTTGCGGTGATGTGGCGGCCCGACCGGGCCCGCGCATCAGTCATCCGCAAGGCGACGGGGGCAATAGTGCATCGCTCCCCGGGGAGAGCGCGCCATAAGCCGTCAAACCACTGCGCAGGGAAGGCCGGGATGTCCAGGCTGCCCTGTATGCCGCTGTGCATCTGTCTTCGCGCAATTTGCGCACAGCGGACCGCGGGTGCCAGCCGGCGCCCGGTCTTCCCTGCGCCCTTTCCAACGAAGGGGCGTCGAGAGAAGCACAAGGCTCGGGCGTCATGCGTCGCGAGGCTGTACTGGCGTGTCTTGTTGCTTGAAAATAGAGCTGTGCCAGCTCGTCCTGCCGATCACCGCCACAACTCGCAGGTCGCCACGCGGTTGATGTCGGCGAGGCGGCGGTCGGCGTTTCCGTGCGGATCGAGGCTGTCGAGCAGCGTCAGCAGGCGTCGGTAAGCGCGATCGGCGACGTCGACCGGCAGCGGGGCCTCGTCAAAGGCCTCGACATAGGTGCCGACAAGGCCGCTCAACAGACGGCATAGTCCGCGCTGGGCGGGATCGTCCCGGCCGAGCGTCTCGAGCTTTTGCTGAAAGGTCTGGAAGGTCCGCAAGCCGTGGTGTTGCTGCGAAAGCCACGCGTGCAGGTCGTTCATGTGAGCTCCTTCGAGTGACGGAAGAAGCTGACGGTTTATACAGGGGGGATGGGGAGATGGCTAGGGAGGGATTGTCGCCAGTCCGTCTTCGCCAAGTGGCTTCGCCGGACGGACACGCTTCGCCCTTCGGTCTAGCATGGCCGCGCCACGCGAAGCCCGAAGGGCGAAGCGTGGTGCCCCTGGCCGGAATCGAACCAGCACTCCTTGCGGAACTCGATTTTGAGTCGAGCGCGTCTACCAGTTCCGCCACAGGGGCCCCCGGTCGGCCCTGAAGGGGGCGTCGCGAAGCCGGCGGACTATAGCCATGGACAAGACGGGGTCAACCCGCGCCAAAGTGATCCCGGCCGTTCTCGACAGCCGCATGGGCCGGGGCTAGAGGCTTGAGGGCGCGACCACCGGAAAGAGGCTGCCGTGACGACCCAGAGTGCCGCCATACCAGCGTTCAAGCAGGCCAGTGCGGGCCCCGCGCTGACCGCCTCGCTGCTGGTCACGCTGATCGCCGCAGTCACGATCGCCGGCGCCTGGTTCTTCCAGCTCGTGCTGGAGATCCTGCCCTGTCCGCTCTGCCTGGAGCAGCGCTACGCCTATTACCTCGCGATCCCGCTCGGTGCGCTGACGGCGCTAGCGGCGAGGAACGGCGCGCCGCGACCGCTGCTGCTGGCGGGGCTCGCGATCCTCGCGCTGGCGACGCTCGCCAATGCCGGCCTAGGCACCTATCACGCCGGCGTCGAATGGGGTTTCTGGAAAGGGCCGACCGATTGCTCCGGGCCCGTCGTCAATCTCGGCAGCGCCGCTGATCTGCTGTCGAAGCTCGACACCGTCAAGGTGGTGCGCTGCGACGAGGTGCAGTGGCGCTTCCTCGGCCTTTCGCTCGCCGGCTACAACGTGCTGATCTCGCTGCTGATGGCCGCGATCGCCGCGTGGGGATTTGTGCGGACGACGAAGCGCTAAGGCCTAGTCATCCACATCGTCCTGCGTGCGCCCGAACAGGTGCACGATGCCCGGCGTTGCGATCGTCACGAACACGAAGCGCGAGAGGTGGTGGGCGCCGACGAAGATCGGGTCGATGTGCAATGTCAGCGCCAGCGCCAGCATCGCATCCATCGCGCCCGGCGCGAAGGCGACGACGACGTCGGAGAATTTCACCTGCGTGGTCAGCGCCACGATGCCGACGAAGATGGCGGAGACGGCGATGGCCACGGCAAACGAGCCCAGTGCCGCGCTGAGGTGGCCGGCGAGCGTCTTGATTCGCATCCGCGCGAAACGGCTGCCGATCAGTGCGCCGATACCGACCAGCGCCACGCCGCGGACCCAGTCCGGCAGGCCGCCCTCGACCCATCCTGCGCCGTGCAGCACGCTTGAGGCGATCATCGCGCCGAACATCCAGCTCGCCGGAAATCTGATCAGCCGCAAGACGAGCGCTGCGGCCAGCGAGGCAGCGGCCAGCTCGAGGAGGTCGAGCGGCGAGGCGATCGTCGTCGTCAGCGACGGCGCAGCAGAGGACGCCACGCCCGCAATCGCCAGCACCATCGGCAGCGCGGCGGTCAGGATGATGACGCGCATGGTCTGCACCACCGCGATGCCCGGCAGGTCGGCGCCGCGCTCGACCGCCAGAATGGTGATCTGCGACAGCGCGCCGGGGCTGCCGGCCAGGAAAGCCGAGGTGCGGTCCCAGCCATGGATGCGCTGGAGATAGTAGCTCGAGCCGAACGTCGAGCAGAAGGTGGCGAGCGCAAGCAGCCCGATGGTGAGGGGATAGGCGCCGACCTGCTGAAGCAAATGGCGCGAGACCACCGAGCCCAGCGAGATGCCGAGCAGCACCAGCACGGTCTGGGTCAGGATCGGCGGCAGCGTCAGCTGGCGGCCGGCGATCGCGGCGCTCCCGACCGCGATCATCGAACCCGAGATCAGCCCGCCGGGAAGGTTCGCGACGAGAAACACCAGGCCGCCGGCGGTGCCGATGACGAGCGTCTCCACCGTGCTCAATATGCTGGCACGGCTCGGCCATTCGAACGTCAGGGAGGCGGTGATCTGCTTCACACCACCTTATCGCAAATCGGCGGGAGGCGCACAATTGCAGGCTCGTCATGCCGCAATGCGCGCGCCTCTCGCGGATGCTCGCGGAGGATCGTGACGGACTTACTTCTTGTCTGAGGCAGGAGCGGCGGGGGCGGCGGGAGCGACGCTGCCGGCCTTCGCCTCCTTCTTGCACTCACGGCGAAACTTCCTGCGCTCCTTGCCCTTCAATCCCTTGGCGTCCGCCTGCCTGGAGCATTCGAGCGACTCGGCCGAACGCTCCTTCGGCGCCTTCTTGTCGGCGGTGGCAGCGGCATCGGTCTTTGTTTCGGTCTTGGCTGCCGGCGCTGCGGTCTGTGCGAAGGCGGTGCCGGTGACGAGCAGGGAGGCGAGGGCGACGGCGGCGAGGCGAGACGTGAAGGTCATGTGTTGCACTCTGCTTGGGAGAATGGCGAAGGGCTGGAACGTCGGCCTGCATTGCTGAACGCGACATGAATGAGCTGAGCGATGGGATCACTATATTTTGCCGGCGATCGCCATCGCATCCTTGTCGCAAGCGGCCGACACGCTAGGATAGCAATCCTCGTTTCACTTCCGTCGGGGAAGACCAAGCAGGAGACCCAGGGATGATCATTCAGACAAGATTGTTGTGCGCGATTGCAGCGTCCGGTGTTGCGGCATTGCTGGCGAGCGCGCCGGCGCAGGCACTGACCGCGCAGGAGTGCAGCGCGAAATATCAGGCCGCCAAGAAGGACGGCTCGCTCGGGACCATGAAGTGGAATGACTTCCGCAAGGCCCAGTGCGGTGCCGATGCGAAGCCCGCCGCTGCACCGGCGGCAGCTGCTCCGGCTGCGCCCGCGGCTCCTGCCGAGCCGAAGCAGGCGGCGAAGGAGGCGGCACCCCCCGCCGCGCCGGCCCTGCCGGCCGGACCGGCGGTCTATCCGAACGCTGTCGATCCGAAATATGCCAAGGAGACCCCCGGCAAGGCGCGGCTGCACACCTGCGTCGACCAGTACAATGCCAACAAGGCCACCAACGGCAATGGCGGCTTGAAGTGGATCCAGAAGGGCGGCGGCTATTACAGCGAATGCACCAAGAAGCTGAAGGGCGCCGCCTGAGCTTCGAATCGAGACGATGGCCGGAGCAGCGCTCCGGCCATTTGCTTGAATTGTTCGAGCACAATCTTCCGGAAAACCGCTGCACACTTTTCCGGATTATGCTCAGTCGAGCAGCTTCTCGGCCGACCTCGCCACGAGCTGCGACCGCTTCCGCGGACCGCTCTCGACGAACAACAAGCTCTGGCCGAAGATGAAGCAGTAGAACAGGAAAGCCTGCGCCTCGGCCTCCTCGGCCGCAAGGCCGGTCGCGCGATAGAGTTCGCTGACGTGCTTGAGCCGCGCCGCGTCGACGCTCGCCACCGCCGCCGCGGCGTTCGCGTCCGAGCGGGCCCATTGCCGGATCGCGAGCTCGATCGCCATGCCCTCCGGATTGAGGCGCTCGGAATAGAGCTGGATCACCGCTCTCAATCGTTCGCGGGGCTCTTGCCCGTCGAGACTCGTCTGCTGCGCGATTGCGGCGACGCGTCCCTCGCGCCAGCCTTCCAGCATGGCATCGAGCAGCGCGGCGCGGTCGGCAAAGCGGCGGTAGAAGCCGCCCTTGGTGACGCCAAGATTCTTGGCGAGCACCTCGACCCGCACGCCCTCGACCCCCGCGCGGGCGAGCTCGGCAAACCCTGCCTCGACCCAGACATCGCCCTTGCCGTCAGTCATGAAGAAAACCCCACCGGCTCTTGATACGGTACCGTATTGCTAACGCGACACGGGTTTGATACGCTACCGTATCAACGATCAAAGACCAAATTGCGGGAGGAAACCGATGGAGCAGGAGGCGACCTATCGCGGCACGGTCTATCCGTGGCAATGCGATCACGTCGGCCACATGAACATCATGTGGTATGTCGGCAAGTTCGACGAGGCCAACTGGAATCTGTTCGCCCGCCTGGGCCTGACGCCGAGCTATCTGCGCAGCTCCGGCCGCGGAATGGCCGCCGTGCAGCAGAATATCGCCTACCGGCGCGAGCTGCTGGCCGGCGACATCGTCGAGATCCGTAGCCATCTGCTCGAGCTTCGCGACAAGTCGATCCGCTTCCGGCACGACATGACGAATGCCGAGACCGGCGAACTCGCAGCGACGTGCGAGATCACCGGCGTGCACATGGACCGTCAACTGCGCACGTCCGCACCATTCGCCGATGCGATCCGGGAGATCGCCGTGAAGCACCTTTCCGAGCCGGCTGAGGCATGAGCGATGGCCACCTTCGAGCCGAGAAACCCCGAGTACCGCACGGCCGCGACCGCGATGTTCGCCGCCCAGCCGGCGATGCGCACGCTGGGCATATCGATCGTCTCCTTGGCGCCGGGCCGGGTCGAACTGGCGATGCCGTATGCGTCCGCCTTTACGCAGCAGAACGGCTTTGTCCACGCCGGTATCATCACCGCAGGCCTGGACCATGCCTGCGGCGTCGCCGCCTTCACCCTGATGCCGCGTGAGGCCGACATCCTCACCGTCGAGTTCAAGACCACGCTGCTTGCGCCGGCCCGGGGTGAGCGCTTCGTCTTCAGGGCCGAAGTCGTCAAGCCCGGCCGCACGCTGACCTTCTGCGAGGCCAAGGCGTTTGCCGAGCATGACGGCAAGACCACGCTGATCGCGACCATGACCGGGACCTTGATGGCGATGCTGCCGCGCATTGCGGCCTCGGACGGGCCGCGCACGTCTGCGCATGGCGGCGATTGACAAGCGTGCCAGCGCATCCCTTGATGCGATGGCCATGCTTGCAAGTCTCGGCCTCATCCTGCTCTGCCAATTGATCGGCGAAGCCGTCGTGCGCGGTCTCGGCCTGCCGTTGCCGGGACCCGTGCTCGGTCTGCTGCTGCTTCTGGTCCTGCTGCTCGCCCGCGACCGCTTTGCCCTGCTAGTGCACGGGCCGCTGCGCAATGAGGGTGTCGAGACGGCGAGCAAGGGCCTGCTGGCCCATCTCTCATTGTTATTCGTGCCGGCCGGCGTTGGCGTCGTGCAGAAGCTCGATCTGCTCGCGTCTCACGGCATCGCCATCATCCTCGTGCTCGCGCTGTCCGTGGTCGTCACGCTGCTCGCGACCGTGCTGACCTTTCGCCTCGTCAGCCGCCTGTTGAAGCAGCAGGACGCGCGATGAAGGACAATCCGTTCTCGCTGTGGGTCTATCTCTCGCAATCGCCGCTGCTCTGGCTGACCGTGACGCTGCTGGTCTATGCAACGACGGACGCGGTCTCGTTGGCGACCCGGCGTCATCCGCTGGCCAATCCCGTGCTGCACGCGATGTGGATCATCGCCGCGTTCCTGCTGTTGACCGGCACCTCCTACACGACTTATTTCGCCGGCGCGCAGTTCGTGCACTTCCTGCTGGGGCCGGCGACCGTCGCGCTCGCGGTGCCGCTCTACGAGAACCGCAAGCGCGTCGTCTCATCGATCGTTCCGATGCTGGTGGCGCTGGTCGCGGGCTCGGTCACCGCGGTGGTGTCGGTCGTGCTGCTGGCCGAACTTTCCGGCCTGCCGCGTGACGTGGTGTTGTCGCTGGCGCCGAAATCAGTCACCGCCGGCGTCGCCATGGGTATCGCCGAATCCCTGCATGCCGATCCTTCGCTGGCGGCCGTCGCGGTCATCCTCACCGGCATCATGGGCGCCATCATCGTGACGCCGCTGATGAACCGCACCGGCGTCACCGATTACCGGGCTCGCGGGTTTGCCGCCGGCCTTGCCGCGCACGGCATCGGCACCGCGCGCGCGTTCCAGGTCGACGAGATTGCCGGCGTCTTTTCCGGCATCGCCATGAGCCTGAACGCCCTGGTGACCTCGTTCCTGGTCCCTCTCGCGATCACACTACTGGTGCGATGACATGACCGTCGCAACACTCTATATGATCCGTAACAACCGCCGATCCCCCGGCGTATGTACGTAGATGGGGCCGGAACGGGACGAGATATGACTGGATTTGTGAACAATGGCCTTGCGACGCGGCGCGCGGCGTTGGCGCTGATCGGGGCAGGTGCGCTCGCGATGGGTGGGGTCGCTTCGGCGCGCGCGGCGACCGGCGGGGACGAAGTGCTGACCGAAGCCAAGGTGCTGCGCGATCCCGACACGCCCGTCGCAGGCAATCCCGACGGCAACATCACGATCGTCGAATGGTCCGACTACAATTGTCCCTATTGCCGCAAGCTCGAGCCCGAGCTGCGCCAGGTCGTCCAGGACGATGGGAAGGTGCGGCTGGTGATGAAGGACTGGCCGATCCTCGGGCCGGTTTCGGTCACGGCGGCGCGGACCGCCCTAGCGGCGAAATTCCAGGACAAGTACCATCAGGCCCACGACGCCATGATGGGCGTCAACTCGCGGCTGACCGAGCCGCGCATCAACGAGCTGCTTGCGGCCGCCGGCGTCGACATGGACCGGTTGAAGCGCGATCTCACCGGCCACGCCAAGGACATCGACGCCATCCTCAAGCGCAACAACGAGCAGGCTGAAGCTTTCGGGTTCAGTGGTACGCCGTCATTCATCGTCGGCAAGTACCGCGTGCCCGGCGTGCTCAGCATGGCCGAGTTCGAGCAGGTCATCGCCGACGCCCGCAAGGCCAAGATGAACTGACGCGTTTCGTCGATCGCAGTCAACACAAAGGCGCCGCCGCGGAGTTCGCGACGGCGCCTCATTCATATGGTCGGGGCGATATTACTTCGACGAGATCCGGACCCAGTCCTTGTGCGCGCGGTCGCGCAGTGCGTCCCAATCGGCCTTGGCGACATCCCAGTTCACGATGGTGCGATTGGTGGTCGCGACCTCGCCATTGGCGACCGACGACGTCTGCATGGAATCATAGACGTAAACGCCGCCCGCAAGCAGCAGTGCGCCCAGGATCATTCCGAAAAAAGTCTGCATGGCGAACCTCCGGTGACGGGCGATAACGTACGCCCGGAGCGATGGTTCCCCGGCCATGCGGCGCATCTAAGGAGAGGTCGTTCATTCTCCATTCAGCCACTGCAGCAATTCCGCATTGATCTCGCGCGGATAGGTGTGGCTGAGGTCGTCGATCTCGCGATAGGTGACATTGGCGCCGGCGGCGGAGAGCGCCGCCTGCGTCTGCCGTGCGGTCTGCACCGGAAACATCCAGTCGAGCTTGCCGTGAGTGATGAAGACCGGCAGACCTTGCAGGCGCCTTGCATCCGCCATTTCCGCCATCAGCGGATGAAAGGTCGCCGCAACAGGCGCAAGGTGGGTGAAGGGCGAGGCGCCGTCGAGCCCGGTGACGTAGCAGAAGGTGCCGCCGTCGCTCATGCCGGTCAGAAGCATGCGCGAGGGGTCGATGCTCCAGCGTCCGCGCACCGTCTCGAGGATGCGCATGAGGTTCGGCGTGTCGGTGTCGTCGCCCATCAGCGCCCAGGTCGGGCCGGTCGCGGTCGGTGCCACAAGGACCGCGCCAAGACTGCGCGCGTCGCGCAGCCAGCTCCACAGAAAACCGCGCCCGTTGCCGCTGCCGCCATGCAGCGCCATCACCAGCGGCATGGTGCGATCGGGCGTGTAGTATTCCGGGACATAGACCGAGAAGCCGCCGCGGCTACCGGGTTCGTTGTGATCGTGGAAGACGCCGGTGTGTTCGCCTGCGCCGGCTTCCAGTCGCGACAGCAGATCGTGATTCTCGCGATTGGCGGCGTTGAGAAAGAAGCCGCTCACGGGCGGGAACTGCACCGCCAGCGGATAGAGCGCTTCCTGCACGCGCGGGACATGGCGCAGGGCCCGGAACACCGCGACGAGGTCGCCATTGCCACGCTCGACCTCGCGGATGCCGGCAAAGGCGGCGAGGGCCTCGTCGCAGGCGCGATCGAGCCGCTCGCGCAAGCCGGCGAACTGTTCAGGCCAGTCGCCGATCGCCGCTCGTGCTGCTTGCAGCGCCTCGTCCGGTGTGCCGATTGCGTTCATCACCGAGGCGAAGGCCGGCGGGTGCAAATGCCGCTGGAAGAAGCCGAGCGCTTCCAGCGCATTGAGCAGTGTTGGCAGCACGGCAACGATGTCGTCCACCACGGCCTCGGTCATCGCCCGCTTCTTCCTCAAGCCTTGGGTCAGTGCAGCTTCGGCGCCTTCAGGAGCTTGAAGCGATCGGTCGACGTCACCGTAACGTCGAAGGTGACGCCTTCATGATGCACGGTGAGCGGCACGTCGACGCCGGCGGCGCCGAGCGTCCACATCTTTCTGTAGAGCGCGGTCTGGCTCGTGACCTTCTCGCCGTCCACGGCGAGGATGACATCGCCGGTCTTGAGCTCGGCGCGGGCGGCCGGGCCGTTGGTGGAGATCCCGATCACCACCACGCGGTTGTCGATCTCGGTCGAGAAGAGCCCGAGCCAAGGCCGCGCCGGCCTGTTGACGCGGCCGAATTTGCGCAAGTCCTCGAGGATCGGCTTCAAGAGGTCGATCGGCACGATCATATTGACGTGCTCGGCCTTGCCGTCACGTTCCCGCTCGAGCTGGAGCGAGCCGATGCCGATCAACTCGCCACGTTCGTTGAGAAGGGCCGTGCCGCCCCAGTTCGGATGTGCGGGACAGGTGAAGATGGCCTCATCCAGCAGATATTCCCAGTAGCCGGCGAATTCCTGCTTGGCCACGATTTGGCTTGCGACCGAGCGCGTGCGCCCGCCGGCGCCGCCGACCACGACGCGATCGCCGATCCGGGTTGCCGCCGACGAGCCGAGCGATAGCGGCGCGACGTCGAGCTGGCCGAGCGCCTGCACCAGCCCGAACCCGGTCTCGGAATCGAAGCCGAGCGCATGACCCTCCACCACGCGTCCATCGGCGCGGTGCAGCCAGACCGTCTCTGCCTCAGTGATGAGATAACCTATCGTGAGCACCAGCCCGTCGTCGATCACGACGCCGTTGCCGGCGCGCTCGGTGCCCAGCGTCTCCGCGCTGAAAGCGTCCGGCGGGACGATGGCGTGCAGGCCGACGATGGATGCGAGGGCGCGATCGAGATCGAAGCTGTAGTCGCTCGCCCGCGGCTGGTTCGCCGGCGGCACTCTCCATTCGGTCAGAGCGGGCATGGAGTTCTCCTGGCTGAGAGCATCGCTCCGGCATTGGCTAGCGGAACGACGAGCAAGCATAATTTAGGCCGGAGCAGGCCGTCTTGAAAGCCTCGTTGCCAACTATTCCGGAGAACGCCGCGTGAAATCTTCGAAAGGCGCGAGAGATACCTCGCGGGTTGGGCGTCCGTGCGATCCGGCATGGCCGCATGGCTGCTGTCCGGCGGAATGCTAGGCGCCGCATAGCGAAGCTGCTAACCATTGCCGCTTCGTTTGACCTTGGGATCACGGACGACAAGCATGGACAACCGCAGCGACATCTGGCGTGGCATCGATACGATCAAGGCACGTTTCATCGACCTCAGCGACAGGGTCTGGGGCATGCCTGAGGTCTGCTACACCGAGGCGCGGTCCGCCGCCGAGCACCTCGCCGAACTGCGCCATCAGGGATTCCGGATCACCGAGAACGTCGCCGGCATCCCGACTGCGGTGATGGGCGAGTGGGGCGAGGGCGGTCCTGTCATCGCCTTCATGGGTGAATACGACGCGCTGCCGGGCCTCAGCCAGGAGGCGGGTGTCGCCGAGCATCGTCCGATCGAGACCGGCGGCCATGGCCATGGTTGCGGTCACAATCTGCTCGGTTCCGCCGCACTGCTCGCCGCGACCGCGGTGAAGGACTGGCTGGCCGAGAACAAGGTGCCGGGCCGCGTGCGCTATTACGGCTGCCCCGCCGAAGAAGGTGGCGCGGCAAAGGCCTTCATGGTGCGCTCCGGCGCGTTCGAGGACGCCGACATCGCCATCACCTGGCATCCGCACAGCTTCTGGGAAGTCGCGGTGACGCCGTCGCTCGCCAACACGCGCGCGGATTTCATTTTCACCGGCCGTACCTCGCATGCGGCCGCCTCGCCGCATCTCGGCCGCTCGGCGCTCGACGCGGTGGAATTGATGAATGTCGGCGTGAACTACATGCGCGAGCACATGCCGAGCGATGCCCGCGTGCACTACGCTTTGCTCGATACCGGCGGCATCGCGCCGAACGTGGTGCAGGCGCATGCGCGCGTGCGTTATTCGATTCGCGCCCGTGACCTTCCCGGCATGAACGAGCTGGTCGAGCGCGTGTCCAAGATCGCGCAGGGCGCCGCGTTGATGACCGAGACCAAAGTCGAGATGAAGATCATCTCCGCGGTCTCCAACATCCTGCCGAATGCGCCGCTGGAACAGGCGCTGCACCAGGTGATGGAAGAACTCGGACCGCCGCACTTCGACGACGCGGACAAGAGCTTTGCCAGCCAGATCCGTGCGACGCTCACCGACAAGGACGTCGCGTCCGTCTATTACGCGATCGGCATGGAGCCGACCGATCGGCCGCTGGCCGACTTCCTGGTGCCGCTCGATGCCAAGCGCAACCCGCTGGTCGGCTCGACCGATGTCGGCGACGTGAGCTGGGTGGTGCCGACCGCGCAGGTGCACGCACCCACGGTTGCGATCGGCACGCCCTTCCACACCTGGCAGGTGGTAGCGCAGGGCAAGAGCCCGCATGCCCACAAGGCCATGGTGCAGGCGGCCAAGGCGATGGCCGGCCTCGGCATCAAGGCGCTGATGGAACCGGAGCTGATCAAGGCTGCCAAGGCGGACCTTCAAAAGCGGACGGCCAAGACACCTTACGTCTGTCCGCTGCCGGATCACGTCGCGCCGCCGCTCGACATGTCCGTCGGGTAATTTCACCTCGATACTTCGTCGGATGCAGCGAACAAATTTTCCGCAGTGCAGCGCGCAATCCAGCACGTTTTGACGCTGGATTGCCGAACGGATGGGCTGCGGAACGCAATTTTGCCCAACGGACAGCCAGAAGACCGTTTGCATACACACGGTCCCAGTTGACGTGCACCCCATTCGGTGTGCCATCTACCGCCAGCCAAACCCGGCGGTCGCCTCCTGCGGCCGCCTGCATCCATGTCGGAACCAGACGGGGGGACAACCATGCTGGATAAAGAACTGCGTTCGATGATCGGTCAGGTGAAGGACGGGCGGATGAACCGCCGCGCCTTCATCCAGCGCATGGCCGCCGTTGGCCTGACCGCACCGCTGGCCAACCAGATCCTCGCGCTCGGCGGTGTCGCCATGGCCCAGGGCGCGTCCACCTACAAGCCGACCAAACGCGGCGGCGGCGGTGCGCTGAAGCTGTTGTGGTGGCAGGGCCCGACCTTGCTCAATCCGCATTTCGCCACCGGCACCAAGGACCAGGACGGCTCGCGCCTGTTCTATGAACCGCTCGCCTGCTGGGATCCGGACGGCAACATGAAGCTGGTGCTGGCGTCCGAAATTCCCTCGACCCAGAACGGCCTGCTAGCCGCCGACGGCAAGTCGGTGACGTGGAAGCTGAAGCCCGGCGTGAAGTGGCATGACGGCAAGCCGTTCTCGGCCGACGACGTCGTCTTCACCTGGCAGTACATCAGCGATCCGGCGACGGCCGCGATCACCGTAGCGACCTACCGCGACATCACGGTCGAGAAGGTAGATGACCTGACGGTCCGCATCACCTTCAAGAAGCCGACGCCGTTCTGGGCGGACGCCTTCGTCGGTGCAACCGGACAAATTCTGCCCAAGCACCTGTTCGCCGAGTACAAGGGATCCAAGTCCCGCGAAGCACCGAACAACCTCGCGCCGGTCGGCACCGGCCCTTACAAGTTCCTCGAGTTCAAGCCCGGCGATCTGATCCGTGGCGAGATCAACAAAGACTATCACATGCCGAACCGGCCCTATTTCGACACGCTCGAGATGAAGGGCGGCGGCGACGCGGTCTCGGCCGCACGTGCGGTGATCCAGACCGGCGAATACGATTTCGGCTGGAACATCCAGGTCGAGGACGACGTGCTGTTGCGCCTGGAGAAGGGCGGCAAGGGCAAGACCATCTACGCCGTCGGCGGCGACACCGAGTTCATCGCGCTCAACTTCACCGATCCCAACACCGAGGTCGATGGCGAGCGCTCCTCGATGAAGACCAAGCATCCGCTGTTCTCCGACCCCGCCGTGCGCAAGGCGCTGTCGCTGCTGGTCGATCGTGATTCGATCAAGAAGGCGATCTACGGCCGCGCCGGCCGCACCACCGCGAACTTCCTCAACGGACCCGAAAAGTTCGTCTCCAAGAACACCTCGTGGGAGTTCAGCGTCGAGAAGGCCTCGAAGATTCTGGACGATGCCGGCTGGAAGCCGGGTGCGGACGGCATCCGCGAGAAGGACGGCAAGAAGCTGAAGCTGCTCTATCAGACCTCGATCAACGGTCCGCGCCAGAAGACGCAGGCGATCGTCAAGCAGGCCTGCCAGAAGGCCGGCATCGATGTCGAACTGAAGTCGGTCGTGGCCTCGGTGTTCTTCTCGTCCGACGTCGCCAATCCCGACACTTATGCGAAGTTCTACGCCGACATCGAGATGTTCCAGATCCCGATGAGCCAGCCGGATCCGGCCCAGCACATGCGCCGTTACCATTCGAGCAACGTCGCGACGAAGGAAAACAAGTGGCAGGGCACGAACTTCCCGCGCTTTGTCAACAAGGACTATGACGCGGCGATCGATGCCGCGGACGGCGAGATGGATCCGGTGAAGCGTGTGGCGCTCTACATCAAGGCCAACGACATCCTGTTCCAGGAGACCGTGTTCATTCCGGCGCAGCACCGGCTCAAGGTGGAAGCGGCGTCGAACTCGCTGCGTCCGGTGATCTCGGGGTGGGCCAACGAGACCGACAACCTGTTCGACTGGTACCGCGAGGAATGATCCCCCAGCTCTAGACGGGGCCTTCCCTCATGAGTCAATACGTCCTGCGTCGCCTCCTGATCGCGATTCCGAGCCTGCTCGGAATCTCGGTCGTGCTGTTCGTCGTGCTTGCACTCGCCCCCGGCGATCCGTTCTCTGAACTGGCGACAAACCCGAACGTGCCGCCCGAGGTGCAGGCCGCGCTTCGGGCCAAGTTCGGTCTCGATGATCCGATCTATCTCCGCTACCTGCACTGGCTCAACGCCATGCTGCACGGCGACTGGGGCTTCTCCTTCGTGAGCCGGATGGACGTCGACCAGTTGATCCTCCAGCGCCTGCCGGCCACGCTCTACGTGATCGGCTCGGCGCAGATCCTGGCGCTCTTGATCGCGATCCCCGTCGGGGTCTATGCCGCGACCAAGCCGTATTCGCTGTTCGACCAGATCGCGAATACGCTCGCCTTCGTCGGCTTCTCGCTGCCGACCTTCTTCACCGGCATTCTGTTCATCCTGATCTTTTCGGTCACGCTGGACTGGCTGCCTTTCGTCTATACGACCGACATCAAGGCAACCGGCATCCGCTGGGTGCTGGAGATGATCAGGCAGGCGATCATGCCGGTGGCGGTGCTCGGTCTGTTCCAGGCGGCGTCAATGACGCGCTTCGTCCGTTCGGCGATGCTCGACGTGATCCGGCTCGACTACGTGACCACGGCGCGTGCCAAGGGGCTTGGCCAGGCCACGGTCATCGTCAAGCACGTGATGCGCAACGCCATGATCCCGGTCGTGACGCTGATTGCGTTGCAGATGCCCGCGGTGTTCGGCGGCGCCATCGTCACCGAGCAGATATTCCGCATTCCCGGCATCGGCTCGCTGCTGATCTCCTCCATCCTTTCCAACGACACGCCGGTGGTGATGGCCGTCACCTTCGTCTTCGCGTGCCTGGTCGTGCTGTTCAATCTCATCGCGGACGTCCTCTATGGCTGGCTTGACCCTCGCATCTCCCTCCGCTGAGCGGCGGGTCTACTCGCCCTGGCGCGAGACGTGGCGGCGCTACAGCCGCCACAAGCTTGCCGTTGTCAGCGCGTTCCTGCTCCTGGTTCTTGTCCTGGCGGTGGTGCTCGGTCCGTTCGTCTGGCGGGTCAAGATCGACGAGATCGACATTGTGGCGGGTATGCAGGGGCCGTCGCTGGCCCATCCGTTCGGCACCGACGATCTCGGGCAGGACATCCTCGCCCGCATGATCTATGGCGGGCGCATCTCGCTCGCCGTCGGCCTTGCCGCGATGCTGGTCTCGGTCTTTATCGGCGTGCTGATCGGCGCGCTGGCCGGCATGTCGCGCGGCGCGCTCGGCCATGGCCTGATGTGGCTCACGGATCTGTTCCTGTCGCTGCCGCAACTGCCGCTGCTCTTGCTGCTGATCTATCTCTTCCGCGATGGGCTGAAGCAGGTGTTCGGCCCCGAGGGCGGCATCTTCATCCTGATCGTGCTGGTGATCGGGGGGCTCCGCTGGATGCCGGTCGCGCGCCTGGTGCGCGCGCAATTCCTGTCGATCCGCGAAAAGGAATTCGTGGAGGCTGCACGTGCGCTCGGTGCAAGTCCGCTGCGGCAGGTGGTCAAGCACATCCTGCCAAATGCGCTCGGTCCGGTGATCATCGCCGGCACCATCGACGTTGCGGCCGCCATCATCGCGGAATCGACGCTGTCCTTCCTCGGCCTGGGCTTCCCGCCTGACACCCCGACCTGGGGCCGACTGCTGTACGATGCCAAGGATTTCCTCGATATCGGCCCGCACTGGGCGCTGTTTCCGGGCGGCGCGATCTTCATCGCGGTGGTCGCCATCAACTTCATCGGCGACGGCCTGCGTGACGCGCTCGATGCGCGACGGGTGATCTGATGGCACCGCTGCTCGAGATCAAGGGCCTGAAAACCCACTTTTCAACCGACGACGGCATCCTCCAGGCCGTCGACGGCGTCGACATCTCCATCAACAGGGGGGAGACGCTCTGCGTCGTCGGCGAGTCCGGCTGCGGCAAGACCGTCACCGCAATGTCGATCCTGAAGCTGATCGCGATGCCGCCGGGCCGGATCGCGGCGGGCCAGATCATTTTCGAGGGTCGCGATCTCGTGCCGCTGACCAGCAATCAGCTCGACGAGATCCGCGCCAAGGAGATCGGCTTCATCTTCCAGGAGCCGATGACCTCGCTCAATCCGGTGCTCACCATCGGCGAGCAGATCGCCGAGAGCCTGCGCCGCCACGAGGCGGTGACGAGAAAACAGGCCCTGGAACGCACCATCGAGATGCTGAAGCTGGTGCAGATTCCCAACGCCGAAGGCCGCGTGCACAATTATCCGCACCAGTTCTCCGGCGGCATGCGGCAGCGCGTGATGATCGCGATGGCGCTCGCCTGCAAGCCGAAGCTGATCATCGCCGACGAGCCGACCACCGCGCTCGACGTCACCATCCAGGCGCAGATCCTCGACCTCTTGCAGGACATGAAGGAACGCTTCGGCATGGCGGTGATGTTGATCACCCATGCCATGGGCGTCGTCGCCGAGACGGCGCAGCGCGTCGTCGTGATGTATGCCGGCAAGGTGGTGGAGGAGGCGGCCGTCGACGAGCTCTTCGGCGATCCCCGCCATCCCTATACGCAAGGGTTGATCCGCTCGATCCCGCGCATCGACCTCGACAGCGAGCACAAGACGCGGCTGGAGGCGATCGGCGGCTCGGTACCGATCCTGATCAATCCGCCGGTCGGCTGCCGTTTTGCCCCGCGCTGCAAGTTCGCAATGAATGTCTGCAGCGAGAAGGAACCGCTGCTGCGCGAGGTCGCGCCCGGCCATCGCATGGCCTGTCACTTGGGAGATACCAGCCTGGGGGGCGCGGCATGAGCGAACCGTTGCTGCGCGTCAGCGGCCTGAAGAAACACTTCCCGGTGCTCGGAGGCCTGCTGTCGCGCCAGGTCGGCACCGTCTATGCTGTCGACGGCGTGTCGTTCTCGGTCAATCGCGGCGAGACGCTCGGTCTCGTCGGCGAATCCGGTTGCGGCAAGTCGACGACGGGGCGTTGCGTGCTGCGCCTGATCGAGCCGACCGACGGCGAGGTCACCTTCGACGGCCAGGACGTGCGCAAGCTCGGCGGCAACGATCTGCGCGCGATGCGGCGGAACATGCAGCTGGTGTTCCAGGACCCCTTCGCTTCGCTCAATCCGCGCATGACGGTTGGCGCCATCCTCGGCGAGGCCTTCACCATCCACAATCTCGCGACCTCCGCCAAGGAGCGCGAGGAGCGCGTCGCGAGCCTGCTGGTCAAGGTCGGGCTCAAGGCCGAGCACATGCGGCGCTATCCGCACGAATTCTCCGGCGGTCAGCGCCAGCGCATCGTGATCGCGCGCGCGCTGGCGGTCGAGCCGAAGTTGATCGTCTGCGACGAGCCGGTCTCCGCGCTCGACGTGTCGATCCAGGCCCAGGTGATCAACCTCCTGGAAGACCTCCAGGCCGAGTTGAACCTGACCTATCTGTTCGTCGCGCACGATCTCTCGGTGGTCGAGCACATC
The DNA here is from genome assembly GCF_041262065.1 of Bradyrhizobium sp. USDA 327. Lineage (NCBI taxonomy): Bacteria > Pseudomonadati > Pseudomonadota > Alphaproteobacteria > Hyphomicrobiales > Nitrobacteraceae > Bradyrhizobium > Bradyrhizobium sp. USDA 327. The sequence goes on along the minus strand of NZ_JBGCCW010000001.1, from coordinate 6,078,984 downwards.
TCAGATCGCGTCGCGGTGATGTATCTCGGCCGCATCGTCGAACTGGCGAAGGCGAGCGACCTCTACCGCAACCCGCAGCATCCCTACACCAGGGCGCTGTTGTCGGCGGTGCCGGTGCCCGACCCCAAGCTCAAGCGCGAGCGCATCCGCCTCAAGGGCGACGTGCCAAGCCCGATGAAGCCGCCGTCGGGCTGTCACTTCCACACCCGCTGCCCGATCGCCCAGCCGCGCTGCGCAGAAAGCGCTCCGGCGCTGAAGGAGGGGGCGAACGGCCACTTCGTGGCGTGCCACCTGGTGTGATGGTGCGGCGCGACATGCCATGCGAGGACGATTTTGCGCTGGCGCTCAGCGATGCGTGCCGTTTGGCGTCCGCAGTGAATGGACGAAATCGACCACCGCCAGGATCACCACGCCAACCACAATGACGATGAGCGGGATGGCCTTGATCCAGACCACCAGGATTCCAAGGAATGTCATCATCAGCGCGAGGCCGATGAGCCCGGTGATCAGATTGGTCATCGCACTTTCCTTTTCTCCGCGCCGGGAGCCGAGTTCGACCCAGCGCTCGGGACGTTGCGCCGAGCGCTGCCACGAGTGCGCCCGATATTCCTGACGAGCCAATGCGCCGTGCGCAAGAGGCGGGCATCGTTGCCGCGGCGGCCGACGAGCTGGACGCCCAGCGGAAGGCCGGCTTCGGAACGCATCAATGGCAGGCTGATGGCGGGCACGCCGAGATAGGTCCAGAGCGTGCAGAAAACCGGGTTGCCGGTCGTTTCAATGCCGGGCGCGGCACCCGGCGCCGCAGGCGTCAGGACGGCGTCGTATTCGTCGAAAATATGGTCCAGAGCCTGGTTGAGCGGCGCAATCCCGGCCAGAGCGCCGCAGTAATCCACCGCAAGATGCGCGCGGCCGCGCTCGATCGCCTGGCGTAGACGCGTGCTCAGCTTGTCGCCGCCTCGCTGGTAGTCGCGCCGCAGATTGTGCGCCATATCAACTTCCATGATGATACGGTGCATATCGACGGCTCGATCGAAGCTCGGCCCAAGCTCGACTTCGCTGCACGCCTCGCCCAAAGCCTCGACAAGCTCAGCAAAGGCCTCACGCGTCACTGGCTCGGCCTGATCCCAGACCGGAGAGCGCACGAAGGCAAATCGCGGCGGCAACGGCGGCTCGCTCGCCGCTACCGCAGAGAATGGCGGGCGCGCAACAGGCCGCGTGTCCAGATCCTCCCGGTCGAAGTCGACCATGACCTCGGCCAGCAGGGCCGCGTCCTCCACGCTGCGCCCGAACACGCCGACATGATCGAGTGTGCGCGACAGTTCGAGCGCGCCGCTGCGCGGAATGAGGCCGTGCGAAGGCTTGAAACCGACTACGCCGCAGAAGGCGGCAGGACGGATCACCGAGCCGTTGGTCTGCGAGCCGACGGCACCAGGCACCATCAGCGCCGCGACGGCCGCGGCGGAGCCCGAGGACGATCCGCCGGGCGTGTGATCTGGGTTGTGCGGATTTCGGGTCTTGCCCGGATTGTAGTACGCGTACTCGGTGGTCACCGTCTTGCCGAGGATCACGGCGCCGGACGCCCGCAGACGCGCCACGGCCGCCGCATCGCGCCGCGGCGTGCGTCCGGCCCACAGGTCTGATCCGAATTCCGTCGGCATGTCGCCGGTGTCGAATATATCCTTGATGCCGACGGGCACGCCATGCAGCGGGCCGACAGCCTTGCCCTGCTTACGACGATCGTCAGCAGCCTCGGCCTGCCGCATCGCGTGGTCGCGATCGAGAAACGCCCACGCATGGATATCGCGATCGACCTCATCGACGCGCTTGAGGCAGTCGCCGACGAGCTCCGCCGAACTGAGCCGGCCGTCGCGGATGCCGGCCGCAGCTTCCATGAGGCCGAGCGCGTTGAGACTCATGCGCAGCCTTTCGGCGGTTTGCCGGGCGCGCTCATCGCGATCCATAGAGATAGGTGGGCAACCACAATGCGATCCCCGGGAAGATGTAGACCAGTGCCATGGTGAGGAAGACCAGACCGACAAAGGGAAGCGCGCCGGAGAAGATGTCGGTCAGCTTCACTTGAGGCGGCGCCACGCCCTTCAGATAGAAGGCCGCCATCGCGACCGGCGGCGTGTTGAACGCCGTCTGCGTGTTCAGTGCCACCAGGATGCCGAAGAAGATCGGATCGATGCCGTATTGGGGCAGCAGCGGCAGGAAGATCGGCACGAAGATGATGATGATCTCGGTCCATTCCAGCGGCCAGCCGAGCAGGAAGATGATCACCTGGGTCAACAGCAGGAACCCGATCGGCGACAGGTTCATCGCGGCGAAGAACTGCTCGACCACCGTCTGTCCGCCGAGGACGGCAAACACCGCGGAGAACGTCCACGACCCGATGAACAGGTAACAGACCATCGCGGTGGCACGCACGGTCAGATAGACCGATTCGCGCATCATCGTGAAGTTGAGCGAACGATAGGCGGCGGCCAGAACGATGCTCATGAGGGCACCCACCGCGGCCGCCTCGGATGGCGTCGCCAGGCCGAACAGGATCGCGCCGAGCACCGAAACGATCAGCAACGCCAGCGGCAGGAACGATGTGGCGAGCGCCCAGATTACCGTGCTGAGCGGCACGTTGGTCTGCTCGGGCGGCAGCTTCGGCGCCAGCGCGGGATTGATGATCGCGCGCGCCATCGCATAGAGGACGTAGAGGCCGGCCAACAGGAACCCCGGAAAGAAAGCGGCCGCATAAAGCTTGACCGCCGAAACGCCGGCGGTTGCCGCATAGACGATCAGCAGAATGCTCGGCGGAATCAGGATGCCGAGGCAGCCGCCGGCGCAGACGACGCCTGCCGACAGCTTGACGTCGTAACCGGCGCGCAGCATCGCCGGCAAGGCCAGCAGGCCCATCAGCGTGACAACCGCGCCGACGATGCCGGTCGCGGTCGCGAACATCGCGCAGGTGATCAGCGTTGCCACCGCCAGCGCGCCCGGCACGTTCTTCATCGACAATTGCAGCGAGTAGAACAGGCGGTCGAGAATGTTTGCGCGCTCGATCAGATAGCCCATGAACAGGAACAGCGGAACCGCAACCAGCACATCGCTGGATGTGACCTCGAACGTCTTCTGCACCAGCAGCGTGAAGACGCGGTTCTGGAAGAAGTCCTGACCGGGGGTGTAGTAGGCATAGTAGCCGAACGAGACGCCCATCGCCATCAGCGTGAACGCGATCGGGAAGCCGAGCATGATGATGAAGATGAAGAGGCCCAGCATCAGCATGCCGAGTTGAGGATCGGTCATGCGCCTGGTCCCTTCTCGCTCTGCGGCTCAGCCGCGTGCTGCTGATGTTCGCGGATGATGAGGCTCTCGGTCTCTTCCACGTCGTGCAGTCGTTGCGGCCATCGGCCGGTGCGGATGCACAGCACACAGCGAATGATTTCAGCGAACCCTTGCAGAAACAGAAGGAAACCGGTGAGCGGGATCAGCGCCTTCAGCGGAAACACCGGCACGCCGGCCGGACTGAAGATACTGACTTCGCGGAAGCGCACCGACATCTGGGCGTAGTTCCAGCCCGAATACATCAGCGCGGCGATCGCCGGCAGGAAGAACAGGATATACAGGACGAGGTCCATCGTCGCCTGGGTGCGCGGCGACCAGAGGCGGTAGACCACGTCGGCGCGCACATGGCCGTTGCGCGAGAGCGTATACGCGCCGGCCATCAGGAACATCGCGCCATAGGTGATGTAGCTGATGTCGAAAGCCCAGGTGGTCGGCGCACGCAGCACGTAGCGCACGAACACCTCGTAGCTGACACCCAGGGTCAGGACGAGAATCAGCCAGGCGAACGCCTTGCCGACCCACGTGCTGAGCTCATCGATGAAGAACAGGAATTTCGTCATGCGAGCTGAACTCGCTGCGAGCAGTACATCCGGATGTCCCCCTCCCAACTCGCGGGCGGCGCTTCAATTGCGCCGCCCCCTCACGATTCGGCTTCACGCGATGCGCCGCGAAAGCCGTCACACCTTGAGCACGCCTGGGAAGTGATGCTCGAAGGCGCCGCGGTAATCCGTCGCGTTGTTCATGTTGTAGTAAACCACGCGGCGCACCCAGGCCTTCTGCGAGTCCATCACCTTCTTCATGAACGGATCCGTGCCGAGCTGGGCGATCAGACCGTCCCACGCCTTGATCTGCGCGTCGAACACCGACTTCGGCGTCCGCAGGACGTTGACCTTGTCCTTGTTGATCAGCTCCTGCAGGTCCTTGGAATAGTAGTCCATGCCTTTCCATTCGTTGGCGGAGGAAGCAGCTTCGGCGGCGTATTGCAGGATCGCCTGCTGTTCCTTCGGCAGCGCGTTGAATTTGGTCCGGTTGAACATGATCTCGAAATATTCCGTCGCCTGATGGTGGCTGCCCATCATGTAGTTCTTGGCGACATCCTGTGCGCCGAAGCGCCGGTCCGAGGTCGGATTGTTGAACTCGAACCCGTCGATCACGCCGCGCTCCATCGCGGGCACGATCTCGCCGCCGGGTAGCTGCGCGACGGATGCACCCATCGCCTGGAAGAGATCGGCGGCAAGGCCGACCGTGCGATACTTCAAGCCCTTGAGATCAGCGTCGCTGGTGATGGGCTTCTTGAACCAGCCGAGCGGCTGGGTCGGCATCGGCATGGCGAAGAAGCTCTTGATGTTGACGTTCATGATCTGGGTCTGGAGCTCCTCAAACAGCTCCTTGCCGCCGCCGTTGTGGATCCAGCCGAGGCCTTCGTTGGCGTTGAAGCCGAACACGGGACCTGTCCCGAACAGCGATGCTGCCTTGTGTTTGCCGTACCAGTAGACCGTCACCGTATGTGCCGCGTCGATCTGGCCGCCATGAACGCCGTCGAACACCTGGAACGGATGCACGACCGAGCCGCCGACCAGATAATCTATGCGGAGCCGGCCCCCGGCCATTTCATTGACGCGCTTCACATAGTCTTCGGCCATCTCGTTGAAGACATCGGCTTTGCCCCACGAGCCCTGCATCTTCATGGTCACCGTCTGCGCCCGGCTGACTTGCGGCATGGCGATGGCAGCAGCGCCGGTCGCCCCGGCGGCCAGCAGGAATTTGCGACGAGTTGTTCTGGTCTTTTCAGACTTAGCAGTCATGGACGTCCTCCCTGGCGGCCTGGTTGTTCGAACGCGTTTCGGTGCGCTTCGTTTTTAACCGCTGGGGGTATGCCGCAATCCAGCGACTTTGATCACAGTTTGGACGCATTGTCGGCATCCGACAAGCTGCGCGATGTCGCATTTTGGATGTCGGCGAGCTTTTGGTTTGCAGGAGCCGCACAGTCGTCGCGTGTCGCAGCGCAGCAAATATGCAGACGTTCTCTCAACCTTCGGACTCTCAGCTTCGGAAAGCTGCGTGCACCGCCGGAGAGAAGCTGGCAGCGGGGCAGGCGGGACGGAAGGGTTGACTGACTAATTCTCCCCGCCGGCTCGTGCAGCTTCATGGAATAGCCGCACGCGCGCCAGATCCTTGGCGTGCGTGCCTTCCTTGTCTGTCCTTGTCTTCGAATCCACGCCGGCCGGCCCGACCACGCGGATGGCCTGTGCGACGTTGTCAGGACCCAGGCCTCCGGCCAGGATGATGGGGATGCCGATCAGCTCGACGATCCGGCGGCTGATGCTCCAGTCGTGCGGCACGCCGATCGCACCGATCTGCCTGTCGGAGGGGCGATGACTGTCCAGCAGAAGATAGTCCGCAATGTGCTCATAGCTCCGGGCTATCTCGACGCTCTCCTCGCCATAAACCGGCACGCTCCGCATGATCTGATGATCGGGCAGCGCGGCCTTGACCATGGCGACCTCTGCGGGCCCGAGCAGTTCAGGTGCCGCTCCGAGATGAACGATCGCAGGCTTCAACATCCTTGCCCATTCGATGATCGACGCCGCTCGCGCCGTGAGAAACAGCGCCGAAAATCTTGCCGGCGTCACGATCGCAGCGGCGATCTCCGCCGCCAGAGCGAGCGGCTGCTCGCGCGGAAATTCGCCGTCGCCGACCAGGATACCGACGTGATCAATTCCGATCTCCGAGACGGCGCGTGCTTCGTCCGGGCTGGAAATTTCGTAGATCTGGGTCAGCATGGTGAAGTTCGGCCGCAACAGCGAAGATGAAATCACTCTTCCAGCGTGAATCCGACACGCAAGGTCACCTGATAGTGCCGAACCGCGCCATTCTCGATGTGGCCGCGCGTCTGCACCACCTCGAACCATTTCATCTCGCGAATGGTCTTCGACGCGCGGCTGATCGCGTTCTTGATCGCGTCCTCGATCGAGGTCTCGGACGATCCGACCAGGTCCAGGATCTTGTAGACATGGTCTTTCTCGGCTGCAGGCATGATGGCCTCCCTGGTTGCGCTGCGGCACACGTCGTCGCGTGGGCTCCCATTTGAACGAGCGCCAGGCGGTCCGGTTCCGTCCCGCGCGATGGCCCGCATGCACCAGCCGAGGTGGAGCGGCCGGCGTCCGCCTGCTAAGCGCTATCCATGGATTCGGCGCGGCGCGACAGGACGATCGGCTCTCTCTGCCTCTGCGTGACGGCGTTCGGCTGGGCGTTGAACTGGCCGCTCATGAAGCTGTTGCTCCAGCAATGGCCGCCCCTGTTCGCACGTGGCCTTGCCGGGATCTGCGCCTCCCTCATTCTCGGCGCCCTGGTGCTGAGCCGGAAGGAATCGTTCGCCGTGCCGCGTGAGGCGGTCCCGCGGCTGCTGTTCGCGACCTTCACCAACGTCTTTGCCTGGATGGGTCTCGGCACGGTCGCCATGAAGTATGTGACCGTGAGCGAGGGCGCTTTGCTCGCCTATACAATGCCGATCTGGGCGATGCTGTTTGCCTGGCCGGTGCTGCATACGCGGCCGGCCGCACGGGATATTTTCGGGCTGATCCTTGGCGTCGCCGGCGTCACGCTGCTCCTGAGCGGCAACGGCTTTGCGTTCGGCGCCGACAAGCTGCTGGGCATCGTGCTGGCGCTGCTCTGCGCCATCCTGTTCGCGCTCGGCAACGTGCTCAACCGCAAGCCGCTGCCGATGCCGCCGCTGGTCGTCGTCGCCTGGCAGGTCGGTCTCGGCTGCGCCGCGATGCTGATCCTCGGCGTCCTGTTCGAGCGTCCTGATATCACCGCGATTACCCCGCTGGGGCTCGGTTGCTTCGTCTATATGACGCTGGTGCCGATGGGCATCTGCTACGTCACCTGGTTCGAGACGCTGCGCCGTCTGCCACCGACCTCGGCCTCGACCGGCATGCTGATTGTTCCCGTGATCGGCGTGGTCTCCGCCGCCATCATCCTGGGCGAGCCGCTGGGCCTGCGCGAATGGACGGCGATGGCGCTCACGCTCGGCGGCGTGACGCTGGCGTTGCAGCGGGGATAACGCGCGGAGGTTCGCGCCTACGGATCCAGTTCCGTATCCCAGTACAGATAGTCGAGCCAGCTATCGTGCAGGTAATTCGGCGGGAAGAGACGGCCGTTGCGGTGCAACTGGTGCACGGTGGGTGCGAACGCGTTCTGGCGCGGAAACATTTTTGCCTGCGCCGGGGTGAGATTGCCCTTGCGCAGGTTACACGGCGAGCACGCCGCCACCACGTTCTCCCAGGTAGTCTGGCCGCCTTTGCTGCGCGGGATGATGTGATCGAAGGTGAGGTCTTCGGGCGAGCCGCAATATTGGCAGGCGAATCGATCGCGCAGGAAGACGTTGAACCGGGTGAAGGCGGGGTGGGTGGTCGGCTTGACGAAGGATTTGAGCGAGACGACGCTCGGCAACTGCATCTGCAGGGTGGGACTGTGGACCGCCTGATCGTAGTGAGCGACGATATTGACGCGGTCGAGGAACACCGCCTTGATCGCGTCCTGCCACGACCACAACGACAGTGGGTAGTAACTCAGCGGCCGGAAGTCCGCATTCAGCACCAACACCGGCCAACTGCCTTGCGAGACATGTGCGTTCAAGTAACGCTCCCGGCCTCCAATATACGCTGCGAAGCAGCATGTACTGACATACTACATGCAGCGTGACGGGATTGTGAAGCCCGTTGAGCGACTTATTCAGGCGCAAGCAATGCGGCGGCGGGGTGGCAAAAGCGCTCAAAATGCCGCGATCCCGGGGGCGCGCGGAACCGCCAGCCCCGCGTCGTGACCGCCTCCCGGGGCAGCTACTCCCGTACCCGCTCCAGCTTCTGCAGGCACCGCGTCCTGCGCACCTCGGCCGGCATCTCCTCGTCTGGAAAGCTGGTCTCCCAGTTGGTGACGCCGACCTCGCCGACATAGATATCGCCCTTCGAGTCCAGCGCGATGCCATGCGGGGCGAGGAATTTGCCGCTGGCAACGCCCGGGCCCTCCTCGCCGCCAAGTCGCGCGATGCGATTTCCCTTGGCGTCGACGATCGACAGTCGCGGGCCGAGATTGGGCACCTTGCGGTTGATGGCGAGGCCGGGGCCGAGCTCGCCGATGACGAAGGTCGGGCTCTTTGCGCTGCCGCAGCAGCACAGCGCGCAGGGCCGGTGCAGATTGTTCCACTGCGCCTCATACTTGCCCTCGCCGTCGAACACCTGCACGCGGTGGTTCTCGCGGTCGGCGACATAGACCCAGCCGTCGGCATCGGTGGCGATATTGTGCACGATGTTGAACTGGCCGGGGTCGGTGCCGGGCTCGCCCCAGCTTTTGATCAGCTTGCCGTCAGGGCTGAACTTGTGCACGCGCGCATTGCCGTAGCCGTCGGAGACGTAGATTTCGCCCTTCGGCGACAGCGCGGTGTGGGTGCAGCGGTGGAACGGCTCGCCGCTCATGAACGGCGCCGGCTTTGCGGGGATGCCGATCGTGAGCAGCACCTTGCCGTCGGTGGTGCATTTGCGCACCGTGTGGTCGCCGTCGTCGGTGCAATAGAGGTTGTCGTCGGCATCCATGTGCAGGCCATGCGCGCGGGAGAACAGTCCTTCGCCCCAGCTGCGCAGGAAATTGCCGTCGCGGTCCAGCACCACCATCGGATGGGCGCCGCGGTTGAAGACGTAGACGCGATCCTTGCTGTCGACCGCGACCGAGGCGACGTCGGTGAGCTGCCAGCCGCCGGGAAGTTTCGCGAAGTTTTCGACGACGCGGTAGCGGTGTTCGCCGCTGCCGAGAATGGCTGGCATTGATCTCTCCTCTTGTCATTCCGGGGCACGCGAAGCGTGAACCCGGAATCCATCTTACGGCATTTCGCGGATGAATGGATTCCGGGCTCGCGCTGACGCGCGCCCCGGAATGACGGCTGTGGCTAGGTCCGGCCCAAAATCCCTTCCTCGACCGCCTTGATCTGGAGCGCAAGATATTTCGAGTTGATCCGGCATTGTGCGAGGCTGCCGGCGATGAACCAGAGGCCGGGCTGCTTCGTACGTGCATACATGTTGCGGAGCTCAAAGCCGTCCCCGAAGCCCCAGATCGGACCGACCCGGTCGGCGATGGCATCGCCGAACAGCTGACGCACCAGATATTCCTGCGGCTTGTAGCCGGTCGAGAGCACGATGAGGTCGGCTGCAATGGTCGAGCCGTCCTTCATCCGCGCGCCGTTCGTGACGAAGCTTTCGATGTCGGAAAACTGTCTGAGCTTGATCTTGCCCTCGACGATCAGGTTGGAGCAACCGACATTGAAATAATAACCGCCGCCGCGGGTGAGGTACTTGAACTGCCAGCCGGTGCCGGCCTCGCCGAAGTCGAGCTTGAAGCCGACGCGACGGAGGCCGTCGAGCAGCTCCTTGTCGAGCTGCCTGGATTGCTCGGTCAGCATCACATGCGTCTTCTTCGCCAGCGGCGTCGGCATCGAGGCCGCGATCAGATCATTGTCCTCGAGCGTGCCTTCATTGTAGGTCGCGTAGGCGAGCTGCGCCGACGGCTCGATATTGGTGACCAGTGTCGACGAGCGCTGCACCAGCGTCACTTCGGCGCCGCTGGAATAGAGATCCTGCGCGATGTCGTGGCCGCTGTTGCCGGTGCCGATGACGATGGCGCGCTTGCCTGTCCAGTTCTCGCCGTCCTCGTAGCGGCTGGAATGCACCAGCGCGCCCTTGAAATTGTCGAGGGTCGGAATGTCGGGCACATTGGCGATACCGCTGACGCCGGTCGCCATCACCACGTGGCGCGGATGCATGGTGCGCCGGCTGCCGTCGGCCCGCCGCAGCGTCACTGTCCAGTGGCCGCTGGCCTCGTCATAGGCGCCGCCTTCGAGCTCGGTGCCGGTCCAGAAGTTCAGCTCCATGGCATCGACATAGGCTTCGAACCAGTTGGCGAGCTTGTCCTTTGGAATATAGGTCGGCCAGCTCGGCGGGAACGGCATGTAGGGCAGGTGATTGACCTGCACCTGATTGTGCAGCGTCAGCGCGTGGTAACGCCTGCGCCAGTTGTCGCCGATCCGCGCCTCGCGATCGACGATCAGCGTGTCGACCTTCAACTGCTTCAGCCGCGCCGCAATCGCGAGCCCGGCCTGGCCGCCGCCGACCACCAGCACGGCTGGATTACGGTCGGCATAGTCGCGCGAGGCGTTGCGCAGGTCGAGCCAGTTCGGCCCGCGAAAGTCGCGCGAATAGGCCTGGCCGCGGGGCCGCGAGGTGCCGAGCTGCTCCTCGAAGCCCTTGAGCTCATCGAGCGCTGTCAGCAGCGTCCATGCTTTCAACCGGTCGCCGTCGGTGCTGTCAGGTACGAGCCGCAGGATACCGCTGCCGCGGCCGAGCGCGGTTTCGAAATCGAAGATGGCTTCGATGGTGTTGGTACCGGCGCGCGTCACCCAGCGCGGCGGCGCGCGGTTGGGCGCGATCGTGAAATGAGACGGCGCAGCTCTGGGCGCGAGCGCCGTCAGCTGCTGCACGACCGTGTCGCTGCCAGCGATTGTTTGCAGGTTCCAGCTCAGCGCCAGCACATCGCGCCAAAATCCGTCGACGAGGAAAAGGCGGTTCAGGGGGGCGCTATCCGGCTTGCCCAGGGCGCGCTCGAATTCATCGAGCCAGGCCTGTGCGGAGACGGAAATATCCTTGGTCTTGTCCAGCATGCGCGACCTCATGGCCGTCTTCGCGGCGTTTCCTCTGGGGCCGACGCTATACGGTTTCGCGGACCGCCAAAAGCGGGCGACCCGAGCGAGGCAGGCATGCGGCCCTGCTCGGACGGAATATGCCGGGCGATGCTTCAAGCGCGGATTCGGTGGCGGCCGGCTAAGGCCCGCCCGGCCTCCGGTCCGCCCAATAGGGATCGCGCAGCTTGCGCTTGAAGATCTTTCCGGTTGCCTCGCGGGGCAGCGCATCCAGGAACTGGATCTCCTTCGGCACCTTGAAATTGGCCAATCGCTCGCGCAGAAAAGCCTGCACTGCAGCGGCGGAGAGCTCTTCGGCCGAATCGGGCTCGATGCAGGCGCACAGCCGCTCGCCATATTCCGCGTCCGGGATCCCGAACACGGCGCAATCGCGCACGCCGGGCATGGTGATCAGCACGTTCTCGATCTCGGCAGGATAGATGTTGACGCCGCCCGAGATCACCATGTCGCGCTTGCGGTCGCACAGGAACAGATAGCCGTCCTCGTCGAGATAGCCGACGTCGCCGACGCTGACGAGACCGTCGCGCCCCGCCTCGGCGCGCGCCTGCGCCTTGCCGTGATAGTCGAAATCCGGCACGGCGCTCTGGCGCATGTAGATCTCGCCGATCTCATTGGCGCCGCAGAGGCTGCCGTCCTCGCGGAAGATCTTGACGATGCCGCCTTCGATGGCGCGGCCGACCGTGCCGGGCTTCTTCAGGGCCTCCTCGGCCGAGTGCCACACCGGGATGCCGGTCTCGGTCGAGCCGAAATATTCGTTGATGACCGGTCCCCACCACTCGATCATGGCCCGCTTCACCTCGGGCGGGCAGGGCGCCGCGCCGTGCACGACGAAGCGCAGCGACGACAGGTCGTAACGCTGCCTGACGGCCTCGGGCAAACGCAACAGGCGCACGAACATGGTCGGCACCATGTGGATATGCGTCACACGGTGGCGTTCGATCAGCGCCAAGAGCTCCTCGGCGTCGAACCGGGCCTGGAGAACGATGGTGCAGCCGTTGCGAAAGGCCATCATGCCGTAGGAATGCGGCGCCGAATGATACATCGGCCCGTTGATCAGCACGACCTGGTCCTCGCGCGGCTTGATGCCATAGGCGATTGCGCCGACGCGCTCGGAAGCGGCCGCCTGCTCGGGCTGCATCGGCATGCGCCGCACGCCTTTCGGCATGCCGGTGGTCCCCGAAGTGTAGATCATCGCCGCGGCCCGGCGCGGCGGCTCCTGCGATTCCGGATGGCCGTTGCGCCAGCGGTCCCAATCCATCGATCCCGCCGCGACCTCGGTCACATCAGGGGGAATTGCGAAGGTCGCGGCGAGCTCGGGCGGCGTCGCGACGACGAGCAGGCGGACATCGTCCGGAATGCCGCCGCGAATCTGCGGCAGCAGATCGGCGTGGCAGACCAGAATCGTCGCGCCGCTGTCGGTCAGGATGTAACGGACCTCCTCGGCCTTTAGGTGCCAGTTGATCGGCACCACCGGGCTGCCCAGTGCGGCCGAGGCCGCAACCACCTCGAACAGGGCGAAGTCGTTGCGCAGCATCATCGCGACCGGCGCGCCTTCGGCAACGCCGAGGGCGCGCAGCCCGCTCGCGGCGCGTTTTATGCGCGCCTGGATCTCGTCATAGCCGATCCGGCGTTCGCCGCTGATGATCATGGTCTGTCCTTATTCTGCTGGAGTCAGCGATCGTCCAGTACGTCGCCGAATCCTACCCAGCTCTTGCCGTTGAAGCGCCGGAGCTGAAGCTGCTGGAACGGCAGATAGTCGTCTGGCCCGGTCGAAACGGTGATGCCCGGCAGCAGCAGCGGCAGCTTCACGTCCTTCAACGAGGCCGCCTGGCGCATGATGTTCTCGCGGCTGAAATCATCCTTGCACGCCTTCAGCACGGTCATCAGCAGCGTCGCGTAGTGGTAGCCGGCCCCGTAGTTGGAGTTGGAGAGGTCCGCATTCGGCATGTATTGCTTCATGAAGGCGAAGTACTCCTTCACGTCGGGATCGCTGGCCCATTGCGGGTCCATAGTGTCCTTCTGATTGCTCGACGAGATCAGGCCGACCGCGTTGTCGAGCCCTGCCGGCTCCAGGAACGAGATCGACGAGGCCGAGGTCGGCACGAAGAACAGCTCGGGCTTCCAGCCGATCTCGGCGACGCCCTTGATCATCTGCGAGGTGAACTTTCCGAGCACGACGCCGAACAGCACGTCGGCACCCGATGCCTTCAGGGTCGAGAGCTGCGAGCTGATCGTCGGTGCGCTGGTCTCGTAGGTCTGCTCGGCGATGATCATGCTCGCGGCCTTGTCGCCGAGCGCGCGCTTGAAGCCGGCGACATAGTCGCGGCCGAAATCGTCGTTCTGGGACAGGATGGCGATCTTGGCGCCGGGCTTGGTCCGCAGCACGTGCTTGGCATAGACCACGCCCTCGGACTCGTAGGCGGCCATGCCGGGCATGGTCCATGGATATTTCTGCGGATCCGCCCATTTCGTCGCGCCGGAGAGCACGAAGAGCTGGGGCACCTTCTTGCCGTTGAGGTAGCGCTGCACGGCGCTGTTGGTGGCGGTGCCGAGCGAGCCGAACATCATCAGCACCTCGTCCTGCTCCACCAGCTTGCGGGTCTGCTCGACCGTCTTCGGCGGCGAATAGGCGTCGTCCAGCGTGATGAACTTGACCTTGCGGCCGTTGATGCCGCCGTCGGCATTGATCTTCTCGAAGAAGGCTTCCTGCGTCCGCCCGATCGCGCCGAAGCCGGAAGCCGGCCCGCTATAGGGCAGGGTCTGCCCGATGCGGATCTCGTCGCGGCCTTCGGCGTGGGCGCTCCCGCCGGCGAGCGCCAGCAGGGACAGGCCGATCAGTGCGGCTGCCAGCTTCATTGCATCCTCCCTTTCTTGCCAGTCCGAGACGTCAGGCGCTCACGCGCATCAGGAAATCCTGCCGGGCCTGATCGAATTCACTCTTCATCCGGTCGACGAGCTCCGCGACGGGAGGGACATCGGTGATCTGGCCGATGCCCTGGCCCGATCCCCAGATGTCGCGCCACGCTTTCGATTTCATGTTGCCGCCGGAGCCGAAGTTCATCTTCGATTTGTCGGCGGCCGGGAGATTGTCCGGGTCCAATCCGGCGGCGGCGATGGAGGGGCCGAGATAGTTGCCGTGCACGCCGGTGAACAGGTTGGTGTAGACGATGTCGTGCGCGGCGTGCTGCGTCAGCGCCGACTTGTAGGCTGCGTCGGCATTGGCTTCCTGCGTCGCGATGAAGCGCGTGCCCATATAGGCGAGGTCGGCGCCCAGCGTCAGCGCGGAGGCGATGCCGAAGCCGTCGCTGATCGCGCCCGACAGCAGGATCGCGCCGCCGAACCATTGCTTGACCTCGCGCACCAGCGCGAAGGGCGACAGCGTGCCGGCATGCCCGCCCGCACCGGCGCAGACCAGGATCAGGCCGTCGACCCCCTGCTCGGCGGCTTTGCGCGCATGCTTGACGTTGATGACGTCGTGGAACACCAGCCCGCCATAGGAGTGCGCGGCCTCGACGATCTCCGCCGGCGGCCGCAGCGAGGTGATGATGATGGGCGCCTTGTGCTTTACGCAGGTCTCCATGTCCTTCATCAGCCGGTCATTGGAGGCATGGCAGATCTGGTTGACGGCGTAGGGGGCAACCTTCTTGCCGGGATTGCGCGATTTGTATTCGCCGAGCTCGTCCTCGATGCGGCTCAGCCACTCGTCCAGCTTCTCGACCGGACGGGCATTGAGCGCGGGAAACGAGCCGACAACGCCCGCCTTGCACTGGGCGATCACCAGCTCCGGCCCGGAAACGATGAAGAGGGGCGAGCCGACCACGGGCAGCTCGAGCGAATCCTTCAAGCGAGTGGGCAGCGCCATCATGTCCTCCTGAAACGCGGCCCCGCCGGCGGGCGGATGACGAGGCGTTTCCCTGTTGATTGTCGCGCGGGCGGATTGCCGGCCGCGTTGGCGGATTTGATCCCACTATAAGGTTGGACGGCGCGCTCCGGCCGTTCAATAATGAACTGATCGTCATTCAGATATGAACGGGGCTGCCGGTGGACTGGGACCTTTGCAAGACCTTCGTCGCGGTCGCCGATACCGGCAGCTTCACGGCCGCCGCCCGCCGCCTGCACACCAGCCATCCCACCGTCAGCCGCAAGATCGCGGCGCTGGAAGCCCAGCTCGGCACCCGATTGGTGGCGCGCGCCGCCGACGGCCTGGCGCTGACTGCGGATGGACGGACGTTGCGCGAACACGCCGAGGCAATGGCGGCCGCGGCGCTACGGGCTGAGACCGCGGTCGCGGCGGGAGGACACAAGGCGCGCGGCATCGTCAAGCTGTCGATCGGCGCGACGCTGGCCTCGCATTGGCTGATGCCGCGCCTGCCTGCCTTCCTGCGTGCACACGATCATATCCAGCTGGAGATCATCACCCATCCGTTTCCGGCGAGCGTGCGCCGTCGCGAGGCGGACGTGGTCCTGCGGCCCTTCGACAGCGGCGAGGAGAACCTGGTCGGCCGCAAGATCGGCCGTCTCGGCACGGGATTCTATGCCTCGCGCGATTATGCCGCCGGGCGGTCCCTGCCCGAACGGCGTGGCGAGTGGAGGGAGCATAGCGTCATCGGCTTCGCCGACCAGTCATCCAATGCGCAGCTTGCGCGCTGGAGCGACGTCGTCACGCGGCAGGCGAGGGTGGTGATGCGCTGCTCGTCCCAGGGGGACATGCTGGCGGCGGTCCGCACCGGGATCGGAATCTCCGCGCTCTCGTGCTTCGTCGCCGAAGCCTATTCCGATCTCGTGCGCGTCGCCCCGCAGAAGCTCGCCAGCGTCGCGGATCTATGGCTGCTCGCCCATCCCGATCTCGTCGAACTTCCGGCGGTGCGCGCCGTGGTAGACTTCGTCGCCGAATGCGCCCGGGCCGACCGCGCGAGGCTGCGGGGTTAGTCCGATCCCGCGAGCACGCCCTCGCGCTTCTTCACTGCGCGATAGTAGCTCCACCACAGATGCGCCGCCGCACCGCGCAGCGGGCGCCAGGGTTCGGCGAGCGGTGCCATCTGCTTCTCCGTCGGTCGCGCGTTGAGGCCTAGCCCGATACGGATGCCCTCCTGCACGGCGAGGTCGCCGGCCGGCCAGGCATCGCCGTGGCCGAGGCAGAACAGCAGGTAGACGTCGGCGGTCCAGGGGCCGACACCGGGCAGCGCGATCAGCGTGTGATGGGCGGCATCGGCATCTTCCTCCGCGAGCACGTCGAGGTTCAGCCGCTCGGCGGCGATTTCGCGCGCCAGATGCTTCAGCGTCTTGATCTTCGCGGCAGAGAGGCCGAGCCGCCCCAGCCGGTCGGTGCGGGCGCGGCGCACGGCGTCATGGTCGAACGGATCGAACGCGGCCGACAGCCGCCCCCAGATCGCCGCCGCGCTCGCGGTCGAGAGCTGCTGCCCGCAGACGATGTGCGCAAGGCCGGTAAAGCCCGGCTCGCGCCGCCGCAGCGCCGGCATGCCCGCGATCTCGAGCACGGGCCTGAGACGCGGATCGCGCCTGATGAGCGCGTGGACAGCCTCTTCGAGATCGGACTGGGTTTCGAGGTGGATGGTCATGATGGTCCGACAAGCTCTCCGACGTCATGGCCGGGCTTGTCCCGGCCATCCACGTCTTTCTAACCGCGACGTATTGTCTAGCACGAGCGGTGGTCGTGGTGTTTGTCCGGCACCTTGACATGATCGGCAGGCGGCACCGAAGAACGTGGATGACCGGGGCAAGCCCGGCCATGACGAGATATGTCGCATGATGCCACCCGTTTTCCGATTTGCCCCCAGCCCTAACGGCCTCCTGCATCTCGGCCACGCCTATTCCGCGCTGCTCAACTTCGATCGCGCGCGGCAGACTGGCGGGCGGCTGTTGCTGCGGATCGAGGACATCGACGCGACGCGCTGCCGGCCGGAATATGAGACGGCAATCTACGAGGATCTCGCCTGGCTCGGAATTGCCTGGGAAACGCCGGTGCGCCGGCAGTCCGAGCATCTCGGTGATTATCGTGCCGCGCTGGAAAGGCTCTCCGCGCTCGGTCTCGTCTATCCCACTTTCGAAAGCCGCGCCGAGATCGCAAGGCTCATCGCCGCGCGCGAGGTGGACGGGCCGTGGCCGCGCGATCCCGACGGTGCGCCGCTTTATCCCGGCGACGCGAAATCATTGTCGGCTGACGAACGGTCGCAGCTGATCGCATCAGGCGCGCCTTATGCGCTGCGGCTCGACATGCAGGCCGCCTGCCGCCGTGCCGCCCGCCTGAGCTGGAATGAGCACGGCGAGGGACCGGACGGCGAGCGCGGCATCGTCCCAGTGCGGCCGGAGGCGTGGGGCGACGTGATCCTGGCCCGCAAGGAGACGCCGACCAGCTACCATCTGTCGGTGGTCGTCGACGACGCGCTCCAGGGCGTCAGCGAGATCGTGCGGGGCCAGGACCTGTTTTACGCCACCTCGGTGCACCGCCTGCTCCAGGTCCTGCTCGGCCTGCCCGAGCCCGCCTATCGCCATCACCCGCTGATTTGCGACGAGGCGGGCCGGAAGCTGTCGAAATCGAGCCAGTCGACCGGTCTGCGCGCCTTGCGCGCGGCCGGCATCACGCCCTCCCGCATCCGCCAGCTGGTGGGATTAGGTTAAGTTTCTCTGGGGGTTAGCAAAACGTCGCCGTGACTCCGGGTGTTCCTCCGTGCCATGCTCGGTCCGCGCGGGGTTCGAAGAGAGTACTTCGAAGGGGATTCATGGCGGCGAAAACGCGTCCAGTGCGCACCACGCGGACGTCCAGGCGGCTGCCTCGGAAGCGGTCCGGCACGGCCGGAAAGGTGCGCAAGCGCAGCACCAGGGCGGTCGCGCCGGACGTGGTCCAGGCGGCGCTGGCCGCCTTTGCCCATGAGGTCCGCACCCCTCTGACCGGCATTCTGGCGATCAGCGATTTGCTCGCGACGTCCGATCTCGGCGAGCGGGAGCGGCGGTGGGCCGATACCATCAAGGCCGGTGCCGAGCATCTGGCGAGCCTTGCCACGCTGTTCGTGGATGCCGCCAGAACCGGCAAGGGGACGGGGAAGGGCGGCAACGCGCTGCGGCAGGACCTGTTCGATCTACGGACGCTCGCCCGCAGCGCCGGCGATTCGCTGGCCGGCCGCGCCGCGGCCAAAGGTCTCCAGGCCGAGGTCGATATCTCCGAAAAGCTCCCCGGACTCGTGGTCGGTGATCCCGTCCGCCTGCGCGCCGCGCTCGAGAACCTGATCGACAATGCCGTGAAGTTCACAGACCAGGGCGGCGTGGCGCTCGCAGTCGAGCCGTGGCGTCCCGCCAAAGCAAAAGGCAAGGGCAGGGTCGGTGTCTCCTTTGCGGTGTCCGACAGCGGCATCGGCCTGACCATGGCCGAGATCAAGCGGCTGTTCCGCCCGTTCACCCAGGCCAATGTCACTATCGCCTCACGCTTCGGCGGCGCCGGCTTGGGGCTCTCGTCAGTCAAGCAATTGGCGCGTGCGATGGGCGGCGATATCACGGTCGCTCCGCGCCACGGTGGTGGCGCCACCTTCACGTTGACGGTGTCGCTGGACGCCACGGGATCGGACAAGAGCAGCGAGGCGAAGGGTAGCGGGCCCGAGGCGGTCGCGGGCCTTCGCGTGCTCAGCGTCGAGGACAATCCGTTCGGCCGCGTCGTGCTCAACACGATCCTGACCGAGCTCGGCCATCAAGCCGAGTTCATCGGACGCGGCGAGGACGCGGTCGGACGGCTGGAGCAGGGCGCGTTCGACGCGGTGCTGATGGACATGGTGCTGCCGGGCATCGACGGTATCGAGGCCATCAGGCGGATCCGCGCGCTGTCGACGCCGCTGGCTCGGATCCCGATCATCGGCGTGTCCGGCCGCGGCGAGGACGAGGCAGCTTCGCGCGCGGCCGGCGCCGACGCCTTCCTGGTCAAGCCTGTGTCTCCGCGGGCTTTAGCGACTGCGCTGCTTGAAGCGACACGCCATGAGGAAGCCGCGACTTGATGATCGCGGCGTTGAGCTCACCGCCATAAACGAAGATCGCGGCGATGAAATACAGGAACACCAGCGCGATGATCACCGAGGCGAGCCCCGCATACATGGTCACGTAGTTGTTGGCGAAGCGCGCCAGATACTGTCCGAAGACGACGCCGGAGACCAGGGACGCCACCACCGTGAAGATGATGCCCGGCATGATCTGGAGGAAGCTGCGCCGTCCCGCCGGCAGCCAGGCGTGCAGGATGAACAGCGCAACCACGAGCGCGCCGATGGTGATGCCGTAGCGCAGCCAAGTGAGGATGCTTTCGTTCGATTCGACGAACAGCGGAATGTGGCGCCGCGCGGCCTCGATGATCAGCGGACCGAGCACGATCAGGAACGCCATGGCAAGCGCAGTGAAAGCTGCGATCAGCGTGTAGGCAATCGATTCCAGCCGCAGCCAATACCAGCTTCGCATCTCCACCACCGCATAGGCGCGGTTGAGCGCGACCCGCAGCGCCTCGACGCCGTTGGAGGCGAAATAGACCGACAGCGCCGCGCCGATGGTGAGAATGCCGGTGCGGGTCGTGGTCAGCACGTCATGCACCTCGCCCGAGATCGAATCGGCGACCTGCTTGGGCCAGATCTGGAGCATCAGGCTGGCGGCCTGGTCGGCGAGTTCCTTGGAGCCGAAGACGCCGGCGAGCGAGGTCAGCACGATCAGGAACGGGAACAGCGCCATCAGCGTCGACAGCGCGATGTGGCTTGCGATCGCCCAGCCGTCATCGGCGAGGAAGGTGTAGAACGCATCCATCACGACGTCGTAGATGTAGCGGATCGCTTTCACGGCTTGCCCTGTACTGCTCCCTCCTCCCGCTTGCGGGGGGAGGGGAAGGCGGTCGGCGAGGGACACAAATCGGAAATCATTTAGGCAGCTTCTGACATTATTGGCTCAAAAGCCAGATCGCGAAGCGCCCCGCCGTCATTCCGGGGCGCGCGAAGCGCGAGCCCGGAATCCATCTAGCCGTAGCGCAAGTGGCGCGATGGATTCCGGGCTCGATGTGCCGGCCTCGCTCGCTCGGTCCCGCCGCATCGCCCCGGAATGGCAAAACTGGGGAGATGGCGGACCGTCGCACACGGTGTTATCTACGCCCAATGGCATCTCTCTTGAGTACTTTCATCCTGCCGGCGGCCGCTGGCGCCGTGGCGTTGGTGCTGCTGCTCGGGCTCATCAACATGATGCGCGGCGGCTCGCCCAATACCTCGCAGAAGCTGATGCGCTGGCGCGTGCTGCTTCAGTTCGTGGCGATCATCATCGCGATGCTCGCGGTCTGGGCGATGGGGCGCTAAATGGTCACGTTGAACCGTATCTACACCAAGACCGGTGACGACGGCACGACGGCGCTCGGAACCGGCGAGCGGCGTCCGAAATACGATCTGCGCATCGAAGCCTACGGCACCGTCGACGAGACCAACGCCGCGATCGGCGTCGTCCGGCTCTACACGCAAGACCTGCCCGAACTCGATGCGATGCTCGGCCGCATCCAGAATGATCTGTTCGATCTCGGCGCCGATCTCGCCGTGCCCGAACGGGAGGGCAAGGCTGAGCGGCTGCGGGTGGTGACCAGCCAGGTCGAGCGGCTCGAGCGCGATATCGACACGCTGAACGACAAGCTCGCGCCGTTGACCTCCTTCGTGCTTCCCGGCGGCACGCCGGCCGCAGCCCATCTGCATGTGGCACGCACGATATGCCGCAGGGCGGAACGCGTGATCGTGGAACTGGCGGCCGGGCCCGGCGAGCCGGTCAGCGCGGCTGGCATCCAATATATGAATCGCCTGTCCGACTTCCTGTTCGTGGCCAGCCGGACGGCCAACGGCAATGGCGCCGGCGACGTGCTTTGGGTTCCCGGCCAGAACCGCTGACCCATCGAGCGCCCGCATTTCAGAAGGGCAAAATTAGACCCGTTCGCGCGTTGACCGGGGCAGATCAGGCCTTTAGGTTCCGCGCCAGTTGATAACCCCCCTCCCAGATTGAGTGAAAGAGGATCGATGAAGGTCTTAGTGCCGGTAAAGCGGGTGGTCGATTACAACGTCAAGGTCCGCGTCAAGGGCGATGGATCGGGCGTTGAACTCGCCAACGTCAAGATGTCCATGAACCCGTTCGACGAAATCGCCGTCGAGGAAGCGCTGCGCCTGAAGGAAGGCGGCAAGGCCACCGAGGTCGTGGTGGTCTCCATTGGACCTGCGCAGGCATCGGAGACGATCCGCACTGGCCTCGCCATGGGCGCCGACCGCGGCATTCTGGTGAAGGCTGAAGGCGCTGTCGAGCCGCTCGCCGTCGCCAAGATCCTGAAGAAGGTTGCCGACGAAGAGCAGCCGGGCCTGATCATCCTCGGCAAGCAGGCGATCGACGACGACTCGAACCAGACCGGCCAGATGCTGGCCGCGCTGCTCGGCTGGTCGCAGGCGACCTTCGCTTCGAAGCTCGAGGTCGAAGGGTCCGACTTCAAGGTCACCCGCGAAGTCGATGGCGGCCTCCAGACCGTCAAGCTGAAGGGACCGGCGATCGTCACCACCGATCTCCGCCTCAACGAGCCGCGCTATGCCTCGCTGCCCAACATCATGAAGGCCAAGAAGAAGCCGATCGCGGAGAAGACCGTCGCCGATTACGGCGTCGACGTCGCCGCGCGTCTCGAGGTTCTCAAGACGACGGAGCCGGCGGGCCGCAAGGCAGGCGTCAAGGTCAAGGACGTCGCCGAGCTGGTGTCGAAACTCAAGAACGAAGCCGGGGTGCTCTGATGACGACGCTTCTGATTGCCGAACACGACAATGCGTCGCTCAAGGATGCGACCAACAAGGCCCTGACCGCGGCTGCCGCGCTCGGCGCGGATGTCGAGGTGCTGGTCGCCGGAAAGAATGCCAAGGCCGCGGCGGATGCCGCTGCCAAGCTCGCCGGCGTCAAGAAGGTGCTGCTCGCCGATGGCGACCTCTACGCGCACGATCTCGCCGAGCCGCTGGCTGCGCTGATCGTCTCGCTGGCTTCCGGCTATGACGCGATCGTCGCGCCGGCGACCTCGCGCTTCAAGAACGTGATGCCCCGCGTCGCCGCTCTGCTCGACGTGATGCAGGTCTCCGAGATCATCAAGGTGGTCGCGCCCGATACCTTCGAGCGCCCGATCTATGCCGGCAACGCCATCCAGACGGTGAAGTCGAAGGATGCCAAGAAGGTCATCACGGTGCGGACCTCGACCTTCGCCGCAGCGGGCGAGGGTGGCAGCGCCGCGGTCGAGAACGTGGCGGCGGCTGCCGATCCGGGCTTGTCGTCGTTCGTCGGCGAGGAGGTTGCCAAGAGCGATCGTCCCGAGCTGACCTCGGCCAAGATCATCGTCTCCGGTGGCCGGGCCATGCAGAGCCGCGAGAACTTCGCCAAATACATCGAGCCGCTCGCCGACAAGCTGGGCGCCGGTGTCGGTGCCTCGCGCGCGGCGGTCGATGCGGGCTATGCACCGAACGACTGGCAGGTCGGGCAGACCGGCAAGGTCGTGGCGCCCGAGCTCTATGTCGCGGTCGGCATTTCCGGCGCCATCCAGCATCTGGCCGGCATGAAGGACTCCAAGGTGATCGTCGCGATCAACAAGGACGAGGACGCGCCGATCTTCCAGGTCGCCGATTACGGCCTGGTCGCCGATCTCTACCAGGCGGTTCCGGAGCTGACGGCCGAACTCGGCAAGCTCGGCAAGTAAAAGGGCATCGAAAACACCGGCCGGAGGTATACACTCCGGCCGGTGTTGCATTTCTGAGGCGTTTTCTTCGGCGTGGGGCGCGCCTTCGAAGCGATCCAATCTAGGTTTCGAGCCAAGGTTCTGATTAAATCGGACCTCCCGGCTCAAGGGGATAGGCAGGGTGCGCTCGTCGCGCGCCGTTCCGGTGGATGACATGATGGCGGCAGTGATCAAGAAGGTCGGCGTGATCGGCGCGGGTCAGATGGGCAATGGCATCGCGCATGTCGCGGCGCTGGCCGGCTTCGACGTGGTGCTCAACGACGTTTCGCCCGACCGCCTCAAGTCGGGGATGGCCACCATCAACGGCAATCTGGCGCGCCAGGTCTCCAAGAAGGCCGTCACCGAGGACGACAAGGTCAAGGCGATGGCGCGCATCACGCTCGCCGAAAAACTCGACGATCTCGCCGATTGCGACCTCGTCATCGAGACCGCGGTCGAGAAGGAAGAGGTCAAGCGCAAGATCTTCCACGAGCTCTGCGCGGTGTTGAAGCCGGAGGCGATCGTCGCCTCCGATACGTCCTCGATCTCGATCACGCGGCTCGCCGCCGCCACCGACCGCCCGGAGCGTTTCATCGGCATTCACTTCATGAACCCGGTGCCGCTGATGGAGCTGGTCGAGCTGATCCGCGGCATCGCCACCGACGACTCCACCTTCGAGACCGCCAAGGAATTCGTCGGCAAGCTCGGCAAGCAGGTCGCGGTCTCCGAGGATTTCCCGGCCTTCATCGTCAACCGCATCCTGCTGCCGATGATCAACGAGGCGATCTACACGCTGTATGAAGGCGTCGGCAACGTCGAGGCGATCGACGCCGCGATGAAGCTCGGGGCCCATCATCCCATGGGCCCGCTCGAGCTCGCCGATTTCATCGGCCTCGATACCTGCCTCTCCATCATGCAAGTGCTGCACGAGGGGCTGGCGGACTCCAAGTACCGCCCGTGCCCACTGCTGGTGAAATACGTCGAGGCCGGCTGGCTCGGCCGCAAGACCCAGCGCGGCTTCTACGACTACCGCGGCGCCAAGCCGGTTCCGACGCGCTGATCCGCTTCGTGTCAATTCATGTCGCGTTAACCTCTCGCGCCTAGGTTACGGCCGGTAAGAGGGTTCGCGTAATGGACATGATGGCGATGGTCAGCACCATGCTGGCCGCTCAGCAAGGCGCGCTGCAATCGAATATCGCGGCGACGCTGACCAAGCAGAACATGGACATGGAAAAGTCGACCGTCCTGACGCTGATGGGCGCGGGCCAACCCTCGCTGGCCAATGTCGGCGCCGGCGTCGGCGGCAATCTCAACGTCACCGCCTGAATTCCTAAAGCGATGCGATTAGGATGAATCGTCATCGCGCTTTAGGTTGTTGTTTAAGCATGATCTTTTCGGAAAACCGCTGCGCACTTTTCCGGATCATGCTTTAAAGCGATGCGGCGGCCTTGCCGGTCGCGGCCCGGATCAGCTTGAGCGCGTCCTCGCTCGCCCATTCCGCCGGACCCGCGATCGTCGCGATCTCGCAGCCCTGCGGGTCGACCAGCACCGAGGTCGGCATGCCCAGTGCCCGGCCTATGGCCTTAAGGTCCTGGAACACCTTGGCTTTCGGATCGCTGAAATAGCCGAGCCGGGTCAGGTTGGCCTCTTTCAGGAAGTTCTTGGGCTTGTCCGGGTCGCGGGTGTCGATATTGATCGCCACCACCTCGAAATTCGGGCCCGCCAGCTTGCCCTGGAGCTCGTCCAGCGCCGGCATTTCCTTGCGGCAGGGCACGCACCAGGTCGCCCAGAGGTTCACCAGCAATGTCTTGCCGCGGAAGTCGGACAGCTTTTTCGGCTTGCCGTCGGCGTCCTCGAAGGCGAGGTCGGGCAGCTTCAACGGGGCGCTCGCCATGGTCAGCGCCGCCACCTCGCCATGGGCGAGCGGGGCGATCCTCGAGGCCGTTGCCACCGCCGTCCGGCAGACCGGATCGCCGCTAGGCGACCGGCTCAGGCCGAGCCCGTACAGCGCGGCGAAGCCTGCCAGTCCTCCGATCGCCACGGTGGCGATGACGAGGGGAATGCGGCGCGTGGCGGAGGGCTTCTGGTCGAGCATAACGTTTGTCATCCGGTCGCAGATATGGCTATCAGGGGCCTCTTAATACGGCTGGCCGAGGCCAGCAAACGTGGCTAGCGACAGGCAAGGCGTGAGCAGGGGATCATGAGCAACAAGATGTGGGGCGGCCGGTTCTCGGAACGTCCCGACGAGATCATGGAAGAGATCAACGTCTCCATCGACGTCGATCGTCACCTCTTCGCCCAGGACATTGCCGCGTCCAAGGCCCACGCTGCCATGCTGGCCACGCAGGGCATCATTACGGCTTCTGATGCGAAAAATATCGGCAAGGGTCTAGACACGATTTTGTCAGAGATCGGCAAGGGCGGCTTCGCATTCAAGCGCGCGCTCGAGGACATCCATATGAATGTCGAGAGCCGCCTGTCGGAGCTGATCGGCCCCGCCGCCGGCCGCCTGCATACCGCGCGTTCGCGCAACGACCAGGTCGCGACAGATTTCCGTCTGTTCGTCCGCGACGTCATCGACGAGACCGATGCCGCGCTCGCCGCGTTCCAGCAGGCGCTGGTCGAGCGTGCCCTGGAGCATGCCGGCACCGTGATGCCCGGCTTCACGCATCTGCAGACCGCGCAGCCCGTCACCTTCGGCCACCATTTGCTCGCCTATGTCGAGATGGCCGCGCGCGACCGCGGCCGTTTCCAGGATGCGCGCAAGCGGCTGAACGAATCCCCGCTCGGCGCGGCCGCGCTCGCCGGGACCTCGTTCCCGATCGACCGCCACGCCACCGCCAAGGCGCTTGCCTTCGACCGCCCCATGGCGAACTCGCTCGACGCGGTCTCCGATCGCGACTTCGTGCTGGAGACGCTGTCGGCGGCCTCGATCTGCGCCGTGCACATGTCGCGCTTTGCCGAGGAGATCGTGATCTGGACCTCGCCGCTGGTCGGCCTGATCCGCCTCAGCGACAAGTTCACCACCGGCTCCTCGATCATGCCGCAGAAGCGCAATCCGGACGCCGCCGAGCTCGTGCGCGCCAAGACCGGCCGCGTCATCGGCGCCCTCAACGGCCTCCTGATCGTCATGAAGGGCCTGCCGCTCGCCTATCAAAAGGACATGCAGGAGGACAAGCAGGGTGCCATGGAAGGCTTCGCCGCGCTGTCGCTGGCGATCCGCGCCATGACCGGCATGGTCCGCGACCTCGTCCCGGATGAAGCCAAGATGAAAGCGGCGGCGGGCGAGGGGTACGCCACCGCGACCGACCTCGCCGACTGGCTGGTGCGAACGCTGAAAATGCCGTTCCGCGAGGCCCACCACGTCACCGGCCGCATCGTCGCCAAGGCCGCCGAGGGGGGCGTCGCGCTGCACGAGCTGCCGCTGAGCGAGATGCAGGCGATCGAGCCCAAGATCACCAAGGACGTGTTCGGCGTGCTCTCGGTCGAATCGTCGGTGAAGAGCCGCACCAGCTTCGGCGGCACCGCGCCGAAGAACGTCGCGTCCCAGGCGAAGGCCTGGGCGAAGCGGCTGGAAAAAGAGCGAAAATCGGGCTGAGGGCAAAATTTCGCTTATGTTTCATGGTCATCCGGCTCTCGCCAGAGCGCGCCAATCTCTGTATGGTGCGCGCCGCGTAGTGGGGATTTCGTCGTGACGTCAAAGTTTCGCCCGGCCGGCTCGGGGTGGGCCATCATTGTCTTGAGCCTGACGGCGCTCGCGCTTGCCGGCTGCGGCCGAAAGGGCCCGCTCGACTTGCCGCCGACCGCCTCCACGGCCGGCGGAGCCGCACCTCTTGATACCGAGGCCGAAGCTCAGAGGACGCCGAGCGTGTTCAATCCCACCTACGGTGCGGATGCCGCGCCCGCGGCGGCCAAGGGCAGGAAGAAACCGTTTATTCTCGACCCGCTCCTGGACGAACCCCCCGGCAGGAAATAAGCCGGGACAACCGAGCCTGCGCCATGAACCATTTCGACTATCGCAACGGCGTTCTGCACGCCGAGGCGGTGAACCTGTCCGAGCTGGCCGCCACCGTCGGCACGCCGTTCTATTGCTATTCGACCGCGACGCTGGAGCGGCACTACCGCGTCTTCGCCGATGCCTTCGCCGGCGAGAAGGCGCTGGTCTGCTACGCCATGAAGGCGAACTCCAATCAGTCGGTGCTTCGCACGCTGGCCAAGCTCGGCGCCGGCGCCGACGTCGTCTCCGGCGGTGAATTGAAGCGCGCGCTGGCTGCCGGTTTCCCGGCCAGCAAGATCGTGTTCTCCGGCGTCGGCAAGACGGAAGAGGAGCTGCGCGCCGCGCTTGCCGCCGACATCCTCTGCCTCAACGTAGAATCCGAGCCCGAGCTCGAATCGTTATCGCGCCTTGCGACCGCGATGGGCAAGACCGCGCGGATCTCGCTCCGCGTCAATCCGGACGTCGATGCCGGCACGCATGCCAAGATTTCGACCGGCAAGTCGGAGAACAAGTTCGGCATCCCGATCACGCATGCGCGCGAGGTCTATGCGCGCGCCGCCAGGCTCCCCGGCATCGAAGTGACCGGCACCGACGTGCATATCGGCAGCCAGATCACCGACCTCTCCAACATGGAGACCGCGTTCCGCATCCTCGCCGAATTCGTGCAGACGCTGCGGGCAGACGGCCACAACATTAGCCACGTCGATTTCGGCGGCGGTCTCGGCATCCCCTATGACATGGACCGCGAGGCGCCGCCGGCACCCGACGCCTATGCCGCCATGGTCAAGCGCGTCAGCCACAATCTCGGCTGCACGCTGATGTTCGAGCCGGGCCGCATGATCGTCGGCAATGCCGGCATCCTGGTTGCCAAGGTCATCTATGTGAAGCACGGCGACGGCAAGAACTTCGTCATCATCGACGCCGCCATGAACGACCTGATCCGCCCGACGCTGTATGAGGCCTATCACGACATCCTGCCGGTGAGGCAGCCGGCCAAGGGCGCCGCCACGATCATGGCCGACGTCGTCGGCCCGGTCTGCGAGACCGGCGACTATCTCGCCCTCGACCGCACGCTGCCGGCGCCGAAGGCGGGCGATCTCCTCGCCATCATGACCGCAGGCGCCTATGGCGCCGTCCAGGCCGGCACCTACAACACCCGGCCGCTGGTGCCCGAGGTGCTGGTGAAGGGCGATCAGTACGCCGTGGTGCGCCCGCGCATCGAGGTCGAGCAGCTCATCGCGATGGATAAGCCCGCGCCCTGGTTGTGAGGCGCTACTTCCCCGCCGATCCGCCCTTTGCGCCGCCAACCACGATCCCCGCCTTCCTCTCGATCGGCTTGATCGCGGCGGTGAAATCGGACTCGGCGCCTTCCGAGCTGATCACGGTCTCCCATAGCCGCCCGACCGCATCGGCAACCTCCATCGACAGGCCGAGCTGCTTCATCTCCTCCAGCGCCAGCCGCACGTCCTTCACCATCAGCCCCGTCGCGAAGCCGAAGTCGAACGTGCGCGGCAGCACCGAGCGCGGAAACTTGTCGCGGCTCGCCGTGTTCATGCCGGAGCCCGCATTGATGACGTCGATCATCACGGCGGGATCGAGCCCTGCCTTCACGCCCATCACCACCGCTTCCGAGGTCGCCACGATCGCTGTAGCCGACAGGAAATTGTTGGCGAGCTTCATGGTCTGCGCCGCGCCGGGCTTCTCGCCGATGAAGAACACTTTTCCGATCACGTCGAGCGCGGGCTTCAACAGCTCGAACTCGGCCCTGGGTCCTGACACCATCACCGCCAGCGTGCCCTTCTCGGCGCCGCCGACGCCGCCGGAGACGGGGCAGTCGATCTGCACGATGTTGCGTTCGGCCAGAAGGGAGTGGATCTTCTTTGCCATCGTCGAGCCGACGGTCGACAGATCGATGAAGCGTTTTGCGCGGCTTCCCTCGATCACGCCGTTCGCTCCCGTTGCGACGTCGAGTGAAGCCTGCAGCGAAGGCAAACTCGCCATCACGGTCTCGACCTGATCGGCGACGTCCTTCGGCGACGCCGCCGCAGTCGCGCCGCGCGCCACCAGCTTGTCTGCGACCTCCTTGCGCGTATCGAAGACGACGAGCTTGTGTCCCGCCTCGATCAGCCGCCGCGCCATCGGGAAGCCCATGTTTCCGAGCCCGATGAATCCGATGTCCATGGTGTTTCCTTTTTTTGCTTCTTTGTCGTTGTGGAAGATGCGCGTTCCATCACCGATGTCGATCCCGGATCGGCGCTCCGCTTGTCCGGGACGACAGTGGGAATTGGCTACGCCTTCCCGTCGATCTCCGCGAACACCTCGCGCGCGATGCGGAAGCTGTCGACCGCGGCCGGCATGCCGCCGTAGATCGCGACCTGCATCAGGATCTCGCGGATCTCCTCGCGCGTCACGCCATTGGTCAGCGCGCCCTTGAGATGCGCGCGAAACTCGTGCTGGCGGTTGAGGATCGCGATCATGGCGATGTTGAGCATGCTGCGGGTCTTGCGCGGCAGCTCCTCGCGGCCCCACACCGTGCCCCAGCAATATTCGTTGAGCATCTCCTGGAACGGGCGGTTGAAATCGTCGACGTTCTTCAGGGCGTTGTTGACATAGGCTTCGCCCAGCACCGCTTTGCGGACTTCCAGGCCCTTGTCGTGCATCTTCTTGTCCATGGCGTTTCCTTCGTGTCCCTCAGGGATGGCGCGCGGAAATTACGGGGTTGCACCGGGCCAGTCACGTCCTCGTGTTATGCGGGAAAAGGGGGTTCTCCCGTACAGGAACGGATGCCTCAGTGCTGCCGTTGTGATAGGCTCTTCTCTACCGGGCAACCTGGAGAGCTGATTGAACGGCGTCACCCCCGACCCGTCAGACCCGATCCGCAGCAGTGATGCGCTGTCGCGGCTAAAGCTGGCGCAGGCCCTCGATCGGGCCACTTATGCCATCGCGTGGGAGCGTGCCTGGCCCAATGTGGCGCGCCTTCTGACCGTTGCCGGCCTGTTCCTGGTGGTGTCCTGGGCCGGTCTCTGGCTGGCACTGCCGTTCATTGCCAGGGCTATCGGTCTCGCCCTCTTCGCCGCGGTCGCGGTCGCCGCCCTGTTCCCGTTGATTGGCTTCCGCTGGCCGAGCCGCGCGGAAGCGCTCGCCCGGCTCGACCGTGGCTCCGGCATCCGTCACCGCCCGGCCACGACGCTCACGGACACGCTGACCTCGCAAGACCCGGTCGCGCAGGCGCTGTGGCAGGCGCAGCGCGAGCGTACGCTGGCGTCCCTCAAGCGCATCCAGGCCGGTCTGCCGCACCCGCGGCTCGCGCTCCACGACCCCTGGGCGCTGCGCGCGCTGGTCATGGTGATGCTGGTTGCGACCTTCTTCGCCGCCGGCGACGAGCGTGCGATGCGGCTTGGCGCCGCCTTCGATTGGAACGGGGTGCTGGCGCCGAGCAATGTTCGCGTCGATGCCTGGGTCACGCCGCCGCTGTACACCGGCAGGCCTCCGGTCATTCTGTCGGCCGCCAACAAGGAAGCTGCGGCCCTGCCCGCCAGCGGTCCGCTCGCCATTCCCGCTGGTTCGACCCTGATCGTGCGCTCCTCGGGCGGCAGCCTGGATGTCGCCGTCTCCGGCGGCCTCAAGGAGGTTGCCCCCACCGAAGCCAGCCCCAAGGGGACCAACGAAAGGCATTTTACAATTTCCGGCGACGGCACGGCGCATGTCCGCGCGCCTTCCGGCCAGCCGCAATGGGCGTTTGCGGCAACGCCGGATCGGGCGCCGACGATTGCACTCGCAAAGGACCCGGAGCGCCAGGCGCGCGGCGCGCTCCAGCTCGCCTACAAGATCGAGGACGATTACGGCGTCACCGGCGCCGAGGCGAGATTTGCCCTGCGTTCGATCGATGCCCGGGATGGCGCCAAGGACGACGCCAAGGACGGGGCGAAGGCTGCTCCCGGCGATAAGGCTGCTGCCGGCAATAAGGCTGCTGCCGGCGATGGCGACACCAGGACGGCTTCGCGTCCGCTGTTCCAGCCGCCGCACTTCCCGCTCGCGCTGCCGAATGCGCGGACCCGCAACGGCGTCGGACAGTCGGTGAAGGATCTCAGCGAGGATCCCTATGCCGGCGCCGAGGTCACGCTGACCCTCACGGCCAAGGACGAGGCCGGCAATGAGGCCACAAGCGAACCGTTCAACATGCGCCTGCCCGAACGGCTCTTCACCAAGCCGCTTGCACGTGCACTGATCGAGCAGCGCCGCATTCTCGCGCTCGACGCCAACAAGAATTCGGACGTGTATGCCGCGCTCGACGCGCTGATGATCGCGCCCGAGATGTTCACGCCGGAGCCCGGACAATATCTCGGCCTGCACAGCGTGGCGCGACAGCTCGAGGCCGCCCGCACCGATGATGCCCTGCGCGAGGTCGTGGCGAGCCTGTGGGCGCTTGCGGTGACGATCGAGGACGGCAAGATCTCCGACGTCGAGAAGGCGCTGCGCGCGGCTCAGGACGCGCTGAAGCAGGCGCTGGAGCGCGGCGCGAGCGACGAAGAGATCAAGAAGCTGACGCAGGACCTGCGTCAGGCGCTGAACGACTTCATGCGCCAGCTCGCCGAGCAGTTCCGCAACAACAATGACCCGCAGCAGCTGGCGCGGCCGCTCGATCCGAACACCAAGGTCCTGCGCCAGCAGGACCTGCAGAACATGATCGACCGGATGGAGCGCCTGTCGCGCTCCGGCGACAAGGATGCCGCCAAGCAGTTGCTCGAGCAGCTCCAGCAGATGCTGGAGGGCCTCCAGATGGCGCAGCCGGGGCAGTCCGGCGAGAGCGACATGGAGCAGGCGCTCAACGAGCTCGGCGACATGATCCGCAAGCAGCAGCAATTGCGCGACAAGACCTTCAAGCAGGGTCAGGATTCCCGGCGCGATCGCTCGCGCGGCAAGCAGCAGGGCGATCAGTCCATGTCGGAGTTGCAGCAGGACCAGCAGGGGCTGCGCGACCGCCTGAAGAAGCTGCAGGACGAGCTTGCCAAGCGCGGCCTCACGCAGAAGGGTGAAAAAGGGCAGAAAGGCCAACAGGGACAGAAGGGTCAGCAGGGGGACCAGGGCCAGCCCGGCCAGAACGGCGATCAGGACGGCGACCAGGGCGATGATGATGGCAGCCTGGACGCGGCCGACGGCGCCATGGGCGATGCGGGATCAAAGCTCGGCGAGGGCAATGCCGACGGCGCCGTGGACTCGCAGGGCAAGGCGCTCGACGCGATGCGGAAGGGCGCGCAGAAGATGGCCGAGGCGATGCAGCAGGGCGATGGCGACGGCCAGGGCGACGGCCCCGGCCAGCGCGCCGGCCGTCAGCAGAGCGGCGGCAACCAGACCGACCCGCTGGGCCGTCCGCTGCATGGGCGCGAATATGGCGACGATTATACGGTCAAGATTCCCGGCGAGATCGACACCCAGCGTGTCCGCCGCATTCTCGAAGAGCTCCGCCGTCGTCTCGGCGATCCCTCGCGCCCGCAGATCGAGCTCGACTATATCGAGCGGCTGCTGAAGGAGTTTTAACTCCACACTCGGTGTCATCGCCCGGCTTGACCGGGCGATCCAGTACTCCGAGACGGTAGCGATTGAATCGAGAAGCCGCGGCGTACTGGATGCCCCGCTTTCGCGGAGCATGACAGCGCATGTGTGGCTATTGCTGGCCTACCCTTTCCTTGCCGCCAGCGCATCCGCCACGGCCGTGCGGATGTCGGCGACCGAGAACGGCTTGGTCACGACATCATGCACCAGCGCATTCAGGTTCGAGGCGCGCTCGCGCTGGTCGGCGAAGCCGGTCATCAGCAGAATGGTCAGATCAGGGAAATCGCGGGCGGCGGAGAGTGCCAGCGCGATGCCGTCCATGACCGGCATCTGGATGTCGGTGAGCAACAGATCGAAAGCGCCGTCCTCGCGGGTCAGGATCTCCAGCGCCTCGGCGCCGTCCTGGGCGGTGACGGTCTCGTGGCCGTCCATGGCGATGGCGCGCGCCACCAGCTGGCGCATCGAATCCTCGTCGTCGGCGATCAAGATTTTCGGCATGAGACCAACCTTGGGATCAATCTTCCCTACGGGACCTCGAGCATGATCCGGTAAAGTGCGTAGCGCTTCCGAAAAGATCATGCTCCAATAACAACCTGATCGTCATACGCTGCCGCCGGCAATGTCGCGCCGGTTGAAGAAGCGAACGTCGATATTGCGGCCCTCCGGCGGCGGCGAGGCCAGACGCGAGCGGAAGAAGGCGCGCTCGCCGGGCCGCAGCACGGTCTGTTCCAGCACCGTATTCCAGGCGTAGATCTCGGCTCCCTGGGCGTCGCGTACGGCAAAGCGCAGCCGCGGGATGTCGTGCGGCTTCTTGCCCTCCCCGACGATCACGCCCTCGATCACCAGTACCTGCTTACCGTCGACGGTCTCGCTGGAGAGCTTGACGTCCTTGAAGGCCAGTCCCCGCAGATTCACCTCGAGCCCGACCATCTTGTAGAATGCCGCCGTCTGGGGCAGCAGCCGCACCACGTCGCCGCGCCAGACCATAAGGGCCAGCACCAGCGCGCCCATCGCGGTGCAGGCGGTCGGCAGGCCAAAATAGGATCTCCGCGGAGCCGTGGTGGGGGCCGGGCGGCTCACCCGCGCGCCGCGGCGGCGGAACAGGCCGCGGAACCAGGACTGGTGCTGCGCGCCGGCGGTCTCCTCTTCGGCCTGACGGGCAGCCGCTGACCACTCGTCCTCGGTTTCGCGGGCCTGCTCATCCGGCCAGTCGCTGGCGATTGAGGGGCTGTCGACAACAGGCGCATCCGCGGCGCCGTCGTCCTTGGCATAGGAGTTCCATTGCTCGGTGAGCTCGGATTGGTCATCGGCTCGGCTGGCAGCGGCCATGGCCGGAACGGACGCCTCCTCGATGGCATCCTCGGCATGGGCGATCCAGGTCTCCTTGCAACGGGAGCAGCGGACCGCCCGTCCGTTGGCCCCAAGGCTCGCGAGCTTGATGGCGTAGGATGTCATACAATGGGGGCAGACGATATGCATGGACGAGCCTTGATGCATGAACGAGGTCTTGGACGAATCTTGACGATCAGCCGGTCGCGGCGAACCGGGCGGCAGGGATGCTGCCAACTATGCTACAGGCCGACCGTTAACGAACCGGAAACCATAACGGCGGCAAAACCCGTTGATCGCGCGTGGCGGAGCGCCGCGGTGCGACCCGCGCCCCCTCTCGAACGGAGCTGAGCTTGGTTCGGTTCGAAAATGTCGGATTGCGTTACGGTCTGGGGCCGGAGCGGACCGCCCGTGGGGGCTTGATGGCAGACGATACGGAGCAGCGGACCGCCCGTCCGTTGGCCCCAAGGCTCGCGAGCTTGATGGCGTAGGATGTCATACAATGGGGGCAGACGATATGCATGGACGAGCCTTGATGCATGAACGAGGTCTTGGACGAATCTTGACGATCAGCCGGTCGCGGCGAACCGGGCGGCAGGGATGCTGCCAACTATGCTACAGGCCGACCGTTAACGAACCGGAAACCATAACGGCGGCAAAACCCGTTGATCGCGCGTGGCGGAGCGCCGCGGTGCGACCCGCGCCCCCTCTCGAACGGAGCTGAGCTTGGTTCGGTTCGAAAATGTCGGATTGCGTTACGGTCTGGGGCCGGAGATCCTGCGCGATCTCAGCTTCCAGATCCCGGCGCATTCGTTCCAGTTTCTCACCGGACCGTCCGGCGCCGGCAAGACTTCCCTGCTGCGCCTGTTGTTTCTGTCGCATCGGCCGACGCGGGGCCTCGTCACTCTGTTCGGCCACGACATCTCGCAGCTCGGCAAGGACGAGATCGCGGACCTGCGCAAGCGCATCGGTATCGTGCTCCAGGATTTCCGTCTGCTCGACCACATGACGACCTATGAGAATGTCGCGCTGCCGTTCCGCGTCATGGGCCGCAGCGAGTCGAGCTACCGCAAGGAGGTGATCGATCTCCTGCGCTGGGTCGGCCTCGGCGACCGCATGGACGCGTTGCCGCCGATCCTGTCGGGCGGCGAGAAGCAGCGCGCGGCGATCGCACGCGCCGTGATCTCGCGGCCGCAGCTGCTGCTCGCAGACGAGCCAACCGGCAGCGTCGACCCGACGCTCGGCCGCCGCCTGCTGCGGCTCTTCATCGAGCTCAACAAATCAGGCACCGCCGTCATCATCGCCACTCACGACATCGGCCTGATGGACCAGTACGAAGCACGGCGGCTGGTGCTGCACCAGGGACGGCTGCACGTCTATGAGTAGGACCGACGATCGCGGCGTGCTGGTCGATCTCGGGCAGGAGCGTCCGCAGCTTCCGGCCAAGGCACGCAACATGTCGCCGATCGTGCCGCGCGCCTCGATCCATGGCAGAGCGCTGGTCGCCGTCGTCGCCATCATGAGCTTCCTCGCCTCGATGGCCACGGGTACGGTGCTGCTGGTGAGTGCCTCCGCCGCCGAATGGCAGTCGGACGTCGCGAGCGAAATCACCATCCAGGTTCGTCCGCAGGCCGGCCGTGATCTCGATCGTGACACCGCGGCCGTGACGGAGGCGATGCGCGCGCAAGCCGGCATCGTCGAGGTCAGGCCGTTCACCAGGGAGGAGAGCGGCAAGCTGCTCGAGCCTTGGCTCGGCACCGGCCTGTCCATGGACGATCTGCCGGTACCGCGCATGATCATCGCGCGCGTGCAGCCGGGTACGCCGCTCGATCTCGGCGCCCTGCGCGCGCGTGTGACGCAGGTCGCGCCGGGCGCCAGCGTCGACGATCACCGCGCCTGGATCGAGCGCATGCGCTCGATGACCAACGCCATCGTGCTGGCCGGCCTCGGCATTCTCGCGCTCGTCATCATCGCCACCATCATCTCGGTTTCGTTCGCGACCCGCGGCGCCATGGCGGCGAACCGTCCAATCGTCGAGGTCCTGCATTTCGTCGGCGCCGGCGACCGTTACATCGCCAATCACTTCCTGCGCCATTTCCTCAGGCTGGGCCTGGAGGGCGGCGTGATCGGCGGCGGCGCCGCCATGCTGATGTTCGGCTTCTCCGAGTCCATCGCAGGCTGGTTTTCCGGTACCCCCGTCGGCGACCAGTTTGCCGCGCTGCTCGGCACCTTCTCGCTGCGGCCATCCGGCTACATCGTGCTCGCGGTCCAGGCCGTGCTGATCGGCGGCATCACCGCGGTGGCCTCACGCCAGACGTTGTTTGCGACATTGAATGATGTTGATTGAGTTCTTTTCTTCCCTTCTCCCATTACAGGGGGGAGAGGGTGACCGGGCAGCCATTCGCAGGACTCCACTTCGCCTCAAAACGTCTTAAAATCGCTTCAGGGAAGGGATCACTGACATCGCATGAGCTCGCCGACCGACGATCGATCGCCGAAACTGCCGCGCGGCTGGCTGCGCGCGACAATCGTGTCGACGATCGCGCTTGCCTTCGTTGCCGCGGCCGCAGGCTTCGTTGCATTCCTGTCGCATTTGCGCGGTGCCGAGACGGTGCCCGACCGCAAAGCCGACGGCATCGTGGTGCTGACCGGCGGCTCCTCGCGGGTATCGGACGCGATGGAGCTGCTCGCTGCGGGCTACGGAAGGCGGCTCCTGATCTCCGGCGTGCATCCGACCTCGAGGGCGAGCGACATCTCACGGACCTTGCCGGAGAACCAGTCCTTCATGACCTGTTGCGTCGACCTCGACCGCACCGCGCTCTCGACCCGCGGCAACGCAGCGGAGGCGCGGCGCTGGGCCGAGGGGCGCCGGTTCAAATCGCTGATCGTGGTAACCTCCAACTATCACATGCCGCGCGCGCTGGTGGAATTCTCGCATGCGATGCCGCAGACGACGCTGATCCCGTTCGCGGTGGTCGGCGACAAATGGCGCGAGGAGCCGTGGTGGACCTCGGGATCGACGCTGCGGCTGCTCCTGTCGGAATATGTCAAGTACATCGCGGCCGAGCTCAGGGTGCGGCTGGAGCATTTCGGGATTGACCTCTGGCCCGAGATATCGGAGCAGCCTGCAGGCCAGATGCCGAAGCGGCCCGCCACCGCCCAGGCCAATTGACCGGCAATTGATCGATCGGATCGTCGATGTTCCTGATTTTCCTGCGCTCGCTCGTGTTTAACGTGCTGTTCTACGCCGTGCTGGTGTGCTTGGCGATCGTGGCGCTGCCGACCTTCGCACTGCCGCCGCGCGCGATGCTGACGGTCGCCGAATGGTGGGCGAAGGCAACGCTGTTCCTGATGCGCGTGGTCTGCAACATCAAGGTGGAATTCCGCGGCCTCGAGAAGATCCCGAAAGGCCCGCTGCTGATCGTGGCCAAGCATCAGTCGTTCTGGGAGACGTTCGTGCTGCCGGGATTCTTCCACCGGCCGATCTTCATCCTGAAGCGCCAGCTCATGCAGATTCCGGTGTTCGGCCAGTTCCTGGTCAAGACCGGGATGATCGCGATCGACCGCAATGCCGGCGTGAAGGCGTTGCTCGACATGACGCGGCGGGCGCGGGAGGCGGTGCGCAGCGGAAAGCAACTCGTCATCTTTCCGGAAGGCACGCGCCGCGCGCCGGGCGCGCCGCCCGATTACAAGACCGGCTTTGCCCAGATCTATTCCTCCTGCGGCGTGCCGTGCCTGCCGGTCGCGCTCAACTCCGGCCTGTTCTGGCCCCGCCGCACCTTCATGCGCTATCCCGGCACGCTGGTCGTGGAATTCCTCAATCCGCTGCCGCCGGGCCTGCCGAAGGAAGAGTTTCTCGCGCGCGTGCAAGCCGCCATCGAGGACGCGACCGGCCGTCTCGTCGAAGCCGGCCGGAAAGAGCAGGAGCAGTTGATCGGCTCGTCGCCGAGCTACGCGCCGACGGGCGGCTAAAGCGTGATCCGGAAAAGTGCGCAGCGGTTTTCCGAAAAGATCACGCTTAAACAACAACCTAAAGCGCGATGACGATTCATCCTAATCGCATCGCGCTTTAGCGGTTTTCGCGATCTTCGTTCGGAGCCGCGGCGTGCAGCGAATGCGCATCACCATGCAGCATCAATACGAGCTGATGCAGCTGCGCGTCGCGAAAGCCTTCGGCCTCGATCGCCTTCACCGTCGCGGTCACGTAATCGCGATTGGCGCCGGACTGGCCGTGGCCCTGGACGACATGACGGTGCTGCTCGGCGAGCGACAGCCGGCCGGCATATTGCGCATGGCCGCGGTCGACGACGTAGGCGAGCGCGGAGACGCGCTGGCGCGCATCGTTCTCCAGCCACACCGAACGCATCACCTCGCGATAGACCGACGTGACCTGCTCGCGTGCGCGCAAGTACGCGACGACCTCGGCACGGTTCTTCTCGGCGACGCGGAAGGCGATGCCGCGGCAGGCGCCGCCGCGGTCGAGCCCGAGCACCAGGCCAGGCTTTTCCGGCGTGCCGCGATGCACGAAGGAGTAGACGCAGAGCGCGCGATGCTCGCCGACCAGCCGGGCCGGCACGCGTTCCTCGAATTCGAAGCCTGGCCGCCACATCAGCGAGCCGTAGCCGAACACCCAGAGGTCGCCCTTGGCGGCGGTGACGGAGGGGACGGTGATTTCCGACATTTCGGGCACGGCTACCAGAACCATGCCCCGAAGCGAAGCGAATTCTCCGCCTTTCGTCGCAGGCCGTCCCCGCTTACATTTGCCAAAATCCGGGATCAAAGGGTCGCCGCATGTCCAATATGACCGTTGCCGCAGGCCGTCGCTCCCGTTGGGGCCTTTTCATCGCACCCGTTCTCGTCCTGATCCTCGCGGTCGCGTGGAGCGGTTTCTGGTTCTACGCGGCGTCGCAGGCCGAAATCGCCGCAGACGCCTGGCGGGCGCAGGAGGCCAAGTCCGGCCGCATCTATGATTGCGCCAAGCGCTCGATCGCGGGCTTCCCGTTCCGCTTCGAGGTCCAGTGTTCCGGCGCCAGCGTCGCCCTGGTGTCGCAGAACGCGAGCAAGACGCCGTTCACGGCGAAGCTCGACAATATCCTGGTCGTCGCCCAGGTCTATGATCCCAAGCGCGTCATCGCCGAATTCTCCGCGCCTGCGACGCTGACCGACGGCCTCACGCAAAACACCTTCACGGTCAATTGGAGCAAGGGCCGCGCCAGCGTGGCTGGCCTGCCGGCCGTACCCGACCGGGCGTCGATCGTGTTCGACGACCCCACCCTCAACCGTCTCGACGGCAGCGTGCAGGTGCCGCTCGCGCAGGCCAAGCAGATCGAGCTGCACGGGCGCCTCGCCGAGGGATCTTCGTCGGATCGTCCCGTGATCGAGACCGTGCTGCACGTCGCGCAGGGCAGCATTCAGGGCGTGCATCCGCTGCTCGCCGAGCCGTTCGCGGCAGACACCCGCGCCAAGATCACCGGCCTTTCCGATCTCACGCCAAAACCCTGGCCGGAGCGCTTCCGCGAGATCCAGGCAGCCGGCGGCCACATCGAGATCGTCCAGTCGCGCATCCAGCAGGGCGAGATGATCGCGGTTGCCGCCGGCAAGCTCGGCCTTTCCGCGAACGGCCGGCTCGACGGCGAATTGCAGATGACGGTGACCGGCCTCGAGCGCGTGATCCCGGCGCTCGGCATCGAGAAGATGCTGGAGGAGGGCGTGCCACAGGCAACGCTCGACCGCGTCGCCCCCGGCGTGAAGTCGCAGGACCTCAACAATCTGTTCGGCGCGCTCGACCGCGCCGTGCCCGGGCTCGGCAAGGTCATCAAACAGAACGCCAATGCCGGCGTCGCCGCCGGCATCAATTCGATCGGCACCGAGAGCACGCTCGAAGGCAGGAAGGCGAGAAGCTTCCCGCTGAAATTCGTCGACGGCGCCGTCCTGCTCGGCCCGGTCAAGGTCGGCCAGATCCCGCCGCTGTATTAGTCTAGTTGACTGTCCGCTACGGCTTCTTCAGCGCCGCGTGCGGCCGGCCGAAATCGGGTGCGGCCGAATCCTGGCCGATCTCGACGATGCCGCGGCGGATGGCGCGGGTGCGGGTGAAATGATCGAACAGCGCCTCGCCGTCGCCGCGCCGGATCGCGCGGGTGAGCTTGGCGAGATCCTCGGTGAAGGTGCCGAGCATCTCCAGCACGGCTTCCTTGTTGGCGAGAAAGACGTCGCGCCACATCGTCGGGTCGGACGCGGCGATACGGGTGAAATCGCGAAAACCGCCGGCGGAGAACTTGATCACCTCGGATTCCGTTACCTGCGCCAGCTCGTCCGCGGTGCCGACGATGGTGTAGGCGATCAGATGCGGCAGGTGGCTGGTGATCGCGAGCACGAGATCATGATGATCCGGCGTCATGATCTCGACCTTGGCGCCCATCGCCGCCCAGAATGCGCGCAGATGCTCCGTGGCCGCCGTCTCGGTGCCTTCCGGCGGCGTCAGGATGCACCAGCGGTTGATGAAGAGCTCGGCAAATCCCGAATCCGGGCCCGAATGCTCGGTGCCCGCGACTGGATGCGCCGGCACGAAATGAATGCCTTTCGGCAGATGCGGGGCCATGTCCCTGACCACCGCGCCCTTGACCGAGCCGACGTCGGAGATGATCGCGCCCGGCTTCAGATGCGCGGCGATCTCCTGCGCCACAGCTCCGCAGGCGCCGACGGGAATGCAGAGGATGACGAGATCGGCATCCTTCACGGCCTCCGCATTGCTCGCCACGACCCGATCGACGATGCCGAGCTCGGCGACCCGCGCGCGTGTCTTCTCCGAGCGCGCGGTGGTGACGATCTCGCCAGCCAGGCCCTGGAGCTTCGCAGCGCGCGCGATCGAGCCGCCGATCAGGCCGAAGCCGATCAGCGCGACGCGCTGGAAGTGCGGATCAGCATTCATTTGCCGCCCATGAAGTCGTGCAAGGCCTCGATCACGAGACGGTTGGCCTCCTCGGTGCCGATGGTCATGCGCAGCGCATGCGGAAGGCCGTAATTCTTCAGCGCGCGCAGCACGAGGCCCCGCTTGGTCAGGAAGGCGTCGGCGTCGTCAGCGGTCTTGCCCTTGTCGGTCGGGAAGTGGATCAGCACGAAATTGGCGACGCTCGGCGTCACCTTCAGTCCGAGCTTGCCGATCTCCTCTGTGAGCCGGTTGCGCCAGGTCTCGGTGAACTGCTTCGACATCGCCTGGTGCGCGGTATCCTCGATCGCGGCGACCGCGGCGTACATCGCCGGCGTCGACACGTTGAAGGGGCCACGGATGCGGTTGACGGCGTCAATGACGTGCTCGGGGCCGAACATCCAGCCGATGCGCAGCGCAGCCAAGCCGTGGATCTTGGAGAACGTGTGCGTCACCACCGTGTTCTCGGTGGTGGCGACGAGCTCGATTCCCATCTCGTAATCGTTGCGCGAGACGTAGTCGGAATAGGCGGCGTCGAGCACCAGCAGCACGTGCGAAGGCAGGCCGGCGCGCAGCCGCTTGACCTCGTCGAACGGCAGATAGGTGCCGGTCGGATTGTTGGGGTTGGCGAGCCAGACCAGTTTTGTCCGTGGCGTCACGGCCTTCAGGATGGCATCGACGTCGGCGGTGAGGTTGGTCTCCTGCGCAACGACGTTCTTGGCGCCGACCGCCATCGTCGCGATCGGGTAGACCAGGAAGCCGTGCGTGGTGGAGATCGCCTCGTCGCCGTGGCTGAGATAGGTGTGGGCGAGCAGGTTGAGGATCTCGTCCGAGCCGGCGCCGCAGATGATGCGGTTGGGATCGAGCCCGAA
This sequence comes from Bradyrhizobium sp. USDA 327, assembly GCF_041262065.1. Taxonomy (NCBI): domain Bacteria; kingdom Pseudomonadati; phylum Pseudomonadota; class Alphaproteobacteria; order Hyphomicrobiales; family Nitrobacteraceae; genus Bradyrhizobium; species Bradyrhizobium sp. USDA 327. Next base: position 6,037,491 of record NZ_JBGCCW010000001.1, on the reverse strand, counting down.
AGAACGGCCGATCGCCTCGCGCAGCACGCGCGAGGTGCCTTCCGGATAGTCCTCCAGATGATCCGCCACGCGCTTGAACGCCTCGATCGCCTTGGGCGAGGGCCCGAACGGCGTCTCGTTGGCCGAGAGCTTGAACACCTTGCGGCCCGGCTCCGGCACCGGGCTCTTGCCGGGGGTGTAGGGCGCAATATCGAGAATGCCGGGATTCGGCACGGGGCGGGACATCTTCAACTCCGAAATGGCGAGGCGCGCGATTTACGATTTCGCCCCGGTCGGGGGCACCGTATAGCGCGTTGCGTGGCTGCCGACGAGAGCTGTGGAGCGAACCGAGGCCCCCGCCTCGATCAGGGCAGCCCTGATCTTGTCGATGCTGGTCGAGCTGGTGACCGAGACCAGCAGCGCCGCGCCATCGAAGGCGGTATCGGGCACCGCCACGATCTCGGCCAGCGGCGACAGGGCGCGCGCGACCTCGGCGTTCCACCCGGAGACGCGCACGCTGAAGGTCTCGACCTCCGTCACCAGGGCGCTGTCGGGGACGCGCGAGACCGCGAACACCGGCATCGCCGCCGGATGATCGGCACGTTCGACGAAGGGCATCCGCGCGATGATCTTCGGCGCGCCAGCTGCCTCCAGCGAGAGCCACCACGGCGTGCGGCTGGAGGTCGCCGAGACGAGCGCCAGATCGCCCTTGGATTTCGCCACCGCTTCGACCGCGGCCTGCGCGCTGAAATGCGCGACGTAGGGCACTGTAAAGCCGAAATGGAAACGCGCGGAGTCACGCATCGCCGGCTCGCTCACCGAGATGTCGGCATGCACGGAGAACGGCGCCTGCACATAGGTGAAGGTCGAGATGATGACGCGCCAGATGCTCTCGACCGTGTCGAGCGGCAGGATGCCGCGATGACGCTGCACGATCTCGCGCATCATGGAAGCCTCGCGCGCGGGGCGGAACGCCGAGCCGACCTCCTGGGTCTGCTTCACCTGGATCAGGCGGTCGATGATGTCGCCGCGCTGCATCAGCAGGCGATGCATGCTCTCGTCGATCGCGTCGATCTCCTTGCGCAATTCCTGGAGCGATGGTGGCGCGGGCGGACGTTGGGACATGTCTGGTGGTCGATCGTTGCGATGGGGAATGTCCTGATTAGGCAGTCGGGGCGGCGAAAGCAAAGAGAAATGACGGCCTTTTTGGCCGATGAGACGGAGACGAATTCGATCGATCCGGACCGCGACTTGACGAAAACCGCCCAAGACGGTAGCTTTTGCCTGTTCCGTGGTCATTTGAGCCGGCCGGCTTGCAGCCACGTTAAAAAACTCGCTAAACAGGCCGGGGACGCTTCCGATCCCGGCCGAACCTATCGTTCAGGCCGGGTTTTTCATGGCCTGATTCCAGCGGCGGTCTGACGGCAGTCGCAAACGAGGTCGATGATGGTTGGCGTCAAGTCCGTACCCAGTCCTGCGATCAGCGCCGACGAACGGTCGCACGAGGTGGATCACCCGAGCTCGCAGGTCGCCCATTTCGGCGCCGAACAGCCGCTGCGGCTCGATTGTGGCGTCGATCTCTCCCCGTTCCAAATCGCCTACCAGACCTATGGCGAGCTCAACGCCGATCGCTCCAACGCCGTTCTGATCTGCCATGCGCTGACCGGCGACCAGCATGTCGCCAATGTGCATCCCGTCACCGGCAAGCCTGGCTGGTGGGAGACGCTGGTCGGCCCCGGCCGGCCTATCGATCCCAAGCACTACTTCATCATCTGCTCCAACGTGATCGGCGGCTGCATGGGCTCGACCGGGCCGGCGTCGATCAATCCCGCCACCGGCAAGGTCTGGGGCCTGGATTTCCCCGTCATCACCATCCCCGACATGGTGCGTGCGCAGGCGATGCTGATCGACCGGCTCGGCATCGACACGCTGTTTGCCGTCGTTGGCGGCTCGATGGGCGGCATGCAGGTGCTGCAATGGACCTCGGCCTATCCCGCCCGCGTGTTCTCCGCGCTGGCGATTGCCTGCGCAACGCGGCACTCGGCGCAGAACATCGCCTTCCACGAACTCGGGCGCCAGGCCGTGATGGCCGACCCCGATTGGCACGGCGGCGGCTATGCCGATCACGGCATCCATCCGCATCGCGGGCTCGCGGTGGCGCGGATGGCGGCGCACATCACCTATCTCTCGGACGCGGCACTGCATCGCAAGTTCGGCCGGCGCATGCAGGACCGGGAGCTGCCGACCTTCTCGTTCGACGCGGATTTCCAGGTCGAAAGCTATCTGCGTTACCAGGGCTCGTCCTTCGTCGAGCGCTTCGACGCCAACTCCTATCTCTATCTGACGCGCGCGATGGACTATTTCGACATCGCGGCCGATCATGGCGGCGTGCTGGCGAAGGCGTTTGCGGGAATCCAGACCCGCTTCTGCGTGGTCTCCTTCACCAGCGACTGGCTGTTCCCGACCTCGGAATCGCGCGCGCTGGTGCACGCGCTGAACGCGTCGAGCGCGCGGGTGTCGTTCGCCGAAATCGAGACCGATCGCGGCCACGACGCCTTCCTGCTCGACGTGCCCGAATTCTTCGACATCTCCCGCGCCTTCCTGCAATCGGCAGGCAAGGCCCGCGGGCTCACCCTCAAGGACCGCTAGCCATGTCTGTCCAGGAAGTGCTGCCGCTGGGCGGGCTTTCGTCCGCACAGTCCGGTCAGTTTCGCGCCGATCATCTGCTGGTCGCCGAGATGGTCAAGCCGGGCTCGAAGGTGCTCGACGTCGGCTGCGGCGAGGGCGATCTGCTTCAGCTGCTCGAGACCCGCGGCATCGACGGGCGCGGCATCGAGCTGTCGCGCGAGGGCGTCAACCGCTGTGTCGCCAAGGGGCTCGCGGTCGTGCAGGGCGACGCCGACACCGACCTCGTCAACTATCCCGACGACGCCTTTGACTACGTGATCCTGTCGCAGACGCTGCAGGCGACGCGGCAGCCGCGCGTGGTGCTGGAGAACCTGTTGCGCATCGGCCGCCGGGCCATCGTCTCGTTCCCGAATTTCGGCTTCTGGAAGATGCGGCTGCAGCTCCTGATCGGCGGCCACATGCCGCGCACGGAGAACCTGCCGGCGACCTGGTACGACACCGCCAACATCCATTTCTGCACCATCAAGGATTTCGTCGAGCTCTGCGACGAGATCAACGTCAAGATGGAGCGCTCTGTCGCGCTCGATCTCTACGGCCGCCCGGTGCCGCTGAACCTGCCCTGGTGGGTGTGGAACATGTTCGGCGAACAGGCGGTGTTCCTGCTGAGCAGGGGCGGGGGGAAATAGCATCTCTCTGTCATTCCGGGGCGCGCAAAGCGCGAGCCCGGAATCCATCGTGCCACAGCGTTTGCGGCCCGATGGATTCCGGGCCTGCGCCTCTGGCGCATCCCGGAATGACGGCTAGTGTGGAGCCAGCGACCTTGGATCGCGCACCGGCCAGCGTCCGGCTTCCACCAGCGTGACGAACCGCTCCACCGCCTCGTTGAACAGCGCGGGCTCCTCGAGATTGAGCACGTGGCCCGACTTCGGAAACATCGCGAGGCCCGCCGCGGGCAGATGCTTCTTCAGGAACAGGCTGGGCCCGACGCAGGGATCGTCCTCGTCGCCACAGATGATTAGCGCGGGCGTTGCCACCTTCGCGATCGCGTCCGTCATCGTGTAGATCGAGGGACGTCCGCCCTGGAAGCCGCGCATCGTGCGCGCCGAACCCCTGGCGTCGTGCCGTGCCAGCGCGGCATAGAAATCGGCGTGGCCGCGCGGGTCTTTCACCAGGAAGGGAATCCGACTCGGCGCCTCGCGCGTGACCTTTGCGACCTCGGCGGAGCCTGATGTCTCGAACTGCTCGGCATTGGCGCGGCATTGCTGGCGCCAGGAGTCTAGATTTTCGATCTCCGAGCCGGAACCGACGCCGGCGAGCGTCATCGACAACGCGCGCTGCGGGGCGTTGAGCCCGATCTGGAGCGATGAGTAGGCGCCCATCGACAGCCCCACGAGATGCGCGCGCTCGATCCCGAGATGGTCGAGCACCGCGAGCGCATCGGTGTAGAAATGCGTGTAGGTGTAGACTTCCCCATCAGGTACGTCCGAAGGCGTGTAGCCGCGCGCCGAATAGGCGATGCAGCGATGGCCGCGCGAGAAGTAGCGCATCTGCGGCTCCCAATTGGTGTAGTCGGCCGCGAACTCGTGCAGAAAAAGTATCGGCGTTCCCTGACCCGCCTCTTCGAAATAGATGCGGACGTCGTCGCTGGTCGTGGCGTGGGGCATTAACTGTTTCCCTCTGTCAAGCCGCCTTTGCAGGATCGCAGTTAACGCTGTTGTCCGCAATGCGGCAGCATCGGAGCAGCACCGACACAAAATCATCGCAGCTATTCGCCGACGCGGTGTCTTTTTCTCGCCACATCGGGCGGCTTAACGGCCTGACCTATGTCGGCCACTTCACCGGCCGATCGGAAAGTAGGGGTGTAACGAAGGATGAAGAATGGTTGAGTTGTTTGCGTTCCGCCTGTCGCGTTGTGTTGTCGCGCTGGCGTTCTTCTTTGCGGCGGTCGCCGCGTTCGTTTCTCCGGCCTCGGCACGGCCGCATCATCGTCATAGCGCAGAGCGGCACGCTTACGTGCACCACGCCAGACATCATCATCACCGCCATCATGCACGCAGCTCGCGCTTCGAGCGCAGCGCGGCGCAGTTGCAGGCGGGCGGCTTCGCCAACACCCAGGCGAGCTATGATCCGAATGCCAATGCCGGCGGCATGGCCAACTACGGAATGGCGAACAACGCCATGAGCGGTGGCGGATCGGGCCTCGTGTCCGAGGCGCGCCGCTATCTCGGCGGCAATCCGACCGGACGCGGCAGCCTGTGGTGCGCGCGCTTCATGAACATGGTGCTCGAGCAGACCGGCCATCGTGGCACCGGCTCGGACATGGCGAACTCGTTCGCGCATTACGGCACGCGCGTCTCCGGTCCGCAGGTCGGCGCCATCGCGGTGATGTCGCGCGGCCGCCGGGGCGGCCATGTCGGAATCATCACCGGCATCGACGCGCAGGGCAATCCGATCATGATCTCCGGCAACAGCGGCAACCGCGTCCGCGAAGCGCCGGTCTCGCGCGGCCGGATCTATGCGTATGTGATGCCGAATTGAGGAGTGACGGCGCCGTAGGGTGGGCAAAGGCGCGAAGCGCCGTGCCCACCGGCGGTCCGTCGCGGTTCGCTAGCGGGAATGGTGGGCACGCTTACGCTTTGCCCACCCTACGGCAGCGTGCCTCGTCACACCAATCTCGGCTGTTCCACCGCGACCGCATCGCCAATGCCGATCTCGCCACTTTGGATCACCTCGGCATAGATGCCGCAATCCATGTGGCCGAGATGGCGCGAGAGCGTGGGCGGGATTTCGAGATCGCGCTTGGCGGTTTCAGGATCGACATTGGTGGCGGGGCAGCGGACGATGCGCTTGATCACCTTCAGCCGGGCTGGCCCGACCGCAAGTGTCTGGCCGACCAGCTCGAGCTCCGACCAGGCCGGCCAGCCCTTGACGTAGAGATTGGCGCGGAAGCGCAGGGGGTGCACGGCGGCGCCGCCGAGCATGGTCTCGATCGCGCGGACGCTGCCGAGATTGATGATGGAGACGACCTTGCGGGCGACATCGGAGAAGCTGTGGTCGCGGCCGGACAGAACCTTGGGCGGGCCCTTCAACTCCGGCTGAAAGTTCTCGCTGAAATAGGCCTCAATGGCGGCGCGCCCGGCGGCGGTCTCGAGATCGCCGCTGGCGACGATTTGGCCGTCCTTGCGGATGGTCAACAGATTGGTGGCGTCGTCGAACCGGCTGTCGAGCTCGGCCAGCCGCTCATTGCGCGCGAGCATCAGAAACTGGATCTTCGGCTTCCACTCGGGCGCATCAGGGTCGAACCCGCTCGGGCCGTTCTCGATGGCGTAGCGGCGGTCGGCTGGCAGGGTCTGGCCGACCCGCAAAGCGACGCGCGACAGGTGTTCCGGCGTCAGGCCCTTGATCGGGTAGCGATAGAGGCCGGTGATCTCGGCAGTGTGGCTGGCTGTCATGCCGCTACTTAAGGGATTCGGCCCGCCAGCGCCAAGCCCGCCCAGGAGCGCACGAATTTGTGAACTCGCCTCTTCCGCATCCGCAATCTGCTTCCCACATCTGCCGCAGGCCGGCGGCAACGTCGGCAAAAAGACGGCCGTTCCCGCTTGAGAAACCTCAATGCGGTGAGCGGAAACCCAATGAAGATGCCGTATTGGGGTGCCTGAGAGGGCCCCAAGGGCAGGCCGAGGGACAGAAAAGATGAACATCGAGAAGTATACCGAACGCTCCAGGGGCTTCATCCAGTCTGCGCAGTCGCTCGCGATGCGCGAGGGCCACCAGCAGTTTTCCACCCTGCATCTCCTGAAAGTCCTCTTGGACGACAATGAGGGGCTCGCTGCCGGCCTGATCGACCGCGCTGGCGGCAATTCCCGCGCAATTCTGAAGGCGACCGAGGACGCCCTCGGCAAGGTGCCGAAGGTTTCCGGCGGTGGTGCCGGCCAGATCTACCTGGCGCCCGAACTCGCCCGCACCTTCGATGCCGCCGAAAAGGCCGGTGAGAAGGCCGGCGACAGTTTCGTCACCGTGGAGCGGCTGCTGCTCGGCCTCACGCTGGAGAAGACCAGCGAGGCCGGCACGATCCTGAACAAGGGCGGCGTCACCCCGCAAAACCTCAATGCGGCGATCGAGGCGCTGCGCAAGGGGCGGACCGCGGATTCGGCGACCGCCGAGAACGCGTATGACGCGCTGAAGAAATATGCCCGCGACCTGACCCAGGCCGCGCGTGACGGCAAGCTCGATCCGGTGATCGGCCGCGACGAGGAGATCCGTCGTACCATCCAGGTGCTCTCGCGCCGGACCAAGAACAACCCCGTCCTGATCGGCGAGCCCGGCGTCGGCAAGACCGCGATCGCGGAAGGGTTGGCGCTGCGCATCGTCAACGGCGACGTGCCGGAGAGCCTCAAGGACAAGAAGCTGCTCTCGCTCGACCTGGGCGCACTGATCGCCGGCGCAAAATATCGCGGCGAGTTCGAGGAGCGGCTGAAGGCCGTGCTCCAGGAAGTGACCGGGAGCGAGGGTAGCTTCATCCTGTTCATCGACGAGATGCACACGCTGATCGGCGCCGGCAAGGGTGACGGCGCGATGGACGCCTCCAACCTGCTCAAGCCTGCGCTCGCCCGCGGCGAGCTGCACTGCATCGGCGCGACCACGCTCGACGAGTATCAGAAGCACGTCGAGAAGGACGCCGCGCTGGCGCGGCGCTTCCAGCCGATCTTCGTCAGCGAGCCCTCGGTCGAGGATACCATCTCGATCCTGCGCGGCTTGAAGGACAAATACGAGCAGCACCATGGCGTGCGGATCACCGATTCCGCGCTCGTCGCCGCCACGACCCTGTCCAACCGCTACATCACCGACCGCTTCCTGCCTGACAAGGCGATCGACCTCATGGACGAGGCCGCGGCGCGGCTGAAGATGCAGGTCGATTCCAAGCCGGAAGAGCTGGATTCGCTCGACCGCGAGATCATCCGGCTCAAGATCGAGCAGGAAGCGTTGAAGAAGGAAAGCGATCCCGGCTCCAAGACCCGGCTGCAGACCCTGGAGAAGGATCTTGCCGACCTCGAGGAGAAGTCTGCTGGGCTGACGGCGCGCTGGAGCGCGGAGAAGAACAAGCTCTCCGATGCGCAGAAGCTGAAGGCCGAGCTCGACGGCTTGCGTGTCGAGCTCGCCAACGCGCAGCGGCGCGGCGAATTCCAGAAGGCCGGCGAGTTGGCCTACGGCCGGATCCCGGAGCTCGAGAAGAAGCTCGCGGACATCGAGGCCAAGGAGAACTCCGGCGAGATGATGGAGGAGGCGGTCACCGCCAACCACATCGCGCAGGTGGTCTCGCGCTGGACCGGCGTGCCCGTCGACAAGATGCTGGAAGGCGAGAAGGAGAAGCTCCTCAAGATGGAGGAGCAGCTCGGCAAGCGTGTCGTCGGGCAGGCCGAGGCCGTGCGTGCGGTCGCGACCGCCGTGCGCCGCTCGCGCGCAGGGTTGCAGGACCCGAACCGGCCGACCGGCTCGTTCATGTTCCTAGGGCCCACCGGCGTCGGCAAGACCGAGCTGACCAAGGCGCTGGCGGAATACCTGTTCAACGACGAGACCGCGATGGTCCGCCTCGACATGTCTGAATACATGGAGAAGCACTCGGTCTCGCGGCTGATCGGCGCGCCTCCGGGTTATGTCGGCTATGACGAGGGCGGTGCGCTCACCGAAGCGGTGCGGCGCCGGCCATATCAAGTCGTGCTGTTCGACGAGATCGAGAAGGCGCATCCCGACGTCTTCAACGTCCTGTTGCAGGTGCTCGACGACGGCCGCCTGACCGACGGTCAGGGCCGCACCGTCGACTTCCGCAACACGCTGATCATCATGACCTCGAATCTCGGTTCGGAGTTTTTGGTGAACCAGCCGGAGGGCGAGGACACCTCGGCCGTGCGCGAGCAGGTGATGGGAATGGTGAGGGCGCACTTCCGCCCCGAATTCCTCAACCGCGTCGACGAGATCATCCTGTTCCACCGCTTGCAGAAGAGCGAGATGGGCCGGATCGTCGAGATCCAGTTCACGCGGCTCCAGAAGCTGCTGACCGATCGCAAGATCGTGCTGACGCTCGATGCTGCGGGCCGCGATTGGCTCGCCGCCAAGGGCTGGGATCCCGCCTATGGCGCAAGGCCGCTGAAGCGGGTGATCCAGCGCCACCTCCAGGACCCGCTCGCCGAGATGATCCTCGCCGGCGACGTCAAGGACGGCGACACGGTTGCGATCTCGTCCGAAGGCAACGTGCTGACCTTCAACGGCAAGGCGCCGCGAACCGCCGAGATCACCCAGTTCGAGGCGCCGGTGACGAAGCGGAAATTGAACTGAGCGCTGGCGCTCGTCGCCTGAAAGGATAAGCCGCCCTGGAGAGAGCAATCTCTCCGGGGCGTTTTGCTCTGTCGATTTGCGCGTTGGGCGCGCTCCCTCTCCCGCTTGCTTGCGGGAGAGGTCGATGGCGCCGAGCGATTCAACGTGAAGCCATCCTGTTCTAACCGACAGCAGACCCGGAGCCCGGTTCGGCCGGTCCAACCTCCTCGTCGTCCTCTTCCAGCTCGGACAGGATGTCCACCAGCTCGCGCACCCGGCCCTGCGCCAGCGGGCGCAAGTCGTTGATCATGGGCTCGTCATTGGCGAGCCAGGCCTGGGCTTCGGCGAGTTCCTCGACTGTCGCGCCGGTTCCGATGATCTGGGCAATGGTGACGTCGTCGGCCCGGTCCACGGCCTTGACGACATCGTCGCGTGAGAGGCGCGTCATGGGCGATCCTCCTGCTGGTCGGCTTCCGTCAGCTAACCGGAAATCCGCCTGCGGGTTCCGCGGCCAGCGAACGCTACTTCTTCACCACCTTGTAGATAGCGTTCTCGACGTCCGAGCTGAAGTAGACGACACCCGTTGCGCCGACCGCGACGCCTGTCGGAATGTGCGTCGGCAGGCCGCCGGGCGCGCCTGTCAGGCCGATCGGGAGGTTGGCGGCGATCTCGGTGACCCTGCCGCTGTCCGGCGCGATCTCGATCAGCCGTTTGGCGCCGACCTCCGCCACGATCAGCTGGCCGGAGGGGCCCCGTGCGATGCCTTCGGGCATTTTCAGGTCCTTGGCGATCACGGTCTTTTCGCCGTTCTTGTCGATCCGGGAGACGGCGCCGGCGAAGGCTTCGGTGACATAGACCTCGCCGCCTGGTCCACCGACGAGCCCGACCGGGCCCTCGAGGTCGCCGATCAGCGTGGTGCGATCCTTGCCGTGCTCACCGCTCACCTTGACCAGCGATTTGGAGCCGAGCTCGGCCACGAGAATGCTGCCGTCCGCGAGCACGACCGCGTCATGCGGCGCCTTGAAGCCATGCAGCATGTCGCGCGTTGCGCCGGTCTTGCCGTCGATCACCTGCACGGTGCCGGTGAACCAGCTCGACAGGACCACGTCGTTGCCCTTCGCCGTCGCGCTCATCGGATATTCGAGCGAGACGCCGGCGGCGTGCATGCGCGTCTTTTCGGTGACCTCGCCGGTCGCACCGTCCACCGTGCGATAGGCGAACACGTCGGCGACGTGGATCGTGTCCTTGCCGTTCTCCGAGGTGACGCCGATGCCGCCGGGCAAAGCGAGCTTGCCGATGATGATCTGCTTGGCCTGGCCGGTCGCCGGGTCGACCTCCTGGATGCCGTTGTCGGCCATGTTGGAGACGTAGATGCGGTCCTTGTCGTCGATGGCGAGATTGTCCAGCGATGGCTTCAGCTGGGCGACCATGGTCTTGGCACCCGATTTGGGATCGACCCGGACGAGCTGGCCGAGCGCGGTGTCGACCACGAAGAGATTCCCCTTGGAATCGAGGTTCACGGCGGCCGGGACCTTGAAGCCGTCGGCAACGACGGTCAGCTCGGCCTTGTCGACGTCGACTTTCGCGACCTGGCCCTTGAACCAGAGCGGACCGTAGAGCTTGTCGTCGGGACCGAACTCGAAGCCGTTGAGGCCGCCCATTTTCTCCATGATCTGGCGCGGCGGTTTGACGCCCTCGACGTCGATCTCGTAGAGCGCGTCGCCGAGGAAGACGGTGGTGGCGTACAGCCTGCCGTCCTTGCGGAAGGCGAGCGAGTTGATGCCGGGAAGGCCGGAAGCAAGCTTCCTGATCGGGCCGTCGCCCTTGCGCGCATAGAGATCGCCGGCGAGGAATCCGGTCCAGGCCATGGTGCCGTCGGGCGCGAACGCGATGTCATCGGCCATTCCGACCGGTGCCGGGATTGCAACCTTGGCGCTACTGCCCGCCATGTCGACCTCGTAGAGCGTCGCGCCCGCGACGCTGCCGGCAAACAGATGGCCGGCCTTGTCGACAGCGAGCCCGTGCACGCCGTGGAATGCCGAGCCCGGCACGAGCTTGGTGACCTCCCAAGTTGCCGGCAAGGTCTCAGCCGATAGGCTCGTGGCGGATAACAGCGCAGCGATCAAGGCTGCGCAGGCGAGCCTGTTGTTCATGGCGAGACCTCCCGTTTTTTGGGAAGTATTCGCTCCTCATGCCGCTTTGGCAAACGAAACTTGACGTTGTAACGCCGCAAAGCGGCCTCGGACGACGACGTCGAATTCGGATCGTGCTTGCAGATATCCCGACGGGCCGGCCATATTCCCGACTTAGCGGTTGGTGACCTGCAGCGGTCCGCCGGTGGCGTCCGACATGCGGGCGATGGCGCCGCCGCGGCCGCTCATCATGCCGTCGAGCCGGTCGCGCTCCTTCTCGAAGCTGGCCAGCATCGGGCCTTCCAGCGAACGGCCGCGCGGCAGCTTCACGCGCATCGGGTCGACGAAGCGGCCGTTGACCAGGATCTCGTAATGGACGTGCGGGCCGGTCGACAGGCCCGACGAGCCGACGAAGCCGATCACCTGGCCCTGCCGTACCTTCTTGCCGGGCTCCATGCCCTTGGCGAAGGCCGACATATGGCCGTAGGCGGTCTCGTAGCCGTTGGCGTGCTTGATGCGGATGTACTTGCCATAGCCGCCCTCGGGGCCGGCCTTCTCGATCATGCCGTTGCCGGAGGCGAAGATCGGCGTGCCGTAGGCGGTGGACCAGTCGACGCCGGTATGCATCTTCACGTAGCCCAGGATCGGGTGGCGGCGGCCGCCGAAGCCCGAGCGCATGATGGCGTTGTTGACGGGCTTCCTGACCAGGAACTTCTTCGCGCTCTTGCCGGTCTCGTCGTAGTAGTCGACGACGCCGTCGTCGGGGCTCTGGTAGCGGTAGTATTTCTTGGTCTCGCCGCCGACGGTGAGGGAGGCGAACAGCACCTCGTTCTTTTCGCTCGACGTCACGCCTTCGTCCTCGCCGGCGTAGAACACGTCGAAGGAATCCCCGGGCTGCACCTTGCGCTGGAAATCGACGTCGTAAGAGTAGATCTTGATCATGTCCTCGATGACGGGCATCGGGACCTTGTTGCGCATCGCCGTCTCGTAGATGCTCTGGTACAGCCGCACGCCGCTGCCGTCATCCTCGTCGTCGTCTTCGCTGTTGGCGTTGGCCGCGGCGTCGGCGACGGTGTTCATGCTGGAGACGTCGACCGCAACGTACTTGCCGAGATCGGACAGCGCCGCGATCGCCTCCACCACGGTATCGTTTGCAACCACGACGCGATAGGGCTGGAGCCGGGCGCCGGGGCTTGAGGGCGCCATCAGGATGCGGAGTTTCTCGCCTTCTTTGAGGCCGCCGTCGCGGCCGCGCGGGCCGAGCGTTGCGGTGATCGCCTTGATCTCGTCAGCCGTCGCGCCGAGATCGCGCAGCACGGAGCCGACGCTGTCGCCCTTCTTGACCAGATGGACGCGCTCCCCGTTGGGATTGCCGCCGGTGATCTGCTCCTTGGTCTTGGGCAGCAGCGTGACGTTCTCCGGCACCACGCGCGTCTCGAAACCGGCATAGGGATCGGACGACGACGCCTCGGCGGCGTAGGCCATCTTGATGTCGGACGGGCCGGTCGTGCCGGAGACGTCGGCTGTGGCATTGGCGAGCGAGGCGTAGCGCACCCCGCCATTGCCGCGCCAGTTGGCGGCATCGCGGACCCGCATCAGGATGTCGTCGAGCGCCACCACCGCGGAAATCTTGGCCTTCGGCAGCACCGACGACAGGTCCTTGGTGACGAAGGACACCTCCGCGTCGGGCTCGACGGCTTCCGGATTGTTGGGATCGTCGGACGCCGTCTTCGGATCGGAGCCGACATCGGTGAGCAGGCGCTGGGCGTTGAACGGCGGGATCTTCGCCGACAGGTCGCTCGTCGTCATCGAGAGGTTGCCGGCGATCCGGACGAAGGGGCGAACCCGCATCACGTCACGGTTGCCGACGCGGGCGACCGTCGAGACGCGCATGATGTTGCGCGAGGCGGTGGATTCGCTCGGCGGCGGCAGCCGGTCGCTCTTGTGCAGCGTGGCGGCGCGATCGGCGGCGCCGAACGCTCCGCGCAAGGCGCCTTCGACCCGCTCCGGTACCTTGGCGAAGGTCATCTCGCCGTCGAGCGATGCGAAAACGGCGCCGCCGATCAGGGCCGCGCCGCAGAGTCCGGTCAGAATTGTCCCGCTGAACCATTGCACCGAGACGCGGCGGCGGTCGATCACGGCGGCTTCAGACCCATCGACGGACAGCGGCGGCTCGTGGCCGAGATCGATGATCCCGGTCTCACGCCCGTAGGTGCCGCGTGACGTCCTGTGGCTCAACCCAAGTCCCCCAATCAACGACCCAAGAAAGCCCGCTTCGAACCTTGTCCCTGGCCGCCCTCTTGAACGGGGATCGCCGGAAAAGGCAAGCCGCACAGGCGCCCGCGCTCAGAAAGCCCCGGAACAGGGCCGGCCGAAATTACGAACAACTGGACGGATGAAGCTCTCTCGATGTCTTTCGAACGTCGAAGGAAGGCCGCGTCATCTGCAAGATGCCTTCCCCTGACCCCATGAAAATCGCCGGCAGCCCCCACGGCATCCCCGCGATTCAAGCTCGTCTCTTACCAGAACGCCGCGGGATTGTGGCTCAAGTACGGCGCCAAATATGGAAAAAACTTCCTCAAGAAGCCGGCGCGAGGGGCTTCCCCGGAGCGGCGCTGCAAGCCGCCTCTGGAGCCCCTCCGGAGCCCCCAGGGCCGCAAACTTTTTTTCAGTTTTTTCTTCGCGCGGGGTCGGCGCGCCCGCTCTGCGTCCCGCTAACGGTCTGTAATCGTGTGGTTTTTTCCGACGATCCACTGTGCGACGATTTGTTGACGATGGGCGTTGACAATCCCGATCGGTGGGGACTATAACCCCAACCACTGAGCGCGGCGCCGCCGGGTCACTGACCAAGGCGAGCGAACGCGCCACTGATGCTCCTCACCTTGTTGAGTGACACAACAATCGACACCAGTCGGTTGGAGTCATTTTTCGTCGGTAAGGGTATCGGAACCCTTCCACTCTGGAAGGTTGGGGCCTCCGCGGTCCCGGGCTGTTTGACAAGTGAAGATGAAGAAAGAGAAACGTGGACGGCGGAGTCCTTGCGGGTCTCGCTTCTGAGAAGCCTCGGCTTTTCTGATCGAGACCGGACGAAAGACTTCGGCGGTACACGTTTAAAGGTTACACCATCGTTGCCAGCGATGTGAATCGCGGGCAGCTCGTCGACTTCGGTCGGCGAAAAATGGTGGGACCTCGTCAAACGTTGTGATCAGCCGGTTCAAAGTTCAAGTCCAACTTGAGAGTTTGATCCTGGCTCAGAGCGAACGCTGGCGGCAGGCTTAACACATGCAAGTCGAGCGGGCGTAGCAATACGTCAGCGGCAGACGGGTGAGTAACGCGTGGGAACGTACCTTTTGGTTCGGAACAACACAGGGAAACTTGTGCTAATACCGGATAAGCCCTTACGGGGAAAGATTTATCGCCGAAAGATCGGCCCGCGTCTGATTAGCTAGTTGGTGAGGTAATGGCTCACCAAGGCGACGATCAGTAGCTGGTCTGAGAGGATGATCAGCCACATTGGGACTGAGACACGGCCCAAACTCCTACGGGAGGCAGCAGTGGGGAATATTGGACAATGGGGGCAACCCTGATCCAGCCATGCCGCGTGAGTGATGAAGGCCCTAGGGTTGTAAAGCTCTTTTGTGCGGGAAGATAATGACGGTACCGCAAGAATAAGCCCCGGCTAACTTCGTGCCAGCAGCCGCGGTAATACGAAGGGGGCTAGCGTTGCTCGGAATCACTGGGCGTAAAGGGTGCGTAGGCGGGTCTTTAAGTCAGGGGTGAAATCCTGGAGCTCAACTCCAGAACTGCCTTTGATACTGAAGATCTTGAGTTCGGGAGAGGTGAGTGGAACTGCGAGTGTAGAGGTGAAATTCGTAGATATTCGCAAGAACACCAGTGGCGAAGGCGGCTCACTGGCCCGATACTGACGCTGAGGCACGAAAGCGTGGGGAGCAAACAGGATTAGATACCCTGGTAGTCCACGCCGTAAACGATGAATGCCAGCCGTTAGTGGGTTTACTCACTAGTGGCGCAGCTAACGCTTTAAGCATTCCGCCTGGGGAGTACGGTCGCAAGATTAAAACTCAAAGGAATTGACGGGGGCCCGCACAAGCGGTGGAGCATGTGGTTTAATTCGACGCAACGCGCAGAACCTTACCAGCCCTTGACATGTCCAGGACCGGTCGCAGAGATGTGACCCTCTCTTCGGAGCCTGGAACACAGGTGCTGCATGGCTGTCGTCAGCTCGTGTCGTGAGATGTTGGGTTAAGTCCCGCAACGAGCGCAACCCCCGTCCTTAGTTGCTACCATTTAGTTGAGCACTCTAAGGAGACTGCCGGTGATAAGCCGCGAGGAAGGTGGGGATGACGTCAAGTCCTCATGGCCCTTACGGGCTGGGCTACACACGTGCTACAATGGCGGTGACAATGGGATGCTAAGGGGCGACCCTTCGCAAATCTCAAAAAGCCGTCTCAGTTCGGATTGGGCTCTGCAACTCGAGCCCATGAAGTTGGAATCGCTAGTAATCGTGGATCAGCACGCCACGGTGAATACGTTCCCGGGCCTTGTACACACCGCCCGTCACACCATGGGAGTTGGTTTTACCTGAAGACGGTGCGCTAACCCGCAAGGGAGGCAGCCGGCCACGGTAGGGTCAGCGACTGGGGTGAAGTCGTAACAAGGTAGCCGTAGGGGAACCTGCGGCTGGATCACCTCCTTTCTAAGGATGATCCTTCAGCGAGCTCACGCTCACTATCGGATCGTTTTAGAAACATCAGTGGCCAACAGATCGCCAGATCGTTGAGCTGCATTGGCGGGATTTCGCCGTCTTCGTTTCTCTTTCTTCGCGGACGAACACGCGCTGGGGCTGCAGGCTTGCAGATCCCTGGTCCTTGACTGGATATGCGTTAGGGGCTTGTAGCTCAGTTGGTTAGAGCGCGCGCTTGATAAGCGTGAGGTCGGAAGTTCAAGTCTTCCCAGGCCCACCACTTTCATCGAGTGTGCATTCGTCTTCTGGTTACGGGGCCATAGCTCAGCTGGGAGAGCGCGTGCTTTGCAAGCATGAGGTCGTCGGTTCGATCCCGTCTGGCTCCACCAGATGGTTTGATCACCGAGATCCTGTGCCGTCGTCCGCGAAACATCACTTCGCACTTGCTAGTCCGGATGGACAGTAAGCTGCGTGATTTCTGACATCGTAAAGAGGAGATCGATCCGAGTTGGATCGTGCGGAGAATATCTGCGCGAGACTTCATTATCTCCGGATCATTTCGGCGCTCGCGCGCCTTTCAGTGTAGCTCACAAGGCTGCGTCTGAGAGATGAGCGAGTTGTAAATGATCCTTTTAGCGAAGCTTGACCGCCTCGCTATCGGAACGATCTTACGAAGCAAGCTGGTCTTTCTAGTCAATGTCCGGCTGCAGATAGCGTTCATCGAGGGCGCGTGCCGCAAGGTAATTCTGCAGACAACATTCTGCCGAGTGTGTGGACATTGATAATGAGAGCAATCAAGTGCCTTAAGGGTGTTCGGTGGATGCCTTGGCGCTGAGAGGCGATGAAGGACGTGCTACGCTGCGATAAGCCGTGGGGAGCTGCGAAGAAGCTTTGATCCGCGGATTTCCGAATGGGGAAACCCACCTTCGATAGCCGGAACTCCAAGACCTCAGGTTTTGGGGTTTGACCAGAAATGATCGGGACCATGACCGCGAGGTTTTGGATTTCCGGTTATCAAGAGAAGGTATGAGACTTCTGAATACATAGGAGGTTTCAAGCAAACCCAGGGAACTGAAACATCTAAGTACCTGGAGGAAAGGACATCAACAGAGACTCCGTTAGTAGTGGCGAGCGAACGCGGACCAGGCCAGTGATACATCAAAGACAATCGGAACCAGTCAGGAAAGCTGGGCCTCAGAGGGTGATAGCCCCGTACGAGTAATGCGATGATGTATCCACGAGTAAGGCGGGACACGTGCAATCCTGTCTGAACACGGGGGGACCACCCTCCAAGCCTAAGTACTCCTCAGCGACCGATAGCGAACTAGTACCGTGAGGGAAAGGTGAAAAGCACCCCGACGAGGGGAGTGAAATAGACCTGAAACCGGACACCTACAAACAGATGGAGCTCAAGATTCGTTCTGGGTGACATCGTACCTTTTGTATTATGGGCCAGCGACTTAATTTAACGAGCAAGCTTAAGCCGATAGGCGAAGGCGTAGCGAAAGCGAGTCTGAATAGGGCGCCAAGTTCGTTGTATTAGACCCGAAACCTAGTGATCTAGCCATGAGCAGGTTGAAGGTGAGGTAACACTCACTGGAGGACCGAACGGGTGCCTGTTGAAAAAGGCTCCGATGACTTGTGGTTAGGGGTGAAAGGCCAATCAAACTGGGAAATAGCTGGTTCTCCGCGAAAGATATTTAGGTATCGCCTCGGATGAATACCTCAGGGGGTA
>NZ_JBGCCW010000001.1:4800000-6017500 GCF_041262065.1 Bradyrhizobium sp. USDA 327 | reverse complement strand
AAGCTGTTCTGGCTCAGCGACACCCAGACTCCCCAGACGAACGGTTCGGTCTCGCCATGCACCGGAATCTCCAGGCAGCCGCGCGCGAAGTAAAACTCCTCCTCATCGACGATGCAGGTGTCCGCGTCCAACGCGCAGCGGCGGTCACGCTCCACGGCCGGGATGGAATGGAGATACAGCGGCGCTTCGGCCGAATAGCCCGGCATTCCTTCGTGCCACTCATCGCAGCAGGTGCATTTGAATCGGAACATGGGTCTCACCGTTTTGTGACGAGCTTGGGAAGCACGATATCAGAGAACCCGCTCAGATTGGTCGAACAGCGACGCCATCAGGCTCCCAGCGAGTCGTGATCATTCAGCCATGATCTGCCGCTAGCAGGAATGCGCGGAGTTCATGCGCAGTTCATTTCGTGATCCCTAGCTTTCGGCCGCCAAAACCAGCCATCCCCTTCAGGAGGAGACCTACATGCCAGCATTGCTTCGTCCCGCCCTCACCGCGCTGAGCGTTGCGTGCCTTCTGTCTGCAGCTTCGTTCGCCTCCTCCGGCGCTGCTTTCGCCCAGGCCAAGCAGCAGGCTGCGCCCACTCAGCCGACCGCGCCGGCGCAGCAGCAGGCGCCCGCGTTGAAGCAGATCGCGCTGACCGACAAGCAGCTCGACGGCGTGCTCGCTGCGCAGAAGGACATGGACGCGATCACGGAGAAGCTTCCGGAGAACACAGCGCCCGACCAGAAGGTGATCGCGCAGCTCGAGGAGGTCGCCAAGAAGCATGGCTTTGCCAGCTATGACGATTACAACAACGTCGTGGACAACGTCAGCCTCGTGATCGGCGGCTTCGATCCCGCGACCAAGAAGTATGTCGGCCCCGAAGCGGTCATCAAGGCGCAGATCGCGGAGATCCAGGCCGACAAGAAGATGCCGGCCAAAGACAAGAAAGAAGCCCTCGATGAACTCAACCAGGCGCTGAAGACGCCGGCCCCACAAATCGAGAACAAGGGCAACATCGATCTCGTCGGCAAGTACTACGACAAGCTGGTCGCGGCGCTTGGTGACGAGGAAAATTGACCATGGAATGCCGTCATGTCCCGGCTTAACCAGGCCGGCGATGATATCCGCACTCAACGCAAAAGCCCCGGAGGCATCTCCGGGGCTTTCGTCGTTTTGTCGCTTGCAGCGCGATGCGGCTACGTCCTCGTCCGCATCCGCATCATGAATGTGTCGAAGCTGAGCTCGGCCACCTGCATCCACGCGAGCGACTCGCTGCGGAAAGCGGTGAGGCTCGCATACATCTTGCCGAAATGCGGGTTGCTCTTGGCGAGATCGGCGTAGATCTCGTTGGCTGCGCCGTAGCAGGCTTCGAGCACCTCCTGCGGGAAGGGCTTGAGGATCGCGCCGGCAGCGAGCAGCCGCTTGAGGGCGGGTGGATTGACCGAGTCGTACTTGCCGGTCACCCAGGTGAAGGTATCGAGCGATGCCGTCGAGATCGCTGCCTGATAGTGCTTCGGCAGCGCGTTCCATTTCTCCAGATTCATGATGTTGTGGCCTTGGCCGGTGCCTTCCCACCAGCCCGGATAGTAATAGTACTTCGCCACTTTCACGAAGCCGAGTTTCTCGTCGTCATACGGGCCCACCCATTCGGCCGCGTCGATCGTTCCCTTCTCCAGCGCAGGATAGATGTCGCCGGCCGCGATCTGCTGCGGCACGCCACCGAGCTTCGAGATGATTGTGCCGGCGAAGCCGCCGACGCGGAATTTCAGGCCCTTGAGATCATCGACGGTCTTGATCTCCTTGCGAAACCAGCCGCCCATCTGCGCGCCGGTCGAGCCTGTGGGAACGCCGATCGCATTGTGCTCCTTCAAGAGACCGTTGAGCATGTCCTGACCGCCGTTCCACAACAGCCAGGAGATGTGCTGGCGCGTGTTGAGACCGAACGGCAGCGACGTGCCGAAGGTGAACGCGGGGTTCTTGCCCCAATAGTAATAGAGCGCGGTGTTGCCCATCTCGACGGTGCCGTTCGAGACCGCGTCGAGCACTTGCAGGCCCGGCACGATCTCACCGGCAGCAAAGGGCTGGATCTGAAAGCGGTTGTCCGTGATCTCGGCGACGCGCTTGCAGAAATATTCGCAGCCGCCATAGAGCGTATCGAGCGACTTCGGCCAGCTCGCCGCCAGCCGCCATTTCACCTCGGGCATCGACTGCGCGATAGCCGGCGAAGCAACGGCACTTGCGGCCAGGCCCAATCCGCCCGCCGTCAGGAATTTACGACGTTCCATGCGTTTCCCTCCTGTGTTGTCGAGTCCTCGACGAGGGATCGCGGTCTTGGCGCCGCTTTCGTCTTCGCCGGTGGCCGACGTTTCCTTATTGTCCGAAATTCAGTATTCCCGGATCGCAGTCAGCATGACCAAAGGGGAACCGCAAATCAAGCGCACTTTGGTTGTGCACCGGCAGACCGGTCAATGCTGCGCTGCGAACGCGGCTTCCATGGCCTTGCGCGTTTTCACCGTTTCGTTGCCCGCATCGAATTCGACATCGCTCCAGCGCACCACCGCGCCATGGGCGACGTCATGTTTCAGCTTCACGCGATGTGCTAGTCCGATGGGCAGGGCGCCGGCCCTCAGGCTCGCAGCTGCCGGTACCAGCTTGCCCCATACCGTGTAGCCCCCTTCGCCGTCGAGCATCTCGCCGGCGCGCAGATTGCGCTTGGCCACCGCGGCGACGTCGCCGCGGAAGCCGATGGCCTGCCCGGTCGGTTCGCCCCGCAGCGCGGCCGACAACACCGAGATGTTCAGCTCGAGCCCGATCAGATGATAGGGCTTGTACATCGCGGCGAAGCGTCCGCTGGCGTCGGTCTTCAGGCCATATTGCCTGAAGCAGTCGGCGGCATAATCGTTCGGCGCCTCCAGCACGACATAGACGCCCCAGCGCAGATCGCGAAACACCGGCCGGCCGTCGCGCTCGAGCGAGGAGACGACCTCGACGACGCCGGACCGCTCCAGCACGCCGCCGCGCGAGCGCGGCCGCATGATGTGTGGCAGGTCGTCGACGCCGCAGGGCGGAAACAGCAGGCCGTCCGTGGGCACGTCGAGGCCGCA
This sequence comes from Bradyrhizobium sp. USDA 327, assembly GCF_041262065.1. Taxonomy (NCBI): domain Bacteria; kingdom Pseudomonadati; phylum Pseudomonadota; class Alphaproteobacteria; order Hyphomicrobiales; family Nitrobacteraceae; genus Bradyrhizobium; species Bradyrhizobium sp. USDA 327. Next base: position 6,014,411 of record NZ_JBGCCW010000001.1, on the reverse strand, counting down.
CGCGTTCGCAATCGCGGCCATCTCGATCGCCGATTTGGTGCCGTCGAGAAAGGAGTTGAACATCTGCGGATTCATGCCGGCCGATTGCGCCTCGCCTGCGGTCAGGCCGTAATGCTGCCAGACGCCATCGGGCGTCACGTCGTGATAGGCCGGCAGATATTTCGTGCCTTTGCCGGCCGCGACGACGCGGAAGCCGGTGGCCCGCGCCCAATCCACCATCTCCGCGGTCAGCGCCGGTTGGTCACCATAGGCGAGCGAATAGACCACGCCGGCCTTGCGCGCCTCCTCGGCGAGCAGGGGGCCTGCCAGAACATCGGCCTCGACATTCACCATCACGATATGCTTGCCCGCCGCGATCGCGGCGCGCGCATGCTTGATGCCGACCGCGGGATTTCCGGTCGCCTCCACCACCACGTCCATCGCGCCGTCGGCAATGGCGCGCGCGCCGTCATCGGTGAAGACAGTCGCCGCGATGCGCGCCGCATCCCAGCCGACGGTGCGGCAGGCCTCGCGTGCGCGGTCGCGGTCGATGTCGACGATGATGGGCACTTCCAGCCCCGGCGTGTGCGGTACCTGCGCCAAGAACATCGAGCCGAATTTGCCCGCGCCGATCAGTGCGACACGGACCGGCTTGCCGGCGCTGGCGCGGGCCTGGAGGAGGCGGAAGAGGTTCATGGGGACACCCGATCATGATCGTGTCCCGGACGCGGTGCAGCGTGTAACGCTGCTCCGCAGAGCCGGGATCCAGAGAAAAACCATCCGTGCGGTATTGGGCCCCGGCTCAGCCGCGCATCACTGACGTGCTGCGCTGCGTCCGGGGCACGAGAGCATCCTACTCCGCCGCCTGCCGCGGCGCACGCGCGAGCCGCAGCAGTGCGTCGTCGTCCACCGTCTTGATCGGCGTGAAGTCGCGATGCGCGATGTAGTCCGGCCGGGTCGGTGTGCGGATGTGGTTCGAGACCGCGTTCAGCGTCAGGTAGACGATCTTGCGCGGGTAGGGCGTGATGTTGCCGGCAGACCCATGCACGAGATTGCCGTGGAACATCAGCATGCCGCCGGGCTTGCCGGTCGGTGCGACAATGCCGCCCTGCTTGACGAGGCGGGTCACGGTGTCCTCGTCCAGCGTCCAGAGCGGATAGGAGGTGGTGGCAAGGTCATGCGAGGCTTCGAGATCGCCGGCATTCTGGCTGCGCGGCACCAGCATCAGCGGGCCGTTGATCGGCATCACCTCGTCGAGGAAGATCGCGATGTTCATCGCACGCGGCTCCGGCATCCCGTCGTCGCGCTTCCAGGTGCCATAGTCCTGGTGCCACTGCCAGACGTCGCCCGTGAAGGCCGATTTCGCGTTGATCTTGAACTGGTGCATGTAGACTGGCTCGCCGAACACCTGCTCGACCGGCTCGATCATGCGCGGATGCGCGCCGAGGATGCCGAAGGCCTCGTTGTAGAGATGTGCGGCAAAGGCCGTGCGCGGCGCGCCGCTCTTCTCGCGCCAGACCTCCGGCCGGTTGGCGTCGTAGATGCCGACTGCCTCGCGCGCGAGCAGATCGACCTCCTCCTGGCTGAACAACTCGGGCAAAAACAGCCAGCCCTCGCGGTGGAAGAACTCCAGTTGCTCCTGAGACAGTTTCATGGGTCGTCCTCCTGTTTTGATTTGTTCTCTTTCTCGTCATGGCCGGGCTTGACCCGGCCATCCACGTCTTTGCGGCTCGTCAAGAAAGAACGTGGATGCCCGGCCCAAGGCCGGGCATGACGGCGCCTGCCGCTACGCCGCCGCCTCGTCCGTCGCCCTCAATCTCTCCTCGGTCATCCGTCCCGCCGTCTGCGCATGCGCCAGCGCCGCGCGCTCGGCTCCGTTCGCGTCGCCGGCGAGAATGCGTGCGGCGATGTCGGCATGTTCGGCCCAGGCGCTGTCGCGATAATCGAGCTCGGACAGCACCGTCGCCATCGAGCGCCGCATATGCGGCCATTGCGGTGCGATGGTTTCCTCGATCACGGGATTGCCGGCGAGCTGATAGATCGCGCGGTGGAAGTCGACATCGAGCGCGATGAGCTCGGCCAGCGTCGTGTTGCGGTCGCTGCGGCGTCCGGCGGCAAGCGCCGCGTCGAGCCGTGCGCGTCCGGCCGCGTCAATGCCTGCGCGCGCCGCGGCGAGCCGGGCCGCCAGCGCGTCGATGGCGCCGCGTACCTCATAGAGCTGGCGGATGCGCGCGGGATCGAGCTGGGTGACTTCAAATCCCCGGCGGCCGCTTTCCGCGACCAGACCCTGGCGGTGCAACAGATGCAGCGCATGCGAGACCGGCTGACGCGACACGCCGAGCCTGTCGGCCAGCTCGTTCTGACGGATGCGCTGGCCGGGACGCAATGTGCGGTCGGAGATCGCTTCCAGGATCCGCGCATAGACCTGGTCGATCAGGTTCGGGAGCGGGTCGAGAGGGATCACGCCGGCGGCTCCTCGTACGGAATACGGAATTCCGTATCGGAAGGTATGCTGGGACGGTTGAGGCGTCAAGGCGAACCTTCGAGGTCCCGCTCAAAGGGGCTTTTCGGCCGCCGCTAAGCCGTTGATATCACTAGGTCCGTCTACTGTGCATGGGGTTGTTTTCGAAGTTTGGAGGCGGGCAGCCACCCCTACTCCGCCAGGAACCTGTTCACGACTTCACCGAACTCCAGCGGCGCCTGCTCGAACATCCAGTGGCCGGCATTCTCGATCACCGCCGTCTTGCTGCCTGCGATGTGGTCGGCCAGCACGCGCCACATCACCGACAGGCTGCCGGTGGTGGCGCCGCCGCCGACCAACAGCGTCGGTGTCCTGATCGCCTGCGCGTCGCTGAGCGTGTAGGGCCGGCGCTGCTCGTTGATCTGGCCGAGGAAGGTGAGCGCGTTGTCGCGAAGTTGCTGCTTCGCCGCGGCGGGCACGCGCCGCCAGGAGCCGTCGCCCTCGATGCCTTCGTAGAAATTCTGCAGCGCGCCCTCGATATCGCCGGCGCGGATCATCTCGACCGATCGCACGGTGCGGGCCGCCAGCGGCGGATGCGCGGGCGTGCCTTCCGGCACCGGCAGGGATGCATCGAGATCGCCGCCGGGCTCGGCCAGCACCAGTTTTCGCAGCAGATCGGGCCGGGCCTGCGCCACGCGAAACGCGATGTGGCCGCCGCGCGAATGGCCCATCAGATCGACCGGCGCGGGCTCAACCTGCTCGATGAAAGCGATCACGTCGGCAACATGCTGCGCCATCTTGTAGTCGTCGCCGACCGCATCCCAATGTTCGGGGAAGAAATGCCGCAGGCTCACCGAGATCACGCGATGATTCTTCGATAACGGGCCGAGCACCGAATACCAGGTGCGGAAGTCCCCGAGCGTGCCATGCACGCAGACCAGCGGGCGGCCGCTTCCGACTTCCAGATAGGCCATGTCGTAGCCGTTGACGCGAATTGTCTGCATTGGTCAGCTCGCCAGGAAATCCAGCACCACTTCGGAATATTTCTGCGGCGCCTGCTCGAACATCGGATGCGTCGCGTTCGGGATGATCGCCGTCTTGGAATAGGGCACATGCGCCGCCAGCGCGTGCAGCACTTTCGGCAGCAGGCCTTTGGTCCGTGCGCCCAGGATGAACAGCGTCGGCATCTTGATCGACTCCGCATCCGCCTTCGAGAACGGCGGGCGGTTGTCGCGGACCTGGCCGATCAGCGTCATGGCGTTGTCGCGCAGATTCTGCTTCACCATTGCCGGCAATCGCGGCCAGGTGCCGGGCCCCTCCAGCGTGTCGACGAAGACGGCAAGGCCGCCATCGACGTCGCCGGCTGCGATCTTCTCGGCCGAGGCCGTGAAGCGCGCCAGCAGCGGCGAGGGGCCGCCGACGTAATCCGGATCGAGGCTCGCATCGAGCTCGCCGCCAGGCTCGGCCAGGATCAGCCGCCGGAGCAGATCCGGCCGCCGCTGCGCCACGCGGAAGCAGATGTGCCCGCCGCGGGAATGTCCCATCAGGTCGACCGGTCCGAGATCGAGCTCGTCGATGAAAGCGATGACGTCGTCGACATGCTGGGCGATCGAATAGGTATCACCAAGCCCGTCCCAGCGCTCGGGGAAGAAGTGCCGCAGGCTGACGGCGATCACCCGATGTCGCTGCGTCAGCGGCCCGAGCACGCAGCCCCAGACACGGAAGTCGTTGAGCGAGCCGTGCACGCAGACTAGCGGCGGACGGCCTCTGTCTTCGCCCACGTCGAGATAGGGCATGTCGTATCCGTTGACGTGCAGGCTCTGCATTCCGGGCTCGTGAGGGGTTGGAACTCCTGTGCAAGATTCCCGGAAACCGGGTGGATCGCAACTATTTCCAAGCCTAGATTCGGGCCGCGATCACATTGGGGGCATGCGACAAGGAACGCAGCCAGGAACCAAGCCATGACCGACCAGCATTTTGCCCTGTTCGACACCCGGATCGGCCTGTGCGCCATCGCCTGGGGCCCGCGCGGCATCAACGGCACGCAATTGCCGATGGGTGGCGAGCAGAAGATCCGCACCCGCATCCAGCAGCGCCATGCCGATGCCAGCGAAGCCGAGCCGACCGCCGAGGTGCAGCAGGCGATCGACCGCATCACAAAACTGCTCGCGGGCGAGCCGGATGATCTCGCCGACATCCCGCTCGACCTCGACGGCGTGCCCGAATTCAACCGCGGCGTCTACGATATCGCCCGCACTGTCCCGCCGGGCAAGACCGTCACCTATGGCGACATCGCCAGGCAGCTTGGCGGCGTCCAGCTGTCGCGCGACGTCGGCCAGGCGCTTGGCCGCAACCCGTGCCCGATCGTGGTGCCGTGCCATCGCGTGCTGGCGGCCGGCAACAAGCCGGGCGGCTTCTCGGCCAATGGCGGCGTGGTGACCAAGCTGAAGATGCTCGAGATCGAAGGCGCGCTGGTGAACCACACGCCGAGCCTGTTCGATTGAGATGCGAGGCCCCGTGCCCCGGACGCAGTGCGGCACGAAGTGCTGCACTGCTGAGCCGGGGCCCAGCGTCTCAGCGAGATGGGTCCCGGCTCTGCGGTGCATCGCTGCGCGCTGCACCGCGTCCGGGACACGAGACCACCCCTAGATCTTCGCCGCCGTCTTCGGCCAATACCGATCGCGCAGATGCCGCTTCACCAGCTTGCCGGTCGGCGTGCGCGGCAGCTCGGCTTCGAAGTCGATCGAGCGGGGGCATTTGATGGCGGAGAGGCGGGTCTTGCAGTAGGCGATCAGATCCGCCTCCAGCGCCTTGCCGGCGCGAGCCATGTCGTGCGGCTGCACAACCGCCTTCACCTCTTCGCCCATCTCTTCGTTCGGCACGCCGAACACGGCAACGTCGGCGACGTCAGTATGCGTGATCAACACGTCCTCGGTTTCCTGCGGGTAGATGTTCACCCCACCCGAGATGATCATGTAGGACTTGCGGTCGGTGAGATAGAGGAAGCCGTCCTTGTCGAGATAGCCGACATCGCCGAGCGTCGACCAACCCTTGGCGTTGTAGGCCTTCTTCGTCTTCTCGGGGTCGTTGTGATAGGTGAACGCGGGCGCGTCGGCGAAATAGACCGTGCCGATCTCGCCTGTCGGCTGCTCCTCGTCGTTCTCATCCAGAATCTTGATCTTGCCGACCACCGCGCGGCCAACGCTGCCGCGGTGCTCCAGCCATTGTTGCGAGTTGCAGACCGTGACGCCGTTGCCTTCAGAGCCCGCATAATACTCGATCAGGATCGGGCCCCACCATTCGATCATCTTGGCCTTCACGTCGACCGGGCAGGGCGCGGCGGCGTGGATCGCGCCCTTCAGCGTCGAAACGTCGTACTTCGTCCGCACCTCCTCCGGCAGCTTCAGCATGCGCACGAACATGGTCGGCACCAGCTGCGACTGCGTCACCTTGTATTTCTCGACCAGCTTCAGGAATTCTTCGGCGTCGAAGTGTTCCATGATGATGGAGGTGCCTCCGAGCACGACCGCCATCATGTTGAAGCGCAGGGGCGCGGCGTGATAGAGCGGCGCCGGCGAGAGATAGGTGCTCCCCGCGTTCATGCCGCACATGTCGGCGCAGAGCACGCGCAGGAAGGCGTTCGGCACGTCGATCCTGTTGCCCTCGAAGGCCTTCTTGATGCCCTTGGGCCGGCCGGTGGTGCCGGACGAATAAAGCATGTCGTAGCCGGCGACCTCGTCCGCGATCGGCGTGGTCGGCTGCGCGCCCGCTTCCTTGTCGTAGGAGCGGAAGCCGGGCAGTGGCTCGTCCATCATGTAGAAGACCGGCTCGCCCGGCGAGCCCTTGATCAGGGCCGTGATCTGGTCGGCGCATTTCGGCGTGGTGATGACGACCTTGGCGCCGCAATCTCCGATGATGTAGTCGATCTCGTCCTGCTTCAGATAACGGCTGATCGCAGTGTAATAGAGCCCGCTGCGCTGTGCGGCCCAGCAGATCTCCATGAAGGCGAGGCGGTTCTCCATCAGAAGTGCGATGTGGTCGCCGGCCTTTAGCCCGAGCGATCGGAAGAGATGTGCGCCCTGGTTCGAGAGCTCGTCGAGCTCGCGATAGGTGATCGCCTTGCCGGTGCCGGCCATCTGGTAGGCGATCTTGTCGGGCGTGGTGCGGGCGTGGATGGCGGGGTGGGTCATGGCGTTTCCTCAAAACGCGAATGGCGAGTAGCGAGTGGCGAACAGGGAAGAAGGGCAAACCGTTCTTCGCCTGCTCACCATTCGCTACTCGCCACTCACTACTCGCTTTTGCTCTTCTTACAGCCGCTCCACGATGGTCACATTCGCCATGCCGCCGCCTTCGCACATGGTCTGCAGGCCATAGCGCTTGCCACGCTGGTGCAGGGCGTGGACCAGTGTGGTCATCAGCTTGGTGCCGGAGCCGCCGAGCGGATGGCCGAGCGCGATGGCGCCGCCGTTGACGTTGAGACGCTCCGGGTCGGCGCCAGTGGTCTTCAGCCAGGCGGTCGGCACCGAGGCGAAGGCCTCGTTGACCTCGAATAGGTCGATATCGCCGATCTTCATGCCGGCCTTCTCCAGCGCTTTCTTGGTGGCGTGCAGCGGCGCGTCCAGCATGATGACGGGGTCGCCGCCGGTCATGGTCATGTGGTGGATGCGCGCCAGCGGCTTGACGCCGAGTTGCTTCAGGCCCTTTTCGTTCACGACTATCACGCCGGAGGCGCCATCGCAGATCTGGCTGGCGCTGGCCGCGGAGAGCTTGCCGTTCTCGGCGATTAGCTTGACGCCCTTGATCCCGTCGAGCGTGACGTCGAAGCGGATGCCTTCGTCGATATGGTGGGTGTCCTTGCTGCCGTCGGCGCGGGTAATCTCGAGCGGCACGATCTCCTTCTTGAAGTGACCGGCCTGCGTCGCCGCGATCGCGCGCTGGTGGCTGTTGTAGGAGTACTCGTCGAGCTCGTCCTTCGAGAGGCCGTACTTCTCGGCCATCATCTCCGCGCCGGTGAACTGGCTGAACACGATGTTCGGATACTTCTTCTCGATGCCCGGGCTCTTGTAGTTGCCAAAACCGTTCTTGGCCGGAAGCTGCGAGGACAGGCCCATCGGAACCCGCGTCATCGATTCCACGCCGGCCGCGATCACGACGTCCATCGCACCCGACATCACGGCTTGCGCGGCGAAGTGCAGCGCCTGCTGCGAGGAGCCGCACTGGCGGTCGATCGAGGTGCCCGGCACGCTTTCAGGGAGCTTCGAAGCCATGACCGCGTTGCGCGCGACGTTGTTGGACTGCTCGCCGACCTGCATCACGCAGCCCATGATCACGTCCTCGACCAGGGCGGGATCGACCTTGGTGCGATCGACCAGTTCGTCCAGCACCTTGGCGGCGAGATCGGCCGGATGCCAGCCGGCGAGACGGCCCCCCTTGCGCCCGCCCGCGGTGCGCGCAGCGGCGACGATATAAGCCTCGGCCATGTCGGTCTCTCCCTGAATTTTTGACTGGGTTGATTGTCGGGGTCGGATTTAAGGGACGGGAGATCATTTAGTCAATCGATCAATTAACTCTTGTGATGAGGCGCTGCTTGGGCTTATCTGCGCCCCGCTTCAAGCGGCGAAAACAGGGATCTCCGTGGCTACCAGCGTACCGAACAGGCTCCCCGGCGGGAAAAATTCCACGGCAGAGAAATTGCTGGTGGCCGCGAGCGAGCTGATGATCGAACGCTCCTCGATCGAGATCTCGCTCTCCGATATCGCGCAGAAGTCCGGCGCCAACGCCGCGCTGGTCAAATATCACTTCGGCAACAAGGACGGCCTGCTGCTGGCGCTGCTCGCGCGCGACGCCGCAACCGAGATGTCCAATCTCGAATATCTGCTGGCGCAGCCGATCACGTCGACGGCGAAGCTGAAGCTGCATATCGCCGGCATCATCCGCGCCTATCACCGGTTCCCCTACATGAACCGGCTGATTCACTATCTGCTGCACGAGACCAGCGCAGGCTCCGCCGATGAGGTCTCGAAATTCTTCGTTGCGCCGCTGCTGGATTTCCACCGCCGCCTGCTCGCCGAAGGCGTCAGCCGCGGCGAATTCCGCCAGACCGATCCGGTGTTGTTCTACACCAGCCTGATCGGCGCCTGCGATCATTTGTTCTTCGGCCGGCATGCCATGTCCCGCGCGACCGGCGTCGGCCCGGTCACCGATGATGTCTGCCGGCAATACATCAAGCACATGGAAACGCTGATCTGCGGCGGCATCCTCACGCAAGCCGAGGAAGCTGCCGCGGCCGGATAGTCGACCGAACTCCCAAGTCCAGAGAAGAAACGCCCAAGGAAAGGTACAAGCGATGCAGTTGAAAGACGTAGCCGTTCTCATCACCGGCGGTGGCTCGGGCCTTGGTGCCGCGACCGCCCGCGCCATGGCTGCCAAGGGCGCCAAGATCGGCGTGATCGACCAGAGCAAGGAAAACGCCGAGAAGGTCGCTGCCGAAGTGAAGGGCGTCGCGCTGCATGCCGACGTCACCAGCGAGGAGCAGATCAAGGCCGCGATCGCCAAGGCGGAAGCTGCGCACGGCGTCGCCCGCGTGCTGATGAACTGCGCCGGTATCGGCGGTTCGCAGCGTATCGTCGGCCGCGACGGTGTCTACCCGCTGGAAAAGTTCGCGCGCATCATCAACGTCAATTTGATCGGCACCTTCAACTGCCTGCGTCTGTTCGCCGAACGTCTCGTCACCGCGGAGCCCATCGGCGAGGAGCGGGGCGTCATCATCAACACCGCCTCGGTGGCGGCTTACGAAGGCCAGATCGGCCAGATCGCCTATTCGGCCTCGAAGGGTGGCGTCGTCGGCCTGACCCTTCCGGCCGCGCGCGATCTCGCCAGCCAGAAGATCCGCGTCAACACCATCGCGCCCGGCCTGTTCTTCACGCCGCTGCTGATGGGCCTGAACGAAGAGGCGCGCAAGAGCCTCGGCGCCCAGGTGCCGCATCCGTCGCGTCTCGGCGATGCCAATGAATACGGCATGCTCGCCGTGCACATCGTCGAGAACCCGATGCTGAATGGCGAAACCATCCGTCTCGACGGCGCCATCCGCATGGCGCCGCGCTAGCGTACTTCTTCCTTCTCCCCTTGTGGGAGAAGGTGGCGCGCGTAGCGCGCCGGATGAGGGGTCTCTATCCGCGGAGACAGACCCCTCACCCAAGCGAATTCCTGGCTAGCGACGTATATGCCCTCTCCCACAAGGGGAGAGGGCTCAGCATTCGGCACCGCTAAGGCCGGTGAGCAGGAGCGCCCCATGTCCCAACCGCTGCTGATCGAGCACGATGACGGCGTCGACCGGGTGACGCTCAATCGTTCCGAACACCTCAACGCGCTCGATCCGGCGCTGATCGATGCGCTCAACTCCTATTTTCAGGGTCTGCAGCGCAACCGCGATACCCGCGTGGTCGTGTTGAAGGGCGCCGGCAAGAATTTCTGCGCAGGTCTCGATCTCAAGCACGCGATGGAGCGCCGGGCCGGACAGCAGGAGCCGCCCGGCGTTACGGAGTCGCTCGATTCGCAGCGGCGCATCGCCGACATCGTGATGCTGATGCGGCGCTGTCCGCAGCCGATCCTGGCCCTGGTGCAGGGCGCGGCGGCCGGCGGCGGCTTTGCGCTGGCTCTTGCGTCCGACATCCGCATCGCGACGAGATCGGCAAGGATGAACTGCGCCTTCATCAAGCTCGGGCTTGGCGGCTGCGACATCGGCACCAGCTATTTCCTGCCGCGCCTCGTCGGCGTGTCGGTCGCATCCGAGCTGATCCTCACGGGCCGATTCATCGGCGCGGAGCGAGCCCTCAGCGTCGGGCTCGTCTCCGAGGTCGTTGACGAGGACAAGCTCGACGACGCGGCCGAGCCTTACATCGAGGCGATGATCACGGCCTCGCCCGTGGGCCTGCGGCTCTCCAAGGAATGTCTCAATATGAGCGTCGACGCCGGATCGCTGGAAGCGGCGATCGCGATGGAGGATCGCAACCAGGTCCTGTGCAGCCGCTCGGAAGAGTTTTCGGAAGGCATCAGGGCCTTCCTCGAGAAGCGAAAGCCTGTCTATATCAAGCGCTGAACGACGAAGATCCGCAAAGGACAATAAATTCCGGGAGACGCAAAATGAGTGGAAGCGCGGCGGCGGTGATGACGAAGCCCGCCTTTCGCAAGGTCCAGTGGCTTGAGCGCGACATCGACGTGGAGCGCCGCGGCGACGGCATGGTGGTGCTGAAGTCGCGCATTCCGCTGCAGCCTTACGAGAAGCACATCCCGGCCTCGCTGGCGAAATGGGCGAAGGAAGCACCCGAGCGCACCTGGCTGGCGCAGCGCGGCGGGCCCAACCGCGAATGGCGCAAGGTGTCTTATGGCGAAGCCAAGCGCACCGTGGATGCGCTGACGCAAGGCTTGCTCAATCTCAAGCTCGACGGACGTCCGGTCACGATCCTCTCCGGCAATTCGATCGAGCACGCGCTGATGACCCAGGCCGCGATGCAAGCGCGCTCGCCCGCTGCGCCGGTTTCGCCGGCGTACTCGCTGATGAGCCACGATCACGTCAAGCTGAAATACCTCTTCGACCTGATCAAGCCGGCCGTCGTCATGGTACAGGACGGCCCGACATTCGAAAAAGCACTGAAGGCACTCGACCTCACCGGCGTCACCGTGGTTCACGTCGCGCGACCCTGCGACGGCATCGAGAGCGTCAGCTTTGACGAGCTCGCGGCAACGCCAGTGACGGCGGATGTCGAAGCGTCGATTGCAGAGATCACGCCCCAGACCGTCGGCAAGCTGCTGTTCACGTCGGGCTCGACCGGCATGCCCAAGGCCGTCATCAACACGCAGGAGATGATGTGCGCCAATGCGGCGATGATGATGCAGGTTCGTCCGCGCGATCCGAGCGGGCCGATCTCGACCATGCTGGACTGGATGCCCTGGAACCACACCATGGGCGGCAATGCGGCGTTTCACCCGATCCTGGTCGACGGCGGCACACTCTATATCGACGACGGCCGGCCGATGCCGGGCCAGTTCGACGAGACGCTGCGCAATTTGCGCGAGATCTCGCCGACCTATTACGCCAACGTGCCGGCCGGCTACGCCGCGCTGGCCGCCGCCATGGAGAAGGATGATACGCTCTGCCGCTCCTTCTTCAAGAATCTCTCGATCATGGCCTATGGCGGCGCGCGGCTGCCGGACGATCTCTATGATCGCATGCAGGCGCTTGCGGTGAAGACCACCGGCGAGCGCATCGTGTTCTACACCGGCTGGGGCTCGACCGAGACCGCGCCGACCTCGACCGGCACTTACTGGGACACCGAGCGCGTCGGCCTGATCGGCCTGCCGTTCCCCGGCGTCGAATTGAAGATGGTGCCGTGCGGCTCGAAATACGAATTGCGCCTGCGCGGCGTCAACGTCACGCCCGGCTATTTCGGCCAGTCGGATCTCACGAAGAAGATGTTCGACGAGGAAGGATTCTACTGCATCGGCGATGCCGGCATCTTCGTCGACGACACCGATCCGGTACAAGGCATCATCTTCGCCGGCCGGGTGGTGGAGGACTTCAAGCTCACCACCGGCACTTTCGTGCATGTCGGCTCGCTCCGCACCGACGCGATCGCCGCGGCGACCCCCGTGGTGCACGATGCGTTGGTCGCGGGGCAGGATCGCGCCTTCATCGGTTTGCTGGCCTGGCCCAATTTGCATGCCTGCCGCCAGCTCGTCGGCAATCCCGATCTCAGCTTTGCCGATGCCGTGAGGCATCCTGAGGTGATCGCCTGCTTCAGGCGCGGCCTGGAAGCTCACAACCGGGAATGCGAGGGCGCCAGCAGCCGCATGATTGCGCGCGCGATGCTGATGGTCGAGCCGCCCTCGATCGACGGCAACGAGCTCACCGACAAGGGCTACATCAACCAGCGCGCCGGGCTCGAGCGCCGCGCCGCGCTGGTGGAGCGGCTCTATGCCGATCGGCCGGATCAGGATGTGATCGTGCTGCGATGAATGAATACTCTCTCCAATCGTCGTTCCGGGGCGCGCGCAGCGCGAACCCGGAATCCATCGGGCCGCAAACGTGTGGCGAAATGGATTCCGGGCTCGCGACTTCGTCGCGCCCCGGAATGACAGCAAGAAAAAGGTAAGCCGCCAATGAACTTCGATTTCTCCGACGACCAGAAGCAGCTCCGCGACCAGGCGCGCAAGTTCCTCGCGGAAAAATGCCCGCCGAAGGCGGTGCGTGTCGTGCTCGACGGCAAGGCGCCTTACGACAAGGAGCTCTGGAAGGGCCTTGCCGAGATGGGCTTCCTCGGCGTCGCGATTCCCGAGGAGTTCGGCGGTGCGGGTGCTGGCCATCTCGAGCTCTGCGTGATCGCGGAGGAAATGGGCCGGGCCAACGCACCGGTGCCGTTCTCCTCGACCGTGTACCTCGCTGCCGAAGCGCTGCTGATCGCTGGCAGCGATGCGCAAAAGAAGAAATGGCTGCCGGCGATTGCTTCGGGGGAGGCGATCGGCACGCTCGCACTGTTCGAGGGCAAGGGCAATCCGTCGCCGAAGAACGTCAAGCTCACCGCAGCGAACGGCGTGCTCAATGGTGTCAAGAAGCCGGTTGCCGACGGGGCAATCGCCGATTTCGCGGTGGTTGCCGCGCGCACGGGATCGAGCGGGCGCGACAATGACATCTCGCTGTTCCTGGTCGAGTTGAAGGCCGGCGGCGTCGATGTGAAAAGCCTCACAAATCTCGATCCGACCCGCGGACAGGCCGAGATCACTTTCGGGGATTGCAAGGCGGAGCCGCTCGGCGCTGCGGGCGAAGGCTGGAGTATTCTCACCCAGGTGCTCGACCGTGCCGCGGTACTGTGCGCGTTCGAGCAGGTCGGCGGTGCCGACCGCGCGCTGGAGATGGGCCGCGACTACGCGCTCGACCGCATCGCCTTCGGCCGGCAGATCGGCTCCTTCCAGGCGGTCAAGCACATGCTCGCCGACATGTATGTCTCGGCGACGCTGGCACGCTCCAACAGCTATTACGGTGCCTGGGCGCTCTCGACCAATGCGGCCGAGTTGCCGGAAGCCGCGGCCGCCGCGCGCATCAGCGCGACTCAGGCGTTCCAGCACTGCGCCAAGAACAATATCCAGGTTCACGGCGGCATGGGTTTCACCTGGGAGTTCGACTGCCACATGTACTACCGCCGCGCCAACGCGATGGCGTTGAGCTTGGGCAGCATGTCCTATTGGGAAGACCAGTTGATTGAACGGATGAGGAAGAAGAACGCGGCCTGATGTTGTCGTCATTCCGGGGCGGCGCGATGGCGCCGAACCTGGAATCCGGAGATGAGTGAATAGCGTCGAGATTCCGGGTTCGCGCTGCGCGCGCCCCGGAATGACAGAGAGAAAAAGCCATGAACTTCGACGACACCCCGCAGGAAGCCGAGTTTCGCACCACCGCGCGCGCCTGGATCAACGCGAACGCGCCGAAGCAGTACGAGGAGGAGCTGCGCAAATCCTCGCTTGGCCGCACGCAGCTCAAGGACGCCAACATCCTCGAGGTCGCAAAGGCCTGGCAGAAGAAGAAAGCCGATGCCGGCTGGGCCTGCTTGCACTGGCCGAAGGAGTATGGCGGCCGCGGGGCGTCGCCGATCGAGCGCGTGATCTGGCAGCAGGAGGAGGGCCCGTTCGGCAAGCTCTCCCACATGTTCATCATCGGCCATGGCATGTGCGGGCCGACCATGATGGCCTTCGCGCGCGAGGAGCATAAGCGCAAATATCTGCCGCCGCTCGCGTCCGGAGAGAAGGTCTGGTGCCAGCTGTTCTCCGAGCCGGCCGGCGGCTCGGACGTCGCAGGGCTCCGCACGCGCGCTGAAAAGGATGGCGACGACTGGGTCGTCAACGGCCAGAAGATCTGGACGTCGGGCGCGCATTACTCCGACTACGGTATCCTTCTGACCCGCACCGATCCCACCGTGCCCAAGCACAAGGGGCTCACCATGTTCTTCCTGGACATGAAGAGCCCCGGCGTCGAGGTCAGGCCGATCAAGCAGGCCAGCGGCGCCTCCGATTTCAACGAGGTCTATTTCACCAATGTCCGCATTCCCGACCATCAGCGCCTCGGCGAGGTCGGCGACGGATGGAACGTTTCGCTGACCACGCTGATGAACGAGCGCATGTCGATCGGCGCGGGCGTGTCGACCGGCTTCCCCGAACTGTTCGAGTATTGCTCGAGCCTGATGCTCGACGATGGGCCTGCGATCGAGGACCGCGCGGTGCGCTCGAAGCTGGCGAACTGGGCGGTGAAGGCGAGCGGCCTGCGCTACACCAGCATGCGCGCCATCTCGGCGCTGTCCAAGGGCGAGCGGCCGGGGCCGGAAAATTCCATCGGCAAGCTGGTTGCGGGCTCGATGATCCAGGACGTCGCGACCTACGCGCTCGATCTGCAAGGCGCCGCTGGCGTCGTCAGCGGTGCCGAAGATGCCGAAGTCGCTGGCCGCTTCCAGGCCATGCTGCTGCGTGCGCCGGGCACCCGCGTCGAAGGCGGCACCGACGAGATCATGCGCAACATCATCGCCGAGCGGGTGCTGGGCCTGCCCGGCGACATCCGTGTCGACAAGGACGTGCCATTCAACAAGATCCCAACGAAGGGAAGAAATTAGCCGTCATTCCGGGGCGGCTCGAGGAGCCGAACCCGGAATCTCGAAGCGAATATGCAAGCTCTAGATTCCGGGTTCGCGCGTTGCGCGCCCCGGAATGACAAGAAAGGGAAGCGCCATGAATTTCGACGACACGCCACAGGAAGCCGCATTCCGCGAGACCGCGCGCAAATGGATCGAGGCCAATGCGCCGACGGAGCTGCATGCCGAGCTGTCAAAATCCTCGCTCGGCCGTATCCGGCTCGCTCACCACGACATCGTGGATGTCGGCAAGGCCTGGCAGAAGAAGAAGTTCGAGGGCAATTGGGCCTGTCTGCATTGGCCGAGGGACTATGGCGGCCGCGGTGCGACGCCAATCGAACGGGTGATCTGGCAGCAGGAGGAGGGCGTCTACGGCAAGCTGACGCAGCCGTTCCAGATCGGCGAAGGCATGTGCGGTCCGACCGTGATGGCTTTTGGCAGCGAAGACGCCAAGCGCCGCTATTTGCCCAAGCTCGCTTCGGGCGAGGAGATCTGGTGCCAGCTGTTCTCGGAGCCGTCCGCCGGCTCCGACGTCGCAGGCTTGCGGACCCGCGCCGAGAAGAAGGGCGATAGCTGGGTCGTCAACGGCCAGAAGATCTGGACCTCGGGCGCGCATTACTCCGATTACGGACTCCTGATCGCGCGCACCGATCCGAACGTGCCCAAGCACAAGGGCCTCACCATGTTCTTCCTGGACATGAAGAGCCCCGGCGTCGAGGTGCGGCCGATCAAACAGGCCAATGGCATGCAGGAGTTCAACGAAGTCTATTTCACCGACGTCGTGATCCCCGACAGCCAGCGGCTGGGGGCCGTCGGCGAGGGCTGGAGCGTATCGCTGACCACCCTGATGAACGAGCGCATGTCGATCGGCGCGCGGCTTGCGACCGGCGTGCCTGAGATGTTCGAGTTCTGCTCCAACCTGATGCTGGAGGACGGACTCGCCATCGACGATCCCGCCGTGCGCTCGAAGCTCGCGAGCTGGGCGGCGAAGTCGAACGGACTGAAATACACCAGCTACCGCACGATCTCGGCGCTGTCGAAGGGTGAGCGGCCGGGCCCGGAGAATTCGATCGGCAAGCTCGTGTCGGGCATGATGCTGCAGGACATCGCGACCTGCGCCATGGACCTCCAGGGCGCGGCCGGTGTTCTCACCGGCAACGACGAGGAGACGGTGCAGGGCCAGTTCCAGCAGATGCTGCTGTCCTCGCCCTCGATGCGCATCGCCGGCGGCACCGACGAGATCCTGCGCAACATCATCGCCGAGCGCGTGCTGGGGTTGCCCGGTGACATTCGCGTCGACAAGGACGTGCCGTATAACAAGATCCCGACCAAGGGGCGATAATCTCACGTCTCGCGGTATCTCGTAGGGTGGGCAAAGCGAAGCGTGCCCACCATATGCAGATGCTTCGGGGCAAGTCTGTCGGTGGGCACGACGCTTGCGCGTCTTTGCCCACCCTACGAGAAGAGCGCGAGCCAATTCATGGATGCAAAAGTGAGCCAGACCCAAGACCGCATCGGCGTGCTCGAAGAGCTCCTCAACGAGCGCTACTCCGTCCGCGCGTTTCTTCCCAAGGACGTCGATCGCGCGACCATCGAGCATGTGCTGACCACCGCGCAACGCACGGCGTCCTGGTGCAACAGCCAGCCCTGGCAGGTCATCATCGCCAGCGGCGAGGCCAAGGAGCGCTTTCGCAAGGCGATCTACGCGGAGGCCTCAAAGGGCCTTGGCGATGATTACGATTTCACGCCGCCGCGCGAATATGTCGGGGTCTATCTGGAGCGCCGCCGCGAAAGCGGCTTCCAGCTCTACAACACGCTCGGCATCGCCCGTGGCGACAAGATGGCCTATGCCAGGCAGGCGCTCGAGAACTACAACTTCTTCGGCGCGCCACATGTCGCGATCATTCACACCAACGAGCCGCTCGGCATCTACGGTGCGATCGATTGCGGCGCCTATGTCAGCAATTTCATGCTGGCCGCGCAGGCGCTCGGGCTCGGCACGATACCGCAGGCGGCGCTCGCACGGCATTCCGGGTTGATCCGCGGTCATTTCAATCTGCCCGACGACCGCCGCGTCGTCTGCGGCATCTCGTTCGGCTACGCCGACCATGCGCATAAGGTCAACAGCTACCGCACCTCGCGTGCGAGCGTGGCCGATACCGTGACCTTTGTTGACGAGTGATCGAGCGCCATGAACTCGACGCCACCCACATCGGACGCGCGCAAAGACGGCCGGTGGAAACGGCCGTCTTCGTCTCGTCCGAGTCCGATTGGCGTCGGCTATCAGCCGCCGCTGCCGCCGATCACGGCCCGCACCGTCTCGTCGGGCCCGAAATCCTCGGCGCCGTCGACATAGAGCAGCGCGGCGAGCTTCGAGCGGGCGCGGTTCACGCGGCTCTTGATCGTGCCGACCGCGCAGCCGCAGATCGAGGCCGCATCCTCATAGGAGAAGCCGGACGCACCGACCAGGATCAACGCTTCACGCTGATCCTGCGGAAGCTTGTCGAGCGCCGTGCGGAACTCCTCGAATTCGAGATGCGCGTTCTGCGAAGGCTGAGTCTTCAGCGTCTTGGCGTAGTTGCCCTCGGCATCCTCGACCTCGCGCCGCCGCTTGCGATAGTCGGAGCGGAACAGGTTGCGCAGAATCGTGAACAGCCAGGCCGGCAGGTTGGAGCCGGGCTGGAACGAGTCGATGTTGGCGAGCGCGCGCAGCAGCGTCTCCTGGACCAGGTCGTCGGCGCGGTCCGCATTGCCGCTGAGCGAGATGGCGAAGGCGCGCAGACTGGGCACGGCCGCCAGGATGTCGTTACGAAGGGAGTCCGTGAGAGGCATTAATCCCTCCCATTGTTGTTGTCGTTGGATCCGCCCTCATTTTCCACGTGGGGAGTCGCTCCCGGCGCATCAAGCTTCTTGATCAGTTCTGCGAACCGATCCGGAACCCCCTGTCGTACGACATCGTCGTACATTGCCCGCAATTGATGCCCGATCCGGGATTGAATCTCCGGAGTGAGCCCTCCCTTGCCGGGGGTCGCGCTTCTGCTGGCTTGAGACTTGAGATCTTTCATGGCCTGTTCCACGTTTCCCCGAGTTAAGTGACTGCAAATTCGAGAGGTTTTCTCAACCGGGAGCCGTTCCCTGGATAGGCACAATTCCAGGTCCGCGGAAAAGTTCCCAGCTCAGCGGAACTTTTCTTGAGCTGATGCGTAATCAGTCCAGCAGGGGAACCCGGGCCCCCCGCGTGTCTCCTGACCTCAAGGTTGGCCCGAAGACGAATGGAGTGGGGATGTCCCGTTCACAGCTTGTTGCTGAACACTTGCCGTTGTTGCGCCGGTACGCGCGCGCCCTGACCGGCAGCCAGGCCTCCGGTGACGCCTATGTCGCAGCCATGTTGGAAGCCATGCTGGGAGATCCGTCGGTGCTCGACGAGAGCCATGGGCCTCGGGCCGGCCTGTTTCGGCTGTTCACGCAGATCTGGAATTCGGTCTCGGTCAACGAGGATGCCGAGGTGACGACCCTGCCGATGCCGCCGGAGCGGCGGCTGTCGAACATCACGCCGCTGCCGCGACAGGCCTTCCTGCTGCTTTCGCTCGAGGGCTTCTCGGAAGAGGAAGTCGCCTTCGTTCTCGGCACCGACGTCGCGGAAACGCGACGTCTTGCAGACGCTGCCGGACGCGAGATGGCGGCCGAGATTGCGACCGACGTGCTGATCATCGAGGACGAGACCTTCATTGCCATGGACCTCGAGAGCCTGGTGAAGAATCTCGGCCACAACGTCGTCGGCGTCGCGCGCACCCATGCCGACGCGGTGGCGCTGGCCAAGAACAAGCGGCCCGGCCTGATCCTCGCCGACATTCAGCTCGCCGATGGCTCGTCCGGCCTGGACGCCGTCAACGAACTGCTCCGGACCTTCGAGGTGCCAGTGGTGTTCATCACCGCGTACCCTGAGCGCTTCCTCACCGGCGAGCGTCCCGAGCCGGCATTCCTGATCTCAAAGCCGTTCCAGCCGGCGATGGTATCGGCGGTGGCGAGCCAGGCGCTGTTCTTCCAGCGCAATTCGCGCAATCGCGCGCCGAAGGCGCCGGCGGCGTAATGACGCCCTGGTAGCCCGCCAATTGGCGAAGTGATCTGATCCGGCGCGCCGCAAGGCACGCCGGATTTTTCATGTCTGCTGCCCATGCTTGACGGCCGTCGAATTCACCGCCCATACCTCATGCAGCGGCTGCGCCTGCGGCCGCACCAATCGGAGATGTGCCATGGACCAGCAACTCCTCGATCGCCTCGCCATCCGCGACCTCGTCGAGAACTGGGCGGTGTGGCGCGACGCCGGGGACTGGGAGCGCTTTGCCACGGTCTGGCATGACGAGGGCTGGATGTCCGCCACCTGGTTTCAGGGGCCGGCGCGGGATTTCATGCGCGTCAGCCAGGAAGGGTTTGCCAGGGGTGTGCGCATCCTGCATTTCCTCGGCGGCACCAGCATCGATCTCGCCGGCAAGCGGGCCATCGCCCAGACCAAGATGACGATCTCGCAGCGCGCCCTGGTGCATGACGTGCTCTGCGACGTCGTCTGCACGGGGCGCTTCTACGATTTCCTGGAGAAGCGGCAGGGTAAATGGGGCATCGTCCGCCGCCAGCCGATCTACGAGAAGGACCGGATCGATCCGGTCGATCCCGCCGCGACGCTGCGCCTCGACCCGGAGGTGCTCGCCGCGCTGCCCGAAGGCTATCGCCACCTCGCCTACATGCAGGAGCTGATAGGCTACAAGGTCAAGCGCGACATGCCCGGCCTCACGGGCCCGGAAGTCGAGAAGCTCTATGGCGAAGGGCGGGAATGGCTCGCGGCGAAGGCGAAGTAGACGCCAGACAAAAGTAAGGCGCGACCGGCATCACCACAGTCGCGCCCTACGTCGCCGGCTTATGGGGCAGGGGGGAATAGCCGGCTGCTGAGACGACTCCCGACCGTCGGAGTCGTTCCACGGCTTGCGAAATATTTCGCCGACCTGCGGCATTTTTCGCACACGGTTAAGTGATCGTAATGGCCGAGAACCGCCGATCCTGTGGCGGCGTTGTTCCCGTGATCGCCATGGGGCGAGGGATCGACAGCCATGTCACAGATTCAAAAGGTATTTTTAGGCGCCATTGCGACCGTCGCGACGCTCGGTGCTGTGCAATTGGCCTCCGGCCATGACTTGGCTGGTCGCTGGCAGGCGGTCGCCGACACCTCCAGCCGCAGCGCGAACTTCGCCCCGAGCCACAACGTCAATCGCGCCGCAAAGGCGGACCGGATCGCTGTGACCAAGCCGGCGCCGGCTCCGACCCGGACGGTGTCGATGCGGCTGAACGACCTCGCCGATACGTCGGTGCTGCTGCGGGTCCCGGCGGTGATCGAGACCGGCAACGCCAAGCCGCCGGTGCTGCTCCAGAACCAGCAGAAGGTTCGCACCAGGCCGACGATCGCCTGTGAGCCGATGGTCAGCTCCCTGACGGAGGTCGCGAAGCTGCTCCAGCCCGGCCGTTGCGTGACCTGATCCGCGCCTCCCGTGACGGGAGCCTTCCGGGCGCATGCTTCACATCCTCTTGATCCGCCGTTGCCTCGCGCTATATCCGGGTTCCTCCCTTTGTTTTGACGGGTAAGCGCATGACGACGTCAGATACGGCTGTGCATACGCAGCCTTTCCAGGCCGAAGTTTCCGAACTGCTGCACCTGATGGTGCATTCCGTCTATTCGGAAACCGACATCTTCCTCCGCGAACTCATCTCCAATGCCTCCGATGCCTGCGACAAGCTGCGCTACGAGGCCATCGCAAGTCCCGCCCTGCTGGGCGAGGGCGACGCGCTCAAGATCCGCATCATCCCGAACAAGACGGCCAAGACGCTTACGATCGCCGACAACGGCATCGGCATGGAGCGGCAGGAGCTGATCGATCATCTCGGCACCATCGCCCGCTCCGGGACCAAGGCGTTCGTGTCCAAGCTGAAGGAGGCCAAGGACGGCCTCGGCCTGATCGGCCAGTTCGGCGTCGGCTTCTATTCCGCCTTCATGGTCGCCGAGAAGATCGTCGTGATCAGCCGCCGTGCCGGCGAGAGCGATGTCTGGACCTGGGCGTCCTCCGGCGGCTCCGGCTTCGAGATTGCCCGTGCCAGCGAGGAGGAAGCGGCGCGCGTGACGCGCGGCACCGAGATCGTCCTGCACCTGAAGGACGACGCCAAGAAATATTTCGAGACCTACGAGATCGAGCGCATCGTCACCGCCTATTCCGACAACATCCTGTTCCCCATCGAGCTCGTGCCCGAAGAGGGCGAGCCGCGCCAGATCAATTCGGCCAGCGCGCTGTGGCAGCGCGCGAAATCCGAGCTGACGGCAGACGACTACAAGAAGGCCTATCAGCAGATCGCCTCCGCCTTCGACGATCCCGCGATGACGCTGCACTACCGCGCCGAGGGCCGCTACTCCTACGCCGTGCTGCTGTTCGCGCCCTCGACCAAGCCGTTCGACCTGTTCGAGCCCAACCGCAAGGGGCGCGTGAAGCTCTATGTCCGGCGCGTCTTCATCACCGACGATGCCGATCTGTTGCCGGGCTATCTGCGCTTCATCCGCGGCGTCGTCGATAGCGAGGATCTCCCGCTCAACATTTCGCGCGAGATGCTTCAGAACAATCCGCAGCTCGCGCAGATCCGCAAGGCGGTAGCGACCCGGGTCGTATCCGAGCTCGAAAGCCTTGCCGACAAGGACCCGGAGAATTTTGCCAAGATCTGGGACGCCTTCGGCGCGGTGCTGAAGGAAGGCATCTACGAGGATTTCGAGCGGCGCGAAAAGCTGCTTTCGCTGTCGCGCTTCACCACCACGTCGGGCGAGAAGCGTTCGCTGAAGCAGGTTATCGCCGATTTCAAGCCGAACCAGACCGAGATCTATTATCTCGTCGGCGACAGCATCGAGCGGCTGAAATCCAACCCGCGGCTGGAAGCTGCGACCGCGCGCGGCATCGAGGTGCTGCTGCTGTCCGATCCGGTCGATGCCTTCTGGACCTCGATGCCGTCGGAGTTCGACGGCAAGCCGCTGAAGTCGCTGAGCCAGGGCGATCTCAATCTCGACCTGATTCCGCGCGTCGACGAGGCGGACGGGGCGAAGAAGGACGAGCCGGCCGCGGACGAAGCGGCCACCATCGCCGTGATCAAGGCCGCGCTCGGAGAGCGCGTCAGCGACGTCAAGGCCTCGACCCGGCTCACTAGCTCGGCCTCCTGCCTCGTCGCCGACAGCCAGGGGCCAAGCCGCGAACTGGAGCGCATCCTGTCGCAGCAAAACCGCGGCATGAAGACCAAGCCGATCCTCGAGATCAATTTGCGCCATCCGCTGGTCACCGCGGTCACCAAGGCGCAAGCCGGCTCGAAGGTCGTCGACGATCTCAGCCTGCTGCTGCTCGAACAGGCGCAGATCCTGGACGGCGAATTGCCGGAAGACCCGGCGGCGTTCGCGGCAAGGCTGAATCGGCTGGTGTTGCAGGGGCTCGGCGCCTAGCGCCGCAGCCCCACCCCTACTCACCTTGCCGTCATCCATCTGCAGGAACAGTCGCGTCCGTCGTGATGTTGTGCCATATGGAGCCGCCGGCCCCCGATCCGCCGGCGGCCACTGACTCGAGGATGTGTCCATGCGCTTGCCGATCTTGACCCTCACCGCGATTGCCACGCTGTTCGTCGCGGCAGATGCCAGCGCCCAGACCTATGATCCGCGCTATCCGGTGTGCATGCACGTCTATACGCCCGGCGGCTTCGGCGGTGGCGGCGGCGGAGACTATTTCGACTGCTCTTTCACCTCGCTCCCGCAGTGCCGCGCGACCGCGTCGGGCCGTTCGGCGAGCTGCGATCTCAACCCGTATTACGCCTTCGACGAACCCCCGCCGCCGCGCCGGCGCCACAAGAAACAGCATTAGCGGTCTGCGATGCGGTCTCCTCGGATATTCGCCTCGCGTGGTTGGCTCGGCCTGGCCATGGCCGCCGGTGTCTTGCTCGCCGCCGCGCCGTCGCATGGGCAAACCTTCGATCCCCGCTATCCCGTCTGCATGCACGTCTATTCCGGTGCGAATGGCGGTGGCGGGGACTGGTACGACTGCTCCTTCACCTCGCTGCCGCAGTGCCGCGCGACCGCCTCGGGACGCGCCGCGACCTGTGACCTCAATCCGTACTACCCGGTCAACGCGCCGCACCCGCGTCACAGGCGAAGCGGTCAGCACTGGGGATGGTAGAGCAAGGAATTTCCTGCTTGGCGAAGGCCGCCTAGCGCCTCCCACTACTCCTTTCTCACGCCCGATAGCTCGACCACTTTGCGCCAGGATCGGTTTCCGCCATCAGCATGCTACCGAACTCATGGGCATTGCTGTGCACTACGACCTGTGTCCCGATGTTGCTGCAGGCGCCCGGCTTGTTCTCGACCACGAAAGTCTGGCCGAGCCGGTCGGAGAGGCGCTGGCAGAGCAGCCGCGACAGCACGTCGGTGGCTCCGCCCGGCGTACAAGGCACCACCCATCTCGCCGCTATGCGGCGAGACAGCCTCGCCCACCAGGAGAGAGGGGAAGCTTCCCGCTCGGCTTCGCTACTTCGCTGTCGCAAGAATGGCACCGGGCTGCACGCCGATCCCGCCGGCCTGGTAAAGGATCGCTAGAGTTAATCGCGCACTAACGGAGTTTTACCTTGTCTCTTAACACCTGGGCAGTGCGCGCGGGCTAAGCTGCCGGACACAAGCAGACGGCCCGAAAGAGTGAACAATATGACCACCGGCGTCATCGAGCAGCCGAAAACCGTATACGCACCGTCGGCCTCGAAGATCTGGCTGAAGGCAATCGAACTCACTGCGCGGATCGAGGCATTGCCCGGGCGTCTGTTCGCGGACGTCATCGACGATTGGGCGCAACGCCAGCCCGGCCGCGTCGCGCTGGTCATAGCTGACACAAGTCTCGACTATCAAGGGCTGTCGAATCGCATCAATCGCTACGCGCGCTGGGCGCGCTCGGTCGGGCTAGCCAAGGGCGATACCGTGGCCCTCATCATGCCGAACGGTATCGACTATCTCGCGGCCTGGCTCGGCATCAGCCGCGTCGGAGGCGTGGTGGCGCTGCTCAATACAAAGCTGGTGGGACAGTCGCTTGCGCATTGCATCGACGTCGCAAGACCGGCGCACATTATCCTGGCGCACGAGCTGACGGAGATGCTGGAGGGCGCAACGCCGCATCTGAAGGCGCAGCCCAAGGTCTGGACCCACGGCGATGCCCGCAGCCAGCGCGCGATCGATGTCGCTCTCGCCGTCCTCGACGACGGCCCGCTCTCGTCGGACGAACATGGCGACGTCACGATCGATGACCGCGCGCTGCTGATCTACACCTCGGGCACCACGGGCCTGCCGAAAGCGGCCAGCATCAGCCACCGCCGTATCCTCAACTGGGGCTTCTGGTTCGCCGGCCTCACCGGCGCGACTCCGCAGGACCGGCTCTACGATTGTCTCCCGTTGTTCCACTCGGTCGGCGGCATCGTCGCGCCGTGCAGCATGCTGGCTGCCGGCGGTTCGGTCGCCATTGCGGAAAAATTCTCGGCTTCTCACTTCTGGTCCGACATCGTCCGGCATGACTGCACGATGTTTCAGTATATCGGCGAACTCTGCCGTTACCTGCTGAAGGCGGCGCCGTCGGAATACGAGACCCGGCACCGCCTGCGGCTCGTCTGCGGCAACGGCCTGCGCGGCGATGTCTGGGAAGATTTCCAGGCGCGCTTTTCCATTCCGAGCATCCTCGAATTCTACGCGGCGACGGAAGGCAATTTTTCGCTGTTCAATGTCGAGGGGCGACCGGGTGCGATCGGGCGCATTCCGCCGCTGCTCGCACATCGCTTTCCCGCCAGTCTCGTCAAGCTCGACCCCGGCAGCGGCGTGCCGCTGCGCAATGATGAGGGCTTTTGCATCGCCTGCGCCCGCGGCGAGGCCGGCGAAGCCATCGGCCGCATCGGCACCGCGGACGAGGGCGGCGGCCGCTTCGAAGGCTACACCGATGCGGGCGAGACCGAGAAGAAGATCCTGCGCGACGTCTTTGCCAGAGGCGATGCTTGGTTCCGCACCGGCGATCTGATGCGGATCGACGACAAGGGCTTTTTCCATTTCGTCGACCGCATCGGCGACACCTTCCGCTGGAAGGGCGAGAACGTCGCGACCTCGGAGGTGAACGACGCCGTGCGCGATTTCGCCGGCGTGGTTGACGCCACCACCTATGGCGTCGCCATCCCCGGCGCGGACGGCCGCGCCGGCATGAGCGCGATCGTCGTGAACGAGGGCTTTGACATCGCCGCGCTGCCTGCGCATCTCGCGCGGCGCCTGCCGGCTTACGCCCGGCCAGTCTTCGTCCGCATCTCGCGCGAGCTCGACGCGACCGAGACGTTCAAGCAGAAGAAGGGCGATCTCGCGCGCGAGGGATTTGATCCGGCTGCGATCTCCGATCCGTTGTTCATGCTCGACCCGAAATCCGGCGCCTATGTCGCGCTCGATTCCAGTACATTTGCCGGGATCGTAGACGGCACGATCCGGCTGTAACGGCAACAAAATCCGCCAGATGGGTCCAATTTTATCTGAATTGTCCAAGAGGCCATTTACCTCTGTCGGGTAAACAGAGGGTCATAGGGAGGCGGTCATCAAGAGCCGCCGCAACACGAATGACAACGAAAAGCGAGCCAGCCATGTCGGTAAGGTCAAAGGTCATTGAAGCGATCCAGCAGATCGCCAGAGAGCAGCACGTCACGCTTCCCGCACTCTCGGACGATCTGTCCCTGCACGAGACGGGCTTCGACTCGCTCGCCTTCGCCATTCTTGTGGCGCGCCTCGAGGACGAGACCGGCGTCGACCCATTCACCATTTCCGAGGACGCTGCGTTCCCCGCCACAGTAGGCGATTTCGTGCGGGCCTACGAAAATGTCCCCGCGTGAGATCTTTGCGCTTCGCGACCATCTCGGCGCGGAGCTGGAGGGCCGCACGATCTCCGATGCGCACGATGTCGTGTCGCTGACCGACATCCTGTCGCACACGGTTCTGGGCGGCCGCCTGCGTGAGCTGTCCGGCCGCGCGGTGCTGCTGAAACTGTCCGACCAGCTCCGGTCAGGCCTTGCCATGATCGAGCTCGACGGCATCGCCCGCCGCATGCTGCTGTGTCCGCCGGATCTCAACCCGGCGCATCTTGACTCCTTGATCGCTGATGCCGGCATCGATGCCGTCGTCACCGACGAGCCCGATCGCTGGGGCGGCACCGGCGTTTCGCTGGTCGTCACCGCGCATTTGCCGCTTCAAGCCACCGCGCCGGTCACGAGCGAGCGTGCGACCGAATGGTTGATGTTGACTTCGGGTACCTCGGGCGTGCCAAAGATCGCTGGCCATACGCTGGAGGCGTTGACCGGGGCGATCGTTGCCGAAGGTCCGACGCGCGGTCCGGCGCCGGTATGGGCGACGTTCTACGACATTCGCCGCTACGGCGGCCTGCAGATCTTCCTCCGCGCCATCCTGTCCGGCGGCTCGATGGTACTGTCCGATCCGCATGAAGCGCTCGGCGATCACATCGCGCGGTTGAATGCGCGCGGCGTCTCGCACATCTCGGGCACGCCGTCGCACTGGCGCAAGCTCCTGATGAGCGGCGCGGCCGCGCAGTTCGCCCCGGCTTACGTCCGTCTCTCCGGCGAGATCGCCGACCAGGCCGTGCTCGACGGCTTGAAGGCGGCGTTCCCCAATGCTTCCGTCGGTCACGCCTATGCCTCGACCGAGGCCGGCGTCGGCTTCGCCGTCAATGACGGGCTGGAAGGCTTTCCGGCCGATTATCTCGGCAACCGCAACGGCGTCGAGATGAAGGTCGTCGACGGCTCGCTGCGGATTCGCTCGGCACGCACGGCGCATGCCTATGTCGGCCGCAACGCGGCGACGCTCACCGATGCCGACGGCTTTGTCGACAGCGGCGACATCGTCGAGCTGCGTGGCGACCGTTATTATTTCGTCGGCCGTCGCGGCGGCATCATCAATATCGGCGGGCTGAAGGTCCACCCCGAGGAGATCGAGGCGGTGATCAATCGCCATCCCGACGTGCGGATGTCGCGCGCGAAATCGCGCCGCAGCCCGATCACCGGCGGCATCGTCGTCGCCGACGTGATCCTCGCCGACGGTACCGATGCGGCGCGCACGAAAGAGATTCGCGACCAGATCCTGGATCAGTGCCGCGCCCAGCTCGCCTCCCACAAGGTGCCGGCGGTGATCCGTTTCGTCGAGGCGCTCGACGTCACCCCGGCCGGCAAACTGGCGCGCACCGATGCATAACGTTCTCGTCACCGGCGGCAGCCGCGGTATAGGTCTTGCCATTGCAACGCGCCTCGTCGGAGGTGGCTTCAACGTGATCGCGGCGGCGCGACGCGGGAGCGACGAGCTCAAGGCGGCGATTGCCCAGTCCGAGGGGCGGCTGCATTTCCGCGCCTGCGATCTTGCGGTGATCGATGCGATCCCGGCCTTCGCAAAACTCGTTCGCGACGAGTTCGGCCCGATCTACGGCCTCGTCAACAATGCCGGCCTCGGCACCGAAGGCCTGCTCGCCACCATGCACAATTCCGAGATCGCGGCACTGGTGCAGCTCAACGTGCTGTCGCCGATCGTCCTCACCAAATATGTCGCGCGGCAGATGATGGCCGATGGCGCCGGCCGCATCATCAACATCTCCTCGATCATCGCGACAACCGGCTACAACGGCCTGTCCGTCTATGGCGCGACCAAGGCCGCCGCCACCGGGTTCACCCGCTCGCTCGCGCGCGAGGTCGGCAAGCTCGGCATCACCGTGAACGCGGTCGCACCGGGCTTCATCGACACCGAGCTCACGCACAACCTCTCGGACGAGGGCCGCAAGCGCATCGCCAGCCGCAGTGCGCTGCGTCGCCTGCCGGAGACGGACGACGTCGCGCGCATGGTGGAGTATCTGCTGGGGGAAGGGGGCCGCAATGTCACCGGGACGGTGTTCACTGTCGACGCGGGGAATACGGCATGAGCGGAACTCTAACGCCATAATTGCATTGATCCGGCACAATGACATTCAGCCGGATTTGGTCGTAAGATGCCTCGCAATCGGTTGGGTTACGTCAATCGATCTGCCCTAATCGACAGGGAGCAGTCCATGACGGCGTCAAACATGACCGCTTCAAACATGACCGCTTCAAATCAGGGCCGCACGGAGCAATCCCCTGCGAAGTCGGACGATGTCCACTGCCCGCCGATGACACATCAGAATTCCGGCAGTCACGGGCATGAAATGTACCCGCAGCAATTCGTCCGCCTGGTCGGCTGCCATGAGTCTCTCGATGCCTTGCGCAAGCGTCAGGATGAGAGGCTGCACTAAGCCGATCACGTCCGCTGCTTCGGCGAGTCCTTCGGCAGGTCAATTCGCTCGTGTGAGAATTCCGGCGGGCCTTCGGTGAGGCGGCGGATGCGCCGCTCGCGTTCGTCCTCCGGCAATGCGGGATCGAGCAGCGTCTCGATCTCGTGGACCGCGGTCTCTTCGATCCTGGTGGCGCCCGATTCGATCGGGTGCACCGGCGAGAGGACCGGAGGTGCGCTCTCCAGGCCCAGCTCGATCAGCTTGCAGATCGCATCCGAGCGGGTCAGCCGATGAGATTCAGCCCAGGCGTCGACGGCCGCCGTCAGTCTTTCGGGCATCTTCACCGCGCTGATCGGGGCGATGCCCGTGCGCCGCCTGACCGGAGAGGTGGAGTCGTTGTTGCCGAAGTCGGGCACCTCGATCATCCCATGCAACCCTTGGAGCTGACCGACGATAGCCGTTCTCCCCGGGCCGTCGTTTGATGCCGATCAATGACGCCGCCGCGGCATTGCAGCGGGGCCATATCTTGTTGTCCGGATCGGTTTCGGCCAATGATTGAATTTGGGGGCGCCGTTCAGCGAACCCGGATCGATCCTGCCACGTATTTGTTTCGCACTCCAACCATCCGGCATCCCCGATGACCTCAGGCGAATACTTCTATGGCGGCATTCCCGTCTTCCGAGGCTTCACCAGCGTGATGGACCCCGCGCTGTATTCGCCGCTGCCGGACGATTGGAGCATCGGAGTTGCCGACATCGTCGATTCGACCAAGGCGATCGCGGCGCAGCGCTACAAGGCGGTCAACATGGCCGGCGCCGCCGTGATCGCGGCGGTGACGAACGCGTTGGGAGGACGCGAATTCCCCTTCGTGTTCGGCGGCGACGGCGCCAGCTTCGCGGTCGCGCCCCACGATCTGGAACTGGCCCGCGAGGCGCTGGCTGCAACCGCGACCTGGGTGCGGGAGGATCTCGATCTGAGGATGCGCGTCGCGCTGGTGCCGGTCAGCGCCATCCGTGCACGGCGGCTTGACGTGCGCGTCGCCCGTTTCGGGCCGTCGCCAAACCTGTCCTACGCGATGTTCTCCGGCGGCGGGCTCGCCTGGGCCGATGCCGCGATGAAGCGTGGCGAATTTGCGGTCGCCGAGGCGCAAGCCGGCACGCAGCCCGATTTGTCCGGCCTGTCCTGCCGCTTCGAGGTGATGCCGGCCTCGCGCGGGCTGATCCTCTCCGTGTTGGTGATGCCGGCGCGCGACGCCGATCCGCGTGCCTTCCGCAAGGCGATCGAGGACGTCATTCACCTGGTCGAGCGCAGCCCGGATGGCGCCCGTCCGGTGCCGCCGCAGGGGCCGCCGCTGAAATGGCCGCCGCAGGGGGTGGATTACGAAGCCCGCACCCGGCGCGGAGGTCCCCTGCTCGTGCGCCGCGCGGGCGTGCTGGCCTACACGCTGTTCGCCTATCTGATCATGCGCTTTGATCTCAAGGTCGGCGGCTTCGTGCCGAACGTCTACAGGCGCCAGGTGGTCGAGAACTCCGATTTCAGGAAATATGACGACGGCCTGCGCATGGTCCTCGACTGCACGCCGGAGCTCGAGCGCGCCCTCAGCGATCGTCTCGCCACGGCTGCGCGCGCCGGCATCGTGCGTTACGGCCTCCACCGGCAGGACGCCGCCATGATGACCTGCTTCGCGCCCTCGGCGCTGCGCAGCGATCACGTCCACTTCATCGATGGGGCGCAGGGAGGGTATGCCTCGGCCGCGACGGCGCTGAAGGCGATGACGGCGGCTGCAGCCTAAAGCATGATCCGGAAAAGTGCGCAGCGGTTTTCCGAAAAGATCATGCTTAAACAACAACCCAAAGCGCGATGACGATTCATCCTGATCGCATCGCGCTTTAGCGCCCCGCGCGCGTCCAGGTCTCGCCGCCGCAGAGCGCGCCGACGCAGCCTTCGACCCGCAGCGAATCCGCTGATATCAAGCTGATGCTGCTGGCATAGGTGCTGCCGTCGTCGGCATTGTAGATCTGGCCCGACCATTTGCTCGGACCCTCGGGCTGCATGCCGCTGAACAATGGCAAGCCGATCATCGGGCGTCTGGCGAGCGCGGGATTGGGATTCTTGCTGTCGGTAGCGGGCTGGCCGGTCGAGGTGTCGTAGGGCTGGCGCAGCCAGACGATGTGGCCGCAGATGCCGCCGCCGCACTTGCTGATCTTGACGCGCGCATCACCCGCTTGCGTGAGCCATGTCCCGTCGGCGTTCTGCGCACGAGCGGCAGATGCTCCAAGCAGCGGCGCGAGGAGGACGACGAGAGCTGCGAATCTGGAAATCATGGAGGAGGGCCCCGAAAATGGAGCGCCTCCATAGCAGCCCGGCAGGATTGTGCAACGCGGGTTGGAATCACATTCCTGCGTTCATTTCGCGCTCACCTGCCTGCGATCATTTGCCCCAGCGCACGAAGGCGACCGAGGCCGCGGTCGACAAGCCGAATACCACCATGGCGCCGCCGACCAGCGCGAACAGGGTCCAGGCCGGAGCTTGCGCAGTCATGAGTCCGACGCCGCCGATCGCGACGATCAGGAGCCGCGCCGTGGAGGCGAGCACGGGCCCGCCGACACGCGCCGCGCCCTGTGACGAGAAATACAACGACACGCCCACGCCGAAGAACACGAACGCCGGACCTGCCCAGTGGAAATAGCTGTGCGCGGCGGCGGTGACGCCTGGATCCCGCGTGAAGAGCCCGACCCACAGCGACGGAGCGAGCGCGACGGCGAGGCCGATCAGGCCGACCGTGAGTCCGGAGGCCGCAGCCGCTGTCCAGGCCACACGCCGCGCGCGCTTCACATGTCCGGCGCCAATCGCCATGCCGACCATCGGCACCGAGGCGATGCCGAAGGCGAAGGTGATCGGGATCAGCAAGAATTCCAGCCGCGATCCGATGCCATAGCCTGCCAGCATCTCGGTGCCGAAGGTCGCGAGAATCTTTGTGAAGATCAGGATGGTGAGCACGGTCTGGAGCGGCGACAAACAGGCCACCGCGCCGACCTTGAGGATGTCCAGGAACATCGTGCGCTCGAAATAAAACGCGCGGAGATCGAGCGGCAGCCGGCTGCGCCCGGACAACAGATACCAGAGGAAGAAGATCGCCGCGCAGCTGAACGCGATCAACTGGCCGCTCGCGACACCCGGCATGCCGAATTGCGGCACGCCGAACAGCCCGAGCCCGAGCGTGCCGCCGAGCGCGATCTGGAGCACGCTCGCTCCGATCAGAATCATCGAAGGCAGGCGCATGTCGCCGGTGCCACGGATCACCGAGGCCAGCGTGTTGACGAGCCAGATCGCGACCGCGCCGGAGAACAGCACCTGCGAATAGCCGCTGGCTTCCTCGAGCACCTGCCCGCGCCCGCCGAGCAGCGCGAAGAAGGAGCGGCCGAAGACGAGCATCGTCACCGTGAAGAACAGCCCGCCGCCGAGGCCGATGATGGCGGCATGCAGCGCCAGCGTCGCGGCGCGGTCGCGATCCCCGGCGCCGAGCGCGCGGCTGATCGCGGAGGAGACACCGCCGCCCATCGCGCCTGCGCTCATCATCTGCGTCAGCATCACGAACGGAAACACCAGCGCGATCGCGGCGAGCGGAATGGTGCCGAGCCGGCCGATATAGGAGGTCTCGGCAATTGCAACCAGCGTGCTGCCGACCATCGCGATCATGTTGGGAATCGCGAGTTGTAGCAGCGTCGGCAGGATCGGCGCGGTCAGGAGGCTGGCGATGGGGGAGGCGACCGGCGCAACCGGCGGGACGGCGTCTGCAGGGGCGTCGATCGTCATGTTCACCGGGCGGAATATTAAATGATGACCGACATATTATAGAGCGTGCGGCAGCCGGCCAGCCCTCGCTCACGCAGGGCTCACCAGGGCAGGCCGCATAGGTCGATGGTGCCCAGCGTCGGGGCGCGGACGATGTTGAAGACGTATGGCGCCATGTGGGTGAAGCGGATCCGCCCCTCCGGCTGTTCGCAATAGACCTCGCCCTTGAAGGGCAGCCAGCTCCGGGTCTCGTAGAACGAGAAATTGTGCGGCTCGCAGAACAGCAGCGCGAAGCGAACGGCCTCGTTGGCGCGCATGGTGTGAACCGCCGCGTCGATCGCCACGGTCGCATAGCCGCGGCCGCGCCGGTCCTCACGGGTGCAGACCCCGCCGATGCCGCCGATATGGACCTTCTGCCCATTCCAAGTGACGGTGCGGAAGTAGATGCCGACATGGCAGACCAGGCCATCCTCGGGGGTCTCGATCAGGACGCGCAGATCCGCATTGGCCCATTTGACGTGAGCCCAGGGCTTGTCCGCGATCGTCTGTGGTCCCCAGACCGCCTGATGCAGCGGCTCCGCAATCGGCCACGAGGCGTCGCCGTTCAGAATGTCGATCTCAATGCTCATGGCTCTGTCTTTCGCAACCTCGGTGCGTGGGGCATTCGTTCTGCCATAAGCACCTCAAAGGCAATGATATTTTGCATCGAACCACCAAGACTGCGGAGATCTTCGCGTGCTGCGACGATTTTATGCAATCGTGCCAAGCGTCCTCGCCGCGCGTTTTCGAAATTCTGAGGTATTTAACGGCCGCGGAACCTTCTATAAGGGGTGACCGTTAGAACTCGTTCCCACCAGTTGCGGACAAGAACCCATGACCTTTACGCTGCCCCCACTCCCTTACGCCTATGACGCCCTCGGCCAGTATATGTCGAAGGAGACGCTGGAATATCATCACGACAAGCATCATCAGGCCTACGTCACCAACGGCAACAACGCGCTCAAGGGGACCGAATGGGAAGGCAAGTCCCTTGAAGAGATCGTCAAGGGCTCGTTCGGCAAGAACCCCGCGGTGTTCAACAATGCCGGCCAGCACTACAACCACATCCACTTCTGGAGCTGGATGAAGCCCAATGGCGGCGGCACCAAGCTGCCGGGCAAGCTCGAGAAGAAGATCAACGAGGACCTCGGCGGCTTCGAGAAGTTCAAGACCGACTTCCAGGCGGCCGGTGTCGGCCAGTTCGGCTCCGGCTGGTGCTGGCTCCAGGTCAAGAACGGCAAGCTCGAAATCTCCAAGACCCCGAACGGCGAGAATCCGTTGGTGCACGGCGCCACCCCGATCCTCGGCTGCGACGTCTGGGAGCACTCCTACTACATCGACTATCGCAACCGCCGCCCCGACTATCTCAAGGCGTTCGTCGAGAACCTCGTGAACTGGGAATACGTGGAGTCCCTGTTCGAGAAAGCCTGAGCCTGTCATTCCGGGACGCCCGCAGGGCGAACCCGGAATCCAGGAATTGTGGTGCGAGATCCCGGGTTCGGCTTCGCCGCCCCGAATGACAGACTACGAAAGGCGGTCGCATCTGCGGCCGCCTTTTTTGCTGTGCGGAATTGCCCTGCACGGGGCGCGTATCGGCCTGTGATCGTTCCGTTTGCAACGCCCGGCCGGCGCTCCTAATCAGAGCAGGCATCCCCTCGATCCGACCCGAGCCCGTTGTCAGAACCTTCCCCGAAAGACCCGGCGCCTGCCGAGGACGCAGACTCCGAGCCGCGGCCGGGGCGCGTGCGCAAGCCGATCGGCTGGTCGACCATCATCATCGCAGCCTTGGTGGCGGTGAGCGCGGCGCTGGTCTGGCGGCGTGACGGCGCCGACGGCGTCCTCGACATTCTCACCCACGATCTCTCGCTGTTCGGCGGCATCCTGCCGCGCGTGCTGGCTGGTTGCCTGCTCGGCGCCTTCATCTCCGAGATCCTGCCTCACGAGAAAGTCTCGCGCTCGCTGGGGCCGAAATCCGGCCTGATGGGTCTTCTGATCGGCACCGCCTTCGGCGCGATCCTGCCGGGCGGTCCCTTCACCGCCTATCCTGTGGCGAGCGCGCTGCTCGCGGTCGGCGCCGATTTCGGCGCCACCATCGCCATGGTCGTGAGCTGGACCCTGATCGGCTACGGCCGGGCGGTCGCCTGGGAGATCCCGATCATGGGCACCGATTTCACGCTGTGGCGGATCGTCATCTCGCTGCCGCTGCCGGTGCTGGCGGGTGCCCTCGGCCGCTTCGTCTATGTCAGGCTCTATCCGACGCCGCTCGCGAAGGACGACGAGAATTGAGCGCGGCGCTTCTGATCGACATCCTGTTGTGGGGCTCTGTGCTGGGCGTCGGCCTGATCGCGTTCCGCCGCGGCCCTCCCGTGTTCATGGCCTCGCTCCGCGAAGGCTCGATGGACTTCATCAACATCGTGCCGCGGATCGCACTGGGCGTGATCGGCTCCGGCTACATCGCCGCCATCATCCCGCAGGAGGTGATCACCGGCTGGCTCGGGCCGGACAGCGGCTGGCTCGGGGTCGCAACCGCCGTGGTCGCCGGCGCGGCCACGCCCGGCGGTCCCGTGATCGGCTTCTCCATCGGTACGGTGGCGCTGAAGTCCGGTGGCGGGGTACCCCAGGTGGTCGCCTATGTCGTCGCCTGGGCGCTGTTCGCCTTCCAGCGCGTGATCTTGTGGGAAATCCCGTTCATGCCGGCCCGTTTCGTCTGGTTCCGCTGCGCCGTATCCGTGCCATTCCCGTTCGTGGCCGCCGCGATCGCGATGGTGATCGGCAAGCCCTGAGCCGGGCGTGGACAGAGGTGATGTTATAATATAACGTTCTCGGCATGGTTCCCGCCGCATCCCGCGCCCAGCATCATGACCATGCCCACGGCCATTCCCATGGCCACGGGCATGCGCAGGGGCGCGACCACAGCCATGCCCATGTGCATGATGCGACGTCTCCGCATCCGGCCCAGGCGGCGCCCTGGTCGATCCTGCGCATGACCGTGGCAGGCCGCCTCGCGGCCGCGGCCGCCGTTTGTGCCGCGCTCTGGGGCATCGTTTTTCTGGCGATGAGGTGAGGATGGCGGCGCTGCATTTCCACAACGTCACGCTGGGCTATGACCGTCATCCGGCGGTGCACCATCTCAGCGGCGAGGTCGCCCCGGGTGCGCTTGTCGCGGTGATCGGCCCGAACGGCGCCGGCAAGTCGACCCTGCTGCGCGGCATCGTCGGCATCCTCAAACCGCTCGAGGGCAGCATCCATCTCGGCGGCCTCGATGCCCGCGACATCGCCTATCTGCCGCAGAGCGCGGAGATCGACCGCAGCTTCCCGATCTCGGTGTTCGACTTCGTCGGCACCGGGCTGTGGCGCGCGACCGGTCTGTTCGGTGGCATCGGCAAGGCTGCCCGCAAGAAGATCCTCGGTGCGATCGCGTCCGTCGGCCTCAATGGATTCGAGAACCGCCCGATCGGCACGCTCTCGGGCGGCCAGATGCAGCGCGTGCTGTTTGCGCGCGTGCTGCTCCAGAATGCGAGCCTGATCGTGCTCGACGAGCCCTTCAACGCCATCGACACCAAGACCACGGCCGATCTGCTCGCGCTGGTGAAACAATGGCACGGCGAAGGTCGCACCGTGCTTGCCGCGCTGCATGACATGGAGATGGTGCGCAACCATTTCAGCGACACGCTGGTGCTGGCGCGCGGCCCCGTGGCATGGGGCCCGACCGCGGAGGTGCTGACGCCGGAAAACCTGATCGTCGCGATGCGGATGTGCGAGGCCTTCGACGACAGCGCCGCGGCCTGCGCGGCCGATGATGTCAGCTCGCGGGCGGCGTGATATCCGATGATCCATGACGCGCTGATCGGTCCGTTCGCCGAATTCGAGTTCATGCGGCGGGCGCTCGCCGCCGTGATCGCGCTGGCGGTGGCGGGTGCGCCGATCGGCGTATTCCTGATGCTGCGGCGGATGAGCCTCGTCGGCGATGCCATGGCGCACGCGATCCTGCCCGGCGCGGCCGTCGGATTCCTGCTCTCGGGCCTTAGCCTGTTCGCGATGACGGCCGGCGGCCTGATCGCCGGCTTTGCAGTCGCGATCCTCGCCGGCGTGGTCGCCCGCTCGACCGGGCTGAAGGAGGACGCGTCGCTTGCGACCTTCTATCTGGCCTCGCTTGCGCTCGGCGTCACCATCGTCTCGATCAAGGGCACGAATATCGATCTGCTGCACGTGCTGTTCGGCAACATCCTCGCGATGGACGATCAGACGCTGCTGGTGGTCGCCTTCAACGCCACGGTGACTCTGCTGGTGCTCGCGATGATCTATCGCCCGCTGGTGATCGAGAGCGTCGATCCCTTGTTTTTGCGCACCGTGAGCCGCGCCGGCGGTCCCGCGCATCTCGCCTTCCTCGCGCTCGTCGTCATCAACCTCGTCAACGGCTTTCAGGCGCTCGGCACGCTGCTTGCGGTCGGACTCATGATCCTGCCCGCGGGCACTGCCCGGTTCTGGTCGCGCGACCTGACCACGATGATCTGCATCGCCGTCGTTGCCGCCGCGGTCTCGGGCTATGCGGGGCTGGTGCTGTCGTTCCAGACCCGTGTGCCGTCAGGCCCGGCCATCATCCTCGTGGCGACGATGCTCTACATCGTCTCCGTCCTGTTCGGCCGCGTCGGCGGCATCGTCCGGCAACTGTTTCCCGGCCGGCACCTGGAAGCATGACGATGCGGCTCATCCTGATTTGTGCATTGATGCTGATCGCCACGCCGCTTCATGCCGCGGAGCGGCTCAACGTCGTCGCGAGCTTCTCGATTCTCGGCGATTTCGTCCGCAACGTCGGTGGTGACCGCATCAATCTGACGACGCTGGTCGGCGCGGACGGCGACGTCCACGTCTACACGCCGGCCCCCGCCGACGCGAAGCGGGTCGCGGATGCAAGGCTCGTCATCGTCAATGGACTCGGCCTCGAGGGCTGGCTGCCGCGTCTCGTCCAATCCTCCGGCAGCAAGGCAACGGTCGTCGTCGCCAGCGCCGGAATCGTACCTCTGAAGCTTGGCTCAGCCGCGGATCCCCACGCCTGGCAGTCTGTCCCGAACGCCAGGATCTATGTGACCGATATCGCCAATGCGTTGGCCGCCGCCGTCCCGGGTGAGGCGGACTTCTTCCGCACCCAGGCCAGGGCCTATCTGGAAAAGCTCGAAACCCTGGACCGCGAGATCCGCGACGCCGTGGCGAAAATTCCGCCGGAGCGGCGCAAGGTGATCTCCACCCACGATGCCTTCGGCTATTTTTCCGCCGAGTACGGTATCCGGTTCATCGCCCCCCTGGGCGTCTCCACGGAAACCGAACCCAGCGCGCGCGACATTGCGGCCATCATCAGCCAGATCAAGGCCCAGAAGATCCCGGCCGTGTTCCTGGAAAATATCAGCGACGATCGCCTGATCCGCCGGATCGCGGCCGAGAGCGGCGCCAAGGTCGGCGGGACCCTGATTTCGGACAGTTTGACCGGCGAAAAGGGGTCTGCACCCACTTACATTGACATGGTCAGGCACAATATAAAGGCCCTGACCAGCGCGCTTGACCATTAGGCAGGGGCCACCCCGCCTCGCGTCGCGCGACAAGCCCGAAGTCCGGAGTTGTTATGTCTGAAGCGACCTCCCAAAAGATTCCCGTGACTGTCCTGACCGGCTATCTCGGAGCCGGCAAGACCACGCTCCTGAACCGCATCCTGTCAGAAAACCACGGCAAGAAGTACGCCGTCATCGTCAACGAATTCGGCGAGATCGGCATCGACAACGACCTCATCATCGGCGCCGATGAGGAAGTGTTCGAGATGAACAATGGCTGCATCTGCTGCACCGTGCGCGGCGACCTCGTCCGCATCATGGACGGACTGATGAAGCGCAAGGGCAAGTTCGACGCCATCATCGTCGAGACCACGGGTCTCGCCGATCCGGCGCCGGTCGCCCAGACATTCTTCGTCGACGAGGACGTGCAGAAGAACGCGCGGCTCGACGCGGTGGTCACGGTCGCCGACGCAAAGTGGCTGTCCGACCGTTTGAAGGATGCACCCGAGGCCAAGAACCAGATCGCCTTTGCCGACGTGATCGTCCTGAACAAGACCGACCTCGTCTCCAAGGGCGAGCTCGCCGAGGTCGAGGCTCGCATTCGCGGCATCAACCCCTATGCGAAACTTCACCGCACCGAGCGCTGCTCGGTCGCCCTGGCCGACGTGCTCGATCGCGGCGCGTTCGACCTCGACCGTATCCTCGACATCGAGCCGGACTTCCTGGAGGCCGACGATCACGATCACGATCACGACCATGATCATCACCATCACGGCCACGACCATCACCACCATGATCACGGCCACGGCCTGAAGCACTATCACGATGAGGAGATGCAGTCGCTCTCGCTCAAGACCGACAAGCCGCTCGATCCGAATGTGTTCATGCCCTGGCTCCAGAACCTGGTGCAGGTCGAGGGCGGCAAGATCCTGCGCTCCAAGGGCATCCTCGCCTTCCACGACGACGACGATCGCTATGTCTTCCAGGGCGTCCACATGATGCTGGAGGGCAACCACCAGCGGAAGTGGAAGGAGGGCGAGCCGCGCGAGAGCCGCCTCGTCTTCATCGGCCGCGAATTGCCGGAAGAGGCCATCCGCAAGGGTTTCGAGAGCTGCATCGTCTCGTGATGAAAGAGTTCACGCCGCCTCCCGATTCCGCCTCGATCGTCTCCGTCACCGACCGCGTCAAGCCGATCGCGCTCGGCATGGCCGTGACCTCGGTGCATTTCCTTGGTCCCCGCGCTGCTTTCGTCGGTGGCGAGGAAAACGTTGCGTTCGTCGATGGCAAAGGCGAGATCGCCACGGTTGCCGTGCACAGCGGCGGCATTCTCTCGACCGCTTCCGACGGCAAGCGCCTCGTGATGGGCGGCGACGACGGCAAGGTCGTCTCGCTCGATGCCAAGGGCGAGGTGACGCTGCTCGCCACCGACCCGAAGCGGCGCTGGATCGATGCGGTGGCGCTGCAGGCCGACGGTGCCTTCGCCTGGTCGGCCGGCAAGACGGCCACCGTCAAGAGCGGCAAGGCCGAGGAGAAGTCGCTCGAGGTGCCCTCGACCGTCGGCGGCCTTGCCTTCGCGCCGAAGGGCCTGCGGCTCGCGATCGCGCATTACAACGGCGTGACGCTGTGGTTTCCGAACATGGCGGGATCAGCCGAATTCCTGCCCTGGGCCGGTTCGCATCACGGCGTCAGCTTCAGCCCGGACAACAAATTCCTGGTCACCGCGATGCACGAGCCGGCGCTGCATGGCTGGCGGCTGGCCGACAACAGGCACATGCGCATGACCGGCTATCCCGGCCGGGTCCGCTCGATGTCCTGGAGCGCGGGCGGCAAGGGGCTCGCGACCTCGGGGGCCGACACCGTCATCGTATGGCCGTTCGGCAGCAAGGACGGCCCGATGGGCAAGGAGCCCGCAATGCTCGCCCCGCTGCAGGCGCGCGTGTCGGTCGTCGCCTGCCATCCGAAGAACGACATTCTCGCCGCCGGTTACAGCGACGGCACCGTGCTGATGGTGCGCCTGGAGGATGGCGCCGAGATCCTGGTCCGCCGCAACGGCACGCCCCCTGTCGCCGCGATCGGCTGGAATGCGAAGGGCACGCTGCTGGCTTTCGCCGATGAAAATGGGGACGGCGGCCTGCTGGAGCTTTAATCTGTCATCGTTCTGGCCGTATAGGGGGCCATGCGGTTTCTGACGACATTCCAGCTTGCCGACTTCGGCGACACGCTGATCAGCCTGACCACGGCCTTCGTGCTGGGAACGCTGATCGGCGCCGAGCGGCAGTACCGCCAGCGCACAGCGGGCTTGCGCACCAACGTGCTGGTCGCGGTCGGCGCGGCCGCCTTCGTCGATCTCGCCATGCAGCTGGACGGCGCCGATGGCGCGGTGCGGGTGATCGCCTATGTCGTCTCCGGCATCGGCTTCCTGGGCGCCGGCGTCATCATGAAGCAGGGCATGGACGTGCGGGGGCTCAACACCGCGGCGACACTATGGGCGTCGGCCGCAGTGGGCTCCTGCGCCG
This sequence comes from Bradyrhizobium sp. USDA 327, assembly GCF_041262065.1. Taxonomy (NCBI): domain Bacteria; kingdom Pseudomonadati; phylum Pseudomonadota; class Alphaproteobacteria; order Hyphomicrobiales; family Nitrobacteraceae; genus Bradyrhizobium; species Bradyrhizobium sp. USDA 327. The sequence continues at coordinate 5,974,043 of NZ_JBGCCW010000001.1, read as the reverse complement.
GTGCCGACATGATTGCGCAGGCGGCCGCGCTGACAGTCTTCGTCATCGCCGGCAACACCATGCTGCGCCCGCTCGTCAATGCCATCAATCGCATTCCCATGAACGAGAAGACCTCGGAGGCGACCTATTACTTCAAGCTTGCGGTTGCGGCAGACGCTCTTCCGGATATGCGCGACCGGCTCGTCGAGAAGCTTGAGGCCGCGAAATATTCGGTGGCCGATATCGACGTGGCCGAAATCGGCGAGGACGTTCTCGAGATCGCCGCACGGCTGGTTGCGACCGCGGTCGATCCGAACGAGCTGAACGCGGTGGCGACAGATCTCCAGCATTTGCCGGGCGTGCGCCACGCCACTTGGGAGGTCAGCACGACCGATTGAGCGCGGCGTTTTGGCGCGCAAGGGGCGGGTTCCCGCTTCTTCGGCCCTGGAACCGGCGGGCCTCGGTTTCGTTGATTCCGCGGACAAAGGCGGTGATCGATATGCCCGGCCAAGGTGAGAAGCGCAGACTGAAGCTCGATCTGACAATTGCCGGCGCGTTGTTCGCAGCAGGCGTCGTGGTGTCGGTGATGTCCCTCGCGCAAATCCGCGCCGAAAGCCGGATGGAGCTGGCCCAGGCGACGCCACCGCTCCAGGGCACTCCGTCCGACGATCAGAACAGGACGCCCGCGGAGTCCAAGCCCGGCGGTGACCGGCCGACCACGCCGGCCCCTGAGCCCGCGCGACCGGATTCCCAGACGCAGGGTGCTGCCACCAAGCCGGCCTTGCCGCCGGCGCCGGCCGAGAAGATCGCGCCGCCGATCAAGGAGAAGTAAGAAGAAGCTCGCAGTGCAGCGTCATGGCCGGGCTTGTCCCGGCCATCCACGTTCTTGGAGCCGCACGAAGTTGGTTCGTGGGTGCCCGGGACGAGCCTTGGCATGGCGGCTTGGTTGTCACCGCACCAGAACGTTCCGGAACTGCCAGGGATCGCTGGTGTCGATGTCTTCCGGAAACAGTCCCGGACGATCGGTCAGCGGCGTCCAGTCGGTGTAGAAGCCCTTCACGGGGCCGAGATAGGGCATCTGGATTTCGAGCAGGCGATCGAAATCCATCTCGTCGGCTTCGACGATGCCTGCTTTCGGGTTTTCCAGCGCCCACACCATGCCGCCGAGCACGGCGGAGGTCACTTGCAGGCCGGTGGCGTTCTGATAGGGCGCGAGCTTGCGGGTCTCTTCGATCGAGAGCTGCGAGCCGTACCAGTAGGCGTTCTTGTCATGGCCGAACAGCAGCACGCCGAGTTCGTCGATGCCATCGACGATCTCGTTCTCGTCGAGGATGTGGTGCTTTTCCTGCATCTTCCCGGCGCGGCCGAACATTTCATGCAGCGACAGCACGGCATCGTCAGCCGGGTGGTAGGCATAGTGGCAGGTCGGCCGATAGATCGCCGTGCCCGATGCGTCACGCACCGTGAAGTAATCGGCGATCGAGATCGACTCGTTGTGGGTGACGAGGAAGCCATATTGAGCGCCGCGGGTCGGGCACCAGGTGCGCACGCGCGTGTTGGCGCCGGGCTGCATCAGATAGATGGCGGCGCCGCAGCCGGCTTCGTGGGTCCGCGCGTTCTCGGGCATCCATTTTTCATGGGTGCCCCAGCCGAGTTCGGACGGCTGCACGCCTTCCGACAGGAAGCCTTCCACCGACCAGGTGTTGACGAAGACGTCAGGCTCCTTGGGCTTCTTGGATCGCTGGGTGTCGCGTTCGGCGATGTGGATGCCCTTGATGCCGGCCTGTCGCATCAGATCCGCCCACTCCGCCTTGGTCTTCGGCCTGGGAGCATTGAGCTTCAGATCAGCGGCGACATTGAGCAGCGCCTGCTTGACGAAGAAGGAGACCATGCCAGGGTTGGCGCCGCAGCAGGAGACGGCCGTCGTCGAGCCCGCCGGGCGCGCCTTCTTGGCGGCCAGGGTGGTTTCGCGCAGGGCGTAGTTGGAGCGCGCTTCTGTCCCCTTCGAAGGATCGAAATAGAAGCCGAGCCAGGGCTCGTTGACGGTGTCGATGTAGAGAGCGCCGAGCTCGTTGCAGAGCTCCATGATGTCGGTCGAGCCGGTATCGACCGACAGATTGACGCAAAAGCCCTGGCCGCCGCCCTCGGTGAGCAGCGGGGTCAGCACCTCGCGATAATTGTCCTTGGTCAGGCCCTTCTGGATGAACCTGACATTGTGCTTCTCGCAAAGCGCCTTGCGGCCCTCGTCCTTGGGATCGAGCACGGTGATGCGCGACTTGTCGTAGTCGAGATGCCGCTCGATCAACGGCAATGTGCCTTTGCCGATGGAGCCGAAGCCGACCATGACGATGGGACCGGTGATCTTCGCGTAGATCTGCGAGGCGGGGCTCATGGGATGGTTTCTCCGGAAAGTGCTGGCAGACAAAAGGGTGGGGTGGATCAGGCGCTGCGGCGCTTGTCAGATGTTGCGGCGCTTGGCGGTGACTTCGATCTCGACCTTCATCTCGGGCTTGGCGAGGGCGGTGACGACAAGCAACGTCGCAGCCGGCCTGATGTCGCCGAGAACCTTGCCGCAGACGGCGAAGTGGTCATCGATGTAGCTGGCGTCGGTGACGTAGTAGGTCGCACGAACGATATCGGCCATCTCGAATCCACCCTCCTTCAGGGCGGCTTCGATGGTCTTGAAGCAGTTGCGTGACTGGCTCGTGACATCGGCCGGCATCGTCATCGTCGTGTAGTCATAGCCGGTCGTTCCCGCGACGAAGGCAAAATCGCCGTCGATCACAGCGCGGCTGTAGCCGACGGTCTTCTCGAGGGGCGAGCCGGTGGAGATCAGGCGGCGGGACATGGTCATGGGCCTCGACGGACGGAGGGTGTTTCGCGGGGTTAAAGGGCGTTTCTCGCGCCTGCGCAACCCCAAAGGAAGCCGGCGCAGCCGCGTTTGGGCGCTGCCGTTCAGTACGGCGCGCTCTTCGCTATGAAGGCGATCTCTCAGGCCGCGTGCGCCTGGAGGGGGCGAACCGCCCTCCGTTTGGACAGGGCTGCGCCGGTCGAGACGATCATCCCTTCGGCGCCATCGAGCGCACCATCGGTGAATTCGACCGCCAGCAGGCGGTCGCGCTCGAACGGGCCGGGCAGCGAGAGCTCGCCGGTCTTCTCCGCCGAGAAGCCGAAGCGGGCGTAATAGGGCGCGTCGCCGAGCAGGATCACGGCGGCATGTCCGCGCGCCCGGGCGGCGGCCAGCGCTTGATGCATCAGCGCGGCGCCAATCCCGAGCTCGCGGCAGGCAGGGTCCACCGCCAGTGGTCCGAGGACCAGAGCGGGCCTGCCTCCGGCGCTGACGTGCCACAGCCGCACGGTTCCCACGAGCTTGCCCTCGCGCACGGCTGCCAGCGCGAGACCGGCGGCAGGTGCGCGCCCGTCGCGCAGGCGCTGGCAGGTGCGGCCGTGGCGGGTCTCGCCAAAGCAGGCATCGAGCAGCGCCTCACGCATCGCGACGTCGGCAGCACGCTCGTTGCGGATCGCGAACGGAGCGGCTTTCGAGGAGAGGGCGATCTGTGGCTTCCGAGGAGCAGTCATGGCGCGTCAGTCCCCGCTTGAATCCATGCGCCAGTGGCACGCGGACTCGAGCGTCGTCAGAATGGCAATGTCAGGAAGGGAGCCGGCGGACCGGCTCCCGGGTTCGTCAGGCCTCAAACAGGGAGGCGGATCAGATGTGGTACGTCTTCAGCGGCGGGATGCCGTTGAACGCCACCGACGAGTAGGTCGACGTATAGGCCCCGGTGCCTTCGATCAGCACCTTGTCGCCGATCTCGAGCGTGACGGGAAGCGGATATGGGTTCTTCTCGTACAGCACGTCGGCGCTGTCGCAGGTCGGACCTGCGAGCACGCACGGCGTCATGTCCGCGCCGTCGTGACGGGTGCGGATGGCGTAACGGATCGACTCGTCCATGGTCTCGGCGAGACCGCCGAACTTGCCGATGTCCAGGTAGACCCAGCGGACCTCGTCCTCGTCGCTCTTCTTCGAGATGAGCACGACCTCGGATTCGATGATGCCGGCGTTGCCCACCATGCCGCGGCCCGGCTCGATGATGGTTTCCGGGATCTGGTTGCCGAAGTGCTTGCGCAGCGCGCGGAAGATCGAGCGGCCGTAGGTCACGACCGGCGGCACGTCCTTCAGGTACCTGGTCGGAAAGCCGCCGCCCATGTTGACCATGGACAGGTTGATGCCACGCTCGGCGCAATCGCGGAACACCTGCGAGGCCATCGCCAGCGCACGGTCCCACGCCTTCACCTTACGCTGCTGCGAGCCGACATGGAACGAGATGCCGCACGGCTCCAGTCCCTGGCGCTTGGCGAGGTCGAGCACCTCGACCGCCATTTCCGGGTCGCAGCCGAACTTGCGCGACAGCGGCCATTCGGCGCCGGCACAGTCATAGAGGATGCGGCAGAACACCTTCGCGCCGGGGGCGGCGCGGGCGACCTTCTCGACCTCGGCGGCGCAGTCCACCGCGAACAGCCTGATGCCGAGCGCGAAGGCGCGCGCGATGTCGCGCTCCTTCTTGATCGTGTTGCCGAAGGAGATGCGTTCGGGCGTCGCACCAGCGGCCAGCGCCATCTCGATCTCGGCGACGGTCGCGGTGTCGAAGCAGGAGCCCATGGAGGCGAGCAGGGCCAGCACTTCCGGCGCCGGGTTCGCCTTGACGGCGTAGAACACGCGGCTGTCTGGCAGCGCCTTGGCGAAGCTCTGGTAGTTGTCGCGCACGACCTCGAGGTCGACGACGAGGCACGGCTCGGTGTCGAGGCCATCCTTGCGGCGATTGCGCAGGAATTCCTGGATACGTTCGGTCATGGCACTCTCCCAAACGGCCCAGCGACGGGCCCGTTCAAAACATGACGCCGGATAAGAGTGCTCTGGCCGGATCGCGCGATGGAGGCGCGACGAAGCCACAAGACTCAAACCAGACTGTGCTGCCGTGGATTGGTTGGGAGTGTTCCCGCCCGCACACCTGGCAATGAAGGACAAGCCTTTTCAGTAGCCCGCGCCGGCGTTGGACTGCCGGTAGAGACCAAAAAAGCCCGATCCGTCGTTGCTTTAAGTCGCGTCCCCCGTTGAGAGCGGGGTGCGCCGGTTCGCCTCCGGCTGCCAGTCACGGTTGCAAAGAGTAAAGTCACCTTCGACATGGCACCTCTTTGAGAGAGATGCTGGGCGCTCCGGGTTTGCTTCGTCGTCCGACCTTCGGTCTTCCGACTTCTGCACTTCCGAAGAGCCCCTCGGCTTCTTCACCCCTTGGCGGCTGTCCGGCCTCTTGTCCGGATACCTACCGACTGACACACGACCACAGGCACGTGCGAAATTGGGCAAATCCGCACATAAGCGTTTTGACTCTGCTTCGCAAGAATTTTTTTAGGCTGGCAACCGAATTGCCTAACATCTGCTTGCGCAGTGTTGCGCGAGCGACGCGGAAGATGAACGCGCGTTAAGCTTCTTCGTGCAGCGCGCGTATCTGTCGCGCGTGAGCGTCAGCCGCGCTTCGTGAACGGCTCGATGCGCTGCGCTCCGCGGATGAACGCGGTCATCACCAGCACGCCGAGTGCGAACAGCACGGCCTGGAGGATGTGGGCGCCCTGGTCGCCGAGCCCGAACAGGATCGCGAGCGCCCAGCCGCCGGCAAAGGCCGCGCCGAACACCTCGGCGCCGATCAGGATGGCGGCGCTGATGACGGTGATGACGCTCGGCCAGGCGATCTGACGGGAAGATGAGGAAGGCGCGTTCATGAGCTCAGGGTCCGTAGCTTCGAGGGGCGCAATCTCCCCGAAAAGGCGGCCGGGAGCAAGGGCAAATGGCCCAAAAAAGCCCCATCGCGTGCTATAGCTGGCCGCAACAATCGAGCCACGAATTCGGGACTTGTGATGTCAGAAACCCGCCAAACTACGGACGCCGAGACCAACCCGCTGCTGAAGGCCTGGCTGACGCCGTTTGCGACCCCGCCCTTCGACGAGATCGAGCCAGAGCACTTCCTGCCGGCGTTCGAGCAGGCCTTCGCCGACCACTCCGCCGAGATCGCGGCGATCATCAACGATCCGGCGGCGCCCGACTTCGCCAACACCATCACGGCGCTGGAGCGCTCGGGCAAGCTGCTGAGCAAGATTGCGGCGGTCTTCTACGACCTCGTCTCGGCGCATTCCAACCCGGCCATCCTGGAGATCGACAAGGAGATCTCCTTGCGGATGGCGCGGCACTGGAATCCGATCATGATGAACGCCGTGCTGTTCGGCCGCATCGCCCAGCTGCACGAGAACCGCGCCAATCTTGGGCTCACGCCCGAGCAGCTTCGCCTGCTGGAGCGCACCTACACCCGCTTCCACCGCTCCGGCGCCGGTCTCTCGGATGAGGCCAAGGCGCGGATGGCCGAGATCAACGAGAGGCTGGCCCAGCTCGGCACCGGCTTCAGCCACCATCTACTCGGGGACGAGCAGGAGTGGTTCATGGAGTTGGCGGAGGCCGACCGTCAGGGCCTGCCGGAGAGCTTTGTCGCCAGCGCCAAGGCTGCGGCAGAAGAGCGCGGCATGGAAGGCAAGGCCATCGTCACGCTGTCGCGTTCCTCGGTCGAGCAGTTCCTGAAGAGCTCGGCCCGGCGTGACCTGCGCGAGAAGGTCTACAAGGCCTTCATCGCGCGTGGCGACAACGGCAACGCCAACGACAACAACGCGACCATCGTCGAGATCCTGAAGCTGCGCGAGGAAAGCGCCAAGCTCCTGGGCTACCCGACCTACGCCGCCTACCGGCTCGAGGACTCCATGGCCAAGACGCCGGATGCGGTGCGGAGCCTGTTGGAGCGGGTCTGGAAGCCGGCGCGGGCACGCGCGCTCGCGGACCGCGACGAGATGCAGGCGCTGATCACGGAAGAGGGCGGCAATTTCAAGCTCGCGCCCTGGGACTGGCGCTTCTATGCCGAGAAGCTGCGCCTTCAGCGCGCCAATTTCGACGACGCCGCCATCAAGCCTTATCTTGCGCTCGACAACATGATCGCCGCTGCATTCGACTGCGCCACGCGCCTGTTCGGCATCACCTTCGAGGAGCGCAAGGACGTTCCGGTCTGGCACCCGGACGTCCGGGTCTGGGAGATGAAGGGGCCGGACGGCAAGCACAAGGCGCTGTTCTATGGCGACTACTTCGCCCGGCCCTCGAAGCGCTCCGGCGCCTGGATGACCTCGCTGCGCGACCAGCAGAAGCTCGACGGCGATGTCGCGCCGCTCGTCCTCAACATCTGCAATTTTGCCAAGGGAGCCGGCGGCGAGCCTTCGCTGCTGTCGCCCGACGACGCCCGCACCCTGTTCCACGAGTTCGGCCACGGCCTGCACGGCATGCTCTCCAACGTGACCTATCCCTCGCTGTCGGGCACCTCCGTGTTCACCGACTTCGTCGAGCTGCCCTCGCAGCTCTACGAGCACTGGCAGGAGCGGCCGGAGGTGCTGCAAAAGTTCGCCCGCCATTACCAGACCGGCGAGCCGCTGCCGGATGAGCTGCTGCAACGGTTCCTGGCCGCGCGAAAATTCAATCAGGGCTTTGCCACGGTCGAGTTCGTCTCCTCGGCGCTGATCGACCTCGAATTCCACACCCAGCCGGCCGCTGCCGCGCAGGATGTCCGCGCCTTCGAAAGACGCGAGCTGGAGAAGATCGGCATGCCCGAGGAGATCGCGCTGCGGCACCGGCCCACGCAGTTCGGCCACATCTTCACCGGCGATCATTATGCCGCGGGCTATTACAGCTACATGTGGTCGGAGGTGATGGACGCCGATGCTTTCGGCGCGTTCGAGGAGGCCGGGGACATCTTCGATCCCGCGGTCGCCAAACGTCTGCATGACGACATCTACTCGAGCGGCGGATCGGTCGATCCCGAAGCTGCCTACGAGGCCTTCCGCGGCCGCCCGCCCGAGCCCGACGCGCTGCTCCGCCGCCGCGGCCTGCTCGACGACGCAAAGGCGGCCTGATGGAGATGCGCACCCTGTTCGGATGGCTGCTCGCTGCCGGCCTGTCGCTCGTATCAGGTGCGGCGAGCGCGCATCCGCATGTCTGGATCACCGCGACCAGCGAGCTGCTCTATGCGGCGGACGGCAGCATCACCGGCGTGCGCCATGCCTGGACCTTCGACGATATGTTCTCGACCTATGCGGTGCAGGGGCTCGAAAGCAAGACCAAGGGCGTCTATACGCGCGAGGAGCTGACGCCGCTGGCGCAGACCAATGTCGAGTCACTTAAGGAATATGCCTACTTCACCTTTGCGCGAGCCGACGGCAAGAAGGAAAGATTCCAGGAGCCGGTCGACTACTTCCTCGATTACAAGGACACGGTGCTGACCCTGCACTTCACGCTGCCACTGAAGAATCCGGTCAAGCCGAAGCAACTGGTGCTCGAAGTGTTCGACCGTTCCTTCTTCATCGACTTCCAGATGGCCAAGGACAATCCGGTCAAGCTGGTCGGCGCGCCCGCGGGCTGCCAGATGAAGCTGGAGCGACCGAACGACGGCACCGCGAGCGCGCAGAAGCTCAACGAGCAGACCTTCCTGAACGGCGAGAACTCGAATTTCGGCATGATGTTCGCCAACAAGATCACGGTGGATTGCCCTTGAAGCCGCAACTCTCTCCGCTCGCGCGCGGGCTGCTCGCCTGCACCGCCGTCCTGCTGGTCGCGGCCGTGGCCGATGCCGCGCTCCACGATCTGCTCGCGCAAAATCCGTTCGGCGCGCCGCGCCAACAGCAGGCGGCCGGGCCTGAGTCCGGCGGCGTCATCGGCTGGCTACTGGCAAAACAGTCGGAATTCTATCGCCAGATGTCGGCGACCATCCGGGCCGCGAAGTCCGACGGCTCGGCGGTGTGGACGCTGCTGTTCATCTCGTTTGCCTATGGCATCTTTCACGCCGCCGGTCCCGGCCACGGCAAGGCGGTCATCGCCTCCTATCTGGTTGCCAACCGCGAGACCGCGCGCCGCGGCATTGCGCTGTCCTTCGCCTCTGCCCTGATGCAGTCGCTGGTGGCGATCCTCATCGTCGGCATTTCGGCCTGGATCCTGAATGCGACCGCAAAGACCATGTGCAAGGCGGAAGGGGTGATCGAGATCGCGAGCTACGCCCTGATCGCGCTGTTCGGCCTGCGCCTGGTCTGGGTCAAGGGCGGCACCTTCATCCGCGCGCTTCAGGCCGCCCAGCCGGTGCCGGCGATTGCGGGCGTGCCGCACCATCATGACCACGATCATCACCATCACCGTGATGCCCATGCTCATCATGACCACGATCACGGGCACGATCACCGCCGTGGCCACAGCCACGCTCACCATGACCACGGGCATGGTCACGTTCATGACGAGCATTGCGGCCACTCCCACGGCCCCACCCCCGGCGAGCTGGCCGGGCCCGGTGGCTGGCGGCGCGGGTTCGCTGCGATCCTGACCGTCGGCATCCGCCCGTGCTCGGGCGCGATCCTGGTCCTGGTGTTCGCACTGGCCCAGGGCCTGTTCTGGGCCGGCGTCGCCGCAACCTTCCTGATGGGTCTCGGCACCGCGATCACGGTCGCGGCCATCGCGATCGTCGCCGTCTCCGCCAAGGACATCGCCGCCCGCCTCAGCGCCGGGCGCGACGGCGGCGGTGCTCTCTTCATGCGCGGCATCGAATTCGGCGCCGCCGGGCTCGTGCTGCTGTTCGGCGTCGGCCTGCTGTTCGGCTACATCGCCGCCGAACGAACGACGTGTTTCTGAATTCTTCCTCTCTCCACAAGGGAGAAGGAAGAAGAGAAGCTCACACCGGCAGGAACCGTTTCAAGGCCGGCATGAAGAAGATCGCGAGATTGATCGCAAAGCCGATGCTCCAGAGAATCGAGCGCAGGGTCGGGCGGTTGCCGAGATAGGTCAGCACATAGGCGAGGCGCACGATCAGGAACAGCGCCGCGAGCTCGTCGATCAGGCGCTGCGGGGAGTCCCGGTATTCGGCAAGCAGCACCGCGAAGGCGAAGAACGGAAAGGTCTCGATGCCGTTCTGATGTGCACCGAGTGCGCGCTGCGAGAGGGCGTCCTCATAAAAGGCGGGATCGCGCGGCCGGGAATTGTCGAAGCGGCGAAACCTGATCCATTTGACCGAGGCGATCGTTGAGAGATAGAGCAGCAGCGCTCCGAATACGCACCATTCCGCGAGCGTCATCTTGTCTCCCCCCGCTTGGGTGCGACCCTAGCGAACCCCGGCTCATCTTGACAAGTTCGGACCAACGCGCGACCCACAGTGCCATGACCAGTGTCGTCCCCATCGAGACCACGAGACCGGCCACCCGATCAGCCTCGCCGCGCGTTGGCGTGCTCCTGGTCAATCTCGGAACGCCTGACACCGCCGATGCGCCGGGCGTACGGGTCTACCTCAGGGAGTTCCTCAGTGACGCCCGCGTCATCGAGGACCAGGGCCTGATCTGGAAGCTGGTGCTGAACGGGATCATCCTGCGCAGCCGTCCCCGCACCAAGGCGTTGGACTACCAGAAGATCTGGAACACCGAGCGGAACGAGTCGCCGCTGAAGACCATCACGCGCTCGCAAAGCGACAAGCTCGCAGCAGCCTTGTCGGACCGCGGCCACGTCGTTGTCGACTGGGCGATGCGCTACGGCAATCCCTCGATCAAATCGGGCATCGACGCGCTGATCGCGAAGGGGTGCGAGCGCATTCTCGCCGTGCCGCTCTATCCGCAATATTCCGCCTCGACCTCGGCGACCGTCTGCGACGAAGTGTTCCGCGTGCTGGCCCGCTTGCGTAACCAGCCGACGCTGCGGGTGACGCCGCCCTATTATCACGACGCTGCCTATATCGAGGCGCTCGCGACCTCGATCGAGGCGCATCTGGCGACGCTGTCCTTCAAGCCGGAGCTGATCGTGGCGTCCTTCCACGGCATGCCCAAATCCTATGTCGAGAAGGGCGATCCCTACCAGCAGCACTGCAATGCCACGACGCAGGCGCTGCGCCGCCGGCTCGGCATGGACGAGACAAAGCTGCTGCTGACCTTCCAGTCGCGCTTCGGCAATGACGAGTGGCTCCAGCCCTACACCGACAAGACCATGGAGCGGCTCGCCAAGGAAGGCGTGCGCCGCATCGCGGTGGTGACGCCGGGCTTTTCCGCCGACTGTCTGGAGACGCTGGAGGAGATCGCGCAGGAGAACGCCGAGATCTTCAAGCACAATGGCGGCGAGCAGTTTTCCGCGATCCCGTGTCTCAACGACAGCGAACCCGGCATGGACGTGATCCGAACCCTGGTGCTGCGCGAGCTTCAGGGCTGGATCTGATGGGCGCCCCATGAACCGCCGCGAGTGCCTGGCGCTTCTCGGGATGATCGTGGGGCTGCCGGCCCCGGTATTGGGGCAGCCGCCGCACGCGACCCGGCGGCTCGGCGTGCTCTCAGTCACGGCCGCCGATGACGCGATCGGGCAGGCCCGCAGCACGATCCTGGTCGAGGCGCTCGCCGGCCTTGGCTGGAAGGAGCGCGACAACCTCAAGATCGCCTGGCGCAGTGGCGGCGGCGACCGCGCCCGCATCGCGCAGCTTGCGGACGAGCTGATCGCGCTCAAGCCCGACGTCATGCTCGCGGTCGGCACGCCCTCGGTGGAGGAGCTGCGCCGGCGTACCACGACGATCCCGATCGTGTTCGCCGTCGTCACCGATCCCGTCAACCAGGGCTTTGTCGAAAACCTCGCGCATCCCGGCGGCAACATCACCGGCTTCACCGACTATGACGGTCCGCTCGCCGGCAAATGGCTGGAGATGCTGACCCAGGTCACGCCGCCCGTCCGCCGCGTGCTCGTAGTCTACAATCCCGCCACCGCGCCGTTCGCGCCCCTGATGCTGCGCACCATCGAGGATGCCGCACGGACGCTGCACGTGACGGTCGAGCCCGCGCCAGTCCATGACGCCGCCTCGATCGGGGCGCTGGCTTCGCGCAAAGACGGCGCCATCCTGGTCCTGCCGGACTTCTTCACCATGGCCAACCGCGCGCAACTGCTCTCGGCGATCGCACAGGCGCGCGTGCCCGCGGTATTCTGGAGCCGCACCTTCGTCGACGAGGGCGGGCTGATGTCCTACAGCACCGACAGCGCCGAGCAGCTCCGGCGCGCCGCGGACTACATCGACCGCATTCTGAAGGGCGCGCAGGCGGCCGATCTGCCGGTCCAGAACCCGACCAAGTTCGAGCTGACGATCAACCTGAAGACGGCCAAGTCACTCGACCTGGTGATTTCACCCTCGCTGCTGGCGATCGCCAACTCCGTGGTTGAATAACATCGCCGGAGCTACTCTCCGTCTGGAGAGGCCCGCAAGGGTCTGACATAATGACGGTGGGGAGTCTGTCGCCATTCGGTGGCTGCGACGGACGGCACAAGGCGGCGGGTTTCGGTCAATGCGAGGATGGGTCTTTGTCGCTATCGTGGCCTGCGCGCTCGCAGGCTGCAATACGACCGGTGATGTTGCGTCCACTATGTATCCGGACGCGGTACGGGCAGGCAGCGCCGTGAAGGGCGATGCGGCCATCCTACTGGTCGGAAACGGCGGCACCGAGACTATCAACTATCTTCAGTTCGTTCACAGCGGTTTTCCGGCGATCAATGCCCGTGGAATCAGCCTTGCCCCCGATGGATTTGCCGCCATTCCTGTCGCTGTCGGAACGACCGGGCTTGAGCTGCAGAACTACACGACGACGGGCCGCACGGGCACCTATCTTCCGAATGGCGTGTCGTCGGGATTCGTGCCGGTGCGTACGCCCAAGATCGATATCCTCTCGCCCGGGCTGTACTACGTGGCGACCGTCTTTCCGGGGCAGCCACGCAATTTCGAGACAAGGCCGACGGCCGTCCAGCTGGCGAAACTGCGAAAGGAGCGGCCCGAGCTCGTCGGGCTGAAGCCGGTCAATTTCGGCTGGTCCAACTAGATCAGCCTGTGGGTGGCCGCTGCCGTTTTTCAATGGCTGTGGTCCGGTCGGTTCAAATAAATGCACTCGCCGCTGTTCTTGCGGAACAGTCGCGGCAAACCGACGTGAGTTGCGACCGCTGAACCGGTAGGATCGTGATGCCGACCAATGACAGCGCCGGAAAGGGCTTTTTCCCGGCTTGGAGGAGATATGAGCGGTTTCGACATTTTCGCGATTGTTCTGGTGTTGCTCGTCATCGTCACGCTGGTGGCCGGCGTGAAGACGGTGCCGCAGGGCTATGACTGGACCATCGAGCGGTTCGGCAAATACACGCAGACGCTGAGCCCCGGCCTCAATCTGATCGTGCCCTATTTCGATCGCGTCGGGCGCAAGATCAACATGATGGAGCAGGTGATCGACATTCCAGAACAGGAGGTGATCACCAAGGACAACGCCACCGTGACGGTGGACGGCGTCGCCTTCTACCAGGTGTTCGATGCCGCAAAGGCGAGCTACGAGGTCGCCAATCTCAACCAGGGCATCACGGTCCTCACCATGACCAACATCCGGTCGGTGATGGGCTCGATGGATCTCGACCAGGTGCTGTCGCATCGCGACGAGATCAACGAGCGCCTGCTCCGCGTGGTCGATGCCGCGGTCTCGCCCTGGGGTCTCAAGGTCAACCGCATCGAGATCAAGGACATCGTGCCGCCGGCCGACCTCGTCGAGGCCATGGGCCGGCAGATGAAGGCCGAGCGCGTCAAGCGTGCCGACATTCTGGCGGCCGAAGGCCAACGCCAGTCGGAAATCCTGCGCGCCGAGGGCGCCAAGCAGGGCCAGATCCTCCAGGCGGAAGGCCGCAAGGAAGCGGCGTTCCGCGACGCCGAGGCACGCGAGCGTTCGGCGGAGGCCGAGGCGAAGGCCACTCAGATGGTGAGCGAAGCGATTTCCAAGGGCGACGTCGCCGCATTGAACTATTTCATCGCCGACAAGTATATCAAGGCGTTCGGGCAGCTGGCGGACTCGCCGAACCAGAAGGTCATCATGCTTCCGGTCGAAGCGATGAGCATGCTGGGCTCGCTCGCCGGCATCGGCGAGATCGCCAAGGCAACATTCGGCGAAGGCGCGGTGTCCGCGGCCGCCCGCCGCGGCGGCTCGGTGCCGACGACTGGCAGCACGCCGCCGGCGGTGCCGCCGCGGCAGGGATAGTGACAGCCGCATGGCCTTCCGATGAGGACATTCGCCAATTTAGAGGTCGTGTCATGACCGACATGTTCGTCTCGCTCGGAACCTGGAACTGGCTGATTCTCGGCTTTCTCCTGATGGCTCTGGAGGTGCTGGCGCCGGGCATCTTCCTGTTCTGGCTCGGGCTCGCCGCGCTGCTGGTCGGGCTGATCTCGTTCGCGGTCGTGGTGTCATGGCAGCTACAGCTCGTGATGTTCGCGGTCTTCGCCGCGGCCGCCGTACCGGTGTGGCGCCGCCTCGCCCGGCCCAAGCCGGACGCGAGCGCGAGCCCCTTCCTCAACAAGCGCAGCGAAGCTCTGCTCGGGCGCGAGTTCACGCTGGAGAAGCCGATCATCGACGGCAGCGGCACCATGCGTATCGGCGACACGGTGTGGCGCGTTGCCGGTCCGGATACGCCGGCCGGGACGCGGGTCAAGGTGGTGCAAGTTGACGGTGCGAACCTGACCGTCGCTGTCGCGTAGCTTCTTACCCTCCCCTGGAGGGCAGGGCCATCGCATGTGAGGTGTGAGTTGTGGGGCACCGACTGTTTCTACAGCGTCATGGCCGGGCTTGTCCCGGCCATCCACGCGTTTCCACGCAGCACAAGAACGTGGATGCCCGGGACAAGCCCGGGCATGACGACCTCTGCAAAATGTGCACATGCGATTCCCCTGCCCTCCAGGGGAGGGTAGGAAAAAGCTCTACTTCTTCCACCGCTCCGCAAACCTGTGCAGCGGCATGAACGTTTCGCACAAGTCCCGCCCCAGTGCCGTCAGCCCATAGCCTCCGCCGTCGCCCAGCTCCACGAAGCCCGCCTCGCGCAGTTCGGTCAGCCGCGCTTGCAGCACCGTCGGCGAGGCCTCGTCGCAGGCGCTGCGCAGCGCGCGCGAAGTGAGGGACTCTTCGCGCAACTCCCATAATATCCGCAAGGTCCAGCGCCGGCCGAGCAGGTCGAGCAACGCCATTATCGGCCGCCCGGTGCGCGAGCCGCGAACGCTGCGTGTCTTCGAGCCAGCCTGTTTCACCATCGTCGCCTCTTGCGTCATGCTACAAATAATGTAGCGTATTGCTACTATAAATGTAGCAAAGGAGCCGGCCCATGTCCGAAGCCGCACCGCGCATCGCCCCGCTCACGCCGCCTTATCCCCCGGAGATCCAGGCGCAGCTCGATCGCATCATGCGCGGCGCGCCGCCGCTGGTGCTGTTCCGGGTGATGGCGGGCCACAGCCGCGCCTGGGACAAGTTTCGCGCCGGCGGCCTGCTCGATCCCGGCCCGCTCTCCCTGCGCCAGCGCGAGATCGTCATCGACCGCACCTGCGCACTGAACAGATGCGAATACGAATGGGGCGTGCATGTCGCGATCTTTGCCGGCCGGCAAAGCTCACCGAGGAAGAAGTGCGTGCGACGGTGCAGGGCGACGCAGCATCAACATGCTGGTCACCGGGCGAGCAGGCGCTGATCGCAGCCGTCGACGCGCTGCATCACCGCGCGACGTTGAGCGACGAGGAATTCGTCGCACTCTCGGCGCATCACGACGAGGCACAGATCTTGGAGATCATGCTCCTGTGCGGCTTCTATCGCACCGTGTCGTATCTGGCGAACGGGCTGCGACTGCCCCTGGAGGAGAACGCGGCACGGTTTCCGGCGCCGCTCTAATCGCCGTCATTGCGAGCCACACTCTCGCTGTCATTCCGGGGCACGCGAAGCGTGAACCCGGAATCTCGAGATTCCGGGTTCGATGCTTTGCATCGCCCCGGAATGACTCCGTGGAGAGTGCGTGCCCTACGCCACCCCCGCGCGCAGCAGATCGTGCAGATGCACGATGCCGACCACCTTGCCCGCCTCCGTCACCAGCAGCGTCGTGATCTTGCGGGTGTTCAGCACCTCGATCATCTCGGTTGCGAGCATCGTGGGCGGCACCGACTTGGGCTGCTTCGTCATGATCTCATCGACCGACACGGTCAAAAGGTCGGGCCGCATGTGGCGGCGCAGATCGCCGTCGGTGATGATGCCGACGGCCTCGCCCGCAGCGTTGACGATGCAGACGCAGCCGAGCCCCTTGGCCGACATCTCGACCACGGCCTCCGACATCTTGGTGCCTTCAGGCTTGACCGGAATCTCCGCGCCGGTGCGCATGTAGTCGCGAACGAATTTCAGCATCGCGCCCAGCTTGCCGCCGGGGTGGAAATGCGCAAATTCCAGCGCGGTGAAGCCACGGCCTTCGAGCAGCGCGATCGCGATGGCGTCGCCAATCGCGGCCTGCATCAGGGTCGAGGTGGTCGGCGCCAGATTGTGCGGGCAGGCCTCGCGCGCCTTCGGCAGCTCGATGACGAGATCGGCGGCCTGGCCGAGCGAGGACGCGGCGTTCGACGTCACCGCGATCATGGGAATCGCAAAGCGCGCCGAATAGTTCACGAGGTTCTTCATCTCCGGCTGCTCGCCGGACCAGGACAGCGCCATGATGACGTCGTCGGTGGTGATCATGCCGAGGTCGCCATGGCCGGCTTCGGCGGCGTGCACGAAGAAGGCGGGCGTGCCGGTCGAGGCCAGCGTCGCCGCGATCTTGCGGCCCATATGTCCGGACTTGCCGAGCCCGGTGACGATGACGCGGCCCTTGGCGTTGCGGATCAGGTCGACGACTTTCGCGAAGGTCGCGCCCAGTGGGCCGCGCAGAGCTGCGGCGAGCGCGTTGATGCCGCCGCTCTCGGTCTCCAGCGTACGGAGCGCGGATTCGACGCTGTCGGGGATGGGGCCGGATGATGCGGTCATCAGCGGTTTCGAGCTCGGCATGGGCTGGTCCAGGGAGGAGGGGGCGTTCGCCCGTTGGCGCCTGCTTTAGCACGCCCCGACCAGCGAGGCGACGAGCGCCCCAACACCCTCAACCGGTCATTAACCATAATTGTTTTAACTCCATTAACGATGGTTCCTGCCAGCCGGTGGGGATGATCGTGAAAGTGTTTGATTTCGTTGGGGTTATTCCATCGTGGTGCCGTCTCCAGGCAATGGCCGGAGCAAACGCGCGCGTTTCCTGCGCGCGGCTTTGCCGTGCCTCGCGCTGACGGCCCTCGGAAGCGCCCCGGCGGCCGCCCAGAGCCTCACGCCCGACCTGTTCAATCCCAACCGCGGCGGTTTTGCCTCGCCCGACACGCTGCCGACGCGCCGCACCGCGGGCGTGCCGCAGGCGCCATCAGATTCATTGCCGGCGCTGCCCGATCCCAATGCCGATCCGCGCAAGGCCCGCGAGACGCCGGCGACCTCGCGCATCGGTCAGGTCCCGACCTACGGCCTGCCCGCCGCCACCGGCGCGAGCAGTTCCGGCTACGATTCGCTCAACCGCAAGCGGCAGCAGCCAAAGCTTTATCCCGGCCAGCCGAAGCCGAAGCGCGCGGCCGGTCCGGGCTCGAAGGCCCCGCCGACAACACCGGAGCGCACGCTCACTCCGCCGCGTATCGCGTCGCCGCCCTCCGAGACCGCGCACAAGGTCCCGGTGCCGCCGGCGATGGCGGGCAACGTGCCTGGCCAGCCGCTGCGCCGCCGCCTGAGGGCCGATGAGGATCCGTTCGGCGCCGTCGGCGATTATGCCGGCAGTTTTCTGATCAAGGGCGGGCTCGAGCTCTCCGCGGGCTATGACACCAATCCGACGCGCCTCAACAAGCCTGTCGGTTCGCCGGCCTATGTGATCGCGCCCGATCTGCTCGTGGTGTCCGATTGGGAGCGCCATGCGCTTGTCGCAGATCTGCGCGGATCGTTCTCGGGCTACACCAGCAACATGCCGGCGACGATCGACGGCCTCGCCTCGCCGTCGCCGGTCGAGGCCAACCGCCCCGATTTCACCGGCCATGTCGATGGCCGGCTCGACGTCACCCGCGATTTCAAGCTGACCTCGCAGCTGCGGCTGCGGCTCGCCACCGACAATCCCGGCAGCCCGAACGTGCAGGCCGGCCTGCAGAAATATCCGGTCTACGCCGCCTATGGCACTACGATCGGCTTCGACCAGACCTTCAATCGCTTCCAGGTCGCCGCCGGCGCCACCGTCGATCGCACGGCTTACACGGATTCGAAACTCACCGACGGCTCGGTCTTCCCCAACACCGACCGCGACTTCAACCAATACGGCGGCGTCGGTCGCTTCTCCTATGATCTCAAGCCGGGCCTGAAGCCCTTCGTCGAGATCGAGGGCGACACCCGCGTGCACGACCAGGCCGCCGACCGCAACGGCTACTTCCGCGACTCGAATGGCGGCTACGCCAAGGTCGGCTCCTCCTTCGAGTTCTCGCGCATCCTCACCGGCGAGATCTCGGTCGGCTATTCCGCGCGCAACTATACCGACCCGCGTCTCAGCCAGCTCGCCGGCTTCCTCACCACGGGCTCCCTGATCTGGAACGCCAGCGGCCTCACCACGGTGAAATTCTTCACCGACACGCAGATCAACGAGACCACGATCCCCGGCTCCTCCGGCGTCCTGGTGCGCACCTACGCCGCCGAAGTCGACCACGACTTCCGCCGCTGGCTCACGGCGGTCGGCAAGTTCACCTACGGCACCTACGACTACCAGGGCCAGAATCGCAACGACAAGACCTACTCGCTCGAAGGCAACCTGATCTACAAGCTCAACCGCAACATCTGGATCAAGGGCACGCTCCGCCACGACATCCTGGATTCGAATCAGGCCGGGTCGAGTTCGCAGGGAACGGTGATGCTGCTTGGGGTGAGGCTGCAGAATTGAGAGGCCATCATGGCTGCTCGAATTACCTTGGACATCAATTCGGCTGGCGAATTCGAGCTATGGCTCAATCCAGAAGGTCGAGACCTTCTCGTCAAGAAACTACTGGCTCTGAGCGAAACCAACGAGCATTTTTCACTTGATGCCAGGTGAAGTCCCGTCGGATGTCGAAGTTTCGACGCGACGCTATCGACCGAACGACAGGCTTCTTGAATACGGCAAGGTGTTGTTCCGGTTTGACGAGTGGGACGCGCAGCACTTCCGGCACGTCTTGGAGTGAAGCCTGCTCTCCAACCATTCACTCAGCTGTCATGCCCCGGCTTGACCGGGGCATCCAGTACGCCGAGGCCTATCGTTCAACTACAACCGCCTCTGGAATACTGGATCGCCCGGTCAAGCCGGGCGATGACACCTTTTGCTGATTTGGCGGCGGAGTAAAAAAATCAGCGCGGCAGATCCGTCTTCCCCATCAGGAACGTATCGATCGACCTTGCGCACAGCCGGCCCTCGCGGATCGCCCAGACGACCAGCGACTGGCCGCGGCGCATGTCGCCGGCGGTGAACACGTTCGGGCGCGAGGTCTGGTAGTCGAGCGTGTTGGCCTTGACGTTGCCGCGCGGGTCGAGGTCGACCGCGAGCAGCTTGAGCAGGCCCTCGTGCACGGGGTGGATGAAGCCCATCGCGAGCAGCACGAGGTCGGCGTCGAGCTCGAACTCGGTGCCGGCGATCGGCTTGAACTTGTCGTCGACGTGCACGCAGTGCAGCTTCTTGACCTTGCCGTTCTCGCCCGAGAACTTCTGCGTCAGCACGGCGAACTCGCGAACCGCGCCTTCGGCCTGGCTGGAGGACGTCCGCATCTTCAGCGGCCAGTTCGGCCAGGTCAGGCCCTTGTTCTCGCGCTCGGGCGGCGCGGGCATGATCTCGAGCTGGGTCACCGAGAGCGCGCCCTGGCGCAGCGAGGTGCCGATGCAGTCGGAGCCGGTGTCGCCGCCGCCGATGACGACGACATGCTTGCCGCCGGCCAAGATCTCCTGGACGCCGCCGAGCGGCTCCTCGGAGACGCGGCGATTCTGCTGCGGCAGGAAATCCATGGCGTAGTGGATGCCGGCGAGGTCGCGGCCGGGGATCGGCAGGTCGCGCGGAGCTTCGGCGCCGCCGGTCAGCGCCACCGCGTCGTACTCGTTGAGCATCTCGCGCGGATCGACATTGCCCTCGGCGCCGACATGGCTGTTGTAGTGGAAGGTGACGCCTTCGGCTTCCATCTGCGCCACACGGCGGTCGATGATGCTCTTTTCCATCTTGAAGTCGGGGATGCCGTAGCGCAGCAGGCCGCCGGCCTTGGCGTACTTCTCGTAGACATGGACGTCGTGCCCGGCGCGCGCCAGCTGCTGGGCGCAGGCCATGCCGGCCGGGCCCGAGCCGATCACCGCGACCTTCTTGCCGGTCTTCACGGCCGCCACTTCCGGCTTCAGCCAGCCATTGTCCCAGGCGCGGTCGACGATCGCGCATTCGATGGTCTTGATGGTGACGGGGTTGTCGTCGATGTTGAGCGTGCAGGACGCCTCGCACGGCGCCGGGCAGATGCGCCCCGTGAATTCCGGGAAATTGTTGGTCGAGTGCAGGTTGCGCGAGGCCTCTTCCCAATTGCCCTGATAAACGAGGTCGTTCCAGTCCGGGATCTGGTTGTTGACCGGGCAGCCGGGCGTGCCGGGCGCCACCGAGCCGGTGCCGTGGCAATAGGGGATGCCGCAGTTCATGCAGCGCGCGGCCTGGTCGCGCACTTCCTTCTCGGACAGCGGAACGACGAATTCCTTGTAATGCTTCACGCGCTCGGCGACCGGGGTGTACTTGCGGTCGTGCCGTTCGATTTCCAGAAAACCCGTGATCTTGCCCATTAAACCCGAAGTCCCTGCCGCTTAACTCGTTTGTTCTCTCACTCCTCATCCTGAGGAGCGGCGCTCTATCGCGCCGCGTCTCGAAGGATAGAGGCCCAGATGGTGACCTCATGGTTCGAGACGCGCTTCGCGCTCCTCGCCATGAGGGCTTGTTGCTACGCCCCGATCGCGATTTTCGGCTCGGCGTCCGCGTTGGCGGCCATCTCGCGCAGCGCGCGCCGGTACTCGACCGGCATCACCTTGCGGAATTTGGGCAGCCATTCCTTCCAGTTGGCAAGGATGTCGGCGGCGCGCTTGGAGCCGGTCGCCTTGGCATGGCGCGAGATCAGCACGTGCAGGCGCTCGACGTCGGAGGCGAGCAGGTTCCTGAACACGTCGACCCGGCCATGCGCCTCGAGGTCACCGGAGTGATGATAGGTACCGGCGTTGATCAGCTCTTCCGACAGCACCGGCTCGAGCTCGACCATCGACATGTTGCACAGCCGGTCGAAGTCGCCGCTCTCGTCCAGCACGTACGCAATGCCGCCGGACATGCCGGCCGCGAAGTTGCGCCCGGTCTTGCCCAGCACGACGACGATGCCGCCGGTCATGTATTCGCAGCAATGATCGCCCGCGCCTTCGACCACCGCCACGGCGCCGGAATTGCGCACGGCAAAACGTTCGCCGGCGATGCCGCGGAAGTAGCATTCGCCCTCGATCGCGCCGTACATCACGGTGTTGCCGACGATGATGCTCTCTTCCGGCACGATCGCGGAGTTCCTCGGCGGCTTGACGATGATCTTGCCGCCCGAAAGGCCCTTGCCGACATAGTCGTTGCCTTCACCCTCGAGCTCGAAGGTGACGCCGTGGGCGAGCCACGCGCCGAAGGCCTGTCCGGCGGTGCCCTTGAGGCTGACATGGATCGTGTCGTGCGGCAGGCCGGCATGGCCGTAGATCTTGGCCACCGCGCCCGACAGCATCGCGCCGGCGGAGCGGTTGGTGCTGTTGATCGCAGCCTCGATCTTCACCGGTGCGCCGCGGTCGAGCGCCGGCTGCGCCCGCTCGATCAGCGTGCGGTCGAGCACCGCCTCCAGATGATGGTTCTGGCGCTCGGAGTGATAGATCTTCTGGCCCTTCTCCTCCTTCTGCTTGACGAACAGCTTGGAGAAATCGAGGCCCTTGGCCTTCCAGTGCGCGACCAGCTTGGTCTGGTCGAGCAGCTGCACCTGGCCGACCATCTCGTTGAAGGTACGGAAGCCGAGGCTTGCCATGATCTCGCGGACTTCCTCGGCAACGAAGAAGAAGTAGTTGATCACGTGCTCGGGCTGGCCGGTGAAGCGCTTGCGCAGGACGGGGTCCTGCGTCGCGACGCCGACCGGGCAGGTGTTGAGATGGCACTTGCGCATCATGATGCAGCCGGCCGCGATCAAGGGCGCAGTGGCAAAGCCGAACTCGTCGGCACCCAAGAGCGCGCCGATCACGACGTCACGGCCGGTGCGGAAGCCACCGTCGACCTGGACCACGATGCGGCTGCGCAGCCGTTCGCGCACCAGCGTCTGATGGGTTTCGGCGAGGCCGATCTCCCACGGCGAGCCGGCATGCTTGATCGATGTCAGCGGCGAGGCGCCGGTGCCGCCCTCGAAGCCCGCGATGGTGACATGGTCGGCGCGCGCCTTGGCAACGCCCGCGGCCACCGTGCCGACGCCGATCTCGGAGACGAGCTTGACCGAGACGTCGCCCGTCGGGTTGACGTTCTTGAGGTCGTAGATCAGCTGCGCCAGGTCCTCGATCGAGTAGATGTCGTGGTGCGGCGGCGGCGAGATCAGGCCGACGCCGGGCGTCGAATGCCGGACCCTGGCGATGGTCGCGTCGACCTTGTGGCCGGGCAGCTGGCCGCCTTCGCCGGGCTTGGCGCCCTGCGCCATCTTGATCTGCATCATGTCGGAGTTGACGAGATACTCCGTGGTGACGCCGAAGCGGCCGGAGGCGACCTGCTTGATCGCCGAGCGCATGGAATCGCCGTTCGGCATCGGCTTGAAGCGGTCGGCTTCCTCGCCGCCTTCGCCGGTGTTCGACTTGCCGCCGATCCGGTTCATGGCGATCGCGAGCGTGGTGTGCGCCTCGCGCGAGATCGAGCCGAAGCTCATCGCGCCCGTGGCGAAGCGCCTGACGATCTCCTTGGCCGGCTCGACCTGGTCGAGCGGCACAGGCTTGCGCTTCTCTTCTTCCGCGTTCTTGATCCGGAACAGGCCGCGCAGCGTCAGCAGCCGCTCCGACTGCTCGTTGAGGATTTTCGCGAAGGCGCGATAGCGCTCCTGCGAATTGCCGCGCGCCGCGTGCTGGAGCAGCGACACCGATTCGGCGGTCCAGGCGTGGTCCTCGCCGCGGCTGCGATAGGCGTATTCGCCGCCGACATCGAGCGCGCTCTTGTAGACCAGCGCCTCGCCGAACGCGTCGGCATGGCGCCGCACGGCCTCTTCCGCGATTTCGGCCAGACCCACGCCCTCGACGCGGGTGTGCGTGCCGGCGAAGAACTTGCCGACGAAGTCGGCCTTGAGACCGACCGCGTCGAAGATCTGCGCCCCGCAATAGGACTGGTAGGTCGAGATGCCCATCTTGGACATCACCTTGAGCAGGCCCTTGCCGATCGACTTGATGTAGCGCTTGACGATCTCATAGTCGTCGAGCGAGCCGGGTAGGCGGTCCTTCATCGCGATGATGGTCTCGAACGCGAGATAGGGATTGATCGCTTCGGCGCCGTAGCCCGCGAGACAGGCGAAATGGTGCACTTCGCGCGGCTCGCCGGATTCGACGACGAGGCCGACCGAGGTGCGCAGGCCGGTGCGGATCAGGTGATGATGCACGGCGGCGCAGGCCAGCAGCGAGGGGATCGGCACGCGGTCGGTGCCGACCATTCGGTCGGACAGGATGATGATGTTGACGCCCTCGCGCACGGCGCTTTCCGCGCGCGCGCAGAGCTCGTCCAGCACCTGGTCCATGCCGGCCGCGCCGAGCCCGGCGTGGAAGGTGGTGTCCAGCGTGCGCGGCGACTTGAAATGCGACTCGGCCACTTCCGAGATCGAGCGGATCTTTTCCAGATCCGCATCGGTCAGGATCGGCTGGCGCACTTCGAGACGCTTGGTCGTGGCCATGCCCTGCAGGTCGAACAGGTTCGGCCGCGGCCCGATGATCGAGACGAGGCTCATCACCAGCTCCTCGCGGATCGGGTCGATCGGCGGGTTGGTGACCTGCGCGAAGTTCTGCTTGAAGTAGGTGAACAGCGGCTTGGCCTTGTCCGACAGCGCCGAGATCGGCGTGTCGTTGCCCATCGAGCCCGCCGCTTCCTCGCCGGTGGCGGCCATCGGCGTCATCAGGATGGTGATGTCTTCCTGGCTGTAGCCGAACGCCTGCTGGCGATCGAGCAGGGACAGGTTGGAGCGCACGCCGGTGGTCGCAACCTTCGGCAGCTCCTCCAGCACGATCTGGGTCCGCTCCAGCCACTCCTTGTAAGGATGGCTCCTGGCGAGCTGGGCCTTGATCTCGTCGTCCGGGATCAGGCGGCCCTGCTCGAGGTCGACCAGCAGCATCTTGCCGGGCTGCAGGCGCCACTTGGTGATGATCTGGTCCTCGGGGATCGTCAGCACGCCCATCTCGGACGCCATCACGATGCGGTCGTCCTTGGTGACGAGATAGCGCGCGGGCCTGAGGCCGTTGCGGTCGAGCGTGGCGCCGATCTGGCGGCCGTCGGTGAATGCGATCGCGGCGGGGCCGTCCCACGGCTCCATCAGCGCGGCATGATATTCGTAGAAGGCGCGGCGCTTCTCATCCATCAAGGGATTGCCGGCCCACGCCTCCGGAATCATCATCATCACTGCGTGCGGCAGCGAGTAGCCGCCCTGCACCAGGAATTCGAGCGCGTTGTCGAAGCAGGCGGTGTCGGACTGGCCCTCATAGGAGATCGGCCAGAGCCGGTTGATGTCCTTGCCGTACAGCTCGGAACTGACCGAGGCCTGCCGCGCGGCCATCCAGTTGACGTTGCCGCGCAGCGTGTTGATCTCGCCGTTATGCGCGATCATGCGGTAGGGATGCGCCAGTGACCAGGCCGGGAAGGTGTTGGTCGAGAAGCGCTGGTGAACGAGGGCGAGCGCGCTCTCGAAATCCTGCTCGTGCAGGTCGGGATAGTACTTGCCGAGCTGGTCGGCGAGGAACATGCCCTTGTAGATCACGGTGCGGCAGGACATCGAGCAGGGATAATAGCCCGCAAGGCCGCGGTCGCGGCGCTGGTAGATCGCCTGCGAGATCGACTTGCGCAGGATGTAGAGCCGGCGCTCGAACTCGTCCTCGGTCTTGGCGGTGCCGTTGCGGCCGATGAACACCTGCATGCAGGCGGGCTCGGTCGGCTTCACGGTGACGCCGAGCGAGGTATTGTCGGTCGGCACGTCGCGCCAGCCGAGCAGGGTCAGGCCCTCCTCCTTGATCTGGTCGGCGATGATGCTCTTGATGACGTTGCGCCAGGCGGTGTCGCGCGGCATGAACAGCGCGCCGATGGCGTACTCGCCGGGTCCCGGCAGCGCAAAGCCGAGCTCCTTGGCCTTGCGGCTGAAGAAGGCGTGCGGGATCTGCACCAGGATGCCGGCGCCGTCACCGGCGCGCGGGTCGGCACCGACGGCGCCGCGATGCTCGAGATTGCAGAGGATGCTCAGCGCGTCCGAGACGATCTCGTGCGACTTCTTGCCCTTGATGTTGGCGATGAAGCCGACACCGCAGGAATCCTTCTCCAAACTCGGATCGTAGAGGCCCTCGGCTTTGGGACGCGAATTGTGTTCCTGAATCGGATCGGTCGTTTTCGAGGCGACCGTCGCCGACAGCTCTTCTGCCACGATGTTTGCGCGCTCGAATTGCGACCCGTTCATTGCTCTGTCCTCTCCATGCGGCAAGCTGCCTCACCGCCAACTTCGGCGCACCTTGGGTGTCCCGCGGCACCCGCTCCTGGGCCACCGCTCGTCCGTTGCGAGCCGCATTTTCTTAAATTCAGGCCTAGGCGCTCTTCGTCCCCGAGAACGGCTTTGCCTGGTACCTTGCCGACGCTCGAGAGCACCGGTTTTCGCTGCAATCCCTGTGCCGGAACCGCACGCAAAATTGAGACAGTCTTCCTGTCCTAAACATCACCTTGCCAAATTTTTGTCTAGCACACAAGCGCGCGGAAGTCCCGATTCCCGATATGTCAATCAATCGCTTTCCAAAAGTTGCGCGGCCCCGGTTTTGAAGCAAACGCGCCCTGATCCGGCCCCGCGCGCGCCGGAATCCCCAATGAAGCTTCGGATCAACCCTTCGGAAGGCGCGCCACGCCGCGAGAAGCGAAAGAGGGCGGCCATCGGGGGGCCTGACAGGAGCGTCTCGACCATGAAGTTTTTCACAGGATGTGTGGCCGCCGCCGCGCTGGTGCTGGCCGCAAGCGCGGTCCATGCCCAGGTTCCCGCGAGCGGTATCGCGAGCGGGGCTGTGATCGCGGTGTCGGATTTCGACGGCCCCTATGCGCCGCCGGAGGTCGCGCCGCCCCCGCCGCGTTACGGCTACGGCTATGGCTACGAGGAGCATGGCCCGGCCCCGGCGCTTTTGCCGGCCACCGAGGTCTATGCGGTGCTGCGCGAAAACGGCTTCTCGCCGCTCGGCATCCCGCGCCTGCGCGGCAGCGTCTACACCATCGCGGTGATCGACCGCCGCGGCGACGATGGACGGCTCGTGATCGACGCCCGCGACGGCCGGATCATCCGCTTCATGCCCGCCGCTGACGCCTACGGCCTGGCGCCCGCCTATGGCGAACGCGCGGTCGCACCTTACGGGCCGCAAAGCGCGCTGCCGCCGCCGACCGCGATCCGCAGCGGCCCGCCGCGCCCGCCAGCACCGATCCCGCATGTGGCAAGCCGCGCCGTGCCACTGCCCAAGGCCGCCCCGCGGCGCGCCGAGACGCCGGTCACTGCCGCGAAGCCGGCCGAGCCGGTCGCGCAGCAGGCTCCGCAGGCGCAGCCCCCGCAGCAAGCCGCCGCCGTGCAGGCGAAGCCGGCAGAGGCCGCCCCGCAAGCTGCCGCGCCGACCGTGGGTCAAGCTAAGCCGGCCCCAACCATCCTGCCGACGCAGGACATGCCCGCCGCGCAGGGGCTGGATTAGGTCTGCAAGTTTGACGCGACAGTGCCCATCACACCCTCGCTGTCGTCCCCGCGAAGGCGGGGACCCATACCGCGTGATCTATCGGTGGGGATGGGGTGCGAGTACCGGAGTCCTAGTCATCGCCAAACCGCTCCCTGGGGTTATGGGTCCCCGCCTTCGCGGGGACGACATCGGGGAGAGAGTTGGCCAAAACGAAAGGCGCCTGAGACCTCAGGCGCCTTTTGCATTCACGCAATCACCTCAGCTTCGCGGATACCCCGCCGCGTCCAGGATCAGATTCGCGACCTCCTTCGGATGCGACACCAGCGAGAGGTGGCCGGCGTCGAGCTCGATCGTTGTGGCGTTCATGCGCTTGGCGAGGAAGCGCTCGAAATCGGGGTTGATGGTGTAGTCGTTCTTCGACACCGCGTACCAGCTCGGCTTGGAGTGCCACGCCGCTTCCGTGGTGCGGCCGGCGAAGATCGAGGCCGCCGTCGGCCATTGCACCGCATAAAGCTCCTTGGCCTGCTTCGGCTTCACGCCATTGGCGAAGTATTTCAGGAAGGCCTCTTCCGAGAGCTTGGTGTAGCCGTCGCGCTCGACGATGCCGGCGCGCGCGGGCCCGGTCGGAAACTGCTTCGACAGCGCCACGAAATCCTCGTTCGCATCGGGCGCGCGGGCGGCGACGAAGACGAGCCCGGTGACCTTCGGGTCGGTGCCGATCTGGCTGATCACAGTGCCGCCCCAGGAATGCGCGACCAGCACGGTCGGCCCGTCCTGCTCGGCCAGCGCACGCTTGGTCGCCTCGACGGAGTCCGCGAGCGACGACAGCGGATTCTGCACGGCGGTGACATGCAGGCCTGCAGCCTGGAGGATCGGGATCACCTCCGACCAGCTCGACCCGTCGGCCCAGGCGCCGTGCACCAGCACGACGTTCTTCGCCTTCACCGTCGCAGGTGTCTGCGCATGAGCAAGGCCGAGGGGAGCCGCCAGAAGGCTCGCGGCGACGAAAAGGCTGCGCCAGGGTGGCATGATCTTCTCCATCTTGTTTGGGTTCGATGCCCAAGGGACGGAGGGAGCGATGCCGGCGTTACTCGTCTTCACCGCTCTGTGATTCAATGCACGACGAAAAAGCGCCCCGGGGCACCGGGGCGCTTTCGCAACTTGGAAGTAGCTTGGTTCAGGCGGCTTGCGCGGCCGAGGTCTCGATCACCTGCGCCTTGGCGCCGGCGTTGATCGCGATCTGGCGCGGCTTCTTCGCCTCGGGAATCTCGCGTACGAGGTCGACGTGAAGCAGCCCGTTCTCGAGCGAAGCGTCCTTCACCTGCACGAAGTCGGCAAGCTGGAAGGCCCGCTCGAAGGCGCGCGCGGCGATGCCGCGGTAGAGCACTTCGGACTTCGAGTTCTCGTTGGCGACTTTCTCGCCCTTGATCGTCAGCGTGTTTTCCTTCGCGACGATGGAGAGCTCATCCTTGGAGAAGCCTGAGACCGCAACGGTGATGCGGTAGGCGTTCTCGCCGGTACGCTCGATGTTGTACGGGGGGTAACCGGGGCTGCCGTCCGAACCGGCCTGGTCGAGCAGGCTGAAGAGGCGGTCGAAGCCGACGGTGGAACGATAGAACGGGGTGAGATCGTAGGTACGCATGGTCAAGTCCTCCATTGAGCGACTGTTAGGCAACCCGCCCGCCATCGGGCCGGGCTTTCGTCTGTGTGCAGCCTGATGTTCCGGTTCCGAAACACTGGTAGCGGCCTGCACGAAAATGATATGGGTGGAACGAGACGGCGTTCAAGAGGGCGGCATTTGCGCCTTTTCGGCGCTTTAGCCCCCTGATTTGCAGTACTTCCCGCCTATGACGCTGGTCTCGATCCCGTCCAATCCCGTTCCCGAAAACGTCGTCAGCGGCACCATCAAGACCCCCGATGGCGCCGGGTTGCGCTTTGCGCGGTGGGCGCCGCCGGCGAACCGCAAGGGCACCGTCTGCGTCTTCACCGGGCGCAGCGAGCAGATCGAGAAATATTTCGAGACCGTGCGCGACCTGCGCGACCGCGGCTTTGCGGTAGCGATGATCGATTGGCGCGGGCAGGGCCATTCCTCGCGCCGCCTGCGCGATCCGCGCAAGGGCTATGTGCGCGACTTCTCCGATTTCGAGATCGACGTCGAGACCTTCGTGCAGCAGGTGGTGCTCCCGGATTGCCCGCCGCCCTTCTTCGCGCTCGCCCACTCCATGGGCGGCACGGTGATGCTGCGGCTGGCGCATGCCGGCAAGCGCTGGTTCGACCGCATGGTGCTGTCGGCCCCGATGATCGACCTGCCGGGACGTACCACCTCGTTCCCGGTGCGTGCGCTGCTCAAGACGATGCGCCTGCTCGGGCAGGGCGGCCGCTACGTTCCCGGCGGCAGCGACCGCCTCACCGGGCTCGATCCCTTCATCAACAATCCCCTGACCAGCGATCCCGTGCGCTATGCGCGCAATGCCGCGATCCTGGAGGAGGATCCGACGCTCGGACTGGCGTCACCGACGGTCGCCTGGGCCGATACCGCCTTCCGCGCGATGCACACCTTCAAGCGCGTGAACTACCCCTCCCAGATCCGCCAGCCGATCCTGATGCTGGCGGCCTCCAATGACACCGTGGTCTCGACTGCGGCGATCGAGGAGTTTGCCTATCACCTGCGCGCCGGCGCCCATCTCGTGATCGCCGGCTCCAAGCACGAGATCCTGCAGGAGCAGGACCGCTACCGCTCCCAGTTCTGGGCCGCCTTCGACGCCTTCGTCCCGGGCACGCCGCTGTTCAAGTGAGAGGGGCGGAACATCCGCAATCTCCGTCATGCCCGGGCTTGTCCCGGGCATCCACGTTCTTGGTGCGGGGGAAAAGTTCGTGGATGGCCGGGACAAGCCCGGCCATGACGACGAAGAACTCTGGTCGCGTTAAAGCGTCTTCAGATACTCGATCAAATCGTAGCGCTCGGCATCGTCCTTGAACATGCGGCCGATGACGCCCGGCCGCTTCGGCTCGCCCTCCTTGAGCTCGAAGGAATGGCCGAGCACGCTGTTGCCCTGGATCGGCTTGCCGTCAGATCCCGTCGCAGAGAACTCCGTCTCGCCCGTCTTGCAACGGTCGTTGGCGGTGACTGCGAAACCGACGGTGTCAGGATCATAGTCGCGGCGGCCCATGCAGAATTTTTGCGGGCGCTCGCCAGCCGGTTTCAGCAACCAGTACAGCGAAGGCACCGAACCGTTGTGCAGGTAAGGTGCCGTGGCCCAGATGCCGTTCAGGGGCCGCGCGCGATAGCGCGGATCAGGCGCCGGATTGAGACAGTTCTTGCGCGCGAGATTCCATATTTGCGCCTGTTCGGCCGCGGGGATTTTCTCATCGTCCATCCATTTGCGGGCGACGAGATCGACCACTGTCATGAGGCCGAGCGCATAGACCATCTCGTTGGGCGAAGTGCTCGCGGTCGGGACCTCGCATTGCCACCATTTCTGGAGGTCGGCCGTGTTGACCTTCAGGAAGCCGGGCACGTCGACGATCCTCTTGCTGAGAACAAGGGACTGCTCGGGATCCGTCTTGATTTCGTCGAGGGGAATCGTCACCGCGTTCAGCACCTTGCTGTCGCCGTTCGGCTCCCAATGCTTCGACGACCAGAAGGCCGGGGTGTCGATGGCCGGCAGGTGGCATCCGGAGCACATCTCGGTGTAGATGGCCCGGCCGCGCTCGATGCGATCGGGCTTCAGCTTCCATGCGTCGCCGAGGATCTGCGAGGGCCATTTCGGCGCGAGCAGGCCCCCGAACTTCGGACCGCTGGACGGATCGGCCGCCTTGAATGGATCGGGGCCTCTCAGCATGTCCTCGATCCAGCCGAGCGTCCTGATGTTCACCGAGGAGCGCCACAGCCTGTCTTCCGGGTAGGCGTCGGACAGGTTGAGCAACGCCGTCACGCCGAGGGCCTCGCCGGCGTTGCGGATCAGCGGCTGCTCGATCGAGGCGTCATACTGGGCGAACCTGAACCACGGCACGGTCCAGATCGCGGGGTAGCTGACCGGCGCGTCCTGGGCGTGCAGGTTCTTCTCGAATCCCTTGACGCCGCTCATCGCAAGGTCCTGCGAGAAGACCTGGTTGCCGATGCGGTTGAGGGCGTCGAGGCGGCCGAACCCTTCCTCCGTGTCCTGCTGCTGCTTGCCGTCCCAGGTCTTCTTGCCCTCGATCGTCTTCTCGTAATTCTTGGCCCAGTCGATCAGGAAGTTGCCGGTCGCGCCGAGCTTCTGCTTGAGCGCGGCGCGGTCCGCCTTGCTGGCCTCAGGGCCGAGCACGCGATCGGCAAAGCGCTGGAAGCGGAACGGGACGTACAGGGTGTAGGCGATCGACAGGCCGGTCGCGAGCTCGAGCTTCTTCAGGTCGGTCATCGCCGCGCCGCCGTCGAAGCGGACATCGACGCCCTGGTAGTGGATCTGGCCGGTATGACAGGCGGCGCAGGTCAGTCCGATCTTGTCCTCTTCGCGGCGGCCCGTCGCGGGGTCGAGGACACCGGTCATCCGCGCAAAGCCGACCGGCAGGCCGTCGACGTTCTCCGCCGGCGTCCATCTCGTCGACCAGTCCGACACCTGTGTCGTCTCGTAGACATTGGCGTAGCCAAAGCGGCGCAGCGTCGCCGTGTCGGCCTGGATCGTCTGCGGGCTCGGGATGAAGCCGAAGCGCTCGAGATAGGCGCTGTCCTTGATCATGCCGGGCTTAGAGAACAGATGAAGCTGCGGCTGCTCCAACGCCACGAACCACTCATAGGGCACCGGGAAGGTCGCGGTGCCCTGGCTGGCATGGTGAAACCAGTGGCGGTCCTTCAGCGACCAGTTTTGCTCGAGCCAGTAAGCCGCCTTGGTTTCGGGGACTGCTGGCAAGGGCGGCGGCAGCAGATTCACGAGCACGCCCTTCTGGGGCAGCACGGTGCGGACCTGATTGGGGAATTCGGCCACGGCCACCAGGGCGACGAGGCCAAGGCCGATGACGAACGCCGTTAGCGCGACCGCCCAGCGAAACCGGAGCTGGCAGGCCGACAACAGCGGCTGCGACAAAATCCGCTGGTTGATACGCTCGGGGAATTTGCGCTCCTCGAACAGCGTGCGCACCTCGGCCACGCTGAGATAACGCTCCTCGTCCTGCTTGCCCTTGCCCATGATCTTCAAGAGGATGGGCCATTCGAATTTCATCAGCAGCGGGTAGTACCAGCGCGCGGCGCTGCCGGCGCGCTCGAGGTTGTCGCGCATGAAGGTCTTGATTTCCGCGGCGTTCAGGCCGGGCTCGCCGCTGCCGGTGTTCGGGTCGGTGTAGGTCCGGCCGAAGCGCGCGAGCCGCGCGATCTCGTCCTCGTCGACCTTGCCGTCGACGCCGAGGATGCGCGAGCCGGCGCCGCGCTTGTCGAGCGGACCGCCGCGCAGCGCGTCGAGCCGCGCACCCGACCAGATGCTCTTCAGGATGTGACCGATACCGTTGGCGATGAGCGCAACGCCGCGGACCTGGATGCGGGCCGAGATCTTCTTCAGCCCCGTCTCACCGCTCGCATTCGCGATGGTCTGCGACAGCGTGTTGAGCGGGACGGTCCCGCCGTCGACGAAACCCTCACCGACAAGGCCGCGCAGGAACGGGCAGGGATTGTTCGGCGAGACCGGAATCGAGGGATCGAAGGGCGGCTTCGAAGCGGGGTGATGCATGGCCCAAATCCTGAAAGCGGCGAATCGTAGAAAGCAGGCGCGCTGTTAGAGCGCGGAAAGTCCTAACAAACCGACAGCACAATATACTACTTTGGCGTGTGAAGAAGTGTGGCGGATTTCACTGTCGTCGACAAGAGCAGGCGTGAGGTCGCCGACGGCCTACAATAGATCCGTGGTCCGCTGTTCACGACTCGGCGGCGCGTTTGACGTCGCTCTGCACCAGGGCCAGCTTGCCGAGCGGCACGCCGGCCTTCAGCAATCCCTCGCGATAATGGGCGATGTCCTCGGGTCGCTTCCAGTGGAAGTTGCGCAAGTGACGATCGACATTGAGGGTCGGGTAGTTGCCCATGAGCACGCCGGCGGCCTCGCTCGCCTCGTCGGTCCGGCCCAGTTGCGCCAGCGCCGCGGCGCGGATCGCCAGCGCCTGCATGTGGTTCGGATTGATGTAGAGCTGCTCGCGGGCCCAGGACAGGGTCGCGTCATATTGGCGCAACAGATAATGGCTGAACGCGTTCAGCGCGGCCCATTGGTAGCGTGGGTCGCTGTTGTCGCGTTGCGCGGCCATCGAGAACAGCTCGATCGCCTCGCGGTGCTCGCCGATCATGAAATGGCAGATGCCGAGCACGCCGCGCGCGCCATTGTCGTAGGGGTTGAGCGCGACCGCGCGCTTGGCGGCGTCCAGCGCCGCCTCGTGATGTCCCTCCATCGCATGGGCCCAGGACAGGATCGAGAACGCAAAGGATGAGCGCGGATCGAGCCGGACACTGGTTTCGGCGAGGTTCATCGCCTCGGCCCACATCTCGCGCGTGCCCTTGACCCAGCCGAACTGAATGCTCTGAATCTGGATCGTGGCCAGATAGGCATGTGCGATCGACAGTTTGGGATCGAGCCTGATGGCCTCGCGGAACAGGTCGACGGCGGCGGTCAGATCCTCCTTGGTCTGCCGGTAGTAGTGCGACAGCCCCTTGAGGAAGCGATCCCAGGCGCTCACGTCGGTCGAGAGCCGCGCCGGCGCCGAGGCCTCGGCACGGACGATCTCCGTCGCGATCGCAGCAGACAGGTTCGTCGTGATCTCGTCCTGCATCGCAAAGAGGTCGCCGATGTCGCGGTCGTAGCGGCCGGTCCAGAGCTGCTCGCCGGTCTCCGGCGCGATCAGCTCGGCGGTGACGCGGATCTTGGCGCCGGCGCGCCGCACCGAGCCCTGGATCAGATAGGTGGCGTCGATCTCGCGCGCGATCAGGCGGGTGCTCGTGTTCTTGCCCTTGAAGGCGAAGGTCGAGTTGCGGCTCAGCACCCGATAGAAGGATTGCAGCGACAGCGCATGGATCAAGTCCTCGGTGAGGCCGTCGGAGAAATACTCGTCCTGGGCGTCGCTGAGATTGGCGAAGGGCAGCACGCCGACGATCGCGGTGCGATATTGCTGCGACAGCGCCGAAGCCTCACGGAGCTCGGGGGCAAGCGCCGGCGCGCCGTCGGGCATCCAGGTCCAGACCCCGATCGCATCCTTGATGTTCTTGAAGCGATGATTGCCGGCATCGACCAGCGGCACCGAGAGATGCTTGCTCGCCTCCCGGTAGGCCTTGGCCGAGATCGCGAAGCCGCCGGGGCTCGCCACGGATTCCAGGCGGACGGCGATGTTGACGTCGTCGCCGAAGACCTCGTCCTCGTCGGCGATGACGTCGCCCATGTGGATGCCGATCCGGAACTGCATGGCGCGGTCGGTCGGCAGATGGCGGTTGCGCTCCGCCATCAGCGTCTGCATCGCGATCGCGGCCTCGGTGGCGCCGACGATCGAGGGGAACTCGAGCAGGAAGCCGTCGCCGGTGTTCTTCACGACGCGGCCGCCGTGATTGAGGATGATGGGATGGATCGCCGCGCGATGGGCCTTGAAGGCGGCATGGGTGCCGGCCTCGTCGCTGCCCATCATGCGCGAATAGCCGGCGACATCGGCGCAGACGATGGCGGCCAGACGTCTTTCCATATCCGCGAAGCTCCAAGGGAGAGGGGACCGGCCACGGCGTGGCAGTCGCCTCGAGTCCCGCATTTCGAGAACCCTCCCTTTATAAAGCAGATGAGGCCGAGCGGAAGCCTGATCCGCATTGCAAATTCGAGGTAAATCCTAAGCGATTCCGGCGGTGGACGGGGACGGGCGAACCACTAAGCGGAGCCAACACGCCCGGACGGGCGGCGGGGAACCTTGCATGCTGGGCATTCACGAGATCGGGCTTTTCATCCTGTCGGGCGTGCTGCTCAACATCACGCCGGGGCCGGATTCGGTCTATGTGATCGGCCGCAGCATGCAGATGGGGTGGCGGGGCGGCGCCGCGGCCGCCTTGGGCATCAGTTGCGGCTGCTTTGTCCATGTCGCGGGCGCGGCGATCGGGCTTTCCGCCCTGCTGATGGCCTCGTCGACCGCCTTCTCGATCCTGAAGCTGGTCGGTGCGGCTTACCTCGTCGTGACCGGGCTCCAGATGCTGTTGTCGCGCCCGGCGCTGGCGTCGGCGATCGACGAGCCGGTGCGGAGCTCATTGCGACGGGTCTTCCTTCAGGGCGTCTTCACCAACGCGCTCAATCCCAAGGTCGCGCTGTTCTTTCTGGCCTTCCTGCCGCAATTCGTCGCAGCCGACGCGCCGCACAAGCCGCTCGCCTTCCTGACGCTCGGCCTGATCTTCATCTCGACTGGGACGCTGTGGTGCCTGGTGCTGGCCGCGTTCGCGGCCAAGGCCGCGCACCGGTTGCGGCAGTCCGAGGGCGCCATCGCCTGGGTCAATCGCGCGCTTGGCGGCCTCTTCATCTATCTCGGCATCCGCGTCGCCATGCTGGAAACGCGTTAGCTCGTTCGGACGAATGACTGGAGCATGCGGAGGGTTTCGATGATTCGTGGAAGCTGTCTATGCGGCGCCGTGCGTTTCGAGATCAACGCGGTGCGTTCGCTGACGCATTGTCACTGCGCCAATTGCCGCAAGCTGACCGGTGCGGCATTCGCCACCTACGCCCATGTGGACGCGGACAAGTTTCGCTTTGTCGCGGGCGAGGACGAAGCGGTGCGTTACGAATCCGCGCCGGGGAGTTTCCGCTATCGCTGCAAGACTTGCGGCTGCCTCACGCCTGGCAAGGCGAGTTATCTCGAAACCGTCAGCATTCCCGCCGGCCTGCTCGATGACGACCCGCAGCTCAAGCCGCGCCTTCACGTGTTTACGTCGTCCCGCGCGCCGTGGTGGACGATTCAGGACGATTTGCCTCAGTACGAAAAATGGGTGCCCGGCTACGCACCCAGGTCGTAGCCTCAGGCCAGCTCCTTCACCAGCGCGCTGCCGGCGAGATAGAGGCCGAGCAGGATCATCGCGATCAGGAACCAGCGGCGAAACGCTTCGGCCGGCATCCGCGCGCGGACCGACTGGCCGATGAACATGCCGGCAAAGGCCATGGCGAGGCCCACGGCGCCGGGCACGACATTCGCGGGCGTCAACAATCCGACGGCGGTCAGGTTGAACGCGAGCGCCAGCGTCGCCGTCGTGAAGAACACGCCGAGCGCCTGCACCAGCTCGTCCTTTTCCATGCCGATTGCCTGCATGAACGGCATCGAGGGAATCACCTGCACGCCCGTCGAAGCCGAGATCACGCCGGTGACGACCCCGACCACGCCACCGACCCACTTCTCGTTCCGGCGTGAAACGTGGAACTGGATTTTGTTCAGGCCCGATCACGGCGTAGGTGACGAGGAGCACGCCGAGCACGATCGTGCCGTAGCGCGCATGCGGCCCGGTCAGCGCGCCTGCATTCAGCCAGCATCCGACCACGGTGCCGATCATCAGCGGCCACAGCCGCCTCAGGATGTCGCGCAGATAGGGGCCGACGAAGGTCTGCCAGATGTTGGTGATGATGGCGGGCACGATGACGATGGCGATGGCGCGGCTCGGGGCCATGCTCACCGCGAGCAGGCCCATGGACACCGTCGGCAAGCCGAGCCCGACCACACCCTTGACGAATCCGGCAAGCAGGAAGACGGCAGCGATCACGATGAGAAGCGGGTCGATCATGTCTGCACATTGACCGAAGCCGCCAGCCGGCACAATCTGTAGGTTACGGAGAGAGCCTTCGTCTGGGGCGAAGGCTGGGAGACACGGCATGCGCTTCGACCTCGTCGACCTCCAGCTCTTCATCGCAGTCGCCGACCAGCGCAGCATCACGGGCGGTGCCGAGCGCTCGCACCTGGCGCTGGCTTCCGCCAGCGCGCGCATCAAGGGGCTCGAGGATGCGCTCGGCGTCGCGCTGCTGAAGCGCGGACGCCGCGGCGTCGAGCTGACCGCGGCCGGCGAGAGCCTGCTCGATCATGCCAGGCTCGTCATCCACCAGATCGACGCCATGCGCGGCGATCTTGCCGGCTTTGCCAGCGGTTTGCGCGCCAGCGTGCACTTGCTCGCCAACACCTCGGGGCTCTCGGAGCATCTGCCCAAGGCGCTCGCCGGCTTCCTGCGCGCGCATCGCGACGTCGCCGTCGACATCGAGGAGCGCGAGAGCACCGACATCGCGGCGGCGATCACGACGGGCGCCGCCGATCTCGGTTTCGCCGCCGAGCACGCGCTGCCCGACCATATCGAGCGCTTCGTTTTCAGCGAGGACCGCCTGACGCTGGTGACCTCCCGCCGTGGCCCGTTCGCCGGCCGGCGCCAGATCGACTTCCAGGAGGCCGGGGCCTGCGACTTCGTCGGCCTGACCAGCGCCACCGCGCTGCAGGTGCACATCTCGAAGCACGCGGCGCGGCTCGGCCTGCGCCCGCATTTCCGCGCGCGCCTGCGCGATTTCGACGCGATCTGCCAGATGGTCGCCGCCGATGTCGGCGTTGCCCTGGTGCCGGAAGCCGCCGCGCGGCGCTGCGCCAGGACCATGCCGCTCGCCATGGTCCGCTTGCGCGATGCCTGGGCCAACCGGCGGCTCGTGATCTGCGCACGAAGCTTCAAGACGCTGCCGCGGCCGGCCAAGATGCTGGTGGAGCACTTGAGGGCGGAGGCGATGTAAGGGGCTTCCACGCAGCCGGTGCGCTCCCTCTCCCGCTTGATCTCCTTCGTCCAGGGAGTCGCCTGTGTGAGAGTTTATTGGTTCAAGAGCCTCAAGGCCTCGTCGTGAACCCGCGCGTCGCCGGCCGCGATGATGCGGCCGCCGCCCTGGGCCGGCTTGCCTTCCCAGGTGGTGACGACGCCGCCGGCGCCGGTCACGATCGGGATCAGCGCCGCGATGTCGTAGGGCTTCAGCTCGGTCTCGATCACGAGATCGACATGACCTGCGGCAAGCATGCAGTAGGAATAGCAGTCGCCGCCATAGCGCGACAGCCGCGCGCCCTGCTCGATGCGGCCGAAGATGGCGCGGTCGCTCTCGTTCATCAGCAGGGGACTGGTGGTGTAGGTCGTGGCTTCCGACAGCGAAGCGCAGCGGCGGACCTGGAGCCGGCGCTCGCCGGAGGGCCCCCTGTAGTTGGCCGAGCCGTTGTCGCCGGAGAAGCGCTCGCCGATGAAGGGCTGGTGCATCATGCCGTAGACCGGCGCGCCCTTGTGCAGCAGCGCGATCAGCGTGCCCCAGATCGGAAAGCCGCCGATGAAGGATTTGGTGCCGTCAATGGGGTCGAGCACCCAGACATACTCGGCATCGTCCTGCTCATTGCCGAATTCCTCGCCGACGATGCCGTGCTGAGGGAAGTTGGCCCTGATCAGCCGCCGCATCACCGCCTCCGCGGCGCGGTCGGCCTCCGTCACGGGGTCGAAATCCTTGGTCTTGCTCTTGTCGTCGATCGACAGGGAGGTGCGGAAGAACGGCAGGATGGTTTCGCCGGAGGCGGTGGCGAGCCGTCCGATGAAGGCGGAGAAGTCGATCACCGTCACGGGAATCCTCGAAGCGAAGGTTGGATGAAGCTGGCCTCCTGCCTAGCTCAATTCCTCCCCCGCGGGCAGCGCTGACTTGATTTGCTCCCTGGTATTTTGGATGCCGAGGCGCGCTGCCTCATCCCAGTCATCTGCTGGCCAAATATCGATCATTGAGTTGAAAACTTCGTTCCGAAGTTGCCTCGTTGGTATGCAAATGACTATCAACCCATTGAATTTCCTTATCAAAGAAACTGAATCTGGGTTTCTCTGGAAGCAACTGAGCCATGTGCGAATTGCATGGGAAATGGCTCAAAAGGCCTTGCACTTTGTGCGGCGCGGTCGCATATTGTTGCGGTGCGGTAGCGCTTGGCGTTACCGCTGCCCTCCTTGGGCGTTTCCTCCCTAGACTTGGGCCGCTTCTTCATCAGAAGCGGCCCTTTTTTCTTTGCGCCTCTTTTTTCTTTGCCCCTCTTTTTGTTTCGGGTGCGCAGCGAAGCGAAGACGCGTTCGCGCCAATCGCAGACAACATGATCGTACGAAGTAGAGCCGGCGCCTATTCCGCCGCGGCCTGGAACGGGCCGAGATCGGCGAACGGAATGGTGGTGGCCAGCACGTCGGCTAGAACGCCGAAGTCGGAGGCCACTTGCGCAAAGCGAGCGCTCCGCTCACGCCGCCGCTCGTCCATGTAGATCGCGCGGTTGAGCTCGAGCTGTACCGCATGCAGGCCGCTTGCGGGATTGCCGTAGTGCTCGGTGATGAAGCCGCCGGCATAGGGCTTGTTGCGGCCGATCGAATAGCCGAGGCCGGTCATGGTCTCCTCGACGCGATCTGAAAGCAGCGGCGTGCAGCTCGTGCCGTAGCGGTCGCCGATCACGACGTCGGGCCGGCGCGGCTCGTCCCTGCTGACACCGACCGAAGGCATCGAGTGGCAGTCGACCAGCACCACGGTGCCGAACATCTGATGCACCTTGTTGATCAGCCGGCGCAGCGCGCGATGGTAGGGCTTGTACAGCGTCTCGATCCGCCCGAGCGCATCGTCGACCAGGATGCGGTCGCGGTAGATCTCCTGGCCGTCGCCGACCACGCGCGGAATGGTGCCGAGGCCGCCGGCGACCCGCATCGAGCGGGTATTGGCAAAGCTCGGCAGCCGTCCGCTGAACATGCGGGGGTCGAGCTCATACGGCTCGCGATTGACGTCGACATAGGAGCGGGGAAAGTTGACCCGCACCGTCGGGAAGCCACGGTCGCTCAGATCGCCGATCAGTTCGTCCATGAACGAGTCTTCCGACCGCCGCAGCGTCGGCAGGTCGATCCGCGACGCCGCCAGGAATTCGTCCGGATAGGTCGAGCCCGAATGGGGCGAGTTGAAGATGACAGGCGCGCGCCATTCGGCGGGCTCGAAGATCTCGAAGGCTGGCGACATGTCGCCGTCAAACCGGGTCATCTTCTCAAGCTTCATCCCTTACTCAGGCTTCGCCCCCTTGGCGCCGCACGATCCGGAAAAGCTCCGGATCCAATGATTCGGCCGGTCGGACGGCTCTTATGTGTCGTCATTGTCCGGAATCGCAACCATTCTGCCAAGCGAAAAGATGTGATGGACGCTGGAACATGTCTTAACCGTGCGGGCATCGTGGTGGGGACCAGTCGATCCGGCTCGATTGATTCGGAGCCCGTTCCGGTTCACAAGGTGCCGGCAGCGCAGCCGGCCCAAGGTAAAGATTTTCACCCCAAATTTACCCTCTGTCGGGCTTAGTGACCTCTGCTGATATCCTCTGGGGATTCGACGTTTCCTGCCATGGCAAAAATCCTGCTCGCCGAAGACGACAACGACATGCGCCGTTTCCTGGTCAAGGCGCTGGAAAACGCCGGTTTCCAGGTCTCGTCCCATGACAACGGCATGGCCGCCTATCAGCGGCTGCGGGAAGAGCCGTTCGAGATGCTGCTGACTGACATCGTGATGCCGGAGATGGACGGCATCGAGCTCGCCCGCCGCGCCTCGGAACTCGATCCCGACATCAAGATCATGTTCATCACCGGCTTTGCCGCGGTCGCCCTGAACTCGGATTCGGACGCCCCCAAGAACGCCAAGGTGCTCTCCAAGCCCGTGCATCTGCGCGAATTGGTCAGCGAAGTGAACAAGATGCTGGCGGCCTAAATCGGCCCCCTTCCGTCCTTGCGCCGGGTCCCCTGAGCCGTTATAGGGACCCCACCGATGAAATGACCTCTAGGGCACGTAGCTCAGCGGGAGAGCACTACCTTGACATGGTAGGGGTCACAGGTTCGATCCCTGTCGTGCCCACCATCCTTCGCTCGCGATAGCGAGAGAAGGATGCCGCGCCGAAGCCCAAAGGGCGAAGGCGGGCGTGTCGCCGCGAGCTACGGCCGGGCGAGCCAATATCTGATCTTTCTATAGTCGGACCAAGCCATCCGGTCGGCGCAAAGCGCCGCCCGATGACAGCCCCCGCGCAATCCGGGGTGTATCCTCTCGGGCGCTGTTCCGGACTACGCTACGCGCCCGGTTGCAAGCGAGGCTCCTTCCCATGAGCATCTCCGTTATCGAACAGGCAAAAATCCAGGCGCAGGTGCTGGTGCCGCTGGTCAAGACGCTCCAGGCCGAACTCGGCGCGGCGCGCGCCAATGCGCTGGTGCGCAAGGCTCTCGGCGATCTCTATCGCGGCTTCGGAGAGGAGTTCTGGAAAGCCAGGAACCACGGCAAGAACGAAGCCGATCTCGGCAAGGCCGTCGCGACGGCCTTCAGGACCTACGCCCGCGACGATGCGCTCGCCTATGACGTCATCGAGCAGACGCATGACGCATTCGCATTCGACGTGAAGCGGTGCGCCTATGCCGAGTTTTACAAGGCGCTGGGTGAGCCGGAGCTCGGCTTCCTCCTGATCTGCACTGCGGACTTGGCGACAGCGGAAGGTTTTGGTCCCGACATCAAGCTCACGCGGACGCAGACGATCATGCAAGGCGCCTCTCATTGCGACTTTCGCTACAGGCGCGATGCGGGCGGATCACGATGAAGGGAATGCGAGCGATGCGGACGATCTGTCTTGCGATGGCGATGCTGGCGCTGATCGCGTCGCGCGCTGACGCCGCCGTCGACTGGCAAGCCGAGCTCCAGCGCTGCCGGAGCTTGCGCGAAAACGTGGCGCCGCTGCTTCAGGCCGGCGGGGGGATATCCGCCGTCGGCCGATCCAACAGGTCCGTCCGTCGCTGCATCTGGATCCAGCGGAAGGCGGTGCGGAAGAAAATTCCGGGCGCGGAAGCGTGGTAGCCTGACCGAGGTTATGGCCCCGGTGTGACGAAGGCCGAGATGATCATCGATCTCGTCCCCGACCTCGCAGCACGAAGGGCTGATGACAGGAGGCGGCCGGCGCGCCAACGCACGACCTACGCGCACTTGCGTCATGAGCTCGTGAAGGTGAAGCAGACGTCCGGCGGCTTCGCCCATTCCGACACGGCTGCGTCGCTGGGATCGAGCGTTGATCTTGATCAAGGTGATGGCGACGAAGCCAGGCAATCTCAACGAGAAGATGCAAAAGGGGGGATTGACAGTGCGTGCTTGTCTCTTTGCGTTGGCTCTCGTGATCGCTGTTCTGGGATCGTCCTCGGCCCACGCGGGTTGCTGGCCGAGCGAGAACTTTCCGCTCGTATGTTGGCTCGATACGAAGGGCGAGGGGTGTTCGGAGCACCACGCGCTCACCAGCGCCAAAGCAGTGATGTATCCGCATCCGAACCAATCCATCTATGAGTTCGAAACCACCCATTGGTGGACTGGGCCTCCCATAACGGCCTGCCCGCCGAGCAAGACGATCAAGTTTACCGGCGTTTGGGATCGCGAGACCGGCAAAGCGGAGGAAAAGGCGTCCACCGGCTGGTCGTCCTGGTCGCGCTACGTCTACTGCAGCAACAATCCATGGACCGGACAAGGTCCGCCAACGGTGCCGATCTGCTCGGGGCCGGCGAACGACCCAAATGTGGGGCAGCCGGTGACCTCGGCGATGCTTTCGCAGAGTCAGAGATTGAATCTGCTTCAGGTCCAGGAGCCGCTACACACGAGGTGCCTGCAGGTCGAACCCGACCCGATGGGTTCGGAATGGCTTACGGGAAACTCACTGGTCCGGGTCGTCGTTTCGCACCATGAATTCCAGAAGATCGAGTGGCACTATTTCTTCCAGGAGTTCTATTCGTTCGACGGCTGGAAGGAAGTCCCCGCGCCGAAGTCGAAGGTCCCCTTGATCTCGACGAAGAAATACACCGAGCGCCGCATCGCGACCACGACGGGACGGTTTTGGCTCAATAAACAGGGTCGTTGGAAGATCGTCGCGGTCCCGAAGCCGACCTCGTTCGCCGCCCAGCTCGTCGCAACGACGGTCACCAACGAATGCCCGGGCGCGCGATTCAATATCCAATGAAGGCAGATCGACGAAACGCTCCCTTCCGAAGGAGGTGTTATGATCGACAGCAATGACGAACACGCGAGGTAGCATCCGCCGATCAAGATCTATCCGACCAGATATTTCTTCACCGCCGCCTCGTCCCATTCGATGCCATTCCCCGGCTCCTCGCCCGGCAGCGCAAAGCCGTCGTTGATCTTCAGCCGCGTCGCCAGCACCGCGTCCGCCCAGTCGACATATTCCAGCCAATGCGCGGTCGGCGTCACGCACAGCAGATGCGCGCTGACTTCCGAGAACAGGTGCGTCGACATCTCGATGCCGGCGGCGTGCGCGAGCGCGGCGGCGCGGAGCCAGCCGGTCACGCCGCCGATGCGCTGGACGTCGGGCATCACGTAGTCGCAGGCTTCTGCCGAGAGCGCCGCCTGCATCGAGAAGGCGCTGTCAAAATTCTCGCCGATC
Organism: Bradyrhizobium sp. USDA 327; assembly: GCF_041262065.1. NCBI lineage: Bacteria > Pseudomonadati > Pseudomonadota > Alphaproteobacteria > Hyphomicrobiales > Nitrobacteraceae > Bradyrhizobium > Bradyrhizobium sp. USDA 327. The sequence continues at coordinate 5,930,747 of NZ_JBGCCW010000001.1, read as the reverse complement.
TGGACCGGCGTATGCAGCGCATCGGCAATGCGGGCGCAGCCGGCATAATCGTCATGACGGATCGGCTCCTCGATCCAGCTCAGGCCCTCGTCGTCGAGCATCTCGCCGCGGCGGATCGCCTCGGTCACCGTCAGGGCCTGGTTGTAGTCGCACATCAGCGTGATCTCGTCGCCCACCGCCTCGCGCACCGCGCGGACGACGGCGAGGTCCTCCCGCGCATCGGGCCGGCCGACGCGGATTTTGGCGGCCTGAAATCCTTCAGCCAGCAGCTTGTGGGCTTCCTCGACCGCGGCGCCGGCCGGCATGATGCCGAGCCCCTTCGAATTGTAGGCCCTGACCGGTTTCGGCGCGCCGCCGAGCAGGCGGGCCAGCGGCAGGCCGCGTGTGCGGGCCAGCGCGTCCCAGGCCGCCATGTCGATACCGGATTGGGCCAGCCGTTGCAGACCGGCGAGGCCCAGAAGCGTGAAGCGCTGGGCCAGCTTGCGTTCGATCTCGAACGGCAGCAGCTCGTCCCCGGCGAGCAGGTCTGACATTTCCGTGACCATCGCCGTCAGCGGCTTCAAGGCCGAGGGCGTGATCGAGAACAGATAGGCGTGGCCCACCGCGCCCTGGTCAGTCTCGCAGTCGATCAGCACCAGCGGCGCCTTGGCGATTGCCCCGGTCGAGGTCTGGAGCGGCAGGTTCATCGGCACGATCACGGGGCGCGCGTGGAAGCGTTTGATGCGGATGGTCTCGGTCATGGGATCTCCCGGTGGAGCGGATGCAGACGCGGCCGATCTTAAACATCCGTGATGAAACGAAAAGGCGCTTGGCCCGACCACCATAAAATGGGGTTGCGCGGGCCCGCAATTGTTGGCTCTGTGCTGCCGCATTCCTTGCCGCAGATCCCCGACGGGTTTGCGACAAAATCGCACACAGCGGAGCCACAGAGTGAAACAAGAGATCGCCGAAGATCAGCGCAAGAGCGGCATTCTCACGGGCGCCGTGATCGCCTTCCTGCTGCTCGCCCTGCCGCTCGCGGTGTGGCTGGACCTGACCGAGCTGAGCAAGACGGCGCTGCGCCGGCAGGCCATCGATCTCAACTCGGTGATCACGAGCGTGCGCAGCTACTACGCGTCCAACGTGGTCGGGCGGGTGCTGGCCAATCCCAACGGCACGACCAGGGTGGTGCACAATTACGAATCCATCCCCGGCGCGATCCCGATTCCGGCAACGCTGTCGCTGGAGCTCGGGCGGGTGATCGGAGCGCAGCAGGAGAACATCACCTACCGCTTCGTCTCAGACTTCCCGTTCCAGAACCGTGCCCCGCACCAGCTCGACAAGTTCGAAAAGGACGCGCTCGATGCGCTGCGGAAGGACCCCGAGCAGAAGATCGTGGAGACCGAGACCTCGCTGTTCAACGACAAGGTCCGCCTGGTCGCACCCGTCACCATGGGGCCGGCCTGCGTGAGCTGCCACAACAGCCATCCCGAAAGCCCGAAGAAGGACTGGAAGGTGGGGGATGTCCGCGGCATCCAGGAGGTTATCATCGCCCAGCCGATCGCGGCCAACATCTTCTCGTTCAAGTTCCTCCTGGCCTATTTCGTGATCGCCGCCGGCAGCGGCCTGTCGTTCCTCTCGCTGCAGCGGCGCCAGGCGCGCCGCATCAAGGGCATGAACAAGGAGCTCGAATCCGCCAACGACTTCCTCGCCTCGCTCTCGATGAAGATCTCGCGCTACATCCCGCCCCAGGTCTACAAGAGCATCTTCTCCGGCCAGAAGGACGTCACCATTCACACCGAGCGCAAGAAGCTCACCATCTTCTTCTCCGACATCCAGAATTTCACAGCGACCGCCGAACGGCTGCAGCCGGAGCAACTGACGCAGCTCCTCAACGAATATTTCACGGAAATGTCGGCGATCGCCCACGAATATGGCGGCACCATCGACAAGTTCATCGGCGACGCCATGCTGATCTTCTTCGGCGACCCCGAGACCAGGGGCGACCGTGCCGATGCGCAGGCCTGCCTGCAAATGGCCTGGCGCATGCAGCAGCGCCTCGCCGAGCTCAACGCGAAATGGCGCGCCTCCGGCATCGAGCAGCCATTCCGCTCGCGCATGGGCATCAATTCCGGCTATTGCAACGTCGGCAATTTCGGCAGCGCCGACCGCATGGACTACACCATCATCGGTGCGGAGGCGAACCTTGCTGCGCGCCTGCAATCGATCGCCGAGCCCGGCGGCATCGTGCTGAGCTACGAGACCTTTGCACTCGTCAGCGATATCGTCCGCGCTCATGCGCTGCCGGCGATCACCATGAAGGGCATCAGCCGGGAGGTCATTCCCTATTCGGTGGACGCGCTGAGCGACGCGGCGGCGGAGAACAGCGGTATCATCACCGAGCGCGCCCCGGGCCTGGAGCTCTATCTCGACCCCGCCGTGGTGAAGTCAGGCGATGCCGCACGCGTGCGCTCGCTGCTGGAAAACGCGCTGGCCTCGCTGAAGCCGGCGTGAGGGCTGTCTCTCACCCTCCCCTGGAGGGGGAGGGTCGATCGCGCGCAGCGCGAGCGGGGTGGGGTGATCTCTCCACCCGGGCAGTGCTTCGTGCGGAGAGACCGTCACCCCACCCCGTCTCATGTCTCGCTTCGCTCAACATGAGCCGACCCTCCCCCTCCAGGGGAGGGTAAGAGTCCCAACTCTCACCGCGCCGCACCTTCCGTGAATGCCGTCTCGATCACCTCGCCGAACGGCTGCCAGGAACGGCCGTCGAACTGGACCAGCCGCATCTGCCTGATCGGCAGGTAGTTGCTGGGCGAAGTATTCATCCGGATGTTGGGCAGCGCAACGGAGGGGGGATAACCCCTGAGCGAAGCCGCCTGACGCATGATGTTCTCGCGCGAGACATCGTCGCCGCATTGCTTCAGCACCTGCGTCAGCGCCTCGGCCGCGGCGTAGCCATAGAGTGCGGCGCTGTTGTTGGTGCTTTCGACCTGATGGTATTTGTCCATGAAGGCGAACCAGTCCTTCATGGCGGGATCGTCCTTCCAGGCGGGATCGCTCGGATCCTTCAGGAAAGCCGCCGAGATCACGCCGGCGGAGTTCTCGAGGCCCGCGGGCGCCATCGCATTGGCGATCGAGGCGGAGGCATCGTTGACGATGAAGACCGGGTGCCAATTGAAAGACGCCGCCAGCTTGATCACCTTGGACGCCGTCGACGGCACGCCGAGAAAGACGAAGATGTCGGCGCCCGCGCGCTTGAGGATCGAGACGTGCCCGTCGAGATGCTCATCGGCAATGTCGAAGGCGATGTCGACGAGGACGTGACGGTTGAGATCGCCGAGGCCTTCCTGGATGCCCTTGTAGAGCATGCGCCCGAACTGGTCGTTCTGCCAGAGCACCACGATCTTCTTCCTGGGGTAGTAGGCCTGGATGTAGTTGGCGTAGATGCGCCCTTCGGACCTGAACGACGGCTGCCAACCCATGGTCCAGGGAAACGCCTTGGCCTGGCTCAGCTCTTCGTCGCCGGAGGCGACGAAGAGCTGCGGGATCTTCTTCTCGTTCAGGTACCAGCGCGTGGCGAGATTGCCGGGCGTGCCGAACGAGCCGAACATCAGGTGCACATCCTCGGTCTCGACCAGATTGCGCGTCAGCTCCAGCGCAGTTGCCGGATCGGAATTGTCGTCGCGCGTGATGAAGCGGATCCTGCGGCCGTTGATCCCGCCACGCGCGTTGATCATGTTGAAATAGGCGGCCTCCGCCTGGCCGATGGCACCGAACTCCGAGAGCGGTCCCGAATATGGCATGACATTGCCGATGCGGATTTCCTCGTTGCTTGCCGGTTGCTCGGCACGTTGCTGGGACATCGCGCCGAGCGAGGCGAAGGCGGCGATCAACACGAGCAGCAGTCCGCCGGTGACGCGCATGTTCGACACCTTGTCGTTGGCCCCACACCAAGGCCGCTCCGTCTAGGTCAAGCGTTTGTCAATCGTGTGGCTGGGTGGCGCGCTTCGACGCAGTGCAGCTCTTGGCGCGTAGGAAAGCGGCAGTCGTGCTGACGCGCCGACGAGCGAGAGAGCGCGCCGTGTGGCACCCCTCTCCCTAGCCCTCCCCCGCAAGGGGGGAGGGAACGCACTTTCCTTGTGGCGAATGGGCTCGATTCATCAAGCGTGCCGGTGATGAGCCCACAGCGCAGCCGCGTGCGCCGCTGCGCTCCCTCCCCCCTTGCGGGGGAGGGTGGGGGAGAGGGGTGGCCCAGCAAACGGTCGGAGTAATAAGCGCGCTGCCGCAACGCCGCTACGGCAGCCCGCGCGCCTCGAGCTGACGCACCAGCAGCAGTGTCGGCTCGGCGAGGCTCTCGCCGGAGCCGTCGAGGCCGAAGGCGCTCGCGATACCTTCGCGGCTCCGCAGCAGCGTGCTGCGCGGGCAGTGGCCCGCGCCGCAGAGCGTCTTCTTCAGCGTTTCGCCCTGCGCCACGAGGCCGGCGGAATCGTCCGCGGCCCAGGCCAGCACGATCGGCACATCGACATTGAGGATGCCGGGGAAGACCGATCGGTTGTCGTACTGGGTGGGGTCGGTGCCGAGATAGGCCTTCTCGCTGTCGCTCGCCTCCTTGCCGACGCGGTAGATCCCGGACACCAGCACGACGCCGGCGACGTCGGCGCCGTCGGTCTGCAGCTCGGGATGGGCCAGCAGGGTGGCGACATGGAAGGCGCCGGCGCCGTAGCCGACTGCGACGATCTCACGGGCATCGCCGTTGAACAGGTCGATATTGCCGTGGACCCAGGACAGCGCCGCCGCCACGTCGGACGCGCCGGCGGGCCAGGTCGCCGATGGCGCCAGGCGATAGTTGACGCGGACCCCGATCATCTCGTTGCGCGCGGCAAAGCACATGGCCTGGTCCTGGATCTGGCGCGACAGCTCCGGCGCCGCGCGGTCGCCGGTAAAGGTGTCGCCCGCCACGAACAGCAGCACAGGCCGCGGCGTATCCGCCTTGGTCGCGCTGGTCGCGACATCGAGCACATTGGCCTCGCTCTCGCCATAACGTAGACCGCGCGAGAAGGTGACCTGCTCGCACAGCCGGGCGGTGCCGCCGGCGGTGGTGTCGTTGTCGGTGAGGCCCGCCTGGACGAGCCCGGTGGGCGGCGACAGCCGCGCCGGGAAAGGTCCGCGTGCGGAGGCCGCGGTCATGGTCAAAAGCAGGAAAAATGCCAGGTAATTCTTCATGGTGATGCCGGCCTCGCGGACCGATATTGGCTTGCCGATTTGGCCTGTCTTTTCAATTCGCCTCATTAGTTGGCTGATGTTGAGGCGAATTCACGGCACCTTCGCTCGGCAGGCGGCCTGCGTGGAGCAGGCCTCAGTCTGGCAAGCAGCCGCGGATTGGACCGCAGGTTCGCGGGCCGCGCGACGATTGCGCGGCGCGGCCCACTTTATGTCGGTCCGTCAAGCCGTTGCCCGGCGCCACCCAGCCCCCGCGCCGGAAATGGTTTCCTACTGTGCATGGGGTTGTTTTCGCATTTTTTGTTGGGCCGGCCTGTCAGGTCCGCTTCATCGTCCGGAAGGTGATGGAGTAGCGGCGCGCCTCGACCGGCGGAATGCTGTGCTCCCATTGCGACCGCGCCTCGCCGTCCATCATGTAGAGCGAGCGCGGCGAGGCCTCGAGCGTGTGGCGTTCCCACTTGGCTCCGTTGCGGCGGCGGAAGCGGAATTTGCAGGGCGAGCCGAGCGACAGGCCCAGGATCTCCTTGAAGTGCGGCTTGTCGCGGTGCCAGCCGATGCCGACGCCGATCTCATATTCGGTGCATAGTACCTGCCGGACGCTGCCCTCCGGCAGCCGCGCCCATGCCTCGATCTGCCGCGCGATGGGCAGCAGCCAGTCCGGGATCGGCTCCGCCTCGGCCAGCCGCTGCAGCGAATAGTCGTAGCGATAGCCGAACGATGCCACGCGGCGGTTGCCTTCGAAGGCGCCGAACTGGAAGCGCTGCAGTGGCAATGCTGCGATGCGGCCAATCAAGTCCTGCTCAAGGGGAGCATCGATAAAATTGTCCGCATAGCGGAGCCCGGCGGGCCCGACCGGCGGTTCTGCGAACAAGCCAAGCTGCTGCGTCATGCCTCGCATTTCCGTGATGGAACCTAATGGCGGCTGATGCGACTTATCTATGACGCGGGAAGAAACGTGCGAGGCTGTCATGGCAGAGAAGCATACCGCCGATCCGATAGAGATCATGCGGGCGACCGGTCATCCTGAGCTTGAATATGCCGCGGGCTGGACCATCGCTGGTCTCGTCACCATCGGCACCATCGTCGCCGCCTGGGTGTTCGCGATCTAGGCCACAGGGAATTGGAGCTCGAAGGCGACGCCGTCGTCGGCCGGCTTGAGTCTGATCGAGCCGCCATGGCTTGCCATCACCGCACGCGCAATCGCCAGCCCCATACCAGTGCCGCCCTGGTCGCGGCGGGTGGTGAAGAAGGCGTCGAAAATCCTGTCGCGGTTGGGCGCCGAGATCAGCTCGCCGTCGTTGCTCACGGTCAGCCGTAGGGTCGTGCGCTCGTCGGCGGCCTCCAGCCTGATGGTCCTCGCCTTGTGCCGCACCGCGTTGTCGACGAGATGCGACAGCACGATCACCGCCTTCTCGCCGGACATGCCGATCGGCCGGTCGAGGCTGCCGCTGGCTTCGATGGAGCTTGCCGGAAACCTGTTTCGGAGGTCGGCGATCACGGGCGCGAGCTCCGTGCGCTCGTTCTGCGGCAGGCTTTCGGCGCGGGCGAGCTCGCGCAGCCGCTGCGCCATCGCCTCCAGCCGCTGGGTGTCGGACAGGATGTTGGCGATGAATGTCTTCTGCTCGGCCGGCGTCAGGCCCTCGGCCTTGCCTTGAAGTGAATCCTGCAACAGCTCGGCCGCGCCCTTGATCGAGGTCAGCGGCGATTTCAGCTCGTGGGTGAGGTGCGCCGAGAACGTCGCGATGTAGTCCGAACGCCGCGCCAGCTGCTCGGCCATGCCGAGGAAGCTGTGCGAGAGCTGGGCGAACTCCCGTGTGCCGTAGTGCCGGAGCGGCCGGAATGCCTCGCGGTCACCGCGGCCGATTCTGGCGGCGCGATCGATCAGCTCGCGCATCGGCAGCGTGATGGTGCGCGAAAACACGAGCCCGATCGCGATCGTGCCGAGGAGCACGGCCAGCCCCGCCAGCACGAACTTGGCCCGCTCCTGGTAGAGGTGGTCGAAGATGTTGCTCGGTGTCCGCGTGGCGTAGATCACCCCCGCGACGCGATTGTCGACGATGACCGGCATCGCCGAGAACACGTGCACGCCGAGGCCGCGGCTGAAGGAATAGATCGGCGGCGGCGGCTTGTCCGGCACGCGGTTGCGCAAGGTGGCGCGGTATTGCCCGTGCAGCGCGTCCGCGACCTCCTCGATGTGCGCAAGGGATTGCCCGACCTCCTGCCGGCCGGCGATCACCACGCCCCGCGGATCGAGGATGCGGAAGCCCGCCAGCGTCACCTTCTGGGTTTCGCGGATGATCGGCGTCAGTCTTGCGCCGATCTCGACATAGGCGGGCTGCGCCGGCCGGGGTGCAGCCTGGGCATCCGGCCGCCGCCGCAGCAGATCGTTTGCAGTGAGGTCGAGCCCAGGGCGGATCGGCGTGACCGGGTCGCCGGGATCGGGCAGCACGCCCGGCGGCACCTCGGCGCCGAGCGTCAGGCCGCCATCGAGCCTCGCCGTGACCTCCTGCGCATAGATCGTCGCCAGCACGCGGCTCTGCGCGATCAGCTCGGCCTGGGTCTGGCGGATGAGCTGGTTGTCGTAGAGACGGAAGAAGAAGAGGCCGACCAGCGGCAGGATGGCGACGGTGGCCAGCACCGTGAAGATGACGAGCCCAAGCGACGGCCGCCATTTGTCCGGCGCCGCGCTCATGCCTCTTTCTCGCAGCGCCCGAGCTTGAAGCCGACGCCGTGGATGGTCTCGATGACGTTGTCGCAGGCCAGCGCCGCGAGCTTGGCGCGAATGTTGCGGATGTGGCTGTCGATGGTGCGGTCGGAGACCTGGATGTTGAGCTGATAGGCGGCCCGCATCAGCTGCTCGCGGTTGAACACCGAGGTCGGCCGCGTCAGGAAGGCGCGCAAAATGCCGAACTCGATCGCGGTCAGCTTCAGCGGCGTCCCGGCGAAGGACGCGACGTGCTGTTCGGGATCGATCAGGAGGCCCCCTTGCGCCAGCGCGGTAGGAACGGCCTTGGCTTCGCCATTGCGCGGGCTGAGGCGGCGCAGGATGACGTTGACCCGCGCCACCAGCTCGCGCGGGCTGAACGGCTTGGTCACGTAGTCGTCGCCGCCGATCTCGAGGCCGAGGATGCGGTCGATCTCCTCGTCGCGCGCCGACAGGAACAGGATCGGCACGTCGGACGTCTTGCGGATCTCGCGGCAGACGTCGAGGCCGTCGAACTCGGGCATGCCGATGTCGAGCACGATCAGATCGGGCCTGTCGGCGGCAAAGCGGCTGAGCGCCTCCTTGCCGTCGCGGGCCTCGATCACGTCCATGCCGGCCTTCTTCAGGGCGACGCGGATGACCTCGCGGATGTGGCCCTCGTCGTCGACGATGAGAATGCGATGCGCCAATAAATTCTCCGCTGTCTCGTCACCCCGCCAACCGGCTGCCGGACCTGGCTTCCGTCTGGGCGTCCAGCCGGCGCTGGAGCCGCCAGCTTCGGAAGCCCCAACTCCGCCAGGCCAGGTCCTGGCGCTGCTGTTCTACAAGCCTGTCTCGCTGTGACACAAGGCAGCCCTCGCCGGCGCCGGGCCGCAGCGCGATCGCCCTGTCGATGGCGGGCAGCGCTTGCGGCCCGAGCGTCAGGAGATAGTTGATGTCGATCTGCACGCCTTTGCCCGATGCTTCCCGGCTGTGGGTGACATTGTAGTCGGCAATGAAGGCGTCGAAGTTCACGAGCGAGCAGCCGTACAGCACGATCGTCAACGCGATCAGGTTGGCGCCGATCAGCCATTGGTTGGACCGGTTGAGGGCGATGCGGGTCACGATCAGGACCAGTCCGAGCGCGACCAGCCCCATCCAGATGAAGGCCGCGACGCGCCAGTAAGTCAGCATGTAGATGTCGACGTAGAGATCGAGGCGGAGGATGGAGGAGGCGACCAGAAGCACGTTCTGCCCGATCCAGAGATAGACCAGTGGCCGGATCACCTTCGATTTCTCGGCCGGTCCGCCCGGTCGCATCGCGACGAGGACGAAGGCGGCGGCGAGCAGCGCGGTTGCGATCAGCGGGTAGGCGCCGCGATGGGCGTAGGACGCATAGGTCAGGTTCTCGGGCAGCGCCACGTGCCCCCAGAGATAGATGCCGTCGAGAATCGACTGTGCCGCGAACAGCAGATTGAACAGGATTAGCGAGCGCAGGATGGTGGAGGGGCCCAGAAATTCCGGCGACACGAAGGGCGGCAGCGGCGGCTCCGCGACGTCGGTTTCGGTGGCGGCGGCAACCTTCCTGCGCCGCCAGCGCACATGGATGAACGGCCAGACCAGCGCCAGCATCAAGGTCCAGAACAGGACGCGCCAGACGCTGACATATTCGAGGATGACTTTTGGATTGAGCAGCGACACCCATTGCTCGATCACCGGATTGGCGGCGGCGAACAGCGCCACGAACACGGTGCTCAGCACCACCGGCATCAGCCAGAGCGCGATGCCGCGGGTGAACGCCGACATGTTGAAGACCTGAAGCGCGTCGGGGAAGAATCTGAAGGGACCGAACAGGACAAGGTTTCGCAGCGCGCGGGCGCGGTCCGCGAGGCTGGTCGTCTCCGGATTGGTTGCGAGCAACAAGGCGATGGCCAGCGCTGCGACGAGGATCAGCAACGAAAGCGCGTTGAGCTCTTCTACGGCCGGCACGAGACCGAATGCAACGATCGCGCCGCCGGTCACTGCGCGGCGAAAGTCCAGCGCCGCACGGTTGGCAAGCAGCGAGGCGCAGGCAACCGCGACGGCCAAGATCACCAGCGACAGTCCGATCCGCCGGCCGTAGAGCAGGAAGTCGGCAAGTGCGGCGAGCAGCAGTGCCATTGCGAGCTTGGCCGACAGCGCCGAAGGCCTGATCGGTGGAATGTCCGTCGTCGACGTCGAAGCCAGGCTCGTCATGTCCAAAAGATTCTCCGTGATGGGTACATCACGAACTCTGAACGGTGCTTGTGCAGAAGCCGGGATCATCGTCAGCACGGTTTCAGGAGTCTTCTGCAGTTTTCGTGCAGACCCGAGTTTGTCTCTCGCGCAGCGTCAACCGCTTTGATAGGCGAAGCATTCGCTCCAATCGCGTGTACTGCATCATGCAATTCCTCAATCGCCTCTGCCTCGTCCTGCTCTGGCTGGCCGCGCCGCTCGCCGCATTCGCGGCAGCGAACAAGAATGCCCCCTATTTGCTCGTGCTACGCGGCGCCGGAAACATCGCGCTTGTCGTCGCAAGCACCCTGGTCGTCATCGTCCTGCTGCGTCGCGGGCATTGGCGCAGCATTGCGGGCATGCTCCTCGTCTTGCTCTGGTGCCTGCCGCCGGTTCTGATGTCGGCCGCGCATGTCAGGTTCGAGCTGCGCAAGCATGATGTCCTCGGCGCCGGCGCCGCTGAGGCTCGCCAGCTCGGACCACATTTCATGGTCGGATATTCGTCCTTTCCGGAGGTTGCGCGTCTCGCCGAGCAGGGACTGATCGGCGGCGTCTACGTCACCCGGCACAACATCCGGGGGCGGACGATCGAGGCGCTGCGGGCCGAGATCGCGGCGCTTCAGGACAAGAGGCGCGCCGCAGGCCTACCGCCGCTGGTCGTCGCGGCCGATCAGGAGGGCGGCATCGTCGGGCATCTCGCGCCGCCGCTGACCAAGGTGCCGGCGCTGGCGACGCTCACCGGGCTCGCGCCCGGCGACCAGCAGACCAGGGCCGAAGAGTTCGGCCGCATCCACGGCCGAGAGCTTGCAGATCTCGGCGTCAACCTCAATCTCGCGCCGGTGCTCGACCTGAAGCCGCCGGTTCGCCGCAATCGCCTCGATTTTCACACACTGATCGGCCAGCGCGCGATCGCGGCCGATCCCGCGGTCGTCAGCACGATCGCGAGCGCCTATGTCCGGGGGCTGGAAGAGTCGGGCGTCGGTGCCACGCTCAAACATTTCCCCGGCATCGGGCGCGTGCGCGATGACACGCATCATTTCAGCGCCAGTCTCGATACGCCGGTGAAGGAACTGGAGGCAACCGACTGGCTGCCGTTCCGCGAGGTGTTGTCGCACTCGCGGAGCGCCTTGATGGTCAGCCACGTCACGCTCACCGCCGTCGATCCCGACCGCGCCGCATCGCATTCGAAGCGTGTGGTCGAGGGAATCATTCGTGGGAAGTGGGGTTACCAGGGCGTGGTGATGACGGACGATCTCGTCATGGGCGCAATCTACCAGAACGACGTCTGCAAGGCCGTGGTCGAGGCGATCAACGCCGGCGTCGACATGCTGCTGGTTGCCTATGACGGCGCGCAATTCTATCGGGTTTTTTCCTGCGCCCTTGATGCATGGCGGCAGGGCAGGCTCGACGCGGCGATGCTGCGCGCGAGCGCGGCGCGGTTGGAGCAGCGCTTGCCGGCCGCGCAGGCCGGAGCGGTCTCACCCGATGGAAGCACGCTTGGGATAGTTATGCCTGCTGCCCCGCGCGCGATGGCGCGGGGCAGTTGAACTCGGGCGTCTGCGCGTTGCGTAGCGAGGTCTATTCGGCCTGCTCCAGCGCCGCGGGCATCTTCGCCACGGACATCAGCGACCGCGCCACCTGATTGAGCAGGAGATCGGCGTTCTCCTCTTCCGCGAGCGACTTCGAGAGCAGCGCGACGATGGCGCTGTGCCGGAGCTGCTGCGCAAGGTTGCGCGCGGTGGTGTAGCCGGACATCTCGTAGTGCTCGACGCGTTGAGCCGCGGAGATCAGCGCGAGGTCGGCCGCTGCGTCCTCCTTCTCTTCGCCTTCCTTCATGACTTCCTGGCCTTCCTCGATCAGGCCCATCATGCCCTTGCACGGCTTGGCGCGAGCGCTCTCGCCGAGCAGCTCGAAGCATTCGTTGATGCGCTCGACCTGGCTCTCGGTCTCCGCCAGATGCTGCTCGAACAGCTCCCGCAACTGATCGAACCGCGCGGCCTGCGCCATCTTGGGAAGCGCCTTGGTCAGCTGCTTCTCGGCATGGAGAATGTCGCGCAGCTCATGGAGCAGGAGCTCAGTCAGACCGGACTCATCCACGAGTGGCGAGCTCTCCGTGACGATCGATGGGGGTGCGCCGGGATCAGAAGACTGGAGCGCAGGCGATTCCGTGAACACCCAGTCTTCTCCCTCGTTCCAGGGACCACGGGTGTCGATTTCGCCGTGGTCGCCGCTGCCGGTGGAGTCATTGAAATACTGGTTCACGAGGCCCGGCGTCGGCGCGATCCGGCCGATGCTGAAGGCTGGTTTGGACAGGCTTTCGAGCGCTCTCGCGAACGCCTTCATATGCGTGATCTCGCGCGTCATCAGGAACTGCAGCGCGTCCTTGCTGCCGACATCGTCGCAGAAATTGATCAGTCGTTCGTAGACGATCTTTGCCCGTGCTTCGGCGGCGATGTTGCTGCGGAGATCGACGTCGAGTTCGCCGGTGATCTTGAGGTAGTCGGCAGTCCAGGGATTGCCTTGCGAATTGAACAGATTGACGCCGCCGCCGCCGGCAATCGCAATCAGCGGATCGGCTTCGGCCGCCTGGCGGTCGTTCTTCGAAGGCGCGAGGTGCATCCGGGCAAGGCAACCGACGACTTCGAGATGACTGAGCTCTTCGGTGCCGATGTCCATCAACAGGTCCTTGCGGTCGGGATCCTCGCAATTCAGCCCCTGGATCGAATATTGCATCGCGGCCGCAAGTTCGCCGTTGGCGCCGCCGAACTGCTCGAGGAGCATATTGCCGAAGCGCGGATCGGGTTCGTCGACGCGCACGGTGAACATCAGCTTCTTGACGTGGTGATACATGGGACGGCTCGCGCTATGAGGGAAACTACGGCGACAACGGGCCCTTGGAATGTTCGTTCCTAGTCATCTCAAAATTCGGATTTCGTTCCAGATTGGTCTGGCGGGGCGGCTTGAGCCCGTCCCGGCAATGGAGTAGCGACGGAGCAATGGGCCTCCGCCGCTTCCCCGCCGCTGTGGGCCACCTCGCATGCGGTCGATGGGGCCAGCCGTCTCATCACGCATTGTGCTTCGAACGCAGGTGCGATATGGCTCTCGCGCTTTCCTGAGGCGGAGACGAGCTTTGTCGAAACAATCCCTGCGCGAGGAGGCTGAACGCCTGATCCGCGAATCGATGGAAAAGAAGACCGTCGTCGTCAAGCAGGGCACGACCCGCATCGAGGCGGTCTGCGGCAAGTGCGGCGCGCCGAACCGGGTGCAGGCGGAGAAGGGTCAGACCCGCGTCAAGTTCGCCTGCAAGCAGTGTGGGCACAAGCAAGAGACGTTGTAGCCGGGCCCCCTGATTTCACCGTGCTGTCGCGCTCCGGCTCCTCGTCATGAGGAGCCGCGCTCTTCGCGCGGCGTTTCGAAGGATCGTGGGCCGAGCCCATGAGCGGGGCCTGCATGGTTCCGAGAAGCGTTTCCGCGCTCCTCGCCACAGTCACTGTCCTTCCACGAACTTCTTGAACGCATCGGCATAGTCCGGGTGCCAGCGCGACAATGGCGGGCGGTTCTCGACGATGTCGCCCATGGCCCAGAGCATGCGTTTCTCGTCGAGGGCCCGGGGCACGTCGTTGTCCGGGCAGAGGATGTAGAAATCGCCGGCTTCCAGCCGTGCCAGCAGGAAATCGACCGTCTCATCTGGTGTCCAGGCGCCGGCCGGCTTCTCGGTGCGTCCTTTTGCGGTCAGGCCGGTGAAGACGAAGCCCGGGATCAACAGATGTGCCGTGATGTGGCAGCCCTTCGTGTTGCGTAGCTCGTGTTGGAGCGCCTCGGTGAATGCCTTCACGCCGGCCTTCGAGACATTGTAGGCGGGGTCGCCCGGCGGCGTGGTGATGCCCTGCTTGGAACCGGTGTTGATGATGAGGCCCGGTTTGCCGCGCGCGATCATGCGGGGTGCGAAGATCCGCGAGCCGTTGATGATGCCCCACATGTTGACGCCGATGATGCGCTGCCAATTGTCGGGTTCGCCGAACAGCGTGCTGCCCGGCTGGATCCCGGCATTGTTCATGAGGATGTCGGTGCCGCCAAACCGCTCGCGCACCGCGCGTTCCAGTTCCGTCACGCTCTCGACCGTGCTGACATCGACGGCGGCGGTCATCACGTTTGCGGCAGCCGTGACGGATGACAGTTTTGTTGCAGTCTCCGCCAACCGTGCCTCGTCGACATCCGCGACACATACCTTCATCCCAGCGCGCGCGAAGGCGGTGACGGCGGCAAATCCGATGCCGGATGCGCCGCCCGTGATCACGGCGACATTGTCTTTGTCGATGGCGGGATGTGGCATGGATCGTCTCCGTGGAGGGCCTCGGTCGAGCTATAACATGGCGGCAGTCCGACCCTGCACAAGTCGGCATGGGAGGTCTTCGTTCGGCGCTGCCTTTACGCCCAACCGGCCCGGCTGTATCCTCGATCGAACGATCCCGCCCAGATCGAACCAATCAATCACCTGACAGGGAGTGCAGCCATGGCTGTGTCGCAGGCTATTCCGATCACGCGCCATCCGTTTGCAAATGGATCTTACAAGCAGATGCTGATCGACGGGAAGTGGGTCGATGCAGCCTCAGGCAAGCGCTTCGAGACCCACAATCCCGCCACAGGCGAGCTGCTCGCGACCGTCGCCGAAGGCGACAAGGAAGACATCGATCGTGCGGTTGCTGCCGCTCGCCGCGCCTTCGAAGGCCCCTGGAGCAAGGTCAAGCCGTTCGAGCGGCAGAACCTGCTCCTGAAGCTCGCCGACCTCGTCGAGAAGAATTTCGACGAATTGTCGCAGCTCGACACGCTCGACATGGGCGCGCCGCTCAGCCGCACCCGCGCCTACCGCCTGCGCGCCGTCGGCATGCTGCGCTATTACGCCGGCCAGACCACGGCGATCCACGGCGAGACCATCGAGAACTCGCTGCCCGGCGAGATCTTCTCCTACACGCTGAAGGAGCCGATCGGCGTCGTCGGCGCCATCATTCCCTGGAACGGGCCGCTGACCGCGACGATCTGGAAGATCGGTCCTGCGATCGCGACCGGCTGCACCGTGGTGCTCAAGCCCGCCGAGGAGGCGCCGCTGACCTCGCTGCGCATCGCCGAGCTGGCGATGGAAGCGGGCGTGCCTCCCGGGGTCATCAACGTCGTGCCCGGCTATGGCGAGACTGCGGGCGCCGCGCTCGCCTCGCATCATGACGTCGACAAGGTCGCCTTCACCGGCTCGCATGTCACGGGTCAGTCGATCATCCGTGCCTCCGCCGGCAACCTCAAGCGCGTCTCGCTCGAGCTCGGTGGCAAGTCTCCGGATATCGTGTTCGCGGATGCCGATCTCGACGCAGCCGTGCCGGGTGCGGCGATGGCGGTGTTCGCCAATTCGGGGCAGATCTGCAGCGCCGGTACGCGCCTCTTCGTCGAGCAGTCGATCTATGACGAATTCGTCGGCCGCGTCGCCGAGTTCGGCAAGAAGCTGCAGGTCGGCAACGGCCTCGATCCGAACGTGCAGATCGGACCGCTCGTCTCCGAGCAGCAGCTCGAGCGCGTCACCGGCTATCTCGACATCGGCCAGAAGGAGGGCGCAAAGGCGCTCGCCGGCGGCGGACGCGTCACCGAAGGCGCGCTGTCGAAGGGCTTCTTCGTCTCGCCGACGGTGTTCGCGGGCGTTGAGGACAATATGCGCATCGCGCAGGAGGAGATTTTTGGTCCCGTCATCTCCGCGATCGCGTTCAAGGACATGGACGAGCTGGTCAAGCGCGCCAACAACACCACGTTCGGCCTCGGCTCCGGCTTGTGGACGCGCGATGTCAGCAAGGCCCATGCAGTGGCGAAGCGCCTGCGCGCAGGCTCGGTGTGGGTCAACTGCTACCAGGCGATGGACCCGGCCGTGCCGTTTGGCGGCTATAAGATGAGCGGCTACGGCCGCGAGTCCGGCAAGCAGCATGTCGAGGAATATCTCAACGTGAAGGCCGTCTGGATCAAGACGGCGTAAGGCCTGTCCCTCGTCGCGTTCCGCGAGGGGGAATATCTGCTTCTTGTGGGGCGGCGACTTTTCCGGTGGCCGCCCCGCGCTATATGATCAGCACCCTTCCAAAGAAAATCGGGGCCAGCATGAAATTTCCGGCGTTGTTCAAACCGTTGCAGGTCGGTCCGTACAAGCTCGCGCATCGCGTCGCGATGGCGCCGCTCACGCGCATGCGGGCCGAGCGCGAGAATTTTGCGCCGCGGCCGCTCAATGCCGAATATTACGGTCAGCGTGCAACGCAAGGCGGCCTGATCGTTGCCGAAGCCTCGCCGGTGCTCTCGCACGGCCGCGGCAATCCGTCGACCCCCGGCATCTATTCGGAGGCGCAAGTCGCGGGCTGGCGCAAGGTGACGGATGCCGTGCACGCCAAGGGCGGCATCATCTTCCTCCAGCTCTGGCATGTCGGCCGCGTCTCGCACTCCTCCTTCCACGGCGGTGCGCTGCCGGTGTCGGCCTCTGCGATCCCGATCAAGGCGGAAGGCATGAAAGCGATGACCGCTGACGGCAAGATTGCGGACTATGAGACGCCGCGCGCGCTGGAGACCGAGGAGGTCAAGGACATCGTCGAGGCGTTCCGGCAGGGTGCGAAAAACGCGCTCGCCGCGGGCTTCGACGGCGTCGAGATCCACGGCGCCAACGGCTATCTGCTCGAGCAGTTCCTGCAGTCACGCAGCAACCAGCGCACCGATCAGTATGGCGGCTCGATCGAGAACCGCGCGCGCCTTCTGCTCGAAGTCACGCAGGCCGCGATCGACGTCTGGGGTGCGAACCGCGTCGCCGTCCGCTTGTCGCCGCACGGCATCGCCAATGATTCCGGCGAGCCCGATCCGATGCCGCTCTACACCCATGTCGTGAAGGCGCTCGACAAGCTTGGCCTGGCGTACCTGCATTTCATCGAACCGCGCTCCAGCGGCGCCGGCCGCGCCGACGTCCACTGGGACAACGTGCCCTCGGCAATGGTGCTGTTCCGCCCGCTCTATAGCGGCGTGCTGATGACCGCCGGCGGCTTTACCGGCGAGACCGCGAATGCGGCGATCGCCGACGGGCATGCGGATATCATCGCGTTTGGTCGCATCTTCATCTCCAATCCGGATCTTCCCCGCCGGCTTCAGCACGGCTATCCGATCACGCCGTACAATCGCGCGACGTTCTATAGTGGTGAGGAGAAGGGATATACGGACTATCCTGTCTATGACGAGCTGACGCCGGCCTGATCTGTCATTCCGAGGCGCGACGAAGTCGCGAACCCGGAATCCATCGGGCCGCATTACCTAGACGTGGGATGGATTCCGGGCTCGATGCTTCGCATCGCCCCGGAATGACGACGTTGATTTGTTGCGCGACCGCCACCACAACTTCCGTCATTGCGAGCGCAGCGAAGCAATCCAGTATCTCTCCGCTGAGGCACTCTGGATTGCTTCGCTGCGCTCGCAATGACGACGGAGAGAGCCCCCATGGCCAAAGCCGCAGTCGCCGCAGGGATAGCCACCGGCCAATGCCTCTGCGGCAAGATCGCCTTCGAGATCGACGTTCCCGCGCGCTGGGCCTGGCACGATCACTCGGCCGCCAGCCGGCGCGCCCACGGCGCGGCTTACGCCACCTATGTCGGAAGCTGGAAGAAGCGCTTTCGTGTCACATCCGGCAAGACTGCGCTCACGCGCTACGATGACAAGGCCACGAAGACCACGCGCAGCTTCTGCTCGCATTGCGGCACGCCGATCGCCTATGAGCGTCCGCGGGGTCCGCACATGGTCAACATCCCCCGCGCCCTTTTCACGGAGCGCACCGGCCGCCAGCCGCTCTATCACATCGCCATCGAGGAGCTGCAGGAATGGGCCTATACCGGTGAGCCGCTGGTGCCGCTGAAGGGTTTTCCGGGCGTGGTGTGGCAGCGCTCGAAAAAGAAGAAGCGCGCGGGCGGCGAGGATCCGTTCGAGCTCGGCCGGGAGGAGATGTAGCTCCGCTCTCGTGCCCCGGACGCAGTGCGGCGCGCAGTGCCGCACTGCTGAGCCGGGGCCCATGCAGCTGCGTACTCCGGACGAAACTGGGTCCCGGCTCTGCGCCGCAACGTTGCACGTTGCGTCGCGTCCGGGACACGAGAGCGTAGTTTGCCTCTCCCGCGCAACACAGCCATGACCGCGCTTCCTTGCGCACTTCCCAGGACTTCGGCCATCATGCCTTCAGTCCTTGCGGCAACGTCCGCTCCTGGAGGAAACATGAAGAACAAGATCACCGGCCGCTCCGCCTTTCTCGCGTTGCTCAAGGACGAGGGCATCACGCACCTGTTCGGCAATCCCGGCACCACCGAGTTGCCGATCATGCACGCGCTCAAGGATCATCCCGATCTCACCTATGTGATGGCGATGCAGGAGAGCCTGGTGGTCGCGATTGCCGATGGCTTTAGCCGCGCCTCGGGCAAGCTCGTCGCCTGCAACGTGCACGTTGCGCCTGGCCTCGGCAACGCCATGGGTTCGCTCTACAATGCCCAGTTCACGGGCACGCCGATGATTCTCACGGCCGGCCAGCAGGAGCAGGGCCATGGCCTGATGGAGCCGGTGCTCTACGGCCCGTTGGTGCGGATGGCCGAGCCGCTGGTGAAATGGGCGGTCGAGGTGACGCGACTGGAGGACCTGCCGCGCATCGTCCGCCGCGCCGCCAAGGTGGCGACCACGCCGCCGACCGGACCGGTGTTCATCTCGCTGCCCGGCGACATCCTGAATAGCGAGGCCGGCATCGAACTCGGCCGCTCCACCCGCATCGATGCCCGCACGAAACCGTCGGATGAGGCGCTCAGGGCCTTTGCGGCGCGGCTGCTGAAGGCGGAGCGTCCCGTGATCGTCACCATGGACGAGGTGGTCAAGAGCGACGCGCTGAAGGAAGCGGCGGAGCTCGCGGAGCTGCTGGGTGCGGCCGCCTACCAATCCTCCACGCCCTATGGCGCGCATTTCCTCTCCGAGAGCCCGAGTTTCGTCGGCACGCTCGCGCGCGTGCAGAAGGTCGCGCGCGATACGCTGGCGCCTTACGATCTCCTGGTCGCGCTCGGCGGCGATCCCCTGCGCATGTCGGTCTATAGCGAGGTCGATGCGTTGCCGGATGGCCTTGGCATCGTACAGGTCGGCCTCGCCGATTGGGAGATCGCGAAGAACTACGGCGCCGAGATCGCGCTGAAGGCGGATCTCAAGGAAACGCTGCGTGCTTTGATCCCTGTGCTGAAGGAGATGGGTGGCGAGGCATTGGCGCAACGCGCCAAGCGGCGCCTTGCCGAGCTCGCGCCGAAGAACTGGACCGCGCGCCGCGCCGAACTGGTCGAGCAAATCAGCAAGAGCGCTGGCCGCGCGCCGATCGATCCGGACTTCCTGGTGCTGCAAATGGTCGAGGCGATGCCGGAGAATGCCATCCTGGTCGATGAAGGTCTGACCTCAAGCCGCCAGATCGCGGCGCTGCGGCCGCACCGCGATCGCTATGGCTACCACGGCCTCGCCTCCGGTGGCATCGGCTGGGGCCTGCCGGCGTCGGTCGGCGCCAGCATCGCCAATCCCGATCGCCCCGTCGTGTGCTTCTCGGGCGACGGCAGCGCGATGTACTCGATCCAGTCGCTGTGGACAGCGGCGCACCACAAGCTGCCGCTCAACGTCGTCATCGCCAACAATGGCGGTTACCGCATCATCAAGCAGCGCCTGCTCGCCTTTCATGGCGACGACAACTACGTCGGCATGGATTTCGTCGATCCGCCCGTCGATTTCGCTGGCGTCGCCAAGGCACTGGGCTGCGAGGCGATCAAGGTCAGCGATGTCAGCGAGCTGAAGGCGACGCTGACGTCGGCGTTCGGCCGGCCAGGAACGAAGCTGATCGAGGTGATGGTGGACGGGAAGGTCTGAGGCGCGATCGAGTTTCCACACACTCGGTGTCATCGCCCGGCTTCGACCGGGCGATCCAGTATTCCAGAGGCGGCGGTGATCGAGTCGAGACGCTGCGGCGTACTGGATGCCCCGGTCAAGCCGGGGCATAACAGCGAGCGTGTGGCAGCTACCCCTTCTTCCCCACCCGATAACCCGCCGCCGGATGCGGCGCACCTAACCGCGCGCGGTCCTGGCCGAACAGCTTCTCCCGCAGTGTGCCCTTTGCATATTCGCTCTTGTACCGTCCGCGCCGGGTCAGCTCCGGCACCAGCATGTCGGCGATGTCCTCGAAATCGCCGGGCGAGATCGCAAACGCGACGTTGAGCCCGTCGACGTCGGTCGCTTCGAACCATTGCTCGATCTTGTCCGCGACCATCTCCGGCGTGCCGACCACGACCGGGCCGGCGCCGCCGATGCCGACATGCTCGATGACGTCGCGCACGGTCCAGACCCGGTCAGGATCGGCGCGGGTGACATTGTCCATGGCGCTGCGGCCGGCGTCGTTCTGGACGTGACGGACCTGCTGGTCGAGGTCGTAGCCGGAGAAATCGACACCGGTCCATCCCGACATCAGGGCGAGTGCGCCCTCGGGGCTGATATGGCGGCGATAGTCGGCGTACTTTTCTTTTGCCTCGGCTTCGGTCCGTCCGAGGATGATCGTCATCATCGAGAACATCAGGATTTCGGCCGGGTTGCGGCCGAGCGCGGCGGCCTCCTGCCGGATCGCGGAGACGCGCGGCGCGATCACCTTGGCCGACGGTCCCGACATGAACACGCATTCGGCATGCTTTGCCGCGAACTGCCGCCCGCGCGGCGAGGTGCCGGCCTGGTACAGCACCGGCGTTCGCTGCGGCGAGGGCTCGCTGAGATGAATGGTGTTGTTGATGCGGTAGTTCGCGCCTTCATGATTGACGCGATGAACCTTTGCGGGATCGGTGAAGATGCCGCGCTTGCGGTCTCGCAGCACGGCATCGTCCTCCCAGCTCCCTTCCCAGAGCTTGTAGACGACCTCCATATATTCGTCGGCGATGTCGTAGCGGTCGTCATGGCCGGTCTGCTTGTCCTTGCCGGCGCCGCGCGCGGCGCTGTCGAGATAGCCGGTGACGACGTTCCAGCCGATCCGCCCCTCGGTGAGATGATCGAGCGTCGACATCCGCCGTGCGAACGGGTAGGGCGGCTCGAAGGACAGATTGCTGGTGACGCCAAAACCGAGATTCTGGGTCACGGCTGCCATCGCCGACAGCAGCAGCAGCGGCTCGTTCGAAGGCGTCTGTGCCGCATTGCGCAAGGCTGCGTCAGGGCTGTTGCCATAGACGTCGTAGACCCCGAGCACGTCGGCCAGGAACAGCCCGTCGAAGCGGCCCCGTTCCAGGGTTCTGGCGAGGTCGATCCAATAGGGCAGGCGGTTATAGTCGGCGGTGCGGTCGCGCGGATGGGTCCACAGGCCCGGTGACTGGTGTGCGACGCAATTCATCGCAAAGGCGTTGAGCCTGATCTCTTTGGCCATGCTGGTCCCCTCGGCGCCCTGTACTGAGCGCTCTTCGAATGATAGATGTGCGCCCCAACTTGGCGAAGTTCTTGCATATGTCTGGGTATTGGCAAGGTCAAAATCAGCGGTGCCGCCGCGCCTGGCAAGCTAATCTCAAGCGATCAAGAACGAAATCCCAAGAGAACTACAAGAGAAACTCCAAGAAACTCTCCAAGCTCCCTGCCACTTTCGATGGCCTATGTAGCCCGCTACGTTCGCCCGCGTCGAAACCTTGAAAACGAAAGCAATGACCAGAGCCGACGCCATCGCCCGCGCCCGGGACGACTTCAAATCCGGCGCGTTCCTCGCTGAACTCGATCGCCGCGTCGCGTATCGGACCGAAAGCCAGAATCCGTCGCGCGGAGCCGAACTGCGCGCCTATCTGGAACAGGAGATGCAGCCGGCCTTCGCCGCGCTCGATTTTACCAGCCGCATCGTCGAATCCCCGAGCGGCAAGGCGCCCTTCCTGTTGGCCGAACATCACGAGAGCACGTCGGCGCCGACCGTGCTGATCTACGGCCATGGCGACGTCGTCGACGGCATGGAGGGCGAGTGGCGCGAGGGGCGCGATCCCTGGCGCACCGCGGTTGCGGGGACGCGCCTCTACGGCCGCGGCACCGCCGACAACAAGGGCCAGCACAGCATCAATATGGCGGCACTCCGCGCGGTGCGTGACGCTCGCGGTGGCAAACTCGGCTTCAACGCGAAGTTCATCGTCGAGATGGGCGAGGAGATCGGCTCGCCGGATCTCGGCAAGGTCTGCGATCTCAATCGCGACGCGCTCAAGGCCGACCTGTTCATGGCTTCCGACGGGCCGCGCCTGTCCGCCGACCGGCCGACGCTCTTTCTCGGCTGCCGCGGCGGCATCCGTATTCATCTCGACGTGAACTTGCGCGACGGCGGCCACCATTCCGGCAATTGGGGCGGCGTGCTCGCCAACCCCGCGACCATCCTGGTCAACGCGATCTCGACCTTGGTCGACGGCCACGGCCGTCTCCTGCTCGATGCCTTGAAGCCGCCGCGGCTTACCAACCAGATCCGCAGCTACCTCGCCGACGTGCAGGTGGTGCCGACCGCGGACGAGCCGGCGCTCGCGGAGAACTGGGGCGAGGAGGGGCTGTCGGCGGCCGAGCGGCTCTACGCCTGGAACACGCTCGAAGTGCTGGCGATGTCGTCGGGCAATATCGAGAAGCCGGCGAACGCCATTCCCGGTCACGCCAATGCCGTGCTGCAACTGCGTTTCGTGGTCGGGACGAAGGTCGAGGGCCTGATCGAGGCAATCCGCGCGCATCTCATTGCAAAGGGTTTTCCCATGGTCGAGGTGCGGGCGGCGCAGAGCTTTGCTGCATCGCGCACCGATTTCGACAGCCCCTGGATCAATTGGGCGGCGGATTCGGTCAGGGAGACCACGGGAAAGGCGCCGGCCGTGCTGCCGAATTTCGGCGGTTCGTTGCCGAACGACGTATTTTCCGAGATCCTGGGCCTGCCGACGATCTGGGTGCCGCACTCCTATCCCGGCTGCTCCCAGCATGCGCCCAATGAGCACATCCTGCTGCCCTTGACCGAAGAGGCCTTGACGGTGATGGCCGGGCTGTTCTGGGATCTCGGCGAATTGCCAAGACCACTGACAAGACCGCTAACAAGCCCGTTAACCTGAGGCATCGGTCCAGCCGAAAGTCACATTCTAATCCGGCCCGATTTGTGCTTGCATCCGGCCGCATCATCCTGAAAGGGGAAGAAGAAAGTGAAACATTTCCGTAGCATCGGGCTCGCGCTCGCCGCGACCTTCGTCGTCAGCCAGGCCGGGGCCCAGGAGCTGACCGGCACGCTGAAGAACATCAAGGACACCGGCGCGATCACGCTCGGCTTCCGCGACTCCTCGATTCCGTTCTCCTATCTCGACGACAACCAGAAGCCCGTCGGGTTCGCGATGGACATCTGCTACAAGATCGTCGACGCCGTGAAGAAGGAGCTCAAGCTCGACAAGCTCGAGGTCAAGCTCAACCCGGTGACCTCGGCGACGCGTATCCCGCTGATGGCCAACGGCACCATCGACCTCGAATGCGGCTCGACCACCAACAATGCCGAGCGCCAGAAGCAGGTCGCCTTCACCAACACCCATTACCTGACGGCCAGCCGCTATGTCTTCAAGAAGTCGAGCGGCCTGAAGTCGATCGACGACCTCAAGGGCAAGACCGTGGTCTCGACCGCCGGCACCACCAACATCAAGCAGCTCACCGAGGCCAACGTCGCGAAGAACCTCGGCGCCAACATCATCCCGGCCAAGGACCATGCCGAAGCCTTCCTGATGGTCGAGACCGACCGCGCGGTCGCCTTCGTCATGGACGACATCCTGCTCGCCAGCCTCGTCGCCGGCTCGAAGAACCCCGACGACTACGTCATCTCCAAGGATGCGTTCTCCAAGCCCGAGCCCTACGGCATCATGCTGCGCAAGGACGACCCCGCCTTCAAGAAGGCGGTCGATGCGGCAACGGCGGCGCTCTATACGTCCGGCGAAGCCCAGAAGATCTACGACAAGTGGTTCACCCAGAAGATCCCGCCGAAGGGCCTGAACCTCAACACGCCGATCTCGGCCGAGCTGAAGAACGAGTTCGCCAAGCCGACGGATTCGCCGAACCCGGACGACTACAAGTAAGATAAAACCTCGATCTTTCGATCGGGATCATGTCCGGCCACTCTTGACACCAGGGTGGCCGGACATTTGCATAGGCGCTCAGGACATCCATGACTGGCGCGTTCGCGCGGGGGACACGTGAACTACAACTGGAACTGGGGAATCTTTTTCCAGCCGAACCCGATGGGGACCGGCACTTATCTCGACATGCTGCTGTCGGGCCTGGTGCTGACCCTCAAGACCGCGGCGCTGGCCTGGGTGATCGCGCTGATCACCGGCTCGCTCGTCGGCGTGATGCGTACGCTGCCGTCGAAGGGGGCGAACTGGTTCGGCTTTGCCTATGTCGAATTCTTCCGCAACATGCCGCTGCTCGTGCAACTCTTCCTGTGGTACTTCGTGCTGCCGGAGCTGCTGCCAAAAGCTGCCGGCACCTGGCTGAAGCAGCTCCCGAACGCGCCGTTCTGGACGGCCGCGATCGGTATCGGCTTTTTCATGTCGGCCCGCGTCGCCGTGCAATTGCAGGCCGGCATCGGTTCGCTGCCGCGCGGGCAGAAGATGGCCGCAACCGCGCTGGGCCTGACCACGGTACAGGCCTATCGCTACGTGCTGCTGCCGATGGCCTTCCGCATCATCCTGCCGCCGCTGACCTCTGAATTCCTCAACACCATCAAGAACACGGCGGTCGCGATCACGATCGGCCTGCTCGAGCTGACCGGACAGGCGCGCTCGATGCAGGAATTCTCGTTCCAGGTGTTCGAGGCCTTCACCGCCGCGACCATCCTCTACCTCCTCGTCAACGCCGTCGTCGTGACCGGAATGCGCTTTCTCGAGCGCTGGGTCGCGATCCCCGGCTACATCACGGGGAAATAAGCGATGTTCGCCAATCTCGATTTCGACGTCATCCGCCGCGCGCTGCCCTATCTGTTCTTCGAGGGCATGACCTTCACGCTGACGCTGACGGGGCTCGCGGCCCTTGGCGGTCTCGTCTTCGGCACTGCACTCGCGCTGATGCGGCTCTCCGGCTTCAAGGTCCTCGGCCGCATCGCCGGAATTTATGTCGACTTCATGCGCTCGCTGCCGCTGGTGCTGGTCATCTTCTGGTTCTACTTCCTGGTGCCCTATATCGGGCAGTGGGTGACCGGCGCCTCGCGCCCGATCAGCGTCGGCGCCTTCGCCTCCTCGCTCATCACCTTCATCATGTTCGAGGCGGCGTACTTCTCCGAGATCATGCGCGCCGGCATCCAGTCGATCTCGCGCGGACAGCCGGCCGCGGCGAGCGCGCTGGGGCTGACCTACGCGCAGAGCATGCGTTACGTCGTGCTGCCGCAGGCCTTCCGCAACATGCTTCCGGTTCTGATCACGCAGACCATCGTGCTGTTCCAGGACACCTCGCTGGTCTACGTCCTGTCGATCACGGACTTCCTGGGAGCGGCCAGCAAGGTGGCGCAGCGCGACGGGCGCCTCGTCGAAATGTATCTGTTCGCAGCAGTCGTCTACTTCACCATCTCCTGTATCGCGTCCTATGGCGTCCGCCGCCTCCAGGCGCGCATCGCCATCATTCGCTAGAGCGTGTCGGTCATGATCGAAATCAGCCACGTCAACAAATGGTACAGCCCCAGCTTCCAGGTGCTGACCGACTGCACCACCAGCGTCACCAAGGGCGAGGTGGTCGTGGTCTGCGGCCCCTCCGGCTCGGGCAAGTCGACGCTGATCAAATGCGTCAATGCGCTGGAGCCGTTCCAGAGCGGGGACATCCTGGTCGACGGCATCAAGGTCAACGATCCTAAGACTAACCTCCCGAAGCTGCGTTCGCGGGTCGGCATGGTGTTCCAGCACTTCGAGCTGTTTCCTCACCTGAAGATCATCGACAATCTCTGCCTCGCGCAGGAGAAGGTGCTCGACCGGTCGCGCGACAAGGCGATGGCGAAAGGCATGCAGCTGCTGGAGCGCGTCGGCCTCAAGGAACAGGCGCAAAAGTATCCTGCGAACCTGTCCGGCGGCCAACAGCAGCGCGTTGCGATCGCCCGTGCGCTCGCCATGGATCCGATCGTCATGCTGTTCGATGAGCCGACTTCCGCGCTCGATCCGGAAATGGTCAGCGAGGTGCTCGACGTCATGGTGGATCTCGCTCATGAGGGCATGACCATGATGGTTGTCACCCATGAGATGGGTTTTGCCCGCAAGGTCGCCAACCGCGTCATCTTCATGGACCGCGGCGAGATCGTCGAGGACGCGGCGAAGGAGGACTTCTTCGGCAAGCCGCGCAGCGACCGCGCGCAGAAGTTCTTGTCGAAGATTCTCTCCCACTAACCGATCGTCATCCCGGGGCGCGCGTAGCGCGAGCCCGCGATCCATCAGGCGGCGTAACGCGGGACGAAATGGATTCCGGGCTCGTCGCTTCGCGCCGCCCCGGAATGACGAATAGAGGGGTGATCCGTCCCCCTAACTGGCGTATAAGCGCGCCAAATTCCCCATCTCGCCAGGAGACCTGCCTTGGACCCGATCGCCTATGTCAACGGCTCATTCGTCCCGCTTTCGGAGGCCAAGATCTCGGTGCTCGATCGCGGCTTCCTGTTCGCCGATGGCATTTATGAGGTCTCGGCTGTGCTGGATGGCAAGCTGGTTGACAATGCCTCGCATCTGGCCCGGCTGGAGCGTTCGGTCGGGGAGATCAAGCTGAAGCTGCCGGAGACGATCGAGCGCATCACCGCGCTCCAGAAGGAGCTGATCGCGCGCAACAAGCTCCAGAACGGTCTCGTCTATCTCCAGGTCACGCGCGGCGCCGACAAGGGGCGCGACTTCCCCTTCCCCAAGGAGGACGTCAAGTCGAGCCTGGTGATGTTCACGTCCGAGAAGGACATCATCAACGCAGCGGCGGCGAAAACCGGCATCAATGTCATCACGGTGCCCGACATCCGCTGGGAACGCCGCGACATCAAGAGCGTGGCGCTGCTGGCGCAGGTGCTGGCCAAGCAGGCCGCGGCCGAAGCCGGCGCGGGCGAGGCCTGGATGCTGCAAGATGGCTACGTCACCGAGGGCGGCTCGTCGTCGGCGTTCATCCTGACCAAGGACGACGTCATCGTCACGCGCAAGAATTCCAACGCGATCCTCCCCGGCTGCACCCGCAAGGCCGTGATCGCGCTTGCCGAGGAGCGCCAGCTCCGCGTTGAGGAACGGTCCTTCACGGTCGCCGAGGCGCTCGCTGCCAAGGAGGCGTTCATCACCAGCGCGTCCTCGTTCGTGCAGCCGGTGGTCGCCATCGACGGCAAGACCATCGGCGACGGCAAGCCCGGTCCGATCGCAACGCGCCTTCGCGAGATCTATGTGGAGTTCGCCAAGGCGACCGCGGTTTGAGGCACGCCCACCGCTGTCATCGCCCGGCTTGACCGGGCGATCCAGTACGCCGTGACGGCAGTGATAGGCCCGATGGGCCGCGGCGTACTGGATGCCCCGCCTTCGCGGGGCATGACAGTTGCGGATGCCTCACGCCACCGAAGCCTTCACCTTTACCGGATGCACCGCGCGGAACGCGATCGCGATCCTGTTCCAGGCATTGATGGCGCCGATCAGCATGGTCAGGTTCACCGTCTCCTCATCGGAGAACTGCGCGCGGACCTGTTCGTAGATGTCGTCCGGCGCATGCGTCTGCGAGATCAGCGTCACCGACTCGGTCCAGGCGAGCGCGGCGCGCTCGCGTTCGGTATAGAGCGGGGATTCGCGCCAGGCATTGAGGAGGTAGATGCGCTGCTCGGTCTCGCCGCGCTTGCGCGCGTCCTCGCTGTGCATGTTGATGCAGAAGGCGCAGCCATTGATCTGCGACGCCCGGATCTTGATCAGCTCGATCAGCGATTTCTCGATGCCGGTCGACTGGATCTGCTCCTCCAGCGCCATCAGCGCTTTCATCGTCTCGGGCGCGGCCTGGAAGTAGTTCATGCGAGGCTTCATGATCGTCTCCTTGCTTCTCGGGTTCAGGTCAGTGGGCGCCACCGGCCGAGGTCTGGCCGGGCTTCTTCAGGAAGAGGACGGCGAGCAGCGCCACGATCAGCGCCATGCCGAGCAGATAGAAGGTGTCGCTGAAGGCGAGGATATAGGCCTGCTTCTGCACGATGCGGCCGATCGCGACATAGGCGCGATGCGCGGCATCCGCTTGGTCGAGGACGCCGTGATTGACGAAATACTGGGTGAGTTGCTCCAGCCGCGTGCGCGTCGCCTGCTCGAATATCGAGACCGACTGCATCAGCACGTTGGAGTGATACTGCTCGCGCTTGGTCAGAACGGTCTGCAGGATCGCAATTCCGACCGCGCCGCCGAGGTTGCGCATCATGTTGAACAGGCCCGACGCCGAGCCTGCGTTCTCGGCTTCGATGCCGGCGGTTGCCACCGCCGACAGCGGCGCCATGACCAGTGCCTGCCCGATCGCGCGAACGACATTGGGCCACAGCAGCTGGTCGGCGGCGTAGTCGCTGGTCATGTAGATGTTCATGAAGTTGGACGCCGCAAACAGCACGAAGCCGATGCCGATGATGATCCGCGCGTCGAAGCGCTGCATCAGGCGCGGAACCAGCGGGATCAGCAGCAGCTGCGGCAGTCCGGTCCAGGCCAGCACCATGCCGATCTGCTCGGCATTGTAGCCCTGGATGCGTGACAGATACTGCGGCAGGATGAACACCGAGCCGTAGAGCGCGATGCCGAGCAGGAAGTTCGCGAGCATGCCGAAGCCGAAATTGCGGCGCATCAGCAGGCGCAGGTTCAAGAGCGGCTTCTTCACCGTGAGCTCGATGATCAGGAAGGCGGTCAGCGCCACTGCCGCGATCACCGACAGCTTGACGATGAAGGGTGAGCCGAACCAGTCGTCCTTGTTGCCCTCCTCGAGCACGGTCTGCAGCGCCGACAGGCCGATTGCCATGGTGATGATGCCGGCCCAGTCGCCCTCGCGCAGCAGCGAGAGTTTCATCGGCTTGGCCTCGAGCGCGTACCAGAGCATTCCGACCATGATCGCACCCGGCACGAGGTTGACGTAGAAGATGTACTGCCAGCCGAAATTCTCGGTGAGATAGCCGCCGATGGTCGGGCCGATCGCCGGTGCGAACGTCGCCGACAGCGCGAACAACGCGAGGCCCACCGGCTGCTTTCCGCGCGGCAGCAGGGTGATGATCAACGTGAAGGCCATCGGGATCAGCACGCCGCCGGTGAAGCCCTGGATGGCGCGCAGCACGATCATCTGCGACAGATCATGCGCCAGTGCGCAGGCTGCGGACAGGACCAGGAACAGGATCGCGTTGGTGAGCAGATAGATGCGGATCGAGAACACCTGCGCCAGCCAGCCGGACAGCGGGATCACCACGATCTCGGCGATCAGATAGGAGGTCGAGATCCAGCCGCCGTCGTCGATACCGGCGCCGATCGCGCCCTGGATGTCTGCGAGCGAGGCGTTGACGATCTGGATGTTCAGCACCGCCATGAAGGCGCCAAGCGTTGCGCCGATCACCGCGATCCAGGTTTTGGCCGATACCGACGGAGCGGCGGGTGCGGGAATGGCGGCGGCGGATGTGGCGTCGAGGGTGGGTTGAAGCGTGCTCATGGAAGCCTCGTCTCGGGTACGGAGGCAGGATGCGGATGATTTCGACAATCGACGACGTTCTGGAGCGATCTTCCGGCAGGGTTTGACAAACCTGCCGGCGCCGGGTCAGCCGCCGTTCGGCCGGAGCATGTTGTCGGCGAGACGCTTGGCCGTCTCGCGCTCGGCCAGCACGGTCGCCTTGGTGTCGATGGTCGGCACCGCGGACATGCCGGGGCGAAGCAGGCCGGTGAGGCTTTGGTCGTCGAGCACGATCTTCACCGGAACGCGCTGCACGATCTTGGTGAAGTTGCCCGTGGCGTTGTCGGGTGGCAGCAATGCGAATTCCAGCCCGCTTGCCGGCGACAGGCTGTCGACATGGCCGTGCAGGGGCCGATTGCGGAAACTGTCGACGTACAGCTCGACCGGCTGGCCAGGCCGCACATGTGTGAGCTGGGTCTCCTTGAAGTTGGCAACGACATAGACCGCATCGAGCGGCACCACAGCCATCAATTGCGTGCCGGCTTGCACGTATTGGCCGACGCGCAAGCTGCGGGCGCCGACCGTGCCATCCACCGGCGCGGTGATCTCGGTATAGGACAGGTTCAGCGTTGCCTGCTGCGCGACCGCACGGGCACGTTCGAGCTGGGCTGCGGCCTGGGCGCGCTGGCTGGTGAGCACGTCGATCTTGCGCTGCGCAGCCAGAAGGCCGTACTTCGCGTGCTGCAATTGCGCGCTGCTGGCGCGCAGCGCCGCGTCGGTCTGCTGCGCGCGCTGGATCGTGCCGGAGCCCGACTTCATGAGGTCGTCGTAGCGGGCGCGCTCCTCTTGCGCGAATTTCAGGTTGGCGTCCGCAGCAGCGACGTCAGCCGTGCTTTGCTCGATGATCGGCTGTTGCAGCTCGAGCTGGGCATCGATGTTGCGCACGGAGGCTTCGGCAGCCGCGACGTCGGCGCGGGCCTGATCGAGCGCTGCCCTGAAGTCGCGGTCGTCGATCTTGGCCAGCAGCTGGCCTGCCTTGACCGTCTCGTTGTCGCCGACCAGCACCTTGGCGATATAGCCGGACACTTTCGGCGCGACGATGGTGTAATCGGCCTTCACATAGGCGTCGTCTGTGGATTCGAGGTACCGGCCGGTCTTCAAATAGTCGTAGCCATAGTCGCCGGCCACCGCGATGCCGAGGATCAGCGCCAGGCCGATGGCCGCCCGATTGATTGTCCGTCGAGACAGCCGCGGGCCGATTTTTGCAGTTATTCCAGAGACATAAGAAGCGTTCGACATGACATCCTCGGAACTCCCCGGTCGCCCATTCGAAGGGCGCGCGCATTGACGAGGAGAAGATGCGTTGTCCCGGCCGTTGTGATAATCCCGGAACTATTTGAAGCATTATCCAGGAATCGCGGATAATCGGAGCTTTGGGCCATGGATCGCTTCACCAGCCTCACCGCCTTCGTCCACGTGGTCGAGAACGGTGGGTTTTCCGCCGCCGCGCGCCGCCTCAACATGTCGACGACCATGGTGAGCAACCACGTCCAGGCGCTGGAGGACCGGCTCGGCGTGCGGCTACTTAACCGCACCACGCGGAAGGTGAGCCTCACGGAAATCGGCAAGGCCTATTACGATCGCTCAACCCAGATTCTCGCAGATCTCGAACAGGCCGACGACATCGCGAGCGAATTGCAGTCGGTGCCCCGCGGCACGCTGCGCATTCACGTTGCCACGCACATGGTGCCGCTTGTCGCGCCGATCGTGGCGAAGCTGCTGTCGACCTATGCGGAGCTCAGGATCGATCTGCGCATGGGTGAGGCCGATGTCGATCTCATCGAGGAGGGCTACGACGTTGCCTTGCGCATGACGCCGCCGCCGGATTCGAGCCTGATCGTGCGGAGACTTGCCACCTGGCGTCACGTGCTGTGCTGCTCGCACGACTATCTCGAGAAGCACGGCCGGGTGCAGAAGCTCGACGAGCTCACCGGGCACAATTGCGGCCGGCACTTGAACTATCCGTTTGGCGACGAATGGCGCTTCCTTGACCGCAAAGGCACTCCGGCCTCCGTTCGCATCTCGGGCAGCTTCGTCACCAATAGCGGAGAAGCCCTGCGGAAGGTCGCACTGGAGGGCGCTGCTGTCTGCCTGATGGCGGGGTTTCTCATTCAGGACGATCTCGAGACCGGCCGCCTCGTGCGCCTCTTGCCGGAATATCGGACGGTCGAGCTGTCCATGAACGCGGTCTATCCGCATCGCCATCATCTGTCGGCGAAGGTCAGGACCTTCATCGACCTGCTCGCGCACCACAGCGCCGAGCAGCAGAAGCTGATCAACCCTTATTCATGAGCGACGCGGCGGCGGCAACCGGCCAAACACGCTGTCGAGTGCCATGCCGATCGCCAGCAGACGACGATCACTTCCCGCGGGGCCGTCGAGTTCAAGCCCGATCGGCAGTCCGCTGCTGGCGCCGAGTGCGTTTGGGATCTGGATGCCGGGAATGCCGGCATTGCTGCCAGGGTCGGTGTTCTGGATGAACAGCACGAAATTCTCCAGGCTGCTGGAGTCCGGGTTGGAGGGGATGGCGACGCGCGGCGTGGTCGGAAAGGCGATGGCGTCGAGCTTGTTTCCGGAGAACGTGTCGCCGTAGAGCGCCTGAAGCGCGGGCCGTGCGGTCTTGACCGCGGCGTCGTAGATCGGCTTGGCGTCGACAAGCGTGTCGCCGGGACCCGGCAGCTTGCGCGGGATCACGAGGCCCTCATAGGTACCCTTGACGTCGGCGCTGGAGACTTCCTGCGCCAGCGCCTCGACGCTGAGGCCGGTGCCGGTGTGTGCGAGATAGGCGACCAGATCGTCATAGGCCTCGTATAGTGCGACTGGAAAGCTGACTTGGCCATTGAGCTCCGCCAATTGGGGCATCTCGATCTCGACCACGACCACGCCCTGGGCTTTCATCTGCTCGACTGCCCCATGGAAGGCGACCTCGGTGTCGCCGTCGAGATTGGCCAGCATCGCCTTGGCAATGCCGATGCGGACCAGCTTGAGATCCGCAGGCAGGACCGGATCGCCACCCGCGATGACGCGGTCGAGCAGCGCGACATCGGCCATGGTTGCGGCCATGGGCCCCGCGGTGTCGCGGGTGTGCGAGATCGGCGCGATGCCCTCTTGCGGATAGCGCCCGACCGTTGGCCGCAGCGAGGCGCACCCGTTCAGGGCGGCCGGCACGCGCACCGATCCGCCGGTGTCGGTGCCGAGCCCGCCCGTGACGATCCGCGCGCCGATCGCGGCGCCCGTCCCGGACGAGGAGCCGCCGGCGATCCGCGCGCGGTCATAGGCATTGCGCACACCGAACTCGGCGCCGGTCTTGAACGCGGTGTTGTAGCCGGAGATGCCGAAGGCCAGTTCGTGCATGCTGGTCTTGCCGATGATGATCGCTCCCGCGGCGCGCAGCTTTGCCACAACGGGTGCATCGGCCCCTGGAATGTAATCCTTCAGCGCTGGGGTGCCGGCACTACAGGGCAGCCCGGCCACCTCGATATTGTCCTTGATCACGACGGGCACGCCGCCGAGCGGCTTGCTCCTGTCGCCCTTGGCGTCGAACGCCGCGGCGGCCTTCAAGGCACCGGCCTCGTCCAGCGTGACGAAGGCATTGAGGTCGGCGTTGGCTTTGGCGCGGGCAAGAGCTTCCCGGGTGAGCGCGGTACTCGTGACCTTCCCGGCGCTGAGGCCGTCCGCGGCCTCGGTCAGTGTCAGCTGGTCGAAATCCATGATGCGTCACCCGATCGCGGGAGCGCCATCAGGGCGTCCCTCCAGGTTCAGAGGCTGAAGCCTCGCCGGCGCCGCGTCAACCGGTGGCGCGCATCCTTGCCGGCGACGGCGTGGGGGGCTCGGCGAGCAGCCGCTCGATTTCGGACTTCACCTTCGCGATCGCGGCGTCCTTGACCGGCCCATAACCGCGGATTTCCATGGGGGCCCTTGCAATCGCGACGAGATCCGGAAGACGCGCCGTGTCGAGCCCGCCGAGCATCCGCTCGATCAGGCCTTGATACCAGGCGATCAGATCCCGCTCGGCTCGCCGTTCCGCGGTGTAGCCGAATGGATCGAACCGCGTCCCGCGCAGCCCCTTCAAGCGCGCGAGCACGGTCAGAGGCACCTGGATCCACTGACCGAAGGCGCGTTTACGCGGACGTCCACGTGCGTCGCGCCGCGACGGCAGGAACGGCGGGGCGAGGTGATACTGGATGCTGAAGCCGTCCTCGAATTCGCGCTTCAGCTCGTCGAGGAAGCCGCTCTGCATGTGCAGCCGCGCCACCTCGTACTCGTCCTTGTAGGCCATCAGCTTGAACAGGGTGCGCGCGACGGCCTCGGTCAGCGCTTCGCTTTTCAGGTCGGCTTCGGCGTTGCGGACTCTTGCGACGATCGCCCGGTATCGCGCCGCATAGGCCGCGTTCTGATAGGCCGTGAGGAAATCGGAGCGCCGCGCGATGAGCTGGTCGAGGGTCTCGGCCTTGGGCGCATCGTCAACGTTCGGCAGAAAATCCGGATCGGCCGCGGCGATCCGGCCCCAGGCAAGGGCCTGCTTGTTGCGTTCGATCGCGACGCCGTTGAGCTCGATCGCGCGCAATAGCGCTTGCAGCGAGACCGGCACCAGTCCGCGTTGCCAGGCATAGCCAAGCATGATGATGTTGGCATAGACGGCGTCGCCGAGCAGCCGTTCGGCCAGAGCATTGGCATTGATCGCGCCGAGATTGCTCTCGCCGATCACGCGGCCGATCGCGCGCAGGCGGGCGGGCGAGGCGAGATCGGCGTCGCGGAAGCGGACGACGTCGCCGGTCGGCATCTCCGCGGTGTTGAGCGCAGCTCGCGTGCCTTTCCGATAGGTTCCGGACGCCTTCGGCGAGGAGCTGACGACGAGATCGCAGCCGATCAGCGCGTCGGCCGCGCCCTGGTCGATGCGGACCTGATGCAACACGTCGGGGCTCGCGGCGAGGCGGATGTAGCTCAGCACGGGACCAAATTTCTGCGCAAAGCCGGTGAAGTCCAGGACCGAGACGCCGCGGCGTTCGAGGTGCGCGGCCATGCCGATCAACGCGCCGACCGTGATCACGCCGGTGCCGCCGACGCCGGTCACCAACAGATCGTAGGGTCGGTCGAGCGTTGCGGGCGTGGGCAGGGGTAGCGTGGCCGCGCGGCCGACCGCGTCGATCCGGCTCGCGCTTTTCCTCCGGCGCGTCGCGCCTTCGACGGTGACGAAACTCGGGCAGAAGCCGTTGAGGCAGGAAAAATCCTTGTTACAGGCCGACAGGTTGATCTGCCGCTTGCGGCCGAACGCCGTCTCCTTCGGCTCGATGCTGAGGCAGTTGGATTCGACCGAGCAGTCGCCGCAGCCTTCGCAGACGAGGTCGTTGATGTAGGCGAAGCGTTTGGGATCGGCCATCTGCCCGCGCTTGCGGCGGCGTCGCTTCTCGGTGGCGCAGGTCTGCTGATAGATCAGGACGGACACGCCGGAGACGTCGCGCAGCTCGCGCTGCACGGCGTCCATCTCCTCGCGGGGGTGGATGGTGACGCCGGACGGCAGGTCGGCCGGCGAGAACTGTGCGGGATCATCCGACACCAGTGCGATACGCGCCACGCCTTCGGCGCGGACGCTGTGGGCGATGGCATGGACGCTGACGGGGCCGTCGACCGGCTGGCCGCCGGTCATTGCGACGGCATCGTTGAACAGGATCTTGTAGGTGATGTTGGCCCTGGCTGCGATCGCCTGCCGGATCGCCATCGAGCCGGAGTGATAATAGGTGCCTTCACCGAGATTCTGGAACACGTGCTTGTTGCCGGTGAATCTTGACGATGCCGCCCAGTTCACGCCCTCGCCGCCCATCTGGATGAGCGAGGAGGTCTCGCGGTCCATCCAGCTCGCCATGAAATGGCAGCCGATGCCGGCGAGGGCCTTGGATCCCTCCGGCACTTTCGTCGACGTGTTGTGCGGACATCCCGAGCAGAAATAGGGCGTACGCGTCGCGCCGCTGACATTGATCGTGCGCGCGGCCTCGGGCATCAGGGCGGCCGCGCGCGGGGCGAGATTGAGACCCGGAAACATCGGATCGAGCCGGCGCGCGAGCACGTTCGCGAGCGCGCGGGGCGACAATTCGCCGATCCATGAGATTAGCCGTGCGCCGGTCTCGTCGTGCTTGCCGACCATCCGCTCGGGCTTGCTGCCGGGATAGTCGTAAAAATACTCCTTGAACTGGCTCTCGATGATGCCGCGCTTCTCCTCGACCACCAGGATCTCGCGCTTGCCCTTCACGAAGTCCATCGCATCATGCAGCGCCAGCGGCCAGACCATGCCGACCTTGTAGACGTCGATGCCGATGCTGCGGCAGGCCGCTTCATCGAGGCCCATCAGCCGCAGCGCCTCCATCAAATCGAGATGCGCCTTGCCCGTGGTGACAATGCCGTAGGTGGCGCCCGGAATATCGTAGATGTGGC
This sequence comes from Bradyrhizobium sp. USDA 327, assembly GCF_041262065.1. Lineage (NCBI taxonomy): Bacteria > Pseudomonadati > Pseudomonadota > Alphaproteobacteria > Hyphomicrobiales > Nitrobacteraceae > Bradyrhizobium > Bradyrhizobium sp. USDA 327. Next base: position 5,894,479 of record NZ_JBGCCW010000001.1, on the reverse strand, counting down.
GGTCGATCGGGTTGGCCTTGGCGAAGGCGTAGACCGCGTGCTTCTTCGCCTCCAGCCGTTCCTCGATCTGCGGGCCCGGCAGGTCGGGCCAACGATAGTGCAGGCCGCCGGGCGGCGGCGTGAAGTCGGGCGTGAGAAAGGCGCGCGGCGGGCGCAGGGCGACGGAGGCGCCTGATTCCACGATCTCCGAGATCGCCTTGAAGCCGACCCACATGCCGGAGAAACGGCTCAGCGCATAGCCATATTCGCCGAACGCCAGATATTCGCCGACGCTTGCCGGATGCAGCGTCGGCATGAACCAGCTCATGAACGCGACGTCGGACTGGTGCGGCATCGAAGAGGAGACGCAGCCATGGTCGTCGCCGGCGACGACCAGCACGCCGCCATGCGGCGAGGAGCCATAGGCGTTGCCATGCTTGAGCGCATCGCCCGATCGATCGACGCCAGGGCCCTTGCCGTACCAGAGCCCGAACACGCCATCGACTTCGCGGTCGGCTTGCGTTTCGACCTGCTGCGAGCCCAGCACCGCTGTCGCCGCGAGGTCTTCGTTGACGGCCGGAAGAAATTCGATGCGGTCCCGTTTGAGCCGTTCCTGGATGCGCCACAGTTCGAGGTCAACGCCGCCGAGCGGAGAGCCGCGATAGCCGGAGATGAAGCCGGCGGTATTGAGCCCGGCCGTACGGTCCCGGCGCGCCTGATCGAGTGCGATGCGGACGATGGCCTGCGTGCCCGTGAGGAAGACGCGGCCCTCCTGGCGCTCGTAGCGGTCGGAGAGCTCGTAAGTGTCGAGTGACGGAATGGCGTCCATGGCGGACCTCGCGCGGCATCCTGCCGGATGATGGAAGGTTATGCCTGGGCCGCTGGTAGATCTTACCTATTTATCCCGCACAGATCGATGATTCGGTAGAATTTTGCATCGGGCGCCGGAATTTGGTAAACATTGTCGCCTTGAGAGGCGCGCATGATCGAAGAGCAGGACACCCGGATTCTCGCCCATCTCCAGAGGGACGGCCGTGCCACCAACCAGCAGCTGGCCGATGAGGTCGGCATGTCCACCTCGGCCTGCTGGCGCCGGGTGCGGGCACTGGAGGACAGCGGCGTCATTCGCGGCTATGCGGCGCTGGTCGCGCGAGAGCAGGCGGGCTTTACAATGTCGGCCATCCTCCACGTCTCGCTGGAGCGGCACGACGCGAAGTTCGTCGACGAGTTCGTGGCCAGGGTCACGAAGCGCCGCGAGGTGCTGGAGTGCTTTGCGACCACGGGCGACGCCGACTATCATCTGCGCGTCGTCGTGCAGGACATGGCGGCTTACAACCGCTTCCTCGACGAGTTCATGTTCCGCATCCCCGGCATCCGCTACGTCCGCAGCAACGTTGTGCTGAAGGAGATCAAGACGAGCGTGGCGTTGCCGTTCTGACTTGCGGGAAGTGCCGCAGGCGAGGTCAGCCTACCGCTCTTCCCGCACAAACCTGTTCCGCAACGTCCCGACGCCCGTGATCTCGACCTCCACGACGTCGCCGTGCTTGATATCCGGCGAGGCGCCGTCGGTGCCCATCCAGATCACGTCGCCGGGCCACAGCGTGAAATACCTGGTCAGCTCGACCAGGAAGGGCACTACGCCGAAGATCATGTCGGCGGTCGCGAAGCGGTTGGTCTCCTTGCCGTTGACGCGGACGATCGTTTCCATCTTTTCGAGATCGGCCTCGGTCTCGATCCACGGCCCCATCGGCTTGAACGTGTCGGCGTTCTTGGAGCGCCACAGGCTGCGATCGGCCTTCTGCCAGCTGCGCTCGCTGACGTCGTTGCCGATGGTGTAGCCGAACACGCAATCCATCGCGTTCTGTTCGGTGAGATGCTTCACCCTCTTGCCGATGACGACGACGAGTTCGCCCTCATAATGGATCTTGTCCGTCGCGAAGGAGGGGATCACGACCTCCTCGTCATGCGCGATCAGCGCGTTCTGTGCGCGATAACCGATCTCGGGCCTGTCCGGGACGGCCGGCACCTCGCCGCGCTTGTCGGCGGCTTCCTTGAGGTGCTTCAGATAGTTCAAGCCGACGCAATAAAAGGTGCGCGGGATCAGCGGCAATTCGATCTTGACCTCGGACAACGGAAGCATCCGCGAGGTGCGCTGCCATCCGGCGAAGGGATCGCCATCGACCGCGATCACCCGGTCGCCTTCAACGATCCCCCAGGACGTCTTGCCCGAGGCGGTGAATTTCAGCCAGCGCATGTCATGTCCTCGTTATTCCGCAGCCTCGCGCGGCTGCACCTTCCAGGCGCCGGCGGCCGGCCGCTCGAGCCCGAGATTTTCCCGTAGCGTCCTGCCGCGATAGTCCTTCTGGAACAGGCCGCGACGCTGCAATTCTGGTACGATATGCTTGACGAAATCGGCGTAGGAGCCGGGCACGTAGGTTGCGGCGATGACGAAGCCATCGCAACCGCGCTCCACGAACATCTCCTCCAGCTTGTCCGCGATCTCCTTGGGACCGCCGACCATCGCGTCCTGCACTTGCCCGCGGCCGGAGAAGGTGACGAAGTCGCGCGCGCTCGGGTTGCTCTTGCCCGACGCCTTCAGTACGCCGTCGCGGATGCCCAGGATGCCCTGCATGCTCTTCAGTTCCTCCGTCGTCAGCGGCTCGTCGATATCCTTGGAGGCGAAATCGTAGTTGAGTGCTTCGGCGAGCAGCGACAGCGCGTCGATCTGGAGCGGCAGCTTGTCGATCAGCGCCATCTTGTCCTCGGCCTCAGCCTTGGTTGCGGCGCAGACCGGCGTGGTCAGATTGCACAGGAACATCTGGTCAGGGTCGCGGCCTGCCGTCGCCGCTTCGTTGCGCACGGCTGCATAGCTGTCCTTGGCGGCGGCGATATTGCGCGCGGCGGTGAAAATCACCTCGCCCCAGCGTCCTGCGAAGCGCTGGCCACGGCCCGAAGCGCCGGCCTGGATGATTACGGGATGGCCTTGTTGCGAACGTGGAACGGTGAACGGTCCGCGCGACCTGAAGGCCGGTCCCTTGTGGTCGAGCCGCTTCACCTTGGTCGGATCGGCGAAGCGACCGCTTTGCTTGTCCATGATCAGCGCGCCGTCCTCCCAGGTGTCCCAATGGCCGAGCACGACCTCCATGAACTCGTCGGCGCGGTCGTAGCGGGAATCATGCTCGGGGTGGAAGTCGCGCCCCATGTTGAGCGCCTCGCCGTCGTTGAGCGAGGTAACGACGTTCCAGCCGGCGCGCCCGCCGGACATCAAGTCGAGCGTTGCGAAGCGTCGCGCGACGTCGAAAGGCTCGTAGTAGGTGGTCGAGCAGGTCGCGCCAAGGCCGAGCTTCTCTGTGACCATGCCCATCGTGGTCAGCACGATCAGCGGATCCATCTTCACGCAGCGGATGCCGTATTCGACGGTGTGTGCGTGGTCGTTGCCGTAGCGGTCCGGCATCGCCAGGCGGTCGTCGAAGAAGGCCATGTGGAACTTGCCGGCTTCCAGTATCCTGGCGATCTCCTGATAATAGTCCGCCGACATCGAATCGTTGCGCGAGTCCGGATGCCGCCAGGAGCTCGGCAGGTTCGTGCAGTTCTGCGCCTGGAGGAAGCCAACCAATACCATCTGCCGATTCATGCTGCTGTTCTCCTGATGCCGTCAGGCCAGATCGAGCACGGTGTCGAGCCTGTACTCACGCGCCAAAGCGCGTAATTTTTCCCATGTGGCATCCTCGATCTCGATGCCGTCGCGCAGGCGCTGCTGCTCGCGCAAGCCCTCGATCTCACCGGGATAGTAGACACCCTTGCTGCCCTCGGATGCCGGCGTCGATTTGAGGTAATGCGCGAACTCGGCGACCTCGCGCTTGAATTCCTTCAGCGGCCGGAACGCGGCGACATTGAACACCGCCATGAAGCATCCGTCATTGTGTCGCCCCGTGGGCTCGACGCCGAAGCCGAGGCCGGTGAGCAGGCCGCACAACACCTCGACCATGGCAGCAAGGCCGCTACCCTTGTAGCCCTCGGTGCCGCCAAGCGGCAGCAGCGCGCCGCCCTTGCGGTATTGGGTCGGATCGGTGGTGTGCCGTCCCTCGGCATCGATGATCCACCCCGTCGGAATCTCCTCGCCACGGGCGACAGCAAGCTGGACCTTACCGGCCGCAACCGCCGAGGTCGCCATGTCCAGGTAGAACGGCGTATCGAGATCGGACGGCACCGCGATCGAGATGGGGTTGGTGCCGAGCCGCGCCTCCCTCCCCCCGAACGGGGCCACGTGCTTCGGCGAGCGGCCGGAGTCCGCCGTGGCGATCCCGATCATGCCTTCGCGCATCGCCATCAAGGGGTAGGCGGCGAGGCGCCCGACATGGCTCTGCCGGAACACGGTGCAGGCGGCGACGTTCGCGGTCTTCGCCTTCTCGATCGTCAGCGCCATCGCCTTGGCGTTGACGTGGAAACCAAAGCCCCAATGGCCATCGACCACGGTCGTGGTCGGGGATTCCTGGACGATGGTCCACTTGGCGCCGGGAACGATGTGACCGGCCTTGATGCGGTCGATATAGGTGGGAACAGCGATCACACCGTGGGAATCATGGCCGGCGAGATTGGCGTTGACGCAGCCGATAGCGACCGCATCGGCCTCTTCCTCGGATGCTCCGGCGGCGCGGAGCAGGGCGGCGCTGATGCGCGTGAGGCGATCGGCCCTGACGATCGGCATGGCGTTCCCTCGGCTTGGCGCCCGTAACAGGCTGCTCGTTGGGTGCCATCGTCTCAAAGCGCAGCAGCGATATCAATCTCCTGTAAACCAACACAGGGCTGCAAATTCGTAGAGAGAACGCGCCTTTGGTCGAAGATTCGTCCCGCGCGGTAGCGTTTCCGGCAGTTTTGCGTTGCTCGTTCGCTGCTCGTTCACTTTGATCGATGGTTTGCAGTGCGCAATAACGACCACTTAGGCGATCGCCGCTGATAACGTCACCGGGAGAAATAGGCAGAAATGCCCGGGAGCTGAGATCGTGCCGACGACACTCGCGCGCACCTTTGCGGCGTTGAGCGCCATCAATGAAGCGATCCTTTACGCGAGATCGCCGGACGAGCTGTACCAGAAGGTCTGCGACGCCGGATTTTCGAGCGGGGATTTTCTGGCCGTTGCCGTGTTCCTGGTGGAGCCGGACGGCCGGCGGCTGCGCTACGCGGCCGGCTGTGGCGATGACATTCCGCGGCTCCGCTCGATCGTGATCACGACGGAAGCCGGCACACCTGAAGGATCCGGCGTCGGCGGCGAGGCTTTTCGCGATCAGAAGCTGTGCATCAGCAACGACTATTTGAACGATCCGCGCTCGCTGGCGTGGCGCGAGGGCGCCGCCAAGGCTCACATCGGTGCGGCCGCGGCGATGCCGCTGCTCTGCGACGGCAAAAGCGTCGGCGTATTGTACGTGACGCGTAGCGAAGCCAATTCGCTGGACGAGCAGATGGTGTCGCTGTTCGAGCGCATGTCGGCGAACATATCCTACGCGCTGGACAATTTCGCGCGCGAGACCGCGCGGCAGGCAAGTGAACGGGCGACACGGCGGCTCAACCGAATGTTCGGTGCCATCAGCGCTACCAACGAAGCCATCCTGCGCGCCAAGACCGAGCAGGAGTTGTACCAGCTCGTGTGCGATGCATCGGTCCACAGCGGCAAGTCGCTCGCGACCTTCGTCCTGCTTCGCGAACCGGATTCGCACTGGATGATTCCGGTCGCGGCAACCGGACAGAACCTCGAACTGGTCACCCAGGCGCGCTATTCGGTCGATCCGGAGAACCCCTATGGCAAGGGCATTTCCGGCGAAGTGTTCCGGACGCAGAAGGCCATCGTCGAGGACGATCTCGCGAGCCGCACCAGGGGCTCGCCGTGGGAGCAGGCCAACGTCAACACCGGCGTTGCCGCCTGCGTCGTCGCGCCGCTGATCAGATACGGCGAGAGCGTCGGCGTGCTGCTGTTCTTCATCAGCCGCTCCTGGGCCAAGGACGAGGAAATCGTCGCGCTGCTGCTGCGCATGGCGGAGAACGTCTCGTTCGCAATCGAGAATTTCGGCCGCGAGGCCGAGAAAGCCAGAATCGCCGCGGAAGAAGAGTGCCTGGCGCGAATGTATGCGGCGCTCAGCGCCACCAACGAGGCGATCCTGCGTGCGCGGTCGCGGTCCGAGCTGTTCGACCTCGTCTGCGAGGCGACCGCGAAGGGAGCCAAGTTCACCTCGGCCACTATCGCGCTGGTCGATCGTCGGGCCGAGCTGCTGCGCGTCGTCGCCTGCTACGGACCGAATGCGGATCAGGTTCGCAACTTCACGTTCTCCACCTCCGACCGGGTGCCCGAGGGGCGCGGACTGACGGGCACGGCGTTCCGCACGTGCCAGCCCGCCGTCAGCAACGACGTGCTTGCCGATGATCGCATCGCGCCCTGGCAGGCCAGCGCCCGCCGCAACGGCATCGCATCCTCCGCGGCGTTGCCGCTGTTCAACGGCGACCGGGTGGAGGGCGTCTTTCTGCTCAACTCTCCGGAGCGTGGCACCTTCACGCCGGAGCTCGTCGAGTTGCTGCGCAAGCTTCAGGCCAATGTCGCCTTCGCTCTCGAAAGTTTCGACCGCGCCGACGAGAAGGCGCGAGCGGACAAGCAGCGCGATCGTCTGAGCGGCATGTTCGAGGCGCTGAGCGCAACGAACGAAGCCATCATGCGCGCCAAAACGCGCGAGGAGCTGTTCGAGGCGGCCTGCCAGGCGGCTGTGCTCGGCGATCTCTTTGCCTCGGCGACCATCGGCATCATCGATGAAGAGCGCGAGCTCGTTCAAGTCGTTGCGGTCAAGGGGCGCCTGAGGGAGCGCATGGCTGGACGTACCTGTAACATCTCCGCCGGCCATCCCGAGGGCCAGGGCATCATCGGCACCTCACTCCGAACCCGCCGGCCCAGTGTCATGAACGACTATCTGAACGAGCCGCGGTCGGCATACTGGCGCACAAAGGCCATCGAGGATGGAACACGGGCTGCGGCGAGCTTCCCGCTTCTGAGGGCGGGAGAGAAGCCGGTCGGCATTCTGCTCTTCCTCGCGCTGGAAGAGGATACGTTCACCCCCGATCTGGTCGAGCTGCTCGAGCGCCTGGCGGAGAACGTCTCCTTTGCACTCGACAATTTCGATCGCGCTGAGGAGAAGGTCCGCACCGAGGCGCAGAAGGAGCGTCTGACGCGCATGTTCGCGGCTCTGAGCGCGACCAACGAGGCGATCATGCGGGCAAAGTCGCGTGCCGAGCTGTTCGAGCTCGTATGCCTTGCGGCATCGAACGGTGCCAAGTTCACCTCGACCACGATTGCGCTGGCGAGGGCCGGCACGGACCAGCTCGAGATCGTAGCCGCCGCGGGCCCGTCCGCCGACACCACGCGCAACGTCCGTCTCTCCATCGATCCCGAGCGGCCCGAAGGGCGCGGCATGAGCGGCACGGCGTTCCGGACGCGGCAGCCCTGCATCAGCAACGACTACCTCAACGACGATCGTGTCCGTGTCTTCCACGCCATCGTGCGCGGGGACGGCGCGAAGTCGGGCGCCGCGTTTCCGCTCATCGCGCACGATCAGGCCGTCGGTGTCATGATCTACATGTCGACCGAGCCGGCCAGCTTCACGCCCGAATTCGTCGAGCTGTTGCAGCGCCTCGCCGACAACGTCTCCTTCGCAATGGAGAATTTCGATCGCGCCGACGAGAAGAAGCAGGCAGACGAGCGGATCGAGTATCTTGCCTCGCATGACAGCCTGACGGACCTGCCGAACCGCGAGACCTTCAACGAGCTGTTGCACGCGGCGATCGACACCGCGCAGCGTCGCGATCACCGCTTTGCAGTGCTGTTCATCGATCTCGACCGTTTCAAGGTCATCAACGATTCACTGGGTCACGAGGCCGGCGACCTGCTCCTGCTCGAAGTGGCGCACCGGTTGCGCGGCGCGCTGCGGGCCAGCGACGTGGTGGCGCGACTCGGCGGCGACGAGTTCGTGGTGATCCTTGACCAGTGCGGCGAGATTGACGACGTCCAGCGCATCGCGACCGGGCTGCTCGCGGCGCTCGCCGAGCCGATGGAGCTGGCGGGCCACGAGTGCCACACTACGGCCTCCATCGGCATCGCGATGTATCCGGCCAACGGTTCCGACGCGCAGACGCTGACCAAGAACGCCGACATGGCGATGTACCTCGCCAAGGAAGACGGCAAGAACGGTTATCGCTTCTTCTCCAACGAAGTGAAGACGCAGTCGATCGAGCGGCTGTCGCTCGAGAGCGCACTACGCCGCGCGCTGGAGCGCGAGCAGTTCTCGCTGAACTACCAGCCCAAGGTGGACATGGGGACCGGCCAGATTACGGGGGTCGAAGCGCTGCTGCGCTGGACGCATCCCGATCTCGGCAATGTCTCGCCGGCGCAATTCATTCCGCTTGCCGAGGAAACCGGGCTGATCGTGCCGATCGGCCGCTGGGTGCTGAATGAGGCCTGCGCGCAAGCCATGGCCTGGCAACGCCGCGGCCTGTTGCCGCTGTCGATGGCGGTCAACCTGTCGCCGCGCCAGTTTGTCGACGAGCATCTGTTGCAGGACGTCGACGAAGCGCTGGCCGCCAGCGGCATGTCGCCCGTGCTGCTCCAGTTGGAGGTCACCGAGAGCATGATGATGCGCAATGTCGGTCGTGCGCTCAAGGTCCTCGACTCCATCCAGAGCCGCGGCATCCGCCTCGCCATCGACGATTTCGGCACCGGCTATTCGTCGATGTCGCTGATGAAGCACTTTCCGATCGACACCATCAAGATCGACCGCTCCTTCGTGCGCGACCTGCCGCACGATTCGGAGGACCAGGCGATCGCACAGGCGATCATCAGCATGGGCAAGGCACTCGGCATGACCGTCGTCGCCGAAGGCGTCGAGAATGCCGAGCAGGAGGCGTTCCTGCGGACCCATGGCTGCGACGAGATGCAGGGCTTCCTCATCTCCAGGCCGCTGCCGGCGCGGCAGATCGCGGAGTTGCTGCGGCCGATGGTGCTGCCCGTCGCGCCGCCGCTCCAGCCGGAGCGGAATTCCGCCGCCGAGGAGGCCGCGGCGTTACGGTTGAAACGCGCTGTCGTCTGACGGTTGCGGGTGCAGCTCACGGGACTCCTCAGCCTCGCGTTCCGCCTTGCGCGGAAAATCGTCCGGCCATGGCAGCGAGGTCTGATCCTCGAACAGGGCGAGAAGCAGGCACGCCCCGTCGGCAAAGGTCGATCCGTCGCCGAGGCCGAGCGTGCACGACCACGCACTTGGCATCGGCTCGCGCGCGTCGCGCACCGCGATCGCGGGCCCCCACCACCAGGCGGGCGCCGGCGACCGTTCGTCCTCGGGCACGGCGAGCCAGCGGGCGAATTCGTTCACCACGCGCTCGAATTGCAGGCTTGCGGCCTGATGCATTCGCTCCGTGCTCCTTGTCGCGCCTGAAAGCAGGCCGATGCGCGCACGCGGTCGTGGTCTTGAAGCTTTGAAGAACGGCGCGTCGCGCTGCCACGTATGCCGCTCCATCGGCGGCCATACCACAAGTACCCGGAGGCCGGAAAAGCGGCCGGCGCGGGTTTTCCTAGTCTCTTCATTCCCTTTAGCGGCTTAAGGTACCCGCCGGCAAGCTGCAATACGGTCGCCTAGCGCGATCTGAACGGGTGCGCCTTCTGGTGCCAGGCCCAGGCCGTGCGGATGACCGTAGGCAGATCGGAGTGGGGGCGCGGCACGAAGTTCAGCACCTTTCTCGCGGCAGAAGGATCCGCGACCAGATAGGTGGGGTCGCCGGCGCGGCGCGGCTTGACGCTGTGCGGCACCTCGCGCCCGGCCTCCTGCCTGATCGCGTCGAGGATCTCGCGTACGGAGAAGCCGGAACCGGTGCCGAGATTGAAGCTGCCGCCGGCATGCCCTTGTTCCAGAAGCTTCAGTGCCGCGACATGCGCGGCCGCAAGGTCCGTGACGTGGATGTAGTCGCGAATGGCAGTGCCGTCGGGCGTGTCGTAGTCGTCGCCGAACACCGCGAAGTCGACATGGCCCTGCAGCGCCATCATCGCACGTGGAATGAGATGGGTTTCGTTGTCGCGCAGCTCGCCGATCCCGCCGGCCGGATCGGCGCCGCTGGCATTGAAATAGCGCAGGCAGAACGCACCGAAGCCATAGGCGGTGCGGTAGTCGGCGAGCATGCGCTCGATCATCAGCTTCGATGCGCCGTACGGATTGATCGGCGCGCAGGGGAAGTCTTCCGGCAGCGCCTTGGAATCGGCGTTGCCGTAGACGGCGCCGGTCGAGGAGAACACGATGCGATGGCAGCCCGCGTTGCGCATGGCCTGCAACAGCGACAACGTGCCCTGGACGTTGTTGATGTAGTATTTCTGCGGGTCGGTCATGGACTCCCCGACGAGACTCGCCGCCGCGAAGTGCATCACCGCCGTGACCTTGTGGTCGGCGAAGGCGCGCGCCAGCGCCGCGCCATCGAGCAGATCGCCCGTCACCAGTGGGCCGGAGACGAAGCTGCGATGACCTGTCGAGAGATTGTCATAAACGACGGGCTGATAGCCGGCGGCGGTCAATGCGCGGCACGCATGCGAGCCAATGTAGCCCGCACCCCCGGTGACGAGGACGGTCGGTTGGTCGGTCATGTCGTCTTCTGCTCTTCTTCTAGCGGACGGGGCGGTTGCGGCTGAACAGAAGATAGAGCGCGCGGGGGTTGGTGGTCAAATAGCGCCAGAGCAGACGGCGTGGCTCCAGCAAGGTGCGCCAGGCCCATTCGAGTCCGATCTTCTGCATCCATTGCGGCGCGCGGGAACGGCTGCCTGACAGGAAATTGAACAGTCCGCCGGACGTCTTGATGACGCCAACATTGGTGAGATGCGGCGTGAATTCTCTTACGAATGCCTGCTCGTTGGGCACGCCGAGGGCGACCCACAAATAGTCCGGTGCAAGGGCATTGATCTCCTCGACCTTGGCACGCAGCGCCTCGCCTCGCAGATAGCCGTGGCTGCGTCCGACGATTTTGAGCCTGGGATACATCTTCTGGACGTTGTCGACCGCGGCGGCGTTCTCGGCTTCGCTTGCGCCGAACATGTAGAACGTGCGGCCGACGGCCTCAGCCTTGCGCGCAACGATATGAAACAGGTCCGTGGTCGCAACGCGCTCCGGCAGCGGGAACCAGGATTGCAGCTTCGAGGCCGCGACCAGAGGCTGACCGTCGGCGTTGATCAGGTCGGCGGCGCGGAACAGCCGCTCGGTCTGCGGCTCGGTCGAGCAGCGGGCCAGCACCTCGCCATTCGCCGAGGTCAGGAACAGCGGACGGCCGATGCGACTGTCAGGATCGGTCGCCTCGATCATGAAATCGGCGGTGGCTTCCAGGTCGAGCGCGGCCATGCGAAGCCCGCCCACGGTGATTCTCGGCACCTCGGCAGTCGCTGCCCGTCCGTCGAGGTTGACACGGCGCTCAAGCATATTGTCTGCCTCGATGGCGCGTTTGGATTGCAGGGGTGAACTCGTCGAGCACGACGCCGACGAGCTTGCGCTCGGCGGGGCCGAGCGCGGCCAGGATCTCTTCCAGGCTGTCGTTGACGTCGAGGCTGGTCGGCAGCACGGCCACCAGCGAGTCGGTGTCGTCAAGCAGCTTGCGGCCGCCGGCCGAGAGCGGCATCGCCGGGCCGTCGAGGATCACGAGATCATAGCCGCCGGCGGAACGGGCCTGCGCAATCGCCTTGCGGATCGCGGCGGCAGCCTTGTCGGCATCGCCCTCCGCGGCGGGCAGCACCGAGATGCCGTTGACCGTCTTGATCTCGCGTGCGTCCTTGCTGCCGATCGAGAGCCATCCGAGCCTGCTCGGTTCGCTCTTGCTGGGACGGCTGACCTTGTTCGAGAGCGAGCGTGCCTGATGGTCGGCATCGATCATCAGCACGCGGGCGCCGTCGCGGGCGGCGGCCAGCGCGAAATTCAGCGTGGTCACGCTACGTCCGGTGGTCTCGCCGGCACCGACAAGCGCGATGACCGGCATCGCCTTGCCGCCGGCGCGCCGGACGACCGCCGCGCGCATGTCACGCCAGGCGTTGAGCAGTGTCGTCAGGGGAAAGCCGGGGCGGAGCGTTGGCCAACCCAGCCGCGTGAGGTCGACGCCGCCGCCCGTTGCGAGTATGGCGCCGAGCGTGTGGATGACGTCGGCTTCCTGGAAGCGTGCGATCAGCGGCTTCTCGATCACGGGCTTTTCGACCATCGAGGGCTGGAGCGGGGGCGCGACAAGTTCCGGCGGAATCTGTTCGACTTCCGGAACTCGCGAGGCCGGCTGAGGCGGCGAAGCCTCCGGCGGAGGCGCGCGCTGCGGAGCCCGCACTGCATCCGGCGCCGGCGCGCGCTGTGGACGGGCAGGCGCCGGCGCTGGTGCGATCGCGCCGGTGAATAGCAACTCGACCGCGACGAACCAGCTCGAGGCCGCGATCGCCCCGAAGATGAAGCCGATCATGGCGAACAAGCTCATCGCGGGCGGGAACGAGCGCCGCTGCGGCACCGTCGCCTCGCCGATGACGCGGGCCGCCGACGTGTTCAGGCTCTCCTGTTCCTCGGTCTCGCGGGAGCGCTTGAGAAAGGACTGATAGACGTCACGGCTGGCATCGGCTTCGCGCTCGAGCTCGCGCAGGCGCACGGCGGCCTGGCTGAGCTGGACACTCTGCCGCTTCTGGGCCTCCAGCGCCCGGTTGAGCGAGGCTTCGAAATCGCGGGCGCGCGTCAAATCGTTCTTGGCGGACTGGGCGAAGCGGTCGATCTCTTCGTTGATGGTACGCTTGAGGTCCTCGACCTGCTTCTCGGTCTGGCGCAGCGCCGGATGGCGCGGCCCGAGCTCGCCGGCCTGCTCCGCATACTTCTTGCGGGCATCGGCATATTGCGCGCGCAGATTCGCGATCGTCGGCGATTGCAGCGCCTCGGGGATCGCACCTGCATCCGTGGCCGCGCGCCGGCTCGCCTCGATCTGATCGAGCCGTGCCTGCGCATCCATCGTCGCCGCACGGGCCGCGGAAAGCCGCTGGTTGCTGGTGGAGAGTTGCTGGTCGCTGATCAGCGCATCCTGGGTGCCGACGAAATTGTTCTGGGCCTTGTAGGTGGCAAGCGCAGTCTCGGCGTTGCGCAGCCGCTCGCGCAGCTCCTTCAGGCGGCTGGAGAGATCGTTGGTGGCGCGCCGTGCCGCCGATGCCTGCGAGTTGCGGGATTCGGCGAGGTAGGCATTGGTCAGCGTGTTGGCCAGCATCGCCGCTTTCGCGGGATCCGTCGACCAGACCTCGATGTCGACGATGAAGCTCTTCTCGGTCTTTCGGACGGTGATGTGCTTGTTCAATGCGTCGAGCGCAGCAAGCTGCACTTCATTCTTCTCCGCGGCGGACGGCGCGCGGGGGTGCAGGCCGATCAGGCCGAGCAGCGACGACATCAGGCTCCTGCCGTCGCCGCCTCCGAATTCCGGATCCTTGTCGAGACCTGCCCGCTGGATCACCTGGAGCAGTACGCTGTTGGAGGTGATCAGGCGCGCCTGGCTCTCCACCACCATGGACATGCCGGAGATGTCCTGGGCGCGGGGCGTGAGTTCGCGATCGACGAGTTGGAGCTCGCGCGGGTCGACATAGAGCTGAGCTGTGGCGGTGTAGCGGGGCGTCACGCTCTTGCCGGCAACGACCGCGAGCGTCGCGCCGAGCAGGGCGGCCGCGGCGATCGCGACCTTTCGCCGCCAGAGCAAATTGACGAGCTCGAGCACGTTGAAGCCGGCCTGAGGCTTCCGTTGCGGGGCCGCCGGTCCGGTCCGATCGATCGGCTGGTTATAGTCAAGCATGATCCCCAGCTTTCATTCCAACTGCCGCGGGCTGAGGGGTTACTCTTCGCTTTACGCCACGCACCCGGCATATGGGTGCCCAATCAACGCAACAGGGAAAATTAACCATACTCGCTGAGGGACTATTCACGGAAATGGCAAACAAAGCGTTTAAGCGCATGCCACCCCTACGCGCGTCCTTGTGACGCTCGCGATACCGGGATCTTCCAGGGATTAACGATTCGTTACCGCGCGCAGCGTGGCCGCGAGCCGCCGCTCGTCCAGCGATGGGCCGGGCACGCGTCATGGCCGTCAGCGCTTCCGCAGGATGACATGATAGTCGCCGCGACGGACGTCGGTGCCGCGCGGCAGCACGGCGTTCAGCACCGCGGCGCCGGCGTCGACCAGGGCCGCGAACAACGGCTTGCGCCGGCGCATCTCGGGGTAGCGCGGGCTCTCCACCTCACGTCGATAGATCATCTCAAGGCCGTTGGCGGTCGCGAAAGCTTCGAGCCGGGGCAGTGTCACCAGCGGATGGAAGAACGTCGGGAACGGTGGCTCGCCGGGTAGGCCGGCATCCTTGATGCCGCGGATGTGCCGGTAGAACCAGACGTGAAACCAGTGCGGCGAATATTTGGTGACGACACCGGAGAGCGAGCGCGGATTGGGCGCGCCGATCAGGATCATCCCGCCGCGCTTGAGCGCGTCACGGAAATTCAGGAGCGCCGCGTCGACGTTCGGCAGATGCTCGATCACGTTGTAGCAGATCACGAGGTCGAAGGTCTCGCGCCCGAAGCGGTAGGTCTGGACGTCGCCGAGGATCGCCTCGTCGGCGTAGGTGTTGTTGCGGACCTGGTCCTCGTCGATGTCGACGACCGTGACCTTGCTGCGGCCCAGCAATTCCGGCGGCAGTACGCTGCACGAGCCGCCGCCGGCTTCATAGATGGCGAGCCGGTCTTGCGGCAGCTCGCGGCACAGCACGTCGTGGACGGCGAGCAGGCTGTCGCGGGCCTCGCCGGGTACTAGATCATGCAGCGCCTGGGTGGGTGGTAAGGCCCCGGAGACATTGATTGCCGTGGCTGTCGCGAAGTCGATGGTGGCTGGCTTGTTCATGATTTTCTGACCGCGCTTGTTCTATTCAAATTTACAGGAAAAGACTCGCTCGCCCGAAGAGCAAATCCGATGCCGCGCCGTCTCACCGATCGCAGTGCTTACGGTCGGGTTAATGCGTATAGGCGTTAACTACGGCATTGTTCATGCTGAGACGTTGTCGGCGCACTGGACCGCGAATTGCACTAACACGCGTGCGAGGTTTTGCGGCAGAAACACGCGAAGGCGGTTAAGTGCATGGTGTCGTGCCGGGATTGCTGGAAATCACCGGAATGGCGTGGCGGATGTGCCGCGCGCCGATCGTTCATTTTGGCACGCATCTGTCCCGCAGCGACGTGCCATCGCGGCACGAGGCCGATCCGCGCGATCGAAGCAGGGCTTTTTCAATACATCTCGGCCATCTAGAACGTCATGACATTGATCCCGACAGACCTGTCCGCCACGCGCATCTCGGACGTCGTGTGCGATCCCAACCGGGAGATCGTGGCGAGCTCCCGCGTCATCGATCTGTCGGTAGGCATTGTCGTCTGCATTCCCTGTTTCCGGCGCCCGCAGCATCTGCGGCTGACCCTGGACTCGCTGGCGAGCCAGCGTACACCCCGCTCCTTTGCCGTCGTCATGGTCGAGAACGACGCTGCGCGGCGCGAGAGCGCGCCGGTCGCCGCTGAGTATCTCGCCGATGGCCGGCTCCAGGGCGTCTGCCTCGTCGAGAAGCGGCAGGGGAACTGCCAGGCGATCAACGCCGCATTCGAGACGGCGCAGGGGCTGTTTCCCGCCGCGACCCGTTTCCTGATGATCGACGATGACGAGATCGCTTCACCCGACTGGCTCGAACTGATGGTCCGCACTGCGGAGGCGACCGGTGCCGACGTGGTCGGCGGGCCGGTGCTGCCGGTCTTCGACGACGACAGCAAGCCCTGGCTTTCGCGTCATCCCGCCTTCTGTCCCGCCTATGACTACAGCGGTGCAGTGCCGCTGATCTATGGGTGCGGCAATTGTCTGATCACGCGTGCCGCCTTCGAACGGTTCGATCGTCCCGCGTTCGACCTGCGCTTCAATTTTCTCGGCGGCGGCGATTGTGATTTCTTCGTGCGGTGCCGTGACGCCGGCATGCTGTTCCACTGGATGGCGGACGCCGTCATCACCGAGACCGTGCCGCACAACCGCACCAGCCTGGGCTGGATCGCAAAGCGCGGCCTGCGCATCGGTGCGATCAACTATCGTGTGCAGTACAAGGCCGCGCAGACCACGGCGGCGCGTGCGCGGGTGTTCGCGCAGATGCTTGGGCGGGTGCCGCTGTCGCTGGTCCGCGCCACAGCCTTGCTGAGGTCGTCGAAGGCAGTCGTCGCGATGCATCCCGTGATGGTTGCGCTTGGCGCCGCCCTGGCAGCCTTCGGGCTCGAGCCAAGGCCCTATGAGGCCTCGAAGATCGTGTCCTGATGGCGCGGCGGCGGACTAGATGCCGAAACGGGCGAGGGCGACCCTGATCGCGGCGCGTGGCAGCGATCTGAGCGACAGCCGGCCGATCATCGCGAGATAGGCGAAGGCTTCGCGATATCTGCCGAAGCGAACCGCTTGCATCGCCGAATAGGTGACGAGATGAATCTCGGCGGCCTGGCGCAATCCGCTCGCCGTGCCCTCGGGGAGTCTCGCCAGGATCAGCCCGTCATCGAAAACCCGCGCGACCGCAGGCAGGAAATCCTGCGGGGTTCGCACCGCCGCGTTCATCGTGTTTGACGTATGCAGGCGATAGTCGAGCAGAAGTTTCGGCGCGAATGCGAACTCGCCGATCGCTGCAAGGCGGCACCAGCAATGCCAGTCCTCGCAATATCTGAGCGAGACGTCGAAACCGCCGACGGCGCGAAAAGCGTCCGCACGTGTGAGCACGATGCCACCGTTGACGATGAAGTTCCCGGCCGTGAGCTTCGCCAGCACGTCGCCGGAGGGCTTGCGGCGTCCCTTCAACAGCTCGCGCCGGCCGATCTGCCGTCCTTCGCCATCGATCGTATTGTAGTCGCCGTAGACGAGAATCGCGCGCGGAGCATCGCGCGCCGCCGACAGCAGCGCCGCGACCGCACCGGGCCGCAAGCGGTCGTCGGCATCCAGGAAGAGAAGCCAATCGCCGCTCGCATGCCGGGCGCCGAGATTGCGTGCCGCCGACACGCCGGCAGCGTCGTTGTGCAACAGGCGCAGCCGCGGATCGCGCACGGCGCGGACGATTGCCGCGGTATCGTCGGTCGAGCCGTCGTCCACGACGATCACCTCGCCGACATCGCCTTGCCTCAGTGCGCTCGCGAGGGTTTCGCCGAGATAGGCCGCTGCGTTCTTGGCGGGAATGACGACGGACACCGCGACCGAATTCACCGGCAGCGGGCTGCGCAGGCCTGTCGGCACGCGCGGCGCAACCGGAAGTTCGAGAACGTCGTCGGCGGTGATCAAGCGGCGGCTCGTCTTTTAATGGACTGTTAACCAGGGCGCATCTGCCGCGCTTGCCAACGCCAGCATAGGCAACCTCGGCCGTTGCGGATGATATCCCCATTACGGTCGGAGCGTTGCCGCGAAGGTCTGCGCGGCGCCGGTTTCGTGTATTAGCGTTAAGCCGTTGCCATCGAGCCGGTACCAAATCTGGAAGAGTGCGGCCGCAGTTCGGCTGCACCCGTGTCCGCCATCGTCGCGATGCTGGTTGACGAATGGTTAACGGGGATGAGCTAGAACTTGGAGCTTCCCCGGCCCCACCACCTGCCCATGGATTGCAGCTTGGATCGCAGCGCCGCTGACATCGCCGACGTCGAGACCCGGTCGTTCGGCCACGTCCTGCGCGATGGGCTCGCGAGGCTGAATGCTGCGCACGCGGCGCGCTGCCTCGTCGCCGTCGCGGCGCTGCTACTGGTGCTGGTCACGCTCGATCCCTTCCCGGACCTGCGCAATCCCGACCTCGTCACCGTCGTCGGCGGACGCATGACACTGACTTACATCTCCTTCGGCCTCCTGGCCGCGGTCGCGGTTCTGCTCGCCGCCGCCACCGACGCTCCGTCGCTGAGGACCCTGGTGACGCCGTTGCACCTCTGCCTCGTCGGCTGGCTGCTGATCAACATCGCTTTCTCCGAGAACCGCGGCGTTTCGCTCCAGCGGTTCGTGCTCGCGGCCAGCGTGACGTCGCTCGCCGTCTTGCTGCCCTTGCTGCCGCCGACGCAGCGCAGCTTCAACCTTTGCCTGGGTATCGCCGCGCTCGTGCTGCTCGCGCTCTGCTATCTCGGCGTCTTCCTCGCTCCGCAATACTCGATCCACACGGCCCTCGACATCACCGAACCGCAACTTGCCGGCGACTGGCGCGGCAGCTTTGCCCACAAGAACATCGCTTCGCCCGTGATGACGATCCTGGTCTATGTCGGCATCTACCTGTCCGCCGTGGGCTCGTTCGTGATGGGGCCGGCGGTCGCAGCGCTGGCCGGCATCTTCCTGATCTTCACCGGCGGCAAGACGTCCTCGGTGCTGTGCCTTGCGATCTACGCTCTCGCCTCCCTGGTCTATGTCACGCCGGGCCTGTGGCTGAAGCGGATCATCTGCTTCGTGCCGCTGATCCTGATGAACCTGTTGACGGTCGGCAGCGTTCTCAGCCCGGCGCTCGGGGCGATGACGCGGCTGCTTCCGCTCGATCCCACCTTCACCGGGCGCTCCGCGATCTGGGAGTTCGCGCTCGCGGCCGTCGCGGAGAAGCCGATCATCGGCCACGGCTATGCGGCGTTCTGGGACGACGTGACGGCACGGCAGACCGCGCAAGGTGCCGAATGGGCAACCACTGCGGCGCACAGCCACAACAGCTATCTCGATCTCGCGGTCACAATCGGTCTGCCGGGCCTGCTGCTGGTCGTTCTCGTCTTTGTGCTCGCACCGCTCGGCAATTTCCAGGCGGCCCAGGTTCACAGCCGCAGCGGCGCACTGGCCAAGCTGTTCCTCACCGTGTGGTTGTTCGGCCTGTACTACGGGGCCACCGAGACCTTCCTGCTCGACCGGCAGAATCCGATCTGGTTCATGTTCGCGCTTGCCGTGGCCGGCCTGCACTTCCTGGCAAGGTTCCAATGCGTAGAGCAGATAGAACCGAAACGCTGACAGCTTGTCGCAGCCAAGCCGCCGGTGACACCGGCTTAACGATAAGCGGCGAGGTTGCTTGTGGTCTGCAGCAAAACATAATCTATCGGGAAACATTCAGTAGTCGTATGTCCAGCGGAATGACGTTTCTCAGCGTCGAGCAACTAGACGGCCAGGTGTCCAGCACGTCGGGAATCGCAATCGATTTCGCGCGCGACTGGCGGCACGTGGCCTCGCGCCTGAGCACCGGGCACCGCACCGCGTTCCAGCATGTCTACTGGCTCGACGCCTGGTACGAGGCGTTTCGCGACGTCTCCCCGCTGATCGCCGTGATCTTCGATGTCGCCACCGGCAAGGACATCGCGATCGTGCCGATGATCAGCCATATCAGGCGTGGCATCCGTATCGTCGAGTTCGCAGACCTCGGGGTCTCCGACAACAATGCGCCGATCCTGGCGCTCGATGCTGCGTTGGATGCAGAGGCGACGGATGCGATCAACGAGGCGCTGATCGACGCTTTGCGCGCGTTGCCCGACCGCTTCGATCTGCTCCGCCTGAGGAAGATGCCGGCGCAGGTCGGAGGCAAGCCCAATCCGCTAGTGTCGCTCGGGCGGATCGGATCCTCCTCGCTCAATGGCAATCTCGTGCTGATGGGCGATGACTATCGCGACTACCAGGCCGCGATCAAGCGCCTGCAGATGCCGCGCTGCTGGCGAGTCTTCAGCCGCCATGCCGGCGCGCGATTCGAGATCGCCGCGGATGTCGCGCGTGCGCATGAACTGCTGGACGTGATGGATGTGCAGCAGCAGGCGCGCATGCAAAAGCTCGGCTCGCCCTTCGTCCTCAACGACGAGACCCATGCGCGGTTCTATCGCGAGGTCGTTCGCCAGGGCGTCGCGGAAGGTTATGCCATTGTCTCGGCGCTTGTGTGCGACGAGGGCGTCGTCGCCACCGCGCTCGGCGTCAAGCATGGCGCGACCTATATCCTGCTGCGCATCAGTCATGCCAGCGATGCATGGTCGAGCTGTTCGCCGGGTCTGCTCGTCACCGAGCGCACCATGGCCGCGCTGCATGCGCAAGGCATCCGCCGTTTCGACCTCAGCATCGGCAACCAGGACTACAAGCGGCGCTTCGGCGCCGAAAAAGTGCTGCTGACCGATGTCAGCGTGGCGCTGTCCTGGCGCGGTTTGCCCTACGCGTGGCGCGACCACGCCGCGCAGGGCCTGCGCCGCTATCCGAGGCTCGCCGCCATCGCGGCGCGGGCGATGGGCAAGGGAATTCGATAAAGAGTGCTGCAGGGTGCAGCGTTCGCGTCGTTCGAACAGCCTTACGATCCTGCGCAACTGGCGCAGCGAAGCCGGCCGCGCGAGGCGCGGAACAGGCTGCGACAATACCAGCGACGCGCGAGTGCTTGTGCGGGCTTGCGGATCATCTGCGCGATCAACAAGAGTTCGAAGGCCATTCGTATCGTTCTTTGTGGAGTATTCCGGTCATAGATGGGGCGGCATCCTCGAATGAGAATGCCGCCCGAGTCGCATCAGCCATGCAGTCGGTCGTAAGCTGAACTGCGAGGCTCAGCCGTGCAGCTTCTTGGCGGTCTCCGCGATCTGGCGGCCCTGATAGCGTGCGCCGGCGAGCTCGTTGGCGCTGGGCTGACGGCTGCCATCGCCGCCCGTGATGGTGGTGGCGCCGTAGGGTGCCCCGCCCGTGACCTCGTCGAGCTTCATCTGGCCGGCGAAGCCGTAGTTCATGCCAACCACCACCATGCCGAAATGCAGCAGGTTGGTGATGATCGAGAACAACGTGGTCTCCTGGCCGCCGTGCTGGGTCGCGGTGGAGGTGAAGGCGCCGCCGACCTTGCCGTGCAGCGCGCCCTTGGCCCAGAGCCCGCCGGCCTGGTCGAGGAAGTTCGCCATCTGTGAGGCCATCCGGCCGAAGCGGGTGCCGGTGCCGACGATGATCGCGTCGTAGTTCGCGAGATCCTCGATTCTAGCGACCGGCGCGGCCTGGTCGAGCTTGTAGTGCGAGGCCTTCGCGACCTCGGCCGGCACCAGCTCCGGCACGCGCTTGATGTCGACGGTGGCGCCGGCTTCGCGCGCGCCTTCGGCGACGGCATTCGCCATGGCTTCGATATGGCCATAGGCGGAGTAATAGAGGACGAGAACTTTGGTCATGGTAGTCTCCGTTGGGTGGGGTTGACGGCTGGCTGTTGGGGACGTCATGCCCGGGCTCGTCCGGGCATCCACGTTCTTGTTCGACGCGGATCGGCGTGGATGGCCGGGACAAGCCCGGCCATGAGAGATGGTTACGCCGCGTCGACGAGCACGAGCTCGGAGTCTTCGAGCGCCGTGATCTTCAGCTTGGCCTCGTCGCGGATCGCGGCGCCGTCGCGGGCATTGACGCGGACGCCGTTCACCTCGACGGAACCCGCCGCGGGCACAAGGTAGAGGTGCCGCGACTGCTGTGGCTCGTACTCGGCGCTCTCGCCGGCCTTCAGCGTGGTGGCGAGCACCCGCGCATCGGCGCGGATCGGCAGTGCTTCCGCATCGTCCTCGAAGCCGCTCGCAATGGTGACGAGCTTGCCGGAGCGGTCCGCCTTCGGGAACGGTTTGGAGCCCCAGGTCGGCTGGCCGCCTCGCGTGGTCGGCTCGATCCAGATCTGGAAGATCCGCGTCCTGGTCGGCTCGAGATTGTATTCGGAGTGACGGATGCCGCTGCCGGCGCTCATCACCTGCACGTCGCCCGCCTCGGTCCGGCCCTCGTTGCCGAGGCTGTCCTGATGAGTGATTGCGCCCTCGCGCACATAGGTGATGATTTCCATGTTGGCGTGGGGGTGGGCGGGAAAGCCGGTGTTCGGTGCGATCTCGTCGTCATTCCACACCCGCAAGGCGCCATGGCCCATGTTGTTCGGGTCATAGTGGCTGGCGAAGGAGAAATGATGCTTGGCCTTGAGCCAGCCGTGATCGGCGCCGCCGAGCTTTGCGAAAGGTCTGAGTTCGATCATCTGTGCAATTCCCTGACGTGAATGGGCCGCGGTTCCGATCAGCGCCGAAACCCGCCATCGACATCGAGTCCTGAATTTCCGATGACCCTTGGATAAGCCCGTCTATGTGGTATAGAAATAGAAACTGTCGAAACTCATTGTTTCCCTTTCCGTCCTCGTGAGGCCGCTCGCATGGCAAAACTCCCCGATTTCGAAGCGCTCGCGATTTTCGCGAAAGTCGTGGAATTGCGGTCGTTTGCGGGGGCTGCGGGCGAGCTGGCGATGTCCAAGGCGACGGTTTCGAAGGCGGTGATCCGGCTGGAGGAGCGGCTCGGCGCGCGCCTGTTCAACCGCACCTCGCGCCGGCTCGCGCTGACCGATGCCGGGCACAAGCTCGCCGATCGCGCGACGCGGCTGCTGGCCGACGGCGAGGCGGCGGAGAATGAGGCGCTGGCGCAATCGGTGGCGCCGCGCGGGCTGGTGCGGCTCGCCGTCCCCATGACGTTCGGCATCAAGGCCGTGGCGCCGCTGCTGCCGGAGTTCTTCGAAGCCTATCCGGAAGTCTCGGTTGATCTGCATCTGAGCGATGCGACCGTCGATCTGATCGGCGAGGGTTTCGACATGGCGGTGCGGATCGCGCGGCTGCCGGACTCTTCGCTGATCGCGCGGCGGCTCTTCACCATGCCACGCTACACGGTCGCCGCGCCGTCGTATCTGAAGCGCCACGGCAGGCCGACGCATCCGATGCATCTCGCCCAGCACAAGTGCTTCAGCTACGCCTATCTCTCGACGCCGAACGTCTGGCACTACACCAATTCGGCCGGCGAGCAGGCCAGCGTGCGCCCGGGAGGCCAGCTTCGCGTCAACAACGGGGAAGCCGTGATGCCGGCACTGATCGCCGGCCTCGGCATCGCCGAGCTGCCTGAATTCATCGTCGGCGAAGCCATTTCCTCCGGCGAGGTCGAAGTCATCCTGAAGGACTGGACGCAGGCCGAAGGCGCCGTGCACCTGGTGACGCCGCCCGGCGGCCCGCGTCCCGCCCGGGTCGAGGCGCTCGGCGATTTCCTGGCGGCGGAGCTGCCCAGCATCTGTAAGCGGCGGACGCGCGGAAAGGCGAAGGCGTCGTAGAACGAGCACCTTCAACGACCTCGATTGCTTCGTCGTAAGTCGTAGGGTGGGCAAAGGCGCTCTTGCGCCGTGCCCACCATCTTCATCGAGAAGAATGCAAATGCCCCAATACCGTAGAGCAAGAGGCCGAACATTCTTCTTCACCGTTGTCCTTGCCGACCGTTCGAGCACGCTGCTTGTTGATCACGTTGATCGACTGAGACGCATCTACCGAACTGTTCAGCAACGTCGCCCGTTCGAGACTGTCGCGATCTGCCTTCTCCCTGACCACCTGCACGCGATCTGGACGCTGCCGGAGGATGACGCCGACTTTTCATCCAGGTGGAATCTGATCAAAGGTGGTTTTTCGCGCGGCCTGGAGGCTGGCGAGCGGTCGACAAGTAAACTGAGGAAGCGCGAGAAGGGTATTTGGCAGCGCCGCTACTGGGAGCACGCAATTCGCGACGATGCAGACCTGGAGCGCCATGTTGCCTATACTCACTTCAACCCCGTGAAGCATGGCCTCGTCACGCGTGTGCGCGATTGGTCCTTCAGCAGCTTCCATCGATATGTGGAGCAGGGCATTCTTCCCGCGGATTGGGGAGGGGATATGCAGGATATCGCGGGGCAGTTCGGAGAATGATGGTGGGCACGGCGCGCAAAGAGCGCGCCTTTGCCCACCCTACGAGATCCCGCTCGTCAATCCTCCTGAACAACTCTCGTCGGGTCGGCAAAGCGAAGCGTGCCCACCACCTGAACTACGATACCTCCACGCCGTCGATCGCGACGATGCGCAAGCTCGGCTTCAGCGTTTCTTCCAGCTGCGACTTCAATTCGTGAACGCGAGGGTCGTTCGAACGCTTCGCGCACACCGCATATTGATGGACGGATTGCGCCAGCGCGCGCCGCGCTTCCGGTGTTCGCGTCAGCTCGGGCTTTGAAAGCCGCAAGACGATCGCGGCGAGATTCACCAGCATCTCGTCCAACGCGAGGTCGATGGTTCCAACATTTCGCATCGCTCACTCCCTCGGGAGGGCAACAGCGGGTCCCCGGGAGGCGTTCCTGGCTCCCCCGAATATGGTTACCGTGTCGTAAACATCTCGCTTCTTGCCCATCGCCGCGCCAGGCTGGAGCGAAACGAATCTTCATGACTGGACGCAATATCAGGATGCGCAGTCCCTGGCTCAGTTCATCGCGGCCGGCAGCGCGCGTCTGATCGCGGCAGTTCAGAAGATCGGCAAGGTGGAGTAGTCCTAGAACCCGGTGCGCAGCACGCCGCGCACCGTGTGCCGGTCATATCCCGGCGCAAACGCGCCCTCGTAGGACGCCTTGAATGAGGTCGCAGTCGTGAGATCCCACCGGATCTCCGCGCCGGTGAGCGCGACCGTCCGCGCGCGTTCGACGCCGGTGATCGCGAAGGGAATGCCGGGGGCCCCCTCCAGGGCCGCCGTGGTGGACGCCGCGCTGCCGGTAAATTCGTGGCGGACGGCGAGGGTCGCGCCGAATTGTGCCGTCTGGCCGTTCGGCATCATCGCTTGGTGATGGGTGCGCAGGCCTGCTGTGCCATAGGCAACGTCGAAGCTGCCGGCCTGCACCAGCTGGTTTACGCCCGGTGCACCCGTTTCGGATAGACTGCCTTGCCGTGTCGAGTACCAGTCGGCCTTGGCGAACGGCTCCGCCGTGAATCCCCATCCGGTCGCAAAGGGGCGTGCGATGCCGAGCGAGGCGGCAAAGGTGTTCGCCCGCGAGGAGGCGGTCGCAGTTTCGCCGAGGAGCGCGATCGAGCGAGAGGATTCGAGCGCCGCGAAGGAATAGCTGATGGCGGATGCGAGATTGAAGCCGCCCCTCTCGCCGCGCGCGTAGAAGCCCACATGGCCGGCATTGGCGTCGATCCGGTCGGCACGGCCGGCCATCCGCAGCTGGCCGGTCGATGCGCCGACCGCAACGCCTGCCGTGAAGCCAGGCATGTGCCAGAGATCGGCGCCGAGCGCTGCGCCCGCAACGGTCGTGTTCGTGCCGAAGGCAATGCCGCTCGCCGCCACCTGGTCCCAATTGCCGTAGCCGCCGAACCAGATGCTCTGCGCCGGCCTGGTGCGCCGGCCAACGAGGGCCTTGCCGATCGGATCCGCCGGCTCCGGGGCGTAGGCGGTGGCCGACATGCGCAGGGTTTCGCCGCGCGACTGCGTGCCCGCATTCCACATGAAGGTCTGGAACATGTCGGCCTGATCGGCAACGAAACGGCGTCCATCGGAGTGAACTTGACCGGCAAGATCATCGAGGCCGACCCTGATGCCGGACGCATTGAGTGCGGCGAGCGTGTTGATCGCCGTGGTCAGCGTCCCCGATGCGCCGCCGAGCTGTGCCTGGTCCAACGCGCCGGCCACCGCGGCCTGGTTCGGCGACAGGCCCGACAGCGTGCCGAAGCCACCAATCTGCTGAAGGATGAAATAGACGCTGTTGACGTCGTAGCTGAGCTGGCCCGAAACCAGCGGGCTGCCCAAGGTCGTGAGGTTGGCGAAACTGCCGCTGACGCCGCCCGTCGCGGTCAGGATCGTATACTGGGTGTTGGCGATGAAGCCCGCGCCGAGCGGCACGATCTGCACCGTGCCGCCGTTGAGCGTCGCTGTCCCGGTCGCTGCGATCCTGTCGGACTGGCCGGCAGCATTGATCTCGACCTGGAAGGTCGAGCCGGGGTTGAAGGTGACGTTGCCATTGACGTTGAGCGTCCCGATCGAGTTGCCGGGGGCGACCATGCCGGCATTGTTGACGGCGATGCCGCCGACCGTGCCGGTGCCGCCTAGATAGCCGCCATTGATCGTGACGACCGAGGGCAATGTGCCGTTCACGATCAGGCCGCCCGCGTCCACCGTCGTTGCGCCGTTGAAGGCGGTGGTGCCGGTCAGCGTCCAGACGGAGTTGCCGTTCTTTTTCAGTTGCTCGAACTCGTCATATTGCAGGCCGGGGCCGAGATTGCCGAGGTCGAACGAGGCGCTGCCAACGCTGCCGAGGTTCAGCGTGTCGGTACCGCTCCCGCCGCGAACATTCCCGGTGATCGTCGCGCCCGGAGCGAGGCCGAGCAGATCATCGCCCCCATTCAGCTGGATCGCTCCGCTGCCGCCGCCCGAGATGGTGCCGGAGTTGAAGATGGTGTCGCTGCCGGAAGAGCCCTGGATGGCGATGAAGAAGCCGCCGGAGATCGTGCCGCCATTGATGAGTGTATTGCCGCCGGCGATGAATTGTACGCCGGTATGGTCGCCGCCGATCGATCCGCTGTCATAGACGAGGACGGCATTGCCGCTCGACGTCCCCATGATCCGGAGTCCCGTCGTGTTTCCTCCGGTGCCGACGGCCGTCCCGCGAATGTTGACGAGATTGTCGTTCGAATTGTCGATCACGATTGCTGCTTCGGCATTGCCCGTACCCTCCGCGATCCCACCGGCCGCGACCGTCACATTGTTGTGGATCGATCCGTTGGAGAGCAGAACCGCTCCGCTGTGGGTCGAGGCTGTCGCCTGATTATTGACGGTGATGCGCGAGCCGATGGTGCCGTCGAAAACGACCGCAGGTATGCCTGCGCCCGGCAGCAGCGACGTCGTCGTGCCGTCGCCGACGTTGACCGTGACGTTGCTGCTGCCAGTGGCGTTGATGTGATCGGTGTTGCCGACGCCGGTGCAGGTCGCCACGTCGCCCGAATTGAGCGCGCCGATCGTGCCGGTGCCGGCCACGGTGCAGGCGGCGAGAGCCTGACCGGGGATCACGACAAGAAGCGAGACCAGCGCCAGCGCGGTGGTGACGAGCAGCTTGTTGCGCAGGGCAGAGGCCCTTGTGGTGTTATGTGCGCAGGTCGGTATTGCAGTCGACATCGACGATTCCCTCATTCCAGCACAATTGCTAGCGGGGACGTCGTCGCGATTCTTGGCGCTATGCGAAATGCCTTATGGCGAAAGGCGCAAGACGCGGGTTTGCGCCACCCCTGTTGCGGCGATGCCACGGACTGTGCCGCCAGCGGGGCGGCGCGTCGCCACAGGAAGTGGACTAAAGCGCAAATTCAATTGGCCTGAGGCGCAACCTCACTTGAAGCGTGTTGCGCGCTGCAACAAAGGCGATATTGCTGGGTCCGGAATGAGCTCGGAGACGCGCTTTCATGGCGGCCGATGACCAATCGATCCATGGCGCGCCGCGCCTCGGCTATACCGGCGAACCGCGCGGGCCGGCCTATGAGGTGTGGCGGGAGGAGTTTTGCCGCCGCGTGATGGCAGCCGATCTTGCGCCCTTGTCCGACGGCTCGTTTCACTGCGACGTCAAAGCGTTGATGTTGCCGCTGGCAACGATATCCTTCTGCAACGGCACGCCGATCAGGTTTATGACGCTCGGCGCCAGCGACAATCTGGCGTTACTGATGGCGCCGGATTCGCGGTTGCAGGCTGTCATGGGCCGTCGTGCACTCGAGGTCGCGCCGCTGGGCATCAGTCTCATCGACGCCTCCATCAAGGGCGCATTCGTCGCGCAGCTCGAGAAAGGCAGCAACAAGGCCGCTTTATTCGACCGCAGGACGCTGCTGTCATATTGCCCCGATGCCGAAGACAGCGTTGCGCGGCCGCTCGATCATGACCCCGCGCTCACTGCGCTGCTGCATCGATATTACGACTTCGCGGTTCAGCACGCCCCGGGACTCGATGCGCTGGCGCAGCACGCCGTTTCACAACACCTGATGGATTTGATGGTGCTGGTGCTCGGCGGCCGGCGCGACGCCACCGAACAGGCAAAAGAGCGCGGCCTCGCCGCGGCTCGGCTGGAAGCCATCAAGGCCGATATTCTGGCACGGCTCGGCGACGGCGGGCTCACGCTCGCCGACCTCGCGCGGCGCCATCGCGCCAGCCCTCGCACCATTCAGTTGCTGTTCGAGCGCAGCGGCGTCACGTTCTCGGAGTTCGTGCTGGAGCAGCGGCTACTGCGGGCGGCACGGCTGCTGTGCGATCCGATTCACCGGGCGGGCAAGATCAGCGGCATCGCCCATCTCTCCGGCTTCAACGACGTCTCGTATTTTCACCGGACATTTCGGCGGCGTTTCGGCATGACGCCGATGGACGCGAAGGCGCGGCACGCGGAAACGGGCAACAAGCCGTAGTCGGAAGGACGTCTTCGGTCCGTCCGGGACTCGAGCGGTGGCGCGGGAGTCGCTGCCGCTGACAGCGCGTCTGATCGCGGCGGTGAAGAAGATCGGCAAGGTGGAATAGTTCCTGCAGTTCTTTCACATTTTTTTGTTGGTTCAGAACCGGCTCTCGCCTCATTGGTTGATGAGATTTGTCGGATTCGAGAAGGACCAGGACATGCGAGCAGAGCGGATTGCGCTGGGTGTGGCGCTTGCGGTTGGCGGCATCGTTGCGCAGGGCGCAGCATTCGCTGAGGAATACCGCGGCACGATGGAACAGCAGATGGCTTGTACGCCCGATGTATGGCGTCTGTGCAGCGACCAGATTCCCGATGTGAATCGCATCACGGCTTGTTTGCAGCAGAACACGCCGCAGCTCTCAAGCGGCTGCCGCGCGGTGTTCCAGTCCAACAACCAGATGCCGCAACAACAGGCGGTGCCGCGCAATCGCGCCGCTCCGCCTCCGCGTTACAACGCGGCGCCGCCGGCTCCACCCGCACAGCCGCAACCTTATGACGACGATGACTAGCCGCTCGAAAGCATGATCCGGAAAAGTGCGCGGCGGTTTTCCGAAAAGATCGCGCTCAAACAATAACCTAAAGCGCGATGACGATTCGTTCTCATCTCATCGCGCTTTAGGTCCGGTGCTCACAGACATCGACCCATTCGGCGGCGACCAGCTCGGCCAGCCGATCGGGCGTGATCCGCACCGCGCTGTGGGTCGAGCCCGCGGCCGGAACCACGACGTCGAACGCCTTCAGCGAGACGTCGCAGTAGATCGGCAGCGGCGATTTCAGACCGAACGGGCAGACGCCGCCAACCTCGTGTCCGGTGATGTCGGCGACTTCCTCCAGACCCAGCATCTTCGGCTTGCCGCCGAACTGCGCCTTCACCTTCTTGTTGTCCATGCGAGAGGTGCCGGCGGCGACGATCAGGATCACGCGCTCGCCGATTCGCAACGACAGCGTCTTGGCGATCCGTCCCGGCTCGACACCATAGGCTTCGGCCGCCAGCGCCACGGTCGCGGAGCTGATTGGGGATTCGATGACGGAGATGTCGGGGGCTTTCTCGGCGAAGAAGGCGCGAACGGATTCCAGGCTCATTCCGGGCAGCTCATTCCAATTTCACAGGCGGGCGGCGACCCCTAAGCGATTCTCGGCAGCTCGGAGAGCGCGTGAACGCGGTGGTCCGGCGCAAAGCCAAGCTCGTCCATCTGGGTGCGGATCGCCTTGAACATGGTGAGCGGTGCCACGAGTTCGTTCTCGACGCAAGCCAGCGCCATGGCTTCGGGCGTGACGCGTTCGATCCAGGCAACCTTCAATCCGAACGATTTCGCACCAGCCACGTCCCAGGGATTGGAGGAGACGAACAGAACCTCGTTCGGCGCGGTGCCGAGGACCTCGCCGATCAGCTCATAGGCCTGCGGGCTCGGCTTGAAGATCTTCTTCGCGTCGACGCTGATGGTGGCATCGAGCAGGTCATCGAGGCCCGAATTGCGCACGAGCGCATTCAGCATGTCCGGGCTGCCGTTGGAGAGGATGGCGAGCTTGCGCGGCTTCAGCGCCGTGAGCGCTGCCGTCGCGTCCGGATAGAGATCGAGCTGCAGATATTTCGCGATCACGCGCTCGAATGCGTCGTTCTCGTAAGCGAGCCCCAATATTCGCAGCGTATAGGCGAGGGAGTCGCGGGTGACCGTGGCAAAATCCTGGTAGCGCCGCATCAGCGAGCGCAGCCAGGTGTATTCGAGCTGCTTGATGCGCCAGACCTGCGTGATGATCTCGCCATAGCCCGGAAACGCATCCTCAGTGATCTCTGCGACCGACTGGATGTCGTAGAGCGTTCCGTAGGCGTCGAAGACGACGGCTTTCATGCTCAATTGGCCGTCCTCCGGGATCGTTGCGCGCGCAGGGGACTATACCCGGCGCCGCGATATCGATCCAAGATCCAGCCGATCAGTTTACCGTGCCTTGGTGTTCCATGTCGCCCGCTCGGCGAAGACCTGGCTGACCTCCGCCATATGCTCTGTGCCCCAGGAGCAAAGCGGCACCAGGGCCAGGGCCAGGCTGCGGCCCAGAGGCGTGAGGCTGTAGTCCACACGCGGCGGCACCTCCTTGTAGTCGGTCCGCTTGATCAGACCGTCGGCCTCCAGCTCCTTGAGCTGTTGGATCAGCACCTTGTCGCTGACGTCGCGCACGGCTCGCCGGAGCTCGCCGTAGCGGGTCGGGCCGTCCTGGGCGAGGAAGTACAGGATCAGCGGTTTCCATTTGCCCGAGATGACCCGCAAGGTCGCATCCAGGCCGCAAGTGAAGCCGGGCAGAGTTGGCGTGCAGCGCTGGACGTCGGCTTGAGCCTGCGCCGGTGGGGAGATGAGGTCTGAACGATCTCTCGACATTTTTTTTGGGCACTTACCAAAAGGTGCATACTTGTCGATAGGTGGGTACGCCGCCAGCTCAGTGCAACCTTAGTGAAGGAGCACATCATGAGCAGACTAGAAGGCAAGACGGCGGTGGTGACAGGCGGCGGAACCGGCATTGGGCTCGGGGCCGCCAAACGGTTCGTCGATGAGGGCGCGTTCGTCTACATCTTCGGGCGGCGGCAGGAGCCCCTCGACGCTGCCCTCGCGCAGCTGGGGTCCTCGGCGCGCGCCGTCAGGGGCTCGGTCACGGATCTGTCCGACCTCGACCGGCTATACGCGACAGTCAAAGCCGAACGCGGCGGACTCGACATCCTGTTCGCCAATGCCGGGACCGGACTGTTTGCGCCGCTCGGCGAGATCACGCCCGAGCACTACGATTACATCTTCGACGTCAATGTGAAGGGGCTGGTGTTCACCGTGCAGAAAGCCCTGCCACTGATGAGCAAGGGGGCATCGATCATCCTGACCGGTTCGAGCACGGGCGTGATGGGCACGCCGCAGTTCAGCATCTACAGCGCGACCAAGGCGGCGATCCGCAACCTTGCGCGCAGTTGGGCGCTCGACCTGCGCGGCACGGGCATCCGCGTCAATGTGCTGTCGCCGGGGCCGACCAAGACGGAGCTGGCGCTGGAGATCGTCGGCGAGCAAGCATTTGACGCGCTCGGCAGCTCGACCCCCATCGGGCGCGTAGGCGACCCAAGCGAGACCGGGGCCGTGGCCGCGTTCCTGGCGTCCGCGGACAGCAGCTTCATGACCGGCGGCGAGGTCTTCGTCGATGGAGGCCTCGCGCAGGTCTGAGGCCGCAGCCGTGAGGGCTTCGGTCCCCGGAATCGAAGCCCTCAATGCGCCGCGGCGATGATGACACCCCTGGAACGCAATGAAATTGGGTTCGGCCGGTCGTTCGGTCACCTCTCCCCAGTGGGGAGAGGTCGGATTGCGCAGCAATCCGGGTGAGGGGCCGTAGCGATCGGTGAGACCTGATCCCCTCACCTGCCGCTAGGCATCAAGTCAACCCAAACTCATGCCGCATTAGATCCCCAGCAGCTTGCGCGCGTTGGCCTTCAAGACCTTCGGCCGGATCTCGTCGCGGATGTCGATCTTGGCGAAGTCGGACAGCCAGCGGTCCGGTGTGATCACCGGCCAGTCCGAGCCGAACAGCATCTTGTCCTGCAGGATCGAGTTGATGTAGCGCACCAGGATCGGCGGGAAATATTTCGGCGACCAGCCGGAGAGGTCGATATAGACGTTCGGCTTGTGGGTCGCGACCGACAGCGCCTCCTCCTGCCAGGGGAAGGAGGGATGGGCGAGGATGATCTTGAGGTCGGGGAAATCGGCCGCGACGTCGTCCATGTACATCGGGTTGGAATATTTCAGCCGCATGCCCATGCCGCCGGGCATGCCCGAGCCGACGCCCGTCTGGCCGGTGTGAAACAGCGCGATCGCGCCGCCATTGTTGATCTCTTCATAGAGCGGATAGGCCATGCGGTCGTTGGCGTAGAAGCCCTGCATGGTCGGGTGGAATTTGAAGCCGCGCACGCCGTATTCCTCGATCAGCTTGCGCGCCTCGCGCGCGCCGAGCTTGCCCTTGTGCGGGTCGATCGAGGCAAAGGGGATGAGGACGTCGAGATGCTCGGAGGCAACCTCCAGCATCTCGTAATTGTTGTAGCGGCGGAAGCCGGTCTCGCGCTCGGCGTCGACAGGGAAGATCACCGCGGCGATGTTCTTGGAGCGGTAATAGGCCGCGGTCTCAGGCACGGTCGGTGGATGCTTGTTCGGCGACTTGAAATACTCGGCCATTTGCGCCTGGAAATCGTCATAGCCATCGTCGGGGTGGCAGCCGCAGGGCTCCTCGGCATGAGTGTGGATGTCGATGGCGACGACATCGTCGATAGCAGGCAGCTTCAGCTTCGGCATTGGTTTCCTCCCGACCGGTTGTCAAATTGATTATATGATATAACGAATTTGGCAAGGCATTGCGGCAGGTTATCGGCTTGGCAGATCGGGCCGATCCGGGCACTTCTACTGTGCATGGGGTTGTTTTCGCGAATTTGCTGACCCGGACCGGGGCGGTTAACATTGACATCACCGCCCGCCATGCCTTAAGAACCGCCCCGTCCCGGGCGGTCGGTCCGCGAGCGGGAAAAATCTCATTTTGCCACATTCGCGCGTGCCGAAACGGTAGTGCCGAACACGGCCTTTCGAACGTTCAGGATTCTGCCATGAAGGTCCGTAACTCGCTGAAATCGCTGCGCGGTCGCCATCGCGCCAACCGCCTGGTTCGCCGCAAGGGCCGGGTTTATGTGATCAACAAGGTGCAGCGCCGCTTCAAGGCGCGGCAGGGCTGATCTCGCCCGGCCGGACGCCTTCGCGCGCCCCGCAAGACCACGGCTCACACGAGTTTGACGCCGCCTTTGCTTTGCAAGGGCGGCTTTGCGCGTTTAGACTTTCATCATGGCAATCAGATTCCCCTTTGCGCGCACCATTGGTCTCGCCCTTGTGCTGGGAACCGCCGGGCTGGCTCCCGCCCTGGCGCAGCAGGTTGAGCCGCCCGGCAAGCAGAAGAAGCTGCCCGAAGCGCCGGCCAAGCTGCCCAAGGTCGATCGCAGCAAGAATCTCGATTTCCTGTTCGGCGCGCTGAAGGCCGCTCCCGATGAGGTCAGCGCCAAGCATGTCGAGGCGCGGATCTGGGCGATCTGGCTACAGACCCCGAGCGACACCGCGGCGCTTTTGATGTCACGCGCCAAGACCGCGGTCGATGCGAAGAAGATCGATGTCGCGATCAAGCTGCTGGATTCGGTCATCAAGCTCAGGCCCGATTACATCGAGGCCTGGAATCGGCGGGCGACGCTCTATTACATGCAGAACGACTATGGCCGCTCTCTCGCGGATATCCAGCAAGTGCTGGTCCGGGAGCCGCGCCATTTCGGCGCGCTCGCCGGCCTCGGCATGATCATGCAGGAGGTCGGCGACGAGAAGCGCGCGCTTGATGCCTATCGCAAGGCGCTCGCCGTCAATCCGCACCTCGAAAAGATCCCCGATCAGGTCAAGGCGCTGACCGAGAAGGTCGAGGGTCGCGACATCTAGTGGATAAGTTGATCATTTCCCGAGTGATCGGAGCCTGCGCCGATTAACCACATTCGCATGCGCCGCGTCGGGAGGACTATTGCCGGCGCCGCCGCAGGCCTACCTGCATGGCAGGAGCACAGCCATGAATCGTTTGGTAGTCGCAGCCATATTGCTGCTCGCGTCGGGGGCAGCGAGCTTCGCTGACGGATTGTTCTGGGTGGTCGGCAACCGCGCCACAGGAAAATGCAATATCGTGACCAGCAATCCCGTGATCATCGGCGATATCTGGTTCGGCGACGGTCCCTACAAATCCAGGGCCGATGCCAAGCTTGCCCGTTCGACGATCCGCGCCTGTCCCGCGGTCACGCCCGAGGAGGAGAAAGAGGAAGACGGGACGGACTAGCCTGCGCTCAATGCAGGACGCTGCTGCCGCGCTCGACGAGGCCGCGGTCGGCGGCTGCGGCGTAAGCCTTTGCAAGCTCGGTCTCGAGATGCTCGTTGATCAGGAGCAGAGCCCGCACGGCACCGCGCAAGTCACCATTGCAGCTCGCGACAATTTCGTCGATTGCAGTGTCGTTCGATCTGACGCTCATTGAAACTTCTCCGGTTCAAACCAGGATCCTGCCGGTCTTTCCCGCATCGCCCGAGGTTGCGAGGAGGATCGGCACCTGCCCGCGCCTAGATGGCGGAACCGACCATGGCGATTATATGGAAGCGGCGATGACGGTTGCATGAAGCTGGTCCGGGGCTTGTGCGCCCGTCAGAATGCTGTTGATTCCATTGCGTTTTTTCGTTCTGCAATTATGCACATATCCACAGCCCCGGGATTTTCAGTGGAAGCGCGGAAAGCCGGCGGCGAAACTGCCGTGCGATCAGAGCCGTAACTGCCCAGTGCCCAGGATCTTCTCCATGATCGTGATGTCAGTCGTGACGGCGCTGGTTCTGCTGGCGCTGGTCACACAGGCGGGAATCGTCGCCGTGCAACGCGCCTTTCCCCCTCAGGGCCGGATGGTCGAGGTCGACGGCGCGAGGCTTCACGTCGTCGATATCGGCCCACGCGATTCGGGTCTTCCGATCGTGATGCTGCACGGCGCGAGCTCCAATCTCGAAGCGATGCGGCGGCCGCTCGGCGACAACCTCGCCGGGGACCGTCGCGTGATTCTGATCGATCGACCCGGCCATGGCTGGAGCACGCGCGGGCGGCGGCAGGATTCGACGCCGCAAATCCAGGCGCGGATGATCGATGAGGCGCTTCATAAGCTCGGGATCGATCGCGCGGTCTTCGTGGTGCATTCCTGGAGCGGCGCCCTCGGCGCGCGGATCGCGCTCGATCATCCGCACCGCGTTGCCGGTCTCGTCATGCTCGCGCCCGTCACGCATCCCTGGCGCGGCGGTGTCGGCCGCTACAACGAGATCATCGCAACGCCCGTGATCGGTCCGCTGCTCGCCTACACGATCACGCTGCCGCTCGGCTACGTCCTCGCAGAATCCGGCGCGCGCAACGTCTTCCTGCCGCAAACCATGCCGGACGGCTTCGTCAAGGACTCCGCGACGCCGCTATTGCTGCGTCCACGCGAGTTCATCGCCAATGCCTATGATCTGGTGACGCTGAAAGAGTCGGTCGCCGCGCAAGTCGCGCGCTATGGCGAGATAAAGGCGCCGGTCACGATCGTCGCCGGTGAGCCCGACAAGACGGTGAAAACCAGCATCCACGCGCGCCCGTTCGCCGCCGCGGTGTCCAATGCGAAGCTGATCGTGCTGCCCGACCTCGGCCACATGGTGCAGAACGCCGTGCCGGATCTCGTGAAGGCGGAGATCGAGACGATGATCGGCAGGATCGTCCCGGCGCAGGCGGCCGCCGATTAAAGCGTTCTCGAGCGAAGTGGATACCAGTTCGCGTGAAGAAAACGCGTCAGCTCTAGCGGCCGCCTCTTGCGCGCCTACTGCTTGATCTTCCCGTCCTTGTCGTATTGGGCGAGGAAGGCCCAGAGATTGTTGATCTCGGTCTCGTTCTTGATGCCGGCGAACGCCATCTTGGTGCCGGGAATCTTGGCCTTGGGGTCCTTGATATATTCCTTGAACGTGGCCTCATCCCAGGTGATGCCGGAATTCTTGTTCGCGTCCGAATAATTGTAGTCCGGCGCGGTTCCCGACTTGCGGCCGTTGAGGCCGTTGAGCTCGGGGCCGACCTTGTTCTTGGCGCCTTCGCCGATCGCGTGGCAGGCCAGGCATTTGTTGAACGACGTCTTGCCGGCCGCGACATCCTGCGCCATCGCGGCGGGTGCGGTGGCAATCACGGTGAGGATCGTCAGTGCGCCAAAAGTCAGTTTTGTCATCGGGTGCTCTTCGTCTCTTCCCTGGTGGGTCTGGTCAGTCTCTTGCCTGATCGACAATCGCCGGCCCGCCGCTTTTGGCAGGCCTGCTCGGCTTGGACAAGCCATCAAACCATGACAGGTTTCACGATTTCCTACTTGTCCCAGAGCGAACTCGCGGAACATCGTCGATCCGACTTTCGGATGGCCTACCCAAACAGGCGCGGACGTGATTGATTTGCCGCGACAAATTTGATCGTGGGCTGTGAGCCGGAAGGATATGTCATGACCATCATGATGCCTGCGAGCGACCAGGCGGTGCTCGCGCGCCGCGCGGAGATCATTGCTGCGTTGCGCGCAATCGTCCCCGGTGAGGGCGTGATCGACAGCGCAGCCGAGATGCGGGCGTATGAATCCGACGGGCTGACCGCCTACCGGCAGCCGCCGATGGTCGTGGTGCTGCCCGATACGACCGAGCAGGTCTCGCTCGTCCTGAAATATTGTGCTGCACAAGGCATCAAGGTGGTGCCGCGCGGCTCCGGCACCTCGCTGTCCGGCGGCGCGCTGCCGCTCGAAGACGGCGTGCTGCTGGGGCTCGGCAAGTTCAAGCGCATTCGCGAGATCGATTTCGACAACCGCGTCGTCGTCACCGAGCCCGGCGTCACCAATCTTGCGATCAGCCAGGCGGTCGCGCATGCCGGCTTCTACTACGCGCCCGATCCGTCCTCGCAGATCGCCTGCTCGATCGGCGGCAATGTCGCCGAGAATTCCGGCGGCGTTCATTGCCTGAAATACGGCATGACCACCAACAACGTGCTCGGTTGCGAGATCGTGCTGATGAGCGGCGAGATCCTCCGCATCGGCGGCAAGTCGGCGGAGAACGCGGGCTACGATTTGATGGGCGTCATCACCGGATCGGAAGGCCTGCTCGGCGTCATCACCGAGATCACGGTGCGCATCCTGCAGAAGCCGGAGACGGCGCGCGCGCTGATGGTCGGCTTTGCAGAGGTCGAGGCGGCCGGCGAATGTGTGGCGCGCATCATCGGTGCCGGCATCATTCCGGGCGGCATGGAGATGATGGACAAGCCGGCGATCCACGCCGCCGAGGCCTTCGTCCATGCCGGCTATCCCCTCGACGTCGAGGCGCTTCTGATCATCGAGCTCGACGGTCCCAAGATCGAGGTCGACGAGCTGATCACGCGGGTCGAGACGATCGCCAATGCCTGCGGCTCGACCACGTGCCAGATCTCGACCTCGGAGGCCGAGCGCAACCTGTTCTGGGCCGGCCGCAAGGCCGCGTTTCCGGCGGTGGGCCGCATCTCGCCGGACTATCTCTGCATGGACGGCACGATCCCGCGCGGCGCGCTGCCGAAGGCGCTGGCGCGCATCCGCGAGCTCTCGGAAAAATACCAGCTCGGCTGCGCCAACGTGTTCCACGCCGGCGACGGCAATCTGCATCCGCTGATCCTCTACGATGCCAACAAGCCCGGCGAGATCGAGCGCGCCGAAGCCTTCGGCGCCGACATCCTGCGCGCCTGCGTCGAGTTCGGCGGCGTGCTCACCGGCGAGCACGGCGTCGGCATCGAGAAGCGCGATCTCATGCCCGAGATGTTTTCCGAGATCGACCTCAACCAGCAGCAGCGGCTGAAATGCGCCTTCGATGCGCAGGGCCTGCTCAATCCCGGAAAGGTGTTTCCGACCCTGCACCGCTGCGCCGAGCTCGGCCGCATGCATGTGCATGCCGGCAAGCTGGCGTTCCCGGATTTGCCGCGGTTCTAGAAGTGCGCTGTGAAACGTGAGGTCGGCGATCGTTTCCCCTCTCCCCCTGTGGCAGGGCAATCGCATAGGGCGTTCTTGAAAGACCTGAGCGCGCGCCTTGTCCTTCGAGACGACCGCTTCGCGGTCCCTCTCCATGAACCACCTCAGATGACGTCTGACAGGTCGTTCCATGCTGAGGGCCCACCAAGGGCGGGCGTCTCGAAGGATGGCCACAGGCGGAATCACTCGCATGTGCGATTGCGCGCTCACAGCAATCCGTATTGCGCCCGCTCCCGTCTCGCCAGGAGCGGCAGCGCCTGTCCCGCGATGTAGGTCTTGAAATGCGCGCTCTCCTGGTGCGCCTTGAACGCGGCTTCGTCGCGGAACAGCTCGTAGAAAAGGAACTGCGCCGGATTGTCCTTGGCTCGGCTGATCAGGAACAGCTTGACGCCTGGCTCGCCCTGCGCCTGCGGGAGGAAGCCGCGCAGGATCTCGGCGACCCGATCGGCCTCCTCGGCCTTGGCTTCCCATTGCGCCACGACGAGAAGTCCGCCGCCGACGGCCTGATGGACGGCGCGTTGGTTCATTGCCTGTTCGTTCATGATGGAGCTCCTTTGCGACGAGATATCTCCAATCGGTAGCAAAGCTCGGGGCGGCAATGGTTCGATGACGATCGTAATGCGGATGTCGCAGGGCGGCACTGCGCTTCGTCGCGCGTCGAATTGATTTCCTGCGCAAATTTCGCTACCGCCTTCCCGTGGATACGCTCAAGGTCAGAGACGCCAAAGACGTTGAACAGGTGGTGCGCGCGGCGATTGCCAATGAGCAGCCGCTCGAGATCATCGGTCATGGCAGCAAGCGCAGCATCGGCCACGCCATGGCCACCAACGCTGTCCTCGATCTCTCGGCGCTGAATGCCGTCACCTCCTACGAGCCGAACGAACTCATCATCACCCTCCAGGCCGGCGCGCCGGTGGGCGACGTGCTGTCCCTGATCGATGCCAAGAACCAGCAATTCGCCTTCGAGCCGATGGACACCGCGCCGCTGCTCGGCGCGCCCGCGTGCGGCACCATCGGCGGCATGATCGCGGCCGGGCTCGCCGGACCGCGGCGGATCAGGGCCGGCGGGGCGCGCGACCATCTCCTGGGGGCGCACGCCGTCTCGGGCTTCGGCGACAGCTTCAAGACCGGCGGCAGGGTGGTGAAGAACGTCACCGGCTACGACCTCTGCAAGCTGCTCGCGGGGTCCTGGGGCACGCTGTCGGTGATGACGGAGGTCACGCTCAAGGTGATGCCCAAGCCCGAGGCTGAGCGGACGCTGCTGCTGCTCGGGCTGGATGCCGCCGCCGCCAACAAGGCCATGACCGCGGCGCTCGGTTCGCCCTTCGACGTCTCCGGTGCCGCGCATCTGCCGAAATCGGAACTCCGGGCCAAGGTCGAGGGGCTTGGCGACATCGCGGGCCAGGGCGAGGCGCTGACCGTGCTGCGGCTCGAGGGCATCACCGCCTCCGCCGCCCACCGCGCGAACTCGCTGTGTGAATTGCTGGCGCCGTTCGGAACCGCGACGCTGGTCGAGGACGCGGCCTCCGCGGCGCTGTGGGCCGCGATCCGCGATGTGCTGCCGTTTGCGGCCAGCGGCGCGCTCGGCGCCTGGCCGGTGTGGCGGATCGTCTGTCCGCCGGCCTCGGGCGCGACACTCGGCACGCAATTGGCACGCGAGACGGGGGGCGATTTGATTTACGACTGGGGCGGCGGGCTGATCTGGGCGGCAGTGCCACCGAAGCCGGACGCGCATGCCCCGGCCGTGCGCGAGCGCACGAACGCGGTCGGTGGGCACGCCACGCTGATCCGGGCGGCCGAGGATGTCAGGCGCACGATCGACGTGTTCCAGCCGCAGGCGCCCGGGATCGCCGCCCTCAGCGAGCGGGTACGTGCCAGCTTCGATCCAAAGGCCATTCTCAACCGCGGACGTCTAAGCCGGGGCGCTGCGTCATGAAGACCGAATTCTCGCTCGCGCAACTCGCCGACCCCGACATCGCGGAAGCCGACAAGATCCTGCGTGCCTGCGTCCATTGCGGCTTCTGCACTGCAACCTGTCCGACCTATGTGCTGCTCGGCGACGAGCTCGATAGCCCGCGCGGCCGCATCTACCTGATCAAGGAGATGCTGGAGAAGGACCAGGCGCCGACGGCCGAGGTGGTCAAGCATATCGACCGCTGCCTGTCGTGCCTTGCCTGCATGACAACCTGCCCCTCGGGGGTGAACTACATGCACCTCGTCGACCAGGCCCGGGTCCGGATCGAGCAGCGTTATCAGCGGCCGCTGGCCGAGCGGCTGCTGCGCCATGTGCTGGCCTTCGTCCTGCCGGACCCGCAGCGCTTCCGCATCAGCATGTGGCTGGCGCGGCTGGTT
The DNA here is from genome assembly GCF_041262065.1 of Bradyrhizobium sp. USDA 327. NCBI lineage: Bacteria > Pseudomonadati > Pseudomonadota > Alphaproteobacteria > Hyphomicrobiales > Nitrobacteraceae > Bradyrhizobium > Bradyrhizobium sp. USDA 327. The sequence goes on along the minus strand of NZ_JBGCCW010000001.1, from coordinate 5,854,274 downwards.
CGTCCGCTCGGCGTCTTGCTGCCGACGCCCCGGCCTTCGGCGACGCCCGGATTGGTCCAGCGCATCAAGGCGATGCTGGCGCTGGCCCCGAACCAATTGCCGCCGGCCGGGCCTGCCGCGGGCAGCGTGTTCGCAGCGCTCGGCAGGAAGCGCGGACGTGTGGCGCTCCTCCAGGGCTGCGCCCAGCAGGTGCTGGCGCCGCGCATCAACCAGGCCGCCATCAGCCTCCTCACCCGCCACGGCATCGAGGTGGTCCTGGTCCGCGACGAGCAGTGCTGCGGTGCGCTGACCCATCACCTCGGCAACGACCAGGATGCGCTGGTGCGAGCTCGCGCCAACGTCGCGGCGTGGCGGAAGGAAGCGGCCGGCGAGGGGCTCGACGCCATCCTGGTGACGACCTCCGGCTGCGGCACGGTCATCAAGGACTATGGCTATCTCCTGCGCGAGGACTCCGCGTTCGCGGCCGATGCGGCGAAGGTGTCGGCGCTCGCCAAGGACATCACCGAATACGTCGCCGGCCTCGAACTCGCGACAACTGCGAGACAGGACGACATCGTCGTCGCCTATCACTCCGCGTGTTCGTTGCAGCACGGGCAGAAAATCACGGGCCTTCCGAAAGAATTGCTTTCCAAGAATGGATTCGTGGTGAAAGATGTGCCCGAGAGCCATTTGTGTTGCGGTTCGGCGGGGACCTACAACATTCTCCAGCCCGAGCTTGCGGGCCGGTTGCGCGATCGCAAGGTCGCCAACATCGCAAGCGTCAAGCCGGACATGATTGCCGCGGGCAATATCGGCTGCATGGTGCAGATTGCCAGTGGCACGTCAGTTCCGGTCGTACACACGATTGAGCTTCTCGATTGGGCTACGGGCGGGTCGCGGCCGACACCGAACGCACAAGTTTGAGCTTTCAAAGGCTCGGGCTTTCGTCCGGAGGTGACGGCAGAACGACGCCCGATCGACCATTGTTCGGCGGCAACAGGAGGACCACGATGGCGAAAGCGAAGAAGAAGAAAAGCAAGAAGGCCAAAAAAGCGAAGAAGGCCGTAGCAGCGAGGAAGACCGCAAGGAAGTCGGCCAAGAAGTCCGCAAAGAAGTCTGCCAAGAAGACTGCAAAGAAAGCTGCGAAGAAGTCTGCCAAGAAGGCAGCCCCGAAGAAAGCCGCCAGGAAGGCTGCGGCGAAGTCGGCCAAGAAGGCCGCACCCAAGAAGGCCGCGAAGAAAGCGGCACCGAAGAAGGCGAAGGCAGCTCCTGCTCCGAAGCCCTCGGCACCGGTGGAAGCTCCGGCTCCCGAGCCCGCCTCCGAGACAAGCTGGGCGATGCCTTCGTCTTCTGCGGAACCGGCGCCGGCAGAGGGCCAGGGGTAAGCCCGGCCGCTCGTTGCCTCTTGAAGCGATCTGCAATCACAGGAAGGCCGCGGCGCCGGGCGCTGCGGCCTTTTTGCATCGTCGCAAGCTGATTCAGGCTCAGCCGTTTGCCCCACCTGTCCGATTCGTGGCTTGGGTGTCACCCAGCCGAAGACCCCCGGACTTACACGGGGCTCCTGTGCACTTTGGAATATAAATAATGTGATCGGGAAGCCACACCGGCCAACAACCTTTTGTGAATTGGTCAAAACGCCTAAAAAGTCGGCAGATGCCCGCGCTTTTTGCTTCACGGTTCCTATCCGCCAATCCAGATTGTCGCAGTGATGTAATTTGCAATCAGGTCGAGCACCCCGGGGGGCTTCCGGGATACGACTGGGGTCTAAGAACTGGCGATGGGGATCGAAATGAAAAAAGTGGTTTTGTTGGCAACGGCGCTGGCAATGGTAACGGGCTCGGCTTTCGCGGCAGACTTGCGGGTGAAAGCGCTGAAGGCCCCGCCGCCGCCGGCCTTCGATCCCTGGGACATCGCCTTCGGCGGTGGGATCATGAGTGATTACATCTTCCGCGGTATCACCCAGTCGAACCACAAGCCGTCGGTCACGGCCTATTTCGAGCCGCGCTACAACGTCACCAAGGACCTCCAGCTCTACGTCGGTACGTCCGCCTCGAGCATCTCGTTCCCGAACCGCGCCGCGGCCGAAGTCGACATCTACGGCGGTATCCGCCCGACCTTCGGTGCGTTCGCCTTCGACATCGGCGTCTGGGGTTACCTGTATCCGGGTGGCAGCTGCTATTTCGGCGGCAACGGTGTCGACTTTGCCGGCAACTTCCAAGGCGACAATTGCGCCGAGAAAGCCCTGCTCAACACCAACGTGATCAAGAAGGACCTGAGCTTCTTCGAAGTCTACGGCAAGTTCACCTACACCGTGAACGAGAACTGGTCGTTCGGCATCAACGAATACTACACGCCGAGCTACCTGAACTCGGGCGCCTGGGGCAACTACACCTCGATCGTGGGCAAATATATCGCGCCCAGCACCGTGTTCGGCTCGAGCGGCGTCGGCATGTACGTGTCGGGTGAGTTCGGCCGTCAGTGGCTCGGCACCTCGGACAGCTTCTACGGCGTGGCGGCTTTCCCGAACGGCATCAAATATGCCGATTACAACACCTGGAATGTCGGCATCGGCTTCACCTACAAGGTGATGACGCTGGATCTGCGCTACTCCGACACGGACCTGTCGAAGGGCGACTGTAACGCCTTCACGAGCGATTTTTCGGCGCGCGGCAACATCAGCGCGTCCTCGGGCACCTTCGTTACCCCGATCAATCCGTCGGGCGTCGGCTCCAACTGGTGCGGCGCGGCCGGCATCGCAAAGCTGTCGTTCGACCTGACGGCGATGAGCAATCTGAAGTAAGTTTCTTTCCGAAACGACTTTAGCGAGGGCGGCGGGGCAACCTGCCGCCCTTTTGCTTTGGGTCTAATAGCACGCTGCTGGAGTTTGGCCGTGGCGTGTGCGGTGAGGGCCCGATGTTGCCACATCGTCATGGCCGGGCCTGACCAGCCCTGTCCCGGCCATCAACGTATCGCGTGCAGCTCCAGAAGGACGTGCATGCCCGGGCTTTCGCCTCGCCGAAGCGGCCTCGGCTGCGCAGGCGGGACAAGCCCGGGCATGACGAACGTGTGGGCGCGGCGGTTCAGCGCGCCGCGGTCGGCTCTGCCCGGGCGGGCTCGCCACCTCTGCCGACAACGTGGATCGCACCATCCTTGACCAATGCCACCTTACGCGTGTGGAAGGCGTCAAGCGTCGAGCGGTGGCCGATCGAGACGATGGTGGCGTGCGGCAGCTTCTCCGCCAGGAGCCGATAAAGCCGGGCCTCCGACGGCTCGTCCAGCGACGCCGTCGCCTCGTCCAGGAAGAGATAGTCCGGTACATGCAACAGCGCGCGCGCAAGCCCCAGGCGCTGCTGCTCGCCGAGCGACAGCATCCGGTTCCAGTGGCCGTCCTCCTCGAGCCGCTCGGCAAGGTCGGGCAGCCCGACGGCGATCAATGCGTCGCGGACTTGCGCGGCGTCGAACGCGCCGGGGGCTGCCGGGTAGACAACGGCATCGCGCAACATGCCGACCGGAAAATAGGGCCGCTGTGGCAGCATCATCAGCTTTGCCTTCTCGGGGATGACAACTGTGCCGGTACCGAACGGCCAAATGCCGGCGATGGCCCGGAACAGCGTGGACTTGCCGGAGCCCGAAGGTCCGGTCACCAACACGCGCTCCGACGTCTCGATGGTGAAGGCCTTGGCGGCAACCAGCGGTGTGCCGTTGGGCAGGTTCACGCAGAGCTGCTCGAGGTCGATATGGCGGCCGCCGCCGGCGACCTCCAGCGCGATGGCAGGCTCATGTGCCGGCAGGTTCGCGGCTGAATCGACGGACATCTCGAAGCCATCGAGGCGCGCAACGATCGAGCGCCACTCCGCCAGAGACCGGTAGGCCGTGACGAAGAACGACAGCGCGCCCTGTACGCTGGAGAAGGCGGACGCGGTCTGCATCATGTCGCCGAGCTGGATCTTCTTGGCGAAGAAGGCCGGCGCCACCAGCACGTAGGGAAAGATCACTGCGGCCTGCTGATAGCTGGCCGTGAACGCGGTGAGGCGTTTGGTCCGGCTCATGATGGCGTACCAGTTGGCGATTACGAAGCCGAAGCGATCGAGCAGGCGGGCCCGTTCGGCGCCTTCACCCCTAAGCAGCGCGATCTGCTCGGAATTTTCGCGGACGCGGACGAGGTTGAAGCGGAAGTCGGCCTCGTAGCGCTGCTGCTCGAAATTGAGGTTGACCAGCGGTGCGCCGATCCAGTGCGTCAGCGCGGTGCCGAAGATCGCGTAGATCAGCGCGCCCCAGCACAGATAGCCTGGGATCATGAGATCGGTGCCGAACAGGCGTAGCGGCGCGGCGTTGGAAAGGCCCCAAAGGATGATGACGAAAGAGAACAGCGTCACGATCGACGATAGCAGGCCGAGTCCGATGCTCAGGGTCTGCTCGACGAAATTCTTGACGTCCTCGGTGATGCGCTGGTCCGGGTTGTCGGCCGCGTCGCCCTTGAGCTGCATGCGGTAATGCGTGGCGTTCTGAAGCCATTCGCCGAGATAATGCCGAGTGAGCCATTGCCGCCAGCGAATCTGGAGCCACTGGTTCAGGTAAAGCTTGTAGACAGCCAGCGCGATATAGGTGGACGCGAGCGCGACGAAGATCCAGATCTCTCTGACGAAGGTGTCCCAGTCGCTGTTCTGGAGCGCGCTGTAGAACCGGTTCTGCCACTGGTTCACCAGCACGTCGATCGCGACCAGTGCCAGCTCCATAGCGACCACGGCGGCGAGCAGGCCGCGGCCGGCCCATTTGTCCTCGGATCGGAAATAAGGGACGGCGATTCGCCAGACGATCGCGAGCGTGGCGCTGATGTTCTTCACAGAGCAGGGTCTCCTCGGGAGATTTGCATAGCGGCCCAGAGCCAAAGACTTGAGGCAATGGCGGAAACGGGCGCGCTTAGACTAAAGTCTCAAGATCTGCAATTTGCGTTGGATTGTCGCAGCCCACAACCCTAGCATGGGGTTCGACGGCGCGGGGCGGGGTGATCTGGGATTTCGCGAGCTTGTGAGCGGACGGGAACCGCCCGCATTCGCGAGGAATTGCGTCCAGCTCGGGGGTATCACTTTCAGCGTCAAGCAGGACAGGCTCTCCACGCGGGCCGCCTGTCGCAACATGCGTGGGGAGAAAGTCCATGTGGAATCAGATCTATGATCCGCTCAACAGCCCGGTGCTGTCGACCATCGCGGCGGCGGTGCCCGTCGTCACGCTGCTGGTCCTCATCGCGAGCGGCCGCGTCCAGGCGCATATCGCGGCCGTCATCGCCGTGATCGTGACCAACCTGGTCACGATCTTCGTTTTCACCATGCCCGCGAACATGTCGATCCGCGCCTCGGCGCTGGGCATCGTCACCGGGTTCTTCCCCATCGGCTGGATCGTCCTCAACGTCATCTTCCTCTACCAGGTGACGGTGAGCACCGGGCGCTTCGAATTGCTCAAGCGCGCCATCGGCGGCGTCACCGAGGACCGGCGGCTGCAATTGCTGCTGATCGCGTTCTCGTTCGGTGCGTTCTTCGAGGGCGCCTCCGGCTTCGGCACGCCGGTCGCGATCACCGGCGCCGTGCTGATCGGGCTCGGCTTCTCGCCGCTCGCAGCCTCCGGCCTGTCGCTGATCGCCAATACCGCGCCGGTCGCCTATGGCGCGCTGGGCACGCCGATCCAGGGCCTCGCTTCGGTCACTGGCTTCGATCCCTACATCCTGGGCGCGATGGTCGGCCGGCAATTGCCGTTCTTCTCGCTGATCGTGCCGTTCTGGGTGGTGTGGGCGTTCGCCGGATGGAAAGGCATGAAGGACGTCTGGCCGGCGATCCTCGTCACCGGCATATCGTTTGCCGTCCCGCAATTCGTGATTTCGAACTACATCAATCCCTGGATCGTCGACATCGGCGCCTCGCTGATCTCGATGGGGGCGCTGATCCTGTTCCTGAAGGTGTGGCAACCGAAGCAGCTTTGGCTGTCGCCGGCGCTGCGGGGCCACGATGAATCGGCCTCGACCATGGCGGCGGCAAGGCCGCTCGACAAGACGCCGCTGACGCAGGCCGAGCTCTTCAATGCGCTTCTTCCCTGGATCATCGTCTGCATCGTGATGCTGATCTGGGGCAATGGCGCCTTCAAGGGCTGGGCGAACTCGATCTTCGTCTGGAACTATCCCGTGCCGGAGCTGCACCAGATGATCAACAAGATGCCGCCGGTCGCTCCAGGGCCGACGAAAGAGGCTGCGGTGTTCAGCTTCACATACCTGTCGTTCACCGGCACGGGCATGCTGCTTGCGGCGATCATCTCCGGCGTCCTGATGGGCGTCGCTCCCGGCCGGCTCGTGGCCGAGTATGGCCGCACCATACGTCTGTGCGCGATCTCGCTGATCACGATCTCGGCCATGCTCGCGATCGGCACCTTGACGCGTCTGTCCGGCGTCGACGCAACGCTGGGTCTCGCCTTTGCCGCGACCGGTGTGCTCTATCCCTTCTTCGGCACGCTGCTCGGCTGGCTCGGCGTGGCGCTGACGGGATCGGATACGTCGTCCAATATCCTGTTCGGCAACCTGCAGAAGATCACCTCCGAGCAACTCGGCCTGTCGCCGATCCTGATGGCTGCGGCGAACTCCTCCGGCGGCGTGATGGGCAAGATGATCGATGCCCAGTCGATCGTGGTCGCCTCCACCGCGACCAACTGGTACGGGCATGAGGGCACCATCCTGCGCTTCGTGTTCTGGCACTCGATCGTGCTGGCGTGCCTCGTCGGTGTGCTCGTGACGTTGCAGGCATATGTCTGGCCGTTCACGGCGATGGTCCTGAAATAGCCGCCTGCGCCTCGTTCGAGGCAAATCCCCGCGAGGTTCGCCCCCGCGGGGATTTTTTGCATCTGGGCGAACCTTCTCAATGGCATCGCCATCTTATAGAAGGTGCCGCAAATCAGGTCGGTCGAGAGGTCTCATGGTTTCGCTCATGCGATTGGTGTGTGCGGCAGTTGCAATGCTCGCGATGTCCACGCTCGCGCGTGCCGAGGACGGTTTCCCGTTCGGCACCGAGATGACGCTCGAAGCATTGCCGCAGCCCGGCTCGAAGCGGATTCCGAACATCGAGATCGGCGACCATGGCGAAGTCGTGCTGGAGCTCTGGTGCAAGGGCGGCAAGGGCCAGTTCTCGGTTGCCGGCAACACCGTGATCTTCGTTCCCGGCCAGATCCAGGACCGTTCCTGTCCGCCGGCGAAGGCGCAGGCCGACGACGAGCTCGTGGCCGCCCTCGGCAGCGTCGAAACCTGGAGACGCCAGGGCGATGTGCTGACGCTGATCGGCCCCAAGCCGCTGCGCTTTCGCGTCAACGGGAATTAGCTTCGCTCGTGTCCCGGACAAGGCGCGTCGCCTGAGCGATGCGACGCAGAGCCGGGACCCGGTTTTCTCTCCGCGATTCCGCTTGTGGCCTCTGGGCCCCGGCTCGCAGCGCTTCGCCATAGCGCGTCGAAGACGCGCGTCAACGCGCTTATGGCGTCCGGGGCACGAGAGCTCGACCTACTTCCACTCCGACTTGTCGGCGTCCCAGCGCTGGCCCTTCAGCTCCTTGGCAAGCGCCTCGATCGAGCCGTTGTCGTCAGGCAGATCGCCTTCTTCGTCCAGGCTCGCGTCGTCGGACAGATTGAGCTTGGCACCGCTGCTCTCGTCGGCGGTCGTGGTCGCGGGGCTGCCGATCCAGAGCATGAGCTTGTCGGTGGCGCCGGGCTTGTCCGGCGAGACGAGCCCTGCGACCTCGATCGTGTCGGTGAGATCGAGCGCCGGAAAATCCTGGTTCGGCCGCTTGAACACCAGCTTGAGCTTGCCGGTCGCGGGGTTGAAGTTCTGCGAGACCGGCTTTGCCGCGAGTGTCCTGCTCAGCACGCTCGCCACCGCGGTCGCGAGCTTGCCCTTGTTGATCTTGTCGCCCTCGCGCCAGTCCGCGGCGGGGAAGCGGATGGTGCGGTCCATCTCGGTCATGCCCGCGGTCCAGCCTGCGGCCGTGACGCCCGGCATCGCCTTGAATTTCGACAGCAGCGCGCCGGCGCGCTCGGGATCGACCGACATGTTGATGGTCTGCTCGCCTGCGCGCAGTGCGTCGCAGCCGACGGTGAGGCTGGCCAGCGTCACCTCGACTTCCTGGCCCTTCAAACCCTTCAGGAAGTCGGTCGCCGCGTCGAGCTTGACCTTGACTGCGATCGCTTCCGGCGAGACGTCGGTGAAATCCTTCGGCTGCGGCGTGATGCCGTCGTCGGAGGTCTGGTTGTCCAGAAATTCCCTTTCGCTGAGATCCGAATTGTCGGGCGAGGTGACCTCGGTCACCGCCTGGCCGATTGCGATCTGGCCGCGGAATTCGAACGTATCGCCGGACTGTTTGCGCGTCAGCTTGACGCTGACCGGCGACTTCTCACCCATGCTCTGCGTCGTTCCCGTCAGCGTCTGGCCGGCGACCTGGAGATTGACGACGAAGCGGTCCTTGCGGTCGGAATTCTTTGCGATCGGGTAACAGACGTCGAGCACCGCCGCGGTGACCGTCTTGCCCTGGCGCGTCTCCTTCAGGATCACGTCGGCATTGCCGTCCATCAGCCCGTCGATCGAGGTGAAATAGCGCGTCTCGATTCCGCCCGGCGCCGTCGCCTTCGGCGACAGCTTCATCTGGGCGGAGGCGAACTCGGGCGAGACGGCGAGCAGAGCCGCCAGAAGGGCAGTCGAACAAACCGGAAGCGCGCGCATCGACGAAGACCTCGAGCAATCAGAATCGGCGCCACCGTAGTGGCTTTTGGCTGCCGGTTGAATTGGAAAGCGGAGAGGCAGGGTCGGCAAAAAAGAAGGCCGCCCGGAGGCGGCCTTCGCAATACTGCAATGGAACGGAGCCTAGAAGCCGCCCATGCCGCCGCCAGCCGGCATGGCCGGCGCAGCTTCCTTCTTCGGCAGCTCGGCGACCATGGCTTCGGTGGTCACCAGCAGGCCGGCCACGGAGGAGGCGTCCTGGAGCGCGGTGCGCACCACCTTGGCGGGATCGATGATGCCCTTCTCGACCATGTCGACATAGTCCTCGTTCTGGGCGTCGAAGCCGAAGGTCTCGGACTTGTTCTCCAGGATCTTGCCGACGACGATCGAGCCTTCCACGCCCGCGTTCTCGGAGATCTGGCGGATCGGGGCTTCCAGTGCCTTCAGCACGATGTTGATGCCGGCCTGGACGTCGTCATTGGCGTTGGTGAGACGGCCCACCGCCTTCTTGGCGCGGAGCAGCGCGACGCCGCCGCCGGGGACGATGCCTTCCTGCACCGCAGCGCGGGTGGCATTGAGCGCATCCTCGACGCGGTCCTTCTTCTCCTTGACCTCGATCTCGGTGGCGCCGCCGACGCGGATCACCGCGACGCCGCCGGCGAGCTTGGCGAGGCGTTCCTGGAGCTTCTCACGGTCGTAGTCCGAGGTGGTCTCCTCGATCTGGGCCTTGATCTGGCCGACGCGCGCCTCGATGTCGGGCTTCTTGCCGGCGCCCTTGACGATCGTGGTGTTTTCCTTGTCGATCACCACCTTGCCCGCGCGTCCAAGCATCTTCACCGTGACGTTCTCGAGCTTGATGCCGAGTTCCTCGGAGATGAGCTGGCCGCCGGTGAGGATCGCGATGTCCTCCAGCATGGCCTTGCGGCGGTCACCGAAGCCCGGCGCCTTGACGGCCGCGACCTTGAGGCCGCCACGCAGGCGGTTGACGACCAGGGTGGCCAGCGCCTCGCCCTCGACGTCCTCGGCGATGATGACGAGCGGCTTGCCCGACTGCACCACGGCTTCCAGCACCGGCAGCATGGCCTGCAGGCCCGAGAGCTTCTTCTCGTGCAGGAGGATGTAGGCATCCTCGAGCTCGGCGGTCATCTTCTCGGCGTTGGTGACGAAGTAGGGGCTGAGATAGCCGCGGTCGAACTTCATGCCTTCGACGATGTCGACCTCGGTGTCGAGCGACTTGTTCTCCTCGACGGTGATGACGCCCTCGTTGCCGACCTTCTGCATCGCCTGGGCGATCATCTTGCCGATGGCGGCGTCACCGTTGGCCGAGATGGTGCCGACCTGGGCGACCTCGGAGGAGGCGGCGACCGGCTTGGCGCGCTTCTCGATGTCCTTGACCACGGCCGCGACCGCAGTGTCGATGCCGCGCTTGAGGTCCATCGGGTTCATGCCGGCGGCAACCGCCTTGGCGCCCTCGCGCACGATGGCCTGGGCCAGCACGGTCGCGGTGGTGGTGCCGTCGCCGGCGGTGTCGTTGGTCTTCGAGGCGACCTCGCGCAGCATCTGGGCGCCCATGTTCTCGAACTTGTCCTCGAGCTCGATCTCCTTGGCGACGGTGACGCCGTCCTTGGTGATGCGGGGCGCGCCGAACGACTTCTCGATGACGACGTTGCGGCCCTTCGGACCGAGCGTCACCTTGACGGCGTTGGCGAGAATGTCGACGCCGCGCAGCATGCGGTCGCGCGCGTCTCCGGAAAACTTGACGTCCTTGGCAGCCATGTCTGCAATCCCTCGTGTTTCGTGATGTGTCTTGGTTCGTGCTGTGCCGCGCTCTCTCCGTCTTACCGGGCTTGTCCGGCCTGCACGGCCGTGGCCGCTTCGGCGGGGCAAGCCCGGGCATGACGAGGGAGCATTCAGCGGCCGTTCAGGCAGATGGCCTTAGGCCAACACGCCCATGATGTCCGACTCCTTCATGATCAGGAGCTCTTCGTTGTCGATCTTGACCTCGGTGCCCGACCACTTGCCGAACAGCACGCGGTCGCCGACCTTGAGGTCGATCGGGATCAGCTTGCCGGTCTCATCGCGGCCGCCGGGCCCGACGGCGACGACCTCGCCCTGCGACGGCTTTTCCTTGGCGGTGTCGGGAATGATGATGCCGCCCTTGGTCTTTTCCTCGGCGTCGATACGTTTGACCACGACACGGTCATGCAGCGGACGAAATTTGGATTTAGCCATGACGTTTCCCTTTGGAGGCTCGCTTCGGAAGGAGTGGAAGTCGGTGGGGCGGCGCGTCCGTCCACCCTCTCCCCGAGGGATCGAACGGCGCGCTTAGCAATCGGGCTTTCCGAGTGCTAATAGTGCGCCCGGAAATATGGCTTGGCCGCGATCCTGTCAAGCAAAGGTGGTTAAGCGATTGTTGAGGCGGATATAGGATGGTGGCATTGGAAACTCGTTCGGGGTGTCGGCGTGCAGAAGGACGTCATTGCTCCGGCTGCGGTTTTGCGCTTGGCTGCGGGAGGGGTGCGGCCGTCGTCTTGTTCGGGGGAATGCCATGATCAGTTCAGCTCACGCGCGCACGGTTGCCAATCTGGCGGCAGCCTCTTGTCTGGCGCTGCTGCTGGGCGCCTGCGGCGGCGGCATGAGCCTGCCGCCCTTCTCGTCGTCCTCTCCGCCGCCTGAAGCCGAACCCGGCACAGCGCCGGAAATGCCCGCCACCATCCGCGCGGACGAGATCGTCGGCCGCTGGGGTCTCGCCTCGTTCCAGAACCCGGCCGACCGCGCCCGCACGGAGGCTGCCGCCCGGGCGCAGTGCAAGAACCCCTATGTGATCACCGCTGGCTCCTCCGGCGGCGTGATCATGCATCTGGCCGACCAGGCGACGCCGCAGGAACTGCGCCTGAAGGGCTCGCCGAGCGGCAAGAACTACATTGGACCGGCGGGGCCGACCCCTGGCGAGCAGGATCGCGAGATCATCTCCTTCGACGGCCGCGTCCTGATCACCCGCTTCATCGACAAGGACGCCGCCACCCGCTACGGCAACATGGTCTACGTCCGCTGCGCGCCGCGGGCGTAGTCTCTCTTCTGTCGTTCCGGGGCACGCGAAGCGTGAACTAACTATGGTGCGCATTTGCGCACCTGAGAACCTCGAGATTCCGGGTTCGGTCCTGCGGACCGCCCCGGAATGACGTCATAGGCCAAAACAAAAAAAACGCCGGCTTGCGCCGGCGTTTTGTTTTTCCGTATCCCGCGTCCGCTCAGTCGAACAGCGCGTCGATGTCGTCCTGCGAGGCATGGCCGACGTCGCCGGCGAGCTTCGGGCCGTTGAGGAGCTTCTCGTCGTCGCTGCGGTTGTCGACATGCGCGGGGACATGGGCCTTGATGGCGTCGACGCCGCCCCAGATGTCCATCATCGCATTGATGTGCTGCTCGATGAACTTCATCGTGGTCATGACCTTGCTGATGCGCTGGCCGGTCAGGTCCTGGAAGTTGCAGGCCTCGAAGATCGAGATGACGCGTTCCTGGATGTCGTCGGCTAGCCGCTTCTGCTGATCGGCCGAGTCCACCTTGGACATTGCGCTGGCGGCCTGGTCGATCGATTCAGCGGCTTCGAGGATCTGCTGGGTCGCCTGCTCGGTGCCGCCGACCACTGCGCCGAGTTCGCCATTGACCTTGGCCATTTCGCCGCCGTCGAAGCTCTTGCCGTGCAGCGTCGCGATCTCGCGCTTGGTGCGATCGATGGCATCGTGGATGAGGTCGAGCTCGACCTTCAGCTTCTCGCACTGCTCGATCTGTGCCCGATAGGTATCGAGCATGGTGCGCGCTTCGGCAAGCTCGTGGGCCGTCGAGGCGTCGATCGCCGCCATGGCTGCGCTGCCGGACAGTGGGGCGGCGCCCTTCGCCATCTGTGCGCGGATCGCGCGCAGCTCGGCCATGATCTCGCTATGCATCGGGGGGGCCTCTTCAACTACATCTGGAATGGGCATCTCGCCACCGACGATATCCTCGACACGAAAACGTTTGCGGTGAACAGCCATCAGGAAACTCCCCCCACCTCATTCACGCGTCTTTGTAGGCACAAGCGATTTAACACGAAGTTCACAGCGGGAACTGCCAGGCGGCCGCGGGCGACGCTGCGCGAAGAAGCGATTAACCATGGACGCGCGGCGTTCATGGAAAATAAACGCTGATCGCCAAATTGCGCCGCCACTCGCGACGTGGTGAATCCAAACGCCCGATGCGTTTACCAAACGAAACGGCTTTTGCTCTTTATTGACCACGTCGCGGGCGCCGATCAGCCAGGCAGCTTCCGCGACGCATGTGATCTAGACGAAACAGTACAGAGTACGTCGATGTTCAAGAAAATGTCTGTCGCGCTGCTCGGCAGCGCTTGCACCTTCATGGCCGGCACCAACGACGCCGGCGCCTTCGACAACAGCGTGCCGAACGATCCGCCCGCAGTGCTCTACGCGCCGCAGGTGCCGCCGGCGCCGGTGCGCGTCGCTTCCAATTCGAACATGGGTGGCGGCTTCATCGAGTTCCTGTTCGGCGACGGTCCCGGCCGCGGTCCGGCTTACGCGCCGCAGCAGCCGGTGTATCAGCAGCAGCCGGCCTACTACGATCAGCGCCGCCTGCCGCCGATGGGCGAGCCGCAGATGCAAGGCGCAGCTCTCCAGCAAGAAGCGGTCGACCCGCGGCAGCGTCCGTTCGATCCTAGATTCGAGAAACAACTCGTTGACTATAACGGCAACGAAAGTCCCGGCACGATCGTGGTCGATACGCCGAACAAGTTCCTCTATCTCGTCGAGGGCAACGGCAGGGCGATGCGCTACGGCATCGGCGTCGGCCGTCCCGGCTTCACCTGGTCCGGCGTGAAGTCGATCACCGCCAAGCGCGAATGGCCGGACTGGACGCCGCCGAAGGAAATGCTCGCGCGTCGTCCCGATCTGCCCCGGCACATGGAAGGCGGTCCGGAAAATCCTCTCGGCGCCCGCGCGATGTATCTCGGCTCGACGCTCTACCGCATTCACGGCTCCAACGAGCCCTGGACCATTGGCACCAACGTCTCCTCCGGTTGCATCCGTATGCGCAACGAGGACGTCATCGACCTCTACGGCCGCGTCAATGTCGGCACCAAGGTCGTGGTGATGTGATCGTCGCTACCCTTTCCCCTTGTTACGGGGAGAAGGAAGGGCCTCCGAGCAAGACACATCTCATGAAAACGGCCGCCTCATCGGCGGCCGTTCGCTTGCATGCCTTGTAGATCGGCGTCACGCGTAGTCGCTGCCGCCGTCGTCGTCGCCGCCGAAATCGCTGTCGTCGGCCATGTCCATGTTGTCGTCGCGATTGTCGTCGTAGTTCTGGTCGTTGTTGTCCCGATCGTTCGAGGCCTGGTCGGAGAAGCCCTGGCGGGAATCCCGGTTCGAGCCGATGTCGTTGACGCCGGCGTCGCGCGCGAGCGATCCGCCCGACTGGTCGCCGCCGCCCCAGGGGCTGCGGTCGCCCGCGGTATTGGTGTCGCCGAAGGCCTGCTGATGCGATCCACCCATCATGCCGCGGATGCTGGAGAGCAGCAGCGAGCCGCCGACGACGCCGGCCGCGGCCGCCGCCGCCGTGCCGAGGAACGAGCCGCCGCCACCGCCCACGGGCGGGGCACCATAACCTTGTCCCGGCCCTTGCACCGGTCCTTGGCCGTAAGCCTGTCCATAAGGCGGCTGGCCGTAGCCCGGCTGCGTCTGCTGCATCGCCTGGCCGGTGTTCCAGACCGGTCGCTGCTCACGCGGCGGCACGTTCGGAACCGAGCCGCGCGAGGGGCTCCCGCCGAACAGCGTGTCGCGCATGGTGTCGAGGAAGCCGCCGGACTGGGCGGGCTCGGGCGCTTGGCCGGCCTCCAGCTCCTGGATGCGGTTATGAGCGCGCTTCAGCGCTTCGTCCTGCAACAGCGTGGTCTGCACCAGCGCATAGACGGCGCCGGGCGCCTTGCGCAAACCGTCGGAGATCGCGGCGGTCGCATCGGGATCGCGCGGTGCATTTTCCAGCTTTGAAAGCCGGTCGAAAAGGTCGTCGACGAGCTGGCGTTCCTGCGGCGTCATGATCTGTCTCCTTCGCGCAAAATCAAGCGCGCAGGAGATGTAGGGTTCCATTGTGGCCCCAACAGTGCCGGCCGGATTAAATTTCCGTATGCGACAAGCTGCCTCCGGGCCCGCTTGCCGCCGGGTTCATCCCAGTGTCACGTTGCTGTCCGCCACCAGGCGCGCGAAGGCGTCGCTGGCGAGATAAGCGTGCTCGCGCTCGCGGACATCGGTCATCGGGTCGAGGCCGGCGAGGACGTCATCGACGAAGCCGGGATGGCACATCACGAGGCCGCCGTCGGGAAGGCCTTCCAGGAACTGCCGCATCAGCGCGCCGAAATCGGCCTCGCGCGTAAAATCATAGGCGCCGGCGAAGCCGGGGTTGAAGCTGAGGCCGGCGCTGCCGGCGCGGCGGCGGAATTGCGCGCTGAGACTGTCGAGCACCATGGCTTTTGGTGAGGCCAGCCGTTGCCTGAGCGGCAGATCGCGGCCGCCCTGGCGCACCCAGGCGCCTGGCGCAGTCTCGACGACCGCATCGACAAAGCCGTCGCGGACCTGCGGGTAGAGCTGCACATGCTGGTGGCCGTCGACGAAGTCGGGGGCGCGTCCGAACGCTTCCATGAAGGCTGCCAGCTGCGCCCTGACTTCGTTGCGGAAGAATTCCCGGTCGAGCCGCCGCAAAACGCCCGCGCGCAGCAGCTTCGGAAACGGCATGAACATGTCGCCGTCGAGCGGTCGGAAATGCATGGTGAGCGGCCGGAACGGCGCCGACAGCGTCACGTGCAATCCGATCGTGCAGCGCGAGTTCGTCTTTGCTGCGGACTGAAGCGCCTCGATCTCGCTGCGCGCGATCGCCGGACCCACCATCATCACCGAGGTGGCGTTGAGGCGGCCGCGTTCGATCAGGTCGCGAATGGCGCGGTTGACGGCCGGGCTGATGCCGTAATCGTCGGCGCAGACCCAGATTCGCCGCGGGCTCGCGGCCGCGCTCATTCGGCGGCCGTCCTGTTCGGGGCGTCGTCGGCCTTGCCGGCCTCGAAGTGCTTCTCGCTGTGCTCGGCGACGAAGTAGATCGGGCGCGCCTTCAGCTCGGAAAGAATCTTGCCGATATATTCGCCGACGATGCCGATCATGATGAGCTGCACGCCGCCGATCGTCATCAGGCCGATCACGAGCGAGGGATAGCCGGGCACCTGCTTGCCGGTCGTCAACACCTCCCAGAGGATCGACAGGCCGAACAGGAAGGCACCTCCGGCGAGGATGACGCCAAGCAGGCTGGCGAAGCGCAGCGGTGCCACCGAAAACGAGGTCAGGCCCTCGATCGAGAGGCCGAGCAGGCTTGCGGCGTTGAAGGTGGTGACGCCATGGACGCGCGCCGCAGGCTCGTAGTCGACGCGGATCTGGCGAAAGCCGATCCAGCTGGCGAGGCCCTTGAAGAAGCGGTTACGTTCCGGCAACTGCCTGAGTGCGACGACCGCGCGCGGCGAGAGCAGGCGGAAGTCGCCGGCGTCCTCGGGAATCTTCTGGCGTGCGCCCCAATTGATCAGCGCGTAGAAGCCGTGCACCGCGACCCGGCGCAAGAAGGGCTCGTTGTCGCGATGCGCCTTGGCGGTGTAGACGACGTCATAGCCGTCATCGATCCAGTGCCGCACCAGCTGTTCGATCAGCGCCGGCGGATGCTGGCCGTCCCCGTCCATGAACATGACGGCGCCAAGCCGGGCATGGTCGAGGCCCGCCATCAGCGCGGCCTCCTTGCCGAAATTGCGCGACAGCGACACGACCTGGACGTCGATCGCGTCGGCCGGCAGCGACCGCGCGATCGACAGCGTCGCATCCTTGCTGCCGTCGTCGACGTAGACGACCTCGCAAGTGAGCCGATAGCGCTGCCGCAGCGTCTTTGCGAGATCGCAGATGCGCTGATGCAGGGCAGCGAGCCCCGCCGCCTCGTTGTAGACGGGGACGACTATCGACAGCCCCTTCGCGGCGGCGCTCGCTGCGGTGGTCGTCATGCCGGAAACGTCAGAGCCCAGCGTCATCGATCAAGGTTCCAGAGGCGTTTGGATATTCTCAACAGCATATGGTAGCTGCCGCTTGCTGTCGCTATGCTGAACGAACCCGAGGCTCATTGCCCGAGGAACGCCTCGAGCCTGGCGAACAGCGGGTTCTCCCGATCGAACACGTAGTCCAGCGAGACAACCGAGACGGTCTCGGCGCCATGCTCGCGCAGGAAGCTCGCCAGCGCATAAAGCTGACCCGGCGGGCAGTGCAGCGTCAGCATGCCTGACGAAGTCGGACCGCCGAACGGCGCCTCGACTCCGTATCGGCTATGGGCCTCGCCGAGCAGGGCGGCGTCGCATTGCCGGAAGCGGGTGCGGACTTCGCGGTACTTGTTGGCCCGCGCCCGCGCTGCGATGTGATCGAGGATGACACGCGCCGTTTCTCGCGCCTGCGGCGACCAGTCGGCCCCTTTGGATGCCACCAGATTGGCCTGGCTGCGCAGGATTATACCGTCGTCGAGCACCCGCAAGCCGTTGGCGGCGAGCGTCGCGCCTGTGGTGGTGATGTCGACGATCAGCTCGGCGCTGCCGGCCGCCGGCGCGCCTTCGGTTGCGCCTGCGCTTTCGACGATGCGGTAATCGGTGATGCCGTGAGCCTGAAAGAAGCCGCGGGTGAGGTTGACGAACTTGGTCGCGACCCGCATCCGCATGTGATGCTGCTCGCGGAAGCCGGTGGTGACATCGTCGAGGTCTGCCATGGCGCGGACGTCGATCCAGGCCTGCGGCACTGCGACGACGACGTCGGCATAGCCGAAGCCCAGTCCTTCGATCAGCGACACGCGCTTGTCGGCATCGGCGATGGTCTCGCGCACCAGGTCCTCGCCGGTGACGCCGAGATGCGCAAAGCCGCGGGCGAGTTGCGAGGCGATCTCGCTCGCCGAGAGATAGGCGACCTCGACATTGTCGAGACCCGCGATCGTGCCGCGGTAGTCGCGGGCGCCGCCGGCCTTCGACAGCTTGAGCCCGGCGCGGGCGAAGAAGGCCTCGGTATTCTCCTGAAGGCGGCCCTTGGAGGGAACGGCCAGAACGAATGGCGCGCTCATGACTTAAGCTCCCACCTTGCGGCCGATCTTCGTCAGCGCATCCACCCAGACCGAGAAGCCGACCGCGGGGATCGGCGCGTTCGAGCCGAGCTGGGTCATCAGCCCGTCATAACGGCCGCCCGCGACCAGCGGCTCGGCGCCGTTGCCCCTGTGATGAAGCTCGAATTCGAAGCCGGTGTAATAGTCGAGGCCGCGCCCGAACGCCGTCGAGAAGCGGGTCTGCTTCACGTCGATGCCGCGCGCCGCCATGAAGCCGACGCGGCTCTCGAACTGATCGATCGCCGGGGCGAGATCGAGCTTCGCGTCGGTCGTGAGTGCGCGCAGCTCGGCGATGGCGTCGTCGGGATTGCCCGATATCGACAGGAAGCGCTTGAGCACGGCGATCGCCTCGCGCGGCAGCGCGCCGCCCTTCAGCGTCGATTGCTCGAGGAAGCGATCGGCGATCTCGGCCGTGGTGCGCCCGCCGACATTGGTGGTGCCGGCGATCGACATCAGGTCGGTCACGAAGGCGAGTGCCGCCTTGCGATCGGAGCCGGCGAGGGCGGCCAGCACGCCCTCATATTCGCTGCGCGTCGCGGTGCTGGCGGCTGCCAGTCGCTCCAGATCCTGCTCCAGGCTGATCTTGCGGTTGAAATCCTTGACCAGGCGGCGGCGCCAGACCGGATAGAGGTTGAGTGCGTCCAGCAGGGCATTGAACAGTGCGACATCGCCGGTGCGGATCTCGACATCGCGGACGCCGAAGGCGGCGGTCGCCTCCAGCGCCAGGGCCAACATCTCGGCATCGGCCGCGGCGCGGTCCTGGCGGCCGAACGATTCGATGCCGGCTTGCAGGAATTCGCTGGCCTGGCCGCTACGGTAGCGGAACACCGGCCCGAGATAGCTGAACCCGGCCGGCTGGCCGGCGCGGGTCGAGGCGAGATAGTCGCGCGCGACGGGAATCGTCAGGTCCGGGCGCAAGCAGAGCTCCTCGCCCGAGAGATCCGTGGTGAGGTACAGGCTCTTGCGGATGTCCTCGCCGGAGAGATCCAGGAACGGCTCGGCCGGTTGCAGGATAGCGGGCTCGGCCCTGACGTAACCGGCCTGCGCGAACGACAAGAGCAGCGTATCCGCCCAGGCGGCGGAGCCGGCAGCATTTGAGGTGGCAGTCGCGGTCATCTCAGGGTCCATCATCCCGGTGGAACCGGGCAGGGCAAGGAAGGAATGGGAGTTGGCGCAGCCCTTAGCACGGCCCGAAAGCGCTTTCGACCTCCAAAGGATCAATCGCTTAACGAGTTTGGAGCGACGCCGGCACCGTCGGCAGGGTGTAGAAAGTGGCATCGATCGGGTAATTTGATACCGAATTCCGATGGATCACGTTTCGTCGCGGGACGCGCCGGGCGAGGGGTTCGGCTTCATTCGGTTGGGCCGGGGGCTGGAGCTGGTTCCACGAATGATGCCTCGGTCACGGCAAAGGTCGACCCTGCCGTGGCAGCCCCCGCTGCTTCCGCGAGTTGTTCCGCCAGGTCGAGGACGCTTCCCCTTCTGCCGGGGTCCGCGAGGCGGAGAAACGCCTTGATGAGTCGCAGCGACTCGCATGATCGCGCCTCGGGCACGAGGTCGTCATTCATTGCCATGTCTTCCATCGCGATCGCCACCCCGGCGGCGCCGGCATCGTCGAACCTGTTGGATGCGCGCTCGCGCAATGAAGTCTTGGCGGCCAGGGGTCCGGCAGGCACGTCGAAGGTCTCGTCGACAACGATGCCCAGATGCAGCAGCAGGCCGGCGTCACAATGAGGAACTACGGACGGCTGGCAAGTCGTCGCATACTCATTTTGGGTATGGCCGATGATCCGTTCGCCGTAACCATCGTCTACAAGATGAATGTTGGTTTTCGATTCATGCGCAATGCTTCAGATATTATCCGGACGGTCTCGCGGCACACGCTAGCCTATATGCTGTTCTCGATGAGCGAGTTGTTCCGGCACTACGACGAATTCGATCCGCTGGACCTTCTGATCATTCATGCGGTCCTGAACGCCAATGTCATCCACGTGATGAACGATCCGGCGTTGGACGAGAAATTCTCCAGCATTCATGCCGTCGAGCCGGATGTGATCAAGCAGGGGGTCTCTCGTGCCGCACTCTCCCGCTTCCTCAGTCTGCCACTGGAGACGGTTCGCCGTCGCGTGACAGGACTGAAGAGGCGGAAGATTCTCGCCGAGACGAAGGCCGGACTCATCGTGACCGAGCAGAACGCATTCAGGTTTGGAAACAACCACGAACTGCAGAAGACGAACATGCTGTTGCTCGCGAAGCTGCTTCGCGATCTCAGGCGTGCCGGCATCAGCGGGCCGGATGATCTGCGCGCCTCCACGGGCGCGACGTCCGCAAAGAAGGCAAAGTAAGCAACACGATATGGATCAAGGCCATCTCGATACTGCGCGCGACGGAGCGCGAGAGCTGGCGACGGACCGCTTGATGTCCTTCCAGGAGCTCAAGCCATCGTCGGCCCTCGAGCTCAGGGCGTATGACATCGACCATTTCGGCGAGACCGAGAGATATGCCGGCGCATCCAGCATGCCGTTGTCCGTCGGGGCGACGGCGATCATGCGGGCTCGGCTCAGCCTGCCGACCCTGACCCTCTCTCTGGTGAAGACTTTCCCGCGGATCGTTCGCGGCTATCAATTGACGAATGCCGCCGCCGTCGTGGTGCCGATGGATCACGTGACCTCGGCCCGCATCAACGGGCAATCAATGGGCCGTTCCATCGTCGTTCTGACGGGCAGCTCCGATTGCCTGGTCTATGAGCCGGAGGGCCGGCTGATGGCCGTCGTGTATCTCAGTCCGCCGCAGCGCGAACCCTGGGCGCAACTGGGTGACGGCTATCGCCTGGTGAACCCGCCATCGGACGTTCTTGCCTCGCTGCGACGCCTGATCTCCGTCACGCTGGAAATCGCGGCACATGACCCGGACTTCCTGAACGAGCCAATGTCGCTGACCGCCGTCGAGCAGTCCCTGCTCGGCACGATGGACGCTGCGCTGCGCACCAGCGCGAGCGGCGGACCCGCGTCGTCCGCCACGGATGGCTATCGGCGGATCGTCGCGGACATGGAAAGACTGATCCGGCAAGATCTGACGGTCTGGCCCAAGACGCCCGAACTGGCGGCGCAGGTGGGCGTGTCCGTTCGGACTCTCCAGAGCGCGACACAGGCCATTTGCGGCATGAGCCCGCATCGCTATAGCCGGGTCCTGCGGCTCTGGTCGGTGCGCAAGCAGCTGCGCATCGGTCCCGGGCGGCGCAGTGTCAAGGCCTGCGCAATTGCGCACGGCTTCTGGCATCTGAGCGAGTTCGCGGCGAGTTACAGGGCGGCCTTCGGAGAGCTGCCGTCCGAGACCCTGCACCGCGCGATGCGGGAAGCGATCTAAAGCGCGATGCGATCAGGATGAATCGTCATCGCGCTTCCGGTTATCGTTTGAGCATGATCTTGTCGGAAAACCGCTGCGCACTTTTCCGGATCATGCTAGCCGCGTCCACCGCCCCAGTCGCCCAGCACAGCCTGCACCAGCGCCAGGGCCGCCACCGCGGCGGTGTCGGCCCGCATGATCCGGGGACCGAGGGCCAGCCGCAGGATCTTGGGCTGCCGCAGCAGCAGTGCCCGTTCCTCCTCGGCGAAGCCGCCTTCGGGGCCGATCAGCACGTCAATACCTCGGCCGGCCTCACGGGTGTTTTGCAGGCTCTGAACGGGGTCCTGGACCTCCGTCGCCTCATCGCAGAAGATCAGCAACCGGCCGGCGGCGCGCTGGCTCAAGAAGCGCTCCAGCGGCACCGGCTCGGCAACGGTGGCGATGCTGAGGATGCCGCATTGCTCGGCCGCCTCGACCACATTGGCGCGCATTCGTTCGGTATTGACCCGGGAGGCCTGGGTGAACCGTGTCAGGACCGGCTGCAGGGCGGCGGCGCCCATCTCGATCGCCTTCTGCACCATGTAATCCAGCCGGGCATGCTTGAGCGGGGCAAAGACGTAAGTGAGGTCGGGTAGCCGGTCCTGGGGCCGGGTCTGCTGAAGGATCACGAGGCCATCCGGCCGCTTGCGGCCTTCGATGGCCGCCTGCCACTCGCCGTCGCGGCCGTTGAAGGCCAGGACTTCGGCCCCGGCGGCAAGCCGCAGCACGTTGCCGAGGTAATTGCTCTGGTCGCGGTCGAGCGGCACCCTGGCGTCCTGGACGAGGGCGGCATCGACGAACAGGCGGGGAGCGCTAAAATCGTGGGAGGGCATCGTCAGAGGTCCAATTCGCCGCCGTTCTTAACCGAAACCAGTAGTTTTGGGGGTAAATATCGCCGAATTGGTGCGTCCCAGCGCCGCGCTCTTGCCCTATTCCACGGGTTGTTAAGGGCCGGCAGGAATCGTAGAAAAGCGAACACGCTGGTCGCGCTTCAATTGAGAAGACGCCGCCCCCGTAAGCTCCTGCCGGAGAGACTGCCTTCATGATCCGTCGTCTGATGGTTCCGATCACTGCCGCCATGGTCGCCATGGGTGCCGCGGGCGCCCATGCGCAAAGCGCCTTCCCGGCGCCGCTGCCCGGCCAGGCTGCTACCAGTTCCCCCTTTCCGCCCGTGAACGGCGCGGCGCCCGTCGCCTCCGTCGGCACGACGCCGCAATCGTCGTTTCCGGTGAACGGCGCCGCCCCGGTCGGCGGTGCCGGCGCCTTCAGCGCGGCTCCGCCGACGCAAGCCGGTCCCGGCGAGGACTGCATGAAGGCGTTCATGCCCCTGCGCGAAGAAGCCGAGAAGCGCGGCAAGCTGATCAAGGCGGCGAGCGACCGTCACGCGCCGCCGGACGAGGCCTGCAAGCTGATTCGCAATTTCAGCCAGTCTGAGACCAAGATGATCAAGTACATCGAGGCCCACGCCGCCAAATGCGGAATCCCGCCGCAGGTGGGCGCTCAGATGAAGGACGGTCACAAGAACACAGAGGCCATGGCGACGAAGGTCTGCAACGTCGCGCAGCAGATGCAGCAGCAACAGACGCGTCCGGCCGGCCCGTCGCTGAGCGAGGTGCTGGGGTCGGGTTCGGCGCCCGAGGCCAATGCCGGCAAGAAGGGCGGCAGCACCTTCGATACGCTCAACGGCAACGTCCTGACCCGATGAGCGAGACATCCGCCCGCGTTGCCGATTCCACCGGCAACTGGGTCGATACGCTCGCGCCGCATTGGGCGCGGCCTTACCTGCGCCTGTCCCGCTTCGACCGTCCGATCGGCTCCTGGCTTCTCCTGATGCCATGCTGGTGGTCGGCGGCGCTCGCCGCCGGCATGGCGCATGACGTCCGCGGCCTGCCGCTCACCATCGCGTTGTTCTTCATCGGCGCCTTCGTGATGCGCGGGGCGGGCTGCACGTGGAATGACATCACCGACCGCGATCTCGACGACAAGGTCGAGCGCACGCGTTCGCGGCCGTTGCCGTCGGGGCAGGTGACCACGAAACAGGCGCTGGCCTTCATGGTCGCACAGGCGCTGATCGGCCTGCTGGTGCTGCTGCAGTTCAACCGCTTCGCGATTGCGACCGGCATCGCCTCGCTTTTGATCGTCGCGATCTATCCCTTCATGAAGCGCATCACCTGGTGGCCGCAGATCGTGCTCGGGCTTGCCTTCTCATGGGGCGCCTTGATGGGATTTGCCGTCACGTTCGGACACATCGACGTCACCGCGCTCGTGCTCTATGCCGGCGCGATCTCCTGGGTGATCGGCTATGACACGATCTATGCGCATCAGGACGCCGAGGACGACGCGCTGATCGGCATCAAGTCGACCGCGCGCCTGTTCGGCGCGCACACGCACCAGGCGCTGATCCTGTTCTACGGGCTCGCGGTGATGTTGATCGGCATCGCGCTGGCGTCCGGCGATGTGCGCTGGCCGGCCTGGCTCGGGCTCGTGGCCTTCGCCGTGCATCTGGTGTGGCAGATCGTGCGCTTGAGGATTGACGATCCCGAGCTGTGCCTGCGCCTGTTCAAGTCGAACCGTGACGCGGGCTTGCTGCTGTTCGCGGGATTGCTGGCCGACGCGGTGATGCGGGCGGCGTAGCTCTCGTAGGTGGGCAAAGGCGCTCTTGCGCCGTGCCCACCATCTCTCAATGATTGATAAAAAAGGTGGGCACGCTTCGCTTTGCCCACCCTACGGCACCTGTGGTTGCCGCTTAATTCCTCGCGATAATCTCACGTTCGTCGTGATGAACGGGCAATTCCCGCGCCATGCCGGTGCGCCGGCGCATCAGGAATTTCGGGCGGCGCGCGCGGATCGCGTTGGCGCGGCGACGGCGCGGCGCGGGCTTGCGGGCGCCTTCGTCGAGCTGCGGTAGCGCGAAGAGCTCGCTCCAGACCGCCCAGGCTTGCGCTATCTCGTCGGCATCGGCGCCGACCAGCAGCGGAATGGACAGCGAGGGATCGCGATGCACGAGGACGAGCGTCTGCGCGTCGTCATTGCCGCGCAAAGCGACGCCGGTGAAGTCGGCAACGCGCACGTTGATCGCCATTTGCATGCCGCGGACGGCACGGCGCAGCACGACACGCTCGCGATGAAGCTCGATCTGCCTGACATGTCCGTCGGCGCGCGGGTCATGCGCATCGAAGCGGACCGGAAGGGAAAGGGGGTCGAGCCGCAAGGAGCGGCTCGACCCGGCGGGAGTGACCCCGCATGTTGCTGTTTGACGCCTCACGGCTTTAGTTCTCCCCGCCGGGATTATGTTCCCGGTCGATGCGAGGACCTTAGCGCGTGCCTTTCCGAAACCGCTTAAAAAGCCTGGTTAACCCACCGTCACCGCTGCTCATGATTGACAAGACCTTGGCGCGCATGATTGACGAGACGTTGCGCCGAAGTTGCGAATCTGAGCTTTTGGCGGGCTGAAAATGCTTGAAGTCCGCGCTATCAGGGCACATCTGTGGGTTCCGGTCCCGAACCCCGCCCCAACAGGATTTCGTTCGTGAACTCTGCACCAAGCTCGACGCTTTCGACCACATCCAATCGCGACCTGTTCGATCAGTCCGCGCTCTCCGATCTCGCGCAGCGGCTGGTCGAGGCGGCCAGGCGCGCCGGCGCGGATGCGGCCGATGCGGTCGCGGTGCGCGGCGTCTCGCAGGGCGTCGAGGTCCGCGACGGCCGTGTAGAGGAATCCGAGCGGTCCGAGGGCGACGATGTCGGCCTGCGCGTGCTGGTTGGCCAGCGCCAGGCGGTGGTCTCGACCAACGACGTCAGCGGCGATGCCGTGACCAAGCTCGCCGAGCGCGCGGTCGCGATGGCGCGCGTGGCGCCCGACGACAAATATGTCGGCCTCGCCGATCCCGCGCTGCTCGCGCGCGAATTCCCCGATCTCGACCTGCTCGATCCCAACTTGCCGGCGACCGCCGAGCTCGAGCGCCGCGCGCTCGCGGCCGAAGCTGCGGCGCTCGGCGTGAAGGGTGTGACCAAATCCGGCGGCGCCTCGGCTTCCGCCGGTATCGGCGGCATGGTGCTCGTCACCTCGACCGGCTTCCACGGCTCTTACCTCCGCTCCAGCCAGGGCATTTCCGCCACCGCCATATCAGGCGAAGGCACCAGCATGGAGCGCGATTACGACTTCACCTCGGCGCCGCACGGCGCCGATCTGTTGTCGCCGGAAGCCGTCGGCCGTTCCGCCGGCGAGCGCACCGTGGCGCGCTACAATCCGCGCAAGGTCGAGACCTGTAAGGTGCCGATCGTGTTCGATCCGCGCGTTGCCGGCTCCCTGGTCGGCCACCTCGTCGGCGCCATCAACGGCGCTTCGATCGCGCGCAAGACCAGCTTCTTGAAGGACAAGCTCGGCCAGCAGCTCTTCGCGAAGAACATCCGCATCATCGACGATCCGCTGCGCCGGCGCGGCCTGCGCTCGCAGACCTTCGACGCCGAAGGCGTCGCGGTGAAGAGGACCGCGCTGGTCGACGAAGGCGTGCTGACGACCTGGCTGCTCGACTGCGCGACCGCGCGCGAGCTCGGCCTCACCACGACCGGCCATGCCCATCGCGGCGTTTCCTCCTCTCCCTCGCCGGGGCCCTACAATCTGCATCTCGAGGCCGGCGCGCCGACGCCGGCCGAGTTGATCTCCGATATCAAGCAAGGGTTCTATGTCACCGATTTGATCGGCTCCGGCGTCAACGGCGTCACCGGCGATTACAGCCGCGGCGCCTCCGGTTTCTGGATCGAGAACGGCGAGATCACCTATCCCGTCAGCGAGGTGACGATCGCCGGCCATCTGTTCGAGATTTTCAAGTCGATGCAGCCCGCGAACAATCTCGAGTTCCGCTACGGCATCAATGCGCCGACGGTGCGCATCGAGGGTTTGACGCTTGGCGGACGCTGATCGAGCAGAGGCGAGTTGGCTCACCTCTCCCGTAGGGAGAGGTCGGATCGCATCGCAAGATGCGATCCGGGTGAGGGGTTACTCTCTCTCGTGGGACCTGCGCCCCCTCACCCGATTTGCTGCGCAAATCGACCTCTCCCCAATGGGGAGAGGTGGTCCTCGCATGCAGCTCGATTGACTCGGATGACTCCTGTTCTCGACAACACCATCCTGACCCGCGACGCGGCGCTGCTGAAGGACACGGTGCGGGAAGCGGGCGCACTCGCGCAGTCGATGTTTCGCACCGAGCTGAGGAAGTGGACCAAGGGCGCGTCCTCCCCGGTGTCGGAGGCCGACATCGCGGTCAACGATCTCCTCGAAGCGCGCTTGCGCGCGGCGACACCCGACTATGGCTGGCTTTCGGAGGAGAGCGCCGACGATGCGGCACGGCTGTCGCGGCGGCTGACATGGATCGTCGATCCCATCGACGGCACGCGCAATTATCTGGGCGGTCATGACGAATGGTGCGTCAGTGTGGCGCTGGTGGAAGACGCCTCGCCCGTACTTGCCGCGGTGTTTGCACCAGCGAGCGACGAGTTCTTCTTCGCGGTGCGCGGCCAGGGCACGACGCTCAACGACAAGCCGGTGCGGGCGACGTCCGGATCCGAGCTCGACTTCGCCCGCGTCGCCGGCCCGAAGCCGCTGGTCGAGCGCTTGAAGCCGTCACTCGGCGAAATCAAGCTGCATCGGCGAATCGGCTCGCTGGCGCTGCGGCTGTGCCGGGTCGCCCATGGCGCGCTGGATGCGGCTTTTGCGGGGGGCAACAGCCATGACTGGGACCTTGCGGCGGCCGATTTGATCGTGCAGGAAGCGGATGGTAGGATGAGCAACCTCTCCGGAGAACCCATCCTCTACAACCGCCGGGAAGTGGCGCACGGGGTGCTGGTGGCAGCGGGACGCGATCGTCATGCGGGCATTGTCGCGCATTTTCGCAACCGTCCCTTAGCCTGAAGCGCTTCGTCGTGCTTGTCGGACACTGCTTTGCCGGGCAGCCCGTTAGGAATAGAACTCATGCCAGATAGTGCCCCGCAACAACTGCTCCACCTCGTCATCGGCGGCGAACTCGTCGATCTCGAAGGCAACACCTTCAAGAATCTCGACGACGTCGAGATCGTCGGCCTCTATCCGAACTATGCGGCCGCCTATGCCGCTTGGCGCGCCAAGGCGCAGAGCACGGTCGACAACGCACAGATGCGCTATTTCATCGTCCATCTCCACCGGCTGCTCGACCCGAATCAAGAACCGGCACGTTGAAAAGACTGCTTCGCAATACGCTGCGAAGCAGCTGGCTTCAGCGTGCCGTCGGGGTCCTGGCGGCCGAATATCTGCGTCTGGTCTGGCGGACCAACAGGTTCACGTTCGATCCCCCGGACGTCTATGAACGCGTCGAGCCGCAGCTCCCTGCGATCTTCGCGTTCTGGCACGGCCAGCATTTCCTGACGCCCTTCATCAAGAATCAGGACAAGGCCTCCTATCGGGCCAAGGTCCTGATCTCCCGCCATCGCGACGGCGAGTTCAATGCGATCGCGGCCGAACGGCTCGGCATCGGCACCATCCGCGGCTCCGGCGACCATGGCGGGGCGTTCCATCGCAAGGGAGGTGTGGGCGCCTTCAAGGAAATGGTGCGGACGCTCCAGGCCGGTTGTAATGTCGCATTGACCGCCGATGTCCCCAAGCGCTCGCGCGTGGCGGGGCTCGGCATTATCATGCTGGCACGGGAATCGGGGCGGCCGATCATGCCTTTCGCGATGGCGACCAGCCGCTTCGTCCGGCTCGAGAACTGGGACCGCACCACCATCAATTTGCCGTTCGGGCGCGGCGCATTGGTCGGCATCAAGGAAATCCACGTTCCTCCGGATGCCGACGCCGCCATGATGGAAGCATTGCGGCAGGAGCTGGAAGACACGTTGAACGAAGCGACCCGCCGCGCCTACGCCCAACTCGGCCGTCCGGGACCGGAAGATGCCTAAGTCGCTGCCCATTGCGCTGCCGATCACGCTGCGGATGTATCGGCGCCTGGCCTCCGGCCTGGTGCCGCTTGCGCCTGCACTGATCAAGCGGCGGCTGAAGCAGGGCAAGGAGGATCCCGCGCGCGTCGGCGAGCGGCGGGGGCTGTCCCGGGACGTGCGACCGCATGGCCCGCTGGTCTGGATCCACGGCGCCAGCGTCGGCGAGGTGCTGGCCGCGGCGGCGCTGGTCGGGCGCCTGCGCGATCTCAATCTGCGCATCCTGCTCACCTCGGGCACCGTCACCTCGGCGGCGGTGGCGGCAAAGCGCTTTCCGCCTGACGTGATCCATCAATACGTACCGTACGACTCTCCGCGCTATGTCGCGCGCTTCCTCGATCACTGGAAGCCGTCGCTGGCGCTGTTCATCGAATCCGACCTGTGGCCGAACCTGATCCTCGCCGGGGCGGCGCGCCGGGTGCCGATGGTGCTGATCAACGGACGGATGTCGCCGCGCTCCTTCCCGCGCTGGCGGCGCATGCACGGCACCATCTCGGCGCTGCTGTCGCGGTTCGACATTTGTCTTGCGCAGTCGAAGACTGATGCCGAGCGCTTTTCCGCGCTCGGCGGCCGCGACGTCGTCACCACGGGCAATCTCAAGCTGGACGTGCCGGCGCCACCGGCCGATCCTGCGAAGCTCGAACGGCTGATGGCGATGACGCGCGGGCGTCCGATCATCGTCGCGGCCTCGACCCATCCGGGCGAGGACGAGATGCTGATCGCCGCGCATCGCAGCCTCGTTGGTTTCTTCCCGCAGCTTCTCACCGTGATCGTGCCGCGGCATCCGGATCGCGGCTCCGCGATCGCGGGCCTGGTCACGGCGTCCGGCCTGAAGCCGGCGCTGCGCTCGCGCGAGGAGCTGCCGACGGCCACGACCGACGTCTATGTTGCCGACACCATGGGCGAGCTCGGCCTGTTCTACCGTCTCTCGCCGATCGTGTTCATGGGCGGATCGCTGATCCACCATGGCGGCCAGAATCCGATCGAGGCGATCAAGCTCGGCGCGGCGATCGTCCACGGTCCGCACGTCTTCAACTTCGCCGACGTCTATGAAGCGCTCGACGGGAGCGGCGGGGCGCGCCAGGCCGATACGCAGGAGGCGTTGGTCAAGCAGCTCGGCCTGCTCCTGGCCGAACCGATGGTGCGCGACAAGATGCAACGCGCAGGTTCAGGCGTGGTCGAGCAGCTTGGCGGTGCGCTCGATCGCACCATGAGCGCGCTCGAGCCGTATCTGCTGCAGTTGCGGATCGAGATGGGGGCCGCCGATGCGTGAGCCGGCCTTCTGGTACCGGCCACATTCCCCGCTATCGCATGTCCTCTTTCCGCTGGGTGCGCTCTACGGCGCCGTCACCGCATGGCGCATGCAGCGCGACGGCGTGGACGCCGGCATTCCCGTGATCTGCGTCGGCAACTACCATGTCGGCGGCGCCGGCAAGACGCCGACCGTGCTGGCGCTGACGAAGCTGCTTCGCGAGCTCGGCGAGACGCCGGTCGTGCTCAGCCGCGGCTATGGCGGGCACCTGAAGGGTCCGGTGATGGTCGACGGCGCCCGTCATACCGCGGCCGACGTCGGCGACGAGCCCCTGATGATGGCGCGCGACGTCCCGGTCGCAGTCGCGCGCGACCGCCTCGACGGCGTCGCGCTGGCGAAATCGCAGGGCGCCACCGTGATCGTGATGGATGACGGTTTCCAGAACCCGCGCCTTCTGAAGGACGTGTCGCTGATCGTGATCGACAGCGAGCGCGGCCTCGGCAACGGCCAGGTGTTTCCCGCGGGCCCCCTGCGCGCGCCGTTGCAGGCGCAGCTCGCGCGCACCGACGCGCTGGTGCTGATCGGCGATGGCCGTGCCGCCAACGATGTCGCGGCCGAGCTTGCCAAGCGCGACAAGCCGGAGCTGCGGGCACGCCTGAAGCCGGTTGCGGCCTCGCTCGCGCAGCTGTCCGGAAAGCGGGTCTTCGCGTTCGCCGGCATCGGCGACCCCGAGCGCTTCTTTCGCACCCTGCACGCCAGCGGCATCGCGGTCGCGCGCACGCGCGCCTTCGCCGACCACCACTTGTTTTCGCAGGACGAGATCGCAGCGCTCGCAGCGGACGCGCGGCGCGAGCAGCTCACGCTGGTGACGACGGAGAAAGACCTTGCACGCCTGCGTGGCCGCGCGGACGTGCCCGAGGGCATCGTGCCATTCGCAGTTCAGCTCGAGTTCGACGAGCCGGCAAAGCTCCGGCAATTGATCAACGATCATCTCTACAGGGCGCGCGAGCGGCGGTTCAGCGCGCGTTGATCTCGTGCACTAGGCAAGCGTCTCTGCCATAGCTCATACAGCGACGTGTCGCGGGTGACGAATTCTCTTCCGCGCTCTTGGCAGTTGATGTAGCCTTTCATGAGAGCCGTCACCAGGACGTGCCGAACTCCCGGCAATCATAGACGGCGTTTATGCCCACGGCGGGCGCGATCTTATTATTTCAGATGCGACGGCCGCAACGACCAGTTCGGAGCGGCAGGGAAAGTCATTGCCAAAAGCAGAGGAGAACATGCCATGCATTTTTGCCTCACCGGCCAATACACACCACGCGCTCTCAACGCCATCCTGGAAAACCCGGCAACCAATCGCCAGGAGGCCGCCAGGAAGCTCATTGAAGCGGCCGGTGGAAAGCTGATTTCAATGTACAGCGTTGCGGCCGACGGCCCTGGCGTCCTGGTGATCTTCGATGTGCCTGATCCCAGTGCGGCTCCGGCGATTTCCGGCCTGACCGTCACGGCGGGCACCCTGCAGGACGTGAAACTGGTCAGGTTGTTCACGCAGGACGAGATCAAGCAGGTCCGTCAGAACGCGGCGAAGCTGCGTTCTTCGTATACCCCGCCTGGAAGCTGATATCCGGATCTGACGCGCAGCCGCCGCAGCCGAAACGACGCGGCGGCTGTGCTCATGTCGAAGCCAGAACCATGTCTGCAACGAGGGGCCTGCTCACCACGCCCCGACGGCCATCAATGCGACGATGGTCGCGCACGACATGCAGGCCACGATGACAGTGTAGCATTCGGGTGTATTCATTGCTGACTCCCAAACTATTCGCCAGTTGCCTGGTCACTGCCATACGGGAGAGATCGCCGGTCTTGCGGCAGCTTCAGTTCGGCATGCCCTGACCGGTCTTGCGGCGTGCGTCCGTTCGCTCATCGTCGTCCTGCTTCGCAGGATGATGATCGGCTTCGCGAGCTTCCGAGCGTTCAGCTGCGATCAGAAGCTGCTTGCGCATCTCGGCGAGACGGGCGCGGCAATATTCACGATAGAGCAGGTCTAGTATGGTGGGCATGATCACCCCCATCGTTTGACTTTCAATTTACAGAAATTCCACCGCGAATTTTCGAGATGATCATAGCCCGTCAGATGGCTCTTCGGTATGAGCCCGTTCACAGACTGTGCCAATTCCGAAGCTCGATGGCTGTTTGGTTTGATCTGATCGTCTGCGCGCAAAATGGAACAGGGCTGGTTACCTAACATGCACTTTAGCAGCGATCTGTTTGGCCAAGATTTCATCAAACAACTTTAGGGCGCCGAACGGCAACGAAGAATCCAACCACAGCGTGAAATGACTCGCCGCGGAGTGCACGCAACTGTTCGATGCAACTCGGAGCGGCACGGAGATCACGGCTGCGAGACCGCCAGATCAGGCACGCGAAACATCGTCGGGACGCGAAGCACTAATGCCTGTGCTTCGTCATAAGCTGCACCGGGCGCGTTGCTGCGTCTTCTCGGTCTTGCAGGTCATTCAGGCGGCATTCATCGCAAGACTTCTATCGGTTCGGACGATCGGGAGAATGCGATGAAATTGCCGTCCGCGACTGTCGCTGCCAGCCTTGTGTGTCTGATCATTGCGCCTGTGTTTGCTGCGCAAACGACGCCGTCCGCTGCTCCAGCAGCGACGGTGCCGGTTCCCGCAACCAAGCGGGTCACGTGTCTGGCTACGACGCAAAACCTGAAGGGGCAGGACAGGCGCGACCAGCTGCAGCTCTGCATGGCGCAGGCGCGGGTCGATTGTCTGAAGCAGGCGATCGATCAGAAAATCGTCGGAGAGGCCCGGAAGGATTTCGTCAAGACCTGCGCAGGCTCGTCGGATGGCACGGCGCAGCAATAGCCGCGCGCCGCGGGCCTCACGGCTGCGGCTTGAGCGCGCCGGGGAAATGCCGCTGCAGCACCGCGACGGGTGTGGCGTAGGCCTCCTGCAGATCCACGCTCCAGTACTTCAACTCGTCGAGCGGGATCCGCGTGTCGGTGATCGCGCAGCGCACGAAGGTCCCCGGCGAGATCACGCGGAAATCGCCGTCGAGATACTGCACCTGCGCTTCGCCATGGCCCGAGGGGCCGAACTTGTTCAGCACGGTCGAAAGTCTCCGTGGAAGGCCCCTCCCAGGAAAGACCCTGGAGGGCACGATGTGTTGGCTTGGATGTAGCATAGATAGGGTGGCTTGTCCGCCCGTCAAACCCACCGGTTTGTGATGTTTTACCGCTGTTTCTGCGTGATAAGGCTTCGGGCGAAGGATCGCTGGTTCCGGCATCTTCTCCGGCAGAGTCCGATGCGTCTTCGGCTGACCGCCCTGTTTCTGGCGCTACTGGTATCGACCGCGCATGCCGCACCGGCGCCGCAGGCGGTCGACATTCCGCTCGCGTCCGGGGTCCTCCATGCGCAGCTCTACAAGCCGGAGGGAGCAGGCCCGTTTCCGACCGTGATCGCGCTGCATGGCTGCGGCGGCCTCGGTGGCCATTCCGATCCCGTGTTGCCGCGCTATCGGGATTGGGCCGAGCGCCTGCTCAAGGCAGGCAATGCGGTGCTGTTGCCTGACAGCTACGGCTCGCGCGAACTCGGGCCGCAATGCCGCGTCAGGGAGATGCATCTCAAGGCGCGGCGCGAGCGCGTCGTCGATATCGCCGCCTCACGCGCCTGGCTGATGAAGCAGGCCTGGGTGGCGCACGACCGCGTCAGCCTGATCGGCTGGGCCAACGGTGCGAGCGCGCTGCTCTGGGCCGTGCGCCCGCAGAGCGCAGCGCGCGATCCCAGTCCGGATTTCCGCGCCGCGATCGCGTTCTATCCGGATTGCCGGATCTCGGCGGGTTTGGGCTGGAGCACGCGGGTACCGACGCTGGTGCTGATCGGCGCGGATGATGACGTATCGTCGCCACCGGCCTGCCGCCAGATGGTGGACGGCGCGCGCGGCCGCAGCGCGCTCGCCCGCATCGTAGTCTATCCCGGCGCCGATCACGATTTCGACCGCGCCAACATGCCGCTGCACGCAGCTGCCGGCAGCAGCGACGCCGGCGCGCCCGAGCGCGGCCATTTCGGCATGGACGCCGAGGCGCGTGCGGAATCGCAGAAGGACGTCGCGCGCTGGCTGGCGCGGTGAGCTGAAGCTCCAGTAGCCCGGATGAGCGAAGCGACATCCGGGAAAACTGTTCCCGCATATCGCTGCGCTCATGCGGGCTACGGGGCCCACCAAAGCGGGGCCGTCCGGGGAACAACGTCAGGCGGACAGCCCCGCATCGACCACCGCCCTGCACGGAGTATGGCCGACCGGGAATCTACGGATCGCGCATTGCCGCGGTTTCAGCACATGGCCGTGCCATCATTCGACCACGATGTCGATTAAACGCATCTCACATGCGCAACCGCATCACGCTCTTCGCCTCCGCCCTGATCGTCTTCACCGTCGCGATCTTCCTGTTCGAAGCCCGCGCCGGCGCGCCAATGCTGGCGCCGGAACATTGCGGCTTCTGGACCACGATCGACGCGGGACTGTCCTGCCGATAGGCGAGCTGCATCCACACACCCGCTGTCATCGCCCGGCTTGACCGGGCGATCCAGTACGCCGAGGCGGCTGTGATTTACCGAAGAGCCGCGGCGTACTGGATTCCCCGCTTTCGCGGGGAATGACAGCGAGGGTGGAGCACTCGCCGTCCTCCCGCCTCAGAACAAGCTGCCCTGATCCACCGGCTTGGCCAAGCGCTTCGGCGCCGGCTTTGCGTCCTGCGCGACCGGCTTCGGCTGTGACGGCGCGCGCTTTGCGGCGGGGGCCGCGCGATCCGCATCCGCCGTCGCGCCGACGCGGCCATCCGCGAATTCGATCTCGACGCGAGCGCCGGGACCGATCGCGTCCGCCGCATGCAGGGGGTGGCCGGCCTCATCGCGCACCAGCGCAAAGCCGCGCGCGAGCACGCTGCGGTAGGACAGCGCGGAAAGCAGCTTGCAGCTGTTCTCGACCCTTGTGTCGAGCCGGTGCAGCAGCGTCGCAAGCGCGCGCCCCGCGCGTTCGGCCAGACGATGGGTGCGCTCGCGCTGGCGGGCAATCGCGTTGCGCTGCGCCTGCGCATTCGAAAGCCTCGAGGCGCGCAGGCGCACTTCAAGTCCGGCGAAGCGGTCGCGCCGCTGCCGCAGCAGCGAGCGCGCGGAGAGGCCAAGCCGCTCGCCGCACACGGTGAGGCGATGATCGGCCTGCGAGATCTGGCCGTGCAGCACCCGCAGCGTCAGCTTCGAGCTGGCCGCGGTGAACCGGCGGAAATGCGC
The DNA here is from genome assembly GCF_041262065.1 of Bradyrhizobium sp. USDA 327. NCBI lineage: Bacteria > Pseudomonadati > Pseudomonadota > Alphaproteobacteria > Hyphomicrobiales > Nitrobacteraceae > Bradyrhizobium > Bradyrhizobium sp. USDA 327. Next base: position 5,819,448 of record NZ_JBGCCW010000001.1, on the reverse strand, counting down.
ATGCGTGTTGGCCTTGAGGCAGCGGGGCAGGGCGCTACCTGCCGAATCCAGCCGCTGCCGCGGAATCGCCAGCAGATCGCCGGCCGCCGGCAGCGCGCGCGCGGCGGCGCGCAGCTCGCTGCGGCGGCTCTCCTGGGCACGCTGCCAATAGGCGCGGGTGCGGCGGCCGAGATCGGCGACCTCGACGAACAATTCGCTGCGCACCGGCACCGCCATCTCGGCCGCCGCCGTCGGCGTCGGCGCGCGCTTGTCGGCGACGAAATCAATCAGCGTGATGTCGGTCTCGTGCCCCACCGCGGAGATCAGCGGGATCATGCTCTCGCTTGCGGCACGCACGACGATCTCCTCGTTGAAGGACCAGAGATCCTCCAGCGAGCCGCCGCCGCGCGCGACGATTAGCACGTCAGGCCGCGGGATCTTGCCGCCTTCCGGCAGCGCGTTGAAGCCGCGGATCGCGGCTGCGACCTGCTCGGCCGAGCCGTCGCCCTGCACCTTGACCGGCCACACCAGCACGCGGCGGGGAAAGCGGTCCTCCAGCCGATGCAGGATGTCGCGGATCACCGCGCCGGTCGGCGAGGTCACGACGCCGATCACCTCCGGCAGCCAGGGCAGCAGCTGCTTGCGCGCCTCGTCGAACAGCCCTTCGGCGGCGAGCTTCTTCTTGCGCTCCTCCATCAACGCCATCAGCGCGCCGATGCCGGCCGGCTCCAGCGCCTCGATCACGATCTGATACTTGGATGAGCCCGGATAGGTCGTGAGCTTGCCGGTGGCGATGACCTCGAGCCCCTCCTGGGGCTTGAAGCGCATCCGCCCATGCACGCCCTTCCAGATCACCGCCTCGATCTTGGCGCTCTCGTCCTTGAGCGCGAAATAGCAATGGCCGGAGGAGTGGGCGCCGCGAAAGCCCGAGATCTCGCCGCGGACCCGGACATGGCCAAAGGCATCCTCCACCGTCCGCTTCAGGGACTGCGAGAGCTCGGAAACGGTGAATTCGGGGGCGTTGAGCAGTGGTTCCGCGGGCGGCATCGGCAAACGATTCGGCATGTTGGGGTCGAGCCCGACGTTAAGGATTTTCGCAAGCCAGCGCCAATCGATTCGGCGAGCCGTGGAACCGCTCGCGCGGAGGGCTGCTTGACTCGCGCTTGATTTCATATATGAAAGTTAAAAATCATATATGAATACAGAGAGGAAGCGGACCCGATGACCGTGGTCACCGACCCCAACGATCCCCGTCGGCGCATGTTTGCGCAGTACCGGCTCAAGCCGGATAGCGGGGTCAATCCGCCCTATTCACCGGCCTATCCCGTGGAGTGGGGCTGCACCTTGCGGACCGTCGAGATCATGACCCGTGTCGCGCCGGGCAAGGTCGCTTCCCTGCTGGCCGACACGCCGTTCGAAATCGCCAGCGATCGCGTCGCCTTCCGCTTCATGCGTTCGCCCGGCCACTCCCTGGCCGTGCACGCGGGCGAGATGTTCGATCTGATGATCTCTGTGCCTGTCCGGTACAAGGGGCTGTTCACCGAGACGCATATCTTCATGTATTGCAGCGATCCCATGGGGATCTGCGCCGGACGCGAGGTGTTCGGCTACACTAAGAAGGATGCCCATTACGCCTTCGACGAGCATCCGGACGGCTCGATCACCGGGTGGGTCCGGCGTCGCGGAATTCCGCTTGCCGATTTCGCCTTTACGCCGGATGCCTCCGCACCCGTCGTCCGCGTCGTCGATGGCGACGAACTGCCGGCCGGCGAAATCCATGTGCGTCGTTTGCCGCATCCTGAGCGCCTCGGCATCGCCTATGCGGACATCGCTTACCGCCGCACGCCGTTGAAATACTCCAAGCCGGTGCCGGGCCGTGCCGCGATGACGCTGCACGCCAGCGAGTACGATCCGATTGCCGAGCTCGAGCCGGAAATCCTCGGCGCGCATTTCATGGTGTCGGATGTCTATGGCGGCGGATTCGAGGTCGAGGACCGGCGGCTCATCGAGCGGCTCATTCCCTGACGACAAGATCAGCCTGCGCGCGATGTACGTGCGGGCGGCGAGTACCGGGAAGAAACACGCGCGAGGCAAAGGAGGGATTCGACATGGAAGGACGATTTCGGGTGAGCCGCCGCCGGCTGCTGGCCGGCGCCGGCGGATTGGCGCTGGGCATGACGGGGCTCGGTGCGCGGGCACAGGAGACAAAGCCGCTCCGCATCGGCGTGCTGACGGACATGTCCAGCCTCTATGCCGATGTCACCGGCCCGGGCTCGCTGCTGGCGGCAAAAATGGCGGTCGAGGATTTCCAGGCTTCGGCTCCCAGGATGACCCGGCCGATCGAGATCATCAGCGGCGACCACATGAACAAGGCCGATGTAGGCGCCAACATCGCGCGCGAATGGATCGATCGCCAGGGGGTCGATGTCATCGTCGACGCGCCGAATTCGGCCGTCGCCCTCGCGGTCCGCAACATCGTGCAGCAGAACAACAAGACGCTGCTGGTTTCCGGCGCCTCGTCGTCGGACCTGACCGGCAAGTCCTGCTCGCCCAATCTCGTGCACTGGACCTACGATACCTACGCGCTCTCGTCGGGTGTCGCGCGCGCCGTCGTCGAGAGCGGCGGCAAGAGCTGGTTCCTGCTCACTGCCGACTATGCCTTCGGCCATGCCATGGAAGGCGACATCAAGAACGTCGTGCAGAAGTCCGGCGGCAAGGTTCTCGGCGGTGTGCGCACGCCGATCAACACGCAGGACTTCTCTTCTTTCCTGTTGCAGGCCCAGTCGTCGAAGGCGGAGATCATCGCGCTGATCAATGCCGGCGGCGACACCATCAACTCCATCAAGCAGGCGGTCGAGTTCGGCATTCCGCAAGGTGGTCAGCGCGTGGTCGCGACGGTGCTGTATCTCAGCGACGTGCATTCGCTCGGCCTCAAGATCGCGCAGGGCCTGCAGTTCACCGAATCCTTCTACTGGGACCTGAATGACGACACGCGCGCCTGGACGAAGCGCTTCGCGCCGCGCAACAACGGCCGCTATCCGACCGCATTGCATGCGGGCGCCTATGCCACGACGCTGCATTACCTCAAGGCCGTCGATGCGCTCGGCGCCTCCAGCGACGGCAAGGCGGTCGTCGAACAGATGAAGAAGCTGCCGACCGATGATCCCCTGTTCGGCAAGGGCAGCGTGCGCGCCGACGGTCGCAAGCTGCACAACATGTATCTGTTCGAAGTGAAGACCCCCGGAGATTCCAAATATCCCTGGGACTATTACAAGCTGGTCAAGACCATTGCGCCGTCCGAGGCGTGGCGGCCTCTGGCGGATGGCGGCTGCGAGTTCCTGAAGTCGTGACCGAGAGTGACCGGCCGCCGGTCGCACTCGTCACCGGCGGCGGGGGCGATATCGGGCGCGCCATTGCGCTGAGACTGGCGCGGATGAGCGCTGCGGTCGCGATCGTCGATCGCGACGAAGCGGCTGCCAACGCCACTGCGCAACTGGTCGAGAAGGCCGGTGCGAGGGCACTCGCCATCCGCGCCGATGTCTCGAGCGCTCAGGATACGATCGCCTTCGTCGAGGCGGCCGAAACGCGCCTGGGGCCGATCGGCATCTTCGCCAACAATGCGGGCATCGAGGGCGTCGTCGCTCCTCTTCACGAATACCCCGACGAAACGTTCGATCAATTGCTGCAGGTGAACGTCAAGGGCGTGTTTCTCGGCCTCAAGCACGTTCTCGCAAGGATGATGCGGCGTGGGACCGGCGCAGTCATCAACACCGCATCGACCTCGGCGATCCGGGGGCGTGCAGGCCTCGCCGGCTATGTCGCCTCCAAGCACGCCGTGCTCGGGCTGACACGCACGGCGGCGCTCGATGTCGCCGGGACCAGGATCAGGGTCAACGCCGTTCTGCCCGGCCCGGTCGAGTCGCGCATGATCCGGGAACTGGAAGGCCAGGCGCGTGACAGCGCCATTGCGTTGCGCCGAAACGTTGCAACCGCGCATGGGCGGCCGCAGGATGTCGCGAACGTCGTTGCTTTTCTCGCCTCCGACGAGGCTGCGCACGTGAACGGTGCCGCCTGGGTCGTGGACGGCGGGATGACGCTGGCGTAAGGCGTGTACGCATCAAAGCATGTCCGCCTCCGGAGCAACGAAGCGGAAATCTCGTGATCGGCCAAGCATTACCGCTTGTGACCCAGGGCGGACCTGAGGGCGGACAGACGAGTTGTGCCCAGGAGGTGCACTGGCGTTCAAATGGAGCATGAGGAATGTTTGGTAAGTCTGGCGGCGTTTGGTTGAACGAGCCGAGAAAGTGGTCCGAAAAGGATAACTACCTCGGGCTGGAAACAGACCAGGCCACCGATTTCTGGCGGGAAACGCACTACGGCTTTGTCCGCGATAGCGGACACTTCCTCGCTTTTCAGGCGGGAGATGCGTTCACGGCCGAACTTCGCGTCCGAAGTAATTTCAAGGCGCTCTACGATCAAGCGGGCCTGATGGTGCGTATAGATGAACGGCGCTGGCTCAAGGCTGGCATAGAGTTTTCGGACGGGCGTGCCATGCTGTCCAGCGTGCTGACTGCGGGGCAATCGGACTGGGCAACAGCCCCCTATGAGCACGACCCTAGTGACTTTCGACTGCGCGTCACGATTGCGCATGGCGTCCTTCGTTTGCAGGCATCCAGCGATGGCAAGATATGGCCTCTGATGCGGCTTGCGCCATTCGCCCAGAACTCCTCCTATCTTGTTGGACCTATGGCCTGCACGCCGGAGCGGTCCGGACTGGAAGTCGCTTTTTCCGATTTCCGGCTGGGGCCGCCGCTCGGCAGGGAGCTTCATGATCTTGGGTGAGGAGCACCGGCCCGCGTCAACGCGTGCTTGGCGCATCGATGCCGGCCCCTGCTGTTCGGCTGGTAAGTGCCGTGGCTCGACCAAGCGCGTCAACGAATCGGGAACAATGTCCAGGTGATCTGATTGGAACGTTGATACGTCCAATCCGGGATCGACCAGGCGTCTTATCGGGAAGGAGCCACCAATGGATGACGAACGAAAATCATCGAAGGCGGGGGAACAGGCCGCCGAAGGCTTGCGTGAAGCAGCTTCCAGGGACGAAGCGAAAAACGAGAGCAAGATGGGGCACGATCTAGCCAAGGGGGCTGATCGCTTCGAAGAGCGCTCCAAAAGCTCCGATGGGAAAAGCGCAGAAGAGAAACAAAAAGGGTGAAAGCAGCAGACCCGGTTCTACGGGCTCGGTGCAACCTCTCCCGCTTGCGGGAGAGGTCGCGCAAGGCGCGGGTGAGGGCTTTCTCCTCTGGGGGAGTGTCCCATTGTGGAAATACCCTCTCCCCAACCCTCTCCCGCAAGCGGGCGAGGGAGCGCACTTACGTTGTAGCAATCAGACCTGATCTCATCACGCTTTAGGAAATGCCGCCGATCTTCTCGGAGACGATCCTGGCCGCGTTGCGCAGCTCGGCGGCGATGGTGCTCGCCTCCGTGGCGGGGATTTGATCCTGCCTCACCAGCGGGACGGTCATCGCGGCCACCGCGCGGCCGGAGGCTTCGATGATCGGGCAGCTATAGGCCAGGATGCGCGTATAGCCGTCGTCATTGGAGAAGTTTCCCCCCTCCGCCGAAATGCGGTCGAGCGCCGCCAGCGCCTTCTTCGCGCTGATCCGGTCGTTGGTCGCGATGACCTGCGCCAGCTCTTCGCGCCGGCCCTCGAGCTGGAAGGCCGCCAGCACCTTCGCCGATGCGTATTGCTGGGTGAGCGGAAACACCGCGCCGACCTTCACCGACCAGCCCATCAGCCATTCCGGCTCGATCCGGGCAATCACCATGAACTGCTCGCCGTGCAGCACCGTAAGGTGACAGGACAATTGCACGCGGGAGGCGAGCTGCTCCATGACGGGCAGCGCCGCCTTCAGCAGCCGCTCGGTCGGCGGGAATTGCGAGGCAATCCGGAACAGCTTCAGCGTCAATGTGTATTCGCCGGTTGCAGGGTCGCGTGCGACATACCCTCGGCGCTCCAGCGCCACCAGCATCCGGAAGATCTCGCTGACGGAGCGCCCGACGCGTTCGGCAAGTTGCTTCTGGCTCAGGCCGCGTGAGGCGCCTGCCAGCGCCTCCAGAAGGTCCAGCCCTTTTTCGAGGGCGGGCGCGCCCGGCTGCGGCTTCTCAGTCATCCCTAGGCCTTGTTGGATCAGCGCTTGCGAGCACACGGGGGAAAATGCAATTCCCGTGTAGCCGATTGCTCGCACGGCGAAAAGTCGATCGCCAGCAAGCGCCTGGCCGCGCTGAACGTCCTGCTGGCGCGGGAGCGAATTGGCGCCATGGGCGTTACGTCTTTTGAAGTTCTGGTAGCCTGACTAAAGGTTCTCTTTGGCCAGTGCATCCATCTCTTGAATTACTCCATGCTGCTCAAACTCGGCCGGGTAAACAAATTTGACGATATGCAGAGCTGTGAGACCAGCCTGCGCGGTACTTTTGAGCGCGTGCATCAGCACCCTTGAATCACTGCTTAGCGCCTCGACCGAGAAAAATTCCGCTTCAGTCCCACCCATGGTGATCGTACTCATGGTCGCATGCGGGTTTGGGTGGCCGCCGAAATCAATCGCGCGCTCGTAGTTCTCACTGAAGATCTCGGCCAGTAGAGCATCATGTCTCGTGATGGCTGCTCTAACCTCGCTGATCTTGAAAGCCGTCTTCTGGGCCTTCATACCGTCAGGCGTCATATTTCTTCCCATCCAGACCGACTCAAGCTCTGGCTTTTCGGAAATCGCCAGCGTGTAGCCGGCATACTCCAGGCAAGACCTTGTCATCTGAAAAGCCTCTGTTACCTGGCCAGACAGTGACATGCCAACAGCGGACTTGAAGGCGTGCTGAGACCTCAGGAAAAGCAGCGCACAGATGAACGACTTGGATTTGGAGAAGTGGGATGCCGGCGCGGTGAAGCACTTATTGATGCGGCGAAGGATCTGATACTCGGCCGGGAAGTTAGCCAGTATTTACGTTCGAGCGACTCTACTCAGCTCATTCTGCCCCAAAAAGATAAACGTCCCCCGCCGCATTCGCCTTTTCTTTCCAGAGGGCTCCATTGCGGTGAAGTCCGGCACTAAACGGCAGAGCACTATGCTGCTGCCTAAACGGGCGTATCCCAAATCTCCGACAAGTCCTTTTGGAGCCGCTCTGCCGGCTCTCTTCGTTTCAAAGCGTTGAGGTAGGCGCGGTTCATGAGCCGAGGTCCTTCGTCGTGATCCGTCGCGTGAAGCATGTGGTACATCACCCTGCCACCGACCTCGCGGTTGAAAATTTGCCACCCGTGGACGTGTTTGTAACCCAGCTCCGATTTCATCCGGTCACAGAACAGCTGCATACGCGCGTGGCCGGATATACCTTTCAGTTTTTGATAATCCGCGCCACCCCACCATCTCTCCAGGATCGACTTGTCCTTGATGCCGGATATCGCACGATCGAGCCATCCCGAGGCCAGAAAGTAAAAAAGTTCGATCTTGTAGTCCGACCGATGACGGGACAGAGTTACGAGCGTCTGCCACTCGCACTCGAACGTTCGCTGGTCGAGCAGGCAGAACGTTGCGGTCTTGTCCGCGATGCCGCTCGATGCGAGCAGTCCAGCAACGTTCCTGTTGAAGTCGCCGGGGACGATTTCGACGGTCCGCCCTTTGATCTTCGCCTGTGCGGTCTTCAGCGCTTCCAGTTGCGCTATGCCTTTCTTGTTGATCTCGCAAAGCCAGAAATTTCGTAAGAAGGCGGGCTTTGATTCGAGCACCAACTTGGCAGCCCAAGCGTCGACCTTGCCGTCGTACTGGGGTCCGGCGAAGCCGTCGATATAGGCGCCATGCTTTGTGACCATCACGAAGTAATAGAGATAACGCTCGATCAGCTTGGCTTTGTTTTCTGTCCAAATCGGCCGCTGCGCCGGCTTAAACAGCATCGGCTTGTCGGACGGCGGCGGCAGATCGGCAAAAAGGTTAAGTTGCCCCTTCATGCAACCAATGCTGGCGCATCAGCTGGCTTTTCTCAAGTCCGTTGGCGACAATCCACGGGGAATAGGGAATTCCCGGTACAACTGGCCGTCGAGCAACCCGCCACCCTTACCATTCGGGTCGGCTACAGCCACAGCCTTGGCGCTCATGCCCTGCTCAGATACCAGCGGATTATTCTTGACGGTACCCCATTGCTTGAAGAACGGCGCAACGCCAAGCTCCTCGCAATCCCTGACGATGTCGCGCATCCATGCTGCGTCCATCGGTCGGGCGCCGTGGCCACTCTCGCCGCCGGCGATCACCCAGTCCGGTTGGAGGTCCCGTGCCCGGTCGAGCCGAAGCGCGCCGATCGCTGGTTCGTAGGAAATGAACCTGACAACAGCCGGAACGCGGCTGAGTACCGGCCAGCGTTGATCAAAGCGGACTTGATCCTCGGCCGTTGAACCGAGCCAGACGTTCTGCATCCCGCCGTCAGGCCAAGCCTTCGGCAGCATCTTTGCTATGTTTTGGGGACGCTTGGTCAGCAACAGCCAGTCCAGCGCCGGAGTCGAAGCGATCAGATCGAACAGATCGGCACGCCATGTCGGATCGACCTGATTGTCGAAAACGTCGGCGAGCGACGCACAGAACACGCGCTGGCGACGGCTATGCTGGGCTTGGTACGAGGCGGCAGCAGCCTGCCACTTCAGCGGCGCACGCCAATAGGCCTCAGACGTGCGACGGCGGGGGTGCTTTCCCCATTTGACAAGCCCAGATCGCTTCGACCACGCCTCCGCGTAGCAATGGTCGCAGCCGGGACTCACGTTCGTACACCCAACCCACGGGTTGAACGTGTGATCCGTCCATTCGATCTTGGAATTCTGCGCCATCTCGGTTCCATTGAATCACAGAACTCTAACAATTCATGAAACGTCGGCAAAGGCGTGGCGGTCGCGGCACGGCCGCTGGCTTGATGTAGCCTGGCAATTTTGATGCCCATATCGAGACCCTGGTGTCTCGGTGGAGAAAGCGTTTGTGGGCAAGAAGCCGCAGACCACGGTCACCGCCACTGCCACCGGCCGCGGTGCGTTTGCACGGCGTGTGGCGACGCGGCAGGAGATCATCGCGGGGAAGCAAGTGTAGTCCTCTGTCATTCCGGGGCGCCCCTCGTGCGGCCCCCCGGGGTGGCTTTCGCACACCCGCCCCGTTTTCGCGCCCCGCTCAGGAGTACATAGCTGCCAACAGGGGACTCCGCACACCGAGCTAGGATTGTGTTGTCCGGTCGTGAACTGGACGGATTATCTCAATCTGCTCGTCCGTAATGGTATTGAAAGTCGAGGTTGTGACGGACGAGTTGGCCGTAGCCGCGGCGGCGGACACTGACATCTCCAGCGAGCTAAAAAAAGGATAGTTGATCGCGGGTCCAACGGCGAGCGCGGATGCGAGAGTGATGACGAAGACGGTTTTGGTGGTTTCGTTCATTTGAAGATTCCTATTATTGTTGAAGATAATAGTATTTATACGCGGCAATCGGCGCGAACCGCCCCGGAGCGATAATATTTTGCGCACTTGGTGCTCCGGCTTCTGGGTCAGCGCTACGTGTGCCCGGAATGCTGTGGGAACTGCAAGGCCATCCCTCTTGAGCCCCACCCCGATTCATGCGACCTCCGCCCCCAGCAAAACCCCTCATCCTGAGCCCTCGATGCACATTCTCCTGCTCGGTTCCGGCGGCCGTGAACATGCCCTGGCGTGGAAGATCGCAGCCTCTCCCCTGGTGACCAAATTCTGGTGCGCACCCGGCAATGCCGGCATCGCGAAGGAAGCGGAGTGCGTGGCGCTCGATGTCGCCGACCATGCCGCCGTGATTGACTTCTGCCGGCAGAACAAGGTCGAGCTCGTCGTGGTCGGGCCGGAGACGCCGCTGGCGGCCGGCATCGTCGACGATCTCACGGCTGCCGGCATCAAGGCGTTCGGCCCGAGCAAGGCGGCGGCCCAGCTCGAAAGCTCCAAGGGTTTCACCAAGGCGCTGTGCACCGAGTTCGGCATTCCGACCGGCGCCTATGAGCGATTCACCAACGCCGATGCCGCGCGCGCCTATGTGCAGAGCCAGGGCGCGCCGATCGTCGTGAAGGCCGACGGGCTCGCCGCCGGCAAGGGCGTCGTGGTCGCCAAGACCGTGCGCGAGGCCGAGGATGCCATCGCCATGATGTTCGAGGGCGCCTTCGGCGAGGCCGGCGCTGAAGTCGTGATCGAGGAGTTTCTGCCCGGCCGCGAGATCAGCTTCTTCGCGCTGTGCGACGGCGACACCGCGATTCCGCTGGCCTCCGCCCAGGACCACAAGCGCGTGTTCGATCATGATGTCGGCCCGAACACCGGCGGCATGGGCGCCTATTCGCCGACGCCGCTGGTCACGCCCGCGATCCATGACGCGATCATGGCGAAGATCATCCTGCCGACGGTATCAGGCATGAAGCAGCGCGGCACGCCGTTCCGCGGCGTGCTCTATGCCGGGATCATGCTGACGACGCAGGGGCCAAAACTGTTCGAGTTCAACGTCCGCTTCGGCGATCCCGAGTGCCAGGTGCTGATGCTGCGCATGATGAGCGACATCGTGCCGGCCTTCCTTGCGGCCTGCGATGGGCAGCTGAAGAATTTCGACCTGCGCTGGCATCCGGACTCCGCGCTCACCGTGGTGATGGCCGCGAAAGGCTATCCCGGCGACTACCAGAAGGGCACGCGCATCGAGGGGCTCGACGAAGCCGCCAAGGTCGAGACCGTCGAGATCTTCCACGCCGGCACGATCGCCAAGGACGGCGCGATCCTCGCCAATGGCGGCCGCGTGCTCAATGTCTGCGCGCTCGGCAAGACCGTGACCGAGGCGCAGAAGCGCGCTTATCAGGCCGTCGACCGGATCGACTGGCCCGAGGGCTTCTGCCGCCGCGACATCGGCTGGCAGGCGGTGGAAGCGGAGAAGGCCGGGAATTAGGAATTAGCAAGAGCTGCTCGTCATTCCGGACGGCGCGCAAAAACGCGCCGATCCGGAATCTCGAGGTTTTTGTGTCACCGCGCCGCCACATCGATATTCCAGAATGTGTAATCAGCTGTTGCGGTTAGCGACCCCGTCGATAATACCGCTACTGTGCATGGGGTTGTTTTCGACATTTTTGGTGTGTCGGGGCGGCTCCGGGACTGAGACCAGATAGGGATACAAAAGATGTCCGATCTCGCCGACCTCTATCCGGGCTTTGCCGCCGAATGGATCGACACCTCCTTCGGCCGCATCTTCGCCCGCGTCGGCGGCAAGGGCCCGCCGCTGCTGCTCCTGCACGGCTTCTCCGAGACGCATGTGATGTGGCACCAGGTGGCACCTGAGCTTGCCGAAGCCTTCACGCTGATCATCGCCGATCTGCCGGGCTACGGCTGGTCCGACATGCCCGAAAGCGATGCGCTGCACATGCCCTACAGCAAGCGCGCGATGGCGAAAGTCATGGTCGAGGCGATGGAGCGCCTCGGCCATGTGCATTTCGCGCTCGCCGGCCACGACCGCGGCGGTCGCGTCTCCTACCGCCTCGCGCTCGATCATCCCGGCCGGCTGTCGCGTCTCGCCGTGCTCGACATCCTGCCGACCTACAATTACTGGGAGCGGATCAACCGCGCCTATGCCCTGAAGATCTATCACTGGACCTTCCTGGCGCAGCCCTATCCGCTGCCGGAGACGCTGATCTCGAGCAATGGCGAGTTCTTCCTGCGCTTCAAGATGGCGAGCCAGACCAAGTCGAAGACGCTCGACGCCATCGACCCGCGCGCGCTCGAACACTACCTCGCCCCGTTCCGCGATCCCGCCCGCATCCACGCGATGTGCGAGGACTACCGCGCCGGCGCCTATTTCGACTACGACCTCGACAAGGCGGATTTCGAGGCCGGCAAGAAGATCACGATCCCGGTGCTGGCGCTGTGGGGCAATGCCGGCATCGCCCAGGCCGCCGCGACGCCGCTGGACACGTGGAAGCAATGGGCGACTAATCTGGAGGGCATGCCGGTCGATTCCGGGCACTTCCTGACCGAGGAGAATCCTGACGCGACCGCGAAGGCGCTGCGCGAGTTCTTCTCCGCGGATTAACGCCGCTCGCGAAAGAACTCCTTGAGCAGCCGCGCCGCCTCGCTCTCGCCGACGCCGGAGTACACGTCCGGTGCGTGGTGGCAGGTCGGCGAGGCAAAGAAGCGTACGCCGGATTCCACCGCGCCGCCCTTGGGATCGGCGGCGCCGTAATAGAGCCGCCTGATCCTTGCAAAGGAGATCGCGCCCGCACACATGGTGCAGGGCTCCAGCGTCACGTAGAGGTCGCAATCCACGAGGCGCTCGCTGCCGATCTTCGCGGCGGCCTCGCGCAGCGCGATGATCTCGGCATGGGCGGTCGGATCATGGTCGGTCAGCGTCCGGTTGGCGGCGGTGGCGATGACCTCGTAATTGCGGACCACGACGCATCCGATCGGAACTTCGCCCGATTTTCCGGCATTTTGGGCCGTCAGAAGCGCCAAATCCATGAAAGAAGGGGCTTTCATGCCTCGTATCATCGCCAGAAACCTGCTACTAGCTCCGCCTTCAGCAAGAGTGAATACCGGATTTGCCTGAGCATGCGGCTCGAAGCGAGCACGCACAATGCTTTCTGGCCACCCCCTAAGTGAGAATATTCATGCCTCGCGACAGCGACAAAGACAACGATTCCCGCGGCCGGCGAGGCCCGCCGAAGGGCCGGTCCGGCAAGCCGCGTGGTCCCGAGAAGAAGTTCGCCAAGCGCGGCCCTGAGGGCAGGGGCGACGCCCGCCCGCCCCGTGGCGACCGCGACAGCCGTCCGCCTCGTGCCGACCGCGGGGATCGTCCGTTCCGCCGCCGCGAGGAGGGCGATGCCCCGCGCCGCGATTTCAGCGACCGTCCGAAATTCAAGCGTGACGACCGTGGTGGTGAGGGGCGCGGCGAGCGCAGCTTCAAGACGCGCGGCGACCGTCCGTTCTCCGACCGCACCTCGCGCGATGGCGAGAAGCGGCCGTTCAAGCCGCGCGGTGATCGTCCGTCCTATGGCGGCGACCGCCCGCCGCCCAGCCGGAATCGCGACGACTCCCGTCCGGCCGGCCGGTTCGGCGACAAGAAGTTTGGCGACAAGCGGCCCTATACGCCGCGTGGCGACCGTCCGGACCGCAAGTTCGACGGCGAGCGGAAGTTCTCGCGGGGCGCGCCCGATCGCAGCGATCGTCCGCGTGATTTTGGCGACCGCCCGCGCGGTGGCGAGCGCAGCGAGTCCAAACCCTGGCAGAAGCGCGACGCAGCACCGCGCGGCGACCGGCCGCCGCGCAAGGACTTTAGCAAGGGCCCGCGCAAGGATTTTGGCGACCGTGACCGCAGCGGGGACAAGCCCTGGCAGAAGCGCGAAGGCGGCGAGGACCGTCCCAGGTTCTCGCGTTCGCGCGACGATCGTCCGTCGGGCGAACGTCCGTTCCGCGAGCGGCCCAAATTCGATCGCCCGCGCGATGATCGTCCGAAATTCGATCGGCCCCGTCGCGACGCCGATGGCGAGCGCGGCGGCGACCGTCCGAAATTCAACCGTCCTCGCGAGCGCTCGGAGGGCCGTTCCGACTGGCACGAGCATCCGCGCAACGAAGGCCGCTTTGGCGATCGTCCGCGCCGTGAGAACGAGGACGACGGCAGGATCTTCGAGAAGCGCCCGGCCTTCGGCGGCCGCGGCGCCTATCGCGAGCGGGATCGTGATTTCGATCGCCGGCCGCGACGGGAAGAAGAGCCGAAGCCGAAGAAGGCCGGCGAGCGCATCGCCAAGGTGCTGTCGCGTGCGGGCCTCGCCTCGCGCCGCGATGCCGAGGAGATGGTCACGCAGGGCCGCGTCACCGTCAACGGCCGCGTGATCAATTCGCCGGCGCTCGACGTCACCTCGAACGATGTCGTCACGGTCGACGGCAAGCCGTTGCCGGAGCGTGAGCGCACCCGGCTGTTCCTCTACCACAAGCCGCGCGGGCTGATGACGACGCATGACGACCCCGAGGGGCGTCCGACCGTGTTCGACAATCTGCCCGAAGGCCTGCCGCGCCTGATCAGTGTCGGCCGGCTCGACTTCAACACCGAGGGCCTGTTGCTGCTCACCAATGACGGCGGGCTGGCGCGCACGCTCGAGCTGCCCGACACCGGCTGGCTGCGCCGCTATCGCGTTCGCGCCCATGGCGACGTCACGCAGGCGCAGCTCGACGAGCTCAAGAACGGCATCGAGATCGAAGGCGTCAAGTACGGTCCGATCGAGGCGACGCTCGAGCGCGACCAGGGCGCCAATGTCTGGCTGGTGTTCGCGATCCGCGAGGGCAAGAACCGCGAGGTGCGCAATGTCTGCGCCCATCTCGGGCTCGAGGTGAACAGGCTGATCCGCGTCTCCTACGGCCCGTTCCAGCTCGGCGAGATCCCTGAAGGTCAAGTCGAGGAGGTCCGCTCGCGCGTGCTGCGCGAGCAGCTCGGCGACAAGGTGATCGAGAAATCGGGGGCGCAGTTCGACGTGCCGCAGAAATCGTCTGCGGCCGATGACGATGCGTCCCGCGAGAACAAGCCTGCCAGCAAGCGCGCCGTGATCAGCGACCGCAAGGGCCGCCGCGTGCTGGTGCAGCGCACCGGCAGCGAGGAGGCGCGCGAGCGCAACGAGATGGAGGCGGCCGGCCATGGCCCGCCACGCCGTCCCAAGCGCGGCTATCACGGCAAGCGCGACCTGACGCCGCGGGAGGACTGACTTGCGCGTCGTCGGCGGTCGTTTGAAGGGGCGAAATCTGGCCTCACCGTCCTCGCGCGACATACGCCCCACGGCGGATCGCCTGCGCGAGTCCGTGTTCAACATCCTCGTGCACGCCTATGGCGATCCGATCGAGGACGCGCGCGTGCTCGATCTCTTCGCCGGCACCGGGGCGCTCGGCATCGAGGCGGCCTCGCGCGGCGCCAAGTTCACGCTGTTCGTCGACAACGGTGCCGAGGCGCGTGCGCTGCTCCGTAATAATGTCGAGGCGCTCGGCCTCGGCGGCGTCACCAAGGTCTATCGCCGCGATGCCACCGATCTCGGCCCTGCGCATCCCGTCGAGCCATTCTCGCTGGTGTTCCTCGATCCGCCCTATGGCAAGGGATTTGCGGAGAAGGCGCTCGCGAGCCTGCGCGACGGCGGCTGGCTGACGCCGGGCGCGCTGCTGGTGGTGGAGGAGGCGAAGGCCGCGCAGTTCGTGACGCCGGAAGGATACGAGGAGCTGGAGCGGCGTGCGTATGACGATACGGAGTTTGTGTTCTTGAGGAAGCCGTAGAGATCGTAGGAGATTCTACCGCATCTGGGCTACCTCCGCCCGAACAGCTTCTCCACATCGGACAGCTTCAACTCGACATAAGTCGGCCGGCCGTGATTGCACTGGCCGGAGTTCGGCGTCTCCTCCATCTCGCGGAGCAGGGCGTTCATCTCCTCCGGCCGCAACCTTCGGCCGGCCCGCACCGAGCCGTGGCAGGCCATGGTGGCGGCGACGTGCATCAGACGGCGCTCCAACGGCAGCGCCTCGTCCCACTCGGCCATGTGTTCGGAGAGATCGCGCAAGAGGCCGCCGGCATTGGTCTTGCCGAGCAGCGACGGCGTCTCGCGCACCGCGACCGCGCCGGGGCCGAAGGATTCAATGGCGAGGCCGAACGAGGCGAGCTCGTCGCTGCGCTCGAGCAGGCGCTCGACGGTCGCCTCGTCCATCTCGACGATCTCGGGGATCAGGAGGATCTGCCGCTGCACGCCGTTGGCAGCCAGCGAGGCCTTCAGCCGCTCGTAGACGATGCGCTCATGCGCGGCATGCTGATCGACGATGATCAGGCCGTCGCGGGTCTGCGAGACGATGTAGGTCTCGTGGATCTGCGTGCGCGCTGCGCCCAGCGGGCGATCGACGAGGTCGCCGGTTGGCTGCGATTCGAACCGCACGTCCGCGCTGGGCGCGCCGACGTCGAAGGCGGCCTGCGCGCGCTCGGCGAAGGCGGGCGCCGCAGCGCCTTCGAAGGACGGCATCGGCGCGATCGGGACGGATGGTGAGGCGCGCCAGTCCCAGCTTGCCGGGCGGGGCGGCGCGAAGGCGGGCCGGAACGAGGCTAGTGCGCTCTCGCCGCTGTTTGCGGCCGTGCGCCGGCCCTCCCGCGCCAGCGCCTCCTTCAGCCCGTGCACGATCAGTGCGCGCACGAGGCCGGCGTTGCGGAAGCGCACCTCAGTCTTGGCCGGATGCACGTTGGCATCGACCTCGCGCGGATCGAGCGCGACGAACAGCGCCAGCACCGGATGGCGATCGCGCGGCAGATAGTCGGAATAGGCCCCGCGCACGGCGCCGAGAATGAGCTTGTCACGCACCGGGCGGCCATTGACGAAGAGATATTGCCCGAGCGCGTTGGCCTTGGTCAGCGCGGGCGCTGCGGCATAGCCGGCGACCACGACGCCCTCCCGCTCGGCATGAACCTCGATGGCGTGGCTGCGGAATTCGGCTCCCAGAATATCGCCGAGCCGCGTCAGCCGTCCGGCGGCGCCGGGCAGGGCGGCGGCCCAGGTCACCGGCGCGCGCTCCTCGCCCGCGAGGGTGAAGGCAATGTCCGGCCGCGCCATGGCGAGGCGCCGCACCACCTCGCGGATGGCCTCCGCCTCGGTGCGGTCGGTCTTCAAGAACTTCAGTCGCGCCGGCGTCGCATAGAAGAGGTCGCCAACCTCGACGCGGGTGCCGTGGGCCAGCGCCGCCGGCATGATCTCGGACTTCTCGCCGCCCTCGACCGTGAGAGCCCAGGCATGCGGTTCGCCGGCATGTCGCGTGGTGATGGACAGCCGCGCCACCGAACCGATCGAGGGCAGGGCCTCGCCGCGGAACCCGAGGGTGCGGATCTGGAGCAGGTCCTCGTCGTCGAGCTTGGAGGTGGCGTGGCGCTCGACCGCGAGCGAGAGGTCCTTTGCGGTCATGCCGCTGCCGTCGTCGGTAATGCCGATCCGCCGCCGCCCGCCGCCGTCGGTGAAGACGTCGATCCGGCTCGCGCCGGCATCAATGGCGTTCTCGACCAACTCCTTGACCACGCTCGCCGGACGTTCGACCACCTCGCCGGCGGCGATGCGGTTGACGACCTGTTCTGGCAATTGACGGACGGGCATGAATTCGATCGGGGCTCGGTCTTGGATTCGCTGAGAGTGCTATTCTATGCCGTGTTGCGTCAAAAGCATGTGTTGGGCAACAGTCGCGTGACGGTTGGGGAAGAAGGCCCCCTATCACATTGAAGACATTGGGCGTTCGGAACAATGCGCGGCGTCGATGCGCCGGCTTTCGGCCGTGGTTGTGATTGTGAGGCGCCGGGCAGCGGTGTAGCATCGTGAAAAAACGGCAACAGGACGGGAGGACGCCATGTGCCATCTCTTCGCGCATCAGCCCCAACGCGACTACGAATCCCAGACACGGTCTTTGCGGATCGGTGGGCACTGCACGTCGATCCGCCTGGAAATGGCGTTCTGGGACACGCTGGAGGAGATCGCGGCCAAGGAGAGCATGAGCCTCGGCAAGTTCCTGACCACGCTCTACAACGAGGTGCTCGACCATCATGGCGAGGTCAACAATTTCGCCTCGCTGCTGCGCTGCTCCTGTCTGATCTATCGATCTCGAAGTGTTGCGCCGGTCCGGGAGTTCAAGGCAATTGTTGCGCCCATTCTCGACGCGGCCGAATAGTCTCTACAGCGAGGGCCACACCCGCATTCTCGATGCCGCTCCGGCCGGGCGCGCAATCGCGCACCAGTCGGGGACGACACCTTAGCGTGTGAACACGCAATCTCTCCTCAATGCCGTCCTGGCAATGCCAGGTGAGATCAAATCTCCTTCTTTTGCATCGCACCGGCGATGTAGTCCGCCTGCCGGATCGCGAGCGCGACGATGGTCAGCGTCGGGTTGCAGGCCGCGCCGCTGGTGAACTGGCTGCCATCGGAGACGAACAGGTTCTTGATGTCGTGGCTCTGTCCGAACTTGTTGACGACGCCGTCCCGGGGCTTTTCGCTCATCCTGTTGGTGCCGAGATTGTGCGTGCTCGGATAGGGCGGCGTCGGATAGGTCACGGTAGCGCCGACAGCGTCGTAGACCGCGGCGCCCTGCTTGTAGGCATGCGCGCGCATCGCGACATCGTTGGGATGGTCGTCGAAATGCACGCTCGCGACCGGCTGACCGAACTTGTCCTTCACGACCGGATCGAGCGTGATGCGATTGGTCTCCTGCGGCATGTCCTCGCCGACCAGCCACATGCCGGCCATCCTGGGATAACCGTCGAGGGCAGACGTGAACGAGCGTCCCCAGGCGCCGGGGTTGAGGAACGCCGCCATGAACGGCAAGCCGATCGACAGCGTCTCCATCTCGTAGCCGCCGACGAAGCCGCGCTTGGGGTTGTTGGCGGCCTCGTCGCGGATGATGCCGGCCATGGTGGTGCCGCGATACATGTGCACCGACTTCTCGAACACCGCGTAGACGCTGCCGGTCATGTGACGCATGTAGTTGCGGCCGACCTGACCGCTGGAGTTGGCGAGGCCATCGGGGAACATGGGCGAGGCGCTGTTGAGCAGCAGCCGCGGGCTCTCGATGGAGTTGCCGGCCACCGCAACGATGCGTGCCTTCTGACGCTGCATCGCGCCTTGCTCGTCAGCGTAGACGACACCGGTGACCTTGCCGCTTGCGTCATGCTCGATCTTCACCACCATGCTGCCGGGGCGGACCTCGAGATTGCCGGTTGCCTCGCCCTTGGGGATCTCGGTGTAGAGCGTCGACCATTTGGCGCCGGATTTGCAGCCCTGGAAGCAGAACCCGATCTGCTGGCACGAGCCTCGTCCGTCGCGCGGCTGACTGTTGATCGCCATGTTGCCGGTGTGCACGGTCTTGTAGCCGAGCTTCCTGGCGCCGGCCTCCAGCACTTTGAAATTATTGTTGCCGGGAAGTCCGGGAATGCCGTTTGTCCGAGTCACGCCCATCTTGTTCTCGGCCTTGGCGTACCACGGCTCCATCTCGGCAAGCGTGACCGGCCAGTCCAGGAGGTTTGCGCCGGGAATGTTGCCGTAGGTGCTCTTCACCCTGAACTCGTGCTCGTCGAAGCGCAGCGAGGCGCCGGCCCAGTGCACGGTCGAGCCGCCGACCGCCTTGACGATCCAGGCGGGAAGACCGGAAAAATCCTTGGCGACGCGCCAGGTGCCCGACGTGGTGCGCGCATCGGTCCAGGCGAGCTGGGAGAAGCTCTCCCATTCGTCGTTGATGAAGTCGTGGTTCTCGATGCGGGGGCCTGCCTCGAGAATGACGACCTTAGCGCCTTTCTGCGCGAGTTCGTTGCCCAGCGTGCCGCCGCCGGCGCCGGAGCCGACGATCACCACAACGCCGGAGTCGTTCAGATCGAATTTTGCCATATGCGTTCTCCTGAACCGTTGGGTGACGATCTAAGCCTTCGGTAGCCAGTCGATGTCGGCAAAGCCGCGGTTGATGTAGCCGCCGAGCTCGGCGGAGGAGCCCTCATATCCGAACCGCGGCCACACCTCTTTCTGGTTGTAGAGCGAGACGACGAGATCGCCGCGCACCTTCTGGAAAAAGTCGCTTTGCTCGATCTCCTTCAGGAGCACCACGCGGTCGGCTTCCCAGGCCACTTCGACATAAGGCACCTTGTGGCGGTCGCGCGCGTTCTGATCGAGCCGCGCAATGCCGTCGCTGATCAGCGATTTGACGGCGGGATCCTTCGCCGCCTTGCCGTCCCAGGGCTTGACCGCGGTGATGTAATAGCTGTCGCCGAGCACGTCGTGCGGATAGATGTCACGCGCGACCTTCAGCAGCGTCTTCATCGTCGCGGGCGAGAGCGCGCTCGTCTCTTCGGCCCAGGCGTCATCGATGCTGACGCCGACGCTGGTCGCAACGGCCGCGACCGGCACGGCGGTCGCCGCGCCCTTGAGAAAGACGCGGCGGCTGTGCTTGCTTCGACGATCGATTTCTCTCATGGCATGTCCTCCGTGGATTTTTGATTTTGGTTTGGTCAGTTGAAACGGCCGCCCCGCTGGATCACCTCGATCTTGTAGCCATCGGGATCACTGACGAAGAAGAAGCGCGCCAATGTTCGGCCGTCGTGCTTGAAGTCGCGTAAGGGGCCCGGTGCGAGCTTTTCGCGTTCGAAGCGGGCATGCTCGGCATCGATGTCTTCAACCACCACGGCGAGATGGCCGTAGCCGTCGCCGAGTTGGTATGGCTCCTTGCGATCGAAATTCACCGTCAGCTCGACCTCGAAAGGCGAGGAGGGGTGACGCAGATAGATCAGGGCGAAATCCGCGAACTTCAAATGGTCGGTCACCTCCAGGCCGAAGGCACGCTTGTAGAAGTCGAGCGAGCGCGCCTCCTCCAGCACGCGGATCATGGAATGGACCGGCTTTGCCATTCAGTTCAGCTCCTTGAGGTAAGTGATGATGGCGGCGCGTGTCTCGGGCCTGGCCTGCCGATAGGCCATGATCACACCAGGGATGACGGCTTGCGGATTGGCCAGCCACGCGTCCAGCCGGGCCTCGTCCCAAGTGAAGTCAGCTTTGGCGAGACCGTCTGAATAATGAAAGCCTTCGACCTTGCCGGCAGCGCGGCCCACGATCCGGACCAGCGGCGGACCTTGTCGCATCGGATCCGACAGATTGGTGGTATGGCACACTGCGCATTGCTGCTTGAACAGCGTCGCGCCATCCGGCGGCTTTGCCGCCGGCAGCGGCATCTGCGCGTCGGCGCCTCGCGCCATCAGCACCATCGCGGTGCACAATCCCAGCACGATCGTGCGTATCGCCAAGAGCTCGCTCATCCACGTCAAATCCAGCGTGTGCAAACTCTAGTCGGCGTCAAAGACGTGGTGGTAGTAGCGGGCTGTTTCGCGGCAAGCGGAAACGTATGGGGCGCGTGATGTTCCGCGGCGCCTTATATGCGGAGCACAATTCCGCGAAACCGCCGTCAAATCCCTAAACGATCACCACACCATCCGGATTCCATGACGATCACGCCGCTCGAACTCTCAACGCGATGACATGGCCGGCGCAGATGAGCGGCGTGGGAGCCGCCGAGCCGTTCCTCGCGAAAGAATCCAGGAGAAATGGATGAAGTTGGCCAAGACCTCGATGATCGCATGCGCTCTATCGGCTCTCGTTGCTACGCCCGTGCTCGCGCAAGGCGCGCCGCCTGCCAAGACAGGCGGCAGCGTGCAGAGCAAACCGATGCAGGGCAGCACCATGGGCAGCGGCGACGAAGAAATGAGTCCGCAGGCGGGCGCGGCGGGTGAGAAGACCGGTATGAAGTCGACCAAAGGCAGCAGGGGCACGGTCGGTACCACCGGCAGCGCTGCACACAAGGGAACGGCCGACGATGCCGCGACGGGCGGCGCAGCCCCGTCCAAACGTTACTAAAGCATGATCCGGAAAAGTGCGCAGCGGTTTTCCGAAAAGATCATGCTTAAACAACAACCTAAAGCGCGATGACGATTCATCCTAATCGCATCGCGCTTTAGTCGCGCCGGGTGAATCGGCAAAGCTCCGGTCGCCTCGCGGCCGGAGCTCTTTGCCGCGCCAGTTAGTCGTCGAAGCTCCGGCCGCGTCCTGCCTTGACGTCACTGCGGCGCTTCTTGCCCTCGAGCCGGCGCTGCTTGGAGGCGAAGGTCGGCCGCGTCGCGCGCCGCGGCGTCGGCCTGATCATCGCCTCGCGCAGCATCTCCGTGAGACGGTCGATGGCATCCTGGCGGTTGCGCTCCTGGGTGCGGAAGCGCTGCGCCTGGATCACAATGACACCGTCCTTGGTCATGCGTTGGCCGGCAAGGCGCGCAAGCCGCAGGGCCGCGTCCTCCGGCAAGGTCAGCTTGCGCGTGTCGAAGCGCAGCTGTGCCGAGGTCGCGACCTTGTTGACGTTCTGCCCGCCCGGGCCGGAGGCGCGGACAAAGCCAATCTCGATGTCGTCCTCGTCGATGACGAGATTGCGGGATATCCGCAGCATGTAGGCACCACCCGTGATGTCTGGACATATCGCGGACATTCAGGTTCGGCAATGGTGCTCCTACAAACGCAAATGGCCGGGCAGGGCCCGGCCATTCAGGACGCGCAAGGAGAAGAGATCAGTTCGACTTCGGCGTCGCAGCCGCGGGTTGGGCCGCGGCCTGCGGGGCGCGGCCGACAATGACGGTCAGCAGCCCCTGGCCCCAGAGGCGCTTGGCGGCCGCCTTGGCGTCGTCCAGCGTCACGGCGTCGACGATGGCGTTGCGCTTCTCGATATAGTCGATCGGCAGCTTGTCCTGCTGATACTGCAGCAGCGCCTGTGCCAGCTTGGAAGAGGTGTCGAGCGCCAGCATCTGCGAGCCCTTGAGGTAGGACTTGGCCTCGTCGAGCTCCTTCTGCGTCGGGCCCTCCTCGGCCATGCGGCGCACCTCCTTCTCGATGGCGTCGATGGTGTCGCCGGCGCGGTCGGCGCGCGTGCCGGTGTTGCCGATGAAGATCGCCGAATGCTCCATCCAGAGCAGCGATTCGAACACCGAATAGGCCAGCCCGCGCTTCTCGCGGACCTCGCGATAGAGCCGGGAGGACAATCCGCCGCCGCCGAGGATGTGGTTGACGACATAGGCCGCCATGAAGTTCGGATCGCTGCGCTTCACCCCGGGGCCGCCGAAGGTGATCACGGTTTGCGGCACGTCGAGCGTCACGAAGGTGCGTTGCGGCGGCTTCGCAGCCTCGACGTCGGGAACCGGCGTCAGATTGGCCTTGGCAGGCAGGCTGCCGAATGTGTGGTCGAGCAGCTTGCCCAGGGTCGCCGGATCGACGTCGCCGACGACCGCGATCTTCAGCCCGTCCTTGGCGAGGACGCGGCCGACATAGTCCCTCATGTCGGCGACCGTGATGGTCGGCACGCTGTCGAGGTTGCCGTTGGTCTGCCGGCCGTAAGGATGCTCGCCGAAGGCGACTTCCAGGAACTTGCGGCTCGCCAGCGAGGTCGGGTTGGTGGTCTCGCGGCGCAGGCCCGAGATGACTTGCGAGCGGATGCGTTCGACGTCGGCGGTGTTGAAATGCGGCGAGGTCAGCGCGCCCCTGAGCAGGTCGAAGGCCTCGTCCTTGTTGTCGCGCAGCATGCGCAGGCTGCCGCGAAACGTATCGCGGGTGGCGTTGAAGGAGAGCTCGATGGCACGGCGGTCGAGCCGCTCATGGAACGTCTTGGAGTCGAGATCGCCGGAGCCTTCGTCGAGGAGATCGCCGACCAGATTGGCGACGCCCGGCTTGTCCTTTGGGTCCTGCGACGAGCCGCCGGCGAAGGAATATTCCATCGCGATCAGCGGCACGGTCGCGTCCTGCACGAACCAGGCTTCGATGCCGCCGGGCGAGATCAGGTGCTGGATTTTTGCAGCGGCATGTGACGGCGAGATTGCGGCGAGCGCGAACGTCGCGCCGGTGGCAAGGGAGAATGCAACGCGTCGAAAGAAGGGATAGGTCACGAACGCTTCTCCTCGCGCTTGGCGGCAGCGGTGTCCTTGATCAGATAGCCCGTCACCGAGCGCTTCTTCTCGAGCCATTTCTGCGCGACGGCGCGAACCTGCTCGGCGGTGACGGCGCGGATACGGTCGGGCCAGCTCCTGATGTCCTCGATCGACAGGCCCGTGGTCAGCGCGCCGCCGTACCAGCGCGCCAGCACCGCCTGGTTGTCCTGGGCATAGATCGCCTCGGCGATGAGCTGGGTCTTCACGCGTTCCAGATCCTCGGCGCGGATCGGGTTCTGTGCAACGCTGGCAATGACGCCGTCGACCGCCTGCTCCACTTCTGCGAAGCTGACGCCGGACCTCGGCGCGGCCGAGATCGCGAACTGGGTCGGGTCGAGCGAGATGCTCGAATAGCTGGCGTTGGCGGAAACCGCGAGCGGCTTGTCGACGACGAGCGCGCGGTAGAGATAGGAATTGCTGCCGCTGCCCATCAGCTGCGCCAGCACGTCGAGGGCCGCGCTCTCGCCGGCTGCCGCCGTGGTCGCGGAGGGCACCAGATAGTAGCGCCGCATGCTCGGCTGCTCGACGCGCGGGTCGGCCAGCGTGACCGTGCGCGGGGCGGCGGGCTCCGGCTCCTGCGGACGGACGCGGCGTGCCGGGATGGCGGGCTGCGCCGGGATGGAGCCGAAATTGCGTTCGACCAGCGGGCGGATTTCGGCGGCGTCGACGTCACCGGCGATCACCAGGATCGCGTTGTTCGGCGCATAGAAGCGGCGATAGAAGGCAAGCGCATCCTCGCGATCGAGCTTTTCGATCTCCTGATGCCAGCCGATCACCGGACGCCCGTAGGGATGGTTGAGATAGAGCGCGGCCATGATCTGCTCGTTCAGCCGCGCATCCGGATTGTTGGCGACGCGCATGTTGTACTCTTCGAGCACGACGTCGCGCTCGGGCAGCACGTTCTCGTCCTTGAGGACGAGGCCTGTCATGCGGTCGGCCTCGAACTCCATCATGGTCGGCAACTGCTCTTTCGGCACACGTTGGTAGTAATTGGTGTAGTCGACCGAGGTCGAGGCGTTCTCGTTGCCGCCGACGCGAAGCACGGTCTGGGAAAATTCTCCGGCCGGATGCTTCGAGGTGCCCTTGAACATCAGGTGTTCGAGGAAGTGCGCGAGCCCGGATTTGCCTGGCGTCTCGTCCGCCGAGCCGACCTTGTACCAGATCATCTCGGTGACGACGGGCGTGCGGTGATCGGGGATTACCACCACCTGCATGCCGTTGCTGAGCGTGAAGCTGGCTGGCGGAGCCGAAGTTACCGTGGTCTGGGCGAGGGACGTGCCGGCTGAGAGGACACTCGTCGAAAGCAGCGCGGCAAGGAGGCAGGCAGCCGATCGGTAAGAGGACATCATGATCCTTTTGAAAGGCCGAGCCCGGATGTCCGGCTCGGAGGCACGGCATGCTACACCGTGCGGCTGAGGCTTCGCGTCACGAAGCAGAGAACGCATCTCGTAGGCAAGTTACTGATAGGCAATTTACGGCTGCGCCGGGCGCGCAGGGAGGCGCCGGCGCCGGCCTCGCTTTTGTCAGGATGTCGCAGTGGACAGGAACGCTATTGTTCCTTCTCCTTGCCGGACATGATGTCGTAATACATCCGCCGTGACTTGTCCGGCCCGGCGCCATAGGCGTAGTTCGGCGACGGCGTCTGGTAGCCCGGCGGCGGCTCGACCAGCGACTGGCGCGGCGGCTCCGACGTGAACTCCTTGGACTCGGAGCTGTTGCCGCCCTTCATCATGTTCCACAGACCGCCGGTGAAACCGAGTTCGGCGGGGCTCAGCGAGGGGTTGCCGTTGGTGCCCGGCTGAATCGGATCGTTGCTGGTGCGAGGCGCTGCCGCGACCTGGCCGGCCTTCATCTCGGCAGGGGTCAGCGGCTGGGCCGCCTGCCAGCTTTCCTGCACCTTGTTGGCCTTCTTGCGCGCGGCGATGGCTTCCTTGCGGCGCTTTTCTTCGGGGTCCTTGGGCCAGTTCGGCGCGGCCTTGGCTTCGGTCGCAGGCGGCGGCAGATCGAGCTTGGGCGGCACGACCAGCGGCGAGCGCTCGCGGTATTCGATACCCTTCTTTTCCATGCTCTTGGCGCCGATGCCGGACATCAGATTGTCGATGAGCCTCTCTTCGAAGGTCATATCGTCTTCCTCGTCGTCGTCACCGGCGCGGGCCGCGCCGGTCGACATGATGAGACCGATGCCAAGTGCGACAGCGGACAATTTCAATGCCCGCCAGAGCCCCCACCGGGGGTCTCGCACCATCGAATCGCTGGTCATCGCGCTGCGCATTACTTTACCTGTTCCATATTGTGGCAGATCGCCGCGCGGACGCGGCTCTCATCCTCGCAAAGGCCGGGTTCCACCGCCGGGTCCGTATCGGCCGGGATCAGGGCGCTTTTGCGGCGGGTACCCCCAAGAAGGAATCATACAATAGCGCCGCCACCCCAGCAACGATGGCCACGTCCGCGAGGTTAAACACATACCAATTATAGGTTTTTCCGGCGATCTCGACGTGGAGCAGGGCGAAATCCACCACGGCGCCATAGGCCAGGCGGTCGATGCCGTTACCGATGGCGCCGCCGATGATCAGGCCAAGCGCGATCGTAGCCAGCACCGTGTGCGAGCGGGCCATCCAGATCGCCAGCGCCACCACCGCGATACCTTTGACGGCCATCAGCGCGAGCTGCGCTGCCTGGCTGTCGTTCTGGAGCCAGCCGAAGCTGATTCCGATGTTCCAGGCCAGCACCAGGTCGAGGAATGGCGTCACCCGAACCGCGCCGCGATGGGCGAGGTCGAACACGTTCAGGAGCCACAGCTTCGAGGCCTGGTCGGCCACGAGTGTGACCAGGGCTGAGAGGATGCCGGCGCGGAACGGGGTCATGGTCCGGGATCAGACGCTCACCCCCAGCGCCTTCCATTCGCGCAGCGCCTTCGCGTCGCGCGGGGTGACGTCGGGGTATTCAGGGTCTTCGCCGACCATCGGCGAAATCTTCCAGGAGCGGGCGCATTTGGTGCCGACCGCCTTCTCCACCACGACCGCAACGCCGGGCACGGCATCGAGACGGAACGCCGAGGCCGGCGCCTCGCCCTCCCGCACCTCGTAGTTCGAGGTGATGCAGATCTCGGCGAGATCGGTGTCGAACAGCGTCATCAGCATGTCGCGGTCGGCGACATAGATCACCGCGGCGAGGCTTCGAGCGAGGACCCGATGTTCTTGGCGGCGCGTTCGAGCTCGAGCGCCCCGGTGACGACGCGGCGAACGTTGCGGATCGTCTCCCATTTTGCGGCGAGCCTGTCGTCGCGCAGGTCTTCGAGATCGGTGGGGAACAGCGTCAGATGCACGGACGGCTCTGCGTCGGGCCGGTACATGCGCCAGCCTTCCTCCGCGGTGAAGCTGAGGATCGGCGCCAGCCATTTCAGGATCGAGGCGCACAACAGGTCGATGGTCGTCAGCGCCGCCTTGCGCGTCAGCGAAGAGGGCGGATCGCAATAGAGCGTGTCCTTGCGGATGTCGAAGTAGAACGCGGAGAGCTCGCTGTTCAGGAAGGCGGACAGGATCGCGACCACGCTCTTGTAGTCGAACTCCCGATAGGCCTTGCCGATCGCGGCGGCGCGCACCGCGAGCTCGTGCAGCATCAGGCGCTCCAGCTCGGGCATCTCGGCGGGCGCGACGGCGTCGGCCGGCGCTTGTAGTGATGCAGGGTGCCCAGCATCCAGCGCACGGTGTTGCGCAGCTTGCGATAGGTCTCGACGGTGTTCTTCAGGATCTCGGGGCCGATGCGCTGGTCGTCGGTGTAGTCGCTGGATGCGACCCAGAGCCTCAAGATGTCGGCGCCGGACTCCTTGATGACGGCCTGCGGCTCGATGGTGTTGCCGAGCGATTTCGACATCTTGCGGCCGTCCTCGGCCTGGGTGAAGCCGTGGGTCAGCACGATGTCGTAGGGCGCGCGTCCGCGCGTGCCGCAGCTTTCCAGCAGCGAGGAGTGGAACCAGCCGCGGTGCTGGTCCGAGCCTTCCAGATACATCACCGTGTCGGTGCCGCCGTCGACCTTGCGCTTGATGCCGGCGAGGCCCGGGAAATGCACGGGGTCTTCGAGCACGAAGGCGTGGGTCGAGCCGGAATCGAACCAGACGTCGAGGATGTCGTCGACCTTCTGCCAGTCTTCGTTCGCGCGGGTCCCGAGGAAGCGCTCGCGCGCTCCCTTCGCGTACCATGCGTCGGCGCCTTCTTTCTCGAACGCTTCACCGATGCGCGCATTGACGGCCTCGTCCTGGAGGATTTCGGCGGAGCCGTCGCCCTTCTCGCGCACGAACACGGCGATCGGCACGCCCCAGGCGCGCTGGCGCGAGATCACCCAGTCCGGCCGCGCCTCGATCATTCCGTTGATGCGGTTCTCGCCCGATGGCGGCACCCATTGTGTCACCGAGATCGCGTGCAGCGCGCGGGCGCGCAGCGTGTCGCCGCTCTTCGTCTTGCCGCCCATCGCGATGTCCGTAGCCCCGGCTTTGCCCGGGGCGTCCACAATCGGCTTGTCCATCGCGATGAACCATTGCGGCGTATTGCGGAAGATCACCGGCTTCTTGGATCGCCAGGAGTGCGGGTATTGATGTTTCAGCCGGCCGCGCGCGAGCAGCATGCCTCTGTCGACGAGCGCCTTGATCACGGCCTCGTTGGCATCGCCCTTCTCGCCCTTGTCGTTGATGACGCGCTTGCCGGCAAAACCCGGCGCATGATCGGTGTAGGCGCCGTTCTCGTCGACGGTGTAGGGGATCGCGGTGTTGATGCCGCGCGCATCGAGATCGCGCGCCTGCGCCGTCCAGACATCGAAGTCCTCGCGGCCATGGCCGGGCGCCGTGTGTACGAAGCCGGTGCCGGTGTCATCGGTGACATGGTCGCCGGGCAGCAGCGGCACGACGAAGTCATAGCCGCCGCCAAGGCCCTTCAGCGGATGAGCGCATTCGATCGCGTCCATGGTGTCGCCGGGGACCTCGCGGACCTTCTCAAAAGCCGTCACGCGCGCCTGCTTGAAGACTTCTTCCGCGAGCGCGTCGGCGAGGATCAGGAGATCGCCGGTCTTGGCCCAATTGTCGGCGGGCGCCTCCGTCACCTTGTAGAGGCCGTAGGCGATCTTCGGCGAGAACGAGATGGCGCGGTTGCCGGGCAGCGTCCATGGCGTGGTGGTCCAGATCACGATGCTTGCGGAGGCGAGCGCACCGTGCGCGGGCGAGGTCACCGGGAATTTCACCCACACCGTATCGGAGGTGTGGTCCTCGTACTCCACTTCGGCTTCGGCCAGCGCGGTCTTCTCGACCACGCTCCACATCACCGGCTTGGAGCCGCGATAGAGCGTGCCGTTGGCGGCGAACTTCATCAGCTCCCGTGCGATCTGGGCTTCGGCGGGATAGCTCATGGTGGCGTAGGGATGGTCCCAGTCGCCGATCACCCCCAGGCGCTTGAACTCCTCGCGCTGGACGCCGAGCCAGTGCGTGGCATAGGCGCGGCACTCTTTCCGGAAATCGATCATTGCAGCGCTGTCGCGGAAGTCGGGCTTCTGCTTGCCCTTCTTGCGGTAGTGCTCCTCCTCGACCTTCCACTCGATCGGCAGGCCGTGGCAGTCCCAGCCCGGCACGTAGTTGGAGTCGAAGCCGAGCATCTGCTGGCTCTTGGTGACGAGATCCTTCAGGATCTTGTTCAGCGCCGTGCCGATATGGATGTTGCCGTTGGCGTAGGGCGGGCCGTCATGCAGCACGAACTTGGCGCGGCCCTTCGCAGCTTGGCGCAGCTTTTCGTAGAGGCCGATCTCGTACCAGCGCTTGAGGATCTCCGGCTCGCGCTGCGGCAGGCCGGCACGCATCGGGAATTCGGTCTGCGGCAGGAATAGGGTTTTCGAATAGTCTTTGGCTTCAGACTTTTGGGACTTCTGCGGCTTTTCGGACATGAGGCTGACTGGCTCGGAAGGGCGCGGGAACGGATGGCGATGCGGAATCGCGGGAGTGAAACGACAAAATCCCGGTCTTGCGCCGAGCCAAAGGCTCAGGCGGAAGCCGGGCCGCTAATCCCTATGATGCGCCGCGCAAACATGGGCTCTCCATAGCAGGGGGCTAAGGGAAGCGCAAAGGTTCGGGTGGCCCGGTTTCGGGCTCAATCGATCACGCCCAGCCTCGGAAACGCGTCCGGGGCGCCGGCCAGGATGGCGCGGGCGCGGGCGGAATCGTCGTCCATCTGGCGGATCAGGGCCTCCAGGCTGTCGAATTTCAGCTCTTCGCGGATGAAGCCGATGAAGGCGCAGTCGAGCAGCTGCCCGTAGAGGTCGCCCTTGAAGTCGAACAGGAAGATCTCCAGGAGCGGGGCGCCATTGTCGAAGGTCGGACGGCGGCCGAAGCTGGCCACCCCGTCCAGACGTTCGGCACCGCGGCCGACCCGCACCGCGTAGATGCCGTGCTTGAGCCCGCAATTGGCGTCCAGGCGAATGTTGGCGGTGGGATAGCCGAGGTTGCGGCCGCGCTTTTCGCCATGGATGACCTCGCCCGTAATGAACCAGGGTGCGCCCAGCATGGTGGTCGCGTCGTCGAGCTGGCCCTCGGCGAGGGCGATCCGGATCGCGCTGGAGGAGACGGGCCGCTCGTCGATATCGACATGCGGTTGCACGTCGACCTCGATGCCGAGCCGCGGCGCCTCGTTGACGAGAAGGCCCGGCGAGCCGACCCGCCCCTTGCCGAAATGGAAGTCGTAACCGACCGCGATGCCGCTGACGCCGAGGCGCCCGATCAGGTCATGGTGAATGAAATCTTGCGCGCTGGTTCCGGCACGCGCCTTGTCGAAGGTCATGACCACGGCGCCGGCCAGCCCGGTGCCGGCCAACAGCCGCAGCTTGGCCCGCTCGTCCGTCAGGCGGAATTGCGGGGTGTTGGGGCTGAAAAACCGCCGCGGATGCGGCTCGAAGGTCAATGCCAGTGCAGGGCGGCCATGCGTTCGGCCCATCTCCAGCGCTGCCGCGATCACGGCGCGATGGCCAAGATGAACGCCGTCGAAATTGCCCATGGCGACCACGGCGCCCCTCGGAATCGCGGAATCCGGCGTTGTGTCGCGGATAACGGTAAAAGGCGGAGCCATCAGGGGAAATTCTCGAACCGGGCAGGACCGGCCCGGACCGTGGCGCGACCGGCCTGACGGAGTCAAGCGGGGGGAGCGCAGAGATTGAACACGATTTCAGTCCTTTGGCGATGCCCGCAATTAACGCGCTGTTTAACGCCTTGATGCTAGTCCTTGAGGCGTGGAACTGCCGGGCTCCGGCTTGGCAGGTCTGATCCTAATATTCCTGGGTTTGCGTTGGGGGAGTCGAGATGGCGGTTGATTTGTCGATGCCGGTTCTGGTGGTAGATGACTACAGCACCATGATCCGTATCATCCGGAATCTGCTGAAGCAGCTTGGCTTCGAGAACATCGATGATGCCAGCGACGGTTCGGCAGCGCTGAACAAGATGCGTGGCAAGAAGTACGGGCTCGTGATCTCCGACTGGAACATGGAGCCGATGACGGGTTACGACCTCCTGCGCGAAGTCCGCGCGGATCCGAACCTCGCCACCACGCCTTTCATCATGATCACGGCAGAATCCAAGACCGAGAACGTGATCGCGGCCAAGAAGGCCGGCGTGAACAACTACATCGTCAAGCCGTTCAATGCGGCGACGCTGAAGACCAAGATCGAGGCGGTCTTCCCGGACATGGCGAGCGCGTAAGCGCTTTGGTGTCCCGGACAAGGAGCGGCACGCCAGTGACGCGACGCTGAGCCGGGACCCAGTCTATCCACGATATCACTTGCGGCTTCTGGACCCCGGCTCTGCAGCGCTTCGCGCTGCGTCCGGGGCACAGCATTTTCTACCACTTCAATTCGCGCATCAGCGCCTTCGGCGGGTGGCCGAACAATTCCATGACCGACGTCGGGTCGAGCTGGTCAAGACCCTCGAACTCCTCGGCATGGATGCCGCGGGTCACGAACAGGCAGTCGATGCCGAATTCGCGCGCGCCGGTCAGGTCGGTGCGGACGGAATCCCCGATCGCCAGCACCTTCTTGCGGTCGATCTGGTTGCCCTGGCGTTCCCCGGCGAGTGCCATGGCGCGCTCGTAGATCGGCCGGTGCGGCTTGCCGTAGAAGATCACCTCGCCGCCGAGCTCGCGGTAGAGCTCCGCGATCGCGCCGGCGCAATAGATCAGCCGGTCGCCGCGTTCCACCACGATGTCGGGGTTGGCGCAGACCAGCGTCAGCTTGCGCTCGCGTGCCTTCAGCATCATGCCGCGATAGTCTTCCGCCGTCTCGGTCTCGTCGTCATAGAGGCCCGTGCAGACGATGTAGTCGGCTTCCTCCAGCGGCGCGGTCACCGCATCGAGGCCGCGGTAGATCGAGTTGTCGCGCTCGGGGCCGAGCCAGAACATCTTGCGGCCGGGATGCTCGGCGACATAGAGCCTTGTCAGGTCGCCTGAAGATACGATCGCGTCATAGGTCTCATCGGGGACACCGAGCTTGCGCAATTGCCGCTGCACGGAGTCGGCCGGGCGCGGCGCGTTGGTGATCAGGATCACCGTACCGCCGCGGCTGCGATAGGTGTGCAGCGCCTCGCAGGCTTCGGGGAAGGATTCCAGCCCGTTATGGACCACGCCCCAGATGTCGCTGAGCACGACGTCCACACCGCCCACGAGCTCGCGCAGGCCTTCGGCAAAATGCAGCGTGGTCATGATCTGCGCGGCCGATCAGATGCGGCGCGCGAGCGCCGCGTTGCCGGTGATGCGTTGTGGCGGAGGCGCAGAAGACGTCGCGCCTGAGCTGGGTGTGCCGGAGCCATGAGGTCCCTGAATGTCTTTCGTCTGGTTCGGCGGGGCCCCGGCGGTAGCAGATGCCCCCTCCGGCCGCAATGGCCGCGGCGGCGCGAACAGGAACCCCTGTCCGAAGCGCACATCGTAGTCGAGCAGGTCGACCACCGCGCGCTCGCCTTCGATCCGCTCGGCGATCAGGTCGATGCCGAAGCGGCCGAGCAGGTCGGAGAGATCGGAGGGGTGGATGTCCGAGGTCGAGGCCTGCCTGGGATCGAGCAGCAGCGTGGCCGGCACCTTGATGAAGCGTACCCCGCGATCGGCCAGTTCGCGCGGCTCGATGCGCAGATCCGTGACATGGTCGATCGAGAAACGGAAGCCGCGCTGGGCGAGCGCCGCGAGATTCTCGGTCTCGGCGGGGCCGAGATTGCGGAACGTCGACTGCTTGAACTCCAGCACCAGGGAGGGCGCCAGCGCCCGGTTGGCTTCGAGGAAGTCGAGGCATTGCGCGAAGGTGGTGGAATTGCCGAGCGTGGAGGCTGCGAGGTTGCAGAACACGCCGACGTCCTTGTTGCGCACCATCAGGCGCCGCAGCACCTGCACGCAGCGCAGCATCACCATGTTGTCGATGCGCCCGATCAGGCCGGAGGCTTCCGCGATGCTGATGAACTCCTCGGCGGTGATCAGCTGGTCACGCTCGTCGCGCAGGCGCGTCACCGCCTCGTAGAACCGCACCTTGCGCTGCGGCAGCGTCACCATCGGCTGCAGGAATATGTCGATGCGGTTCTCGTCGATTGCATTGCGCAGCGTCGCCAGCAACTGGGTCTGGCTGCGTCCGTTGCCGGTCTGAACCGGGGTGGCGGGCTGGGCCTGGACCGCCGGTGCCGGCCGGGGCGGCGCGGGCAGCGGGGGAGCGGCGACCGGCTTCTCCTCGAAGGGGGCAGCCAGATCGATCGGCGTCTCCGGCTCAGACCTCGTGACCGGGGCGGGAGCCGGCGCGTTGCCGGCCAGCAGATCCTCATGGGCCGACACGGTGGTGGCAAGCTGCCTGACCAATCCGCCGAGTTCGTTGATCTCGCCGATGACCGACTGGACGCGGTCGGAGTTGGCCGAATTGGACGAGGCGATGCGGCCCTCGATCGCGGCAAGCCGGCGCCCGAACTCGGCCACCTGGCGGGCGAGGTCGGCGGTGCCCCGCGAGAGGTCGGCGATCTGGCCGCCGACGTCGCTGCGGTCGCGCAGCCGCATCGACACCGCATTGTAGAGGATCAGGAACGTCAGCGCCGTCAGCGCGACGATGGCCGATTCCGTTCCGCTGATGCCGGCGACCGAATACAGCACGAGCCCGAGCGAGGCCGCGACCAGGACCATGCAGATGGCGATGAAGATCGTCGAAATGCGAATCATGCCGCGCGTTATGCCTCAAGAGCTGACTGCCTCACCGGGAAAACACGGGTCGCGCTCCAACCCGTCACGCCTCATGCTCCCCCAAGCAATGCGTGACCCTAGCATCATTGTTGATTCGAGGGGATAGCGACTGTCTTGCGGCCTATGTCAGGCCCGCCCGGCGAAAGCCTTCGAGGTAGCGGTCGCGGTCAGGGGCGAGCTTGATCGGCATGAACTCGGCGATCCAGGCGAGCGAGACGTTCGGCTGGGCGCGGCGGAGTTCCTTCAGGGCCGCATGGGCCATCTCCATCTGCCCGTCCATGCCGGCGGCCGCGGTCACCACCCGGTGTGCGCCGACGAAGTCGCTGCGCTGGCGCAAGGCCTCCTGCGCAAGCCGGATCGCCTCAGCATAGTCACCGCCAAGGAAGCGGGCATAGGCGGCGATGCCGAAATAGACCGGCGCATATGGGTCGCGCGGGCTGAGGCGGATCGCCCGGCGCGCGGCCTCTTCGGCATCCTGCCAGCGGCCACAATAGCTCAGCGCCAGCCCATGGTAGCCCTGGGCCAGCGCGAAGTTCGGATTGAGCCGTAACGCCGCCTCGAACTCGGCCAGCGAATGCTCGAACCGGCGTGCGAACAGATGCACATGGCCCAGTGCGTTGTGCGCCCAGGCGTCCTCGTCATCGGCGCGGATCGCCGCCCGCGCTGCGCGCTCGGCGAGGAATACCGCCGCGGCCATCTCCATCCAGCCCATATGCGCCGTGAACATATAGCTGGTGCCGAGCAGGCCGAGCGCCTTGCCGTAGTTTGGATCGAGCGAGATGGCCTTTTCGAGCAGCGCTTGTGCGACGACATGATCCTGCCGCGTCACCCGCCAGTAATGCGAGAGCGCGCGCATCACGAGGTCCCAGGCGTCCATGCTGTCGGGCGGCTTGCGTTCCGCGTGAAAACTCTCCGCGGCATAGAGCTGCGGCTCGATGGCGGCAACGATGCGTTCGGTGATCTCGTCCTGCACCGCGAAGACGTCGGCGAGTTCGCGATCATAGCGTTCGGCCCAGAGATGGCTGCCGCTGGCGACGTCGTTGAGCTGCGCGGTGATGCGGACGCGATCGCCGTCCTTGCGGACGCTGCCTTCAACGACATAGCGCACGCCGAGCTCTTCGGCGATCCGGCGGAGGTGAACTGCGCGACCCTTGTAGATGAAGGAGGAGTTGCGCGCGATGACGAAGAACCAGCGCAGCTTCGAAAGCGCGGTGATGATATCCTCGCTGATGCCGTCGGAGAAATAATCCTGCTCGGCCTCGCCGCTCATATTGGTGAAGGGCAGCACCGCGATCCCGGGACGGTCGGGAAGTGGCAGCCCTGTTGGAGCTGCCTCGGACGGCGGGCTCGCAGCAGCCGGTCTCGCGGCGGCGGAGAGTTCGGACACCTCGCCGATGAAGCGCACGCCCTTGCGCGCGACCGTGCGGATCAGCCGCTGCGCCTCGCCGGAATCGCCGACCGCACGGCGCGCCGCGTTGATCCGGCTGGTTAGCGTCGAGTCCGAAACAATGCGGCCGTTCCAGACCGCGTCGAGCAGGTTGTCCCGTGTCACCACGCGGTCGCGGTTGCGGACGAGGTGGGTCAGGAGATCAAACACCTGGGGTTCGAGCGCGACGAGCGTGTCCGCGTGCCGCAATTCGCGGCGCTCGGGATCGAGCAGGAAATCCTCAAACTGAAATGTCACGCGTTCTCCTCGGCTCCCGTCGGGAAATCAAGGCGTTCTCAGCGTAAAATAACGCCGCTCTCAAGGCCAGCGGGCCGCATGCGCCCTATCGTCCCGGCGTTTTCAACCGCAGGAGATTGCCCATGTCGACATCCGCAGCGCTGAAGCCAACCGTAGCCCAACCTGATCTTGCCGCCGTCAAGCAGCGCCAGCACGGCGCCTGGTCGTCGGGCGACTATGCCGTTGTCGGCACCACCTTGCAGATCGTCGGCGAACAGCTCTGTGAGGCAATCGACTTGCGCGCCGGCAGCAAGGTGCTCGACGTCGCCGCCGGCAACGGCAATGCGACGCTGGCCGCGGCGCGGCGCTGGTGTGACGTCACATCTACCGACTACGTGCCGGCATTGCTCAAGCGCGGGCGCGAGCGCGCGGCGGCCGAACACCTCATGGTCGAGTTCCGCGAGGCGGATGCCGAAGCGTTGCCGTTTGCCGATGCCAGCTACGACGTCGTGCTCTCGACCTTCGGCGTGATGTTCACGCCGGATCAGGACAAGGCCGCCTCCGAGCTCGCGCGGGTCTGCAGATCCGGCGGCAAAATCGGCCTCGCCAACTGGACGCCACAAGGTTTCATCGGCCAGCTGTTCAAGACGATCGGCAAGCATTTGCCGCCGCCGGCGGGGGTGAAGTCTCCGGCGCTGTGGGGCACGGCTGCGCGGCTGGACGAGATGTTCGGAAGCCAGGCTTCCGAGATTGTCGCCGAGCCACGCATGTTCGTGTTCCGCTATCGCTCGCCGGACCACTGGCTCGACATCTTCAAGACCTTCTACGGGCCTACGCTGAAGGCGTTTGCCGCGCTCGACGAGAACGGCCAGGCCGCGCTGAAGCGCGATCTGCTGGCGCTGCTCGGGGAGTTCAACCACGCCGACGACGGCACGATCGTGGTGCACAGCGAATATCTGGAAGCCGTGATCACCAAGCGCTGATAGTCCGAGATGCGGTCGGGCCGGCTCCGGCCTGACCGCCACCGGTCAAAATGGCGCGGTGGCGCCGACCGTGTCGGCCGAGACGGCTTCGCGGCTGCCGAGCGGTTTTGGTCGCCCGGTGGTCGTGTCGCGCAGCGTCTGCCGCTCGATCTCCGAATTCAGCTCGGCGCCGAACATGATGACGATCGCCGACATCCACATCCACATCATCAGGCCGATCGCAGCGCCCAGAGAGCCGTAGGTCGCGTTGTAATTGGCGAATTCCGAGAGGTACCAGGAGAGCAGGGCCGAACCGGCGATCCAGAGGATCGCGGCCGTCACGGCGCCGAGGCTCAGCCATTGCCAGCGCGGCGCGTCACGGCTGGGAGCGAAGCGGTAGAGGATGGCGAGTGCGACGAGCAGGATCAGGAACAGGAGCGGCCATCGTGCCAGCGCCACGACCAGCTTGCTTTCAGGCGCCATGCCGAGATGATTGAGCGCAAGCGGGAAGGCGACCACGGCCCCCACCATCAACAGCAGCGCCACGATGCCGCCGACGGTAAATGCCAGCGAGACCATGTTCAGCCGGATGAAGCTGCGCTTCTCGCGTTCCTCATAGGCGACGTTGAGGGCGTCGAGGATCGCCTTGACACCGGCATTGGCGCTCCAGATCGCAAGCAGCAGGCCGAACAGGAACGTGACACCCAGCGTGGTGTTGCCGTTCGACACCACGCGCGCGACCTGATCCTCGACGATCTGGTACGAGCCCTCGGGCAGCATGGTCGCAAGCGTGTGGAGGTTGGCGCTGATCGTCGCCGGATTGGCGAACAGGCCATAGGAGGAGACGAGCGCCGTGACGGCGGGGAAGATGGCGAGCAGCCCGAAGAAGACGACGCCGCCCGCCGTCGCGAGCAGGCGATCGTCGTCGATGCGCTGATAGGTCCGCCAGAAGATATCCTTCCAACCCGCCCAGGGGATCGTGAACGGGCTCTTCGCATGGCGGCCCCGGCCGGGCTGCGTCGCCGCACCGGCCGGGTGCGTTTCCGGTGAATTCGCTTCGCCTTTGCGGTGGTCTTGCGGGGGCCCCGACCGGATCAGGCCCGAGTCCTGAAAGTAGCGCTCCGCCGTCAGCACGAAGACGGCCGTCGCCGCCACCAGCAGCCAGGAATCGATCTGCTCGGAGCGACGCACCAGCATCACGCCTCGAGGCTTTGCCTGTGGCGCCGCCGGCGGACGGCCGTCAG
This sequence comes from Bradyrhizobium sp. USDA 327, assembly GCF_041262065.1. Lineage (NCBI taxonomy): Bacteria > Pseudomonadati > Pseudomonadota > Alphaproteobacteria > Hyphomicrobiales > Nitrobacteraceae > Bradyrhizobium > Bradyrhizobium sp. USDA 327. The sequence goes on along the minus strand of NZ_JBGCCW010000001.1, from coordinate 5,781,842 downwards.
CCCGACCAGGCCGACGGCTGCGAGCATCAGGCCAAGTTGCACGGGGCGGTTGGCGCGGACCGGCCAAGCCTTGCTGTCATAACCTTTGCTGCCATGACCGCGCTCACCCGGCGCTAGCGGCACGAGGGGAATCGTCGTTGCGACCTCCTTCACCGCCTGCTTGACCGTTCCACGTGGGATCCGCGGCGTCGCGATCGCGACGCGCAGACGGCTCGCAAGCGGCACGATCGGCTTGGCCTTGCGTTTCATCTGCGCCATTGCCACCCCGGCACAGACCGCAGCCAGCGCCAGCAGCAGGGCGCCGACGGCACCAAAACCCCAGAATTGGCCGTAACTGATCGCGATCCAGCGGTACAGGGCGATCAGTCCGACGAAAAAAGCTGCGACAACGAACAGGCCCGCGACCGCAAACAGTCCGCCGGCCACCGCGTAGGATGTCACCTTTCCGGTTGCGTGGCTGGTCTGGTCACGCAAATAGGATTGGGCGGCGCGTTTGACGTGATTGAGCTTGAGCGCCATGCCGGCGCGCAGCAGTTCGCCCGATGGCGCGAGCATGCGGACATCCTCCGAGATTGAGAAAATTCCTCGGGGGATGAACGTGGCGGTATTTGACTTGTTCCGACGGAGCGTGATCCGTCGTGCTGAATCAGCCGAGATCGGCGGCTGCGATCCAGAACACCTCGCCCTCGGAATCCTCGGTGTCCAGCCAGAGCAGCGGCAGCTCCGGAAAGGCTTCGTCGACCAGTTCGCGGCCGCGGCCGATCTCGCAGATCAACCCGCCATCCGGCGTCAGGTGATCGGGCGCATCGCGCAGGATGCGGCGCACCACGTCGAGACCATCGGCGCCGCCGTCGAAGGCGAGCTTCGGCTCGGCCCGGCACTCCGGCGGCAACGCCGCCATGCCTTCGGCATCGACGTAAGGCGGATTGGTGATGATCAGGTCGTATCTGTTGTCGCCGAGCGGGGCGAACAGGTCGCCGCGATAGAGGGTGATCCGGTCCTCGAGCCCGTATTCGCCGACATTGCGCGCGGCGACTTCAAGTGCCCCCTTGGAGATGTCGACGGCATCGACGGTGGCGTTCGGGAAATGATGCGCGGCGAGGATGGCGAGGCATCCCGATCCCGTGCAGAGGTCGAGCACGCGCGCGACCGCCGTGGGGTCGTCGATCAGCGAGCCGGCCTCGCCCTCGCTGCCGAAATGCGAATCCAGGAGCTCGCCGATGAAGGAGCGCGGAACGATGACCCGCTCGTCGACATAGAAGGGCAGGCCGCGCATATAGATCTTGTTGACGAGATAGGCGGCCGGTTTGCGTGTGGTGACGCGCTTGTGGATCAGGTCGAGCAGAATCTTGCTCTCGGCGGCCGTGACGCGGGCCTTGGCGAAGGCCTCGAACTGTTCGGGATTGAGATGCAGCGCCTCGCAGACCAGGAAGGCGGCTTCCGCGACTGGATCGGTGGTGCCATGGGCAAAAGCGAGCCTGGCTTCGACGAAGCGGCTCACCGCGTAGCGGACGAAGTCGAGCAGCGTGAGAAGCTCGCCGCGTCCGACTTTCGCAAGCCTCGGCGCGGCGCGGCCGCGCGGGGTTCTCTTGGAGGCTTTTGCCATCAGGATTTCGTCCAGCGCGCGGCCGCTTCGTCGTCGCGGGCGTGGGCCTCGACCCAGCCCGTGCCGGTGGCGCTCTCTTCCTTCTTCCAGAACGGCGCGCTGGTCTTGAGGTAGTCCATCAGGAACTCGGCCGCCTGGAACGCGGCCTGTCGGTGCTGCGAGGCGGTCAGCACCAGCACGATGTTCTGGCCGGGCATGAAGCGGCCGACGCGGTGGATCACCGTGACGCCGTTCAGCGGCCAGCGCGAGGTTGCCTCGTCGACATGGCGCCCGATCTCCTCTTCTGCCATGCCGGGATAATGTTCGAGCGCGAGCGCGGCGACTTTGGCGCTGTCCTCGTCGGCGCGGCAGATGCCGGAGAAGCTCACGACCGCGCCGATGTCAGTGCGGCTGTTCGTCAGGAGCGCGATCTCGCGCGCGATGTCGAAATCGTCTTCCTGGATGCGGATGGTGACGGGGCAGGTCATGAGCCTAGCCGCCGGTCATCGGCGGGAAGAACGCGATCTCGCGGGCGCCCGCGATCGCGGCGTCTGATTTGACGTGGGCGTGGTCGATCGCGGTGCGGATCACCTTTGGCTTCTCGAACGCATACGCATAAGCCTCGCCCTGGCCGGACAGCCAGGCGATCAGATCCTCGACGGTGCGCACGTTCGGGGGCGGCTCGATCGTCTCCTCGGCCTTGCCGACGCGCTCGCGCACCCAGGCGAAATACTTCACCTTCATCCCTCGTCCTCCTTGATGAGGTGATGGATGCCCGCACGGAAATAGTCGTAGCCGGTGTAGATGGTGAGGATCGCCGAGGCCCACAACAGCGCCAGCCCGATCATCGAGACGACGGGCAGCACCTCGTCGCCAGCCGGGCCGGCGAGCAGGAAGCCGATCGCAACCAGCTGGACCGTGGTCTTCCACTTCGCAAGCTTGGTCACGGGCACGCTGACGCGGAGCGCAGCGAGGTATTCGCGCAGGCCCGAGACCAGGATCTCGCGGCACAGGATCACGATGGCGGCCCACAGCGACCAGCCGTGGATGATGCCGTCGGCGGCGAGCATCAGCAGGCAGGAGGCGACCAGCAGCTTGTCGGCGATCGGATCGAGCATCCGGCCGAATGCCGATTGCTGATTCCAGATCCGCGCGTAATAGCCGTCGAGGTAGTCGGTGACCGCAGCCGCAATGAAGATGGCGACCGCGACCCAGCGCAGCCACAGCGGCTGATCCAGGATGGACTGCGCGTAAATGCATCCGACCACGACCGGAATCGCGGCGATCCGGCCATAGGTCAGGATGTTCGGGAGGGACATCGCGCGCCTGGTCGTCCCTCGTGTCGTGGCGATGTTCATCCGTCCTACCAATACCGCTCGGGCCTGAAGGTCAACCGTTCCGCTTCCCAGATGGGTGCGGGATACGACGACCATATGACCGCGGTCCCCCTTTAGTTCATCCCGGCTGGGGATGGAAATACTCGAAAATCCTGCGGGCGCTCTCGGCGCTCACCCCCGGAACCTTGCCGAGATCGGCGATCGAGGCCCGCTCGATCTCCTTCAGGGTCCCGAAATGATGCAGCAAGGCACGTTTGCGTGACGGGCCGATGCCCGGAATCTCCTGCAAGCCGGCCTCGCGGATGTCCTTCTTGCGCAGCTTGCGGTGCGAACCGATGACGAAGCGGTGGGCCTCGTCGCGCAGGCGCTGAATGAAATAGAGCACGGGATCGCGCGGCTCGAGCTTGATGGCCTCGCGTTCCGGCATGAACAGGGTCTCACGGCCGGCATCCCGGTCCGGTCCCTTGGCGACCGACATCAGCGACACCTCCGTCAGGCCGAGATTTGCAAAGATCTCGCGGACGGCGTTGAGCTGCCCGCGGCCGCCGTCGATGATCACGAGGTCGGGCCATTGCGGGAAGTCGTCGTCCTTCGCCTTGGCTGCACCCTCCTCGGGCGGATTGATCAGGCGCTTGAAGCGGCGCTCCAGCACTTCGCGCATCATGGCGTAATCGTCGCCGGGCGTCAGTCCTTCCGACTTGATGTTGAACTTGCGGTACTGATTCTTCACGAAGCCGTCGGGTCCCGCGACGATCATGGCACCGACCGCATTGGTGCCCTGGATGTGGCTGTTGTCGTAGACCTCGATGCGCTTGGGCGGGTGCGGCAGGTTCAACGTCGCGGCCATGGCGTCCAGCAGGCGGCCTTGCGTCGCGGTGTCCGCGAGCTTGCGGCCGAGCGCCTCGCGCGCATTGGTCAGCGCGTGGGTGACGAGCTCCTTCTTCTCGCCGCGCTTGGGCGCCGTGACCTCGACCTTGTGGCCGGCCTTGATCGACAGCGCATTGCCGAGCAGCTCGCTCTCCTCGATCTCGTGCGACAGCAGGATGTTCTTCGGGGGCGGCTTGTCGTCGTAGAACTGGGCGAGGAACGAGCCGAGCACTTCTTCCGGCGTAAAGGTCTTTTCCGCGCGTGGGAAATAGGCGCGGTTGCCCCAGTTCTGGCCGGTGCGGAAGAAGAACACCTCGACGCAGGAGAAGCCACCCTCCTGGTGGATGGCGAACACGTCGGCTTCTTCCACTGTGCGCGGATTGATGCCCTGCTGCGACTGGATCGCCGAGAGCGCAGCAAGGCGGTCGCGGTAGAGCGCGGCGCGCTCGAATTCGAGCTCGTTGGCCGCCTTCTCCATCTCCCCGGCAAGCTCCTGCTTCACCGCATGGCTCTTGCCGGAGAGGAAGTCGGTCGCCTCGCGCACGAGTGTCGTATAGCCGGGAAAATCGATCTCGCGGGTGCAGGGGCCGGCGCAGCGGCGGATCTGGTAGAGCAGGCAGGGCCGGCTGCGGCTCTCGAAGAAGGAATCGGTGCAGGACCGGATCAGGAATGCGCGCTGCAGCGCCGTGATGGTTCGGTTGACCGCGCCCGCGGAGGCGAACGGGCCGAAATAGCGCCCGGGCCGGGTCTGCGCGCCGCGATGTTTCAGGATCTGCGGCGCCCAATGGTCGCCGGTGATCAGGATATAGGGAAACGACTTGTCGTCGCGCAGCTGAACGTTGAAGCGCGGCCGCAGCTGCTTGATGAGGTTCGCCTCGAGCAGCAGCGCCTCGGTCTCGGTGTTGGTCGAGACGATCTCCACGGTGACGGTGGCGGCGATCATGCGCAGGATGCGGGCCGGCAGCGGCGCACTCTGGCGCGCATAGCTGGACAGGCGCTTTTTGACGTTCTTGGCCTTGCCGACGTAGAGCACGTCGGAATTCGCATTGAGCATGCGATAGACGCCGGGCGAGGTGGGGGCGAGCCGAACCGCGCGTTCGATCGCCTCGTGGCCGGTCGCGAGCGGGCCTTCGCCGACGGCACCACTCTCTTCCAGGATATCAGGCAGCCGCGCATCGTCCTCGTCGTCGCCGCTTGCGCTGGCGGGATCGAGGTCCGGCGGCGCCGTTTCCTGTTGGATCTCCTGGGGGCCATCCGGTGCCATGCCGCGCCGGGATTTGCGCGCGCGTGCGTCGTCCGGATTGTCGGTGGAATCGTGAACCATGGGACGAATTTAGGCGCTGGGGGTGTCGATTTGAAGTTCCGGCCCTGCCGCACGCACAGGTCCCGGTAACGCTTCCTTAAGTCTGTTAACAGCGCAGTAACCCGACTTAACAGCCCTTTAACTTAAAACTCTCGATAAATCCTACGCGAAAAGTTCTTGGTTCCGTAACCATGCGGCCGGGCCGGCGCGGCGGCGCAGGCATCGTGCAGGTTGCGACAGTTGCGTTGGAGTGAGTGATGAAGGGGCTCGTTGTGGGCGCGGCCGCGTTGGTTGCAGCCGGCTGGACGGCTTCGGCAGAGGCCGCCGATCTCAGTTATGGGCAACGTGCGCCCTACACCGTTAACCAGCCGCTCAATGCCTATAGCTGGGCGGGCCCCTATCTTGGCGGCAACATCGGTTATGAATGGGGCTCGGTCGACAACAACCCCTCGAAGCCGTCGGGCTTCGTCGGCGGCGTGCAAGCCGGCTACAATTTCCAGAACGGCCCGTGGGTGTTTGGTGTCGAGGGCGACATCCAGGCCGCCGGCGCCGACGACACCTTCGCGCCGTGGAAATTCTCCAATCCGTGGTTCGGCACCCTGCGCGGCCGCGCGGGATATGCGTTCAGCAACGTGCTCTTCTACGGCACCGCCGGCCTTGCGTTCGGCGAGCTGCGTGGGCAGACCTTCGGCTGGACGGAGTCGCACACCACCGCGGGCTGGACCATCGGTGCCGGCGCGGAAGTGGGCCTCGCGCCGAACTGGAGCGTCAAGCTCGAATATCTCTACATCGATCTGTCCACGAGTCAGTTCGCGATTACGGGCGTGTCAAACGGCTATAGCGCCAACGTTGTCCGCGCAGGCGTGAACTATCACTTCTGACGTCTCAAGAAGAAAATACCGGACCAGCCTCCCGGCCGCTCGCGGCCGGGATTTTTTTGCGCCAGGCTCCCTAGGCTAGGATCACCAGGTTGACCGCCTTCGGCCCTTTCCCCTTCTTGTCCGGTTCGACTTCGAAAGTGATACGCTGTCCTTCGGCAAGGTCCTTCAGTCCCGCCCGCTCCACAGCGGTGATGTGAACGAAGACATCGCGACCGCCGTCGTCAGGCTTGATGAAACCGTAGCCGCGCTCGCCGTTGAAGAACTTGACCGTTCCCGTCATGGCCATCGGGAAACTCCCCCTCATTGCTCCTCCGCCGCGACGCAGACTCACGTCACGACATGACCGGGCCTTACGGAGCCCGGGAGCTGGCCATCCTTGGACGGACCATCGGTCCGGCCGGATCTTTCTTAGGCCTTCACTCCGCCGCAACCATTCGCGGAAGCGGAACGTAAAGCCAGTCACGGAAACAGCATAATACGGTTCTTCGCAGATTGACTACCGTTCCTGCATATTTTTCCCAAGAATGCCGGAGTGTTACGGCTTGGCTTTAAGGCTTGGGCACCTCCAATCGGAATCTGGCAGCCCCGCCCTGGCCGAGCGGCATTTCCAGTTCGGGCAGGATGGTCTTGAGCTCGCCTTGCAGCGTGTAGGGCGGATTGACGATCAAAAGCCCGGTCGATGTGAGGGGCCCGCCATCGACTTGCGGCGCAGCGCTGAATTCGAGGCGCAGGCATTTTCCCGGCGGTTTTGCTGCGGATGCGAGCCGCGCCACGAGCTGCGCCAGCGTGTCGGTGGCACGCCGGCTCTTGGCGGGATACCAGATTACATAGATACCGGTTGGCCATTTCGCGAAAGCTGCCGAGAAGGCTTCGCCGAGCCGTTCGAACTCGTCCTTGGCCTCGAAGGGCGGGTCGATCAGCACGAGGCCGCGCCGCTCCTTCGGCGGCACGAAGGCCGGCAGTGCCACCCAGCCGTCGAGATCGACCACGCGGGCCTGTTCGTCGCGGCGCAGCACGTCGATCAGCGCTTTCCGCGCCTTCGGCTCGAGCTCGCAGGCGACGAGCCGGTCCTGCGGCCTGAGCAGGCCGCGTGCGATCAACGGCGAGCCCGGATAGGCCTTGAGCTCGCCCTTCGGATTGAAGGCGCGGACGATGTCGAGATAGGGCTTGGTCAGCGCCGCGGTCTCGTTCGACAGGCGCGCCTGCAGCAGCCGCGCAATGCCGGTCAGCCATTCGCCGCCCCGGCGCGCCTCGTCGCTGTCGAGATCGTAGAGGCCGGCGCCGGCATGGGTGTCGATGACGCGGAACGCCGCCGGCTTGTCCTGCAAATAAGTGAGGATGCGCGCCAGCACGATGTGCTTGATGACATCGGCGAAGCTGCCGGCGTGGAAGGCGTGGCGGTAATTCATGGCGGAGAGTTACGACATCGCGCGATGCTGCGCATCATAGTTCGCGCGGTGCGCGCCCCGAAACGACGATCGGAGCAGTCGGCCTCAACCGCCCCTGATCGGCGGCATCGTCACCTGGTCGCGGCGGCAGGCGCGGCGCTCGATCTCGTCGCAGGCGCGGAACTGCAGGTCCCTGCTGAGGCAGATGCGGACCTCGGACAGCCGTGTCCGGTTGCAGGTGACCGAGATGCTGGCATTGCTGAGGCCCGGATTGGCCTTGATGAAGGCCTCCTCGACCTCCGCCGGCGCTACGGTCTTGGCCTGCGACAGATCGAGATAGTCGGCCGGGATCTTGATCGCGGCGCGCGCTTTCCGGATCGTCTCGAAATAGCTGCGGCCCTCGAGCCCCGAGCAGGTGCCATGCTTGTCCCATTCGTTGAAGATCAGGCCCGGCGCCGGCATCAAATCGAGCATCGAGGACACGATGTTGCGGTTCAGCCGCGGCGCCGGCCGCTGGCAATATTCCGGGAAGCCATTCTCATATTGCGGCCACAGCCCATGCACGACGAAAGCGTAGGGCCGTCCGCCGCACTGGATCTGGGAACGGCCGCCACGCTCGGCCGCCTCTTCGCAGAACGAGGGCGACCATGACAGCGCGAGCACATAGAAGTCGAACTCGCCCGGCGCGTTCTGCCGCTTGTCCTGGGCTTTCGCGCCGCCGGCGAGCGTTGCCAGCCCGGCGGCGAGGGTCAGCGAGATCATCAAACGGGAGAACGAACGCAATCTGGGATGAAACATGGCAACGCCCCTCAACTAGACTGTGCACACAGCCTAGCAGTCGAATAGAACATTTCAAGAACAAAATTCGAAGCGGCTGTCGTCTGCCGGTTGGTCAGCCCGAATCAGGCGCTCTTCGGATCAGGGCTTGGCGGCGCGGCAAGCCGGATTGTAGGCCCAGTTGCGGTCGAGCCCGACCACGCACCATTCGACGCCATCGCCATAGCCGGCGAAACCAGCATCCTCGGCGATCGAGAAGTGCACTTTGCGCACCTTGCCGTCATTGAGCATGGCATCGCCAGTGCAATAGCGGCGGGGAATGTTGTCGGACTGCCAGGGCCTGAACGCGACCTCGTGAACGGCGGAGAAGCCGGTGATCTTCAACGAGGAATTCCAGAACGAGCTCTCTTTTTCCCAGAACTGGGTGGCGATCGTCGGCAGAGCCTTGTCGCAATCGACGACGGCGCCGTCGTAGCGCGGTCCGCTCAGCCAGAAATTCAGTTCAAGTGGATTGGCGGCCTTGGCCTCGCCGAGCGACAGCGCCCCGAACATGAGGCCGAGCAGGGCGGCAAAGCGAAGCGATTTCGGGGAGGGGGCGCGCATGGTCAATCCAGACAGCTTAGGTCTTGCGAAGCTCAGACGGTGCCGCGAAGGCCGGGGGAGGTCAAGTGCAGCGCGGCAACACTTGGCCAGGAGTTGACCAGGACGTCGCGGCTAACCGGGCTTCTGTTCTTTTCACTTCCATCCCGGCACCGTAGACTGGCGCCAGCCAACTGGAGTGACGGGAATGCGAATCATTGCGGCCGCTGGCCTTCTTGCCCTGGGTATGATGGCGAGCCAGTCGGCGCGCGCCGATATCGTGCCGCCGTTCAAGGGCAACGACACCGGCGGGATCATCGCCTATTCGATGGCGACCCGGGTCGACGCGCGTCAGGTCGCTGTCGATCACTGCGCACGCTACGGCAAGGTCGCCAAATTCCTGGCGGTGCAGGGCTATGACGGCGGTTACATCTCTTTCGCCTGCCGCTGGGTGCCCTATGGTGCCGCCGAGCAGCCGATCCGGACGCTTTACTGAGGCGCTGTCGAAGGTCCGCACTCTCTCAGCCGGGAGCCCTCCACATGAGGTGCAAACTCGCTTTGCTCGGCGCGGCCACTTGTCTCGTGTTGTCGGCAGGCACCGCGAGCGCCGACGATTTGCCGGTGCGCAAGGCTGGTCTTTGGGAAATGAAGCTGGTCACGACCGGCTCGCCGGTGCCCGAGATGACCATGCAGCACTGCACCGACGAGACCGTCGACAAGGAGATGAGCAACAACGTCTCCCCGATGGCCAAGCAGATCTGCGCCAAGCAGGAGATCAAGAAGACCGCGACCGGCTATGTCAGCGATTCCGAGTGCAACGTCGCCGGCGTCAGCACGACCTCGCATGCCGAAATCACCGGTGATTTCAACTCGGCCTACACGGTGAAGACCACTTCGCACGCAAAAGGCGGCGTTGCCGGTGCGGCGGGGCGCGATAGCACCACGACGCTGCAAGCCAAGTGGCTGGGAGCCTGCAAGCCGGATCAGAAGCCCGGTGACATCGTCATGCCCGGCGGCTTCAAGATGAACACGCGCGATATGGACAAGCTGAAGGCGCTGCTGCCGAAGTAGGATTTGCTCGCCGCGCAGGCGGTGCGGCTCCCTCGCCCGTTCTTGAGGCAGGAGCAACCTACACCGGAATCCGCACGCTCGCCCTTAGTCCCCCCATCGGGCTGTCGCCGAGCGTGATGTCGCCGCCATGCGAGCGGGCGATGTCGCGGGCGATGGCGAGGCCGAGGCCGGTGCCGCCTTCGTCCTGGTTGCGGGCGTTGTCCAGCCGCAGGAACGGCTTGAACACCTCTTCGCGCAAGTGAGCGGGAATGCCGGGGCCGTCGTCGTCGACCGTGATGGTCAAATAACGGTGATCGCGCTGGCCGGTGATCGCGATGTTCCTGCCGTAGCGCGCCGCGTTGGTGACGAGGTTGGCGAGGCAGCGCTTGAACGAGGCCGGCTTCACCGTCACCACGGGCAGGCCGTGGAACGCGACGGTCGCGATGTGGCCGTGGCGTTCGGCATCGCTCCGCAGCTCTTCGAGGGCCTGGGCCATGTCGGTCGGTTGCGACTGCTCGCCGGAATCGCCGCGGGCGAAGGCGAGGTAATCCTCCAGCATCATCGACATCTCGTCGACATCCTTGCGCATGCCCTCGAGCTCCGGACTGTCGCCGATCAGCGCCAGCTCGAGCTTGAAGCGGGTCAGGATGGTGCGCAGATCGTGGCTGACGCCGGCGAGCATCGCGGTACGCTGCTCCATCGTGCGCTCGATGCGCGACTTCATTTCGAGGAAGGCGACTGCCGCACGCCGCACCTCGCGCGCGCCCCTCGGGCGAAAGTTCGGCGCCTCGCGGCCCTTGCCGAAGCTCTCGGCGGCATCGGCAAGGCGCAGGATCGGCTTGATCTGGTTGCGCAGGAACAGCACCGCGACGATCAAGAGGATCGAGGACGTCCCGACCATCCAGAACAGGAAGATCTCCGAGTTCGAGGCATAGGCGGCGCTGCGCTGCGCGAACACGCGCATCACGGCGTCGTCGAGCTGGATGCGGATCTCGACGAGGTTGGAGCGGCCGACCGTGTCGATCCAGAACGAGCGCCCGATCTGGCGGCCGAGCTGCACCGACAGCGTCTGGTCGAGCAGCGAGAAGAACGGTTTTGGTCCCGGCGGCGGCATGTCGCCGGGGGGCAGGAAATCGACCACGAGGCCGAGTCGCTGCTGCGCGATGCGGCGGATCTGGTCACGGTCCTTGTCCTGCGGATAGCCCTTGTAGACATCGATCAGCGCAGCGATGTCCTGCACCACCGCAGCCGACAGACGGCGCGTCACCGTGTTCCAGTGCCGTTCCATGAACACGAAGGCGACGACCGATTGCAGCACCACCATCGGCACGATCATGATGAGAAGCGCGCGGGCGTAGAGGCCGGTCGGCATCCAGCCCTTGAACGCGTTGCCCATCCAGCCATTGACGGCGGAGACGCGGCCGGCGGCGCTTCGCAGCAGCGTCAGGCCGGTATCGATCGTGCTCATCGGTCGCGCTTCACTGCTCAGGTCTCAAGGCGAAGCCACCAGCCGATAGCCGATGCCGCGCACCGCCTGCAGAAACAGCGGATTGGCGGGGTCGGTCTCGATCTTGCGCCTGAGGCGGTTGATCTGCACGTCGACGGCGCGCTCGTTGACGCTGCCGTTGCCGGTCAGCGCACTGCGCGGCACGGTCTCTCCCGGTGTTTCCGAGAGAATCCGCAGCATCTCGCGCTCGCGGTCGGTGAGATGGATGACCTCCTCGCCCTGGCGCAATTCGCCGCGCTCGAGATGGTAGACGTAGGGACCGAAGGCAATTTTCTCCACGATCGCGACCTGTGGCGGCGGGGCGGCGCGCTTGAGGATGTTGTTGATGCGCAGCGCGAGCTCGCGCGGCTCGAATGGCTTTGCCACGTAATCGTCGGCGCCGATCTGCAAGCCCTCGATGCGCGCTTCCGCCTCGTGCCGCGCCGTCAGCATCACGATCGGCACCGAGGAGGAGGTCCGGATGAAGCGGGCGAGATCGAAGCCGGTCTCGCCCGGCATCATGACGTCGAGGATCAGGAGGTCGAAATGCAAGCCCAGCAGTTTCGAGCGTGCATCGCCGGCGCTCGCTGCGGTGGTGACGCGGTAGCCTTCACTGGCGAGAAAGCGCGAGAGCAGATCGCGGATGCGGCGGTCGTCGTCGACCAGCAGCAGATGCGGGGCGTCGTCGGCGGGTTGCACCGGCGGGCGGGCGAGCGTGGCAGCGAGCGACACGGTCACTCCTTTGTGTCGTGGTTGACGGAAGCGAAGATCGTCTCGAGCACCTTGTCCGGATCGTCTCGGTCGATCATCGCGCGCAGGAAGCGCTTCACGGTCTCGGCATCCTGCGGAGCCATCTCCGCGAGCGCCCTGTTGATCCGCGTGGTCTGCAGGCCGGCGAGCTTCTGCACCAGCGCCTCGCCCTTCGGCGTCGCGTAGAGCAGGCGCTGGCGGCGATCATTGTCGCCGGTCTTCTGCACGATGTAGCCCTCGTCCAGCAGCTGCTTGAGCACGCGGCCAAGCGACTGCTTGGTGATGCGCAGGACGTCGAGGAGATCGGCGACCTTGAGGCCGGGATAGCGGTAGACGAAATGCAGGACGCGGTGGTGGGCCCGGCCGAAGCCGAACGCCTCCAGCTCCTGGTCGGGATCGCCGACGAAGTCGCGGTAGGCGAAGAACAGCAGCTCGATGATATCCCAGCGCAAATTGCCTCCACCGTCTGCGGCCGGCCTGGGCTCGGCGGCGTCGTGAGGGGAAGTCACGAAATTTATGTCAGGCATATTGACGTATCTTGGGTTCAATGTTACAAAACGATCGACCCGCACGAAATTTTAGATCGCTTCGCGTCGGGTAGCATCGAAGCAAGGCGCCGGAGAGAGCCGGACAGGCGACGACGGCCGGATCAGATCTACCGTGCGATTGTCGAGCGGCATTTCGGCAAAACATACTGGACTTCCGCCTTCCGCAAAAGCATGTCCTCGCCGACATGCTGTCCACGGAAACCGGCCGTAAAAAGGCTGGCGGTGGTCCGGCAGAAACCAATCGAAGCCAGCCGGGCCCCGAAATCGGGCAGGCGGGCGCCAGAACAGCGCCGCCACCGGCAGCGGGAGGCAAGGACATGAGCATGAAATTCGACATCCAGCCCGCACCCAATCCAACCCCTGAGAAGGACCGCGTCGCCAAGCTGGTGGACCCCGGCTTCGGACGGGTCTTCACCGATCACATGGCGATCGTCCGCTACAGCCAGGCCAAGGGCGGCTGGTACGAGGCGCGGATCGAGGCGCGCGCCAACTTCCAGCTCGATCCGGCCGGCGCGGTCCTGCACTACGCGCCAGGAAATCTTCGAGGGGCTCAAGGCCTACAAGCGCGACGACGGCGGGGTGAACCTGTTCCGCCCCGACGCCAATGCGCGGCGCTTCAGGGACTCGGCCGACCGCATGGCAATGGCCCAGCTGCCGGAAGACGTCTTCATCGAGGCGGTCGATCAGGTCGTGCGCATCGACCGGGCCTGGATTCCGGGCGGCGAGGGCAGCCTTTACCTGCGCCCCTTCATGATCGCGAGCGAGAACTTCCTCGGCGTCAAGCCGTCGTCCGACTACATTTTTGCGGTGATCGCTTCGCCGGTCGGCTCCTACTTCAAGGGCGGGCCTGCGCCGGTCTCGATCTGGGTGTCCGAGAATTATACCCGCGCCGCGGTCGGCGGCACCGGCGCCGTCAAATGCGGCGGCAACTATGCCGCGAGCCTGCGCGCCCAGGCCGAAGCGATCCAGCACGGCTGCGATCAGGTCGTCTTCCTCGACTCGGTCGAGCGCCGCTACATCGAGGAGCTCGGCGGCATGAACGTGTTCTTCGTGTTCGACGACGGCTCGCTCTCGACGCCGCCGCTCGGCACCATTCTGCCCGGCATCACCCGCGACTCCATCATCACGCTCGCCCGCGATGCCGGCAAGACCGTGCGCGAGGAGCCGTACTCGCTCGACCAGTGGCGCAAGGATGCGGCCAGCGGCAGGCTGAAGGAAGCCTTCGCCTGCGGCACCGCCGCGGTGATCTCCCCGATCGGCAAGGTGCGCTCGGTGAGCGGCGACTTCGACATCTCGGGCGGCGCCGCCGGCCCGGTCGCCATGGGCCTGCGCAAGCAGCTCGTCGACATCCAGTACGGTCGCACCAACGATCCGCACAACTGGATCCGGAAGGTGTTTTGAGGTCTTCACCCTCCCCTGGAGGGGGAGGGTCGATCGCGCGAAGCGTGAGCGGGGTGGGGTGATTTCTCCACTTGGGCAGTGTTCGATGTGGAGAGACCGTCACCCCACCCCGTCTCTCATCTTCGCGCCCGCTCAGATGCGAGCCGACCCTCCCCCTCCAGGGGAGGGTAAGAAGCGCAACGTTTGTGGCTTATTGCGCACTGAACGCGCTGCTGCCGACATGCGACAAAGCCAGGACACAACAAGCATCCTGGACATTCCGATCATGGCAGCAAAACTCTCCCAGCCCATGAAATGGGTCGTTCTCGCCGCAATCACCGGCCTCTCCGTCTTCGGCATCCTGGCCATCGGCCCGACGCACGAGGTGGTCGCGCAAGACCGCTCGCCGATCGTCGACGTGCGCACCAGCGATCCCGAGATGAACGCGGCGATTGCGCGGGCCCGGGGCACGCTCCCGACCTTCTGGGCCTCCTACGAATCGGCGAAGCCGGCAGAGACCGGGCACGCCCTGAAGGTGCGCTTCTCGACCCGCAAGGGTGGCGAGCACATCTGGATTGGCGAGGTGAAAAAGCTGCCAAATGGCACCTATTCCGGCCTCTTCGGCAACGAGCCGCGCGACATGCCCGGCAAGCACGCCGGCGACAAGGTCTCGTTCAGCGACGCCGACATCTCGGACTGGATGTTCATGCGCAACGGCAAGATCGTCGGCGGCGAGACCATCAAGCCGACGCTGAAATCGCTGCCGAAGGCGGATGCCGACGCCCTCAGGGCCCGGATGGAGCAGCCGTAAAAGTTGGCCGTCATTCCGGGATGGTCCGAAGGACCAGACCTCAGGTGCGCAATTGCGCACCGGGGAATCTCGAGATTCCGGGTTCGATGCTTGCGCATCGCCCCGGAATGACGGCGTCCCCTAAGCACCGGTTGCCGCCCCGCGCCCCGGCTGGTAAACGCCGCGCATGGCCGAGAAACCCAAAAAACCCCAGAAACTGAAGGCGCGTCTGCCGCGCGGGCTCGAGGATCGCGATCCCTCAGCGATCCGGGCGACGCGCGAGATGGTCGAGAAGATCCGCGCCGTCTATGAGCTCTACGGTTTCGAGCCGGTGGAGACGCCGGCGATGGAATACACCGACGCGCTCGGCAAATTCCTGCCCGATCAGGATCGTCCGAACGAGGGCGTGTTCTCGTTCCAGGACGATGACGAGCAGTGGATCAGCCTGCGTTACGACCTGACCGCACCGCTGGCGCGCTACGTCGGCGAGCGCTACGGTACCGACGGTCTGGTCTTGCCGTACCGCAGCTACCGCGTCGGCTATGTCTTCCGCAACGAGAAGCCCGGCCCTGGCCGCTTCCGCCAGTTCATGCAGTTCGACGCCGACACGGTGGGCTCGGCGACGTCGGCGGCGGATGCCGAGATCTGCATGATGGCGGCCGACACGATGGAGGCGCTCGGCATTCAGCGCGGCCAGTACGTCGTGAAGGTCAACAACCGCAAAGTGCTCGACGGCGTTCTGGAAGCCATTGGGCTCGCCGGTGACGAGAACGCAGGCCGCAGGCTGACCGTGCTGCGCGCGATCGACAAGCTCGACAAGTTTTCCGCCGACGAAGTGCGCAAGCTGCTCGGTTCCGGACGATGGGACGGCGGTGAAGAAGGCAAGGGCGACTTCACCAAAGGCGCCAACCTGAGCGCGCCGGAAGCCGACGTCGTTCTCGCCATCACCAAGCCGCGCGACGATTGGAAGGAAGCCATCGCCGCGGCGGAAGCCTACCTCGCCAAGAGCGAAGTGGGGCAGGCCGGCGTGAGCGAGCTTGAAGAGATCGCCAAGCTGGTGACGGCGTCGGGTTATGGCGCGGATCGCATCAAGATCGATCCCTCCGTCGTGCGCGGCCTCGAATATTACACCGGCCCGGTTTACGAGGTCGAACTGCTGCTCGACACCACGGACGAGAAGGGCCGCCCGGTGCGGTTCGGCTCGGTTGGCGGCGGCGGGCGCTACGACGGCCTCGTCTCGCGCTTCCGCGGCGAGCCGGTGCCGGCGACCGGTTTCTCGATCGGCGTGTCGCGGCTCCAGGCCGCGCTGACGCTGCTCGGCAAGCTGGACACGCGGCCGGAATTCGGCCCCGTCGTCGTCACGGTGTTCGACCGCGACCGTGTCGCCGACTACCAGAAGATGGTGGCAAGCCTGCGCACTGCCGGCATCCGCGCCGAGCTCTATCTCGGCAATCCCAAGAACATGGGCAACCAGCTCAAATATGCCGACCGCCGCAACTCACCTTGCGTCATCATCCAGGGCTCGGATGAAAAGGCGCGCGGCGAGGTGCAGGTCAAGGACCTGATCGAAGGCGCGAAGGCAGCCGCCGCGATCGCCTCCAACCAGGAATGGCGCGAGACCCGGCCGGCGCAGTTCTCGTGCAGCGAAGCCGATCTGGTTTCAAAGGTGCGTGAGGTCCTCGCGCGCCATGACGTAAAGTGGGGATAGCCATTCCGGCAGGTCGTCATGCCCGGGCTTGTCCCGGGCATCCACGTCTTGTTTGATGGAAAAGAACGTGGATGGCCGGGACAAGCCCGGCCATGACGACAGCAGCGGAGCAGCAGGGAGAGAAAAATGCCTGAGATCACCATCAGCATGGCCGAAGGCCGCACCGACGAGCAGAAGGCCGGCATGATGCGCGACATCACGCAGGCGCTGGTGAAGAATCTCGGCGTCGATGCCGATGCCGTCGTCATCCAGATCAACGAAGCCCCGCTCCGCCACAAGATGAAGGGCGGCAAGACCTTCGTGGAACGCGCGGCGGCGGCGAAGAAGTGACGCGTTAGCGTCATTCCGGGGCGCGCGAAGCGCGAACCCGGAATCTCGTGCCGCAAACTTCTGGATTCCGGGTTCGGCGCTACGCGCCGCCCCGGAATGACGAGCAAGCACCATGGACGCACGCGATTTCATCAAGGCCGGCATGAGTGCCGAGCGAACGCTGGTGGTCCCGGCTGAGCGCACGGTCGGGCATTTCGTGCCCGGCATGCCGTTTGTCTATGCGACCCCGATGATGATCCTGGAGATGGAGATGACGGCGGGCGATGCGATCCGCGCTGCGCTTCAGCCGGGCTGGGTCACGGTCGGCACCGAGGTCGACATCCGCCATCTTGCCGCGGCGCTGGTCGGCGCGACGGTGCGGACCACGGCGAAGGTGTTTGCGGTCGAGCGCCGCGTCATCCGTTTCGAGGTCGAGGCCTTCGAGGGCACGCGCAAGCTCGGCGAGGGCCGCCATGCGCGCGGTCTCGTCAATGTCGAGATGTTCAACAAGCGGCTTGGGGCTGGCACGACGCCGTAGGTTCGGCAAAGGCGCGAAGCGCCGTGCCCATTTTCCTCCAACGCGATGAAGGTGGTTGGGCATGCTTCCGCCTTCGCTCTTCGAGCTACGGCGGACAGGTCGCTTTGCCCACTCTATGGCACCTGTTACTTCGCCAGCTCCTTCGATCGCCTCGTCGCCGCCGCGATCGCGCGGATCATGAGATCGCGCAGGCCGGGCTCGCCCATCAGCACGCCGAGGGCCGCGGCGGTGGTGCCGCCGGGCGAGGTGACGTTCTGGCGCAGCGTGGCCGAGGGAAGCTCCGACTGGTGCAGCAGCTCGCCGGAGCCGGCGACGGTCTCGCGGGCGAGCTTGGTCGCCAGCGCTTCGGGCAATCCTGCCTCGACGCCGGCGCGCGCGAGCTCCTCTGCGAGCAGGAACACATAGGCCGGCCCCGAGCCGGACACGGCGGTGACCGCGTCCATCAGGCCTTCGTCCTCGACCCATTCGACCGCGCCGGTGGCGCGCAGCAGCGCATCGGCCACGTCACGCTGGGCGGCGCTGACGTCCTGGGCTGCGACCGCGACGGTGATGCCGCGGCCGATCGCAGCCGGCGTGTTCGGCATCGCGCGCACCACGGCGCCGCCGCAGACTTCGGCAAGCGAGGCGATCGTGGTGCCCGCCATGATCGAGACCACCGAGGTCCTGTCCGAGACGAACGACTTCAGCTTGGCGCCGGCCTCGCGGAACATCTGCGGCTTCACCGCGACGACCAGCGTCTCGACGGGGCCGGCGGTCTTCACATCGGGATTGAGCATGACGCCCTTGGCGGCAAGCGCGGAGATCTCGGGCGCAATGTGCGGATCGATCACCGCGACGCGGCGTGGATCGAGCCCGCCCGCCAGCCATCCCGTCAGCATCGCGCCGCCCATCTTGCCGGCGCCGGCGAGGAGGATGGTGCCGGTGATGTCTTGAAGGGTGCTGTTCGCCATCGCTGCTGCCACAAATTCGCTGTCGTCCCTGGGAACGCAGGGACCCCGCGCGAGCGCTCGCGCTCGTCGCATACCACAGGCGGTTCTAGTGGATGGAGGGCAGAGCAACAAGCGTCGTGCCACAAGCGGCATCACGCGGTATGGGTCCCGGATCTGCGCTTCGCTTGTCCGGGACGACGGCGGGGAGGAACTGCAGCTCCCTCACATCTAGAGAGACCTTACGCCTCGCCCACCGTGTCGAACATCGCCGCGTCCATGGCTTGCGCCGTGGTCTTGCCCGCCCACACCACGAACTGGAACGCCGGGAAGTAACGTTCGCAGGCGTGGATGGCGCCGGCGAGCATGGTTTCGCACTGCGCGGTCGAGGCGATGAGGCCGCCCGGCAGCACCAGGGCCTGACGGTGCATAACCATGCCGGTGTTGGTCCACAGGTCGAAATGGCCGACCCACAGCTGCTCGTTCACCGCTGCGACGAGCCGCTGCACCTCGCTTCGCCGCGGCAAAGGAATCTTCATGTCGAAGGCGCAGGCCAGATGCAACGCCTCGATCTCGCCCATCCAGGTGAAGGAGAGCTGGTAGTCGGTCCATTGTCCCTTGGAGACAATCGTGAGTTCGTCTTCGCCGGAGCGTTCGAACGGCCAGTTGTTACTGGCAGCGATGTCCTCGACCACCGCGAGCGGATGGCTTCTGGAATCGATGGTGCCTTCGAGCAGGGACATGCCGTCTCGACCTCTTGCCTTCTTGTTGTCTTTGATACGCACGCGGTTGGGTCCGGCGCGCGCTCCCTAAACGTCGCTGCGGCGATCCATGGGGTCGCTCTCGCGAGCCCCTCGGATCAGCGCGGGCCTGTCGCGGATCAAGTGATGTGATTTGCGGAATCTGCGCAACGGGGTCGCGAGTCCGTCCACAAGCCAGGACTCGTTCGTCCACAGCTCATCTCCGCCACAATTATTAACGTTGGAGGTCCCAATTCCGGATCGAGCAGAACAAACCGGAATCAGATTCCCGAGGAGGGCCGCCAATCGCGAGTTCCGGCGAGCGCCGGCGCCAGGAGGACCTCAACCCCGGCATGGGACCATGCGCTTTGCCCATGCCGAACGCGCTTGCCGCGACTGCGCGAGGGCGGCATATTTCCGGTCAGGCCGTTCATCCCGGGCGGCCGATGTTCTCAGGGCGGGGTGAAAGTCCCCACCGGCGGTAAGGGCCGAAAGGCCTAAGCCCGCGAGCGCCTTCCGTGAGGGGTATCCCGAAGGGAAGGGTCAGCAGATTCGGTGCAACTCCGAAGCCGACGGTTAAAGTCCGGATGAAAGAGAACGGTCGGTGGCAGACGCATCGCAAGGTGCGGCTGTTTGTCGTTCCGTGTGCCCTGATTCTGGTCCTTAACTGAGGAAAGCCATGAATCAGATGCTGCAAGATCCCCAAAACGAAACGTCCCAGACGACCCAGCCGCCGGTTCCCGTGGACCCGCCGGCAATCGAGCATCCGCGCTTCGCCAAGCCGCAGCGGGTGGCCTTCGTGCAGGCCTGCTGGCACCGCGACGTCGTCGAGGAAGCCCGCATCGCCTTCATGAGGGAGGCGGAGGCGCGGCACCTCACCCATGTCGACGTGTTCGAGGTGCCGGGCTCGTTCGAGATCCCGCTGCACGCGCAAGTCCTCGCCAAGACGCGGCGCTACACCGCGATCGTCGCCGCCGGCCTCGTCGTCGACGGCGGAATCTACCGGCACGAGTTCGTCGCCGACACCGTGATCAAGGCGCTGATGGACGTGCAGCTCCGCACCGAGGTGCCGGTGTTCTCGGCCGTGTTGACGCCGCAGCAATTCCACGAGACCGAGGTGCACTACGACTTCTTCCGCAAGCATTTTGCGATCAAGGGCGTGGAGGTCGCGGCAGCCTGTGCGGAGACGTTGCACGGCCTGGAGCGTCTCCGCGGCCAGGTCGCGGCGGGAATCGTGGGGTAGGCGATGGTCATTCCGGGGCGCGCGAAGCGCGAGCCCGGAATCCATTTATCGACACTGATTGCTGCAACATGGATTCCGGGTTCGGCGCTTGTGCGCCAGCCCGGAATGACGGCGTCAGTCGAACAGGCTCGACACCGACTCTTCGGCGGCGGTGCGCGCGATCGCGTCCGAGATCAGGCTCGCGATCGGCAGCGTGCGGATGTTCGGCGCCTTGCTCACCGCCTCGGTCGGCAGGATCGAGTCGGTAATCACGAGCTCCTTCAGCCTGGAGTTCGTGATGCGGGCGGCCGCGCCGCCGGAGAGCACGCCGTGGGTGATGTAGGCGTAGACGTCCTTGGCGCCCTTGGCGATCAGCGCGTCGGCCGCGTTCACCAGCGTGCCGCCGGAGTCGACGATGTCGTCGACGAGGATACAAGTGTAGCCGGCGACGTCACCGATCACGTTCATGACCTCGGACTCGCCGGGTCGCTCGCGGCGCTTGTCGACGATGGCGAGCGGGGTGTTGATGCGTTTGGCGAGGCCGCGCGCGCGGGCCACGCCGCCGACGTCGGGCGAGATCACCATCACCTTGGAGAGGTCGAACTTCTCCTTGATGTCGCGCACCATCAGCGGCGCCGCGTAGAGATTGTCGGTCGGGATGTCGAAGAAGCCCTGGATCTGGCCGGCATGCAGGTCGAGCGTCATGACACGGTCGACACCGGCCTGGGTGATCAGGTTGGCGACGAGCTTGGCCGAGATCGGCGTGCGCGAGCCCGACTTGCGGTCCTGCCTGGCGTAGCCGAAATAGGGCAGCACCGCGGTGATGCGGCGCGCCGAGGAGCGGCGCAGCGCGTCGGTGATGATCAGGAGCTCCATGAGATGGTCGTTTGCCGGGAACGAGGTCGACTGGATGATGAAGGCATCCGAGCCGCGGACGTTCTCCTGGATCTCGACGAAGATCTCCATGTCGGCGAAGCGCCGCACCACCGCCTTGGTCAGCGGCAGGTGGAGGCCCTGCGCGATGGCCTGCGCGAGAGCCGGATTGGAGTTGCCGGCGACGAGCTTGATGGAGCCGTTCTTGCCCGACATGGACGCTTCCTCCCGCGCTTTGCTGGATACGACGTTCAACATCAGAAAATACCCACTGGAAGCACGGTTACGACGGGCGAGGAAATATCAGGCCGGAGGCTGCAATGGCAACCCGGGATGCTACGTTTTCCCTTTGAAAATCCAGAGTCGGGTCAACGGCTTGGCCGCAACTCGAGGCCGTGGTTTAGCAGGGGTTATCGCTCGGCATAGCCGAGCGCCGAGGCCGGCATGTCCGACAGCGGAGCGTCCTTGATGACGCTCGCCACCGCCGGTCCGCGCAGCGCCGGAGCCGCGCCCGGTGCATCCGGCGTTCCGTTGATCATGTTGGAAAGTCCGCTGAATCCGGCCTGGGCGATCTTCCGCAATACGAGATCGTCGGCAGCCGCCCACGCGTCGCGGCCGCCCTTGGCCGAGGTCGGTTCCTCGCCGGAGAGGCGCAGCGCCCGCTGCTGGTTGGCGTCGTAGACGTCCCAGACCCAGGCGATCACGGTCTTGCCGCGCACCACCTGGGCGGAGAGGTAGCTGCGCACGCGGTAGGCGGCCGTGCCCTCGCGGGAGACCACGGACAGGCTGCGCAGCTTGGATTCGCTGTCGAGCACCCCGACCATGCGGTCGAACACCTGCGGCGGTGGTCCGTCGATGGATTCGAACGCCACCGTGGCGCCGCTGCCACCGCTCGGCGCCATCGCATAGGAATTGCTCGGCGCGTTGCCGCCGGCACAGCCGCCAAGCGCAGTCGCAGCCGCCAGCAGCACGACCGCCAGCACGCGCGAACCCGCGCGGCGCAAATTGGATGACGCTTCCCTCATTGGAGGGCAGCGATATCGTTAAAATCGATTAACGTCTAGGGCGGCGGCGCCACAAGCTGCCGTGTTACGTCCCAGGTATCGCCCCGGAATGACACGGGGTTGCCGTTGTGTTCGCGCGTCCAGCGTGCAGCCTTCAAAGCGATGGTCGGGAAAACGGTGCGTGTCCCGGACGCGCTGCGGCGCGCAGTGCCGCTGCGCTGAGCCGGGACCCAGATTGCCGCGGAGATCGAGATCGCAGAGACATGGGCCCCGGCTCAGCGGCGCATCACTTGCGTGCTGCGCCGCGTCCGGGGCACGAGATCTCACCCTTCCAGCGCGATCGCGTGAACGTGCCGGCCGTAGTCCGGCTCCTTGCGATGCACCGAGCGGCGATAGCTGAAGAAACGTTCGTCGGCATAGGTGTCGAGGCCGAGATCGTCGATCATCAGGATGCCCGCCATGTCCAGTCGCTTGCGGATGAAACCGGCGAGATCGAACATCGCGTGGCCCTCGCGCACCGACGGGATGAAGAACACGGCGTTCTCGGCGTCAGCCTCGATGAAACGCGTCACGAACTCGTTGCCGACCTCATAGCTCTCCTGCCGGATCAGGGGGCCGATCGCGGCGATGATGCCGCCGCGCGTTGCGCCGAGCTTCTCCATTGCCGAGATCGTCGCTTCCAGCACGCCGGTGAGTGCACCCTTCCAGCCGGCATGTGCGCCGCCGATCACGCGCGCGTTGGGATCGACGAACAGCACCGGCCCGCAATCGGCAGTGGAGACGCCGAGCGCGATGCCTGGCGTCTTGGTCACCAGCGCGTCGCCCTTGGGCCGCGGCCCGTTCGGCCACGGCGCATCAGCCACGAGCACGTCGGGCGAATGAACCTGGTGCAGGCTGAGGAAGCGCTCGGGCGCGACGCCGACATGCTCGGCCATGCGGCGGCGGTTCTCGGCGACGAGGGTCTGATCGTCATGAGAGCCGAGCCCGCCGTTCAGGGCGGAATAGATGCCGCCGGAGACGCCGCCTTCGCGGGTGAAGAAGGCATGGCGCAGGCCGGGCACGGCGGACAGCAGCGACGAAGCAACCGTCATGAGGTCTCTCCAGCCTGTTCGAGATCGCTGAGGCCGGCAAGGCCCGTCAGCCGCGGCTCGGAGATGCCGAGCACCTTGAACATCGATCCCATGCCGCCGCGCCCGGTATCGGTCAGGCGCTTGAGCGCGACCGAAATGTCGGTGGCGACTTCGGGTGTCGCCTTCTGCATCAAGGCTGCGGCGCGGGTGTCGATGCCGATACGCTTGAGGAAGTCGCCTTGCGTCACCGGGCCGTGCACGCGGGCGCCGACATCCTCGGCCGCGCGCGCCAGCGCCTGGAAGTCGACATGGGCGGTGACGTCGGCCTGGCCCGGCGCTTTCAAGGGATCGGCGAAGGTGTGGCGCGCGATGGCCTGGAAGGTGTCGCCGGCATCGCTGCGCAGATGGCCGTAGTCGATGATGAGCGCCGCGCCGTCCTGGTCGCGCACGCGCGTGGCGAGCTTCATGATCTCGCCGTCGGGCCGCCACTCGAAGACCGCCCCGAAGGGCGCCGCGCGCACCAGAGGCGGCAGCAGCACCTCGAAGCGCGGTGTCGGCTCCGGCGCCGCGCCGAACTGAAGCTTGCCGTTGGGGTCGATCTCGATCACACGCTCGTGCCAGCCGTTCTCGAGCCTGACCATCTGGTGGATCGGCAGCACGTCGAAATATTCGTTGGCGAGGATGATGCTGGGGCCTTCCGGTACGTCGTCGATGCTGTCGTGCCAGGCGATGTTGCGCACGTTCGCCAGCATCGCACTCTGCCGTTCGCGCAGGACGGGATTGACCTCGACCAGGTGGATGTTGAGCGCCTGGTAGAGCGGCGGCAGCACGCGCAATGCGCGCAGCGCATCCGCCATCATGGTGCCGCGGCCGGGACCGAGCTCGATCAGTCGCAAGAATTGCGGCGAGCCCATCTGCTTCCAGACCGAGGCGGTCCACAGTCCCAGGAGCTCGCCGAACATCTGGCTGACCTCGGGGGCGGTGGTGAAGTCGCCCTCGCGCCCGAGCGGATCGCGCGAGACGTAATAGCCGTAGCGCGGATGCATCAGGCACAATTCCATGTACCGCCAGACCGGCATCGGGCCTGCGGATTTGATCAGCGCCTTGATCTCGTTGAGGAGCGGCGAGTCGGTCACGGCTGTCTTCTCGAAATGAACTAACGAATGGCCTGGAGGGGCTTCGGCGCCCCCCGCCTGACAGCCCATACAATAAGTATCGCGCCGACGATAAGCATCGGGATCGACAACAGCATGCCCATGGTTAACCCGCCCCAGAGGAAACCGAGCTGCGCGTCCGGCTCGCGGAAATGCTCGCCGGCGATGCGGGTCAGGCCGTAGATCAGGATGAAGGCGCCGAGGATCATGCCGGGGCGCTTCAGCGCGCCGAAGCGGATCATGATCGCGAGCACCGTGAACAGCAGGATGCCCTCCATGCCCGCTTCGTAAAGCTGGCTCGGATGGCGCGGCAGCTGCGTCGGATCGTTGGGGAAGACCATCGCCCAGGGCAGGCTCGGGTCCGCGGCGCGGCCCCACAATTCGCCGTTGATGAAATTGGCGATGCGGCCGAGCAGCAGACCGACCGGGGCGACGGCGGTGGTGATGTCGCCGAGCGACAGGATCGGGATGCCGTTGCGATAGGCGAACCACATCACCGCCACGACGCAGCCGAGGAAGCCGCCATGGAACGACATGCCGCCCTCCCACAATTTGAAGATCGCGGCGGGATGATCGATGAAGAAGGGAAGGTTGTAGAACAGCACGTAGCCGGTGCGGCCGCCGAGGATGATGCCGAGCGTGACCCACAGGATGAAGTCGTCGATCTGCACCAGCGAGATCGGCGCCGGCCCGCCCCACAGGCGCTGGTTCTTCAGGAGCGAGCGCGCATAGAGCCAGCCGAACACGATGCCGCAGATATAGGCCAGCGCATACCATCGGATCGCGAATGGACCGATCTCGATCGCGATCGGCTTGAAGGCGGGAAAGTCGATCAGCAGAAAGGGCATCGCGCCTTCTATGTCTGGACGAGATTGCGGCGGCGGAGCACCAGCAGCGGACGCCGCGTGATTCTTCTTATGCAGGCACGTTGAATACGATTGCAAGGAAACCGGTTCATGACAAGGATACCGGCGATCGGCCCTTGAACCGTTCGATGCGGATTGCCATTGTCTTTTCGAGAGTTCGCGCAAAGTTTATCGGAGGCCGAAATGACCCAGACCAGCAACCGGTTGTTCGACGAGATCGGCCGCCTGATGAACGACGCCGCCGGTGCCGCCCAGGGCGTCAAGCGCGAGTTCGACACCGTGATGCGCACCCAGGCGGAAAAATTCCTGCGCGACATGGACCTCGTCAAGCGCGAGGAGTTCGAGGCGGTCAAGGACATGGCGCGCCTCGCGCGCGAGGAGAACGAGGCGCTGAAGGCCCGCATCGCGGCGCTGGAGACCAAGCTCGGCGGGTAAGTTTCCTCGGCGTCATTCCGGGGCGATGCGGCAGCATCGAACCCGGAATCTCGAGATCCCGGGTTCGGTCGCTGGTGTGGCCGTCCCGGAATGACGGCAAATCCGGTGCCTTCCGCCAGCCCATTCTCCTTGTCATTTCCGCGTCTTCCGGGTAAAAGCCCGCCACGTTCGCGGCCCCCGCACCCCTGGAGGCTTGCTGCGGATGATGCCATGGGCCGCGCTGCGGCCCATTAACTTTTGCAAAAACAAGGACTTAACGACATGGCGACGACCGTCAAGGAATTGAAGGCGACCGCACGTCCGAAGAGCGGCAAGGGGGCCGCCCGGGCTGAGCGTCGCGCCGGCAGAGTGCCCGGAGTGATCTACGGCAACAACCAGCCCCCGCTGACGATCTCGATCGAAGATCGTGAACTGCGCCAGCGCATCCTCGCCGGCCGGTTCCTGACCACGCTGGTCGACATCGACCTCGAGGGCAAGAAGCACCGCGTCATTCCGCGCGACTACCACCTCGATCCGGTCAAGGATTTCCCGATCCATGTCGACTTCATGCGGCTCGGCGAAGGCGCCACCATCCGCATCAGCGTTCCCTTGCATGTGGTGAAGGCGGAAGGCTCGCCGGGCGTGAAGCGCGGCGGCACCGTCAACATCGTCGCCCATGCGATCGAGCTCGAATGCGGCGTCGAGAGCATTCCGCAGTACATCGAGGCCGATGTCGGCTCGCTCGAAATCGGTCACTCGCTGCATCTGTCGGACGTCAAGCTGCCGGCCGGCGTGAAGGCGCTGACCCGCGAGGACGCGACCCTCGTCACCATCGTGCCGCCGTCCGGCTACGCCGAAGAGCAGAAGGCCGCGGCCGCGGCGGCTGCCGGTGGCGCGGCTCCGGGCGCTGCGGCGGCTCCGGCGGCGGGTGCGGCTGCTCCGGCTGCTGCTGCTCCGGCGGCGGCTGCCAAGGCTCCCGCCGGCGGCGACAAGAAGAAGTAATCTCTCAAGGCTGGCGCGCGGTCCTTGATCGCGCGCCGAGCGAGGGGCGCGCCGCGTCATGCGACTCTTTGTTGGGCTCGGCAATCCCGGCGCGAAATACGCACGTAACCGGCACAATATCGGCTTCATGGCCGTCGACGAGATCGCGCGGCGTCATGGTTTCGCACCATGGCGCCGCCGCTTTCAGGGCGAGACCTCGGAAGGCACGCTCGGGTCCGAGCGCGTGATCCTGCTCAAGCCCACGACCTACATGAACGAGTCCGGCCGCAGCGTTCAGGAAGCGGCAGCCTTCTTCAAGATCGCCGAGGGCGACGTCACCGTGTTCCATGACGAGCTCGAGCTGCCGCCGGGCAAGGTGCGGGTGAAGATCGGCGGCGGCATCGCCGGCCACAACGGCCTGCGCTCGATCTCGGCGCATATCGGCAACGACTACCGCCGGGTGCGGCTCGGCATCGGTCATCCCGGCGTCAAGGAACTGGTGCACGGCCACGTGCTGTCGGACTTCGCCAAGGCCGACAACGAATGGGTGGCGACGCTCTGCGACGCTGTTGCCGAGCACGCCGCGCTGCTTGCCAAGGGCACGGACGCGACCTTCGCCAACAGGGTGCATCTCGCCATGCAGGCAAAGGGATTTTTGACCAAGGACGACAACGGCAAGGAATAGGGTCGCCGTTTTCGCCGTCATGCCCGGACTTGTTTCGGGCATCCACGTTCTTCGTTCCGCGCGTTAAGGCGTGGATGGCCGGGACGAGCCCGGCCATGACGAATACGGATAGAGGATACCATGGGATTCAAATGCGGGATCGTCGGATTGCCCAATGTCGGCAAGTCGACCTTGTTCAATGCGCTGACCGAGACGGCCGCGGCGCAGGCTGCGAACTATCCGTTCTGCACCATCGAGCCGAATGTCGGCGAGGTCGCCGTGCCCGATCCGCGGCTGGAGAAGCTCGCCGTCATCGCCAAGTCCGGCCAGATCATTCCGACGCGGCTGACCTTCGTCGACATCGCGGGCCTCGTGCGCGGCGCCTCCAAGGGCGAGGGCCTCGGCAACCAGTTCCTCGCCAATATCCGCGAGGTCGACGCCATCGCGCATGTGGTGCGCTGCTTTGAAGACTCCGACATCACCCATGTCGAGGGCAAGATCGCCCCGCTCGCCGACATCGAGACCATCGAGACCGAGCTGATGCTCGCCGATCTCGACAGCCTCGAGAAGCGCGTCGACAATCTCACCAAGAAAGCCAAGGGCAACGACAAGGACGCCAAGGAGCAACTCGACCTCGTCAACCGCACCCTGGTGCTGCTGCGCGAAGGCAAGCCCGCGCGCCTCGTCGAGCGCAAGCCCGAGGAGGAGCGCACCTTCTCCATGCTCGGCCTGCTGTCGTCCAAGCCCGTGCTCTACGTCTGCAACGTCGAGGAAGGCTCGGCCGCGACGGGCAACGCCTTCTCCAAGGCGGTCGAGGAGCAGGCGGCGAAGGAAGGCGCGGTTGCCGTCGTCATCTCGGCGAAAATCGAATCCGAGATCGCCACCATTTCCCGCGAGGAGCGTGCGGACTTCCTGGAGACGCTGGGGCTTGAGGAAGCCGGCCTCGATCGCCTGATCCGCGCCGGCTACCGGCTTCTCGACCTCATCACCTACTTCACCGTGGGCCCGAAGGAAGCGCGCGCCTGGACCATCCATCGCGGCACCAAGGCGCCGGCCGCGGCCGGCGTGATCCACACCGATTTCGAGAAAGGTTTCATCCGCGCGGAGACCATCGCGTATGAGGACTACGTCGCGTTCGGCGGCGAAGCCGGCGCGCGCGATGCCGGCAAGCTCCGCCTCGAAGGCAAGGAATACGTCGTCGCCGACGGCGACGTGATGCATTTCAGGTTCAATACGTAAGAGGTCGACTGCGTGCCCCGGACGCAGCGCAGCGCTTCTTCAGCGGTGCGCCGCAGAGCCGGGGCCCAGAAGCTTCGATTGTGGGTGCATGGGTCCCGGCTCTGCGTCGCGTCATTTCATGCCGCGCCGCGTCCGGGACACGAGAAGCCTCACCGCATCCCGCCGCCCTGGTCGCGGATCGCGCCGAGATGCTCATTGATGCGGAAGACGATCAGGATCAGCTCCGCGACGATGCGCGAGAACACGATGCCGACCACGACGCTGGCGATCGAGGACAGCAGCACCAGGAAGCCGCCGAACGGGCTGATCGCCATCGCAGCCAGGCCAGAGAAGATGCCGGAGAGGCCGAACAGGCAGATCAGCGCGATCACCAGCCAGTAGAAGGTCTTGATGATCGTCGGCGTGATGAAGCGGTCCCATTGAAACAGGTCGCTGAATGAAAACATCGCTCTCCCCAGGGGCAGATCAGGCCTCGGCCGTCGGTAGATCCGACTCAGGACCAACGCCGACACCCCATATGTAGCACGAGCCATGCGGGCCGGCGGGTTGAGATTGCCGCAAAGTGCGGCCACAATCTGTCATTTCCGCCAACCAATCCCAAGATGACCCTGACCTTTGAAGATTTCCCGCCCGGCCGGTTCGGAACGTTCGGCCCGCGCCATGTCACCCGCGACGAGATATTGGCCTTTGCCGCCGAGTTCGATCCGCAGCCGATGCACCTCGACGAGGAGGCGGCGGCGAAAAGCATGCTGCGCGGCCTGTCCGGCTCGGGCTGGCACCTGTGCTCGCTGATGATGCGGATGATGGCCGACGGCTTCATCACCCGCGCCGCATCGCTCGGCTCGCCCGGCGTGGATGAGGTGCGCTGGCTGTCGCCACTTCGACCCGGCGACGATCTCATGCTCGACGTCGACGTCGTGGAGGCGCGCACCTCGAAGAGCCGACCGGAGCTCGGTATCGTCAAGTTCAAATGCATCGTGCGCAACGCGGCAGGGCAGGCCCTCGCCGAGATGACCTCGCCGATCCTGATCAGGCGGCGCGAGGGAGCGGTCTGATGCGGTTCTTCGAAGACATCGCGATCGGACAGCGCCGCGAGATCGGTAGCTATACGTTCACGGCCGAGGCCATCAAGACTTTCGCCGCAAAGTTCGATCCGCAGCGTTTTCACCTCGACGAGGAGGAAGGCAAGAACTCGCTGTTTGGCGGGCTCGCCGCCTCCGGCTGGCATGTCGGCTCCGCCTGCATGAGCCTGCTTGTCGCCGACGGCCAGCGTCTGGCACGGGAAGCCGCTTCGCGCGGCGAGGAGGTCGCGGTGTGGGGCCCGTCGCCGGGCTTTCGCGACCTGCGCTGGATCAGGCCCGTGCTCGCGGGCGACACCGTTGCTTTCGTCAACGTCGTCGTCGACAAGCGCACCTCCGCCTCGCGCCCCGGCTGGGGCATTCTGACGGCCCGGACCACCGGCACCAGCCAGCGCGGCGAGGAAGTCTATTCCATCACCGCCAGCGCGTTCGTGCCGACGCGTGCGAACAGCGCTTAGACTCGTTCCAGAATGAACGTGCAAATGAGTGCGCGAGTGTTGCCCCCGCGCTATGGACGCGATTCCGGGTGGCTGCCATAAGCCTGCGCAACATGGTTACCGCGAGCAGTTTGGCGGGAACCAGTAAGTTGCTAACTAATTATGAACCTGTCGCTGTCTATTTGAAGCGAATTGCAGAGGACAGGGGACGAGGACCATGGCAGACCGCGGCGCACTCAAATTCGTTGGATTCATCTTCGCGACCGCGACGCTCGCCGTGATGCTGGTCGCCGGCATGGTGGTGAAGGGCTATGCCGATGGCGGCTACACCCTTGACGCCTCGACCGTGGAGGCCGCCCGATAAGGGGTCGTTGATTTCTGAAGCATGATTGGGAAAAGCGCGCAGCGGTTTCAGGAACGATCTGCTTAAACGACAATCTGGACCGCGACGACGCTTCATCCGAATCGCATCGCGCTTTAAGGGGGCCGGCGTCCGGCCCTCTGTCAGCGACTGTAGACGAACGCCAGCACCGCGATCGCAACCGCCAGCAATCCGACAAAGCGCAGCATGATGATGCCGAGCTGATTCGGCGCGGGCCGCAGCGATATAGGGTCCGTGTTGTCGGGCCGAATGCTTTCCATGACATGTCCCCAAGGCTCGGCCAAAACGGCCACGAGCGCTTGGCGTTTGTCGCCGGAGAGGGGTGGAGGGTTCAAAGGTGGGGCTGTGTCGGGCCGCGTGACCGCGTGTTCACTGCCGCGCTGCCGTCCTTCGCAGCAACACCCTCCACTGTCATGCCCCGGCTTGACCGGGGCATCCAGTACGCCGCGGCCTCTCGGCTCTTGCCTCACCGTCCCGGAGTACTGGATCGCCCGATCAAGTCGGGCGAGGACACCTTCGTTGGGGAGATCGCACCCCCTGAATCAAACCGCCGCGCTCCCTTCCGGGAACGCGGCGGGCAATGATGCGTCGGTCGAGCGATCAGCTGTTGCGCAGGCCGTCGGCGGCGCGCTTCCACTGCGCGACGTTGTCGGCGATCATGCGGGTCGACTTCATTGCGGCCTGGCTGAGCTGGGCGTAGCCGGAGATCTCGCGCTGGACGCGCTGGCCTTCGGCGTGGAGCAGGTCGCGCAGGCTCTCGAGCTCGGAGATCAAGTTCTCGATCTCGGCGAGCGACGTGCCGGCGACGCGCTGGATCAGCGAGTTGACGTTGTTGACGGTGGCTTCCGCGCTCGGGTCGAGCGGCGGCGCGTCCGTGGTGGTCGCGGCCGGGCGGCGCAGATAGGCGATGTCGTTGCGGACGAAATCGCGGATGCCGGCTTCGACCTCGGTCACGGCGGCGAGGTTGGTGTCGACCGTCTCGGTCTCGGTGGCTTCGATCTTTTCGGGACGGGTGGCGTTCATCGTTGTTCCCCTGTTCGCGTTGAGCGCAGCGCGAGTGTCCCCCGCACGACGACGTCTGTGAGGCTCCCCCATCTGTGCGTCCGAATTTGGCCGCAAATGGGCCGAGATGCGGCAAGGCCGGACGATTCAGGGGTTTTGCCGTGGCGCATGGTTAGGAGAGTATGAACGCTGTCGCGGTGATGGCCCTCTCCCCGCAGGCGGCAGGGAATCGCATTTGAATTTTGCAGAGGTCGTCATGCCCGGGCTTGTCCCGGGCATCCACGTTCTTTGTGCTGCGTGGAACGGCGTGGATGGCCGGGACAAGCCCGGCCATGACGCCGTGGACACAGTCGGTGCCCATAGCCACGTCTAATGTGCGATAGCCCTGCCGCACGTGGGGAGAGGCGAAGGGCTCACCAGCTCTTCTTGAACCCTGCCGTCAGGCTCTTGTTGATCGTGCCTTGCGCGGTCTCGCCGACCGAGCCGGAGACGGTGACGTTGTCGAACAGCTTCTGCTCGGCCCCGAATTTGCGCAGCCATTTGTCGTCGGTGGTCGACAGCGTCTGGCCGGCGGTGATGCTGGTGCCGGTGTCGGTGAGGGTGACCTTGGCGGTCTGGTCGGTCTCGTAATTGCGCGTGACATGTCCGCCGATGCCGGGGACTGCGGTGGTGCCCTGCTGGTTGACGCTGTAGCCGTTCTGCAGCGTCAGCGAGGTGTCGCCCGACAGCGGCACCGACTTGGTCAGCGATGCCCCGATCTTGCTGTGCTCGGCGCCGGGATCGACCCGGGCTTCCACGGCGGTCTTGTCCCAGAGCGAGCCCGCGCCCGGCGCGGTCGCCGCAGCCCAGGCGCTGCCGGAGGATTGCGGCAGGCTGCCGCCATTGGTGGCCTTCTGCGCCAGCAGTTCGGACATCGTCCGCGGCTCGCTCGTCACCGTCATGTCGGCGCCGATCCGCGTATCCCAGAACGAGGACACGGACTGCTTCACGGTCACTGCCGAGGAGCCGTTTGCGTTGGGGTTCGAGGACCAGTCCAGGCCGTCCCTGGCTGCGGCCTGGGCGCGCTTCTTGGCGGCCATGGGGTCGATACCGGTCCCGGCATCGACCGCGAGCTGGCTCCAGTCGAGCTTGTCGACGTCGATGCCCTTGAGCACGTCCGGGTCGTTGACGTCGGGGGTCTCGGCGGCCTCGGTCTCGGCCTCCTCGTCGGGCACGGCTGCGACCGGCGGAATGATCTGCGCCGAGACCGTCAGCACCGAGCCCAGAACGAATGCGGCCGCCAGCACCGGCAGCCTGGTCCAGCCAAACCCTGTCGAGAATTCCATCGTCCTGCCCGCGAACCCCAGCGCATGCCTCCCGATGATATACATCGGCGTTCAGCCATGCGCCATTCCGCTCACAGGATGCTGATCCATCGTTGCGGAATTGTGGCGGTTCTCCAAGGGGACGCGAACCAACGGGCCGCGCGAACCGCGCGCGCCCGACGACGAGCTCTTGATGCGACGGCATCCGGCGGGGCTGGAGGCCAGGACGTCGCGGTAGCCTTGTCATCGGTCCCGACAAGCGGGGCCCGTTGGCGTCCCCCTCAGCCGACGCTGGTCATCTTCGGCAGATGAATGGCGCGGCCGAGTGCCTGCTCGACCAGATCGAAGGTGTCGATCAGCACGCGCATGCTGACGAGCTTGCCCGCCCTGAACTGGGCGAACTGCGCCACGCGCAAGCTGATCGGCTTGTTGGAATCCAGTGCGGTCAGTGAATAGCGCAGCATCGAGGCGGCGGAATCGACGCCGAGCATGATGCTCTCGCGGTCGAAGCGGCGAACGTGGAAATTGTCGGCGAACTGGCGGATGACGTCGAGCACGGCCTCCTTGCCCTGGCGCGCGCCGAGGAACGGAAACATGTCGATCGGGCCGTAGAGCGCCCATTCGACGTCCTCGTCGATAAGCGTCTCGATGTCCTCGAAATGCCGGTCGTTGATCGCGCGGTGCAACGCGCGCGAGAAACGCCAGAGACTGTGCTCTGTCATTTTGGGCAGTCCTGAAGCTGGCTTGCGAAAGAAACGGAAAACAACCCCACGCACAGTTCGGTGCCGGGGTTCAACTCGTTTGTATACGAATAAAATAAGCGGTTTCGGCCAAAACGCAATTCACATTTTTGCAATGCACCATTGAACGGATTTTGTGAGATTTACAACAGAACCCCGTAATCTTCCGGGTCCGTACGCGAGCCGACGCGGGTTCCAGGCGAGGGGAGAAGCATCAATCCCCCCGCGCCCCCGTGATCAGCGGCCCGATCTCCCGCTCCAGCACCTGCTGCACCAGGTCGTAGGAATCGATGATCTCGCGGATCTCCGCCACCAGCCCGCCGCGGAAGGTGTAGAACACCGCCATGTCGAACTGCACGATGCGGTCGTTGCTGCGCTTCCTGAAATAGGTGTGCATGTAGGTCGCGACCGCCTCGCCTTCGGCGAGGATGTGCGGCGCCTTGTAGCGGATTTCCGAATAGCGCGACCAGACCGTCTGCCAGAGCTCGCGCAGCTCTTGCTTGCCGTGGCGCGGCACCATGTGCGGCAGCACGTCGGTCGGCGCGTGGGTGAGGAAGTCGACGTCGTCGGTGCAGCAGGACAGCGCCGTCTCGATATCCCCGCGCGCGAAGGCGTCGAGCAGATGCAGCACGCGTTGGCGATTCAGCTTCTCGACCGTCATCCCGCCCGTCCTCGTTTGGCCCCGTGCCGTCGCGCAACGCCAACGCGCGTCTCGCGCCCCGGCAATCCGCAAAGTCACGGGGATGTTGCAGACGATATGACGCGCGAGCGCCATGCCTGGTTCATGGCGTGCAATTGCGGGTTGAATTGCGGTATGCAGGAATTCCCGCCCGTCCGGTTGCGTGGCGCGCATGGCGCAATGCGCAACGTCACGGCGGCGCAGGCGCATGGAACCGCGACGTGGAGTATCGATCCACGAAATCGCTCGGCAGAGCCAGATCAACGGGCAGGGAAGCTCTAACTCCCTGTCATTCCGGGGCGCGCGAAGCAGCGGGCCCGGAATCCATAGCCACCACTCGCACGGTTGCGCCTACCTCTTCTTCCACCCGCCCCGTCGCCCCGGCATCCCGCCCGTCGACTTCGGCGCCGGCCCGAACTCCGGACCGGACTGCCTCGAGTCCGTCGGCTGGATGATGCGGCTGGTGCTGCCGAACGGCTTTGACGGGAGCGCGCGACCCTCGCGGTAGGGCAGGGATTCCGGGCCGTGCATCTCGTCGAGATGCGGCTTGTGCACTTTCGAGCCGCTGCCGCCGCCGCTGGCTTTCAGCGCGGAGCTTACGGTCTTCTTTTTCATCGCGCTGACCGGCAAATTCGCGGCGTCGCCGTACTTCTTCGCTCCCGCATAGGCGCCGGCCTTGCCCTGCACGGTGCGCTGCTTGGCGGTGGGGTCGTCGACCACGGCGAGCTCGGTCGCGCGCAGGCGCTTGACTTCGTCGCGCAGGCGGGCGGCTTCCTCGAAGTTCAGGTCGGCCGCGGCCTCGCGCATGCGGGTTTCGAGATCGGCGAGCACGGCCTCGAAATTGTGGCCGATCGAGATGACGTCGTCGGTCATGTCGTGGCCGCCGACCTCGACCAGCACGTGGTCGCGCTCGTAGACCGAGTTGAGGATGTCGCCGATCTGCTTCTTCACGCTCTCCGGCGTGATGCCGTTGGCGGTGTTGTACTCGACCTGCTTCTCGCGGCGGCGGTTGGTCTCGGCGATGGCGCGCTCCATCGAGCCGGTCATCTGGTCGGCATAGAGGATCACCTTGCCGTCGACGTTGCGCGCGGCGCGGCCGATGGTCTGAATCAAGGACGTTTCACTGCGCAAAAAACCTTCCTTGTCGGCGTCGAGGATCGCGACCAGGGCACATTCGGGAATGTCGAGGCCTTCGCGCAGCAGGTTGATGCCGACCAGCGCGTCGAACGCGCCGAGGCGCAGGTCGCGGATGATCTCGATGCGCTCGATGGTGTCGATGTCCGAGTGCATGTAGCGGACGCGGATGCCCTGCTCATGCAGGTATTCGGTGAGGTCCTCCGCCATGCGCTTGGTGAGCACCGTGATCAGCGAACGATAGCCGGCCTGCGCGGTGGCGCGCACCTCGCCGACGAGATCGTCGACCTGGGTACGGGCCGGGCGGATGTCGACGGGCGGATCGATCAGCCCGGTGGGGCGAATGACCTGCTCGACGAAGACGCCGCCGCTCTCATTCAGCTCCCAGCTGCCGGGCGTGGCGGAGACGGCGACGGTCTGCGGCCGCATCATGTCCCACTCCTCGAAGCGCAAGGGGCGGTTGTCCATGCAGGAGGGCAGGCGGAAGCCGTATTCCGCCAGCGTCGCCTTGCGGCGGAAGTCGCCGCGGAACATGGCGCCGATCTGCGGGATGGTGACGTGGCTCTCGTCGGCGAAGATCAGCGCGTTGTCGGGGACGTATTCGAACAGCGTCGGCGGCGGCTCGCCGGGACGGCGTCCCGTGAGGTAGCGCGAATAGTTCTCGATGCCGGCGCAGCTTCCCGTGGCCTCCATCATCTCGAGGTCGAAGGTGGTGCGCTGCTCCAGCCGCTGCGCCTCGAGCAGGCGCCCCTGGTCGTGCAGCTGGTCGAGCCGCTGCTTCAGCTCCGACTTGATCGACTTGATCGCCTGCACCAGCGTCGGGCGCGGCGTCACATAGTGCGAATTGGCGTACATCTTGATGAATTCGAGCTCGTCCTGCTTGTGGCCGGTGAGCGGGTCGAACTCCTCGATGGTCTCGATGGTGTCGCCGAACAGGTTCACGCGCCAGGCGCGGTCTTCATAGTGCGCCGGGAAGATGTCGATGACGTCGCCGCGGACACGGAAGGTGCCGCGGGTGAAATCGGCCTGGGTTCGCTTGTACTGGAGCGCGACGAGGTCGGCGATCAGCTGGCGCTGGTCGATGCGCTCGCCCTTCTTCAGCGCGAACGTCATCGCGGTGTAGGTCTCGACCGAACCGATACCGTAGATGCAGGACACCGACGCCACGATGATGACGTCGTCGCGTTCGAGCAGCGCGCGCGTCGCCGAGTGGCGCATGCGGTCGATCTGCTCGTTGATGGAGGAGTCCTTCTCGATATAGGTGTCGGTGCGCGGAACGTAGGCTTCCGGCTGGTAATAGTCGTAGTACGAGACGAAGTACTCGACCGCGTTGTCCGGGAAAAAGTTCTTGAACTCGCCGTAGAGCTGGGCGGCGAGCGTCTTGTTCGGCGCGAGGATCAGGGCCGGGCGCTGCGTCGCCTCGATCACCTTGGCCATGGTGTAGGTCTTGCCCGAGCCGGTGACGCCGAGCAGCACCTGGCTGCGGTCGTTGCGATTGATGCCCTCGACCAGCTCGGCGATCGCGGTCGGCTGGTCGCCCTTGGGCTCGTAGGACGACTTGATCTCGAAGCGCACGCCGCCTTCGGACTTCTCCGGGCGCGGCGGTCGGTGCGGCGTCCACACCTTCATGGAGCCGTCGCCCTTGCGGAACTCCGGCCGGCCCTCGCGGATCAACGACTCCAGCGCATCCGCTGTGGCCTTGACGCCGAGCGCCTCCATCTTGCTGCGCGGCGGGCGGGCCAGCGCTTCAGCATCGTCCTCCTCGGTGGGAAGGCCGAGCTGCCGGGCCAGTTCCGGATCGAGCGTCGGGATCGTGGCAGCCGTGCCGTAATTGGCCTGCGGCGCCTCGTCCAATCCTGCAAGCTCACTGGACTCACGGGCGCCCGGCGGCTGCGGATTGGGCCGCAGCGGCATCGGCCGCGCGGCATCCTGCGGGAACTCCTTCGGCGTCGAAGCGCGCGCGCGATGCGCGGCGGCCTCGCCCCCGGCGCGGCGGTCGCGCGAATTGTCCGGCGGCGGCTGCAGCCCGGTGCCCGACCCCAGGCCCGCATCGCCGCGATTGATCGCGGGATTGAGCAGCTCGGCCAGCGCCGGCCCGATCGGCTGCACGTCGGGGCGGTGAGCCTTCGAGTTCGGAGCCTTGGTCTTGGGGGATTTGCCGGACTTTTTGGAGGATGCAGGTTTCTTCGCCATCAGCCGAATATGGGACGAGTCCGCCCCGCAATAAAGGGCGAATGGCCGCCTCCATGCAGGCTGCTGACAGCAGGTTGGCAGCAGGCCGGGACCTTCAGGCCGCCGGCAGCGGCCCGCCGTCGTCTTCGGCCGGGACATGCGGTTCGAGGATGTCGAGATGGATGCCGCCGCAATCGCTGCAGCGCATGGTCCAGTACTCGCATCCGGCGCGGCCGGCGATCACGCGGAGCACCGCGAGATCGCCGTCGCATTCCGGGCAGTTGGACAGCACCGCGCGGGTGTAGATCCGCGGCCGCGCTGCGTCGGTTTCGATGATGGACATGACCGGTGTTCCCCCCTGCGCGCTTTTTCTCTGGTCCGCCCGCGGACCCGCTGGGCTATTCGTCGTCGCCTTCGGCCCGCCGGCGGAAGCGATCGATGTGGTGCTTGGCATCGGCGATCGCCGCATCGGGATCGGGCCAGGCGAAGCCGACTTCCATGGCAGGAAACAGCACGCCGTCGATGGCTACCGGGCTGAAATCGGCCCGGCGGATCCGCGCGTGCCACAGCCCCTTGCCAGCTTCGAAGGATTCGATGTCAAAGCCGTCGTAAAGGGTCGTCATGAGTGTAGGTCCCACTTTTTTTCGGAGGGTCAGGGGACCACGATTGCGGGTTTCAGAATGTGAAGCGGTTCACAAGCCACGCGGTTTTTTTGCTCAAGCTTGTCGAAAAGACTTCAGTTCCGCGCGCCGGCGCGGCCGATCCGGCGGGGGCGGGCGGCGGGTTCCGAGGCCGCGCGCATGATCCAGCGGCGGAAGGCGGCAAAGTCGCGCTGCTCGGTTTGAAAGCTGCGATAGAGCAGGTACCAGCGCATTCCCTTGGGCACCGAGAGGTCGAATGGCGCCACCAGCCGGCCGGCGGCGAGATCGTCGTCGATATAGGGGCGGATGCCCATGGCGATGCCGAGCCCGTCGGCAGCGGCCTGCAGTGCCTGGCCGTAGAACTGGAACTCGGGCCCACGCGCGTTGATCCGCGCGACGCCCGCGGCCTTCAGCCAGATCGGCCAGTCCTCGGCGGAGTGCGCGACGCGGATCAGGCTCGGTCCCTTCAGGTCGGCCGGGCGCTTCAGCCCACCCGCGAGGCGTGGCACGCAGACCGGCGTAAGGTCGCCGGCAAACAGCGGCTCGGCGACGAGGCCGGGCCAGTCGCCGGTGCCGAGCTTGATGCCGCAGCTCCAGTCCTCGCCGAACGGCACCGACGCGCCGCCGGTGGTGAAGCGCACCTCGATGTCGGGCTCCTCGCTGCGAAACTCCGACAGGCGCGGGATCAGCCAGCGCATCGCAAAGGTGTGGCCGACGCCGATGGTGAGCACGCGCACGCTCGAGGGCGCCGTCACCTGCGCGGTGAGGCTCGCCAGCGCATCGAAGATCGGGGTCAGCCCGCTCTGATAGGCGCGGCCGGCCTGCGTCAGCACCAGGCGGTTGGCCTTGCGCTCGAACAACGCGACGCCGAGCCGTTCTTCGAGCAGATGCACCATGCGGCTGACGGCGGCCGCCGACACGCTCAGCTCCAGCCCGGCCGCAGCAAAGCTGCCGGTCCGCGCCGCCGCCTCGAACGCCTTGATGCCGTTGAGAAACAGCAACCGCCGCAAATTGACCGACCCTCAGGAAAGCTGATGCCAGGCCAAGATAACTCAGTTTGCGGAGAAGGGGCAAGCGAGGCACGTTCACCTTAGCAGCCTGCGTCCCTGACCCGAGAACTTGGAGATCCTGCGCGTGACGCCCCTCATGATCGCGGCCCTCGGATTGCTGATGGTCGGCACCGCGTTCCTGTCGGGGCTGTTCGGCATGGCGGGCGGGCTGATCCTGATCGGCGTGCTCCTGGCCCTGATGCCGTTGCCGACCGCGATGGTGCTGCATGCGATCACGCAGATGGCCTCGAACGGCTGGCGCGCTTTCCTGTGGCGGGCGCATATCCGCTGGCGACCGGTCGCGAATTATCTGGTCGGCTGCGCGGTCGCGCTCGCGGCCTGGTCGCTCACCCGCTACGTGCCGGACAAGCCGGTCGCGCTGCTGATGCTGGGTGTCACGCCGTTCATGGCGCGGCTCTTGCCGGCGAACATCAAGCCCGATCCCGACCGTCTCTGGCAGGGCACGGTCTATGGCACGATCTGCATGGGCCTGATGCTGATGACCGGCGTCTCCGGCCCGCTGCTCGACACCTTCTTCCTCGGCGGCAATTTCGGCCGGCGCGAGAAGGTCGCCACCAAGGCGATGTGCCAGCTCGTCAGCCATTTCACCAAGCTCCTCTATTTCGGCGGCATCATCGACCAGGCCGCGAGCCTCGATCCCGTGCTCGCCGGCGTCGCGATTGCAGCCTCGATGCTCGGCACCACGCTGGCGCGGCGCATCCTCGAAGCCATGACCGACCAGCAATTCCTGGCATGGTCGAACAAGCTGATCACCACCATTGCCTGCTACTACATCGCCTATGGCGGCTGGCTCCTGGTTCGTACCCCGGTGCTGGCCGCTTTCGACAAGGGAGGTTTGCAATGAGCTGCAACGCCGATCCGCTGGTGCTGGACTTCGTCGAATGGGTCGCGCGCGAGCCGCGCGCCTATGCCGAGGTGATCGCGACCTGGAAAACCTCGTGCCCGCGCCTCACCATCTGGGAAGACGCCGCGGATCGCGGCTACGTCGCCCGCGAGACGATAGCCGGCGTGGGGCTGGTCATCGCGGTGACGGAGGACGGCGAGAGATTGCTGCGCACGAACGGGCGGTGATCTCTCCACATCGTCATTGCGAGCGCCAGCGAAGCAATCCAGAATGCGTCCGCGGCGGCAGTCTGGATGCTTCGTCGCAAGGGCTCCTCGCAATGACGGAGCAAGAGGAGGCTGCCAGCCCATGTCACTCAAACTCTACGAACTCGTTGGCACCGACGCCTCTCGTCCCTTCAGCCCGTATTGCTGGCGCACGCGGATGGCGCTGGCGCACAAGGGGCTGTCGGCGGAGTCACTGCCCTGGCGCTTCACCGAGAAGAGTGCGATCGCGCCGCACGGCTCGGAGAAGGTGCCGGTGCTGTTGCACGACGACAAGCCCGTGGTCGATTCCTGGACCATCGCGAATTATCTGGAAGACAATTTTCCGGATCGTCCGTCGTTGTTCGGCGGCGAGGGCGGCCGCGCCATGGCGCGCATGATCAATGCCTTCGGCGACATCGCCATCGTCGGCGGTATCTTTCCGCTGATCGTCGCCGATATCCCGAACAACCTTGCCGAGGTCGACGCCGCCTATTTCCGCAAGTCGCGTGAGGCGCGCTTCGGCGGCAAGAGCCTGGAAGAGGTGATGGCGAGCCGCGACACCGGTGTCGTCGCGTTCCGCAAGTCGCTGGAGGTGATGCGGCAGGCCTTGAAGAAACAGCCCTATCTCGGCGGCACCGCTCCGAACTACGCCGACTATATCGTGTTCGGCGGTTTTCAATGGGCGCGCGTGGTGAGCCCGTTCAAGCTGCTGGAGGCGGACGATCCGGTCTATGCTTGGCGCGAAAGACTGCTCGACGCGTTCGATGGAATGGCGCGGACATCGCCGGGCTTTGCGGTGTAGGGCACACTCTTTCCACTGTCGTCCCCGCGCACGCGGGGACCCATACCGCGTGATCTATCGGTTGCCGATGGTCGCCAAACTTCTTCCTGGGGTTATGGGTCCCCGCGTGCGCGGGGACGACACTGGCGTGTGTCGCGCGCTCTCGCATCTAACGAGCAGCGCTCGCCGCCGCCGCCTTGCGCAAACACTCCCGGCACAGACAATCCTCGCCCGCAAGCGGCATCGGCAGTTTTGCCGTCTCCTCCGCGCACCAGCACGTGCCCGAGAGGTCGCAGCCGAACTCGGTGCCGCAGCGGGAGCAGGCGAGGCGGCGTGGTTCCTGCAACGCGGATTCTTTCGGATTTGTCATGATCTACGCCGAAGCTTCGCCGACATTTTCATGTCGGGTTCATCTGTCGCTGCGGTATATTACGCGCCGCGCACGCATCAGGAAAGCGGCTTCAACGCGCCAAGGACAGACCGATGGCCCGCGATACGCAAGCTGCCCTCGTCGCGCTCAACCGCTTTGGCTTCGGCGCCCGCGGCGGCGCGTCGGGCGATCTCATCAACGCAAGCTCCGACCCGCGCGGCTTCGTGAAGGCCGAGCTTGCGCGTCCCAACGGCGTGCTGCTGGAAGCGCCGGGACTGCAATCGACGCCGCAACTCGGGCAGGCCGTCTTTGCCTATCAGGACCAGGTCAAGCAGGCGCGCGAGGCGGCGAAGGCCGCCGCGCCCGCTGAGACGCCGCCGGCCGCGCCGACCGAACGGAACGCCGGGCTCCGCCGCAATCCCTCGCTGAATGCGGCGGCGACGGAGATCGCAGGCCGGATGGCGGAGGCGAAGCCGGCGGACAATGCGGCAAAGCCGGCGTCGCAGCCGCTCAACGTGATCCAGAAGACGTTTCGCGCCGAGGCGCTGGCGCGGTTGCAGCGCGCGACGCTGGCCGAGTGCGGCTTCACCGAGCGCCTCGTCGCGTTCTGGTCCAACCATTTCTGCATCTCCGCCAGCAAGGGCGAGCTGGCGCGGATCTGGGCCGGTGCGTTCGAGCGCGAGGCGATCAGGCCGCACGTGCTCGGGCGCTTCGCCGACATGCTGAGGGCGGTCGAGCAGCATCCCGCGATGCTGTTCTTTCTCGACAACCAGCAATCGCTCGGACCGGATTCGCGCGCCGGGCAGAATCGCAAGCGCGGGCTGAACGAAAATCTAGCGCGCGAGATCATGGAGCTGCATACGCTCGGCGTCGGCGGCGGCTACACGCAAGGCGACGTCACCTCGCTCGCGCGCATCATCACCGGCTGGACCTTTGCCGGCCGGCAGGGGCAGCTAGGGTCCCCCGGCTCCTTCGTCTTCAACGTCAATGCGCATCAGCCCGGGCCGCAAGTCCTGCTCGGCAAGAGTTACGAAGCCACCGGGCTCGCACAGGGCGAAGCCGCGCTCGTCGACCTCGCGCGGCATCCGTCGACCGCGAATTTCATCGCCACCAAATTCGTTCGTCACTTCGTCGCAGATGATCCGCCGCTGGCGCTGGTTGCGCGCCTGCGTGACGTCTTCGTCAAGACCGACGGCGATCTCGAGGCGCTTGCCGTGGCGCTGGTCGATTCCGATGAAGCGTGGAAGGCGCCGCCGACCAAGATGCGCTCGCCTTACGATTTCCTGGTCGCGAGCGGCCGGCTGCTCGCGCAGGTGCCGGAGGACCCTGGCCGCTATCTCAACGGCCTCAACCTGCTCGGTCAGCCGCTATGGTCGCCGCCCGGCCCCAACGGCTTTCCCGACACCAATGCCGCCTGGGCCGCGCCTGAAGGCATCAAGCTCAGGCTGGACATCGCGGCGCAAATCGGCGCGCGGCTCGGCAACAACGTCGATCCGCTCGACCTCCTGGGGTTCGCAGCCGCCGATGCAGCCTCGACCGAGACGCGGCGGACGATCGAGCGTGCGGAGTCGCGACAGCAGGCGCTGGCGCTGCTGTTGATGTCGCCGGAAATGCAGAGGAGATGAAGATGATCGACTGCGTCGAGAACCGGCTCCTCACCTCGCGCCGCGGCCTGCTGCTCGGCGGCGCCTCCTTTGCAGCCTGGGCTTACCTGCCGAAATTCGCCCGCGCCGCCGATGGGCGCGATCCGCGATTGATCGTGGTGATCCTGCGCGGCGCGCTCGACGGTCTCTCGACCGTCGGGCCGATCGGCGACCCTGACTATGCCGGCCTGCACGGCTCGATCACGCTCACCGCCGATGGTGCCCATCCTGCGATCATGCTCGATTCCTTCTTCGCGCTGCATCCGGCGATGCCGGAATTTGCGCGCATGTATCGCGACAGGCATGCTGCGGTGATCCACGCGGTGGCGACGCCCTACCGCGACCGCTCGCATTTCGACGGCCAGGACGTGCTCGAAAGCGGCTATGCCGGCCCGGGCCGCGTGCAGTCCGGCTGGCTCAACCGCGCGCTGGAAGCGCTGCCGCGCGGCGAGCGCGTGTCGAGCGGTCTCGCCGTCGGGCCGACCACGCCGCTGGTGCTGCGTGGCAACGCGCCCACCGTCGGCTGGGCGCCGGTGGCGCTGCCGCAGGCGGATGACGACACCGCGATGCGCCTCATGGAGCTCTACCGTCACCGCGATCCCGCACTGGCCTCGGCGTTGTCGCAAGGCCTCCAACTCGACAAGGTCGCAGCTGGCGCAGATATGAAGGCGAAGGGCGGCAACGCCGTCGCGCAGATGCGGCAGGTCGCGCGCGGCGCGGCGAAGCTGATGGCGGCCGATGACGGCCCGCGCATCGCCGCGCTCGCCTTCGACGGCTGGGACACGCATGCCAATGAAGGCGGCCCTGTGGGGCGTCTCGCCTTCCTGCTCGGCGGCCTCGACGGCGCGCTCGCCGAGTTCGAAAGCGGCCTGGGGGATCGCTGGCGCGAGACCGTCGTCGTCGTCGCCACCGAGTTCGGCCGCACCGCGCGCATCAACGGCACCGACGGCACCGATCACGGCACGGGAACGATTGCGCTGCTCGCCGGCGGCGCGGTGAAAGGCGGCCGCGTCATCGCGGACTGGCCTGGCCTCAAGCTCGCCAACCTGTATGAGGGCCGCGACCTCAAGCCGACGACGGACCTGC
The DNA here is from genome assembly GCF_041262065.1 of Bradyrhizobium sp. USDA 327. NCBI lineage: Bacteria > Pseudomonadati > Pseudomonadota > Alphaproteobacteria > Hyphomicrobiales > Nitrobacteraceae > Bradyrhizobium > Bradyrhizobium sp. USDA 327. Next base: position 5,737,804 of record NZ_JBGCCW010000001.1, on the reverse strand, counting down.
GTTCCGTGATCAAGGGCGTGCTGCAGGACCGGTTCGGCCTGTCCGATCGCGTGCTGGCGGAGACGGTGTTTCCGGACAGCGCGGGAGCAAGGCCGATGAAGGGGCTGGTTGTCTAAGTCGTCATTCCGGGGCGCGCGTCAGCGCGAACCCGGAATCCATTCCTCACCGCGTTCTGCCGCAAAATGGATTCCGGGCCCGCGCCTTGCGGCGCGTCCCGGATGACGACATGATGATCCGAGCATCAGGAGAGACCATCCATGTACATCGCCATGAACCGCTTCCGCGTCGCCAAGGGCTCCGAGGCTGCTTTCGAGCAGGTCTGGCTTTCGCGCGACACCCATCTCGACAAGGTGCCGGGCTTCGTCGAATTCCATCTGCTGAGGGGCCCCGAGCTCGAGGACCACACGCTCTACGCCTCCCACACCGTGTGGGCGAACCACGCCGCGTTCGAGGCCTGGACCAAGTCGGAGGCGTTTCGCGCGGCACATCACAAGGCGGGAGACAACAAGCCGCTTTATCTCGGCCATCCCCAGTTCGAGGGCTTCGAGGTGGTGCAGACGGTCGGGCGCGGCGCGAAGTAGCGGGCCGCAGCGCTCAGCCCAGAGTGATCTTGTCGATCTCCACCATCTCATCCACGGTGAGTTTCCAGGCGATCGCCGTCACGTTCTCCTCGATCTGCTCGACGCGCGTGGCGCCTGCGATCACGCTCGACACCTGCGGGCGCGCGGCGAGCCAGGAGAAGGCGAGTTCCAGCATCGAACGGCCGTGCGCCTTGGCGAAGGCCTGGAGCTTCTCGACCATGTCCTCGTTGCGCGGCGTGACGTAACGGTCGCGCAGCGCCGGCGCCTTGGCAAAGCGCGTGTCGGCGGGCGCCGCCGTGCCGCGCTGGTACTTGCCCGTCAGCAGGCCGCTCGCGAGCGGGAAGAACGGCAGCAGGCCGAGCCTGTACTCTTGCGCAGCCGGCAGCAGGTCCTTCTCGATGTCGCGAACCAGCAATGAGTATTCGTCCTGGCAGGAGACGAAGCGGCTGACATTCATCGCGCGTGCGGTGAACTCGGCTTCCGCGATCCGCCAGGCCGGGAAGTTGGAGTTGCCGATGTAGCGCACCTTGCCTTGCCGGATGAGATCGTCGAGCGCACGCAACGTCTCCTCCATCGGCGTCAGCGGATCGTAATCGTGCTGCTGGTAGAGGTCGATGTAGTCGGTCTTGAGCCGCCTCAGGCTCGCCTCGACCGCATCCATGATGTAGCGGCGCGAGGCGCCCTGCCTGGTGCCGTCGGTCGCCATCGGCTTGGCATATTTGGTGGCGAGCACGATGTCCTTGCGGCGATCGCCGAGCACGGTGCCGAGCACCGTCTCCGAGCCGCCCATCCCGGCATAGATGTCGGCGGTGTCGAACAGCGTGACGCCGAGATCGAGCGCGCGATGGATCACCTTGCGCGAGGTCTCCAGATCCGTGCGCTGGCCGAAATTGTTGCAGCCGAGGCCGACCGCAGACACGCGAAGGCCGGAGGCGCCGAGATTGCGAATTTCCATGGGAGATCCTGTCAGATGAGCAGCGGCGCATTGTGACCACCGTGCGCCGCATCAGCAAGCTGATGCCTGCGCTGCTGCCATGCAGACGATCCCGGACAAAAAAATGCGGCCCCTGTCAGACGCGGCGACTGACGGGGACCGCTTTGGGGCGCTTGATCGGTGACGGGGGGCCTGACCAGACGCAGCCGCAGCCTAGTCTCGCTGTGTTACGCGCGGGTGACAGGCGGAGTTATCCACAGGGATCAAGGGCGCAGGACTCAGAAGATCTTGCGATAGACGATGAAGCCGGACCGCTCCGCGACCTTGTCGTACAGGCGCTGCGCCGTGAGATTGGTCTCGTGCGTCTGCCAGTAGACGCGCGGCGATCCCCCGAGCTTTGCCCGCTCATAGACGCCATGGATCAGCGCCGAGGCGACGCCCTTGCCGCGCGCGGATTCGAGCGTGAACAGATCCTGCAAATAGCAGGACGGCTCGATCGCGGTGGTGCTGCGATGAAACAGATAATGCGTCAGCCCGAGCAGGCGTCCGTCGTCCTCGGCGACCAGCGCGTGCATCGGCTCATAAGCATCGAAGAAGCGCTGCCACGTCATCTTCGTAATTTCGGGCGCCAGGGCGGTCGGGCCCGAGCGGCCGTAGAAGGCATTGTAGCCGTCCCACAGCGGCAGCCATTGATCGTAGTCCTGCCTCGTGACGGCGCGAATGGTGAGCGACATGTGAAATTCCCGCGATCGATGAAGCGTCCTTCATACGTGATGGTCGCACTGCCGATCAATCGCGCCGTTGCATTACTCCGCGACGCGCAGGTAGCGGGTCAGCTTGCGGTTTGCGGGGTCGCGCAGCGAGCGGTAGTAGTCGGCGCGTGATGGCTCGTCGGTGTGGCGCACGAGGTCGGTCACCGGGGTGTAGCTCAGCATGCGTCCACCGTCGGGCAGCGCGGTGCAGACGAAGCGCAGCACCTCGCCGCTGCGCAATTTGATGTTGATCGGCGTGGCATCGCCGACCCGCACCATCTCCATGCGTCGCGCGATGAAGGTGCCGAGCTCGTCCTCCGGCAGCTCGAACGCGCCGGTGTCGCGGCCGTGATACATCAGCGCGATGAAGGGCGGCTTGCTTTCGGCGATCTGGTCGGGCACTGCAAAATAATCGCGGAACGCGCGGTTGATGAATTCGGCCCGGGTCTCGGCATCGAGCAGCACGATGCCGATATCGACCTGGTCGAGCGCGGCCGACAGCCGCGCGGCCGTGGCATGGCTCCGGCGCTCGGCCGCGACCGTGCCGAGCAGCCGCTCGCGCATCAGGCCGGTGATGCCGGCGGTGCCGACGGCCGTGACGGTCAGGAGACCGAGCCGGACCAGATCGGCGGCGCCATAGCCGGAAACGCCGTGGCGGTTGAGGAAGAACAGCGCCGCGCCGATCACTGCGACAACGGCGGTCGTCATGGCGGAGGCGAGACCCGCGAGCGCGCCGGCGAGAGCCACGATGCAGACCAACAGCGGCGCGGGCGAGGGGGTAGGGAAAAGGCGATCGAGCAGCATTGCCAGCAGCAGGGCCGCTGCCGTCAGCGCCGGACCGGAGATCGCGCGCCATCCGAACCGCATGGACCAGTCTCGCTCCTCACGAACGAGGTCAGGCCGCAACACTGACTGATTGTTGCGCGACAGCGATGCGGTTTCGCGCGGCGTGCTTAAGGCGCGCCTGCGTGCAAGCCTAAAGCTTTCGGATGATTTTAGACCATGTGCGCGTGCTTGACGCGCTGTTGCAGTGCGGGCGCATTCAGCGTCGACGTCCCCACGCCCTTGCGCGTGCCGACGATGATCAGCAGCGACGCCGCGACCAGGATGGCCGCGGTCAGGGTGATTGCAACGACTAGCACAGGTGATTTCATCGACGTCCTGTCGCGATGCCGGTCGGCGCGGGCCGCACGGCGCCCTGAAGGCAGGTCCAGGATGAAACGGGAATCAGACCGGCAGGCCCATCGCCATGGTCGCCTTGGTCGACAGCACCGTCAGGGTGACGATCAGGCACAGCGAGAGCGCGGCGACGGCGAGCGAGGCCGCGACCGCATGGGTGAGCCGGGAAGACGCGACGGTAGCGGATGGGCTCTGAAAGCCTGCCGTGCCGGACGCCCGCATCATGGTCTAAATCCTTCAACACGCGAGCGAATCACCCGCGACTTTCCGGAATTTCCCAGTTTCAACCGGCAATATTGCGGCGGCTATCGCGCCAAAAATGGCTAGATTGCGGCAAAGTGGCCGTTGTGCCCGCTATTCCGCCCGAGCGCGGCGCGCCGTCAGGCGCCCGCCGCGATGCTGGCGGGGTCGTCGATGTCGGCCGGGCGCCAGTCCATGGTCACGAAGCCGGGCGCGGCTTCGACGCGCTCGAGCCAGTCCCGGATCGCCGGGAAGGTGGAAAGATCGAAGTCGCAGCGGTCGGCGAGGTGGGTGTAGCCGTACAGCGCGATGTCGGCGACGGTGAGCTGGCGCGCGGCGAAATAGGCGTTGGTCTTGAGATGGTTCTCCATCACCTGGAGCGCGCCATAGCCGCGCTCCATCCAGTCCTCCAGCGAATGGGTCTGGAGATCGCGGCCGCCCTTGACCAGCGACAGCCAGAAATAGGCGGCGCCGATGTTCGGCTCGAGCGCGTGCTGCTCGAAGAACATCCATTGCAGCGCCTCGGCGCGGTCGATGCGGTTTTCCGGCGCGAGCGGCGTGCCGACGGCGACGTACCAGAGGATGGCATTGGACTCGGCGAGATAGCGGCCCTCGCCGACTTCGAGCAGCGGCACCTGTCCCGACGGGTTCTTGCTCAGAAAGTCCGGCGTGCGGCTCTCGCCGCGCAGGATGTCCACCTCCACCGCTTCGTAAGGCAGGTTGAGCAGCGCCAGCGCAAGGCGGACCTTGTAGCTGTTGCCCGAGCGTTGCATCGAATAGAGCTTGTACATTCTGCAGTTCGAATCCGAGGACGTGAAGACGCGGCAATCGTTGCTCCCGCGAGGCGGCTAAACAATGATGCCGATGCGAATCCGCCGCAAGAGCCGGCCGATAGAAAAACTCGAAAACCCTGCCGCACTGCAATGCTGCGGAAGATCATTTCCGCGCGACGATGCACTTCAGTTCACACTTGCGTCAACGCGCGGGACGTATTTCCGCGCATCGTCGCGAGACGTTCGGCGATTTCGTTAAGCACTGAAGATTCCACACCGTCATGGCCGGGCTTCGTCCCGGCCATCCACGTCTTGCCACGCGGTGCGAAGGACGTGAATGCCGGGACCTCGCTAAGCCAAGCTTTGCCGAGGCTGCTCAGTGTCCGGGGCTGCTCAGGGTTGAGCCGGCGAAGCGTCAGAAGACCGCAAGCCGGGCATGACGACCTCCTGGCGAGCACCCAAATTGCTCCGAGGACAAGCCTTGCCGGTTATGAGCGGTTTCGGCGGCAAAGTTGCGGAATATTGCGGTGAATCATGCCCTCGAACCCGCGTGAATCCGCAAACTTTTCCGAGATCGGGCCGAAGTTTTCTTGCGGCGCAGCGGCACACGTTTTAGGGTGGCCCATTCCCACAATCAGGGTCGTGAGGCGAAAGGCTTCACGACGCTCGCCAGGAGATGATGATGTCCTTCCTTGCCGCTGCGCTCGACCGTGTGAAGCCGTCCGCGACCATCGCGGTCACGGATAAAGCACGCGCGCTGAAAGCGGCTGGCCGCAACGTCATCGGCCTGGGCGCCGGCGAGCCCGACTTCGACACGCCCGCCAACATCAAGCTGGCGGCGATCCACGCCATCGAGGCCGGCAAGACCAAGTACACCGCGGTCGACGGCATCCCCGAGCTGAAGGAAGCCATCATCGCCAAGTTTCAGCGCGAGAACGGCGTCGCCTACAAGCCGAACCAGATCATCGTCGGCACCGGCGGCAAGCAGGTGCTCTACAACGCGCTGATGGCGACCATCAATCCGGGCGACGAGGTGATCATTCCCGCGCCCTATTGGGTCAGCTATCCCGAGATGGTCGCGCTCGCCGGCGGCGAGCCGGTGCCGGTGGTATGCACCGCCGCGACCGGCTTCAAGCTCCAGGCAGACGCGCTCGAGCGTGCGATCACGCCGAAGACCAAATGGGTCATCCTGTGCTCGCCGTCGAACCCGACGGGAGCTGCCTACACGCGTTCGGAACTGAAAGCGCTCACCGACGTGCTGGTGAAGCATCCCCATGTCTGGGTGATGACCGACGACATGTACGAGCATCTCGTCTACGACGACTTCCAGTTCACCACCGTCGCGCAGGTCGAGCCTGGTCTCTACGACCGCACGCTCACCGTGAACGGCGTCTCCAAGGCCTATTGCATGACCGGCTGGCGTATCGGCTATGCCGGCGGTCCGGCGCATCTCATCAAGGCGATGGCGACGATCCAGTCGCAATCGACCTCGAACCCGTGCTCGATCGCGCAGTGGGCCTCGGTCGAGGCGCTGAACGGTCCTCAGGAGTTCATTCCTGCCAACAACAAGGTCTTCAAGGAGCGCCGTGACCTCGTCGTCTCCATGCTCAACCAGGCGAGCGGCATCGAGTGCCCACGGCCCGAAGGCGCGTTCTACGTCTATCCGTCCTGCGCCGGCACCATCGGCAAGAAAGCGCCGTCGGGCAATGTGATCTCCAACGACGAGCAGTTCGTCACAGAGCTCCTGGAGACCGAAGGCGTCGCCGTGGTGCAGGGTTCGGCCTTCGGCCTGGGACCTGCGTTCCGCATCTCCTACGCGACCAAGACCTCGGATCTCGAAGACGCCTGCAAGCGCATCCAGCGCTTCTGCGGGAATCTACGCTGAGACTCTGCCGCGACGAGACATCGAAAAGGCCCGCCTCTGGCGGGCCTTTTTAGTTGTTTGCACGCTTATCCTCGTGCGCGATCTGGCACCACCACGGCTGTTGTGGCATAGACCATCACGCAACACGGGTGGGGCGCTCTCTCTGCTCGCATCACATCATCGCCGGAGACATTTCATGCGCCGTTCATTCCTCCTCGCAGGGCTCACCGCCGCCAGCCTCCTTGCCTCCGTAGCGAACGGTGGCGCGCAGCAGCGGATGGCGCGGGTCGGCGTGCTCGAGTGCCGCGGCGGCGCCAGTGTCGGCTTCATCGTGGGATCGGTGACCCATCTCGGCTGTGTGCTGCGCGCCGACGGCTTGCCCGACGACCGCTACGTCGCGACCATCCGCAAGGTCGGCCTCGACATCGGCATCACCCAGGAGACGGCCCTGGCCTGGGGCGTGTTCGCACCGGTCGACCGGCTCGGCCCCGGCGACCTCTCCGGCAACTACGCGGGCGCGCAGGGCAGCGCCTCGGTCGGTGTCGGACTTGGCGGCAACGTGCTGGTCGGCGGCTCCAACAACTCGATCGCGCTCCAGCCGCTCAGCGTGCAGGGCCAGGTCGGCCTCAACATCGCCGCCGGCCTAGAAAGCCTGGAACTGCGTCCGGGGCGTTAGTTCGCGGGCCACTTGTCTCGATAGACCTCTAGCCGAGTAGCGTGTTTCAGTCTTTCCTGAAGGTCGTGAGCATCGATGTCTGGAAACAGAGCGCGAAATCTCTCGTCGGTTAGCATCGAAAGCAGCATCCTAATGTAAGCCGGTTCGCTCGGATGGTAGGGATCGGCAAATTCATCCGGTTGGCCACCAAAACTCTCCAGTTCGCTGAAATCAAAATAGAGCACGCCCTGCTTTCGGATCCATTCCTGCGTTTCCGCCGATCGGAACTGTTTCCACGCCCCGTAATGCGATGATCGCTCTATGGTGTCGCGCACCTTGGGGATGTACGGCATGGTCACCCCTACCAGCGCGATGCCTTTCTGCCTTGCCAACTCGGTGAAGCGTTCGAAGTCCCGGAGAATAGAACTGTCGAGATGCTGGGCGGGAACGAGAGGCCATTGCTTTCCTGCCTCGATTGCAGAAACGCTGGCCGTTCCGTCATCCAACGCGCGAGATCCGTAATTGTAGGATCCGTCAAGGCGAAATCCAGAGCCCGTCTGTATCGCCGATAGACCCAATGCGGGGGTGCCATTGTGAGAGGGCCAGGGAAAACGGCGGGTGCGTACCAGCTCGTCGAATACGCCGTGGATAATGCGGATCTGTTCAGGTGTCGCCCAGCCGCCTATCTCGCCGCGGGATTGAGGTATGTAGGTTGTTTCGAATGCGGGAACGAAAGGGAAATAGTCGATCGAGAAAATGATAATGCGAGGGCTGAAGTCACCGAATTCCTCGAGCATGCGAGCGAAGTCACGGACCACAAAAGCCGCGTTTGCAGCATTGTAAAACGGTGTAGGATGGAACATAGCGCTGCGCCACTGATTTGCGCGTGAGGACCCCATCGCCACCGCCTCCGGTTTCCTCTGGAGAACCGCATCGACCTTCAATCGGTATGAATGATCCGAAAGCTTCGGGAGAAATATAAAGGGCATTCCGCTGCTTTGCAGCCATGCGACAGTGCTGACTGGCAGCAGTTCGCCGCACACAAAAGGGATTCCTAGTCCGGGAACTACGATTGCGGCTAACGGCAACAGGAACATGACCAGCCGCAAGACGAAGCGCTTGGGCGAGTTAGCTCCAGTGAGGGCACTAAAATTTGAAATAGATGAACTGCTGGACATTCGAAGACGCCTGTAGAACGTGCTCGATCGTTGCGGCGACGATGCACACAACGCCGGCGTAATAGCCTGACCAGCGGAGCCAAACGGGGAAGCGCTTGGCATCCTTGGCCCATGTGACCAGGAGGTCGTATGCGACCACTGTCGCGATGACGATCAGGGGCTTCGTCAGCGCGACCGTTCGGACGCCCTCAGCCCCGGTGACGAGCGCCTTGTAGATCCAAAGCGCTTCCCTCAGGCCGCTGGCGCGAAACAGGATGAACGTCAGGGTGACGATCAGGAAGGTCGTCGTGGCACGCAGCACCAGCAACACCGGTAGTGGAACGCGGGATCGCCAGAATCGATCGCGCCGGGCAAAGGTGAGCGTCGAAAAGGCGACGAGGACACCGTGGATCAAGCCGAAAACGGCGAAGTTGAATCCGGCGCCGTGCCAGATGCCGACCAACACGAACGTAAAGACCAGTGCGCCAGCAAGACCATACTTCCCCCAACGCCTCGCCTGGAACTGCAATGGCATGAAAACATAGTCGCGAAACCAGGAGGACAGGCTGATGTGCCAGCGCCGCCAGTAGTCGGGCAGATTCTGGCTAAGCCAGGGTTGCATGAAATTGATCGTGAGTTCGATACCCAGCAGGCGGGCACTTCCGATCGCGATCAATGAGTAGCCGGCGAAATCTGCGTAGACCTGAAATGAAAAATAGATGGTGGCGAGCGCCAGGTCGACGGCCCCGTGATTGCGGGGCGCCGAATAGACGGCGTCAACATAAGGTGCCAGCGTATCGGCGACGACGATCTTGAGGAACAGGCCGGTGAGGATGGCGCGCAGGCCGGTAACCGCGCGTTCGTAGTTGAACACGCCGAGATTTCCGAGTTGCGGCAGCAAATGCCGGGCGCGCTCGATCGGACCGGCAGTCAAATGCGGGAAGAAAAACATCACTGCGCCGAATCGGATTGCGTTCCTTTCGGCCGGCTGGCTTCCGACAAAAACGTCAATGACGTATCCGGCTGCGAGAAACGAATAGAACGAGATGCCGATCGGCAGGATGACGTTGGCCATCGTCGACCATCGGACCGCCAGATCGCCGTCGGGTGGCAGCAGATGATAGGCGGTTGCTGCGTACTTGAAGAACAGCAGCGGCAGGAGGGTCGCCGTCAGGAGCGCCGCAAACAGCATACCCCGCGCCCGGCCCTCGGGCACGCGAGACAGGACGAGTCCGGAGAAATAGGCCAGCGTGGCGACTGCGACCAGCACGTACCACGTGCCAGGATTGAGGCTGACATAGAAGAGCAGGCTGATGAAGGCCGTCGCGAGCAGGCGTGGCGCGCCCTGCGGAATGGCGTGCACGATCAGCGTCACAATTCCAAGAACCAGCAGGTAACGCAGATCGCTGAACGCCATTGGCTACGCCGGGAGCTTCCCGCGCAAGCAGTCCATCATCTCACCGACGTTCTGGAAGCCCATCACCTCGCGGGTGCTGAACTTCACCTTGAAGGTTTCCTCGAGCGTCATGATCAGGGTGATGTGATTCAGCGAATCCCAACCGACGACGTCCTTTGCCTGCATCTCCCGATAGATGTTCAAGCCCGGATTGTCGAACACCTCGCGAAAGACGTTCTGTACGCGTGTTTCAAAATCGCTCATTATGATTGTGGCTCTGGTTCGTGAATGATGATCGGGATGGACTGGAGCTGGTATTGGGCGAGATCCAGCGAATAGAGGCGCGTTGTCCCTTCTTCGCCGGCCGCAGCGAAACCTTGCTGCGGATAGAGATTTTCGACGATGCCGTTCTTCGTGGTCGGGCTGTAGCGCCCGACCAGCCTGCGGCAGCCCAGCTCCCGGGCCTTTTCGGCCATAAGCTGAACCGTCAGGTCCTCGACGCGGCGTCCAAGCACGCGGCAACTCATGATCCACGTGTCGACCACGGCATCGGTGCCCGACTTCCTCAAGATCACCGTCGCGATGATGCCGTTGTCGCCGAGCCGGTCGGCCAGGCGGATGCAGAAAGCCGCGACGTCTCGATCAGCGGCAAGCTGGCGCAGATCGGCCTCGCTGTGCCGGATCGTCGTGAGGTTGAATTGGTTGCTCCGCTGGACAAGCTGAAGGACACGGGGCAGCGCGTAGCTGTCGAACGGCAGGACATGCGCCTCCATCCCGAGTTCGGCGATGAAGTCGTCGAGCCCGTGGAACTTCTCTTTGAGCGACTGACGCTGGTCGTCCGCTTGATAATAGGCGAGCCGGGCCAGATCTTCGGCCGTTGCCGACCGGCCTTCGAACAAATTCCAGCGGGCCAGGTCGCTGACAAAGTCGGCGGGATCGGTCGACAGCTCCGGCACCTGCATCGCAGGAAAGGCCGTTCGGATGAGAGATCGCTCGAAAGCGGTGTCGTCGAGGAAGACGAAGCTGTCCAGACCAAGGTTCAACTTTTCCCGGATCGCGAGAATATTGCTGGCCTTGTCGCCGAAATTGGCGACGACGGTCGCGAAATCATCCCAACGCAAGATCATGTCTGGATGATTTTTCAGGACGTCCGTTACGTTCGCCTGGTCGTTCTTGCTGCAGACCGCCAGCAGGACGCCGCGAGACTTCAGTTCGAGCAGAGCGATCTGGAAGCGCTGGAAAGCAAGCCCCAGTTCAGTCTGCCCAACCTCGATCCGATCCGCGCCGTCCTCAGCCAGAATGCCTCCCCACATCGTATTGTCGAGATCGACGATCACGCATTTGATGCCAGCGCCGCGCTCCACCAGTATGGTATCGCTGACGTTCTTAACCAGTGAAGGAATGAAGGACGGGGACAATGCCTGCTTCGCCTGGCACCAGAGCCGCTCGTCGAGCCAATGGCGCTTGCCGTGGTAGCTGGCCTGAAACTCGGTGTCGACGATCTTCACTCCATGCTCGGAAGCGGCGTCGAGAAGGCTTTGGTTGATCCGGGCTACGGTCGACGTCAAAGTCTCGCGCTCACTCGCAGTGCGGTTGCCGAACGGACGATTGAGCGGAACCACGAAATTGTGCTGAACCAGGATGGCGTTACTGCGCGACCTTATCTGCCTCCACAGCTCGACGATCTCGCTGCTGACATTATCCGCGAAGGCGGCCTTGCCGGCACTTCGCGCAAAGCGGTGGTAGAGTGCCTGCGTTGCCGTGAACAGGATGACCACTTCCGGCTCGAAGCGATAGAGTTCGCTCGCCGGGTTGAGTATCTCCTGGCGTATCGTATCGAACTCGGCCTCGTAGATCTCCGGCCACCAACCCCTCAATTTCAAGGTGGCGGCGAGTGCCTGTCCGTAATGTTGGGTGGCCGCATCTCCGAGGAGCGCAATCCGCAAGCTCGGCTGCCGGTCCTTTCGTTCGACGCGCCGGCCAAGCGAAATCAACCGATGGAACGGCAAGTCAGCCAGTTCCCAGGCTTGCGGCAAGTTGAGCGAGTCCATTTCGTCAGGTTCCAGTGAGAGCGTGACTGTCAGTGGGGAGCTGCGACCAGTCTTTTCATTTGCAGCGGCTCTGAGTCCAAGATGCGATGCCAGGTCTTGCCCGACGCCAGAACGGTCCCGTTCTCGTCGGTGATCGCAATGTCCAAGACAATCGTCGCCACGGCCTCGCTGATCTGCCTGACCGTCGCAGCGACCGTAACCTCACAGGGCGCGTAGCATGGCTTGCGAAAGGCCATATCAGCCCGTTCGAGGATCGACCAAGCTCCCGGGAACTCCGTTCCGACCAGGCGCGACACCAGGGCCATAAGATAGGCGCCGTGCACGACCACGCCATCGAAGCCCGCGGCCTTAGCGAATTCCGCATCAACGTGCAGAGGAGCACGGTCGCCCGACAACTCGATATATCGTGCCAAGTCTACCAGAGTAATCGGAATCGCCAGGCGATGCGTCTGGCCAATGTGAAATGCCGTCAACATTCGCGGCCGGTCCAGTTGTGTGGCGATGAAGCGATGGAATGTAACTCGGTATTTCCAGATTGTTGCCGGGTGTTGCCAGGTTATTGCCATGAAGTTGGTATGGCAGTCAAAGCCCAACTAAACGTTGGTAAAGTCCTGACGAGCTAAGACGGCCAGATACAACCCGGTGGCAGGCAGCGGGCGTGTGGCCGATTACCGAAGTTCCTGCTCAACTTGTACGCGACGGGATTCTGGTGATACTTTGCGATCCACAGGACAACCGAGGCCAATTTGTTGAATAATCTGCAAAAATGGACTGCCATCTGCGACAAAATGCGGGAGGATTACCCGGTTCTCGCGACACCCTTTCTTACCGCGGAAAAAAGGTTCGGGCCGCGTTGGGTCGACGAAGCCGTGCCGGCCATTGAGGGGATGTATGGTGAAATCGGTACCCCCTTATCGGATCGGCTGATGGACGCTCTGGGTTGCTACGCGGAGTTTGCAAATGATTCCATGCGCCACCAGGTCATGTTCGAACGAAGCGGAAAATATCGCGCTTCCAACTATGAAGAGGTGCGTGCAGCGCTCTATGACAATGCCGACCACATGACTCGAAACTATCTGCCGGGTCTGTGGTTCTCGCACTACGTCTGGCCTCAACATTACTTCACGCTGATTGGATTCACGACTTGCGTTTTGCCGCGGATCGAGGATGCCGGGGTGTTCTTCGAAGTCGGCGTCGGCTGCGGCATGTATTCCAAGATCACCTTGGACAACAAGCCGAACATGCGGGGTATTGGCTTCGACATCAGCCAGCATTCGCTTGACTACACCGGTCAGGTAATGAAATCGTTCGGCTACGGACCTCGATACAAGCTGGAAAATCGCGACATCCGCCACGGCTATGACGTCAAGGCGGATTTCCTGATTTGCCAAGAAGTCCTTGAGCACCTGGAAAATCCCCACGAGTTCTGCCGCTGGCTATTCGACATGATCCGTCCGGGCGGCCAGGCTTTCATCACTGCGGCGCTCAATGCCGGCCATTCCGACCACATCTTCCTCATTCGTCACCCGGTCGAGGTCGAGAAGATGCTTGCCGACGCGGGTTTCCACATCGCACGCATCCAGGAAGAAAGCGCTCCGGGTTTCAAGCCGCGCAATCTGACGCCCAGTCTGGCTGGTTTCCTCTGTGCAAAGCCGCTTTGAGAATGGCCAATCTTGCGATCATCACGGGCACGGGCAGGGGACTCGGAAAGGCCCTCAAGCAGGAATTCGAGCGAATCGGGTGGCTGGTGGCGGAATTGAATCGGCCCGCGTTCGATCTCTCCGCGATGGACGTCGAAAAGTTGGATATCACGTTCAGGTCGTTGCGTTCGGAAAATCCAGATCGTGCGGTGTTCGTCAACAACGCAGCGACGCAGGCGATAGCTGCGGCGGCATCGTTTGACGCGACCGAGATTTCGCTCGAGATCACCGTCAATGTGACTTCGCCAATCATCGCAATCACGACATTCCTGCGCAATTTCCCGAATGGCGAGATCGCTAATGTGACATCTGGAGCGGCGACCAAGCCGATACCGCATTGGTCCCTCTATTGCGCGGCGAAGGCCGCGCTCGAAGGCTATGTCCGTGCGGTGGAGACGGAAGGGCGGCGGGTGTTCAATCTCAATCCGGGTGTTATCGACACGGACATGCAAGCCAATATCCGCGGTGCCGAATTTCCCGGCGTGCAGGACTTCATCGCCTTAAAGAAGGAGGGGAGGTTGCGATCGTCGGAGGCTGTCGCGAGAAATCTGGTCTGGATGATTGACCGGGCCGAATGAGGCGGCTGACGCGCCGGCTTAAAGGAACCAGGGCTGCATCAGCTCGCTTTCGATGCCGACTAACGGGGCGCTGTCCTTGTCGATCGCGATGAGGGAGATGAATCAGGCCTGACGACGCACCGCAGCGACGTTTGATGCTTGCCAAATCTCGGGGACGGGCAGAGCATTGGCGTTTGCCGACCCAATCACGGGCCGAGCTCCACACCAAGGAGGCGGCGAATGGGACAAGACGTCAGAAGTCCCCGAGGTCCACGGTGCATCGCGCTGGTGGGCCCTTTCCAAAGCGGTAAAACCACACTTCTCGAAGCAATCCTGGCGCGAACGGGTGCAATCCCGCGCGCCGGCAGCGTCGATGCCGGAACTTCCGTCGGCGACGCCACGCCGGAGGCCCGTCATCACAAGATGACCGTCGGTCTGACTGCCGCGACCACGAGCTTCATGGGCGACAGCTACACCTTTCTCGATTGTCCCGGTTCCGTCGAGTTTGCCCACGACATGCGCGCCGCGCTTCCCGCGGTCGACGCCGCCATCGTGGTCTGTGAGGCCGACGAGAAGAAGCTGCCGCAGCTTCAGATCATCCTGCGCGAGCTGGAGGAGCTGAAGGTCCCGCGTTTCCTGTTCCTGAACAAGATCGACCGCGCCAGCCAGCGCATCCGCGAGACGCTCGCAATGCTGCAGCCCGCCTCGCGCGTGCCGCTGGTGCTGCGCCAGATCCCGATCTGGAAGGACGAGTTGATCGAGGGCTTCGTCGATCTCGCGCTGGAACGCGCCTTCATCTATCGCGAGCACAAGGCCTCCGAGGTGATCGCGCTCGAAGGCGGCGATCTCGATCGCGAGAAGGAAGCCCGCTTCTCGATGCTGGAGAAGCTCGCCGATCACGACGACGCGCTGATGGAGCAACTGCTCGAGGACATCCAGCCGCCGCGCGATGCCGTGTTCGACGATCTCGCCCGCGAACTGCGCGAAGGGGTGATCTGCCCGGTGCTGCTGGGTTCGGCTGCGCGCGAGAACGGCGTGCTGCGCCTGATGAAGGCGCTGCGCCACGAGGCGCCCGGCATCGCGGAGACGGCGAAACGTCTCGGCGTTCCCGAGACCAGGGACGCGCTCGGCTACGTCTTCAAGACACTGCATTCGCAGCATGGCGGAAAGCTGTCGCTGACGCGACTGCTTGCCGGCCATCTCGACGACGGAGCGACGCTGCAATCCGCCTCCGGGGGCTTGGGGCGCATCTCCGGCATCCTCGCCGTCAACGGCGCCTACGACACCAAGCGTGCCTCGGCCGAAGCCGGCGACACGGTGGCGCTCGCCAAGCTCGATGCGATCAGGACTGGCGACACGGTGTCGAACGGCAAGACGCCGCCCGCGGCCTTGATCACGATCGAGCCGACGCCGCCGGTGCTCGCGATCTCGATCGCGGCCGTCGATCGCAAGGACGACGTCAAGCTCGGCCAGTCGATGGCGCGGCTGCATGAGGAGGATCCGTCACTCGTCGTCGTGCAGAACGCCAAGACCCATGACACCGTGCTGTGGGGGCAGGGCGAGATGCACCTGCGCGTGGCCGGCGAGCGGCTGCGCGATCGCTTCGGCGTCAAGGTCACCTCGCATCCGCCCGGGATCGGCTACCAGGAAACCATCCGCAAGCCGATCACCCAGCGCGGGCGGCACAAGAAGCAGTCAGGCGGCCACGGTCAGTTCGGCGACGTCGTGCTCGACATCAGGCCGCTGCCGCGCGGCGACGGCTTCAGGTTCGGCGAGAAGGTCGTGGGCGGCGCGGTGCCGCGCAACTACATCCCGGCGGTGGAGGAAGGCGTCGTCGACGGATTGGCGCGCGGCCCGCTCGGCTTCCCCGTCACCGACGTGGAGGTGACACTGACCGACGGCTCCTATCATAGCGTCGACTCGTCCGATCTCGCCTTCCGTACGGCCGCGCGGGTCGGGTTGAACGAAGGCCTGCCGCAATGCCAGCCGGTCTTGCTGGAGCCGATCCACATGGTCGAGATCGTCTGCCCGACCGACGCCACTGCCAAGATCAACGCGATCCTGTCGGCGCGGCGCGGCCAGATTCTCGGCTTCGACACCCGCGAGGGCTGGAGCGGCTGGGACTGCGTCCGCGCCATGATGCCCGAAGCCGAAATCGGGGAACTGATCGTCGAGCTGCGCTCGGCCACAGCCGGCGCCGGCAGCTTCACCCGCCAGTTCGACCACATGGCCGAGGTCACCGGCCGCGCCGCCGACCAGATCATCGCCGCGCATCAGCACGCGGCGTGATTTGGAAGGGAGGCACCCCTCTCTCTCACCCTCTCCCGCCCTGGTTGTTCAGACCGGGGAGAGGGTGGAAAGGCTGTATCCAGGAGGGTGGCGTTCCATCCGGCCCAACCGCCTCCTTTCGTCATTGCTGCGAGCGAAGCAACCCGGACTGTCTCAGACGAGCCGGCCTCGATTGCTTTGTCGCAAGAGCTCCTCGCGATGGCGGCGCAGACAGCCTTGCATTTGAGCAATAATGATGTATTATACATCATTGTATATGTTCTAAGCATCATATATAAGCTCTGATATGTGAGGCCAAGGTGATCACGTCATTCCAGATGCGGGCAGCCCGCGCGCTGCTCGGCATTGACCAGAAAACCTTGGCCGAGCTCGCCGGCGTTTCGCTGCCGACCATCCAGCGGATGGAGGCCAGCACCGCGCAATGTTCGTGGCGTGGTCGAAACCCTGATCAAGGTGGTCGAGGCGTTCGACCGGGCCGGCGTCGAGCTGATCGGCGAGCAGGCCCGCAGCGACGGCGGCGGGCGTGGCGTTCGCCTGAAGGGGCCGGGGCAGCCGCGCCGCGTCGGAGCATGATCGCGCGTTGATCGTGCCCGGGATTAGGATGGGCTAGCGCATCGTCGCACCTCGGGAGCGAGGGTGCGCACGATGCTTTGGAGCATTGTGGGCATGAGCATCACGAGCGATCAAGCAAGCCGGCTGCACCAGCTGCGTCAGCCGACCTTCGCCGAACTGTATTTGCCAAAACTCGTCACCGTCTGGCGCGAAGGCTACGGCCTCGCGGATTTCCGTGCCGACGTCTTCGCCGGCCTGACGGTTGCGATCGTCGCGCTGCCGCTGTCGATGGCGATCGCGATCGCCTCGGGTGTGACGCCGGACCGCGGTCTCTATACCGCCGTCGTCGGCGGCTTCATCGCCTCCCTGCTCGGCGGCAGCCGGTTCCAGATCGGCGGACCGGCCGGCGCGTTCATCGTTTTGGTCGCAGCGACCGCGGAGCGTCAGGGCGTCGATGGCGTCATCCTCGCCACCATGATGGCGGGCCTGTTCTTGATCGCCGCAGGGCTGTTGCGGGTCGGCACCTATATCAAGTTCATTCCCTATCCGGTGACGGTCGGCTTCACCGCCGGCATTGCCGTGATCATCTTCGCCAGCCAGCTCCGCGATCTCTCAGGCATCACGCTCGCAGGAAAAGAGCCCAGCGAGTTCGTGCCGAAGCTCATGGCGCTCGCCGGCGGCCTCAACACCATCAATCCGTCCGCCGTCGCTGTCGCCATCGTCAGCATCGCCATCATCGCCGGCTTGCGCCGCTGGCGGCCGTCCTGGCCCGGCATTCTGATCGCGGTCGTGTTTGCGGCGGTTGCTGCTGCGGTTCTGTCGCTCCCGGTCGAGACCATCGGCTCGCGCTTCGGCGGTATTCCGCGCGAATTGCCCTCGCCCGCGCTGCCGGCGTTCTCGCTGGAGAAGGCAAGAGCGGTGCTGCCGGATGCGATCGCCTTCGCGCTGCTGGCCGCCATCGAATCACTGCTGTCGGCGGTGGTCGCCGACGGCATGACCGGCCGCCGTCATCGCTCCAATTGCGAGCTGGTGGCGCAGGGAGCGGCCAATGTCGGCTCGGCGCTGTTCGGCGGCATCTGCGTCACCGGCCTGATCGCGCGCACCGCCACCAACATCCGCGCCGGCGCGCGCGGACCGCTGGCGGGGATGCTGCATTCGGTGTTCCTGCTGCTGTTCATGCTGATCGCGGCGCCGCTGGCGAGCTACATTCCGCTGGCCGCGCTCGCCTCCGTGCTGGTCGTGGTGGCCTGGACCATGGCGGAGAAGCACGAATTCGCCACGCTCCTGCGTTCGTCATGGGGCGATGCCGTCGTGCTGCTCGCGACCTTCCTGCTCACGGTCTTCCGCGATCTCACCGAGGGCATCCTGGTCGGCTTCGCGCTCGGCGCGGTGCTGTTCATCCATCGCATGGCGGAGATGACCGGCATCGAGGAACGCACGCCGCTGGTGGCGGCCGATCGCCCCGACGACGGCAATGGCGATCGCGTTCCTTACGATTCCGCCCTTGCGGTCGACCGCGACGTGCTGGTCTACCGCATCAGCGGTGCGTTCTTCTTCGGCGCGGCCTCGGCGATCGGCGGCGTGCTCGACGGCATCGCCGACAGGCGCAAGGCCTTCGTGGTCGATTTCGCCGCGGTGCCGTTCCTGGATTCGACCGCGGCCAACGTGCTCGGCCGCGTCGCCGCCAAGGCGCACCGCCAGGGCATCAAACTGTTCATCACGGGGGCCTCGCCCACGGTCCGCCGCGCGCTGCTCACCCATGGCGTGACGCCGCCGCGCGCGCGCTATCGCACGAGCCTCGAGCGCGCCATCGCCGACATCAAGGGCCGGGCCGCCGACGAGGCTGCTGCGAGCTGACGGCGCTGTTATCCCGCCGGCCGATCTGACCGACCCTGCCGCGGCCTCGCGGGCCGGCGTCTTGACAGGGCCTGCGGGACGCGAAATGGATCGCCTCCCACACTTCCCGAGGGACGGATGACCCTGACCAAGGCTCCCGCAGCCTGTCTGATCGGATGGCCGGCCGCGCATTCGCGCTCGCCGCTGATCCACCACTACTGGCTGCGCACGCTCGGCATTGAAGGCGGCTACGTCATCGAGGCGGTGCCGCCCGAGAATCTGCGCGATTTCGTGCTGCGGCTGTCGCTCCGCGGCTTCGTCGGGGCCAACGTCACTATCCCGCACAAGGAAAGCGTGCTGGCGCTGTCGACGCCTGACGCCCGCGCAACGGCGGTGGGCGCTGCGAACACGCTGTGGTTTGCCGACGGCGAGCTGCGTTCGACCAACACCGATGTCGAAGGTTTCATCAACAATCTCGACGCCAGCGCGCCCGGCTGGGGCGCGGCCGAGGAGGCGCTGGTGCTGGGCGCCGGAGGCTCCGCGCGTGCGGTCGTGTTCGGCCTGCTGGAACGCGGCATCAAATGCGTGCATGTCGCCAATCGCACCGTCGCGCGGGCCGAGACGCTGGCAAGGCAGTTCGGGCCGAACGTGCGTCCGCTGCCGTGGGATGCGATCAACGACGTGCTGCCGCGCGTAAAACTTCTCGTGAACACGACCTCGCTCGGCATGCATGGCCAGCCTTCGCTCGATGTTGATGTCGCGCGCCTGCCGCAAACGGCCGTCGTTGCCGACATCGTCTATGTTCCTCTGGTGACGCCGCTGCTGGCCGCAGCAACGGCGCGCGGCCTGAAGACCGCCGACGGGCTCGGCATGCTGCTGCATCAGGCGGTGCGCGGCTTCGAGCTGTGGTTCGGCCGCCGGCCCGAGGTCACGGCCGAGCTGCGCGCATTGGTCGAGGCCGATCTCACAAAGACTTGAGAGAATAGCGCGCGGTCTTCCGGAGTTCTCTATCCCGTGGGGGCAATCGGAGACCGTCATGTCTGTTCAACGTGCAACTTTCACACGTCCGCTGATCGCCGTCGCGATGGTGGCCGTCTCAACTTACTGCGCCTTTGCCCAGAGGGCGCCGGTGCCGACGCGCGTGCGCGGCACGATCGAGAGCGTCAATGGCGACACCATGCAGGTCAAGTCGCGCAGCGGTGAGGACGTCAAGCTTCATATCGCCTCCGACGTGAACGTGTCGGGGATCACCAGGATTTCACTCGCCGACATCAAGCCGGGTTCGTTCATCGGTGCGACCACCGTGCCGGGACCGGACGGCAGCCAGAACGCGGTCGAGGTTCACGTGTTCCCGGAGAGCATGCGCGGCACCGGCGAGGGCTCCCGGCCCTGGGACCTCAAGCCGAACTCCAGCATGACCAATGCGACGGTGGCCGAAAGCGTCGTCGGCAATGACGGTCACACGCTGCTGGTCAAGTACAAGGACGGCGAGAAGAAGGTGTTCGTCGCCGACAACACGCCGGTGGTGACCTTCGTGCCGAGCGACAAATCCGAGTTGAAGCCGGGTGCGAAGGTCATCGCCTTCATGAAGCAATTGCCCGACGGCTCGTTCGAGACCAATCGCGTCAGCGTCGGCCGCGACGGCCTGGCGCCGCCGATGTGACACGAAGTGTCGTTCCGGGGCGCGCAGGGCGCGAACTATGGTGCGCACTCGCGCACCTGAGAATGTCGAGGTTCCGGGTCTGGTCCTTCGGACCATCCCGGAACGGCGAGTGTTAGACTGCGATGATATGATCGTCGATCTCGTCGATCCGGTTGACGCCGCACAGGCCCATGGTCGTGAGCAGCTCCTTCTGGATGATGTCGATCGCCTTGGCGACGCCAGCCTGGCCGCCGGCACCCAGGCCATAGGCATAGGCGCGGCCGATCATGCAGGATTTTGCGCCGAGCGCGAGCGCGCGCATCACGTCCTGGCCGGAGCGGATGCCGCCGTCGAACATGATCTCCATCTTGTCACCGACTGTGTCGACGATTTCGGGCAGGACCTCGATCGAGGACGGTGCACCGTCGAGCTGACGGCCGCCATGGTTGGAGACCACGATCGCCTGCGCGCCGGTTTTTGCGGCGAGCTCGGCGTCCTCGACGTCGAGAATGCCCTTCAGGACCAGCTTGCCCGGCCAGATCGAGCGGATCCAGTCGATGTCGTTCCAGTTCAGCGAGGTGTCGAACTGCGAGTTGATCCAGGTCGACAGCGAGGTGATGTCGTCACTGACCTTCAGATGCCCCGCGAGATTGCCGAAGGTGCGGCGCTTGCCCTGGAGCACGCCCGACACCCAGGCCGGCTTGGTGGCGAAATCGATCAGCTTCGACAGCGACCATTCCGGCGGCACCGTCATGCCGTTCTTGATGTCCTGGTGGCGCTGTCCGATCACTTGGAGATCGACGGTCAGCACCAGCGCCGAGCATTTCGCCGCGATCGCGCGCTCGATCAGCGCCTTGATGAAGCCGCGGTCCTTCATCACGTAGAGCTGGAACCAGAACGGCTTCTCGACATTGGCGGCGATGTCCTCGATCGAGCAGATCGACATCGTGGACTGCGTGAACGGGATGCCGGCGGCCTGCGCGGCGCGGCAGGCGTGGATCTCGCCATCGCCGTGCTGCATGCCGAGCAGGCCGACGGGCGCGAGCATCAGCGGCATGGTCGAGGGTTCGCCCAAAATCGTGGTCGAGGTGTCGCGCTTGGAGACGTCGACCAGGATGCGCTGGCGGAATTTGATCGCCTGCATGTCCTCGCGGTTGGCGCGCAGCGTTTCCTCCGCATAGGACCCGCGGTCGCAATAATCGAAGAACGCCTTCGGCACGCGGCGCTGATGCAGCGCGCGAAGATCGTCGATACAGGTGATGTGCTTCATGTCTTTTCCCCGGCCCGTCTTACTTGGAAGTCTTGCATCGGAAGATTTCGGGGTCATCTAGCATGGTTGGATGCATAGCCAAATCGTTTGCAGAACGTTTTGCAGGAGGGCGCGATGACGAGGCCGCACGCTGGACCTTCGCCGGAAGAGATCAAGGAGAAGCGCGATCTCGAGGAGGCGCTGGAAGAGGGGTTGGAAGAGACCTTTCCGGGCTCCGATCCCGTCAATGTCACCCAGCCGGCGCCGAGCCGCGAGGACGGCCATGTGAAGCGCACCCGGTAGGGGCGGGTTCCGTCTCGGCGGCGTGTTCCGGTCGGAAATATAGTGTTAACAAGATCTTACTGAGCCGGTGCCCGCTCGGTTCCGTAATGATTCATCATATTTTTTGAAGCCAAGTTAGCCACGATAGCATTATAAGATCCCAGCAAATCAGGGATGCGGGGCCCTTTCGGGCACCCCGTGGTTCTAGAGGGGATCCCCTGGTTGTTGCCTTTGGGGGACGATATGAGCCGCAAATATTTCGGGACGGACGGGATTCGGGGCCGCGCCAACGGACTGATCACGCCGGAGCTCGCGCTCAAGGTCGGCCAGGCCGCAGGCCTTGCGTTTCAGCGCGGTGACCACCGCCACAGGGTCGTGATCGGCAAGGACACCCGTCTGTCCGGCTACATGATCGAATACGCGATGGTTGCAGGCTTCACCTCGGTGGGCATGGACGTGCTGCTGGTCGGCCCGATGCCGACGCCGGCGGTCGCGATGCTGACCAAGTCGATGCGCGCCGATCTCGGCGTGATGATCTCGGCCTCGCACAATCTGTTCGAGGACAACGGCATCAAGCTGTTCGGCCCGCAGGGCTTCAAGCTTTCCGACGACGTCGAGAAGCAGATCGAGCAGCTGCTCGACGAATCTCTCGACAGGAGGCTGGCACAAAGTGCGAGCCTGGGCCGCGCCCGCCGTATCGACGGCGTGCACGACCGCTACATCGAATTCGCCAAGCGCACGCTGCCGCGCGACCTGTCGCTCGATGGCCTGCGCGTCGTGATCGATTGCGCCAACGGTGCCGCCTACAAGGTGGTGCCGGAAGCGCTGTGGGAGCTGGGCGCCGACGTGGTGGCGATCGGCGTCGAGCCCGACGGCTTCAACATCAACAAGGAATGCGGCTCGACCTCGCCCGAAGCGCTGTCGAAGAAAGTGCGCGAGATGCGCGCCGATATCGGCATCGCGCTGGACGGCGACGCCGATCGCGTCATCCTGGTCGACGAGCGCGGCCACATCGTCGACGGCGACCAGCTGCTCGCGGTGATCGCGCAGAGCTGGAAAGAGGACGGACGCCTGTCGCGCCCGGGCATCGTCGCCACCGTGATGTCCAATCTCGGCCTGGAGCGCTTCCTGAAAGGGCAGGGGCTCGATCTCGTGCGTACGCCGGTCGGCGATCGCTACGTGCTCGAGCAGATGCTGAACGGCGGCTACAATCTCGGCGGCGAGCAATCCGGTCACATCATCCTCTCCGACTACGCCACCACCGGCGACGGTTTCGTGGCTGCCTTGCAGGTGCTGGCCGTGGTGCAGAAGCTGCGCCGGCCGGTCTCGGAAGTCTGCCACCGATTCGACCCGCTGCCGCAGATCCTCAAGAACGTCCGTCACAAGGGCGGCAAGCCGCTCGACGATTCCGACGTCAAATCGGCGATCTCCGACGGCGAGATGCGCCTCAACGGCCACGGCCGTCTGCTGATCCGTTCTTCCGGCACCGAGCCCGTGATCCGCGTCATGGGCGAGGGCGAGGACCGCATCCTGGTCGAGGACGTCGTCGACACCATCGTCCTGGCGCTCGGCCAGGCCGCGGCGTGATGTTTTTCTTACCCTCCCCTGGAGGGGGAGGGTCGATCGCGCGAAGCGCGAGCGGGGTGGGGTGATCTCTCCACTCGGGCACTGTGGGATGCGGAGAGACCGTCACCCCACCCCGTCTCATGTCTCGCTTCGCTCAACATGAGCCGACCCTCCCCCTCCAGGGGAGGGTAAGCGACGAGAACACCCACGCATCCCAGCCATCGACGATTGACGGTGGTTCGACCGCCGCTTGCATCGTAACTAGCCGATGCGGCGGTTCGCCGCGCCCGCCGGGACCGCTCCATTGAACAAGCCTGTCGTCGTCTCCGAGGAAACGCTGACCGAGCCCGTCGTCGTCAGCGACGTGTCGCCCGCCGCCGCCAGAGCGGCAGGGCCGGCTTACATCGTGCTCGCCGGCATCAGCTTCTCGCACTTCCTCAACGACACCATGCAGTCGTTGATCGCCTCGGTCTATCCGATCCTGAAGGACACCTACGCGCTCGACTTCGCGCAGATCGGCATGATCACCCTGGCCTTTCAATTCACGGCCTCGCTGCTCCAGCCGGTGGTCGGGCACTACACCGACAAGAAGGCACAGCCCTATTCGCTGGCGATCGGCATGGCCTCGACCTTCTTCGGCCTGCTGCTGCTCAGCGCCGCGCATCAATATCTCGTCATCCTCGTCGCTGCGGCGCTGGTCGGCCTCGGCTCGGCGGTGTTTCACCCCGAGTCGGCGCGCATCGCGCGACTCGCGTCCGGCGGCCGCTACGGTTTCGCGCAGTCGGTGTTCCAACTCGGCGGCAGTTTCGGCACCTCGATGGGGCCGGTGCTCGCCGCGCTGATCGTGGTGCCGTTCGGTCAGGGCAGCATCGCCTGGTTCTCCTCGATCGCGTTCCTCGCGATCCTCGTCCTCTGGCGCATCGGCCGCTGGTATGCGCCGCAGATCAAGGCGAAGAAGACGGCCACGGTTCAGGCCCATTCCGACGCGCCGAGCTCGCGCCGCGTCGCAGTGGCGCTGGCCGTGCTCGTCGCGCTGTTGTTCTCGAAACAGCTCTACGTCTCGAGCCTGTCGAGCTACTACATCTTCTACCTGATCGATCGTTTCGGCGTGTCGACGCAGGCAGCCCAGATCTATCTCTTCCTCTTCCTCGCCGCGAACGCCGTGGGTGCGTTTGTCGGCGGTCCGTTAGGGGATCGCTTCGGCCGCAAGATCGTGATCTGGATCTCGATCCTGGGCGCGCTGCCGTTCACGCTGGCGCTGCCCTATGCCGGGCTCGTTGCCAGCGCCGTGCTCAGCGTCGTCATCGGCCTGATCATCTCCTCGACGACCTCGTCGATCATCGTGTTCGCGCAGGAGCTGGTGCCGCACCGTTTCGGCATGATCTCCGGCGTGTTCTTCGGCGTCGCGTTCGGGATCGGCGGTCTCGGGGCCGCCGTGCTGGGCAAGCTCGCCGACCACACCTCGATCGAGTTCGTCTACCAGGTCTGCGCCTATCTGCCGGCGATCGGGCTGCTCGCGGTGTTCCTGCCCAAGCTGCCGCGGCACGCCCGTTAACGCATTCTCACTCGCTGCATTGCAGCTTCATACATCGTTAGGAAATGCGGCGCGCCCCGCGCTGCATTTCTGCAACGCTGCCGCCGCATCGGCGTGTGCGGTGAGAAAAAATCAACCTTAAAAATTAGGGTTAAGTGGCGCTTAAACATTTGCTGCCATCGTCCGGGTCGTGAGTTTCCAGAACGTGGGGCGCCCGTCTTTGCCTCACCGGCCAAAAGGACGAAGCAATGCGTAGCGTTAAGTCTCTGCTTGCCGCAAGTGCGGCAACCCTGATCTCGTCGATGGCGTTCGCCGCCGATATGCCGATCGCCGCGCCCCCTCCCATGTACGCGCCGCCGGCCCCGCCCGCCGACTTCGGCGGCTGGTATCTGCGTGGCGACATCGGCATGACCAACCAGCGCGCCAAGAGCATCGACGCCGCCTTGCCGGCTGGGTATCAGAAGACGACGGAGGGGTTCGGCTTCGACTCGTCGCCGCTGTTCGGTCTCGGCGTCGGCTATCGCTTCAACAACTGGTTTCGTGCGGACGTGATCGGCCAGTACCGGGGCAAGGCCACTCTGCATGGTGCTGATAACGTCATCGGGCCAGGCTTCGTCGGCTCCAACAACTACAGCGGCAGCAAGTCCGAGTGGGTCGTCATGGCCAACGCCTACGTCGACCTCGGCACCTGGTGGTGCATCACGCCGTTCATTGGCGCCGGTGTTGGCGGCGCCTACAACAAGATTAGCGGCTTCCGCGACGACGGCGTTTCGTACAGCCCGGGGCTCAATAACAGCGTCGCTTACTTCGCCGATAGCGGCAAGTGGAACTTCGCCTGGGCCGCTCACGCCGGTCTCGCCTACAAGGTCAACCCCGGCTTCACGGTCGAACTGGCCTACAGCTACATGAACCTCGGCGACGCCGCGCCCGGCAACTACCGCCTGTTCGACAACAGTGCCTCCGGCCCGACCTCGATCAAGATCAAGGACATCACCTCGCACGACATCAAGCTCGGCGTGCGCTGGGATCTCAACAGCCCGCCGGCCTATATGCCGCCGCCGCTCGTCACCAAGGGCTGATCGTCAGCCTCATCGCTTAACGTCTCTTAACGGCGCGGGATCATCCCGCGCCGTTTTGCTTTGCGTATTTCTCACGGCTCGCACTGACGAAATTGCCTACCGCAACCATTGGTTAAGGTTAACGAGCCATGATCACGGGCGAAAGTTCGAGTCGATGGAGCGTTGCGATGCGTGGGCTTTTGTTGGGGGCGGCGATGTTGGGGACGGTGTCTGCCGCGCACGCGGCCGACATGCCGGATCTGCCCGTCCTGCGCGGCGGCTTCACCGACGGCCTGTCGAAGACGACCCGCAACTGGGATGGCGCCTATATCGGCGGCAACGCCGGCTACACGACCGACGCGACCGATTTCAGCCAGAGCGTGGTCGGCCTGACCAACTACATCTTCCGCGACAGCGTCCTGCAGCAACCGACCGCGAACTGGTCGCTCCTGAACAAAGCCAACACGCAAGGCGTCAATTTCGGCGGCTTCATCGGCCGCAACTGGCAATGGTACGATGCCATTCTCGGTCTTGAAGGCACCTACAGCTACTTCGACAATCTCTACACGCAGACCAGCGGCTACAACTCGCTCGTTATCACCAACCCGCCCGGGGATAACCCGCCCGAGGGCACGACCAACAATTACAACGTGACCTTGACCGGCACCGCGGCGGCGAAGGTCAAGGACATGATTTCGCTCCGTGGCCGCGTAGGCTGGGATGGCGGCGATTTCATGCCGTATGCCTTCTTCGGCGCCGCGGTTGGCCGAATGGACGTCTCCCGCACGGTGACGAGCGACGTGACGCTCACGCAGGTCGTATCGACAACGGTCGGCGGCGTTACGACGACCACGAGCAATACGTATGCTGTTCCGGCGCAGTCGCAGACTCAGAGCCAGCACAGGACCAACACTTTCGCTGTCGGTTGGACCGCGGGCCTCGGGCTCGAATATTGCATTTGGGACGGGTTGTTCGCGCGCGTGGAATACGAGTATGTGAGATTCTCGCCCGTCATGAACACGCAGGTCACGCTGAACAACGCGCGCGTCGGGCTCGGCTACAAGTTCTGAGCTGTCCGCCTCCTGTTGACAGATTCCCTCTGTCCTGATGCTCTGTCGCCCGAAGACGGGGCGGCAGCGATGAAGATCTACGGCGACGGCAATTCCGGAAACTGTCTGAAGGTGAAGTGGGTCTGCGACAAGCTCGCAGTGCCCTACCAGTGGATCGAGATCGACACGCGCAAGGGCGAGACGCGTACGCCGCAATTCCTCAGGATGAACGGCGCCGGCCAGGTGCCGACCGTTGAATTCGACGACGGCCGCACGCTCGCACAGTCCAACGCCATCATCCGCTATCTCGCCCGCGACAGTACGCTCATTCCGCGCGACGCCTTTACGGCGGCCAAGATGGACGAATGGCTGTTCTGGGAGCAGTACAGCCACGAGCCCTATATCGCGGTATGCCGCTTCCTCCTCGTCTACTTGGGCAAGGACGCATCCGAGCTCGATCCCGGGAAGGTCAAGCGCGGCTATGCGGCGCTCGACCGCATGGAGCAGCATCTCTCCGGCAGCCGCTTCTTCGCCGGCGATGAGGTTTCGCTCGCCGACGTGTCGCTGCTCGCCTATACGCGTGTCGCGCATGAAGGTGGTTTCGATCTCGGTCGCCATGCGTCCGTCCGTCGCTGGATCGGCGAAGTCGAAGCGTTTCTCGGCCTTGCGCCAGCGCGCTGAGTCCGGAGTTGTCTGACATGAATGCTGAAGCCGTTTCCATCCGTCCCGCGCGCCGCGAGGACGTCGCTGCGATCGTGGCGATGCTCGCCGACGATCATCTCGGCCGCGCGCGGGAGCGCGTGGAGGATCCTTTGCCCGCCTCCTATTACGACGCATTCGCGCGGGTCGAGCGCGATCCGAATCTCACGCTCGTCGTTGCCGAGAGCGCGGGCAGGGTGGTCGGCTGCCTGCAACTCGCGATCCTGCCGGGCCTGAGTTCCCAAGGCGGCGTGCGCGGCCTGCTCGAGGACGTCCGCGTTGCTTCCGATTGTCGCAGCCGCGGCATCGGCGAGCAATTGGTGCAATGGGCGGTCGCGGAAGCGAAGGCGCGCAACTGCAATCTCGTCGAACTGCTGACGCATCAGACGCGCGTCGACGCGCAGCGCTTCTACAAGCGCCTCGGATTTGCCGCGAGCCATGTGGGCATGACTGTCCGCTTTTGAGGTAGCGGAAGCGGAGCGAAGTGGATACCGGTTCGCATAAAGAGAATGCGTCAATACAAGAAGCCAGAGTCCCGGTGCGATTGTATCGGAATGGGGCTCTGGCCGCGAGCCTTGCACGATCAGCAAATTCGGATCGCGCATTCGTTCATCTTAATGGGCGGTAAACTACCCGTCCGTCGTTCACGTTGAATCGGGAACGAACGGTGCTACGGCAGCTTCTGGCACCGAGCTCGGTCGGTTCGGGGATTTCGATGACAAGCTATTCAATGATCAAGGTCGGCAACGACTACGTTGTGCAGGCCCATGACAAGTGCATTTTGAAGGTCGGCAGCCGCCGCAGGGCCGCGCAATTGATCAGCGATGCCACGGACTTGCTGAATGCGCTCGCCGTCGTCCAATCCCCGGAGATCGCACCCGAGGCGCCATCACTCGCACGTGAGGCCCCGGAACTTCCTTGACTGGTCTTCCCGATTCCCGTATCAGCCGCGGCGGGACACCTCCCCCCAACGGGAGGCTTACTATCTGGAAGGGTAGATCATGACTGTAGCGAAGCCCGCTTCGCGGCCGACCGTGCCGCATTTCTCCTCCGGTCCCTGCGCCAAGCGCCCCGGCTGGAACGCCCAAAATCTCAAGGACGCAGCGCTCGGCCGTTCGCATCGCGCGAAGATCGGCAAGGCCAAGCTCAAGCTCGCCATCGACCTGACGCGCGAGGTGCTCGAGGTCCCCGCCGATTACCGCATCGGCATCGTGCCGGCCTCCGATACCGGCGCGGTCGAGATGGCGCTGTGGTCATTGCTCGGTGCGCGCCCCGTCACCACGCTCGCCTGGGAGTCCTTCGGCGAGGGCTGGGTCAGCGACATCGTCAAGGAATTGAAGCTCAAGGACGTCACCAAGCTGAACGCGGCTTACGGTGAGATTCCCGATCTGTCGAAGGTCGATCCCAAGAGCGACGTCGTCTTCACCTGGAACGGCACCACCTCGGGCGTGCGCGTGCCGAACGCCGACTGGATCAGCGCGACCCGCGAAGGCCTGACCATTTGCGACGCGACGTCCGCCGCATTCGCGCAAGCTCTTGATTGGCCGAAGCTCGACGTCGTCACCTTCTCCTGGCAGAAGGCGCTCGGTGGCGAGGCCGCGCATGGCATGTTGATCCTGTCGCCCCGCGCGGTGGAGCGGCTCGAGACCTACAAGCCGGCCTGGCCGCTGCCGAAGATCTTCCGCATGACCAAGGGCGGCAAGATCAACGAAGGCATCTTCGTCGGCGAGACCATCAACACGCCGTCGATGCTCTGCGTCGAGGATTATCTCGACGCGCTGAACTGGGCCAAGTCGATCGGCGGCCTCAAGGCGCTGATCGCGCGTGCGGACGCCAACACCAAGGTGCTCGCCGACTGGAAGGCGAAGACACCCTGGATCGACTTCCTCGCCAGGGATGCTTCGATCCGCTCCAACACCTCGGTGTGCCTCAAGTTCACTGATCCCGCGATCACTTCGCTTTCGGCGGACGCGCAGGCCGACTTCTGCAAGAAGCTGGTCGCGCTGGTCGAGAAGGAAGGCGCCGGCTTCGACTTCGCCTATTACCGCGATGCGCCGGCCGGCCTGCGCATCTGGTGCGGCGCCACCGTCGAGGCCAGGGACGTCGAGCTGCTGACGCAGTGGATCGACTGGGCCTTCGCCGAGACCAAGGCCGCTCTGCCCAAGGCAGCGTGAGTTTTCTTCGCCTCTCCCCGTTCTGACGGGGAGAGGCCGGGTCGCGCAGCGATCCGGGTGAGGGGCTCTCTCCACGAGCACTTCGCCTGTGGCTGCTCCTCATCCCAACCCTCTCCCCGTAAGGACGGGGAGAGGGAGAGCAAAAAGCTTCCGGTCACTCACGCATTTCCGGCCCTCGGGCCGATCCTCCCTCAGGGACGGTGAAGGACACATCCCCATGACCAAACCCAAAGTTCTCATTTCCGACGCGCTCTCGCCCGCCGCCGTGCAAATCTTCAAGGATCGCGGCGTCGAGGTCGACTTCCAGCCCAACCTCGGCAAGGACAAGGACAAGCTCGCCGAGATCATCGGCAATTACGACGGCCTTGCGATCCGCTCGGCGACCAAGGCAACCGCCAAGATCCTCGAGAAGGCGGCGAAGCTGAAGGTGATCGGCCGCGCCGGCATCGGCGTCGACAATGTCGAGATTCCCGCCGCCACGGCCAAGGGCATCATCGTGATGAACACGCCGTTCGGCAATTCGATCACGACCGCCGAGCACGCCATCACGCTGATGCTGGCGCTGGCCCGCGAGATCCCGCAGGCGGACGCCTCGACCCAGGCCGGCAAGTGGGAGAAGAATCGCTTCATGGGCGTCGAGATCACCGGCAAGGTGCTCGGTGTCGTCGGCTGCGGCAATATCGGCTCGATCGTCGCCGACCGCGCGCTCGGCCTGCGCATGAAGGTGATCGCGTTCGACCCGTTCCTGTCGCCGGAGCGCGCCAAGGACGTCGGCGTCGAGAAGGTCGAGCTCGACGATCTCCTGAAGCGCTCGGATTTCATCACGCTGCACACCCCGCTCACCGACAAGACCAGGAACATCATCGACGCGGCTGCGATCGCCAGGATGAAGAAGGGCGTGCGCCTGATCAACTGTGCCCGCGGCGGCCTTGTCGACGAGCAGGCGGTGGTCGATGCGCTCAACTCCAAGCAGATCGCGGGCGCCGCCTTCGACGTGTTCGTCGAGGAGCCCGCGACCAAGAACGTGCTGTTCGGCCATCCCAACGTGATCTGCACGCCGCATCTCGGCGCATCCACCACCGAAGCCCAGGAGAACGTCGCGCTCCAGGTCGCCGAGCAGATGTCGGATTACCTGCTCACCGGCGCGATCTCGAACGCCGTCAACTTCCCCTCGATCACGGCCGAGGAAGCGCCGAAGCTGAAGCCGTTCATCGCGCTTGCCGAGAAGCTCGGCTCCTTCGCCGGCCAGCTCACCGAGACCGGCATCCTCAAGGTCGAGATCACCTATGAGGGCCACGTCGCCGAGATGAAGATCAAGGCGATCACCTCCGCCGTGCTGTCCGGCCTGCTGCGCCCGATGCTGGGCGAGATCAACGTGGTGTCCGCGCCCGTCATCGCCAAGGAGCGCGGCATGGTGGTGGACGAGATCGTGCGCGCCGCCCAGAGCGACTATGAGAGCCTGATCACCGTCACCGTCACCACCGAGCGGCAGGAGCGGTCGGTCTCGGGCACCGTCTATGCCGACGGCAAGCCGCGCCTCGTCGACATCAAGGGCATCCGGGTCGACGCCGAGTTCGGCAAGTCGATGATCTACGTCACCAACGAGGACAAGCCGGGCTTCATCGGCAAGTTCGCGAGCCTTCTGGGTGATGCCAAGATCAACATCGCCACCTTCCATCTCGGCCGCGTCGCACCCGGCAGCGATGCCATTGCGCTGGTCGAGGTCGACGGCGCGGTGCCGGCCGACCTGCTCGCCAAGGTGCAGGCCCTGCCGCAGGTCAAGCAGGCCAAGGCGCTGACGTTCTGATCGGCTCCCACCTTCGTCATGGCCGGGCTTGACCCGGCCATCCACGTCTTGCCACTGGCACG
This sequence comes from Bradyrhizobium sp. USDA 327, assembly GCF_041262065.1. Taxonomy (NCBI): domain Bacteria; kingdom Pseudomonadati; phylum Pseudomonadota; class Alphaproteobacteria; order Hyphomicrobiales; family Nitrobacteraceae; genus Bradyrhizobium; species Bradyrhizobium sp. USDA 327. Next base: position 5,706,166 of record NZ_JBGCCW010000001.1, on the reverse strand, counting down.
AAGAACGTGGATGCCCGGGACAAGGCCCGGGCACGACGCGTGGATAGCACCCCACGGAATGACGGTCATCATATATTCCGACATGCGGAACAACGCCGCCCTCCCGCGAGGGCGGCGTTTTGTCGATGCTGCGCCCCGTTTTATTTTCCCCGCGGCCGTCAAACTTTGTGTACCAATGGCGCCAGGACGCTCCGTACCAATCGTTCGAAAGGGAGAAAACAATGCGTGAAGCCGTCATCGTTTCCTATGCGCGCACGGGCCTGGCAAAATCCGGCCGCGGCGGGTTCAACATCACGCCGCCGATGTCGCTCGCGGCCCACGCCATCCAGCACGCGGTCGACCGCGCCGGCGTCGAGAAGGACTATGTCGAGGACTGCTATCTCGGCAATTGCGCCCATGGCGCGCCGAACATCGGCCGCCAGGCCGCGCTGCTCGCCGGCCTGCCGAAGACCACCGCCGGCGTCTCGGTGAACCGCTTCTGCTCCTCCGGGCTTCAGACCATCGCGATGGCCGCCAACTCGATCCGCTCGGACGGCGCCGACTGCATCGTCGCCGGCGGCGTCGAGAGCATCTCGATCCCCGGCGGCGCCACGCCGAAGGAATCGATCGATCCAGAGCTGCTCAAGGTCGCCCCCGACATCTTCATGGCCATGATCGACACCGCCGACATCGTCGCCGAGCGCTACAAGCTCAGCCGCGAATATCAGGACGAGTTCTCGCTGGAATCGCAGCGCCGCATGGCTTCGGCGCAGCAGGCGGGCAAGTACAAGGACGAGATCGTCCCGATGAAGACGAGGATGAAGGTCGTCGACAAGCAGACCAAGGCGGAGAGCATCGTCGACTACGTCGTCGATCGCGACGAGTGCAACCGGCCGGAGACCACGCTGGAAGGTCTCGCCAAGCTCGAGCCGGTGAAGGGGCCCGGCAAGTTCGTCACCGCCGGCAATGCCAGCCAGCTCTCGGATGGCGCCGCCGCCGTGGTGCTGATGGAAGCCAAGGACGCGGAGAAGCGCGGCCTGAAGCCGCTCGGCCGCTTCGTCGCCTGGGCGACCGCCGGCTGCGAGCCCGACGAGATGGGCATCGGTCCGGTGTTCGCGATTCCGAAGCTGCTCAAGCGCACCGGCCTCAAGATCGACGACATCGATCTGTGGGAGCTCAACGAGGCCTTCGCGAGCCAGTGCCTGTACTGCCGCGACAAGCTCGGCATCGATCCCGCCAAGTACAACGTCAACGGCGGCTCGATCGCGATCGGCCATCCCTTCGGCATGACCGGCGCCCGTCTCACCGGCCACCTCTTGCAGGAAGGCGCCCGCCGCAAGGCCAAGTGGGGCGTGGTGACGATGTGCATCGGCGGCGGCCAGGGCGGCGCCGGCCTGTTCGAGATCTACAGCTGATCCAGGCGACAGGAATGCGAAAGGGCACGGCGCAAGCCGTGCCCTTTTCGTCATCCGGCGTCAGGCGGAGACGCGACGCTTGGGCGCTGAACGCGCCACCGGACCCAAGCAGCGCGCCACCGTCTCGAACAGCCAGGCGACACCGGCATCCGCCATCGCGGCTGGTGAGGCGACGACACGCACCGGGTCGGGCGTCCACGGAAACGGAACGGGACGCATCACCAGGTCGAAACGCGCGGCATGGCGTTCGACCAGATGGCGCGGCAAGGTCGCGATGAAATCGCTCTCGGCGAGCTGCGCCAGCGCCAACATGAAGTTCGGCACGGTCAGCGCCACGCGCCGGGAATGGCCGCGTTCGGCAAGCCTGACGTCGACGATCCCGAGCGCATCACCGGTCGCCGAGACCAGCATGTGCCGTGCTGCCAGATAGGTCGCGAGCGTGACCTTGCGGGCCATCGTGTGGCCCTTGCGCATGGCGACGACGAAGTCCTCCTCGAACAGCAGCCGTTCTGCGTAATGTGACGGCAACGGGCCGACCGGCAGCACGGCGAGGTCGAGCCGGTGTGAATCAAGCTCGGAGAGCGTGTCCTGCCAGACCTGGCTCGACGACTTGCCATGACGTTGCGGCATCAGCTGCAGCAGCCGGATGTCGATCCCCGGGCCCTCCCGGGCCAGGGTCTCGAGGAGAGACGCGAGAAACACCGCGGCCAACGCATCCGGTGCGCCGATCGTGAACGATCGCCTCGCCGTTCGCGCGTCAAAGGGCTCGGCGGCCGACACGATCGCATCGAGGCGCGCCAGGAGTTCGGCGACGGGACCTGCAAGCGCGAGCGCACGCTCCGTCGGCTTCACGCCGCTCGGCGTCTTCAGAAACAACGGATCGTGGAAGATGCGCCGCAGCCGGGCCAATCCGTGGCTCACCGCCGAGGGCGTGAGCTTGAGCTTGTCCGCTGCGCGCGAGACCTGGCGCTCCTCCAGCACGGTGCTGAACACGACGAGGAGGCTGACGTCGATCCGGGCAAGCTGAGCAGGATTCATCATGATCCTGAGATCTTATCACTGGATTCATGACGCTCAAAGCGGCATCCAGGGTCTCGTACAGCCACGTCGGACCCTCAACACCGGAGCCCTCGAATGAAGAACGATCAAGCCTCTCGCGCGCCCGCGCCCGCGGCGGTGTCCAGGCGTCACACGCTCGCAGGGATGGCGTGCATGCCGCTCGTCGTCGCCGAGGCGGCCACAGCCGACGACGTGATCGCGAAACTGATCGACCATACCCAGCAGGCGAACGCGGCGCTGATGCGCGGCGACGTCGGGGCCTACCGGCAGATGATCTCCATCACCGACGACTTCGTGCTGATGTCTCCCTTCGGCGGGGTCCCGTCAAAGGCCGCGGAGTACACGCCCGAAAGGTGGGAGCGGATGGGCCGGTTCTTCAGGAACGGGACGCACAGGCAGGAGGTCGTCCAGACCTATGGCTCGCAGGACATGGTCGTCCTGGCGCTGATCGAGCGGGACAGCGTCGAGGTCGGAGGGCTGCCCGCGCAGGAATGGGCTCTGCGCGTGACGCTCGTCTACCGGCGCGTGGGCACCGAGTGGCACCTGGCGCATCGCCACGCCGACCCGCTGGCCAACGGCATCAGCCTGCAGCAGGCGGCGGCGCTTGGGCGCGGTCTTCCCGCAAGCCAGTGAGCGCCTCAGGCCTTCGCCAGCGCCGGCGCGAACACCACCTCGATCAGCGTGCCGTGGCCCGCGCTCTTGATGTTGAAGCGGGCGCGGTTGGCTTCGACCAGCGCCTTGGTCAGCGACAGGCTCAGCGCCGAGCTGTCCGCGGCATCGCCGGGCGGCGGGGTGCGGAACGGCTCCATCGCGGCGGCGACCTCGCGCTCGGTGAGGCCGTGGCCGGTGTCGCGGATGCGCAAGGCAATCTCGCCGCGGTCGGTCAGCGCGGTCGAGACGATGACCTGGCCGCCGGCGCTGGCGAGCCGGATTGAGTTCGAGATCAGGTTCATGGTGATCTGCCGCATCGCGCGCGCATCCACGTTGACCTGCGGCAGCGCATGGGCGAGCGAGGTGCGGATGATGATGCGCTCGCGGTTGGCCTGCGGCTGCATCACCGCGACGCAGGCTTCGACGAGGTCGTTGAGGTTGAGGTTGTCGAAGGTGAGGTCGAGCTTGCCGGTCTCGATCCGCGACAGCTCCAGCAGGTCGTCGATGATGGCGATGACGCGCTCGCCGGAGGCGCGGATGTCCTTCATGTATTCGCCATAGCGTTCGTTGCCGAGCGCGCCGAAGCGTTCGGAGATCATCACCTCGGCAAAGCCGATGATGGCGTTGAGCGGCGTGCGGATCTCGTGGCTGATCCGCGCCAGCATGTCGGCCTTGGCATTGGCCGCGCCGTCGACGAGGCGGCGGGCCTGCGTCAATTCGCTCTCGCCCTTCTTGCTCTGCGAGAGGTCGCGGAACACGGCGAAGAAGTTCGGGCCGTCGGGCCGGGTGCGGCCCATGATCATCGCGAGCGGAATGACGCCGCCCTTCTTCTCGCGTCCCAGCACCTCGCGGCCGTGGTCGAGCAGGCTGGCAATGTCCTGGCTCTTCAGGCTTTCGAGATAATCGGCGACGATCTGCTGGCTCTCGGGCGCGAACAGCGTCGAGAGGTTCTGCTCAAGCAGCGCTTCGCCGTCATAACCGAACAGCGCCTCGGCGCTGCGGTTGCAGGCGTGGATGTTGCCTTCGGCATCGAACATGACGATGCCCTCGGCCGTGGTGTCGAGGATGGCGGCGAGATCCTCGGCCTCGGCTTCGCCCGCCGCGGATTCGGGTTCGTAGGAGTAGGACGCTGAGACGACGGACTCGGTGACGACGGATTCGGCAATCACGGTGTCTGCGATGACAGGCGCCGCGGCGACGGGTGTCGCCTGCGGCAGTGCGCAGATCAGCGCGTGCGCGCTCTCGCCGTCCCAGTCGATCGTGTGCAGATGCGCTTCGGTCGTCGCAAGCGGCGCTTCGCCGTTCGCGACCGTCGCGCTGATCGTGACGGGCGTGCCGCCTTGCGAGGTGCTGCTCGCTGACGACACGCCCGGCTCGACATAGAGCGCATCGAGCCCGCCGGCATTCTCCAGCGCGCCGAGGCTGGCATAGCCCATACGCGCGAGGAAGGCGGGATTGGCGTAGAGCAGGCGGTCGAGCCGGTAGATCAGGATTCCCGTCGGCAACAGATCGAGCAGCGTGCGGTCGCGCGCGCTGGCGCCGCGCGCCGGGGCCGCGGGCTCGCTCAGCCATTCGGCCGCGGTGTGCGGCACCTCGGGCTCCGGCGCCGATGGCTCGGCTGCGGTCTCCGCCGCCGGCTCGGCCGCATCGGCCGCGATGGTCTCGCGATCGCGTTCGAGCCGTTCGGACAATTGCCGCGCGAGCTCGTTGAACGCGCTGTTCTCGACCGGCGTCAGCGTCGGCGGTCGCGTGTCGCCGGACGGTCGGAACGGCACGACATTGGGAGGCGTTTCCACGGGCGTTTCCAGATCGGTTGGGTGTGAATTCGCGTCGGCTGTGGACTCTGGCAGTTCAGGCTCGGGTGCGGGCGGCTCGATCGGCGGCGGCGCTGCAGTTGCTTCTGGCTCTGCTTGGGGCTCAACTTCGGGCTCGGCCTTCGGCTCCGCATCGGGCCCGGCGTCGTCAGCGGCGAGGTCCTGCTGCGCCGGCGGCGCGACGAGCAGCTCGAAGCGGCGCAGCGCCTCGAGCCGGTTGAGGCCGTCGAGATCGCGGCAGACGCCAAATCCCCTGAAGCCCGCGAAATTGCGCTCGCGGTCGTAGACCGGCAGGCCCGCGAGCTCGACCGGGAGACGCTCGTCGCCGTCGGCCGGCCAGTTCACCGTGATGCCGGCCCAGGTGTCGTGGCTCGCAAGCGCCTGCGCTACGCGCCCGTCCGGGTCGAGCGAGAATGTTTCGGCGATCTCGCGCCAGGGGCGGCCGAAGCCGGCGGCCGTGTGCGCGCCGATCAATCGGATGAATTCATCGGAGAGAAGCACAAAGCGGCCCTCTGCATCCATCTGCCAGAGGAAGCGCAGCGGATGCTGATGCGGTGCGGGCGGCTCCTGCTGGCCCGAGGACTCTTGGCCCGACGGCGGCTCGACCATGCCGTGAGTGATCGGCACAACCTGCGGCGACACAATGGCCTCTGCCGGGTTTTCAACCGGAGTTTCGGGCGCGGCGTCGGCCGCCGCGGGGGCGATCGGCTCTTCAATGGTCTGGACCGGTGCGACGTCCGGTATCGCCTCGCAGGCGGGCTGCTCGGGCGTGTGCGCGATCGTCTCGGCTGGCGCAGCTGTTTCGACCGGATCGGTGAGGGCGTCGAACAGCGCGAATGCGGACGGCGCCGCGTTCGGCAGCGCGGGCTGCGCGTCCTCCCGCCCCGCGGCCGGAGGCTCGACGGGGGTAGCCTCGGGCGCGGGCCGGGCCGGCTGGCCCCGTGCGATATCGGGCGCCACCTCGGACGCGGCATCGCGCGCCGCCGCTGTCTGGGCGGCAGGCTCGATCAGCGCGACCAGGCCGACATCGGCCCCCGCGCCGACCCTTTGCAGCACCATCTGGCCGATGCCGATCGGCGTCGCGGCGCGGCCGGTCGCCAGCGCATCGCTGCGTGCCCGGTCGAGGCCGGCCTCAAAGAGATCGCGGAAGCCGAGCAGGGAGCGGGCGGCCTCGCTGGCGCCGACGAACAGTCCGTCCGGCGCGAACGCGGCCATCGGCACGCTGGCGCCCGCGACCAGGCGATGCAGCCGCTCGACCAGCGGCATCGGGCGCGAGGTGGGATCCATGGCGGTGACGAGCACGGCATGGCCGCCATCGGCAAAGTCGAGCCGCGCGCAGGCGCAGGTCATCAGCGTGCCGAGCCGGGCACCGAAGCCGCGCAGCCGTTCGAGCCGCACGGTGCCGTTCGCCGGCAGCTGGCCCGCGAGCCGCGCCACCTGGCGGCGATGGCGATCCGCCGGGCCGAACACCTTGTCCGCGAGGCCAGCGCTGTTCGCCGCGCCGAACAGGTTTGCGCCGACCGGATTGGCCCACAGCACGCGCGAGCCGTCGACCGACCACAGCCAGGTGGCCAGCGGCGAGGTCGCATGCACGGCCAGCCGCGGATCGCCCACACCTCGCAACTGGAAATCCGAACGCGTCATAAGGCCGGCTGTAGCTCGCGCATCAGGTGGCGGCTGCCGGAATGGCAGCCTTAAGAAAGAGTTATCGCCCGAGAGGCGCGGGCAGGTCCACGGCCCCGGCCCTGAAAGGGCACCTCTAAGCCGCGATAACCTTAATGGTGCCAACCCCGCAAGCGCAGCGATGCTGCATCCAAGGGATTCGCGGGTGAGGCGGTCATAGCCCGTGCCGCACAAGAGGTGCCCATCCTCCCCTGGAGGGGGAGGATCGGTTCGGACGCAGCGAAGCGGAATGCGAACCGAGGTGGGGTAACAGGCTCTCCACCTAGGCAGTGCCCGAGTGGAGAGATCACCCCACCCCGCTCGCGCTGCGCGCGATCGACCCTCCCCCTCCAGGGGAGGGTAAGAAAGCCGCTCGTCATCGCGCGCTCTCCGCACCCCATTACCTCAACCTCCGGTTCCCCCGTACCGGAACCTCACCCTCCCCGAGATTAAATTTCGCAGCGCACCCTCATGGCGCGTTGCGATGCACAATGTTGACATGATAGGCACATATAGTGCTGGGCGCTGGGCGAGCCATCTCATTCGTTTCGCGTTTCCAGTCTTCGTACCCGCTGAATGCGAGGGCCCGCGATCGGGGCCGGCGGGCGCGCCAGAAGGCTCACTCGATTTTTTCATTAGCGTGAGGGACAACCATGACAGGTGCGACTGATCCGTTTTCTGCCTCGATCATCCCGTTCGAGGTTCCCGAGCAGATGCGTGCGTTCGCCGAAAAAGGCGTGTCGCAGGCCCGCGAAAACTACGCCAAGTTCAAGGACGCCGCCGAGACCCACAACGGCACCGTCGAGGCCGTCTTCACCTGCGCCAGCAAGGGCGCGAGCGAGTACACCGCCAAGCTGGTCGAGTTCATGAAGGCCAACACCAGCGCCCAGCTGGACTTCGCCCAGCAGCTGTTCGGCCTGAAGTCGCCGGCCGAAGCCCTGGAGCTCTGGACCGGCCACACCCGCAAGCAGTTCGAGACCTTGCAGTCGCAGGCCAAGGAGCTGGTCGAGCTCAGCCAGCGCGTCGCCGCCGAGACCGCCGAGCCGATCAAGGCCAGCGCCTCGAAGTACATGCCGCCCGCCGCCTGAGCGGTGAGGCCGGTTTGGTCGGTATGATCCGGAAAAGTGTGTAGCGGTTTTCCGATCAGATCATGCCAAACAATAGAAACCCGGGCCGAAAGGCCCGGGTTTTTCTTCGCCTCTCCCGCTTGCGCATATGGGAATCCAGGAAGGTCGTCATGCCCGGGCCTGTCCCGGGCATCCACGTTCTTGGTGCCGCGGGCAAAGGCGTGGTTGGCCGGGACAAGCCCGGCCATGACGATGTGGAAGCTAAGCGCCCGAACCGCCAGCGTCATATGCGATGACCCCTGCCCGCAAGCGGAAGAAGGGAGCGCAACACCTTTTTGGTCGCCATCAAGCCCGATTTCATCGCGCGGAGGGTGATTTCCGCTGGTTATTCGTCCGTTTGCGGCCTTGCCAAAAACGCCCGTTGCACCTAGTTTCCGCCCCGTCCAGCCCCCTCGGCATCGGCCCTTATCCAAGGGCGCCCCAAGGCGCGGCTCGCCAGGATGCAGTTGTAGCTCAGTTGGTTAGAGCGCCTGTCTGTGGAACAGGAGGTCGGTGGTTCGAGCCCACCCAACTGTACCAATGGTTCAACAGATCAGCCTAACCTCGGTGACAGACGTGGGTCTGTCTGGGCGCGGCTGCTCCGCATTTCCCGCCAGCTTTAGGTCGCGCAGCACACGTCACGGCTCAAGTGAAGGGGGCTGCGGCGTCTGGCCAGAAATTTACACTGTACCCCTTGGGACAATTCGATGCTCTGGTTTGTAGGTTCGCTCTCTTGGCTTCATCCCAAGAACCTCAACCTTGCCCTGCTTCCGCAAGTCGTTGATCCATGCGTTAAGGTCGCTCTTCCGCGTGAGCGGCGTCTCCATGATCGGCCCGACTATGTCTCCGAACAATCGGCCCTCGGCGTGAGAACGAAGCAGTTCAAGAAACTTGGCGTGCGCCTGCTCAAGCTGCATCTTGCGTTCATCTTCATAGGAAGCGACCGCGCCGTCTGAGATTGCTGACCCGAATAATCCGGGCTGGCCGGTACGCAATACTGCGGCTTGATACTTCACGTCGATGCGAAGGCTCTCTTGCACATCGATCGCCTTCTGCTCGATCGCGCGAAACTCTTCAATTCCCTTGCGATGGCGTGTGGCATAGATCAGGTAAAAATAAGTTCGGTCGGACTTTGGTTTTAGAATACGCGTTGAAGTGACGTGAGCGTAGCCGCCCGCCTTCTTGAGACGCTCAGTGTAGACTTTGATGGCGGCGGCTTCACGTGTCATACCCGTCTCATGCAAAATCTTCCAATCATCGAACCAGGCTGCGCCAAAGAGATCATCAAATTGTTGAGCGATGTTCGGCCTGGGATCGTCGATGAATCGGTTGATGTGGTCCGACATGAAATTGATAAGCACTTCCCCCCCTCAGTTTAAGCAGCGGCGTAATCTTCTGAAGCGGATATGCGGCTTGATCAATCGTGGAGCGGTTCTTGGTGCTGGTCGTAAATAGACGATCACACCGGCCGCGACGAGCGGCAGGCCAAGCAGCTTTGCGAGCCCGAAAGCCGCCGTAGTGCAGCGCCAGCAGCTTGCGCCGACTTCACTCGAAAACTGCGCTTGTTGCTCCATTCAAACGTGAGGATCCTTCAACCCAATCTCATCGTGCGCAGGAGGTCATGGCCTTGATCTGCGCAGTGTCCGCAAACTCGATCAGCTCAGCGATTTTGCCGTCCTGAAATCTGAACAGGTCCAGGATCTCGGTGCTGGAAGCCTGCCCGGTTGGACGGTATCGAACGACAACTCGGGAATGGACGGCGACCCGGTCCCCGTCAACCAGCTCAGCCAGGATTTCGCGGCCTTCGAAGCCGAAGGCCTCAATCAATTTACCGAAGGCACCACGCAGGGTGGGGTGCCCCTGCATGCTTCCTGTCAGTTCGAGCGCGCTTTTGTCGCCCATCAAGGTGAACAGACCCTGCGGATGAAAAGCTGTCACCAGGCCCTCAGTGTTACCGCCGTCGCGCGCGGCGTAGGCGCTCCTGACCACTGCGAGCATCTCTTCGCGTTGTCCCATGTTAACCTCCCTGAAGACGTATCAGGACAGACTAGCGACCTTTGCGTGTAAACGCAAAATCATCGGGACCGTGGTGCAAGTGCTCAGCGCGCCACCACCCACACCACCACCACCACCACCGGCAACGTCACCGCCGCCAGCAGCGTCCCCAGCGCCACCGCGCCCGACACCGGGCTCACCAGCCGCTGACTGCACCGCGAAGATGTACGCGTTCGCGCCGGTCGCATCGCCGCGAACAGCACGACGACGGCTAACGGCGGCAGGTCGAGCAGTCGTGCGAGCACGAACGCGGCCGCCGGCATCGCCAGCAGCTTGAGCGCGCACATCACCGGGATGCTGAGCTTCTCGCCCTTGACCTCGAAGCGGAACAGGTTGATGCCGAGCGCGATGGGCCCCGCCGCCGATCCCGCTACGCCAAGGATGCGATGGGTGTACCGAGACTGCCGAGATGAGGGGTCGCGCATCAGGTAAGGCAGTCGATCTTACTTTTTGGATCGCGTCTTCAGAATTCTACAGCGAAGGCAATGATGAGTGTAAAGTGTCTCACAGCAGCCGGCTTGCTGTCATCTTAAGATCGTTCTGCACTTCCATGTTCTTGCGCGGCCCGTCCGTACAAGGTGTCGCTCTCTTGACAACGAGGAGCATGAAGATGAAGACGTTCCTTGCAACGAAATCTCCATTCTTGATCATCGCCGCTCTCGCAGTTTGCGTCGGCACCGCGCGTGCCGATGTCATCATGGATTGGAACGCGAAAGCAGATGCGATTGCCGCTGAAAAGAAGGTTTTCCCTGCGCCTCAGGCCCGGACGATGTCGATGCTTCACGTTGCCATGTTCGAGGCCGTCAACGCGATCGAAAGGCGGTACGCTCCATACAAGCTGGATCTCGTAGCAGACCGCTCAACGTCCAAGGAAGCCGCAGCGTCGGCTGCGGCTTACAACATTCTTCTGACGATCTACCCGGACCAAAAATCAGCCCTTGATGCGGCGTTGCTTGCATCGCTTTCCGGCATCCCGGATACGGACGGAAAGGCGAATGGAATCGAGCTTGGAAACATTGCCGCTTCCGGCGTGATAGCGTTGCGCAGGGATGACGGCAGTGACGCTCAGGAGATTTATCGCCCCTATACAGCCCCGGGTGTCTATGTGCCGACCGTGGTGCCGGCTGCCTCGACGTCTGGAGCAACTTCCCCTTGGGTCATCACGTCGGGCTCACAATTCCGTCCAGTGCCACCACCGGCGCTCGATTCCGAGACCTGGACCAGAGACGTCAACGAAATTCGGGAGCTCGGTGCTCGCAACAGCACCACCCGAACACCAGAGCAGACGGCGATCGGACGCTTCTGGTTCCTGGTCGGGCCTCCCAGTTTCAATCCAATCATCCGGCAAGTCGCATCGGCCAAGCACATGGACGTCGTCGATTGCGCTCGTCTGTTCGCCCTCGCCGAGATCGCTGCGAACGACGCCATCGTTGCCGTCTTTGATGCGAAGTATCATTACAATTTCTGGCGGCCAATGACGGCCATTCGCAACGCGGACATCACGCACAACCCGATGACGCCACGCGAAGCGTCCTGGTTGCCGCTGGGTGAAACGCCAATGCATCCCGAATACCCCTGCGCCCACTGCATCGTATCAGCTGCGGTTTCCACGGTTCTCCGGTCCATCGCCGGCGACGAAATGGAGTTGTCGATGACCAGCCCCACTGCGTCAGGTGTGACTCGCAAATGGGCCAAGCTCCAGGATTATAGCGATGAGGTCGCAAATGCGCGCATCTATGCCGGTTTCCATTACCGTTTCTCGACCGAGGTCGGAAAGGACATGGGCAGGAAGATCGGTGATTTGACTGTCAGGACCCAGCTTCGCGGGCTGGAAGCGCGAGTTGATCCGAAGCAGTAAGTGTGTCTCGCATCCAGGCAGAGCAAGTAGACGTCTGAACAGGGCGGGCAGGGCCGCCAGTGCTCTGCCTGCTTTTCATTGCGGCTTGTTGCCCGCTCCGAAGCAGATATCTTGCATTTGTGAGGGCGCCTATCTCACCCCCGCCACCATCAACACCACCACCGGCAGCGTGATCGCCGCCAGCAGCGTTCCCAGCGCCACCGCGCCCGAGACCGGGTTCACCAGCCGCTGATACTGCACGGCAAAGATGTACGCGTTTGCGCCGGTCGGCATCGCCGCGAACAGCACGATGACGCCGGCGGCGATCGGCGGCAGGTCGAGCAGTCTCGCCAGCACAAACGCCGCTACCGGCATCACCGCCAGCTTCAGCGCGCACATCACCGGGATGCTCAGCTTCTCGCCCTTCACCGCGAAGCGGGGCGGGTTGATGCCAAGCGATCAGTGCGGCTCGAAGCGGGGCCTATCCGCAACGTTGCTCAAAGCCAGCTTTGTCCGCCGCCACCGTAGCTCCTCCGTTCGCAATGCGCTATCGGTAGCGAGCTAATGACGTTTGATGGACAAGCAAGCAGGCGGAAAAGATCGTGAGTTTTTTCGAGCGTCTCAAGACAGCCGCGTCCACTGAGTGGCGGGCCTATACGGAGCATCCCTTCACGAACGGATTGGCGGACGGCTCGCTCCCCGAAGCGGCGTTTCGTCACTACCTCGTTCAGGACTACCTGTTCCTCATCGAGTTTGCTCGCGCGTACGCGCTCGCGGTCTACAAGTCCCCCAGCCTTGCCGACATGCGTGAAGCCACGGCAGGCCTTTCGGCCATCCTTGATGTCGAGATGAACCTGCATGTGAAGCTCTGTGCCGAATGGGGCCTGTCCCCGAGCGACCTCGAACAAGCCCCTCCGGCGGCCGAGATGCTGGCCTATACGCGCTACGTGTTAGATTCGGGAATGCGCGGCGATCTGCTGGCGCTCAAGGTCGCGCTTGCGCCTTGCGTGATCGGGTACGCGGAGATCGCAACGCGGCTCGCTTCGCGCCCCGATGCTGACGCCGCGAGGAACGCCTATCGCGTCTGGATCGCCGAGTACGCCGGCGTGGCGTACCAGGAGGTCGCTGCCAAGGCTCTAGCGCATATGGAGCAGCTCGCCGATCTCTACGCCACGCCGGCCCGCGAGGCCGAGCTGATTGCGATCTTCAAGGAAGCCACCCGCCTCGAGGCAGACTTCTGGGAGATGGCCTGGCGCGCAGGCCAAGGTGTCGCATAGGGGTGTCGGCAATCGTCAGGCGCCCCTACTTCCGCCCGCCACCATCAACACCACCACCGCAATAAGTCTCCATGCGCTCTCCTGAACGCTGATATCCAAGCCGCACGAGCGAATTGTGGGCCTGCGTTCGGCTGGACAAATTCGCCATTTGGAGTAGCCTTTTCAGACACAGCAACATGTTAGCGGAGGTTCTCCGTGGAACATCGCGGCGTAAGCTTCTCAATCGTTGAAATGAGCTACCCGGCTGGTTGGAAGTGGACTGTCGGAAAGGGCCGAACAGTGTCGGTCGGTGTCTGTGCGACGAGGCTTGACGCGATCCGCCAGGCCCAGACCTTCATCGACGCGATCATGGACTGGGCTGCCTAGGCTGAGTCAAAATGCTCGCCTTCGATTGGTCCGGTGGGCCATCGCGAGCCTACCTCACCACCCCCACCACCACCGGCAGCTTCGCAGCCGCCGCCAGCAGCGTCCGCAGCGCCACCACGCCCGACACCGGGTTCACCAGCCGTTGATACTGGACCGCGAAGATGTAGGCGTTCGCGTCGGTCGGCATCGCCGCGAACAGCACGATGACGCCGGCGGCAGACCGAGCAGCTTTGCCAGCACGAACGCCGCCGCCGGCATCATGCCGGCCGCGATCAGCGCGACCACCGGCGCGACGATCAGCGATATGGCCATGCGCAGCTACGAGCCCAGTTCGATGATCCTGCGCGCCATCCGCACATTGGCATAGTCGATCATCTTGCCGTCGAGCGTGACCGCGCCCTGTCCCTGCGCCTCAGCCGTCTCCATCGCTTCGACCACCCGCCGCGCCTGGGCCAGCTCTTCGGCCGACGGCGTGAACGCGCGCAGCGTCGGGTCGATCTGGTCGGGGTGGATCACCTGCTTGCCGTCAAAGCCCATCGCGGCGGCCTTTTGCGCGCTGGCCTCAGTCAGCCTGGCATCGCGGAAGGCGCCGCAGGGGCCGTCGATGGCGCGCAGGCCGAAGGCACGCGCGGCGACCAGCAGACGCATCATGGGATAGGCGAACAGGTCGAGCGGCGCGGAGGCGTAGCCGCCTCGCGCCGAGCCGACGTGGCGGTAGCCGTCCGGCGAGATTCCGATGTCGGAGGTGCGGGCGCCGAGCGAGGCGGCGAAGTCGCCGACGCCGAGATGCAGCGCGGCCACGCTTTTGTGGCACGCGGCTAGCGTGTCGACATTGACGAGGCCCAGTGCCGTCTCGATCAGCAGTTCGAGCGCGACTGGCGCGGCGCGATCCGGCGCGGCGGTGCGAAGCTGATCGGCGATGGCGGCGATGTCGCCGGCGCGCTCCGCCTTCGGCACGATCACCGCATCCAGCCGCGGCAGCGCCGCCAGCGTGCGGATCTCCTGCGCGACGAAGGGGCTGTCGACGGCATTGAGCCTGACCGTAACGCGCTTGCTGCCCCAGTCGAGCGAGGACAGCGCGCGGACGGCTTCCTCCAGCGCAGCACCCTTCTCGGAGGGCGGCACCGCGTCCTCGAGATCCATGAACACCGCGTCCGCCCTTGAAGCCGCTGCCTTGGCGACGAGACGGGCGCGATGCGCGGGAACAGCCAGATAGGCCCGGCTCGGTCGCAGCGAGGCCATCGTCACGTCTCCCTGCCGAGGCCGAGTTCACTGAGGATGGACTCGTTGTGCTCGCCGACATCGGGCACCGGATCCATCCGCGGCTTCACGCCGGGAATGGTGAGCGCCGGCAGGAAGCTCATCACCGGCCCGCTGGGCGAGCCGACCGTCTGCACCCGCGAGCGCGCGTGAAGCTGCTCGTGCTTCAGGAAGGCCTCGACCGAGTTCAGATGCGCATTGGCGATCGCGGCTTCGTCCAGCAACCGCAGCACCTCCTCGCTCGTCATGGATGCAAAGCGCTGCTCGATATGCGCTTGCAGATCGTCGCGGTTCTGCATGCGCAGCGGATTGGTGCGGAAGCTCGGATGGTCGGCGAAGCCGGCGTCGCCCAGTACGATGCGGCACAGCGAGCGCCATTCCCGGTCGTTCTGGATGCCGAAGAAGATGGTGTTGCCGTCGCCGACGCGAAACGGTCCGTAAGGCGCGATCGTCGCGTGCTTCGCGCCGGTGCGCGGCAGCGGCCGGCCCGTGCTCTCGGTGTAGAACGCGGGATAGCTCATCCAGTCCGTGATGGAATCGAACAGCGAGGCCTGGAAGGCCGTGCCCTTGCCGGTCCGCTCGCGGGCGTACAGCGCCATCAGCACGCCGTTGAGGATGTACATGCCGGTGGCGATGTCGACCACGGAAAGCCCGACCTTGGCGGGCTCCGCCTCGGTGCCGTTGATGGCGAGCACGCCGGCCTCGCACTGCACCAGGAGATCATAGGCCTTCTTGTTGCTGTAGGGTCCGCCGCTGCCATAGCCCGAGACGTCGCAGGCGATGAGGCGCGGAAATTTTCGCACGAGCGATGCGGCGTCCAGACCGAGCCGCTCCGCCGCGCCGGGCGCGAGATTCTGGATGAACACATCGGCCCGCGGCAGCAGGGCTTCGAGCACCTTGCGGCCTTCGGGGCTCTTGATGTCGATCGCGAGGCTTTCCTTCGAACGATTGGTCCAGACGAACTGGCTCGACATGCCGTTCATCACATGATCGTAGTCCCGGCAGAAATCGCCGCTTCCGGGCCGCTCGATCTTGATGACCCGCGCGCCCCAATCCGCCAGGTGCCGGCTGGCCAGCGGCGCCGCGATCGCCTGCTCGAGCGAGACAACCGTAACCCCCGAGAGCGGAAGTTCCGCCTCATTCCCCTCCATGCGATCGCCTCCACTTCCCACGCTTTTGATCAGCGCAGGAGACAGGCCACCCCACGCGCATCTTTTTGATGATGCCATCATGCCCCTGTTTTGCCCGACAAGTCAAACTCGACTTCGTTAAATCCTAAGAATGGAAATGCTGAGGGATTGCCGTCACTTGGCTACTGTGCATGGGGTTGTTTTCTCAAGTTTTGTGTTGTGAGGGGGGCCGAACTCGGGTGAGTGTGAGCTGCGGTCTCTATCAGCGAGCAGCTGTCGTCCCCCGCCTTGCGCGCAAGTGCGCACTGGGGCGGGGGATCCAGTACGCCGCGGCTTATCGAGGAACTTCAGGCGTCTCTGGAATACTGGGTCGCCCGGTCGAGCCCCGCGCCGCCAACGTTTCGCCTCAGTCGGCGCCCTGTTGCCGAGACCGCACACGTCGCGCCTTTCGCATCTGCCCTCGTTGCCAACGCACCGCCGTTCACCCACTATTCCCAAGGACTCATCACGTGGGGAAATCGATGTCGGCATTTCGCTTGAAGAAGTCACTGGCCGCCGCAACCCTCGGGCTTGCCCTCGCCGTTCTGGCCCTGCCGCGCGCCGGCTTCGCCTACACCCAGGAGGAGCAGCAGGCCTGCTCGCCGGATGCGATGCGGCTGTGCAGCGAGTTCGTTCCGAACGTCGATGCCATCACCGCCTGCATGATCAAGAAGAAGGCGCAGCTCTCGCCGCAATGCCGGGTGTTCTTCCGCCCCGAGCCGGGCGAGGTCCGCGCCGGCAAGCCGACCAACATCGCGCCCAAGGCTGCGAAGACCACAAAGCCGGCGCCGAAGGTGGCCAGAAGGAAATCCAGCGAAGGCTGAGCGCGGACGCCGGCTTCGCGACAGCCACTGGACTCCTTTTGTTCACGCGACGCCGCGCAAGGCTTGCGGCCATGACAGCCGCGGGCGACGGAAAAGAGTCGCCTGCAGGTTTGCGCGGCAAGGTTGCGTTGTCCCGCTTGTTGCTCAAATAACGCACAAAAGCCCGGGCGAGCGGTGTTTCGCTTGGGTCTGGGTCTCTTTCCCGCGGAGCAGTGTGACTCAAAAGCCAACACGCCTTGTTATTTCGTGGCTGTAACGCAACCCCTGATAAATTTTTCTTTCCCGAATCAGCGCGCTGATTCATTTTCGCGGCCTGGGGTCAATCTGGAGGCCGAAGGTATGAACGTTATTGTTTTTGCATCGCGTAAGGGCGGCTCGGGCAAGAGTACCCTGGCTGCACATCTCGCCGCGCAGATCAAGGCGAGCAAGCAGGTCATGCTCGTGGATGCCGATCCGCAGGGCTCGCTCACGCTGTGGCACAAGCTGCGTGGCACCAACGAGCCGCCGATCAAGGCTGCCGTGAACTCCGTCAGCGGCATCGTCTCCGCTGCCAAACGCGACGGCTATGAATGGGTGTTGATCGACACGCCGCCGAACCTGTCGGCCGTCGTCGACGACGCGATCCGCAACGCGACGATGGTGATCATTCCGGCGCGTCCCGGCGTGTTCGACGTCAACGCGGTGCAGGAAACCATCCAGATGTGCCGCGCCGCGCGCAAGCCCTACGCGGTCGTGCTCAACGGTGCGCCGGCGCGCCGCGACGATGCCGAAAGCCCGATCGTCACCATCGCCCGCGAAGCGCTGGCCAAATTCCGTGCTCCGGTGTGGGGCGGCCAGATCACCAATCGTTCGGACCTGCTGATGGCGCTGAGCCACGGCGAAGGTGCGCGCGAGTATCAGGCCGAGAGTCGTGCGGCCCAGGAGATTGCACGGCTGTGGGCGGCGATCGAGCGTTCGGTCAAGGCTATTCGCGGCACGGCGTCGGCTTCCGGCGCAATGCACAAGCAGGCGGCTTAATTTTCATTGTTCATTCCCCGGACGAAGAACGCGCGGACAAGCCGCGCGTTTTGCGTTTCTGCACCGGTGAAGATGAGTTACGCCACCATCAGCATGTAGAACACGATGACCGGCGACAGGGTGAGGATCACCGACCAGATGCCGGCGGCCCAGAGAATGTCCTCGGTGGTAAAGCCCTGCTGTCTGGCGTCGTAATGCGACGCCATTTCATTCTGACTATTCACAAACGCCTCCGCGATTTCTTCGCTTATGGGCGTCAGTGTTAGCGGGGATGTTTTAAGATCCGGATCGCAGCTGCCCCGGCATTTTGAACACAGGTGCTACCGCGGGTTAACCATCCCGCGCGCGCGTCCGTCAGCCGACCAGCCAGAGGCGAAACAGCAGCACCGGCATCAGGCCGAGCATCACCGCCCAGAAACCCGAACGACGACACCACCAGAATTCCCTGCACGAGATCGGCGGGCGCGAATTGCCGCGCGGCCGTCGGGCGGATGCGATGTCCCATGGTCATTCCCCCTCTGTAGGTCCCGGAGGATAGGCGCGATTGCGTAAACGAGCCGTGGATGTGCCATGCGGCGGGAGCGAAGGCGATTGAGGAGCGGTTAACCACGGGGCGGTGCTCTTACCCTCCCCTGGAGGGGGAGGGTCGGCAGGCGATCGAGCGAAGCGAGATGGCGTGACGGGGTGGGGTGATCTCTCCACTCGGGCACTGTTCGTCACGGAGAGACCGTCACCCCACCCCGCTCCAGGGGAGGGAAACAGAAGCCCTACGCCGCGACTTTCGTCCGTCGTTCGATCTCGCGATCGATCGCCGCTGCGAGCTCGCTGCTCACTTCAACCATCGGCAGGCGCACTTCGGGACTGTCGATGAGGCCGCTGCGCCACAGCCAGTACTTCGCCGGCGCGGGGCTCGGCTCGGCGAACAGCAGCCGCGTCAGCTCGGCGACCTCGTTCCAGCGCGCCAGCGCAGCATCATGATTGCCGCGCTTCAGCTCGGCATGCACGGCTGCGAACGTTGCGGTCTCGACATGGGCCGACAGCACGATGCCGCCATCGGCGCCGTCGCTGAGCGCCTCGAAATAGTTGGCATCCTCGCCGGTGAGCACGCGAAAGGCCTTCGGACGGTCGCGCAGCAGCGCGATCGACTGCTCGCGGCTCGCGCCGCAATCCTTCAGGCCGACGATGTTCCTGTGCTCGGCGAGCCGCAGCAGCGTCTGGTTGGTGATGTTGACGGAGGTGCGATAGGGGATGTTGTAGAGCGCGAGCGGCCATGCCGCGTGGTCGGCGAGCGCCTCGAAATGCGCCAGCAAGCCGCGCTGCGACGGCCGCACATAATAGGGGCTGGCGATCAGGTAACCGTCGATCGGCCAGTCCGCGGTCTCGTCGAGGCGCTCCTTCAGCCGCGAGGTGTCCGCGCCCGAGAGTCCGAGGCAGATCGGCACGATGCGGCCGCTGGCTGCCATCTCGTCGCGCACCACGGCGACGAGACGTTCGAGCTCGGCCTCGCGCAGCGTCATGCCTTCACCGGAGGTCGCCCCCAGGATGAAGCCGTCGATGGCTTCCGCGCCGTAGTGCCGCGTCAGCCGCCGCAGCGATCTCTCGTCGAGCGCGCCGCCGTGAAACGGCGTCACCAGCGGCAGCCACAGCCCGCGCAAGTGATCTTCAAGTCCGGTCATGTTCCATCTCCTTCCAGGGAAAAAGCCTGAGACGGAGGGCACATGAAAAAACCCCGTCCAGGCGGCGGGGTTTTCGGGATTTGCAGCGATGACGAAGTCAGCCTAGTGCGCGCAAAGATCCGAGGTCCCCGACTGGGGGCCTTTTTTCGAATTGGCTGCGCACGACTTCGTGATCATCTACAAATGATGCGGGGTGTGCCTGGAACTGTCAATACACGCGGAGGGTGAAAGCTCATGCGGGCGAAAAAAAGCCGGACCCGAAGGCCCGGCTTAGGTATTGGCCACGTGAGGCCGACACAATCACCTTCCAAGAGGGATTACTGAACTCCCGCGCCACTGGAGGAGGGGGACAAATGCGCAACGCGAAGGCTCAGCGTACAAACATTATGGGCTCGCCCAGTGTCATGCAGCAACAGCCGAGGCCGCATGTCAGTCATGCGGAAATCAGGACGGCCAGCGCTGCGCCTTGCTCACCACGAAGTCGCGGAACACCTGCACGCGCGCGACCGTCTTCAACTCCTCGGGATAGACGAAGTAGGTGTCGAGCTGGATCGAATCCGACTCGCCGAACAGCTGCACGAGTTTGTTCTGTTCCTCGACGAGATAGTCCGGCAGCGCGGCGATGCCGAGGCCCTGCTGACAGGCGCGCACGAGTCCGAGGATGTTGTTGACCTTGAAATAGGCTTCGCGCGGGCCCGAGCCGTTGCGTCCGGCTTCGATTAGCCAATTGCGGTTCTGAAGATGCGGCGCGAAGCTGCCGTCGCTGAGCGTGATGATGCGATGGGAGTCGAGCTCCTCCAGCGTGCGCGGCGTGCCGAAGCGCTTGATGTATTCCGGCGAGCAATAGGCGTGGAAGCCCATCGCGAACAGCTTGCGCTGGATCAGGTCCGGCTGCGTCGGCTTGCGGGTGCGGATCGCGACGTCGGCCTCGCGCATCGACAGATCGAGCTCCTCGTCGGTGACGATCAGCGAGATGCGGATCTCCGGATAGAGCGCGGTGAACTCGCCGAGCCGCGGGATCAGCCAGTTGATGCCGACGCCGGGCGTGGTCGTGATCTTGAGATCGCCGCTCGGCCGCTCGCGGCTGTCCGTCAGCTTGGCGCGCGCCGCCTGCAGCTGCATGAACACGTCATGCGCGGTGCGGAAGAGCAGGTCGCCCTGCTCGGTGAGGATCAGGCCGCGGGCGTGGCGGTGGAACAGCGAGACCGAGAGCTCCTGCTCCAGCGCCGAGACCTGGCGCGACACCGCCGATTGCGACAGGCCGAGCTGCTCGCCCGCATGCGTGAAGCTGCCCGCTTCCGCCGCCGCGTGAAACACCTTCAGCTTGTCCCAATCCATATCCGTAAATCCGTCGCGTGTTCGAGGCATGATGTTATTCCGCTGCCGCGCGCTCGCTGGCGCGAAGGGCCAAGAAACGTTCGGCTTCGAGTGCGGCCATGCAGCCGAGGCCTGCGGCCGTCACGGCCTGGCGATAGGTCTCGTCGGCGACGTCGCCGGCGGCGAACAGGCCGGGCACCGAGGTGGCGGTCGAGTTCGGGGCGACCTCGACATAGCCCGACGGTTTCAGCTTGACCTGATCCTTGACGAGCTCCGTCGCCGGCGCGTGGCCGATGGCGATGAAGACGCCGTCCGCCTTCACGTCCGTGAGCGCGCCGGTCTTGACGTTCTTGAGCCGGACATGGGTGACCTTGTTCGGGTTCTCGGTGCCGCAGATCTCGTCGACGGCCGAGTCCCAGATCACCCTGATCTTCGGGTGGTTGAACAGGCGTTCCTGCAGGATGCGCTCGGCGCGGAAGTGATCGCGACGATGCACGATGGTGACCTGCGAGGCATGATTGGTGAGGTACAGGGCTTCCTCGACCGCGGTGTTGCCGCCGCCGACCACGATCACGTCCTTGCCCCGGTAGAAGAAGCCGTCGCAGGTGGCGCAGGCCGATACGCCGCCGCCCTGGAACTTCGCTTCGGACGGCAGCCCGAGCCAGCGCGCTTGCGCGCCTGTGGCGAGGATCACGGTGTCGGCGAGATAGACGTCGCCGCTGTCGCAGGTGAGGCGGAACGGCCGCTGCGTCGTCTCAAGCCTGGTGACCAGGTCGGTGACGATCCTGGTGCCGACATGGACCGCCTGCTTCTCCATCTGCTCCATCAGCCAGGGGCCCTGGATCACGTCGGCGAAGCCCGGATAATTCTCGACGTCGGTGGTGATGGTGAGCTGCCCGCCGGGCTGGATGCCCTGGATCAGGATCGGCTCGAGCATCGCCCGCGCGGCATAGATCGCCGCCGTGTAGCCAGCAGGGCCGGAGCCGATAATGACGACCTTTGCATGAACAGGAGCGGACATTTCGATGGACGCCTTTCACGGGGGATTTGCAGCGCGGGCGCGGAAGGTGCCGGGAGGCCTCGCGGAGGCGCTGAAATATCAGAGCTAATCTAAGCCTTCTGGTGAGCTATGCAAGAATTGCATTCCCTCTCGGCGGATTTTTCCAACAGGGAACAAAAGTCGATTGCGTTGCACGCGCAATAAAATTGCGCTGCCTGTGCCGACTGGGCTATGAGGATTTCGACAAACCATCCAATACCGCTGCAAAGGGCAGGAGTTCCAATCACGTGTCGCGGAACCTAGACGAGATCGACCTGAAGATTCTCACCGAGATTCAGGCCGACGGTCGAATCACGAATGTCGAGCTGGCCAAGCGCGTCGGCATCTCGCCGCCCCCCTGCCTGCGCCGTGTCCGGGCGCTGGAGGAGGAGGGCTACATCCACGGCTATCGGGGCCTGCTCGACGCCCGCAAACTCGGCTTCGACGTCACCGTGTTCGCGGCCGTGCACCTGTCCAGCCAGGCCGAGGCGGATTTGCGCGCATTCGAGGATTTCGTCCGCGCCGAGCCCCTGGTGCGGGAATGCTGGATGCTGTCGGGCGAGGTCGATTTCATCCTCAAATGCGTCGCGCCCGATATGGCGACTTTCCAGGATTTCGTCACGCACCTGACTGCCGCGCCACATGTCCGCAACGTGCGGACCTCGCTGGTGCTGCACAATTCGAAATACGAGGCGGCCGTGCCGCTGGATGTGAAGGGAAGAAGGTAGGGCCCCGATCTCGTGCCCCGGACGCAGCGCAGCGCTCCTTCAGCGATGCGCTGCAGAGCTGGGGCCCATCTTACCGCGTGTACCCGTGCTGCCTTCTGGGGCCGGCTCTGCGCCGCAACGCCAAGGGCGCTGGAGCGCGTCGGGGACACGAGAGATGCTGCCGCTCCACATTCCGTCTTAACGAGCAACACGCAGATACGAAAAAGGCCGCGCGGGGCGCGGCCTTTTCGAAACATCGTCGCACGCAGGCGGCAAATCCTTACCGCCACTCCACCTTGGTGATCTCATAGGCCTTGGCGCCGCCGGGCGTGTTGACCTCGACCGAGGCGCCTTTCTTCTTGCCGATCAGCGCGCGCGCGAGCGGCGAGGTGATGGAGATGCGGCCCTTCTTGGCGTCGGCCTCGACCTCGCCGACGATCTGCCACACCGTCTTCTTCTCGGTGTCCTCGTCGACCAGCGTCACAGTGGCGCCGAACTTGATGGTGTCGCCGGAGAGCTTGGAAATGTCGATGATGTCGGCGCGCGCGAGCTTGTCCTCGAGCTCGGCGATGCGGCCTTCATTGTGGGACTGCTCTTCCTTCGCGGCATGATATTCCGCGTTTTCCGACAGGTCTCCGTGCGAGCGCGCCTCCGCGATATGCTCGATGATCCGCGGACGATCCACGGACTGGCGCTGCTTCAATTCTTCCCCGAGCGCGACAAAGCCGGCCTGGGTCATCGGAACCTTTTCCATCGTCTCTCTCGTCCTTCGATCGTGCGCCCCAAACGCGGATGGGCGCCGCAACCTTGATTCGTCAGTGTTTCCGGAGCCCAACGCAGGGACTGCCGGACGTTGACAGATATGGGCTTTTAGCGCCGGAACAGAACCACCACCTGGCCGGACAGTTCCTCCGGCCATTGTGGCTTCATCGCCAATCACTTAGCAGCGGCTTCGCCGGAGCTAGCGATCAGGTTTCCGAAAAGTAGCTCTGCAGGGTACGAACCTCAAGGTCCCCGCCCAAATAGGCGCGGATGCCCTGCGCGGCCGCCACGGCCCCGGAAAGAGTGGTGTAATACGGCACTTTATGCAAGAGGGCCGCGCGCCGCAGCGAACGGCTGTCGGCCAGCGCCTGCGGGCCTTCGGTGGTGTTGAAGACGAGCTGGACGTCCCCGTTGGTGATGGCGTCGACGATGTGCGGCCGCCCCTCCAGCACCTTGTTCACCTTTTCGGTCGGGATGCCCTGGTCGGTCAGGAAGCGCTGGGTGCCCGAGGTCGCCAGCACCTTGAAGCCGAGCGAGTGCAATTCGCGAACGGCCTCGGCGATGCGCGTCTTGTCGCTTTCGCGCACCGAGACGAACACCGTGCCCTTGCGCGGCACCCGCGTGCCGCCGCCGAGCTGGCTCTTGGCGAAGGCCACCGCAAACGAACGGTCGATGCCCATGACCTCGCCGGTCGAGCGCATCTCGGGGCCGAGCACCGTGTCGACGCCGGGGAAACGCGCGAACGGGAAGACCGATTCCTTGACGCCGACGTGCTTGAGCCTGGCCTTCTTCAGCCTGAAATCGGCGAGCTTCTCGCCCGCCATGATGCGCGCGGCGATCTTGGCGACCGGCGTGCCGACCACCTTGGCGACGAACGGCACCGTGCGTGAAGCGCGCGGATTGACCTCGAGCACGTAGATCTCGCCGTCCTTGATGGCATATTGGACGTTCATCAGGCCGATGACGTCGAGGCCGAGCGCGAGCTCGCGGGTCTGGCGCTCCAGCTCCTCGATCATCTTCGCATCGAGCGAGTGCGGCGGCAGCGAGCAGGCGCTGTCGCCGGAATGGATGCCGGCTTCCTCGATGTGCTCCATGATGCCGACGATGAAAGTGTCCTTGCCGTCGCAGAGGCAATCGACGTCGATCTCGGTCGCGTCCGACAGATAGCGATCGAACAGCAGCGGGTTCTTGCCGAGCACGGTGTTGATCTGCCCGGTCTTGTCGTTCGGATAGCGCGCCTTGACGTCGGCCGGCACCAGCTCCGGCAGCGTGCCGAGCAGATAGTCGTTGAGCTGGTTCTCCTCGCGGATGATCTGCATGGCGCGGCCGCCGAGCACGTAGGACGGGCGGACCACCAGCGGCAGGCCGAGGTCGGCGGAGACGAGCCTCGCCTGCTCGACCGAATAGGCGATGCCATTCTTCGGCTGCTTGAGACGAAGCTTGTCGAGCACGCGCTTGAAGCGGTCGCGGTCCTCCGCAAGGTCGATGGCGTCCGGCGAGGTGCCGAGGATCGGCACTTCGGCGGCCTCCAGCGCGCGCGCCAGCTTCAGCGGCGTCTGGCCGCCGAACTGCACGATCACGCCGTGCAGCGTGCCCTTGCTGCGCTCCTTCGCGATGATCTCCAGCACGTCCTCGGCGGTGAGCGGCTCGAAATAGAGCCGGTCGGCGGTGTCGTAATCGGTCGACACCGTCTCCGGGTTGCAGTTGACCATGATGGATTCGTAGCCGGCGTCATGCAGCGCGAAGCAGGCGTGACAGCAGCAATAGTCGAACTCGATGCCTTGGCCGATGCGGTTGGGGCCGCCGCCGAGAATGATGACCTTCTTCTTGTCGGACGGCGCGCTCTCGTCCGCCGGCGCGCCCGCAAACGGCGCCTCATAGGTCGAATACATGTAGGCGGTGGGGGAGGCGAATTCGGCCGCGCAGGTGTCGATGCGCTTGTAGACGGGGCGAACGCCGAGCGCGTGCCGCTTTGCCGTCACCTCCGCTTCCGTCGTCTCTGCGAGCACGGCGAGGCGTGCATCGGAGAAGCCCATGGCCTTGAGCGTGCGCATGCCGAAAGCGTTGCCCGGCAGGCCGTTCTTGCGGACCCTCTCCTCCATGTCGACGATGCCGCGCATCTCGCCGAGGAACCACGGATCGATCTTGCAGGACTTGAAGACGTCCTCGTTCGACCAGCCGAGCCGCATGGCCTGGGCGACCTGGAGCAGCCGGTTCGGCGTCGGCGTGCCGAGCGCGGCGCGGATCGCGTTCTTGTCGTCGTCGCGGCCGAGGCCCTCGATCTCGATCTCGTCGAGGCCGGTCAACCCGGTCTCGAGCCCGCGCAGCGCCTTTTGCAGGCTTTCCTGGAAGGTGCGCCCGATCGCCATGACTTCGCCGACCGACTTCATCGACGTGGTCAGCGTGGTCGAGGCGCCCGGGAATTTCTCGAAGGCGAAGCGCGGCACCTTGGTGACGACGTAGTCGATGGTCGGCTCGAACGAGGCGGGCGTGGCGCCGCCGGTGATGTCGTTGGCGATCTCGTCCAGGGTGTAGCCGACGGCGAGCTTGGCCGCGACCTTGGCGATCGGAAAACCGGTGGCCTTCGAGGCCAGCGCTGAGGAGCGCGACACGCGCGGATTCATCTCGATGACGACCATGCGACCGTCTTCGGGATTGACGCCGAACTGCACGTTGGAGCCGCCGGTCTCGACGCCGATCTCGCGCAGCACCGCCAGCGAGGCGTCGCGCATGATCTGGTATTCCTTGTCGGTCAGCGTCAGCGCCGGCGCCACCGTGATGGAATCGCCGGTGTGCACGCCCATCGGATCGAGGTTCTCGATCGAGCAGACGATGATGCAATTGTCGTTCTTGTCGCGCACCACCTCCATCTCGTACTCTTTCCAGCCGAGCACGGATTCTTCGATCAGCACTTCGTTGGTGGGAGACGCATCGAGGCCGCGTTCGATGATGTCGAGGAACTCTTCCTTGTTGTAGGCGATGCCGCCACCGGTGCCGCCCATGGTGAAGGAGGGGCGGATGATCGCGGGCAGGCCGATCTCGGACAGCGCCATCATCGCCTGTCCGAGCGCATATTCCTGATAACGCTTGCGCCGGTCGCCTTCGCCGAGAGTCCATTGCCGGTCGAGCTCTTCGAGCGCCGCGCCCGACAGCTTCTCGCGTTCGGCGTGGTATTTGTCGCGGAACGACTTCTTCAGCTCGGACGCGTTGGCGAGCCGCGACTTCGGCGTCTGCAGCCCGATCTTCTCCATGGCATTGCGGAACAGCTGGCGGTCTTCGGCCTTGTCGATCGCGTCGGCGGTGGCGCCGATCATCTCGACGTCGAACTTCTCCAGTGTGCCCTGGCGGCGCAGCGACAGCGCGCAGTTCAGCGCGGTCTGTCCGCCCATGGTCGGCAGCAGCGCGAAGCCGCCGGGAATGACGTGACGTTCCTTCTCGATGATCTTGGCGACGATCTCGGGCGTGATCGGCTCGATATAGGTCGCATCGGCCAATTCCGGATCGGTCATGATGGTGGCCGGGTTGGAATTGACGAGGACGATGCGATAGCCCTCTTCCTTCAGCGTCTTCACCGCCTGGGTGCCCGAATAGTCGAACTCGCAGGCCTGGCCGATCACGATGGGACCGGCGCCGATGATCAGGATGGTGGTGATGTCTGTACGTTTGGGCATCAACTCTCGCCGAAGTGGAATTTTGGCACAAAAAAAGGGCGCGCTGCTGCGCGTCCCTTTGGCCGAGAGCGCGGTGGTCTCCCTCGCGCGCGGGTGGGTCTTAGACCAGTTTTAGAGGCGGCGAAACCCCGAAAAATGCCCATCAACCGGCAATTTTGACGGGTTTGGGCCGGGCTTGCCAGCCACGGGCGAGGTGCACCAGGAGCGAGGCCGCAACGCTCGTTCCGCCGATCCAGCCGAGGTCGGTCGATGAGAGGGTCGCCAGCACCGCGCCGCCCAGTGCTCCGCCGATGGCGAAGCCGAGATACATCGACGAGGCGTTGAGCGAGAGCGCAATCATCGAAGCCTGCGGCTCGATCCGGATGATGCTCGCGAGCTGGGCCGGATAGAACGCCCATCCCGAGAGGCCCCAGAGGAAGATCGCGCCCAGCACCGCGTAATGCGCCTGTCCCGGCATCAGCTTCAGGATCAGCGAATGCAGGATCAGGGCACCCGCCATGCCGGCGAGCCCGAGGCCTGCGGTGGCGAGCGTGCCGAGCCGGTCGGCCAGGACGCCGCCAAGCATGTTCCCGATCGCCGCCGCGCTGCCGAACACCAGCAGAGCGAGGCTGACCTGCGAGGCATCGAAACCGAGCCCGCGCAGCGGGACCGCGAAATAGGTGAAGACAGTGAAGCCGCCCAGCGCCCACAACATGGTGATCAGGAGCGCGACCAGAACGTGGCTGTGGCGCGCCACCGCCAGCCGTTCGCTGAGCGAGGCCGTATTGCGGGGCAAGCCCTTGGGCAGGCCGAGCAGCAGGCCGGCGAGCGCGACCGCGCCGATCAGGGCGACCATGGCAAAGGTCGCGCGCCACCCGAGCAGGCTGCCGACGAGATTGCCGAGGGGAACGCCGATCACGGTCGCGACCGTCATCCCCGAGGTGACCAGCGCCACCGCGCGGCCGCGGCGCTCGGGCGCGGCGACCGCCACGGACACGGCCATTGCCGTCGGCATGCAAAGCCCCGAGCCCAATGCCATCAGCATCCGCGAGGCCAGCAGCAGGACGTAGTTGGATGCGACCATCGCCGCGAGGTTGCCGGCGATGAACGTCGCCAGCGCCAGGGCCAGCACGGTGCGGCGGTCGATGTTGTTCAGCGCCACCGCGAGGATCGGCGAGCCCACGGCATAGGTGAGGGCGTAGGCGGTGACCAATTGGCCCGCGGCCGAGACCGAAATCGAAAGGTCGGTGGCGATTGCCGGCAAAAGTCCTGCAATGACAAAGCCTTCAGTGCCGATCGCAAAGGCTGCGAGGGCCAGCCAGAACACGCTCATTGGGAAAGTCTCATGTTCAACGTTTATTGAACTATTCGACGTCGTGGTCCAGGAGTCAATTGGTTCAAGAACTATTGAACATAACGGCCGCTTCGCTATGATCGGGACATGAGCCGTACACCTCT
Organism: Bradyrhizobium sp. USDA 327; assembly: GCF_041262065.1. Classification (NCBI taxonomy): domain Bacteria; kingdom Pseudomonadati; phylum Pseudomonadota; class Alphaproteobacteria; order Hyphomicrobiales; family Nitrobacteraceae; genus Bradyrhizobium; species Bradyrhizobium sp. USDA 327. The sequence continues at coordinate 5,678,066 of NZ_JBGCCW010000001.1, read as the reverse complement.
TCATCCGACCCGGGAGCAGATCGAGCTGCCGATGGTGCTGGATTGCCTGAGCGATCCGATCCGGCTCGCCATCGTTTACCAGCTCGCCGAGCAAGAACGTGTCAGCAGCGAGCTCTGTTGTGGCGATTTCAGCGGGCTGGGTGGCAAGTCCAACCTCGCCTATCACTTCGCCAAGCTGCGCGAATGCGGGCTGATGCAGACGCGCCTGGCCGGAACCAACCGGTTCATGCGCCTGCGCCGCGAGGATCTGGACGCGCGTTTCCCCGGCCTGCTTGACGCCGTGATCAGCTCCGCAGCCAGGGATGCGGACCGGCTTCAGCTGTTGTCTGGGTGTAACGTGGTAAAGGTGGATTGAGGCTGAGCGGATTGCCGACACAGGCCCGGCTTCGCCCCTTCGGGCTTCGCCGCGGCAGCCTTCGCTACGAGAGGGCTTGCCGAGCCGAAGCTGCGTCAGCAGCGAAGGCTGGAGACCCGGCCTGGATTTGAACCAGGATGAAGAGCGATGCACCGCCCCCGCGTAGACACTTCCGCCACCGGGCCATCCGGATTATTCCCGATCGGCATGCGACAAGCTACCACGGCTGGTTTTTATGCTTAACGGACCAGAGGCGGCCGCGCGATGAAGGTCATGCGCCAGCGATTGTGGCCGATATTGCTGCGGGCGCGCTGGACCGCGAATCCGGCCGCCTTCAGCCTGGCGGTGATCTCGTTCTCGCTGTAGCGCTGGAGCCCGATGCGCGAGCGCAGCTGGCGATAATCCGACAGCGCGGTGCTGATCAGCCCGATCAGCGCGTCTTTCAGGAAGCCATGGCGCAGGGCGAAGCCGAGCAGCGCCATCACGTCCCTGACCATGCCGACATTGGGCTGGAGAATGTCGCCGAGCACCAGCTTGCCGGAGGGCTTCAGGATACGGCGGATGTTGAGGAGGGCGACATCGAGCTCCTCCGGCGTCATGTATTGCGCGACCGAGTTCATCACGACGAGGTCGATCGACTGGTCCTGCATCTTGCGGATATCGTCGAGCGAGCGGACGCGGATCTTGGTGTTCGGGGCAAACCGCGCGATCAGCCGCCCACGCACACCCGGCGCGGGCTCGGCCAGGATCAGCTTGCCGCAGGCGGCCGCGACCTCGCTCGCCGACAGTGCTTCCCCACAGGCATAGTCCAGCACCGTCGCATCGGGCGAGGGGATGTAGCCGATGATATCCCGCGCAATGATCTGGAAATGCAGGTCGCGATGCAGCTTGCTGACATAGATCGTATGCGTCGAGTCGTAATAATCGATCCAATCGTCCATGCTATTCGAAGATCCCGGCCAAGCGGTTCCGATGGAGGAACCGGCGCTGCCCGCCTTGCGTTAGGGGTGCGACGGCGCGCCGTCAATGTCCGCGTCCTAACAGGAAGGTCTCCCGTGAGCAAAACCAGCAAGGTCTCGCCCGATCTCGATACCCCTACTGATCTGTCGTCCGATGGGGTCAAGAAGGTCTCGGAGGCGCTCAACGTGCTTCTGGCCGACGCGTTCGCGCTTTACCTCAAAACCAAGAATTTCCACTGGCACATCAGCGGCCGGCATTTCCGCGACTACCATCTGCTGCTCGACGAGCAGTCCGACCAGATCTTCGCCACCACCGACCAGCTCGCCGAGCGCGTCCGCAAGATCGGCGGTACCACGCTGAAGTCGATCGGCCAGGTCGCAAAGCTCCAGACCATCAAGGACAACAACGAGGACTACGTCCCGCCGCGCGAGATGCTGCGCGAGCTGATGCAGGACAACAAGCACGTCGCCGCCGCGATGCGCAAGGCGCATGAGGTCTGCGACGAGGCCGGTGACGTCGCCAGCGCCAGCATCCTCGAAAACTTCATCGACGAGACCGAGCGCCGCACCTGGTTCCTGTTCGAGGCGACCCGGCAGGAAGGTACCAACGAGGCGTAGCAGGGATGTGTCGGGCGGGTTAGCCGACGGCGTAACCCACCACGTCTGTCTGGGCGGAATGGAAGAGGTGGATTACGCTTTCCACCTTACGGCACCGCGCCCGCAGCTACCGCCACAGCCGCATCAGCGCCCCGTCCTTGCCCGTCACGGGATCGGCGGGCGGCAGTGCCACGTTTGGAATCGTCTTCAGCGCCCTGGCGTGGTTCTCGGGCGTCGCCCGCGTGATCTCCATCTTCGATCCCGGCGGGTAAGCGCCGATCACGCAGAAATCATCGCTCGCCTTGATGCACTGATGCCCGGTGCCGGCCGGCAGGATCGCGACGTCGCCGGCCTTGATCTGAAGCTCCTGGCCATGATCGCCGCCGAAACGGACGCTTGCACTGCCACGCGCGACGCCGAGCACTTCGTGCACCGTCGCGTGATAATGCAGATAGTCGTAGACGCCGTTCCGCCACGTCCCGCCCCAGCCATTGCGCTCGAACAGGTCTTCGATGGTCTCTTCCGGATGCTTCGGATCAAGCTTCACCGCGCCCTGGTAGACGAGGAACGGAAGGATGTTGTTCGGCACGAGGCCATCGTCTTCGAAAACGATGGCGAGCGGCTCGGCATTGTCGCGGACGACGGACATGGAGACTCCCACTGGCAACGGGCTGGAATCAAGAGGGCGCAAGCCCTCTTGTTCCTCGCGACACTCCGGCTTGACCGAGATCAAGGCGCTGGCGGCCATTGGCGGGCACGCAGATCAAAGCGAAGGAGAGGGAACGCCATGTACGCATCCGACGTTGCGCAGCGTCATTTCTCGGCGGCCGTCGACGAGGCGGAGACAGCCGGCCTCGGGCACGAAGCGGTCTGCCGGGCATTGCTCAATTTGGTGATTTCGAAATATCTGGAGACGAGGTCGGTCGCCGACATCCAGGCGGAGCTGCGCTTCATCGCCGAGAACTGCGATCCCGACACGGACTTCATGTTCATGCGTCCGTGACGGAGCCGGGCCTCGGCGGACTGATCCGCCGGGCGGTCTTGTCGCCTTACGCGCTCTTTCTCTGCCGCATCAGGTCGGCAAAGCGCTTGAACAGATAGTGCGAGTCGCGCGGGCCCGGTGAGGCCTCGGGATGGTACTGCACCGAGAACACCGGCTTGCCATCGAGCTGGATGCCGCAGTTGGACCCATCAAACAAGGAAATGTGGGTCTGCGTCGCGCCCTTCGGCAGCGTCGTCTCGTCGACGGCAAAACCGTGATTCATCGAGGTGATCTCGACCTTGCCGGTGGTCTCGTCCTTGACGGGATGATTGGCGCCATGATGGCCCTGGTGCATCTTCTTCGTCTTGGCGCCGACGGCGAGGCCCAGCATCTGGTGGCCGAGGCAGATGCCGAAGGTCGGCGTGCCCGACTTGATCACGTCCTGGATCACGGGCACGGCATACTTCCCGGTCGCGGCCGGATCGCCCGGACCATTGGACAGGAACACGCCGTCCGGCTTCATCGCCAGAATGTCCTCGGCGGAGGTCGTTGCCGGCACCACCGTCACCTTGCAGCCGACCCCGGCGAGCAGGCGCAAGATGTTGCGCTTGATGCCGTAGTCGATCGCGACGACGTTGAATTCCGGCTTCTCCTGGCGGCCGAAGCCTTTGTCCCACAGCCACGGCGTCTCGTCCCAGGTGAAGCGCTGGCCGGAGGTGACCAGCGGCACGAGGTCCATGCCCTCGAGGCCCGGCCATTCGCGCGCTTCTTCCTTCAGGCCGTGCAGGTCGAACTCACCGGTCCTGGAATGCGCGATCACGGCGTTGGGCATGCCCTTGGAGCGGATCAACGCGGTCAGCGCGCGGGTGTCGATGCCGGAGAGACCGATGATGCCGCGCGCCTTCAGCCAGCCGTCGAGATGCTTGGTGGCGCGGTAGTTCGAGGGATCGGTGATCGCGGTGCGCAGGATCACGCCGCGCGCGCCCGGCGTCGCCGCCATGTTCACCGTCTCGATGTCGTCCTCGTTGGTGCCGACATTGCCGATATGCGGGAAGGTGAAGGTGATGAGCTGTCCGGCATAGGAAGGATCGGTGAGGATCTCTTCATAGCCGGTCATCGCGGTGTTGAAGCAGACTTCACCGACGGCGTGGCCTTCGGCGCCGAGACCGAAGCCCTCGAGCACCGTGCCGTCGGCAAGCACGAGGAGCGCGGTCGGTTTATGGTCCGGCCAGGCGGTATCGTTGTCATGTTGTGTCATGAGCCCGCTTCATAGTCCCCGCAGGCGCCGCCGTCAAAGCGGAGAACCGCCGATTCACATGCGTTTTTGCATATTTGACAGCCTGTCTCGGGCACTTAAGCTCGGCGGCACAATTTCCGGCAATTTCCTGGGCTTGCGAGGCAATAATGGACCAGACCCACCCCGATTCTGCTGGTTCCGGGGCTGGCCTCCTCGGCCCGGATCTACGCCCCGGTGATCCCGCCACTATGGCGGTTTGGCCCCGTGATGATTGCCAACCACATCCGCGACGACAGCATCGCGGCGATCGCCCGCCGCATCCTCGCCGAGGCACCGCCGCGCTTCGCCCTCGCCGGCCATTCCATGGGCGGCTACATCGCCTTCGAGATCATGCGCCAGGCGGGCGAGCGCGTGACCAGGCTCGCGCTGATCAACACGCAGGCGCGGCCCGACACGCCGGAGGCAACCACGCGCCGGCACGCCCAGATGGAGCGCGCCAGGCGCGGCGAGCTCCGCACCGTCCGCCAGGAGAGTTTTCCGGAGCTCGTGCATCCGTCGCGGCGCGATGATGCCGATATTCTCGCGCTCGTGCATGCGCAGGACGAGGACGTCGGCGTCGAAGGCTATCTGCGGCAGCAGACCGCGATCATCGCACGGGTGGATTCGCGCCCGACGCTTTCAGCCATCAAGTGTCCGACTCTGGTGCTGACGGGTGATACCGACAATACCATCCCGAATTCGCTCTCCAAGGAGATGGCCGAGGGCATCGCCGGCGCCAGGCTCGTGATCCTCGATCGCTGCGGGCACCTGCCGCAAGCCGAACAGCCGGAAGCGACAGTGCGGGCGCTCGCCGAATGGCTCGGAACCGAGGTTGTCTGAAGGCCACGAACGGCCTAGATCAGGCGTCGGATATTCGAAGGGATCACGATCATGCTGCGCGACGACATCAACAATGCGGTCAAGGAGGCCATGAAGGCCAAGGACGAGCGCAAGCTGTCCACGCTACGCATGGTCAACTCGACCATCAAGAATGCCGACATCGATGCCCGCGGCAGCGGCAACCCGCCGTTGTCGGACGCCGACATTCTCGCCGTGCTGCAGAAGATGATCAAGCAGCGCCACGAGGCGGTCGAGCTCTACGACAAGGGCGGCCGCGCCGAGCTTGCCGCGCAGGAGCGCGAGGAGATCGCGGTGATCTCGGCCTACCTGCCGAAGCAGATGTCGGAGGATGACGTGAAGAAGGCGATCGCGGACGCGATCGCCGAGACCGGCGCCGCCGGCATGAAGGACATGGGCAAGGTGATCGCCGCGCTGCGCGCGAAGTACGCGGGACAGATGGATTTCGGCAAGGCCAGCGGCTTGGTGAAGGCGGCGCTGTCGGGCTAAGTCGTCATTCCGGGGCACGCGTAGCGTGAACCCGGAATCCATCGCGCTGCTGAGTCCGTTGCTTAATGGATTCCGGGCTCGCGCTACGGCGCCCCGGAATGACAAGAAGAACAAGGGAGGCAACCGATGACCGCCATCAAACCGTTCCGCATCGCCATCAGCGACGACACCCTTATCGATCTCAAGTCACGCCTCGCTCGCACGCGCTGGCCGGATGCCGAGCTCGTCGACGACTGGAGCCAGGGCGCGCCGCTGCGATGGATCCAGGAGATCTGCACCTACTGGGCCAACGATTACGACTGGCGCGCCCGCGAGGCAAAACTTAATCGCTTCGAGCAGTTCACCACCGAGATCGACGGGCTCGACATCCATTTCATCCATGTGCGCTCGAAGGAGCCTTCCGCTCTGCCGCTGATCATCACCCATGGCTGGCCGGGCTCGATCGTCGAGTTCCAGAAGGTGATCGCGCCGCTCACCGATCCCGTCGCGCATGGCGGCAATCCTGCCGATGCCTTCCACGTGATCTGTCCCTCGCTGCCGGGCTTCGGGTTCTCGGCCAAGCCGAAGACCACCGGCTGGGGCGTCGACCGCATCGCCGCGGCCTGGGCGAAGCTGATGGACCGGCTCGGCTATGCGCGTTACGGCGCGCAAGGCGGCGACTGGGGTTCGGCGGTGACGACCTCGCTCGGCGCACAGGATGCCGAGCATTGCGCCGGCATCCACATCACGCTCGCCTTCAATGCGGCGCCCAAGGTCGAGGGCGAGCCGACGGCGGAGGAGAAGCGCGCTCTCGCGCGGCCTCAAGCACTATGTCGATCTCGATTCCGGCTACTCCAAGCAGCAGTCGACGCGCCCGCAGACGCTCGGCTATGGCCTCGCGGATTCACCGAGCGGGCAGGCGGCCTGGATCCTGGAAAAATTCTGGGCCTGGACCGACTGCAACGGGCATCCTGAGAACATTTTCAGCAAGGACGAGCTGCTCGACAACGTCATGCTCTATTGGGTAACGGAGACGGCGACCTCCTCGGCGCGGCTCTATTGGGAGAGTTTTGGCCATCGCCGCACCAAGCCCGTAGTGAAGGTGCCGACGGGAGTCGCGGTGTTTCCCAAGGAGATCATCACGCCGGTGCGGCGCTGGATGGAGCCGAACTTCCCGGACATCACCCACTGGAGCGAGATGGAGAAGGGCGGTCATTTCGCCGCCTTCGAGCAGCCGGAGCTGTTTGTGCGCGATGTCAGGAAGTTCTTCGCGACGGTGCGATAGCTCTCTCGCTGTCATTCCGGGGCGACGCGCCAGCGTCGAGCCCGGAATCCATCAGGCGGCGTTTCCTGTGGCCCGATGGATTCCGGGCCGCCCTGCAGGCGCCCTGGAATGACGTCGCGGGGCTTGTCCCGTGCGTTCGCGGCCCTAGACTGACGAGAACAACAAGATACCGGGAAACGATTCAAGCCCATGCTCACCGAAGCAAAGACCTATGACGAGCTCTATCGCAATTTTCGCTGGGACATCCCCGCGCGCTTCAACATTGCGGAAGCGTGCTGCGATCGCCATGCCGACGGCACGGGGCGGCTTGCGCTGATCTATGTCGACGAGAGCGGCGCCACCAGCCGCACCTCCTTCGACGAGATCGCCGAGATGTCGCGCCGCTTCGCCAATGTGCTGAAGGCGGACGGGCTTTCCCGTGGCGACCGCGTCGCGGTGTTTCTGTCGCAGTCCCGGGAATTGCCGATCGCGCATATGGCGGCGTTCCGCTCCGGCATGATCTCGATCCCGTTGTTTGCGCTGTTCGGAGAGGACGCGCTGGAATTCCGCCTGTCGAATTCGGAGGCGAAAGCCATCGTCACCGACGAGGGGGGCTGGGAGAAGCTCGCAAAAATTCGCGATCGTCTGCCCGACCTGAAGACGATCTATGTGGTCGGCGGGCGCGCGCCGGCGGGGACGACGTCGTTCTGGGATGCGGTCAAGGCCGCATCGGCCGACTTCGCGCGGATCGACACCTCGTGCGATGATCCCGCGCTGATCATCTACACCTCGGGCACGACGGGCAATCCGAAGGGGGCGCTGCATGCGCACCGCGTCGTGCTTGGCCATCTGCCGAACGTGGAGATGTGTCACAACTTCCTGCCGCGCCCGGGCGATCTCATGTGGACGCCGGCGGACTGGGCCTGGATCGGCGGGCTCATCAACGGCCTGTTCGCGTTCTGGTATCACGGCATTCCCCTCGTCGGTCACCGCGCACGCAAATTCGAGCCGCAGGCGGCGATGCAGATGATGGCCGATCTTTCCGTGCGCAACGTCTTCCTGCCGCCGACCGCGCTGAAGCTGATGCGGCAGGCCGGCGTGAAGCACTCCGGCGTCAAGCTGCGCAGCATCTTTACGGGGGGCGAGTCGCTGGGCGGCGAATTGCTCGGCTGGGTGCGCGAGACGTTCGGCATCGACGCGCATGAAGTGTTCGGCCAGACCGAGTGCAATCTCGTGATCGGCAGCAACTCGAACCTGTTTCCGATCCGCCCCGGTTCGATGGGCAAGGCGACGCCCGGCTTCGATGTCCGCATCGTCAACGACAAGGGCGTGGAGCAGCCGCGCGGTCAGCGTGGCATCATCGGCGTGCGCCAGCCGTGTCCCGTCACCATGCTCGAATATTGGCGCAATCCGGAGGCGACGGCGAAGAAACATGCCGGCGAGTTCCTGCTGACTGGCGATCTCGGCGTGCAGGACGAGGACGGCTATTTCTGGTACGTCAGCCGTGAGGACGACGTGATAACCACTGCCGGCTATCGCGTCGGCCCGTCCGAGATCGAGCACACGCTGATGAAGCATCCGTCGGTGGCGATGGCAGCCGTCGTCGGCATCCCCGATCCGATCCGCACCGAATCGATCAAGGCCTGGATCGTGCTGCGGCCCGGCTTTGCCGGCAGCGATGCGCTCGCGCGCGAGATCCAGGAGTTCGTCAAGGTGCAGCTCGCAGCCCACGAATATCCGCGCTTCGTCGAGTTTGCTGAGACGCTGCCGATGACGGCGACGGGCAAGGTGCTGCGGCGCGAGCTGCGGGCGAGAGGCTAGCTTCCTGCCATGGCAAAGGCGCCTCAAGCCGCGGGACTCCACCGCGCTTCACTCGGCAAGCTGCACGAGCTCGATGCGGCGCTCGAGCTCATGTATTACGGCTGGCGCGGGATGACGCTGGAGGCCGACGCATATCTTGCGAAGCAGGGCCTGTCGCGTCCGCACCATCGTATCCTCTACGTGGTGGCGCGCCGGCCCGACATCGCGATCGGCGCGCTGATCGAGATCCTCGGCATTTCCAAGCAAGCCCTCAACCGGCCGCTCAATCTGCTGGTGGAGCGCAAGCTCGTGACATCGAAGCGTTCGCCCGAGCAGCACCGCTCGAAATTGCTGCGCCTGACGGAAGCGGGGCGGCGCATCGAGCAGCGGGCCTCCGACCACGAGCGCAAGGTGCTGCGCGAGGCGTTCGATCGCGTGGGGGCGTCGGGTGCGGCCGGCTGGATGGGCGTGATGGAGGCGATCGCCGACAACAACTGACGGAATTCTCAAGTCAATATGGTTGACATGAAGCGCGGGCTTTGCCACCTTCCCTGCCGGGGAGGATCCGTGTCATGAGCGGACAGGCAATGAGCCGCGCGACTGCCGAAGGCTTTGTCGCGGCATGGTGCGCGAATTGGTGCAGGGTCGACATCGACGCGGTCGTCGCGCATTTCGCCGACGATGCGCGGATGCGCAGCCCTCTCGCTCTCACACTGACGGGTTCTCCTGTCGTCACCGGCGCCGAGAACATCCGTGCCTACTGGCGGAAGGCCTATGGCCATGTCGAGCGCGCCGACCTGAAGATCCTGAGCTGGAGCTGGGACGAGGCGATCGCGCGCCTCACGGTGTGGTGGCAGCTGGGCGACACGCGCGCCAGCGAATTCATGGATTTCGACGATGCCGGCCGCGTCGTACGCAGCGAAGCCTTCTATGGAAAATGACGATGCACGTTTCTGATTTCGTTCTGCTTCTCAACACGCTCTGGTTCGTCGGCGCTTTCATCCAGTTCAGCATCGCGCAAGCGAACACGTTGAAGATCCTGCTGCCGCGGGAAGAGCGCAGCAATCCGATCGCGCCGACCCTGGCGGCCAGCGTGGCGTTCCTGGGCGGGATGAATCTGCCGATCGGGCTGCTGTCGCTCTATCTTCTGGCCGCCCGTCCGTCCTTCTTCCAGCCGAGCGAAGCGCAGCTCGCGCTGTTCCTGTTCTTCGCCGCCTGCCATTTCAGCCAGTTCGCCTATAACGTTCCGGTGCTGATGCGCGGCGGCCGCGTCGGGGTGGCCTACTGGCCCGTGTTGAAGGGCCCGATGCTCCGGATCTTCGTCATCGACGCGGTCCTGTTCGCGGCCAATCTCGGCGTGGCGCTCCAGCTCGCGATCGGCTCCTGATCTACCGCGACGGCTCCGAGAGGGCGGCCCGCAGCATCGCAGCAAGATCCTTGCGCCGGAACGGCTTGGTCAGAATGCGGGCGTCGCCGATCTGGTCGGGCGTCCTGACGGGACTCTGGCTGTAGCCGGAGGTGAAGAGAACCTTGAGACCAGGCCGCAGGCCGGTTGCCTGCCTCGCCAGCTCCGGTCCGAACACGCCGCCGGGCATCACGACATCAGTGAATAGCAACTGGATGTCTCCGGGCTGGCGCAGCACATCCAGCGCCGCCGGCCCGTTCGATGTCGCGATGACGCGATAGCCGAGCGTCTTCAGCTCGTTCTCGACATAGGCTCGCACCATGTCGTCGTCCTCAACGACGAGAATCGTCTCGTAGCCGTCGGGTGCGATGACCTGCTCTGCCGGCAGCGGTTCCTCATTCGGCGGCGTCGCGAGGCGGGGAAAGAACAGCCTGACGACGCTGCCTTGACCCGGTTCGGATTGCATTTGCACAAGTCCGCCGGATTGTCGCACAAACCCGTAGACCATGCTGAGGCCGAGACCGGTCCCCTTGCCGACCTCCTTGGTGGTGAAGAACGGTTCGAACGCGCGCCCCAACACCTCGCGGCTCATGCCGGTCCCCGTATCCTTCACGGCCAGCATGACGTAGTCGCCCGGCCGCGGCTCGCCGTTGACGTCGAGGTCGGATTCACCGAGCGAGATGTTTCGCACCTCGACCATCAGCTTGCCGCCGTCGGGCATCGCATCGCGCGCGTTGAGCACGAGGTTGAGCACGGCCGTGGCCAATTGGCTGGGATCGACGCTGGCGAGCCATAGATCCGGCGCGAGCGTGAAGCTGCAGTCGATGTGCTCGCCCAGGGTCCGCCGCAGAAGCTGTTTCATGCCGGTCACCTGCTCCGCGATGTCGATCTCTCGCGGTCGCAGCGGCTGCTTGCGTGCGAAGGCGAGCAGGCTCCGCGTCAGGTCGGAACCGCGCTCGGCGGCGGTCGCAATGTCGTCAGCGATCCGCTGCAATTCCTTGTTGCCCGCGAGCCTGTGGGCGAGGTGCTCCGAGTTGCCGAGAATGACGGTCAGGAGATTGTTGAAATCGTGCGCCACGCCGCCGGTGAGCTGGCCCATGGCTTCCATCTTCTGGGATTGGCTGAGCTTGTGGCTGAGATCCGCGATGGCGGCGCGCTGCTGCTCGAGCGATTCGGCCGTGCTGTTGAGCAGGCTCATCAATCCGCCGAGTTCGCCGCCCGGGTGGGGCTCCGGAATGCGCGCGCTGAGATCGCCACGCCCGAGACTCTTGGCCATGGCGGCGAGCCGTCCGACCTGGCGCCCGACGCTTACGGTCGCAAGGATCCAGACACCGGCGAGCAACAGAAGCGAAGCCACCGCAAGGATTGCCATGTCCTCCAACAGCCGGCGATTGGCCGCCGCCACCAGTCCGTCCTTGGATCGTCCGACCAGGATGGTGAGGCCGGCCCTGCGGATCGAAGGTGAGCGGGCAACGGCCCAGATCTGTGTGCGGCCCTCGCGGTCGCTCACCTCGCGAAACGGCTCGCGATCGGGCGCTGCCGCAAAGCGGAACAGGTCGGAACCAGCAATGGATCCACCGACGGGCTCGCTCCAGCCGCCGCCCTTGGGGGCGACCAGCACCGTACCCTTGGCGTCGATCAGCAGGATGTCCTTCTCGGCGAGCAGCCGCTTGTCGTGAAATTCCGCGAACTTGTTGAGGTTGAAGGACGCGAGCAGCACGAATTTCAGCGCACCCGCCTCCGATCGCACGGGATAGGCGATCTGCAGCACCGATAGTCCGGTGAGCCGGCCGAACACCGGCTCCACTGCGACGACGCCATGAAGACCCTTCACCTGCTTGAAATAGCCGCGGTCGTTCAGGTCGAGCGCGCGGTTGGTCCGCAGCGAGTCGCAGAACAGACGGCCGTCGGGATCGATGGTCAGGATGCCCGTGAACTGCGGATATTCTTCGCGGACATCAGACAGAAATGCCGAGCACGCCGCCTTGTCGCGCGTGTCGAGATCGCGGGCACGGGCGAGCCCATAATGAAGCTGGGCGGTGCCCTTGATCTTCTCGTCCAAATCGCCCGCGATGTCGTCGGCGGATGCGACCAGATTGGCCAGCGCCGCGTCGATCTCACTGGCCCGGTTCTGCACAAAACGGAGCCCGACCAGGATCGCCGGCACGAGCATGGCCGCGATGACGAGGATCAGTAACCGGGTACGCAGGCTCATCGGTGGGCGATTGGCTCTCAGGCGAGGGGGCTCGGAGGTACAATTTGAGGCACGATCATCTGCCCCGTCCATGGTCATCGGCGCGAATATCGCACCAAAGGCTAAAGATTTCGCAGCGATCATTGTCGCGTCGCCGCTCTCTTCGCGCCGGCCGGCATCAAGTTGCGCCTCCGCGCGGCGGCGCTAATATCGCCGCAAGCGCGCAACGAATAATCGCGCCGGTTTGCGGAGGAAGCTGATGTCCATCTCGGGCAAGGTCGATCCGGTGGTGCGTCCCGTGGCGGCGACCGACATCGCCGAGGCGCTGGTCGAAGGCCTGCGCGACTTCCAGGCGCTGCCTCTTTACGGTCTCTGCTTCGGCGCGCTCTACGCCGCCGGCGGCATCGCCATCGTGCTCTGCCTCACCGCCTTCGGCATGGTCTATCTGGTCTATCCCCTTGCCGCGGGTTTTGCGCTGATCGGGCCGTTCGTGGCGATCGGCCTCTACGAAATCAGCCGCCGCCGCGAGCGCGGCGAGCCGGTCTCGTTCGGTGCGATCTGGTCGGCGATCCGTTCGCGCAGCGAGATCGGCTGGATGGCCTTCGTGACGCTGTTCGTGTTCGTGGTCTGGATGTACCAGGTGCGGCTCCTGATCGCGCTGCTGCTCGGCCTCAATGCCTCGTTCTCGAGCTTGCAGGAATTCATGACGGTGGTGCTGACGACCAACGAGGGCCTGCTGTTCCTTGGCATCGGCAACGCGGTCGGTGCCGTGCTGTCGTTGATCCTGTTCTCGCTGACCGTGGTGTCGTTCCCGCTGCTGCTCGATCGCGACGTTGATTTCGTCACGGCCATGGTGACGAGCGTACGTGCCGTCGTCGCGAGCCCGCTGCCGATGATCTCGTGGGCCGCGGTGATCGTGATGCTGCTGATCGTCTCGGCGCTGCCCTACTTTCTCGGGCTGATCGTGACGCTGCCGGTGCTTGGGCATGCGACCTGGCATCTCTACCGGCGGCTGGTGGCGCCGGTCGCCTGAGAGGGAGCCGGTCGCACCGGTCAGGCGCTCACCCGCGTGCGGGCGAGAAATCGATAGCTAATTGCCGTAAATGCGCGCACGGTGCGGCAACGTTCGAAAGGCCTGTCGCTTCCGCGTACACGTAGCTCCTCGACTGTGCGCGGGCGACCTGAGATGGCTCATTCCCCGCGCCGGCTGAGCGAGCACATCGCGACGCCATAGGGGCGGTCGTTTTGTGCATGGCCCGTTTCGGCGGGTGAACGGGCGCCAGCTGCATTGCCTGAAACGTCACCGCGGTTCGATTTGAGGTCGAACGCCAACCGAAAGCACCAGATGCAAGTTCTCTCTCCACGGCAGGTCAAGACAGAAGAAGCGCTCCGGCTCGGCGTTGAGTCGGGTTGGTACGCGATCAAGGTCAGCGGGACCTTTGTCTCGGGCCCGCACGATTCGGAAGCGGATTGCCGTCGCAAGATCGACGAGATCCACCCGCCGCTGAACAAGAAGCGATGAGGAGGCGGGGTCCGGCCGCTACGGTACCTTGATCCCCATCGCCTTCAATGCTTCCAGCATCTTTACTGGCGGCGACATCTTGATCTGCGGCGCCTTGCCCGTCTCCAGCAGGCTCTTCAGCCCCGACAGGATCGCGGGCCAACCGGTGCGGCCGCCTGAGAGGATGTCTTCGCTGAGTTGACGATCATGACGCTGGCTCAGGGTGAGGCGGACGGCCTCGCCGGCGGGCTCGATCTCGTAGGTGACGAGCGTGGTGCCGAGTTTCTCGACGAGGTCGGGCCAGTTGACGTTCCAGGTCACCGTCAGCTTCTTGGGCGGATCGTATTCGAATACTTTGCCCGAGATGTGCTCCGATCCGTCCGGCGCGCGCACGATGAACGTGCCGCCGAGCCTGGGCTCCATCTCCACCGCGAACCCGGAAAAGTACTCCCGGCTGAACTCGGCCGACGTCAGGGCCTGCCACACCTGCTCCGGCGTGGAGGCGATGTAGATTGTGTAGACTGTGAGCGGCTTGAACTGGTCGAGATCCATCGCGCATCAAATCCTTTGTTGAGCAGGCCTATTCCTCGCGCTTCTCCAACTGACGCTTCAATTCGCCGAGTGCAGCGAGCTTGCCGCGTTCGAATTTCTTGATCCAGCGTTCGCCGATCTGATGGATGGGCACGGGGTTGAGGTAGTGCAGCTTCTCGCGGCCATGTCTGATGGTCGTGACCAGATTGGCCTTCTCCAGAATGACAAGGTGCTTGGCAACGGCCTGACGCGTCATCGCGAGGCCCTCGCAGAGTTCGTTCAGTGTCTGGCCGTTCCTGGCGTGAAGCCTGTCCAGCAGCGACCGTCGCGACCCATCGGCGAGCGCTCTGAAGACTTCATCCATGGCTGCGCAAGATAGGCAACTGAATGGTTGCATGTCAAGATGCCGTTCTTGGCGCGCCTGATCGGCTGCGAGCGGGGTGAGGAACGAGCCAGCTTCCGTTCCCGCCTCCGCCATGCATTAATGCGCACAAACCGCAGCGAGTCCTTCCCATGATGTCCATGCAAGCCTATCTCGCCTTCGTCGCCGCCTGTATTGCGCTGGCGCTGCTGCCGGGGCCGATCGTCACCCTCGTCATCGCCAACGGGCTGCGCCACGGCACGCGCGCGGCGCTCACCAACGTCGCCGGCGCGCAAGCGGGCCTTGCCATCGTGATCGGCATCGTCGCGGTCGGCCTGACCTCGCTGATGGCAACCATGGGCTATTGGTTCGACTGGGTGCGCTTTGCCGGCGCCGCCTATCTGATCTGGCTCGGTATCAGGCTGATCTGGGCGCCGGTCGAGGGCGTCGATCTCGAGGCGCCGCCACCGCCGCCGCGCGGCGGCTTCTTCCTGCAGGGATTCCTGGTGCTGCTGTCGAACCCCAAGGTGCTGGTGTTCTTCGGCGCCTTCATTCCGCAGTTCATGGACATGAACCAGCCGCACTTTCCGCAAGTCGCGCTGCTGGGCGCCACCTTCATGGTGACGGCGGTAATGACCGATGCGCTCTATGCCATCGCCGCCGGCCGCGCCCGAAAATTCTTCTCGGCGCGCCGCACGCGGATGATGTCGCGCATCTCCGGCGGCTTCATGATCGGCGGCGGCATCTGGCTGGCGCTGACACGGGCGAAGTGAGCATCACGCCAATCCGTCCTTCCGCAGCGTTGCTGCGATCTCGCGCAGGATCCGCGCGAGCCGCTCGGCCCATTGCTGCTGGCCGGTCTCGTCGGTGATCAGGTCCTGGCGGATTTCGAGGCCGGTGTTGATCAGCCCGCGCGCCTCGCCGTGGACGGGGATGGTGTAGTCGGTCAGGTCGCTCACCGCATAAGGCTGGTTGTCGCCGACGACGAGGCCGCTCTCGCCCCGCAGGTGCTGCAGCATCAGCCGCGGCAGCACGGTGTCGCGGTGATAGAGCGTGCCGATGTGCCAGGGCCGCGGATCGCCGTGATAGACGGGCGTGAAGCTGTGCAACGCCACCAGCACCGTCGGCTTGCCCGCCCGCCCGCGCGCATCGATCGCCGCGCCGATCCGGCCGTGATAGGGATCGAAGATCTCGCGCCGGCGCATCTCCTTGGCCGCGGCCGATAGATCTTCATTGCCGGGGATCGCGGTCGCCTCGGAGGTCACAGGGATCGAGCTCGCGGCGTCCGGCGGGCGATTGCAGTCGATAACGAGGCGCGAATAGCGCTGCGCGATCAGATGCGCATCCAGCATGCGCGCGAGCCGCTCGGCGACACCGGCGATGCCGACGTCCCAGGCGATGTGCCTGACAAGCTCGCTATCCGCGAGGCCGAGATCGCCGAGCGCGCGCGGCAGCACCCGTCCGTAATGATCCGCGGTGAGCAGGAAGGGCGATGCGCCAGCCGCATTCACCTCATGCACGGGCGGAATGTCGCCCTCGCCGAGCAGTTGGTCGGTCGCCTCGGCTATGTCCAAAGCCATCCTGATTTGCCTATGGAAGAACAACGTGTGTAAACGGATTAACGGTATCGCGCCGTCCTCGCAACGTTGGAACACGATGGGCTCCGATCGTCTCTTCGTCTACGGCACCCTGATGCGCGGCTTCGACCATCCGATGGCGCGGTTGCTCGCGGGCCATGCGGATTTTCTGGGTGAGGTGACCTGCCGCGGCCGGCTCGTTCTGGTGAAGCACTATCCGGGATTGCTGCTCTCCGACGCGCCGACCGACCTCGTTCACGGCGAGCTCTTCCGCCTGCGCGTGCCCGACGAGCTCCTGCGCGAGCTCGACATGTACGAGGCCTGCGGCGAGGGGTTTCCAGAGCCGACCGAATATTTGCGCCAGTTGGTCGATGTGACGCGCGCCGACGGCGCCACCGAGAAGGCCTGGACCTACGTCTACAACTGGTCCGTCACCGGTCTGCCGCGCATCGAATCCGGGCGCTTCCTCGAGCACTAGGCCGACAGCACTTCCTTCACCATGCGCACGTCGACCTCGCGCTCGACATAGGTCCACTCCTCGGTCTGCCTGAGCATTGCCACCAGCTCCTCGAACAGTGCGGCGTGCGCGGGAGCGAATTCGAACCAGGTCAGAAAGTCGAAGGGGCCGCCGAGGTCGCGGCAGTGATAGAGCTGGCGCGCAATCGCAGGCAGGAAGCGCAGGCTGCTGGCGATGTGATGCGACTTGTCCTCGAAGATCCTGCGGCGCTCTTCCTGGGTCAGCTCCCACCAGGCCTGCGACTTGCGGATCGGGATCAGCGCGGCGCTCGTTGCCTCTAACCGGCCGAGACCGGCCTGCACGGCCACGAGTTGCTGCTTCTCGGGGCGCTCCGTGTAGCGCAAGCTGCTCTCAACACCCACCAGCCGCCACGCATTGCGCGAGGGCACCAGCGGCAACGAGACGGCATCGCTGTCGGTGACCGACAGCGCCGGCACGAAGGGCAGGGGCTCGCCCGTCACGGGCGAAATCGAGGTCACACGCCAGCCCCCGCTCTGGCCGCCTCGAAAGGTCCTGAACATGGGGGTATGGAAGCGTGGAACCGGGCGCGGTTCAAGAGTTCTTGTCATTCCGGGTGACGGAGCGTGCCCGAATGACGGACCAAGGGCCCCTGTGCATAGGTCGAATAACCCGGATAAGCCGGACAAACCTGACTTTCGAGCAGGCCGTACCTATATCCCTGATCCTTCGCCCGACTCACCCGGTTTCGCGCTACACACAGCCCATGCGCTTCACGCCCCAGTTCCTGGACGAGCTTCGTGCCCGGCTTTCGGTCTCCGAAGTCGTGGGCAAGCGCGTCAAGTTGAAGAAGGCGGGGCGGGAGTGGAAGGGGCTGTCGCCGTTCCAGCAGGAGAAGACGCCGTCCTTCTACGTCAACGACCAGAAGGGTTTTTACCACGACTTCTCCTCCGGCAAGCACGGCGACATCATCACCTTCGTGATGGAGACCGACGGTCTGCCGTTCGCCGAGGCCGTCGAGCGGCTCGCCAACATGGCGGGCCTGCCGCTGCCGGCGGTGACTCCTGATGCGGCGCGGCACGAGCAGCGGCGCAAGTCGCTGCATGACGTCATGGATCTCGCGGCAAAATTCTTCGCGGAGACGCTGGCCTCGCGTCTCGGCGCCAAGGCGCGCGGCTACCTTGCCGACCGCGCCATCTCGCCGGCGACGCAATTGCAGTTCCGCCTCGGCTACGCCCCGCCCGACCGCTTCGCGCTGAAAGAGCATCTCGGCAAGCTCGGCGTCTCCGTCGACGACATGGTCGAGACCGGCCTGTTGATCGGCGGTGACGACATCCCCGTGCCGTACGACCGCTTCCGCGATCGCGTGATGTTTCCGATCACGGATCTGCGCGGCCGCGTCATCGCCTTCGGCGGACGCGCGCTGGAGAAGGACGTTCCGGCAAAATACCTGAACTCGCCGGAGACGCCGCTCTTCCACAAGGGCGACAATCTCTACAATCACCAGACCGCGCGCAAAGCCACGCATGACGGCAGCGCTCTGATCGTGGTCGAAGGCTATGTCGACGTCATCGCCATGGTCACCGCGGGCTTTGCGGGTAGCGTGGCGCCGCTCGGCACCGCGCTCACCGAAAGCCAGCTCGCGCTGCTCTGGAAGATGGCGGACGAGCCGATCCTCTGCTTCGACGGCGACCGCGCCGGACAGAAGGCGGCCTACCGTGCCGCCGATCTCGCGCTGCCGTTCCTCAGCCCCGGCAAGAGCCTTCGCTTTGCGCTGCTGCCTGAGGGGCAGGACCCCGACGATCTCGTGCGCTCCGGCGGGCGCGGCGCGATCGAGGAGGTGATCGGGGCGGCGCGGCCGCTTGCCGACATGATCTGGTCGCGCGAGCTCGAAGGCGGCAATTTCGCCACGCCCGAACGTCGTGCCGCGCTGGAAGCGCGCATCAAGGAGCTCACGAACGGCATCCGTGACGAGGTGGTGCGGCGCTATTATCGCGACGAGTTCGTCGAGCGGCTGCAGCGCACCTTCGCGCCCGAAGGTGGGCGCGGCTTTGGCGGCCGGGGCAATTTCCGCTCCGGCGGCGGCCGGCCGTTCCAGCCGCGGGCAGGGGGAAGTGCGAATCGATTCGGCGGCCAGGGGTTTGGCGGCCAGGGATTTGGCGGCGGCCGCCGCGGCGTCCCCGGCCCGACCCCGATCCCGTCCGGCCCCTACCAGGCGGCGAGCCCCCAGCTGGCGGCAAGCCCGATCATGAAGGGCCAGCGCAGCGCCATGTCCCGCCGGGAAGCCCTCATCCTGCAATGCCTGATCAACCACCCCTGGCTGCTGCATGAGCACCTCGAGGAGGTCGCCGCCCTGGAACTCGCCCATCCCGAGGCCCACAAGCTCCGGGCCGGCATCATCGCCGCCTTCGCCAACGACCACCACCACTTGCCGGAGCCCGGCGAGCTGGCCGAAAAGATGCGTAGCGATCTCGAACGGGGTGGATTTTCCCAAGCTCTTCAAAGGGTTGAGAATGGTATCACGACCCAGGCGGTGTGGGGGGCCCGCGAAGGCGCGGCGCGGGATGACGTTCTTGCGACCTGGCACCAACTCGTTGTCTTGCATCGGCAATGGCATTCACTACTTAGGGAGCTGAAGGACGCCGAGCTGGCCTTGGGGGAGGATCCCAGCGAGGCCAATTTGGCATGGCTGCTTGACGTCAAGGCTCGGATGGCCGAGGTCGACGGCACCGAGGCCCTGATCGAGGGTTTTGGCGAATTGTCGGGCCGGCTTCAGAAGAGCGTGTGATGAAAGAATCATGCGGACGGACGGGGCCGGAACCGCTAAAAGACTCGCCAAATCCAAGGTTTGGCGGCAGAAACAGGGTTAATCGAGGCTTAACGGTCTTGTAGCACTTTGGCCCAGAGGCGGCCGCAGGCAGAACAGACGCGTCAGGAATGAATCCGCGCAATCGCTGTTGGCACTACACCTGCATCCGCCGCGACAAAGAGGCTGACGAAGCGTTAGGCAATTCCGGCGAGAGAAAGTTGGGGGTGGCGAGAGGTTTGTGCGCCGCCCTTTCCGTGTCGAGAGCTGCCGAAGCGAGAGCGTCGAGCAACAGGTTCAAGTGAATTCAGGCAGGCGCGGCGGGCGTCTCGCATGAAGCGCGTTTAGGAGCAATGGATGGCCACCAAGGCAAAGACGCTGCAGGCGAAGGACAAGGAAAAGGACGACAAGGCAGCGGACGCGCCGGAGAAGGACTCCCAGGACGCGCCCTCGCCCTTGCTCGACCTGTCCGACGCCGCCGTGAAGAAGATGATCAAGCAGGCCAAGAAGCGCGGCTTCGTGACCTTCGATCAGCTCAACGAAGTCTTGCCGTCCGACCAGACCTCGCCCGAACAGATCGAGGACATCATGTCGATGCTCTCGGACATGGGCATCAACGTCACCGAAGCCGACGACACCGAAGGCGAGGAGGAGAAGGACGAGGCCGACGACGAGACCGATAACGAGCTCGTCGAGGTCACCCAGAAGGCCGTCACCGAGGTCAAGAAGAGCGAGCCGGGCGAGCGCACCGACGATCCCGTGCGCATGTATCTGCGCGAGATGGGCACGGTCGAGCTGCTCTCCCGCGAAGGCGAAATCGCGATCGCCAAGCGCATCGAGGCCGGCCGCGAGGCGATGATCGCAGGGCTGTGCGAAAGCCCGCTGACCTTCCAGGCCATCATCATCTGGCGCGACGAGCTCAACGAAGGCAAGATCTTCCTTCGCGACATCATCGATCTCGAAGCGACCTATGCCGGCCCGGACGCCAAGGGCGGCATGAACACCGCGATGATCGCTGGCCCCAGCGGCGAGGGCGGTGAAGCTTCGGCCGAGGGCGGCGAGGCCGCCGCCGTCTCCACCGCTGCGCCCGCGCATGTGGCGCCGCCTGCGGCGCCGCCGGCGCCGACCCCGTTCCGTGCCGCGCCTGCCGCCGCTGGCGCCGAGGCCGGCGAGGAGAAGGATCCGGGCGAGGCCGCCGCCGAAGCCGACATGGACGACGACGAGTTCGAGAACCAGATGTCGCTCGCGGCGATCGAGGCCGAGCTCAAGCCGAAGGTGGTCGAGATCTTCGACAAGATCGCCGACAGCTACAAGAAGCTGCGCAAGCTTCAGGAGCAGGACATCCAGAACCAGCTCCAGAACGAGTCGCTCTCGCCGCACCAGGAGCGCAAGTACAAGAAGCTGAAGGACGAGATCATCGTCGAGGTGAAGTCGCTGCGCCTCAACCAGGCGCGTATCGACAGCCTCGTCGAGCAGCTCTACGACATCAACAAGCGCCTCGTCTCGCATGAGGGCCGTCTGATGCGCCTTGCCGACAGCCACGGCGTCGCGCGCGAGGACTTTTTGCGCAACTACACCGGATCGGAGCTCGATCCGCGCTGGCTCAACCGCGTCTCGAAACTTTCCGCAAAAGGCTGGAAGAATTTCGTCCATCACGAGAAGGACCGCATCAAGGACCTTCGCCACGAGGTGCATCAGCTCGCCGCGCTCACCGGCCTCGAGATCGTCGAGTTCCGCAAGATCGTGCACTCCGTGCAGAAGGGCGAGCGCGAGGCCCGTCAGGCCAAGAAGGAGATGGTGGAAGCCAACCTCCGTCTCGTGATCTCGATCGCCAAGAAGTACACCAATCGCGGCCTGCAGTTCCTCGACCTGATCCAGGAAGGCAACATCGGCCTGATGAAGGCGGTCGACAAGTTCGAGTACCGCCGCGGCTACAAGTTCTCCACCTACGCCACGTGGTGGATCCGGCAGGCGATCACCCGCAGCATCGCCGACCAGGCCCGTACCATCCGCATCCCGGTGCACATGATCGAGACGATCAACAAGATCGTGCGCACGTCCCGCCAGATGCTCAACGAGATCGGCCGCGAGCCGACGCCAGAAGAGCTCGCCGAAAAGCTCGGCATGCCCCTGGAGAAGGTCCGCAAGGTCCTCAAGATCGCCAAGGAGCCGCTGTCGCTGGAGACGCCCGTCGGTGACGAGGAGGATTCACATCTCGGCGATTTCATCGAGGACAAGAACGCGATCCTGCCGATCGACGCCGCGATCCAGTCCAACCTGCGCGAAACCACGACGCGCGTGCTGGCGTCCCTGACGCCGCGCGAAGAACGCGTCCTGCGCATGCGCTTCGGCATCGGCATGAACACCGACCACACGCTGGAAGAAGTCGGCCAGCAGTTCAGCGTGACGCGCGAACGCATCCGCCAGATCGAAGCGAAGGCGCTGCGCAAGCTGAAGCATCCGTCGCGGTCGCGGAAGCTGCGGTCGTTCCTGGACAACTAATTCGGATCGCCTGGGCTCGATCCGGGCATCCATCCAAACGAAAACGGCGGGCCGAAAGCCCGCCGTTTTTGTTTGTGCTGGAGTTTCGAGTATCACGCGTCCACCGAGCTATTTCTTCTTCGCCCCGACCCGCTCGAGCCGTTTGATCTCCAGCGGCGGGCGGCCGCTCTTCTCGGCGATCTCGCGGTCCTGCTCCATGATGAAGCCGCGGGCGGGTTCGTCGCCGTCGAGGCCGCCGAGGAGTTCGGCGGGCACGCGGCGATTGGAGCGTTGGGAATCGTCTTCATAGACGACGTTGAAGAAGGCGAATTCGCCTTTGGGATTGGTTCCGGGTTTCTTGGCCATGGCGGCTTTTCGTCGATAGCCGCGCCGCAGTCAAATGACTTTGGCGGTGATCGACCACCGCCGTGACCGAACGCGGCAGGCTTGACGCGGCTGTGAAGGTACTTGATGCGGGGAGGAGCCAGAGATCCGCTGCGACCCTTCGAGGAGACTTTCGCCTCCAATAAACGGCGGGCCCGAAGCCCGCCGTTTATCTTGGTCTTCACCGTCGCCCGGGGCTGGCAGGGCGACAACTTAAAATAGAAGACTATAGAAGGCGCGCTGCGATGGCAAGGCAAATCGTGGTGGTGTCGATGTCGCAGCGAGCGCATCAGATATGCGTTTGTTCCGATGTGCGACGTGGCCATACATCGAGACAGTGCTTCGGACTGCCAAATCACTTTGTTCATCTCGCTTGCTCTTGCGACGCTGCGAGAGCGACGCGCTCGGTAGGAAAGTGCGTTTGCCTGCACGTATTCCCGTCTGCGTGCTCTGTGATCGCAAAAGCAAAGCCGGTGCCATCCTTCCCAGCGCGTATCTCAATGCGTGTGTGTGCGCTGCGTCAACACCTGCACGGCGAGCCGCGACCCGTGCCCGCCGCTCTTGTCGGCGTCCTCCTTGCGCCCCTGCGCCATGATCGCGCTGCCCATCGCGGCCGATCCGAAGGTGATGAGGAAGGAGGCGAGCAGCAGGAGAAGCGCCACGCCGGGCGCGCGGTCGGCGAAGATCAGCTCGCGCAGATGTCCGGGATTGAGCCAGAGCAGGCCGCCGACCAGCAGCGCGGCGGCGCAGGCGCCGATCGCGAGGTTGATGGCGAGCAGGCGGAACAGCGGAATGCGGAGGAGGGCGGGGATCGGCATAGCTGATGGCCTCGTGCGGGCTCAACGCATCGACTGACTGCGCGGCGCAAGTAGAGATATCATAATGCCAACTCTCTCATCCGTCATTCCAGGGCGCGCGAAACGCGAGCTATGGTGCGCAATTGCGCACCTGAGAATCCATTCATCGACCGTCTCTGCCGCCCGATAGATTCTGGGTTCGCGCTACGCGCGCCCCGGAATGACCAAAGGAGGGTGTGGCGCGACCACTCATCTCGTACAGCTGCGTCTCGACCTTTGGAACTCGATCGTTCGGAAACCCGCCGCCGTCCGTCTCATGCCGCCGGCGCGACCCGGTTGCCCGCCTCGCTTGCCTGCGCCGCCTGTTGGCGCTCCATCATGGTCTGCCACAGCGTTGCGATGCTCGCCTGCGTCTGCGGCGCGATCAGGCAGTGCCCCTCATTGTCGAAGCCGCAGAACCGCACCGTCGGGTCCTTCTTCACCTCGGTCAGCGCATGGTTGATCATCTCGAGGCATGTCATCACCTGGCCGACGTCCTGCAGGCGCGTGTGATGCAGGATGTCCATCAGGCGGAACGTCATCACCGCGGGGCGGCCGAAGCTGATGCCGGGGCGGCCGAGTTCGAACAGCACGTTCACCGCAGGAAGTGCGCCGCGGATGTGCTCGAGCACGCCGGCCATCTCTTCCACGCTGCAGGCGACGAGATGGGCCGCCTGTGGTGGCGGCGCGGCCTCCGGTGTCCGTGGCGCAAGCCCGAGTGTGGCGATCACCTCCTGCTCGATCCATTGCCGCACCGGAGCGGGGGCATTGCGGATCTGCTCAGCGGTCAAGGTGATTCCGGTCATGTGCGGTTCTCCTGTTTGCCTCAATCTAGAAAGCACGGCGTGAGATGGATTGATGCGGATCAAGCCTGCCGCTTTGACCCTCGCTGCGTTCCCGGGCATGATCGCGAGCTGCTTCGCGCAAGGAATTTGGGGAACTGCCGCACATGCTGAGACCGCTTCTCGCCGCCGCCTTCGTCGTTTGTCTGGCCGGCGGGTCGGCGCAGGCCGCCCGCTGCGGCGGCGATTTCGACAGTTTTGTCGCCAGCATGGCGCAGGAAGCGCAGGCCGCCGGCGTCTCGGCGGGCGTGACCAATGCGGCGCTCGGCGGCGTGACCCAGGACGCTGCTGTGCTCGCCTTCGACCGGCGCCAGCGCTACACCTTTAAGAAGAGCTTCGAGCAGTACGTCTCGACCCGTGTCGGTCCCGGCCGCATCAATGGCGGCCGCGCGATGCTCCAGCGTCACGCCGCGCTGCTCTCCCGCATCGAGCAGCAGTTCGGCGTGCCCCGCTATATCTTGGTCGCGATCTGGGGGCTGGAGAGCGATTTCGGCAAGGGCGACACCGGCAAGCTGCCGGTGATCCGCACGCTGGCGACGCTCGCGCATGATTGCCGCCGCACCGACCTGTTCCAGGGCGAGCTGCTCGCTGCGCTCAAGATCGTGCAGCGCGGCGACCTGCCGCTGCGCGACCTCATCGGCGCCTATGCCGGCGAGATCGGCCAGACCCAGTTCCTGCCGTCGTCCTACATCAAGTACGGCGTCGATTTCGACGGCGACGGCCATGTCGATCTCCGCCACAGCGTCCCCGACGTGCTCGCCTCGACCGCGAACCTATTGCACACCAGCGGCTTCAAGATGGGCCAGCCTTATGATGAAGGCACGCCGAATTTCGAGGCGATGAGGGAGTGGAACAGGGCGGTGGTCTATCGCAAGACGATCGGGTATTTCGCGGATCGGCTGGCGGGGCAGTGAGGGGCCACATATACGGTGTCATCGCCCGGCTTGACCGGGCGATCCAGTACTCCGAGGCGGTTGTGGTTCAATCGATAAGACTCGGCGTACCCCGCTTTCGCAGGGAATGACAGTGGAGTGTGAGGCGACGCCGTCCCGTGCCCAACTCACGTCCCCTTCGCCATCTTCTCCAGTCGCCGCTGCAGCGGCGCCCAGTACGTTCCCGGTCGGAAGCGCTGCAACAGGTCCATGAAGCGGGCGTCGTTGCCGATCAGGATGCGCGGCTCGTTGTTCTCGATGCCTCTGATGATGCGCAGCGCGGCGTCCTTCGGCGTGGTCTTCGCTGCGTTCTCGAACCGCTCGATCGATTGCGCGCGGCGGGCATTGTCGGTGACGCCGACCCCGGTGCGCGCGTTGCGCGCGATCGCGGTGGCGACGCCGCCTGGATGGACGAGCGACAGCTTCACCTGGCTTCCCGCCACCGCCAGCTCGTGCCGCACGCTCTCAGAGAAGCCGCGCACCGCGAACTTCGCCGCCGCATAGGCCGATTGCCCCGGCGGCGCGATGATGCCGAAGATCGAGGAGAGGTTGACGAGGTGCGCCTCTGGCCTCGTCTTCAGATGCGGCAGGAAGGCGCGCGTGCCGTGCACCACGCCCCAGAAATTGATGTCGAACAACCAGTCCATCTGCGCCTGGTCGATCTCCTCGAACGAGCCCATGAGCGCCACGCCGGCATTGTTGACGACGATGCCGAGGGCGGGATGCGCGGTGGTCGCTTCGCTTGCGAACTGCGCGATGTCGGCGGGCTCGCCGACGTCGACGCGATGTACGCTGACCTTGCGCGTTGTTCCGATCTCCGCCGCGAGCGCCTTCAATGCGGCCTCGTCGCGATCGGCCAGCGCGAGATCGCAGCCGCGCTGCGCCAGCTCGATGGCCAGCGCCCTGCCGATGCCGCTCGCCGCTCCCGTGATGGCGGCCGCGCCCCGAATCGTCGTCATGAATTCCCCCGTCAAGTCCCCCGATCGTGGAACTATGAGTTACTTTTTTTTGAAATGAAACCGAACCGTTGCCGGCCTCGGTTTTTAACATGCGTTGTGGAGGCATGCATTGGGAGCCGCCGATGGGACAAGCAAAGCCGTTTCGCGCGACCGCGCTGATCGTTGAAGACGACGTCATGCAGCGGGAGATGCTCTGCGTTCTCCTGGAAGAGAGCGGCTACCAGGTCATCCAGTGCGAAAGCGCGGAGGCCGCCGAGCGCGTCCTCGACAAGAGCGCCGGCGCGCTCTGTCTGATGCTGACCGACGTCCAGCTTGCCGGCCGCATGAACGGCGTCGAGCTCGCGCACGTCGCCAAGCACCGCAATCCGAACCTCGACGTCGTCGTCACCTCCGGCCGCCCCTTGAAGCAGCCCTTGCCCGATGGCGCCAAGTTCTGGGCCAAACCCTGGGCGCCGCTCGACGTGCTGCGCGAGGCGGAGATCGCTCAGCTGTCCTGACGGCTGCCCCCGCGGGCGCGCTTTCTCACCGCGAGCCGCGGTGATAAGGTCCGCCCATGACCTTGTCCTTCCTGCTCACCTCGCTCATCGTCGTCGCATCGCCAGGCACCGGCGTGCTCTACACGCTCGCCTCGGCGCTGACTCGTGGCTCGCGGGCCAGCATGGCGGCCGCCTTCGGCTGCACGCTCGGCATCGTGCCGCATATGGTGGCGGCGATGCTCGGCCTTGCCGCCGTGCTCCACACCAGCGCGCTCGCCTTCGCCGTGCTGAAATGGTGCGGCGTCGCCTATCTGCTCTACATGTCCTGGCAGGCGCTGCGCGAGACGGGGACGCTCGCGGTCGATGGCGAGATCAAGGAGCGGTCGAGCGGCCGCGTCATCGTCACCGGCTTCCTGATCAACATCCTCAATCCGAAACTGTCGATCTTCTTCCTCGCCTTCCTGCCGCAGTTCATCGCGGCGGACGAGGCCCATGTGCTGGCGCGCATGCTGGAATTGAGCGGCGCCTTCATGGCGATGACGTTCGCGGTGTTCGTCCTCTATGGCCTCTGCGCCGCCTCGGTGCGCGAGCGCGTCATCTCCCGCCCCCGCGTCATGGCCTGGCTGCGGCGGAGCTTCGCCGCAGGATTTGCCGCGCTCGGCGCCAAGCTCGCGTTTTCGGAGCGGTAGGTTCTTCGTCACGTCTCGAAAGGTCGTCATGCCCGGGCTTGTCCAGGGCAACGCGCCTCGAACACTCACCCAATAAAAAAGCGGGCCTGTTGCCCGCCACCTTCAAATCCGCCCGATCCTACCCGACGCCCGGGCGGAGCGAGACTCCACCCGGGCAAAGAAACAGAAGCCTCGTTACTTCTTCTTCGCCTTCTTGGCCTTTTTCGCCTTCTTCTTCGCCGCCTTCTTCGCTTTCTTAGCCATAGTATCCTCTCAAGGGTTAATGGTGGAACGCGACACGAGGGATGCTCGGCGGAGGGCCAGCCTCGCAACATCCTCGATGACAAACTCAGCAGATTCGGAGCCGGCTGCCCCGCTCTGTCATATCTCCGTCATTGCGTTATCCACAGCTCAGATGCATCTTCGGGTGAGTTTTGGCCGCGAATCCGCCTCGCCGCGCTCCCGCGGCGCGGCCCGCTCCTCCGCAGCAAGGTTTGATTAACGATGCCGCAATCCGTTCGCGGATTCATCAATCCAAAACCAATGCCCGACTTTGCGCGATTGCGGTGAGACTCCATTAAGCGCGCCGCGCACATGATCGCCCGCAAGAACACGGGGGCGGGTATGTACGGGCAGTTGCCAAACGAAGAGGGCGGGACCATGCGCGTCCCGCAGTCGCCATGCTGAGCGTGCCGACACTCTGGACCGTCATCGTCATCAACTTCCTGGCGCTGGGCCTGGTCTGGGCCTATGTGGCGCGCGCCTATCCCAAATTCGAGGCGGCGCGGTACTGGACGGCGGCGGCGGTGCTGGCTGCAGCGGGCGCGGCGATATCGATGCTGCGTGACGTGATGGATCCGCGCTTTCCGCTGATCGGCGGCGGCGGCCTGATGATCTTCTCCTCCTGGCTCGCCTGCATGGGGGTGATCAGGTTCTATCACCGGCCGGTGTCCTGGCCGGCGGCGATCGCCCATTCGCTGCTCTGCAGCGCCGGCCTCGCCTTCTTCCTGGTCGTCGCCGACGACATGCCGATGCGGGTCGTGATCTACTCGCTGGCGCAATCGACGCCGATCCTGCTGACGCTGCCGCTGCTGCTAGGCGAGCAGAACGGGCGGGAAAATCCCGGCGCTCGCCTCGCTGCGATCGTGGGATTTCTGCTCCTGTCCATCCACGTCGTCCGCTCCGGCGCGGCGCTGCTCGGCTACGGGGGCGCCATCACCGCGATCAACTTCAACGGCTTGCAGGCCGTGATGATCCTGCTCCTGGTGTTCCTGGCCATGGGTTGGAATTTCGCCTGTCTGCTGATGGCGATCGAGCGGCTGCGCAACGAGGTTGCCGACCTCGCGCTGCTCGACGATCTCACCGGCGTCGCCAACCGGCGGCATCTGCTGCAGCGCCTGACCGAGGAATGCGCCCGCTCGGAGCGCAGCGGCGCGCCGTTCTCGCTGCTGCTGATCGATCTCGACGGGTTCAAGACCATCAACGACACCCATGGCCATGCCGCCGGCGATGCCTGCCTGAAGCACTTCACCCTGATGGCGCAGACGCGCCTCCGGCCCGGCGACATGCTCGCCCGCACCGGCGGCGACGAGTTCTGCATCGTGCTGCCGTCCTCGTCCCTGCGCGAGGCTGCCGCGATCGCCCGCCGCGTGATCGAGGTCTGCCGTCAGGATGCCGCCAGCTGCACCGGCAGCGACATTCCGATCGCGATCTCGATCGGGGTCGCGCAGTGGGACCGCGACATCGGGGAATTCCCGGATCGCCTGATGGCCAATGCCGACCATGCCCTCTATGCCGCCAAGAAGAACGGCAAGAACGATTTCGCGATCCATGATCCTGCCCCGCCGCTTTCGCCGGAGTTGGTCGCGGCGTTGAGGAAATTCGCGTAAAGCCTGGCAAAGCGCGACGCGATCAGGATGTCGTTTGTGCATGATCTTTCCGGAAAACCGCTGCACACTTTTCCGGATCGTGCTGTAGGCTTGGGCCGCATTGGACCATGATGATGTTTCGCCGGCCCGCGGCGGTTTTGGCCGCTCTCCTTCTGATCGCCCCCGCCGCCGCCACCGACGCCGAACTCGCAAAGCTCGCGCGCGCCTCCGGCACGCCCGACATTCCCGGCTTGAAGATCGTCTGGCTGGCGCCATGGGGTGAGGTCCGCAACGCAAGACCCTGGCGCAACATCATCGTGCACCAGACCGAGGGACCTGCGGGCTCGGCGCGCGGCGGCGCGCAAGCGCAGGCGAAGAATCCGACGCGGCGCGGCGTCACGGTCTGGGTCGAGACCGACGGCACGGTCTATTGGGCGGTCGCCGAGAACCTGGTGCCGACCCACGGCGACGGTGCCAACCGCAACGACAACAAGTACATCGACAACAGCTCGACCTACCGCCAGGTGGTGCGCGACAACTCGATCGGCGTCGAGTTCGCCGGCAATTATCCCGACGTGACGGCGGGCCCGACCGAAGCCCAGGTCGCGGCCTGGAAGATCCTCGTCAAGGTGCTGCGCACGCGCTACGATATCCCGCTCGATCGCGTCTACGCGCACAACTGGATCGACTACAAGGACGCGCGCTATTGCGAAGGCTGCGGGCTCGCGACGATGGCAAGGGAATGGGGGGAGTGAGACGGCGTCATTCCGGGCTCGCGCCAAAAGGTGCGCCTCGGAATGACGGGAGCAGCTGTACCGCCCGGGTCAAGCCGGGGCATGACGCTGAAGGCTCATCGCTCGAGCAGGTCTCATGCATGCAACAAAAAAAGCCGGCGTTGCCGCCGGCTTTTCGTCTCTTTCGATCCGCCAATCTCTCTCCGCGGCGAAAGCCCGCTTAATGCGCGGCTTCCAGTGCGGCCTGTTCCTGCCTTGCGATCGTGCCCTTGACCGCGGACTGCACCTTCTCGAAGGCGCGGACCTCGATCTGGCGGACGCGCTCGCGCGACACGCCGAACTCGGCAGCAAGGTCTTCCAGCGTCATCGGCTCATCGGCGAGGCGGCGCGCCTCGAAGATGCGACGTTCGCGCGGGTTGAGCACGCCCATCGCGCCGTTCAGCGCGTCACGGCGGTGATCATACTCCTCGTGCTCCGCCATCAGGGCTTCCTGGTTGGGCGTGTTGTCGACCAGCCAGTCCTGCCATTCGCCGGCTTCGCCGTCGTCGCGGATCGGAGCGTTGAGCGACGCGTCGCCACCGAGGCGGCGGTTCATGTCGATCACGTCCTGATCGGTGACGCCGAGGCGCTTGGCAATCATCTTCACCTGGTCGGGGCGGAGATCGCCTTCGTCCAGCGCGTTGATCTTGCTCTTCGCCTTGCGCAGGTTGAAGAACAGCTTCTTCTGGTTCGCGGTGGTGCCCATCTTAACGAGCGACCAGGAACGCAGAATGTACTCTTGAATCGACGCCTTGATCCACCACATGGCGTAGGTGGCGAGACGGAACCCCTTCTCGGGTTCGAAACGCTTCACCGCCTGCATCAGGCCGACATTGCCTTCCGAGACGACCTCGGAGATCGGCAGGCCGTAGCCGCGATAGCCCATGGCGATCTTGGCCACGAGGCGGAGGTGGCTGGTGACGAGTTGGTGCGCCGCGTCGCGATCGTCATGCTCGCGCCAACGCTTGGCGAGCATGTATTCCTGCTGGGGCTCCAGCATCGGAAATTTGCGGATCTCGGCGAGGTAGCGAGAAAGGCCGGATTCTCCATTGAGGACCGGCAAAGCAGCGGTACGGGCCATAGTGCGCCCTCCAAAAAGGTTCAGGCCCCCGATAGCGGCGG
Source organism: Bradyrhizobium sp. USDA 327 (assembly GCF_041262065.1). Taxonomy (NCBI): domain Bacteria; kingdom Pseudomonadati; phylum Pseudomonadota; class Alphaproteobacteria; order Hyphomicrobiales; family Nitrobacteraceae; genus Bradyrhizobium; species Bradyrhizobium sp. USDA 327. The sequence continues at coordinate 5,647,316 of NZ_JBGCCW010000001.1, read as the reverse complement.
GCCAGGCAGACGACCGCTGTGTTAAAGCCGACCGTAGCTGCGATGTTCCGCGTTGGTCATTTCAACGCAGGCGCAATATACCTCATCGGGGGTCGAAAAGGGAAGGATTGCTGACGTCACGTCCCCGTGTGGCAGCTATAACTTTTTGTAATGTAAAGGCTTTCTGAAGCGGCCTGCGTCATAGCGCCGCTTTGAGGGCGCGTTCGAGGAGAAGCAAATCCTCCGGCAGAGCCGCCTCCCAGTGCAGTAATTCTCCTGTTCTCGGGTGCTGCAATACCAGCAGGTAAGCATGTAAGGCCTGCCGCCCCAGCGCCGCCAAAGCGGCCTGCGCCTCAGGGCCGAGCTGGTTGGCCTTGGTCTTGAAATGCGGGCCATAGACGGCATCGCCCATCAGGGGGTGGCCGATATGGGCGAGGTGGACGCGGATCTGATGGGTGCGGCCGGTCTCGAGCTCGCAGGCGAGCAGCGCGGCGACCGGCTTGCCGTCGCGACCGGCAAAGCTCTCCAGGATCTCCCAATGCGTCACCGCCTCGCGGCCGCCCTGGCGCACCGCCATCTTCTCGCGTGCATGCGGGTGGCGATCGATCGGCGCGTCCACCGTGCCGCGATGCCGGTTCGGCACCCCCCAGGCGAAGGCCATGTAGCCGCGCCGCATCTCGCCGGTGCGGCCGTGGTCGGCGAATTGAGCCGATAGCGAGGCATGTGCGAGGTCGTTCTTGGCGACCACCATCAGCCCCGTCGTGTCCTTGTCGAGCCGGTGCACGATGCCGGGCCGGCGCACCCCGCCGATGCCCGACAGCGAGGCGCCGCAATGGGCGATCAGCGCGTTGACCAGGGTGCCGGTCTCGTGCCCGGCCGCGGGGTGCACCACCAGCCCCTTCGGCTTGTTGATGACGATGATGTCGTCGTCCTCGAACACGATATCGAGGGCGATCTCCTCCCCTTTGGGCTCGGCGGGCGCCGCCTCCGGCACGTCGATTATGATCGTATCGCCGGGATTGACGTGATAAGCGGGGTCGCGGACCGCGGAGGCCTTCAGGTGCACTGCGCCCGCCAGGATCAGGGCCTTCAGCCTCGATCGCGACAGCTCCGGCCGGCGCGCCGCCAGCACGCGGTCGAGCCGGGTCGAGCCCTCGTCGCCGGCGACCACGACCTCCAACCTTTGCGCAGACCCAGAGCTTTCCATGACGACGTCTGATACCGCTGTTCCCGAACCGACCCCCGAGCAGGCCGCGCTGTTCGCGCGGGTGCGGCGGATGATGCTGATCGCGGGGTTGACCACGGCGCTGGCGATCTGCGCCGTGCTGATCGCGGTGGGCTACCGCCTTTTCAAGTCGGAGGGAAGGGCGCCCGAACCGGTGGGCGACGTCACCGCCACCCTGCCGAAGGGCGCCAGGATCGTCGCGACCGGCGTCGCCGGGGACCGGCTCGTGGTCACGCTGGACGTCGGCGGCATCACCGAGATCCGCACCTTCGACGTCCACACCCTGAAGCCGGCCGGAAAGCTGAAATTTGCCAACGAGCCGTAAAAGGCCGGTCGGGGTCCTTGCAGCGGACAAATTTCGAGGTTATTGGCTAGCCCTCACGCTCCCTTCGTCTAGCGGTTAGGACGCGGCCCTCTCAAGGCTGAAACAGGGGTTCGATTCCCCTAGGGAGCGCCAGCGATTTCAGTAACTTAGCTGGCCTCGTCTTCTCTCTTTCCATCGCCGACCAAGTTAGAGCCGGGTATCGCCGCTTGGTGTCGGCCCGTCAAATCCGTCGCGGAAACGGGGGGAGGTAGTATCTGAAGGGATCATTCTGACCTCCTTCGCCCTTCCGGATGATCTTCCCTTCTTTGACTAACCGGCGGCACGTCGAGTTGACGCGCTGTTGGTAAGCGTTGCTCCGACCGAAGATCAGCGCAGCCAAGTCGTCTTCCGTGTGGCCGCCTTTGCGCCGCACCTCGTTTAGGATGTCGTCTGCTACGGTCATCGGAGGCGGTCCTCACACTCAACGCTTCTTCGCGTTACGTCGCCGCGTTCGCCAAGCCTTCAAGGCAGCTTCGCGACGCTTCCGGGTCACGGCGGCCTTCGCGCCAGCTGCTCGTCTTTTGCGGGTTTGCGCCGCTTTCTTGCCTGCGGTCCGCCTCTTACGCGTCTGCGCAGCCTTCTTGCCCGCGCTGATTTTAGCTTGCTTCGCCATGATGCTCCCCCTTGAGGTCAAACCCGCTCGTCATGAGCTTTGTGGAGGGAGCTTGCTGAGCACGCCGGAAAACATTTGCGCCGCCGTAGGTCGAGGCTTCTTGCTCTCAGCCTCTCGTTCCTTGAATTCATTGTAGCGGTCCGTGAGATCGTAGACGTACTCAGTAATCGCGTAGACGAAAGCTCTTAGGTCCTCCACATCTTGCCTGGACACATTGATGTCCTCGGGGTGGGCGGCAAGGTTTCGCATAGCTTGAAGGCTCATGCTCCAATCGTAGAGCCGTTCGTCGATGAACTTACGGTCTCGAAGCTCTCGAATGCCACGCCCGAGCATGACGCGCCTTGGTGGTTTGACCTCAGCAGGACTAGCTTCTTCTCTTTTTTGCGCGGTTTCTCTGGTCTCATCCTTGAGCAAATCACGACAAAGGGCTTCCAACGCGCGGCCGAGCATTACACAAGCGGCAATATTGGCTCCTGCCTGGAAGGATTTGTCAGCTTCACCGAGCGACTGGTTCAGGGCTCTCGGTATGCGACCGCTTGTGAACCTCCTTGGCGGATCGGGATAGACTCGCACGACGTCAGAGAACACGACGTGTTCGCCATCTTCTTCATCACTCCTAAAACCGATCTCGTCCGCCCGCCCGACGACAGCCGTAGTGCAGCTGGGGCATCTACCAAGCACCACCTTGCTTTCCATCCCAAAATCGTTGTCGCAGTATCTGACGAAGCCGTGCTGTTCTGCGGCCACCTTTGCTTTACAACGCGGGCAGTCGATGATGAACGTTGCCATTACCTGACCTCGTTTTTGGGGGCGACCATCAGATCCAACAATGTGAGCTCCCGCGCAGTTGCAAGCTCTGGGGTCTTCGTAGCAGGAGGACGTTTGCGAGCCGGGCGTTGCGGCTTTGCCCTCCGCTCGATTTTTAGCTTCTTCGGATCGTCCGTGGATACCTTGCGCAGCTTAGCCTTCTCGTGCCAACTCAACGGAATATGCCAAAACGCTGGAGCCTTGCCGCGCTTGATCCGGGAGGCGATGGCAGGCCAATGATGAATGAGGAGCGAGCACTTTCGAAAGAAGTCCCACTGACTCCACTTGCCGTCGAAAAAGAATACGAGCATTCCAGCCTGAATTAGCGCCAGCCTTTCATGCGGTACATATCTCATCTCGGTATCGCCTGAGATGATCACCTTTCCGCCTGCCACGGCGAATCGTTTAATCCATGGCGCGTCGTTCTTTCTTACATAATCTCCATCGCTTGGCTTGGGCGTGTACTCCGTCGCGCTTGTTATCTCGAAGGAGCCGACCTTCTTTCTCAATTGCCGCTCATTGGCGAACGTCTGGAAGACTTTCACCATCGCAATCGGAACGTTCTCGTCAAAGGCTATCTTCAAGCGGCCTTTCGCAATTCTTGCTCAAATTTAACAGCTTCACGTACCTGTCGCTCGGGCACTTCAAATATATCGGCGACGAAGGCCGCGCTGCCTTCGACTTTGACCGATTGCGCCAATGTTGACGTTGGAATGCGGCTTGCTCGCAACACCGGACGGCCAAATGAAAAATGCGGATGTACAATAACGTTGGGTGCAATCCGCGGTCGCGGCCGCCACCAGATGGCGTCCCCTTGCGGGTCGTACGTAACGTCATCCTTCAACGACTTCATAACGACGGCTAACATCTCGAAATTCTTGGTGCGAAGGTCGTAGATGCTTACGCCGTTTCGCTGCGCAATCTCGGCAACGATCTTCTTGCCGTCAGTCTTGAATATTGTGTGCGTTGCGAAGGGGTGAGGGTGCTCTAGCGTCTCCTTCACCTCGTCCATGATCTTTCGTATCTCGCGAAGGCCAACGCCCGCGCTGGCAAAGGTTGCGACGAAGCGCAACTCCATAAGGTTGGTGAAGCTAACAGCCACTTTGCCGCCAACGCGGCCAAGCTGGTTGTCAATTACAGCCACCTGTTTGCCGGTATGCCCTTCGACCCAGACGCGGACCACGTCCTGCGGCGCCTGTACAAGCTCGGCGACCTCCGGAATCGTGTAGATTCCGCTCTCCAAAAGGTCTGGCTCGGACGTTCTCTTCATGAGGTTTGATGCCTACCCGGCCCGCGTGTAAGGATTTATGCACTAAATCCAGCCTTGTTGGCAATTCAGTATTATGACTAAGCAGTCGGCCCGCATAGCGCGATGTATCGCGCTCGTGCCTCGCTATCACATTGCTCCGCAAAGCTTCCCGGGTCACAGTCCGTCCTAGCTTCCATTACGGTGACAGTGCATTCAATTCCGTCGTTCGCTACTCGATATCGGCGAACCCATGCAGCCAGCTCTTTATGGAAATGGCAATTAAGTGCACTGTCACCGCAAGCGATTGTTCCGCCCCTTGGGTGAGCCTTTGGCATTGGCGATCAATATCCGGGCCGATAACGATTCAGCAGGCGAGATCGAGCGGCTGTGGGATCAGGTTGCCGCGTTCGAGGTCGAGCCCTCGATGCGCGCCCTAAGGTATCGGCCGCATTTAACATTTGCCATCTACGACTCGCCTCGGGCTGACGAGAAGGCTGCGTGGGACGTGATGCAGGCAGCCATTGCCGGCGAGACGCAACTGCGGATCGCGTTCAAACGAATTTGCTGGTTCGAAGGCTCTCCGCTCGTCCTCTGGGCCGAGCCGGAGGTCGACGAAACCCTGGTTCGCATCCACGGCGCCATCAGCGCGGCAATCGATCCAGCACATTGTCGTCCTCATTACCGGCCTGGCGCCTGGACGCCCCATTGCACGCTCGGCACTGCCGTTGCCGATCAACGGCGCGATGATGCGATGGCCTTTGCGCGGGCCTTTGATCGCAGCATTGAAGTGCTGTTCGACGTGGCGGACTGCGTCGTCTTTCCACCCGTGCGGATCATCGCCGAGCAAAGATTGCCGTCGTAATTGACCTCGCTTGGGCGTCATCGATTGCAAGGCATGAATCTCATGCGGCACGGCCGCTCTCTCACGCCGTCGTGCCGTCGATCGAGCGGCGGATCACGCGCTGCACTTCCGCATTCGACAGGAACAGGTCGTGGTTGATGATGCCCCAGCCTTCCTGCGAGGCATCGACCACGCGCACACCGAGCCGCGCGATGGCGGCCTTTTCGGCCGCGCCGACCCTCGTCATTCCGCCTGCGATCTGTCCGGACAGCGCCAGTGCGCGATCGTTCGTCGCGGCAATCACGGTGATCTTGCCGGCCAGCGGGCCGATGCGCTGGACCGCCGACGAGAACACGTCCATGTCGATGTCGGGCGCGGCAAACACCACCGCGCCGATCTTGCTCGTGACCGTATCGCCGTATCGCCCATAGAGCTGACGCAGGCTTTCGAGCGTCAGCATGGTTCCCATGCTGTGCGCAACGATGTGCACGCGGCCGCCGCCTGGGGCCGACACGAGCGCCGAGAGCACGCGTTCGAAATCGTCGCGGGACCACATCGCGCTGTCGCGGTCATAGGCATAGTCGAACAACCCTGCCCTGGAGGGCCAGGAAAACGCCATGGTCCGGCCGCGGAACTTGATCCCATCGGAGAGATGGGCGGCATCCAGCACCGCGGTCTCGAATGTCTGCTTGAAGCCGTGCACATAGATCAGCACGTCTCCTCCGCCGGCCTGCGCGGCGAGATCGCCGGCGTCGGCCGACACCGGTTCGATCCGATCAAGACGCCAATCCCCGAGTCCGACGGAGGCGAGAGAAAGACGGCTCTCGTCCGGGGCGACCAGCCTGGCCCGCGCGACCGTCATGCTCGTCGCGCGCTCCGGCCCGAACCACGGTTTCGTACGACCGCCATTCACGGGCTTGCGCGTGGTGGCGACAAGCAGCGTGGGATCGGCGGAGAGGGACGACGCGTCAAAGCGTGCGCCGGTCGCGCCCAGGCCGGCGCATCCACCGAGCGCAAGGGCACTCCCGGCCGACACCAGTCCGCCGAGGAGGGCGCGGCGTGAAACAGGATGACGGGAGTCGCGTTGCAGAAGACGTCGGACGATCACACGGAACCTTTGGGAACTTTGCCCACCGTAAGCCGCCCCGCCCAACTCCCTGAATGACAATGCGGGCGAGAAGACGGCGGAGCCGCTAGCGGTGGGACGCATTCGTCACGGCGTCCGTGGCCGCTAGAGCGGGACCTCCGAACGGTGTGGCGAATTCCGGAGCCGAACGCAGCACACCGGACGAGCGGGCACGGAGCGAGGATCGATTGTCGGGCAAACCAGCCGGAACCGCTGTCAATCCCTCATCACGAAAATATTCCACTTTACCGAAATTCGGATTTGTCGTATGTGTCGGCCATCCCGGTCCACGAAAGGGGCGGTCGTACGTCGTCACGAACGCGGGCCGGGTTGCGGTGGACGCGGGCGGCGTCAAAGGCGGTTTGTTGCGTGCAGGGCGGGATGAACCTCGTGAGCATGGCGCGGACCGCGAAGACGGACGGCGCCCATGTCCGGCGGAGCCTCTCGGCGAAGCCGGATGGCCTGCGTACGGCGAAACCGTGTGGTCCTGGCCGTCGTTGCTACGGTCAAGCCCTGGCGAAGGCGTCACGCGCGTCAACCGGCGCGGTGCCGTGAATTTCGTCGAGGCGAGGGAGGCCAGAAGGAACTCGGCTCCCGGGAGAGCACGGCATAGGCCGTCAAACCATCGCGCAGGGAAGGCCTGGTTTCGGCTGCCCTGTGTTTCCCCTGTGCGTTGCGCGTGCATTCGTTCAGCATGGGGGTCTTATGGGTGCCGGCCGGCGCCCGGTCTTCCCTGCGCCCTTTCTTTCCGCGAGGGTGAGGCGAACCGCATGACTCGGGCAGATCACGCCGCGAGGATGCGAACGCATGTCGATCTGACAGCGATGGATTTCGCCACGCACCATTTCAACTCACAGACGCTTCGAGCGCGTCGCGCGATGGGGCCAACGGCAGCCAGTCCGGGATCCGGCGCTTGGCGAGCCAGTATGGCCGCCACAGCGACACCCAGCTTTCGCGGTCGAGCGGTGTCGCTCCCCACTCGCGTTGTCCCATGTCGATCTCCGGAAGGGCATGCATGTGCAGCCATTGACGCGCCGCCCACCACTGCTCGCGCGAGACATCGCCGTTGCCGGCTGCCTTGAGCTCGACGATGTTCGGCAGCGGATCGCGATAGCGACGAGCGATTCGCAGCGTTGCGACCCGTTCGCCATCCTTTCGCATGCTCCAGATTCGAGAACGGTTGTGTACGAGGTTCGGGCCATAGGAGTTGAGGCAATTTCTCATCGCTTTCGCCTCTTCAGCGATGGCAGCCATGGAATCCAGCGGCACGAATTCGTAGCCCGCGACATGGCCGGCTCGCAGCCACATGTCGGCGATCGGCAGACGGCCGAGGTTCACATGCAAGGTCGCGATTGTCCGCCAATCGTGCGCGGCCGAACGGGCGGCATCGATCCGCATGTCCGGGCTCCACGGTCTTTCGATCAACCGATGTCCGGACGTCGCGGGTTCGCTGGAAAACCACACCCAAAGACAGAGGTGCCGCAATCGCGCAGGATTCACCCGCCGCGGCGCGCGAACATACTCGCGCGCGATCCACGCGGCCATCGGCTCGTGCGCGAGCTCGGCGGCCTCGGACACGAGCTGAAGCCATGTCGGTGCCATTTTCGGAGAGCGCGGAAGGTGGTTGGCGATCTGCCGGCGAAACAGCTCACCGTCAGGCAAGCGCGGGATCGGACGCACGAATGCCTCGGGCGGCAGCTTGCGCAGCCACAGGGGCAGATCGGCGAACACCGCGACCTGCGCGAGGGCGACGCCATCGATCACGCCCGCGATCGCGCGTGCGGGATCGAGCCGTGCTCGCGGAACGGCGAGCGCGAACAGCAACGCAGGAAAGCTCGCGGCAAGGTCAGCCAGGCGCGGGTGCCGCACGGCCAGCGCGCGCACCGCGACCTGGACGCGCGAATGATAGCGCCGAAGCCGCCGTTCGAGCAGCTCGGAACGCCCGGCCACCTGGTAGGGGGCCGGCAGGACATTGATCGTCATGACACAGGTTCACAATCGCGCGCCAACAGGCCGCGTTGATTCGATCTGATATGAGGTCTTGTGATCTCATCCGGGAATCGATCCCGGACGGACGCGCTAAATATCGCGCGGCGAACCCGGGAAGCGTGCAGTCGTAGACATGATCGCCTCCAGAAAATGAATTTATCCGCATCCCATAGCTCGGCATCGCCCGGCATGCAACCCGAGACTGCATCGAGCCGCGCGATCCGGCATTGCCGCGCAGCCAACACGCATGCAGCATCGGCATCCGCGGCGGTGGTCGTTCCCGCAAAAATCTGCATCATGCGCGTCGGGACGGTGCGCGACGCGGCCGCTCTCGTCCTCCGAAGCTGCCGGGCCTTCGGGGGCTCTGGCTTTCAACTTCTTGGAGTTTTGACATGAGTGGCTTGGTGATCTCTGGTGGCCGGGTGGTGGATCCCGCGAGCGGGATGGATGCCATCGGGGATGTGGCGGTGGTGGACGGCAGGATCGCCGCCGTCGGCACGGGCCTCGGCGGCGCCGAGCGGGTGATCGACGCGACCGGGCTCGTGGTGGCGCCCGGCTTCATCGACCTGCATGCCCACGGCCAATCGATCCCGGCCGACCGCATGCAGGCGTTCGACGGCGTGACGACGACGCTCGATCTCGAGGCCGGCGTGCTGCCGGTCGGGTCGTGGTACGAGCGCCAGGCGCGGAAAGGCCGCGTGCTGAACTACGGCGCCGCCACCAATTGGGCCTTTGCCCGCATCGGCGCGATGACAGGCTCCAATGCGGAGAGTTCGCTGGAGGCATTCGGCAACGCCATGCGCGACCGGCGCTGGATCGACAACGTCGCGACCGATGCGGAGGTCGCCGGTGTTCTCGAGCGCCTCGCCCGCGGCCTCGACGAAGGCGGCATCGGTATCGGTATCCTGAACGCCTACGCGCCGGGCGCCGGCGTGCAGGAATTGACCGCGGTGTGCCAGTTGGCTGCCGCCAAGGACGTACCGACCTTCACCCACGTCGCCTTCATGTCGCGCATCGACCCCGAGAGCGCGGCGGAAGCCTATATCCGCCTGATCGGCTATGCCGGCGCCACCGGCGCACACATGCACATCTGCCATTTCAACTCGTCGAGCAAGACCGACGTCGAGCGTTGCCGCGTGCTGATCGAGAAGGCGCAGGCGCAGGGTCTGCCGATCACGGTCGAGGCCTATCCTTACGGCACCGGCTCGACCGTGCTGGCCGCCGCCTTTTTCAGCGATCCCGAGTTCGTAGAGCGCAACGGCACCGGCTACGATTCCGTGCAGCGCGTCACCGATGGCTATCGCTTCCACGATCGCGAGGAATTGCTCAAGGCGCAGGCCGAGGAGCCGTCGTCGCTGGTGCTCTGGCACATCCTCGACACCGAGAACAATGCGCATCATCGCGACCTGCTTGACATGTCGGTACTGTATCCCGGCGGCGCCATCGCCTCCGATGCGATGCCGTGGACGCTGTCCGACGGCAGCGCCTATACCGGCGATGCCTGGCCGCTGCCGGATGATGCCACCTCGCATCCGCGCTCGGCCGGCTGCTTCACGAAATTCATCCGCGAATGGGTGCGCGAGCGCAAGACCGTGTCGCTGCTGGAAGGCGTGCGCAAATGCGCGCTTATCCCGGCGGAGATCTTGTCGCAGAGCACGCCCGCGATGCGCGCCAAGGGCCGGCTCGCGAAGGACGCGGATGCCGACATCGTCGTGTTCGATTACGAGAAGCTCTCGGACCGTGCGACCTTCACCGCGATGAACCGACCGTCGGAAGGCGTGCGGCATCTCGTGGTCAGCGGCCAGCCGCTGATCTCCGACGGCGTGCTGGATGTGGCGGCACGGCCCGGTAAGCCGGTGCGCCGCCCCGTCGTGGAGGGCTGACCCATGCCGGTCCCCATTCTCCTGGTGACGGGTTTTTTGGGGGCCGGCAAGACCACGGTCGTCAACCATCTGCTGGCGCATGCGGAGGGGCGGCGGATCGCCGCCGTGGTCAACGATTTCGGCGCGATCAACATCGATGCGGAGCTGATCGCGGGCGCCAGCGACGGCGTGGTCAGCCTTGCCAATGGCTGCATCTGCTGCTCGCTCGAGGGTGATCTGTTGCGCACGCTCTCGACGCTGCTGCGGCGTGATCCCAAGCCTGAGTATATCGTCATCGAGACCAGCGGCGTCGCCGATCCCGCCGACATCGTCCGCAATCTGATGGACCCGGTGATCCTGCGCGAGGCGCGGCTGGAGACGGTGCTCTGCGTGATGGACGCGACGGCACCGCCCGCGGCCCTCGACGACGCGCTCCAGCGTTCGCAATTGCGGGTCGCCGATATCGTGGCGCTCAGCAAGCTGGATCTGGCCGACGCAGACGCGGGAGCGCGCATGCGCGCGGCCATCCGCGCGCTGCGTATTCCCGCCGTCGTGGTCGATGCGCAGCATGGCGAGATTCCTGCCGCGCTGCTGTTTCCCGCGGACGTCGATCGCCCGCCCGTGCCGCGCGAAGTGGGCCCGCGGCGACCGGCAGAGGAGCGCTTCGAGACGCTGAGCTGGACCTCCGACAAGCCGGTTTCGCTGCCCCGCTTGCAGCAGGCCATCAACCGACTGGCGCCGAAGCTGGCGCGCGCCAAGGGACTGTTCGAGAGCATCGAGCAGCCCGGACGCCCGATGGTGTTTCAGTTCGCCGGCGGTCGCGCCACGCTCGCACCGGGCGATGCGCCTGCAGCGGGCGCGGCACGGACGCGGATCGTCTTCATCGCCGAGCTTGGGGTGCTCTCGAAGAAGGAGCTCGACGGCATCATGGAGGCGTGCGTTGCGGGCAACTAGCGCGATCCGCCGCTATCGTGCGGCGCCATCCAGAACGACGATCCCAGCGGTGGTTGCGCTGGGATCGTCTGGAGGTTTCATGGAGGGCATCGAGCACTGCGCCTCCATGGCGACATGCTAGCGCAAGGCCGCTCCAGATGCGACTGGAACCCGTCAAAGCGTCAACAGAACGCCAGCGCGTTGACTGCCCGCGTGGTCGCAATCTCGTTCTCATTGCCGACGAATTGGCAGACGGCGGATTCGAGCTCGCCCGGCTGCTTGCGGCGCGCTGCCGCCAGCAGCCGCATCAACTCGGTTTCGTCCTTCGACAGGCGCCGGCAGGACGGCGGCATGAAGCACAGCTCGCACGGCCGGCCGCTGCGCAGGATTCTGACGAGTGCGGCAGCCCGTGCGACCAGCAGCGGGCTGTCGGCAACGCCGGGTGCCTCGTCCGCGAAGCGATAGGCCGCTTCCCAGCAATCGGAAGCGCCGGTGGCGTAGGCCGCTCCGATGAACCGGCACAGCGACAGCGCGATGCGGCAGAAGTCATCGTAGCCTTCGACGCCTCGTGGCGCCGCAAACGCAGCCTTGAGCGGACAGAGCTGGCCGGCGTCCGGGACTGCAACGGAATCGCATGCATCCTGCATCATGAATGTTCCCGTTCAGTGCAGCGTGGGGCTTCCGACCAGCCAGCTCTTCATCGCCATCATCCGATCTTGGTCGAAAGACCGCACCTGCCGGTCGGGCAGGATGAGACCGGCTATGCGGAAGATCGTTGCAAGCCCCTGGACCGGCGCAAGCGCCCAGTCGGCGCCGACGGGCGGCAGCCAGCACTCGCACTGCTCGCGGGCGACCTCGATCCGTTCCTGCTGCGCAGCGGCGATGGCACGCAGAAGTCCGTGCTCGCTGTCCGACATGCGTGGACAAGTCGGGCAATGCACTTCGATGGCCGTATGGGCCGTGCAGGCGAAGATCTCGATGATGGACTCCAGCGAGGGCACGGCGTCGCCCACGCGGAAATGGTCGTATACCTCCTTGATGTCGGCCGCGGTCGGAACGGCGCCTCCGCGGCGTGCCTTCGCCCTGAAGCCCCAGATGAAGAGTCGCTCCGCTGCGCTCAGCGCAGGAAGGTCGAGGGGTCTGGTATGTGTCGATTGATGCATTGAGCCTCTGGCCTTTGGCTGCGCGCGCGGCAGAGCTGGCGCGGATGATCTGCGCCGATCGTTCCGCCAGCGACCCTTCCAAGTCAACGTTCGGAGTGGCGATGTCGAGGTGTTCTAGATTGGAAGGGTTCGTATCTCGGAAGTAGCCTGCAGGCAGATCTCCTGCGGAATTGCGGGGCAAAACATCTGCGGCGTCACCGACGCGACCGCGGAGACCGGCATGGCCACCGGCCTCGTGCCGCAGTCGAGCGGCCTAGCGCGCGACTTTGCGAAAATGCGCCGCGATGTCGGCGCGTGTTGCGACCCAGACCCGACCCTCCAGCCGCGCCAGCTCGGCCAGAATGGTCTTCACGGCGCGGAAGCGCGCCGGGCGGCCGCAAATGCGCAGATGAAATCCGACCGACAGCATCGCGGAGCGGCCGCGCTCTGCCTCCTCGACCAGCGTGGTGAGTGCGGCGCTGACATAGTTTGAAAAATCCTCCGGCTGCACAAAGCCATTCGGGTGGAAGAACTTCATGTCGTTGGTGTCGAAGCCATAGGGCAGAACCAGCATCGCTCCCTGTGGCGACAGGCTCCAATAGGGCAAATCGTCGTCGAGCGCGTTGGAATCGTAGGCGAAGTCGAGCCCGATCAGGATATCGCGCGTCCATGCGCTCTGACTGCCGCGCGACATGAAGCCGACCGGTGTGAGACCGGTCGCGCGGGCGATGACGTCGCGCGCCTTCTCAATGTCACGACGTTCCGTCTCGGCATGCCCATAGAGCGCGTGCGGCAGCCAGCGCCAGCCATGCACCGCCGGCTCGTGCCCGGCCTCGACCACGGCGCGGGCAAGGTCCGGTACGCGCTCGACGGCGCGGCCGCACATCATGAAGGTGGAACGGATCTTGGCCTCAGTGAAGGCGTCGAGGAATCGCCACAGGCCGGCGCGCATGCCATAGTCGAACACCTGTTCCTGCACGAGATCGCGCACGCCCGGCGGCGATGTCGAGGCGACCTCGCCGTAGTGCTCCGTCTCCGCATCGCCTTGCTCGATCGCGAGCTCGGCGCCTTCCTCGAAATTCACCACCAGCGAGACCGCGACGCGGGCGCCGTTCGGCCAGACGATATCGGGACGGGCCCGGCCATATCCGCGAAGATCGCGTTCGATCGGCATGATCAGCGGCTCCCGATCTGGCGGCTGACGCCTCCGAAGATCTCGGCGCAGACGAGGCCGGCCAGGGTCAGCAGCACGATCACGCCGGAGACGGCGGCGACGCGCACGTCGAGGCTGCCTTCGAGGATCGCCCAGAGCTTGATCGGCAGGACCTCGGTCCGTGCATCGGCGAGGAACAGCGACACCGGAACATTGTCGAAGGAGGTGAGGAACGCGACGAAGCAGCTCGCGACGATGCCGCGGCGGATCAGCGGCAGCGTGACGCGCCGGAAGGTGTACCAGCGGCTGGCACCCAGGCTGAGCGAGCAGGTGATCAGCACCGGATTGAGCTGCTGCACCGAGGCGCCGACCATCCGGATGACGAAGGGCACGCAGATGATGGTGTGGCCGAGCACCAGCGTCGCCGCCGACAGGCGGATGCCGAGCAGGTTGAAGACCAGCAGCAGCGACAGGCCGAAGGCCATCGCCGGCAGCACCATCGGCGACATGAACAGGGCGTCAAGGACGCGCGCGATCTTCAACCGGCTCCGTGCCAGTCCGAGTGCCGCCGCGCCGCCCAGCACTGCGGAAAGGACTGTCGCCGCCGCTGCGACCTTGAGACTCGTTAACGCGGGCTCGACGATTTCCTGCGATTGCAGCAGCTCGACATACCAGCGCAGTGACCAGCTCGGCGGCGGGAATTTCAGCGTGACGCCACCGGTGAAGGAAATGATCAGCACGACAAGCGTCGGTGCCAGCAGCAGCAGCAACCCGAAGCCGGTGATGGCGCCAATGATGCCGGAGTAGACGCGATCAATGAGGCTACGCTGCATCGACGCCTCGCACGTAGCGGCGCGACAGCGCGCCGATGGCAAAGACGATGCCGGTCACGGCCAGCGTGAAAATCAGCGACAGTGCCGCCGAGAACGGCCAGTCCTGCACGCCGACCGCCTGTTGGTAAATATAGGATGGCATCAGGATAATGCGCCCGCCGCCGACCAGCGTCTGGGTGATGAAGGCGGTCGCAGCGGCAGCGAAGACGAGCAGCCAGCCGGCGATGGCGCCCGGCAGCGTCAGCGGCAGGATGATGGTGATGAAGACGCGGGCGCGGCTTGCGCCCAACCCTTCCGCCGCGCGCGTGAGATTGCCGTCGAGCCGCAGCAGGCTGTTGATGACGGGCAGCGCCATCAGGGGAAGCTGGATCTGGGTCAGCGCCAGAACCATGCCCTCCCAAGTGTAAAGCAAGCGAGCCGGGGCCTGCCACAGCCCGAGCGACAGCATCGCCGTGTTGATGATGCCGTCGCGGCCGAGGAGAACGATCCAGGCGAAGGTGCGCACCACCGTGCTGGTCAGGAGCGGCAGCATGATCAGGAACGTGATCAAGGTACGCATGAGCTGGCCGCTCGCGGCGTAAACGAGTGCGAGCGGGTAGGCGAGGATCAGCGTCGCCAGTGCGACCTCCGCCCCCAGCCAAAGCGTGTCCGTCAGCACCTTGATGCTGAACGGGTCCGAGAAGAAGCGCAGATACTGCGCCAGCGACAGCTCTGCGAATTGTGGCGTACGGAACAGGCTGATCGCGACAAGCGCGATCAGTGGCAGCACGAAGGCGGCCAGGAACAACGCCGCCAGTGGGATCACCGGCAGCATTTGTCGTGATGCAGTCGTGCTTGCCGGCGTCATTTAGATCTTCACTTCCTTGCTGAAGCGGGTGATCCATTCGCCGCGCAGCGGCTGGAACTTGGTCCAGTCGAGCAGCACATTGCTGGCAATGAGATCGTCGAGGCTCTTGGCGACCGTGAGATTGGCGCCGGTCAGCGCCACCTTGCCGTTGGTCGGCATCATCATCCAGGGCGCCGCCTCGAGGCCTTTCTGCGTTTCGACCGACATGACCGTGTCGAGATAGTCCAGCACCGCCTTCGGATCCTGGTTGTTCTTGACGATCTGGGCGCTGGTGCGGATCACGACCGCGCCGGATTTCGGCTTGGCGAAGGCGATGTCGACGCCCTTGGCGGCGAGCAGTGCCACGTTGTTCCAGAAATTGAAGGCGATATCGATCTCGCCCTGCTGGAACAGCGCAGCCAGCGCGCCGGGCGACGCCGCGATCGCACCGACGTTGGGCAGCAGCTTCTTCATGGCCTCGAAGGCCGGCTCGATATTGGTCTCGGAGCCGCCGTTCAGCTTCGCGATCTCGACCATGAAGGCGGTGCCGAGGCTCGAGCCGAGCCCGGTGATGCCGACGCGGCCCTTGTATTCCGGTCTCCAGAGATCCTCCCACGAGGTCGGCGGCGTCGTGATCTTCTTCGGATTGTAGGCGATGCCGATCAATTGCGCGGTGATGACAGGGGCGTAGCCGTCGGGATGGCGGAATACGCTGGGGATGTCGGCATATGACTTCGACTGCTCGACCGGAAATTTCTCCAGCACGCCGCTCGCGATCGCCGGGATCAGCGGTCCCTCGTCGAACAGCACGACGTCGAAGGGGGGCGTGTTGCGCGATGCCTGGATCTTGCCGATCTGGTCGACGCCGAGCAGGGGCGTAAAGGTCACACCGCCGTCGCTGGACTTCTTGAAGGCCGGCCCGACCACCGAGCGGAAGGCTTCGTCGAAACTGCCGGGATAGGTCGTTGCCACGATCGAGGGGGCCGCGCGTGATGATGTCGGCCATCCGAGACTGGCTGCCGCCAGCGCGGCCGAGCCTGTGGTGAGCAGCGATCTCCGGGATAGGCTCATGTCAAACACTCCTTTGCTGATGCTTGGAAACGTCGTCGACCGGCGTGCTGAAGATGCTGACGCGCGAGACATCGGAGATCGCGAGCCAGGCTGTCTCCCCGGCCTGCGCTTTTGCGAGGCCGGCGGCTCGGGCCTGGCTGACCTTCACGGCTTCGCCGCTCGCCGTGACGCCCTCGGTGACGCTGACGGCGCCGAGCGGCACGGTGGCGCGGATCGTGACGGGGATGGCGCCGGGCCGTTCGGCGCCGAACGTGATGTTTTCGGGCCGGACCGAGATCGTCACCGGCGTGCCGCGCCGGCGCTGAGCCGAATGGCCGAGATCGATCTCGGGCCCGGCGTCCAGCTGCACGCGATCGGCGTCGGTGACGGTGCCGCGCAGGAGATTGGTGTGGCCGATGAAGCTCGAGATGAACAGGCTCGCCGGGCGGTCGTAGAGCGCGTCCGGGCTGTCGATCTGCTCGATGCGTCCCTTGTTCAGCACGACGATGCGGTCGGCCATCGACAGCGCCTCCTCCTGGTCGTGCGTGACGATGATGGAGGTGACGCCAAAGGTCTTCAGCAGGCTCTTGATCTCGATCTGCATGTCGAGGCGCAGATTCTTGTCGAGCGCCGAGAACGGTTCGTCGAGCAGGACGAGGCCCGGATCGATCGCAAGCGCCCGCGCCAGCGCGACGCGCTGCTGCTGTCCGCCGGAGAGCTCTCCGGGCAGCCTTCGCGCGAACGACGCCATCTGGGCGAGGCCGAGCATCTGCTCGACCTTCGCCGCGACCACGTCCTTTGCCGTCTTGCGCGCCCGCAGGCCATAGGCGACGTTTTCGAACACAGTCAGATGCGGAAACAGCGCATAGTTCTGAAACACCATGCCGATGCGGCGGCGATTGGCCGGAATATGCTCGACCCGCGCGCCGTCGAAGCGCACCTCGCCCCGAGACGGACGCAGGAAGCCCGCGATGATCTGGAGCATCGTGGTCTTGCCGCAGCCGGACGGACCGAGGAGGGCGATCAACTCACCGGCCGCAACGGTGAGATCGATCTCGTCCAGCGCAACGGTCGCGCCGAAGGCGTGGCCGATGCCTTTCAGATCCAGCGAGAGTCCGCGTACATCGCTCAACGCCAGCTCCATCCTTCGCGTTGTCCTGCGCGAGGGGGTTAGCAATCGCCGTGCCAGCGCGGCTCGTCCGCTAAAGTCCTGTGATCATTGCGACAATTTTTAGGCGCCAAATATTGGCGCCAATATTGTGACTATATTGTAAACAGTCGAGCGGCCAGTTTGTATAAAAAATGGGCTCCGGCAGCATTCCAGAATCCTGTAGAAGCAACGCATGAAGCGAACCCGTCCCCTCAAGCGCAAGCCGAAGCGCTCCGAGCCGAAACATAGGGAGCCGGAGGCCGTCGATCCGCGCAGCATCGACGACGATCCGGTGGTCCAGGGCATCCTGACCGCGATCAGCCAGAAGCGGCTCAAGCCGGGTGCCAAGCTCGGCGAGGACAAGCTCGCCGCGGCCTTCGGTACCACGCGGATTCACATCCGCCAGGCGTTGTCCCATCTCGCCTCGCGCAAGGTGGTGATGCAGATCCCCAACCGCGGCGCCTTCGTGTACCGGCCGAGCTGGGAGGAGGCGCAGGACATCTTTGCCGCGCGCCGGATCATCGAGACCGCAGCTGTGAGCGCCGCGGTCGACCGGCTGGACAAAGCCGGCAAGGCCGAGCTGAAGGCGCATATGGAGCGCGAGGCGCGTCACGATCGCAATGACCGCTGGGCCTCGCTGTCGCTGACGGCCGAGTTCCACATCCTGGTCGCCAAGCTCGCCGGCAACCGCGTGTTGCTGGAAATGTCGCGCGAGCTGATGCTGCGAACGTCGCTGGCGATTGCGACCTTCGAGCAGGCGGGAGAGCCGGATTGCTCGCCCGACGCCCATCCCGACATCGGCGCGTTGATCCTCGCCCGCGACAAGGCCGGCGCGGTCCATGCCATGCGTCATCACATCGAGGAGATGGAGCAGCGGATCCGGCCGAAGGAAGGCGAGGATGAGGTCGACGAGCTCACCGCGATCTTCCAGGAGATCGGCGCACGGGCGCGGGCGGGCGGCTAGCATGGCCGGCCGCCGTATCCTCCTGATTAATCCGAACAGCCTCGAGGCGACCACCGCGATGATGGTGGCGATTGCCAAGTCTGCAGCCGCGGATGGCTTCGACATTGCCGGTGCCACGGCAACGCGTGCGCCCACGATGATCGTCTCGGCGGATGCGTTGGAAGCAGCAGCGCCGGAGGTCGAGGAGATCGCGCGTGCCCGCAGCGGCGAGTGCGACGGCATCATCGTCGCGGCATTCGGCGATCCCGGTCTCGCCGGGATCAAGGTGGCGACGAAATTGCCCGCCGTCGGCATCGGCGAGTCCTCGATGCTGGAAGCCGCGGAGAACGGCCGACGCTTCGGCGTGGCGACCACGACGCCGCTGCTGAAAGCGAAGATCGATGCACTGCCGGACGCGCTGGGATTGCGATCGCACTACACCGGCACACGCTTCACCGAAGGCGATCCGCACGAGTTGATGCGTGATCCATCGCTGTTGCGCACTGCGCTTGCCGGCGCGGTCGAGGCTTGCATTGCGCAGGACGGTGCGGAGGCGGTGATCATCGGCGGCGGTCCGCTGGGTGAAGCAGCAGGCGCGCTTCAGCCGATCTTCACCGTGCCCGTCATTGCGCCGATCCCGTCAGCCGTGCGGCGGATCATTCGCCTCGTCGGGGCGTAACGTCTGGTTTTTCCGCGCCGCGGCATCGGCCGTGCTGCGGAAAACTGTTTTCCTTGACATGAACTCTGCCGTGCTCGACGTGTAACGCGGTCGCGTGACGGCACGTTGCGTCTCTCGCGATAAGAAAAAGCAGCACGGGAAAGACGCCATGAGTGCAGGCCTCAACGAAAAAGACTACCTCGTTGCCTTGCGCGGGTTGTGGGATAAGGCTTGGCCGAAGGGCATGCCGCGCTCGCCGAACTATCTGCACGGCGAAGTTCCCCTGACGGAATATCTGCGCGCCTGGGCGAAGCGGAGTCCGGAGCGTCCAGCAGTGATCTTCTACGGTCACGTCACCACCTACGCGGAGCTCGACCGGCAGAGCGACCGCTTCGCGGCGTTGTTGCAGGCCAAAGGCGTGCGCAAGGGCGACCGAGTCGCCGTCTTCCTGCCGAACTGCCCGCAGTTCCACATCGTGTTTTTCGGTATCCTGAAGCTCGGCGCGATCCACGTTCCCGTCAGCCCGCTCTCGCGCGCGTTCGAGCTGTCCTACGAGCTGAACGATACCCAGGCCGAGGTGATCGTCGCGCTGGACCAGCTCATGCCGGTCGTCGAGCAGGTCAGGGGCGAGGTGCGGCTGCGCGAGATCATCGTCACCAGCTTTGCCGATGTCGTGCCGCCAACGCCGGCATTTCCGGCGCCGGACTCGATCCGGACGCCGCGCGTCGCGATCCCAGGCGCGACCGATCTGTTGCCGGCGCTCGCTGCGATGCCGACACCTGTGCCGCTGCCGCCGCCTGGGCTCGATGATGTCGCAGCGCTCAACTACACGGGCGGCACGACCGGCATGCCCAAGGGCTGCGTCCACACCCATCGCGACATGGTCTACACGGCCGCCGCCAATTACGGCATCTCGGTCCTGTCGGACGAGAGCAGCGTGTTCCTGTCGTTCTTTCCGGAATTCTGGATCGCGGGCGAGAATTTCGGGCTGATCTTCCCGCTGTTCTCCGGCGCGACGCTGGTCCTGCTCGCACGCTGGGATGCCGTGGGCGCGATAGCCGCGATCGACAAATACAAGGTCACGATCATCGCGATGCCGGTCGACGGCGCGGTCGAGCTGATGGACCATCCGCGCTGGAGCGAGTTCGACCTGTCGTCCTTGAAGCAGGTGCGGGTGGTCTCCTTCGTCAAGAAGCTCAACGCCGACTATCGCAAGCGCTGGAAGGATCTGACCGGCACGATCCTGATGGAGGCGGCCTGGGGCATGACGGAAACCCACACCTCCAACACCTTCACGGCCGGCTTCCAGGACGACGATTTCGACCTCAACAACCAACCGATCTTCGTCGGGCTGCCGGTCCCCGGTGCCGAGTTCAAGATCACCGATTTCGAGACCGGCGCGCTGCAGCCCCTTGGTGCAGAAGGCGAGATCCGCGTACGCACGCCGTCGCTGCTCAAGAGCTACTGGAACAAGCCGGAGGCGACCGCGGAGTCTCTGATCGATGGCTGGTTGCGCACCGGCGACATCGGCACCATCGATAAGGATGGTTTCCTGCACTTCCTCGGCCGCCGCAAGGAAATGCTGAAGGTCAAGGGCATGAGCGTGTTTCCGCCGGAGATCGAGGCACTGCTCGGGCAGCATCCGAAGGTGCTGGGCTCGGGCGTGGTCGGCCGTGACGATCCCGACAAGGGGCAGGTGCCGGTTGCCTTTGTCCAGCTCAAGCCGGACGCGGTCGGCACCGTCTCTGCGGAAGACCTGCGCAGCTGGTGCGCCGAGCGCATGGCCGTCTACAAGGTCCCGGAGATCCGCATCATCGAAGCCCTGCCGCTGACGGCCACGGGCAAAGTGAAGAAGCAGGACCTCAATCCAAGCCTGCCTGCTGCTGTCTGAGTGAGAGAGATCATGTCGTTCAAGAAGCTCCTGATTGCCAATCGCGGCGAGATCGCCATTCGCATCGCGCGCGCGGCAGCCGATGCCGGCATCGCGACGGTCGCGATCCATCCTGCGGACGATGCGCTGTCGCTGCATGTGCGTGTGGCGGACGAGGCGGTCGAAATTCCCGGCCGCGGCGCGCGGGCCTATCTGGACGTCGACGCCGTGGTGAAGGCGGCCAAAGCAATGGGCTGTGATGCCGTACATCCCGGCTATGGCTTTCTCAGCGAGAACGCGGCCTTCGCAAAGGCCTGCTCTGACGCAGGGATCACGTTCGTCGGGCCCAAGGCGACAGCGCTCGAACTGTTCGGCGACAAGGTCGCGGCGCGGCAACTGGCGAAGCGCTGCGGCGTGCCGATCATCGCCGGCACCAACGGGCCGTCGAGTCTCGAGGAGATCACGGCCTTTTTCGCATCGCTCGGCAGCAACGCGGCGATCGTGATCAAGGCGATGGCCGGCGGCGGCGGTCGCGGCATGCGCGTGGTGGAGAGCGCGCCCGATCTCGCGGAAGCCTATGCGCGCTGCCAGTCCGAGGCCAGGGCGGCGTTCGGCTTCGACGGCGTCTATGCCGAGCGGTTGATCCGGCAGGCGCGCCACATCGAGGTGCAGATCATCGGCGACCGCCATGGCGCTATTTCCCATCTCTGGGAGCGCGAATGCACCATCCAGCGCCGTCACCAGAAGCTGATCGAGGTGGCGCCGAGCCCCTCGCTGAGCGACGCCTTGCGCGGCCGCATCATCGAGGCGGCGAAGCAGCTTGCTGCGGCGGCATCTTACGACAATCTCGGTACCTTCGAGTTCCTGGTCGACGGCACGGCCGAGGACAGCTTTGCCTTCATCGAGGCCAACCCGCGGCTCCAGGTCGAGCACACCGTGACCGAAGAGGTGCTCGGGCTCGACCTCGTCCGCGCCCAGCTCGCGGTGGCTGCAGGCAGCACGCTGGCCGCGCTCGGCCTTGCGCAGGGATCGATCCCGAGGCCGCGCGGCTATGCCATGCAGCTTCGGGTCAACATGGAAACGTTGGACGAGACGGGGGCGACCCATCCGACCGGCGGCGTGCTTGCCGTGTTCGAGCCGCCGTCGGGCCCGGGAGTCCGCGTCGATAGTTTTGGCTATGCCGGCTACAAGACCAGCGCGGCCTTCGATTCGCTGCTGGCCAAGGTCATCGTGCATACGCCGGGCGAGGCTTGGCATGATGTGGTTGCGAAAGCCTCGCGGGCCCTGCGCGAATTCCGGATCGACGGCGTCGTCACCAACATCGCTTTCCTCCAGGCGGTGCTCGCGCATCCCGATTTCAGGATCAACCGCATCGCGACCGATTTCATCGATCGCAATATCGGCAAGCTCGTCGGCGCGGCCGAGGGCGCGGCAAAGCCGCTCTATTTCGCGGCGACCGAGCGAAGCGGCGTTCACGGCGCGGAGTCGCACGTCGCGCAAGCCGTGCCTGAAGGTGCAGTGATGGTGGCAGCGCCCCTGCAAGGAACCATCGTCACCATCCAGGTGAAGGAAGGCGAGATCGTGCGCCCCGGCCAGCAGCTCGCCGTGATCGAGTCCATGAAGATGGAGCATCTCGTCATGGCCGAGCAGGGCGGCCGGGTCATGAAGCTCCTTGCCGGCGACGGGGTCACGCTGATGCATGGCGAGCCGATCCTGTATCTCGAACCGCTTGATGTTGCGGCTGATAGCACCGCGGCGGAAGCCGACATCGATCTAGACCACATCCGCCCCGATCTCGCAGAGCTGATCGCGCGCCAGGCCAATACGCTCGACGAGAACCGACCGGCCTCCGTCGAGCGCCGCCGCAACACCAATCAGCGCACCGTGCGCGAGAACGTTGCCCAGCTCGTCGACGAAGGCTCGTTCATGGAGTACGGCAGCCTTGCGATCGCGGCACAGCGCCGCCGGCGCAAGCTCGACGATCTCATCAAGAACACGCCGGCCGACGGCCTCGTCATGGGCGTCGCCACCGTGAATGCCGAGAAGTTCGGCCCCGAGGGCGGGCGTTGCATCGTCGTGGCGTATGATTACACCGTGCTCGCGGGCACGCAGGGCCACATGAACCACAAGAAGATCGACCGCATGCTGACGCTTGCGGAAGACTGGCGCGTGCCGCTGGTGTTCTATGCCGAAGGCGGCGGCGGCCGGCCGGGCGATACCGACCGGCTCGGCATGACCGGGCTCGACGGTCCGTCCTTCGTGCAGTTCGCGAGGCTCTCCGGCCTCGTGCCGGTGGTTGGCGTGGTCTCCGGCTATTGCTTCGCCGGCAATGCCGCGATGCTCGGCTGCTGCGACGTCATCATCGCCACCAAGAACGCCTCGATCGGCATGGGTGGTCCGGCAATGATCGAGGGTGGCGGGCTCGGCGTCTATCACCCGGCCGAGGTCGGCCCGGTCTCGTTCCAGTCGCCGAACGGCGTTATCGACATCCTGGTCGAAGACGAGGAGGAAGCGACGTCCGTCGCGCAGAAATACCTGTCCTATTTCCAGGGGGCGGTTACGAATTGGGAGGCCGCCGACCAGCGCCTGCTCCGCCGCGCGATCCCTGAGAACCGGCTGCGCGTCTACGACATCCGCAGCGTGATCGACCTCGTCGCGGACAAAGACAGCGTGCTGGAGCTGCGCCGCGACTACGGCGTCGGCATGATCACGGCGCTGATCCGCATCGAGGGCAAGCCGTTCGGCCTGATCGCCAACAATCCGCGCCATCTCGGCGGCGCGATCGATGCCGATGCCGGCGACAAGGCCGCGCGTTTCCTCCAGCTCTGCGACGCCTTCGATCTGCCGATCGTCTCGCTTTGCGACACGCCCGGCTTCATGGTCGGCCCGGAGGCCGAGAAGACCGCGATCGTGCGCCACGTCTCGCGCATGTTCGTCACAGGCGCGAGCCTCACCGTCCCGCTGTTCGGCATCGTGCTGCGCAAGGGCTACGGTCTCGGGGCGCAGTCCATGATCGGTGGCGGCTTCCACGCCTCGTTCTTCACCGCGGCCTGGCCGACCGGCGAGTTCGGCGGCATGGGGCTCGAGGGCTATGTCCGCCTCGGCTTCCGCAAGGAGATGGAGGCGATCGCCGATCCCGGGGAGCGCGAGACCTACTACCGCAACAAGGTCGCCGAGCTCTACGCCAACGGCAAGGCGGTCTCGATCGCCTCCGTGTTCGAGATCGACAACGTCATCGACCCCGCCGAGACCCGGCGCTGGATCATGGCGGGCCTGCGCTCGGTGCCGAAGCCCGAGCCGAGGACGGCGAAGAAGCGGCCGTGCATCGACACGTGGTGAGGGCGGTGCAGCAAATCGGCTCTGTCTGAGCATCCAGGCATTCTGCTTCGACACCGTCATGCCCGGGCTTGTCCCGGGCATCCACGTTCTTTCGCAGTCGCGGCAATACGTGGATGGCCGGAACGAGCCCGGCCATGACGACACGGAGATAGCTCGCCATGCCTCCGTTCCCGGTTCCCGATTGACATCCCCGCCCGTGGTGCCAGACTTTGCACAATAATACAGGGTGGAGACGTCCGCGATGGCCAGCCTTTCGGCCTCGAACCATGTCGCCCGTGTCTTGTCCGTCGCCAATCACGTGGCCGACGTCGATGCCTCGTCGCGGATCGCCAGTTCCTGGCGGCGCTGCCTGGTCAGTCACAAGCTCGATCCGGCCCGCCAGGGGCCGCCGCAGACGCTGACCGAAGCCGAGATCCGGCACGCCGCCGAGCCGATGGAGCAGACGATCAGGCTCGCAATGCCCGAGCTCGACGATCTCGCCCGTGTGCTGCGCGACGCCGGTTACTGCGTCAATCTCGCGGATGCGAACGCGACCATGCTGTTCAGCCGCCTGCCGGGCGAAGCCGATGCAAAGATGTTTCTGGACTGGAAGATCTACACCGGCTCGAACTTCGCCGAGACCTTCGAGGGCACCAATGGGCTGGGGACCGCGCTCGCGGAGGAGAAGCCGATCCTGGTGCATCGCGACGAGCATTTTCGCGCGCAGTGGCACATGTTCTCCTGTGCCGTGGCCCCGCTGTTCGACCAGGCCGGACGTCTCGCAGGTGCGGTGAACATCACCTCCTGCCGGGAGGATCTCGAACGTACCGCGCACCAGCTTGCGCTGGCTGTGACCATGGAGGCGACGCGGCGGATGGAGGGCGCGATCTTCCGTGGCCATTTCCACAACGCCTGGATCGCCACCGTGCCCGGCGACGGCGGCAGCGGCCTCATCGCCTATGACGACGACCGTCGCATCATCGGCGCCTGCCGTTCCGCGCGTCTATTGCTGGGCCTAACCGACGGCATGATCGCCTCCGGCATTGATCTGTCGCGCTACATCGAGTTCGACCATCGGGCCGAAGGTGGCGCGGAGGATGTCGTCCGGCTGCGCCGTGCCGACGGCAGCGCCCTGGGCCAGGGCCATGTCGCGCCGCCGCTGCGCGGGAGGGCGCGTCCGCTCGCGCCGCGCCGCGATGCGCCAGTCGATCGCTTCGACGCGCTGCACCGGCTCGCCGGCCGCGATCCCGGCCTGATCAAAAGCGTGAACCGGCTCAGGCGCATCGGGGATCACAACCTGCCGGTGCTGCTGCATGGCGAGACCGGCGTCGGCAAGGACGTGTTCGCGCGCGCCATTCACGCCGCCAGCAACCGGGCGCGTCACAACTATGTCGCGCTGAATTGCGCGGCGATGCCGGAGAGTCTGATCGACGCCGAACTGTTCGGCTATGAGGCCGGCGCCTTCACCGGCGCCCGGCGCGATGGTTCGAAGGGCCTGATCGTGCAGGCCGATCGCGGCACGCTGTTCCTCGACGAGATCGGCGACATGCCGATCGGCTTGCAGACGCGCCTGTTGCGCGTTCTGGAAAACCGCGAAGTTTGGCCGCTGGGCGCGCTCAAGCCTGTCGCCGTCGACATCCGCCTGATCAGCGCCACACATCGCGACCTCGGCCGCATGGCGGAGCAGGGCGCGTTCCGCGCCGATCTCTACTTCCGCCTGCGCGGCATCGAGGTGCGGCTGCCGGCGCTGCGCGAGCGCGCCGACAGGGACGATGTCATTCGCCAGATCGCGCGTGAGGAAGCGCCGAATTGTCGCCTGTCGGACGAGGCCTGGTCGCAGCTCGCGGCCTATCCGTTCCCCGGCAACATGCGCCAGCTCCGCCACGTGCTGCGGCTCGCCGGCTGCACCGCGGAAGACGGTGTCATCACGGATGCCGATCTCGATCTGCCGCCGTTCGGCGGACGGGCGGCGGAGCCCGATCTCGCGGCCGCCGAACGCGCCACGATCGCCGAAGCCCTGCGCAAGCACGGCGGCCGCGTGACGGAGGCGGCGCGTGCGCTGAAGCTCAGCCGCGCCACGCTGTATCGCAAGATCAAGCAGTTGAAGATCGCGACGGCGCAGTAGGTCGCTATCAGTTCGCGAAGGGGCGTCTTTCTTCCCCTCTCCCCTTGTGGGAGAGGGTGGCTCGACGCGCAGCGGTGAGACGGGTGAGGGGTCTCTCTCCGCGAGTCCAATTCTCGTTTCAATACGCGGAGAGATACCCCTCATCCGGCGCTTCGCGCCACCTTCTCCCCACAAGGGGAGAAGGGAAGAGGGCCGCCACTACGAGAAATCCGTCCAGCTCAGATGCCGCGCGTCGAGGTCGCCGATCGTCACGCCCTCGCGCATCTCCCGCGGCGTATGGAAGTTGCTGCGCAAGTACACGAGCGGCGTCGCCATGGCCGAATGCGAGACGTCACGCACCTCGCCCACGAAGATCGAATGCGTCCTGGTCTCGAATTCCTGCGCCAGAACGCAATCGAACGCGGCGACTGCATCGGTCAGTACCGGCGCGCCGGTCTCCCCGCGCGTCCACTGGCCAAAGGCGAAACGATCGTCGCCATTGACGCCCTTCTGGCCGCTGAAGGTCAGCGCCAGCACCGCGTGATCCTCGTGCAGGAAGTTGATCGCAAAGGCGCCTTCCTCGCGGATGCGTGCATGGGCGCTGGCGTTGCGATTGACGCAGACGATCAGCGAGGGCGGGTTATCCGACAGTGAGCAGGCCGAGGTTACCGTCAATCCCGTGCGCTTGCCGTGCTCGGCGCCCACGGTGACGAGCGCCACGGCGCCGGCGCATTGGCGCATCGCCTGCTTGAAATCCTTTGCGTCCACGCTCACGCCGAGATCTCCGAAATGAATGCGGGTGCGCCACGATCGCGCCGCACCCGCTGTCGGTCAAGCCGCCTTCTTCGCGGAGCCGAGATGCTTCAGGCGCGGCATCACCTCGTTCTTGAGCAGCGAGAGCGAGTGGTGCCAGGCTTCCGGCTTGTGCTTGTAGTCGAAGCCGAACACGCAGAGCACGCCGAAGCCGCCGACCTCGTCGTAGATCTTCTCGATCTTCTCGGCGACCGTCGCCGGCGAGCCGACGATCCAGTTCCGCTTGGCGCAATATTCGACGGTGACGTCGCTGTCGGGCACGTCGGGCGCGTGCTTCAGATAGTCCTTGAAGCCGAAATGGCCGAGCAGCGGCAGGAAGTACTCACCCATCATCCGGCCCATCATGTCGCCGGTCGAGAGCTTCCAGGCCTCCTCGTCGGTGTCGGCAACGAACACCTCGCGCACCAGCCGCCAGTCCTGCCGGTTCGGCTTGCGCCCGGTCTTGGCGGCCCCGATCTCGACCGAGTCCCAGTGGCTGCCAACATAGGCCGGGTTGAGGTTGAGGCTCATCGGGATGAAGCCGCGCTCGCCTGCAAGCTTCAGCGTGTCCGAGTTCTTCGACAGGCCGGCGACGCCGATCGGCGGATGCGGCGCCTGCAGCGGCTTGATGTGCGGCTTGAGGAAGTCGAACATCGTGTCCGGCTTGGAGACCGTCCAGAACTTGCCTTTGTAGGTCCAGGGCGCGGGATCGCTCCACATCTTCAGGATGATCTCCAGCGCCTCGCGGGTCATGTCGCGGTTCTGCCCGCTCATGCCGTCGACGTTGAACATCGCCCAGTCGCTCGGCAGGCCGGATGCGGCG
Source organism: Bradyrhizobium sp. USDA 327 (assembly GCF_041262065.1). Lineage (NCBI taxonomy): Bacteria > Pseudomonadati > Pseudomonadota > Alphaproteobacteria > Hyphomicrobiales > Nitrobacteraceae > Bradyrhizobium > Bradyrhizobium sp. USDA 327. The sequence goes on along the minus strand of NZ_JBGCCW010000001.1, from coordinate 5,619,666 downwards.
ACGCCGAAATTGAGCCGGCCCTCGGAGAGATGGTCGAGCATGGCGACGCGGTTGGCGAGCTCGGCCGGGTGGTGATAGGGCAGCAGGAAGCCGCCCGGTCCGATGCGAAGCTTCTTGGTCTGCATCAGCGCCTGCGCGATCAGCAGGTCCGGCGTGGGATTGGGTTCCCAGGGCGCGGTGTGATGCTCGCCGATCCAGGCTTCCTGATAGCCGAGCTCGTCGAGCCAGCGCAGGACCTGCAGATCCCAATCGTGTCCTTCCTTCAACCCGCACTCCGGCGGATGCGAAGGCATCGTGAAATAGCCGATCTCCATGGGTTTCCTCTTCTGATGTTGACGCGTCTTCTCGCGCGTTGACGGCGTTGAACGACCAAGCTTCAGCAAGCGGTGTGCCAGCATGGCGGAGCCGCAAATTGAAGAGAAAGCGCTGGTTTGCCCGCGCAATAGCCGGTATCTCGACGGGAGCCTGCAAGACATCGTCTCATTTGTCGCGAGACGGCGTCTCAGCCGTGAGACGAGGACGAGACCTGACATGACCGAACCCGCTTATGTCGCGGTGGACTGGGGCACCAGCAGCTTCCGGCTCTGGCTGATCGATGGCGCCGGCCAGGTGCTGGCCGAGCGCCGCAGCGGCGAGGGCATGCTGGCCGCGGCGAAGGCCGGCTTCCCGGCGGTGCTGCGATCGCATCTTGCGGCGGTCGAAGCGCCGGATCATCTGCCGGTGCTCGTTTGCGGCATGGCCGGTGCCCGCACCGGCTGGGTCGAGGCCGGCTATGTCGACACGCCGGCGCCGCTCTCTGCCGTTCTGAAGCAGGCCGTGCGTGTGCCGGGCGAGGCGCGCGATATCCGGATCCTGCCGGGCATCGCGCAGCGCGACGCCAAGGCGCCAGATGTCATGCGCGGCGAGGAGACGCAACTGCTCGGCGCCCTCGGCCTCGATACCGCGGGCGAGGCGCTGGTCTGCATGCCCGGCACGCATTCGAAATGGGTTCGCGTGAAGGACGGCACGGTCGCGCATTTCTCCACCTTCATGACCGGCGAGCTGTTCAGTGCTGTCTCGCGCGAGACGATCCTGTCGCTCGCGGTCGCCGGCGCAGACGATGCCGAGGATGTCGCGAGCTTCAAGGCGGCAGTGAACGCCGCGTACGAGGCGCCGGCTTTCGCGGCCAATCTCCTGTTCGGCGCGCGGTCGCGACAGCTTCTGTTCGGCGGCACGCCGGCCGCCGCGCGCGAGACGCTTTCGGGCACGTTGATCGGTGTCGAGCTGGCGGCAGGGCTCTCCGGCACCGTGCCGCAGGCGGGTGTCATGCTGATTGCCTCGGGACGGCTCGCGGTGTTGTACCGGCTGGCTTTCGAGGCGTTATCGATGACCGCAAGGCCGGTCGATGCGGATGAAGCCGTTCGCCGCGGTTTGTCGATGGCGGCTGCCGCGATCTGGACGAAGCAGAAGGATTCTTGAGATGAGCGTTCCTTTTCCGCCGATGAAGCGGCTGCTGGTCGCGATCTTGCGCGGCGTCAAGCCCGAGGAGACCGAGGCCATTGTCGGCGTGCTGATCGAAGCCGGCATGACCGCGATCGAGATTCCCCTGAACTCGCCCGATCCGTTCCGCTCCATCGCGATGGCGGTGAAGCAGGCGCCATCAGGCGTGTTGATCGGCGCCGGCACGGTGCTGACCACGGCGGATGTCGATCGTCTCAACGACGTCGGCGGCAAGCTCATGGTCTCGCCCAATGTCGACACCGAGGTGCTCGCGCGCGCGCATCAGCATGGCATGGTGACGATGCCCGGCGTGTTCTCGCCGACCGAGGCGCTGCTCGCCGCGCGCTCGGGCGCGTCGAGCCTGAAGTTCTTTCCGGCGAGCGTGCTCGGCGCCTCCGGCATCGCCGCGATCAGAGCCGTGCTGCCATCAGGCGGTGATGATCGCGGCCGTCGGCGGCGTCTCCGACCAGAACTTTGCGGAGTACATCAAGGGCGGCGCGACGGCGTTCGGCCTCGGCTCCAGCCTCTACAAGCCCGGCATGACGGCGGCGGATGTCGCAGCTCGCGCGAAGGTCACAGTCGCGGCCTACGATCGGGCAATTGCGAAAAATTGAGCCGGAACAGACAAGCCATGATCGTGTCATAGCTTATTGTCCCTCGCGGTGTCGCAACCGATGTTTGCGCATCGTAGACATGCGACTGGCTGAAGCAGGAGACCGACAATGGCGATCAACAACGTAGCCGATCTTTTCGTGGCAACGCTCGAACAGGCAGGCGTCAAGCGCATCTACGGCATCGTCGGCGACAGTCTGAATGCGCTGACCGAAGCGCTGCGCCGTCGCGGCACCATCGAGTGGATCCACGTCCGGCACGAGGAGGTTGCAGCGTTTGCAGCGGCCGGCGAAGCGGAGATGACCGGGAGCCTCGCAGTCTGCGCCGGTTCCTGCGGCCCGGGCAATCTGCATCTGATCAACGGGCTGTTCGATGCTCACCGCAGCCGCGTTCCGGTGCTGGCGATTGCGGCGCAGATCCCCACCGCCGAGATCGGCGGCGGCTATTTCCAGGAGACCCATCCGCAGAATCTGTTCCGCGAATGCAGTCATTATTGCGAGCTGGTCTCGGATTCGAGCCAGCTTCCCTACGTGCTCGAGAATGCAATTCGCGCCGCCGTCGGCCTGCGCGGCGTTGCCGTCGTTGCCATGCCCGGCGACGTCGCCTTCCGCAGTCCCCCGAAGCGTGAGCTGTCGACGGCGCGCGGCCTTGCCTTGTCGGCGCCAAAGGTCGTGCCGGAGGCCGATGAGCTGAAGGCGCTGGCGGACCTCCTCAACGCCGCCGAGCGCATCACCCTGTTCTGCGGCCGAGGCTGCGCCGGCGCGCATGCGCCGCTGATGCAACTGGCGGAAGCTCTGAAGAGCCCGATCGTGCATGCGCTCGGCGGCAAGGAGCATGTCGAGTACGACAACCCTTACGACGTCGGCATGACCGGATTCATCGGCTTCTCTTCGGGCTATGCCGCCATGCACGCCTGCGACGCGCTGGTGATGCTCGGCACCGATTTTCCCTACAAGCAGTTCTTCCCGACCAACTGCCAGATCGCGCAGATCGACATCCGCCCGGAAAATCTCGGCCGGCGTTGCAAGATCGATCTCGGCCTCGTCGGCGACGTCAAGCTCACCATCGAGGCGCTGCTGCCGCTGCTCGAGACCAAGACGCAGCGCAAGCATCTCGACGATGCTGTCGCGCACTACAAGAAGGCTCGCGAAGGGCTCGATTCGCTCGCCAGGGGCACGCCGGGAACCAAGCCGATCCATCCGCAATATCTCGCCAAGGTCATCAGCGACCATGCGTCCGAGGATGCCGTGTTCACCGCCGACGTCGGCACGCCGACCGTGTGGGCCGCGCGCTATCTCGATATGAATGGCCGCCGCCGGCTGATCGGCTCTTTCGTGCACGGATCGATGGCCAACGCGATGCCGCAGGCGATCGGCGCGCAGGCCGCGCAGCCCGGCCGCCAGGTCATCTCGCTCTCCGGCGACGGCGGCTTCACCATGCTGATGGGCGATCTGATCACGCTGACGCAGATGAAGCTGCCGGTGAAAGTCGTCGTCTTCAACAACGGCGTGCTGGGCTTCGTCGCGCTGGAGATGAAGGCGGCGGGGTTCGTCGACACCGGTGTCGATCTGGAGAACCCCGACTTCGCCGCGATGGCGCGCGCGATGGGTATCTTCGCGAAACGCGTCGAGGATCCCGGCGAGCTCCCCGGCGCGATGAAGGAGATGCTGGCGCACAATGGGCCGGCGTTGCTCGACGTCGTGACCGCCAAGCAGGAGCTGTCGATGCCGCCGACCATCACGGCCGAGCAGGTCAAGGGTTTCAGCCTCTGGGTCCTGCGCGCGGTGATGAACGGCCGCGGCGACGAGGTGCTGGACCTTGCGAAGACGAACCTGCTGCCGCGCTAAAGCGTGACGAGATGAGGCTTGATCGTTGCAACGACGCAGGTGCGCTCCTCTCCCGCCTGCGGGAGAGGGTCGGGGAGAGGGTCTTTCTGCAATGGGACAATCCCCAAGAGGAGAAAGCCCTCACCCGGCGCTTCGCGCCGACCTCTCCCGCAAGCGGGAGAGGTGAAGGAGCCGCGGCAATCGATTCAACCTTGAGCCATTCGCGCTAGCCCCGCTTCACCGATGGCACGGGCATCTGCTCATGGCGGCGCTGGAAGCGCTGCCAGTGCAGTGCGATGCCGACCAGCAGCGCCGGCACAAAGCCGAGCGCGATCAGGAAATGCGGCAGCGCCTTCGCTGAGACGAAAGCAATCGCAATATCCGAGATCAGCCACAGCGCTGCGAACATGACCGCAAAGTCCGTGCGCGGGCAGCGCAGGTAGTAGAACACGGCGGTGATGATGATGGCGGGACCGATGGCGACCGCGATCATGACGGCCGTCAACTCCTTCGGCGTCACCGCGTCGAGCACCATCGATGCCAGCAGCCAGAGCGCGGCGAACATGGCGACGATGTCGAGCGGATGCCGCAATCAAATACCTCTCGCGGAGACGCGCTATCGTTGGGGCCGGAACTTCGGCCGTCAAGTCAAAATGCGCTTATTCCTCATCACTTCCCGGCGTCGGGCGCAGCATGAAGTGACCGAAGGCGGTGGCGATCGGCTTGGTCGCATCGTCCTGCCAGGCCCGCGCCTCGAAGGCAACGATGCGCCGGCCCTGCTTCACGATCGAGACGTCGGCAAACGTGTCGAGGGCACGGCCGGAGCGCAGATAGTTGACGGTGAGGCCGATCGGCTTGGGCGGCGCGGCAGCGCCGAGCTCGCGCGCCACGCCGACGATCGCTGTGGTTTCCAGGAAGGCACCGGTCATGCCGCCATGGATCGCGGGCAGGATCGGATTGCCGATGATCTTCGGCGAGAACGGCATCGTCAGCGTGCCGTCGTCGTTGACGCGAATGCCGAGGCAGCGCGCGAACGGGCTATTCGCGAACGGACTGTTTGGATCCTCCGGCGCCTCCAGCGTCGGAATGCTGCGCGAATCCATCCTGCGGTCCGCGAGCATGTTGGTGCGGTTGGCGCCGATCATGAAGCAGGCCGTCGCGGTCGCGACCGGATCGTCCTCCGACTCCTGATAGGCGGTGGAGCGCACGAAGGCGATCGAGCGTGTGGTGCGGTAGCAGACCGAATGCGCCTTGATGTCGAGGCCCGGCGTCGCCGGCTTCTGGTAGTCGATGCGCAAGTCCAGGGTTGCGATCGCGCGCGTGCCGTCAAGCGCGAGTTGCACGGCCATGCCGCAGCTCTCGTCCAGCATCGCCGTGACGACGCCGCCGTGCAGCACGCCGGTCTCGGTGTCGCCGACGAAGACGGGCCGGTATGGCAGGCTGGACCAGGCTTCGGCGGGCGCAAAACGGTCGAGCTGGAGCCCGCTGATGTGGCCGTAATCGGAGCGGCGGCCCTTGATGGCTTCAGCGAGTTCCTCGAACGGGAGCGTGACAGGGAGAGTGGACATGACGCTGTTCTAGACCAGTGCCCGCCGCCGCGCAAAACCCCGATTGTGCCTTGCTCGGGACCCCTGCCGGGGGGCGGTTTGGCCTCGACAGGGCGGGCCAAAGCAACGATGGTGGGCGCTTCGTTCGTCCAATGCCCGCAAGGAGCGCCCATGACCGACCCCGAGACACCCGGCACCAATCAGGGGCCCGTCACGATTTCCACCTCGAGCTCGGAGCGGGCGCCGATCATCTATTTCGACGGTGCATCCTGCTTCGGTCACCACAACGGCGCGATCCAGATCGAGCTCGCCGCAAACCTCCTGATGCCGGTCGGCGCCGCCGTCAGGGTCGACGTTGTCCAGACCGCGCATTTGCGTTGCAGCGTGGCCGCGGCGCTGGCATTGCGCGAAGCGCTCGACAAGGCGCTCGCGATGTACCAGCAGGGCCAGCAGCAGCCGCGCCCGGAGGAAATTCCGACCGTAAAGAACTGAGGCAGGAGCGCGATCGCATGTTGCTGCGATCGCAGCCCGTCAGCTCACATGCTCCTTCGGCTTCTTGCCGCCGTTCCACTTGCCGTCGAGCGCGCGCTCGATCTGGGCGGCGAGTTGCAGCAGCAGGCCGTCATTTGCCTGCTTGGCGATGGCCTGGATGCCGAGCGGCAGGCCGTGATCCTGGGTTGCCATCGGCATCGATATCGCCGGCATGCCGCAGAGATTGGCGAGCGGCGTGAAGGCGAAGTTGCGCCAGAGATTGCCGAACCAGTCGAGCACGTCGGGATTATCGGAGATGGTGAGGTATTCCCTGGTGCCGACCTTCGGCGTCGGCAGCGCCGTGATCGGCGTCAGGATCACGTCCCACTGCTCGAAGAAGGCGCCGAAGCCGCGCGAGGTCGTGTTGAACACGCCCTGCATCTTCGCCCGCTCGGCGAAGCTCGTGTGCCGGCCGGCTTCCCAGATGCGGATGTTCATGGGTTCGATCAGATCTTCCGGCGGTTTTTCCAGCCCGCGCGCAGCGAGCATATTGGAGATCACCACCGCGAAATTCGAGATGTAGCAGGTGGTCTGCGCCGCGAACGCGGCACGGAAATCGACCTCGGGCAGCGCGTGGTCGACGTGATGGCCGAGGCCTTCGAGGAAGCGGCCGGCCTTCTCCAACTCGGCGGCGATCTCAGGCGTGGCGGTATAGTCGCCCCATGTGTGCGACACCGCGATGCGAAGCTTTGACGGGTCGCGCTTGATCATCTCGCAATAGGGCTGCGCCGTGGTCCAGAACGGCATGAATTCGCCAGGTGCCGGTCCGCGGGCATGGTCGACGAAGGCGGCGGTGTCGCGCACCGAGCGCGACTGGCAGCCCTGGATCGAGACGAGGCCGGTGAGGTCAGACATGTGCGGGGCGAGCGAGAACACGCCGCGCGAGACCTTCAGCCCGATATTGCCATTGACGCCGGCGGGAATGCGAATCGAGCCGCCACCGTCGGTCGCATGCGCGATCGGCACCACGCCCGCGGCGACCATCGCGGCGCTGCCTGCGGACGAGCCGCAGGTGGTGTAGTCGGTATTCCAGGGATTGCGCGTGACGTAGACGGCGGGATTGTCGGCGGAACTGCACACGCCGAATTCCGGCGTCGTGGTGCGTCCGATCAGGTTCAGCCCGGCCTGGCGGAATTTTCCGGTCAGGAACGTGTCCGCGCCGGCGCGATTGCCGCGCATCAGCAGCGAGCCCATCTCCTGGAGCCGTCCCTTCATGGTCGGCCCGAGGTCCTTCATCAGGAAAGGCAGGCCGGCGAACGGGCCGGCGAGATTGGCGCCATCCTTGGCGGGGTCGGCGATCACGTCCTCGAACAGCTCGACCACGCCCGACAGTGCCGGATTGACCTTGGCAACGCCGGCCGCGGCCTGCCGCGCCAATTCCTTCGCCGTCAGCTCGCCCTTGCGGACGCGCCCTGCCAGCGCGACTCCGTCGTGCTGCGCCCATTCATTCCAGCTCATCGGCAAAGTCATGACGTCAAAATCCTCTTGGATAGCGGCTATCTTCCTTTCGCAAGGAACGGTCCGAATCAAGCGAGCCGGCGCGAGGGGCAGGGTTGCGTGGGGCGGACAGGTCGCAAGCCCCGGAAGATGCCGCGTCGTATCAATCCGACAGTCGCGCAATCGCTGCAACCGGCCCGCCGCCCGGGGGACCCTGGTGCTCGGCGCCGCCGGACACGTAGACCGCCCCGGTGCCGGCAAGGCTAGCGATCAGGCCGCCGACCGCTGCGCGGGCGTGGCGTGTCGAGCTGATGTCGGTGTCTTCCAGCATGGTGTGGCGAAAGCCGCGCACGCTGCCATCAGGCGAGGCCTCCGCCTTGGCGAAGATGTTGACGAGCTCGCGGCCCTTCGTTGCCTGCGGCGCGATGCGGAGTCCGACGCTTTGCAGCGCCGCGGTCACCGCGACGGCGTCGATGGCGTCGCTCATCACGGCATGACCGATCTCGAATTCGCTTGCCGATGCCACCGAGTTGCCGAGCACGATGACGACGTTGTGCATCAGCTCGATGCCTGATGAGGTGGAGGCAACGGACGAGAACAGATCGTAGCGCCGCAGCACGTCCTCATCGCGGAGATCGGCTGCAATCTCGCCGAGCGCGACGGCGACGCCGAGCGCGGAGGCGCCGCGGGAATAGGCCGTCGAGGCGTAGGCGCTGGTCGTCGCTGTCTTGCAGCCCCGCGCCGCTGCCGCCTCGACGCGATCGCTGGTAAGCAGCGGGCACTTGATCTGCACGAAATGGATGTCGGCGGGATCGCTGATGCCGGCATCCGCCATGGCGGCCTTCACGGCGGTCGCCGTCTCCGTGATCTGCGCGGAGCGGCCGAGCTCCTCAGGCAGGAAATCCCGTGTCTGCGCCAAGCCGATGCTCAGCCGCTTGCCGGAGAGGCCTACCGGAGGGGCGTCGACGGTTCGGCGTGTGAACACCGTGATGTGCGGGCTGAGCACGCCCTCGGTGCCGCCGGACATCACGAAGGCGATGCGCTGCTCGACCTCGTGCGGCGGCAGGTCGAGGTGTGGCGCCAGCGCCGCGCACAGCGCGCTGACGGCGTATTCCCGCGTGAAATCGTTGACGCCGCCATTGCCCTCGGTCTTGCCGAGGATCGCCAGGATCTCGCGCGGGTCGATCGCGCCCGAACCGATCATGGCCATGAGACCGGAGACATCGCCGGGGCCCGTGGTGGCGACCTTGAAGACGCCGACCGATGTTGTACGCATGACTGTCCTTGTGTGGAGTTCGGGGGTCCGGCGGAGCAAACAGCCGCTGAACGGCGGCTCCTGTCAAGCAGGATGACGGATCGGCTATCCGGGTCTGCCGCGACGCAGGAGAGAAGCCGCGCGCCCCCACGAATGTGGCGAGATCGCATCGATCCGGCAAAAAATCCTCTGTCGACGGTTGCGCACCCCACCTTGATGAATCAACCTCGGTTGGTCCATAAGCGGCGTCCCGCGGCCGGTGCTTTTCGCCCTGCGTCGCGTGCTTTGATAGAGGGAATCTCGCGTGGCAAATATCAACCACAAAATTGCGCAGGAGCTTGGGGTTCGCGCCGAGCAGGTCGAGGCGGCGGTGACGCTGCTCGACGGCGGCGCCACGGTTCCCTTCATCGCCCGCTACCGCAAGGAAGCGACCGGTGCGCTCGACGACGCGCAATTGCGCACCCTGGAGGAGCGCCTGGTTTACTTGCGCGAGCTCGAAGACCGCCGCAAGGCCATTCTCGAATCGGTCCGCGAGCAGGGCAAGCTCGATGCAGCCCTCGAAGCCACGATCATGGCCGCCGACAGCAAGGCACGCCTCGAAGACATTTATCTCCCTTTCAAGCCGAAGCGCCGCACCAAGGCGGAAGTTGCCAAGGAAGCGGGCCTCGAGCCGCTTGCCAATCAGTTGCTGGCGGAGCCCGGCAACGATCCGAAGGTCGTGGCAGAAAGCTTCGTCAACGCGGAGAAGGGCGTTGCGGATGCCGCCGCCGCGCTCGACGGCGCCCGCGCCATCCTGGTCGAGCGCTTCGACGAGGACGCCGACCTGATCGGCGCATTGCGCGAGGAGATGTGGACCAACGCGCGCATGGCCTCCAAGGTGCGCGACGGCAAGAAGACCGAGGGCGAGAAGTTCGCCGACTATTTCGATTTCTCCGAGCCGCTGACCAAGCTGCCATCGCACCGCATTCTCGCGATGTTCCGTGGCGAGAAGGAAGAGATCCTCGATCTGCAGATCCTGGCCGAGGCGGAGGCGCCGCCGCCGGGCGTGCCGAGCGCCTATGAACTGAAGATCATGAAGCGGTTCGGCATCGCCGACCTCAAGCGACCCGGCGACCGCTGGCTGATCGACACCGTGCGCTGGGCCTGGCGCACCAAGATCCAGGTGCATCTCAACATCGACCTGCGCATGCGGCTGTGGAATTCGGCCGAGACCGAGGCCGTGCGCGTGTTCGCCTCGAACTTGCGCGACCTCCTGCTGGCCGCCCCAGCAGGCACCCGCGTCACCATGGGGCTCGATCCCGGCTACCGCACCGGCGTCAAGGTCGCGGTCGTCGACGCGACCGGCAAGGTGGTCGACACCACCGCGATCTATCCGCACGAGCCGCAGCGGCAGTGGAACGAGTCGCTGGCGACCCTCGGCAGGCTCGCGCTGAAGCATCGTGTCGAGCTGATCGCGATCGGCAACGGCACTGCCTCGCGCGAGACCGACAAGCTCGCCGCGGACCTCGTCAAGGGCCTGCCCGAATTGAAGATGACCAAGATCGTCGTGTCGGAAGCCGGCGCGTCGGTCTATTCGGCCTCGGCTTTCGCCTCGGAGGAATTGCCCGGCCTGGACGTCATCCTGCGCGGCGCCGTCTCGATCGCGCGGCGGCTCCAGGACCCGCTGGCCGAACTCGTCAAGATCGAGCCCAAGGCGATTGGCGTCGGCCAGTATCAGCACGACCTCGGCCAGGCCAAGCTCGCAAAATCGCTCGATGCGGTGGTCGAAGATTGCGTGAACGCTGTCGGCGTCGACGTCAACACCGCCTCCGCGCCGCTGCTTGCGCGCGTGTCCGGCGTCGGCGCAGGCCTTGCGCAGAGCATCGTGGCGCACCGCGACGCCAACGGCCCGTTCAAGTCCCGCAAGGCGCTGAAGGACGTGCCGCGGCTCGGGCCCAAGGCGTTCGAGCAGTGCGCGGGCTTCTTGCGCATCCTCGGCGGCGAGGACCCGCTCGACGCCTCCGGCGTGCATCCGGAAGCCTATCCGGTGGTGCGCCGGATTCTCGCGGCGACCAAGAGCGACATCAAGGCGCTGATCGGCAGCAGCGAGATCGTGCGGACCCTCAAGCCGAAGGATTTCGTCGACGAGACCTTCGGCCTGCCCACCGTCACCGACATCCTGCGCGAGCTGGAAAAGCCGGGCCGCGACCCGCGCCCCGCGTTCAAGGCCGCGGTGTTCAAGGAGGGCGTCGAGGAGATCAAGGACCTCAAGAAGGGCATGATCCTCGAGGGCACCGTCACCAACGTCGCCGCCTTCGGCGCCTTCGTCGACATCGGGGTGCACCAGGACGGTCTCGTGCACATCTCGGCGATGTCCAAGACCTATATCAAGGATCCGCGCGAGGTGGTGAAGCCGGGCGATATCGTCAAGGTGAAGGTGCTGGACTTCGAGGTCGCCCGCAAGCGCATCTCGCTGACGCTGCGCCTCGACGACGAGGTCGGCGCCAAGAAGGACGCTCCCGGCATGCAGCGCGACAACAGCTCGCGCAATCCCGCCCGCATGACCTCGTCGGCTCCGCGCAAGCAGGAGTCTTCGGGCGGCGGTGCGCTTGCGGAGGCACTGCGACGTGCGGCCGAGAAGAGTGGCGGCAAGCGGGTGTGACTCTCAACCTCTCCCCGCTCCTGGCGGGAAGAGGTCGGAATTCGCGCAGCGCTAATTCCGGGTGAGGGGCAAGTCTCCGCGCGTCGAGCTGCTCGACGTATGAAGTGGCCCCATCCACGTCATCATTGCGAACGCAGCGAAGCAATCCAGAGTCTTTCCGCGGAGGGATTCTGGATTGCTTCGCTGCGTTCGCAATGACGGGGAGAGAGCGCGATCTCCCTAACACCCGCGTCAGAATCTGGCGCATTTGTAAGTTGAAGGCGACAGCCCGTTCGCCTCATCTGATCGTCCTCGTGCGGCGCGCTGACCGCCGCACTGCAAGGAGGATGTTTCGATGAACGGCAGGCTTCTCAAAGGCCTCACCGCGGCGGCGGTCGCCGCGATGATGGCGCTCACTTCACCGGTGCTCGCTCGTGGCGGCGGTGGGGGCCATGGCGGCTTCGGCGGCGGTGGCCATTTCGGTGGCGGCGGCCATTTCGGTGGTGGCATGCACGCCGGCGGCTTCGGCGGCATGCGGGCCGGCGGCATTGGCAGCGCACGTTTCGCTCATTTCGGCGGGCCTGCCTTCGGCGGCGCGCGTTTCGCGCATGCGGCGATCGGGCCGCGCTTCGCCGGCGCAGGCTGGCACGGCCGCCACGGCTTCCATCGCCACCATTTCCGTCGTTTCGCCGTCTTCGGCGCGCCCTATTTCTACGGCGGCTACAATGACGGCTGCTGGAGCAGGAGCTGGACGCCCTATGGGTGGCAATGGGTCAATGTGTGCGGAGACTACTGGTAGTCGCATCGCCGTACCGCACCATTGTCGCGATCGCCACCGGGCGGTTCCGCTCAGCCCCGGAACGGGATAGTCTGGTGGCGATCGTCACGCGGAGCTTGTCATGAGCGGAGGTCACCGTCGCATCCTGGTCGTCGAGGACGATCCGGAAACCGCAGGCCAGCTCGTCGAGGAGCTGACCGTCTCGGGCTACGACGTCGACCTCGCAGCCAATGGCCGCGAAGCCCTGAGCCACGGCGCCGCGCGTGACTATGCCGTGATCACCATCGACCGCATGCTGCCCGATATCGACGGCATCAGCGTGATGCGCCAGTTGCGCGACGACGGCATCGTCGCGCCCTTCCTGATCATCTCCGCGCTCGGCGAAGTCGACGACCGCGTGCGCGGCCTGCGCGCCGGCGGCGACGATTATCTCGTCAAGCCGTTCTCCTTCACCGAATTGCTGGCGCGGCTCGAAGCACTCGGCCGCCGCAGCGAGACCATCGCCAAGGAGACGCTTCTGCGCGTCGGCGATCTCGCGATCGACCTGATCGCTCGGGCTGCCTCCCGCCGCGGCCGCAAGATTCCGCTGCTGCCGCGCGAATTCCAGCTGCTCGAATATCTCGTCCGCAACGAGGGCCGCGTCGTATCTCGCGCGATGCTGCTTCAGCACGTCTGGGACCTGCATTTCGATCCGTCGACCAATATCATCGACGTCTATGTGGGGCGCGTTCGTCGCAAGGTCGACGATGCCCAGGCCTATCCGCTGATCCATACCATCCGCGGCATCGGATATTGCCTCCGTGCTCCTGGCTAAGACCCTTCGCTCCTCGACCTTTCGCCTCGCGCTGATCGCGATCGCGGCGTTCGGGTTGATCGTCGCGGCGATCATGGCCTATGTCTATTTCGGCACGCTCGCTTACGTGGAGCGCCGGCTCGGCACGGTCGTCGATCATGACGGCTTCACCGGCATGATCGAGCTCGCGATGGTCGCGGTCGCCATGCTGCTGCTCGTGCTCGCCGGGCTCGCGGCCGTGCTGGTGACGCGGCGCACGGTCGGACGGATCGAACAGATCAACGCCACCAGCCGCGCCATCATGCTCTCCGGCCTCGACCAGCGTATCCCCTTGCGCGGCAGCAACGACGAGTGGGACCGCGTCGCCGAAAACCTCAACCAGATGCTCGACCGCATCGAGACACTGATGGGCGAGGTGAAGCAGGTCAGCGACAACGTCGCGCACGATCTGCGGACGCCGCTGACGCGCATGCGCGGCCGGCTGGAAAAGGCCTATCACGCCCCGCGCAACAGCGAGACCGACGCCGCGCTGATCGGGGACACCATCGCCGATCTCGATGCCGTGCTCGGCATGTTCACTTCCATCACCCGGATCTCCGAGATCGAGACCCGCGCCCGCACCGGCGCCTTCCGCGCCCTTGATCTCGCCGAGATCGCCGGCGAGGTCGTCGAGCTCTACGATGCCGCCGCCGAGCAGGTTACTACAAAGCTCACCCTTGCCGGAGAACGCGACGTGGCGATCACGGGCGACCGCGACCTGCTGTTCGACGCCATTGCCAATCTCGTCGATAACGCGATCAAGCACGGCTGCAAGGGCGGGCAGGTGACCGTGACCTGCCGCAGAGCCGATGGCGCTGCGGTGATCACGATTGCCGACGACGGTCCGGGCATTCCCGCCGGGCAGCGCGATCACGTCTTCAAGCGCTTCTACCGGCTCGAACGGAGCCGCTACACGCCGGGCAATGGCCTCGGCCTCAGCCTCGTCGCCGCGGTCGCGCACCTTCATGGCGCCGAGATCGCGCTGCATGACAATGCGCCGGGCCTCACGGTCAAGCTCAGCTTCCCGGCGGCGTCAGCGCCGTGAGGCTGGGCGGCGTCAAAGCTCGATCACGCCGCGACGCGCGGCGTGCGCGACTGCATCGGTGCGGCCGGTCGCGTCCAGCTTGTCCAGCAACGAGCCGACATGGAATTTCACGGTGTGCACGGAGATGCCGAGCTGACGCGCGATCATCTTGTTCGAGGCACCTTCCGCCATCAGCGCCAGCACGTCGAGCTCGCGCTGCGTCAGCGCGATGTCTTCGGGTATGATGCGCGGATCGCGCGCGACGATCGTCGCGGCGGCCTGCTCGCCGGGCGCGGCGAGACGAAGCCCGGGGATATTGCCGAGCAGCGCCGTCAGGCGATCGGCGAGGGCGGGGTCGTCGATCTCCAGCGCGAGCACGATCTCGGCCGTCTTGTCTTCGCTCACGCCTCCGGCCTCTCGGCGACCGTGACCCTGAAGCTGGCCGGCTCGCCGCCGCGGCGCACCGCGACGTCGACCACCGCGCCGACGCTCGAAGGTCCGAGCGTTTGCGCCAGCGCCCGCACGCCGGACAGCTTCTGGCCGTTGACTGCCACAATCACGTCGCCCTGACGGATGCCGGCCGCGGCCGAGGGGCCGGCCTTGTCGACATTCATCACCATGGCGCCGATGCCGTCGTCGAGCCGTACCGGCTGGAGCCCGAGGCCGAGATATCCCCGCGCGATGCGACCGCGCGCCTCCAAATGCGCCGCGACGCGCTCGATCGTCGCCGTCGGGATCACCAGGACGCGCCGCGGTCCGAGCACGGCCATGCCGAAGGCCTCGCCCGATGCATCGAGCGCGAGACCGCCCTGCTGGCTGCCGCGCAGGCGGACGTCGAGCTCGATCCGGGCATCGATGTCGCCGCCGCGTAAGGAGCGCCAGCTCTTGCCGGATGCCGACACCATCCCGAGCGCGGCGCTCGGCGTCTCGCGATTGGTGGCGACCACCACCGACAAGGCGCCGAGCGGCGGGACTGTCGCGGCGAGCTTGACCGGCGCGACGGCGGCATCGACGCGCAGCAGTGCGATGTCAGTCGTATGGTCGCGGCCGGCGATCGTGGCGGCCGCGGTGCTTCCGTCGGCAAGGCCGATCTCGACCGCGCCCTCGTCCGCCAGCGCCTCGTCGGCAGTGACGATCAGGCCGGGTTTCCAGGCGAAGCCGGTGGCGCGGGAGCGGTGCGAACGCACGGAGACGACGGACGGCGCCGTGCGCGTCACCACGTCCGCAAGCGCGAACGACAGGGAGGACAGGGGAGTAGGGGCGGTCATGGCAAGCTCCTGTAAGCTGCCCTCAATCTGGGATATCGCAGGCGCGTGCGAAACTGGCCGGGTGGCCAGGACTTCCCTCCGCGCGGCCGACGAACATGTGATTGGGACCCGCTCACGGGAACGTGTAGCAATCGGCCGACATGCGCCGCATGGCCTCAACCATTTTGAACGGGCCCTGACCGATGACCATCGATCTCACCCGCCGCACTCTGCTGCAACTCGCCGGCGCAACCTCGCTCGCGATGGCGGCTGCAGCCGCGGCGCGTGCCGAGGGCGTTCCTCAAGGCGGCGGGCCGACCTTTGCCAGCCGCACGCCGATGCGGGTCGGGATGGTGACGCTGCGGGTGAAGAATCTCGACAAGGTTGCGGACTACTACCGCGACGTGATCGGGCTTGCCGTGATGGAGCGTTCGGCGACCGCCGCGAAGCTCGGCACGGCCGGCATGGCGCTGCTGGTGCTGGAGGCCCGTCCCGATGCGGGAATCGAGCCGCGCAATGCCGCCGGCCTCTACCACACCGCCTTCCTGATGCCGACGCGAAAAGACCTCGCGCGCTGGCTGGTGCATGCCGCCTCGCACCGCGTGCCGCTGTCGGGTTTTGCGGATCACCTCGTCAGCGAGTCCGTCTATCTCGACGACCCCGAGGGCAACGGCATCGAGGTCTATGCCGACCGCGATCCCTCGCAATGGCAATGGAGCGAGGGCAGCGTCAAGATGGCGACCGACGAGCTCAACATCCCCGACCTGCTGTCGCTGACCAATACACGCGTCGCCGACTATGCCAAGGCGCCGGACGGCTTGCGCGTCGGCCACATGCATCTGCGCGTCGGCGATCTCGCGCAGGCCGAGAGCTTCTATCACGGCACGATCGGGCTTGATCCGACGCGCAAGCGCAGCGGCGCCGCGTTCCTGTCATCGGGCCGTTATCACCATCATCTCGGCCTGAACGTCTGGCAGAGCCAGGGCGCCGACCAGCGCGATGATGCCACCACGGGCCTTGCATGGTTCTCGCTGGTGACGGCGAAGCAGGACATTCTCTCCGCGCAGGAGGAACGCCTGCGCAAGGGCGGTGCGCAGCTCACCACGCTTGCGAATGGTGTGGAGGCGATCGATCCATGGGGCACGCGGGTGCGGCTGCTCAAGGCGTGATCGAAGGCGGCAGCTTCAGCCTGCTGCGCGTTCGAGGCGGATGTCCTCATCCGCCCATGCGCAGCGGCTGCCTCCGGCACGTTTCGCTGCGTAGAGGGCGCGGTCGACCTGCTCGAGAAGCTGCGCCGTCGCACCGGCGGTTGCGGCGCCAGCGCTGACGAGAATTCCTGCGCTCGCGCCGATGCGGACCGGAATGTCGGTCAGCAGGAACGGGATCGAAAGATCGAGAATGGCCCGGCGCGCCAGGGCGAGTGCTTCCTCGCGGCCGTCCTCGCCTGCGGCAACCGGCTTGAGCATCATGAACTCGTCGCCGCCGAAGCGCGCGGCAAGTCCGGTCCCGCCGATGCAGAACGACAGCCGCTCCGCCACTTGGCGCAACAGATCGTCGCCGACGTGATGGCCGTGGCGGTCGTTGACCGGCTTGAAGCCGTCGAGGTCGATGGCGATGATGGCGAAGTTTCCGCGCGTCTCCGCCAGCGCCTGGAAGAACGCGGCGCGATTCGGCAATCCCGTCAGGAAATCGTGGGTCGCCTGGCGCGCCAGCCGGTGCTTTGCTTCGAGCCGCTCGACGAAGGCGGCGCTGAGATGCTTGGACGCCTCGCGCAATGTGAGCCAGAAGAACACCAGCATGACCGCGCCGAGCTTGTAGGCGAGCTCGGGGCGGAGCAGGCCGGCCAGGATGGTCGGCATCAACAGCACCGCGGCGGTGGTCAGGATGATCCAGGGTCGGATCGCCGCGCGCGAGACCATGCCGACGCAGAAGGACATCGAAAGCCCGAATGCGATCCAGGCGCCGGGTCCGTCGTCGAGCTGGAGCGCGCGATAAGACAACATGCCCAGCGCAAGACCGAAGGTGGACGCGCCGGCGCCGTAGAGCCCTTCCCAGCGGATCACGTCGGCATCGGAGAATTGCGCAGCGCGCGACTTGTAGCGGAACAGGGAAGCGATGCGGGCTGCGGCCGTGATGAAGATGAAGACCGAGATCACGGCATAGCCGGTATCGCCGCTCATGAGCGTCAGCGCGGCCGCGCCCGTCACCGACGTGACGCCAATGGCGGACACCTGCGGAAGCGACGTGTACAGGAGATCCACGAGCTCGCGCCGGATGCGCGGATCGGGATGCAGGAATCTGGACAACATTGTCAGAGTCATGGCCGGCACCATCTCTGCTTGTTCCTAATAAGGGGTAGGGAAGGGACACGAGACGATCGTTGCTGCGCAACGTCCTTAAAAAGTCGTCAATGCACAGGCTTGCTGGCGATTTTGCCCCGTGTTAGCAGCGATTGAGGGGCGCCATGGCGGCCTGATGTCCCGAATGCACCTTACATGTCCGAATTCCACGGTGTCTTTCCCTATCTCGTCTCGCCCATCGATGCCGACGGCACGGTGCGGACCAACGTGCTCGCAAAGCTCTGCGACGACCTGATCGGCGCCGGTGTGCACGGCCTGACGCCGCTGGGCTCGACCGGCGAATTCGCCTATCTCAACGCCGAGCAACGCACGGCGATCGTGCAGACCACGATCGAAGCCGCGCAGGGCCGCGTGCCGGTCATCGCAGGCGTTGCGTCCACCTCGACGGCGGATGCGGTGGCGCAGGCGAAAGCCTACCAGAGGCTCGGCGCCGACGGCATCCTGGCGATCCTGGAAGCCTATTTCCCACTGGCCGATGCCGGGGTCGAATCCTACTTCCGCGCCATCGCCGATGCCGTGGACATCCCCGTCGTCATCTACACCAATCCGCAATTTCAGCGTTCCGATCTCACCCTCGACGTCATTGCGCGCCTCGCCGAACATCCGCGCATCGGCTACATCAAGGATGCCTCGACCAACTCCGGCCGGCTGCTCTCGATCATGAACCGCTGCGGCGATGCCTTGCGGGTCTTCTCCGCCTCGGCCCATATCCCCGCCGCAGTGATGCTGATCGGCGGCCGCGGCTGGATGGCGGGCCCGGCCTGCATCATCCCGCGCCAGAGCGTCGCGCTGTACGACCTCTGCGCGGCCGGCCGCTGGGACGAGGCCATGGCGCTGCAGCGCCGGCTGTGGCGCATCAACGAAGCCTTCGCCCGCTTCAACCTCGCCGCTTGCATCAAGGCGGGGCTTTCGATCCAGGGCTACGACGTCGGCGATCCCGTCCCGCCGCAGGTGCCGCTCACGGCCGAGGCAAGGAAGGTCGTGGAAATGGCGCTGCGCGAGCTGACCTAGCTGTTTACTACGCGGCAATATGCCCCGGCACCCGTGCATGAGCCAGAAAAGCCCTTACCTGCCCAACCGGGAAACTTCCGTTCGTTTGCGACGTTGCAGCGTAAGCCGGATCTGTCACCCCATGCATATGCATCCCAAGGCCGCATTCAGCACTGGAGACGGTGGTCACCGATGAATCGTCGCTACGCGATTGCCGCGGCAGCCTTCGCCGCCCTGCTGCTTGCCGTCACTGCCGCGAAGATCCTGCATGTCCCTGTCCCATGGGCGGCGCCCTCCGCACGCGCGGTCGAGCAGCGCGGTCCGCTGTCCGATGGCGAAAAGGCGACCATCGAAATCTTCGAGCGCGTGTCTCCTTCGGTCGTCCAGGTGGCGGTGAAATCCGCGGCCAATCCTCTCATGGGTGAGGAAGGCCAGGGCGGCTCTTCCGGCACGGGATTCGTGTGGGATCGCGACGGGCATCTCGTGACGAACAATCACGTCGTCGCCAGTGGCGGCGAGATCGCCGTGCGCTTTGCCTCGGGAGAGGTGGCCCAGGTCGACCTCGTCGGCACGGCTCCCAATTACGATCTTGCGGTGCTGCGGATCCGCAGCGTGCGCGAGCTTCCGCCGCCGGTGGCTCTCGGCAGTTCGAGCGACCTGAAGGTCGGGCAATCCGCCTTCGCGATCGGCAATCCGTTCGGACTGGACCAATCGATGACGAGCGGCATCATCAGCGCGCTCAAGCGCAGGCTTCCGACCCATGGCGGCCGGGAGATTGCCAACGTCATTCAGACGGATGCCGCGATCAACCCGGGCAATTCGGGCGGACCGTTGCTGGACTCCGCCGGCCGGCTGATCGGCGTTACGACGGCGATCATATCGCCGTCCGGTTCGAACGCCGGCATCGGCTTCGCGGTCCCGGTCGACGTCGTGAACCGGATTGTGCCCGAGCTCATTCGCAACGGGCGCGTGCCGACACCCGGCATCGGCATCGTAGCCGCCGGCGAGGATGTTTCGACCCGGCTTGGCGTCGAAGGGGTGATCGTGGTGCGGACGGCCCCCGGTAGTCCTGCCGAGCGGGCGGGGATTCGCGGTGTCAACCTTTCGACTGGAGCGGTTGGAGACATCATCACCGCTGTCGAAGGCAAGCCGGTGCGGCGCCTTTCCGACCTGACCGATGCGCTGGAGCAGGCCGGCGCCGGGAAGACCGTTCGCCTCACGGTCAAGCGGGGCTCGGGCACCCGTGACGTGAATGTGGGCATCATCGACATCGAGCGTTCCTAACCCGCGATTTGCCCGGCTAAAAGCGGCGCGGCACGCATTGCAGATGTGCCGCGGCTCGGTTGTCTGGCCCGCAAAATCGGTTAAAACCGCCGCGGTCGTTTTCCGGATATCGAGGACATAATGAACATTCTTCCCGGCAATTTGCGTTTCGGAGCGGGCCAGCCCGTCAAGCGTTTGGAAGACCAGAGGCTGCTCACCGGGAAGGGGCAGTTCATCGACGACAAGCCGGCGGACGACGCGCTGTGGTTGCACGTGCTGCGCTCGCCGCACGCCCACGCGAAGATCGTCTCGATCGACACCAGCGCCGCGGCCGGAATGCCCGGCGTCACCGCAATCTACACCGGCGCCGACCTCGTCAAGGACGACATCGGCAGCATCCCGACGCTCAACATCTTCAAGCGCCCCGACGGCAAGCCGATGACCGTGCCGCCGCGCCGGCTGCTGGCCCACGAGATCGTGCGCTATGCTGGCGAGGCCGTGGCGGCAGTGGTGGCTTCATCGCGCGTGGAGGCGCAGAGCGCCGCCGAAGCGATCGTCGTCGAGTACGACGTTCAGCCCGCGGTGGTCGATCCCGTCGAGGCCGTGAAGCCCGGCGCGCCCGTGGTGTGGCCGGAGGCGCCCGACAACATCGTCGGTGCCATGAGCTACGGCGATGCGGCCAAGGTGGACGAGGCCTTCGCCAAGGCCGCGCATACCGTCGAGCTCGATCTCGTCAGCCAACGCCTCGTGCCTTCCGCGATGGAGCCGCGTTCGACTATTGCCGAGATCGACAAGAAGTCCGGCCGTCTCCTGCTGCATGTGCAGTCGCAGACCCCGGCCTCGACCCGCGACGTGCTGGCGGAAGCCGTGCTGAAACGTCCGAAGGACAGTGTGCGCGTGCTGGTCGGCGACATCGGCGGCGGTTTTGGCCAGAAGACCAACCTCTATCCGGAGGACGGCATCGTCGCCTATGCCGCGACCAAGCTGAACAGGAAGATCCGCTGGCGCGGCGACCGCACCGACGAGTTCGTCGGCGGCACCCACGGCCGCGATCTCACCTCGACGGCGGCTTTCGCGCTGGACGAGAAGGGCAAGGTGCTGGCCTATCGCGTCAAGTCGATCGGCTGCACCGGCGCCTATTCCTCGGGTGCGGCGAACATCATCCCGCTGGTGCTCGGGCCCTTCGTGCAGACCGGCGTCTACGATCTGCCGCTGGTGCATTTCGAGGTGAAGTCGGTGATGACGCACACCGCCCCGGTGGGCGCCTATCGTGGCGCGGGCCGTCCCGAGGCTGTCTTCATCGTCGAGCGTCTGTTCGACGCGGCTGCGCGAAAGATCGGCATGGATCCGCGCGCGATCCGCAAGGCCAATTACATCAAGCCGGCGCAGCTGCCCTATACCAACGCGGCGGGCCAGGTCTACGACTCCGGCGCCTTCGCGCACATGCTCGATCGGGCCGTGAAGCTCGCCGACTGGGACGGCTTTGCCGCGCGCAAGAAGGCGGCGAAGAAGAAGGGCCTGCTCTACGGCCGCGGACTCACCTCTTACATCGAGTGGACCGGCGGTCGCGCGCACACCGAGAAGGTCAGCCTGCACGCGACCTCGCAAGGGCGCGTCGTGCTGCATTCCGGCACCATGGCGATGGGGCAGGGGCTGCAGACCACCTACACGCAGATGATCTCCGACACGCTCGGCATTCCCATGGACAAGATCGACGTGGTCCAGGGCGACACCGATCTCGCCATGGGCTTTGGCAGCGTCGGCTCGCGTTCGCTGTTCGTCGGCGGCACAGCGGTCGCGGTCTCCTCCAATGATCTGATCCAGAAGGCGCGCGAGAAGGCGGCCAACGTGCTGGAGACCTCGGTCGAGGACATCGAGTACCAGGGCGGCATGCTCACCGTGGTCGGCACCGACCGTCGCATCAGCCTGTTCGATCTCGCCGAGAAGGAGAGCGGCGCCAAGCTCAGCGTCGATTCCGAAGGTGAGGTCGACGGTCCGAGCTGGCCCAACGGCACGCATATCTGCGAGGTCGAGATCGACCCCGAGACCGGCGTGTCCAGGGTGGTGCGCTACACCACGGTCGACGATGTCGGCGTCGCCGTGAACCCGATGCTGGTCACCGGCCAAATCCATGGCGGCGTGGCGCAGGGCATCGGCCAGGCGCTGTACGAAGGCGTCTCCTACGATGCCGACGGCCAGCTCCTCACCGCGAGCTACCAGGACTACTGCATCCCGCGCGCCGACGACGTTCCGCCGATCGAGGTGACGCTGGACGGCTCCGCGCCCTGCCGCACCAACCCGCTCGGCGCCAAGGGCTGTGGCGAATCCGGCGCCATCGGCGGCCCGCCCTGCGTCACCAACGGCGTGATGGACGCGCTCGCCGAGCTCGGCATTACCCAGCTCAATACGCCGCTGACGCCCCAGAAAATATGGCAGGCGATCCGGGACGCGAAGGCGGCGGGTTAACTCTCCTCGTCGTTCCAATCTCCGCTGTCGTCCCGGATCTGCGCTCCGCTTCGCTGCGCTTGTCCGGGACGACGGCGGAGGGTGGAGCGCCAGCCCAGCTAGATCCCCAGCATCATCTTCGCGATGATGTCGCGCTGGATCTCTGACGTGCCGCCGAAGATCGTGTAGGCGCGGCCGTTGAGATATTCCGGGATCACCGTCAGCATCTCCTCGGGAGTCGCCGGCTCGTGGTTGAGCTTGTAGAGCGGGCGCATCGGCTCGACGGCGAGGGCGTCGTGGCCGATCACGTCGGCGCCCAGCCGCGTCACGGCTTGGCGGATCTCGCTATTGCGCAGCTTCAGGATCGACGACACCGCGCCGGGATTTTGCCCGGTTTGCAATGCCGAGAGCACGCGCAGCTCGGTCATCTCCAGCGCGTCGATGTCGACCTCGACCTCGGAGATGCGCGTCGCGATATCGGGGCTGTCGATCGCGCGGCCCGTGAGATCCGACTCGGCAAGATCCGCGATCGCCTTCAACCCTTCGCGCAGCTTGGCCGAGGCAATGCCAGAGCCGCGCTCGAATTCGAGCAGATACTTGCCGTAGGTCCAGCCCTTGCCTTCCTCGCCGACGCGGTTGGCGACCGGCACGCGCACGTCGTCGAAGAACACCTGGTTGACCTCGTGGTCGCCGCCGATGGTGAGGATCGGGCGCGTGGTGATGCCCGGCGTCTTCATGTCGATCAGGATGAAGCTGATGCCGTCCTGCTGCCGCGGGCCGTCGCTGGTGCGCACCAGCGCGAACATGCGGTTGGCGTGGTGGGCATGCGTGGTCCAGATCTTGGTGCCGTTGATGATGTAGTCGTCGCCGTCGCGCACCGCGCGGGTCTTCAGCGAGGAGAGATCGGAGCCCGAGCCCGGCTCGGAATAGCCCTGGCACCAATAGTCCTCGCCGGAGAGAATGCGCGGCAGGTAGAAGTTCTTCTGCTCCGGTGAGCCGAAGCCGATGATGACGGGACCGACCATCTTCACGCCCATCACGTTGACATTGGGCACGCCGGCGCGCGCGCATTCGGTCTCGAAAATCCAGCGCTGTGCCGGCGTCCAGTCCGGCCCGCCATGTTCGACCGGCCAGCCAGGCGCGCCCCAGCCCTGGCGGTGCAACGCGCGCTGCCAGGCGATGCCGATGTCGGGGTCCGAGAACACCGACGGCGTCAGCGCGGTCGCGCGCTTCATCTCCTCGGTGAGGTTCTTCGCAATGAAGCCGCGCACCTCGTCCTGGAAGGCACGCTCCTCGGCATTGAACGAGAGGTCCATGATGCGCTCCTTGTGTCAGGCCGAGACGGCCCTGCGGCTCAGCTGGGCGTGGCGGCCATAATGATGCGCGCTGCCGCCGAACAGGGTGTCGAAGGCGACGAGCCGCTTGAAATAGGCGCCGACCTCGAGCTCCTCGGTGACGCCCATGCCGCCATGGAGCTGAATCGACTGCTCGCCGACGAAGCGCGCGCATCTGCCGATTTTCGCTTTTGCGCCCGACGCCGCCCGGGCACGCTCGATCGGCGCAGCATCCACCTTCAACGCGGCCCGCAGCGCCATCGAGCGGGCCTCGTCGACCTGCATCGCCATGTCGGCGAGGCGGTGGCGGATCACCTGGTTGGCGGAGAGCGGCCGGCCGAATTGCTTTCGGATCTTGGTGTATTCCAGCGTCGTGTCCAGCAGCGTCTGCATGATGCCGACGGCTTCCGCACCCAGTGCCGCCATGGCGCGGTCGACGGCCCATTCGATCGCCGGCAGAGCATCGCTGCCGTCACCGAGCAGCACGTCTTCCGGCAGATGCACGTCGAACAGCTCGATGTTGCAGGCACGTCCGCCGCCAAGACGCGGATAATCGCTGATGACGAGGCCCGGCGTCGTCGCCTGCACGAGGAACAGGCCGATCCGCCCCGACGGCCCCCGATGGTCGTGGATATGCGCGGAGACGATGATCTGGTCGGCGGCGTGTCCGTCGAGCACGGCGACCTTGCTGCCGGCGAGGCGCCAGCCTTGCGCCGTCTTGTTGGCGCTGGTCGTGACCTTGGCGAGATCGAACCGGGCCGCGCGCTCGGAATGCGCAAAGGCAAGCTTCAGTGATCCATCTGCCACCTTGGGCAGGCTCGCCTGCTTCTGCTCCGTGGTGCCGCATCTGGCGATCAGCGCGGCGCCTAGCACCGCGGTTGCGACATAGGGCTCCGATACCAGCCCGCGGCCGAAGGCCTCCATCAAGATGCCGATCTCGACCGCGCCGCCGCCGAGCCCGCCGAACTCTTCGGGAAGCGGCAACGCCAGCCAGCCGAGCTCGGCGAATTGTTTCCACACCAAAGGGCTGAAGCCGAGCGGGTCGTTCGCCATCTTGCGGCGGTGATCGGCATTGTAGCTCTCCGCCACGAAGCGGTCTGCGCTTTCGCGCAGCAGCTTTTGCTCGTCACTGAGGTTGAGGTCCATCGTATTTACTCCGCGGCCGCCGGCGGCTTGCGCACGGAGGGATGCAATCCGGAGGGATCGACGATCATGCCGAACTCCTGGAGATTATGGGCGTGGCAGAGCTGGTGCAGTGCAAAAGCCTGGTCGATCGCTGCGGGCTGGCCCATCACGTCGACCGAACGATTCACCGCTTCCTTGGTCAGCTTCAGCGCGAAGGACGGTTTTGCCGCGATCCGGCGCGCCAGTTCGAGCACGCGCGAAGACAATTCCGCGCGCGGCACGACCTGGTTGACCATGCCGAGCTGGTGCGCCTCCTGCGCGCTCCAGCTGTCGGCCGTGAACAGGAATTCCTTGGCCTTGCGCGGGCCGAGTTCCCAGGGGTGCACGAACCATTCGACGCCGCAGACGCCCATGGTGACGACGGGGTCGCAGAACTGCGCATCGTCGCTGGCGACGATGAGGTCGCAGGCCCAGGCCAGCATCAGCCCGCCGGCGATGCACCTGCCATGTACCTCGGCAATGGTCGGCTTGGCGAGGTTGCGCCAGCGCCGCGTGATCTGGAGATATATTTCCTGCTCGCGGGCGAAGCGGCCATGGGCGCCGGCTTCGGCGAAACCGCCCCAATGTCCGATCGGCGGAAAATCGACGCCTGCGGCATTCTTGCCGCCCGCGCGCAGGTCATGGCCGGACGAGAAGTGCGGCCCATTGCCGGCGAGGATGATCACCTTGACCGCATCGTCCTGCACCGCCGCGTCGAAAGCGGCATTGAGGTCGTAGGTCATTTGCAGGTTCTGCGCATTGCGCGCCTCGGGCCGGTTCATTACGACCCGGATGATCGCCGGATCCGGCCTCTCCACGAGGATGGTCTCGAACGAGGACATGGCGTCTCCTCCGGCGTTTCCGCTTTTGTTTTGCCGGAGTTGACTATGTCGGCCTGCGATAGGCAAGAGGCTTGCGTCAGCCGGCTGCTTTTCGAGCGCTCTGGCGTCTCGCGTGCTCGATCTGGTAGTTTGCGTCAGATTCCACCGGGAGAAATTTGATGCGCAAGATCCT
Organism: Bradyrhizobium sp. USDA 327; assembly: GCF_041262065.1. Taxonomy (NCBI): domain Bacteria; kingdom Pseudomonadati; phylum Pseudomonadota; class Alphaproteobacteria; order Hyphomicrobiales; family Nitrobacteraceae; genus Bradyrhizobium; species Bradyrhizobium sp. USDA 327. Next base: position 5,593,908 of record NZ_JBGCCW010000001.1, on the reverse strand, counting down.
GACCGTGCTGGCGGCGCTGGCCTCGCTGAGCCTGACCAATTGCGGCTACAACGCGATCCAGAGTGAGGACGAGCAGATCAAGGCTGCCTGGTCCGAGGTCGTGAACCAGTATCAGCGCCGCGCCGATCTCGTGCCCAACCTCGTCAACTCGGTGAAGGGTTTTGCCCAGCAGGAAAAGGACGTGCTGCTCGGCGTCACCAACGCCCGGGCCAAGGTCGGCAGCATCCAGGCGACGCCCGAGGTGCTGAACGATCCCGCCGCGTTCCAGAAGTTCCAGGCGGCCCAGGGCGAACTCTCCAGCGCGCTGTCGCGGCTGCTGGTCGTCACCGAGAACTATCCGCAACTGAAGTCCGACGCGCTGTTCAAGGATCTGATGTCGCAGTTGGAGGGCACCGAGAACCGGATCACGGTGGCGCGCAACCGCTACATCAAGTCGGTGCAGGAGTATAACGTCACCATCCGCTCATTCCCGAGCAACCTCACCGCGATGGCGTTCGGCTACAAGGAGAAGCCGAACTTCTCGGTCGAGAACGAGAAGGCGATCTCGACCGCGCCGAAGGTGGACTTCAACCCGGCCCCGGCGCCATCGAAGTAAGCGCGCGCCGTTTTTCGAATGCGACAAGCCTCAATCACCGCCGTCATTCCCCGCGCAGGCGGGGAATCCAGTACGCCGCGGCTTCACGGTTCAAGCAGGGCGACCTCTGGAATACTGGATCGCCCGCCTTCGCGGGCGATGACACCGAGTGTGTGGCGGGCGTATTCAGTGGTGGCCTCATGCGTCCTCGCTATCGCGATCTTCCTTGCCTTCGCGCTCCCCACCCACGCCGACGTCGCCGTCCCCCAGCTCACCGGCCGCGTCGTCGATCAGACCGGCACGCTCTCCAGCGCCGACATCGCCGCGCTGTCGCAGAAGCTGCTTGACTTCGAGAACCGCAAGGGCAGTCAGATCGCGGTCCTGATCGTGCCGACCACGCAGCCGGAGACGATCGAGCAATTCTCGATCCGGGTCGCGGAGGCCTGGAAGATCGGCCGCAAGAAGGTCGACGACGGTGCAATCCTCGTCGTGGCCAAGAACGACCGGCATTTGCGCATCGAGGTCGGCTATGGCCTCGAAGGTGCGCTGACCGACGTCACGTCAAGGCGCATCATCGACGAGGATATCACCCCCAAGTTCAGGAGCGGCGACTTCGCCGCGGGCATCGGCGCAGGCGTCGACCGCATGATGCGAGTGATCGATGGCGAGCCGCTGCCGTCACCGTCGCGCAGCGCAAACTTCGCCCACAATCTGGACGACCTTATGCCGGTGTTTGCCGTGGCGCTGTTTGCCTCGATAGGCGTCGGCGGGTTCTTCCGCGCGATCCTGGGACGGCTGCTCGGATCCTTGGTGACCGGGGGCATCATCGCGGCGGTGACCTGGCTCATCCTCGGCTCCGCCGCGATCGCCGCGGCCGTCGGCGTGCTCGGCTTCATCATCGGGTTCATTGCCGATCTGTTTTCAGCAATGGGGCCGGGCACGGGCCGCTCGCGCGGCAGCTCGTGGTCGAGCGGCTCTTCGGGCGGATGGAGCAGCGGATCGTCGAGTAGCGGCGGCTTCAGCGGCGGCGGGGGCAGTTTCGGCGGCGGCGGCGCCTCGGGGAACTGGTAGCGATCATGAGCATCAAGCGCATTGCCAGGCATCTCGTGCAGCATCATTGGCGGGCGAAGCAGATTTTCCCGCAAGCCGTGCTCGACCGCATCGAGCAGGCGATCAAGCGCGGCGAGGCGACCCATTCCGGTCAGGTCCGCTTCGTCGTCGAAGGCGCGCTTGACGGCGCGCCGCTGTTCCGCAACCAGCCGGCGCGCGAGCGCGCACTCGACGAGTTCTCGCTCTTGCGCATCTGGGACACCGCGCACAACAACGGCGTCCTGATCTATCTGCTGCTCGCCGACCGCGACGTCGAGATCGTCGCCGATCGCGGCATCGATTCGAAGGTTGGCGCAGAGGGGTGGGAGACGATCTGCCGCGCGATGGAGTCCGAGTTCAGGTCGGGCCGGTTCGAGCGCGGCGTGATCGGCGGCATCGAGGCGGTGTCGCGCGAACTGGCGCGGCATTTCCCGCCGCAGGGCCCGCCATCGAACGAGCTGCCGGATGCGCCGGTGGTGATGTGACGGACTGTGATGTGGCACTGCAGGTGGCGGCCCCTCCGTCGTAGTGACGACGTGGAGGCAGCGGGCATTCGCTCCATCACAATTACCCTGAGGCTCAAGCGGGACGAGGCTCGAAGGGCGACGGCCGGGCGTTGCGCCGCCGTTCATCTTCCTCCGGTTACAAATTGTTTCACACCCGCCACGCCGGTTCCATTTTCCCGGCCCAATTCGGCCCCGGATCAATTCCTAAAGTTTCGGTAAGCGGGTCCGAAGGTAAGGATTTCGCAAGCAATGAAAGTTACCAAAAGGTCAATCCAGACTGGAGTATTTGAGCCGTGAGCGAATCAATGCCCGACCAGGCTGCCCAGGATTCCGGTGCTGTTGACGCAGCGCCGCAGACCGTCGAGGCTGCCGCCGGTATCGACGCCCCCTCGATCGCCCCCGACCACGAGGCGCCGCCCAAGCCGGATCCGGTCAAGGCGGATGCTCCCAAAGTCGAGCCGCCGCGGATCGACGTGCCGAAACTCGAAGCGAAAGCCGAACCCGAGCCAAAGCCGGGCAAGCTGATCGTCATGGCGCCCTCGGACCGGTCCTGGGACCGCGAGGACTTCGCCCCCCATGTGAAGGCGGACGAGCCGCGCGAGACCGGCGGCAAGCGCCGCTTGTCCGCGATGGCCGCGGTGGTGGCGATCGCCGCCTGCGTCGGCGCGATCAGCGGGGCGCTTGCGACCGCCGGCATGATGCGTTTCGCCGCCCCGGCCCAGGCGCCGGTGCAGGTCGCCGACACCAGCGCGCTGGATGCTTCGGTCGCCCGGATCGATGCCGACCTTGTCGCGCTGAAGGCCAATGTCGAGCAGAGCTCGAAAACCGGCGTCAGCCAGTTCAACCGGACCAACGACCGCCTCGACAAGCTCGAGAAGGCGCAGGCCGAGCCGTTGGCGAAGATCGCAAAACTGTCCGAGACCGTCGACAAGCTCCGCGCCACGCCGCCCGCAGCTTCCGCGCAGGCTGCAGCAGCTCCCGCCAGGGAGACCACCGGCTCGATCGCGCCGACCCAGGTTGCGACCGCCGCAGCGGCACCGGCGCCTGCCGCGCCCAAGACCGAGGTCGGACGTCTGCCGACGATCGAAGGCTGGAGGCTGCGCAATGCCGGCAATGGCGGTGCGCTGATCGAGGGCCGCGACGGGCTCTACGAGGTCTACCCCGGCGATCCCATCCCCGGCGTCGGCCGCGTCGATGCGATCCGCCGTCAGGACGGCCGCTGGGTGGTCGTCACCAGCAGGGGCCTGATCGTGTCGCGCTGAGCGTTCGATATCGACTTTCGAAAAGGCGCTTCACTACCATGTGAGGCGCCTTTTTACTTGAATAGGCGTCCCTGCGCGGTGTTACCTGAGGCATGAGCCGCGTGTTGCGAATTCTCATTGCTGCCGCCGTATTGCTAGGCGGCGTCGTTTCGCTATTCGCAGCGGAGGATACTGCGCTGACGCGCGGTACGGTGATCACCGATCCCGATCTCCTGCGCAAGCTCGACCAGAACAATACGCTGACGATCTCGCGTCTGCTCTCGCCGGAGCGGAACGTGGACGTCCCGCTCACGACCGACCTGATGTTCGCGTCGCTGCCGCAGCTGAAAGAGATTCCGCCGGCGATCGATGCTGAATTCGATCGCTACATCGCGCGGTACATGGCGACATATCCAACCGAGACCATCGGCGTCGGCGAGGGCTTCGACGTGCAATTGTTCGATCGGGCCAATCTGAAGTCCCGCGACACGCGGTTCGTGCTGGCCGGGATCGTCAACCGCATGGACCGCGCCTATGTGTCGGAGGAGTCCTGCGGCGAGATCCGGCTGGTCTACCGTCTCGCGCGTTTCGACAGCAGGCCGGATGGCGGCAAGACCGCAACGCGCCTGCCGATGACGCTCAACCTCGTGATGAAGGCGCGCGACGCGCGCCAGACGGATGGAAACGGCAGGCCGATCACCTGCGCCGAGGTCGCGCGGCGCTGGCTGGACAATGGCGACTGGCAAGGGCTGATCGGCAGTCGCTTCTCGCCTGACGACGCCATGCTCGACCGGATCGAGACCAACATCCAGGTCTCGGTCGCGCCGAAATCGGCGCTGCACGATTTCCGCTCCGACTATCTGCTCAAGGTGTTCAAGTACGACGCCGCCACGAAGACGTTCGAGGAATCGACGCTGGAGAACCAGATCGACCGCGACAGGATTCTCGTTGACGATGCGCTCCGGCGCGACTTCAAGGCCTGGCTGCTCGCGCCTGATCATTTGCGCGAGTTCGATCGCGGCACCGTGCTGATCCCGGAGAAATTCCTGGCCAGGGCCGCGGTGGTGCCGACCCCCGCCGGCCTCGATGCCTCGGCGCTGCAGCCCGAGTTCGGCATGATGCAAGGAGAGGGTAGCGGCGATCCAGTCATCACCGATGGCGACGTGGTCAGCGCGTTGAAGCAGGCGGCGGCACGCGGCATCGACATGCAGAACGTCCGCTCGGTCGCGGGTTTCCAGCGCCGTCTCAACGACGTCACCTGCGCCGGCTGCCACCAGACCCGCGGCATCGGCGGCTTTCATTTCCCTGGCGTCGATTGGCTCGCGGACAACCCGTTCAATTCCGCCATCGTGCCGGCCTCGCCGCATTTTTTCGGCGACCAGCTCCGCCGCCGCGACATTCTGACCGCGTTCGCCGCCGGCAAGCGGCCTGATTTCTCACGCGGATTTGCCAGCCGGCCGCAGACCCGCGGAGGTAAGGAACTCGCCGGCACCGAATATCAGGACGGCTGGGGCGCGCATTGTTCCCTGCAAGATGAGGGATCGGGAACGCCGGACAAGAGTTTTCCGTCATGGAGCTGTGCTAACGGTCTCACCTGTCAGGCTGCCGCGGCCTCGCGCCGCATCGGCATGTGCTTCATCAAGACGCGTTAAACCAACAAGCGATTTGGATGATTCATGACGAATACCAGCGAGGCGAACAAGGAGCGCAATCGCGAGATCGCGCGCAATGAGGAAGCCAAGCAGGTCACCGGCAGCGTCCGCGTCAGCACCTGGGCGGTCGCGGCGGCCGTCATCATCGGCGGGATTCTGTTCACGCTCGGCTGGCTGTCGCTGCGGTAACTTCCGCTTTCTTTCGTCATGCCCGGGCTTGTCCCGGGCATCCACGTTCTCGTATCCACGCTCAAGATCGTGGATGGGCCGGGACAAGCCCGGCCATGACGGCGCTGAGGCTTTGGCGCTAGCGCTCTCACTTCGCGTAGTTCGTCATCCGCTTGCCCGGCAGCAGCTCATAGGCCGGCTTCCAGCCGGGCAGCGCGGCCATGCGGCCGAGCCAGGCGTGGATGGCGGGATGGCTCGCCGCGAAATCGAAGCCGTGCTCATCGCTCGGATAGTGCAGATAGGCCATCATCGAGATGTCGGCGACCGTCGGCTTCGCCCCGATCGCGAAGTCATTGTGCTGGAGGTGTCCATCGAGGATGCCGAGGAAATCCTCGAGCCGCCGGCGGAAATGCTTCAGCACCTGCGGATCGTTTTTCTCGGTGAAGGCGCGCATGAAGCGATAGGTCGCCATGTAGCCGGTGAGCTTGTGGTTGTCCCAGAACAGCCAGCGCAAGAGCTCGAACTCTTCGTCGGCGCTCTCGGCGCCGAAGCGGCCATACCGCTCCGCAAGCTGCAGCAGGAGTGGCGCCGTCTGCGTCATCTTCACGCCGTCGATCTCGAGCACGGGAATCTCGCCCATTTCGTTCACGGCTTTGCGCCACTCCGCCGTGCGTGTGATGCCGCCGGCAAAATCGGTCCAGACCGGTTCGAACCGCTCGCCGCACATCGTCAGCATCAGCGCGAGCTTGTAGCTGTTGCCTGACTCGGGGAAATAGTGGAGGCGGTAGCTGGGCATTGAACGCTCCTTGCCTTCGGGGGCCTGGACAATCATATTACATATGATCCGTACAACAGAACATTTGTTCTGTCGCGGGTCAAGAGCTGGATGCTGGGCCGGATGAGCAGGGATTCAAAAACAGAGTCGGGCGAGCGCGAGCGGCCCCTGATGCAGGCAACGCTGCGCATCATCGGGCGACATGGACTTGACGGCGTGACCCACCGGGCGGTCGCGGCCGAGGCCAGGGTTTCGCTCGGTGCGGTCACGCATCATTTCGGAACCCGTGATGCGCTGGTTGAGGCGGCCCTGCAGTTCGCTCTGGCGCGCGAAGTCGGCAGGCTGCGTGCGTTGGCTCTCAGCCTTCAGGACAAGGCGTTCGAGGTGGAGGCCTGGATCGACGCGCTGGTCGATTTCTACGTCCGCGAGCTCAGCACAGAAGCCGAGACGCATATCGCCTGCTATGAGGCCTTCCTGGCCGCCGCGAGGCAAGAGCACTATCGGCCCGTGGTCGCCGAGTGGTTTGACACGTGGCGGCAGAGTGCGGAGCTTGCGCTGAAAGCTGCGAAGTCACGAAACCCACGCCGCCACGCCGAGTTGTTCGTCTCGGCGCTGATTGGCTTGCTCTTTCGCCAACTCGCCACGCCCCGAGCCGGCTTCCGCCGTGAGGCGAAGGCGGAGCTGTTGGAGCTGGTGAGCGGCTTGATCGCGCGGAAGTAACGCCGGCGCGCCGGCCTATCCCACCGCCCCGTTCGACCGCAGCTGCTTGATCGCCGCCTCGTCGTATCCCGCGCCACGTAAAATTTCGTCACTGTGCTCGCCGACGGCGGGCGGCTTGCGCGGCTGCACCTTCTTCGCGCCGTCGATCCAGATCGGACTGTTGATCGTGAGCATGGTGTCGTTCTCGAACGGTACCAGCACTTCGTTCTCGAGCATCTGCTTGTCGTTCGGGATGTCATCCAGAATGGCAACGACGCCGAACACGAGGCCGTTGCCGTCGAGGATCTCCCGCCATTCGGCGAGATTCCTGGTCGCGAAAGTGTCGTCCAGAATCTTGATCAGTTCGACCGAGCGGGCGTGACGGTCGGCCTTGGTGGCGAAGCGGGGATCATTGATCAAGTCCTCGCGTCCGAGGCAGCGGGCCAGCGTCGGAAACTGCTTCTCCTCGTTGAGCAGCGACAGGATCAGCCAGCGGCCGTCCTTGCACTGATAATGGTTGGCGACCGCGTTCAGCGCGCGCTCGCGCGGTCGTCGCTCGCCGAACTTGGACCCGCAGAGCTTTGCCTGTGCCAGCACGCTCGCCGCCCACACGCCGTTCGCCATCAAATTGGAGGCGACGTGCGAGCCCTTGCCGGTCTTCTCGCGCTGATAGAGTGCAGTGACGATGGCGCCGTAGAACGCCATGGCGCAGGGATGGTCGCCCATGCCGGCGACCGAGCGGGCCGGCGTGGTGTCGGTGTCGGCGCGGACGAGGTCCATCAGACCGGAGCGGGCCCAATAGGCGTTGCTGTCGAAACCGGGCTTGTTGGCTTCCTCACCCTTCTCACCATAGCCGGTGAAGGAGGCATAGATCAGCCGGTCGTTGAGATGGGCGAGATGGTCGTAGGTGATGCCGAGCTTGGCGCGCACCGGCGGCGGCATGTTGGTGATGAAGACGTCGGCCTCCGCCACCAGCTTGTACAGCACCGCCTGCGCCTCCGACTTGGAGAGGTCGAGCGCGATGCTCTTCTTGTTGCGGGCCTCCAGCAGCCAGGCGAAATTGTGCTCGCCGGTCGGATAGCCCGGCAGGTTCGGCAGATTGCGGTAGGGGTCCCCAGTGCCGGGCGGCTCGATCTTGATGACGTCGGCGCCGAAATCCGACAGCACGGTCGCGGCCGCGGGCGCTGCAATGAAGCTGGCGCAGTCCAGAACCTTCAGTCCCGCAAAAATGCCCTTGTCCATCGCGGCGTTGCTCCCTCGCTCTTGTCGTTTCCCGCGCGCTGGAATTGGCGCGGGCGCATCATCGAGCATTAGACCGATGTTTCGGCTGGATGCAACGGCGCCGGATGCAGAGCCTCACTCCTCCCCAGCAAGCAGAGCAGCATTGCCGCCGGCTGCTGCGGTGTTGATGGTCACCGTCTGCTCGGTGGCGAAGCGCGGCAGATAGTGCGGGCCGCCGGCCTTGGGACCGGTTCCGGACAGGCCGTTGCCGCCGAAGGGCTGCACGCCGACCACGGCGCCGATCATGTTGCGGTTGACGTAGATGTTGCCGACCTGGGCGCGATCGATGATCGCCTCGATCGTGTCGTCGATGCGGGAATGGACGCCGAGGGTGAGCCCGTAGCCGGTGCGCTCGATCGCCTGCAGGACGCGTTCGAGGTTCTCGGCGCGATAGCGTACGACATGGAGGACCGGGCCAAACACCTCCTCGGTGAGCTGACCGGGCTCCCTGAGCTCGAAGATGTGCGGCGCGACGAAGCAGCCGTCCGGCGCGTGGCCTGCAAAGTGCAGCCGCGCCTCGTGCTTCATCCGCGCGATGTGCGCGTCGAGGCGCTGCTTGGCCTCCTCGTCGATCACCGGCCCGACATGGGTTGCGACGTCTGAGGGATCGCCGATCTTCAACTCGTGCGCGGCGCCGGCGATCATCTCGATCATGCGGTCGGCGACGTCCTCCTGCACGAACAGCAGCCGTAGCGCCGAGCAGCGTTGGCCGGCTGAACGGAAGGCCGAGGTCACGACGTCGTCGGCGACCTGCTCGGGCAGCGCGGTGGCATCCGCGATCATCGCGTTGATGCCGCCGGTCTCCGCGATCAGCGGCACGATCGGCCCGTCCTTGGCGGCGAGAGTCCGGTTGATGCTGCGGGCCACCTCGGTCGACCCGGTGAAGACGACACCCGCGATATCCGCATGCGCGGTCAGCACGGACCCGATGCGGCCATCGCCGGTGACGAGGTGCAGCGCGCTCTTGGGGATGCCTGCCTCGTGCAGCAGGGCCAGGGCCTCGCGCGCGATGCGCGGCGTCTGCTCGGCGGGCTTCGCGACAACGCTGTTGCCCGCCATCAGCGCTGCCGTGACCTGTCCCAGGAAGATCGCCAGCGGAAAATTCCAGGGCGAGATCGCGACGAACACGCCGCGGCCGCGCATGGCGAGCGCATTGCTCTCGCCGGTCGGGCCCGGCATGGCAGCCTCGACCCCGAACAGCTTGCGGCCCTGTGCGGCATAGTAGCGGCAGAAGTCGGCGGCCTCGCGCAGCTCCGACAGCGCGTCGTCGAGCGTCTTGCCGCCCTCGGCTTGCAGCAGCGCGATGAAGTGGGCGCCGCGGCTCTCCAGCAGATGCGCGGCCTGCTCCAACGCCGCCGCGCGCGCACCTGCCGGTGTTCGGCTCCAGGCGGCAAAGCCGGCGCGTGCCGCGGCGACCGCCGCATTGCCCTGATCCGGCGAGGCATCGGCGATCGGCTCGAGGCGGGCCGTCTCGGCCTTGACGTCGGTCAGCAACCGGTCGAGCGCGGCACGTTCGCCGAATTCGATGCCGCGCGAATTGCGCCGTTCCGGCGCGAAGAGATCGCAGGGCAACGGGATTTTTGGATGGGCCGCCGCCTGCGGCCGGACGATGGCATCTGCCGGACGCTGCAACAGCGCCGACACCGGCACGCGATAGTCGGCGGCCTGCGCCACGAAGGACGAGTTCGCGCCGTTCTCCAGGAGCCGCCGTACGAGATAGGCGAGCAAATCACGATGGCTGCCGACCGGCGCGTAGGTGCGGTAGGCGATGTCCGGGTGATCTCTTGCCAGCTGCTCGTACAGCGCTTCGCCCATGCCATGCAGGCGCTGGAATTCGAAGCCGCCGCTATCAGCGGCAAGCTCGAGCACGGTCGCGACCGTCAGCGCGTTGTGGGTGGCGAATTGCGGGAAGATGCGGGGCCGCAAGGCCAGCAGCTTCGTCGCGCAGGCGACGTAGTTCAGATCCGTCATCGCCTTGCGCGTGAACACGGGATAGCCGCCGAGCCCGCGCTCCTGCGCGCGCTTGATCTCCGTGTCCCAATAGGCCCCCTTGACCAGCCGCACCATCAGCTTGCGATCATGTGCGCGGGCAAGAGCATCGACATAATCGATCACCGCGCCGGCGCGCTTCTGATAGGCCTGGATCGCCAGGCCAAATCCGTCCCAACCGGCAAGCGAGGCATCGGCCAACGTGGCCGCGATCACGTCGAGCGACAGCTCCAGACGGTCGGCCTCTTCGGCATCGACGGTGAAGTTGAGGTCATGGGCCTTGGCGCGCTGTGCTAGGTCCAGCAGCAGCGGCACCAGTTCGGCCATCACGCGGCCGCGGCTGATCGCCTCGAAGCGCGGATGCAGCGCCGAGAGCTTGACGGAGATGCCGGGCCGGTCGGGCAGGGGATGGTTGCCTGCCGCCTTGCCGATCGTTTCAATGGCGCTGGCATAGGCGTCGAAGTAGCGCTTCGCATCCGCCGCGGTGCGCGCGCCTTCGCCGAGCATGTCGAAGGAATAACGCGTCTTCTGGCCGGAGCGCGGCCGGCCCCGCTCCAGCGCCTGCTCGATGGTCTCGCCCAGCACGAAATGATTGCCCATCAGCCGCATCGCCTGGCGCGTCGCGGTACGCACGGCCGGTGCGCCGAGCCGCTTCACGAGCCGGCCGATGGTGCCGTCGGGCGTCTCGCCGGGCTGGATCACGCGCGCCGAGAGGCCGAGCGCCCAGGCCGAGGCGTTGACCAGGAACGCGGTGGACTTCGTCTCGTGGTGGATGAAGTCGCCTTCGCCGAGCTTGTCCTCGATGAACTGGTCGGCGGTGCGCGCGTCCGGCACGCGCAGCAGCGCCTCGGCCAGCACCATCAGCGCGAGCCCCTCTTTGGTCGAGAGCGCGAACTCCCGCAGCATGTCCTCGACCCCGCCGAGCCGGTCGTCACGCTTGCGGATCGCCTCGATCAGCCGCGTCGCGGTGCGGTCGATCCGCGCGTCCTGCGGCGGGGACAGCTGCGACGCCGGCAAGAGGCGCGCGGCGATCTCGGTGTCGTCGGGTGCGTAAGGAGCGGAGAAGGGAGGCGGGGTGTTCGGCATGGCGTGTCCTGTGGCTGATTTACAGGATAAGGCCCACGTTACCGTAGTTCGATAGACAAATTAGTCGAAGTGCCTTAGAAAATGAAGATCATCATCGCTTTTGATAGATATAATATGGAACTTGATCGAATCGACCGCAGAATCCTCTCGATCTTGCAGGAGGATGGGCGCATCGCCAATGTCGAGCTCGCCGAGCGTATCGGGCTGTCGCCGACGTCGATCGGCGAACGGCTGAAGCGCTTGCAGCGCGAGGGCTTTGTCGAAGGCTATGGCGCGCGGCTCAACCCGCACCGGCTCGGTCTTGGCCTGTTGGTGTTCGTCGAGGTGCTGCTCGACAAGACCACGCCCGACAATTTCGAGCGCTTTGCGCGCGCGGTGAAGCTCGCGCCCGAGGTGCTGGAGTGTCACATGGTTGCCGGCGGCTTCGACTATCTTGTGAAGGCGCGGCTTGCGGACATGGCCGCCTATCGACGCTTTCTCGGCGAGACTCTGCTGTCGATGCCGGGCGTGCGCGAGACGCGAACCTATGCGGTGATGGAGGAGATCAAGCGCGACGCACCGTTGCCGGTAGGCTGACGACATGCCGTCGCGATTGTCATTGCTGTGGCGTGGACAAGCGGTCTTCCAAGGAAAAATAACCATCCCCGTGCAATCGCAACGCCTGTCGTCGACTGCACTGGCCGTCTTCTAAATTTTCTTGGCCCGGCTCCCGGATTGGTCCCAGGAGGCAGCAATAGCTGGCGGGCTTATACTTTGAGGTTTTCTGCGGAGGTCTTGCCCCGGTTTGCGATCTCTTCGTATTCCACCGTCTGTCCCTCGTTGAGGGTGGACAGACCGGCTTTCTGCACTGCCGAGATATGCACGAACACATCCTTGCCCCCCGACGCAGGCTGGATAAATCCATAACCCTTCGTCGGGTTGAACCACTTGACCGTACCTTTAGCCATCACGACTTCTCCGCGGGTCTTCCTCCGAGATCGCGAACCGCCAGTCCCCGCCAACCGGCCGGTTCGGTCCTATAGGATACGCGGAATGTGGCAGGCTTGGTAGCTCAAACCACATCGGCATTTCGCTGAATTGCGCTCAACTTCGCGGCGTTTTTGCCGGTTTTGCCCGTTTCGCGGTCAAATGTCCGTACGCGTTTCCTCATCCGTCAATACGTCGCAGCCAGATAGTCGACGATCTTGCCGACATCGGCATCGTCAATCGGCGCGCCATAGACCTTGATCATCTTGGTCACCTCGGCCTGCCAGAAGCCCTTCTTGTCCTTCATCGGCGGCTGCGTGGCGATGTAGTCGGACGAGTGGCAGGCGCTGCAATTGCCCTGCACGACCTCGAGATTGAGACCGGGCTTGAAGGCGGCGACCTCGTCGGGAGTCTTGTAATTGACCGGCGCGGCAAGGGCCGAACCTATCATGGCGGCGAGGGCGAGCGTGACGGCGGGGAGAACGGTGCGCTGCATGATCATTCTCCTTCAGGCGACCGTCACGCGGACGATTTCGACGACGTTGCGCAGATAACCCGCCGGGTTCCAGCGCGGCGTGTCCGGCTGCGTCTCGCCGCCATTGCCGGTGGCGCGCACCTTGAGCTCATGGTTGCCGGCGGCGAGCTTCACCGCCAGCTTCCATTCGCGGAAGGCGTATTTGCCAAGGTTCTTGCCGAGCTTTGCGGTGGTCCAGGTCTTGCCGCCGTCGGTGGAGACCTGGACTTCCTTGATGCCTTTGCCGCCGTCGAAGGCGATGCCGCGCAGGGTCACAGCTCCCGCCTTCAGCTTGGCGCCATCGGGGACGCTGGTGATGAAGGAGCGGATGGTGAAGCGGTTGATCGGGATGGTCGCCTTCGGCGCGGTGCCCGGCTCGACCGCGTTGTTGGGCGTATCGGGAATGCGATAGGCCGACTTCATCCAGAAGCCGTCATAGATGTTGTCGATGACGGTGATCTCGTTGAGGTGCTTGACCCAGTAGGTGCCGAAATAGCCGGGCACGATCAGGCGCAGCGGGAAGCCGTTGAGGAACGGCAGGTCCTCGCCGTTCATGCCATAGGCCAGCATCACCTCGCCGTCGGTGGCGTGATCGAGATCGAGCGCCTTGACGAAATCGGGCGTCTTGTCGCTGACCGGTCCGTCCATGCCGCCAAACGTCACCTGCTTGGCGCCACTCTGGACGCCGGCCATCTCCAGCACGGCCTTCAGCGGCACGCCGCGCCAGCGCGCACAGCCCATCGCACCGTTGGCGAGCTGGCCGCCGGCGACGCGCGGCTCGAAGAAACCGCGGCTGTTGCCGGAGCACTGGTTGACGGCGACGATCTCCGTCGCCTTCATCTTCCTGATGTCCTTCAGCGACAATTTCAGCGGCTTGTCGACCTTGCCCTTGACCTCGAGCGTGAACTTGTCGGGGTCGAGATTGTAAGGCAGGTCGGAGAGGTGATAGCGCACGAAGAACGCGTTATTGGGCGTGATCGGGCCGTCGTTGAACACGGCAAACGGCGTCTCGAGCTGCGGCGGCCGGCTGGTCAGGCCGATCATCGGCCGCTTCTGCGGATATTTCACCAGCGGTCGTTCGCCATTGGCGAAGGGCAGGGTGACGGTGTCGAGCGCCGGCGCCTTGGTGGAGTTCAGTGTAGCCGCGACGGCGGCAAGGCCCGCTCCTTTGAGCAGGTCGCGTCGGTCGAACATTCTGGTCTCCTCCCGGAGCTTTTCGTTGGATCGCGGTCATCACCGCGATCCTGCGTTCATCTGTCGCAACGATTTGGATGATGTCAATTGGTGCTTTCGCAGCAAGCCCATGCCGCCGTGTTGCAGCAGGCCGGTGTTACGTCCGTGGTGAAATTGAGCCGGGCTGTAACCGCAGTCTCGGTGCACCTCTCCCGCTTGCGGGAGAGGTCGCGCCGAAGGCGCGGGTGAGGGCTTTCTCCTCCAGGGGATTGTCCCGTTGTGGAGATACCCTCTCCCCAACCCTCTCCCGCGAGCGGGAGAGCACTGCCGCCGTGGCTGCCTTACGCCGCGACGCGCTCGGTTCGATCCACCAGCGCCGCCAGCTCCCGCGCATCTGCAATCACCCGCACCGCCATCGGCTCGTCGCGGCCGCGTATTGCGGCCTCCTGCTGCGGCAGGGCGTCGTCGGCGAGGTCCGCGGTGCGGAGGATTTCCTCCGAGACGATCGCTTCGCAGGCCAGGGTCTTGGTCATGTCCTGCAGGCGGGCGGCGACGTTGACGGCATCGCCCAGCGCCGTGAAGACGATGTGGTCGCGATAGCCGATGTCGCCAATGATGACCTCGCCGCCGTGGATGCCGATGCCGAAGCGGATCGGCTGGCGAAGATCGTGGCTCAGGAGCTCGTTGAGCTCGTCGATATGCGTGGCGATTCCGGCGGCGGCCTTCAGCGCCTGCCGGCACGCGGTTCGCGGCTCGGCCGACAGCCCGAACAGCGCCAGCATGCCGTCGCCGACGAACTGGTTCGGCAGGCCGCCATTCTCGATGACGGCCTGCGAGACCGCACCGAGGAAGCGGTTGACGATGAAGACCGTGTCGAACGGCAGTCGCTTCTCGGCAAGCTGCGTCGAGCCGCGCATGTCCACGAACAGGCTGACGAGATAGCGCTCCTGGCCGATGCTGGCGGGCGTCGAAGTCTGCGTACTCGCGGAGAGTGTGTGCGGTGTGAAGAGCTGGAAGAAGGAGAGGTCGGCGGTCGGCCGCAGCTGGCAGGCGAGCCTGATCGATGGATCGGAGGTGCCGACGCGGGTGAGCACGAAGGCCTCGCGCTGCGACGGCTCGGGCAGGGCGCCATGGTCGCCGATGATGCGGATGCGGCAGGTCGAGCAGCGAGCGCGGCCGCCGCAGACGCTGGCATGCGGCACGTTGTGGCGCAGGCTCGCTTCCAGCACGGAGAGGCCTTTTGGCACGCGCACCGTCTTGCCGTTTCCGTAGGACAGCGCGATCATGCCGCCGCGCCGCTCGCGCAAGGCCCGCGCGCCGCGCGCCACCAGCGCCAAGGCGAGCAATCCGAAATAGCCGATGGTGAGGCCGCCCGCGATGCGGTCGAGCGTATTGCCTTCAGCGACCGTGCCGACCTGACGGCGGGTGAGGTTCTGGGTACGCCATTCTCCATCTTCGCTCTCGACGGCGACGCTGCGGCCGCCCTGATAGATGCCGAGCAGCGACAGCGTCGGGATAAGCACGGCGGCCGCGAGCAGATAGGGCGCCGCGCGCGTGAAGAACGGCTTCAGGCGAAGCCAGAAGAAAATGCCGATGCAGCCGTGCACCCATGCAATGAGGAGCAGGATCGTCATCTGCCAAAGCCGGCCCGGCGCTGCGACGAAGAACAGATAGAGCTCCTGCGGATAGAGCTTCTGATGATCGTACAGCGTGTAGCCGAGCCGCACCCCGACCACGTGCCCCATGACCAGAGCGGGGATGCTCAGGCCCAGCACCAGCTGGAGCGGCTCGATCGTCCGCCAGCGGAACTGCCGGCGCTGATACAGGGCGTAGATGCCGAGGCCCATATGGGTGAGTGCAGCCGTGTAGAACACGATCGCGACGGGGAGGAACTGCCAGAACAGGGTATGATAGTAGACCCCGACCTCCATGGCATCCACCGAGATGTTGCCGAGCGCATGGTTGAGGAAATGGCTGACCACATAGGCGAACAGGATGACGCCGCAGATGAGCCGCAGCTGCCGGACGCCGGTAGCGCGGACGAGTTCGGGCATGTGTACGGGAGCGGTGGCCATGATTCGCTTGTATCAGTTCACCAAGGAGAACAGCCAGCGTAGCGTTTAATTCCTGATGTGGACAGGCTGCGGGATCACTTGCGCGGCAAGGAGCCACACACACCGCCCTCGCCCCGGACAAGCGCGCCCTTAGGCGCGCGCCGATCCGGGATCCACAACGAAAGGATCGGATTGGGCGCGAGCCGGTAACCACGGGTTTCCGCCAAACACTTCCCTGGGGCCATGGTCTTGGATCGGCGCTCGCTTGTCCGGGACGACAGTGAGAATGGGGCCCCCCGCATTGACACCCCCTCTCAGGTTGGCGAAAAGCGCGGCCGTGACGACAGCCCCTGACATCTCCGTGCCCCTCCGCGGCGCCGCGCGCCGGCCGCTCGTGATGGCCGCAGCGATCATCGCCGCGATGACCGTGCTGCGCATCGTCTACGCCTCCGCCATCGAGCTGCGCACGGACGAAGCCTATTACTGGACCTGGTCGAAGGAAACGGCGCTCAGCTTTCTCGATCATCCCCCCGGCATCGCCTGGATGATCCGCCTCAGTACCGCGATCCTCGGCGACACCGCGCTCGGCGTCCGCTTCGGCGGCATCGTCGCAATGCTGGTGACACAGCTGCTGCTCGCCGACATCGTCCGCCGCCTCACCCATGATGCGCGCGCGATCATGTTCGCGGTGCTGATGCCGGAGGCCGCGCTCTATTACGGCCTGCTGATGGCCAAGGTCGCGCCCGATGTCGCGATGATCCCGTTTGCGGTCGCGATGATGTGGTCGCTGGTGCGGCTCGCACAGGGCGGCGACGGCCGCTGGTGGCTCGCGGCGGGCCTGTTCGCAGGCCTGTCGATGCTGTCGAAGTTCACCGCGATCATGTTCGCGCCGGCGGTTGCCGCCTTTCTGCTGGTACCGGACTGGCGCTGGCGCTGGCTGCGGAGCCCTTACCCTTACCTCGCCGTGCTGGTTGCGATCGCCGCGTTCTCGCCGGTGCTGATCTGGAATGCGCAGCACGACTGGGCCTCGTTCCGTTTCCAGGGCGTGCGCGCCACCGCCAATTACGGCATCTCGCTGCGGACGATCGGCGATTACATCGGCCTGCAATTCGGCCTGGTCGGCTTCGTCATGCTGCCGGTGGTCCTGACGGGCCTGGTGCTGACGGCGTGGCGCGGCTATCGCACGCGCGAGCCGGTCGCGATCCTGCTGTCGACCGCCGTGCTGGTGCCGTTTCTATATTTCCTTGCGAAGTCGATGACGCTCCGGGTCGGCGATACATGGCCGATGTTCATGTGGCCGGTCGGCTTCGCGGCCACCGCGGTGAACCTCGCAACGATGACGAAAGAGGGATGGTCGGCCCGAATGCTCAAATCGCCACTGTTCTGGGCCAGGACCGCAATCGTCTCGGGCATCGCCTTCGTCGTCATCGTGTTTCTCTATTACGTCGCCGCGCCCTGGAATTTCCTCGGCAAGAGCGATCCGATCGGCGCCGAGGCCGGCTACGAGCAGGTCGCCGCGCGCGCGCAGGCTGCGCTCGACGAGACCGGCGCGACCTGGATCGCGACAACGGACTACCGCACCTACGCCATGATGCGCTGGCTGTTCAAGGGCCGCGTGCCCGTGATCGAGATCAACGAGCGCGGCCGCTTCCAGGATTTTCGCGACCCCGGCATGGACAAGATCAGGGGACAGGCCGGCGTCTATGTCGGGCGCGCGCCGGACGATCGTTCGTCGCTGTGGCAGAACATCCCGGCCAAGCGCGAGCAGCTCGGCGAAGTCGAACGCCGCTGGCGCGGCCTCGTGATGGACACCTATGTGCTTGAAAAGCTCACCGGCTGGACCCCGGAGCTTTCACCGCCGAAGGACTCGCCGCTGTTCCAGTGGAAGGTGCTGGCGGGAGAATTCGAAAAGCGGGAGCGCGCCTAGCCGCCTTCTCTCACCCTCCCCTGGAGGGGGAGGGTCGATCGCGCGAAGCGCGAGCGGGGTGGGGTGATCTCTCCGCTCGGGCACTGTTCGAGGCGGAGAGACTGTCACCCCACCCCGTCTCATATTTCGCTGCGCTCAATATGAGCCGACCCTCCCTCTCCAGGGGAGGGTAAGCAAGAGCCGCTACTCCTCCCCATCCTTCTTCCGCAGCAGATCCGTCGCGAGATCCGACAGTTTCGGCGGCGGCAGTGCCGCGAACGGCAGCGGCCTCGTGACGTCGATGGCGGCAAGGCCCAATCGGGCGGTCAGCAATCCATTGAGCACGCCCTCGCCCAATCGCTGCGATAGCTTCGCCGCGATGCCATGGCCGAGCATCTGCTGCACTAGGCTGTCGCTCGCGGCCATGCCGCCGGTGATGGCGAGATGAGCGATGACGTGGCGGAGCAGGCGGATCATGCCGAGCGCGCCAGGGCGGCCGCCATAGAGATAGGCAAGCTGGCGGATCAGGCGCAGTGCGGCGACGAACACGAACAGCACGTCGATCGCCGCGCGGGGCGAGACCGCTGTGACGATCGAGACTTTTTGCGCGGCTGACGACACCAGCCGCCGCGCTTCCGTATCCAGCGGGGACATCAGTTCGCGCTCGGCGAGCCGGATCATGTCGGCGCCGTCGATGATCTCGCCGGCATGGCTCTCCAGCGTGGCGCGGGCTCGCGCGAGCTGCGGGTTCTGGTGCGCGATCTTCAGCAGGTCCTGTACGATGACGCGGCTCTCGGCGCGATCGTCACTGGCGAGCACGTCGGCGGCGCGTTGATGCAGCTTCTCGATTGTTGCGAGGCGCGCCAGTCCAAACGCCTCGCGTCCGATCACGACGGCAAGCGCCAGCGCCGTGACGAGCGCGAAGGCAAGCCCGACGAAGCCGAGGCTCTCGCTGCGCGCGAACAAATCCTCGATCAAATGGACGACGCCGAGCCCGACCCCGAGCAGCGTCAACCCGGCGAGCCCGGACCAGAACAGCGCGCCCCAGGGAAAGCGGCGCCGCGCGGGAAGTGTGGCCTGAATCGGCACCGGCAGCGTCGATGGATCGCTCTCCGGTGTGATCTGAATGGTGCCGCGACCGAGCCGTCCCGTCTCGTCGGCCTCGGTGACGACGACGCCGGGATCGTCGAGCCGGAACGTCGCCGGCCGCCGCTGCTGGGATCGCTCGGTCATGACAGCTTGTCTCCGATCAGGAACTGCAGGGCACGGTCGAGGCGGATGTGTGGCAGTGCCGGCTCGCCGTTGCCCTCGCGTTCGAGCTTGGGCGGGCGGAAGCGCAGGAAGCGGAAGTCGCTTGTCTCGGCCGCCTCCGTCGAGAGCCCGCGGAATGCATCCGTGTCGTTGAACAGCGGCTCGGGATCGACGGGCAGATCCCCCGGAAAGGTCGCGACTTCCGTGTTGCCGTCGAAGAACTCGCCGCCGGCGCTTTCGCCCGCGGCCGGAGTTCCCAGGATCGACGGCAATTTGTCGCGGCCACGGGACACCTGCGCCTCGCGCGTGGCGCGGACGGCGGCGAGTGCAACGACGTCGATCGCCGCACCGGTATTTTCCGCGCGCGCGACGGCGCCCGCAACGGCGCGGCGCAGCACGGCCTCGAGCCGGTCGTGGCTGGAATGATGCAGATGGTCCGCCTTGGTCGCAGCAAACAGGATGCGGTCGATGCGCGGCCGAAACAGGCTGGAGAGCAAGGTGCTGCGGCCGATGTTGAAGCAGCCGAGAATGCCGGCAAGCGCGGCTTCGAGATCGTGCAGCGCCTCGGGCCCGGAGTTGAATGCGGCGAGCGCGTCCGCCAGCACGATCTGGCGATCGAGCCGCGCAAAATGATCGTGGAAGAACGGCCGCACCACGACGTCCTTGTAGGCCTCGAAGCGGCGCACCATCATCGCCCAGAGCGAGCCGTCGGGCGCCTGTCCGCCAGCGGGCAGATCGAGCGGCGCAAAGGTCAGCGCGGGGGAGCCTGCGAGATTGCCGGGCATCAGGAAGCGGCCTGGCGGCAACAGGCTCATCGCGAAGCGCTCCTCGCGGCACGCGTGCAGATAATCGGTGAAGAGCTTTGCGGCCGTCAGCGTCGCCTGCTCGTCCTCGCGCGCTTCGGGCTTGAGCGTTGCGAGATGCGCGTGCCAGTCCGCCGCGAGATGTGCCCGCGGTGCCTCGCGCGACAGCGCCAGGCTTTCCGCCGACCATTGCTCATAGCTTTTCTGGAGCAGCGGCAGATCGAGCAGCCATTCGCCGGGATAGTCGACGATGTCGAGCGTCAAATTGCGGTCCGCACCGTTCGGGCGCTGGTACTCGATCACGAGCCTGAGCTCGCTGATATCGACCGTCGAGTTCGGCCAGCGCCGTTCCTCGATCAGCGCGCGCAGGTGGTTCTCATAGGCAAAGCGCGGCACGGCGTCGTCCGGCTGTGGCGCCAGATGCGCCCGCGCGATCCGGCCGGAGGCATAGGCTTCGAACACCGGAAACCGGCCGCCGCGCGTGAGCCCGTGGATCAGGGCGGTGATGAATACGGTCTTACCTGCCCGTGACAGCCCGGTGACGCCGAGCCGCACCGTGGGGTTGAAGAAGTGCTCGCCATAGTCGATCAGCGCCCTTGCCGACAGCCGCGCCTCTTCGACCATATCCTGGAAACTGAATGCCATATGAACGTTAGAGGATCCGGGGCGGGAGGAATGTGCGGCCGTTCACAAAAGTGGCAATTGCGTGAGGAAAATCAAGCTCCATACTTCCACCGCCTTTGTCGGCCAGTCAGCCGTTTGAACGACGCGCCGATCCCGAAACACCCATGCAAGAGGACGATTGCCTCACGTTAGCGGATTGCCCATGACCGTCTTCCAATTGAAAGAGTTCGCATCCAGCTCCGTACACGCCGCAGCCGACATGGTCGGCTGGCATTACGACCGCGCCGAGCTGATCGCCGATGGTGTCATCCACGCGATCGGCGTCTTCGCCGGTATCGTTGCCGTGACCGTGCTGGTGGTGCTGACGGCGATCTATGCCGATGCGACCGACATCGTCGGCGTCTCGATCTACGTCGCCGGCCTGCTCTCGATGCTGGTGCTGTCGGCGACCTATAATCTCTGGCCGGTCTCGCCGGCCAAATGGCTGCTGCGCCGGTTCGACCATTCCGCGATCTATCTGCTGATCGCCGCGACCTACACGCCGTTCATCCTGGAGGTGAAGGACAGCGTGTTCGCGCTGGTGCTGCTCGCCGGGGTCTGGTGCGTGGCGATATCAGGCATCGTGTTGAAGCTTCTCTATCCCGGCCGGTTCGACCGCGTCTCGGTCGGCATCTATCTCGCGATGGGCTGGAGCGGCATGATGCTCTACGACGCCGTTGTCAGGGCGTTGCCCGCGCTGGTGCTGGGCTTCATCGTTGCGGGCGGCCTGCTCTACAGCTTCGGCGTGATCTTCCACGCCTGGCGGCGTCTGCGATTCCAGAATGCGATCTGGCACGGCTTTGTCTTGGCCGGCGCGGCATGCCATTATACCGCGGTGCTCGACCTCGTGTTGAGCTGAGCAAGCTTTCCGCGAAGCGGTATAAGAGACGCGGTTCAAGGCAAGAGGAGACGTCGCATGCAGGTGACCGGCAAGGTCGTGGTCGTCACGGGCGGCGCAAACGGCATCGGCAAGGCGCTGTGCGAAGCCTTTCACAATGCGGGTGCAGCCAAGGTCGTGGTCGCGGACATGGACGCCGCCAATGCGAGGGCGGTCGCGGCCATGGTTGATGGCGCCGCCTTCAAATGCGACGTTGCTCAGGAAAAGGACATCGCTCACGTCATCGAGGAGACCGAACGTCAGTTCGGGCCGATCGACCTGTTCTGCTCCAATGCCGGCATCGGCGGCGGTTTCGATCCGATGTCGGAAAATGCCGGCGGCGCCTCGGATGAACCCTGGCAGCGCAGCTGGGCGATCCACGTCATGGCCCATGTCTACGCGGCGCGGCATCTCGTCCCGCGCATGAGGGCGCGCGGCGGCGGCTATTTTCTCAACACCATCTCGGCCGCGGGTCTGCTGTCGCAAGTAGGCAGCCCCGCTTATTCGACGACCAAGCACGCTGCGGTCGGCTTTGCCGAAAATCTCGCGATCTCGCACAAGGCCCACAACATCAAGGTCTCGATCCTCTGCCCCCAGGGCGTCGACACCAACATGCTGCGCTCGATTCCCAAGGGTCCGCAGTCCGGCGACGGCGACCTGACGCCGGAGCAAGTCGCGAAAGACGTGCTCGCCGGCCTCGAGCAGGAGACGTTCCTGATCCTGCCGCACCCCCAGGTGCTCGGCTACATGCGCAAGAAGACCGAGAACTACGACCGCTGGATCGGCGGCATGGCCAAGATCCAGGCGAAGATGCGGGAAGAGTTCGGGAGGTAAGATCTCGTAGCCCGGATGAGCGAAGCGACATCCGGGGCCTTCTTTGTTGAGGATCCCGGATATCGCTGCGCTCATCCGGGCTACGCAATCGCGCCAAACACTCGCCGTCGTC
Source organism: Bradyrhizobium sp. USDA 327 (assembly GCF_041262065.1). Classification (NCBI taxonomy): domain Bacteria; kingdom Pseudomonadati; phylum Pseudomonadota; class Alphaproteobacteria; order Hyphomicrobiales; family Nitrobacteraceae; genus Bradyrhizobium; species Bradyrhizobium sp. USDA 327. The sequence continues at coordinate 5,571,695 of NZ_JBGCCW010000001.1, read as the reverse complement.
CCTGCGCAGGCAGAGACGATACCTATGATTGGGTAGCCGCCTCCTCCTCCACCCGGCTCTGCCGCAGTGCCCGCGCATAGAGCATCATGCCCTCGCGCACGATGCGCTGTTCGGCCGGCGTCAACGCCGCCAGCGCACCACGCACCTGCTGCCGCCCGAACGCATGCAGCGCTTCCAGCGTGCGGCGGCCCTTCGCCGTCAGCGACAAGAGCTTGCTGCGCGCATCAAGCTCGTCAGGCGTCTCCCTGAGCTCGCCGCAGTCGATCAGCTTGCGCACCATGCGGCTGACGCTCGATTTCTCCAGACGCAGGAAATCACCGAGTTCGCCTGACGTCATCGGGCCGCGGATGCCGATCTCCAGAATGGTGTGGACCGCCGAGGGCGGATAGTCCGATGCCGCCACCGTCGCGTCCATGAAGCCGAGCTCGCGCACCATCAGGCGCGAAGCGGCGCGGATGTCGTCGATCAGCAAAAGCTCGGCCATCTTGACTCCGGCATATAGTTGTATCATACAACTATATGGGCGCAACGCCGCGCGCAAGCGTTTTGGAGTGGACGATGAGCGGAACTTTGCCAACCGGGATGCGGATGAGGGGCAAGATCTGCCTCGTCACGGGCGGCGGCAGCGGCATCGGCCGCGCCACGGCGCTGAGGATGGCGGCCGAGGGAGCCCAAGCGATTTTCGTCGCCGGCCGGCGCGAAGCCGAGATCGACGCCGCCGCCTCAGCGTGCCGCGAGCTCGGTGCGGAGGCCGTCCCCGTCAAGACCGATATCACGAAGGAGGACGACGTCGCGCGGCTGGTGCGCGCGGCGGTCGAGCGCTGCGGCCGGCTCGACGTTGCCTTCAACAATGCCGGATTCCAGGAGCGCCGCGCGCCGCTGGAGGAGCAGGGCACCGAGACCTACGACAGCGTGTTCGACACCAACGTCCGCGCGCTGTTTCTCTGCCTGCGCCACCAACTGCCGGCGATGCTCGCGCAAGGCCGCGGCAGCATCGTCGTCAACGCCTCCGTCAGCGGCGTGCGCAATCCCAATCCCGGCTTCTCGCTCTACTCGGCCTCGAAAGCCGCCGCGATCTCGCTGACGCGCTCGGCGGCGATGGAGAACGCTCCGCGCGGCATCCGCATCAACGCCATCGCCCCCGGCCGCGTCGTCACGGACATGATGCTGCGTGCCGGCGTCGGCGACGTCGCTACCGTCAGCGCCGGCCTGCCGCTGCGGCGGATGGGAAGCCCGGAGGAGGTGGCGGAAGCCGTGGTGTGGCTGTCGTCCGACGCGTCATCCTATATCGTCGGGCACGTGCTGGCGGCGGACGGCGGATTTTTGGCGTCGTAGCTTCGTAGCCCGGATGAGCGCAGCGATATCCGGGTGAGGTTCGCGATTGCGATTCCCGGATGTCGCTGCGCTCATCCGGGCTACGGCAGCGTCAGTGCTTCTGCCCGTACAACACCGGCACCGCCGAATCCACGATGACCTCGACTAGGCTCGTGCCTGCATAGGCCATGCCGCGCTTCAGCGCTTCGCCCAGCTCCGCCGCCTTGCTCACCCGCACCGCATGGCAGCCCATGCCTTCGGCAAGTTGCACGAAATCGATTCCCGGCAGCTCCAGCCCGGGCACGTTGCGCACCTGCATCACCTGGCTGAACGAGCGCATCGCGCCGTAGCCGGAATTGTTGATGACGACGACGGTGAGCGGCAGTTTTCGCTGTGCGGCGGTCCACAGCGCCTGGATCGAATACATCGCCGAGCCGTCGCCGATCAGGCAGACGGTGCGGCTGTTCGGCTTGCCGAGCGCCATGCCGACGGCGGCGGGCAGGGAGTAGCCGAGACCGCCGCTCGACATCGTGTAGAAACTGTCCTGGCCGCGCATCGGCATGAACCTCTGCATCGCCGGCCGGTGCGAGGGCACTTCCTCGACGAGTGACGTCCCGTCCGGCATCGCTTGCGACAGCGAGTGCAGCAGGAATTCAACCGGCAGAGGATCGGCGGCTTGCGGGGCCGGCGGCAGCGTGCGGCCCTTCGGCGCCGCGCGCTTGCTCTCCGGCAGCAACTCGAGCAGCATGGTCAGCGCCGGCTTCATCGTCGCGATGATGCTGGTGCCGACCGGTGTCACGGCGGCGGCATCCGGATCATCGGTGATCTGAAAGATCGTCGTCCCGCCATCGAAGATCGCGGCATGGCCCTCGACATGGAACGTGAACACCGGCGCGCCGATCACGACGACGACATCGTGCTCGCGCAGCGCGTCGGACAATTGCGCGGGTGAAGCGTGCAGGAATCCCGCAAATTGCGGATGCCGCTCGGGGAACGAGCATCGTGCCGAGAACGGGCTGACCCAGACGCTGGCCTTGGCCTTCTCGGCCACGCGCACCATCAGATCGACCGCGGCGGCGCGATCGACGCCGGGACCGACGACGAGGGCAGGGTGCTTTGCGGAACCGAGCGCGGCGACCAGCGCCTTCATCGCGTCAAGCTCGGGCCCGATCTCGCGGCTGACCTTGCGTGCCTCCACGGGAGCAGCCGCATGCGCCCAGTCGTCGATCGGGATCGACACGAAGGTCGGCCCGCATGGCGGCTGCATCGCCGTGTAATAGGCCCGCGCGATCGCGGCCGGCACGTCCTCGGGCCGCGCCGGCTCGACGCTGTATTTGACGTAAGGCCGCGGGAATTCCGACGCGCGCTCGGCATAGAGGAACGCCTGCAGCGGCAGGATCGAGCGCGCCTGCTGGCCCGCAGTGATCACGAGCGGCGTCTGGTTGCGATGCGCGGTGTAGATATTGCCGAGCGCATTGCCGACGCCTGCCGCCGAATGCAGATTGACGAAGCCGGCATTGCGCGTCGCCTGTGCAAAGCCGTCGGCCATGCCGACGGCGGAGGCCTCCTGCAGCGCCAGCACGTAGTCGATGTCGTCGGGCCAGTCGCTCAGGAACGGCAGCTCGGTCGAGCCGGGATTGCCGAACACCTTGTTGATGCCAAAGGCCCGCAGCAGGTCGAGCGTTGCCTGCTTCACGGTGACGGACTTGCTGCCGGTCTTGCCGTTCTTGGACATGGTTTCCGTCCCCTTCTTAGTTCCTTATCCTGAGGAGCGCGTCTTCGCGCGTCTCGAAGGATGAAGGCCCGGCTGGTGGCCTCGCCCTTCGAGACGCGCGCGAAGGGGCGCGCTCCTCAGGGTGAGGGTCGAACTTCCCACATCGCCGCGGCACTCGCAATGCGAGGAGACAGCGTCACCACACCGCCGTGCCCTTCATCGTCGGCTGTCCCTCCGCGTTCGCGGTCCACAGCTCCATGCCATCAGCGGTCTCGTTGGCGTTGATGGAGAACTCCGTGCCCTCGAACAGCGGCTGCAGGCCGCGATAGGTGAACTTCTTCGGCGCCTTGCCGTCGCGAAGCTTGGCGGCCATCTCGATGATAAGCGCTGCCTGCAGTGGTCCGTGGAAGATCAGGCCCGGATAACCCTCGACCTTGGTGACGTAGTCGCGGTCGTAATGGATGCGGTGGCCGTTGAAAGTCAGCGCGGAGTAGCGGAACAGGAGCACGGGATCCGACAGATGGGTCTCGCGGTGCTGCGCCTTCGGCGGCGGAGGCGGGGCCTTGCCGCCAGCGGGCGCGCTGCTCGTCATCTCGCGATAGACGATGTCCTGCCGCTCGCGGATGGCTGTGCCGCGCGGCGAGGAAATGCTGTGCTCGACCGAGACGAAGCACAGCGTGCCGGTCGAGCCCGATTTCACCTGCACGTCGGCAATGCGCGAGGTTCGCGTCGATGCGTCGCCGACGCGAAGCGGCTGCAGGAATTCGATCTCGCCGCCGGCCCACATCCGGCGCGGCAGCGGCACCGGCGGCAGGAAGCCGCCGCGGGTCGGGTGACCGTCAGGCCCTAACATCGACATCGGAAACACCGGCTGCGCCAGGCACCAATGCACCGTGAACGGCGCGGCTTCACCTGTCTTGGGCTCGCCGACCTCCTGGAACAGCGTCGCGCGCAAACCCATGACGAGGTGCGCAGTGACGGTATCGGTGGCCTCCTGGCTGCGGCCGATCCATTGCCGCAAATGATCGATGTCGAGCTTTTCGGTCATGACGCCTCGCTCTGTCACTGCCTGGACTTTGGATTTTCGCCGATCGCGGGCACGGCGCCATAGCTCCGCGTCTCGCCGACGATGATCGGCGCCGGCGCGGGATAGCTGACGCGGCCGTTCGGCGTGTCGACCTCGATCCGGCGCAGATGCGGATGGTGGGAGAGGTCGGCCATGGTGTTGACCTCGGCAAAGGCAATGTCGGCATCCGACAGCCGCTTCAGCAGCTCGTCGCGCGTCATCCTGCCGAAGGCGTCAGCCACCGTCTTGTCGGTGAAGTCGCGGTTGCGCACGCGCTCGACCATGTTGGCGACGCGCGGATCGGCGGGCAGGTCCGGCTGGTCCAGCACCTTCGCACACAGCGTCTTCCATTCGCGCTCGCTCTGGATCGAGATCAGGATGTCCTTGCCGTCCTGCGAGGTGAACACTCCGTAAGGAGCGATCGAGGGATGGCGCAGACCCATGCGCTTGGGCGGGTTGCCGGCTTCGGAGTTGAGCAGCGGCACGGTGCACCAGTCCGCCATCACGTCGAACATGGAGATGCGGATGTCGGCGCCCTTGCCGGTGCGCCCGCGCGCGATCAGCGCTTCCAGGATCGCCGCATGGGCGGTGGCGCCGGTCGCCACATCCACGATCGACATGCCGACGCGCGAAGCGCCGTCGGGATTGCCGGTGATCGAGGCAAGTCCGCTCTCGGCCTGGATCAGCAGGTCATAGGCCTTGCGGTGCGCATAGGGGCCTTCGTCGCCATAGCCGGTGATGGTGCACGAGATCAGCTTCGGATAGTCCTTCAACAGCCGCTCGCGCGAAAAGCCGAGCTTGTCCATCGAGCCCGGCTTGAGGTTCTGGATCAGCACGTCGGCGCTGGCGATCAGCTCCTCCAGCTCGGCGCGGCCTTCCTTGGTCGTGAGATCAACCACCGCGGATTGCTTGCCGCGATTGAGCCAGACGAAATAGCTGCTCTGGCCCTTGGCCGCCGCGTCATAGCCCCGTGCGAAATCGCCCTCGGGCCGCTCGATCTTGATCACTTCGGCGCCGGCATCGGCCAGGCGTGAGGAGCAGAACGGCGCCGCGACCGCCTGCTCGACCGCAATCACCCTGATCCCGTCAAGTGCTCCCATGCTGGCCGCCTCAGTACGAGCGGGGCATGCCGAGCACATGCTCGGCGACGAAGGACAGCACGAGGTTGGTCGAGATCGGTGCCACCTGATAGAGCCGCGTCTCGCGGAACTTGCGCTCGACGTCGTATTCCTCGGCGAAGCCGAAGCCGCCATGGGTCTGGATGCAGGCATTGGCCGCTTCCCAGGATGCATCCGCCGCCAGCATCTTGGCCATGTTGGCCTCGGCGCCGCAGTCGAGGCCGGCCTCGTATTTGCGCGTCGCTTCCTTCACCATCAGCTCGGCCGCCCGCATCGAGGCGTAGGCCTTGGCGATCGGGAACTGGATGCCCTGGTTCTGGCCGATCGGCCGGCCGAAAACGCTGCGCTCCTTGGCGTAGTTGGTGGCCTTGGCGATGAACCATTTGGCGTCGCCGACGCATTCGGCCGCGATCAGGATGCGCTCGGCATTCATGCCGGAGAGGATGTAGCGGAAGCCCTTGCCTTCCTCGCCGATCAGGTTCTCCGCCGGCACCTTCATGTCGGTGAAGAACACTTCCGTGGTGGCGTGGTTCATCATGGTGCGGATCGGGCGGATCTCGAGGCCGTTGTTCTTGGCCTCGCGCATGTCGACGATGAACACCGACAGGCCGTCCGTGCGCTTCTTGACCTGATCCTTCGGCGTGGTGCGTGCCAGCAGGATCATCAGATCGGAATGCTCGGCGCGGCTGGTCCAGATCTTCTGGCCGTTGACGATGTAGCTGTCGTTGCCGTCCTTGCGCGCGAAGGTCTTCAGCGAGGAGGTGTCGGTGCCGCTGGTCGGCTCGGTCACGCCGAAGGCTTGCAGGCGCAGTTCGCCGCTCGCGATCTTCGGCAGGTACTTCGCCTTCTGCTCGGCATTGCCGTGCCGCAGCACCGTGCCCATCGTGTACATCTGGGCGTGGCAGCCGCCGCCGTTGCAGCCCGCGCGCTGGATCTCTTCGAGGATCGCGGCAGCCGCAGAAAGCTTCAGGCCCGCGCCGCCATATTCCTCGGGGATCAGCACCGAGAGATAGCCGGCCTCGGTCAGCGCATCGACGAACGCCTTGGGATAGGCCATCTCGCGATCGAGCTTGCGCCAGTATTCGCCGGGAAACTGCGCGCACAGCTTGGCGACGGCCTCGCGAATGTCGGCGTGATCTTCGATGTGGTGTTCTTGACTCATGGCGTTTCCTGTTCGTAGCGGCAGTTAAGATAACGCCGGCCAATCCCCTGGCGTTGTGAAAACAACGCCAGCCCCCTATGCTCATTTGCTATAGCGTATGGAGTAGCCTTCCAGGATTGGCAAGCATGGATTTCCGGCAGCTCAGGACCTTCAGTTGCGTGGCGGAGCTCGGCAGCCTCTCCAAGGCTTCCGACACGCTGCGCGTGGCGCAGCCGGCGCTCAGCCGGCAGATCAAGCTCCTGGAACACGAGCTGCGCACCGATCTGTTCACCCGCAACGGCCGCGGCATGGTGCTGACCGAGGCCGGCCGGCTTCTGCTCGCGCGCACCTCCGGCATCGTGCGGCAGATCGACCAGATCCGCGACGACATCCAGTCGGCCAAGGGGCCGCCCTCGGGCCAGGTCGTGCTCGGCCTGGTTCCGACCGTGAGCTGCGTGCTGTCGGCGCGCTTTGCGCGGCGCTGCGTCGAAAAATTCCCCGGCATCTCGCTGCGCATCGTCGAGAGCTACAGCGGCCATCTCGTCGAATGGCTGCATCGCGGCGAGATGGATCTCGCCATCCTCTACGGCCGCTCGGCCGATCTGCATCTCAATGTCCAGAGTCTGGGACGCGACAACATCGTTGCGGTCGGCCCGCGCGGCTGCGGGCTGGCGCGCAAGAAGAGCATCGACATCGGTTGGCTGCTGCGCCAACGCCTGGTGCTGCCCAGTCATTCCCACGGTCTCCGTGCGCTGATCGAGCACGCGGCGGCCCAGCGCAAGATCAAGCTCAACGTCCAGCTCGAGGCGGATTCGTTCCGCGTGCTGACCAGCCTGGTCGAGGAAGGCCTCGGCTTCGCGCTGCTGCCGCCTTCGTCGGTCCACGGCGAGGTCGCGGACGGGCGGCTCGAAACCGCGCCCGTATCCAAGCCGATGACGCGCGAGCTCATCTTTGCCTCTCCGATCGATCGCCCGGCCTCGACGGCCTCGCTCGCCATCACCGCCCTCCTGCGCGAGGAAGTCGCCGCCTGCCGCAAGGAAGGCGTGTGGGACATCAAATTGAGTTAGATGCGCTCGTGTCGTAGAACAGTCAGGCGCCGTCTTGCCTTCGCATCTGGCGCGACCTGTCATGCCGGAATTTTATAGCCGGGGAGGTGTGATAGCGGAGCGTTAGGGGCGGTGTGCTCCCAGCCCCACCCTCGGTGTCATTGCCCGCGAAGGCGGGCAATCCAGTATTCCAGAGGCCGCACGGCTAGAGCCGAGAAGCCGCGGCGTACTGGATGCCCCGCCTTCGCGGGGCATGACAGCGGAGTTTGGAGAGGCGCTTTGGCTCAAGGCACTCCACCTACCCCGGAATCCGCACCGGCAGGGACTCATACCCCTTGATGAAGCTGGAATAGATCCGCTTCGGCTCGCCGACCACCTCGATGCGGTCGAACCGCTTCAGCATCTCTTCCCAGACGATCCGCAGTTGCAGCTCGGCGAGCCGCATGCCGACGCAGCGGTGGATGCCGAAGCCGAAGGACAGGTGGGTGCGCGGGCGCGGGCGGTCGATGATGAACTCGTTCGGCTTCTCGAACATCTCGTCGTCGCGGTTGCCGGAGACGTACCACATCACGACGCGGTCGCCCTTCCTGATGTGCTTGCCGCCGATTTCGGTGTCCTGCAATGCAGTGCGCCGCATATGTGCCAGCGGCGTCTGCCAGCGGATCACCTCCGGCACCATGGAATCGATCAGCGCCGGATTGGCGCGGAGCTTGTCGTACTGCTCCGGGTTCTCGTTCAGTGCCAGCACCGAGCCGGTCATGGTGTTGCGCGTGGTGTCGTTGCCGCCGACGATGAGCAGGATGATGTTGCCCATGAGGTTGTCGGGGTCCATGTGGCGCGTGGCCTCGTTGTGCGCCATCAGCGACAGCAGGTCGTTGCGCGGCGCGGAGTTGACGCGTTCGTTCCACAGCTTCGACATGTAGGCGTAGCATTCGTCCATCTCGCGGCGGCGCTCCTCTGCCGATGCGACGATGCCGCTCTTGGGCAGCGCGGTCGAGACGTCGGACCAGCGCGTCAGCTTGCGCCGCTCTTCCCACGGGAAGTCGAACAGCGTCGCCAGCATCTGCGTCGTCAACTCGATCGAGACGCGCTCGACGAAGTTGAAGGTCTCGTTGCGCGGAAGATTGTCCAGCACGGTCTGCGAGCGCTGGCGGATCAATCTCGCCAGCTCGTCCAGATGCTGAGGGGTGAACATCGGCGACACAGTCTTGCGCTGCGCCGAATGCCGGGGCTGGTCCATCGCGATGAAGCTTGGATAGTCGTAGCCTTCCGGCACGTCTCGGATCGAGATGCCGCCGAGCTTCGAATCCGAAGAGAAGATGCCGTGATTGGTGTCGACATGCATGATGTCGTTGTACTTCACCACCGACCAGTAGGGCTCGATCGGCGCGTTGGTGCAGTAGTGTACCGGCTCTTCCTTGCGCAGCCGCTCGAACCACGGCCACAGCGTGTCGTCCTGGAACAGCCTGGGCGCGCCGGGGTGGAATTGCGAAAGCGGCGTCGCATAGGCCTCCTCGCGCGCCCTGCGCATGCGTTCGATTTTGTCGGACTTGACCGGGGTCTGGATGTTCATCGTAGCGTGCTCCAGTGCTTCTGCTTAACCTCTCCCGCTTGCGGGAGAGGTCGGCGCGTAGCGCCGGGAGAGGGTTTTCTCCTCTTGGGGATTATCCCGTAGTGGAGATACCCTCTCCCCAACCCTCTCCCGCAAGCGGGAGAGGGGGCGCACCTTCCTTGTAGGCGACGTCGAACCCATCTTACTGCGAATTTACGCTGCAATCTTCACCGGCAACGTCTCGAGACCCTTGACGAAGCTCGAATAGACCCGCCTGGGCTCGCCGACCACGTCAATATGGTCGAAACGCCTGAGAATTTCTTCCCAAATAATCTTGAGCTGGAGTTCGGCAAGCCGCAAGCCCACGCAGCGGTGGATGCCGAAGCCGAAGGAAAGATGCGTGCGCGGGCGGGCGCGGTCGATGATGAAATCATAGGGCTTTTCGATCACCTCCTCGTCGCGGTTGCCCGAGACGTACCACATCACGACCTTGTCACCCTTCCTGATCTGCTTGCCGCGGAATTCGAAGTCGGAGAGCGCCGTGCGCCGCATATGCGCGAGCGGCGTCTGCCAGCGGATCACCTCGGGCACGAAGCTGTCGAGCAGATCAGGGTTTTCGCGCAGCTTGCGGTACTGCTCCGGGTGCTGGCTCAGCGCATAGATCGAGCCCGACATGGTGTTGCGGGTGGTGTCGTTGCCGCCGACGATCAAAAGGATGAGATTGCCGAGGAAGTTCCTGGCGTCCATGTCGCGCGTGGCGGCACTATGCGCCATCATCGACAACAGGTCGCTCTTCGGCGGCTGTTCGATGCGCTCCTTCCAGAGGCGGGAGAAATAGGCCGCGCATTCCGTCAGCTCGGCCATCCGTTCGTCCTCGGTGGCGACGAGGCCGTCGGGGCCGGGAATGGTGGTGGCGATGTCCGACCAACGCGTCAGCTTGCGGCGGTCCTCCCAGGGGAAGTCGAACAGCACCGCCAGCATCTGCGTCGTCAGCTCGATCGAGACGCGGTCGACCCAGTCGAACACCTCGCCGCGGGGCAGGTTGTCCAGGCACTCGGCCGAGCGCTCGCGGATGTTGATCGCGAGATTGTCGAGGTGCGTCGGCGTGAACATCGGGGCCACGGTCTTGCGCTGGGCCGCATGGCGCGGCGGGTCCATCGAGATGAAGCTCTCGCGGCGCAAATCCGGATCGATGTCGCGGATGGTGATGCCGCCGAGCGCTGAGGCGGAGGAGAACACCGCATGGTTGGTCTCGATCTCCATGATGTCGTTGTAGCGCGTCACCGACCAATACGGCCCGAACATCGAGTCCTTGCAGTAATGCACGGGATCTTCCCGGCGCAGCCGGTCGAAATAGGGCCAGAACGTATCCGTCCTGAACAGTTCAGGATCGCCCGGATCGAACTGCTCGAGCGGCAGTGACGTGGCGCGCGCGCGAAGTGCGTCGAGCTTGGTCGCGCTCTCGATCATCCCGTGCATGACCGTTCTCCCTGACTGAACCGCGCGTTCTCGTTGAATTCTGCGCTGCGGTATTTGATTTGCAATTACAGCCGGTTGTCTGCGTCGGGGCAAGGGAGAGTTTTGCCACATCCAACCTTCACGAGAGCGTCGGACGGCCGTCACGTCGCCACGCGAACGTGACCTCCCGCACGCCGCGCGGTGGAGAATCTTGCAAGAAGCCTATGGGAATCGAGGTAAATCGAACCCGCCCAGCTTGGGGATCGACTAACCTCTGATCTATAGTTGACCGCAACAGATCCGCACCCCGAGGTTGCCGACGTGAACGATATGCAATGGAGCCCCATTGGCTCCGAACCCTTGCCGCCGCCGCTGCCGCCCACGCGGGTCGATTTCTCCGGCAACCGCTCCGAGTTCCGCAGAATGGTCACCAGGGGTGCCATGCTGGAGCTCGTCACCTTCGGTTTCTACCGGTTCTGGCTGGTCACCGACATTCGCCGCCATCTGTGGGCCAACACTGCGATCGACGGCGATGCAGCCGAATATACCGGGCGGGCCAAGGAGCTTCTGATCGGCTTCCTGGTCGCGCTCGCGATCCTGGTGCCAATCTACCTCGCGTATTTTCTGATCGGTATCGAGTTCGAGCGCTGGCAGGGCTTCGCCTCTTTGCCGCTGTTCATCGGCTTCTACGCTTTCGGCCAGTTCGCGATCTTTCGCGCGCGGCGCTACCGCCTGACGCGCACGGTCTGGCGCGGCGTGCGGTTCTGGATGGACGGCTCGGGCTGGGCTTATTCGCTCCGCGCCATGCTGTGGGGCTTGCTCGTGTTCCTGACGCTCGGCCTGGCGTTGCCGTGGCGCGCAGCTGCGCTCGAGCGCTACAAGATGCAGCACACCCATTATGGCGAACTCTCCGGCGACTTCGAAGGCGACGGCTGGACCTTCTTCAAGCGCGGCTGGTGGCTGTGGCTGCTCAGCCCGGTCGCGCTCGTGATCTTCCCGCTGGCGCCGTTCCTCTACGCCGAGTTCAAGGCCCGCGAGTGGCGCTGGTGGCTCGACGGCATCCGCATCGGCGGCGTCAGCCTGTCCTCGGATCTGCCGCACGACGCGTTCTACGGCCTGTACTGGAAAGTGGTCGGCTGGTGGACGCTGCTCTCGGCCGCGTTCGGTGCTTACATGGTCGGCGGTACCTTGCTCGTCGTCCAGCTCACCGGCGTGCCGGTCGATCAGGTTTTCGAATCTGGCGACGGCGCGAACAGCATCCCGGTGGTGGCAATGATGGTGATCGGCTATTTCGCCGTAGCGCTGGCCATCAACATCGTCATGCGCGTCTATCTCCAGCGCGATCTCTGGGCGAAGGTGCTGGAGACCGTCGAGGTGCACGACATCGCGGCCGCGGCGGATGTACGTGGTCGCGGCGAGCTTGCCGGCGCGCTTGGCGAAGGGTTTGCCGATGGACTGGATGTTGCAGGATTCTGAGCCGTGAGTGACGTGTCCACCGAGGTCCCGGCAGGGTCCTCAAAGCCGACCATCTTCTTCGACGGCGTCTCGAGCCGCAGGCGTCGGGTGATGCTGACGCTCGGCGATTCGCTCGAAATCGCCGAGGACGGCGAAGCACCCGTTCGCTGGGCCTATGCCGATATCCGCCGCGCCGACGGCCCGGCCGGCGTTTTGCGTCTGGCCTGCACATCGGCCTCGCCTCTGGCGCGGCTCGAGATCCGCGACGCGGCAGTGGCGGCAGATGTGACCGCGCGCTGCCTGCACCTCGACGAGCACCGGACCACGCGCCGCGGCACTGCAAAGATCGTGGGCTGGTCGGTGGCCGCCGCCGTCTCCATCGTCTGCGTCGTCTTGTTCGGCGTGCCGCTCGCCGCCGATCGTCTCGCACCGCTGGTGCCGAAACCGGTCGAACGGCGCATCGGCGATGCCGCCGAAGTGCAGATGAAAACGATCTTCGGCCGCAGCGTCTGCGAAGATGCCGCGGGCAAGGCCGCCTACACCAAGCTCGTCAACCGGCTGCGCGATGCGGCCGGCCTCGACGACACCATGACGGCGGGCGTGCTGCCGACCTCGGTGCCGAATGCCTTCGCGCTGCCCGGCGGCAAGGTGTTCGTGCTGAAGGGCCTGCTCGACAAGGCCGAGAATCCCGACGAACTCGCCGGCATCCTCGCCCACGAGCTCGGCCATCTCAAGCATCACGACAACATGCGCGGCCTGATCTACAATGGCGGCACCTCGTTCCTGATCGGCCTCTTGTTCGGCGACGTCACCGGCTCCTCGGCCGTGATCTTCGCTTCGCGCAGCCTCGTCGAGGCTTCCTATTCGCGCGAGGCCGAGACCGGCGCCGACACTTTCGCGATCGAGATCATGCACAAGCTCGGCCGCTCGCCCAAACCCGCGGCCGAATTGATGTTCCGCATCACCGGCAAGGAGGGCGGTTCCGGTCTCACCACGATCCTCGCCAGCCACCCGCTGACCGAGGACCGCCTCGCGCGCATGACGAAGGAGGATCGTCCCGCCAGCGGCCCGCCGCTGCTGACCGACAAGGAGTGGCAGGCGCTGAAGGGCATTTGCGGCAGCGGGAAGGTATGACGGCCCGCGCTCAGCGCATCACTTCGCAGGTGCAGCAGGTGGATTCGATCCGGTGGTGACGTTCGGCGCCGTATTCGGATCGGAGGTCGTGGTCTGTGGCCCCACCTGGCGCCCATTGTAGAAGAAGACGGTCGCGACCACGGCGATCACGAAGATCGCGCCGACCGCCCAGCCGACCGGGCTGTTGCGGCGTGCTCTGTCGGCCCTGCGGTCGTCATCCTGATAGGTCATCGTGCTCTCCATCGCAATGCAGGAGAACATCGCGCGACGGAAGCTGTTCCTAAGGCATGACCCGGAAAAGTGTGCAGCGGCTTTCCGAAAAGATCATGCTCGAACAATATAGGTGCGTGCAGCGCTTACCGCGTCCCGTAAGCGCGGTCGCCGGCATCGCCAAGGCCCGGCAGGATGAACCCGTTCTCGTCGAGACCTTCGTCCACCGCCGCCGTCCAGATCGGCACGTCCGGATGCAGTCCGCGCAGCCGCTCGAGGCCCTCCGGCGCGGCGATCAGGCAGGCGAGGCGGATGTCCCTGGCGCCGCGCTCCTTCAGCCGGTCGATGGCGGCGACGGCGGTGTTGGCGGTGGCGACCACCGGCGTCACCACGATCGCCAGGCGCTCGCTGAGATCGGACGGCGATTTAAAGAAATACTCCACCGCGGCAAAGCTGTGCGGCTCGCGGTAGAGCCCGATATGCGCGACACGCGCGGTCGGCACCAGATCCATCATGCCGTCGACGAAGGTGGTGCCGGCGCGCAGCATCGGCACGAACACGAGCTTCTTGCCGGCGATCTTGGCCGAGTGCATCGTCGCCAGCGGCGTCTCGATGACGGTGTCGGCGAGCGGCAGGTCGCGCGTCACCTCGTAGCACAGGAGCATGCCGATCTCCTTGATCAGCTCCCGAAACGATTTGGTCGAGATGGATTTGTCCCGCACCAGCGTCAGCTTGTGCTGTACCAAGGGATGATCGACGATCGTGACGCCTTCCATGATGGGATGCTCTCTTCTTCCCTTCTCCCCTTGTGGGAGAAGGTGGCGCGAAGCGCCGGATGAGGGGTCTGCTTCCACGAACTCAAGCGAGAGATATGCCCGCGGAGACAACCCCTCACCCGGCTTCGCTTTCGCGAAGCCACCCTCTCCCACAAGGGGAGAGGGTTAGAACACGGTACCGTCGCTGATCACCTTGAGCGGCGGCGAGCCGTCGGGACGGCGCGCGAAGGCGATGGCGCGGCCTGCGGCCCAACTGCCGCCTTCCAAAATGCTGGCGAGCGGCAAGGTCTCCGGCGTGCGACCGAGCTTGGCGCGAACCAGTTCGGCAAGACGATCCAGCAGCGCGACCGTCAGCGCGCGCCACTCCACGACGAGCAGCGAATCCACCGCATGCGCAAGCTCGGCGTCGGCGGCGTCGCGCAGGCGCAGCACCTCGTGATCGACGAACAGTCCGCCATTGCGATATTCGGCCAGCCCGGTCAGGCCGTCGATGTCGGTGACCGCGAAGCCGGCGCGCTGGAGCGGCTCGATCAGCGAATAGCTCAGCCATTGCGACAGCTTGTGCAAGGGTACGAGGCCCGCAGTTGCGTCGTCCGCCGTGATGGCGGGATGACGCCAGCAATCGCCGAGCGGAATGCCGGCGAGCTCGATCCGCGACGGCCAGATCGGTCCGAGCTGGGTCAGCACCGCCGACAGGATTGCGGGCGCGGCAATGGCGCCCTCATTCGCTTGCGCCGCGATGTGATCGAACAGGCCGCCCGGCCGCGGCGTGTCGTGCAGGCCGAACACGTCCGCACGCTCTTTCACCAGCTTGCCCAGTCGTCGCAGCAGATCGGTGCGCCCTTCGAGGCCGAGCAGCGGATTGGCGTCGCTCGCCTGAAAGGCGGATGTGAGTGCGGCGGGCGGCAGCATTGCGAGCACATCCGCATCGGCCCGGAATGGAGCACGCGCATCGCGCGAGAAGAGGCCGCTCGCGAACATGTCGAGACTTGCGATCGCAAGCCCCTCGGAGCGGCCGATGGCGTCGCCGGTCACGGCGTCGCGATATCGCCATGCAGCGCCCGCGCCGGCATCGAGCAGCACGCTGATGATCGCAAGATCGAACTCCGCGCGCGCCCGCGCGGCGCGATCCGGCCAGGACGCAGCATCGGCAAGCCGCGCCCAACGGTCGACGCCGCCAAGCACAAAATGCCGCCACCGCGCGTGGAAGGGGATATCCAGCGTCGGATAGGCCTTGCGCGTGACCGCAAGCACCGCCTCCGCGACGCCATCCATGCGGTCGAGATCGATCGTGAAATGTGAGAGCTTGCCGGCAAGGCCGAGATCGAGCATCTGCCCCGCCCGCGCGCGCACCGCCTTTGCGGTGAGCAGCGAGCGTGCCTGCAGTTCCAATGCGTCCGCCATCGCGCGATCAGTATTTTTCCAGCGAACGTCCGACCACGGCGTTCACGTCCTTCTCCGGCGCGATGTCGGCCGAGTAGTAACCGGCGGCCTTCTTCGCGGCGATCTCGACATAGGCGTCGGCCGGGATCAGCTCCGGCGGGATCGGCACGCGCTCGACGATGTCGATGCCCTGCGAAGTCAGCGCGTCGTATTTCATGTCGCTCATCGACAGGAAGCGGTCGATGCGCTTGAGGCCCAGCCAGTGGATCGTGTCTGGCATCAATTGCTGGAAGCGTGCATCCTGGACGCCGGCGACGCATTCGGTGCGCTCGAAATAGGCGGCGGCCGCATCGCCATCCTCCTGGCGCTTGCGCGCGTTGTAGACCAGGAATTTCGTGACCTCGCCGAGTGCGCGGCCCTCCTTGCGGTTGTAGACGACGAGCCCGAGCCCGCCGTCCTGGGCGCCGCGCGCGGATTCCTCGATGCCGTGGATCAGATAGGGCCGGCAGGTGCAGATGTCGGAGCCGAACACGTCGGAGCCGTTGCACTCGTCATGCACGCGGCAGGTGATCCTGGTGCGATGGTCCGGCAGCTTGGTGACGTCGCCGAACAGATAGACCGTGGTGCCACCGATCGGCGGCAGGAACACTTTCATGTCCGGCCGCGTTACCAGCTCCGGGAACATGCCGGCGGTCTGCTCGAACAGCGTACGCCGCAGCTCGGTCTCGCCGGTGCCGAAGCGCGTGGCAAGCCCCGGCAGGTACCAGACCGGATCGATCGCGATCTTCACCACGGAGACGCTGCCATTGGCATGCACGACCTCGCCGTCGGCACGGAGCCGCTTTGCGGCCAGCGCCTCGCGGATTTCCGGCAGGTCGAGCCGCGCCCGCGTCACCGCGATGCTCGGGCGGATATCGGCGCCTTCGGCGATCTCCTGGCGGAAGTTCTCGGCGACGAGATGCCCCCAGGGATCGAGCGCGACGATTTTGGCGGGATCGCTCCATTGCGGGAACGGCCCGATGGTCGCGGCGGGAAATGTGTTGGTGAGGTCGGGGCGCCGGATGGGATCGAGCGCGCCGGCGGAGACGGCGAGCGCGCGGTACATCGCGTAGGACCCGCCATGGCTGCCGATCACGTTGCGATCCCCGGTGCGCGACACCGTGCCGATGATCGGTCCGCGGGCGCGCGCGTCAGTGGCGCCCCAATGGATCGGAAAGGCGGCCTTCCTGCCCGGCTCCGGATGGGAGGTGAGGCGGATGTGGTCGGTACGGTTGGCGCGGCTCATGTCCAGGCTCCCAAAAAGCCAACGGCCCGCCGCTGGGACGGGCCTGGCTCGCTTGCGTTGCCTGACAGGAACAGCGGCGGCGCAAGCTCAATCCAACATATTGTAGCGGCCGGCGACGACAGACAAGTTAATCGTGTCGGGCGAGCACGGTGGTTTGCGACCAAATTCCCGTCATCACCGGGCCTGCAGAGTTCGCCTTGCGCGCCGGGCGCTCGCGCTGGCCGAGCGCGCCGCACTGCCGGCGGGATCGGCTAAGGAATTGAAGTATTTATACTTTTCATTTTTTCAAGGGGCTGTGTCGTTTCGCTCGGCCAGCGTCGAATCCTGGACTAAACGTGTCATCCGTTCCGATCGTAGAATCGTCCTTGTCTTGGAGACCCCAATGCCCGCCGCCAGCTACATCGACCCTCGCAACGGAAAACTCTATCCGCTGGACCCGCCGCGCTGGTGCTCGGACGAGCGCACGCCGCTGCTGGTGACGCCGGGTGCCGGCATCTCGCGCGAGGATATCGATAGCCGGACGCGGTCGCTTTGGCGCTACCGGGCGGCATTACCGGTCGAGATCGCCAATCCAATCTCGCTCGGCGAGGGCTGCACGCCGCTGATCCAGCAAGGTTGGGGTGACCTGCGGCCCTTCTTCAAGCTCGAATGGTTCAACCCGACCGGCAGCTTCAAGGACCGCGGCTCTTCCGTGATGCTGTCCTTCCTGCGGCAGATCGGTGTCGATGCCATTCTGGAGGACTCGTCGGGCAATGGCGGCTCGTCGATGGCAGGGCTGGGCGCCGCCGGCGGCATGCGCGTGAAGATCCTCGCGCCCGCCTCGACCTCGCCGGCCAAGATCGCGCAGGTGAGGGCCTATGGCGCCGAGGTGCAACTCGTCGAAGGGCCACGCGAGGAGTCGGAAGCCGAGGCCATCCGCCAGTCGAGCCAGACCTTCTACGCCAGCCACAATTGGCAGCCGTTCTTCCTCGAAGGCACCAAATCGCTCGCCTACGAGATCTGGGAGGATCTCGGCTTCCGCGCACCCGACAACGTCATCGTTCCCGTCGGCGCCGGCAGCAGCCTGCTCGGCTGCGCCTTCGGCTTCCGCGAGCTTTTGAAGGCCGGGCAGATATCGAAGCTGCCGCGCCTGTTCGCGGCGCAGCCGCTGAATTGCTCGCCGATCGATGCGAGCTTCAAGGCCGGCGTCGATACGCCCGTCGCGCGCGAGGTGCACAAGACCATCGCCGAAGGCACTGCGATCAAGAATCCCCTGCGCCTGCGCGAGATCATCGGCGCCTTGCGCGAGAGCGGCGGCGGCACCGTCGCGCTCACCGAGGACGAGATCGTCGCCGCCTTGCGGCGTCTCGCGCGCCAGGGCCTGTTCGCCGAGCCGACCAGCGCCAGCGCGGCGGCGGCACTGGACAAGCTCGCAGCCGCTGGCGGCATCAAGGCGACCGAGACCATGGTCGCGGTCCTCACCGGCACCGGGCTGAAGGCCGCGACGATTGTGGCTGATCTGGTGCAATAGGTCGGAGCGGGCGCCGTGCTTACCCTCCCCTGGAGGGGGAGGGTCGATCGCGCGCCAGCGCGAGCGGGGTGGGGTGATCTCTCCACTCGGGCAGTCCCCGTGAGGATAGATCACCCCACCCCGTCTCACATTTCGCTGCGCTCAATGCGAGCCGACCCTCCCCTCCAGGGGAGGGTAAGAACGACCTCACTCCTTCAGGTCATTCACCCGCTTCACCCAGGCGCGCACATCTTTGAGCACCGCGGGCAGCACCGCCTTGACCTCCGCCACGGTCATGCCCGCCTTGATGCGGGGGTCGTACAGCAGATTGAGGATGTACTGGTCGTAGACGTCGAAATAGCCCATCGAGACGTTGTCGTTGAACATGGTCCACGGCACGCTCGCGGTGTCGTTGATGGGCCCGAGCGATTGCAGGAGCTCCTCATAGGCGCAGTCGAGGAAGACGAAATCGCCGTTGTCCACGGTGAGGATGACGTCGGAATGCTCGATCTCGAAAGCGTCGTTCTTGCGGAAGCCGGACAGGCATTGCGGGTCGAGCGAGGTACGAATCTCGCGCGCCTTCTCGGCGCCGTAGAAGCTCGAGATTGTGCGGTAGAGGTCGCGGTCGCGCACCAGCTTCACCCGCACATTCGCCGCTTCGTTGGTGTCGATCATGGCGATGTCGAGATGCTGTACGCGCCTGCCGATGTCGGCCACGACCTTTGCGAGCTGCGTCTTGCGGTCGGCGCGGTCGCTCTCGGCGAACACGCGCACCGGCCCGTCGAACTTGCGAATGCGGTCGACGCGGCCGGCGAGGTGATATTCGGCGCCGAATGCCGTCTTCAGGAAGCCTTCGATGATCTCGCCGTCGGTGAAGCTCTTCTTCTCGGCGCGCTGGCGCGAGGAGACCGCGGGCAATTCGCCCGCGGCGGCCATGGAGGCGGTGTCAGGCACCAATATGAACGCGGCGAGCGCCAATAGGGCGAAGCGAAGGGCAGGCGAGGACGGAGTCAATGCGCTCATCGTTGCCCGACGCTGCCGCATTCGCCCCGCGCACACAAGTCCGCAAATTCACGCGCCCTGCGGTTCCGCCGCGTTCAAGCCCCCGGTCTTGCTTCAGTTGTTCAGCACCACCACCGTGGTGCCGACCGCGACACGGCTGTAGAGATCGGTGACGTCGTCATTGGTCATGCGGAAGCAGCCCGACGAGACCGCCTGGCCGATCGTCTCCGGCTCGTTGGAGCCGTGGATGCGGTACAGCGTCGAGCCAAGATACATCGCGCGAGCCCCGAGCGGATTGTCGACGCCGCCCTTCATGTGGCGCGGCAGGTCGGGCCGGCGGGCCAGCATCTGCGACGGCGGCGTCCAGTCCGGCCATTCCTTCTTGGCGGTGATCCTGTGCACCCCGCCCCAGCGGAAGCCGTCGCGGCCGACGCCGATGCCGTAGCGGAGCGCCTGGCCGTTCTGGAGCACCAGATAGAGCCGGCGCTCCCTGGTGTTCACCACGATCGTGCCGGGGGCGTAGTTGCCGTTGTACATGACGGTGGTGCGGGGAACGGGATTGGCGCCGGAACGGAAGAAGTTCGGGCCGCCGCCCATGATGTCGCGCGTGTCGAACTCTTCGGCGAACGCGCCACCCGCCGTGGCCGACAGCAGTGCGATGGCGGCAATCGGCGCGGCAAAAAACCGGATCATTGTCTCCCCCAGAAAGAAATCGATTCAATGAACGTCACAGGCCATATTTGCGGGGATTCCGCAAGCCACGGGCCCGTGAGGGCCGCCATGCTCGACGATCGGCGTTACCAAATCGGCAACCACAATTTGCCGAAAACCATTAGCCAAACCGGCGCATCGTCACGCGGGGCAGGGCGGCGATGCCGGCTATTGCTTTGACGGGACGCGCGAACAATGATTGATCGGACGGATATCTGGACATGGCCGGTTGCGGGAGCTTTGGGATGAACGGTGCGGAAAGCCTGGTGCGGACGATGGTCAAGGGTGGGGTGGACGTCTGCTTCACCAACCCCGGCACCTCCGAGATGCATTTTGTCGCGGCGCTCGACCGCGTGCCGGGCATGCGCTGCGTGCTCGGCCTATTCGAGGGCGTGGTGACGGGCGCTGCCGACGGCTATTTCCGCATGAAGGGAACGCCGGCCTCGACGCTGCTGCATCTCGGCCCCGGCCTCGCCAATGGACTTGCCAATCTGCACAATGCCAAGAAGGCCAATTCCGGCATCGTCAACATCGTCGGCCAGCACGCCGTCTACCATATCGGCTACAATGCGCCGCTGACCTCCGACATCGAGGGCCTTGCCCGGCCGATGTCGTCCTGGGTCCGCACCTCGCCGGATGCCAAATCGGTCGCCGCCGACGGTGCCGCGGCGATTGCCGCCGCCAAGAGCGCGCCGCCGCAGATCGCGACCCTGATCCTGCCCGCCGACACCGCCTGGAACGAGGCCGACGGCATCGCCGAGGTTCCGGCCGAGCAGCAACGCGCGAGCTATTCACCGCAGGCGGTCGAGCAGGCCGCAAGAATCCTGCATGGCGACGGCGAGGGCACGCTGCTCTTGATGACCGGCAGCGCGCTGAGCGAGCAGGGCCTGGCGCTTGCCGAGCGCATCGCCGGCAAGACCGGCTGCACCGTGATGGGCCCGACCTTCCGCCCCAAGATGGCGCGCGGCCGCGGCCGTTTCTCGATCGACCGCATCCACTACGTCATCGATCAGGCGCTGCCGATGCTGGCCAAGTTCCGTCACATCGTGCTGGTCGAGTCCGACGATCCCGTGGCCTTCTTCGCCAATCCGAACAAGCCGAGCATGCTCAAGCCGCAAGGATGCGAGGTCCATCGCATGACCTCCTGGGGCGAGAATTCGGTCGCGGCGCTGGAGGCGCTCGCCGGCGCGGTGAAGGCCAGCTCCAGGGACGTCAAGCCGCAGGCTTTGCAGGAACTGGTCAAGCCGACCGGCGCGCTCACCTTCGCCTCGATCGCGCAGGCGATCGCCTGTGCGATCCCCGAGAACGCGATCATGGTCGACGAATCCCTGACCACCGGCCGCGGCTTCTTCCCGCCGACGGCGGCAGCCGCCCCGCACGACTGGCTCCAGAACATGGGCGGCTCGATCGGCTTCTCCACGCCGCTGTCGATTGGCGCTGCGATCGCCTGCCCGGATCGCAAGGTGATCACCATGGTCGGCGACGGCAGCGCGATGTACACGATCCAGTCGCTGTGGACGCAGGCCCGCGAGAACCTCGACATCGTCACCATCGTGTTCGCCAACCGCATCTACCAGATCCTGCGCGGCGAGTTCGACAATGTCGGCGCGGGCGAGCCCGGCCAGCGCGCCAACGACATGCTCAGGCTCGACCGCCCGACGCTCGATTTCGTGGCGCTGGCCAAGGGCATGGGCGTGCCAGGCCGCGCCGTCACCAATGCCGAGGAGTTCAACAAGGCGCTGGCCGAAGCGGTCGCCGAGCCCGGGCCGCGGCTGATCGAAGTCCAGATGTAGGACATCAACAGACAGAGCGCCGCGAGCCCGGAGGCACGATGCAGACCGAGCTGAATAAGGTGATCGCGGCGCTCCAGGACTTCTACGCCCACGAGGGTTTCCTGTTTGAGAAGGACATCGGCGAGCGGGCGGTCACCCACCGCTTCGCCGTGCATCTGGAGAAGCAGTTTTCGGGCTGGTCAGTCGATTGCAACTACGACCGGCTCGGCGAGCGCACGCTGCATCTGCCGCACGGTACCATCATCTCGACCGACGACCATCTCGGCAAGTCGATCTACCCCGATGTCGTCGTGCATCAGCGCGAGATCCCGAACAATCTGCTCGCGGTCGAGATCCGCAAGGCGAACAATCATACGCCGCTGGAGCATGACGAGCACAAGCTTCGGGCGCTCACCGATCCGAATGTCTGGTTCGCCTACACGATCGGCGTGCTGCTGGTGCTGGATAGAACCGGCGTCATGTTGTCGGACGTCTATTTCGGCGGCGGGCCCGACCGGGCATTGGCGGTGTGGTTCGCCAAGCGGCTGAATGACGCCGGTCTTGCCGGGACCTCGTGAGGGCGCAGGCGAAGAGAACGAATCCTTGGTCCCTGTTGGTCGGGGCCCCGCTCTTCCTCGCTCAGAACTTGAAGCTGCTCTGGATGAAGGTGCCGTATCGGTCGACCTGATAGGTCTGCGCCTGCCCCGCTCCTCCGTTCGTAGGCTCGGTGAAGTCGTTGATTCCGGTGTGCCAGTACCGGGCGCCAATTCCGATATTCGCGTTGGGCGTCACAGCATAGGACATGACCGTCTCGAGCTGGAAGCCATGGCCGTAGCCGCGAGAGGGCTCGGTGCCGAAGGTAAAGTAGTGCGTGTCGAAAGCTCTCACGTCGGAATAGGTGTAGGCGGCATCGACGGTCAGCTTGAGCGCCGGCGTAAACCAGAGATCGGCAACGGCGCCGGCGCGTACGCTGTGCAGGATGTCTCGCTCGGTGATGACCTTGACGTTGCCGGCGAGGGCGTCGGCACCTTCGCAGATCTGACCGCCAGACACGGTCTGTCGACAGCCCCATGCATCGGCCAGTTCGCCGCGGTAATGGTAGCCGACGAAGGCACCCAGACGAAGGCGCGGCTCCGCATTGACCGGGTGGGACTCGTAAAAGGAATAGCCGATATCGAGGTTGGCGTAGGCCAGAAAACCGCGGGTCTGGCTCTCCGTCTTGGTGTACGGCCCGTTGAAGAACGGAGGAAAATCCTCGTCGTTCATGGTGCCGCCGGTCATACCTCCATATCCCCCGTAGCCCTTTACGAAGAACTTCATGGGGCTGTCGATCCGGAAGAAAACCTCTCCCGAATGCGTGCTCATGTTGTGATAGTCGAGCCGTGAGATGACCGGCGAAGATCGCGAGCCGCTGGTGTGCAAGTCGTAAGCGGTGCGGCCGATGCTGTACCAGTACCGTACGCCGACCTCGACCTGCCAAAGATTGAGTGGCTCGGGAGCCCTGACAGCCTTGATCGGCAAGTCGGCGGCGACTGCCGGAGCGACCAGCATGAAGAGGCCGGATGCGATGAATGCTGCCTTGTGCACGACGTCCTCAGCCTGCTTGTCTGGATATCCTGCGAATCGGAGTGAAACTTTGAGGCGGATTGTGGTGATTTGCTGCGAACGGAGCAATCCGAAATCGCGCCCGCGCCGCGGGTTCTCGGCCTATCGTAACAACTTTGCACCACACGCGAGAGGCCGGTGACGATATAGCCGCGCGAATGGGCGGCGTACTGCTGGACAGGCGCAACGTCACGGCGTCGGAGGTGTATGTCAGCGGTCTCGCTGATCAGCGCTCTCGCGCTGGGGCGCGAGGTCGACCTCGGCTCGGGTCGCGCAGTAGCAGGCGTACTCACATAAGGGCAGCTTTCGAGGCCGGCATCGATCGCAGCCTCACGCTGCAGCCGTTGTGGATTTATCCTTCTCTGTTTCTTGCCCCTGTTCCCTTGCCCCCGTCGCTTCGATGCACAGCCTGACGGCCTCGCCGATGCTCGTTGCAACGAGGTCAGCCTTGGCGCCCTCCCGCAGCAATTCCAGGGCCGCCGGATCAATGTCCTTGACCCAGCAACCCAGGATGATGGTTGCCTTTGGCAATTTCCGCCTCAGACGCCGGACGGAGTACCGCATGTGTGCCGCGGCGCGGGCATCGAGATAGACCAGGCAAACGATCGCCACGCCCGTCGTATCCAGACGAAAGACGTTCGTCGTGGACAGCGATGCTGCCCCTTCGACCCGCGCAGCGAGCCCGTGCTCAGTCGAGATCTGAGCCAGCATGATCGCGGCCGCCTCGTCGATCAGCGTGCGTCCGGCCACGCACAGGACGGGGTGTTCACCCTGCCAATCCGGCGGAAGAGTTTCTCTGCGGAGGTAAGGCAAATGTTCATTGGCGGCATTCTCTGCGACGCCTTCCACCGCGGACGATGCTTCAGCATCGGTGGTTGAACTGCTCCTCGCCGGCGGCCGGTCGTCCTGATCGGCAAGATCGGCGCCGAATTCGCTGACGGCGTCGCGAATCTTCGTAAGACGTTCCTGGTCGAGCGCATGGCGATCGGCGTCGGCTTGCGCCAGCTGCAAACCCTTCAGGGCGACCTCATCATAATACGAGGCCAGCGAACGCTCCTTCAAGAACTCTTCGGCCTTTTCGGCCGCTTCCGTGGGATCCCCCGCCAGCATCCGCTGATAGAATATTTCCGGAGGAGAAAGCGCCGGTCGGTCTCCGAACATCACGTCGAGAAATTCCAATCGCTCCACATGCCGCCCGAGCACCACCAGGCAAATCGTGAGGGGGGTCGCGAGGACGAGCCCGATCGGTCCCCAAAGCGCTGTCCAGAACGTTGCCGAAGCGACCACGGCAACGGGAGAAAGCCCCGTGCTGCGGCCGTAAACCATCGGCTCGACGACATGGCCCACGATCGGTTCAACGACGAGAAACAGAGCGAGAGTCCAAAGCAGCATCGACCAGCCGGGATCGATGGCTACCGCCAGCGCCACCGGGAATGCGGCCGCGATGACCGCGCCGACATAGGGGACGAAGCGAAGCGCAGCCGCGAGGATGCCCCAGAGAATCGCGCTTGGAATTCCGATGAGCCAAAGGCCGGTGCCGATCACCACACCGAATGCGCCGTTCAGGATGAGCTGGGTCAGAAACAGCTTGCTGAGGCGGCTCGCTGCATCGTCCAGCGCGGCCGTCGTTCGTTGCAGATCCGACGAGCCCGCCAGCCGAATGAAGCGGTTACGAAGATCCTCGCGTTGAATTAGAATGAATACGACGAAAATGATGATGATGCCGGTAGTCGCGAGCGGATGAATGAGCGGAGAAATCAAGGTTCGCAGACTTTCCAACGCGCCGGGATCGGGCTGGCGCACTTCGACCGGTACCGGTGGCGCGGAGGTATTCGAGCCCGCGATAATGCCGGGGCTACGCGCGGATGGGGCGTCTTTCGGCTTATCAAGTTCCTTGCTGAGGTCTTTCAGCATGTCGGAAGCGCGCTCCAGCGTGCCCCTGCCGGCCTTGGTATCCCGAAACGCCTGGATCTTTTCGCTGATCGTCGATTGATATCGGGGCAGGTCACCAGCGAGTTGCGTCAGTTGGGCGGCGAGAAGGCTTCCTATCGCGAAGATCAGCATGAACGCAACGACAACCACGCTCACGACGGACAATCCCCGCGGGACACGGATGCGCTGCAGTATCCCGACCAGCGGCGCCAGCACGAAGCTGAGGAGAATAGCCAGCGCAACGGGCACGAAGATATCCCGGCCGAAATAGAGCATCGAGATGATGATGACGGTCAGAATTGCAGTCGCTACTGCGCTGAGCAGCGCCATCAGTTCTTCGGTGGTGCGTGGTTTGAAGGGCTGTCGCGCTACAGGCCTCATTTGCTGTCCCTGTTCCATCGTCCGCTGAGCGTGCACCGATTTCAGCTGCAAGGGCGCAGGACGACACTGCAGAGGACAGCCGCTCAGGGCACTCGTCCATGCGGTCTTCGTGAGTGGCGGCCGTACTCCGGTCACGCCATCGCACGCCAACCGCTTCGCCCCCAAAAGGTTCCTGGTTGCGGGCTAGACGTGTGCAATGCACAGAATGGGACCGTCGCGAACATTGGTGCTTGCTCTCGCGCCGACGGCGGATCGTTAGACGCCCCTATTCGCGTGTCTGTCTTACGACCGTATCCTTGCCGGCGCCTGTCTGCCCGATAGCTCAACCCGGCGACATGGGTAACACAAGCCTGGTTTCGTTCAGTCTGTTCTGGACGGGGCTGTGGCGGCGCGCGCGTGGTGTGCGCGCCGCCTTCTCGTCAGTGATAATACGGCTGCGAGTAGGCGTAGCGCGGATTGATGCCGCAATAGGCCGACGTTCCGGAAGCCGTGGCGGCACATTGCTGATAGCTGGCGAACTGGCAATTGCCGGGATAGCCCCAGTGGCGGCCTTGCAGGCAATATCTGTCGTTTGCGGCCTGGGCCGGTGCCGCCGACAATGACGCGGCGATCAAGGTTGCGAACGATGCAAGCGTGAGGATGGTGCGACGCATTTCAATCTCCTTCGATTGGAACGGCCGTGCCTTGGCGTTCCCACTGGACTGTCTGATGCACGGTCATACCTGTGTTGGTGTCCGCGACGTCGGATGCGTTCAAGGTGAGATGCATCGTGACCGCGGCCGGTGGCGGGCAATGTGATCTCCACCACAGTTCGCGCGCGGGTTCCGAGCTATTCGACGAACTTGCACGCCTCGATCCCGCGGGACTAGGCTTGCCTTCATTCGGATCAGGCATTTTGGAGGTTCTGATGCAGAATTCATATCTGCCGGCTGCGACGGCCGCGCTGCTGCTCATGATGCAGACGCCGCTTGCGCTGGCGCAGAGTGCTCCGGCCGCCGGCGGAACCGCTACGCCTCCCGCGACAACCGCTGCGCCTGCGGCGACGACGGCAGCGCCAAGCGCAACCACCGACAGCTCCAGCCAGCCGACCGACGCCAGGAAGAGCGCGTCGAAGAAGCCTGCGAAGAAGAAGATGACCCGGCAGCAGGAGATCGATCATTCGATCGATACCGGCACCGTGCCGGCGCGCTATCGCAGCTCAGTGCCGAAGCAGTACCAGCAGTATATTCCGTTCGACAAGCGGTAGCGGATCGCAAGCGGCGTGACGCGACCCAACGTCGTGCCGCCGGTGCCATCGCCGGTGGTGGTCTGCGAGAGCAGTGCTAGAGTAGACCGAAGTCCCGGGGGGAGTAATGAATAACGAGGTGAAGGACGCTGGCCTTGTGGCGATGATCAGCGGCATCCTTGGAGGCAACAGGCGCGCAGACAGTTTTGCACCGCTCGCCGATGGTCCGCCGACTGTGCCGGCGGATGGATTGGAGCCGGGCGAGACGCTCAGCTCCGATCCGGTACCGGCCACAGCCGGGAATGCGTCCGATGACGCGCCGGCTGCCACGAAGCCGGTTGAGCCGCCCGCGCAAATCGCAACCACGCGGGACGGCAAGCGCCTGCTGCCGGCCGAGGCGATCGCCGATCTCGTGCTCGGCGAGCTGCGCAAGCTGGAGGGTTTCCCGAGTTCTGGCGTCTCGGTCACGGTCTATGGCTACCGGAACTGGAACGCCATGCTCACCTTCGCGCCGTTTTCGACCAGTTTTCAGAATGCAACGCGGTTCCGCCAGGCCATGCCGGACCTTGTCTTCAAGCTGCGCCGTTTCGTCGAACTTGAGATATAGTTCAGTGCAATCGGCGGCGCGCGGCGTCGCCATCCCAAACAGCTCGACAGGATCTTCAATTGAGCGTCGCCTTTACCAAGGAAGAGAGCGCCGAAACCGCGTCCGAGACGCTGTTGCCGGATCGCCCGATCTCGCCGCATCCAAACCTCGTGACCGAAGCAGGCTACAAGGCGTTGCAGACGCAGCTTGCCGAAGCACGCGAGGCCTATGAAGCCGCGCAACCCATCGATGACGTCAACGAGAAGCGCCGGCAGTCGGCCGTGCCCCTGCGCGACGTCCGTTATCTCACCGAACGCTTACGCACCGCGCAGGTCATGCCCGATCCGACCTCGACCGACGTCGTCGCCTTCGGTAGCACGGTAACGTTCAGCCGCACCGATGGCCGCGTGCAGACCTACCGCATCGTCGGCGAGGACGAAGCCGATCCGAAAGCCGGCTCGATCTCGTTCGTCTCGCCGGTCGCGAGGTCGCTGATGGGAAAGGCGGTCGGAGACGTCGTGGGTTCGGGCAGCCAGGAGATCGAGGTTCTGTCGATTGCGTAGCGGCGCTCAGGGTGAGGCGAGGATCGCATGAGCAAACGGCACTCGACAGGAGCGATCTCATTCGCCTAAAGCAGGACCCGAAGGACTGCGTTAGCGCAAAGCGGGAAGCGGTTTTCCGGAAATATCATGCGCAGGAAGCTGAGGCGCAGAGTCCATTCAACCTGATGTCCATCGCGCTAGAGCTGTCCGGAACGGAGACCATGGTAACTGAAGCACGAAGGAAGCAGAGCCCCGGCAGCCGTGCCGGAATTCGGCCTGCGAGACGTCTCGGTTGTCTTCTGTTGGGACCGGTGGTCTCCGCTGTGCCCGCCAAACAGAGCGCGATGGTTGGATGAGACGGTTTCTGGCGGGAGCGTTGCCGTTTTACGCGCTGGCTGGACTAGCCATATGCATGTACCTCGTCCTGTACAGGACGAACCTCTTCGACCTGAACGCCATCGTCCAGGGTGCGACCGGTTCGTCATGGTTTCTGGTCTTCATGTTCGCCTGCGTGCTCATGGAGTCGGTCTTCCCGTATTTCGGCTATTTTCCCGGAACAGCCCTCATCCTGATGTCCGTGGCGCTCAATCCGAAGCCCGCGGATGCCTTCGTCTTCGTCATGGCGTGGCTCGCGATCATCGTCGGCGCCGTCCTGAGTTACGGACAGGCTCGTTTTTTCAGACCGTTCTTGCAGCGGGTTGCCTCAAAAGCGGCTCTGGGTCGATGTGAGTCCCTCCTCCACGCCTACGGTCCTTACGCGCGCATTGCCCTGTTCGTTCATCCCAACGCCTGCGCGATGTATTTCACGGCACTCGGACTTCTCGGCGGCAACCTGACGCGAGAGCTTGCCCATCTTTGCCTGGGAGCAGCGGCCTCCGTGGGTGTGCTGTTCGTCATCGTGACCAGACTTGTGTCGTCCGTAGGCGCCACCGATGATGGACAATTGCAGCTTCTGCTGGCGGCAGGGCTGGTCGCCATCGGCACCCTCGTCGGTCTCTACGCGGCCTGGCGGGCGGAGCGGGCTGTTTGAGGCTTGCTCCGACATTGTAAGCGGCCCGTCCGCCATAGCGCGAAGAGCGACGGCGGAAGCGACGCAATCCAGTCCTCGCGGTGTGTGCCGTGCCGACGATCGCGTGCGGGCAGGTCATAGAGCCGAGCATCCTCGGTTTCGGCCTCGTCGAGGAAGCCTGCGTGCTTGGGCAGCTTGGGACGGAGTTGACCGGCGTCCTTGCCACTGCGCCTGTGCGGCCTCGGGATCGTCCTGGGCAAAACCCGTGCCCTGACGTGTCGCCGAATAATCAACTCGAGCCAAACGCAGGCATGGCCCATTCATATCGATGTCGTGTCAACGTCACAGCCGTTGGTTAACGGAGCGTTCGTGCCAGTACCAAGCCAAACAGCCAGGGAGCAAGCATGTCGCACCATCACCACGACGATCATCGCCACGTCGGTCCGTTCAAAAAGATCAAGTTCGGAACCAACGGAGACGACGCCATTCCAGGGTCGAACCACAGCGACATCATCCTTGGCTTCGGCGGCAATGATACGATCGCCGCCGGCCTCGGCAATGACATCGTTTTCGGCGGTCGCGGCAATGACTGGATCGACGGCGGCAAGGGAAACGATGCGCTGTTCGGCGAAAGCGGCAATGATGCCCTGATCGGCGGCGATGGCAATGACGACCTGCATGGCGGCCGCGGCCGGGATCTGCTGCTTGGCGGCGCGGGCCGGGATCATCTGAGCGGCGATGAGGGCAATGACAGGTTCCTGCTCCGCAAGGGCATGGGCGTGGACACGATCGAGCGGCTTGATGCGGGCGATCGCATCGACGTCCGCGACTTCGACATTCCATCCTTTCAGACGCTCATCAATTCCGCGCGCCAGGTCGGTCATCATGTGCAGATCAATCTCGGCAATGGCGACGCGCTGATCATCGAGCATGCCCGCATTTCCGATCTTCACGCCGAGCAGTTCATTCTTTCCAACGAGGTGATGGGCACCTCGAGCTCCCAGACGCCCTACCTGCTCAGCAGCAACTCGCACGTCTATACCGAGTCGCTGCTGACGACCGGCGACAGCGTGAACGGCTACAAGATGGCCGGCATCCCGGACGGCCTCGGCGCGTTCGACAACGGCGACGGCACCTTCACCGTCCTGATGAACCATGAGCTTCCCGGAACGGCCGGAATTGCCCGGGCGCATGGCGGCACCGGCTCGTTCGTGTCGGAGTGGGTCATTGACAAGACGACGCTGCAGGTCGTCTCGGGCAAGGACCTTGTCCATGACGTCTGGATGTACGAGGGCGGCACCTATGTCGACCACAACGCCGGCAACAGCCCGGTGACGTTCAACCGGTTCTGTTCGGCAGACCTTGCCGATTCGGGCGCGTTCTACAATGCGCAGACGGGGCTCGGCTTCGACGGCAGGCTGTATCTCACCGGTGAAGAGGGAGGCGTCGAGGGACGGGCCTTCGCTCACGTCGTCGGCGGCCCGCAGGACGGTAACAGCTACGAGCTGGCTTGGCTCGGCAACATGGCCTACGAGAACGTGGTCGCCAATGCGCATACCGGAGACAAGACCGTCGTCGCCATGATGGATGACGGCCAGAACGGCCAAGTCTACTTCTATTCCGGCACCAAGCAGGCGACTGGAAATGTCGTCGAAAAGGCCGGTCTGACCGGAGGCCATCTGCTCGGAATTCACGTCAGCGAGTTCGAAGGTTCCGCGAACAATGCGCCGAGCAGCACTAGTGCGCTGGGTACCGACGAGAAGTCCGCCTTCACCATGATTGATCTCGGCGACGTCAGCGGCAAGACCGGCGCGCAAATCGATGCGGACAGCGAAACTGCGGGCGTGACGAGCTTCCTGCGGCCGGAGGACGGCGCGTGGGATACACTCAACCCGAACCGCTTCTACTTCGTGTCGACGAATGCGTTCAACGCACCGAGCCAGCTCTGGGCGCTGGACTTCACCGACGCGTCGCACCCCGAGCTCGGCGGCACCATCAAGCTGCTCCTCAACGGCAGCGAAGGACAGAAGATGCTCGACAACATTGCCGTCGATTCGCACGGCAAGCTCATTCTGTCCGAGGACGTCGGCAACAACGCCCACCTCGGCAAGGTCTGGCAATACGATCCTGCGACCGACTCGCTCACACAGCTTGCCGAGCACGATCCGAGCCGCTTCGTTACGGGAGCTGCGAACTTCCAGACCCAGGACGAAGAGGCATCGGGCGTCATCGACGTCTCGCACATCCTCGGTAGCGCCGGGGAGAACGTCTACCTGATCGACACCCAGTCTCACCTCAATGTAGGAGGGGAGCTCGTCGAAGGCGGCCAGCTGCAACTGATCCACCAATATCTCGTCTGACGCCAGTCGCCGGACGAGGATATTGCTCAATGCGGAGGTGTCGGCTCCCCGGCCGGCACCTCTGTTGTTGTCAAACGGCTGTCATGAATCATCGACAGTTAGGAGCAGTTTTCATCGCTTCTTCGGTGAAGGGCGGTCGGTTCGGGACAATCACCTCATCGTAAGCCGCGGAGTAATTGCGTGTGATGTTGGCTACGCAAGCAGGCCCTTCCACGGATGCAGGATCGGAACTGCGTGCCGCCGTTCGATCGTGCCGCACGGCCCTTGTGGGCATTGCAGCGTTCAGCGGATTGATCAATATTCTCAGCCTGACCGGCTCCCTCTACATGCTGGAGGTCTATGATCGCGTGCTGCCTGGCCGCAGCGTATCCACGCTGGCGGGCCTGACGATCATTGCGGCCTTGCTGTTCATCTTTCAGGGCACATTGGAAGTGGTTCGCGGCCGTATGCTGGTTCGCATCGGGAACCAGATCGACTGGCGCATCGGCGACCGCATCTACGATCTGGTGGTTCGCCTTCCGCTTCGGACACGCGGCGGTGGAGACGGAATGCAGCCGGTTCGCGACGTCGACACCGTTCGATCGGTGATGTCGGGCTCCGGTCTGCCTGCGCTGTTCGATCTGCCTTGGCTGCCGTTCTACCTCGCCATCTGCTTTGCCTTCCATCCGCTGATCGGCATGACAGCGCTCGGCGGTGCACTCGTGCTGGTGATGCTGACGCTGGTCACCGATCGACTGTCGCGGCAATCCGTCCGAAAGGCGTCGAGCTATGCCGCCGCACGCAATCGCCTTGCGGAAGCCAGTCGTCGCAACGCGGAAGTCTTGATCGCAATGTCGATGTCGTCCCGGTTTCTGGAGCGGTGGCGCAAGCTGGGCGATGCGCATCGCAGGCAGCAAAGGATCGCCAACGATATCTCGGGAGGTTTCGGCGTCACGGGACGGATACTGCGCATGATGCTGCAATCGGCCGTGCTCGGAGTCGGGGCCTATCTCGTCATACGACAGGAGGCATCCGGCGGGATCATCATTGCCAGTTCTATCCTGACGGGTCGCGCACTTGCGCCCGTGGACGTCACGATCGGCAACTGGAAGAACTTCATCGCAGCTGCCCAAAGCTGGCAGCGCCTGACCGGGCTCATGTCGGCGTTGCCGGCGTCAGCCGACAAGCTGCCTTTGCGGCCGCCGGAACGGCTCCTCGTCGTGGACAAGTTGTCCGTCACGGCTCCTGGATCGGAAAAGCTCCTGGTTGCAGATGTCAGCTTTCATCTGAAGGCAGGCAGCGCGCTCGGCATCGTCGGCGCCAGCGGCTCGGGAAAATCCTCGTTGGTGCGCGCCCTGGTCGGCGCATGGCGGCCATCACGCGGCGTTATCCGGCTCGACGGCGCATCGCTCGAGCAATGGTCGCCTGACGCACTGGGAAATCATATCGGATACCTGCCTCAGGACGTCGAACTGTTCGAGGGTACCATCGCCGAGAACATTGCACGGTTTGCGCCTGATGCCTCGATGGAGCAGATCCTTGCCGCTGCCAATGCCGCCGGCGTCCACCAGCTCATCGTCAGCTTGCCCGATGGGTACAACACCCAGATCGGCGAACAGGGCGCACTATTGTCGGCGGGCCAGAGACAGCGCGTGGCGCTCGCGCGGGCGCTGTATGGAGATCCCTTCCTGGTCGTGCTCGACGAACCCAATTCCAACCTGGATATCGAGGGCGAAGAGGCGCTGACTCGCGCAATTCTCGCCGTTCGGGCCCGAGGCGGTGTCGTCGTCATCGTCGCACATCGCTCCAGCGCGCTGGTTGCCGTGGACTTCGTGATGACGATGTTCCATGGCCGGCAGCAGGCCTTCGGGCCCAAGGAAGAAGTGCAGTCGCTGCTAGCGAGGCGAGAAGCCGGGCCGCCTGCCGCGCCGTTCAAGGTCGTCGTCCCTCAACCGGCCGCATCCACATGACCGCCGCGATACAGGGCGAAGATCGCAGCATGCGCCATCATCTGCTTGCCGGAATCATTCTGGCGGCAGTGTTGACCGGCGGGATCGGCGGCTGGGCCGCGACAACCGAGCTGTCGGGAGCGGTCACCGCCGCTGGATCGGTAGTCGTCGATTCCAATGTCAAGAAAGTCCAGCATCTCACCGGCGGTATCGTCGGAGAGCTGATGGTTCGCGAAGGCGACCATGTCCGTGCCGGTGAGACATTGGTGCGGCTCGACGAAACCGCCCTGCGTGCCGGCCTCGCCATCTACACGAAGGGATTGGACGAGATGCGCGCCCGCAAGGCTCGTCTTGCCAGCGAGCGAGACGGTGCCGACCATCTCGTCGTTCCGCAGGAGCTGCTCGATAACGCATCTGCGGAGTTCGCCGCCGCGCTCGGCAGCGAACGCAAGCTGTTCGAGTTGCGCGCCACCGCGCGTCGCGGCCAGAAATCCCAGCTTCGCCAGCGAATCGCGCAGCTCGAGGATGAAATCCGCGGCTATGCTGCCTTGCAGCAGGCCAAGGCGGAAGAGATCGAATTGATTCAGCGAGAGCTGACCGGAGTGCGCGGCCTCTGGGAGAAGAATCTCGTCCAGATAAACCGTCTCACCCTCCTGGAGCGCGAAGCTGCGCGTCTCAAGGGCGAGCTGGCGCAGTCGATCGCATCCACGGCCCAGGTCCGGGGCAAGGTCACCGAAATCGAGCTGCAGATCCTGCAGATCGACCAGGACCTCAGCAGCGAGGTTGCCAAGGAATTGCGCGAGATCGACGGCAAGATTGGCGAATTCGTCGAGCGCAAGGTGACGGCCGAAGATCAACTGAAGCGGGTTGACATACGCGCTCCGCAAGCCGGCGTGGTTCATCAACTCAACGTCCATACGGTCGGCGGCGTGGTAAGCCCGGCCGACCCCGTCATGCTCATCGTGCCGGAAGCCGACCTGTTGATGGTGGAAGCCAAGGTTGCTCCGGCCGACATCGACCAGCTCTACGTCGGTCAAACGGCAAGCCTGCGGTTCTCCGCCTTCAACCAGCGCACGACGCCGGAGATCGAGGGGAAGGTCAGCCGTATCTCCGCCGACGTGACGCCGGATCAACGCACCGGTCAGAATTTCTACACCGTCCGTGTCTCGATATTGCCCGAGGAGCTGGCGCGACTCGGCAACGTCAAGCTCGTGCCCGGCATGCCGGCGGAAGTCTTTGCCAAGACCTACGATCGCAGCATCCTGTCGTATTTCACCAAGCCCCTCCTGGACCAGGTTGCCCGGGCCTTCCGCGAGCGTTGATGCAGAGCGATGCAATTGGCCCGCTAAAGCATGATCCGGAAAAGTGCGCAGCGGTTTTCCGAACAGATCATGCTTAAACAACAAACTAAAGCGCGATGACGATTCATCCTAATCGCATCGCGCCTTAGCTCCGAATATGGCGAGTGACCCGTTCAGGTACGATTGACCGCCCGGTGACCCTCTCTCCTGATCATGCCATCCTGCTCCTGTTTTGCCCGACAAGTCAAATTCGAATTCGGAAAATTCGTAACCCATTGATCCGACTGATGCCGTCTACTGTGCATGGGGTTGTTTTGCGATTTTTGATGCAACGCTCTCGGCAAGCCGCCAGCTGAGCCCGTCAACTGTCCGGGATAGTTCGATACTGCAGGGGGCAGGAAGATGAATGGTGGGCGCACAAGGGATCGAACCTTGGACCTCTCCCGTGTGAACCACAATCCGTAGACCCGAGCTAACCAAATCCGGCCATAGTTGAGGTGTAAAAACTCCTTAAATTAATGAGAGTTATGGCCTACTGCGGCTATAAGAGCCCATACCTGACCTTACTACATTTTGTATGCCCCCGTTGTGCCCGCCGCGGATATTCCCTTGGGGCACACAAACGGGGGAGGTCTGAGACCCGGTTCTGTTCGAGGCTCACCGCCCTTCTTGCGGGGCACACTGGGGCACAGAGAGAGGGAAGGAATCATGACGGAGCCGGCCAACCAGCTGACACTCACCGATGCGGTGATCCGCAACGCAACGCTGCCGCCGGGTAAGGCGCAGCATTATCTCCACGACGACAAGCTGCCCGGCCTCGCCTTGCGCATGCGCGCCACCGGCGGCCGGACCTGGGTCTACCTCTTCACCAAGCCGGGGGTGAGGGGGACCCAGCGCAAGACCCTCGGCGCGTGGCCCAAATATAATGAGAAGGCCGCCCGCAAGGCCGCCACCATCGCCGCAGGCGAAGTCGTCAAGGGCTTGGACCCGAACGACGCGAAGCGCGAGGCGAGGCGGCAACAGGCAGCCGAGAAGCAGCGCACCACGCTCGCGACCCTCATTGTTGAAGATGGTCCTTACCAGACGTCTATGACCGAACGTCAAGTCGTCAACTGGAAGCCAGCAATGTCGGCGCTGCGGCGCGGGCTCAAGGATCACGCCGAGAGCGGCGTGGGGGACCTGACGCGACGGCAGATCATGGCTGCGGTCGATAAGATTGCCAAGACCGGCAAGCGTGGTGCAGCCAAGGACTTGCGCAAGCACGTGCATACTTTGCTCGAATGGTGCGTCGGTGAGGGCTATGTCGAGCACAACGTGCTCGCCGGCTATCGCGCGCCCAAGGAAACCCGCGCGCAAAGGGTCGGACGCCGAACGAAGGGCCGCGCGCTGACCGATGAGGAAATCATCAAAGTCTGGGATGCATCCGGCAAGCTCGGGGCTTTTGGTCTCCTGGCTCGCATGTGCCTGCTCGGTGGCCCGCGCCGCAGCGAGCCTACCATGATCGAGTGGCGAAAGCACATCATGGATGACCGTATCACCTTCGATGCGGCGTGGACCAAGATGGGCCTGCACCACGACGTGCCGCGCACCCACCTCGCAAACGAGGTGCTCGCGGCCGCCAAACACTTCCAGCGCGCAACGTCCGACTATGTCTTCCCGTCACCAAAGACCGGCGGCCAGATGTCCGGGTTCACCAAGATGGTCAACCGCCTGGTCAAGGAAGCGGGTGTTGCCAAGTTTACCATGCATGACCTAAGGCGCAGCTTACGAACCGTCATGTCTCGCTGCGGCTACGACAACGAAATCCAGCGGCTGTGTGTCGGGCAAAGGCCAAGCGGAATCGATCAGGTCTACAATCACGACGAACAGTGGATCATCCGCAAAATGGCGTTCGAAGCGGCTCACGACTACATTGCGGAGTTGGTCGGCGCGAAACGGGTCGGCAAAATCGTGCGCCTGCAGCGGACGAATCCGCTTGACCCGATCAAGGCCGAGCTCCTCGGCCGTCTCCGTGAGCATTATGCGGCTGAGGCATCTTAGTGGTCTTATCGCACTTGGCCAGATAGTCGCGTACCGCATCGACACGATAGAGGGGGCGGCCATCGACGTAGCGCCATTTCAGCGGGTGGCTCGGATTGCGCCGCCACTGCTCCAACGCGCCGGGCGTACGCCGGATGACCGCGGCCGCCTCAAATGCCGTCAAATTAGAGCTGCCCGGCAGCGTATCGATATCGAACGTCGCGGGCGGCGGCATGCCACGGTTCTTGCGACGGCGATTCGCCCGCGGTATTTTGCTGGAACCTGCCGACCCAAATGCCTCGATCCCAATCTTTTCGTCTTTGCCGCGCATGCCTCCGCCCCGAACCATGATCGGTCTGGGCAATAAGATCGTAGGCTGCTCCGGCAAGAAAGAAACCAAGTGCGCAGGTATGGTTGCTGGGTAGCTGTGGCGTACAAATAGGACGAACCGGTTCCAGCCCGGCAGACCTTCGGCCTCATAACCTGAAGGTCATAGGTTCAAATCTATCCCCGCAACCAAATTTCTGATGTAATACAACGGGTTGGCGAAAGCCTAACCCTTTAATTTTTCGTAAATGGCCTAGCACGCGCCTAGCACAAAATTCGACTTTTTGGTTGCCTGCGCTAAAATGCACGTGGAGGTGCATGATGGCCAGGCACGAGCTTCTAGGTGGTCTGATTCAGGTATACCGGCGAAACGGCCGGTATTGGCACTGTTCGGCCTCCATCGACGGCCGCCAACACCGCAGCACGACCGGAGAGGAAGATCTCTCCCTCGCCAAGCAGTTTGCGGAGGACTCGTTTATCGGTCTTCGTGGGAAGGCGCGGGCGGGGCTGTTGGTGAATGAGAAGACCTTTCGCCAAGCCGCTGACCAATTCCTGAAAGAGTATGAGGTGATCACCGAGGGCCAGCGCAGCGAGCGCTGGGTCCAGGGTTACGAGATCAGGCTTCGCCTGCACCTGTTGCCGTTCTTCAGGCAAGGTGCAGGAATATCGCCTGCACCGGATCGCAACGTCTAAGACCGGCAAGGCGCCCGCGCGCAGCACTATCCACGACGAGGTCGTGACGTTGCGGCAGGTGTTGAAGACTGCCATTCGCCATGAATGGCTCGCGCACCTGCCGGACTTCTCTCCTCCTTATAAGACTTCGGGGAAGGTGGTGCATCGGCCGTGGTTCAGCCCCGAGGAATACAAGCAGCTCTACGAAACCACGCGGGCGCACGCGAAGGCCAGCCAGATCCACCACCGTTGGAGTGCCGAGCAATTGCATGATTACGTCCTGTTCTTGGCCAACACCGGCTTGCGGCCGGATGAGGCCAAGAACCTCCAGCATCGCGACGTGACCATTGTTGAGGACGAACGTAGCGGCGAGCGCATCCTGGAAATCGAGGTGCGCGGCAAGCGGGGCGTCGGCTACTGCAAGAGCATGCCGAGCGCGGTGCGACCCTATGAGCGGCTGCTAGGCCGCGCGAAATACGTGAAGCAGGGCAGAGCGCGGGTGCGGGCGAAGCTGCCGCCCTCTAACGAGCCGCCGCAGTTGCCCAAGCCGACCGACCACGTGTTTCCGGGCAATCACATCAAGATGTTCAATGCCCTGCTTGATAGGAGCGAGTTGAAGCTGGATCGGGATGGCAATCGGCGGACCGCATACAGCCTGCGGCATACCTACATCTGCATGCGCCTGATGGAAGGGGCGGACAGCTACTAGATAGCGAAGAACTGCCGAACCTCAGTGGAGATGATCGAGAAGTTCTATGCGGCGCACATCAAGAACAGGCTCGATGCTTCCGCCATCAATGTGCGTCAGGCCAAGCCCGCTCCTCGCAGGCAGTTGAGTGAGGTCTACCAAGCGCCGGTTGATCCTGAGGCGCAGGATTTTGTCTGAACCTAAATCAACATAAAGAAGCGCCGAAACCGCTGGTGGAGGCTCTAAATTCTTACTGGGCCGAAGGGCCCGATCTTTCTTACGAACCCGTTTAGCGGTTCGCCTTTGGCGCGCAGGCGCTCTCCCCTTGATCTTGAAGGCGATATTACGTCAGTATTGCAACCACTGCGTTATCCACATTGATTCCCTACTGGTACGCGTGGGCAGCACTGGAGCCCAAATTCGCGTCACGTTGCTGGTCACTCAATTCTATTTGGAACAAGGTTATATATGCGCCGCGATTACCGCCTTTACGAACTTAGCGAGAGCGAATTTGAAGAGCTTGTCGTCAAGATCTGCGTGAAGTGGCTCGGGGAAGGCGTCACACCGTTCGCGCCAGGCCGCGACGGAGGTCGTGACGGAAAATTCAATGGCAAGGCTGAGTGCTTTCCCAGTACCACGCAGCCTTTGGAGGGGGATGTCGTACTCCAGGCGAAGCACGTCGCCGTATTCGACAAGTCGTGCTCGGATAAGGACTTTGAGCGGCTCCTGAAAAAGGAGCATGCCAAAATCAAACGGCTGGGGAAGAAAGGATTGTGTGACCACTACATGGTCTTCACCAACCGCCGCTATACCGGCGGCGCCGACGAGAAGCTGATAGCTGGTCTTATGGCGCTTGGCGTGAAGAGTGCTCATATCATCGGGATCGAACGCTTGAATACTGCGCTGGATGATATGCAGCAACTCCGAGAGTGGCTGCCGAACAGGAAGGACACAATCCCATTCCGGTTTGAGCCTGACGACCTCATTGAGGTTATCGGTGCCGTTCACGACTATGCTGATGGCTCGGTGATGAGCGCCTTCAACAGCGCGCGCGACTTTGAGAAGCTCAAGCTGCGAGAAGAGAAAAACAAGATCAACGGACTTTCAGATGACTACTATAACCAGGTCATCGTGAATAACTCATTCCCGCACTTTTCGCGGATAGACCATTTCTTGAGCAATCCACGGAATACGGAGATTGCCGCTCTCTATCACGATAGCGCTGACGAGCTGAAGCAAAAGATTTTGGCCGCGCGCCCGCAGTTTGAAACCTTTGATAGCGTCTTTGCTTTTCTAATTGAGGAGATTCAAAAGAAACGTGTCGCTTTGAAGGGCAAGCGGCGTATGATCAGCGTGATGCTTCACTACATGTATGCCAACTGCGACATCGGATCGAAAAAACTTCCAACAACACCGATGACCGACAATGCTCACGCCTAGAAAACACCTCAACTTGGATGTCTCCGTGCTGCGAATCGCGGCCATCATGCTCCGTGAGCTTAAGAAGCGCGGCGTGATGGAGTTCGAGCGTCTGCGGGGCATTGTCATCAGGCGCGTCGGCGGGGATGGAGAAATCACATTTTTGCCTGCACTAAGCTTCCTATACCTGATGGGCAAGATTGAATATCACGCAAAAAACGACGTCATAGAGTACAGGGCGAACTGACATGCAGATCAGTCGCATTTACTCCAATAAGGATGACCTCTTTCATCCGATAGATTTCAATTTCGGCAAGCATGCTGATCGTCTCAATGTCATTTTTGGCGATGTTAAGAAGCCTAAGGACAAGAAGCGCGACTCCCACAACCTCGGCAAGACCACCCTTCTTCATCTTATCGAATTTCTAATGCTCAAGGGCACCGCTCCGGAGCAGTTTCTGGTCAAGCATCAAGACCGCTTTGCTGGCTATCAGTTTTTTATCGAGGTAGCCCTAAACTCAGGTGAGTTTGCTACCATTCGACGGGGTGCGGACAACCCCAACAAAGTTGCTCTGACAAAGCACGCCGAGAGCGGCAGGCGGTTGGTTGACCTGCCTGACGACCAATGGGATCACGCCGAGCTGAGTCGCGAGGAGGCCGTCAAGCTGCTGGACGGCTGGCTCGACTTGAAGGTCCTAAAGCCATACGACTACCGAATGGCCATCACGTATTTCTTGAGGGCCCAAGGTGATTTCAGCGATGAGCTTCAGTTACAGAAGTTCCAAATGGGTAAGGACGCACACTGGAAGCCGTTCGTTGCTCACCTCTTCGGCTTTAGTGAATCGCCGGTGCAGCGCAAGTACGAGCTTGACGACTCCATCGGCGCGCTGAAGCAGCGCCAGGCTGAACAGGCGGCAGAAGTCCAGTACCGGGAAGAGGACCTTCCAAAGCTCCAGGCGCAAATCTCTGTCTTGCGGCAGCAGGTGGAAGAACTTGAGGCTCAGCTTGACGCCTTTGAGTTCGACGCTGAAGAGCGCCGTATCATGAAAAACCTCGTCGATGAGGTTGAGGGTGAAATCTCAGATATCAACGAGCGCCTCTACAACATCAACTACGATGTTAGGCAGATTGATGTGGCGATGGAGCATAAGGACCGGTTCGATCTGGACGAGGTCGCAACCATATTCTCCGAATCCAATATTTTGTTCGCCGGTCAGGTGAAGAAGCAATACGAAGACCTGGTGGACTTCAATAAGAAGGTCACTCGCGAACGAAACGCCGCCTTGAGAACCCGCAGGACAACGCTCGACAAGGAGCGGGTGGAGCTAGAGTCTCGCAAGACCAGCTTGGATCAACGGCGCGAGCAGCAACTTCGAGTTCTGCGCAGCACAGACACGTTTGATAAGTTCAAAACCTTGCAGCGCGAACTCTCCGAGCAGAAAGCGCAACTTGTCTATCTCGATGAGCAACGCAAGAAGCTTGAAGTGGTGGCGGCCACCGCGCTGCAGGTGCGTGAGAGCGAGCGGGAGCGGGGCAGAGTAGTCGATGAAATCAAGGCGATGGTTGCTAGGCCGACGCCGATCTATGAAAACTTCAGCCGCGTCTTCAACGCTTACTGTCAGCGAGTGCTTAGTCACGAGGGCATTTTCTACTTCCATGTAAACTCAAACGGTAATTTCGATTACACCATCGGTCTCGGGACCCCAGGGCAAACCGGGAAGACGTCCAGCCAGGGAGAGGGGACCAGCTACAAAAAGCTGGTTTGCGCACTTTTCGACTTGGCGCTGCTAAAGGTTTATGAGGACGTTGGTTTCTTCCACTTCGTGTACCATGACGGTATCTTTGAAGCTCTTGATGATCGAAAAAAACTCGCACTGTTGGAGGTCGTACGCGAGCAAACTAGTACGATGAAGATCCAGTATATAATGACGCTGATCGCTTCGGACCTCCCGCGTATTGATGAGAAATCCCCACCGACGTTCGCAGAGGACGAGGTCGTGCTCCGCTTACACGACGATGGGGCCGATGGGCGCTTGTTCAAGATGGCCGAGTTCTAGTAATCTCCCGCTATAGAGCTAAGCTCCGTGTCCGGTGGATATTGGTACCAGTAGGGTATGGGAGCTGATCGACCATCCCCCATCTCTTGTTCAAGACTTTCTTTAGTTAGCGGAACAAGTCTTTCACTCACATGGAGATCATAGTTTCCGCTCCATATGGTGCATGGAATGGCGCCCCTTATATCTCCCGCGTCGAAGACAAACTGCGAAGCCATTTCTCCTTCTCCGATATAAACCATGCGCATCAACATTGGAGCCCGGAATTCAATCCTGGCCTGCTGAAGCTCAGGACTCTCCTCTGGTAACAAGGAGGCTTCCAGCTTCGTCAGGGGATCTCTGTCATCAGCGCGAAGCGGCCTGTCATCTTGAAGGCCGAAGTCTGGTGTTGACGGCTTCTCTGGCTCCTTGACCCCGACAGTCAGATCGTCGATCGGTCTGCCTTTCTTGAACACAAGATAATTTCTGCAGGCTTGAAGAAAGCCGGATCGCCGCGGCCAGGGAACGCGAATCTTTTCGAGATCGACGTTCCATTTGATTGCGTCCGCAACGGTATCGATTGATAGGAACTCATGGGGCTCTTTCAGGAGGATCTCAACGGCAAGGTGAGGCGGAAGCCGAGGACCAAGAACACGCAGCATTTCTCGAACTGCTTTTCTGCCTTCGGCAAACGTTCCCGGTCGCCGCCGTTGGGGATGCGGAGAATGAAAAAAGACAAATCCTCCAGGCTGCAGAATTCGGTGGTTGGTCACGTCCGAATATGGAACGCGGCTCTCGCCTGCCAGGAAGATAAACGCGCATGCGGACACACAGGAGCTTCCCTTCTTGACCACCGTCGCTATCCCATCCTCTCTAACAGCCGCGGCGATCTTTAAGGCCGCAGAGAGTTCGCCTCCGTTCTTGCTGTCCAATTCGAGCCGAATCTGCAAATAGCTGGGACCTGATATCTCGTAAATAAGATCCGGATTGTCTTTCTCGAACAGGGCTTTTTTTGCCGCTGCCAGTTTTTTCAGGAAGATGTCTCCATCTTCCGTCTCGATAAAGCCGGTCAAAGAGATGGTGATCGCGCCCACTGCGTCGGGCGCTCGATCCGGAAATGTGACGTCTATTGTCGCGGCTCTGACCACCGCGGACGTGATCAGCAGACTACCAACAACGAAGCCACGAAGCAGATTCCACGAGAATATGCGCATGGCCGCTTTCCCACTACGGAGCGAACTCCCAGTATTTGGGCGGCGGCGGGTTGGCCGGTACCGGTATGATCTGCCGAAGCCGCTTGTTTGGTGGCCGTACACCATCGAGCAGCAATCCCATGTCATCGATCAATGACCTGTTGGTGGCGAACGTGTCATGGTTCAGTCCAAACAACTCGTCGCCCATTCTGGTGACGTCGATTGAATCAATTCCCGGCAACGTTAGCGGCTTACCATACACATATCCCGCTCGCGGCACGTTTCTTGCCGCCTTCATAGATGCCAGAAGTGTCTTGTCTGAAGCCGATGCATACAACGTCACACCAGTGAGCAGCCCCTGAACGCCTGGAACGAACCGCATAAACTGGTCCTTATCGACGTCCGGCGCGGCCAGAATCCATTCACCGAACTTCTTACTGTCCTGAGAGGACGCTTGGCCTCGAAGCGCATTCAGCACAAGATAGTTGCCCATACTGTGGGCCACAATATTTACCCGCCTTATCCCAAGCTCATCACGAAGCAATCGGAGAAGCTCTAGAAAGCTATCGCTGTCAGTCAGGGCGCTATCTCGATCGTAGAGATAAGACCGCGCCAAATCGAGCGGGTTTCTCGCGTTACCCCAAGAAGGCCACGAGTACAAAACAGGCAAGCCCTTGTACTGGAGATCCCAGAAGACCTGAGCGGCTCTATATACGGCATCGTCAAAAGTGTTGTTGAAGCCGTGTACAAACACGAGCGCTTCGGTAGTGCGCGCCGCCTTAGCCGTATCAGACCACGTAGGCTTTCCGATAACGCCTTGCCTAGAAATTACAAAGTGCTTTCCAGGATCGAGTTTCTCTTCATAAGTTCCGATGAGTGCCTCGCGGATTTTCGGGACCCGTACGTTCCCCATCTTGTGGTCGTCCGGAATCCTAACACGAAGACCGCCGAATGTGATGGTTGTGCCTCGCTTTTCGCTAAACGACTTCTGCTCACGTGCTCTCGTCGTCGCAAACAAAAAGTCGATCGTGCGCGGATCAGGATCTGGGCCTGTCGCTAACGCGGCACCTGCACTAACCATTGGCTCTTCCCGCAGATTACTCCCAAATGCGAGATTTGGTCGGTTACTTTCGAAGATTCGAAAGTCGATTCGGAAAGCGAAGGCGTCTATCAGGCCGACCTCCGTATTGTAGCCGATGAGATAATAGCTCCGTTGGCCTCCAGCGGCGACAACTGCGCCCGGATCACCGCGCAGCAGGTCATGAGTCAGCTCTACTTCAAAAAAGTACCTTGGTTTCACGTACCCGCTGGCAATGACTGAGGCTTTTCGGGGCAAGGACAAGTCTTGGACTTGTTCGGAAAGCTTGTCGCCATTCACCGACAGATGCTCGAATATCTTTGACTCAAGAACCGGCCTGAAAGCAGTTAAGTCATTGGATCCAAAGGCCAAGAAGATATCCGTTGCAACCTGCACAGGATCTGCTGCACCCAAGTCGGGACTTTGACTTCCTTGGGTCGCAAGGGCCAGAGGCGCGGGCGCCTGCGGCCATGCCGGTGAACACACGAGGTAAAAAAAACTCAATACGGCTAAAACCGGAATACGGCACT
The DNA here is from genome assembly GCF_041262065.1 of Bradyrhizobium sp. USDA 327. Taxonomy (NCBI): domain Bacteria; kingdom Pseudomonadati; phylum Pseudomonadota; class Alphaproteobacteria; order Hyphomicrobiales; family Nitrobacteraceae; genus Bradyrhizobium; species Bradyrhizobium sp. USDA 327. The sequence continues at coordinate 5,527,241 of NZ_JBGCCW010000001.1, read as the reverse complement.
TGATCATGATGGCCTCGAAGCGATTTTTGAGAGACCCGGAATTCCCGGACGATCAATGCGAGTGAGGCCAATTTTGCTCTATGGGAGACCGGTTGTATATCTCTCTATAAACAATCTTTTTCCTGGCTATATCTCTCCCAAGCGTTTTCTGCGATTGCGAGATGTTCCTTGCGGACGGCACTCGGCCCCGCATCCCGCCTTCGGCGCCGCTATACTGTTGCTCCTCTCCAGCAGCTCGAGGGTGAGCACGTCCGCCCCGGTACTCCCCACGTCATTGTAGCCACCTGCCCCATACCAGGGAGCGAACAGCCACCGACCGCGGAAACCGTCCAGGGTTGGTTGAGGGACGGCCTCGCGCATGTCGCATTTAGAGGGCACGCGGTGCTCTACGATGGCGGGAGGCGCCACCCTCTCACTGTCGAAGAATGGCAGGAGCAGCACTGCCGAGCCGCCGAAGGGCCGTCCCTGCATTGATGTCGACCAGCATGGCATCTATGGGCATGCGGCAATCATCCTCACGGGTTGTCAACCTTTGGCGAACATGGTGGAAGCACTGTAGGAGAGCACGCACATGACGACACTTTTCACCGTTGGATACGAAGGTTGCAAGCCATCCGACCTGTTCGCGAGCCTTCAGAAAAATGGCGTCAAGCTGCTGATCGACGTCCGAGACGTGCCGATTTCGCGCAAACCGGGCTTCTCGAAAACTGCCCTTGCGCAGGGATTGGATAAAGCCGGTATCCAATATCTGCACCTTAAGGGGCTTGGCGATCCGAAGCCCGGGCGGACGGCCGCCCGGGAGGGCCGGTTTTCTGATTTCCGCCGAATATTCGCGGCACACATGATGACTACTGCGGCGCAGCAAGCTTTAACTGATGCTCTCTCGGCCGCCTCGAAATCCGTTGCATGTTTGCTTTGCTTTGAACAGGATCACACCAATTGCCACCGCTGCATCGTCGCTGATTCGATGGTGAGGCGCGGTAAGTTTAAGCTTGTTCATTTGAGCGCAGCACCGTTAGCCGGTCACAAAGTGCCGAGGGGCCGAATTTCCTCCGATGACAGGACACCCGCCCACATGGGGTAGCACCGAGGCAATAGTGATGGTGAAGGCGGCGCCGCAGGTCGGCCGACGTCATGGTGAAACGGTCTGCTGTGCTGGGATCGATCTATACGGCAATTGGCTCAGATTGTATCCGGTGTCCTTTCGAACGCTCGAGCAGTCGAAAAAATTTGGCCGCTGGGATCGAATAAGGTTCAACTGGCGACTGCCTAACGATGATAGGCGGGTCGAGAGCCGCCGAGTGGATCAGCAGTCAATCGAGATTGTCGGCAAGCTGAAGAAATCGGAGCGAGCGGCGTTTCTTGCAAAGGCCGTCGTGACAAGCTTGGCGCGGGAACGCGAGGCCGGCAGAAGCTTTGCGCTTCTCAGGCCCGAGATCATTGCATTCAAGATCGAAAAAAAGGATGCAGCAGAAGTCAAAGTGGAAAAAGAGCTATTCGATTCAATCCGCGCGCAAGATGACCTTTTCGCGAAGCAAGTGACCAACAACTACAATCCCTGTCCGTATAATTTCAAATATCGCTACCGAACTGACGACGGTATTCGCGAAGGTACGTGTCAGGATTGGGAAATCGAGGCCACGTATCATAATTGGTCGCGCGACTATGGTGATCAGCGAGCGCTTTCCGACATGGAGCGAGTGTTCGGGAAAGAGTATCCGGAGAAAGGAATGCTCTTGGCGATGGGTACCCACTCACTCCATCAAGACACATGGCTCATCAACGGAGTGGTGCGCCAAGACGATATTGACCAAGGTTCAATGTTTTAACTCACTCTTGGATTCGACATCGGCCTGACCTCATGGTTGTATGGCCAATGGCACCTTCGGCACACGCACGCCACGCTACTGAGGGGGCAACCCTTCTAGCGTTTATTGCATTCCGCGTAGTAGCCACCGTTGTCTTGGATCCACAGCATGCCTCCATTCGAACCGGTAGCCTTGTTGGCCACATACTGATCGCGACAAGTCAGCATTCGAGCTTGTCCGGGTTCCTCCGACGAGTAGCTGGGCGAAACGTCCTTTGGGAAGACGACCGGTGAGCGGAACGTTTGTGGGCTGACCGGGGGTGCGGCCGGCGGCTTGCTCTCGACAGGGGTTACCGGTTGACCCCATGCCGAAAAGGCGGATGCAAAGACGTCCGCGCCTGACGGTCCCTTCTCGATCGCTAAAATGGCACGGCGCTGCGTCTTGTATTGGAGCGGCATGTCGAACCAAGAGCGGTCGTTCAGCAGCTGTAGTTCCGGGAGCGGTCGGCATCGACGTTTGACAGTCCGACGAGGAAAAAGCCGTCGGTGACTTTGACAGCTAATCCGTCGTTCGTGAAGAACGTCCCTGAGCACCGTTTTACGCAAGGTGTGGTTGCGATAGGTGGCGACAGAGTATCCATAACAGGCCGCATAAAAGTTCGGTGAGCCAGCGGCGGAGCAGGCTGAAGTTGTAGCCGGCGGCGGCGAGCACGGCGTTGGTGCGGTCGCCGTCGCGACCCTTGAGATGGTTACGGCGCATTCGGTGGTCGTCCTTGAGATGGCCGATCACAGGCTCGACGGCGGCGCGACGCCGCATCTCGCGGCGGATGGCTTTGGTGACACGGCGAACCTGGCCGCTGATCCAGACCTTGAATCGGTCAGGATAGTTGTGGCCGCGGTAGCCCTTGTCGCCGTGGATGCGGCGCGCTGCAACACCAGTGAGCTTTTCGAGGTCGGCGATGACGGGACCGAGCGTGTGGCCGTCATAGGGATTGCCGTGCAGGGCCTTGGCATGCAGTACGAACTGCCCGCCTTTGGGCGCGGTGGCAGGCGTGGCAATCGAGACTTTGCAGCCAAATTCGTAAGGTGCCCGGGCCTTGCCTTTGCCGATGCACTCCACCTCGGGGGCGTGCAACGAGTAGACCTTGGGACCGCGCTGACGCTGCTCTTGATGGCGAACCCGGTGGGCGAGATCGAGCAGCGGACCAAAGCGATCCTCAAGCGCAGGGTCGCCCTCGATCTTGCGTCTGATGTCACGGATGATGCGGCCAAGCCGGGTGCGCAGGAATTTGAGCTCTCGCCGGGCACGCTTGAACTGGTGGGCATGCGTGTAGCGTCCCACCATGATGGCGGCGCGCCTGGCCACGCGCAGATAGCTTTGGCGCAGTTCGACGCTCTCGCGTTTGGCCAAACCGACCAGCTTCTCGATCGCCCGGTGCATGAGCCGCGCATCGCTCGGATGCGCGATCGACTTCTCCTGTACGGTGGTATCCACAACGAGCCGCTCGAGATCTTTGGTCTCGATTGCCCCAGTTCGATGCGCCACCGAGAGGCTTTCTTGCAACAGCGCGGCGATCTGCTCCTCACCCAGCCGCTGGCGCCAGCGGGTCAGCGACGAGCGATCGAATGGCAAGTCGTGCCGGAACACCACCTCGCCGCAGAAATACTGAAAATACGGGTTCTCGACCCCCGCACAGCGCCTCGTCAGAGAGATTGTGCATGTGCTTGAGGATGAATAGTCCGGCTACCAATCGTGTCGGCAACGGTGGCTGCCCCGGACCGAGGCGACAGACCGAACTGAAGCGTCCCGCCAGGAAGTCCCAATCGATCTCCGCCGCCAGACGCACCAACGGATGGCGAAGGTTGATGATCTTCTCCAGAGATGGACGAAACAGATCGTCCTGACGATCGTCGCGCGGATGGCTCATGGGTTCTCCCCAACAGCGAATCTCGCCGTCAAAGGAATCACGAAGCCGCCCAATCCGGAATCCAAAAACGCAAGAAAACCAGGACCTACCCACGGCTTTCTTGCAAAATCGAATACTTGCTCGCGTCAAATCACTGCGACAGATCAATCGCTTCCGAATTCTTCACGGGCGACTAATCCGGCCAGCGGGGTCGCAGTCAGCGTCTTTAAGAACCCAAGAAGCCATAGGAACGTTGACTTGTCGAATCCGAAAGGGCGGCCGAGATGTTGATAATCGCCAGCCACCTCCTGCGGATCGTGAGCAGCCGGCGAGGTCAGTCGGATTTCTAGCGATGCCCTCTCCCCGGCAATGCCTGAGAAGCCTACGCGCGGAATTGGCGTCAGAGCTAGTTTCGCTCAAATAGGCCAGAAAATGAAACATCTACCAAAAGGTTAACGCGCCCCGGCGCCGGCCCCCCGACTTGAGGCGGCCGCGAATCAGTCTTTGCGTTGCCGTGCCGCAGCTCCAATTGAACGTCTTGACAAAGCACGACTTTAGATTCCGTGACCGCCGAGTCGCGATATGATATGGTCTTCGTCATAGAGGCCAAGATGAACATTCAGGATGCTTGCGACTACATCATTGTGAGGCTTACGGAGGACGGCGGATTTCTGAACGTCCTGAAGTTGCACAAATTGCTTTACTACTGCCAGGCTTGGAGCCTGGCCTTTGGTCGTGGTCCGCTGTTTCCTCAAAACAGTTTTCAGGCCTGGGTTCATGGGCCCCTAAGCCGCGCCGTCTATGACCGGTTCGTTCAGACGAAGGCGATGTATTCGTCGGTCGGGCTTCCTGATGTCCGGCAAGGTTTTGATCCGATGGGCCTGACTGAGGCTGACCGCGCCTTTATCAACTCCGTGCTCGAGGTCTACGCCCCGCTTTCCGGCGACCAACTCGAGGAAATGACACACCGAGAAGAGCCGTGGATCGAGGCCCGTGCTGGAGTCTCGGCGTCATCAGCGACTTGGGTGAGCTCCTTGAAGCAACGATCGATAGCCTGACATAGAGTCGGAGTTACCCGGCCCGCAGGCCAGTGATCCGATACGTCCAGGAGCGCTTCGCCGCGGAGACAGGGGGGAGATTTTCAAAGCGTATCGCATACGAGCTGAAGGAACGTAACTGCTTGGGCGGGACTGAAACTGATGCCGAGGCGTCCTTCTGACCGACAACGCGACAAGTGGCTTCCCGACAGTCCGTGAGGATTACTTGGAAAAAGATGGTGGCCAAGGCGTCGTTGGTCGTTCGCTACAGTCCCGCTCAGGATAAGGTCTCCCATCCCGTAGCTGGCCGGCCCGAGCTTTACTTCGCTCAACGTGAGATCGGCCTCCTTGATCGCCGTAGCGGCAAAGTACTCTTGAGCTTGTGCGAGCGAGCTCGGCGCGGACCTCCTTGCCGGATTTCCAGCCTATGTTGTAACGCTTGGTCGTGGATCGAGCAGCTTCAAGAACAGCGATTGCGGCATCTGTGAAGCCGCCGCTGGTCCAGAGCTCGAAATGAACTTGAGACGAGTTGAGGCGCTCTTCTGCTTTTGTCGCCTTGTAGACCCTTCTGGACCAAGATCGGCGCGCGGCCTGGCAACAGGACGGCAAGGGCTTCAACATCCAGTTGAGCTGCCTGCCATTGAACGGCCGCCTCGTGGTTCGCGAACCCAAGGCCGACGCGGAGGCGGGGCAATGAGCCCAGCCGCCACGCGGGGCTACGACGTCGGCTTCAAAAGCTGGATGACATACGAAACCCTCGTGCTCGCCAGCAGCGAGCACGAGGCCATCGCCAAGGGCAAGGCCATTTACGGCCTCGCCGGCCTCGGCGATTTTTCGTTCAGCGATTGCGGCGAAGGACTGGCTCGCCTAGGTTCATGAGCCGGAGGCGCATTCATGAACGTCGTCCTCAAGCCGGGTACGCGTTGACGATAGATCTCCGACATATTCATCCGAAGTCGATGGCAGCAGCGCGACGCCTGCCGCATTCAGGCGGTTGCCTCAGCTTCCGGCAGCAGGAGCCAAGCTCAAGACGATTGCTCAGAAAACCGCCTCTGTGCAAGACCATGGGTCCCTGTACGCGCAATAAGAGGAAACCGCGCTGTGACACTCTCTCTTGACGGCGAAATTCGAGACGGACGGCATTACATGCAGGTCCGCGTCTATTTCGAAGATACCGATTCCGGCCAGATTGTTTATCACGCGAATTTTTTGCGTTTCATGGAACGTGGCAGAACGAATTACTTGCGCCTGCTCGGCACCAATCAGCAAGCGCTGCTCGAGGAAACGCGGAACGATGCGCCGGGCTTCGCCTTCGTTGTCCGTTCGATGACAATCGATTTTCTAAAACCGGCAGTCTTGGACGACCTGCTTGACATTGTCACGGTCCCGCAAGAGGTGAGAGGCGCGTCGATTGCCTTGCTGCAGGAGTGCAGGCGCGGGGGTGATCTCTTGGTCTCGGCGCGTGTACGGGTCGCGTTTATCTCAGGCGGAAAAGCGCAGCGCATCCCAAAGGCTCTGAGGCTTGCTATGGAAGAGCACAGATAAATCTGCCTTTCGTTCACGCTTTAACGCTCCAGCGACCCAATGAAATCAATGCGTTGGCCTTTTGTTGCGATATCGTCAAGTCAGAGTTCTCGGGGATCGTCTATCACGCCAACTATCTGCGCTACATGGAACGTGGACGCACCAATCATCTCAGGCTGATGGGCGCCGAGCAGCAGGCGCTGTTCGAGCAGGTCGAGACGGAGGGCGCAGGCTTTGCCTTCGTCGTCCGCTCGATGCATCTGGATTTTCTCAGGCCCGCGCGAATGGACGACGTGCTCGACGTCGTGACCTGGCCGGTCGCGGTGAAGGGGGCGTCCATCATGCTGGCGCAGGAGGTGCGGCGCGGCCACGATGTGCTGGTGAAGGCCGAGGTCCGCGTTGCCTTCATCAGCGGCGGTCGCGCCCAGCCGATTCCGAAGTCGATACGCACGCTGATGAAGGCTGATCTGATTTCGTGATCGCCCGATAAGTGATCGCCTGATTTGTGGTGGCCTATCGACTCCGCCAATCGGGGCGATAAATTCACGGCCCGATCAACCGATGAGGCCATCATGTCGCGCCCGCCGCTTCCACCCTTCACAAGAGAGACCGCCGCGCAGAAGGCGCGCATGGCCGAGGACGCCTGGAATTCACGCGATCCGGTGCGTGTGTCGCTCGCCTATACCGAGGACAGCCGCTGGCGCAATCGTTCCGAGGTGTTTCAGGGCCGCGAGGCCATCGTCGCGTTCCTCACCCGCAAATGGGAGAAGGAGCAGGACTACCGGCTGATCAAGGACCTCTGGGCCTTCGACGGCAACCGCATCGCGGTGCGCTTCCAGTACGAATGGCACGATGCCGGCGGCCAGTGGTATCGCTCCTACGGCAACGAGCAGTGGGAGTTCGACGAGCACGGCCTGATGAAGCGGCGTGAGGCTTCCATCAACGACATCGCGATCGCGGAGAAGGATCGCCGGTTTCACTGGCCGGCGCCGGGGCCAAGGCCGGCCGATGTGGCGGGGCTGGGCAGCGAGCCGTTCTGAGTGACTCTCGCCCCTCATGGTGAGGAGCCGCCCGCCTTTGGCGGGCTCCTCAGGATGAGGGGATGGATTTGCGCGCCAGGAACTGCGTGATCGCGCCGCCGAGCTTCGCGCTGTCCAGCGGCTCGGCCAGCGACGCTCTTGCTGTGGCGACGACATCCTCCGGCGCCTTGCCGTCGCGTAGATCGCAACACACCTGTGCAAACTCCACATCGAATTCCGGATGCGACTGCACGGTCAGCGTCGTGCCGTTGGCGTAGAGCAGGCCGGCATGCGGGGTGAAGTCGGACGAGAGGATCGTCAGCGCGTCGCTCGGGGCCTCGATCACCTGGTCCTGGTGCGAGCAGGGAATGGCGATTGTTTCGCCGTCGATCACGCCGTTCTCCGGCAGCACCTGATAAACGTGCCGGCCGATGCCCCAGCCCTTCTCCGATTTTCGAACGACGCCGCCGAGCGCCTGCGCGATCAACTGATGGCCGAAGCAGACGCCGACCATCGGTGTCTGGTTGACGTAAGCTTTGCGCACGAAATCCTCCAGCGGCGCCATCCAGGCCAGCTCGTCATAGACGCCGGCGGCCGCGCCGGTGATCAGGATGGCCTCGACCTTGCGTGGGTCGGGGAGCGCATCGCCATTCGGGATGCTGATCACGTCGACCGTGGCTGTGGGGTCCGCGGCGCGGATCATGCGCGCGAACATGTCGGGAAACGAGCCGTGGCGTTCGCGATGCTCTCGAGGAACGAGCCCAGTCTCGATGATCGTGATGCGTGCCATGTGCGCCTCGGGTAGAAGGTTGCGCGTGTGATCGCAAGCTCAGTCGCTTTCTGCCCCATGTTGCTGGTGCGGCGCTGTGCGCTCGAGCAGCGCGCTCTCCTTGCGGACCTCGTTGAGAAAGGCCTTTGCCAGACGCGACAGCGGCTCGGCTTCCGACCACAGCATATAGGCGACCGCCTGCGTCGTCGGTGTGAACGGACGAACGACGAGGCCGCTGCCGCCGTTCTGCCGCGGTGAGAACGGATCGACCACCGCAGCGCCGACGCCGGCGGCCGCGAGCACACAGGCCGTGTTGCAGTAGCGCACCTCGACAGTCGGACGGAACGGCGCACCGGCGCGGGCAAAGCTGTCGCGCACGGCTTCGCCAAGCCGCGTGCCGCGCTCGAGCCCGATGAAGGGCAGGCCGGAAAGATCGGACGCGGATATCACCGGCCTGTCGGCGAGCGGATGCTGCGGCGGCACCACGCACACCATCTCGCCGGTATGCACCACCTCATGCGCGATGCCGGGATGATGCGTCAGCCCGAGGGCGAAGCCGAGCTCAGCGACGCGGCTGAGCACGCCTTCGATGATGCCCTCGTAGCGGCGCACGTCGAAGAACACGCGCGTCTCCGGGCGACGGCGCAGGAAGCCTGACAGCGCGGAAGGGATGATGCTGTAGGCGAGCGGCGGTGTCGCCACGATGGCGAGATGTCCGGAGCGGTTCTCGCGCAGATCGCGCACGCGGTTCTCGAGCTTTGCGTGCAAGGCGAAGATCGCTTCGCTCTCCTTGTAGAGCGCCATTGCTTCGGCGGTCGGAAACAGCCGGTTGTTGACGCGCTCGAACAGCGCGAAGCCGGCCTGCGCCTCCATCGTCTTCAGCGCGTTGCTCACCGCGGGCTGCGACAGCGCCAGTTCGTCCGCCGCCGCAACCGTGGTGCGGTGGCGGATGACGGCGCGCAGAATCTCGAGCTGACGCAGGTTCATATCACTGCCGATTATACTCAGGGCCAAAACATCATAGCAGAGCGAATTGATTTTGTAGCCCCGCTCGCCCGTAATGGCGGCGGATCTGCGCGTCGTATCAAAGGGTTCATTCGCCCATTGAGGCAGCACTGCGCATAGATTGGAGGCAAACTTGGTTCGTGTCCTTCGCGCCGCCGCCGCTCAGATGGGGCCGACGCAAAAAGCCGATACGCGCGAGCATACGCTGTCGCGGATGCTCGACATGCTGGAGGAGGCGGCCGGCCGCGGTGCGAGCCTTGTGGTGTTTCCCGAGCTTGCCTTCACCACTTTCTTCCCGCGCTGGCTGCTCGAAGGCGAGGCTCTCGACCAGTATTTCGAGCGCAGCATGCCGAACCCGGCGGTGGCAAGGCTGTTCGAGCGGGCGCGTGCGCTCCGCGTCGGCTTCTATGTCGGCTATGCCGAGCTGACGCCGGACGGCCGGCGCTACAACTGCTCTATCCTGGTCGATCGCGACGGTGAGATTCTCGGCCGCTACCGCAAGGTGCATCTTCCCGGGTCGGTCGAGCCGCGTCCGGGCGCGCGCTACCAGCAGCTCGAAAAGCGCTATTTCGAGTATGGCGATCTCGGCTTTCCCGCCTTCCGCGCCGGCTCGTCCTGGGCCCACGCCATCATGGGCATGATGATCTGCAACGATCGGCGTTGGCCGGAATCCTGGCGCGTGCTCGGCCTGCAAGGCGTCGAGCTCGTCTGCATCGGCTACAATTCGGCGGCCTATGATCCAAATGGTGGCGCCACCGAAGACGGCGCGTTGCGTACCTTCCACTCGACGCTGGTGACGCAGGCCAACGCCTACATGAACGCGACCTGGGCGATCTCGGTGGCCAAGGCGGGCGAGGAGGACGGCTCCGGGCTGATCGGCGGTTCCTGCATCGTCGATCCCAACGGCCGCATCGTCGCGCAGGCCCAGACGCTCGCGGACGAGGTGATCGTCGCCGACATCGACCTCGACCTCTGCCGCCAGGGCAAGGACAAGATGTTCAATTTCGCCGCCCACCGGCGGCCCGAGCAATACAGGGTGATTACCGAGCGCGCCGGCGTCATCGAGCCGGCCGTTCTCGACGCGGATTGATTTCACACGGTCGATCGCGGCGTTGGCAAAGGAGCTGACATGACACGCCTCTCGCATTTGCTTGCCTTCGCAGCGTTGGCTGCCGTGACGTCGGCGCAGGCGACCGAGCTTCCGGCGGAGATCAAGCAGGCCGGCACGCTGAAGCTCACGGTCAATTCCACCTACGCGCCGATGGAATATCGCGATCCCGCGACCAGCGAGCTGGTCGGGCTAGATATCGATCTCGCTAAAGAGCTCGCCAAGCGGCTTGGCGGGCTGAGGATCGTCTGGAGCGAGACGCCGTTCGCCGAGCTGATCCCCTCGCTCCAGACCAAGCGCGCCGATTTCATCATCTCCGGCATCTCCGATCGCGCCTCGCGGCGCGAGACTGCCGATTTCGTCGACTACCTCGCAACCGGGCCGCAGTTCTTCGTGATGGCCGAGAGCGGGGCCAGGGATGCGACCGATCTCTGCGGCAAGAAGGTCGGCACCACCCGCAGCACCAGCTTCCCGGTCGAGATCGAGAAGTGGAGCAAGCAGAATTGCGAGCCAGCCGGCAAGCCGGCGATCCAATATGTTCCGGGCGAGAACTCGATCGACGTCCGCAACCAGCTCAAGCAGGGCCGCATCGACGCCGCCGTGCAGGGCAGCGAGACGCTGCCCTACGCGCAGACGCAGGAGCCCGGGAAATACCGCGTTGTCGGCGAGCCCTTCGCAAAGGGCTATCAAGGCATCATGTTCCGCAAGGACGATGCGGCCCTGCGCGAGGTCGTGACGGAGAAGCTCGCGACGATGATCGCCGATGGCACCTACAAGGCCATTCTCGACAAATGGGGCTTAGGTGCCAACGCTGTCGCCCAGCCCATGCTGAACGCGGCGCCGCAATGAAGCCGGCTCCGGCACTCGCGGACGGATTTCCCGATCTGTCGGGAATGCAGATCGCGCGCGAGCCGCACTGGTTTCGCTGGTTCAGCGCGGCCCTGATCGTCCTCGTGCTGGCGGCGATTGCGCGCGCGTTCGCGGCCGGCCAGATCGAATGGTCCTATGTCGGCCGCTTCCTGACCGCAAAGGTCATTCTCGAAGGCATCGTCAACACCATGGTGATGGCGGTGCTGGCGATGGCGCTCGGCATCGTGCTCGGCATCGTCGTCGCGATCATGCGGCTGTCGCCCAATCCGGTGCTGAAGACGGTGGCGGCCGGCTACACCTGGCTGTTTCGCGGCACCCCGCTGATCCTGCAATTGCTGCTGTGGTTCAATCTCGCGCTGGTGTTTCCGACCATCGGCATCCCCGGCCTGTGGTCCGCACGCGCCGTCGACGTCATGACGCCATTTCTCGCCGCCTTGCTTGGGCTCGGCATCAACCAGGGCGCCTACACCTCGGAAGTGATGCGCGCCGGCATGCTGTCGGTCGATATCGGGCAATATGAAGCGGCGCAGGCGATCGGCATGGGGCGGCTGCGCGCGCTGCGCCGCATCGTGCTGCCGCAGGCGATGCGCGTGGTGATTCCGCCGCTCGGCAACGAGTTCATCGGAATGGTGAAGGCGACCTCGCTCGCGAGCGTGATCCAGTATCCCGAACTGCTCCACAACGCCGAGAACATCTACTACGCAAACTCCCGCGTCATCGAGCTCCTGATCGTCGCCGGGCTCTGGTACCTGCTCGTGGTCTCGATCCTGACCCCGCTCCAGATGCTGCTCGAACGCCGCTTTGCGCGCGGCACATTGCGGCTTGCGCGATGACAAGACCCCTCGTCGCGATCCGCTCCGTCAGCAAGAATTTCGGGGAGTTCCAGGCTCTCAAGAACGTCTCGCTCGACGTCTGGCCCGGCGAGGTGATGTGCCTGATCGGCGCCTCCGGCTCCGGCAAGACGACGCTGCTGCGCTGCATCAACCAGCTCGCCACGATCGATGCCGGCGGCATCTGGCTCGAGGGCGAGCTGCTGGGCGTGCGCGAGCAGGGCGGACGGCTGCGTCGACTCACCGAGCGCGAGATCGGCCGGCAGCGGCTGAAGACCGGCATGGTGTTCCAGCGCTTCAATCTGTTTCCGCACAAGACCGCGCTGGAGAACATCACCGAGGGCCCGATCCAGGTTCAGGGGCGCAAAGCCGATGAGGTGCGCGCGGAAGCGATCGAGCTGCTCCGTCGCGTTGGGCTTGCGGCCAAGGCGGGCTCCTATCCGGCACAACTCTCCGGTGGTCAGCAGCAGCGCGTCGCGATCGCGCGGGCGCTCGCCATGAAGCCGATGCTGATGCTGTTCGACGAGCCGACCAGCGCGCTCGATCCCGAACTCGTCGGCGAGGTGCTCGCGGTGATGAAGGAACTGGCGAAGAGCGGCATGACCATGATGGTGGTCACGCACGAGCTCGGCTTCGCGCGCGAGGTCGCCGACCGCGTCGTCTACATGGACCAGGGCGCGATCGTCGAGCAGGGGCGTGCGTCCGACGTATTGGGCGCACCGCGCGAGGAGCGCACCAGAGCATTTCTTTCGGCTGTGATCTGAACATGGGGGCTTGGTGATGAAGAGACTTTTGGTTGCGACGGCGTTCCTGGGCGCCATGCATGCGTCGGCGATGGCGGCTGAATTGCCGGCGGAGATCGCCAAGCGCGGCAGCCTCAAGGTCGCGCTGGTGCCGAACTATCCGCCGATGGAGTTCCGCGATCCCGCCACCAACGCCCTGTCCGGCTTCGACATCGATCTCGGCGAGGCCATCGGCCGCAAGCTCGGCGTCAAGATCGAATGGCAGGAGACGAGCTTTGCCGAATTCATGCCGTCGATCTCGACCGGGCGGGTGGACGCCGTCCTGTCCGGCTTCACGGACTATGCCAGCCGGCACGAGGTCGCGTCCTTCGTCGATTACTTGCGAAGCGGTCCGCAGTTCTTCGTGCAAGCGTCGCGCAAGGCAGAATTCAAGGATGCGGTGGCGCTCTGCGGCAAGAAGGTCGGCGCCAGCCGCCGCACCATGTTTCCGGCGCAGATCGCGGCCTGGAGCGAGAAGAATTGTGGCAGCAATCCGATCCAGTTCGTCGGCACGGACGGCTCGGCCGACGCGCGCACCCAGCTCAGGCAGGGCCGCATCGATGCCGCCGCCCAGGGCAACGAGACGCTGCCCTACATCATGGACCTCGAGCCCGGCACCTACGCGACGGTGGGCGAGCCCATCGCGCAGCAATTCACCGGCATTGCCCTGCCGGCAAAAGAGAAGGCATTGCAGCAGGCCATGCTCGAAGCGGTCGATGCGCTGATCGCTGATGGCACCTACAAGACCCTGCTCGCCAAATGGAAACTGACTGATAACGCACTCGAAAAGGCGACCATCAATGCTGGACAGTAAGGCACTCCGGAGCATCCCGCTCGTTCCGGCCAACACTGCGGATTCCGCGCCGGAATATCCCTGGCCCGAGCCGTACACATCCGCGATGTTCCTGTCGTTCGACGTGGACGCGGAGAGCGCCTGGACCAGCAAGGACGCGATGCATGCGCAGCGGCTGATCACCATGAGCTATGGCGGCTTTGAGGCGCGCGTCGGCACGCCGAAGCTGCTGGAGCTGCTCGACCAGCTCGATCTCAAGGCGACGTTCTTCGTCACGGGCTGGTCGGTCGACGCGCATCCGGCGATGGCCGAATCGATTTTGAAGGCCGGTCACGAGATCGGCCATCACGGCTATCATCATCTCCTGCCCGACCCCGGCGATCCCTGGATCGAGGAGGAGCTGGAGCGTGGCTTCGAGGCGCTGAAGCGCCGGCTCGGCGTCAGGCCGACCGGCTATCGCGCACCCTACGGCGAGTTCACCGAGGAGCTGCGCGTCGCATTGGTGCGCCACGGCATCGTCTACACGTCCTCGTTCCGCGACGACGTCAGGCCCTATCGCCATCGTCTCGCCGACGGCAGGCCCGGCACGATCGAGCTGCCGGTGACGGCGAGCTATGACGATTGGATGCACGGCCTGTCCGCGCGTTTCAGCCCGCGCTCGATCTTCCCGAAAGAGCATGTGCTCTCGATATGGAAGGACGAGCTCGACGAGATCCGCGACTGGGGCGCGATGGTCACGACAGTGCTGCATCCGCAATGCAGCGGCCGTCCGATGCGGCTGCGGCTGCTGCGTGAGTTCCTGACCTACGCAAAGTCGTGCCCGGATGTCTGGATCACGACCGGCGAGAAGATCGCGGAAAACTTCCTGCGCCACGAGGCTGGCAACCGTTGACCTGCATCCTCGTCATCAATCCGAACTCCTCCGCGTCGGTGACGGCGGCGATCGACGACGCGGTCGCGCCGCTGCGTATAGCCGGCGGACCTGAGATCGAGGTTGTCGGCCTTGCCGAGGGGCCGCCGGGCATCAGCTCGCAGCGCGATGCCGACAGCGTCGTCATGCCGCTGGTGAACCGCGTCACGCGCGACGATGCCAATGCCTTCGTGCTCGCCTGCTTCAGCGATCCCGGCTTGCATGCGGTGCGCGAGGCGGCCGGCGGGCGCCCGGTGCTGGGTATCGCCGAATGCGGCATCTTTCGCGCGCTGATGCTGGGCGAACGTTTTGGCGTCATCGCGCTGTCGCCGTCGAGCATCCGCCGCCAGCAACGCATGGTGCGGGTCATGGGCGTCGACAGCCGCTATGCCGGGAGCTGGTCGGTCGGCGCGAGCGCGGCGGAGACGGCGGGTGCGGACATCCGTGGTCGCCTGATCGAAGCCGGCCGCGCCCTGGTCACGCAATGCCGCGCCGACGTCGTTGTGATGGGCTGCGCCGGCATGGCCTCGCACCGTGCGGCGATTGCGGAAGCGATCGGCGTGCCTGTGGTCGAGCCGGCACAGCAGGCCGTCGCGGCCGCGTTGGGCGCGGTCTTGTTGAACACGTGAGAAGAAACGATGCAGTTCGACTTTTTCACATTGCTCGGGCCACGTACTCGCTGCACCTCTCCCGCGCGCGGGAGAGGTCGGCGCGTAGCGCCGGGTGAGGGCTCTTTCCTCTTGGGGGTCCTCGCTTGCGGAGACACCCTCTCCCCAACCCTCTCCCGCAAGCGGGAGAGGGAGCGCACCTCCGCTATGGTCAAATCAGGAGCTCTCAACTAGTGCCTATCTCCCGCCGTTCGCTGCTCAAGGCAGCCGCCGCCGTGCCGGCGCTTTCATTGCCGGGCCTCGTTCGCGCAGAGTCCCAGACAACGCTGCGCTTCATTCCCGTCATCGATCTCGCTTTCGTCGATCCGATCTATTCTACCGCGCAGGTGTCACGAAACCACGGCTTCATGGTTTACGACACGCTCTATGGCATGAGCTCCTCGCTCCAGGTCTCGCCGCAGATGCTGTCGGGCCATGTCGTCTCCGCTGACGGGCTGCAATGGGATCTCACATTGCGCGACGGTCTGGTCTGGCACGACGGCGAGCGCGTGCTCGCGCGCGACTGCGTCGCCAGCATCCGCCGCTGGGCGGCGCGCGACGGCTTTGGCGGCGAATTGTTGGAGGCGACGGCCGAACTGCTGGCTGCCGACGACCGCACCATCCGCTTCCGTCTCAAGCGGCCGTTCCCGCTGCTGCCGCAGGCGCTCGGCAAGGCCGCGATCAATGCCTGCTTCATGATGCCGGAACGGCTGGCCAGCCAGGATCCGTTCAAGCCGCTGACCGAAGTGATCGGCAGCGGCCCGTTCCGCTACCTCGCCGACGAGCGCGTGCAGGGCGCCCGCAACGCCTATGCCAAATTCGAGCGCTACCAGCCGCGCACCGACGGCAAGCCGGATTGGACGGCGGGTCCGAAGATCGTGCACTACGACCGCGTGGTCTGGACCACCACGCCTGATGCCGGCACCGGCGTCGCCGCGCTCCAGACCGGCGAGCAGGATTGGCAGGAGACCACACCGCATGATCTGTTGCCGGTGATCAAGGCTGCCGGCGACATCGAGACGCGCATCCTCGATCCCCGCGGCTACGCCTGCATGCTGCGCCTCAATCACCTGCAGCCGCCGTTCGACAATCCCGCCATCCGGCGCGCCCTGCTCGGTGCGATCGACCAGTCCGCGTTCATGACCGCGGTCGCCGGCACCGATTCGGCCTTTCAGGTCTCGCCGATCGGCTACTTCGCGCCGGGAACGCCGATGGCGAGCGAGGTCGGCCTCGACGTGTTTCGCGGTCCGCGCGACTACGCCAAGGTCAAGGCCGATCTCAAGGCCGCCGGCTACAACGGCGAGAAGATCGTGGTGCTGGTTCCCACCAACTCGCTGGCGCAGAAGCCGCTTGGCGAGATCGCGGTCGATAGCTTGCGCAAGGCGGGCATGAACGTCGAATATGCCGGGCTCGATTTTGCGGTGGTGCTGCAGCGCCAGCTCAAGAAAGATCCGATTGGGCAGGGCGGCTGGAGCGCGGCGGTCGGCAACTGGCAGGGCATCGACTGGCTCAACCCGGCCGGCAACACCAACATCCGGGGCGAAGGCAAGGTCGCCGGCTGGTACGCGAGCGAGAAGATGGGACCCTTGCGCAGCCAGTGGCTGGCGGCCTCCGAGCTAGCCGAGCAGCAGCGCATCTGCCGCGAGATCCAGGCGGTCGCGTTCGAGGAAATCCCCTATATTCCGATCGGTCTGTACAAGCAGCCGACCGCCTATCGCAAGACCATCACCGGCATTCTCGACGGCACCGCCGTCTTCTGGAACGTACGCCCCGCATGAGCACCACGGCAATTTTCGGCAGCTATGTGCTGTCACGGAAGGACGGCGCGCAGGACGTGCTGCGTGACCATTGGGTCCTGGTCGAGGGCAAGAGGATTGCGGCCGTCACGCGCGACAGGCCAAGCGCTGACCAGGTCTACGATCGTCCCGGCCGGTTCGTGCTGCCGGGCCTCCTGAACCTGCACAATCACTGCTTCTCCGAGGCGGTCGCGCGCAGCCATACCGAGGACGGCAATGGCCGCCGCAACAACCAGAGCATCGTCTATACGGTGCTGCTGCCGCTGACCAAACGCGGCGCCGACATCCTGTCGGCGGAAGAGCGGCTCGCGGTGGCACGGCTCGGAATTCTCCAACTCCTGAAGGGCGGCGCCACCACGGTGATGGAGCCGTTCCGCAATTCTATCCCGGAGATGTTCGACGCCGCGGAGGAGATGGGCATCCGCTTCTACGGCGCGCCCTACCTCTTCTCCACCTCCGATGCCAAGGCCGGTGCGGACGGCGTGGTCCGCTATTCCGGCGACGACGGCACCGCCGACATGGCGACATGGGATGCGCTCTACCAGCGCTGGAACAACCGCGGCGACGGCCGCATCAGCCTCGCGATGAGCCCGCATGCGACCGACACCTGCGGCCCCGATCTCCTGAAGGCCTGCGCGGCGCGGGCGCGCGAACTCGGGGTGCCCATCACGACGCACATGGCGCAGAGCCGCGCCGAGGTCGAGACCATCGGCAAGCGCTATGGCGGCCGCACGCCGGCGCAATATCTGGACTGGCTCGGCCTGCTGGCGCCCGACCTCATGGCGGCACATTGCATGTTCAGCAGCGACGACGACCTCAAACTGATGGCCACGCGTGGCATGACCGTGCTGAACTGCCCGCGCGTCTTCGCGCGCGCCGGCGTCACCGCTGCCTTCAGCCGCTTCACCGAGCACGGCGTACGCACCGTGGTCGGCACCGATGGCTACAACATGGACCTGCTCGGCGAACTCAATGCCGCCTCACTGATCTCGAAGATCACCTCGGCGCGTCCCGACGTCGCGAACTCGCCGGAGCTGATCGAAGCGAACACAGCTGTCGCCGCCGATGTCATCAAGCGCCCGGATCTCGGGCGCATCGAGCCGGGCGCCACCGCCGATCTCACCGTTGTCGATCTCACCCATCCGCATCTGCAGCCGCTGTTCGATCCCCGCCGCGCGCTGATCGCGCTCGCCAACCGCGCCAATATCGATCAGGTCATGGTCGACGGTCGTGTGCTGATCGATGCCGGCCGCTATCTCGGCTCGGATGAGGCGGCGATCATCTCGGCCGGCACCGCCGCGATCGGCAAGATCTGGGACCTGCCGGAAGCGCAGGCCGCGTTCAACGGCTGATCGCTTTTTTGGCGCATGATCGTCGCCCCGAGGAAAGTGCGCTCCCTCTCCCGCTTGCGGGAGAGGGTGGGGGAGAGGTTCTCTCAGCACAGGGGCACTCCCAATGAGGAGAGAGCCCCACCCGGCGCTCCGCGCCGACCTCCCCCGCACGCGGGAGAGGTTGCATCGAGCCCGGGGCGAGAGTGATTCAACTCAATGCATCTCGGCGGTGTCCTCGAATTCAATCAGCGCCTTGCGCATGGTTTCGACCAGATCCAGCGCCACCGGCGACGGACTGCGCTGTGCCGGAAAGACCGCCGAGAATTCGAAGTCGATGCGCGGCAGGAAACGTCTCACGACAACACCGCGCGTTGCAAACTCCTGCGCGGTGAAGGGATCGCAGATCGACACACCGAGTCCCGACGACACCATGCCGCACATGATCTCCGACAGTGTGGTCTCGACCCTGAGCACGCGACGGACGTCGTGGCGGTGGAAGACCTGGTCGACGAGGTGCCGGCTCGACGACCCCGCCGACAGCGAGATGAAGGTCTCGCCCTCGAAATCGCGCGGTTCCAGCACGTCCTTCTCCGCGAGGCGATGGCCGGTCGGCAGCACTGCGACGCGCGCCAGTGCCGGCAGCCGCTGGCTCGGCAGGCCGGAATGGGCAATCGGCACCTCGGCAAAGCCGATGTCGCATTGGTTGTTCAACACCCAGTCGACGACGATCGGCGAGATCACGCCGAAGAAGGCAAGGTTGAGGTTGGGCCGCTCCATCAAGAAATGCCCCGCGAGCCGCGGCAGATAACCGTTCGACAGCGCCGGCAGCGCGGCGATCCGCAGCGAGCCGGTGCGCCGGCCGCGGATTTCTTCGGCAGCAGCGGTGATGCGCTCGAGACCGACGAAGGAGCGCTCGACCTCGGTATAAAGCGCCATCGCCGCCGCGGTCGGGACCAGTCCGGTGCCCCGTCGTTCGAACAGCTCCATCTTGAGAAGCGCCTGGAAGTCGCGCAGCAGCCGGCTGACCGCAGGTTGTGTCACCACCATCAATTTTGCCGCCTCGGTGACGCTGCCGGTCAGCATCGTTGCCCGGAAGGCCTCCACCTGCCGCGAATTGATCCGCGCCATCCCCACAATCCAATCATAACATTTCGGCATGCAGAGGGTGCCATTATTCATTGGACGATGGAAGTATAGGTTGCGATCTTTTTCATCAGAGCTGGAGACAGCCCGCTTTTTCGGCAGATTGGAGGGGTTCAAACCTCCAGATCGCGCCAAAACCCGCCGAGCAGGGGCCGGAGCCCTGATCGGAGGAGATTTGCGCGGAAGGAAATGCGGCAGGCGCTTCGGCCGGAGACTTGTCGGCACGTCACCTCATTCCGGTATTGGAGATCGGTCCATATGAAGACTCTTCGCCTTCTGACAGCGGTCAGCATCGCGGCGCTCGTTGCCGCCCCGTCGGTCGCCTCGGCCCAGCAAAAGACCCTCTATGTTGCCGGCTACGGCGGCTCGTTCGAAAAGACGATCCGCGACGAGGTGATCCCGGCCTTCGAGAAGGAGAACGGCGTCAAGGTCGAGTACGTCGCCGGCAACTCCACCGACACGCTGGCCAAGCTTCAGGCGCAGAAGGGCAATCAGCAGATCGACGTCGCCATCGTCGATGACGGACCGATGTACCAGGCGATCCAGCTCGGCTTCTGCGGCAAGCTCGACGGGCTGCCCGCCGATCTCTACGACACCGCCCGCTTCAAGGACGATCGCGCGGTCGCGATCGGCATCGTCGCGACCGGCCTGATGTACAACACCAAGGTGTTCAAGGAGAAGGGCTGGGCGCCGCCGACCTCGTGGAACGATCTGAAGGACACGAAATACGCCAAGCAGCTCGTCATCCCGCCGATCAACAACACCTACGGCTTGGAGGCGCTGGTGATGCTGTCGAAGATGAACGGCGGCGGCGAGACCAACGTCGATTCCGGCTTCAAGATCTTCAAGGAGCAGATCAATGCGAACGTGCTGGCCTATGAGCCGTCGCCGGGCAAGATGACCGAGCTGTTCCAGTCGGGTCAGGCCGTGATCGCGGTGTGGGGCACTGGCCGCGTGCAGAGCTTCGCCAACACCGGCTTTCCCGTCGACTTCGTCTATCCGAAGGAAGGTGCCGCGACGCTGCTGACGACGGCTTGTCCGATCAACAAGCCCAACGCTTCGCCGCTCGCTGCGAGCTTCATCAAGATGCTGCTCGATCCAAAAATCCAGCTCGTGCTGCTGAAGGATTACGGCTACGGCCCGGTGCTGAAATCGCTGGTGATCCCGCCGGAGCTCGGCAAGATGGCGCCGATCGGCGAGCGCGCGGCCAAGCTCTACAATCCCGACTGGACCGTCATCAACGAGAAGCGTGAGGAGTGGACCAAGCGCTGGAATCGCGAGGTCGAGCGCTGATCGGTCGCGGCGGAGACAGCGTCATGGCCTATCTCGAGCTCGATCGGGTCGCAAAGCAGTTCGGCGCGCAGACTGTGGTCGACGACTTCAGCCTGTCGGTGGGGAAGGGGGAGTTCATCTCCTTCCTTGGCCCGTCCGGCTGCGGCAAGACCACGACATTGCAGATGATCGCGGGCTTCCTCGATCCCACGCGCGGCGCGATCCGCCTGGAGGGCAAGGACCTGACCGCGGTTCATCCGGCCAAGCGTGGCCTCGGCATCGTGTTCCAGAGTTACGCGCTGTTTCCGCACATGACCGCGGCGGAGAATGTCGCCTTTGGCCTCGAGATGCGTGGCGTGCCGCGAGGCGAGCGGGCCGATCGCGTTCGGGCCGCGCTGGCAATGGTGGGGCTCGCCGGCTACGAGGACCGCCATCCGCGCCGCATGTCCGGCGGCCAGCAACAGCGCGTGGCGCTGGCACGCGCGCTGGTGATCAAGCCGAGCGTGCTGCTGCTCGACGAGCCGCTGTCGAACCTCGACGCAAAATTGCGCGAGGAGATGCAGATCGAGCTGCGCCAGATCCAGCGCACCATCGGCACCACCACGATCCTGGTCACGCACGACCAGAACGAGGCGATGTCGCTGTCCGACCGCATCGTGGTGATGAGCCAGGGCAAGATCGAGCAGATCGGCACGCCGCAGGAGACCTATGAAAAGCCGGCCTCGGCTTTCGTCTCGCAGTTTCTCGGCAAGACCAATGACTTTGCCGCAACCATCGACCGGACCGCGACGCCGGCGCGGCTGGTGGCGGGCTCCTGGAGCGCGCCGGCGCCGGCTGGCTTCAACGGTGTCGTCACCGTCAGCATCCGCCCGGAGCGCATCGGTTTTGGCGATGTGGGGCTCAGTGCCAAGATCATCACGCGCATCTTCCAGGGTAATCATTGGCTGTTCCAGTGCGAGAGCGAATGCGGCCCGGCGATCGTGATTCGCCAGAATGACGGCAAGGCCCAGCCTGGCGAGGGCGACGCCGTTCGCCTGTCCTGGCGTTCGGAGGACATGAGCGTGCGCGCGGGGGCTGGCGCATGAGCGCGGTCGCGCAGGAACGCAGCGCGCGTGCGCCATGGGCACTGACGGCGCCCGCCTTGATGCTGTTCGTCGGCGTGCTGCTGATTCCGCTGGCGATGACCGTGATGCTGTCGTTCCACGATTGGGGCCAGTACAAGGGCATCGAGCCGGTATTCATCCTGAAGAATTGGCACGAGATCGCGACCGATCCCTACTATGCAGAAATGTTCTGGCGGACGTTTCGCGTCGCGATCCTGACGACACTCCTCACTGCCGTGTTGGGCGCGCCCGAAGCCTACATCCTCAACCGCATGAGCGGCCGCTGGAAGAGCTTTTTCCTGCTCGTCATCCTTGGGCCGCTGCTGATCTCGGTGGTGGCGCGTACGCTCGGTTGGGCGCTGCTGTTCGGCGGCAACAACGGCCTCGTCAACAAGCTTCTGATGTCGCTCGGGGTCATGCGCTCCCCCATCCCCTTCATGTTCACCGAGACGGGAATGATTGTCGCGCTGGCGCATGTGATGATGCCGTTCATAGTGCTGTCGGTGTGGGCCGCACTCCAGCGCCTCGATCCGCAGATCGAGAACGCCGCGATGTCGCTCGGCGCCGGCCCCGTCACCATCATCCGCCGCATCATCATGCCCCAGATTCTGCCGGGCGTGCTCTCGGGCGCCATCATCGTGTTCTCGCTCTCGGCCAGCGCCTTCGCGACGCCTGCGATCATCGGCGGCCGACGGCTCAAGGTCGCGGCGACGCTCGCCTATGACGAGTTCCTCAACACGCTGAACTGGCCGCTCGGCGCCGCGGTCGCAACGCTGCTGCTGGTCGCGCTGGTACTGATCGTCGTCGGCAGCAACGCGCTGATCGAGCGCCGCTACGCGGAGGTGTTCCGATGAGCCGGAACGGCCCGCTGGCGCTGATCTTCCATGCTTTCTTCGTCATCGTCATGGTGGCGCCGATCCTGGTGGTCTGCCTCGTCGCCTTCACGCCGGAAGGCTTCCTCTCGTTGCCGACCAACGGCTTCTCGCTGCGCTGGTTCAGGACGATCGCGAATTATCCTGAGTTCATCCACGCCTTCTGGGTCAGCCTCGGACTCGGCGCGCTCTCGTCCCTCGTCGCGCTTCTGTTCGCGGTGCCGGCGGCGCTGGCGATCGCGCGCTATCGCTTCCGCGGCCGTGATGCGCTCGCGGCACTGTTCCTCTCGCCGCTGATGATCCCGCATGTCGTGCTCGGCATTGCCTTTCTGCGTTTCTTCACATCAGTTGGCCTCGGCGGCAGTTTTGCCGCGCTGATCATCGCGCATGTCATCATCGTGTTTCCGTTCGCGCTGCGGCTGACGCTGGCGGCGGCAACCGGCATGGACCGCACGGTCGAGATGGCCGCGGTCTCGCTCGGCGCCGGCGGTTGGACATTGTTCCGCCGCGTGACGCTGCCGTTGATCCTGCCCGGCGTCATCAGCGGCTGGGCGCTCGCCTTCATCCAGTCCTTCGACGATCTCACCATGACCGTCTTCCTCGCGGCACCCGGAACCGAGACGTTGCCGGTGCGCATGTTCCTTTATATCCAGGACAACATCGATCCGCTGGTGACGTCGGTCTCGGCCTGCGTGATCGCGATCACCATGACCGCCCTCATTCTGCTCGACCGCTTCTACGGGCTCGACCGTGTGCTCGCAGGCAAGGGCGATACGGGACGATAGGAGAATTCATGTCTAAAGCGTTTTCGAGCGAAGTGGACGCCGGCTCGCGTGAAGAAAACGCGTCAGAACGAAAGTCTGAATACGACGTCGCCGTCGTCGGCGGCGGACTGCTCGGCTCCGCCATTGCCTGGGGCCTCGGCCGCCTCGGCAAGAAGGTCGCCGTGCTCGACGAAGGCGATATCACCAAGCGCGCCTCGCGCGCGAATTTCGCGCTGGTGTGGGTGCAGAGCAAGGGCTTGGGCATGCCGGCTTATACGGTCTGGACGGTGCGGGCGTCGGAGGCGTGGGGCCGGCTCGCGTCCGAACTGAAGCAGCAGACCGGCCTCGATGTCTGCCTTCAGCAGAACGGCGGCTTTCATCTCACGCTTGGCGAGGACGAATTCGGCCAGCGCACCGAGCTCGTCAAGCGCATGCACAACCAGGCCGGCGCCGCCGACTATAAGATGGAGATGCTTCCCGCATCCGAGGTGAAGAAGGCGCTGCCGCTGATTGGCCCGGAGGTCTCCGGCGGCAGCTATTGCCCGCTCGATGGCCACGTCAATTCGCTGCGCACGTTCCGCGCCTTTCACACCGGCTTCAAGGCGTTCGGCATCGACTATTTTCCGGAGCGTCCCGTCTCGGCGATCAGCAAGAGCGGCGGCGAATTCCGTCTGACCACGCCGAGGGGCGAGCTGCGCGCCGCCAAGATCGTGCTGGCCGCCGGCAATGCCAACCAGACGCTGGCGCCGATGGTCGGTCTCTACGCGCCGATGGGGCCGACCCGCGGCCAGATCGTGGTGACCGAGCGGACCATGCCGTTCCTGCCGCATCCACTGACCACGATCCGCCAGACCGACGAGGGCACGGTGATGATCGGCGACAGCAAGGAGGACGAGCTCGATGATCGCGCGTTGAAGCATTCGATCAGCGCCGTGATGACGGATCGCGCGCAGCGGATGTTTCCGCATCTGTCGCGGCTCAACGTCGTCAGGAGCTGGGCCGGCATCCGCGTGATGCCGCAGGACGGCTTTCCGATCTACGACCAGTCGAAGACGCATCCCGGCGCCTTCGTGGCCTGCTGCCATTCCGGTGTGACGCTCGCCTCCAACCACGCCTTCGAGATCGCGGGCATGGTGGCGCAAGGCGCGCTCGAGCCGGAGCTTGTCGGCGCGTTCTCGGCCAGCCGCTTTGGTGGCGCAGGCGTGGCGAACAATAGCGGCTATTGAGATGCGAAGAGTTTGGGTTGAACCGATGGCAGCTAAGGACTCAGATCACCTCTCCCATAGGGAGAGGTCGGAGCGCATCGCAAGATGCGCTCCGGGTGAGGGGTTACGGCCTCACCTCGTGCTGCGGCCCCTCACCCGGATTGCTACGCAATCCGACCTCTCCCCGTCGGGGAGAGGTGAAGCCATCGCCGCCGTACCTGACTTTCCTATGCTCCACCGGGTTCAGAGAAGGAGCCGCGAGGCATCCCATGTTTAAGAGATCCGAACAGGACAAGCGTCCGCAAGTGCAGATCTTCGTCGACGGCGTCGCCGTCGCGGCGCGCCAGGGTGACACCGTCTCCGCCGCGCTGCTGGCCTCCGGCGTTGACGCACGGCGTTCCACCGCAGTGAGCGGCGCGCCGCGTCTGCCTTATTGCATGATGGGCGTATGCTTCGACTGCCTCGTCACCATCGACGGCGTCGGCAACCGGCAGGGCTGCCTCGTGCCCGTCGCCGAGGGCATGCAGGTCGAAATCCAGAAGGGCAAGCGGGAGATCGGAAAATGACTGTGGCTCCCAAGCGTGAAGCGTATGATGTGGCGGTGATCGGCGCCGGGCCGGCGGGACTGGCTGCTGCCGCGACATCCGCCGAGGCTGGCCTGTCGACGCTGCTGCTCGACGAGAACATCGGCCCCGGCGGCCAGGTGTTCCGCGCGATTTCCTCGACGCCGGTCACCGAGCGCAATCAGCTCGGCGCCGATTATTGGGTCGGTGCCGATCTCGTGCAGGCGCTACGTGTGAGCGACGCCGAAATCATCCATCGTGCGACGGTCTGGAGCCTCGACCGCAATCTCGAGATCGCCGTCTCGGTCGGCGGCGCATCCGCCTTCGTCAAGGCCAAGCGCGTGATCCTTGCGACCGGCGCGCTTGAGCGGCCGTTCCCGATTCCCGGCTGGACGCTGCCGGGTGTGATGACGGCCGGCGCGGCGCAGACGATGCTGAAATCATCGGCGCTGGTGCCTGATGGACGCACGGTGATCGCGGGGCAGGGGCCGCTGCTCTGGCTGCTCGCTGCGCAGATTCTCCGCCTCGGCGGCCGTATCGACCGCATTCTCGACACCACCGAGCGCGGCAATTATTTCGCGGCGCTGCCCCATGCCTTCGCGTTCCTGACTTCGCCCTATTTCGCCAAGGGCCTGTCGATGATGCGCGAGGTCAAGGCGAAGGTGCAGGTCGTCTCGGGTGTCACCGAGCTTGCGGCCTCCAGTGATGGCCAGCTCGCCAGCGTGAGCTATGTCGCGGGCGGCAAGCGCGAGACCATCCCTGTGGATCTGCTGCTGCTGCACCAGGGCGTCGTTCCCAACGTCAATCTGGCGATGGCGGCTGGCGTCGAGCATCGCTGGGACGATCTGCAATTGTGCTGGTCACCGGTGCTGGATGAGAACGGTTCGTCGTCGGTCGCTGGCATCGCAATCGCGGGCGACGGCGCCGGCATCGGCGGCGCGAATGCAGCCGTGGTTCGCGGCCGCATCGCGGCGCGTGCGGCAGTGGAAGCGCTGGCGCCCGCGGCCGCTGCGAAGCTTCCCCCGATGGCAACGCTCCGAGCCGATCTCGCCAAGGCCGAGCGCGGCCGCGTCTTCCTCGACACGCTGTTTCGTCCCGCGCGGCAGTTCCGCATTCCCTCGGGCGATACCATCGTCTGCCGCTGCGAAGAGGTGACGGCAAAGGACGTTCTCGATTCCGTCGCAATCGGCGCGACCGGCCCGAACCAGCTCAAGGCCTATCGCCGCACCGGCATGGGTCCGTGCCAGGGCCGGCTCTGCGGCCTCACAGTCACCGAGCTGATGGCGCAGGCGCGCGGCAAGTCTCCGCAGGAGATCGGCTATTACCGGCTGCGCGCGCCGGTGAAGCCGATCACGCTCGCCGAGCTCGCCGCCGTTCCCAAGAGCGAAGCCGACGTCAAGGCGGTGGTGCGAGGATGACCAGGAATGTGGATGCGATCGTCGTGGGCGGCGGCATCCACGGATGTTCGACCGCGCTGCATCTGTGCCTCGCCGGCTTGAAGCCGGTGCTGATCGAGAAGGACTACGCCGGCCGCCATGCCTCGGGTGTCAATGCTGGCGGAGTCCGTCAGCTCGCACGGCATGTCCCCGAAATCCCGCTCTCGATCCGCTCGATGGGGATCTGGGAGAAGATTTCCGAGCTCGTTGATGACGATTGCAGCTTCGAGAGCTACGGCCAGGTGCTGGTCGCGGAGAACGAGGACGAGCTCGCGATCTGCCGCGCGCGTGTCGCCGAGCTCAACGCGCTCGGCTTCACCCATGAGGAGCTGATCGACGCGACTGAACTACGGCGCCTCGTGCCGGCCGTCGCCGAGACCTGTCCCGGCGGCGTGGTCTCGCGCCGTGACGGAGCCGCCAATCCGGCGCAGACGACGACGGCATTCCGTCGCAAGGCCGAGCAACTCGGCGCGACCGTGCGCGAGGGCAGGGCCGCCGGCAACATCCGCTACAACGACGGGCTCTGGCACGTCGACGTCGGCTCGGACACCTATGCTGCGCCGGTGCTCGTCAACGCTGCGGGCGCCTGGGCCGGGAGGATCGCAGCCGCGCTCGGCGAACCCGTTCCGGTCGAGACGGTGGCACCGATGCTGATGATCACCTCGCGCGTGCCGCACTTCATCGATCCCGTCGTGATCCTGCGCGGGCGCAAACTCTCCTTCAAGCAATTCAAGAACGGCACCGTGCTGATCGGCGGCGGCCATCTGGCGACGCCCTACCAGGAACGCAACGAGACGGTGCTGGACTGGAAGAGTCTTGCGACCAGCGCGCAGACCGTGTTCGAGCTGTTCCCGGTGATGCGCAGCGCCACCATTGTCCGCGCCTGGGCGGGCATCGAGGCGAAGATGAAAGACGATCTGCCCGTGTTCGGCCCGAGCAGCCGACACAAGGGTCTCTATCACCAGTTCGGCTTCTCGCTGCACGGTTTTCAGCTCGGCCCCGGCGCCGGCGCCGTGATGGCAGAACTGATCGTCAACGGCGGCAGCCAGACCCGCGTCGGCGATCTCGGCATCGACCGCTTCCATCCTTCCACGCTCTAGAGACAAGAGGACATCATGAGCATCACCCGCAGCATCCGCACGCCCATCATGCACCGCGCCGTCGAGGCCAACGGCTTCGTATTCCTCGGTGGCACCATTGCCGACGACACGTCGGTCTCGATGGGCGAGCAGACCCGCAACATCCTCGGCAAGATCGCCGGCTATCTGAAGGAGGCCGGCACCGACAAGTCTCGCGTCGTCAGCGCCTCGATCTTCGTCACCGATCTCTCCAAGAAGAAGGAGATGGATGCGGCCTGGACCGAGTTCTTCGGCGACAATCTCCCCACCCGCGCCACCGTCGGCGTCGCCGATCTCGGCGGCGGCGCGCTGATCGAGGTGGTGGTCACCGCTTTGAAGGGTTGACCGCGCACGGCGACGAAGGGCGACGGCGCCTCCCGCGCTGTCGTCCCCTTGCGCCCTGCCTTGATCTCGCCCTTCGATGGGACTACTTGGAGACCTCCTCAATCAGGATACGTGCAGCCATGGATATGACCCCGATCGCAAAGCCCACCTGCCTTGCTCACGGGGAATTCCATGTCTGCTTCGATCATTCTGTCGAACCTGTCGCTGTCCACGCCTGACGGCCGTTCTCTTCTCTCCAGCGTCGATCTGACATTCGCGGCCGAGCGGACCGGTCTCGTCGGCCGCAACGGCGTCGGGAAAACGACGCTGCTTGCGTCGATCCTAGGGGAACATGTGCCCCAATTAGGGCGCGTTCTGATCAACGGCACCATCGGCTTGTTGCGCCAGGATGTGCAGGTGCTTGCCGGCGCGACCGTCGCCGACCTGTTCGGCGTGCGGCAGGCGCTGGAGCTGCTTCGCCGTGCAGAGCGAGGCGATGCTTCAGCCGATGAGATCGCTGCGATTGACTGGACGCTCGAGACGCGGCTTGAGGTCGCGCTGGTGCGCCTGGGGTTCGATCCGTCTCCCGACACGGAGCTGTCTTGCCTGTCCGGCGGCCAGATCACGCGGCTTCGGCTCGCCGCACTCATCTTTGCCGCGCCCGACTTCCTGCTCCTGGACGAGCCCACCAACAATCTCGACCGGGACGGACGCAAGGCGGTGACTGATCTGCTCGCCACCTGGCGTGGCGGCGCGATCGTCGTCAGCCACGACCGGGGCCTGCTGGAGACCATGGATGCGATCGTCGAACTCACCTCGCTCGGAGCCACGCGCTACGGCGGCAATTGGAGCCGGTATCGCGAGCAGAAGGCCGTCGAGCTTGCCGCCGTCAGGCATGACCTCGCCCATGCCGAAAGGCGCCTGTCCGAGATCGACGGCAAGGCACAGGAGGTTGCGGAAAGAAAAGCGCGCAAGGACAGCGGCGGAAGGAGGAGGCGCGCCAAGGGCGACATACCGCGGATCCTGGCCGGTGCACGCAAGGATCGTAGCGAGGATAGCGGCGGCAAGAGCGCACAAATCGCCGAGCGGCGGCGCGCAGAGGCCATCGATGCCGTGGACACGGCGCGCCGGCGTATCGAGATTCTTCAGCCACTGTCGGTCGGGTTGCCCGCGACCGGCCTGCCGGCGGGCAGGGAGGTGCTTTGGCTCGACGGCGTCTGTGCAGGCTATCGGCCGGAGCGGCCGGTCTTCCGCGATCTGTCGCTCACGATCGTCGGTCCGGAGCGCGTCGCGCTGGTCGGACCCAACGGCTCCGGCAAGACGACGCTGCTGAAATTGATAGCGGGCGAGCTGCGGCCGCTCTCCGGCACCGTGCGGGTCAGGCCGGACTTCGCGCTGTTCGACCAGAAGGTCAGGCTACTCGATCCTGCGATCTCCATCCTGGACAATTTCGGGCGTCTCAATCCGAAGGCGGGTGCGAATGAATGCCATGCCGCACTGGCGCGGTTCATGTTTCGCGCCGATGCGGCCTTGCAGATCGTCGGAAGCCTGAGCGGCGGGCAGTTGTTTCGTGCAGGCCTTGCCTGTGTGCTTGGCGGGGTGACTCCGCCGTCCCTGCTGATTCTCGACGAGCCGACCAACCACCTGGATGTCGAGTCCATCGAAACCGTCGAGGCAGGTTTGAGAGCCTATGACGGCGCTCTGCTCGTCGTCAGTCATGACGAGGCATTCCTGCAGGCAATCGGGATCACGCGGCGGCTCGATCTCGCCGGCGAACGTGATTCCACGCGCTCATCATTCGAATAACAAAAACCCGAGGCCCTGCCCCCAGCGCGTCGGGTGGAAAAAATGAGTATCAATCCGTGATCGCAGTGCCGGTGTTGTGACGCTTATCTCGCCGGTTTTCTACTCCGGGAAACTACCGCGTCGGAAACTGAACTTCGCCTGCCTTCGATCTACCCGCCTCCGCCCGGTTCCAGCGCCTCGCCGATCTCCAGCGGGTGGGCCATGGTCTCGTGCAGGGCGTCGCGATCGAGCTCGCCTTCGGAGATGCTGATGACGACGCAGGCGACGCCATTGCCGATCAGATTGGTCAGCGCGCGGCACTCGCTCATGAACTTGTCGATGCCGACCAGGATCGCGATCGACTGGATCGGAATATCAGGCACGATCGAGAGCGTCGCGGCGAGCGTGATGAAGCCGGCGCCGGTGACGCCCGAGGCGCCCTTCGAGGTGATCATGGCGATGCCCAAAATGCCGAGCTCCTGCCAGATGGTCAGATGCGTGTTGGTTGCCTGCGCCAGGAACAACGTCGCCAGCGTCATGTAGATATTGGTACCATCGAGGTTGAAGCTGTATCCCGTCGGAATGACGAGGCCAACCACGGAACGCGAGGCGCCGAGATGCTCCATCTTCTGGATCATCTGCGGCAGCACCGTCTCGGAGGATGAGGTGCCGAGCACGATCAGGAGCTCGTCCTTGATGTAGGCGATGAAGCGCAGGATCGAGAAGCCCGCCAGCCGCGCGATCGCGCCGAGCACGACCAGCACGAACAGGATGCTGGTGAGATAGAACGTGCCGATCAGCGCCGCGAGGTTGAGCAGCGAGCCGAGGCCGTAGGCGCCGACGGTGAACGCCATCGCGCCGAAGGCGCCGATCGGCGCGACGCGCACGATGATGCGGATGATGCCGAAGAACATCTTCGCGGCCTTGTCGATCGCGTCCGCAATGGGCTCGCCGGCCTTGCCGAGGAAGGCGATGGCGAAGCCGGAGAGGATCGAGATCAGCAGCACCTGCAGGAGGTCGCCGCGCGCGATGGCGCCCAGATAGCTGTCGGGGATGATCGCCATCAGATGGGCGACGATGCCCTCTTCCTTGGCCTTGGTGACGTAGGTCGCGACCGATTTCGGATCGATGGTGGCGGGATCGATGTTGAAGCCGTGCCCGGGCTGGAGAATCTCGCCGACCAAAAGTCCGACCGCGAGCGCGACGGTCGAGACCGTCTCGAAATAGATCAGCGACTTCAGCCCGACCCGGCCGACGCGCTTGAGGTCGCCCATCGAGGAGATGCCGTGCACCACGGTGCAGAAGATCACCGGCGCGATCATCATCTTGATCAGCGCGATGAAGCCGTCGCCGAGCGGCTTCAAGGCCTTGCCGAGATCAGGATAGAAATAGCCGATGAGCACGCCGAGCGCGATCGCGATCAGCACCTGGACGTAGAGGATCTTGTACCAGGGCTGGTGCCGGCGATGAATGGCTGGCTGGATCGCGATTTGTGTCATGGAGTGTGCCCCGGAACGCATTGATCATGCATGATCTGAATCATGCATGACTTGCATCATGTGATGGCCGCCGCCGAAGCGACAATCACATTTTTGTCTGTTAGCACGATGATCGATCGCGCCGCTGCAGGCGCTTGTTGTCGATCGCAGCCACCACGGCGCCGGTGACGGCCAGCGGCAGCAAGCTCTCGTGGGTCGGGCTCGCGACCGTTCCGATGATCGGAGTGCTCGCCTTTGCAGCTCCAGGCCGGTGGCGCCGCCTGGTGTTCGCGAACGGCCTCGCCTCGGCATGCCGATCGACTTCACCCCGCTATAGGCCGCGCCGAGTCCAGGGGTGCGTGCAGCGTATGCACAACCGGGTGGAACAAAACGCCGGTTCCAGCCATGATGACGCATCTGGAGAGAAGCCATGCCGCAAACCGAACACTCAGCCTCATTTCCTTCGCGCCTCGTCGGTCAATACGCGCTGGTGACCGGTGCCTCACAAGGCATTGGCCGCGCCGTCGCCGTCCGGCTCGCCCAGGAAGGCGCAACCGTCGCCATCAACTATTTCGAGAACGTGGAGCGGGCGGAGGAGACGCTCGCGCTCGCTCGGGCAGCTTCGCGCTCGCGCGGCCACGGCGAGCCCGATCATTGCATCGTCAAGGCCAATGTCGGCGATGAGCAGGACATTGCTGCGATGTTCGAGACGATTCTTTCTCGCTGGAAACGTCTCGATTGTCTTGTCAACAACGCCGGCTTCCAGAAAGAATCGCCGAGCGAGGCGCTCGACGTCGAAACCTATCGCCGCATCATCGACGTCAATCTCAACGGTGCCGTGCTCTGCGCGCAGAAGGCGCTCGCTCACTTCGTCGCACGCGGCGGAGGTGGCAGCATCATCAATTGTTCGAGCGTCCACCAGATCATTCCAAAGCCCGGCTATCTCGCTTATTCGATCAGCAAGGGAGGCATGGCCAATCTGACGCGCACGCTGGCGCTCGAATTTGCCGGCCGGGGCATCCGCGTCAACGCGGTGGGGCCAGGCGCGATCGACACGCCGATCAATACGGCATGGACCGGCGATCCCGAAAAGCGCGGCGTCGTCACCAGCCATATTCCGCTGGGCCGCGTCGGCACGCCGGAAGAGATCGCCGCCGTGTTCGCCTTCCTCGCCTCGGAGGATGCGAGCTATATCACGGGGCAGACGATCTATGCCTGCGGGGGCCTGACGCTATTCCCTGAATTCCGGGAGAATTGGGCGAGCTGAACGTCAGCTCGGACCATCCGCATCGGCGGCCGCCAGTGCCCGCGCGGAGAATCAGGACTGGTTGGGGGCTGCGGCGCCGTGTGCTATCGACCGTGGACGACGCGGCCGCTATTGGCAAGCGCCGACACAAGACGGGCTCGTGACCACAACCATCAACATCAATGCCTATAGCGACGCGCTCGTGGTTCTCGGCACCGCCGGCGTGGTGGTGCCGATCGTGCGCCGCTGGGGCATCAACCCGGTGCTGGGCTATCTCGGCGCGGGCGCCATTCTCGGTCCGCTCGGGCTTGGTTCGCTCGTTCAGAATCTCCCGTTCCTGTACTGGTTCACGGTGACGGACGCGCAGAATGTCGAGGGCATCGCCAATCTCGGCATCGTGTTCCTGCTATTCCTGATCGGGCTCGAACTGTCTTTCCGGCGGCTCGTCACGATGCGACGGCTGGTGTTCGGGCTTGGCGGCCTGCAGGTGCTGGCGACGTCCGCCATGATATTTGGCGCGGCGCTCCTCTCCGGGCAGAGTTCCGATACTTCCGTTATCATTGGCGCGAGCCTTGCGCTGTCCTCGACGGCCATCGTGCTCGAGCTTCTCTCCGCCGAGAGGCGGCTTGCGACCACAGCCGGGCGCGCGAGCTTCTCGGTCTTGCTGGCCCAGGACCTCGCCGTAGTCCCTATTCTCGTCTTCGTCTCGGTGCTCGGTGCAGGCAGCGGTGGCTCGGTCGTGACGCACATCTCCAGTGCGATCCTGAAGGCGGTCGTGGCGGTCGCCTTTCTCATTCTGATCGGACGGCTGCTGATGCGTCCGCTGTTCCAGACAGTTGCGGGAACCCATTCGACGGAGTTGTTTGTCGCGGCGACCTTGTTCGTCATCGTCGGCGCAGGGCTTGCCGCACACCAAGCCGGGCTGTCGATGGCGCTCGGGGCATTCGTTGCAGGACTGATGCTGGCGGAAACGGAGTATGGAAAAGCCATCGAGGCTACCGTCGAGCCGTTCAAGGGCCTGCTGCTCGGCATCTTCTTCTTCACCGTCGGCATGGCCATCGACTTCCGCGTATTCATGCGCGAGCCCGGTTGGCTGCTCGCTGCCGTCATCGGCATTCTCGCCGGCAAGGCGATCGTGCTCATCATTCTGGGTCGCCTCTTCAGGCTCTCATGGCCGGCGGCGATCGAGATCGGCTTCCTGCTGGGGCCCGTCGGCGAGTTCGCCTTCGTCAGCATCGGCATGGCGGCGGCCGCCGGTCTGATCGAGCCTCGCGTGTCGAGCTTCGTCGTCGCCATTACGGCCGTGACGATGGCGCTGACGCCGCTCTTGGGCGCGCTCGGACGACGACTGGCCGCCAAGCTGGCTGACGAGCGCATCCTCGATCCCGAACTGACGGTTCAGCCGCCAAGTGACCGAACACAGGCGATCGTGGTCGGCTACGGCCGTGTTGGAAAAGTGGTCTGCTCGCTGCTTACCACCCATGGCGTAGACTACATCGCGGTCGATCACGATCCGATCGCCGTGGCGCGCGACCGCCGCGACGGCCATAAGGTCTTCTTTGGCGACGCGACAGAACCGGGCTTTCTCGAAGCTTGCGGCCTGATGCAGACGACCGGTGTGATCATTACGATTCAGTCGCGAACGGCGATCGATGCCGTCGTCGAGCGGACCCGTGCGGTGCGGCCGGATGTGTTGATCGTTTCACGTGCGCGCGACGCTGATCACGCCCGTCACCTCTATGCAATCGGCGCAACTGACGCGGTGCCGGAAACCATCGAGGCAAGCCTGCAGCTTTCAGAAGCTGCGCTGGTCGGCCTCGGGGTCGCGGTCGGACAGGCGATAGCCTCGGTGCACGAAAAGCGCGATGAGTTTCGGCGGACGTTGCAGCAAGCCGCCCACACGGCAGACCAGGAGAAATCTCACCCATCGTCTATCGCAGGGCGTCCGTCCCGCCGACAGTGATCTGGAAAAGGCCGGCCTCGCGACCTACATCTGGTGCCATGTCAAACCCTCCGCTCCAGGATTTCGTCGACCGGCACGAACGTCTGTTCGTGTTGACCGGCGCCGGCTGCAGCACCAATTCAGGCATTCCCGATTACCGCGACAGCCAGGGCAACTGGAAGCGGACCCAGCCGGTCAATTTCCAGGCCTTCATATCGGACGAGCACACGCGCCGGCGCTATTGGGCGCGCAGCCTGATCGGCTGGCGGCGGTTCGGCCAGGCGAGGCCGAACGATGCGCATCATGCGCTGGCCCGGCTCGAGGCGAACGGCCGGTGCGGGATGCTGCTGACCCAGAACGTCGATCGGCTGCATCAGTCGGCCGGCCACCGGCAGGTCATCGACCTGCACGGCCGGCTCGATCTGGTCCGCTGCATGGGTTGCGGCCGCAAGACGCCGCGCGACGAGTTTCAGCACGACCTTGGCCGCGCGATTGCGGCGTGGCTGACGCTCGATGCCGCGGATGCACCTGACGGCGACGCCGATCTGGAGCACGAGGATTTTTCCTCCTTCGAAGTGCCGCCATGCGAAGCCTGCGGCGGCATCCTCAAGCCGGACGTCGTCTTCTTCGGCGAGAACGTCCCGCGCGAGATCGTCGCCACCGCGCAGGATCATCTGGCGCAAGCCGACGCCATGCTGATCGTCGGCTCCTCGCTGATGGTCTATTCCGGCTTCCGCTTCGTCCAGGCCGCGGCGCGCCGCAATATTCCGGTCGCGGCGGTCAACCTCGGCCGCACCCGCGCCGACGATCTCCTGACGCTCAAGGTCGAGGAGCGCTGCGAGACGGCGCTTGCATTCCTGCTCTGATCGCGCAGGCGGCGCACACGCCTTGCCTATTGCATAGGTGCCAAGCAGAATAGCCGGGCGCGGCATGCATCTCGTCGTCCATGGCATGGAAATTGCTGCGCTTTTGACCCCAGTCTTGACGACCAGCACGGAGAATTTGGAATGCTTGAGGGAGCCGAGGTGCGGCTTGCCGTTGATATCGGTGGCACGTTCACCGACATCGTGCTGGACGTGGGGCAAGATCGCAGAACCCGCAAGGTGCTGACCACTCCGCAGCGCCCCGAGCAGGCTGTGCTGGACGGCATGCGCCTCATTCTTGCCGATGCACGTGCGCATATCAGCGACATCGATGTCTTCATCCATGGCACGACGCTCGCGACCAATGCCATCATCGAGCGCCGCGGGGCCAAGACCGCGCTGATCGCGACCGAGGGCTTCCGCGACGTGCTCGATATCGGCACCGAAAGCCGCTACGACCAATATGATCTCGGCATCGACAAGCCGAAGCCGCTGGCGCCGCGCGGCCTGCGCTTCACGGTGCCCGAGCGCATTGACGCCCACGGTGCCGTTCGTCTCCCGCTCGACGAAGCGGCGGTGCGCGCACTCGCGCAGAGATTGCGTGAGCTGAAGGTCGAGAGCGTCGCGATCGCGTTCCTGCACTCTTATGCCAATTCCGAGCATGAGCGCCGCGCGGCCGCGATCATCGGTGATGAAATGCCCGGCATCTCCGTGACTGTATCGTCGGCAGTGTGTCCCGAGATCCGGGAATATGAGCGCACATCCACTGCGGTCGCCAACGCCTATGTGCAGCCGCTGATCGATGGCTATCTTGCCCGCATGGCCGACGCCCTGCAGGTCGAGCAGTTTCGCGGCGCCATTTATCTTGTTACCTCCGGCGGAGGCGTGACTTCGATCGAGACCGCGCGACGCTTTCCGGTGCGCCTCGTCGAATCCGGTCCCGCCGGCGGCGCGATCTTCGCGGCCCAGATCGCGGCGCGTCTTGGCGAGAGCAGGGTGCTCTCCTTCGACATGGGCGGCACGACCGCAAAAATCTGTCTGATCGAAAAGTACCAGCCTGAGACCTCGCGCGTGTTCGAGGTCGATCGCGCCGCGCGTTTCCTCAAGGGCTCCGGCCTGCCGGTGCGCATTCCCGTCATCGAGATGGTCGAGATCGGCGCCGGCGGCGGTTCGATCGCGCATGTCGACGCGATGAAGCGCGTCACCGTCGGTCCCGAGAGCGCCTCCTCGGAGCCGGGGCCCGCCTGCTATGGCCGCGGCGGTCAGCGCCCGGCCGTGACGGATGCAGACGTCGCGCTTGGCATGATCGATCCCGATGCGTTTGCGGCCGGCACGATCAAGCTCGACCCGGAGCTGTCGAAGCAGGCGCTGCTGCGGGACGTCGGCGAGCCGCTTGGCCTTACCGCGGAAACCGCGGCCTATGCTGTCCACGAAGTCGTCTGCGAGAACATGGCGAGCGCGGCACGTGTGCATGCGGTCGAGCGCGGGGAGATTATCGGCCAGCACACGCTGATCGCTTTCGGCGGTGCCGCGCCGCTGCATGCGGCCCGTGTCGCCGAGAAGATCGGCGTCTCTCGCGTGATCGTGCCATCGAATGCCGGTGTCGGCTCGGCCGTCGGC
Source organism: Bradyrhizobium sp. USDA 327 (assembly GCF_041262065.1). Lineage (NCBI taxonomy): Bacteria > Pseudomonadati > Pseudomonadota > Alphaproteobacteria > Hyphomicrobiales > Nitrobacteraceae > Bradyrhizobium > Bradyrhizobium sp. USDA 327. Next base: position 5,490,372 of record NZ_JBGCCW010000001.1, on the reverse strand, counting down.
TTCCTGGCGGCGCCCATCGCCTATGAGCTGGTGCGCAGCCGTCATGTCCGGCTCGATGACTTCGACACCGAGGCCGTCTCTGACCTCTTGCAGGAGATGGTGACCGAGGCGCGTGCGCTGTGGAGCCCGGTGCAGCCGGTGCTCCGGTGCGGGAGCGCCGCGCCGCCTTCATGCGCTATGTCGGCCAGGGCCACGAGATATCGGTCGAGCTGCCGAACCGGCGGCTGGCGACCGCCGATCTCGCCGGCCTGCGCCGGAAGTTCGAGGCGGATTATTCCGCGATGTTCGAACGGCCGATCCCGGGGGCTGCCATCGAGGTGTTGAGCTGGTCGGTGCTCGCCACCACCGAGGCGCGCAATCCCCCGACCGTCGCTTCCGTCGCACGCATGCCTGCGGCCAAGGCGTCCGGCAGCCGCAAGTTCTTCGACGGCCGCGCGGGCGAAGTGATCGATATCCCGCTCTATCGCCGCGAGGACATGGCGCCGGGCGCGACGATTGCGGGTCCCGCCGTCATTGCGGAAGACGAGACCTCGACCTTCGTCTCCAACAGTTTTGACGCCCATATAGACGGTGCCGGCAGCATCGTCATGGAACGGAAGGCGGCCTGATCATGAGCAAGGCAAATGGCGCGAGCCTGATCGACCTTCAGATCATGTGGCACCGGCTGATCGCCGTGGTCGAGGAGCAGGCGCAGGTGCTGCTCCGCACCGCGTTCAGCCCGATCGTGCGCGAATGCGGCGACCTGTCGGCCGGCGTGTTCGACCTCGAGGGGCGCATGCTGGCACAGGCGGTGACGGGCACGCCCGGCCACGTCAACTCGATGGCGGAATCGGTCAAGCATTTCATCACTCACTTCCCGATCGAGACGATGAAGGAAGGCGACGCCTACATCACCAACGACCCCTGGATGGGCACGGGCCATCTCAATGACTTCGTCGTCACCACGCCGTGCTTCAAGGATGGCAAGCCGGTGGCGCTGTTCTCCTGCACCAGCCATCTCATGGATATCGGCGGCATCGGCTTCGGGCCCGACGCCACCGACGTGTTCATGGAGGGGCTCTACATCCCCATGCTGAAGCTGATCGACCAGGGCGTCGTCAACGAGACGCTGATGGCGATGATCCGCACCAATACGCGACTTCCGATCGACACCGAGGGCGACACCTATTCGCTCGCCGGCTGCAACGACGTCGGCTGCGAGCGCTTGGTCGAGATGATGACCGAGTTCGGCATCGACACGCTGGACGAGCTCGGCGACTACATTTGCGACCGCTCGCGCGAGGCCGTGCTCGCCGAGATCGCCAAGCTGCCGAAGGGCAGCTGGCGCAACACGATGGTGGTCGACGGCTATGACGCGCCGGTGACGCTGGCTGCGACCCTGACGATCTCGGACGAAGGCATACACGTCGATTTCGACGGCACCTCCGCCGCCTCGAAGTTCGGCATCAACGTGCCCTTGTCCTACACCACCGCCTACACGGTGTTCGGCCTCGGCTGCGTCGTCGCCTCGCAGATCCCGAACAATGCCGGCTCGCTCTCGCCGCTGACGGTATCGGCGCCGGCGGGCGCGATTCTCAATGCGCCGAAGCCGGCGCCGGTCGCCTCGCGCCACATCATCGGCCAGATGCTGCCCGACGTCGTGTTCGGCTGCCTGCGCCAGATCATTCCCGAGCGCGTGCCTGCGGAAGGCACCTCGTGCCTGTGGAATCTCAACGTGCGGGGGCAGACGCGAAGCGGCGTCGGCGGCAATTACGGGTTCTCCATGGCGGTGACCTCCAACGGCGGCACCGGCGCGCGCTTCGGCAAGGACGGGCTGTCCGCGACCGCCTATCCCAGCGGCGTGCGCGGCACGCCGGTCGAGATCGCAGAGACGCAGACGCCTCTGATCTTCTGGCGCAAGGAGCTGCGTCCGGATTCCGGCGGGGCAGGGCGCACCCGCGGCGGCCTCGGTCAGATCATCGAAGTCGGCAGCGGCGTCGACGCGCCGTTCGACATCTTGGCGGCGTTCGACCGCATTGATCATCCGCCGCGCGGCCGCGATGGCGGCCGGGACGGCGAGGCCGGCTATGTCGGTCTCAAGTCCGGAAAGAAGCTGCGGGGGAAAGGCTTTCAGCAGGTGCCGCCGGACGACCGGCTGGTGGTGCTGACACCGGGCGGCGCGGGCATCGGCGATCCCGCCAAGCGCGAGCGCGCGGCGGTCAATGACGACGTCGAAAGCGGACTCGTGTCCGTCGACAAGGCGGTCGCAGTTTATGGGTACTCGCGGTGACGCCTCAGGCGTCGTGCGCGTAGCAAACGGAGGGGTGCAATGATCACGCGACGGAACTTCACCGCGGGCGCAGCGACGCTGCTCGCCGCCGGCCACATCTCCACCCGCGCGCGGGCGGCGACGGTAAGCTGGGACATGTCGACGGTGTGGCCTGACGGAAATTTCCACACCCAGAACGCTTTTGCCTTCGCCGAGGAGGTGAAGAAGCAGAGCGGCGGCACGGTCAACATCACCGTGAAGGCGGGTGGTCAGCTCGGCTTCAAGGGCCCCGAGCACTTGCGCGCCGTGCGCGACGGCCTGGTTCCGCTCGCCGACGTCCTCAACATCCAGCAGGTCGGCGACGAGCCCTTCATGGGCGTCGAGAGCATTCCCTTCCTCTGCGGCTCGGTGGAAGAGCTCAAGGTGCTGCACAAATATGTGCGGCCCGAATACGAGAAGATCGCTGCGCGCAACAACCAGAAGATCCTCTACATCGTGCCGTGGCCGACGCAGTATCTGCATCTGAAGGCGAAGGTCGCCGATGTCGAGGGTCTGAAGAACATCAAGATCCGCGTGCCCGACAAGAACGCGGTCGACATGCTGAATGCGATCGGTATGGCGGCCGTGATGATCCCCTGGGGCGAGACGATTCCCGCGCTCGCTTCCGGCGCGGTGGCCGGCGTCTCCACCTCGTCGGTGTCGGGCGTCGACGGCAAGTTCTGGGAATTCCTGAAATACGTCTACCCGACCAACCACGTCTGGTCGTCGCAGATGCTCACCGTCAATCTCGATTCCTGGAAGGCTCTCTCCGCCGATCAGCAGAAGCTGGTTGCGGATATCGCGGCGAAGATGGAGCCGGGCTTCTGGGCCAACTCGCTCAAGGCTGATGTCGACAGCCTCAACCGCCTGAAGGAAGGCGGCATGGAGGTGGTGCCGGTCTCGCAAGCCATGATGACGGACATCCGGGCCAAGACCGCGCCGCAGCTCGACGCCTTCCTCAAGCGCGTGCCGGCAGCCGACAAGCCGGTGCGGGCCTATCTCGCCGAAATGAAGCGTGGCTGAGGATGACGTCGTGGTGAGCATCTCGCCCGAAGCTCCGCAGAGTCTGAATGCAGCGGCGCCGGCGCCGCTGCGCATCCTGCTCGACGGAATCGATCGCCTCGGCCGGCTCGACGGCTGGATTGGCGGCGGCTGTCTCTTGATGCTGACGCTGCTGATGCTCTGCGAGGTCGCAACCCGCTTCCTGTCGAACTTTCTGCCGTTCTTCCCGCCCAGCATCTCGATCGCGTGGGAATACTCTTCTTATCTCATGGCGGCGTCCTTCACTTTCGGCGCCGCCATGACGCTACGTGTCGGCGGCCATATCCGCGTCGTGCTGCTCCTGAAGAACGTGCCGGCGCCGGTGCAGCGCGCGCTCGAGATTCTCTCGGCGGCGGCCGGCTTCGTCTTCATGGCGTTCCTGACCTCGGCAATGGCGAAATTCGCCTGGGGCGCGTTCGTGCGCGGCCAGGTCTCCACCTCGAGCGACACGCCGTTGTGGTTTCCGGAGGCCGTCGTCACCTTCGGCATGCTGCTGCTGACGCTCCAGTTCCTGGCGCGCGCGATCCAGGCCGCGCTCGGCCTGCCGCTGGAGGATCATCGCATGAAGGCCTCGCCCGTCGAATGACCGCTTTGCTCGCTCCCGGATTCAAGATCGCATGACCATCGAAGTCGTCGCCCTGTTCGCGATCCTGTTTGCGCTGCTGGCCTGCGGCGTCTGGATCGGCCTGACGCTTGCGCTCACCGCGACGCTGCTGCTCGCGATGTTCCGCTCGATCCCGCTCGACAAGCTGCTGCCTCAATATGCCTGGAACATCCTGACCACGCAGGAGCTGCTCGCGCTACCGCTGTTCATCCTGATGGGCGAATTGTTGTTCCGCACCCGCCTGTCGCGCTCGCTGTTCCAGGGACTGGCGCCCTGGGCCGGGCTGCTGCCCGGCCGCCTGCTGCATGTGAACGTGATCGGCTGCACCATCTTCGCGGCGATCTCGGGCTCGTCGGCCGCGACCACACAGGTGATCGGCCGCATGTCGCTCAACGAGCTGCTGCGCCGCGGCTATTCCCGCGACATCGCAATCGGCTCGCTCGCCGGCGCCGGCACGCTCGGGTTCCTGATCCCGCCGTCAAACATCATGATCATCTATGGCGTGCTCGGCGATGTCTCGATCCTGAAGCTGTTCACGGCCGGGGTGCTGCCGGGATTCCTGCTGGCCGCCACCTTCATGGCCTGGGTGATGCTGCATACGAGCCTCAATCCGAGCATGGTGCCGGAAACGGAAGCCAAGCTCTCGCAGGTGCCATGGAGCGAACGCTTCGCCGCTCTGAAGGACCTCGCCCCGGCGCTGTTCCTGATCGCCTGCGTGCTCGGCTCGATGTATGGCGGCCTCGCGACGCCGTCGGAGGCTGCAGCCGTCGGCGTGCTCGGCGCGGCCCTGGTTGCCTGGGCGCAAGGCGCGATGTCGCAACAGGTCATGCGCGACGTGCTGATCGGCTCGGTCGTGACCTGCTCGATGATCGCGCTGATCGTGCTCGGCGCTTCGATCCTCGGCAATGCCGCAGCCTTCCTCGGCATCCCGCAGGCGGTGGCCGCCTTCGTCAAGGGGCTCGGCCTGTCGCCGTTCATGCTGATCGTGACGCTGATCGTCTTCTATCTCGTTCTCGGCTGCTTCCTCGACGGCTTCTCGATGATCGTGATGACGCTGCCGATCGTGCTGCCGATCGTGAAGGGCGCAGGCTTCGACGAGGTCTGGTTCGGCGTCTTCCTCGTGCTCGCCGTCGAGATGGCGCAGATCACCCCGCCGGTCGGCTTCAACCTGTTCGTCATCCAGGGCCTGACTGAGGACGGCCTCGGCTACATCGCCCGCGTGACGATGCCGTACCTCATGATCATGATCGGCTTCGTGCTGCTGCTGACGCTGTGGCCCGGCATCGTCACGATACTGCCGAAAGTGCTTTACGGATAAGCCACTTCGCTCAGGGATTGGCCGATCGAGGTCGAAACGGTCAGTGCCGCTGCCGTTTCAATTCGGCCCGTGCGTCAAAGTCGTCTCCTGCGCGCGTTCCGTGTTTGCACGCCCTGTGATCCGTCGTAAGCTGCAGCGGCAAGCAGAAGTACAACAGCAATCACACTAGTGAAGGTGGCTCCTTCGGCGCTATCCGCCGAAAGAGGGGATATCTGTTGGCGACTCGGTCCGACGGAGGACGATCGACGCGTACTGAACTGCAAATGCCCCCTCGCGGCCGCGCTCACGAGACGCAATCAACAAACACAAGAGCGGGAGGAAGTGCAAATGAGAAAGCAGTGGCTCAGCTCGGCCTTGCCTGTCGTCGTCGTTGCGACACTTGCAGCATCGGCGGCGTCGGCACAAGCCGTGGATACGGCCCGCATCGAGGCCGCCGGCCAGAACGATTGGCTCACCTATCACGGCTCGTACAAGTCCTACCACTACAGCCCGATCGCGCAGATCAACACGAACAACGTCGCCAATTTGGGCGTAGCCTGGATGCACATCCCCGGGCGATCGACGCGCGGTCTGCAGTCCATGCCACTCGTGGCTGACGGGGTGCTCTACTATTCGGGCTCTTACAGCCGGGTCTTTGCGCTGAATGGCGCAACCGGCGAGGTCATCTGGTCGTTCTTTCCGGAACTGGACGAGGCGCTCATCAGCCGGCAGACCCACTCTCCCTACAACCGCGGCGTAGCTCTCGGTGAGGGCAAGGTGTTCGTGGGCACGATGGATGGGCGTGTCTTCGGGCTGGATTCGAAGACGGGAAAGGTCCTCTGGGAGACCAAGCTGATCGACTCGCAGAAGCTCACTGTCGGCTTTACCGGCGCGCCTCTTTACGCGAAGGGGAGCGTGATTATCGGCGCGCAAGGTGGCGAATGGCCGGGCCGCGGCCCGATCTTCGCTCTCGATGCCACGACGGGAAAGAAGAAGTGGGAATTCCTGACGGTCGCGGGCACCGAAGAGGCCATGAAGACCTGGGGCAACGACTCCTGGCGCACCGGCGGTGGTGGCGGCTGGATGCCGGGCACCTATGATTCCGAGACCAACACCATCCTGTGGGGCACCGCGAACCCTGCGCCGCTCTACGATTGGTCGGGCGCCGACTACAAGACGCAAGGTGCACGTCCCGGCGACAATCTCTATACGACTTCGGTGATCGGCCTCGATATCGATACCGGCAAGCTGAAATTCTATCATCAGGAACTGCCGCACGACGCCTGGGACTTTGACAGCTCCGTCGGCGAGTTCGTGATGCTCGAGCGCGACGGTCAGAAATACGTGGTTCATCCGAACAAGGGCGGCTTCGTCTTCGTCTACGACCGCAATCTCAAGGTGAAGAACGTCTGGCGGCTGGTCGAGAACATCAACTTCGTCAAGGATATCGACCCCAAGACCGGCGCGCTGATCGGCCGCCGCGATTTCTCCGTCGGGAAAGTCACTGAACCACCTCTGTGTCCGTTCATCGGCGGCGGCATCAGCTGGAACGCCGGCTCATACAGCCCGAAGACCGGTCTCTACTACAAGATCGGCCAGGAATGGTGCATGACGCTGGACATCCAGAAGACGACACCGGTTACGACGCCACAGGTCCAGCTCAACATCGGCGCCGATTTCAAGATGGTGCCTCCTCCCGGCGGCGAAATCTATGGCCATCTCGACGCGCGGGACCCCATAACGGGAGCGAAGAAATGGGAGGTCCGATATCCCGAGCCGCCGCTTGGAAGCGTGCTGTCGACGGCGGGCAATCTGGTCTTCGTGCCGGACTCCCGCGGTGTCCTTCACGCCTACGATGCCGAAACCGGAGCCGAACTGTGGAAGCACAACAACGGCACCGGTCACCAGGGCGGCATCGTCAGCTACTCCGTCGGCGGCAAGCAATATATCGCCGTGACCGCGGGCTTTGGCGGCATGCTGGCTGACGAGTATGCGCCGAACTTCGGCGGCGTCTACAAGAGCATGCCGCGTGACGACGGCGCGCTCGTCGTCTTCAGCCTGAAATAGTTGCCGCAAACGATCTGCAGGAGCGGGTGCAAGCCCGCTCCTTGCCGATCGCGACGGCCACCTGCTTCAGGAACGGAGTGGACGTGTTGAAGCTGTATTTGAGGACAGTTCCGGTGGGCGCCTCGTTGCTGTGCGCTGCAATGGCTCAAGCACAATCCGCGGCGCCTGCGCCCGAGAATGCGCCGTTCGAGGTCGAGCAGGTGTTCGCGGGAACTTGCGGGTTTTGTCACTCCGACGGCGGCCGGGCCGTCGGCAAGGGTCCGCAACTGATGAATTCGCCGCGCGACGACGACTTCATTCGCAATCGCATCAAGCACGGCAAGCAAGGCGCGATGCCGGCATTCGATGGCGCTTTCACCGACGCGCAGATCGACCTGATCGTCAAGTACATCCGCGCCTTGAAACCACGCGAAGGCTGAACCAGACGCGCGATGCGTCCAGATGAGGGTGTGCAATGAAGACGATCGTGCCGGTCATCGTCGCTGCCGCCATCGGGCTGCCGGGACCGGCGCAGGCGCGAACCCTGGACGCGATCCGTGCGAGCGGCGTGATCGGGCTGTGCGCGCATCCCAACTCGCTTCCCTTTGCCCGCAAGACCGGCGAGCCGCCCGGTTTTCAGGTCGAGCTGGGACAGGTGATGGCCCGCGAGCTCGGTGTGGCGCTGAGGCTCGACTGGATCATCACGCAGTACCAGATGCGCAGCGCCGGCTGTGACATTCTCCTGGACGTCATCGCCGACCGCGAGGCGCAAGGCGAAACACGTTTGCGGATTTCGAAACCATATTATCGCACGGGCGTCGCGCTCGCGGTGCCGTCATCCAGCCCGCTCACCTCGTTCAAGAGTCTCAACGAAAGGACCAAGGTGGGAGTGCAGGTCGGATCGATCGCCGCCATGATCATCGGCCAACGGCACGTGCCCCTGTCGACGTTCGGCTTCGAGAGCGACAGCCTGGAGGCCGTGTCGAACCGTGAGATCGATGCCGCCGCGGTCACGCCCACGGCGGCGAGCTATTTCAATCTGACGCATCCGGACAATCCGCTCCGGATCCTGGATCGTGATGAGAGCATCGCCGATCTCAACTGGAATGTCGCCGTCGGCATGATCCGCCCGGATGATGCGTTGCGCGAGGCCATCGACCGGGCCCTGGAACGGCTGCGAGGCGACGGCACGATCGACCAGATCTACCGCCGCTATGGCATCGTGCTGCAGGCGCCGAAATAGTCGATCTGCACTCCGGAACGGCTTTCGTTGAATCGATTGCCGCGGCTCGTTCACCTCTCCCGCTTGCGGGAGAGGTCGCGCCGGAGGCGCGGGTGAGGGCTTTCTCCTCTTGGGGGTTGTCCCATTGGAGAAGCACCCTCTCCCGCAAGCGGGAGAGGGAGCGCACCACCGTCGTTGCAGCGATCAAGCCTCATTTCATCGTGTTTTACGCCGCGGCCTTCTTCCGCGCGAGCTCGGCCTTGTACAACTCGAACTCCTCCGCGATCGCCCTGGCGATCGACGGGCGCTGGCGCAGGCGTTCGTAGTAGGCCTTCACGTTCGGCCATTTCGCAAGCTCGATCGGCGGCGTCGCCATGGTCCAGTTGATGACCGTGACAAGATAGGCATCCGCCACGCTGAAATGGTCGAGCAGGAAATCGCGGCCCTTCAGATAGTTGTCGAGATAGTCGAGCCGCGACAGGTTCTTTTCCAGCGCGTAGGCTTTGGTTTCCTGCGGCGCCTTGCGGTCGAGCACGGGGATGAACAGGCCCTTGTGCAGCTCGGTGCCGATGAAGCAAAGCCATTGATGCAGCCGGGTGCGCTCGATGCCGGCGGCGGCACCGAGGCCGGATTGCGGAAAGCGGTCGGCCACATATTGCAGGATCGCGGCGTTCTCGGTCAGCACCACGCCCTCATCGGTGCGCAGCGTCGGCACCAGGCCGATTGGATTGACCGCCCGGAAGTCGGAGCCGTCGCTCAGCACTGTCTTGGTCGGCGGATCGACTTCGAGATAGTTCGCCTCGGCGCCGGCTTCATACAGCGCAACGCGCGTCGCCATGGAGCAGGCGAGGGGCGAGAAATAGAGATCCATCTGTAGCCTCCTTGGGCAATTCTCTGGAAGTTTCGCTCAACCTGGCCAGATTGATTTTTGTACTGTGTTGCATAATATATCCGCGGTCAAGGATTAAGTTGCGAAATGGTACAAAAATCGAAGCTGCCAACTGCTGCCGGTCAGCCCAAGCGCCGCGGCCGTCCCCGCGCCTACGAGCCCGATGTCGCGCTCGGCAAGGCGCTCGACCTGTTCCGCAGGCAGGGCTTTGCCGCGACCTCGCTCGACGATCTCAGCGAGGCCACTGGCATGAATCGCCCGAGCCTCTACGGCGCCTTTGGCGACAAGCGCGAGCTCTACATCAAGAGCTACCAGCGCTACCGTGAGGAAGCGCGGGCCTCCATGGCAGCGATCTTTCGCGAGGAAATGCCGCTGCGCCAGCGCCTGGAGCGAATCTTCGCCTCCGCGCTGAACATCTATCTCTCCGGCGAGACCGGCCCGCGCGGCTGTTTCACTGTGGTGACGGCGGCGTCCGAGGCGGTGAGCGATCCCGAGATCCGCGCCATGGTGCTCGACGGACTCACCGAGCTCGACAAGGCTTTTGCCAGTTGCTTCCGCCGTGCCAAGGAGAAGGGCGAGTTGCCGGAGAGCGCCGATCCGGCGGTGCTGGCGCAGATCGCATCAGCTACCGTGCACTCCATCGCCGTTCGTTCGCGCGCCCGCGTCCCACGCAAGGAGCTGGAGGCGATCGTGAAGGGCGCGATCGATATGATGGTGGGCGCGAAAGCGTAGGCTGCCGTCGCCGGCAAGCGGAGCGCAGCTCCGGACCACGGAAGACGTTCGGCGAAGACCCGGAGTTGCCCGCTCGCCTTACGATTTCTGCCCGTGGGTATGGATCCCCGCGTTCGCGGGGATGCCACCGGGCCTGAAGCGCCAGCGTTCGCGAAATCCGGGGGCTTAGTAGCCCCTTGCCCGATCCACCACATTCTCCAGCACTCCGCCAGCCTCGAACCGTCCGATCTGCGCGGCGACATAAGCCGAGATCGCGTCCGCGTCGGTGTCGGCTGCGTTGTGCGGCGTCAACACCACCTTGGGGTGGGTCCAGAAGCGGCTGTTCGCCGGCTGCGGCTCCTGCACGAAGACGTCGAGCGAGGCGGCGCCAAGCGTGCCGTCGTCGAGGCAGGCCAGAATATCGGCTTCGTTCTGAAGGCCGCCGCGACCGGCATTGATCAGCACGGGCGCGCCGAGCGGGCTGTTGCGGTTGAGCTTCGTGAAGACGTCGCGGTTGAGGATGCCGTTTGTGTCAGGCGTCAGCGGCAGCAGGCAGACCAGGATGTCGGTCGTGCGCAGGAAGGCATCGATCTGCGCAGTGCCGTGGAAGCACGCGACGCCGTCGATCGTCCGCGGGCTGCGGCTCCAGCCGGCGACGCGGAAGCCGAGCCGCCGCAGCACATTGGCCGCATCGGCCCCCAGCGTGCCCAATCCCATGACGCCGACGGTGATCGCGCTCGCCGGCCATTGATATTTTGGCTCCCAGCGTTTTTCGCGCTGCGATTGCCTGAGGTAAAGCTCCTGGCGGTGGTGCATCAGCACGTGCAGCACGACATATTCGGTCATGCGATTGGTGAGATCGGGCACGGCGACGCGCACCAGCGGCACATCGGGCAGGCTCTTGTCCGCCATCAGCGCGTCGACGCCGGCGCCGAGGTTGAAGATCGCGCGCAGATTGGGGAACGCACCGAGATCGCCCGGCACCGGCTTCCACACCGCGGCATAGTGCACCTCCGCCGGATCGAGCCCGGCGTCCGGCAGCAGCACCACGCGACGGTCCCCGCAGACCGCTTCGAACCGGGCCTTCCAGCGCTCCGGCAGCCAGTTCTGCTGCGTGCTGTTGATCAGGACGGCCAGTGTACCCAGGGTCATTCGAAGTGCCTCGTCGGTTCCGTTTGAGAAGGCCCTCCTTGGCACGATCTGCCGGATTTTTCTTGCAAATTTTTTCCGCAGCCATGTCGGCGCGGGGCATATTGGCGCGTCTTCAAAGCAGACGAGGAAAGTGTCGCCTATGCTTTACGCCATTCTTTGCTATCACGACGAGGATTTCGTCGGCTCCTGGAGCAAGGAGCAGGACGAGGCCGTGATGAAGAAGCTCGCCGTGGTGCAGGAGAAGCTCACCAGGCAGGGCCGGCTCGGACCGGTGGCGCGGCTGTTGCCGACGACCGCGGCGGCGACCCTGCGCAAGGAGGACCCGCCACTGGTGCTCGACGGTCCCTATGCCGAGACCAAGGAGCAGCTGCTCGGCTTCTACATCGTCGACTGCAAGAATCTCGACGATGCGCTCGACGTCGCGCGCGAGCTGGGCGCTGCCAATCCCGGCGGTGCCTACGAGGTGCGTCCGGTGGGCGTGTTCCGGCCCGGAGGAGCTCTCACGTGAGCGAGACCGACACCGCCTGGATCGAGACTGCGCTGACCTCGGCGCGACCCCAGGCGGTGGGCGCGCTGCTGCGCTATTTCCGCGATCTCGACACCGCAGAGGAGGCTTTTCAGAACGCCTGCCTGCGCGCGCTCAAGTCCTGGCCGCAGAACGGGCCGCCGCGCGATCCCGCGGCCTGGCTGATCATGGTCGGCCGCAACGTCGCGATCGACGAGGTGCGCCGCGCCCGCAAGCAGCAGCCCCTGCCGGAGGACGACCTGGCCATCTCGGATCTCGATGATGCCGAGGGGAAGCTGGCCGAGCGGCTCGACGGCTCGCACTATCGCGACGACATCCTGCGGCTGATGTTCATCTGCTGCCATCCGCAGCTGCCGGCGACGCAGCAGATCGCGCTCGCCTTGCGCATCGTCTCAGGCCTCACCGTCAAGCAGATCGCACGCGCCTTCCTGGTCTCGGAAGCCGCGATGGAGCAGCGCATCACGCGGGCCAAGGCAAAGGTCGCCGACGCGGGCGTCCCCTTCGAAGCGCCCGGCGCGGTCGAGCGTTCCGAGCGGCTCGCCGGCGTCGCCGCCATGATCTACCTGATCTTCAACGAAGGCTATTCGGCGAGTGGAGACACTGCGGAGATCAGGAAGCCGCTGTGCGAAGAGGCGATGCGGCTGGCGCGGCTGCTGCTGCGGCTGTTTCCGAGTGAGCCCGAGATCATGGGCCTGACGGCGCTGATCCTGTTGCAGCACGCCCGCAGCGCCGCGCGCTTTGCCGAGGACGGATCGCTGATCCTGCTGGACGATCAGGATCGTTCGCTGTGGAACGGCACCATGATCGCGGAAGGTCTCGCGCTGATCGACAAGGCGATGCGTCACCACCGCAGCGGTCCTTATCAGATCCAGGCCGCGATCGCCGCGCTGCATGCGCGCGCAGCGACCCCGGAGGAGACCGACTGGACGCAGATCGATCTGCTCTATGGCGCTCTGGAAGTGGTGCAGCCGTCACCGGTGGTGACGCTCAATCGCGCGGTCGCGGTCTCCAAGGTGCGCGGGCCGCAGGCCGCGCTCGAACTGATCGAGCCGCTGGCACCGAAGCTCGCCAACTATTTCCATTTCTACGGCGTGCGCGGCGCCTTCCTGATGCAGCTCGGCCGCAACGACGAGGCCCGCGTCGCCTTCGACCGTGCCATCGCGCTCGCCAACACCTCGGCCGAAGCCGCCCACATCCGCATGCATCTCGATCGCCTGATCCGGGACAGCCAGCCGAAGACGGCCAATGGCGGCGCCAGGCAGGGCGCGAAGGCGAAGTAGGCCCGCCTGCTTCCACGTCGTCATGCCCGAGCTTGGTCCAGGCTTGTCCCGGGCATCCCCGGTCTTTCCCTCCGCGCCAAGAACGTGGATGGCCGGGACAAGCCCGGCCATGACGTGGGGTGGGCAGTGCGCCAAAGAATTCCTGTCCCATTGTCGGCCGGGGCCTCCCGCGTTCGTCCTAGGCTCCGTATCCCGGGGAGCCATTCATGCTGAAAGCCCTTGCCGTCATCGCTATCGTGCTCGCCGTCGGCATAGCCGCGGTCCTGGTCTTCGCATTGACAAAGCCCGACACGTTCCGCGTGGAGCGCAGTCTCGCCGTGAAAGCTCCGGCCGATGCGATCTTTCCGCTGGTTGCTGACTTCCATCGCTGGACCGCCTGGTCGCCCTATGAGGAGCGCGATCCCGCCATGAAGCGGACGTTCGGCGGAACCGCGGCGGGAAAGGGTGCCACCTATGCCTGGGATGGCAACAACAATGTCGGTGCCGGCCACATGGAGATATTGGAGGCGAACGGGCCCTCCAGGCTTCGCATCAAGCTCGATTTCGAGCGGCCGTTCGAAGGGCACAACACCGCCGAGTTCACCTTTGTGCCGCAAGGCGATGCCACTCTGGTCACGTGGGCGATGTACGGTCCGGCCCCGTTCCTGTCGAAGGTCATGCAGGTGTTCGTCAACATTGACAGCATGATCGGCAAGGATTTCGAGGCAGGTCTCGCCGGCCTGAAGAAGCTCACCGAGAAGCAATAACCTCACTGCAAGCGAAGAGGAGACAATCGATGCTTAATCCCTATCTGTTCTATCAGGATACTTGCGAAGCGGCGTTCAACTATTACGCCAAGGTTCTCGGCGGCAAGATCGATGCAATGATGCGGTCATCGGACGCGCCGCCGGACGTGCCGGCCGCTCTTGGCCGTGAGAAGATGATCATGCATGCACGGATGTCGCTGCCCGACGGCAGCGTGCTGATGGCTTCCGACGCGCCGGCCGAGCACTTTCACAAGCCGCAGGGTTTTTCGATCTCGCTCACAGTCAAGGATCCCGCGGACGGCGAGCGCAAGTTCAACGCGCTCGCCGACGGCGGCTCGGTCACGATGCCCTTCAGCAAGACGTTCTGGGCCAAGGGCTTCGGCATGTGCGTCGACAAGTTCGGCATTCCCTGGATGGTGAACTGCCCGGCGGAGGGAATGTGACGGGCACGACCGCGCCCATGATCCGTTGAGTTGCGATCCCCTCTCTCCAATGCTGCGGGAGAGGGGACACGCATGGACTCCTCACCTCACGCGCCGATCGGCCGTTTGTCCTCTCACCGGATCGATCCGGTGACGTTCTCGCTCGGCGGCGACGACTCCATGCAGCGAGGGCAGATCACGAGCTTGCTGCCGAGCCGCCTGTCGTTCTCCGCCTGTATTTCGTCATGGACCGCCCACCACGCCTGGGAATAGGGCTGCAAGGTGCCGAGCACGCGTTCCCGCTCCTGATTGGGATCCGGCGCCGCGGGCGCGGGATTTGCCACGCGCCGTTTCGCGACGTGAGGACCGTTCGGATCCTTGCCAAGTCCATCCCACGCGATGGGGCGGCGTTCCTGCGCTGGAGCGCCTGCGCAAGCCATCAGCGCTGTGCAAAAACTGAGCAAGATGAAGCTGTATCGAATCATGCCGGGGCCTTTGCTGCGTATGCGACGCGCAATCCGCGTGAAACACTTCGCGTCACGTCAATCTAATGGAACTCAACGCAAACGGACCAGCCGGCATGGCCGAATACGAATCGGAATTTCACATCACTTTGCTCGCGGAGTGAGGCCGCTTCGTGAAGCCGACTGCACCGCACAACAATTGGCGCAATATTGGGCTGTGATCTGCACACCAAAATCGCTAACTTTGCTTCATAAAATCTACAAATCAGGGCGGGGCGACTTGGAAGGGAGCGACCGATGGCGGCGGCGCTACAAATCAACTTTGCTCTTTGGGGAATGGTCATTTGCGTGAGCATGAAGCTCGTGCCGGTGGTCCAGACTTTGTTCTAGACGGCGAGTTCTCTGACGAGGTCGTGCAGCGGTTCCGACAACAATGGTTGTCAATGTCGGTCGCGAGACTATCAACGACGGCTTCGTCACCGACATCGCGGATAGATCGCGGCGAGGTCGCGCCCCTTCAACAGCAGCAGCCGTGAGCTCAGGCCGCCACGGCGGCTGATCCAGTCGCGCACCGGGCCGGGATAGGCGGCGAGCACCGCGACCGATGCTTCCGGCTCGGCATAGAAGCGCCCGCGCCGGTCCACAGAGCGCGCGGCGTGGAAGCCCAGCACCGCGCGCTTGGTGACGCAGATGCGCTCGCCCGGCACGATGCTCAGCACCAGCGTGCAGGCGGACAGGCAGGGGCCGTCGATCACCACGCGCTCGCCGCTCTCGCGCACTTTCTCGAACAGATCGAGGAACGGCCCGACCTGTCCGCCCGGTGACTGGATGATGCGGATCTCGGCCGCCGCGGGCGTGACGCCGAGCAGCGCGGATGCAAGCATCAGGGCTTTGAGGCAGGTGATACGTCGCATGAAGCTCTCCACCAACTCGCTCTTGTAGGGTGGGCAAAGCGTAGCGTGCCCACCATTGTCGCCTCATATCTGGAGAAGTGGTGGGCACGGCGCTTGCGCGCCTTTGCCCACCCTACACGGCTTACCCGTTTCGTCGTTGCCCGCGCAGCGTTGGCAGACCGATACCCGCCGCATCGAAGCCGCCATCAACGGCTAAAATTTGTCCGGTGATGTAGCTCGCGCTCGCCGAGCACAGGAAATAGATCGCTTCCGCGAGCTCCTCCTCCAGGCCGTAGCGGTTGAGCGGAATGGCGTCGTGATAGTCGGCGCGGATCTCCTTGGTGTGAACCTGCTTCGCCATCGCGGTGTCGACTGGTCCCGGCGCGACCGCGTTGACGCGGATGTTGAGGGAGGCGAGCTCGACCGCGAGCTGCTTGGTGAGGTGCGCAAGGCCCGCCTTGCTGGTGCCGTAGGCCGAGCGCAGCGTCGAAGCGCGCACCGCCGAGATCGAGGTGATGTTGACGATGGCGCCGCCATTGCCGTCGCGCATCAAGGGAACCGCTGCCTTGGTGCAGAGGAACGGTCCGGTGAGGTTAACCTCGAGCACGCGGCGCCAGTCAGCCTCCGACGTCTCCATCAGCGGCGCGAACACCGCGATGCCGGCATTGTTGACGAGGGCATCCAACCGGCCGAACCGCCGCTCGATCGTCGTCATTGCAGCACTGACCGCGGCTGCGTCGGAAACGTCGCAGGTCAGCGCCAGCGTCGCCTCGCTCTTGCCGATTTCGGCGACCGCGCGGCCGAGCAACTCGCCCTCGATGTCGAGCAGCGCCACGCGCCAGCCCTCGGTCAGGAATTTCTTCGCGGTCGCAAGCCCGATGCCGCGTGCAGCTCCGGTGACGAGGGCAACTTTCTGCGGGGCTTGCGGCATTGGCTGATCTGTCCTGTGTCGGGGAGGGGCGCGCGAGCGCCGGCCCCTTTTACTTCGCTTTGGTTCAGGCATGAAAGGCCCCCGCGCCGCGCCAATCGAGCCCGATTCGGCCCCGAATGCGCCTGCCGCAGTCGCGCTTGCGCGCCTCCAAATAATTCCCGCCCTGCTGTCGGCTCGGCAGAAGGTCGTTCGTCTTAGAGGGGAACGCGGGCCGGATGTTCCCGCCCGCAGGATATATCACGGAGCAGGTCGATGCGTTTCATGGTGATCGTCAAGGCAAGCCAGGATACCGAGGCCGGCAAGATGCCGACCACGGAGATGCTGGCTGCGATGGGCAAGTTCAACGAGGAGATGGCCAAGGCCGGCGTCATCGAAGCCGGCGAGGGCCTGCATCCGACGGTGAAGGGCGCCCGGGTCAGATACTCGGCGTCCGGGCCAGGCGTCACGCGCGGTCCGTTCAGTCTTTCGCCCGACCTGATCGCCGGCTTCTGGCTGATCAAGACTGCCTCGCTGGACGAGGCCCTTGACTGGATGAAGCGTGCGCCGTTCGAGCCAGGCTCGGAGATCGAGATCCGGCAGGTGTTTTCGGCCGAGGATTTCGGCGAAGCCCTCACCCCCGAGCTGCGCGAGCAGGAAGAGCGCACGCGCGCGCATGCGACGAGGAAGTAGCTCTCCGCCGCCGCCATTTCCGGGGCGCGCATGGCGCGGCTCTGAAGCGCAATCGCGCATCGGAGAATTCACCGGGACCGGCGGCAATATGGATCAACGGATTCCGGGCTCGCGACCTTGTCGCGCCCGGAATGACAGCAAGCGACGAGGTAATCCCATGCGATTCATGATGCTGATGATCCCGCTCGGCTACGAGGCGGCACCGCCGGACGTTCAACTCGATCCCGAACGTGTCGCGGCGATGATGCGCTACAACGAGGCGCTGAAGGACGCCGGCGTGCTGATCACGCTCGACGGCCTGCATCCGCCATCAATGGGCGCGCGCGTCTCCTTTGCGACCGGCAAGCCCATCGTCACCGACGGCCCCTTCGCTGAAGCCAAGGAAGTGCTGGGCGGTTACTGGATGATCGAGGTCGCCTCGCGCGAGGAAGCGATCGCCTGGGCGAAGAAGTGCCCGGCCTCGGCCAACGAAATCATCGAGATCCGGCAGGTGCAGGAGGTGGCCGACTACCCGCCTGAAGTGCAGGAGGTCGTGGCCGGATTTGGCGACCTGAAGAAGTAGACAGCCGCCAGACGATTTTCCCATCAATCAACCAGAGGAGATATCCATGAGCGACGAACACCAATTTCTCGCCGTCTATCTCGGCAGCACGACCGGAACGAAGATGGCGGCCTGGCGCGCCCTGCCGGAGGCCGAGCGGAAGGCGAAGGAGCAGGAGGGCATGGCTGCCTGGCACGGCTGGGTCGAGAAGCACAAGTCCGTCATCGTCGAGATCGGCGGCCCGCTGGGCAAGACCCGCAGGATCGACGCGAGCGGCATCGCCGAGGTCAGCAATGCGCTGACCGGCTTCACGGTGGTACGTGCCGCCTCGCAGGAGGAAGCTGCCAGACTGTTCGAGAACCATCCGCATTTCGCGATCTTTCCAGGCGAGGCGATCGAAGTGATGCCCGTCCTTCCCATTCCGCGGATGTAGCTTCGGTGCGAGCTCGTTCCGGGCTCAATGCCGACGCATCGGCCCGGGCATGACCGTGGAAGTACGGGGTTAATCCTGCCTCATCGCCGCTAGTGACCTTCACGCCCGGCTCATGTAAAGGTCGTTCACATGAGCTGGCGCAAGGAGCAGGGCCGCGCCGAGCGCGGCTATCACCACGGCAATCTGAAGGAAGCCTTGTTGCAGGCCGCTCTCGGGTTGATCGCCGAGAAGGGTGCGGCCGGCTTCACCTTCGCCGATGCCGCGCGCATGGCCGGCGTCAGCGCGGCGGCGCCCTATCGGCATTTCCGCGACCGCGACGAGCTCCTGTCCTCGATCGCCCAGCGCGGTTTCGAGCAGTTCGAGGCGCGCCTGACCGCGGCCTGGGACGACGGGCGCCCCGATACGGTCACCGCGTTCGAACGCGTCGGCAGGGCCTATCTCGCCTTCGCCCGCGAGGAGCCGGCCTTCTACAACGCGATGTTCGAATCTGGCCTGCCGGTCGATGCCAATCCTGCCTTGATGGCAGCGGGCGAACGCGCATTCGGCGTCATCCGCGCCGCCGCCGAGCGCCTCGCGGCGCTGACGCCGCCCGGCACACCGCGTCCGCCGGCGATGATGATGGCGCTGCACATCTGGTCGATGGCCCATGGCGTCGCCTCGCTGTTTTCCCGCGGCGATGCCGCGCGTCGCAAATTACCGATGTCGCCGGACGAGCTGTTAGAGGCCGAGGTGCTGATCTATCTGCGTGGCCTCGGTTTCCCGACCGACCGCCGTCCGGCCACGAAGGGGGCCGAGCCGCCGCCGGTGCCGCCGGAGGCTTCCTCCGGTTCGGGCGTGCCGCCGGGCGGACCCTGGGGCAAGCCGAAATAAAGTTGCTCAAATAATTGCGCGGGCCTGTCTGGCGGCCGGCTTGACAAAATCGCGGGATGGTCTAGCTATGTAAATGTTATTTACATTCACAACGGCGCAGGTGCCGTGATGGAGATGGGAAATGGCCTACACCGCTGATGTCAATCGATGGCGCGGCCCTTCGGACCAACACCAACAGTACGAGCGTCCCCGCATGCTCGATACGCCCTGGCATCCGGGCTGGATCGCCGTGACCATCCTCGGCTTCATCATCTGGTGGCCGATCGGACTTGCCCTTCTCTTTTTCACACTCGGGAGCAGAAGAATGTCGTGCTGGAACCATCAGGATCGCTGGCAGAACAAGATGGAGCGGATGCAGTACAAGATGGACCGCATGCGCGGCCGCATGGAGCGCAGTGGTTTCGGCTTTGGCTTCGGCCCGCCGTCTTCCGGCAACCGCGCCTTCGACGAATATCGCTCTGAAACGCTGCGGCGTCTCGAGGAGGAGCAGGTCGAGTTCAGGAACTTCCTCGACCGCCTGCGTCACGCCAAGGACAAGGAAGAGTTCGACCAGTTCATGGCGCAGCACAAGACGCGTCCGACCCCGCCGCCCACCGACCAGCAGCAGGGCTGACATCCAAGCCTGACGCCTCTCAAAGCCTTCAGGCGCATGCCCCCAAAGTCCTGATGGCCCCGAGCCGCCCGCCTGCGCAACCGCAGGCGGGCGGTTTGGCTTCGGCGTGTTCGCGCTAGCGGGAGAGGCCGGATAGCCGCGCGAGAGGACGCGCATCCCGTGGACATCGCTGGCGCCTTGATCCGGACCGCCTATATTCGCCGTCACAGATGCACGCGGATCGGAGGCGACAATGCCGGAAGCTGCGATAAACGCGAGCGACGACCTCTGGCAGGCGATCCGCCGCGAGGCCCAGCGTGCGGCAGATGCCGATCCATTATTCGGCAAGGCTCTCACCGCCGCCATCCTCACCCATGACGATTTTGCCGCGGCCCTGGCCGATCTGATCGGGCGGCGGCTTGGCAGCAGCGCCGAACGCGCGCGCTTCACGTCCTTTTCTCGTGACGCCTTTCGCGACGAGCCGGACCTGATCGAATCTGCCAGCCGGGACCTCGCGGCCATCGCGCGCCGCGACCCCGCTGTCACCGACCTGCTGCCGCCACTGCTGCACTACAAGGGTTACCTCGCGCTGCAAGCCTGGCGCGTGTCGAACTGGCTCTGGCGCCACGACCGTCGCGACGCGGCGTTGCTGTTTCAGAACGAGGCGTCGAACGTGCTCCAGGTCAGCATTCATCCGGCTGCCAGCATCGGGGCCGCCGTGTATCTCGACCACGCCACCGGCATCGTGATCGGCGCCAATGTCGTCATCGGCGACGACGTCACCATCCTCCAGAACGTCAGCATCGGCCGCAGCAGTGAGCTGCCGGCGCGCTCGCCGCGCATCGGCTGCGGCGTCTACGTCGGCGCAGGCGCGAGCATCCTCGGCGACATCAGCATCGGCGATCTTGCAAAGATCGGCGCCGGCACTGTTGTGACGGGCGACGTGCCCGCCGGCTGCACGGTAGTCGGCAATCCTGCCCGGCTGACGAACTGCCCCAAGACGGTCTCGGCCGCCTGACGCGCCCTCGCTTAGAGCATGCGTTCCCACGGCTCTCGCACGTCAGGTCGCACGGCAAGATGTTTCAAACCGGGCTCGCTTTGACGCTTTCTCTGCGCCTGTTGACGTGAATCAAGCCGCGCGCATCGCGAACGCGATGTAGTTCGCCAGGCGGAGGCGAGGAGCACGACGATGGCGAACGCAAGGATACTCGTGGTCTATTATTCCCGGACCGGCACGACGCGCAAAGTTGCTCAATCCCTGGCGGCTGCGCTGTCCTGTGACAGTGAAGAAATCGCCGAGGCTGGTAGCCGCAAGGGGATATTCGGTTATCTGCGCTCGGCCGTGGAAGCGCGACGGCAGATCCCATCGCGCATCGCCGCCACCGTCAGGGATCCATCTCTCTACGATCTCGTTGTGATCGGAACCCCGGTCTGGGCCTGGTCGCTATCTTCGCCCGTCCGTGCCTACTTGCTCGCAAACAGGTCGAAACTCCCTGCGGTGGCGTTCTTCTGCACGCTTGGCGGGGCCGGCAGCGATCAGGTCTTCGGCCAGATGCGGGAGCTCGTCGGCAAGCAGCCTCTTGATTGTCTTTCCGTCACCGCGCGCGACGTGGCATCGACGAACTACGCAGCGCGGCTCGCCACGTTCGTCGAGGCAATACAGCGGGCAATTGGGAACGGGCGCAGCGGTGCAGCGACGAACGCGGCCTGAGGGATTGCTCGTCCAGCGCTCTGGAAGATCTCTCTGCATCAGGAAGCGGTCTTTTGGGGGGTGCGGAGTGACGGTCGTGCAGAGCTCGAAACCGGGTTCCCGGACGCGGGCTTGGTCCTCGATTTTCCGGCCAGATGCCGCCGCCCGGGGCTGCCGGGGCCAAATCCCTGGCCGGCCTGCCTTTCCGGCGACCAAATTCGCCGCCGGTAACCCCGCATTAACCAACGCCGGGCTCTGGTAATTGCGGACAGTCGCGCCCAAAGCCGTGTCGAGGCCCATAGTTTTGACATCTTGGCGGGGAATGCAGGCGGCCGGCTTGGACGAGCCCTGCACCCCAGAAAGACAAGGCTTTGAGCGGGCTTGCCGGCCGCGCCGATTCTAGCGCGGCTGTTGGGGAACGGCCATTTCGTTGGCCAGGACATCAGGTAACGATCGCCTTGAGAGGATACTGCTTATGAATCCGGCCGACGTGGCTCAGTCAGCCCTTCCGGTTGCCGCCTCCGCCGACGTGTCGCTGATTGCGCTGTTTTGGCAGGCTCACTGGATCGTGAAAGCGGTGATGCTGGGACTTCTGTCCTGCTCGGTCTGGGTCTGGGCGATCGCCATCGACAAGATCTTTCTTTACGCGCGCACCCGGCGCTCGATGGACCGGTTCGAGCAGGCGTTCTGGTCCGGCGAGTCGATCGAGGAGCTCTATCGCACGCTGTCGGCCAAGCCGACCCACTCCATGGCAGCCTGCTTCGTGGCGGCGATGCGCGAGTGGAAGCGTTCCTTCGAAAGTCATGCGCGCTCGGTCGCGGGCCTGCAGATGCGCATCGACAAGGTGATGAACGTCTCGATCGCGCGCGAGGTCGAGCGGCTGGAACGGCGCCTGCTGGTGCTGGCGACCGTCGGCTCCGCCGGCCCCTTCGTCGGCCTGTTCGGCACGGTCTGGGGCATCATGTCGAGCTTCCAGTCCATCGCGGCGTCGAAAAATACCTCTCTGGCGGTTGTCGCCCCCGGTATCGCGGAAGCGCTGTTTGCGACCGCCGTCGGCCTTATCGCCGCCATTCCTGCCACTATTTTCTACAATAAGTTCACGTCCGAGGTGAACCGGCAGGCCCAGCGGCTGGAGGGCTTCGCTGATGAATTTTCAGCCATTCTCTCGCGTCAGATCGACGAGCGGGGCTGACGGACGGCATGTATAGTGTGAAGGGCAATTTGGGCACCAGACCATGGGCATGAACGTCGCAAGTTCATCCGGAGGCGGCGGACGCCGCGGCCGGCGCAAGCCCGTTGTGGCCGAGATCAACGTCACGCCGATGGTCGACGTGATGCTGGTGCTGCTCATCATCTTCATGGTCTCGGCGCCGATGTTGACGGTCGGCGTGCCGCTCGACCTGCCCCAGACCCAGGCCAAGAGTCTCGAAAACAACGACCAGAAGCCGATCCAGATGTCGGTCGACATCAAGGGCAAGGTCTTCATCAATGATGCCGAGATCGCGCTGAACGAGCTGGTGCCGAAGCTCAAGGCGATCACGGATGCGCGGGGCGGGCTCGAGGAACGCATCTACCTGCGCGCCGACAAGAAGGCGGATTACGGGACGGTGGCCAAGGTCATGGGCCTGCTGTCCGGCGCCGGATTCAAGAAGCTGGCCCTCGTCACCGAAGCGGATCAGGGGTAAGCGGTGAAGGTGAACGTCGACAAGACACTCGTTGCGTCGATTGCCCTCCATGTCCTCGTGCTTGGATGGGGCCTCGTCACCTTTAGCAGCAAGGCCTATGTGGCGCCGGAGGAGTCGCTTCCGGTCGACATCATCTCCTCAGATCAACTCGCGAAGATGATGGCGGGGCAGAAGACCGGCGACAAGAAAGAGCCGAAGCCCAAGGTCGAGAAGATCGCGGAAGCCAAGCCCGAGGAAGACGCCGTCGGCAAGGTCACCGAGAAGAAAGAGCTGATCAAGACCAACTCGACGCCGGAGCCGCCGCCGAAACCCGTCGAGAAGCCGGTCGAGAAGAAGCCCGAGCCGCCGAAGCCCGTGGCCGAGGCGAAGCCGAAGGAAGAGCCGAAGCCGCAGGAAAAGAAGCCTGATCCGGCCAAGGAAGATCCGATCGCCGAGCTCCAGAAGAAGCTGGACACGAAGAAGCCGCCGCCGAAGCCCGTGGAGCAGAAGGTCGCGGCAGTGCAGCCGCAGCAGCAACCGAAACCCAAGGAGCGCACCTTCGACCCCGCGCAGATCCAGCGCGACCTCGACAAGCGTGCCACGACACGGCACGAACTGACTGGATCGGCGCTGAATGCGTCGGCGTCGCTGGGATCGAGCACCGGCACGGCCGTCGCCAACGTCGCGACCTGGCGCGGTGCTTTCCAGGGCGCGGTCAAGCGCTGCTTCACGCCGACCTATAACGGGCAGGATGCCGACCAGTACGAAGCCGACATCGACATTCCCATGAAGATCGACGGATCGCTGGCCGCCGAGCCGATCGTCGTCGCGGTGCGGGGACCGTCGCGGTCGATCGCGCAGGCGGTGGCGGAGAGCGCCAAGCGCGCCATCGTGCAGTGCCAGGTCTATTCGTTCATGCCGAAGCAGCAGTACGAGAGCTGGAAGCTCATTCCGATGACTTTCGGTCTGAAAGATATGTTGTGACATCCGAACAAAAGAATTTTGCGATGAATGACGCCCGATCGATGAACCGCCGCCGCTTCATGACCCTGACCGGGTCGACGCTCGCGATGCTCGGCGGCGGACACGCCTTCGCTCAGGGGCAGCCGCGACTGCGCATCGATCCCACCGAGTTTCAGCCGGTCCCGATCGCGATCACCAATTTTGTGCCGGGCTCGCCCTCCGACGGCGACGTCGGCAACGGTGTCACCCAGGTCATCACCAACAATCTGAAGCGCTCGGGCCTGTTCGCGCCGATCGACCAGGCCGCCTTCATCGAGCGCATCAGCAACATCGACGTCGCGCCGCAATTCCAGAACTGGAAGACCATCAACGCGCAGGCCCTGGTCACCGGCCGCATGACGCGGCAGCCGGACGGCAGGCTCAAGGCCGAATTCCGCCTGTGGGACGTGGTCTCCGGCCAGCAGCTTGCCGGCCAGCAATATTTCACCTCGCCCGAATATTGGCGCCGCATCGCCCACATCATCTCCGACCAGATCTACGAGCGGATGACCGGCGAGAAAGGCTATTTCGACAGCCGCGTGGTGTTCGTGGACGAGACCGGGCCGAAGGAGCGCCGCGTCAAGCGGCTCGCGATCATGGACCAGGATGGCGCCAATGTGCGCTATTTGACCCGCGGCTCCGACCTCGTGCTGACGCCGCGCTTCTCGCCGAACTCGCAAGAGATCACCTACATGGAGTTCGGCCAGGGCGATCCGAAGGTCTATCTCTACAACATCGAGACCGGCCAGCGCGAGATCGTCGGCAACTTCCCCGGCATGACCTTTGCGCCGCGCTTTTCGCCGGACGGCCAGCGCGTCATCATGAGCCTTCAGCAGGGCGGCAATTCCAACCTGTTCGTGATGGATCTGCGCTCGCGCTCGACCACGCGCCTCACCGATACGCCGGCCATCGACACCTCACCGTCCTACTCGCCCGACGGCGCCCGCATCTGCTTCGAGTCCGATCGCGGCGGCCGGTCGCAGATCTACGTGATGGCGGCGGGCGGCGGGCCGGCGCAGCGCATCTCCTTCTCCAAGGACGATACCAACGCAACCTATTCGACGCCGGTATGGTCGCCGCGCGGCGACTACATCGCCTTCACCCGGCAGGGCGGCGGACAGTTCGCGATCGGGATCATGAAGCCGGACGGCAGCGGCGAGCGGCTGCTCACCTCCGGCTTCCACAATGAGGGCCCGACCTTCTCGCCGAATGGCCGCGTGCTGATGTTCTTC
The DNA here is from genome assembly GCF_041262065.1 of Bradyrhizobium sp. USDA 327. Classification (NCBI taxonomy): domain Bacteria; kingdom Pseudomonadati; phylum Pseudomonadota; class Alphaproteobacteria; order Hyphomicrobiales; family Nitrobacteraceae; genus Bradyrhizobium; species Bradyrhizobium sp. USDA 327. The sequence continues at coordinate 5,465,168 of NZ_JBGCCW010000001.1, read as the reverse complement.
CGCGATCCCGGCGGCAATGGCGGGCCGTCGCTGTACACGGTCGACATCTCCGGCCGCAACGAGCTGAAGGTGCCGACACCGGGCTTTGCCTCGGACCCCGCCTGGTCGCCGCTGCTGTCCTCGACGTCGGGCTGACAAGCGTGCAGCTAAGACATCGCGTGTTGCGCGATGTTTCCGAAAAGCGCGCCGATTTGTCGAGTTCGTTGCGCAAGGCAAGACTTCCTTCACCTTGTGCGCGGCAGGACTTGCCTAGTTGCTTGATATTTAAGCGAAAATCGGTCCGCTATTGCGGAAAAACAACTCGACTTTAACGATGTTCCCTCAGAAAGGCTTCATCTCAGCTGGGGTAGAACTACGCGCTTAAACAGGACGCGCGTACAAACCAACATGCAGTTCGCTAGCCAGAGCGGAGAGCAGGACGAACAGGCCTCGCCGACGATTTCGGCGGCGCTGACCGATTCGCTGTTCGAGGCGCCCGGCACGGTGCTTACCGGCATAGTCTTCTCGGCGTTCTCCGCCTCCTTGACCGCGCTCAAGACGGGACAGACGCTGCTTTGGGGATTTGTCCCGCTGCTCATTCTTGCGGGAGCCATACGTGCCTTCGATTTGAGCCGGTACCAGGCCAGAAAATCGGTTCTGAACGCGGAGCAAGCGGCGCGTTGGCAGCAGCGCTACCAAATCGGAGCACTCATCCAGGCCGCCGTGATCGGTCTATGGTGTTCCACGACCCTGTTGAGCAATGACGACGCCATCGCTCACATGATCGCCCTCTCGGTCACCACCGGAATCGTGGCGGGAGGAGCGGGGAGAGCTTACGGACGGCAGTGGATATTTCGTCTGCAAGCCACCTTGATATTCGGCCCGGCCGTGATCGCGCTGGCGCTGCACGCTACACCCTATTACGTGGCGATGTCGGTCGTGTGCGCCGCGTTCCTCTTCTCGGTCATGCGGCTCTCCGGCAACCTGCACAGGATATTCTTGCGCGCCGTTGTCGCACGCGAGCGCGAGGCCGCACTCGCCGGCCAGTTCGACACGGCCCTCAACAACATGCCGCACGGGCTCTGCATGTTTCGCATCGACGGCCAGCTCGCGGTGATGAACCACCGCTTCGGCGCGATGATGAATCTGCCCGACAATCTCACCCAGAGCAGCACGACTGCGCGCGACATCATCGCCGCATGCGTCGAAGCGGGATCGATTTCGGCGGCCAGCGGCGAGGCGATCATCTCCGACATCGAAACCGCGCAGGCGAACGAAATCGTCACCGCCGACCCCGATCCGCACAGGAATCGTTCGCTGTCATGGACCGTCCAACCGATGGCTGATGGCGGTGCGGTTTTGCTGCTCGAGGACATCACGGAGCGCCGCAACGCTGAGGCCAGGATCAGCCATCTGGCCCGCTACGACGATCTCACGGCGCTGCCGAACCGTGTCAATTTTCGGGACGAGATCGAGCGTTTGCTCGCGGTCGCGCGCCATTCGGAGCGTCTGTCGGCTCTGCTCTTCGTCGATCTTGACCAGTTCAAGCAAGTCAACGATACGCTGGGTCATCCCTGTGGCGATCAGCTTCTGTGTGCGGTCGCCAACCGCCTGCGCGAGATGCTGCGCCCCGAGGATTTCGTCGCCCGCTTCGGCGGCGACGAGTTCGTCGTCTTCCAGCAGAACATCTCTTCACCGGAGGACGCCGCGGCGCTTGCCCGCCGTATCGTCGAGCGGCTGAGCGAGCGCTATCGTATCGAAAATCATCTGGTCGAGATCGGCGCCAGCGTCGGCATCGCGCTGACCTTCCCGGGCGAGATTAGCGCCGATACACTGCTCAAGAACGCAGACATGGCATTGTACCGAGCCAAGGCCGACGGCCGCGGCACCTTCTGCTTCTTCCGCGACGAGATGGCGGCGACCGTCGAGGCCCGCCGCATCCTCGAGCTCGACTTGCGCAAGGCGCTCGCCAACGAGGAATTCGAGCTGTTCTACCAACCATTGGTCAATCTGAAGTCCGGCAAGATCACCACCTGCGAGGCGCTGCTGCGCTGGAATCATCCGGTGCGCGGCACGGTCTCGCCGGTCGACATCATCCCGGTCGCCGAGGACATGGGCCTGATCGTCGATCTCGGGCGCTGGATCCTGCGCCGCGCCTGCATGGAATGCATGAAGTGGCCGGACGGCGTCAGCGTTGCCGTCAATTTCTCGCCGCAGCAATTCCATCAGCGCGACGTCCTGAGCGAAATCCGCTACGCGCTCGAAGTGTCGGGCCTGCCGGCACATCGACTGGAGATCGAGATCACCGAGTCATCGCTGCTGCGCAACACCCAGCTCACTCACGACATCCTGTCGCAGCTGCGCGCGCTCGGCGTGCGCATCTCGCTCGATGATTTCGGCACCGGCTATTCCAGCCTCAGCTACCTGCACAATTTCCCGATGCAGAAAGTGAAGATCGACCGCTCCTTCCTCGAAGGCATCGATACCGACCGGCCGCTGACGCTGTTGCGCGGCGTCGCGCGGTTGTCCGCCGACCTCGGCATGGCCGTCGTGGTCGAAGGTATCGAGACCAACGAACAGCTCGAGCTGATCAGCGCCGACGGCACCGTGACCGAAGGGCAGGGTTACCTGTTCAGCCGGCCCGTTCCGGCGGTGCGCGTCCGCCAATTGCTCAATGCCTCGCATGGCCGTCGTATGCCTGACGACCAGCTCGCCATCGCGTCGTCGCGATCGGCCTGATCCTTCCTGGCAGCTCCTCCATTGCAATCGGCTCCCGCCAGCACCGTAATATTGCGGACCCCAAAAGGTTAACCCTAACAGTTCTAATGCTTTGCAATTTCGTTAAGGAACCATTAATCTGCTACTACTCGCGGAAGTTGCTTGGAGTTTAGAGGTAGCAGATGAAGTCCGGAGCCGAACCGAGCGCGGCGCTCCTTCCACGCGGCGCCGCGTTGTTTGACCGTATCGATTACCGACTCATCGAAACTCCCGAGGACAAGGACAACCTGTACTTGATGCGCTACCGCGCCTATCTGCAGGCCGGACTGATCCCGCCGTCAGAGTCGCAGCGGGTGACGGACCGTTTCGACGACGCGCCCAACGTCTGGAATTTCGGCGTCTACGTCGACGACGAACTCTGCAGTTCCGTTCGCATCCACGTTCTGACGGCCGAATGCCGGATGTCCTACACCACGGAGGTGTTCGGCGACGTCCTGCATCCTCGGCTGGACCGCGGCGAGGTCTTTGTCGATCCGTGTCGATTCGTTGCCGATCCCGAAATGCAACAGCGGTTCCCCGAACTGCCCTATCTGACTGTCCGGCTTCCCTTCGTTGCCTGCGAGCATTTCAATGCCGATGTCGGACTCTCGATGGTGCGGACCGATCATCAGGCGTTCTACCGCCGCGTGTTCCTCTCCGAGACTCTCACCGAGCCGCGTTCATTTCCGGGCTGGCCGACGAAGAAGGCCGTGCTGATGGCCTCGGATTATCCCAAGGTCCGGGAAAAGATCCTGACGCGTTTCCCGATCATGCGCTCCAGCGCGTTTGAGCGGCGCATGCTGTTTGCGCGCAGCACGCCGCGCCAGGCTGCCACGCGGCCGGCGCTGGTGACCACGCCACGGAACCGGGATGTGGCGGCTCCGGCAGTCGGTTCGGCCTACTAAAGCGCGATGCGATTAGGATCAATCGTCATCGCGCTTTAGGTTGTTGTTTAAGCATGATCTTTTCGGAAAACCGCTGCGCACTTTTCCGGATCATGCTTTAGGGCGGTCCCTCTTCTCGATTCGGCCCAAAATTCCAGCAGAAGCCGGCGTTTTTGCCGGCCGACGCGGCTTGCCTTCACCCTCGCGCCACATTTACAACTCATTAACCATCACGGTTGCTTTTCGCTGATTGGGGGCATTTGAGCGGCTGAGGCAAGGTTCCGTCAAGGTTGACGGAACGTTCGCTTAACCAACCCCCTGTAGACCGGACAGCAGTGGACTAACGTGAGCGTGGAGGCTCCGGAATGAAACATCCTATGCGTATCCTCCAGGGATTGAAGCTGGCCGCGGTGCTCGCCGTCGCGCTGTCGATGGGCGCCTGCGCCAACAAGAATGCCGCGACGGATGCGATGGCCAATGCGGCGACGCCCGGCAGCCAGCAGGATTTCGTCGTCAACGTGGGTGACCGCGTGTTCTTCGAAAGCGACCAGACCGATCTGACCCCGCAGGCGATCGTGACCCTGGAGAAGCAGGCGCAGTGGCTCCAGACCTATCCGCGCTACAGCTTCACCATCGAAGGTCATGCCGACGAGCGCGGTACCCGCGAATACAACATCGCGCTCGGCGCCCGCCGCGCCCAGTCGGTGCGCTCGTTCCTCGCCTCGCGCGGCATCGATCCGAACCGCATGCGCACGATCTCCTACGGCAAGGAACGGCCGGTCGCCGTCTGTAACGACATCTCCTGCTGGTCGCAGAACCGCCGCGCCGTCACCGTCTTGAACGCGAGCTCCTGACGCTTCAGTCAGCCGCCGTTCAGCTTCGGAAATGGACTATGCCGGCGCCCTCTCGGGCGCCGGTTTCATTTCAGCATTCTGTGACAGAAACCGCTTTGTAGCAGTCACATTTTTGGCGTACTCCACTTCAATGTGGGGCGCGCCGAATGTTCCGTCGCAGGCCATTTCGCTTTTGTCGTCAGGGCAAGATGTCATCCAGAATTAAGGTCTTTACCGGCACCGTGGCGACCGCCGCGCTGCTCTCTTTGTGCTCGCCCGCACTGGCGCAACCGGTCTTTGCGCAGTCGGATGATGCCGACCCCGAGATGCGGATCGAGCGGCTGGAGAACCAGCTGCGCCAGCTCACCGGCCAGAACGAAGAGCTGCAATATCGCAATCGCCAGCTCGAGGAGCGGCTGCGGGCGCTCGAAGGCGGTGCGCAAGCCGCGCCCGCGCAGGCGCCGAACGTTGCGGCGATGCCGCCCGCCCAAATCGCACCAACCCAGGCCACGCCGGGCTATCGCCAGCAGCAGCCGGCCGCGCAGCCGAATTACGAGCAGCCGCAGATCGCCGCCCCTGCGCCGATCGTTCAGGAGCAGCCGGCACCCGGCGCACCCGGCGCGCGCCGCCGCGGCGATGCGTTCGATCCGAACCAGAACCCGAACGCGCCGGGCGCGCCGCGCGCGCTCGGCGGCGGGCCGCAGCCGTTGCCGGCGGGAGCCGGCACCGGCGGCCGCAACCCGGGCGAGCCGCTCGACCTCGCCAACACCAGCCCCCGCTACCAGCAAGGTGTGCCGCCAGCCGCACAGCCCGGCTATCCGCCGGCCCAATCCGGCTATCCCGCGCCGGCCGGCGGCGCTGGCCTGACCACCCTGCCGCCCTCGGCGACGCCGCGCGACGAGTTCGACCTCGGCATCGGCTACATGCAGCGCAAGGACTATGCGCTTGCCGAGCAGACCATGAAGAATTTTGCGCAGAAATTTCCGAGCGACCCGCTCGTCGGGGACGCGCAATACTGGCTCGGCGAGAGCTACTTCCAGCGCCAGCAATATCGCGACTCCGCGGAAGCCTTCCTCGCCGTCACCACCAAATACGAGAAATCGGCCAAGGCGCCGGATGCGCTGCTGCGGCTCGGCCAGTCGCTCGCCGCGCTGAAGGAGAAGGAGGCCGCCTGCGCCGCCTTCGGCGAGATCGGCCGCAAATATCCGCGCGCCTCCGCCGGCGTCAAAGCGGCGGTCGATCGCGAGCAGAAGCGGGTGAAGTGCTGACGCCCGGCGTTTATGTCCTGACAACGCGGATGGTGCTGCGCTAAACATTGCGATCATCCGCTGATGATGCTGGGCCGGGCCATGTTAGACGACGATTCTCCGATCTCGGCGCGCGAGGCGAAGCGACTCTTCGCCGACCTGAGAGCTGCGCCGGCGCTGGTGCTCGCGGTCTCGGGCGGGCCCGACTCGGTCGCGCTGATGTGGCTCGCGGCGCGCTGGCGGCGCAGCCTCGCGCGCGGTCCGCTTCTCACCGTCGTCACCATTGATCACGGCCTGCGGCGAGAGGCGCCGCGCGAGGCGCGCGAGGTCAAGCGGCTCGCCGCCGGGCTCGGGCTGCCGCACCGGACCCTGCGCTGGCGCGGCACAAAGCCGAAGGCGGGGCTGCCTGCGGCAGCGCGCGAGGCCCGTTACCGCCTGCTCGCCGACGCCGCGCGTGCCGCCGGCGCGAGCCATGTGCTGACGGCCCACACCCGCGACGACCAGGCCGAGACGCTGTTGATGCGCCTCTTCCGCGGCAGCGGACTTGCCGGGCTGTCGGCCATGGCACCCCTCAGCGAGCGCGACGGAATCGTGCTGGCGCGTCCGCTGCTCGATGTTCCGAAGTCGCAGCTGATCGCGACCTTGAGGCGGGCGAAGGTCGGCTTTGCCGAAGACCCCACCAACCGGGACACCGCCTTCACCCGGCCGCGGCTGCGCGCGCTGCTGCCGCTTCTCGCGGCCGAGGGCGGCGATGCCCGCAACCTGGCGCGGCTCGCGGCAAGGCTCGCGCGGGCCAATGCGGCGGTCGAGGTGCTGGCCGACGGCGCCGAGCGCTTCCTCCGTTTGCGGGATCGCGGCGTTGCGCCGCAGGCGGGGGTCCGAAGCTTCGAGGCCTCGGCCTTTGCCGCCCTGCCGGAGGAGGTCCGGCTGCGACTTCTGCTGCGGGCCATCAACGCGCTCGGACATGAAGGGCCGGCGGAACTCGGCAAGGTCGAAACCCTGATGTCCGCATTGGACCAGGCCGTGGCCGCAAGTCTCCGCGCCCGCGCGACCGGCCGGCCGGTCCTGAAGCAGACCCTCGCGGGAGCCTTGATCAGCCTTGCCGGCGGGCGTATCCACATTGCGCCGGCACCGGCCCGGCGGCGCACCGGGAGATGAGCACGAACGAATACGGGCGGATCATGGCACCGGCCATTTCGCATCCGCGCCGTCAGGCCACCTTAACCAGGCCGGAAAAACCGCCGATCGGACGCCATTATTTCCGCGGGAATCGCTCTAAGATGGGATAAATAGTCCCATCTCGTTCCCTTGGCAGCGACCGGGGCGGCACCTAAATTGTATCCGTCTAACGATGAGGATTCCTTGGGGTTTCCTCGCATTGACCAAAGCCACTGCCCAAGGATCAGGGTCGCGATCCGCGCGACCACGAAGGAAGATCGATGAACGCCAATCTGCGCAATTTCGCCCTCTGGGTCATCATTGTTTTGCTGCTGTTGGCGTTGTTCACGCTCTTCCAGAATCCGGGTCAGCGGGCCTCCTCGCAGGACATCGCCTTCTCCCAGCTCCTGAGCGAAGTTGACCGCGGCAATGTGCGCGACGTCGTGATCCAGGGGCCTGATATCCATGGCACCTTCACCAACGGCTCGAGCTTCCAGACCTACGCGCCAAACGACCCGACGCTGGTGAAGCGCCTCTACGACAGCAAGGTGCAGATCACCGCGAAGCCGCCGGGCGACAACGTGCCCTGGTTCGTCTCGCTGCTGGTCTCCTGGCTGCCCTTCATCGCGCTGATCGGCGTGTGGATCTTCCTGTCGCGGCAGATGCAGGGCGGCGCCGGCAAGGCGATGGGCTTCGGCAAGTCGCGCGCCAAGATGCTCACCGAAGCGCATGGCCGCGTCACCTTCGAGGACGTCGCCGGCGTCGACGAAGCCAAGCAGGACCTGCAGGAGATCGTCGAGTTCCTGCGCGACCCCGGCAAATTCCAGCGCCTCGGCGGCCGCATTCCGCGCGGCGTGCTGCTGGTCGGCCCTCCCGGCACCGGCAAGACCCTGATCGCCCGTGCGGTGGCGGGCGAAGCCAACGTGCCGTTCTTCACCATTTCCGGTTCGGACTTCGTCGAAATGTTCGTCGGCGTCGGCGCGAGCCGCGTCCGCGACATGTTCGAGCAGGCCAAGAAGAACGCGCCCTGCATCATCTTCATCGACGAAATCGATGCCGTCGGTCGTCACCGTGGCGCCGGCCTCGGCGGCGGCAATGATGAGCGCGAGCAGACGCTGAACCAGCTGCTGGTCGAAATGGACGGCTTCGAGGCCAACGAGGGCGTGATCCTGATCGCCGCGACCAACCGTCCCGACGTGCTCGATCCCGCGCTGCTGCGTCCGGGCCGCTTCGACCGCCAGGTCGTGGTGCCCAATCCGGATGTCGTCGGCCGCGAGCAGATCCTCAAGGTTCACGTTCGCAAGGTGCCGCTGGCGCCGGATATCAACCTCAAGACCATCGCGCGCGGCACCCCGGGCTTCTCCGGCGCCGACCTGATGAACCTCGTCAACGAGGCTGCGCTCACCGCCGCCCGCCGCAACAAGCGGATGGTGACCCAGGCCGAGTTCGAGGAGGCCAAGGACAAGGTGATGATGGGCGCCGAGCGCAAGTCGCTCGTCATGACCGAGGAAGAGAAGCTGCTGACGGCCTATCACGAAGGCGGCCACGCCATCGTCGGCCTCAACGTGCCCGCGACCGATCCGATCCACAAGGCGACCATCATCCCGCGCGGCCGTGCGCTGGGCATGGTCATGCAGCTTCCGGAGCGCGACAAGCTGTCGATGTCCCTGGAGCAGATGACCTCGCGGCTCGCCATCATGATGGGCGGCCGTGTCGCCGAAGAGCTGATCTTCGGCCGCGAGAAGGTCACCTCGGGTGCCGCTTCCGACATCGAGCAGGCCACGCGCCTTGCCCGCATGATGGTGACGCGCTGGGGCCTGTCGGAAGAGCTCGGCACCGTCTCCTATGGCGAGAACCAGGACGAGGTCTTCCTGGGCATGTCGGTGTCGCGCACGCAGAACGCGTCCGAAGCGACCGTCCAGAAGATCGATTCCGAGATCAAGCGTCTGGTCGAGGAGGGCTATCAGGAAGCGACCCGCATCCTCACCGAGAAGCGCGCCGACCTCGAAGCCCTCGCCAAGGGCCTGCTCGAATTCGAGACGCTGACCGGCGACGAGATCGTCGACCTGCTCAAGGGCAAGAAGCCGAACCGCGAATCCGTGCTCGAGCCCACGACGCCGCGCGCCTCCGCCGTGCCTCCGGCCGGCAAGTCGCGCCCGCGGCCCGATCCGGATCCCGGCCTGGAGCCGCAGCCGCAGGCCTGATCGCAAGCGGCAGACCGAATTTAAGAACGCGGCGGAAACGCCGCGTTTTTTATTGACCGAACGCGCGTTCGCGAACTGGCATTCCGCTGAATCCCTCCAGCGGAGTGAGCACCGCCGAATCGGTGCATTCCCGCTCCCGCCGGCCCCTCATTCGAGCCTTGGCCGTTTTGCCACAGCCTACGCGGCTGAACCTGTTGCGGTGGGTCAAGAAGGGGGACCTCGACAGCGTTAGGCTCGAATCCTCAAGGAGGGAAACATGGCTTTCAAGGATGTTCTGCTGACCCTGATGAGCTATCCGGAACCGACGCCGGTCTCGGTGATCGACGATGCGGTTTCGCTGGCCGCCGTCCTGGATACGCACCTCGCAGCCATTTCCTGCGAAGTGCATTTGGAAGTGCGCGGGAGCTTGCTTGGGAATGCGATCATCGACATCCCTGCGATGATCGCGCGCGAGGCCGCCAGGAGCCGCCAGAATGCGCAAGCGCTGCTCGCGGCGTTCGAAGCGGCGGCCGAAAAGTCCGGCATTCGGCATGAGACCATCTTCGAGCAATGTGCAACCCAAAGCGAGCCGGGGCTGCTGGTCGACTATGCAAGGCTTCGCGATCTCACGATCATGCCGATGCGGGAATCCCACGAGCGGTGGGATGCCGAGGAGGTGATCTTCGAATCCGGCAGGCCGACGCTGATCCTGCCGACGGCGCCGCGATCGCGTCCATTCCGGCTCGATGCTGCTTGCGTGGCCTGGGACTTCAGCCGCACCGCCGCCCGAGCGGTTTCCGATGCGATTCCTTTGCTTGAAAAGGCGAGAAACGTGCGCGTCGTTACCGTCACGCATGAAAAGGCCCTGGATTCCAAACGTTCCGCCGAAGAGCTGGCAAAGAACCTGGCCCGTCACGGCATCGAGGTCGTGCTGGACAAGGTCGACGCCGAAGGCAAGCCGATCGGCGAGGTCCTCGAAGCGTACGTGCTAGCTCACGGCATCGACGTGCTTGTGATGGGCGCGTACGGAACGCCCAGGTGGCGCGAATTCGTGCTTGGCGGTGCGACGAGAAGTCTGCTGTCCAAGCCGCCGATCCCGATTCTGTTTTCGCATTGACGTTGGTCCATGCAAGAGGTGAGAACAGATGCTGCCACTCATCGACCGGGCAGCACGACAACGCCGCACAAGTCTTCAAAGCTGGTCAGATCGCTCACGCTGACGCACGCGGTGCTCTACGGGCTCGGCGTCACGATCGGCGCGGGAATCTACGTCCTGGTGGGGGCGGCCGCCGCACGGAGCGGGATGCACGCGCCTCTGGCGTTCCTCGCTGCTGCCGTCGTGATGGGCATCACAGCCGGGACCTTTGCTGAACTGGGCACGCGGCTGCCGGTTGCGGCGAGCGAGGCGGCCTATGTTGAAGCCGCATTTCACCGCAAATGGCTCGGCGGTGTCGCAGGATTGCTCGTGGTGGCGGCGGCGACGATTTCAGGGGCCACCATCACGGTCGGAAGCGCCGGCTACATCGGCGTATTTCTGCCGCTGCCTGCCGCCTGGATCATCGCCGGCGTCGTGCTTGCGATGGGAGCGATCGCCTGCCTGTCCGCGGTTCAGTCCATCAGCTTCGCTGGACTGATGACAGTGGTGGAAATCGGAGGATTGATCCTCATCATCGGGGCCGGCCTATTCGAGGGTGAATCTCTGGTCTCTCGGCTGCCCGAATTGTGGGCTCCCACGAACGACCTGGCAGCCTGGACCGGGATCGCACAGACCTCGCTGCTCGCCGTGTTTGCGTTCATCGGGTTCGAGCACCTGGTCAACATCTCCGAGGAAATGAAGAATCCTTCGCGGACTCTGCCTTGGGCCCTCTTCATTACCCTCGGCGTGACGGCGCTCCTCTACATGGCGGTTACCTGGATTGCGGTGGTCGCCGTGCCGCCGGCCGAGCTCGGGCATTCATCAGCCCCTCTTGCTCTGGTATTTCAGCGTCTGACCGGGCTTCCCCTTTCGGTTCTGAGCGCGATTGCGGTCGTGGCGACAATCAATGGAATCATCGTTCACATGATCATGATCGGACGTGTGCTGTACGGCCTTGCGGACCGGGGCAGCCTTCCGGCTCTTCTCGCGCGGGTGGATGCCAGAAGCAGGACGCCGGTCGTCGCGACCCTCCTCGGCGTCGGCGCCATCCTGATCCTCGCGCTCGGCGTTCCGCTGACGGGATTGGCGGAATGGACCTCGCGATTGACGCTTGGGATTTTCGCCTTGGTCAATCTGGCACTGCTTCGAATCAAGGCAAACGAATCAAAGCCTCCCGCCGGCGTGTTCGTCGTGCCCGTTTGGGTGCCGGTTGCAGGGCTGTGTACAAGCGCCGCATTGCTCCTGGTCGATCTCTTCGGATGACGTCGCGGCTTCAGGCGCGCTCTCGCGCTCTCGCGCTCTTACGCTCTCACTTGCGCACGCGCCAGACCGTCCAGCCGGGTTTCGACATCGCTTCGACCGGCTCCAGATAATCTGGTGCTTCACCGCGGCCGAGCTGCGCGGCGAGGCCCTCCGGCGCGATGCGGACAAGGTCCCCCTGATCGGCAGAGCCGTTGCAGGTCAGGATGTAGTCGACCTGCCGTGCGCGGAGCATTGCGCGCGCGGCTTCCGGTGTCGCCGTCATCGTGTGCACCATGACGAGGTTGCCGTCGTTGTTGCGATGGTAGGGACCGGCGAACACGGAATGGTCCGTCGCAGCCAGGATCGCAGGACCCGAGTCGATCGGCGCCATCACGCGCCCGGGCGGCAGCGCGGCGAGCGGCACTATGCTGGAGATGGTCTGGCAGGACATGTTGCGATCGGGCATCGCGATCTCGTGGCCGCTCGTTCCCGCGGCGAATGCCGGCCAGATTGCAAAGCCAACGCCGCCAAGGGTGGCGGGCGATACGAGGAGTGCGGCACGCAGCAGCCCCCAATTGGTCGCGCCACCCCTGCGAAGCGCCGCGATTCCGATGACGCAGAGCGGAGCCGCGACGATGTTGGCGGCGGCGGCGCCGCGCAATTCCCATAGGCTGATGCCGAAGAGCGCTGCGAGCGTGACGGTCGAGACGATCCAGCGAAAGCGCGTCTGCGGCGTGTCGCGGATGATGGCGGCGAAGCAGAGACCGAGCGTCAGCAATGGAAACCCATAACACTCGAGCAGCCTCTGCGGCTGCATCCGCGCCAGTTCCGTCACCGACATGGTCTCGCCGACCCGCTCAAGCCAGAAACTGACGAGCAGGGGATCGACTTGCGCATAGGGCGAGGCGACGCAGCTCGGATACGATTTGAAGAAGGCGCTCAGCAGGAACGCACCGGCAAGCGCGGCCGCCGCGAACCGCATCCAGATGGACCGGCGGAGATGGCTGACGCCGGCCACCACATGCAGCGCGACGCCGCCGCCCGCAGACAACAGCAGGATGGGGCCGCCGAAGGCATCGCAGACCGGCTTGGCAAGACTGTTCGGCGGGAACAGTAGCAGTGCCAGCAGCAGCGACGACCCGGCGAGGCCTGCACCAAAAGCGCAGGCGGAGCGCAGGACTTCATTGCCCTTCCAGATCAGCAACCCCATCACGGCCGCGCTCGCCACGGCGATCGCGGGCAGCATTTCCAACCCGATCGCCAGCGACAGCGCCGCGAGACATCCGGCCAGAGCCGCCTTGGCCGCAGAGTGTTCGACGTCGGTGATGCAGAGCACGAAGCCGAGCAGCAGCACGATCTGTACGTTGTGATGGTCGATCGCGCCGGCGCGAAAGTGGATCAGGGCAGGGATCGACAGCGCCGTGACCAGAATCGTCGCGAGCCGCATCCGCGGACGGTCAGCCGGGGCGCTGGCCTGACTTGCGATCGTCGCTGTGAGCCAGAGTGCGGCGCCCATCAACAGCGAGGGCCACGCGACCAGCGTGAGCGCTTCGGAGGCGTGCTGGCCGAGCAGGGGGCGAAGCAGGAGGATCAGCAGGGCCAGCGGCGCATCGACGATGCGGGACCAGTGCATCGCGATCCCGGGGGGATCGAGCCGGTATTGGGTCAGGTCGAACCAGCCCTGGCCGGCCAGGAGATCGCGCACCTCGACCAGCCGCATCGCGTCGTCGGTCGACAGTGCGTCGAGCACTCCCGTCTTGATCGCGGGAAACCCGAGCGCAACCACGATCGCTGCCCAGGTGATCGCGAGCACGATCGCAGGGTTCGGCGCAGCGGTGGATCCTCGCTCGGTCGGCAGGACGCGGGGCGACATCGTCCGGCGCCTCAATTCGATGCTGCGGGCGTGGCCGCGCTCTGCCCGTCGTCCCGCACATGGATCACCGCAATGTCGTCCGCATAGATCCGCTTCCAGCCCTTGAGCTGGTCGAGGATCTGCGGGCCCGGCGCGTCAGCCACCAACAGCGTCGCGTCGATCTTGTACTCATCCAACAAGCGCGGCAGCAATTCGGGCTTCTTGCCCTCCGTCGCCTTGAAGAAGTCCATGACGAACTTCTCGCCATAGAGCTCGGCGCGGCCGTCGACGAAGACAGGGATATCGCGCGAAATCAGATAGCCGCCGAACTGGTAGGCGTTGAAGATGCGCCGCACCTTGCGTTGCGCGAGCAGGTCGACCGCCGCAACCGGCGTCTGCGTCATCGTGAAGGTGAAGCGGTGGTGCCCCAGATAGAGCGACGTCGAGGTCCAGCTCGCCGCCACGATCATCAGCGCGCCGATCGCAGTGACATGGCGGGCCGGCCAGCGGTCGGCATCTGCGGCGTCGGGCGCCGGGCGCGGGAACATCTGGCCGAGCGGCTTTGCCAGCACCAGCGGCACCAGGAACGCAAATGCCTCGATGCTTCTGACGTGGGTCAGCGCGCTCCAGGTCAGGAACAGGATCAGGAAGATCCGGGGCGCCGACAGCACGAGGCCCCGATAATAGCCGAACGCGATCAGGCCGAGCAGGGCGCCTTCGAACGAGGTGAACGTGGCGAAGTTCGCCGGCATCCATTCGAAGATCAGCGACAACAGCTCGCCGAGGCTGAGGATGTTGGTCGCGCCTTGCAGCGTCCGCCAGCCGTAGGGTGTGCAGCAGCTCGCGATCAACGCACCGATTCCGAACAGCACCCAGCGCATGAACAGGGCAAGCCGCCGCCCCTTCTCGGCATGCTCGACCGCCTCGAGCGAGATCGGACCGATCAGCGCGAGGCCCAGCACGAAGCCGCCGTGCAGGTTCGCCCAGAGCGCCATCAGCGGCAGCCAGGTCCAGGACGGCGAGCTCTTGCGATCGGCGGCGGCCATCAGCAAGCCGACCCACGCCACCATGACGGGCAGCGCCAGGATATGCGGACGCGCCAACACGTGATGGATCGACAGCAGCAGCGCCAGCATCGCGAACAGCACAGCGCGCGGTGCCTCGATCTGCGCGTCGAGGAAATGGACCAGGATGGCGACGGTGAGCGCGACACCGATCGAGGTGATGATGACGGGGCCCGCCCAGCCCCATTGCGTGTAGGAGAAGGCGAACAAGACTTGCGACAGCCACGATGTCGAGATCCAGGCCTCGCCGGTGCGCGTGAAAGAGTAGAAGTCGGTGTATGGCATGGCGCCGTGATCGAGGATCCATTGCCCGATCTTGATCTGCCAGAACGAGTCCGAATCCTGAAGCAGCGTGTCGCCGAGATAGAGGAAGAACAGGTACGCGCCGGCACCGACGCACAGGGGCACCAGAGCCCGCGCGCGGCTCTGAACCGCGATGCTGTTGGCAAGGGAAAGGGACATGCCGCCTCGTCGTCCTGTTGTTCTCGCCGGGCCGAGCATGATCCGGAAAAGTGTGTAGCGGTATTCCGAGAAGATCACGCTCAAACAATAACCTGAAGCGAGATGAACGATTCACCTCGTCGCGCTTCGGTCCGAGCGGGTGGCATTGGACCATGGCGGTCATAACTTCGGGTAAATCGGCCGCGCCGGGCCGGCGTCATGTCCCGACAATTTAACAGATTGTTTTGGATTCCGATTTACCATCGGCGAATACTCGCAAACCGCTCGATGTTTACGTAGTCGGATTAACTGCGGCGCAATTCTTTGCCTCTACGTTCGGTTCCATGGTCGGGCGGCGCTGGGAAGCCGAAAAGACCAGATCAGTTGTAAGCCTCGTGTACCCATTTGGAGCACTCTATGAAGAACCTCGTTGCGCGTTTCGTGAAGGATGAATCCGGCGCCACCGCCATTGAATACGGCCTGATCGCTGCCGGCATCGCGCTGGCGATCATCACCGTCGTCAACAATCTCGGCACCACGCTGAACTCCAAGTTCAGCTCGATCTCGACCAGCCTCAAGTAAGGCCGGAACGAGCGGCGAATTTTCGAGAGCCCCGTCCCTGGCGGGGCTCTTTTTCGTATGGGGCGCCTGCAGCCGGAGGACCGGTCGAGGTGCATGGTTCAAGACGTTCGCTTTGGCAGACGCCTCGCGATGAGCCCCGGATATCCCGCTGCAAAAGCGACCTGAGAGCCCGCCGCACCCAGGTGCCGCGAAGGATGGCTCCAGGCGAGCTTTGCCTCGGCGAAGGCCTGCGAGAGCTACAGCATGATCCGGACAAGTGTGCACCGGTTTTCCGAAAGATCATGCTCAAGCAATGACCTGAAGCGCTATGACGATTCGTCCTAATCGCATCGCACTCTAGCGGCCTTGTTTTGGCTCACCGTGATGCGGAAGGCGGCGGCGTCGGCGCGGCGTCGCGGACGTGAACCACGGCGATATCATCCGCATAGAGCCGCTTCCATCCTGGTAAATGGTCCATGATCCTGGCGGCGGGAATGGTGGTGTTCAGCAGCGTCGCGTCGATCCGGTAGGTCTCGAGCAGGCGCAGCAGGGTGTCCACGTTCTTGCCCTCGACGGCATCGAAATAGTCGAGCACGAACTGCTCGCCATACAGCTCGGCGCGGCCATCGATGAAGCTCTTGATGTTGCGGGTGATCAGGTAGCCGCCGATCGGAGCGGTGCTGAAGATCCGCTGCGCGTGCCGTTTTTCGAGCAGGTCGACCGCGGCCGCAGGCGATTGATTGCCGATGAACGCATACCGGACCGGCGTGGCATAGGACCGCGTGATGCTCCAGCCGGCCGCGACGATGGCCAGCGCCGCGATTGCGGTCAGGGCAAAGGAGGGCCGCGCCTCGCTTCCCTTCAGCGCGGGCGCTCTCGTCACTCCGAAATGTTCGGCGAACGGTTTGGCCAGCACGAGGGGCGTCAACAGCGCGAAGGCCTCGATGTTTCTGACGTGGTTGAGTGCCGCCCAGATCAGCCCGAGCAGCAGGAAAATGCGGGTCCATGACAGCACCACCCCGCTGCAATAGCCGATGGCGATCAAACCGAGCAGACTGGCGCCAAACAGATCGAGCGAGCTGAAGTCGGCCGGCATCCACTCCCAGATCAACGAGAGCAGCTTGCCGAGGCTGAGGATCTTGGTCGACGCCAGGAGCGTGTTCCAGCCATAGGGCGTGCAGCAGCTTGCGGCGAGCGCGGCAAGGCCGAACACGGCCCAGCGCGCCGCCAGTGCAACCCGGTCCTTGCGATCGCAGGACGCGATCGCATCGAGGCCGATGGCTCCGATCAGGGCCAGGCCCATGACGAAGCCGCCGTGAAGATTGGCCCACAGCGCCATCAGGGGCAGCAACAGCCAGGACGGCGCGCTACGCCGATCGGCGGCCGCCAGCAGCCCGCCGACGAAGGCCACCATGACGGGCAGCGCCAGCATGTGCGGGCGCGCGAGAAAATGACCCATCGACATGAAGAGGAGCGGGGTGACGAGCACGAAGGCGCGTGCCGGCTCCAGATAGGGCTCGAGCAGGTAAACGAAGATCGCCGCGGTCGCGCCGATCGCGAGCGATGTCAGGATGACCACGCCCGACCAGTTCGATGGCTCGTAGACCAGTGCGAACAGGACTTGCGACAGCCAGGAGCTCGAGATCCACGCCTCGCCGGCGCGCGTGAACGAATAGATGTCGGTGTAGGGCATTGCGCGGTGTTCGAGGATCCACTGCCCGATCTTGATCTGCCACAGCGTGTCCGAATCCCGCAGCATGATGTCGCCGACGCCCAGAAAGAACAGGTAGACGCCGACGCCGATGCAGACCGGCAAAAGCCAGCGCGCAACGCCGCGGACGGGAACGCTGCTGATGACGGAAATCGACATTGGAGTCTCGGGGTTGGGCGACCGCGCGCAACGGCATCTGAGCACGACCGCCTTTAAGCTCGGGTAAGCGAACCTACAAGTTTATAATCGTAGCGCACTCCCAGGCGGAATACTCACAGGCGGAACAGCGACCACTGAACTCAAATTGTGAACTGGCGGTCCAAGCCCTCGAAGAACGCGTTCGGCCGCGCGATGGGTTTGTTGCACATCGAACGGACTGGCCAAGTGTGACGTTGATCCCGCGCTGCTCCGGGCAAACTCCCAGCGTTTGGACGGCGGCCTCGACAAAATGCCGTCGATGCAGGCTTGGCGCCTCCGTCCGCTCGCAATGACGCTTCACGCATTTCCCATCTTGTCATTCACCCTGAATAGTTGTTCAGTCCTTGCGGGGCGATTTGCATCTTTCGACGTGACGAAGCGTTTGGCCGCAGGGGCGTGTGGCCGGCGTGTGGGACAGGAAGCGCGCCATGGTTTATCGGCGGACGCATCAAGTGGTGAAGCGCCTTGCGGCGCGGCGGAGCGCGATTCTGGCGGCGGCGCGGGATGCGGCCGCGGAAGGCGGAATGGCGGCGGTGCAGATCGCGCCCGTCGCGGTCCGGGCCAATGTCGCGGCCGGCACGGTCTACCGCTACTTCCCCTCCAAGGCCGACCTGATCTCCGAGCTCATTGCCGAGGTCTCCCGCGACGAGCTCGCGGCGATCCGAAGGGCCGCCGACGCCGCGCCGGGGCCGTCCTCGGCGCTGGCGGCGGCCGTGACCACCGTGGCGGTCCATACCCTGTCGCAGCGCAGGCTGGCCTGGGGCATCCTGGCCGAGCCTGTCGATGTCGATGTCAGTGCCTCGCGCCTCGCCAGCCGGCGCGAGATCGCGGGCGAAATCGCCGCGCGAATCGATGCCGCCGTGCGCGCCGGCCACCTGCCGGCTCAGGATACAGCGCTCGCCGCCACCGCATTGCTCGGCGCGCTGCACGAGGCCCTGGTCGGGCCGCTCGCGCCCGACAATCTCGATGATCCCGTCAAGATGCGCGATGCGGTGCAGACCGTGACGCTGCTGGCGCTGCGCGCGGTCGGCGTCATGGACGCCCGCGCCCGCGGCCTCGTGGTGCAGCAGACGCTGCTGCCGACGACGAAGGCGCTGGTGGGGGCGTAAAATCGGCCACGCGACGAGGTGGAGACCTGATCGCACTCAGGCCGTTGCTCGGGCTCGCCTTTTCGAAGAACCGCAGCACGCGCGCCGAAGTCGCCGTCTACTGTGCATGGGGTTGTTTTCGCACTTTTTGTTGGAGCGGCCGGAAATCACATGTTGGCGTCGCCTTCGGGGCCGACCGAGGCGATGCGCACCATGTTGGTGGTGCCGGGAATGCCGAGCGGCACGCCGGCGACGATGATCACGCGCTGGCCGGCGCGGACAAATCCGTCCCGGAACGCGATCTGGCCGGCGCGGCTCACCATGTCGTCCTGGTCGCGCGCGTCTTCCGCCACCACGCAATGCACGCCCCAGACGACTGCGAGCCTGCGGCCGGCAGCGATGTTCGGCGTGATCGCCACGATCGGCGGTTTCGGCCGCTCCCGCGCAACACGCACGGCGGTCGAGCCCGAGCTGGTCCAGCAGATCAGGGCAGGCAGGTCGAGCGTCTCGGCGATCTGCCGGGCGGCGTCCGCGATGGCGTCGCCCACGGTGGATTCAGGAGCGGGGCGCTGAGCCATGATCACCGACCGGTAGGTCGGGTCGCGCTCGACCTCCTCGCCGATGCGGTTCATGGTCGAGACCGCCTCGACCGGGAATTTGCCGGCCGCCGATTCCGCCGACAGCATGATGGCGTCGGCCCCCTCGTAGACGGCCGTGGCGACGTCGGAGACCTCGGCGCGGGTCGGCACCGGCGACTGGATCATCGATTCCAGCATCTGGGTCGCGATCACCACCGGTTTGCCGGCGCGGCGCGCCATCCGCGTCATCTGCTTCTGCAGGCTCGGCACGCGCTCGAGCGGCAGTTCGACGCCGAGATCGCCGCGCGCCACCATCAGCGCGTCGGAGGCCTCGATGATGTCGGCGAGGCGATCGATCGCCTGCGGCTTCTCGATCTTGGCCATCACGGCGGCGCGGCCGCGGATCATCTTCTTGGCCTCGATGACGTCCTCGGCGCGCTGCACGAACGATAGCGCGATCCAGTCGACGCCGGTGACCAGGGCCGCCTCGAGGTCGGCGCGGTCCTTCGGCGTCATGGCGGAGACCGGCAGGTCGGTGTCGGGCAGGCTGACGCCCTTGCGGTCGCTCATCTTGCCGCCGACGACGACACGCGTCACCGCGTGCTCTTTCGAGGTCTCCTCCGCGATCAGCCGCACCTTGCCGTCGTCGAGCAGCAGCGCATGGCCCGGCCGCAGCGCCGCCAGGATCTCCGGATGCGGGAGGTGGACGCGCGTGGCATCGCCCGGCGTCTTGTCGGAATCCAGCGTGAAGGTCTGCCCGTTCTGGAGCTGGACCGCGCCTTCGGCGAAAGCGCCGAGCCTCAGCTTCGGACCCTGGAGGTCCACCAGGATGCCGATCGGCCGGCCATAGCTGCTCTCGACGTTGCGGATCGTCGCCACCAGTTCCCGCATCGTGTCATGCGGGGTGTGGCTCATGTTGATGCGGAACAGGTCGGCGCCGGCCTCGAACAGGCGGCGGATCATCGCGAGGTCAGAAGAAGCCGGTCCCAGGGTCGCGAGAATCTTGATACGGCGAAGACGCCTCATGGCTTATTTCCAGACGGGGGCGAAGGCGCTGGCGGGAGGCCAGGCGCGGCGGGGGGCGTACCACCGGGCGGACCATTGGGCAAACCGGGAACGCCGCCCGGGCCAACCGGGCCGGGCAGGCCAGGTACGCGTTGCTGCGCCGGCTGTTCGTTGGCGTCGGTCAGCTGCACCGTCCAGGCCCGCTGCTCACCGGTGTCGACTTCGAAGTAGCCGGTCCGATCATAGCCGCGCGCGAGGCAATCCTCGGTGCCGCGGATGGTGAACTCCTTGTCGCGCGAGCACATGAAGGCCTGGCCCGACCATTCGCCGCCGCGGTCATAGTCGATGGCGTAGATGTAGTAGTAGCGGGCGACCAGCGTGCCCCGGAGCAGCGTCTCACAAGAGCGCGACGAGATGTTCCACCAGCCCTCGGTGGTCCAGCCCTCGGCATCCTTGTAGCCGAGCGCAATCCCGACGCGGCTCGAAGTGTTGTTGCAGAGGCGGAAATCGGCCGAGGCCGGGCTGGCGCAAAGGCACAGCAGGGCGGCGACCAGCACCGGGACCAACCGGGCAAGCAGGCGAAGCGGGAAGCGGGGAGATTCGGCAATCATTGTCGCGGAAGCTATACCAGATCATTGACGATTTGGCGTTGGGCCGGGGCGCGCCCCGAAGCCGGGCTTTGGCCCGTTTGCGCCGCGATATGGCAAAATCTGTGACAGGACCCACCTGATCCCGTAAGGGTGACCGCTATCGGGACGGGCCCTAGGGAATACAGCCATGGCAATCGACGACAAAACCAGAACGGAGCTCGAGGCGGCGGCTTTCCGGCGCCTGGTCGACCATTTGAAGACACGGACGGACGTCCAGAACATCGATCTGATGAATCTGGCGGGCTTCTGCCGCAACTGCCTGTCCAACTGGCTCAAGGACGCCGCGGACGCCCAGGGCGTGCCCTTGAGCAAGGACGAGAGCCGGGAGGCCGTCTACGGCATGCCCTACGAGACCTGGAAGGCGAAATACCAGGGCACGGCCACGCCCGAGCAGCTCGAGACGATGAAGAAGGTCCATCCCCACGGGCATTGAACGGCCCGACCTCCATCGCCCGAGTCGCACCCAGACAACAGCTTTCTTCGCCTCGGCGCAGGAAGGTGTGGGCGCGCTGTGGACGAGCGCGATGCTTGCTTGAATGCAGCTGGCCCCAACCCTAAGGGTCTACCCAGCACGCGCGGTGAGGGATGCCGGCGTCACCTCGTTTTGCCAGTTCCATTGGGAGTACAAGATGGCCACCTCCGCCGCCGTCCGCGACGACGAGCCCGCGACGAAATTTGCCAAGGACCAGCTCAAGTCCATCATCGAGCGCATCGAGCGGCTGGAGGAAGAGAAGAAGGCGATCTCCGACGACATCCGCGACGTCTATGCCGAAAGCAAGGGTAACGGCTACGACGTCAAGGCGCTGCGCACCATCGTGCGCCTGCGCAAGCAGGACCCCAACGAGCGCGCCGAGGCCGAGACCATTCTCGAGACCTACATGCAGGCGCTGGGGATGATCTGAGGCGCATCGCCCGGGTGTTGCCGCGCAACACGCTTGGGCAGAACCTCCGCGTCTGCTAGAGTGCTCGGTGAAGGGACCGAGCGATGGATGTGCCGGGACCAGAGCGCAGGCTCGCCGCGGTCCTCGCCGCCGACATGGTCGGTTTTAGCCGGCTCATGGAGGTCGACGAGGCTGGCACTCTCGCGCGCCTCAAGACCCATCGGGTCGAACTGATCGATCCAGCCATTGCCAAGAACCGCGGCCGTATCATCAAGACGACCGGCGACGGCATGCTGGCCGAATTCCACAGCGTCGTCGATGCCGTGCTCTGTGCCGTCGAGGTTCAGCGCCGGATGGCGCGGCGCAATGCCGACGTCCCGCCGCCGCGGTGGATACAATTCCGCATCGGCATCAATCTGGGCGATGTCATCGTCGATCAGAACGACATTTTCGGCGATGGCGTCAACGTCGCGGCGCGGCTGGAGGCGCTGGCCGAGCCTGGAGGAATCTGCGCTTCAGGCGCCGTGCGCGATCAGGTCGGCGACCGGCTGGACGGGGTTCAGTTCGATGATCTCGGTGAACAGAGCGTCAAGAACATCGCTCGCCCGATCCGCGTCTTCCGCATTCGGCTGGTGGAGGGGCCTGCAGGCCTGCTCGACGGGTCGAACACTGCGCTGACGCCACCGGGTGTCTCGAAGAAGCCGTCCATCGCCGTGCTGCCATTCGCCAATATGAGTGGCGATCCGGAGCAGGAGTTCTTCGCGGACGGTCTCACCGAGGACATCATCACCGAGCTTTCACGCTTTCACGATCTGCTTGTCATCTCCCGCAACTCAACGTTCGTCTACAAGGGCAAGGCCGTAAAGGTTCAGGACATCGGCCGCGAATTCGGAGTCGACTACGTCATCGAAGGCAGCGTGCGGAAGGCCGGGGAGCGCGTTCGCGTCACCGTGCAGCTGATCGATGCAGAGACCGATCGCCATATCTGGGCCGAACGCTACGACCGCGAGCTCCAGGACATCTTTGCCATCCAGGACGAGATGACCCGCGCGATCGTGGCGACTTTGCCCGGCCGGGTAGAAGCCGCAACGCACGACCGCACCAAGCGCAAGCCGACCGACAACATGCCCGCTTACGAATGCGTGCTGGCTGCAAAGCTCCTGCATCACCGGTCAAACCGGGACGACAACGCCCAGGCGCAGACGCTGCTCAACCGCGCGCTGGCGATGGATCCGAACTATGCCCACGCTCATGCCTGGATGGCATGCGTGCTCGGCCAGTGCTGGATCTATGGCTGGTGCGCCGACCGCGAGGCGACCTTCGAGCAGGTGGCTTCGGAACTCGAGATCGCGCTGGCACTCGATGACAATGACGCGGACGTGCACCGGATTCTCGCCGCACTCAATCTGACGCGTCACGACTACGAGAAGGCCACCTATCATCAGGAGCGTGCGCTCGCCCTCAACCCGAATTACGACCTGGTGGTCGTGCAACAGGGGGAGCTCCTGACCTGGCTGGGTCTGCCGGAGGAGGGCATCGACTGGATCAGGAAAGCGATGCGTCTCAACCCCTATCATCCCGAGCGCTTCTGGAGCCACCTGGGCCGCGCCTACTATTGCGCGGAGAAATACGCTGAGGCCGCGGAGGCGTTTTCAAGGATCACACGACCCGACTATACCCATCATGCGTTCCTGGCGGCGACGTTCGCGCAGATGAAGAATGCGATCGCGGCCGGCGCTCACGCCGCGGAGGTCCTGAAGCGCGAACCAGGTTTCTCGGTGGCAGTTCATCTTGCGACGCTGCACTACAAGCGCGAACTCGACCGGCAGCGCCACGAGTCCGGCCTCATCGCGGCTGGCCTTCCGGCTTGATCGATCCGAGCGAGGGAGAGCAGAAAGAGCCTTGTCGGACCCGGGATTCAGCGCAGCGCGGCGGTGCGCACGACGAAGGACATCGTCTCGAGCTTTGCGGTCGCGCTGCCTGAAAAATTCTCGCAGGACAGGCCATGCATGGGATCGTCGGCAAAACCCATCGCAATCACGGATCGCGGCTTGACGAAATAGGCACGCAGCGCAACCGTGTCGAGCTCGCCCATCAGCGTCACCGACATCGCGCGGCTGGCGCTCGGCGACAGCATCACGATCTTGAGCCAGATGCTTTCGCCGGCCGCGGAGAGGCGGGTGGCGGTGGCGATCCTGCCGTCGATGCTCTTGCCGACCACCATGTTGATCTCCGTCGCCTGAGCCACGCTGCGGGAGGCAGCAGCGGTGCGGGCGGTGCGCGGGATCGGCGCGGAGGCTGCGACGACATTGGCGCGGTCAACCGGGGAGGCGGCCGGCGCGTAAGCCAGTGCCTGGAAGGCTGCGTTGGACACGCTCGCGGTTGCTTGCGGCTCGGTGGCGGCGGCCAGCGCCTGACGCGCCTTCAACGCTGCGACCTGAGCCGGCGTCGCCTGCTGCGGCGCGGCCGGGACATCATCCCAGAAGCCGCGGGCATTGATGATGTCGGCCGGGGTCTCCAGCTTGCCCTCAACAGACTTGCCGGTCGCCGGCTTGTCAGCCACGGGCGCGGGTTTCGGCTTGGCCGGCGCAACGACCTGCGCATCGGCCGAGGCGAGCTGGAGGGTTGCGGCGATCTGCGGCTTTGCGCGCGGCGTCGGCACCGGCTCGGCGGGCCTGGCGGCGGCTGCGACCACGGTCGGCGCGGACGGCTTCGCGGCCGTTGCGGGCGCGCCCTCGTCGTCCTCGTCGCTGCTCGCGGCGGGAGCCGGCTTGCTCCTGAACAAGGCGGCGAAGAAATTCGGCTTGCTGCCGGCGTCGTCGCCGCTGCCGCGCCGCTCGATCTCGGCCTTTGCCAGCTCATAGTTCTTCAGCGGAACGCCGTCGGTCGGCAGATGCACTGTCTTGCCGTCCGGGAAGACGCGGGCGAGCTGGTCATGCGTCATGCGCGGCCAGTGCCGGACGCTGCCGGTGTCCAGATGCACGAAGGGCGAGCCGGAGGTCGGATAGAAACCGACGCCGCCGCGCTGTAGGCGCAGGCCGGCGAAACGGATCTGCTCCAGCGGCACGCCCGGGATGTAGAAGTCCATCGCATGTCCCAGCATGTGCTGGCTGGAGCGCGCCACGCCGGAGGAGCGACGTCGGAGCATGGCGTTGGTGGCGGGGGAGCGATAGGAGGAGATGATCTGGATCGGCTGCTTGCCGTCGACGTCGCGATAGACTTCCCAGAGGATGTCGAAGAGGCGACGGTCCATGACCGTTTCATCCTGGGTGCGCCAGTCGCGCAGGAAATGGTTGAGCTGCTTCAGCGCGGCCTCGTCATAGCGGCCGTCGCGCTTGAAGGTGACGGTGATGTCTTCGCCGGAATGCGTGTGGTGGAAGGAGAGCGTCTTGGTCTCGTTCAGCGCCGCGGCGTCGTGAACCGAGCCTGCGGCGGCAAGCAGCAACACGGAGGCGAGGCCGATCCGGGATCCGGCCTTCACCCCCGCATGGGACAACGACAGCACAACGAATTTGCGTGCGAGACCAGTCAGCACGTATGAGCCCACCCAGTCGACGAGCGTTCAAAATGGACTCTCCCGCCAACCCCGTTAGCAGCGCGAAGAGGATGAACGCTTTCTTAAAGCAAGAAGGTTAATTCGAGGTTGACCTTCCCGCCCCCAAACCAAGTCAGAATACAATCCTAAGCGGTTGACTGTGGCCAAAAAAAGCCCGCTGCCCAGGCCCAGGTTGACGATGGTTAACGTTAAGCGACCCCATCCCGGGGGACGGGGTCGCTGATATCATTGCGGTATTTCCGGAAACGAGGCGCCGAGCCGGGCTCAGCGGGTAAACACCCGCTGCTGCTGCGGGCGGCGGCCGACCGGAGCCGGCGGCGGGGTGGGAGCCGCCCCGAACAGCCGCTCGAAAAAGTTCGGGCCGGACGAACCGAAGCCACCGCCATTGTTGGCCACCGCCACGCCGGAGGGCAACGTCGTCGCTGGCCGCGAATAGCTCGGCTGGGAGTGGGCGACGACGCTCTCCAGGTCCTTGCCGCGGCTGTTCTTCAGGATGTTGATCATGGTCGCATCGCGGCCGTAGATGTCCTTGCGGAATTGCAGCTTGCCGGCGTCATCCACGAACGCAGTCTGATAGGTGATGTTGACCGGGATCGGGGTCGGGAATTTCAGATCGATCTCGCTCTTGCCGTACATGCTGCGCACGCGCTCCGGCGTGTACTTCTCGTTCGGCATGGTGATGTTGAGCAGCACGGAGGCGTATTGATCCGGATTCTGCACGCGCATGCAGCCATGGCTGAATGCGCGTTCGTCCCTGGCGAACAAATGCTTGTCCGGCGTGTCGTGCTGATAGACCAGGAACTTGTTCGGGAAGTTGAAGCGGACGCGGCCGAGCGCGTTGGCTTCGCCGGGCGGCTGCGAGATGTGCACCGAGCCGTCGCGGTTCTGCTCGAGCTTGAGGCCCATGCGCTGAAGCACGGTCGGGTCCTGCTGCAGCGCCGGCAGGTATTCGTTGTAGACGATCGACGGCGGCACGTTCCAGGTCGGATTGACCGTGATGTACTTCATCGTCTCGGTGAGCAGCGGGGTGGCGTGCTGGCCCGGCTTGCCGGTGACGACGCGGGTGGTCCAGACCTGCTGGCCGCGCTGCATCACCTTCAGCGTGAAGTCGGGAATGTTGAGGATGACATAGGCATCACCCAGCGAAGGCGCGCCGAGGTCTCGCGGCAGCCAGCGCCAGCGCTCCATGTTCACCACCACCACGTCGATCTGCTTGTCGCGCTTGGGGGTGTTGAGCGCCTTGACCGTCTTGTCGTCGAGGATGCCGGTCGACTTCATCTCGGCGCCGCTCTGGAATTTGCGCACGGCCTCGGCGACCGCCGCGTCGTAGCGGGTGTCGCTGGCGTTCTCGGCGAGGCCGAGCTTGGCGCGGAGCTGCGGCACGCGCGGATCTTCGACGACGATTTCAGCGTGCTTCTTGCTGGCCGGGGTGTATTTCAGCGCCGGGCCGTCGGCGATCTCGATCACAGGGCCGTTGCCCTGGCCGCGCAGCTCGGCGAGCTTGGCTTTCAGCTCCTTGTAGAGCTTGTGCGGCGGGTTGTAGCTGTCGAGCGCTGCGGAAGCATCCGCGGCCGTCGTGACCTTGGCGAGCACCTCGTTGGGATCGACCGGATGCTCCGGATAGAGAATGTCGCCGCTGACCTGCGACCAATGCATGCGGCCGCTCTGGGCATGGCGCGCGTAGTCGAACATGCTGGCGGTGAGCTTGAGCTCGGCATCCGCCAGCGCATCGGGCGTCGTGGCGGCGGCGAAATCCGGCAACGGATAGTCGGCGGGATTGAGGCCGTCGGAGGCCGCGTCCTTCAGCCGCGCGATCACGCCCTTCGCCGCAGCGGTCGGGTTGCCGCCTTGCGTCCAGACCGGCGCGAAATCGCGTGCGCCGTAAAACTTCTCGATCGCGGCGCGCTCGTTCTTGCGGTCGAAATAGCGCGAGGTCTTGGCGCCGATGATGTCCTTGAGCTTGTCCGCGACCGGCTGGTCGGCTGCGGGCACGTTGCTCGCGGCCTTCACCGGCTCGGCGGCGGGAGCCGCTGCAGCAGGTGCCGCCGGCGTGACGGTCGCGGTGTCAGCCTTTGCAGGCTCGGTGTTTGCAGGCTCGGTTTTCGCAGTCTCGCTCTTCGGTGCTTCAGGCGCCGGCGTGGTGGCGACGTCGGACGGCCTGGTCTCGACCTTGTCCGGCGCCGGCGCGGCGTCCGCCTTGACGGACTCCTTCGCGATTTCCTTGGTGGGATCCTGCACCGTGGCGGTGGTGTCGAGCTTGATGTCGGCTGCGGTGGGGGGCGGGACGTTTGCCGGCTCGGGGCGCGGGATCGCAGCTTCGATCGCGAGTTCGGCGGCGCTGCTGCGCGCCTGGTCCTGCGCCAGCGCCGAGCTGGCGGACACCGCGAGGAAGGTCGCTGCGACCGTCATCAAGACACGGTCAAAGCCCGCACGGTGGTTCAAACAGTCACGCATTGTGTCGCACCCCTCGGGTGAGCTGTCCCCTCGTGGAACAGCTTCGTTATCGCCTATTGATGAGCTTCGGCTAAACCGCGCCGGCCTCTCGAAAGTTGCACGCCTGCACGCAACGATTCTTACGCAGACGATATACAGGCCCCGATTCTGCGGCCAGCGCTACCCGGGACAACTCACGACAAACTGACTTCAAGGCAGCCTCTTGGCAACGGATGGTGCGCTTCTGCCACGCGGTTTTCCCTCTGTCTGTCACTTCCAGGTCACGGTTCAAATCACAGTCGAATTCCGTCGTCATGCGAACGGCTTACAGCTGTCGCGCACCGTCGCGCGAACCTTCCGTTCGCACCCGGCTCAGTGCGTCTCCTCGCCGCTTTTGCCGCCATGTCCGGGAACCCCGGCCTCGTCGAGTTTGCGGTAGAGCGTTGACCGGCCGATCTTGAGGCGGCGAGCCACTTCAGACATCTGGCCGCGATAATGCGAGATCGCGAAGCGGATGATCTCGTTCTCCATGTCCTCCAGCGCGCGGACATCACCGGTCGCGGTGAGCATGGCGAGAGTTCCCACGGCGGGGAGTGGCGCGATCGGTATTTCGTTACCTGATACCACCGAAGGCATCGCCGCCGGCTCGAGCATCAGCGGAGCGGTCGGAATATCCGTGACGGGATGCGGCTGCGAGGCGAGCAGGGGGAAATCGGCAATGTCGAGCTGGTCGCCGTCGCTCATCACCACGGCGCGGTAGACCGCGTTTTCGAGCTGGCGGATGTTGCCGGGCCAGTCGAGCTGGGCCAGATGCGCGACCGCCTCGCCGCTGATGCCGGAGATCGGGCGATTCTCCTCGGCGGCAAAGCGCGCCAGGAAATGCCTGAGCAGATGCGGGATGTCCTCGCGCCGGGCACGCAGCGAGGGGATCGTCAGCGGCAGCACGTGCAGGCGATAGAACAGGTCTTCCCGGAAATGTCCCTGCTTCACCCGCTCCAGCAGCTTGCGATTTGTTGCCGAGATGATGCGGACGTCGACCTTGACCGGCTTGCGGCCGCCGACGGCCTCCACGGCACCTTCCTGGAGCGCACGCAGCAGCTTCACCTGCGCGGTCAGCGGCAGCTCGCTGACCTCGTCCAGAAACAGCGTGCCGCCATGAGCCTCGACAAACTTGCCCATGTGCCGCTCGGTGGCGCCGGTGAAGGCGCCCTTCTCGTGGCCGAACAGGATGGACTCGACGAGGTTGTCGGGAATCGCGCCGCAATTGACCGCGACGAACGGCTTGGCCTTGCGCTCGCCGCTGCCATGGATGGCGCGCGCGAACATTTCCTTGCCGACGCCGGACTCGCCCTCGATCAGCACGGGGATCGCGGAATTCGCCGCCTTCTGCGCGGCTCGCATCACCGGGGTCATTGCCTCAGCGCGCGTGATGATGTCGGAGAAAGTCAGCCGGCCCTCACGGCTGTGACGGATGCGCTGCAATTCGCCCTTGAGCGCGGACGTGTTGAGCGCGTTGCGCAAGGAGACCTGGAGCCGCTCCACGCCGACCGGCTTGACGACGAAATCGGCCGCGCCCGCGCGCATCGCCGAGATCACGTTGTCGATGCCGCCATGGGCGGTCTGCACGATGACGGGGATGCTCAGGCCGGCTTCGCGGATTTTCGCAAGTACGCCCATGCCGTCGAGGCCGGGCATCACGAGATCGAGGATGACGGCGTCGATGGCCGGTGCATCGGGGGCGGTGAGGGTGGCAATTGCGGCGTCCCCGGAGTCCACGACGACCGTCTCATAGCCGCATTTCTGCACCATGTTCTCGACCAGCCGGCGGGCTACAGCGTCGTCGTCGGCGATCAAAATACTGGCAGCCATGGTGTTCCCCGCACGCTACTACTATCTGTCTCGAATCGGGGCACTCTGGCCGAAGCCGATTAACGCATGCTTAAGCCTTGATGCCCCCGCCCGCCGTCGCGATTGTTGAACACAGGTTTTCCACACAATGACTTCGCGCTCCAAGACCGCACTCGCAAAATCTGCACTCCGCAAGCCAGCCACCAAGAAATCCGCCGCCAAGAAAAAATCCTCCGAGCCTTCGCCCGCCAAACCTTCACTCGCCAAACCTTCGCTCGCCAAGCCTTCACTTGCAAAGGCTGCGAGCAAGACCGGCAAGCTTCCGGAGTGGAACCTCGCCGATCTCTATTCCGGGATCGACGCGCCGGAAGTGGCGCGCGATCTCGAAAAGTTGGATGCCGACTGCGTCGCCTTCGAGACGGACTACAAGGGCAAGCTGGCAACAGGGACAGCAAACGAAGATGGCGGAAAATGGCTCGCTGAAGCCGTGCGACGCTATGAGGCGATCGACGATCTCGCCGGCCGTCTCGGCTCCTATGCCGGTCTCGTCCATGCCGGCGACAGCGTGGACCCTGCGATTTCAAAGTTTTACGGCGACGTGTCCGAGCGCCTGACGGCGGCGTCGACGCATCTTCTGTTCTTCGCGCTCGAGCTCAATCGGATCGATGACGATATTTTGAACCGCGCGATGCAGGCGGCCGAGCTCGCCTACTACCGTCCCTGGATCGAAGACTTGCGCAAGGAGAAGCCGTATCAGCTCGACGACAAGCTCGAGCAGCTCTTCCTGGAGAAGGCGCAGACCGGCTATTCCGCCTTCAACCGGCTGTTCGACCAGACCATCTCGGGCCTGCGCTTCAAGGTCGGCTCCAAGGAGCTCGCGATCGAGCCGACGCTCAATCTGCTGCAGGACCGCGACGGCGCCAAACGCAAGAGCGCAGCGGAAGCCCTGGCGAAGACCTTCGAGGCCAACGAGCGCACCTTTGCGCTGATCACCAACACGCTGGCCAAGGACAAGGACATCTCCGACCGCTGGCGCGGCTTCAAGGACGTCGCGGATTCCCGCCATCTCAACAACCGGGTCGAGCGCGAGGTGGTGGATGCGCTGGTCGCCTCGGTGCGCGCGGCCTATCCGAAGCTGTCGCATCGCTATTATGCGCTGAAGGCGAAGTGGTTCGGCAAGAAGCGGCTGGCCTATTGGGACCGCAACGCGCCGCTGCCGTTTGCGGCCACCGACGTCATTGCCTGGCCGGAGGCGCGAAGCATGGTGCTGACGGCCTATCGCGGCTTCTCGCCCAGGATGGCCGATATCGCCGAGCGCTTCTTCACCGATCGCTGGATCGATGCGCCGGTGCGGCCGGGCAAGGTGCCGGGGGCGTTCTCGCATCCGACCACGCCGTCGGCGCATCCCTACGTGCTGATGAACTACCAGGGCAAGCCGCGCGACGTGATGACGCTCGCGCATGAGCTTGGCCATGGCGTGCACCAGGTGCTGGCGGCGAAGAACGGCGCGTTGATGGCGCCGACGCCGCTGACGCTGGCGGAGACCGCGAGCGTGTTCGGCGAAATGCTCACGTTCAAGCGGCTGCTTGCCCAGACCAGGAATGCAAGACAGCGCCAGGCGCTGCTCGCCGGCAAGGTCGAGGACATGATCAACACCGTGGTGCGGCAGATCGCGTTCTATTCCTTCGAGCGCGCGGTCCACACCGAGCGCAAGAACGGCGAGCTCACCGCGACGCGGCTCGGCGAGATCTGGCTGTCGGTGCAGGGCGAGAGCTTAGGACCTGCGATCGAGATCAAGGCGGGCTACGAGAACTATTGGATGTACATCCCGCATTTCATCCATTCGCCGTTCTACGTCTACGCCTATGCCTTCGGCGACTGCCTCGTGAACTCGCTCTACGCCGTCTACGAGAATGCGGCCGAAGGCTTTGCCGAGCGCTATCTCGACATGCTCGCCGCCGGCGGCACCAAACACTATTCCGAGCTGCTGCGCCCATTCGGGCTCGACGCCAAGGATCCCAAATTCTGGGACGGCGGGCTCAGCGTCATCGCCGGGATGATCGACGAGCTGGAGGCGATGGGCTGAGGTAGGGCCGTAAAACATTTGTTGAACGATCGCTCGGGGTCATGTTATACAAGTGTATAACGAGGTGTGGCCATGAACGAGAATGCGGACCCCAAGGATCTGAAGAACGAGTCCACCGTGCTCCAGGTGCGCAAGATAGGCAATTCGATCGGCGTCATCTTGCCGAAGGAGCTCGCGGCTCGTCTGAATCTCAAAGAGGGCGACAAGCTGTTTCCGGTCGAGCAATCGGACGGTGGTGTCTTGCTGACGCCGCGTGATCCCGACTTCGAAAAAGCGATGGAAGTCGCGCGGCGAGGTATGAAGCGTTATCACAACGCCCTCGCCGAGCTTGCCAAATGAGCGAGCCGTTCTGGCTGACGCGTCGGATCATCATTGCGATCCATGACGAACAGCTGGCGACCCATGGCGGTGCAAGCGGTCTTCGAGACGAAGGCATGCTCGAATCCGCGCTCGATCGGCCCAGAAACAAATGGTCTTACGAGAGCGCCGATCTTCCTGAATTGGCGGCGGCATACGCTTTCGGCATCGCGCGCAATCATCCGTTCGTCGACGGCAAGAAACGCACGTCTCTGCTGGCGCTGTACACGTTTCTCGGCGTGAACGGCATCGACTTCGTCGTGCCGGAGGCAGAAGCGGCAGCCATGATCCTGTCGCTCGCTTCCGATGAGGTCAGCGAGGAGAGCCTCGCGCGCTGGATCCGCGACAATTTGGATTCCAAATGACCCGATTTGCGGGAAAACCCCGCCTTGGTGCCGTTGCCCTGTTCAAATCTTTAAGGTATCCCAGCCCGAGAATTCGACTTTCGACTGGGGACATCCATGGCTGACCATAGTGAAGTGGCGTACACCACCGCCGACGGCAATGACTACGTTGCCCACGAGCAGACCTATGAGGGCTTCATCAAGCTGGTGAAGTACGGCACGGCCTCGGTCGCGCTCATCGTGATCCTGATGGCGATCTTTCTCACCTGATCCATCGCCTGCCGCACCGCCAGCGTCGTCGGTGCCCATAAAATTTGCATTCAAGCCGGTCCCAAAACCGGTATCCAACGTTGCGGGAGTAACGCTAAGTTCGCGTGCGCGCTTTTTCCCGCGTCGCCGGAGGCCTCATGAAGATTGCCGTTGCCAAGGAAATCGATCCGTCGGAGCCGCGCGTCGCCGCTTCGCCTGACACGGTGAAGAAGTTCAAAGCGCTGGGCGCCGAGGTTGCCGTCGAGCCGAGCGCCGGTATCAAGTCGGGCCTGCCGGATTCCGAATTCACCGCGGCTGGCGCCACCATCAGTGCCGACGCGCTCAAGGAAGCGGACATCATCATCAAGGTGAAGCGCCCTGAGGCGTCCGAGCTCGCGCAGTACAAGCGCGGCGCGCTCGTCATCGCGATCATGGATCCCTACGGCAACGACGCGGCGCTCAAAGCGATGGCCGATGCCGGCATTTCCGCATTCGCCATGGAGCTGATGCCACGCATCACCCGCGCGCAGGTGATGGACGTGCTGTCCTCGCAGGCGAATCTCGCCGGCTACCGCGCCGTGATCGAGGGCGCCGAGGCCTTCGGCCGCGCCTTCCCGATGATGATGACGGCCGCCGGCACCGTGCCTGCGGCCAAAGTGTTCGTGATGGGCGTCGGCGTCGCCGGCCTCCAGGCGATCGCGACCGCGCGCCGCCTCGGCGCTGTCGTCACGGCCACGGACGTGCGTCCCGCCACCAAGGAGCAGGTCGAATCGCTCGGCGCGAAATTCCTCGCGGTCGAGGACGAGGAGTTCAAGAACGCACAGACCGCCGGCGGCTACGCCAAGGAAATGTCCAGGGAGTACCAGGCCAAGCAGGCCGCGCTCACCGCCGAGCACATCAAGAAGCAGGACATCGTGATCACGACCGCGCTGATTCCGGGCCGGCCGGCGCCGAAGCTCGTCAGCGCCGACATGGTCAGGTCGATGAAGCCGGGTTCGGTGCTGGTCGATCTCGCCGTCGAGCGCGGCGGCAATGTCGAGGGTGCGAAGCCGGGCGAGGTGGTCGATGTCGATGGCATCAAGATCGTCGGCTACACCAACGTCGCCGGCCGCGTCGCGGCTTCGGCTTCCAGCCTCTATGCCCGCAATCTGTTCTCCTTCATCGAGACCATGGTCGACAAGAAAGAGAAGAAGCTCGCCGTCAACTGGGACGACGAGCTGGTCAAGGCCACCGCGCTGACGAAAGACGGCGCCGTGATCCATCCGAACTTCCAGCCGAAGGTTTAAGGAGAGCCGCCATGGAGCATGCAGCACAGCTCGTCGACCCCTTCATCTTCCAGCTGTCGATCTTCGTCCTCGCCGTCTTCGTCGGCTATTTCGTCGTCTGGTCGGTGACGCCGGCGCTGCATACGCCGCTGATGAGCGTCACCAACGCGATCTCCTCGGTGATCGTGGTCGGCGCGCTGCTCGCGGTGGGGGTCGGCATGATTTCGAGCGGCTCGGGCTGGGCGCGCGGCTTCGGCTTCGTCGCGCTCGTCTTCGCCTGCGTGAACATCTTCGGCGGCTTCCTTGTCACCCAGCGCATGCTGGCGATGTACAAGAAGAAGTCGAAGTGAGTGGCCACCTCGGGCTGAAGGGATCAATGGGGACCTGAGATGAGCGCCAATCTCTCTGCATTCTTGTATCTCGTGGCGGGGGTGCTGTTCATCCTGTCGCTGCGCGGGCTGTCGAGCCCGGCATCGTCGCGCCAGGGCAATCTGTTCGGCATGATCGGCATGGCGATCGCGGTCGCCACCACGCTCGCGAGCCATCCGCCGGCCGACGGCGTGGCGTGGATCCTCGTCATCCTCGCGGTCGCGATCGGCGGCGGCGTCGGCGCGGTGATCGCCCGCCGCGTGCCGATGACCTCGATGCCGGAACTGGTCGCCGCCTTCCACTCGCTGGTCGGCATGGCCGCAGTGCTGGTCGCGGCCGGCGCGTTCTACGCGCCAGAGGCCTTCGGCATCGGGACCCCCGGCAACATCCATCCGCAGAGCCTGGTCGAGATGTCGCTCGGCGTCGCAATCGGCGCGCTGACCTTCACCGGCTCGGTGATCGCGTTCCTGAAGCTGTCCGCCCGCATGAGCGGCGCGCCGATCCTCCTGCCGTTCCGCCACATCATCAACATCGCGCTGGCCCTGGCGCTGGTGTTCTTCATCGTCGGCCTCGTGCTGTCAGGCAGCGCGTTCGACTTCTGGATGATCGTTGTCCTCGCGCTGGCGCTCGGCGTGCTCATGATCATCCCGATCGGCGGCGCCGACATGCCGGTCGTGATCTCGATGCTGAACTCCTATTCCGGCTGGGCCGCGGCCGGCATCGGATTCACGCTCGGCAATTCCGCGCTGATCATCACCGGCGCGCTGGTCGGCTCCTCCGGCGCGATCCTGTCCTACATCATGTGCCACGCGATGAACCGGTCCTTCATCTCGGTCATCCTCGGCGGCTTCGGCGGCGAGACCGCCGCGGCCGGTGGGGCAACCGGCGAGCAGAAGCCGGCCAAGCTCGGCTCGGCGGACGACGCAGCCTTCATCATGAAGAACGCTTCCAAGGTCATCATCGTGCCCGGTTACGGCATGGCGGTGGCCCAGGCCCAGCACGCGCTGCGCGAAATGGCGGACATGCTGAAGAAGGAAGGCGTCGAGGTGAAATACGCCATTCACCCGGTGGCCGGCCGCATGCCCGGCCACATGAACGTGCTGCTCGCCGAAGCCAATGTGCCCTATGACGAGGTGTTCGAGCTCGAGGACATCAACTCCGAATTCGCCCAGGCCGACATCGCCTTCGTGATCGGCGCCAACGACGTCACCAACCCCGCTGCCGAAGAGGACAAGTCCTCGCCGATCTACGGCATGCCGGTGCTCCAGGTCTGGAAGGCCGGCACCGTGATGTTCATCAAGCGCTCGCTCGCCTCTGGTTACGCGGGCATCGACAACCCGCTGTTCTATCGCGACAACACCATGATGCTGCTCGGCGACGCCAAGAAGGTCACCGAGAACATCGTCAAGGCGATGTAGCGCGAGGCGCGGACCGTGGCCATCAACAAGGAATGGCACCGGTCCCATCCCATGCCGCCCAACGCGGCGCGCGAGCAGCGCGTCGTCTGGCACGCTGCTCATAAGCAGGCGTGCGGCTGCCGCGATGTTCCGGCGAGCCTTCGGCCCGATGTCATGAAATTGCTGCGGAGTCGTCGCAAGCCGTAAGTCTCGATCGAGAGGCGGGCCGTGCAATGATGACCATCGTCAAGTGGATCGCCATTGCGCTGGTGACCGTCTATTGCGCCGGTCTCCTCGTGCTGTATGTCCGGCAGCGCGAGCTGCTGTTTCCGATCCCGCCCGTCGGCCGCACAGCTCCCGGTGCCGCGGGCCTTCCCGAGGCGGAAGAGCACGTGCTGACCACGTCTGACGGCGAGAGAATCGTCGTCTGGCACGTGCCGGCCAAGCCAGGTCATTCCGTGATCCTGTACTTCCCCGGCAATGGCGATTTTCTCGCCGGCGGCGTCAGCCGTTTCAAGGCGATGACCGCCGACGGCACCGGCCTCGTCGCCCTGTCCTATCGCGGCTATGCGGGCTCGAGCGGGGCACCGAGCGAACGGGGCCTGCTGCGCGATGCCGCAGCCGCCTATGCTTTCACCACTGCGCGCTATGGAGCGGAACGAATCGTCGTCTGGGGCTTTTCGCTCGGGTCGGGCGTGGCGGTTGCGCTCGCATCCGAACACCCGATCGGCAGGCTGATCCTGGAGGCGCCTTTTACCTCGACGGTCGACATCGCCGCACTGGCATTCCGGTTCGTGCCGGTTCGCCTTCTGATGCGCGACCAGTTTCGTTCCGACGAACGGATCGCGCGCGTCAAGGTGCCGCTGTTGGTGATGCATGGCACCAACGACCTTGCCATTTCGATCATGTTCGGAGAGCGTCTGTTCGCGCTTGCGCACGAACCGAAGCAGTTCGTTCGCTTTGCGGGTGGCGGACATGACAATCTCGACGCCTTCGGTGCGGTCGAAAAGGCAAGGCAATTCATTGGATCCTAAACGGCTCGTCACGCGGCTCTGGAGCCAGGCCCCTCGCCGCCATCCTGACATTGTTGCCGCATCAGGCGTGGGCCGCGACCGGGCTCGACGGCGCGGCGATGCGCTGGCCCTATGCGCTGCCCTTTGCCGGCCTGTTGCTGTCGATCGCTCTGGGGCCGCTGCTGTTCGCAAAATTCTGGCACCACCATTACGGCAAGATCGCCGCGGCCTGGTCGCTGCTGGCGCTCGCCTCGCTCGTCATCTTTGCCGGCGGCATGGCGACGCTGGCGGCGCTCGTTCACGCCGTGCTCGCCGAATATCTCGGCTTCATCGTGCTGTTGTTCTCGCTCTATGTCGTTGCCGGCGGCGTCCTCATCACCGGGGACATCAAGGCGACGCCGGCGACCAATGCCGGCATCCTCGCGCTTGGCACGTTGGGGGCGAGCGTCGTCGGCACCACGGGTGCCGCGATGATCCTGATCCGCCCCTTGATCCGCGCCAACCGCCCGCGGCGCCACAACACCCATGTCGTCATCTTCTTCATCATCCTGGTGGCCAATGTCGGCGGCGCGCTGAGCCCGCTCGGCGATCCCCCGCTCTTCGTCGGCTTCCTGCACGGCGTCGACTTCTTCTGGACCACGCGGGCCCTCTGGTTGCAGACCGCGATCGTGGCCGGACTGCTGCTCGCGATCTTCATCGCCGTCGACGTCTGGCATTTCCGGAGCGAGCCGCTCGGTGACACCGGCCCGGCGCAGCCGGTCCGCATCCGCGGCCTCGTCAATCTGGTCCTGATCGCGGCCATCGTCGCGAGCCTGCTGGCCTCGGCCATGTGGAAGCCCGGCGTAGCCTTCGACATTCTCGGCACCAAGCTGGACCTCGAGGACGTCGTCCGCAATCTGGCGCTGCTGGCCATTGCGGCGCTGTCGGTGTGGCTGACGCCGGACGAGCACAGGCAGGCCAACGGCTTCACCTGGGAGCCCATCCGTGAGGTCGCAAAGCTGTTCGCCGGCATCTTCGTCGCCATCATTCCGGTCATTGCCATGCTCAATGCCGGCCATCACGGTGCGTTCGCATGGCTGCTGTCCGCCGTGACGGGGCCGGACGGCGCGCCGCGCGAGGTCGCCTATTTCTGGTTCACGGGCCTGATGTCCGCGTTCCTCGACAATGCTCCGACCTATCTGTTGTTCTTCGAGCTCGCCGGCGGCGACCCGCAAGTGCTGATGCACGAGCTCTCGGGCACGCTTGCCTCGATCTCGATGGGGGCCGTCTACATGGGAGCGCTGACCTATATCGGCAACGCGCCGAACTTCATGGTGAGCAGCATCGCCAGCGAGAACGGCATCGAGATGCCGAGCTTCTTCGGCTATCTCCTGCGCGCGGGTATCGTGCTGATCCCCCTGTTCCTGCTGCTGACGCTGCTGCCGGTCGCCCCGATCCTGCACTGGCATTGAATCTGCCGGCCGATTTGCTACTGCTCGGCCGGCTTGCGGTGAATTTTCATCGCAGCTCGGTTTTTGGGATTGCGCATGATCTTATCGGAAGAACCGCAACACGCTTTTCCGGATCATGCTGGGACTGGAGCCGGTGGATGAGCGCGCACAATTCGATGCCCCGGTCGGCCTGGGTCTTTCCGGTGCTGGCCGTGCTGTTGTTCGCAGCCGTCAGCGCGACGGACTATGTGTTCACGCTGTCGCTCGGCGGGCTCGTCTTCGCCGTCGTCCTCCTGGTCATCCTGTTTGGTACGGTGTTCGCCGCGGTTCATCATGCCGAGGTGATCGCGGAGCGGGTCGGCGAACCCTATGGCACGCTGGTGCTGACGCTTTCGGTGACCATCATCGAGGTGGCGCTGATCACCACGATCATGCTGGGCGACAAGCCTGCCCCGGCCCTGGCCCGCGACACCGTGTTCGCCGTGGTCATGATCGTCTGCAATGGTCTCGTCGGCCTCTGCATCTTCATCGGCGGCCTGCGCTATCGCGAGCAGGGCTTCCAGCTCTCGGGGGCCAACGTCTATCTCAGCGTGCTGTTCGCGCTCGCGACCATCACGCTGATCCTGCCGAACTACACCACGACCACGCCGGGGCCGGGCTATTCGGCGGTTCAGCTCGGCTTCGTCGACGTGGTCACGCTCGCGCTGTACGGGGTGTTTCTCTACACCCAGACCGTCCTGCACAAGGACTACTTCGTTCATGAACGGGCCGAGGGCGAGGGCGGGGAGGTGCACCTGTCGGCCGGGGCGCTCGCGCTCACCGTGGCGCTGCTCCTGGTCTCGCTTCTGGCGGTGGTGCTGCTGGCGAAGAAATTCTCGCTGGTGGTCGATGCCGTCGGCGCCAGGATCGGCGCGCCGTCGGCCTTCGCCGGCCTTCTGGTCGCGCTGCTGATCCTGATGCCCGAGGGCGTCGCGGCGATCGCGGCGGCCCGCAGGAACGATCTCCAGAAGAGCATCAACCTTGCGCTCGGCTCGTCGCTGGCGACCATCGGTCTGACGATCCCCGCCGTCGGCGTCGCCACCTACGCGCTCGACAAGGAGCTCGAGCTCGGCCTCAGCGCCCAGGGCAGCGTGCTTTTGCTGCTGACCTTCTTCCTGAGCATGCTGACCTTCGGCACGGGCAGGACCAATGTCCTGTTCGGACTGGTCCATATGGTGGTATTTGCCGTCTACGTGTTCATGGTTTTCGTGCCCTGAAGTGCAAAAGGAGAGTTGCGATGCTTGCCGCCAAGTCCGAGGTTCAGATCGACAATGAGCAGGTCCGGGTGACCGAATGGCGGCTCGCCCCGGGCAGCGCCACCGGGCATCACACCCACGGGATGGATTATGTGATTGTTCCCGTCGTCGCCGGCGAGATGACCATCGTGGCGCCCAGTGGCGAACGGTCCAAGGCGCAGCTCGCGGCCGGAAAATCCTACTTCCGCAAGGCCGGCGTCCAACACGACGTACTTAACGAAACCTCAACTGAGATCGTGTTCCTTGAGATCGAGCTGAAGCCGTAAGTCCGGCGTTACCCTTTGCCATTGATCCGTCGCAGTTGATCCCTCACAATGCCCTAAAGTTCCCGCATCAGATCACGCGGGGAGTGGCCGAGAAATGCTGAAATACCTCGCTAAAATCTCGATGGATATTTTCCCCTCGGTGCTCGCGACGATCATCGGGGCGTACATCGTTAATCATTACATCAACGCAAAGCCGGCGGCCGATGCCCCCGCGGCCGTTGTTGCGCCCGCCGACGCCGGCCAGAACGGCAAGCCTGCTGATGTCGCCAACCTCCCTGCGCCCGGCGTCAAGGCCAAGGGCATCGCCGAGAAGAGCGTGACCGACAAGCCGGCAGCCGACAAGGCGGCCGATCATCAGCCGGTCGCCGAGCCCAAGGGGTCTGAGAAGGCCGCGGAGAAGGCTCCGGATGTGGCGCCGGCCGAGAGCCCGCGCGCCAAGCCATCCGCCCGTGAAAAGGCGCTCGCCAAGTCTACGCCCAGCCCGGCCGTGACCGCACCTGCCCCGGTTGCGTCGGTGGTGGAGGCCAATTCGGCGCCAGCTGCTGCCGCTCCGGCCGCAACCCCCGATGCCAACGATCTCGTACGTGCCGCGATCGAGCGCCTGCGCAAATCGCCTGAGGGCAGGTCCGCTGAGGCCAGATCTTCCGAAACCAAGCCTGCCGAGGTCAGGTCGTCCGAGGCCAAGCCAACCGAGAGGTCGGCGGAGCCTGTGGTGCGGGAAGCCGCCCGCACGCTGGAGGCGCCGCGGGTCATTGGTACGGAGCCGTCCACGGTCCGTCCGCTGCCGCCGCCGATCACGGTCTCGACGCCCTCATCCGAGGCCTACGGGAATGGCGGCTCCAATCCGCCCTACACGGCCTCAGTCGGCAGCGACGATCCGAATCGGGTGACGCCGCCGGCCGACATTCCCGTGCCGGTCATAGCGCCACCGCTCGACCTGCGTGCCGATGTTGGTGCCTCCATGCCGCGGCCGAGGAAGACCAATGTCGCCGACGAGATGCTGTCGGGCATGAAGTCGATGTTCAACTCCGTTCTGCCGAAGAGCGCCACGCCCGATTAAGACTGGCCCGCGCTGCGCCAGACCGTCAGCCGCCGACGCGGGCGAGGCCGGTGCGGGCGGCGTCATCGCGTGGACGAAGCGCGACGGCCTTGGTGTAGGACGCGGCCGCCTTGGCCCTGTCCCCCAAACGCTCATAAGCCTGTCCGCGCGTGGTCCAGACCTGGGCATTGTGCGGATCCGCCTCGGAGGCTTCATCGAGATCGGCTGCGGCCTCCTTGAGCTTGCCGATCGCGAGATAGCTGGTGGCGCGGCCGAGCAGAGGCTCGACCTTCTGCGGGTTGAGCCCGCTCGCGGCGCTGAAATCGGCGATCGCGAAGTTGTGCTGGTTATTGCCCTGGTAGATCAGGGCGCGGCCATAGAGTGCCTGCGCATTGTAGGGATCGAGCCCGACGGCGCGATTGAACTCGTCGAGCGCTGCCGCGGTCTCGCCTGACTTCGCCAGGGACTGGGCCTTTGCAGTGTGGGCCTGAGCTTCGGTGACGTTGCCGGCGCTCACCGCGCTCTCGGCAGGCGCCTCCGCCTTCGGAGTCTCCTGGGGTTTGTCCTTCTCCGGCATCAGCGATCCCAGATCGAAGGAGCAGCCGCATAGCGCGATCCCCATCAAGCCCAACGCGAGCGGCTGCTGCCAGATCCGGCGTCGCCACGGCAAGCTGCGCTGAGGGAAAGGAGAAGCCATCTACGGTTCGCTCGCGCTAGAGCAGGAGCCGGCAAAGTGTGCCGCGGTTTTCTCTCGCGACAAACGCGGAACGCGTTGGCGCGGAGATCGTGCTCAAACAACTACCTAAAGTGCGATGACCATTCATCCAATCATATCGCGCTTTAACGCCGCATCGGCAGCGCCCCGTCCCGCGAAGGCACCGCTCACAAACAATGACGCGGGCCAAGGGCCCGCGTCATCGAAAACCGAGATCTTAAAGGTTCGGCAAATCAGCGCGGTCCGCGCGGACCTGCACCGGGGCCGCCACGACCGCCGCGATCACCGCCCGGGCCTGCGCCGAACACCGGCTTCGGCTTCATCGGCAGCAGGCCTTCGCGCTGCAGCTTCTTGCGGGCCAGCTTG
The DNA here is from genome assembly GCF_041262065.1 of Bradyrhizobium sp. USDA 327. Classification (NCBI taxonomy): domain Bacteria; kingdom Pseudomonadati; phylum Pseudomonadota; class Alphaproteobacteria; order Hyphomicrobiales; family Nitrobacteraceae; genus Bradyrhizobium; species Bradyrhizobium sp. USDA 327. The sequence continues at coordinate 5,423,693 of NZ_JBGCCW010000001.1, read as the reverse complement.
CGCGCACGGCGCACGGCTTCGGCCTTTTCGCGGGCCTTCTTTTCGGACGGCTTCTCGTAATGACCGCGGAGCTTCATCTCGCGGAAAATGCCCTCGCGCTGCATCTTCTTCTTCAGCGCCTTGAGAGCTTGATCGACGTTGTTATCGCGAACGAGAACCTGCACGCGGCATCCTCTTTAGGTGGATCGGATTTGAATTCTGGTAAGTCAAAGGGGATGGCAAAAAGCCGGGCGCCCTTGGCCTTGAGCGCGCGGATGTATCAGACAAAACCTTGGATGTCCACCGGCCAAGCGGGTTTTCGGGCCAAGTTCGGCCATTAAATGCGGCGAAAATACCTCTGAACGGTCCCAATTTGGGTGGTTTGGCGCCAGAAGGCGGGCCGTTTCCGGAAGTTGATCCGGAGCTGAAATCAGGGGAGATGCCACATGGACATGAAGAAATACGCCGCCGAAGCCATCGGTACTTTTTGGCTTACATTCGCCGGTTGCGGCAGCGCGGTGATCGCGGCCGGTTTCCCGCAGGTTGGCATCGGCCTGGTCGGTGTCTCTCTCGCATTCGGCTTGAGCGTCGTCACCATGGCCTATGCGATCGGGCATATCTCCGGCTGCCATCTCAATCCGGCCGTCACGGTCGGCCTTGCCGCCGGCGGCCGCTTTCCGGCCGGCCAGATCCTGCCCTATGTGATCGCCCAGGTGGCGGGCGCGGTCGTTGCCGCGTGGCTCCTCTATGTCATCGCGAGCGGGGCGCCTGGATTCGACGTCAGCAAGGGTTTTGCCTCCAACGGCTATGATGCGCATTCTCCTGGCCAGTACAGCATGATCGTGTGCTTCCTCACCGAGGTGGTGATGACCATGATGTTCCTGTTCATCATCATGGGCGCCACCCATGGCCGCGCACCGGCGGGCTTCGCACCGCTCGCGATCGGGCTCGCGCTGGTGATGATCCATCTCGTCAGCATTCCCGTCACCAACACCTCGGTGAACCCGGCGCGCAGCACGGGCCCGGCACTGTTCGTCGGCGGCTGGGCGCTGTCGCAGCTCTGGTTGTTCTGGGTTGCACCGCTGATCGGCGGCGCGCTGGGCGGGGTGGTCTATCGCTGGCTCAGCGAGGAGCCCGCCGGCGTCGTTGCGGGCGTGAAGACGGCGTGATCGCAAAACGGGATCGCGGCCAAAGCATGATCCGGAAAAGTGCGTAGCGGTTTTCCGAAAAGATCATGCTTAGACAACAACCGAAAGCGCGATGACGATTCATCCCAATCGCATCGCGCTTTAGCAGCCGCGGTCCCCTCATTCGCCCTTTGGCGGCCGGACTTCGGTGACATGGCCCATCTTGCGGCCGGGGCGCGGTGCGCCCTTGCCGTAGATGTGCACGGTCGCGCCCGGCACGCTCAGCCACCTTTCGTAATCGTTGATCTCGTCGCCGATCAGGTTGGTCATGGTGACGACTTCGCCGTGGCGCACGGGCTTGCCGAGCGGCCAGCCGGCGATGGCGCGGATGTGCTGCTCGAACTGCGAGACCGAGGCGCCATCGAGCGTCCAGTGCCCGGAATTGTGCACGCGCGGAGCGATCTCGTTGACCAGCACCTTCGGTCCGGTGCCATTGGCGAGCACGAACATCTCGACAGCGAGCACGCCGACATAGTCGAGCGCGCCTGCGATCTTGCCGGCGATGCTGCGCGCTTCCTCGGCGAGCGCATCCGGAACCGCCGCGGGCGCGCGCGATATCTTCAGGATGTGGTCGCGGTGCTCGTTCTCGGTGACGTCGAAACACTCGACCTCGCCTGCGGCCGAGCGCGCGGCGATCACGGATATCTCGCGTTCGAACGGCACGAAGGCCTCCAGGATCGCCGATTTGGTGGCGAGGCTGGTCCACACCTTGGCGATGTCGTCGCCCTCGCGGATGATGACCTGGCCCTTGCCGTCATAGCCGAAGCGGCGGGTTTTCAGCACGGCCGGAAGGCCGATCCTGGCAATCGCCTCGCGCAGGGAGGGGACGGAGGTGACGTCGGCATAGGCTGCGGTGCCGATGCCGAGCCGCGTGACGAAATCCTTCTCGGCAAGGCGGTCCTGGGTGGTCTCGAGGATCTTGCGGTTGGGCAGCACGGGGCGGCGCGCATCCAGCACCATCGCGGCCGCTGCGGGCACGTTCTCGAATTCATAGGTGATGACGTCGACGTCGTTCGCGAACAACTCGAGCGCTTCGACATCGGCATATTCGGCGCAGGTCGCGTTCAGGACGACGTCGAAGGCCGGCGAGTCCGGATCGGGCGAGAACACCTGGCAGCGCAGGCCAAGCCGGGCCGCAGCCATGGCCAGCATCCGGCCCAATTGTCCGCCGCCGAGGATTCCGATGGTGTCACCGGGCTTCAGCTTCACATGCCTGGTGTCGGTCACGCCTTGTCCTCCGGACGCTCGGCGACCGCCTCAGTTTGCGCCTTGCGCCAGGCGGCGAGGCGATCGGACAGGGCCGGGTCGGACAATGCCAGCACGGCGGCCGCCAGCAGCGCGGCGTTGATCGCACCGGCCTTGCCGATGGCGAGGGTGCCGACCGGGACACCCGCCGGCATCTGGACGATCGAATAGAGCGAATCGACGCCCTTGAGCGACTTGGATTCGACGGGAACGCCGAATACCGGGAGTTCCGTCAGCGCCGCCGCCATGCCGGGCAGATGTGCAGCCCCACCGGCGCCGGCGATGATGACCTTGTAACCGGCAGCCTTGGCGCCCTTGGCGAAAGCAAACAGCCGGTCGGGCGTGCGATGTGCCGAGACGACGCGACTGTCGGCGGCAATGCCGAGCGCATCAAGCGTGTCGGCGGCATGCCGCATCGTGTCCCAGTCCGACTGGCTTCCCATGATGATGGCGATCGGCGCGGTCATGACGTCAATTGTGCCCGGAAAAACAGAAAGATAGGCCAGATCTACGGTTCCGGCCGGCGGCTCGCAAGGCGGTGGCAAGGAGAAGGGAATCCACTATCCTGTCTTGGTGAATCCTCGCAAGCCTTCATTGAGCAGGATGCCCATGAAGAAACCAAGAAGGGCGAGCGCTGCGAAGGCCAAAAACGGCCGGAAAACCAGCGCCGGCCGATCCGCCCCCAAACGGCTGACCAAGCGTCCGGCGAAACCGCCGCGGCGCGCCGCCTCGGGCGATGGTGGGGCCAAGGAAGCCAAGGAAAACGTCAGGGCGACAATCCGGGGCCTGCGAGCCAAGCTCAAGGAGGCGCAGCTCCGGGTCGCGGAACTGGAAGCTGTGGCCGACACCGATTTCCTGCTCGAGATTCCCAACCGGCGCGGCTTCGAGCGCGAGCTTTCGCGCGCCATCGCCTATATGAAGCGCTACCGCGCCAGCGGGGCCCTGATCGTGCTCGACGTCGATCGGCTCAAGCCGATCAACGATTCGTTCGGTCATGCCGCCGGCGACGAGGTGCTCAAGGCGATCGTCGCCACGCTGACGCGACAGGTCCGTGCCTCCGACGTGGTCGGCCGGCTCGGGGGCGACGAGTTCGCCCTGCTGCTTTGGAATCTCACCGGGACCGACGCCAAGGCGAAGGCCGCGGCCTTCGAGCAGGCGATCGACGAATTGTCCTTCGTCTTTCGCGGCCAGCACGTGACCGCGGGCGCTTCCGCCGGCGTCGCGCTGCTGGGGGCGCAGTCGGACGCAGGCCGCGCCCTGGAGGAGGCGGACGCCGCCATGTACGTGCGCAAGGCGTGCCGGCGGCACGAGCCGCGGATCAGGCTGGTCAGCAGCTGAACTTACAGTGTCCCCAGATCTTCCGGCACGTTGCCGAACTTGCGCAGCAGCCTGGCGTCGCCGAATTCGCCGGTCACGGGATCGCCGCTGCGGCTGAATGCGACCGCGCCGATGTGGCCGGCACCGTGGGCCAATATCTCGGCGCGCCGCAACGCGGCGGTCGAGGTCTGGCATTCTTCGGCAGTGCCCGCGACCGGCGAGCCGTCTGCATCGATCAAAAAGGGCATTGCAACGTAGTAGGTCACATCCGACATGGCGTTGCTCCGGTTGTTGAAAATCAGGCGGCGCTGCTCTTGCTCCGCATCTTGCTGCGCGAGGTCTCCGGAATGCAGCCGGCGGAAATCGCCGCCTGCAATTCCTCCAGCTCGGCTTCCAGATATTCATTGGCCATAATCAGCGCCTTGATGGTGCTGCGCAGATTGCCGTCGCACATCGCGATCGCCTGATCGCAGGCCTGTTCATAGTGGCTGTTGTCGAGAAGGGGTGTTGCCGACATCTGCGTTGTCCTCGTGTCGTGGGCTTGGGCATTTCGGAGGTTTGGGCGCTCCGAAAATGTTCCTATTTTGTTCTTGTCGAGTCAAGCGGATTCATGTGGGCGAGCCGCAGTGCAGGCAGCGCTCACGGATCAGGCGATGATATCGGGGGTAATCTGGTCTTCGATGAACGCGATGCGGTCGCGCAACAACAGCTTGCGCTTCTTCAACCGCTGTAACCGCAATAGGTCGGGGGCGGGCGATTGATGCAATGCATCGATCGCGGCGTCCAGATCTCGGTGTTCCTGCTGCAACCGGGTGAGCTCGGCTTCGAGCTCACGCTCGTCTTCATTGGTCATGTCTGCGGTGGCCGAAAACCGATAAGCGTGAGATTAAGGCTGTGGATGCCCTGTGGAAATTATCGTCCTTGCGCGGCGTGATCGCAAGCGATCTGCGATCCTCGCTCGCCAATCTCCCGCAAGATATTTCCGCAGGCTGGTGCGACGTCGCGCAGACGCATTGATATCACGGATTTTTCCCGCGCGGTTCCCCTAGTCACGCTTCGTTACATATGAACTTTCAAAAATGACACTGCGACGACGGATACCCATCGACAGAACGAATCGCTGATGTAGACTTGCTTGTCCGGATCGAATCCTAAGGTTCAACCCTACCGAGGAGGTTTCGAATGACAATTCAGGCACATCTTGTTGAATTGGAACGGAAGCACAAACTTCTCGAAAACGAATTGCACGAAGCTCTCGTGCACCTTTCAACAGACGACCTGCAAATTGTTGAGTTGAAGCGCCGGAAGTTGATGGTCAAGGACCAGATCGAGCGTCTGAAGCACGGCGATACGCTCCACTAGCGACCCCCGTAACATCGTAGAGTTGATCACATCCTTTCACGCAGGGATGAGGGCATTCGTGCTCATCCCTGCTTCAAGCTGGCGCAAGACGTCTGTCTGGCGCCAGCTTTGTTGGGACCGTTTCTCGACGCCAACCGTCATCCACCTCGCGCGAAAACGCGCTAGATGTCTGCGAGCTCGGCGACGTGATCGGCGATCGCGAGCGACGACGTCAGTCCCGGGGATTCGATGCCGAACAGGTTGATCAGGCCTGCGACGCCGTGATCGCGCGGGCCCTGCATCAAGAAGTCCTGCGTGGCCACAGCCGGCGGCACGATCTTCGGGCGGATGCCCGAATAGCTCGGCATCAGCGCGCCATCGGGCAGCGTCGGCCAGTATTTGCGGATCGCCGGATAGAAGCGCTCGGCGCGTGACGGATCGACCTCGTAGTTGATCGTCTCGATCCATTCGACGTCGGGCCCGAAACGTGCCTGCCCCGCCATGTCCAGCGTCAGATGGACCCCTAGCCCGCCGGGCTCGGGCACCGGATAGATCAGACGCGAGAACGGCGCCTTGGCGTTGCAGCTGAAGTAATTTCCCTTGGCGAGATAGGCCGGAGGAATCCGGTCCAGCGGCATGCCGTCGACGTTGCGCGCGACATTCGTCGCCGACAGCCCCGCGGCGTTGACGAGGAGGCCGCATTGCAGCGTCATCGGCGCCTCGCCGCCGGCCTCGACCTCGATGACGCCGGCATTCGCCTTGGCGCGGATCAGCGGGGTGTGAAACGCGAAGGCCGCGCCAGCGTCCTCGGCCTCGCCGCGCAGCGAGAGCATGTAGGCGTGGCTGTCGATGATGCCCGTTGACGGTGACAGCAGCGCAGCATCGCAGGCGAGCGCCGGCTCCAGCGCCCGCGCGGCCTCGCCCGTGAGCAGCTGCATGTCGAGCACGCCATTGGCCTCGGCATGCGCCTTGATCGATTGCAGCTTCTCGGTTTCCTTCGCACTGGTCGCAACGATCAGCTTGCCGCAATTCTTGTGAGGGATGCCGCGCTCGGCGCAGTAGCGGTAGAGTGCGTGCTTGCCGCCGACGCACATGCGCGCCATCCAGCTCCCGGCGCGATAGTAGATGCCGGCATGGATCACCTCACTGTTGCGCGAGGAGGTGACGGTGCCGATGGCCTCGGCTGCCTCGAGCACGATGACCTCGCGCCCGGCCTGGGCGAGCTTCCGGGCCACCGCGAGCCCGACGACGCCGGCTCCGATGACGATGCAATCGACCCTATCCATGGTTGTGCAGAATGTCCGCTGGAAGTGCCGGTGGCATTGGAGCCGAGAACGAGGGCGCGGGCCTATTTTCCATTAAGCAAGCATTTATCATGTCAGGGCAATTGCCGCATTTCGCGTCACATTTTTCTGTTGCGCCTACAGGCGTTTACCCGATCCAAACCCGCGAGGCCAGACAATCCGACGTTGAAATCGCGGGTGGCTGATGGCTGAGAAGAACTGGCACGCGGGCAGCACGCTTCCGATTGCTGTGCAGGCCGTCGCATGCCTGGCCGGTGCGGTCACGCCTGCGCGTGCCTTTGCGCTGTCGGACAGCTTCGCCGCTCCGGGCGATCTCACCAAGCTCGATCCCAACGTGATCTGGGAAGCCCTGATCGCGGGCATCGTCGTGTGCTCGTTCCTCGCCGCGATCGCGCTGTGGATCCATTCCTCGCTGCGCCGGACCAGACGTTTGCAGTTGCGGCGCAACGCCTTCGTCTCCTCCGCCATGAACAATCTCAATCAGGGCGTGGTGATGACGGATGCGCAGCGCCGCGTCATCTTCTGCAATGACCGCTATCTTGAGATCTATGGCCTGACGCGGTCGGATGTCCGGGCCGGCATGAACGGCCGCGAGCTCCTCGCGCTTCGGCGCAAGCGCGGGGTGCTGGGCGCCTCCGACGACGAATTTTACGACAAGGCGGCAAGCGCCAATGGTCTGATCACGGAACTGCCCGACGGGCGGGCCATCCTGGTGAAGTACTTCGTGCTGCCGAACGGCGGCTCGGTGGCGACGCATCTCGACGTCAGCGAGCAGCGCAGGCTGTCGCGGCAGCTCGCCTCCACCAAGCAATTCCTGGAATCGGTGCTGGACCATGTGCCGGCCTGCGTGGCAGCCAAGAGCATCGAGGACGGTTGCTACATCTTCGCCAACAGCGCCTATGAACGGTTCTGGGGATTGTCGCGGGACTTCGCCGTGGGCAGGAAAGCGCGGGAGCTGTTTGCGCCGAGTTCGGCGTCCAGCATCGAGGCGGCCGACCGGGCGGCGCTCAATTCGCCGGATGGCCAATACCGCAATGAGTTCGAAGTCGACCGTGCCGGTGCGCGGCGGCATGGTCGCCTCGATCCGGATCGTGGTCCGCAACGAGAGCAACAAGCCCGAATTTCTGCTCATCGTGTTCGAGGACATCACCGATCGCCGCTCGCTGTCGCAGGAGTTGGAGAGCACCAAGAAGTTCCTCGAGCTCGTGGTCGACAACATCCCGGTCGCGCTGATCGTGGAACAGGTCAAGGACGGCAGCTATCTGCTCGCCAACCGCAGCGCGGAGACGATCCTCAACCGCAGGCGCGAGGAAACCACCGGCCTGACGGCTTCCGACATCTTCAATCCCAAGGAAGCCAGGCTGATCATCGCCCGCGACGAGGCCGCGATCAAGAAACGCGGGATGATCACCGAGGAGCATCCGATCTCCACCAAGGACGGCCTGCGGCTGTTCCTGACCCGCCGCGCCACCGTGCTCAATGATGCCGGCGAACCGCAATACCTGATCAAGACCCACGAGGACGTCACCGACCGCCGGCAGACCGAGTCGCGCATGGCGCACATGGCCTATCATGACGGCCTGACCGACCTGCCGAACCGCGCCGCCTTCCTCCAGGCGCTGACCCAGATGATCGAGGCCTGCGAAGGCACCGGCGAGGAGTTCGCCGTGCTCTGCGTCGACCTCGACGGGCTCAAGGAGGTCAACGACGTCTTCGGCCATGCGCTGGGCGACAAGCTCCTGATCGAGGTGGCCCATCGGCTCCAGGACTCCGCGCGCGGCGGCGTGGTGGCGCGCCTGTCCGGCGACGAGTTCGGCCTGATCATCGACGGCAAGCAGCCTGAGGCAGGCCTCGCATTGGCGCGGCAGATCGGCGAAGCCGTCGCCCGGGAGTTCCAGATCGACGGCCGGCCGGTCCGCGCCGGCATCACCACCGGCATGTCGGTCTTCCCGCACAATGGCACCGATGGCGCCTCGCTGCTTGCCAATGCCGGTGCGGCGCTGTTCCGCGCCAAGCAGAAGTCGCGCGGCACGATCAGCCTCTACCAGCCGGAGATGGACCAGCAGATCCGTGATCGCCGCGTGCTGCATCAGGACCTCTCGATGGCGGTCAAGAACGGCGAGCTCTCGCTCGCCTTCCAGCCACAGGGGATCGCGGGCCACAGCGTCGCCGAGAGCGAGATCATCGGCTTCGAGGCATTGGCGCGCTGGCAGCATCCGGTGCGCGGCCAGGTTTCGCCTGCCGAATTCATTCCGATCGCCGAGGAGAGCGGCCTGATCGTCGAGATGGGTGAGTGGATCCTGCGCGAGGCCTGCCGCGAGGCGGCGTCCTGGCCGAAGCCGCTCCAGGTCGCGGTCAATCTGTCGCCGGCGCAGTTCATGCACGGTGACGTGGTCGGACTGGTCCATTCGATCCTGATCGAGACGGGCCTTGCACCGGGCCGGCTCGAGCTCGAGATCACCGAGGGCGTGCTGATCGAAGATTTCGATCGCGGCCTTGCGCTGCTGCGCCGCCTGAAGGCGCTCGGCGTGCGCATCTCCATGGACGATTTCGGCAGCGGTTACTCCTCGCTGAGCTACCTCCAGGCGTTCCCGTTCGACAAGATCAAGATCGACCGCGGCTTCATCATTAATCTCGGGCGCAATCCGCAATCGGCGGCAATCGTGCGCGCCGTGATCGATCTCGGCCACGGCCTCGAAATGTCGATCATCGCCGAAGGCGTCGAGACGGTGGACCAGCTCGCCTTCCTCGCCAAGGAGGGATGCGACGGCGTGCAGGGCTATCTGCTCGGCAAGCCGCTGCCGATCGGGAAATATGCCGGCCTCGTCGGTCGCGCCGAAGCCATGGAGCTTGCGCTGAAGACCGGTTAGTCATGGGAGTGCTTCGCTCCCATTCGACGGCTTCATGGCGGATTACGACCTCGCGATCATCGGCGGCGGCCTGAACGGTGTCAGCCTCGCCCGCGATGCGGCGGGCCGCGGCCTGCGGGTTATCCTCTTCGAGCAGGGCGATCTCGCAGGCGCCGCGTCGTCGGCGACGCCGCGGCTGATCCATGGCGATCTCTCGGTGCTGGAGCGCCGCGGTTTTTGGCGGGTGCGCCGGGCTCTGGCCGAGCGCCGGATCTGGCTCCGGATCGCGCCGCATCTGGTCCGGCCGATGCGTTTCGTGATTCCTGCGCATGCGGACGAGCGGCCACCGTGGCTGCTGCGCGGCGCTCTGTTCCTCTATGACAGCCTCGCCAGCCGGAGCGGCCTGGCCCCATCGAAGACCCTCGACATCACCCACCATCCGGTCGGCAACGCGCTAAGGCGCCCATTCGGCACGGCGTTCGAATATTCGGACTGCGTCGTCGACGATTCCCGGCTCGTGGTGCTCACGGCGCTGGATGCGGCCGAACGTGGCGCGGCGATCCGAACTGGGGCACGCTGCGTCCGTGCCGATAGAACCGAGACCTGGCGGCTTGCGGTGGTTGATCGTGGCCACCGCCGCACAATCACGGCCCGGGCCCTGGCCAACGCCAGCGGGGCCTGGATGCCATTGGTTGCGGAGACAGTGCTGCGGCAACCGCAGCCCGCCATGGCCGCCACACAGATGAGCCAGATCATCGTGCCGCGGCTGTTCGAGTCGGACAACGTCTACGTCTTCCAGAACAACGACGGGCGGTTGATTTTCGCAAGCCCGTTCGAGCGGGAGTTCACGCTGATCGGCACCGTCACGCATGATTTCACCGGCGATCCCGCCATCGTCGCGATGACCGGAACCGACGTCAGCTATCTCTGCGAAGCGGCCAGCCGCTACTTCCGCGAGCGCATCGCTCCGGCCGACGTGGTCCGGACGGTTTCGGGCGTCAATTTAAGGCCGGCGTCCGTGCGGCGGGGTGACGGCACGACCCTGTTCCACGCGCGCCGGCGCAAGGCGCCGCTGCTCACGATGTTCGGCGGCGACGTCACCACGTCGCGCCTGCGCGCGGAGCGTGCGGTGACGAAGCTGACGACGTTCTATCCGATGTCACCGCCCTGGACCGCGGGCGCGGCGCTGCCCGGCGGCGATTTTGCCTGGGATCGCTTCGACACCGCGGTCGACCTCGCACGCGAGCGCTGGCGGTTCCTCTCGGAGCCGCAGGCGCAGCGCCTGGTTGCGGCCTATGGCTCGCGATTGCCGGCAGTGCTCGGGGACGCCAGGACCCGCGACGATCTCGGCCCTGCCTTCGGCCCCGAGCTGACCGGCGCCGAGGTGCGTCACCTGATGAGCCGCGAATGGGCGCGCTTCCCGGACGACGTCCTGTGGCGTCGTTCCAAGCTCGGCCTGACCATGCCCGCGGCGGACCGCGATGCGCTGGCAGCGTTCATGGCGGATGTGAACGATTCATCCCGAACTGGTTGAGCTAGGGACGATCGGCCGCTAGCGTGCAGCGGAATCGGGGTTGGCGGGGACCATGACGGACGAGTTGCCCAGAACAGACACCACGGCCAATGCGGCCGGTGGAGATCCGTATCCGGCCGCAGGGCAGCCGTTGCTGCGGATCGAGGGCGTCGCCAAGACGTTCGGGACGTTCCGCGCCGTGGATGGCGTCTCACTCGACATCAAGGCCGGCGAGTTCTTCGCGCTGCTCGGTCCCAGCGGCTGCGGCAAGACCACGCTCTTACGCATGCTCGCCGGCTTCGAGGCGCCGGACGAGGGGCGCATCCTGCTCGGCGGCAAGGACATCGCTCAGGCGCTGCCGCACGAGCGCCCGGTCAACATGATGTTCCAGAACTATGCGCTGTTCCCGCATCTGTCCGTGCGGGACAACATCGCCTTCGGCCTGAAGCGCGCCGGCATGCCCCGCGCCGAGATCGCCACCCGCGTGGCCGAGATGGTCGCACTGGTGAAGCTCGAAGGGCTCGAGAAACGCAAGCCGGATCAACTCTCGGGCGGCCAGCGCCAGCGCGTGGCGCTCGCCCGCGCGCTGGCGCGCCGGCCGCAACTGCTGCTGCTCGACGAGCCGCTCGCCGCCCTCGACAAGAAGCTGCGCGAGAGCACGCAAGGCGAGCTGATGGAGCTGCAGCGGCGGCTCGGCATGACCTTCATCATCGTCACCCACGATCAGGAGGAGGCGATGACGATGGCGAGCCGGATCGGCGTGATGAAGGCCGGCAAGCTCGCTCAGGTCGCGAGCCCCCGCGAGCTCTACGAGGCGCCGCGCTCGCGCTGGATCGCGGAGTTCGTCGGCGACATCAATCTGTTCGACGGCGAGTCCAAATTGCGCGATGGTCATCGTCTGGTCATCGGCACGCGTGATGCGGGTGCGCTGGTGGTGGCCGAGCCGCGCGAGCCGGTCGGAGCGGGAAGATTGGCGGTCGCGATTCGCCCCGAGAAGGTCAAGCTGTCGCGCCGCGGTCCGGTGAGCGAGGCCGGTCGTGAAACGGCGATCAACCGGCTGGACGGCGTGGTCGCGGACATCTGCTATCTCGGCGGGACCACGACTTACAAGGTGAAGCTCGACACCGGCGGGATGGTGCAGGCTTCGGTCGTCAACAGCGCACGCATCGACGTCGACGCCTACAGCCTGAACCAGCACGTCGTCGCCTGGTTCACGCCAGACGATTGCGTGGTGTTGCCGTCATGAGCTCCCGCCGCATCTTCGCGCGACCGGCGCGCTTTGCCGCGATCGCACCCTATGTCTGGATGGTGCTGTTCTTCCTGGTGCCGTTCGCCTTCGTGCTGAAGATCAGCCTGTCGCAGACGGCGATTGCACAGCCGCCCTACGCGCCGGTCTTCGACCTGACGGCGGGATGGGACGCGCTCAGGGGCGCCTTTGCCGCCCTCTCGGCCGACAATTTCAAGCTGCTCGTCTCCGACGACATCTATGTGTTTGCCTATATGCGCAGCCTCACCGTCGCGGTGACCGCGACCGCGCTGCTGCTTCTGATCGGCTATCCCATCGCCTATGGCATGGCGCGATTGCCGAAGCGCTGGCAGGCGGTGGCGATGGTGCTGGTGATCGTGCCGTTCTGGACCTCGTTCCTGATCCGCATCTATGCCTGGATCAACATCCTCCAGCATGACGGCCTGCTCAACCAGATCCTGCTGGCGCTGCATCTGGTCAGCCAGCCCGTGGTGTGGCTCTCCACCGACACCGCGATGTATGTCGGCATCGTCTATTCCTATTTGCCGTTCATGATCCTGCCGCTCTACGCCACGCTCGCCAAAATGGAGCCGGCGCTGGAGGAGGCGGCCTCCGATCTCGGCGCGCCGCCCTGGCAGGTGTTCTGGCTCGTCATCTTTCCGTTGTCGCTGCCCGGCGTCGGCGCAGGCGTGCTGCTGTGCTTCATCCCGATCGTCGGGGAATTTGTCATCCCGGATCTCCTGGCCGGCTCCAACTCGCTGATGATCGGCCAGACCCTGTGGCTCGAATTCTTCACCAACAAGGATTGGCCGGTTGCGTCCGCGGCGGCCATCGTGCTGCTGGTGGTGCTGCTGGTGCCGCTGCTGCTGTACGAACGGCTGCAGAAGCGGCAGCTCGAACCGGGGCGCTGAGGCGATGCACAAGCTCTCCCGCCTGTCCCGCTTCAACATCGCCTCGCTCGCGCTGGGGCTGGCATTCCTTTATTTGCCGATCCTGATCCTCGTCATCTATTCCTTCAATGGCTCGCGGCTGGTGACGGTGTGGGGCGGCTGGTCGCTGCGCTGGTATCACGAGTTCTTCAATGATCGCGCCATGATCGAGGCGGCCTGGATGAGCCTGCGGGTCGCGGTTGCCTCCGCGACGATCGCGACGCTGCTCGGGACGCTCGCCGCGGTGGCGCTGTCGCGCGGAGAGAGGTTCCGCGGCCGCACGTTGTTCTCCGGCATGCTCTATGCGCCGCTGGTGATGCCGGAGGTGATCACCGGCTTGTCGCTGCTGCTGCTGTTCGTCGCGCTGAACGCCGAGCGCGGCTTCTGGACGGTGACGATCGCCCATACCACGCTGACGATGTGCTTCGTCGCCGTGGTCGTGCAGTCCCGCCTCGGCTCGCTCGATCGCTCGCTGGAGGAGGCGGCGATGGACCTTGGCTGCGACCCGATGCGCGCCTTTCTCTCGGTGACGCTGCCGCTGATCGCGCCCGCGATCGTCGCGGGCTGGATGCTGGCGTTCACGCTCTCGCTCGACGATCTCGTGATCGCGAGCTTCACCACCGGCCCCGGCTCGGCAACGCTGCCGATCAGGATCTATTCGGAGGTGCGTCTCGGGGTGAAGCCGGAGATCAACGCGATCTGCACGCTGGTGATCGCCCTGATCGCGGTTGTCATCGTCGTCGCTTCGCTCGCCTCGAAACTATCGAGTTCGCAGGGCGAGAGCGCCGCGCCGCTGTAGTGTTATCGGAGAGCAACGATGAATCGTGCCGAAGAATGGCGTAAACTGGAAGAGGCTCTGACAAACCTCGTAGGCTCGATGTCGTCTCAACTCTCTATCAGAGACTGCGCGCTACTGGCGGAGTTTATCGACAATCGAGAATTTGGTGTCGCGCTGGAATGGCTGCACTCTTCAGTCGTGGAAAATCGTCTCCAGCCCTCAGCGAGCCAGAAACTTGAGGTTCAACGATTGGCGAAGATGATGGACATCGACCTGCCGTAGCGGTTGCTACGACAGGTATGTGGAATGACGTACGGCGAGATCGAGACTACGACTTCACCGCGCCCGCCGTCAGCCCGCCCACCATGTAGCGGCGGAAGGCGTAATAGACCGCGGCCGGCGGCAGCGCGTAGATGAAGCCGGTGGTCATGAGCAGCTCCCACGGCGAATCGTCGGCGGCAAGGAAGTTGCCGAGTGCGACGGGGAGGGTGATCTCGCGGTCGTTCGAGAGCAGCAGGAACGCGTAGAGATATTCGTTCCAGGCCAGCAGCACCGCATAGGTGCCGATCGCGACCAGCGAGGGCATCATCAGCGGCAAATAGACCAGGCGGAAGATCTGCAGCGTCGTGGCGCCGTCCATGACGGCGGCCTCGTCCAGCTCGACCGGCAGCTTGTCGGAGGCCTGCTTCAGCACCCAGATCGCGTAGGGACTCGCGATCGTCACCATGGCCAGGATCAGCGACCAGTGATTGTTGAGCAGGCCGTAATTGCCCATGGTTCGGTACATCGGCACGGCGAGGAACGCCGCGGGGATGAAATAAGTGAAGAGCGCGAGGTTCAACACCGTGCGCCCGCCCGGCACCTTCAGCCGCGAGATCGAGAACGCCGCCGCGGTCGCGATGAACAATGTCAGCACGCCGACGGAGACCGCGATCACGGTCGAATTCCAGAACTGAATGTAGAAGTCGCGAAGGAAGTAATGCTGCTGCTTGAACACGATCTCGAAATTGTGCAGCGTCGGGTGATCCGGCCACAGCTTGCCCGAGAACGCGTCCTCCTTCGGGGAGATCGCGAACAGGAACATGTGATAGATCGGGATCATCGTCCACAAGAAGACGGGGATGCCGATCAGCAGCAGCCGCGCTTCGGTTCCGACTTCGCGCAAGGAGGGGAGCTTCATCGCGACAACCGTTTCATCATGAAGTACACGAGCGGCAGGACGAACGGCATCGCGCAGACGATCGATGCCATGGCCAGCGAGAGCTGGTCGAGCCGGAGATAGCGGATGCCGAGCGTCGCCAGCACGTGCGTGAGGTCGGCCGGGCCGCCGCCGGTGAGCAGGTAGACGCTGTTGAAATCGCCGAGCGTCCATATCATCGAGAGCAGCGTGCAGGTGACGTAGAGCGTCTGCATCGACGGCCAGGTGATGTAGCGGAATTTCTGCCACCAGCTCGCGCCGTCCACCTCGGCGGCCTCGAACAGATCGTGCGAGATCGCGAGGCGCCCGGTGATCAGGATCAGCGTCCAGAACGGCAGCGACTTCCAGATATGTACGGCGATCGCCATGGTCAGCGCCACCGTCGGATCGTTCAGCCAGTTCGGGCCGTCATCGCCGGTCAAGGAGAAGATATAGTGGTTGATCATGCCCCATTCGGGATTGAGCATGAAGCGCACCGACAGGATGGTCGGGATCGACGGCACCGCCCAGGGCAGGATGAAGATCACCGAGAGCCACTTGATCCAGGTGCGCTGCTGGGCGAAGAAGCCGGACAGGAACAGCGCGATCAGCATCTTGATGTTGATGCCGATGACCAGGAAGATCAGCGTGTTGACCGCGGCGCGCGCAAAGATCGGATCATTGTAGAGCGCCACATAATTCGACGGGGCCCGCGCCAGCCACAACCCGTAGCAGACGGGATAGACGACGAAGGCAAGGAAAACGAGCAGATAGGGCGCGAGCAGCACGATGCCCCAGACCTGCGCCGGGGTCAGCCGCGACGACAAGGGCGGGCCGGGGATTGCCTGATCGCCAGAGAGCGTGATCGCCATTCTTTTCGGACTCTTCAAAGAGAAGCCGGCCGCGTAACGCGGCCGGTATTGTTCTTACTCCTCTCCCCGCACAGCGGGGAGAGGGAAGGTTGGCTTAACCCGCGACCTGCTTGATGCGGGCGATCAGTTCGTCGACGGCCTTGTCGACCGGAACCTTCTCGCTGACCACGCGGTTCATCGCCTTCGCCCACACGTTCTCGTTGTTGAGGATCGTGAACTTCCAGTTCTTGGTGAAATCGAACGCGGCGGTGCCGCCCTTGAACTGCGCGTAGACGGCCTTGCGGTGCTTGTCAGCCTGCCAGAACGGGCTTTCCTGGCTTTCCTTGGTCACCGGGAACCAGCGGCCGAGCGCGCCTTCGATGTAGGGACGGACGTTATCTTCCTGGAGCAGGAAGCTGATGAACTGCTTGGCCTCGGCCTTGTTCTTGGCCGCGGTGAACACCAGTCCGGTCTTGACGTCCGAGCGGTAGCGGATGGTCGAACCATCCGGCGCCTTTGGGAAGGATGCCGTGATGATGTCCTGCTCATAGGCCTTCTTGCCGGCGTCGCGCTGCTCCTGGGTGAGCGCCTGGTTCTGCGAGTCCTCGAACCACTTCGCCGCGATCGAGATCGTGAAGTTGTGAGTCATCACGATGGTCTTGTTGTGGAACGCGACGTTGTTGTCGGGATCCTTCCAGGTGGTCGAGGAGGGCGGGGTGCAGCCCTTGATGTAGGTGTCGGTATAGTCCTTCATCGCCTTGATCAGGCCGTCGCGGACCTTCGGGTCGTCGACCAGCAACTTGCCGTCGTCGTCGACCAGCTTGACGTGGTAGGCATCCATGAAGGTGTAGAACGACTGGAAGGAGTCGGTGGATTCCACGCCCATCGGCTGGCCGACGGCGTAGATGCGCTGGCCGGTGGCCTTGCGGATCGCCGGCTGCACCTTGTCGCACCAGAACGTCCAATAGCCCGTCCAGTCGTTCGGGATGTCGCTCTGCTTGAAGCCGGCCTTCTCCAGCATGTCGTTCCAGATCTGGACGTGCATGCTCTGCTGCTTCAGCGGAAAGCCGTAATAGGCCTTCTTCTTGGCGACGTCATTGTAGAGGATCGACGCATCGAGCGTGTTCTGCACGAACCGGCCCTTGATCGGCTCCATGACGTCCGTGAGATCCTCAAGCTTGCCCTCATAGGCCCACTTGCCCTGCGCCTGCACGTCGTAGGAATCGGAATAGGCGACATCGGGAACCGTGCCGGCATCGAGCGCCGCGACCGTCTTCGGAATCATGTCCTGGATCGCGTATTGCGACAATTCGACCTTGATGCCGGTCTTGGCTTCGAATTTCTTGATCGTCTCGATCAGCGCGTCGTCTTCGGAGCGATAGAAGCCCTTGCCCCACCAGACCGTGATTGTCTTCTGCTGTGCAAAGGCGGGTGCAGTGGCAGCAAAAAGCCCGGCCGCAGCGATTGCCAATGATACTGCGCCAATTACCTTGGATCTCACGTTTTTCTCCCTCAAACGGCCGGTGTTTTTAACCGGTCATATAAAACACTAGCGCAGGATGGTAGCGCAATCAACGCATCTTGTCAGACCTGGGTCGTGGGGTGTTGGGCCAGAGCAGATGCTCAACGCGTGGATCGATCCAATCGCCGCATCAATTCGGCCGGATCAACTCGCGATGGTCGGCCAACACCGGAGAGGCGCCGTCCTCAGTTGAAACTCACCTGAGTCGGACGTCAGCTTAGTTTGACTTGTTAGTTGGACTTGGCGGTCTCTTTAGAATTTTCCGCCGTCGGCGCTTCCGCCGGCGCGGGACGCTTTCCGCTTCCCGTGATGCGCTCGATCGCGGAGCGCACGGCATCGCCTCCCTTGCGGTCCTTCAGCATGTCAAGCAGCGGCGCGGAGGCCGGCGAGCGGCGGATCAGGCTTTCCGGATCGGGGAAGATCAGCGGATCGTCCCAAGGGCCCTGCACCACGAACGGCAATTCGAATCCCGAGGCGCTGTTGAGGCTCGCCACGCCTTTCATGTCGTATTCGCGCGTCGGCACCGAGGCGGTGCCGGTGAGCGTGATCTTCGCCGCCGGCCCTTCGACGCGGATGTCCTCGGCGGTGGCGATGCCGTCGGAGAATTTCACGGCGATGGTGAGATTGGTGTAGGGCGTCGAGCCGTTGCGGAAATTGCCGCCGCCCGACAGCGGCCGCCGCTCCAGCCGCTTCAGGAGCTGCTCGGCGTTGAAGCCCGCGATCGCACCGTCATGACCGGTCACGGTGGCGCTTCCGTCGAGTGACTGCACGAGGCCGAACGGGCTCGATCCGGAGGCGAGGAGTGCGACGTTGATGTTGCCGCGGCCCGACAGCTTGTTGAGGCCGAACAGTTCGGTGGCGCAGGCCTGGAGATCGACGTCGGTGAACTGGAATTGCGCCTTGATGTCGGCGACGGTGTCGGACCGCGCGATGCCGAACGAGCCCTTTGCGATCCCGCCATAGACCTGCGCCTCGCCGACCGAGAGCGCCAGCGTGCCGTTGCGCAAATTGGCGCCGATCGCGGTGCGGCCGAGCTTCGTCGGCCCGACCGTCAGCTTGGCCGCGGACAGGCGCATGTCGAGGTCGGTGGTCGACAATCCGTTGAGATCGAACAGCTGCCGGTTCCAGTCGCGCGCGCCGCTCGCGAGCAGGCGGAACGTCGAGATATAAGGCGTGAAGTCGAGCGCGTCGGCGGCGAGTGTCGCCTGCAGCGTCTGCCGGCCGTTATTGGCGTAGGTCATGACGCCCTCGGCGGCATTGCCGTCGAGCTCGACATTGACATTGGTGAGCGCGATCGAGGCGCCGACGACGTTGGCGCGCGCCTTCAGCGCGAAGCGGCCGAAGCCGCCGCTGCCGGGCTGCGGCTGCCCGGTCCAGCGCAGTGCGTTGCGCAAGGACGGGCTGTCGACGGTGAGCGTGCCTTCCATCATGGGGCTGGTGCGATTGGCGACGCTGCCGTCGAAGGCGAGCTTGAGCGGCGCGCTGGCGATCCGCGCCTTCAGGCCGGACCGGTCGCCGGAGAGGGCGGCGACGAAATCGGAAAAGCTGATCGAGCCGTCGACGCGCTCGCCGCGCCAGTCGAACTGTCCGGTCGCGGCAAAGGAGCGCGAGATCGAAGGCCAGGCCAGCGACAGGTCGATGTCCTCGAGCTTCTCGGTGGCATGCGTGGCGGCGTCCTCGTAGTCGAGCACGCCGTCCTGGATCCGGATTTCGGAGAACGAGACCTGGTTCTCGGCCCCGGGCTTCATGGTGCGCGCGATGGTCTGGATGAAGGGCGTCCAGTTGCTCTCGCCGTCCGGCTTGAGGCTGACATGGATGCGCGGACGCAGCAGCATCAGGTCTGCGATCTCGAACCGCTGCAGCAGCAGCGGCAGCAGCCGCAGATTCGCGGTGAGCACGTCGACCTGGAGCGCTGGCGTGCTGGTGCCGCCGCCCTTGAGGCCGACGTCGTGGAAGGAGATGTAGCTCGCCGGCAGCACCGAAATGTCGATGCTGCCTGCGACATTGAGCTCCAGCCCGGTGACGTCGCGGATCTGCGCTTCGACCGCCTTGCGCAGCGCGTCGCGGTTGATGAGCCAGGAGGTCGCGATCAGGGCGATCAGCGCGACGCCGAGCAGCGCCGCGATCGGCGTCCCGAGGCGCTTCATTCCTTGGGCCATGGTCAATGGCATGTCCTGATCGGGTTGGTCGTTGGAGCCAGAGGGCGGGCCGGGAAACCTGCGCGCCCACACCCAACCCCCGCAACTTGATGGGTTTTCTTGACGCTTTCAAGGCCGCTGCACGGTTATGCCCACGGCGTGGGCAGCTTCTACCACCCAGCGGCGCAGCGGAGAACCCCGTATCATTGACGGCTTCGGACGATTTCGCCTAATAATCGCCGCCAATAAGGCGCGATGCCTGCAAGCCGAAGGTTCAGTCGAGGTTTTTTGCATGAACAAGGTCTATCCCGACGCCAAGTCGGCGCTCGACGGCATTCTAAAAGACAACATGATGATCATGTCGGGTGGCTTCGGCCTCTGCGGCATTGCCGAGGAGCTGTCGGACGCGATCCGGGAGTCCGGTGTCAAGGGCCTGACGGTGGTCTCCAACAATGCCGGCGTCGACGGCATCGGCCTCAGCCGCCTTCTCGAAACCCGTCAGATCAAGAAGATGATCTCGTCCTATGTCGGCGAGAACAAGCTGTTCGCCCAGCAATTCCTCGCCGGGGAACTGGAACTCGAATTCAATCCGCAGGGCACGCTGGCCGAGCGCATCCGCGCGGGCGGCGCCGGCATTCCGGCCTTCTACACCAAGACCGGCGTCGGCACGCTGATCGCCGAAGGCAAGGAAGTGAAGGAATTCGACGGCGAGAAGTACCTGATGGAGCGCGGCCTGTTCGCCGACCTCGCCATCGTGCACGCCTGGAAGGGCGACACCGCCGGCAACCTCATCTACCGCAAGACCGCGCGCAATTTTAACCCGATGATGGCGACCGCCGCGAAGATCACGGTGGCCGAGGTCGAGCATCTGGTTCCGGCCGGTGAACTCAATCCCGACCACATTCACACGCCCGGCATCTTCGTGAAGCGCATCGTCGAGGTCGGCACGGCCAAGAAGCGCATCGAATTCCGCAACACCCGCCCGCGCCCGACGAAGGCGCCGGCGGCCGGCACTGGAGTTGAAATCTGATGGCCTGGACCCGTGAACAGATGGCCGCGCGCGCCGCGAAGGAGTTGCGTGACGGCTATTACGTCAATCTCGGCATCGGCATCCCGACGCTGGTCTCGAACTACATCCCGGACGGCATGGACGTCAGCCTGCAGAGCGAGAACGGCATGCTCGGCATGGGCCCGTTCCCGTATGAGGGCGAGGAGGACGCCGATCTCATCAACGCCGGCAAGCAGACCGTGAGCGAGCTGCCCTCGACCTCGTATTTCTCGAGCGCGGATTCCTTCGGCATGATCCGCGGCGGTCACATGGACCTGTCGATCTTGGGTGCCATGCAGGTGGCCCAGAACGGCGATCTCGCCAACTGGATGATCCCCGGCAAGATGGTCAAGGGCATGGGCGGCGCGATGGATCTCGTCGCCGGCGTCAAGCGCGTCATCGTGGTGATGGAGCATTCGGCCAAGGACGGCGCCAAGCTCCTGAAGCAGTGTAACCTGCCGCTGACCGGCGAGCGCGTGGTCGACATGGTCGTCACTGATCTGGCCGTCTTCACCATCGACAAGCATGGCAATGGCGGCATGGCGCTGATCGAGCTCGCCGACGGCGTTTCGCTCGACGAGGTCAAGGCCAAGACCGAAGCGGAATTCCGCGTCGCGCTGAAGAACACGTAAGCGGGAAACGCTGGGGCGCGCAACACAATACGGTCTGCGCGTCCTTACGATTTTGGTTCAGTGATCAGGTCGGGCGATAACAACTCGATTGGTCGAAGCACCACGGGTGCTCGGACGATGTGCCCATGCCTTCAAGCGGGACCGCTCGGCACCTCGGAGAACCGGGTCAGCCAGACAACCGGGCCGATGCTGGCAGCGATGATCAGGAGGGCCGCGAGCGCGCCGTCCTCGAAATTGCCGCGGCTTGCGAACTGGTAGATCGACGTCGACAGCGTTTCGACGTTGAGGGGCCGCAAGAGCAGCGTTGCCGGGAGCTCCTTCAGGCAGTCGACGAACATGATGATGACGGCGCCAAGCATCGCGGGCCGGAGCAACGGCAGATAGATCTGCCTCAACATGACCGCCTGGCCCGCGCCGACCGTGCGTGCGCTCTCGTCATAGTCGCGCGGAATGCTGTCGAACCCGGCCTTGATCATGCCGACCGGCACCGCCAGAAAGCGAATCATGTAGGCGATGACGACGGCCGTCCCGGAGCCGACCAGGATCAGCCCCGGCAGCGAACGTCCCGTCCAGGCAGCGATCGCGCTCAGCGCGTTGTCGACCGCCAGTACGGGGGTCAGCAGGCCGAGGGCAATCACGAGACCCGGCAGCGCGTAGCCGGTTTGCGCGATGCTCATCGCCACATATCGCAGAGGATCGGGCCGAAAGCGGTGCGCGATCGTCGTGGCGAGCGCAAGCATCAGCGCCATGAGCGTCGCGAGCGCTGCATAGGCAAACGAATGGAAGGTGTGGCGCCACAGGAGCGGGTCGAAATTTGCAAGCAGTCCGCGACCGAGAGCCTGATGCGCCAGATAGAACAGCGGCACGACGAAGCCGATCAGCACCGGCAGCACGCAGACCGCGAACGCGATCCACGCTCTTGCGCCCGAAAGCGGGGTTCGCTGCCTCACATGCGGGCTTTCGGCCGAGAATTCGGCGTTGGCGTTGCGACGGCCGTAACGCTCCATCGCGATCAGGCCGGCGACGATCGCAAGCATCAGGCATGCGAGTTGCGCCGCACCGGCGAGGCTGCCGCGGTTGAGCCAGGTGGTGAAGATCGAGACCGTCAGCGTGCGGATGCCGAGATATTCGCTGGCGCCGATGTCGTTGAGCGTTTCCAGCGCGACCAGCGCCACGCCGACCGCGAGCGCCGGCCGCGCCATCGGCAGTGAAACGCGCCAGAAAACGGTCCATCGGCCGGCCCCCAGCGTCCTAGCCGCCTCGGCGAATTCGGCAGACTGAACCTGAAACGTCGCGCGCGCCGACAGATAGACGTAAGGATAGAGCACTAGCCCGATCACGAAGATGGCGCCCGGCAGCGAGCGCAGGTTGGGCAGATGGCCGAGGGCATCGCGCAACGGCAGCCAGATTGCGAGGGTGCGGTGCACCAGGCCGAGCGGTTCGAACAGGTCGGCATAGACGTAAGCCGCAAGATAGGTCGGAATCGCCAGCGGCAGCGGCATCAGCCACAGGAGCATGCCCCGGCCGGGAAAATCGTGGCGCGATATCACCCATGCAGTGCCGGCGCCGATCAGAAGTGTGAGCGCGCCGACCCCGACGAGCAGAAGCGCGGTGTCCAGGAGGGCGGCCGGCAGCACGTAGTTGATCAGGTCGTGCCACACATCGGGCGCCGGCTGCAGAGCCAGCGAAACGATCGAGATCACGGGCGCCGCGACCAGGATCGCGGTTGCGATCGCGATTGCGGTCGCGGCGCGCCCGGCGTGGGCGCGGCCTCTCAAACGAGGCCGTGCGCCCGAAGCTTCTGCCAGTTTGAGAGACGAGGGCCGCCAGAGATCAGTTGTCAAAGCCGACCTTGTCCACCAGCGAGGCCGCAGCCTTGCGGTTGGCGGCGATCTTTGCGATCGGCAACGGATCTGGGCCGAGCTTGCCGTAGCCCGCGATGGTAGAGTTGATGGCGACACCGGCGCGAACTGGGTATTCGTAATTCTGGTCGGCATACATCTGCTGCGCCTGCTCGCTGACGAGCCACTCGATCAGCTTGATGCCGTTGGCCTTGTTGGGCGCGTGCTTGGCGAGCAGCACGCCGGAGAGGTTGACGTGGGTGCCGCCGCCCTCGAAGGTCGGCAGGATGACGCGGGTCGCCTCCGCCCACGGTTTCTTCTCGGGATCGTTGTTGATCATCAGCGCCCAGTAATAGGTGTTGCCGATGCCGATGTCGCACTTGCCAGCGGCAACGTCACGGGCGGCTTCGCGATCGCCGCCCGACGGCTTCTGCGCGAGATTGGCCTTCATGCCGCGCAGCCATTCCTCGGCCTTGGCCTCACCGTACTTGGCCGTGTAGGCCGCGAACAGGGCGTTGTTGTAGATGTGCTGGCCCGAGCGAATGCAGATCTTGCCCTTCCACTTGGGATCGGCGAGCTCCTCATAGGTGATCTTGTCCTGCTTGACGCGTTCCTTCGAGGCATAGATCACGCGCGCGCGCATGGAGATGCCGGCCCAGTGTCCGTCCGGATCGCGATACTGGGCCGGCACGACCTTGTCGACCACCTCCGACTTGATCGGCTGGGTGACGCCGGCCTGCACTGCCTCGTCGATGCGGCCGATGTCCACCGTCAGCAGCACGTCGGCCGGGCTGTTGGCGCCTTCCGCCTTCATGCGCTGCTCCAGACCGGAGCTTGCGGAGACGACATTGACCTTGATGCCCGTATCCTTGCTGAAGGCGTCGAACAGCGGTTGGATCAGCTTGGTCTCGCGATAGGTATAGACGTTGACCTCGCCATTGGCGGCTGCCTTCGACACGAAGGACGAGGTCAGGCTCAACACCGCCGCGGACGCGGCGAGGACGCGAAGATTGATCATAAGGGCTGCTCCAGGCGCGCGATTGAACGCCCGATTGAGTAGCGCAGGCGATGCGGCAACGTCAGCGACGCGATGTCGCGAGGGCTATGACTTAGAGGGATTCCATTATTGCTTTTAGATCGATTCTAATTAGTGGATTGAGACGTTGACGGGAAAACGATGCGCGCCGCTATGATTATGATCTTGCCGGCCACGTCTTGCTCAGGCGCTGCGACACGCTGAGCAGCCATGACATCTCCTCGCGCACCAGGCGGAAGCCGAGATTGGCGGGCGGCACGCCCTGAGCACAGCCGCCCGCGCGAGCGTCGCGGATGAAATCGGTGACATAGGCGCGGTGGGCACCTTCGGCGATACGCACCCCGCAGTTCACGGTCGGGCGGCCGGCATTGCCGGCCTCGTCGACACGCGAGCGCACGAAGCAGCTCGAGGTCCACTCCCAGACGTTGCCGGCGAGATCTTCGATGCCGTGCTCGTTCTGGCCGAATTTGCCGAACGGATAGGCCGTGGTGTCGGTGAGGTCGCGTTCGGATTCACGCTCATAGCGGCTGATCCAGCGTTTCGAAGGGTCGCTTGCATCGACCGGCACACCATCATCCTTGAATCTGGAGCCGGCGGCAAACGCCCATTCCTCGTCGCTCGGCAGGCGGTAATGCCGGCCGGTCTTGCGCGACAGCCAGCCTGCATAGGCTTCGGCATCGTGCCAGCTCACCTGCACTGCGGGGCGATCGGGCGCGATCGCCACGTCGCGATCGAGCGCGCGGCAGGCGCCATCCTGCACGCAAAGTCGATAGTCGGATGAGGAGACCTGATTTCGCATGATGTGCAGCGGCCGATCCATCCGCAGGGTGCGCAGCGGCGCTTCCGCCTGCTGGCCGCCGCGTGTGAAATCGCCGGCTTCGCGATATGAGAAGCTGCCGGGAGCGACCTCGACCATGGCCGGCTCGCCTCCCGCATTATGCGTCGCCATCTCGGAAACCAGAGGCGCAACGGCCAGCGGCCCCGCAAGCCCGGCCGCGCAGGCGAGCGCCAGTTTGAGCTTGAATGCGATCAGCATGGTCGTTCCCCGAAACAAGAAGGGGCCGGTGATGACCGGCCCCTTGTCGCGTCTAGTTGGTGCTGGCAGGCGGTATTTCGGCAGGCGCCTTCACCTGGGTCATCAGATCGTCGTTCCATTTGCCTTCGACCTTGAAGTGCGCGGTGGCGCCGAGATCGGCCGCCTCGATCAAATTATGCGTGACATAGGCATAGATGCCGGGCTGCTGGAATTTGTACAGCGCCGCTCCCGCCGACCCGCCGCGGATGAACCAGGTCTCGAGCCCGACCTCGGGTGCATTGCCGAACTTGCCGGTCTCCCAGACATAATCGCCATGGCCGCCGATCAGATGGGGACGGCTGTCGCGATTGGCCTGCGAATGCACGATCAGCACGTTGTCGCCGACCTTGGCGGTGAGCGCATTCTTGCCGGTGAGCGCGCCGACCTTGCCGTTGAACACGACATGGGTGGGGATCAGCTTCTTCATCACCTCTTCGGTCTCGGTGAAGGCTTCGCCGGGCGAGTCGTAGGACCTGAAATTGCCCTTCTCGTCACGCGGCACGTACATGTCCTGCTCGCCGATATAGTAGACCTTGTCGTATTTCAGCGCTCGGCCCTTGCCGTCGTTCAGCCCGTCGCGCGGCAGCACCATCACGGCACCGTTCATGCCGGAGACGACGTGCCAGGGGATCATCGGGCCGCCCGGTGCGCAATGATAGACGAACACGCCGGTCTTGGTCGCCTTCCAGCGCAGCACGACCTGTTCGCCGGGGTTGATGAGCGTGAGTTCGCCGCCGCCGAGCGCGCCGGTCGCGGAATGGAAGTCGATGTTGTGCGGCATGGTGTTGGTGGCGGGATTGATCAGCGTCAGCTCGACATAGTCACCCTCGTGCACGACCATGAGCGGTCCCGGCATCGAGCCGTTGAACGTCATCGCCTGGAAGGTGGTGCCCTTGTCGTCGATGACGACCTTCTTCTCCTCGACCGTCAGCTTGAACTCGACGATCTTGGGGCCCTGCGTCGTGGCCTGCTCGTGCGCGTGCACGAAGGGCGGAGCGACCAGCTCTACCTTCTGACGCGGCAGCTTGAGATCGCTGGCGGCGAAAGCCGGGGTCGCCAGCATCAGGGCGGTCGCGGCGGCGCTGATCAATGCGGCTCTGCGGGTGAACATCGGAAGCATCCTTCATCTGAAAAGGTTTTGATGACGGAATGCAGTGTGCGCCGATCGCGGCAAGCGTGTTTGCGCTGCAACAAGCTTCCGCCGGATTCACCTCCGCAACAGTGCTTAGGTACTCGGCGGAGCAGGATCGGTGATACCATTTCGATCGCGTCCGAAGGCGCGATGCGATGCGGATGTCGGGGCGAGCGAACAGCGGCCGGATAGCGGTGCGGACACTCTGACACACCATTGCTCGTTGCCGACGCGTTCGGCCTTTGCGGCAACTGGCGCCACGGATTGGCGAGCGTGACCGCAACCGCATCGGCGCTCAGCGGCAACTCGTTCGCATCTTCAAGTTGGATTGCGATCTCGGCAGGACCGACGTGCCCGGCAGGGACGTTGGCTATGGCCGGTCGTGTCGGCGGCGAAGGCAGGCGAGGTCAGGAGGACCGCACCGGCAAATGCGCGCCTGGATGAGATCTTGATCGAAGCCTTCGCGAAGAGGCGGCTAGAGGAGAGATATGGCAAGCCCGACCGTTCCCCAGATCGCCAGCGACAGCACGACGAAGACGGCGATTGCTGCGGCCAGGGCGCGCACCATGCCAGTGGAGGCTGGTGTGGCCGGGGCCGGCCGGAAGTCGTCGAAACGCGGGATATGGCCGCGGACGTCGAGCAGGGAGAGAATGAGTTCGAGTGCAAGAAGCCTCATGGCTAGCGCTCCGGATGGCCAAGCGAAGTGCCCTCATCATGGCCGGGAACCGGCCGCCGCGCTTTGCGCGAGCGCAAAGTCGTTTCCGCGCATCCGGGTTAATTGAACGCATTCCGTGATTTGCCGCGACGTCTGCGTGCGGCGGAAATTTACGAATGGATAAGACATGAGAGCTGATCTTGCGGCGGTCTATGGCGAGGAACGTCTGCCACGCTACACGAGCTATCCGACCGCACCGCACTTTTCGCCCGCGATCGGTCCGGACACCTATGCTCGGTGGCTGGCGGAACTGCCGGCGGGCGCCAGCGCGTCACTCTATCTGCACGTGCCGTTCTGCCGGGAGATGTGCTGGTACTGCGGCTGCCATACCCAGATCGTCCGCCGCGACGATCTCATCGCCGGCTATCAGCGGACGCTGCGCAACGAGATCGCGCTAACCGCCGAAACCATCGGCCGTCGGATCAAGGTCGAGCACATCCATTTCGGCGGCGGTACGCCGACGATCATGGCGCCGGAGGCTTTTGCCGAGTTGATGGCGACGATGCGCCAGAAATTCTTCGTGCTGCCCTCGGCCGAAATCGCGGTCGAGATCGATCCCCGCACACTGACCGCCGACATGGTCGAGGCCATGCGGCTCTCCGGCGTCAACCGCGCCAGCCTTGGCGTGCAGAGCTTCGATCCCGTGGTGCAGAGGGCGATCAACCGCGTGCAGAGCTTCGAGCAGACCGCGTCCGTGGTCAACTTGCTTCGCGACGCGGGCATCGAGGGAATCAATTTCGACCTGATCTACGGCTTGCCGCACCAGACTGTCGCCTCGTGCCTGGACACCGTGCGGCGCAGCCTCGCGCTCGCGCCCAACCGCTTCTCGGTGTTCGGCTATGCTCATGTGCCTGATTTCAAGAAGCATCAGCGCATGATCAACGAGGCCGTGCTGCCCGACGGCCTTGCGCGCCACGACCAGGCCTGCGCGATCGCGAATGCCCTGAAGGAGGCTGGTTACGTGCAGATCGGGCTCGATCATTTCGCACGGCCCGACGATTCCATGGCGGTGGCGTTCGAGCAGCGGACGCTGCGGCGCAATTTTCAAGGCTACACCACCGACAAGAGTGAAGTCCTGCTCGGCTTTGGCGCGAGCGCGATCGGACATCTGCCGCAGGGCTATGTCCAGAACGAGGTGCAGATCGGCGCCTATGCCCAAAGCATCGCCGCCGGCCGCTTCGCCACCGCGAAAGGCTACGGGCTCACCGACGACGACCGGTTGCGCGCCGACATCATCGAACGCATCATGTGCGAGTTCGGTGCCGATCTCGGCGACATCTGCGCCCGTCATGGCGCAGAGGCCGGTGCGATGCTGAGATCGGCGGCCCGTCTGAAGCCGCTGATCTCCGACGGCGTCGTGCGATTGGACGGCGACCGGCTCGCGGTCGCCAAGGATTCGCGCTTCCTGGTTCGCAGCGTCGCCGCCGCATTCGATGCGCATCTGGATCCCGGCAAGCAACTGCACAGCCGGGCGGTTTAGCTTGATTCATTCGGGGCGCGCGAAGCGCGAGCCCCGGAGTGATGGCGGCGGAACTGGCAACAGCTTGCGCTTCAACAAAGAGACTTCCGCTCGCTCCGCTATCGTCAATTCGGAACGGAGTTGTCCATGCCCTTCGGATCCGACGATCTGGTCGATGACATCATGCGCACGGCGCCGCACACGATCCGCGTGTTTCTCGCCTTCAGGATGGCCTGCGTCGGCTGTCCGATCGCGACCTTCCACACCGTGGATGATGCCTGCCGCGAACATGGCATCGACCGCGACAAATTCCTCGCTGCATTGAGCGATTGCGTGCCGGCGTGAAACGGTCTGGAATCGCGCGGGCGCGCGCGTTCCCGGAGGAGGGAGCGCTTTCGCCGTAAGCGGAAGCGCCCCTCACCCCTGTCAGCGGAGGCATCCCGGCATCGGCTCTCACGCCGCGCCGCTGTCGGCATTCCGCTCCGCCAACACGACGATCTTGTGCGGTTCGCGCAGGATGATGCGCTGGCGGCCGCTCTCCACGAGGCCTTGGCTCTCCCAGCCGCTCAGGATGCGGCTGACGGTGTGCAGCGTGGTGCCGGTCATCTGCGCGATGTCCTGGCGGCTGATCGGGAAGTCGATCTCGATGCCGTGGTCGAGTTTCCTGCCGGACTGCTTGGCGAGGCGCAGCAGCGCGTGCGCAATGCGTTGCTCGACTTGCTGGGTGGACATTTCCAGGATGCGGGTGTGACTCTCCTGAAGCCGGGTGCCGACGGTCTGGAGCGTGTTGGCGGCAAGCGCCGGAAACCGCTCGACCAACCGCGGCCAGGCCGAGGTCGGCCAGATCAGCACCACGCTATCGTCGACCGCCATCGCCGTCGCCGGATAGCGCGCGGCTCCGATCGCCATCGCGAGCCCGAATGTTTCGCCGGGGGCGACATAGCGTACCACGATCTGCTCACCGGTCGGCGTGGTCTTGGCCGCGCGGACATGACCGTGCAACAGCAGGAAGAAGGATTGCGCGTCGGCCCCCTGCTCGAAGATGGCACTGTTCTTGGAAAAGCGGGCCGAGCGGGCCTCACGCAGGATCTCGTCCAGAGCTTCCGGCGTCATCCCCGCAAACAGCGGCAAATGCGCAACCAGCGATGTGTCGACCTTGGCCATTCTGCCTCCTTGGCGCTCGGGAGTGTGATGGCACCTGCAATCGTCCTGGTGTTTGCGGTAGCGCAAAACGGGCCGGTCGGGTGGCGGTATTTTTTCAAAGAACGATCTGGATTTATTGGAGTTGATGCCATGGCTGGCGCCCGATCCCGTAACTTTGCGGGCTGGCCGCTGTTCGCGAACAGCTTTCGGCCCTTTTTCCTGCTCGCCGCGATCCAGGCGGCGCTGTCGATCCTGGCCTGGCTGCCGATCTTCTATGGCGAATTGTCCGTGAGTTCCGCATTCGGGCCACGCGACTGGCACATCCACGAGATGCTCTATGGCTTCCTGCCCGCTGTCATCACCGGGTTCCTGTTCACGGCAATCCCGAACTGGACGGGGCGGCTGCCGATCCAGGGCATGCCGCTGGGGGCGCTGCTGATGGTTTGGCTCGCCGGGCGCATCGTTGTGACGATGTCGGCCGATGTCGGCTGGGCGTTTGCGCTGATCGTCGATGCCGCCTTCCTGGCATTGGTCGTCGCCGCCGCGATGCGCGAGATCATCGCAGGCGGCAACTGGCGCAACCTGCCCGTGGTGGGGCTGGTGCTCGTTCTGCTCGCCGGCAACGTCGCCTTTCATGTCGAAACGCACGACCAGGGCGCGGCCGATGTCAGCATCCGCGTCGGCATCAGCGTGGTCATTCTGCTGATTGCGTTGATCGGTGGCCGCATCATTCCAAGCTTCACCCGCAACTGGCTGGTCAAGTTCAATCCCGGCCGACTGCCCGTGCCGTTCGGACGCTTCGACGGCGCCGTGATCGGATGCAGCGCGCTCGCGCTCGTCTCATGGATCGTGGCGCCGTCGAATGCCGTCACCGGAATTGTGATGGCACTTGTCGGCGGGCTGCACTTGGTGCGGCTTGCGCGCTGGGCCGGCGATCGGACCTTCCGCGAGCGGCTGCTCGTGATCCTGCATGTCGGCTACGTCTTCGTGCCGTTCGGTTTCATCCTGCATGCCCTGGCGGTTTTCGGTGTGCTGCCGCCAAGCGCCGGCATCCACGCCTGGATGGCGGGTGCGGCGGGAACCATGACGCTCGCAGTGATGACCCGCGCGAGTCTCGGCCACACCGGACAGGCGTTGACGGCTTCGCCGGCGATCCAGGGAATCTATGCTGCGGTCATCGTCGCGGCTCTGGCCCGGGTCGCTGCCGTCGTGTTGCCCGCGCATGGCGATGTGCTGCTGCACATCGCCGCTTGCGGCTGGATCGTCGCTTTCCTCGGATTTGCCATTGCGTTCGGTCCGCTGCTCGCCGGCAGCCGGTGGCGTGGCCTCGCCACGATGGGCGTGCCCGCTCC
Organism: Bradyrhizobium sp. USDA 327; assembly: GCF_041262065.1. Lineage (NCBI taxonomy): Bacteria > Pseudomonadati > Pseudomonadota > Alphaproteobacteria > Hyphomicrobiales > Nitrobacteraceae > Bradyrhizobium > Bradyrhizobium sp. USDA 327. The sequence continues at coordinate 5,392,884 of NZ_JBGCCW010000001.1, read as the reverse complement.
CGCACGCTGAACTCAAGCTGCAGTCGCCGTGGGCGGTGCCGTCACGGGTCGGACGCCCTTGCGCCATTCGGTGATGGTGCAGCCGAACCGGCTGCGGAACCAGCGCGCCATGGCACTCTGCGCGGAAAAGCCAAGTTGCATCGCGATGTCAGCCAGCGGCCGGTCGGGGTCGTCGATCAGCTGGATCACGAGATCGGCGCGTTGCGTGTCCAGGATGGCCGAGAAGCTGGTGCCCGATGCTGCGAGGCGGCGGTGGATGGTGCGGCGGGTGCAGGCGAGATGCTCGGCGACGCGCTCGACCGTGCAGTCGCCGCCGGCAAGGAGGAGACGTACGACCTCGTCGACCTTCTGCTCCCAGCTTGCGGGCCGTGTTTCGATCGCCTCGATCCGCTTGCGCAGATAGCTCGCGATCAGCGGATGCGCGCTCGGGATCCGACGTTCCATATCGTGCGCGGACAACACGATCGCGTCATCCCTCGCGTTGAAGATCACGCGGCAGCCGAAGAATTCGCGATAGCGCTTGCGATCGTGCGGCGGCGGATGATGCAGGTGCACCTCCTGCGGCCGCCAGTCGTGCCCGAACAGCGACCGGATGATGCGGTGGACGCTGCCGAGCGCCACGTCGATCGACTGCCGCGGCGCGCTCGGTTTCCGGCCGCGCAGACGCATCGTGATGGTCACGGTCTGCTTGCTGCGCGCAACGTCCAGCCGCATGCCATCGTGATGGATATGGATGAAGCGCGAGAACGCATCGATCGCCTCACCAACGGTCGCTTGTTCGCGCACGATCAAGCCGACCGCGCCGAAATTGGTCAGGCCGCCGCGCTCGGCGAGACGCAAGCCGAAGTCTTCGGCGCCGGACGCCTCCGCGGACAATTCGAGCAGACGGCGCAGGCCGGCGACGGCAATGGGCGTGTCGGGCTTGTCGAGGCAGGCCGGCGGCAGCCTGGCCTTGCGCATCATCTGCCTGGGGTCGAGCCCGACCGACCGGGCGACCTCCGGATAATAACTCAGGCTCGAGCTGCGAATGAGGTCGGTCATGCGAACCGTTCCTGCCAGCTGTTCCCGCGGATGTCCCGAAATGTAAATTTTCTGTCCCGGTCAGTCAAATCCAGGAACCGCGCGGAACATACATAGGGGAAACCGAAGCACGGGCGTGAATGCCGTGTTTACGACGGCGCGGCAGGGCGATGGAGCCCGCTACCGTCTCGGGCCCTTTGACCAAGACATTGCTGGATCGGAATCATGCCGGGAAACATGCTTTCCAAGGGTGAGATATTCGTCATCGACACCGACGCTGCCTCCCGCGAACAACTTTCGACCGCGCTCCAACAGAACGCCTACGAGGTGATCTGTTTCGCCGACGGTGCATCCCTCTTGTCCGCCGCGAGGGCGCGGATGCCGGCCTGCGTGCTGCTGGAGCTGCCGCCTGATCGGTCCGGCCTCGACGTGCTCAAGCGGCTGCGCGGGGAGAACTGTATGGCGCCCGTGCTGGTGACGTCGGCGAACGGCAGCATTGCCATGGCGGTCGACGCCATCAAGAGCGGCGCGGCCGACTTCATCGAAAAGCCGTTCCGCACCCACGACATCGTCGGCCGGATCGATGCCGCCATCGACGAATTTGCGCAACCCGGCGCGAGCCGGCGACGCTGGCTGACAGGTTGCGAGCCCTTGACCGCGCGCGAGGGCGACGTGCTCGAGCATCTCGCCGCCGGCCTCACCAACAAGGAGATCGCCCGGCGGATGCATCTGAGCGCGCGGACCGTCGAGGGCTATCGCGCCAGCATCTTGAAGAAGGCCGGCGCCCGCAACGTGACCGATCTGCTCCGGCGCATCTTCGGCCAGGGTTCGCCCACACAGGTCTGAGGCTCGGCCGCGGCCGCGCCGATGCGTTCCGCGGCCATGCTGCTGCCGCGGCTGCGCCCCACGGAAACCCCAATCGAACCAGTTCCTTTCCCGCCGCGTCTCATCACGATGGCGAGGCATTTCATCGCGCGCGTCCGGCTGGCGGCGCGGCGATACCGGCAGGAGGGACTTCATGCGCATCACCGCAAAATGGTTGGCAACCACGAGCCTGGTCCTGGTGACCGTGGCTATCGCATGGCCGTCATGGGCGGCCAACGTGGACGCCACGTCGGCGATCGACACGGTCACCGTCTATCCCGACGGCGCCACCGTCACCCGCGTCATTTCGTTGGATATCGCCTCCGGGGACTCGACGCTGGTCGCCAAGGATTTTCCGCTCTCGCTCGATCCGTCGTCCCTCCGCGTCGAAGGCGAGGCGGGCGCCAAGCTCACCATCGGCACGATCGACGCGCGGCCGCCGAGGACGGCGCAGCCAGCCAACCTCCCCGAGCTCGATAAGCGCATCGAAGCACTGAGAGATCGGCGGGCCGATCTGCAAGGTGCGATCGACTCTGCCGACGCCCGGCGTAAATTTGCGCAGCATTTTGCCGAAGCCTCCCCGGCCGGCCTCGGCGAGAAGGGCGAGGCGCGGCCGATCACCGAATGGCGCGCGGCGTTTGCGGCGGTTGCCGAGGAGATCGCGACCGCTGACACCGCAATCCGCGAAGCCACCCGAAAACAGCGCGAGATCGACCGACAGATCGCGCAATTGGAAGCCGAGCGCTCGGCCAAGCCGCCGAGCAAGCTGGAAGTGCGGATCGACGTCGCCTCGGCGGCTGCGACCAAAGCGACATTGCGGGTGACCTACGCCGTGCGCAACGCGCGCTGGGTGCCGCTCTACGACGCCCGGCTCGATACCGGCGCCAAGGATCGCAAGCCACAGCTCGAACTCGTCCGTCGCGCCGAGGTCACGCAGTCGACCGGCGAGGACTGGTCGAACGTGACGCTCGGCGTTTCCACGGTTCGCATCGGCCGCGGCGGCAGCGTTCCGGAGCTGAACTCGCTGATGGCGCAATATCCGCAAGTGCCGAAGCCCCTTGCACTCGGCAGCGCTTCGGACCTGGCGCGGCCCGCGCCAACCGCCCGCCAGCGTTCGGCGCAGTTCGAGCCCATGTCCAAGGTCGCAGAGGCGACCGAGCGCGCCGACGAGCAACAGGCCGTCGCCGAGATCGGCGATTTCCAGGCCACCTTCAAAATTCCCGGCCGCGTCAGCCTCGGCGCTGCCGAGGGTGCCAAGAGCCTGCGCATCGCTTCCATGACCGTACCGGCCGATCTCGCGGTTCGCGCGGCACCGGTGATGGATCCGACCGCCTTCCTCGAAGCCAGCTTCAAGCAGACCGACGATGCCAGTCTCTTGCCGGGCAAGGTCGCGATCTACCGCGACGGCACCTTCGTCGGCCGTGGCAAGATCACGGCGTCCGCCAAGGACGACATCGTGCGGCTCGGCTTCGGCGCCGACGACAAGGTCAGAATCGAGCGCGCCGTGCTCAAGCGCAACGAGGGCTCGGCGGGCTTGCTCGTGACGACGTCGAAGACCGACGAGCGTTCGTTCAAGACCACGATCCGCAACGGCCATGATTTCCCGATCAAGGTCGCGATCGAGGATCAGCTGCCGGTCAGCGAGAACGAGGACATCGTCGTCGAGATGCTGCCCTCGAGCACCCTGCCGACCGCGAGCAATATTCGCGACAGGCGCGGCGTGCTGGAATGGTCGTTCGACGCCAGGCCCGGCGAGGTCAAGGACATCAACTTCGCCTGGCGCATCCGCTGGCCCAAGGACAAGAGCATGGTGATCGTGCCGGCGGGGTAGATTGCTAGCCACGAACGAGGTGCGCTCCCTCTCCCGTTTGCGGGAGAGGGTTGGGGTGAGGGCTCTTTCCTCTGGGGGAGTCTTCGTTGTTGAGACACCCTCTTCCAACCCTCCCCCGCAAGCGGGGGAGGGGGCGCACCATCTTCGCGGGTTTGACTGCGGGCTAAATTCCAGTCTCAACCGCCCGCATCGATTGCGGCAATACAAACGGCACGCCATCGGTCTGACGGACGACTGCGTCGATCTCGAAGATATCGCGGATGATCTCGCGTGTGACAATCTCCGCGCGCGGCCCGTCGGCGACGAGCCGGCCGCCATTCAGCACGATCAGCCGGTTGGCGAAGCGGATCGCGAGATTGAGATCGTGCAGGATCGCGATGACGGCGGTGCCGGCCGCCGCACGGCGGCGCGCCGCTTCGACGAGGTCGATCTGGTGGCGCAGATCGAGGCTCGAGGTCGGCTCGTCCAGCAGCAAAAGCCCGGGGCCGTGCTCGGCCTCGCCGCAGGCGAGCTGCACCAGCACGCGGGCGAAATGGGCGCGCTGCTGCTCGCCGCCTGACAGCGTCGGCAATTGCCGTTCGCGGAAATGTACGAGGCCGACCTCGTCTAGGGCGGAGTCGACCAGCGGTCCAGCCTCGCGCAAGCTGCGCTCGCCTGCTCCCATCAGCACGATCTCCTCGACCGTGAACGGGAAGGTGACGTTGATGTGCTGGGACAGCATCGCGCGGCGCGCGGCAAGCTCGCGCGGCGTGAAGCTGCTGATGTCGCGCTGCTTCAGGCGCACCTCGCCTGCGCTGGGGCGAAGATCGCCGGAGAGCAGCCGCAGCAGCGTCGACTTGCCGGCGCCGTTCGGGCCGATGATGGCGACCATCTCGCCGGCCGCAACCGTCAGGTCGACGCTATCAAGCAGCGTTGCGCGGCCCGCGCGCTTGCCTAACGCTCGTGCCTCGATCACCGCGTTCATAGCGCGGTCAGTCCGCGCTGCCGCAGCAGGATGAAGAGAAAGACGGGCGCGCCGACGGCGGCGGTCAGGATGCCGATCGGCATCTCGGCCGGCGCCACGATGGTGCGCGCCAGCGTGTCGGCGCCGACCATCAGGATGGCACCCAGCAGCACCGAGGCCGGCAGCAGCAGGCGATGCGCCGGCCCGATCACGAGGCGGAGCAGATGCGGCACGACGATGCCGATGAAGCCGATGACGCCGCTGATCGACACCGCGACGCCGGTCATGGCGGAGACCATGACGATCGAGATCCGCTTCAGGCGTTCGACATCGACCCCGCCGTGGAAAGCGTCGGCCTCGCCGAGCACCAGCAGATCGAGACCGCGCGCGATGAAGACGCAGGCTGCCAGCCCGATGACGAGGATCGGCGCGAGCACGGCGGCCTTGGTCCAGGTCGCGCCGCTCATCGAGCCGAGCATCCAGAACGTGATGTCGCGCAGCTGACGGTCGTCGGCGATGAACACGAGCAGCCCGATGCCCGCGTTGGCGATCGCGGTGATGGCGACGCCGGCGAGCAGGAAGATCGCGATCGAGGTCCGCCCCGATCGGCTGGAGATGCCGTAGAGGATTGCGGTGGTCGCCAGCGATCCCGCGAAGGCCGCGAGCGGCAACAGCTCGGTCTGCAGAAAGCGCAGCGCCTCGCCGAAGCGCGAATCGGTGAAGACGATCGCGCTCGCGGCTGCCAGCGCGCCGCCGCTGGAGACGCCGACCAGGGCGGGATCGGCGAGCGGATTGCGAAACAGCCCCTGCATGATCGCGCCGGCCGCGGCAAGCAGGCCGCCGACCATCGCGGCTGCCGCGATCCGTGGAATGCGGATCGACCACAGAACGAGCTGGTCGCGGGCCATCATCGCAGTGCTTTCGCCGGCAAGGCCCAGCGCCGCAGGCAGGCGGGAGAGGGGGATACCCGCGGCGCCGACGGTCAGCGCGACGATTGCCGTCACCGCGAGCACCGCGATCAGGACAGGAATCGCGAAGGATGCGGACCGCCGTCTGGCGCTTCGTTGCGGGCTCCGTGCTTCGATCCCGACCGCCACGCTCATTGCCGGCAATTCGCCGCCGACAGGGCCGACGTGAACGCGCCGCCATGGTCGGCCAACGCCGGATAGAGCTTGACGGAGAGATCGCGCGCCGCCGCCGCCGTCCGCGGCCCGAAGCCGAGCAGATAGAGCCCGTCCATGGTGATGAAGCTCTTGTTGGCCGCAACCGGCGTCAGCGCAAAACCGGGATGAGCATAGATCGCGTCGGCCCGGAGCGACTCCCTGCCGCGCTCGATCGACAGCACGAATTCGGGCCTGGCCGCCACGATCGCCTCGTCGCCGATCATCTTGTAGCCGTCGTAATCGTCCACCGAATTGGTCGCGCCCGCGAGCTGGATGATCTCGTCGGCCGCGGTCTTGTGGCCGGCCACCATCGCCCGCCCGTTCTGAAGCGACATCACGAACATCACGCGCACCGGCTTCGTCACCTTGGCGCGCAGTGCGCGGAGCTGCGCAAGATCCGCGCCGACGGCGGCGCTCAGACATTCGGCACGCGCATCGACACCCATGGCGTGGCCGACAAGTCTTATCTTCTCGATCAGGCCTTCCTCGGAGAAGGTCTCGGGCACCAGCACCAGCGGCACCTTCGCCGTCTCCAGGATCTCCATGGTCTCGCGCGGGCCCGAGCCCTGGATCGCCAGGATCAGGGTGGGGTTGAGGCCGAGCACGCCCTCGGCGGAGATCTGGCGCATGTAGCCGACATTGGGTTTGTCGCGCAGCGCCGCCGGCGGATAGAGGCTCGTCGTATCGACGCCGACCAGCCGGCTCTCCAGCCCCAGCGCATAGAGGATCTCGGTGATGGCGCCGCCGATCGAGACGGTGCGCGCGAAGTCGTTCACCGCGACCTCGCGATTGCGCGCGTCATGCACGGTGATGCGGGCCGCGTGCGCGGCAGACGCGAGCGCGATCGTGCCGGCGAGCAGGACATGAGCGAAGGTGCGACAAAATGCCATTGCAGGTTACTTCGTCAGGATCAGCTTGTTCTGCGAGGTCAGGCGCAGGCGATAGCTGTCCTCGCCGTGCGCAATGATGATCTCGCGCCCGGCCGCAAACAGCTCGCGGCTGTCGATCCGGCCCTCCCGCATGGTGAGGGTTCTCGTTGTTGCAGAAGGGCTTCCTGCCGGCGCTGCCGCGCCGTCGCCGCTGTCTCCGGATGCTGCTGACATTGTTGTCGTGATGCGCTTTCGAAGTTTCAGATGTGTCTTGCCTTGTATAGGCGGCGCGAGGCGCATTCCAACGGCAGCAATTTTACAATCGATATAAATTGCAATCAGTTGTCATTGACCGTCAGAGTGTTGCCACGTTACCAATTATGTCAGCGGGGTACGTCCCCGCGGTTTGAGAACATCAGCCAGCCCAGTCGTTCGCGTTGCGAACGCGCGCCAGCCAAGAGACTCCAAAATTAAAGCGAAGTGCAGGCTGGGGCTGTTATGGCTGGCGAGGCTAGGTATTCGCGCGCCCTGATCTTGGGCGCGTCGGTGGCTTCAATTGCGGCATTGGTGACGGAGAGCAGTCTCGCGCAGACCGCATCGCCGCAAGCCGAAAGTGCGGCGTCGGAGCGGCCGAAGCAGGCAAAGCGCAAGCCGGCCAAGCCGCAGGTCGCGCAGCCGGCAACGCCCGCCGTCATGAATGCGCACGCGCAAGTGGGCGGTACCGCACCCGTGCAGACGCTCGATACCATCACGGTCGCCGCGACCAAGACCCCGGAGCGGGCGATCGATGCGCTCGCGCCCGTCAGCTCGATTTCGCTCGACAAGATCCAGGGGCTTCAGCCCAACCGGCTGTCGGACATCTTCTACGCCATTCCCGGCGTGTCGTTTCAGGAGCGCAGCGACGATCCCGCGACCGTCATCAACATTCGCGGCTTGCAGGATTTCGGGCGCGTCGCGGTCGTCGTCGATGGCGCGCGGCAGAACTACCAGCGCACCGGCCACAATGCCAACGGCTCCTTCTTCCTCGATCCTGAATTGATCGGCGGCGTCGACGTCGTGCGCGGCCCGACCGCCAACATCTACGGCTCCGGCGCGATCGGAGGCCTTGTCTCGTTCCGCACCAAGGACATCAACGACGTGCTGCGCCCCGGCGAGCGCTGGGGCGTCGATCTCTCGGGCTCCTACGGCTCGAACAACAATCGCGGCCTGGGCTCGGTGTTCGGCGGCGTGCGCGCCACGCCCGACGTCGATATCTTCGGCGGCGCGGTCTACCGCACGCAAGGCAATTACAAGGACGGCAACGGCACCGAGATCGGCAACACCGGCAACCAGGTCGAGGCCGGGTTGATGAAGCTCACAGTGCGGCCGGTCCTCGGTCACGAGGTCAAGTTCGGCGCCGTCTTCCAGGACTATCAATACGATATCGGCCAGTTCAACCGCGGTCCGGTGATAACGGCGGCACAGCGCGCGCTCTATCAGGGTTCGTCGGTCTACGCCTCCGATGCGAAGAATTACACCGGGACCATCACCTGGAACTATTCGCTGCCGAGCGACAATCTGTTCGACTGGCACATGTCGATCTACGGCAATCGCGTCGACAACGACCAGACCAAGACCTATCACTATTCCACGTCCGGCGGCGCCTATTGCGGGACGGGCAATTTCGGCAACAACATTTCGGGCTGTGTCGGCGACAAGCGCGGCTATGTCCTCGATACCTACGGCATCGACGTCAACAACACCACGCGATTCAACGTGGGCGACTGGCGCAACGCCGTCACCTGGGGCATCGACGCCTTCCAGGACGACGTGATCACGACCGACAGCCGCGGCAATTCCAACATCACGACGCCGAGCGGCATTCGCACCGTGTCGGGCGGTTTCCTTCAGCTGAAGCAGAACTACGGCACCTGGTTCGAGGCGGTGAGCGCGATCCGCTATGACCGCTACGACCTCGATGCCGGCAGGACCAGCGCCGGCGGCGACCGCTTCTCGCCTAAGATCACGCTCGGCGTCACGCCGGTTCCGGGCTTTCAGCCCTATGTCAGCTACGCCGAAGGCTATCGCGCGCCGTCGATCACCGAGACCGTGATCTCCGGCGCACATGCGACCGGTGGCGGACCGGCCTTCTTTCCCTGTCCAGACGGCACCGTCGGCCTGTTCTGCTTCCTGCCAAACCCGAACCTTCGTCCCGAGGTCGGCAAGAACAAGGAGGTCGGCATCAACCTGAAGTACGACAACATCTTCAGCGCCAACGACTCGTTTCGCGGCAAGATCAATCTCTTCCGCAACGATGTCAGCGACTACATCGACCTCGTCGCTTCGGCGCCGGTCGCGGTACCGCCGTTCGGTTCGTACAGCCAGTACTACCAATACCAGAACATCGCCAATGCCCGCATCGAGGGCTTCGAGGCGGAGACGATGTACGATGCCGGCAGCTGGTTCATCGGCGTCGCGGGGCACTACATCAAGGGCAAGAACGTCCAGACCAATATCGGGCTTGCGACCATCACCCCGACCAAGGTCGTCACCACCGGCGGCGTCCGCCTGCTCGATCGCACCCTGATCCTGTCGGCGCAGTGGGCGTCGTACGGCCCCAACAACGACGTGCCGGCCAACTATATCCGCTCGACCGGCTACGATCTCGTCAATCTGTACCTGACCTACAATGCGACCAGGGACATCGTGATCTCGGCCTCGATCGACAATCTCTTGAACCAGTACTACCGGCCTTACGCCATTCCCGGCAGCTCGACCGATGGCACGTCGCAGAACGACGTGCTGTGGTCGAGCCCGGGTCCGGGCAGAGTCTACAAGGCCGGAATGAAGATCCACTTTGGAGGTGCGTAAGCCGACCGGCCCCGCAGCTCCACAACCTCCGCCGGGCCGCGCTGATGCTCCAGCGCGGCTTCGGCGCGTTTTCGTCTTGATAGCAAGGAGAGACCTTTATGTTCATCGCTATGAATCGCTTTCAGGTGAAACTCGGCTCGGAAGCTGCGTTCGAAACCGTCTGGCGGACGCGGGAGTCCTATCTCGGCAGCATGGCGGGTTTCGTCGAATTCCATCTGCTCAAGGGGCCGGTCGCCGAGGACCACACGCTGTATTCCTCGCACACGGTGTGGATCGACAAGGCGGCCTTCGAGGCCTGGACGCGCTCGGAGGAATTCCGCCGCGCCCATGCGCGCGCCGACAACAAGACCGGCGAGAGCCTCTATCTTGGTCATCCCAAGTTCGAAGGGTTCGAGGTCATCATGACCGAGCGCACGGCGAGCGCGGCCGCCTAGATCGCGGCCGAGCACGAAAGGGAGCCGGACATGCCGAGCACCGATCTCAAGACGTATATGGCCGACAATCCCGGTGCGGTGATCGAGGACGTCGCGCGCGAGCGCAAGGTCACCCCGCGCGCGGTGATCGAGGCGCTGCCGTCTGCCATGATGCGCATCGGGGGCGGCGGGCACTTTGCTGCCGTCATGCAGGACATCGCGGAATGGGGCGAGGTCACCCTCATCGTGCACACGGATGATGCGATCTTCGAGTTCACGGGCCCAATTCCCGCCGGCGAGATCGGCCGCGGCTATTTCAACCTGATGCAGCCGAAGGGCCTGCACGGCCATCTCCGCCACGAGCGGTGCGCGGCCGTTGCCTTCGTCGAGCGCCCCTTCATGGGCAAGTCGTCCGCCTTCGTCGCCTTCGTCAACGCCGATGGCGGCATCATGTTCAAGGTGTTTGTCGGCCGGGACGAAACCCGGGCGCTACGCGGAGACCAGTTGGCGCGGTTTCGGCAACTTGCGGACCGGATCGCGGGCGCCCCAGAGGCCTAGCTCGTTTCAACCTGACGGGAGATCGGGATGCAGTGCAATTCCAGGCTTCGGCATGCAATCCTAGCCATCGCGCTGGCGCTCGCGCCGGCACCGGCCTTCGCGATCGACGAAGCCCTGTTGCCGCGCAATCTGTCGCCCTGGGGCATGTTCGTCAGCGCCGACATCATCGTGAAGACGGTGATGGTCGGGCTCGCCATCGCCTCGCTGGTGACGTGGACGGTGTGGCTCGCCAAGACCATCGAGCTGCGCCGCAAGGGCTCGCTCGCCTTGCAGCGGACGCGCGCCCTCGAGGGCAACATGACGCTGGCCGAGGCATCCGCAAGGGCTGGCGACGCGCGCGACGCGGTCGCCCAGCTCATCCAGTCCTGCGCCAGGGAGGCCGAGCTCTCCGGCGGCATTCTCGACGACGGCCTGCAGGAGCGGGTGGCGCTGCGGCTGGAGCGGGTCGAGGCGGCGATGTCGCGGCAGATCGCGCGCGGCACCGGCGTGCTCGCGACCATCGGCGCCACCGCGCCGTTCGTCGGCCTGTTCGGCACCGTCTGGGGCATCATGAATTCCTTCATCGGCATCTCCGAGAGCCATACCACCAGTCTTGCGGTCGTCGCGCCGGGCATTGCGGAAGCGCTGCTTGCGACCGCCCTCGGTCTCGTCGCCGCGATTCCGGCGGTCGTGATCTACAATCATCTCGTCCGCGGCATCGCCAACTACCGCGCCCTGCTCGGCGACGCCTCGGCGCAGCTCATGCTGCTGGTCAGCCGCCAGCGCGACCACGGCCATCTCCGCCTGGCGCGGGCTGCGGAGTAGGCCATGGCCACCAAGCTCGGCGCAGCCACGGGATCGCCGCTCAAGCGCGGTGACCCCAGCGATCTCGACGTCACCCACGAGATCAATGTCACGCCGTTCATCGACGTGATGCTGGTGCTCCTGATCATCTTCATGGTGGCGGCTCCGCTTGCCACCGTCGACATCGGCGTCGATCTGCCGGCCACCGCGGCCGAACCGGCGCCGCGGCCCGACAAGCCGGTCTTCGTCACCGTCAAGCCGGATCTTTCGATCGCGGTGGGTGAGGATATCGTGGGTCGCGACGCGCTCAGCGGCTCGCTCGATGCAGCCACCAAAGGCCGCAAGGACGAGCGCATTTATCTGCGCGCCGACAAGGCCGTTTCCTATGGCGACCTGATGGAGGTGATGAACACCTTGCGCAATGCCGGCTATCTCAAGGTCGCGCTGGTCGGCCTCGACGGACGCAGCTGATGGGCGCGAACGCCTTCGCCCTGCACGAGCCGCTCGGCGAGCGCGAGGGGGCGCGCTGGGGTGTCTCGGCGGCCGTGATCGTGGCGTTGCACGTGGCAGCCGCGGTGCTTGCGGCGAGCTGGCTCAAGTCGCAGCCCGAGCAGGGCGTCAGCCTGCCGGCGATCATGATCGACATGGCCCCGGTGACCTCGGCGCCGCAGCCGACGCAGGACGTCCTCGCCCCGGGGCCGGTGATGCAAGAGGCCGACGCCTCGCCGCCGGAACCCGTGCAGCAGCAGGCCGTCGAGGAGACCATCGCGCCGACGCCGCCGCAGGAGAAGCCGGAGGTCGTCGCGCCACCGAAGCAGAGGCTTGAGCCGACGCCGGCCAGGCCCGAGCCGGCGAAGACCGTGCCGGTCGAAAAGCTCGCTCCAGTGAAGCCGAAGGTGGTTCGCCGCGAGGCGAAGAAGCCGTCGGAGGCGACGCCCGCGCCGCGTACCAGCGCACCGCCGCGCGCCGAGCGCGAGGCGCCGATGGGATCCGCCATGAGTGCGGGTGCGATGGCCTCCGCGATTGCATCCTACAATCAACGCGTCCGCGCGCATCTGATGCGCTTCCACCAATATCCGTCAGGTGGGGGCGGTCAGCGCGGCGTCGCGAGGCTGAGCTTCACCCTCGGCCGTAGCGGGCAAGTCACGTCCAGCCGCCTCGGCGGCTCGTCCGGCGTCGCCGCCTTCGACGCGCAGGCCATGGCGATGATCCGCCAGGCCTCGCCGTTCCCGCCGTTTCCGGACGAGATCAGGAACGGTTCGATGAGCTTTTCGATCCCGGTGGAGTTCACGGTGAGGTAGTGTACCGCCGCCGCAAACTCGGCCGTCGTCCCAACGAAGATCGGCAATTCCGATCTCGGTCGACAACCGCTCCCTGCGGCTAGGCGTCCCGGCTTTCGCCGGGACGCCTAGCGGAGCTAGTGGCAGCTGTGGAGAGGCCGATCTGCTACTTCGCCTTCAGGAAATCCGCGACCTCGAGCAGCACGAACTCGTTGTCGTCGGCCTTGTTGGGATCGCGGCTGGAGGAGAACGGCAGGTTGTTGTCATTGCCGACGATGATATGGGTGTCGTCGACGCGATCGACGTTCTCGATGGTGAAGAACGGGAAGGGGTAGACGCCGTCGTTGAGTGGCTTCCGCGCCTTCTTGTCGGGATCCCTGATCTTCATCAGGTCGATATAGCCGATCTTGCGCACGGGCTTGCCGACATTGGCGTCGGAGAGCTCGATCTTGTAGACGCGCTTGAACTTGGCGAGGTCAGGGAAGCAGCTCTCGCCGCGGGTGCCTTGCGGGCAGGCCTTGTCGGCGGTGCCTTCGCCATTGTCGCGCTCGATGATGAGGCCAGAGGCCTGATCGATCATGTTGAAGTCGCCGATGGCGTTGCCGTTCTGCTCGAACACATACTGCCAGTAGCGGCCGGTGAACTTCTCCGCGGCGACGTCGAACTCGAGGATGCGGGCGGCTTCCTTGCCGTCGACCTTCTCCCAGTCCTTCTTCTCGGCATCCCACAGCGGTCCTTCGAGCAGGCCGTAGAGGAACTTGCCGTCTTTCGACGAGGCGAAGCCCTCATAGCCCTTGGAGCGGCGGAGATTGACATTGGTGTAGGTCGCGCCCGGCGCACCCGGCGTCGTGACGGCCCAATTGTCCGGCGAGCGCACCGGCTTGCCGTCGGCAACCGTGTCGAACACGCCGAGGATCTTGCCCGACTTGTCGGCCTTCAGGATATAGGGGCCGAACTCGTCGCCGATCCAGAAGGTGTCGCCGATGATCTGGAAGCCTTCGGTGTCGAAATCGGAGCCGGTGAGATAGCGCTTCTGGGTATCCTCATGCACGATGCGGAAGGGCACCTTCTTGTCGGGATCGTGCAGGAAGATGGTCTCCTGTCGCTCGATCTTGCCGCTCGCCCAATCCATCTTGTAGCGGTTCAGGTACAGCATCGAGTCCGGCGAGTTGGCGCGCGCGCCCATGCCGTTGTCGGTGATGACCCAGAAGCTGCCGTCGGGCATGGTCTTGATGCCCGAATGGCCCTGGAGTGGCTGGCCCTTGAACGGCAGCGACACGCCGGTGGGACGTTCGTAGGACTTGCCCATGACGGTGCCAAGCGCGTCGACCCGCTTGCCGGTGGTATATTTGCCTGCAGTCTTGAGATCGGCGGGTGCGTCAGCCGGCGCTTCGATGAACGACTCGGCCGGCATCACCACGTGGCCGGCGAGCTTGGCCGGGAATTCGCCTTCGCTCTGCGCCAGCGCAGAACTGGCGGTGAGAATGATCGTTGCGACGGTGCTGAGAAGGGTCGCGCGCATGTGCGTCTCCTGTTGGTGGACGCACGCCTTATGCGGACGGCACGTTGCAGTTTTGTGAAGCCGGGCCAAAGGCCGCAGGCCCGGCTACTTTTTGGCGGCGAGGAGATCGGAATCGGGTTCGGTGACGCGTGATCCGATCTCGTTGCGCCTCAGGAAATCTTGCGAGCGAGGAAATCGCGGATCAGGGGCGTCACCTCGTCGAACCTGTCCTCGAGCAGGAAGTGGCCGGAGTTGATGAGATGAAACTCCACCTGGGGAAGGTCGCGCTTGTAAGGATGGGCGCCGTCGGCCGGAAAGATGAAATCATTCTTGCCCCACACGATCAGCGTCGGCGGCTTGTGCTTGCGGAAGTAGGCCTGCACTGCCGGGTATAGCGGCAGATTGGTCCGGTAGTCGTAGAACATGTCCAGTTGGATCTCGTTGTTGCCGGGCCGGTCCAGCAGCGCCTGGTCATGGACCCAGTTGTCGGGCGAGATGCGGCTCACGTCGGACATGCCGTCGGTGTACTGGAATTTGGTCGTCTCCAGGGTCAGCAGCTTCATCAGCGCCTGACGGCTGCTGTCTGACCCGTCGGCCCAGTATTTCTTGATCGGATTCCAGAACTCCTTCAGTCCTTCGTCGTAGGCGTTGCCGTTCTGAACGATGAGGCCGCTGATGCGCCCGGGATGTTTGAGCGCCAGCCGCCAGCCGACTGGCGCTCCGTAGTCCATGACGTACATCGCGTAGCGCTTGACGCCAAGCTGGTCGAGCAGACCATCGACGAGCTCACCGAAACGATCGAACGTATACTTGAATGTCGCGCGCGGCGGCATGTCGCTCTGTCCGTAGCCCGGGTAGTCGGGAGCGATCACGTGGTACCGGTCGGCCAGCGCCGGAATCAGGTTGCGGAACATGTGCGACGATGTCGGAAAGCCGTGCAGCAGCAGCACCACGGGTGCATCCTTCGGCCCTGCCTCCCTGTAGAAGATCTTGATCCCGTCGACAGTCTTGGTCCGATGGTACGTGACTGGATAGCCCGCGGCTCTGGTATGATCGCGTTGCGGTTTCGCCGCGGCAGCCGGCGCAGCCGCGGCAACGGCAACTCCGGACAAGCCAAGGACGAGGTGTCGGCGATCGAGGCCGGCTGATGGGCGTGTGATGTTCTCGGTACTCATGTCGATCTCCCAGTCAAAATCGGTGATGATTGTATTCGTCAGTACCCGCAGGCCCGGCACTGCATTCTGCGATGACGTCGTCAAAGCGGCCGGTGGACTTGTGCTCGGCGGCTTATGGTTGGTGCGCCGGAGGATGCCGAAGGCAGATCCAAATCCACGCTGTCTTCGCGCGTGAGGCCGAGATGCCGGAATTGCGAGCAGCCGAATGATGTCCGGCGTTCGTCGAATGATCGTTTTCCGGCACCTTCCAGCCGTCCATTCCAAAGTCCGCAGCAAGCTTCGGGTAACCGATTGCGACCGGCGGGATCAGTCCATATGATCGAGAAGCTACTTCTCAGGTTACGGAAAGACGCGTCTGATGGACCGGCTGGAGGCGATGTCGGTGATCATCGCCGTCAATGAAACAGGAAGTTTCTCGGCAGCCTCCCGGCGCCTCAGGATGCCGGTCGCAACGGTCAGCCGAACGGTTGCCGAGCTGGAGGCACGGCTGAATGCCCAGCTGTTTCAGAGGTCGTCGCGCCAGATGACGCTGACCGATGCGGGACGATCCTATATCGAGGCCTGCAAGCGGATCATCGAGCAGGTGGACGATGCCGAGAGGGAGGTCTCCGGCGAGTACAGAAGTCCGAGGGGCGATCTCGCGGTCACGGCGCCGTGGGGACTGGGCCACATGCACCTTCTGCCGATCGCACTCGAGTTCATGGAGGCTTATCCCGAGATCGCGCTGCGGCTCGTCCTTACCGATCGCATCGTCAACACCGTCCACGAGAATGTCGATGTGTCGATTCGAATCGGCAGTCTGCCGGACAGCAACCTGATCGCGACGCGGGTCGGCTCGGTCCGGTTCGTGCTCTGCGCCAGTCCCGGATACCTCGCGAAGCGGGGACACCCGAGCGAGCCCGCCGATCTGGCGTCGCACGATTGTATCGGCGTCGACAGCCACGCGGCGCAGCAGAGCTGGAAATTCGTCAAGGACGGCAGCGAAGTCACGGTGCCGATACGGTCGAGATTGACGGTGAGCGACTCGGAAGCGGCGGTCGAAGCTGCCGTTGCAGGTGCCGGCATCACGCGCGTGATGTCCTACAAGATGGAGGCCGCGCGGCGTTCCGGCAGGCTCGTCCTCATGCTGGAGGAATTCGAGCAGGCGCTCTGGCCCGTGCATATCGTCTACGCGGAGCGAAAGCCCGCTCCGCTCAAACTCCGCGCCTTTCTTGATTGGGCCACGCCGCGCCTCAAGGCGCGGCTGGCCTAGTTCTGCTATTCCTTCACCGCGCCGGTCAGCGACGAGACGTAGTAATCCACGAACAGCGAGTAGAAGATCGCGACCGGCAGCGAGCCGAGCAGCGATCCCGCCATCAGTGCGCCCCACTGGTAGACGTCGCCGGTGACGAGCTCGGTCAGGATCGCGACCGGCACCGTCTTGTTGGCGCCGCTCTGGATGAAGGCGAGCGCGTAGATGAACTCGTTCCAGGACAGCGTGAAGGAGAAGATGCCGGCCGAGATCAGCCCGGGCACCGCGAGCGGCAGCGTGATCCGCCGCAGGATCTGCAGCCGTGTGGCACCGTCGACCAGCGCGCACTCCTCGAGCTCGTAGGGGATCGACTTGAAATAGCCGATCAGGAGCCAGGTGCAGAACGGCACCAGAAAGGTCGGATAGACCAGGATCAGGGCAAGCGGCGAGTCGAACAGGCCGAACTGCACCACGACGGTGGCAAGCGGAATGAACAGGATCGACGGCGGCACCAGATAGGCGAGATAGATGCCGAGGCCCACATAGGGGCTGCCGCGGAAGCGTAGCCGTTCGATGGAATAGGCGGCCAGCGTGCTCGCGATCAGCGACAGCGTGGTCGACCCGATCGCCACCAGCATCGTCGTCCACAGCCAGCGCGGATAGGCGGTGTTGAACAGCAGGTGCTTGATGTGCGCCAATGTCGGCGAGGAGATCCAGAACGGATTATGCTCCTTGTAATTCATCAGCTCCGCGTTCGGCTTGAACGAGGTGATCGCCATCCAGTAGAACGGGAACAGCAGGATGAGCACGAAGCAGCCGAGCGGCAGATAGATCATCATCAGCCGCCGCAGCCCGGAATCCCAGGCCATGGTGTCGGGCGCGGCTTTGGCGTCCGCGGTCGGTTGCGCGACGGTGTCAGTCATTGGCCTCTCCCTGCTGCCATTTGCGGCGCGCCAGGCCGAAATAGGAGAACAGCGTCGCGAACACCAGGAACGGGATCATCGACACCGCGATCGCCGCACCTTCGCCGAGCTCGCCGCCGGCGATGCCGCGCTGGAACGCCAGCGTTGCGAGCAGATGAGTCGAGTTGCCGGGGCCGCCGCGTGTGATGGCGTAGACGAGCTGGAAGTCGGTGAAGGTGAAGATGATCGAGAAGGTCATGACGATGGCGAGGATCGGCATCATCATCGGGAAGGTGATGTAGCGGAAGCGCTGCCAGGCGCTGGCGCCGTCGAGCATCGCGGCCTCATAGAGCGAGGGCGAGATGGTCTGCAGGCCCGCCAGCAGCGAGATCGCGACGAAGGGAATGCCGCGCCAGATATTGGCGGCGATCAGCGAGAAGCGCGCCGGCCAGGGCGAGCCGAGGAAGTCGATGTTGCTGTCGCGCCAATGCAGCACGTCGACCAGCAGGTAGGAGATGATCGAGAATTGGGGATCGTAGATCCACCAGAACGCCAGCGCCGAGAGCACGGTCGGCACGATCCAGGGCAGCAGGATGATCGCACGCAGCACGCTCTTGAACGGAAAATGGTTGTTGAGCAGCAGCGCGAGCCAGAAGCCGAGGGCAAACTTCCCGAAGGTCGCGACGGCCGTGTAGAGGACGCTGTAGAACACCGCGTTCCACCACAGGGAGTCGGTGAGCAGGTACTGGAAGTTCTCCAGGCCGACATAGACGCCACGCCGGCCGATCGTGGTGTCGGTGAAAGCGAGCCAGATGCCGAGCCCGAGCGGATAGGTCAGGAACACGGTGAGCAGCCCGATCGCGGGCGCGAGGCACATCACGATCAGGAACGGCTTGTAGTCGAACAGCCGCACCAGCCAGTTCGGCTGCCGCTGCGCGAGTTCCGGAGAAGAGAAGGTCGTCACGGACATCAGTTTGTTGTCCTGTCGTTGAAGGTCACCACACCCTCATTGCGAGGAGCTCGCGACAAGATTGCGTAGCAATTTTGCGCTGTAGCGACGAAGCAATCCAGACTGTCTCCGCGGACACGCTCTGGATTGCTTCGCTTCGCTCGCAATGACGGCCGCTACTTCTGCCGCCGGAAGTACCGCTTGCAGCGCTGCTCGGCTTCGGCGGCCGCGGCCTCCGGCGTGGCCGCTCCGGTCGCGACGGACGCGAACATCTGGATCAGCACGTAGTCGGCGCTGACGGCACCCGTCGCCGTCGAGATCGGGCCCTTGTAGCCGTCGTAATAGGTGCTGTTCATCGTGTTCTTGAACAGCTTCACCTTGGGATCCTGCGACCACACGGTGGCCTCGGCA
Organism: Bradyrhizobium sp. USDA 327; assembly: GCF_041262065.1. Lineage (NCBI taxonomy): Bacteria > Pseudomonadati > Pseudomonadota > Alphaproteobacteria > Hyphomicrobiales > Nitrobacteraceae > Bradyrhizobium > Bradyrhizobium sp. USDA 327. The sequence goes on along the minus strand of NZ_JBGCCW010000001.1, from coordinate 5,374,141 downwards.
TAGGCGGCCAGCGGCTGGGACCAGTAGCCGGAGTTGGCGTTGAGCCACGGCTCGTACTGGTCCTTTTCCAGCATGTATTGCAGGAAGGCCTTGGCGGCGTTGGGGTACTGGCTGTGCTTGAACACCATCGCGTTCAGCGTCAGGCCCGCCATCGGCGAGACCTTGGCGAGGCCCTTCGGCAACAATTGATGCTCGCTGTCCTCGGCAATCGCCTTGGTCGCCGGATCGTTCTTCAGCGAGAAGTACAGCGAGACGCCGTTGGCGGTCAGGGAAATCTCCTGCGAGGAATAGGCGCGGTTGTTGCTGACGTCGTTCCACGACGTCGTGCCGGCGATGAAGGTCGGGTACAGCTGCTTCACCCAGTTCAGCGCGGCGATGGTCTCCTTGCTGTTGATGACGACGTTGCCCTCTTCGTCGAGCAGGGAGCCGTTGTGCGACCACAGCGCCCAGCTCGCAAAGCCGTTGCCGTCGCCCTTGGCGTTGCCGAGTGCGAACCCGGCCGGCTTGCCGGCCTTGTGCAGCTTCTGGCACAGGTCGAGAATGCCGGCATGGTCTTCCGGCACCTTGTCGAAGCCGACCGATTGCAGGATCGACTTGCGGTAGATCAGGGGGCCCGCGGTGGCACCGAACGGTAGTCCGATCCAGGCGTCGCTCTTGTTCTTCTTGCCGTAGCGCTGCGCCAGCGGCAGCCAGCCGCCATACCGCTTGCCGAGATAGTCGGCGACGTCGGTCAGCTCGATCAGCTTGTCGATGTAGATGTGCGGCGCATCCGAGAAGCCGATGATGATGTCGGGACCGGCGCCGGAATTGGCGGTCACCGCGGTCTGCTGGTTGATGTCTTCCCAGCCGACGAAGTCGACCTTGACCTCGACCCCGGTCTCCTTGGTGAACTTCGCCGCGTTGGCGCGGAACACGTCCTCGTCCGCCTGGACGAAGCGCACCGGGCGCAGCATGCGCAAGGATGCGCCCTTCTCGATCTCGCGTTTGGGTGCCGCCACGTCGGCGGCCTTGATATTGGATGTTTGCGCTGCAGCACCGGTGGCCGCGAGCGTTGCAGCGGACAGGCCCAGCGCCAAGGCATCACGACGTGTGATGTCGTTCCTCATGAGTACCTCCCTATGATGTTCCCTTCCCGGCGTTGATCGCCGGTGAAGGGCCGTTTCGGTCGTCGGCGCGTTCTACGCCGGCCGCCTAGCTGTTCGGGCCGCGGTCCATGCTGACGGGCTGCCAGCGGCGGAGCGCGGTATTCTGCAGCACCGACGGATTGACGCAGCTTACCGGCCACATGCCCTGGAGCACCAGTGACAATTCGTAGCCCACGCGGCGCTTGCGTGCCTCGTCAAACCGTGCCGAGGCCGAGGCGACGTGGGCTGTCAGGGTCACGTTCTCCATGCCGAGCAGCGGATTGTTGTGCGAGGGCGGTTCCTTCTCCAGCACGTCGAGGGCGGCATGCGCGATCCAGCCCTCTTGCAGCGCCTTGATCAGGCTCTCCTCGTCCACGGTGGCGCCGCGTCCCGTGTTGATGAAGATCGAGCCCTTCTTCATCTGCCGAAAATGCTTCTCCGTCAGCATGTGATGCACCTCGGGGCGGGCCGGGGCATGCATCGACACGAAGTCGGATTGCGACAGCACCTCGTTCAGCGTCGCCGGGATCACGCCGTGGTCGTAAATCAGGGTTTCCTGGATGAACGGATCATAGGCCATCATGCGCAGGCCGAACGGCGCCGCGCGCTTCGCAACTGCACGCGCGACGCGGCCGAACGAGATGAAGCCGAGCGTCTGGCCCATCAGCCTCGGGACCTTGAGCAGTGCCGGCCGGCCCTCGGCCCAGCGGCCGCTCCGCACCATCCTGTCCTGCTCGACCAGGCGACGGAAGCCCGCGAGCAGCAGCATCATGGCGTGGTCGGCGACCTCCTCGATGAAGGTGTCGGGGATGTTGGTGACGGGAATGCCGCGCGCGGTGGCGGCCTTGACGTCGACACTGTCGACGCCGACCGAGCCGAGCGTGATGACCTTGCAGCTCTCCAGCGCGTCGATGATCGACTTGGTGATCGGGATGCCCTTGGCGTAGATGGCGTCGGCATTTTTCGCGGCGGCGATGAACCCGGCCTCGTCGGCGGGCGCCTCGACGATCTCGGCGTCGATCGGATCGAGCGCCTCGCGCTCGTAGGAATAATCGCTGCCCGCGACGGTGAAGCTCGCACCCTTCGGCGTCACCACCCTGTATTTCGGCATTTTCTGCTCCCGATTTGGTTTCTTGTTGTGACCTGCCTCCGCGGGCAGGCCTGTGCGTCTTTTACGCGAAATCGGGGCGGTCGCGTACAATCCCCGGTTGTTGCCGGCGAGATAAATTGCCGGTTTTGACGGCGGCGTCCGGGCTTCTACGGAGAGGCGTAAGTAACTTGATAAGGCCTCCCACACTAGAAGTTGATTCGATTTCCGACGATCTCGTCACGCCGTGTCCCATCATTGCCGGAGCCAATCCGTGAAATTTAGCAATCTGAAGATCGCCCCGAAGCTCGGCATTCTTGTCGGCGTCGCCATGCTTGGACTGTGCGTGGCTGGAGCGCTGGCGGCGTACTTGATGCAGCGGGAGTTGCTGGATGCCCGCTTCGAGCAGACCAGGGCCATGGTTGAAATGTCGCGCAATATGGCGCTGGGCCTGCAGAAGCAGGTCGATGCCGGACAGCTGACCAAGGACGCGGCGATTGCTGAGTTCGTCCGCCGCGGCAGTTCGATGACCTATGACAACGGCTCGGGCTACATATTTGCCTACACGATGGACGGCGTCGCCGTGCTGACGCCCGACCCGAAGCAGTTCGGCACCAATCGCCTCGACATCGCAACCAATGGCCGCAAGCTTACCCGCGAGCTGCGCGACGGTATCGCCGCCAAGGGCGACGTCACGCTGCGCTATGAATATTACAGACCCGGCGAGAAGGTCGTTACCCGCAAGCTGTCCTATGCTGTGGCGATTCCCGCCTGGAACATGTTCGTCGGCACCGGGGTGTATCTCGACGATCTCGATGCCAAGCTGGCGCCGGTCGCCTGGCTGCTCGGTCTCTCCCTGGTCGGCATCATGCTCGTGGCCGGCGGCGTGGCCTGGCTGATCGGCCGCAGCATCAGCCGTCCGCTGAGCCTGCTCGGCGCCCGCATGAAGGAACTGGCCGACGGCAGGCTTGAAGGCGATATCCCCGGCCTTGGCCGGGGCGACGAAGTCGGCGCGATGGCCGCCACCGTCCAGATTTTCAAGAACAACGCGGAGAAGATCCGCGAGCTTGAGCAAACCGAGGCGGCTGCGCAGGAGCGTGCCGCGACGGAACGTCGCAATACGATGGAAGGTCTGGCCAACGACTTCGAACGCAGCGTCAACGGCATCGTCCGCTCGGTCTCCTCGGCCGCGGCCGGAATGCAGACCACCGCGCAGTCGATGACTGCAACCGCCAGCGACGCCTCGTCGCGTGCGGCGACGGTCGGCGCTGCCTCGCAAAAGGCCTCCGGCAATGTCGGCACGGTCGCGGCGGCCGCCGAAGAGCTGTCGAGCTCGGTTACGGAAATCTCCCGCCAGGTCACCCGCTCGACCGAGGTCGCGAGCCGCGCCGTCAGCGACGCCGAGCGTACCAACGCCACCGTGCAGGTGCTCTCGACCGGCGCCGAGAAGATCGGCGAAGTCGTCAAGCTGATCCATTCGATCGCCGCGCAGACCAACCTGCTCGCGCTCAACGCCACCATCGAGGCGGCACGTGCCGGTGAATCCGGCCGCGGCTTCGCGGTCGTCGCCTCCGAAGTCAAGGCGCTCGCCAACCAGACGGCGAAGGCGACCGAGGAGATCTCCGCGCAGGTCGCGGCGATGCAGACCTCGACCAGCGACGCGGTCACGGCCATCTCCGGCATCACCCAGACCATCGCCGAGATGAGCGAGATCACCGCGGGCATTTCCGCATCGATCGAGCAGCAGGGCGAGGCGACCCGCGAAATCGCCCGCAACATCCAGTCGGTCGCGGCCGGCTCGAGCGAGATCAACGCCCATATCGGCAGCGTCACCTCGGCCGCGGAAGCGACCGGCAGCGCGGCCACCGACGTGCTCTCCAACGCCCGCGAGCTGGACAACCAGTCCGGCGCGCTGCGCTCCGCCGTCGACAACTTCCTCGCCAAGGTGCGTGCGGCGTAACTCGCGGCGCAAAAACTCTACGCCGTCGTCATGCCCGGGCTTGTCCCGGGCATCCACGTTCGTGGGCACCGCGCGCGCAGACAGACGTGGATGGCCGGGACAAGCCCGGCCATAACGGAAGATGTGGAGTACGTGGCATTTGCGCGTGCCTACTGCTTCTCGATCTTCGCGTTCGTGATCAGCTTCTCCCACAGCACGAGCTGATCCTTCACGAACGCTTGGAGCTGTTCCGGCGTGCCGGAAAAGGCGTCCATGCCGAGCGTGGCGAGCTTGGCCTTGATCTCCGGATTCTCGACGATCTTCCTGATCTCCGTGTTGAGCCGGGTCACGATCTCCTTCGGCATTCCGGCCGGTCCGAAATAGCCCTGCCAGGACGAGATGTCGAAGTCGGGCACGCCGGCCTCCTGCATCGAAGGCAGGTGCGGCACCAGCGGTGACCGGTCCTTGGTGGTGACGGCGAGCGCGCGCAGGGCATTGCCGTTGACGTGGGGCAGGCCGGTCAGGATGTCGACGAACATCATCGAGACGCGGCCGCCCATGACGTCGTTGAGGGCCGGCGGCGAGCTCTTGTAGGGCACGTGCAGGAGGTCGAGCCCGGCATTGTGCGCGAAGGTCGCACCCGACACGATTGCGGACGACGAGCCCGAAGCGTAGCTCAGCTTGCCCGGATTGGCCTTGCCATAGGCGACGAGCTCGGCGACGGACTTGGCCGGCACTTCCGGATTGATGACCAGCATGAACGGCAGGTCGCCGGTGCGCGCGATCGGGGTGAAATCTTTGACCGGATCGTAAGTGAGGCTCTTGAGCAGATAGGGGTTGGCCGAATGCGTGGTGTTGGTCGTCACCAGCAGCGTGTAGCCGTCGGGAGCGGCCTTCGCGACATAGGTCGCCGCGAGCATGCCGTTGGCGCCGGCCTTGTTCTCGATCACGATGCCGACGCCGAGCGCTTGCGACAGATGCTGCGAGATCAGCCGTGTCGTGGTGTCGGTGCCGCTGCCGGCCGCGAACGGCAGCACCAGCGTGATGTTGCGGCTCGGATAGTTGTCGGCCTGAGCCGATGTTGCGGCGAGGCAAAGTACGGCTGCGCAGACGGTCCGCAGGTTTCGAATCAACGCTGAAATCATATTTGGTCGTTCCCTCTTTTTCGTTGGCGGGGAACCTAGCTTGTCCGGAGCGGATACGAAAGGTGGCTGTAGGTCGTGAACGCGTCCGTCACGCGGAATTACTTCACCGCCGAGCCCCGGCGCGATGCGATCACGACGCCGGCGAGCACCAGCACGTAGCCGATCAGGTGGAACGCTTGCAGCTTTTCGCCCAGCAGCAGGATCGCCATCGCCGAGCCGAACACCGGCACCAGATGGAAGAACGGCGCCGCCCGGTTCGGCCCGATCAGCGCCACGCCGCGGTTGAAGAAGAGGTAGGCGAGGGTGGAGGGAAAGATCAGGATGTAGCCCAGCGTCGCCAGCGTCACCAGGTCGAATTGCAGCACGCGGCCGCTTGCTGCCTCCCAGATCGCCGTCGGCAGCAGCATTGTCGCGCCGCAGCAGGTGGTGAAGGACAGGAAGGAGAGCTGATGGATCTTCGGCCGCCGCGGGATGAAGGCGGAGTAGATGCCGAACGCCACCAGCGACGAGGCGAACATGATGTCGCCCCTGTTGAAGCTGATGCTCGCAAGCGCGGAGAGATCGCCGCGGAGGATGATGATCAGCACGCCGAGAAGCGAGATCGCGATGCCGCCGAGCTGCGCGCCCGTCAGCCGCACGCCGAACAGCACCAGCGACCACAGCGCCACGAACAGGGGACCTGCCGACTGGATCAGAAGCGCGTTCAGCGCCTCGGTGTATTGCATCGCCCAGTACGAGATCGCGTTGTTGAAGGCAAAGCCGACCAGCGACAGGAACAGCATCAGCGGCAGGCTCTTGCGCAGGGCGGGCCAATCGCGCTTCAGGTGCGGCCAGGCGAACGGCAACAGGATGAGGAACACACCGAACCAGCGGATCGTGGTCACCGTCAGCGGCGGCACATGCGCGCCGACATGGCGTGCGAGCACGATGTTGCCGGCCCAGAACAGCGAGGTCAGGCTGAGCAGCAGATAAGGCTGGTTGTTGAGCCAGCTGGCCGGATTGGAGGCCGGTGGCGCGGGCGAAGCGGTCGTCATTGGCGTTGCATGCGAGCTTGCGCCGGATTGTCGTTGTGACACAAGTCACAGGGCCGCAATGCTACAATGCAGGCATGACCCGAGGAGGTGCCATTGGCGGTCAATATGTTGAATATTGTGGGCCTCGAGCAACTCGATGCGCAGGCGCCGGTGGTGATGCTGAACCTGATGCGTTTCCATGCGCGTTCGCGCGACGGCGACGGGTCCGGCTGGGATGCTTATCTTCGCTACAGCGCGATCACGGTGCCGATGATCAGGGCGCGCGGCGGCACGCTGCTCTGGACCGGCGAGGCCAAGACGGTTGCGCTCGGTCCGCACGACGGCAATGAATGGGACTTTGTGGCGCTGGTCTATTATCCGACAGTCTCGGCCTTCCTCGACATGATGACGTCGGAGGCTTACGAGCGCGAGGCCGATCCGCATCGCGTCAACGGCTGCGCCGAGCACGTCATCATCGCGACCAGCGAAGCCTACAGCAAGTTCAAGAAGTAGCTTGCGGCTAGGTCGCCTGCTTTCTTGACGCTGCGAACACGCCCGCCAGCACCAGGGCGAAGCCGATGAAGTGGAACGCCTGCGGGTGTTCGCCCAGAAACGCCATCGCCATGATCGAACCGAACACCGGCACGACGTGGAAGAACGGCGCGGCGCGGTTGGCGCCGATCAGGCGCACGCCGCGATTGAAGCAGAGATAGGCGAGCGCCGAGGGGAAAACGGCGACGTAGAACAGGGTCAGCAGGTTCGGCCCGTCGAGCTTCATGACCGGGCGCGCGGACAGTTCCCAGATCTCCAGCGGAATGAGACAGGCGGCGCCGCAGCCGAAGGTGAAGGCGAGGAACGAGAGGCCGTGCATCGGCGGCCGCTTCAGCGACAGCACCGAATAGAGCGCGAAGATCAAGAGCGCGAGGAGGAAGATCAGGTCGCCCTTGTTGAAGTCGATGTTCGACAGCGTGGTGAAATCGCCATGCAGCAGGATGGTCAGCACGCCGCACATCGACAGCAGCACACCGAAGGCCTGCGCCGCGGTGAGCCGGATGCCGAGAATGACCAGCGACCACAGCGCCACGAGCAGCGGCGCGGCCGACTGCAGCAGCAGCGTATTGAGCGCCTGGGTATGCTCCAGCGCCCAATATTGCAGCGTGTTGAAGGCGCCGATGCCGGTGACCGAGAGCGTGATCATCAGGCCGAGCTTGCCGCGGATCGCGGGCCAGTCCTGCACGAGGTGCCTGAAGGCAAACGGCAGCACCAGCAGGAAGGCGAAGAACCAGCGCAGGAACGACAGCGTGACCGGCGGGATGTGTCCGGCGGCGAGCCGCCCGACGATGGCGTTGCCGGCCCAGCACAGCGCGGTGATGCTGAGCAGCAGATAAGGCTGGTTGGCGATCCAGCTGTGTCCGGATGTTTCCGCGCTCGTGGTGTGGCCGGTGGCGGACATGTGGCTGTTGGGGCCCCGCGTGGAGTACGCCGAAGCCTCCGGCCCGGCGAGACCCGGGCCGGCTGATCACCCGGCGCTGTCCAAAGACACGGAAATCGAGGTTGCATCAATGGGGGGCGGACGCATCGCGACCATGCAGCGGCGAAGCCGGCCTCTCACGCTTTGGCCGAAGCCATCGCGCCGGCCTGGAAGGTTTCTGGATTTTCCGGGGATATCAAAGGCTTGGAGTACGCGCTGAGCCTGAAAAAAGCCCCGTTCTTGCTTGCCTAGAGGGGCTGCTTCCTTTATCCGGTTGGGCTGCCTCGCGTGCGAACGGCCTCGGCCGGGAATTGGGCTGGGCGCAGGCATGATCCCGGAAAAGTGGATCCCGGTTTTCCGTTCGGATCATGCCACTTACAGAGAAATCTTCGAAGGATTACCCGCGCATGGCCAATGTTGTCGTCGTCGGCGCCCAGTGGGGCGACGAAGGGAAGGGCAAGATCGTCGACTGGTTGTCGGAGCAGGCGGATATCGTCATCCGCTTCCAGGGCGGTCATAACGCCGGCCACACGCTGGTGATCAACGGCAAGACCTACAAGCTCGCACTGCTGCCCTCCGGCGTGCTGCGCGAGGGCAAGCTGTCGGTGATCGGCAACGGCGTCGTGTTCGACCCCACCGCCTTTCTCGACGAGGTCACCAAGCTGAGGGCGCAGGGCGTCGATGTCAGCCCTGACAACCTGCGTGTCGCGGAAAACGTCACGCTGATCCTGCCGCTGCACCGCGAGCTCGATGCGCACCGCGAATCCGCCAGCGCCGCGACCGCGATCGGCACGACGCGCCGCGGTATCGGGCCTGCCTATGAGGACAAGGTCGGCCGCCGCGCCATCCGCCTGATGGACCTCGCCGACCATCAGACGCTGCCGCACAAGATCGACCGCCTGCTGGCGCACCACAACGCGCTGCGCCGCGGCCTCAACCTGCCGGAATTCGACAGTGCGGTGATCCTGAAAGAGCTGATGGCGATGGCGCCGCAGCTGCTGCCCTATGCCGAGACGGTCTGGCGGCTGCTCGACATCAAGCGGCGCGAAGGCAAGCGCATGCTGTTCGAGGGCGCACAAGGCGCGCTGCTCGACGTCGACCACGGCACCTATCCCTACGTCACCTCGTCCAACACGGTGGCGGCGCAGGCGGCGACCGGCTCGGGCCTCGGCCCCGGCGCGGTCGGCTATGTGCTCGGACTCTGCAAGGCCTACACGACCCGCGTCGGGCAGGGCCCGTTCCCGACCGAGCAGGACAACGAGATCGGCCGCAAGATCGGCGAGCGCGGCCGCGAGTTCGGCACCAATACCGGCCGTCCCCGCCGCTGCGGCTGGTTCGATGCCGTGCTGGTCCGCCAGGCGGTTCGCACCTGCGGCATCAATGGCCTCGCGCTGACCAAGCTCGACATCCTCGACGGCTTCGATTCGATCGAGGTCTGCACCGGCTACAGGCTTGACGGCAAGGAGATCGACCATTTCCCGGCCGGCGAGGGCGCCCAGGCCCGGGTCGAGCCGATCTACGAGACCATCGAGGGCTGGAAGGAGCCGACCGCCAGCGCGCGGTCCTGGGCCGACCTGCCCGCCCAGGCCATCAAATATGTCCGGCGGATCGAGGAATTGGTGGGGTGCCCGGTCGCGCTGCTTTCCACCAGCCCAGAACGCGAAGATACTATCCTCGTGCAAAATCCGTTTGAGGCTTAACGATATCTTACCGGGACGCGCGTATAGTTGAGTAGAAATGGCTGATTACTATCCGCTGATCGCCCGCGCTATTGCCGCCTTGGACCCCAACGCTCCCGGCGAAAGCCGTCGCGCGCTCTACGAGAGGGCGCGCACGGCCCTGATCGCGCAGCTGCGGAGCGTGCAGCCGCCGCTTTCCGAATCCGAGATCACGCGCGAACGGCTGTCGCTGGAAGAGGCCGTTCGCAAGGTCGAATCGGAGGCCGCCCAGCGTGCCCGCGAGGCCTCTCGCCCGGGTGGCGGCGCCCGCTCCGGCAGCAGCGGTGATGCCTTCCGCCGGGCCAGCGCCCGCGCCGGCGAGGGTAGCGCTCCCGCACCTCAGCCGGCTCCGCCGCGCACGCGACCGGCCCCGCCGCCGCCGCGGGCCGACCGTCCGTCAATCAGCGTCGATGACCAGGGCGAGGCCCCGCGCCCGCCGCGCGCTCCCCGTTTCGACGCCCCGCGCCAGCCGGGACCGTCCGCCCCGCCGCCGACGCCGGAGCCGCCGCCCGCCGGGCGCGATCGCGCCGGCGCGCGCCGTCCGCCCGACATGGGACCCCCGCCGCCGCTGCCCCCGGCACCGGGCGTGCGCGGCTTCCGCGACATCACGGCCGATGCCAACGATCTCGGCGGCGCTGCCGCGCAGGCGAGCCGCGCTGCGCGCCGCACCTATGCCAACGTGCCCTCGCCCTCGCCGGAATTCGACCGGCTGGAGCCGAGCCTGGAAAACCGTGCCGGCGAGTCTGAGGCGCCCTCTTCCTACGAAGAGGCGATCGAGGAGGCCGAGCGCTACGCGCCGCCGTCGCCGCGCTCACGCATCGCGCCCGAGCGCGAGGCCAAGAAGCGCGTCCGCACCGGCTCGGCATTTCCGTTCAAGAGCGCGATCGCCGTTGGCATCGTCCTGATCCTGGTCGGCGCCGGCATCCTCTGGGGCAAGCAGGCCGTCCAGATCTTCAACGGCTTTTTCAAACCGTCCGCGACTCAGGTCGCGGAGACGCCGAGCCCGGCGCAGCCGCAGAGCAAGCCGAAGATTCCGGATCGCGTCGGCCAGCCCTCGGCCAGCGACCAGCCTGTCGCGCCGGTGGCGCAGAAGGTCGTGCTCTATGACGAGGATCCGTCCGACCCGAAGGGCAAGCAATATGTCGGCTCGGTGGTGTGGCGGCTCGAGCCGATCAAGGCCTCGGGCAACCAGAAGGCCGACGTCGCAGTGCGCGCCGACATCGAGATTCCCGACCGCAAATTCAAGATGACGATGTCGTTCCGCCGCAACACCGACTCCTCGCTGCCGGCGAGCCACACCGCGGAGCTGACCTTCATCCTGCCGCCGGATTTTCCGGGCGGCAGCGTCTCCAACGTGCCGGGCATCCTGATGAAGTCGAACGAGCAGGCGCGCGGCACGCCGCTCGCAGGCCTCGCGGTCAAGGTCACCGACGGCTTCTTCCTGGTCGGCCTCTCCAACGTCGACGCCGACCGCGCCCGCAACGTCCAGCTCCTGAAGGAGCGCTCCTGGTTCGACGTGCCCCTGGTCTACGCCAACCAGCGCCGCGCCATCATCGCCATCGAGAAAGGCGCCCCCGGCGAGCGCGCCTTCAACGACGCCTTCGCGCAGTGGGGCGATTGAGCCGCGCTGTTATTCCGGGGCGCGCGTAGCGCGAGCCCGGAATCCAGCTCCCTGCACGCTCGGCTGCATGACGGATTCCGGGCTCGGTGCTGCGCACCGCCCCGGAATGGCGACTGCGGCGCTACCGCGCCGCCGCTTCGCGCTTGCGCGATGCCGCGGCGGCGGCGTGCTCGCGGTCCATCACGGCGCGGCAGCCGGGGCTGACCTGCGACTTGTTCCTCACCATGCAGGCAGTGATCCGTGGAATGTCCGGGATCTCACTGGAGCACAGCCGCATCGCATCGCCGGAGCACATCTGCTGTGCTTCGGACGAGAAGGCGAGGCCGGGTGATGTCTGGAGTGCGAGGCTGGTGACGGCGAAAGCAAAGAGCGAAGCGATCGTCTGATGGCGTGTCATGCTGAATGGGTCCCCGATTTCCCTAGGGCTTGAGCCACTTGGCTTTTGGGGCGCCGCACGCGGCTTGATCTGCCGCACGTCACAGCCTTCACGCCGGGAGCTTTGGTCCCGCATGTGGTCGCTCGATCTCTTGATGCTCGAATCGAAAGTGCTGCGCCGCCCGAGCGAAGTATGCGCCATTGCCACGCGGCTGCAATGGTCAGCGCAAAGGAATTCGCAATTGTTGCGCGCGAGTCACGTCGCGCGCTCAGATCAGCCGATCGGAGGATGCGCTCGCTTGTTCCGCATCGCTCGCGCCGAGAGCGGCAGCGTGTTCCTCGACGGCGGTGACGCCCTTGGCCGTGAGCTCGAACAGATCGCCGTCCTTCATCACGTAGCCGTCGGCGATCAATTGCCCGACCTTACCCTGCCGCTCGTCGGCAAACGCAACGGATTGGCTGATGTCCCGCAGGATCGAGAGTTGTTCGTCGCGCAACATGGCATCACTCTCCGTTCGCGGGGATGGTTCCGATTCTCACATGCCGTGGCTCTGAAACACCTTGCTGCAAGCGCGCGACAGCTTGGCGCGGTTGGCCTGCAGACAGCCCTGCACGGCCATGTCGTTGCCGAGCTCCTTGCGGCAGAAGCGCGATGCGTCCCTTGAGCAGGCCTTCTGCTCCTGCGGCGTGCCCATCTGGCCTTGGGCGAAAGCGGGGACACTCGAGAGGCCGCCCAGGGTTGCCAGCATGATTGTCGCCAGAACGAGTTGAGGGGACATTGGCGGCTCCAATCTGCCAGGGTTGAGTTCAGGTCCAGCATGAACTCGTCGCCTTGCCACTTGTTCCCCTCGCGTGGAGCCCGGCTCCCCGCTGTTCAAGGTTCCCGCTGCGCTGCTATAATACTGGCGAAGGATGAGGGTGTTTGATGAAACGCTATCTGGTGTTTGCGCTGGTCGGCCCCTTCGTGGGCGGGTTCCTGCTGCTGCTGACGACGACCTACCAGTCCGGCTATTGGACCCAGACCAGCCTCGGCGAGGTCGGCAAGCTGTTCGCGGTGTTCTTCAAGACCCTGCAATACAGCTATCTGTTCGGCTTCCTGCCCGCGCTGATGATCGGCGCAGTCGACGACATCCTGATCCATATCCGCCGGATCGGTCCGGGCTTGCGGATGCTCCTGGTCGGCATGTTCGCCTTCGTCCTGGCGTCGCTCACCTACAGCTCGCGCGGGCCGGATTCGGGCGCGGTGCAGTTCATCCTGTATGGCCTCGTCGGATTCGTGCCGGCGGCGATTTCATCCTGGCTCGTGCATCGCTATGTCGAGGAGCCGCAAGCAGCGGCGGCGCCGACCTGACGCGCGGCATTCGATCGCGGCAGCAACCTCCGCCGCCGCGGCGCGTTGTCCAGAGACCATGACCATGTCCGACGACGACATCCTTGTTCCTCGCAGATCCCGTACGGGGAGCAGCTCGCGTGCGCCCTTTTCCGGCAAGCAGGCGCGCGGGCCGATCATCGACCAGGAAGGCCACGAGATCAGGCCGGAAAGCCTGGAGCAGGGATTTCGCGAGTTTCGCTTCGAGTTCGGGCAAGCGAGTCCGTTCGGCAATCTGACGCGCGAGCAGCGGATCGCGCGTATCGAGGCGATCGCGAAGCTGCTTGACGTCGCCTTCATCCTGCCCGGCACCAACATCCGCTACGGCATCGACGGGCTGATCGGCCTGATCCCCGTCGTCGGCGACATCATCACGACCGCGATCTCGCTGTGGCTGGTGCGCGAGGCCCGCGCGCTGGGCGCGCCCTGGTACATCACCGGGCGCATGCTCGGCAATGTCGCGCTCGACGGCGTGGTCGGCCTGGTGCCGTTCGCGGGCGACGCCTTCGACGTGATGTTCCGTGCCAACATGCGCAACGTGCGCCTGCTCCGCCGCTGGCTGGAGAAGCAGCCGCGGATGTAGGATCGCTCCTCTCCGCAATTGATGCATATGCTCGAACGGTCGTCATGTCATGCCCGAGCTTGTCCTGGCTTGTCCCGGGCATCCACGTTCTTTGTGCCGCGGCGCGAGGCGTGGATAGCCGGGACAAGCCCGGCCATCACGCTGTGGAAGCATGAAAGCCCCAAACGCAAAAAGCGCGACGACCTTTCGGCCATCGCGCTTTCTGCGCACATCGGAGGCTTGCGAAAAGCTTACGCCGCGTCGGCGTCGGTCTCCGCGGCCGGCGCGGGCTTGGGCCGACGGGGCAGCGGGAAGGCTTCGCTCTCGTACAGCGAGCGGATGCCGTTCTGGTCGAAGCGGGCTTCCTCGACCTGGAGATAGGCGCCGTTCAGCGAATCCGTCGGCAACTGCTCCATCGCGAACTGCACGGCTTCGGCCGCGGTGCCGAACCGGCGATAGGTGAAGCCTGCGCGCTTCTTCTTGCGGATCGCGGCGGGAAAGAGTTCGGCGGAGGTGTTGAAGTTGAACGGACGCAGTGGACGCATGGTCAAAGACCTCGTGATCTTCTCTGGGGCTTTAAGCGCGTGGGGTTGGGAGGGGCAGGAGCCGCCAAGCGGGCCCGCCGCATGTCATTCTCGTCCTCTAATATAGGCCGATTTGACAGAAATGCGACCCCTGCGACGCGAGATGATGAATCCGCGCATGGCAGCTCCGCGATCGAAATAAATCGAATTATTTCAATGGCTTAATTGGTTCACACTTTGTCAAGAAGCAGCAGCACGATCAGCACCACCAGCACGACCCCGCCGATGCCCATGCCGGAATGGCCCAGGCCATAGCCGTAGCCGCCGAACCGGCCGGACAGGCCGCCGAGCAGGTAGATGATCACCAGGATGATCAGGATGGTCCCAAGCGTCATGGCATCCTCCCTGGCGGCCGCCGAATGCGGTGATCGGCCGCACCGCCAAGGGAGAAAAGCACATCACACCGCCGGGTTCCACCGGGGAACCCGACAGCGCGCAAGCTTATTTGGGCTCGAGCTTCAGCGCTGCCGAGTTGATGCAGTAGCGCAGACCGGTCGGCCCGGGGCCGTCGGGGAAGACATGGCCGAGATGACCGCTGCATTTGGCGCAGAGCACCTCGGTGCGGATCATGCCGTGACTCGTATCCCGCTCCTCGTCGATATGGCTCTCGACCGTGGGCTGGGTGAAGCTCGGCCAGCCGCAGCCGGAATCGAACTTGGCGTCGGAAGAGAACAGCACATTGCCGCAGCCGGCGCAGACATAGGTGCCGGCGCGCTCGTCGTGCTCATATTCGCCTGAGAAGGGACGCTCGGTCGCCTTCTCGCGCAGCACGGCGTACTGCATCGGCGTGAGTTCGCGCCGCCACTGCTCTTCGCTCTTGATGACCTTGTCGGCCGTGATCTTCGTTTTGGTGTCGGGCATGGGTCTCCCGTTTCTTTCGTGATCTCGATCAGTTGGTGGCCTTGCTGGCATTCACCAGCGTCGGCTTCTCAATGTAGTTATCCGCGAACAGCTTTTTCAGGTTCTCGACCTTCGGAATGTCGTTATAGGCGATGTAGGGCTGGTTCGGGTGCAGCGTCAGATAGTCCTGGTGATAGGCCTCCGCCGGATAGAACGCCTCCAGCGCGCCGATCTTGGTCACGATCGGCTTGTTGAAGACGCGGGCCGCGTTGAGCTGGGCGATATAGGCCTCCGCCACCTTCTTCTGCTCGTCCGAGGTGGTGAAGATCGCCGAGCGATATTGCGGGCCGACGTCGGGGCCCTGGCGATTGAGCTGGGTTGGGTCGTGCACCACCGAGAAGTAGATCTGGAGGATCTTTCCGTAGGAGATCTTCTTCGGGTCGTACTTGATCTCGACCGACTCCGCGTGGCCGGTACGGCCGCTCGAGACGGTCTGGTAGTCGGCGGTCGCCTTGGTGCCGCCGGCATAGCCGGAGACCGCGTTGACGACGCCCGCGGTGTGCTGGAAGACGCCTTGCACGCCCCAGAAGCAGCCGCCGGCGACTACGGCGGTCTGGATGCCGCTCGCGGGCGCCGCGTCCAATGCGGGAGCGGGGATCACGACCGCCTCCTCCGCGGCGCGTGACGGCACGGTAAGGGCCAGCGTCAGGGCGGTGGTTGCGGCGAGCAGGAAGGCGAGGGCAGGTCGGCGCATGGCGGATCCTCTGGCAAGGGTGGGCAGTCTAAGGCGGGCCGGCGCGGGCGAATAGCCTCGCCGGCATTGTCGCTGCCAAAGATACGACTGCTCCGCCCCGCTGTTACAGGCGGCCAGACACGAGTCCGTGAGGACGCCGGCGGCCGGCGCACCGTCCCGCTCACGCCAGCGAATTGAACCAGTCGAACGCCGTCGACCGTCCGTTCAGGACGTTCGCCTCGCCATAGAGGCTCGACAGGAACGTGCCGCGATGGCTTGCGCCCTTGACCGCAACGCCCTCCGCGAAATGTCCGCCGGCGGCTATTGCGGGCCGCACCAGGCGTGGATGCAAAGCCTCGTCGGCCAGCCCGTAATAGAATCTGGTCGGGGAATCATAATCCCAGAAGGTCGAGCTGTTGGCGCCGAGGCGGCGCTGGAGGGCGCTGTTCGTATCGCTGGTGAAGCGATCGAAGAAGCCATCGACGAGGAAATCGCCGGCGGGAGGAATGCTCTTCGCGATCTCGCCCTCGAGGCTGTAATCGGACCAGTACTTCTCCGCGAACGCCTGATATTGCGACTTGATCGCCGTCTTGAACAAGCCGTTCAGCCCGTAATAGCGCCGGTAACTTCCGAGCAGGACGATCATGCAGGGCGTGATCCAGGCCGGCGGCGTCGGATACGAGCTTTCAGAGGCCGGAATAAAAGCCGCGGGGTTCGCCCAGTAGTGGAAGCTCTCGGCGAGATTGTTGAACGGGCTCTGTGTCGCCGCCGCCCGCACCTTGATGCCGCGGCGCTGCATCTCCTGTTTCAGCCACTGCGTGTTCAGCGCGCCCTGCGACCAACCGTTCAGGAACAGGGAGGACTGGCGCAGGCCCAGTGTCGGCAGCTCGAGCAGCCCCGCCTTCAGGATGTCGAGGCAGCATTGCACGGTCGCGCCCTTCACGGCATAGGCTTCGCTCCGGCCGTTGCGATAGGGGCCCTTGCCGACATAGTCGGCCGCGACGACGGCATAGCCGTTGCCGGCGAAGCGCTGCACATTGAACAAGGTCTCGATCGAATCGACATTGTCGCGCAGCTCGTATGTCCCGTCCTCCAGCCGCAGCAGGTTCGAGGGGACCTGGTCGAACGACAGGATCGTGCCGTGCTGCCATGACAAGACCGGAACAGCGCCGCGCGCGCCCGCCGGGACGGCAAGCAGGCCGCTGACCTTGACGCGTTCTCCCGTCTCCGGGATGCGCGTGAAGGTGACGATGCGCCTCAGCTCCACGTCATGGCGCGCCGCATATTTGTCTGCAAAGCTCGCCGGCAGAATATTGCCTTCGTTGAAGACGGCATAGAATTTTGCCGCCAGCGTATTGAGCCTCTCCTTCGAGATTCGCACCGATCCGCCGGGCGCCGCAAGGGCAATCCCCGGAGCCGTGATCGACAGCGCGAGCGAACCGGCTGCCGCGCTCGCCGATTTCAGGAAGTCCCGACGGCTCGCAGCGAGACTATCGAGATCGGTTTCGGGATGCTCAGGCTTTGTTGCGCGCGCCGTCATTCGCTCCACTCCAATGCGGTTTTCGTACGGATACATCGCAAAGCCTAGCGGGCAGTGAATGCATCTCGGTGAAGCCGCTCACCCGGAGATTGGCGAGTTCTACACCACCACGCTCAGCCGCTTCGCCGCCCGCGTGATGCCGGTATAGAGCCACCGCGCCCGGGACTCCTGAAACGCAAAGCTCTCGTCGAACAGCACGACATCGTCCCATTGCGAGCCCTGCGACTTGTGCACGGTCAGCACGTAGCCGTAGTCGAACTCGTCATAGGGCTTGCGCTGCTCCCAAGCGATCTGCTCGATGCCGCCCTCGAAGCAGTCGGCGCGCACCGAGACCTTCGTCACCTTGTGGCCGAAATCCTCGTCCGGCGACAGCCGCATGCTGAGAATGCGCGATTTCGAGCGCGAGGTGTTGCGCGACTTCACGCGCCACAGGCCGCCGTTGAACAGGCCCTTCTTGCGGTTGTTGCGCAGGCACACCAGCTTGTCGCCGGCGACGGGAAAGGCGTCCTCGATGTTCTGGCGCTGGCGCACCCGCATGTTGTAGGCGCGGCGGGTGTTGTTGCGCCCGACCAGGACCTGGTCGGCGCCCATGACGCGATCGGGGTCGAGCTCCTTCCGCGACACCACCTCGCTCTCGCCGTAGCGGCCGATGTCGAGCTCGCGGCCCTCGCGGACGTCCATCGACATCCGCACGATCGGATCGTCCTGGGCCTGACGGTGCACCTCGGTCAGCATCGCGTCCGGCTCGGAATTGGTGAAGAAGCCGCCGCCCTGGATCGGCGGCAGCTGCGCGGGATCGCCCAGCACGAGGAGGGGACAGTCGAACGACATCAGGTCGCGCCCGAGTTCGGCGTCGACCATCGAGCATTCGTCGATCACGATCAGCTTCGCCTTCGACGCCGGCGCGTCGTCCCATAATTCGAAGCTCGGCTGCTCCTCGCCGGATTCGCGGGCGCGGTAGATCAGCGAATGGATGGTCGAGGCGTCGTCGCAGCCCTTGTTGCGCATGACCAGAGCGGCCTTGCCGGTGAAGGCGGCGAACTTCACCTCGCCATCGACGCCGTCGGCGATGTGCCGCGCCAGCGTCGTCTTGCCGGTGCCGGCAAAGCCGAACAGGCGGAACACCGGCGGCGTGCCGTTGCGGCCCGGCTTGGCCTTGAGCCAGTCGCCGACGGCCTTGAGCGCGGCATCCTGATGCGGGGTGAAAGTGGCCATGTCTGTCTTGAGGAGTGGCGAAAAGAGGCGATTCGCCGTCCCCCAAACTAACCATTCGCCCCGCCGGTTCAAGCGCGGTCGCCCCGCAATTGCCGGTGGGGCACCCGCATGTGAGCCTTGCAAGAGGTCGTCATGCCCGGATTTGTCCCGGGCATCCACGTTCCTTGTGCCGTGTGGTTAGGCGTGGGTGGCCGGGACATAGGCGAGCGGAAGCGACGCCGTCCTTCGGACGGCTATGCCCGGCCATGACGCCGTGAGAGCTGAGGCTACTGCCAGCCGGGAACGCCGCGCATGTCGGGCAATTGGTGGGCGATGCCCTTGTGGCAGTCGATGCAGGTCTTTTCCTTGGTGAACAGGAAGCGCTGATGCGCCACCGAGGCCCGCGGCGACTGCTTGGTGATGTCCATGGAATCGGCGCTGTGGCAGTTGCGGCATTCCAGCGAATCGTTGGCCTTGAAGCGCGCCCACTCGTGCGCCGCCAATTCGAGGCGGTGATCCTGAAATTTCTCCCTCGTGTCGATCGTGCCGAAGATCTTGCCCCAGACCTCCTTGGAGGCCTGCATCTTGCGCGCGATCTTGTCGGTCCAGTTGTGCGGCACGTGGCAGTCCGGACAGGTCGCGCGCACGCCGGAGCGGTTGGAGAAGTGGATGGTCGACTTCAGCTCGGCGTAGACGTTGTCCTTCATCTCATGACAGCTGGTGCAGAACTTCTCGGTGTTGGTCAATTCCAGCGCGGTGTTGAAGCCGCCCCAGAAGATCACGCCGGCAACGAAGCCGGCGAGCACCAGGGTGCCGAGGGCGAACACCGAGCTCGGTCGTGTCAGCACCCGCCAGAGCTCCAGCGCAAAGGCCCAGCTTCGCGCGAGGAAGCCGCGCTTGGCCTTCATCCCGGCATCAGGCTCGTCAGCGGTCGTCGTCATCGGCGGCCACCCGGGCTTGCGCGCGACAGCAGCGTGTCGATGTCGATGAAATCGTTGCTGACCGGCGGATTGGCGGTGTTCTGCGGCACGTGGCATTCCGTGCAGAAGAAGCGTCGCGGCGAGACCGAGCCCAGGAACTGGCCGTCGCGGTCCATGAAATGCGTGATGGACACCATCGGCGCCTGCGATTCAGCGGTGCGCGCCCGCGCATGGCAGGACAGGCATTTGTTGCCGTTGAGATCGACCTGGTAGCCGTCGATACTGTGCGGGATGACAGGCGGCTGCTCCGGATAGTTGCGCACCTCCTTCTCGGAGGTGTTGCGGTTCGGCAGCATCGGCGGCGCCGGGCCCTCGTCGTTGAGCGGGGTCGGGCCGCGCAGGCCTGACGTCACCGTCTGCGCGGTGAGCGAGCTCGCGCTGGCTGCGATCGCGAAGGCGAGCAGGGCGATTGCGGATCGTTTCATCATGACATGTTCACCCGCTCGATGCGCACGGCGCATTTCTTGAAATCGGTTTGCAGCGAGATCGGATCGGTGGCGTCCAGCGTCACCTTGTTGATCAGCTTG
Source organism: Bradyrhizobium sp. USDA 327 (assembly GCF_041262065.1). Classification (NCBI taxonomy): domain Bacteria; kingdom Pseudomonadati; phylum Pseudomonadota; class Alphaproteobacteria; order Hyphomicrobiales; family Nitrobacteraceae; genus Bradyrhizobium; species Bradyrhizobium sp. USDA 327. Next base: position 5,354,319 of record NZ_JBGCCW010000001.1, on the reverse strand, counting down.
GATTCGTCGAACCACGGCACGAACACCAGACCGCGCGGCGGCCGGTCGCGACCGCGAGTCTCGACGCGGGCGCGGATGAAGCCGCGGCGCGAGACCACCTTCACTTCATCCCCACGGCGGAGCTTGGCTTCCTGGGCATCGTCCGGATGCATGAAGCAGACGGCCTCGGGGAACGCCTTGTAGAGCTCGGGCACGCGGCGCGTCATGGTGCCGGAATGCCAGTGCTCCAGCACGCGGCCGGTCGAGAGCCAGTAGGGATATTCGTTGTCGGGCGATTCCGCCGGCGGTTCGTAAGGCAGCGCGAAGATGCGCGCCTTGCCGTCGGGATGGCCGTAGAACTGCACGTCGGTGCCCTGCTTGACGTAGGGGTCGCTGCCCTCGCGGAAACGCCATCTGGTTTCCTGGCCGTTGACGACAGGCCAGCGCAGGCCGCGCTCGCGGTGATAGGTGTCGAACGGCGCGAGGTCGTGGCCATGGCCGCGGCCGAACTGGGCGTATTCCTCGAACAGGCCCTTGTGCACGTAGAAGCCGAACGCCTTGGATTCGTCGTTGAGATAGCCCGGCTCGATGTCGGTGACCGGGAATTTGTCGACCTGGCCGTTCCTGTAGAGCACGTCGAACAGCGTCTTGCCGCGGACGTCGGGCTTCTTGGCGATCAGCTCCTCGGGCCAGACTTCCTCGATCTTGAAGCGCTTGGAGAACTCCATGAGCTGCCAGAGGTCGGATTTCGATTCGCCGGGCGCGGAGACGAGCTGATGCCAGAACTGGGTGCGCCGCTCGGCGTTGCCATAGGCGCCTTCCTTCTCCACCCACATCGCGGTGGGCAGGATCAGATCGGCGGCAAGCGCGGTCACCGAGGGATAGGCGTCCGAGACCACGATGAAATTGTCGGGGTTGCGGAAGCCCGGATAGGTTTCCTCGTTGATGTTGGGGCCGGCCTGAAGGTTGTTGTTGACCTGCACCCAATAGGCGTTGATCAGGCCGTCCTTCAGCATCCGGCTTTGCAGCACGGCATGTGCGCCTGGTTTGTCGGGAATGGTGCCTTCGGGCAGCCGCCAGATGTGCTCGGCGTGATCGCGATGCGCCTTGTTGGTGACGACCATGTCGGCGGGCAGGCGGTGCGAGAAGGTGCCGACCTCGCGCGCGGTGCCGCAGGCCGAGGGCTGGCCGGTCAGCGAGAACGGACTGTTGCCGGGCGAGGAGATCTTCCCGGTCAGAAGATGGATGTTGTAGACGAGGTTGTTGCACCAGACGCCGCGGGTGTGCTGGTTGAAGCCCATGGTCCAGAACGAGACCACTTTCGTCTTTGGATCGGCGTAGAGCTCGGCGAGAGCTTCGAGACGGTTGAGCGGCACGCCCGACATTTCGGCGGCCTTCTCCAGCGTGTACTCGGAGACGAACTTGACGAACTCGTCATAGCTCATGTCGGTGGCGTCGTTGGGCTTCGCCGCGCCCGTCGCCTTCTTCTGCAGCGGATGCTCGGGCCGCAGGCCGTAACCGATGTCGGTCTGGCCGCGCTTGAACACGGTATGCGCGGCGACGAAGTCCTTGTTGACGCGGCCGGTCTTGATGATGTGGTTGGCGATGGCGTTGAGGATGTAGAGATCGGTCTGCGGCTTGAACACCATGCCGATGTCGGCGAGGTCGAACGAGCGATGCTCGAAGGTCGAGAGCACGGCGACGCGAACATGCGGCGCGGAGAGCCGGCGGTCGGCCAGGCGCGTCCACAGGATCGGATGCATCTCCGCCATGTTGGAGCCCCACAGCACGAAGGCGTCGGTGGCCTCGATGTCATCGTAGCAGCCCGGGGGCTCGTCGATGCCGAAGGTCCGCATCATGCCGGCGACGGCCGAGGCCATGCAGTGCCGCGCATTGGGGTCGATGTTGTTGGTGCGGAATCCGGCCTTGAACAGCTTCGAGGCGGCGTAGCCTTCCCAGATCGTCCACTGGCCGGAGCCGAACATGGCGACGCCGTTCGGCCCGCGCTTCTTGATCGCCTCCTTCCACTTCAGCTCCATGATGTCGAAGGCTTCGGTCCAGGTGACGGGCGTGAACTCGCCGTTCTTGTCGTACTTGCCGTTCGTCTTGCGCAGCAGCGGCTGCATCAGGCGGTCGTGGCCGTACATGATCTTGGAGAGGAAGTAGCCCTTGACGCAGTTGAGGCCGCGATTGACCTCGGACTTGGTGTCGCCATGGGTGGCGACGACGCGGTTCTCCTTGGTCGCGACCATCACCGAGCAGCCGGTGCCGCAGAAGCGGCACGCGGCCTTGTCCCACTTCATTTCGCTGATGTTCCGCTCGGCGACGAGATTGGCGGCGAGCGCCGGAGCGGGCATGCCAGCGGCAGCGGCCGCGATCGCGGCCGCCTCCAGCTTCAGCATCTGGCGGCGGTCGAGCTTGGGCGATGTCATGATGGCTCTTCCTGACTCAGGCGGTTTCGATGGCGTGGAAGACGAGGGCTGCGGAATAGACGTTTGGCAGCGACTGGATGGTGTTGAGCAGGGTGCCGAGGCTGCCGGCATCGGGCGCTTCGGTCACGACGACGAGCTTGCCGCGCGCGTCGCGGCCGTAAATCTCGCAGCCGGGCAGCGCGGTGATCTCGGCTTCGAGCTCGGCGAGACGTTCGGGCCGCGCCTGCACCAGGATGCTGGCGATCTCGGCGCCCGGCGGCGCGATGATGCGATCGGCGCTGAGCACCCGGCCGGTGATCAAGGCACGGCGGTTGAGTGTGTGGGGGGCGGCCTGGGCCATGATGCCTGTCTTTCGCTTCAGGGGAATCAATGTCGAGAGGGCGGGCCGGGAGGGCCGGCAAACATCTGGTAGATCCAGACCCCGAGCCCGTAGCTGCCGACGGTTCCGACCGCGAGGACGGGCATCACGACCGCGGTCAGGAACAGGAAGGCGAAAATCTCCATGCGCTTACGGCGCACGCGCGAAGACGCGTCGTCTGGGGCCGACATATTCGGTCTCATCTGAAATGTGGGGATTGGGACGGCATCCGGGCCGTTGCCTTGCTGCACTTCTGATGCAATCGGGCCGCCGCGGCGTTGATCTGGATCAATGTGCCGGCTTGCGCGGATGTCGCAGCGCTGCGTCGCGGCGGTGCGCCTTGCCACGCACAGGTGCGGATCATTCTCCCGCACGGCGGAATTGCCGCTCCGTAGACAGCGCCGCCTCACCCACTAAGATGCGATCAACAACAATAAACGGGAGGCGTCATGAAGTTCGGCATCTTCTACGAGCTGCAACTGCCACGGCCCTGGGTGCCCGGCGACGAGCTCAGGCTCTACCAGAACGCGCTCTCGCAGATGGAGCTCGCCGACAGTCTCGGCTACGACCACGCCTGGGTCGTCGAGCATCACTTCCTCGAGGAATATTCGCACTCGCCCTCGCCGGAATCGTTCCTGGCCGCAGCGAGCCAGCGCACGAAGAACATCAGGCTCGGCCACGGCATCCTCCAGCTCACCACCAACCATCCGGCGCGTGTCGCCGAACGTGTCGCGGTGCTCGACCTGCTCTCGAATGGCCGCTGCGAATTCGGCATGGGCGAGAGCGCGTCCATCACCGAGCTCACTCCGTTCGGGCGCGACATGGAGACCAAGAAGGAGGTGTTCGAGGAGGCGGTCGCCGCGATCTTCCCGATGTTCAAGGATGCCGGTAGCGAGCACCACGGCAAGTATTTCGACATCCCCCTGCGCAACGTGGTGCCGAAGCCGGTGCAGAAGCCGCATCCGCCGCTATGGATGGCGTGCTCGCAGCTGCCGACCATCGAGCGGGCCGGCCGTCACGGTTTCGGCGCGCTCGGCTTCCAGTTCGTCAGCGCCGACGCCGCGCACGCCTGGGTGCACGCCTATTACAACGCGATGACCAAGCGGCTGCACAAGCTGGCCGACTACGAGATCAACCCGAACATGGCGCTGGTGTCGTTCTTCATGTGCGCCAAGACCGACGAGGAGGCGCGTGCGCGCGCCGACGGCGCCACCTTCTTCCAGTTCGCGCTGCGCTTCTACGGCGCCGCGCAGAACCGCCAGCGGCCCGCGCCCTACACCGTCAACATGTGGGATGAGTACAACAAGTGGAAGCGCGACAACCCGGAAGCGCAGGAGGCGAGCTTGCGCGGCGGCCTGATCGGCTCGCCCGAGACCATCCGCAGGAAGCTGAAGCGGTTCCAGTCTTCGCACATCGACCAGGTCATCCTGCTCAACCAGGCCGGCAAGAACAGCCACGAGCACATCTGCGAATCGCTCGAGCTGTTCGGCCGCGAGGTGATGCCGGAGTTCCAGGACGATCCGGCACAGGCCGAATGGAAACGAGGCGTGATGAGCGGCGAGATCGAGCTGGAAGAGATCGACACGGAGGCTTTTACGGATCGCTACGGCAAGCTCGCCATCAACGTCGCGCCGGCGAAGGCTGCGGCGGGGTAGGGCTCGCACTTGGCCGCATGGCCCCCGGCTCAGCAGCGCATCGTTGCACGCTGCGCAGAGCCGGGACCCGAGAGGCGTCGTGAACCGCCGTCTCCGGCTTTCGGCAAAATCCCGCGGCTGCTATCCTCCGCTAAAAGAACTTCGGTGGAGGAAACCAATGCGGCCCCAAGGGATGGTCTCAAATCCTGCGGCCGGCGATGTCACGCCGGCGGTGCTCGCCATCGGCCGAGCTGACTTTCCGAACATCCTCATCGACACGCTGCGCCGGCAGGCCGGGGTCGGTCATTGCATGGTGTTTGCGCTGACGCGCGCGGGCGCGGCCCGTTGTTTGCTGGACGCCGGCAACATCCCGATCGGCGGCGATCTCGGCGCCGCCTATGCCGGCCAGTTCCACGAATCCGATCCGAACCGCGATGCGCTGTTCGAGGCCGAGGGCGATGCGCCGATCATGCTCCCGTGCTTCGCCCCGCGCATGTACGGCGCGCGCTATCGCAAGATCTTCTTCAACGATTCAGGCATCGTCGACAAATGCGCGACCGCGATCTGGACCGGCGACACCTGCTTCTACGTCAACTTCTATCGCATCGCCGCGCAAGGCCGCTTCGACGACGAACAGTGCCGACGGCTTGCGGCAATCGCACCGGCGATCGCTGCGAGCGTCGCGCGCCATTTCCAGGGAAGCGCAACGCCGGACCAGACCCTCGCCGCGCTGTTCGCCACCCGCGCGCCGCTCGCCGATCTCACGCCGCGCGAGCGGGAAGTCTGCCACCGCATCCTGCTTGGCTTCAGCTCCGAAGCGATCTCGAGAGGACTCGGCATCAGCCTGCATTCGACACTGACCTATCGCAAGCGCGCCTATGAACGGCTGGGCATCTCCTCGCAGAACGAATTGTTCGCGATCGTGCTGCGGTTGCTCTCGGGGCCTCACGGACCGAACTGAGGGGACACCAGGTTCGCGATATCTGCTTTCCGAGAGCAAACGGAGCATGCAGTCTGGCCGCCATGATCGTCGTATTTTGACCCAGAGCGGACATTGAACCAGTCGAAACAGCTTCGTAGAAACAAATATTACCGGGGTCGCCATTGTTCGCGAAACTGCCCTGGAGTGACGCCAGCGATCCTCCGGAAGGCGCGGGTAAAGTGGGCAGGATCCGCGTAGCCAGAAGCGAAAGCAATTTCGATGATCTTGGAATCGGTGTTACGTAGGAGCTGCCTGGCATTTTCAAACCTGACAGCATCCACCAGCCCCGAATAAGTAAAACCGGCCCGCGAGAGCTGGCGTTGAAGGCTTCGCGCACTGATGCCCGCCATTTCTGCAATTTCAGCAAGCATTGGAGGTCGCTCGTCAAGATAGGACGGAAGCATCAGCTTTAGTACCTGGATGAAATCAAAACCGGAATGTTGGACGTGGTCGTTCAGATCGATAGAACTTTCGTTGGACCTGTTAGGAAGTGCCAGAAGCGAAACAGGCACGTCGATCCACGATGCCCCTTGACCGGACAGGAATCGAGAGGTTGGCCAAAATGACTGGCAAGCCGGACCCGGCGTGTACCGCGCTTCAAAGGCGATAGTTGCGGGAGCCCAATCCGGTCCGGCGAACTGCCGGACGATGTAAATCGGAAAAGCGTTCTGAAGCCACTGCGAATGCTCGAGATGCTGAAGCCCCTTGGTCCCGGCAAGCCTGCTGCAATAGCGCGCATGATCGTCGTGATACTCGAGCCAGTTGCTCAAGTTTGAGTCTTCAAGCGATGCCCATTTGCAGGCCTGTTGCAGCGCGACAAGCAGCGTCGGAGAATGACGGATCAAAATCCGGGTTCTTTCACTCAGGTGGCCGAAGTGTAGCGTCCTGGCAGCGTGGAATCCGAAATCCTCAATACCCTGCGACCTGCTGGCAAATGCTGCAAACTCGATCGCCGGCAAAATGGGAACGTAGTGATCGGATTTTTCCTCCAACGAAGCGGGTAGTCGAAACCTTTCCAGAAGGGAAGCGGCTGGCGTGCCAAGATTATTCAGAATGTCCACGAAGGGACTAAGGTGTTGGCAACGTGTCAAATGAATCTTCGGCACTGACTGCACCTCAAACGAAAACTTGGGAAAATACTAAGAACGCAGCTTGTCGGGCACAATCCTTCCGAGAGAATTTCAGGTTTCAGACAATCCCATTTGGCGAAAATTCTGGCGCTTGGTGGCCAGAGGGGGCTTTCATGGGGCCATAGTCTCTTGATCCGAATTCCATCGAGGGAGCATAGGCTTCGCGCCTCATACCAACCGATGAGAGCTGTCCGCTTGCCTTCATCCAAGGCGGTCCGCGCCGCCATTGTCGCATCGCTGCGGCACGGTGACGCAACCCTCGATAGAACGGCGCAAGCGCTCAAGATCAGTGGCCGTACATTGCAGCGTCACCTCGAGCGCATGGGCACAAGCCACAGCAAACTGCTCGCAGAGGTGCGTTTGCAGATCGCCTGCCACTTGCTCGCCGATTCGAGTAAGCGGTTGTCGGACATCGCAGAATCACTCGGCTATACCAACGCAAGTAGCTTCAGCCGATCTTTTGCACGTTTGATGAAAATTCAACCTGTTGTTTACCGGCGGCAGCAACAGAGCCGCGAGCATGATCGGCTGAATGCCCGCCGTCGTTCTCGCGCGATTGACCGCTAACAATTCCTGACGATTGGCGCGAAATGGCAAGACGCGCGATGTGAATTGGCGCGAAATGCAGAACGATTGCTGCGGCGGGGTCAGCGTCACCATCGCGAACGCGCTGTCCCGCCATTGATCTATACCAATTCCTGACAAGAGAAGCCGTCTTGTCTCGGCGGCGCTGCTCCAAGGCATTCTTTAATTGTTGCTGATCGAAAGAACAACCAGCCTGCAAAGGAGAAGACCATCATGACGGTTCGTCTTGCGATGATCGCGGTTTGCGCCGCTGGCTTAGTGGCTTTCCCGCACAAACTTCTGGCTCAATCGTCGGCAGAGAACAAGCGGCACATTCCGCTCGAGAAATCCATCGGTCAGGCAAAGCCGGAAGTGGTCCCGTCTCTTTTTGTCCTCAACTCGCGCGGCGCGAGCCTGAAAGAAGGGACGCTGGTGCTGACGGGAATTTCACCGAATGCGATCGTGTTTGCCGATCGGCCTGTTCGCGCCGCGGGGCACGATCTCACGTCGCGAATTGTCGAGGATTGGGGCAACGGGAGCGACAACTTCGCGAAGGATCCCCCGAACGCCACCGTGTCAGGATTCAAGAAGGACGGATCATCCGTGGTCGATGCCGTCGTCGTACTGAAATCGCCCAGGCTTGAGGGTGACAAGCTGACCTTCGATGTCGACGTACTCGAAGGCGATCTGGCTGGAGCGGATGGCCCGGCATCGGTTTTTATCGACATCATTGGCCGGCCGTTCACGCCGTTGTCTTTCGCCGGCGTCGCCCGCCGTACGGCCTGGCGCGGAGCGTTCTACCGTGGCGCTGCTTTCGCGGGAGCGGCTGCTGTGGCTGGCGCGGCAGCGTACCCTTATTACGCCCCCCGGTGCGGATACTATCCGTATCCGCCTTGTTACTGAGCAACGCGACCGGCCACGTCACGACCGCTGAGCCGACAGGTGGAAGGTCGGCCCGATCTAAGCCCAACACGAGTTCACAGGAGGGAGATCATGGAACGAACCACCATGATTGCAACATCGCTGATCGTCGTCAGCATTCAGTCAGCGCATGCGCAGACGGACCTGAGCAGTTATGCCAACGCCAGAAGGCTATCTGGATGTTCAGAAGCTGACATGCGCGCAGCTCGCCGGAACGTGACAGGGAGACGCCGATCTTCTCACTGCCTGGTATAGCGGTTGGTACAACGGCCTCGCGCGCAAGCACTACCTCGACATCAAGAAGTCCCGCGAGGCGGAGCACGAAGTGATCCAATATTGCAAGGCACATCCTGACCAGCTCATCATCGAGGCGATCGCTGTGGTCTTCAAGGATATGAGAGCGGCGCTCGGGATCAAGATGCAACCGTAATTGTGGGATTGGGCACCTTGTACGGCAGGCCGACAGTCGGAGCCGCCTGCCGATAGTTCGAAGACCATTCGATTTGCAAACAGGGAGAGAACGATGGAGATCACACGTCGCAGTCTTGCGCTTGGCGGAATGAGTCTGCTCGCCGGAGCGGGAATAGCTCAGTCGGCCGGCGCTCAGGAGGGGTCTTTCCTCGGGGTAGGTCAGGGCCTGGAGGACTTCTGGCTCGCGAGCGACGCCTACATATTCGGCTATCCGTTGGTGACGATGGAGATGACTCGTCGGGTCCTCACGAATGTTGCCGAGCCCGTCGGAACACGGGGGCCGATGGGCCATATCATCAAGCTGCGTCAATATCCGGACGCATCGTTCCGGGATGTCACGGCACCGAACGCAGACACGCTCTATACAACTTCGTTCTTTGACGTCGGAAAAGAGCCATGGGTCCTCAGCATCCCGGATATGAAGGGGCGCTATTTCCTGATGCCGATGCTGGATGGCTGGACGACGGTGTTCCAGGTGCCGGGGAAGCGCACCACCGGCACGGGCGCACAGGCCTACGCCATCACCGGGCCCGGCTGGAAAGGCAAACTGCCGGACGGGGTGAAGGAATACAAGTCGCAGACCAATATTGTGTGGTTGCTCGGCCGCATCTATTGCACGGGAACTCCGGAGGATTACGCCGCCGTGCATAAGCTGCAGGACGAGTTCAAGCTCGTGCCGCTCAGCGCCTACGGCAAGCCATACACACCGCCTCCGGGAAATGTCGATCCGTCGATCGACATGAAGACGGCTGTCCGTGAACAGGTCAATCGCATGGACGCAGTGTCGTATTTCAAGCTGCTCTGCGACCTCATGAAAACCAATCCGCCATATGCTGCAGATGCCCCCCAGTTAGCCAAATTTGCCCGGATCGGCATCGTCCCCGGCCAGGATTTCGATGAGAGCAAGCTCAAAGCGGACTTCCTCAGACGCTTGCCGGAACTATCGGTCGACAGGATCATGCTCCAGTTCAAGATCAACAAAGCTATCAAGGACGAGAATGGCTTTGCCTTCACGACGAAAGGCGGCATCTACGGCACCGACTATCTGATGCGGGCACTCATCACCGCGATCGGACTCGGCTGCAACCGTCCGCAAGACGCGGTCTACCCGACCTCGGAGAAGGATGCGGAGGGCCACAAGTACAATGGCGCAAACAAGTACGTCATGCGGTTTCCCAAGGGGCACCTGCCTCCGGCGGAAGGATTCTGGTCGCTCACAATGTATGACAGCGGCTACTTCTTCGTGAGCAATCCGATCAACCGTTACTCGGTCAGCGCACGTCAAGAACTGAAGGAAAATCCGGACGGCTCGACCGATCTCTACATCCAGAAGGAGTCCCCCGGCAAAGAAAAGGAGTCGAACTGGCTTCCGGCGCCTGCGGGAGATTTCGTACTCATGCTGCGCATGTATTGGCCGCAGGAGACTGACCCGTCGATCATCAATGGCACATGGACAGTTCCCGGCGCCAGAAAGGTTGCTTGAGAGTACGAACTAGGGTCGCCCCCCGCTCCGCGGGGGCGGATTTCTTACTTGGAGCTTAGTAGATTTCCCTGACCACGAGCTAATCTCATGCTCATCATACTGACGCTTTACCTGGTCTTGGTTTGGCTGGTCTTCTCAAAATTCAAGCTCCTTAGATTGGGGTGGGCTTCCGGCACAATCGCGGCCCTGATCGGCGCTTTCATCCTCGCGGTCTTCCTTGCGATGTTCAACTACCTCACGCCATCGGGAAGTTTCGTTGTCGGCTCGCGGGTGGGGGAGATCGCGCCCAACGTTTCCGGTCAGGTGACCAAGATTCCGGTTCTGCCCAACATGCCGGTGAAGGCGGGAACGACATTGTTCCAAATCGATCCGATGCCATTCCAGTACAAGGTCGATCAGCTTGAGGCCTCGCTGGCGGGGGCAAGGCAGCAAGTTCTCCAGCTTAGGGCGAGTTACGAACAGGCGAGCGCTAACGTCGAGGGGCTGACCAAGCAACTCGCTTATCACGACAAGCGGCTCGCCGATTACGCGCAACTGACCGGACAAGGGGCGCAAAGTGAATTTCGGTTACAGGACGCGCAGCTTCAGCAGGAGACGGCCCGATTCCAACTGCAGGCGGCCAAGGCAGCACAACAAAGCGCCAAGCTCGCTATGGACGCTGAGATCGGCGGCATCAACACGACCGTGGCTCAAGTCCAAGCTCAGCTCGAGGATGCCAAGTGGGAACTCGAGCAGACCACCGTCCGCGCGCCCGCCGACGGCTACGTGACTGCCATGGCCCTGTCAGCCGGCGACCGGGCAACGCAGGCGCGCGCCGTGATGTCGTTCGTTGTCACAAACGAGATCGCAATTCTTGGCATGTTTTCGCCCAACGGATTCCGAACCATAAAGCCGGGTGCGAAGGTCAAGCTGGTGTTCGATGACGATCCCGGCCGCATCTATAATGCGACGATCACGGCAATCCCGCAGGGTACGGGCGAAGGCCAGATTGCTGTTTCCGGAACGCTTACCCGGGCGGGTTCGATCCGGGGTGCCAGGACATATCCGGCACTTATCTCCATCCCGAAGGATACCGATCCCAGTCACCTCAAGCTGGGTATGCCCGGCACCGCGACCGTATTTGCCGATAATGCCGGTGTCATCGGACTACTCATGTCGATTCTGGTTTGGATCAGTTCTTACACCGCTTTTCTGTGAGGTTGCAGGAAAGCCCTCGATTGAGGCTGGTTTGTTGAAAAGCTTCGCGTGGACAAGAATCAACAAAAATGAGGCCAAACATGACAAACGCGCGATACGCAGTATTCTCGTCGCCGGGGCGGGAGAAGCGACCTGCGCCACGAATTGTAGCCGGATTGCTGGCGGCAGCTATTGCGTTTCTCTCGCAGCCTGCAAGCGCCGATGAGGGCGGCGTTTCCTACTGGCTTCCTGGCCGCTTTAGCAGCCTTGCTGCGACACCTCAGGTTCCCGGCTGGTCGATGGCGGCAGTCTACTATCACACCAGCGTAAGCGCATTTGGTACTGCGGCCGCCGCGAGAGAGGTTCACGTTGGCAGAATTCCCACAACAGTAAACGTCGATCTGAACTTGCGCTTGAATGGGCGGGCAGATCTTGTCCTGCTCAATCCCACGTTCACCTTCGCAACGCCGGTGCTGGGCGGGCAACTCGCCATCGGGGTAACGGGACTATTCGGGCGATCGAGCGCCGATCTTGCCGGAACGCTGACGACGGCTATTGGCCCCCTCGGGATAACGCGTGCGGGCAGTTTCGGCGACTCGATCACATCTATCGGCGATCTCTACCCGCAGGCGACACTCAAGTGGAATGCAGGCGTCCACAACTTCATGACCTATGTCACAGGAGATATCCCTGTTGGCGCTTACAGTTCGTCTCGGCTCGCCAATCTTGGCATCGGTCATGCCGCCATCGACGCCGGCGGCGGCTACACATACTTCAATCAGCAGGCCGGTTACGAATTTTCCGCCGTGGCGGGCTTCACCTACAATTTCAAGAATCCGGATACGCAATACCAGAACGGCATCGACTTCCACGTAGATTGGGGAGCCTCGCAATTTCTGTCGAAGCAGAACTTCGTCGGCCTCGTTGGTTATGCTTATCAGCAGATCACCGATGACTTCGGCCAGCATCCCGCCCTGGGAGGCTTTCGGTCGCGTGTGCTGGGCATCGGTCCGCAGGTCGGCTTCCTATTCCCCGTGGGGGACATGCAGGGATATCTGAACCTGAGAGGATATGGTGAGTTCGCTGCCGAGAATCGCCCGGCCGGCTGGAATACATGGTTGACCTTCTCAATCTCGCCGATGGCGCCGACCAGCACGGTCACGCCAACCCGGCGGCTAACGAAATAGCTGCGGGCCTCGCCAACCAATGCTGCCGGACACACCGTCAATCAGCCAGCTCTCTCACGTCATTTCGCAGGCGGCCGCACCGGCGTTTCTTCTTGGCGCACTGGCGGCCTTCATCGCCCTGCTGATATCTCGCCTGAACAGGATCATCGACAGATCGATCTATCTGAATCAGATCTCTGATCAGGATCAGGCGAGAAGCCGGCTGAAGGCAGACTTGCCCCGCCTTGTTCGGCGTGCCGCCATGATCAATCGTGCGATCTTCTGGGCCATTGTGGGAAGCATTTCGATAGGCATCGTCATCATCGTAGGCTTCGTAAGTGCATTCTTTGAGATCCGGCACGAAAGAGGCGTCGCCATCCTCTTCGTCATTTCTGTTTCAGTCTTCATCGTGTCTCTGATGGATTTCGCGCGCGAGGTTCGGATTGCGCTGAACGAATTTGACCACTACGGCTGATTTGGCACCACTCTTGTCTGTACTTGGCCCCCAAAGCCGTCGCTGACGAATGAACAAAGCATATCCGCTCCGCGGGGCAATTCAGACCTCTATTCGCTCCGCGATCAGAAGTGCGTTGTCCGCGTCGCCAGCTCAATATCGAGCGGTGCTCCCAATCTCATGTTGCCGAGCAGGAGTTCGGCGTTAACCATCGCCAACGGTTCCAGTCTGGGCGAAATCGCTTCGAAGTTTCTTAAATCTTGCTGGGTACCTCTTCCAGGCATGATGATCTGGGAGAAGACATGAGCAAGCGGGCCAGACGTGGAAAGGCGGAGACGCTCGCGCTACCGATGGCCGCGAGAGTTGCAATTGGCGCCGTGGCCGTCGCCGCGTTGGGGTACGGTTTGCTGTCTCGCCCCGCGAGCGTGCAACCGGCGCGGAAGCCGTCCGCGCAGGAAGCCCGGGCATCGTCGACTCCGGTTTACGTGTCGACGCCGGTTCAGGCATCAGCGCCGGCTCCGGCTCCAATTCCCGCCCCGGCGCCTCTGGTCGAGCCGCCGAAAGCCGCCGAAGGTCCCGGAGCACTTGTTCGGCAGGTGGTCGACTACGCCAGCCGCCAGCCGCCGGGCACCGTGATCATCGATACCAAGAACACATTCCTTTATTTCGTCCTGAACGACACGCAGGCGATGCGCTACGGCATCGGTGTCGGCCGCGAGGGCTTCACCTGGTCCGGTGAACAGACCGTGGCTCGCAAGGCGGAATGGCCGGATTGGCATCCGCCGGCGGAGATGGTCTCGCGTCAGCCTTATCTGCCGCGGTTCATGGCAGGTGGCCCCGGCAATCCGCTCGGCGCCCGGGCGATGTATCTGGGCGAGACCGAATATCGAATTCACGGCACCAACAACCCCGATACGATCGGGAAGCGGGTTTCGTCCGGCTGCATCCGGCTGACCAACGAGGACGTCGTGGACCTCTATGACCGGGTGAAGATCGGAGCCAAGGTGATCGTGCTTCCGGCAACCGCTGCCCGTCGTCCGGGAACGCCGCCCGACGCCGCCTTCCGATTGCCGGACCCGGCATCGCCGTCGAAGCGGCCCTTGGCGGCCAACGCGCAGATGCCGTCATCCGGACCGAAGATCGCCGAGGCCCGGTAACTCCAATGCCGCCCGTCCCTATCGTTAGGGACAGACGCCGGCGTCGGACCTCGCTAGTCTCCTGGAAACGAGAATCCAGGAGGGACCGCATTGAGCACGGCGCCGCGCATCGACATCGACCCGGCCGCCTTCTGGGCCGATCCCTATCCGATGCTCGCGAAGATGCGGCGAGAGGCGCCGATCGCCTTCGTGCCGCAGCTCGGCTCGACGCTGCTGACGAGCCGGGACGACATCTCGATCTCCGAGAAGCAGATCGACGTGTTCTCCTCGCACCAGCCCGCCGGCCTGATGAACCGGCTGATGGGCCACAACATGATGCGCAAGGACGGTGAGGCGCACCAGGTCGAGCGCCGCGCGATGTTTCCGACGGTCTCGCCGAAGACGGTGAAGGCGCACTGGACCGCGCAGTTCCAGGCCCATGCCGATCGCATCATCGCTTGCATCGAGCCGGGGCGGATCGATTTCATGCGCGACTTCGCGCTGCCCTTCTCCGGCGAGTGCCTGAAGTCGATCACCGGCCTCACCAATATCGGCTTTCGGGACATGGACGCGTGGTCGCAAGGCATGATCGAGGGCATCGCCAATTATGCCGGCGACCCCGAGGTCGAGGCGCGCTGCCACGCCGCGACGTCGGGCATCGATGCCGCGATCGACGACATGCTGCCGGTGATGTGCAAGCGTCCAGACCAGAGCATTCTCGGCGTGCTGCTCGCCTCGGGCATGCCGATGGAGAGCGTGCGCGCCAACGTCAAGCTCGCGATCTCGGGCGGCCAGAACGAGCCGCGCAAGGCGATCGCCGGCACGGTGTGGGCGCTGCTCACCCATCCCGGGCAACTCGATCTCGTGCGCAAGGGCGAGGTGTCCTGGCTGCAGGCCTTCGAGGAATATGCCCGCTGGATCTCGCCAATCGGCATGTCGCCGCGGCGGATCGCAAAGCCCTGGAGCATCCGCGACGTCGCCTTCGAAACCGACGAGCGCGTGTTCCTGATGTTCGGCTCCGCCAACCGCGACGAGAAGCATTTCGAGCGCGCCGATGCGTTCGACGTGAGACGAGATACGTCCAGGAGCGTTGCCTTCGGCGCCGGCCCGCATTTCTGCGCCGGCGCCTTCGCCTCCCGCGCCATGATCGCCGACGTCGCCCTGCCGACCGTGTTCGCCCGCGCGCCCCGGATCGAGATCGCTGACGACGAGCCGGTACGGATCGGCGGCTGGGCGTTCCGCGGGCTGCTCAATCTGCCGGTGAAGTGGCACTAGGCCGGTGGTGCTCGGGGCACCTAGTCCTCACACGTTCGGTGTCATCGCCCGGCTTGACCGGGCGATCCAGGGCGGATTCAAACGGTCGTCGCAACACCCTGAAGTGGAGGTTGCGATGAAAGATATAAGTCGACGTTCGGCGCGGTCAGGACGAGCGCCATTGCCATCGCCCGGCCGGCCGTCTGCGGCCGGACGCGATGAACAGAATAGATTTTGGAAGGCGATTGCCACAGGGCAGAGCAGCGAAGATGCTGCGTTTGAGGCCGGATTATCGCAACCTGTCGGAAGCAGATTGTTCCGAAAGGCAGGCGGCATGCCACCAGCGATGTTCAGATCTTCGGCCAAGCCTCTCTCCGGGCGCTATCTTTCATTGGCTGAACGCGAGGGAATTGCCCTTCTAAAAGTGCAGGGCCATTCCATACGGGAGATTGGGCGCCGCTTGGGGCGGGATGCTTCGACGGTCTCTCGTGAATTGCGGCGAAACGCGGCCACCCGCGGCGGCGGGTTGGATTATCGGGCAACAACTGCCCAATGGCATGCAGACCGATCTGCCCGCCGGCCCAAGCCGACCAAGCTTGCGCCCAACGTAGCCTTGCGCACTTATGTGGAGGACAGACTTGCCGGCAGGGTCGTAGCCCCGAGCGGAGCTTGTATTGCTGGCCCCCCCGTTCGGTGGAACGGCCGCCGGCATGGCCGGCGAAAGGATCGACGATGGGCCAAAGCCTGGAGTCCTGAGCAGATTGCCCGACGCTTGCCGATCGACTTCCCGGACGACAAGACGATGCGCATCAGCCACGAAGCCATCTATCAAGCTCTCTTCGTTCAGGGCCGTGGGGCGCTGCGCAGCGAGCTGACCGCCTGCTTGAGAACCGGGCGTGTATTGCGGATGCCCAGGGCGCGCATACGCAGGCGAGGCAAGGGCTTTGTCTCGCCGGAGATCATGATCAGTGAGCGCCCCGCTGAAGCGGCCGATCGAGCCGTGCCGGGACATTGGGAGGGAGACCTCATCCTCGGTCTTGGCAGCTCGGCGATCGGCACGTTGGTCGAACGCACGACGCGCTTCACAATGCTATTGCACCTTCCCCGGTTAGCGGGGCATGGCGAATCTCCGCGCCAGAAGAACGGACCAGCGCTTGCGGGACACGGGGCGGAAGCCGTGCGTGACGCGATCTCGCGCACCATCATCAATTTGCCCGAGGAACTACGTCGCACGCTGACTTGGGATCAAGGAGCCGAAATGGCTCAGCACGACCGCCTCAAGATCGATGCGGGCATCCAAGTCTACTTCTGCGATCCGCAAAGCCCTTGGCAGCGCGGCACTAACGAGAACACCAACGGGTTGCTGCGGCAGTACTTTCCGAAAGGCACAGACCTGAGCATCCACAGCGCCGAGGAGATATCCGCTGTAGCAGCGGCCCTCAATGCCCGACCCAGAAAGACACTGGGCTGGAAAACGCCGGCAGAAGCGCTTGACGAACTACTGTCATGAGTGAAGACAATTGGTGTTGCGACGACCGCTTGAATCCGCCCAGTACTCCGAGACGGTTGTGGTTGAATCGTTGGGCCGCGGCGTACTGGATTCCCCGCCTTCGCGGGGAATGACAGCGGAGATGGTGGAAGCTTCGCGCCCCAGTACCCCCAGTCCGCCATGGTGCCATTCTGCCACTGTATTGCCCGACGGGTCAAGTGAATTTCGCTAAATACGAAATTCGTTTCGTAACAAGACCTTGGCTACTGTGCATGGGGTTGTTTTCGCATTTTCATGGTGCTGGGGCGCCGTGCGTTCCGATTGTCACATTCGCGTGCGGAAAAATTCGCTCTGCATTCGTTCCGCGGATTGAAAGATTAATCATGCGCTGCGCCTCGCGCGCAGTGCGCGCATCGCTATTTTTCCGCACGTCTCGACACCTCCGATAAGCCGCACCATCATCCGACCAACACGAATGAATGACGGCCGCATGCGGCCGGGAGAGTGGAATGCAGCGTCGGGACTTTCTGAAACTGTCGATTGGAACTGCGGCCGTCGCCGCGTTCGCCTCGCGCGGCAACGCGCAAGGCGCGATGAAGGAGATTCGTATCGGCTACCAGAAGAACGGCGTGCTGGTCATCGCGCGCCAGCAGGCCGCCCTGGAAAAACATTTCGCCCCGCAAGGCATCGAGGTGAAGTGGATCGAATTCTCCTCGGGGCCTCCGATGATGGAGGCGATGAACGTCGGCAGCGTCGATTACGGCGCGGTCGGCGATTCCCCGCCGGTGTTCGCCCAGGCCGCGGGCGCCGCAATCGTCTATGCCGCCGGCCAGCCGATCACCAACGGCCAGGGCATCCTGGTGCCGAAGGATTCGCCCATCCGCACCATCGCTGAATTAAAAGGCAAGCGCACCGGTTTCACCAAGGGCTCCAGCGCTCACAACATCGTGGTGCAGACGCTGGAGAAGGCCGGCCTCACCTATGCCGACATCACGCCAGTCTATCTGACGCCGCCGGACGCCGGCCCTGCCTTCGCCAATGGCAGCATCGAGGCCTGGGCGATCTGGGATCCTTACTTCGCGATCGGCGAGACCAGGCAGAGCGGCCGCATCCTGATCAATGCGCGCGAGGTCACCAAGACCAATTCGTTCTACATCGCCAATCGCGACTTCGCGAGGAACCACGGCGAGATCCTGCAACAGATCGTCGACGTCACCACCGCGACCGCCCGATGGGCCGAGCACCACCGCGACGAGGTCGCGAAATCGCTCGCTGCGGTCACCGGCATTCCCCTCGACATCCAGACCATCGCAGCGAACCGCTCGTCATTCGTGGTCGGCCCCGTCACCGACGACATCGTCGCGACCCAGCAGGGCGTCGCCGACCGCTTCTACAAGCTCGGCCTGATCCCGAAGCCGATCGTGATTCGCGACATCGTGTGGCGCAACCCGGCAGCCTGATCGTGCCGACCGGCCTTCCCATCCACAAGGGTTTGAACATGAGACGTATCATTCAGCGTCTGATCGCAGCCATCGTGCTCTCGATCGGCATCGTCGCCGCCGCAGTCGGCACGACCTACGGTTAGGAGCACATCCATGAGCCAATCCAAGAGCAATATCCTCTGGTTCCTGCCGACCCATGGCGACGGGCGCTATCTCGGCACCGGCATCGGCGGCCGCGAGGTCGGCTTCAACTATCTGCGCCAGATCGCGCAGGCCGCCGATCAGCTCGGCTATTTCGGCGTGCTGATCCCGACCGGCCGGTCGTGCGAGGATTCCTGGATCGTCGCCTCGAGCGTGGCGCCGTTCACCGAGCGGCTGCGCTATCTCGTGGCGGTCCGTCCCGGCCTGCAATCGCCGAGCGTGGCGGCGCGCATGACGGCGACGCTCGATCGCATCTCGAACGGCCGGCTTCTCGTCAACGTCGTTACCGGCGGCGATCCGGTCGAGAACAAGGGCGACGGCGTCTTCCTCAGCCATGACGAGCGCTACGAGGTCACCCGCGAGTTCCTCGGCGTCTACAGCGACCTGCTCGCCGGCAAGACGGTCAATGTCGAGGGCAAGCACATCCGTGTCGAGGGCGGCAAGCTGCTGTTTCCTCCGGTGCAGTCCCCGCGGCCGCCGCTCTATTTCGGCGGATCGTCCGATGCCGGCATCGACGTCGCCGTCGACACCGTCGACAAATATCTCACCTGGGGCGAGCCGCCGGCGCAGGTCGCCGAGA
The DNA here is from genome assembly GCF_041262065.1 of Bradyrhizobium sp. USDA 327. Taxonomy (NCBI): domain Bacteria; kingdom Pseudomonadati; phylum Pseudomonadota; class Alphaproteobacteria; order Hyphomicrobiales; family Nitrobacteraceae; genus Bradyrhizobium; species Bradyrhizobium sp. USDA 327. The sequence goes on along the minus strand of NZ_JBGCCW010000001.1, from coordinate 5,335,467 downwards.
AGATCGCGAAGGTGAGGGAGGTTGCCGCCGCGCGCGGCAGAAAGCTCTCCTTCGGCATTCGCCTTCACGTGATCGTCCGCGAGACCAATGAAGAGGCCTGGAGCGCTGCGAACGAGCTGATCAGGCATGTCAGCGACGAGACCATCGCGCTGGCGCAGAAGAACTTTGCCCGCATGGATTCCGTGGGCCAGCAGCGCATGGCGCAGCTCCATGGCGGCAGGCGCGACAAGCTCGAGATCGCGCCGAACCTGTGGGCCGGTGTCGGCCTCGTGCGCGGCGGCGCCGGCACGGCGCTGGTCGGCGACGCCCAGGCCGTCGCGGCGCGCATCAAGGAGTATCAGGATCTCGGCATCGATACCTTCATCATGTCGGGCTATCCGCATCTGGAGGAAGCCTATCGCTTCGCCGAGCTGGTGTTCCCGCTGCTCTCGCTGGAGCAGCCGAGCAACGTGACGAAGCTCCATTTCAACGGCGGTCCGTTCGGCGAGACGGTCGGCAGCGATCTCCGTCCGCAGCACCGGGTGTCGCAGTCATGAGCCTGATCGACAGCGTTTCGCTTCCGCGCAGCCTCCGCCTGCCGCGTCTCGATGGCCTGATCCAGTGGATCGTGCCGCTCGCCATCATCGCGATCTGGCAGGTCGCGAGCGTCACCGGCTTCGTGCCGACCCGTGTGCTGCCGGCGCCGAGCGACGTCGTGCTGGCCGGCTGGAAGCTGCTGCTTTCCGGCGAGCTCGTCCGCAACATCTGGGTCTCGTTCTGGCGCGCCTCGATCGGTTTTCTGATCGGCGGCAGCATCGGTTTCGCGTTCGGCCTCGCCAACGGTCTGTCGCAGCTCTCGGCAAGGCTCACCGACACCACGCTGCAGATGGTGCGCAACGTGCCGCATCTGGCGCTGATCCCGCTGGTCATCCTCTGGTTCGGCATCGACGAGAGCGCAAAGCTGTTCCTGGTGGCGCTCGGCGTCTTCTTCCCGATCTACCTCAACACGCTGCACGGCATCCGCACCGTCGATCCGCAGCTGATCGAGATGGGCCGCATCTACGGCATGACTGACGGCGAATTGTTCCGCCGCGTGATCTTTCCGGGCGCGCTGCCCTCGATCTTCGTCGGCATCCGCTTCGCGCTCGGCATCATGTGGCTGACCCTGATCGTCGCCGAGACCATCGCGGCGTCCTCGGGCCTCGGCTACATGGCGATGCAAGCGCGCGAGTTCATGCTGATCGACGTCGTCGTGCTCTCGATCCTGATCTACGCTCTGCTCGGCAAGCTTGCCGACAGCGCCTCCCGCGTGCTGGAGCGCCTGACGCTTTCCTGGCACCCCGCCTTCCAGAAACGTTGAGCAGAAATACTGGGAATCACATGCAGACAGCGCTTCGTACGTCCCTTCCCGAGACCGAGCTCGCCAGCCGCGCCAATTTCGTCCCTCATGCTCGTGTCGCGCACGAGGAGCGTCCGGTTCACACCGGCGGCCGGCCGCTCAGCATCCGGGGCTTGCGCAAATCCTTCGGCGCCAACGAGGTGTTGCGCGGCATCGATTTGCACATCCCCGCCGGCCAGTTCGTCGCGATCGTCGGCAAGAGTGGCTGCGGCAAGAGCACGCTGCTGCGTCTGATCGCCGGCCTGGACGAGATCGACGCCGGCAGCATCAGTTTCGGCGGTGACGTCCAGCCCGAAGACATCCGCGTGATGTTCCAGGAGCCGCGGCTGCTGCCCTGGGCCCGCGTGCTCGCCAATGTCGAGGTCGGCCTCGGCCGCGATCGTGCCTCCAGCGATGCGCATGCGCGTGCCGAGAAAGCCTTGGGCGAGGTCGGCCTCGCCGACAAGCGCGACCAATGGCCCTCGGTGCTGTCGGGAGGCCAGAAGCAGCGCGTCGCGCTCGGCCGCGCGCTGGTTTCGCGCCCGCGCGTGCTCGCCTTCGACGAGCCGCTCGGCGCACTGGACGCTTTGACCCGCATCTCGATGCAGCGGCTCTTGGAGCGCGTCTGGCGTGACCAGGGCTTCACCGCGATCCTGGTGACCCACGACGTCTCCGAAGCGGTCGCCTTGGCGGACCGGGTGCTGGTGATCGAGGAGGGCCGGATCGCCCATGACGTCACGGTCGACACGGCCCGGCCGCGCGCGCGCGGCTCGGCCGAGCTCGCAAGCCTTGAAGGCTCGATCCTGAGCCACCTTTTGTCGGCGGACGATCGTACCTAAATATGAGGGAAGCCCCGCTTCGGGGAGCAATGCCATGAATGTAGTGCCCCGCGATCTCATGACCGAAATCCCCGTCTCGTCCGCCGATTTTCGCGGCGCCATGCGCCACCTCACCGGCGGCGTCAGCGTCATCACCGCCGGGCGGGGCAAGGATATTACGGGCATGACGGTGACCTCGGTCACCTCGCTGTCGGTCGAGCCGCCGACGCTGCTCGTCAGCATCAACCGCGATGCCTCATCCTTTCCGCTGATCAAGCGCCACGGCGCCTTCGGCGTGAACATCCTCAACGCCGACCAGCTCGAGATTGCCGAGCGCTTTTCCGGCAAGGGCGGATTGAAGGGCGCCGATCGTTTCGCAGGCGCCAAATGGGTGACGGCGGTCTCGGGCGTTCCCCTGCTGTTCGGCGCATTGTCCGCCTTCGATTGCGAGGTCGAGGAGATCGTCGAACGCCACTCGCACGGCATCGTCATCGGCCGCGTCAGGGACATCAGGAACTCGGCCCGCACCGCGGCCCTTGCCTATTGGCACGGCCAGTATGTGGCGGTCGACCAGGACGAGGACGCCGCCAGGCTCGCAGACGTCAGCCTTCCCGCGCGCGGCCGCCGCGGCATTTGATCGCCGCGCGTGTCGGCGCGGAAGGCTGGCCTTTTCTCCGTCGTCGCTCTAGAAGCGCCTGAACCCCCATGCGGGACGGCAATGGAGCGGATCGATGAAACGCGTTGCAACCTGGGCCTTCTACGCCGTCGGCGCGCTTGCGATCGCCTATCTCGCGCTCTACGCCTACGCGATGTTCTCAGGCTCTCCGATCGTGCCGGGCGACCCCATCCACATCTTCCGCAAGCCCGACGCGCCGAGTTATTCGTGAGGCTCGGGAGGTCTCGTAGGGTGGGCAAAGCGAAGCGTGCCCACCGTTATCTCGTATAAGAGGCGATGGTGGACACGGCGCAAGTGCGCCTTTGCCCACCCTACGGCACCTTCATTCACCCGCGCAGAATCGCCAGCGCCAGCGCCTGTGCGCGCGGCACGATGCTGTCGAGCTCGAGATATTCCTCCGGCGTGTGCGCGAGCCCGCCGACCGGCCCGAGGCCGCAGATGGTCGGCGTGCCGACCGCGGCGGTGAAGCCGGAATCGGCGCAGCCGCCGGAGAATTCGCCCTGGAGCGTAGTGAGGCCGACCTGTCTTGCGGCGGCCTGATAATTTTCGAACAGCGCTTTCGAATCCGCGCTCTGCACCACCGGCACGAACTCGCCCTTGATCGTCAGCGTTGCACTCGTGCCCGGCACGTAGGAGGTCGTGACGATCGTCTCGATTGCGGCCATCACCCTCGCGCGGTCCGCCGGATCGACATAACGCAGGTCGATCTGACCCTCGGCGTAGGGCGCCGTGGTGTTGACGGACTGGCCGCCCGAGACGAGGCCGACATTCAGCGTGATGCCCTTGTCGAGGTCGGTCAGCGCATGGATCTGCACGATCTTGTGCGCGAGCTCGCCGATCGCGCTGATGCCGGCAGCGAAATTGGCGCCGGAATGCGCGGCCTTGCCGGTGATGCCGAGATGCATGAAGATGCCGCCCTTGCGGCCGGTGACCACGTTGCCGGTGGGGCGGCCCGGCTCCGAATTGAACACCGCGCGTGAGGCGCGTCCCTCGCGTTCGATCACCGGGCGCGAGGAGGGTGAGCCGATCTCCTCGTCCGAGGTGATCAATACCTTGATCGGGTGCGGTGAGCCGCCGAATTTGTGGAAGGCGGTTGCGACGAACACGTTCATGACGAGGCCGGACTTCATGTCGGCGACACCCGGTCCGTAGGCGCGACCATCTCGAATCGTGAAAGGACGCCGACCGGCCTCGCCCTTGCCGAATACGGTGTCGCGATGCCCCATCAACAGCACCGGCTTCTCGTTGCTGCCGGGCTTTGCCACTTCGGCATGGATCGCATCGCCGAAGGTGGCGTTGGCCTCGCGTCGGAACGGAATGCCGTGCTCGGCAAAGTGCCGCTCGAACCGCGCACCGACCGCATCGACGCCCTCCTTGTCGTAGGATCCGGAATCGATGTTCACGACGTCGCGGAGAAGATCGATCATCGCCTGCCGCTGCGACGCCAGCCAATCCGTGATTTGAGCTTCAGACATGTTCATCCTCGCGTGATTCTCGCAGGGTTATAGGGCCTGGCGTCGCCATGGCCTAGTCACGCGGCGCGGTTCGGTCATGCGAAGGATGCTCTTGAGGTTCGTCATTTCGCTGCGCTCGCAATGACGAGGCTGGCAGCCTGCATCAAACAAAATGCCCGGGACCAGCCCGGGCATCTGCGTTCTCTCAACCAGCGGGGCCGCCTACGCCCCCATCATCGGCATCCGCGGATACTCACCCGGCGTTCCCGCGGGCGGGATCGGGATGCCGCCGTCGGCATATTCGTTGAGCTTGTTGCGCAGCGTGCGGATCGAGATGCCGAGGATGTTGGCGGCATGGGTCCGGTTGCCGAGGCAGTGCTTCAGCGTCTCCAGGATGAGGTCGCGCTCGACATCGGCCACGGTGCGCCCCACCAGTGCGCGCGTCACCTGCTCCGCGGCCATGGTGGCGTGCGCCACGGCCGGCGCGGTCTTGGCGAGATCGAGGCGGTCGCCGTCCGGCGTGATGATGGCGTCGGATCCGATCTCGTCGCCGTGCGCCATCAGCACCGCGCGGTGCATGGTGTTTTCGAGCTCGCGGACGTTGCCCTGCCAGCGGTTGGCGGAGAGCACCCGGCGGGCTTCCGCCGAGATCGGGCGCAGCGGCACGCCGTTGGCCTCGGCGTATTTCTTCACGAAGTGCTGGGCGAGCTCCAGGATGTCGGCAGGGCGCTCGCGCAGCGGCGGGATCTTCAGATTGACGACGTTGAGGCGGAACAGGAGGTCCTCGCGGAACGTGCCCTCGCGCACGGCTTCGACGAGATTGCGGTTCGAGGTCGCGATGATGCGGATGTCCACCGGCACCGGCTTGGTGCCGCCGACGCGATCGATCACGCGCTCCTGGATGGCGCGCAACAGTTTCGATTGCAGGCGGACGTCCATCTCCGAGATTTCGTCGAGCAGCAGCGTGCCGCCGGTCGCTTCCTCGAACTTGCCGATGCGGCGCGCGACTGCGCCGGTGAAGGCGCCCTTCTCGTGGCCGAACAGCTCGGACTCCAGGAGGTGTTCGGGGATTGCGGCGCAGTTGATGGAGATGAACGGGCGTTTGGCGCGCGCCGAGCGGGTATGGACGTAACGGGCCAGCACCTCCTTGCCCGTGCCGGACTCCCCCGTGATCATCACCGATGCGTCGGAGCCGGCGATCTGCTGGGCGAGCTTGATCACCTTCGCCATCGCCTCGTCGCGATAGACCAGCTCGCGGGAATCGTTGGCGACCGCGGCGAGCACCGCGGCGATCAGCTCCGGGTCCGGCGGCAGCGGGATGTATTCCTTGGCGCCGGCGTGGATCGCGGCGACCGCGGCGCGGGCGTCGTTGGTGATGCCGCAGGCGACGATCGGGGCGTGGATGTGCTCGGCCTCCAGCCGTAGCACGAGGTCGCGGATGTCGAGGGCGACGTCGACCAGCAGAAGGTCGGCGCCCTTGCCGCCGCGCAGCACGCGCATCGCCTGCTCGTGATCCTCGGCATGGGTCACGGTGGCGCCGTTCTCCATCGCGATCTTGGTGGCGGTGGTGAGTTGGCCCTTCAATGTGCCAACGATGAGAAGCCGCATGTCAGTCTCCTGTCCGTCTGTTCGCGCTGCCGCGCGTCATGTCCTTGTATCTTGCGCTAGCCGCGTTCGGCCTTGATGATTTCCGTCATGGTCACGCCGAGCTTGTCCTCGACCAGGACGACCTCGCCGCGGGCGACCAGCTTGTTGTTGACGTAAATGTCGATGGCTTCGCCGACGCGCCGGTCGAGCTCGAGCACGGTGCCTGGTCCGAGCTTCAGGAGCTCGCCGACGTCCATCTTGGAGCGGCCGAGCACGGCCGAGACCTGCACCGGCACGTCGAACACCGCTTCGAGGTCGGCGGCGGCACGCGCCGCATATTCGTCCTCGTTGTAGCCGACGTCGGTGCCGGTCGGAGGCATCGGGCCGTTGAGATCGGGCAGCGGGACCTGTCCGTCTGTGTCGCTCATGGCTTAATTCCCCCTGCGGGACGCGATATAGCGTCCGACCATTTCGTCGATCTTGGCCGCGATGGCGCCGCGCTCCAGCACGACGCCGCCATCGGCCCATTCGATCCGGCAGTCGCCGGTGGCAATTTCCGGCTCGGCCAGGATCACCAGCCGGCCCTCGAAGCCGCTCTGCTTGGCGAGCCGCTCGATCTTCTCGCGCGCGGCGTCGTAGAGCGCATCATTGATGCGGACGACGAGATGCGGCGTCGCGACCAGATGCGAGAAGCAGTCCTTGACCAGCGCAACGACCTCGCCGAGCGGCTCGGCGGCGACGAGATCGGCGCACAGCTTGCGCGCCACCGCGACCGCGACCTCGACCGCCTCGGTCTCCATCCTGGTCTCGATGTTGCCGATGCCGGAGGCGACGCCCCGAATTGCGATGTTGATCTCCTCCATGGCGAGCGCGACGCGGCGGTCGCTCTCGGCCTTGGCCTCGCGCTGGCCGGCGGCAAAGCCCTGCTGGTAGGCGCGCGCCTCGGCTTCCGCGACCTTCTGGGCGATCTCGGCTGCCGTCGCGGCCTTCTCGCGCGTCGTCCGCTCGGGCGCCGCGAAGTCGGTATCGAACAGGAATTTTGCCGGAGCGGCCATCAATACACCAGCTCGTCGTCGGCGCGGTTCTTGGTCAGCATGATCTCGCCCTTGGCGGCGAGGTCCTTGGCGAGGTTGACCAGAAGCGCCTGCGCCTCGTCGACGTCGCGCAGGCGCACCGGGCCCATCGCCGCCATGTCGTCCTGGAGCATCTTGGCCGCGCGCGAGGACATGTTGCCGAAGAAGAAATTGCGGACGTCCTCGTTGGCGCTCTTGAGGGCGACGCCCAGCTTGTCCTTGTCGACGTTGCGCATCAGGGTCTGGGCGGAGCCGGAATCGAGCTTCACGAGGTCGTCGAAGGTGAACATCAGCGCCTTGATGCGCTCGGCCGATTCGCGGTTGTCCTCTTCCAGCGAGGTGATGAAGCGGGTTTCGGTCTGGCGGTCGAAATTGTTGAAGATCTCCGCCATCACCTCGTGGGCGTCGCGACGGCGGGTCTGCGACAGGTTCGACATGAATTCGGTGCGCAGCGTCTTCTCCACGCTCTCGATCACCTCCTTCTGTACCGCCTCCATCTTCAGCATGCGGTTGACGACGTCGAGCGCGAGCTCCTCGGGCAGGATGCCGAGCACGCGCGCCGCATGCTCCGACTTCAGCTTCGACAGCACCACGGCGATGGTCTGCGGATATTCGTTCTTGAGGTAGTTGGCGAGGACCTCTTCCTGCACGTTGGAGAGTTTCTCCCACATGTTGCGTCCCGCGGGGCCGCGGATCTCATCCATGATGCCGTTGACGCGCTCCGGCGGCAGGTATTGCTGGAGCAGGCGCTCGGTGGCGTCGAAATTGCCCATCAGCGCGCCGGAAGCCGACATGCGCGAGACGAATTCGAGCAGCATGTCCTCGACGGTGTCGACCTCGACGGTGCCAAGCGTCGACATCTCCAGCGAGAGCTGGCGCACCTCGTCGTCGTCGAGCAGGCTCCAGATCTTGCCGCCATATTGCTCGCCCAGCGCCAGCATCAGGATCGCAGCACGCTTCGGCCCGGCCAGCGCCTCGGTCTTGCTGCCCCCGCGGCTGCCGGCGCGCTGGCCCAGCGTGGAGATCACGCTGGTGATGTCGTTCGAATTGGCGTTTTGCAGGGAGGCGGCCATGTCAGATCACTTCTTGATTCACTTGGCAGAGTTACGTGGCTTGGGTTATTTCGCGGGTTCGGTGAGCCATTGGCGGATGATGGCGACGGTTTCGTTGGGGTTGCGCTCGGCGAGCTCGCCGACGCGATGAACGGACTGGGCGTGGACTTGGCCCTGGATGGTGGCGACGTCGATGGCGCTGGCGGCGCCGCTCGGCAGCAGCGGCTGGCCGGAGGCCGGCGCGGCCTCTTCCGACGCGGCGGGACCCGTCAGCACGCCGGAGATGGCGGCGGCGACCTCGTCGGAGGCGAGGATGCGCTTGACCAGCGGGCGGATCACCAGGAACAGCACGACTAGGCCGAGCAGCATCATCACGCCGAGCTCGACGAAGTACATGACGTCGTCCTTGGTGAACTGGAGCATGCCGAGAAAGCCTGAGGACTCGCCGATCGGCGCGGTGGAAGGCGCGTCGGCAAAGCGCAGATTCACGACCTCGACCTGGTCGCCGCGCTTCTGGTCGAAGCCGATCGCCGAGCGCACCAGGGTGGCGATGCTGTCGAGCTGCTCCTTGGTACGGTCCTGGTAGGCCAGCTCGCCCTTGTCGTTCTTGGAGTAGATGCCGTCGACCAGCACCGCGACCGAGATGCGATTGACCCGGCCGGCTTCGGTCACCTCGGTCTTGGTGGTGCGGGAGATCTCGTAATTGTTGGTCTCTTCGGACTTCTTGCTCTGGTCCTTGGCGGCAGCGCCGGCGTTGTTCTGCTGGCTGCCGGGCAGCTCGTTGTTGACGGTGACCTGGCCGTTGTTGTCGGCGGTCATGCTCTGCTCTTCGCGGGTCTGGCTCGAGCGCAGCACGCGGCCTTCGGGGTCGAACTTGTCCGAGGTCTGGGTGATCTTGTTGAAGTCGAAATCAGCGGAGAGCTGCACGCGGGCGCGGCCCGAGCCGACCACGGAGGACACGATGTCCTCGACCTGCTTGCGCATGCGCTTTTCAAAGGCGATGCGGCGCTCGTCTCCGACCGTTTGCTCCGGATCGGTCGCCGCGCCGTCGGCGAGCAGCTGCCCGGCCTCGTCGACGATCGAGACCCGCTGCGGCTTCAGCCCGTTGACGGCGGAGGCGACGAGATGGCGGATGGCGCGGATCTGCTGGGCTTCCAGCGAGCCGCGGACGCGGACCACGATCGAGGCCGACGGCTCCGGCGCCTCGCGCGCAAACAGCGGGCGCTCGGGCAGCACCAGGTGGACGCGCGCGGCCTGGATGCGGTCGATGGCGCGGATGGTGCGGGCGAGCTCGCCCTCCAGCGCGCGGAGATGGTTGATGTTCTGGACGAAGGAGGTGGTGCCGAGTGCGTCCGACTTGTCGAACACCTCGTAGCCGACGCCGCCGCCCTTGGGCAGGCCGCCCTCGGCGAGCTTCATCCGCAGCCGCGTGACCTTGTCCTTGGGCACCATGATGATGGAGCCCTCATTGCGGATCTCGAACTGGATGCCCTGGCGTTCCAGGTCCTTGATGATGCTCGAGGAATCCTCGACGCTGAGGTCCGTGAACAGCGTCGTCATCTGCGGCGTGGTGACGCGCATGATGACGAAGGCGAAGAAGCCGATGAGCGCGGCAGTGACCGCGATCATCGCCCCGAACCGGGCGGCACCGATACTCTTCAGAAAGTCCGCAAGCCCTTGCAAGCAACCGCCCCAACAGATTCGGCCGCTTTCACCGGAAAGGCCGAGTGGGCAATTATTGCCTAGGTGATGGTTTCGATATGGTTAACGAGAGTTAAGAGGTCGGACAAAACTGCATCAAGAAAAAAATCGGCCTCGCTGGGCGAGGCCGATTTTCGTCAAAAGCCGCAGATTTCCGGATCGCCTACTGGCGATATTGCTGGATGCGGGTGGTGCGAAGACCCGCCAGACCGTGCTGGTCGATGGAAAACTGCCAGGAGAGGAATTCGTCGACCGTCAGGGTATAACGGCTGCAGGCCTCCTCGAGCGAGAGAAGTCCACCACGGACGGCGGCGACGACTTCGGCCTTGCGGCGGATGACCCAGCGTTTGGTGCCCGGAGCAGGCAGATCCGCGATCGTCAACGGACTGCCGTCCGGCCCGATGACGTATTTTACCCTCGGGCGATGGGGTTCTGTCATGGCGTACTCACAAACTCTCAACCACTGAACTCACGCCCGTAACCCTACGCCCCGCGGCTTAAAAATCCGCTAAGCCTAAGGCTTCAATACAATTCTCGTTGAAACTTGCGGGAACACGGCCGTCTCGGCCGGCGGGAGACGCGATTCCGGCGGGCCAAGCGGGCAGAAGGTAAATACTTTACTAACGCCGAAAGTCATTCGCGGGCTCGGCGAAAGCCCTGACTCTGATCCGCCTCTCCCCGCTGGGGAGAGGTGCTCTGCCCTCAATAGGCGCTCGTCGCGATGATGCTCTTGACCTGGCTCAGCGTGTAGCTCGCACCGTCGATGGTGAGCAGCGGCGGCGACTGCGTCAGGTCGACCGACGACACCACGCCCTGTACCTGCGCGGCGATGCCGACATTGTTGTTCGCAACGTCCTTGCCGGTGGCCGAGATCGTGTACCTGCCGTCGGGCCATTGCGTGCCGTCATTGCCCATGCCGTTCCAGGTGAAGGGAATGTCGGTGCCGGCGGAGGAGCTGTATTTGCCGGTGAACACGGTCTGGCCGCTGGAATTGGCGATGGAGATCTCGACGGTGGAGTCGGTCGGCACGTTGAGATGCCAAATCGCCGCCGAGTTCGTCATGCTCGTGGTCGAGCCGTCGACCAGCGCGGTCTTGCCGACGAAGCCCAGCGCCTGGGTCGCCTGCGTGGTCTGCTGGAGGGTGACGAGCTGGGCCAGCGAATCGTTGGTCTTGAGCTGCTGCTCGACGCCGGCGAACTGAACCAGCTGCTGGGTGAACTGGTTGGTGTCGAGCGGATCGAGCGGGTTCTGGTTCTGGAGCTGCGTCGTCAGCAGCGTGAGGAAGGTCTGGAAATTGCCGGCGAGCGTCGACCCCGTGGTCGAGCTCATCGAGTTCGACGAGGAGGATTTCGGGATGTCGGTCGTCCCGGAGACGACGGAAGGGGCGGTGGCGGCATTCGTGGTGGTCATTTGCGAATACTCCTCACACTCTGATGTCGATGCCGCCGCTCGATCCGAGCATGCGGCCGTAGCCGCGCCCGACGGGCGCGGCAGCAACGGTTTCGTCCTCGCTGATGATCAGCCGGCGAGCGTTGCCGCCATTGTCGTGGTTCTGCCCGGAATTCTGGCCCGATGAATTCTGGTCGCGCAGGCTGAAGGACAGCCCGTTGCTGCCGGTCTTGAAGCCTGCATCGTCGAGCGCGCGCTGCAATTGCGGTGCGTCCTGCTTCAGCATCGACAGCGTCTCCGGCTTCTCCACCGTGAGATGCGAGGTGACCTGGCCGTTGCGGTCGACATTGATGCGGACGTCGATGCGGCCGAGATCGGCTGGGTCGAGGCTGATATCGAACCGGGACTTGCCGGCGCGAATGGCAGCCGCGATCTCGATCGGCACGCCGCTGATCGGCACGGCCGCATGGGTTGCCGCGGTCGCGGTGAGCGTCGCGGTCGATGCTGTCGCGGCCGAGGTCGTATTGGTCAGCGGCGCCTGCACGGCGGAAGCGGCTTGCGCGCCGGCATCCGTCGCGGCCATGGTGGCTTGCGTGCCCGCATGCGCGTGCGTGGCTGGCGCGCCTTGTGCCGGATCGGCGGCGCGGTCGGCGAGGGCTGCCTTGGCGTCGGTCGCTCCGCTATCTGCCTGCGGCTTTGCCGCTTGCGGATGCGCGGCCGTCGCGGTCGCCGGAGCCTGCGCGGCGTTCGTCTTGCCGGTGTCCTGGCCGATATTCGAGACGTCGGTCTGGGCCTGCGTGGTTGCTGCATCCTTGAACGAGGTCTTCGGCGTGCCCTGGCTGACGGCGGCGATCACTCCGCCATTGGCCTTTGCATCGGTCGCGGTCGCCTCGCTCGCGCCGGTCGCGGTCTCGCCGAGGGTCGTCGTGGTATCGGCATCGACCTCGGCGCTTGCGGCCTTGGCGCTCTTGTCGCCGGCGGTATCGGTCTTGTTGCCGGCGATCTGCGCCGCAGTGGAGGCACTGGCGGCAAGACCTGCTGCGGCGATCGTCAGCGGCGAGGCGGCGGCATCGCCGGCCTGGCTCGCAGCCGCATTCGGATCGGCCGGCACGACGGGCGCGGCAACGACAATCGCGTTCGGATCAGGCGGGGTGGGCTGCGTCGCATCGGTCGACGCGGCGGCAGCCGCATCGACGGCGGCGGTGGGGGTGTCGGTGCCGTCGGTCTTGTCGCCCTTGGTCTCGTCGGATTCGTCCGCCGATTTGGCGTCCGATGTCTCGGACTTGTCCTTGATCTTGCCGGCGTCCTTGGCGGGATCGCTGGCCGCGTCGCTCTTGTCATTCTTTGCCGGCGCAGACGTGTCGGTATCGTCGCTCGCCTTGCTCTGCGAAGGCTGGTCCGTGGAAGAGGTGTCGCGCGGACTTCGGTCGGATGCGGTGGAAGATGACTTGGAATCGCTCCGGCGCGGGGCTGTGTCCTGCGCCTGCGCCTGCGCCTTGTTGCTGATTGCCTGGGTATTGCTGTCGACCAGCGAGCCGAAAGCGTCGTTCGCGGGCGTGTCCTTCGAGGCTTGCGACCGGGCAGGCTTTTGCTGCGCGCTCTGGACTTGCACGCTTGCCACGACATCTGACGTACGACCAACCACCGGCGACCCCTTGGAAGCAACTTCGGACAAGGGGTAGCAAGGAGCGGGCCAGCGTCCTGCCATGTAGATTTATGCAGCAAAATCAATACTTTGATTGTTTGATGTCGCCGCCGGGCAGCGCGCCGCGGCCCCGCCATTTCTGCCGCCCCGGCAAGAATTGCCCTAAGCTGGCTGCCCGCGTGATTGCTTCACCGGAATGCCGCCTATATTAAAGAGGTCGCTCTCAGCCGCTTTCGACTTGGGCAGTCGTGCCCTTCGGGAACTAAAGTTCCGGGGGATCGCCGATGCCCCGCGAGAAGGCACAGGAATCGCGGATCGCGCTACGCCGCCGTCACAACGCTTTAAGGCCCATGCTGAACAGTCTGGATCTCGAAGGCCGTCCCGAAGACACCAGGGTCGTCGTCGCCATGTCGGGCGGCGTCGATTCTTCGACGACGGCTGCGCTGCTGAAGGCGGAAGGCTACGACGTCGTCGGCATCACGCTGCAGCTCTATGACCATGGCGCGGCGACCCACCGCAAGGGTGCCTGTTGCGCGGGCCAGGACATCCACGACGCCCGCGATGTCGCCGCCAAGCTCGGCATTCCCCATTACGTGCTCGACTACGAGGACCGCTTTCGCGAGTCCGTCATCGACAACTTTGCCGACTCTTACGCGCTCGGCGAGACGCCGGTGCCGTGCGTCGAGTGCAACCGCTCCGTCAAGTTCCGCGATCTCCTGAAGACCGCGCGTGAGCTCGGCGCGCAGGCGCTCGCGACAGGTCATTATGTTGCCTCCCGCCGCCTGCCCGATGGCTCGCGCGCGCTGGTCTGCGCGGCAGATAGCGACCGCGACCAGAGCTATTTCCTGTTCGCGACCACGCGCGAGCAGCTCGACTTCCTGCGCTTTCCGCTCGGCGATATGACCAAGCCGCAGACCCGCGAACTGGCGCGCCGCTTTGGGCTCGCGGTCGCCGACAAGCACGACAGCCAGGACATCTGCTTCGTGCCGACGGGCCGCTACACCGACATCATCACGCGCCTGCGTCCGAACGCGATGGACCCCGGCGACATCGTCGATCTCGACGGACGCGTGCTCGGCCGGCACAACGGCATCGCCAATTTCACCGTCGGCCAACGCCGCGGCCTCGGCATCGCATCCGGTTCGCCGCTGTTCGTGGTGCGGCTGGATGCAGCGCACCGCCGCGTCGTCGTTGGTCCGCGCGATGCGCTGAAGATGCACCGCATCGTGCTGCGCGACGTCAACTGGATCGGCGATGGCGACATCGACAGCGCGATCGGCGGCGGCCTCGAGATGTTCGTGCGCGTGCGCTCGACCCGCAGCCCCCAGCCGGCGTGGCTGCGCGGCGGCAATGGCCAATACGAGGTCGAGCTCGTCGCCGGCGAGGAGGGCGTCTCGCCCGGCCAGGCCTGCGTGTTCTACGACGCAGCCAGCGGCCAGGCCCGCGTGCTGGGCGGCGGCTTCATCCAGAGCGCCGCGGCGAAGGTTGGCGCTGCCACCTCGCGCCCGCTGGCGGAAGCAGTCCGCGGCTGATCATCATGAGATCGGACTGCACTCTCGCGACACCGGAAGTGCGCCCCCTCTCCCGCCTGCGGGAGAGGGTTGGGGAGAGGGCTCTCTCCGCTAGCGATATATCGCAAGCGGAAAAAGCCCTCACCCGCCACGCTCTTGCGAGCGTGTCGACCTCTCCCGCAAGCGGGAGAGGCTCAGACCGCGGGCGAGGCTGGATTTGATCTCATCAACGGCTATTACTCTCTAGGTTTTTGTAGGGGCAGGGGGCATGGCAGCAGACATCTCGCGGGCCGGGGTCGAGAAGGCTTATGGCCGCTGGGCGCCGGTCTATGATCTCGTGTTCGGCAAGGTGTTCGACGCCGGAAGGCAGTCGACCATCGCGGAGGCCGACCGCATCGGCGGCCGCATTCTCGACGTCGGCGTCGGCACCGGGCTTTCGCTCTCCGACTACGCGCGGACCACGAAAATCTGCGGCGTCGACATTTCCGAGCCGATGTTGCGCAAGGCGCAGGCGCGCGTGCGCGCGCTTCGCTTGAGCAACGTCGAAGTGCTCTCGGTGATGGACGCGAAGAACCTCGCCTTCCCCGACAAATTCTTCGACGCGGTGGTCGCGCAATATGTCATCACTGCCGTGCCCGACCCCGAAGGCACGCTCGACGAGTTCGTCCGCGTGCTCAAGCCCGGCGGCGAGCTGATCCTCGTCAACCACATCGGTGCCGAGAATGGCCCCCGAAAGCTGTTCGAGCTCGCCTTCGCCCCCATCGCCCGCCGCCTCGGCTGGCGCCCGGAATTCCCCTGGGCCCGCCTCGTCAACTGGGCCACCAAGCACGGCGGCATCACCCTCACCGAGCGCCGCCCCATGCCGCCGATGGGCCATTTCTCCCTGATCCGCTACCGCAAATCGTGATTGCGTGACATGGGAACAGGGGACGCCGCGCGGGCGTTTCCTTTCCATGCGCACGACATCGCACATCATTCTGGCCGGCCTCCTGATCGCCGCTTCAGGCAGCGCGATCGCGCAGGCTCCGCCCGCCCCGGCGACGCCGCCGCAACAGACCGCGCCGCCGTCCCTGCA
Organism: Bradyrhizobium sp. USDA 327; assembly: GCF_041262065.1. Lineage (NCBI taxonomy): Bacteria > Pseudomonadati > Pseudomonadota > Alphaproteobacteria > Hyphomicrobiales > Nitrobacteraceae > Bradyrhizobium > Bradyrhizobium sp. USDA 327. The sequence goes on along the minus strand of NZ_JBGCCW010000001.1, from coordinate 5,320,129 downwards.
GCACGCGGCCAATTGCACGCCGCAGGACCGTCCCAATCGTCAGGCCGACGGCACCACCACCGGCCAGTCCCGGGAACCGCTCGGCGACAAGCTGGCCAAATCCGACGGCGTGCTTTGCCCGCCCTCCGGCATCGATCCCGAGATGCACGCGCCGGCCCCGGACACCGGCGCCAACACCCCGGTGATCCCGCCCCCCGGCAGCCCCGGCGGCGATCCGAATGTGAGGCCGAAATAGGCCTTTGCCCCCCCAAAATCTCGTCGTGCCCGGGGCTTGCCCCGGGCATCCTCGTTCCCGGGCTGCGAATGAAGGCGTTGAAGGCGTGGATGACCTGGACAAGCCCGGCTATGACGAACTCATTGAAAGAGAGGCTGTATTCACGAGGCGGCTTGTCCCGCCCCCTGGCCTCGGCGAGGGCGGAAAAAGGCGGCCCACTTTGCTTGACTTCCCGCCGCCCCCTTCTTTATATGCCGCGCGTTCGCGAGATCGGCCTCAGTCGCCGCCGCGATCCCTGTGGCGGGGTAGCTCAGCTGGTTAGAGCACGGGAATCATAATCCTGGGGTCGGGGGTTCGAGTCCCTCCCCCGCTACCAATCGTGCGATTTTGCCCGCTAAGCTTACGATTTCCTGCGATCTCGTCCGCCCACGGTAGGAAGCCGAGCCGCTGCGTGAATTGCGTCGGCTCAAAGGAACTCGCATACGTTCCCGGCACACATGCGCCATCAGCTCCCGACCGGTTCGACTTCGTGGTCGTCAGTCCAGTCGGCTCGCTCGGGCAATCCCTTGAACTGGCGACCGTGCTGCATCACGAGCTTCCGTCCGTTCCGATCGTCCTTGCGACGAGGACGGCATTCGAGATCGGTGCCGATACACTATTAGGGGCCGGTATTTCTGACGTCGTGCGGTGGCCCATTGTTGCCGAGGAGATTGCGATTGTTCTGTCGCAGATCTCCCGCGCCGGCAGGCCCGAGGTCTCGAGGCGCCTGATATCGGAGGCGTCAGTGACACTTCCGGCGCTATCGTGATGCGGGCCGACGCTATCTTTTGGAATTCTGAAACTTGTCTCGCACATCCACTCAATTCCCTTGTCGCTGGCGAAGCGGGAGTGGCTGTGCACCTTCACCTCAATCGGCGCGAGGTGAGGGCCAACCGGCTCGAGGACGAAAAGGATGCGCTTGTGCATCTCGATCGGAAGCTTTGAGAATTGCTTCCCATCACCTGACGCTTTTTCAGAGCGCAAGGGTGCAAGCTAGGATTCCGTCCAAAAGGAAACAAGGTCAACGGGCGCGTCGCAATAGATGTGACGGTGCAGAATCGCCTCTCAGGGCAGGGTACGCTGGCGGCCTGCTGGAATAGCCGAGGGCGGCGCCGATGGTCCGGGCTGCCTCCATGACGTGAACCGAATACTCCTTGATCTGCTTGCGCTTGATGCGGGTGTCGGGGCCGGACATGCCGATCGCTCCCACCAGTTCGCCGGAGCGGCCGAGGATCGCACAAGCGCAGGCCGCGATGCCCTCGCGCCACTCGCCATGCAGCACGGAGGAGTAACCCTGCGCGCGTGCCAGCTCGATGTCCTCCCGCAGCTCCTCGATCGTCGTTCGCGTCGTTTCCGTGTAGCGCCTCAGATGCGGCCGGAATCGTTCCAGGTAATCATCAGGCATATGTGCGAGCATCGCCTTCCCCGTCGCCATGGTGAAAGCGGGTGCGCGCATGCCCACGCTCGTATGGGCGCGGATATGGTGAGCGCTTTCGATCTTGTCGACGTAGACGACGTCGGTGTCTTCGAGCACGGACAGATGAATGGTTTCGCCGGTGATCTCGGCAAGCTTCGTCATTGCCGGTCGCGCGACGTTGATGAGATCCATCCGGTGGATGACATGGCTGCCGAGCGCCCAGATCTTGGTCGTGAGCTCGTAGGTGCTATGCGGGGGGATCTGGCGCACATAGCCTTGGGACTGCAAAGTCATCAGCAGCCGATGCACGTTGCTCTTGGTGAGCTTCAGCTCGCTCGCGAGGTCCGTAACCCCGCGGGGCTGCTCGCTCAGAGCAAGCGCTTCCAGGAGACGCAGCCCCTTGGTAAAAGCCTTATCCATCCACCAGCCAAAATAGAATGATCTTTCACTCGATCTAGCATGGCCGCGCGAACGGCAATAGCCCGGGTGTGGAATCAGCCCCGATCCTTTCGGATCGGGGCTGATCAGCCAGCCTACTGGGCCAGCAAGGCGTTGAGCTTCTCCTGCCCGTACTCTTCATTGGTGGAATTTCCGGCCGGCGAAGCCGCGCCCCAATAATCCGGACTCCATTCGATTGCTTTCGAGACGTTGTCCGGGTTGTTGGCCCAGTAGCGGGCGAGCTTCTTGTCGGTCGCGGCCTCGAACACGACCTGGGAGGGAAGGGCGACCGGGAAGGTCGAGGTGAGCTGCGCCGCGCGCTTGGGCTCGAGCCGCCAGGAAAGCAGTTTCAGCGCGTTGTCGTAGTTCGGCGCTCCCTTGGGGATCGAGAAGAAGTCGTAGTAGACGAAGCCCTGATTGAAGGTCAGCTCGATCGGGGCGCCCTCGAGGGCGAGCTTGCTCATCGAACCGGTGTAGGCCATGCACATGTCGGCCTCGCCATCGAGCAGGAGCTGCGGCGGCTGCGCGGCCGTCGTCCACCATTTGGCGATGTGCGGCTTGATCTCCTTGACCTTCTTCAGCGCCCGCTCCATGTCTATCGGATAGAGCTTGCTCTTCTCCACGCCGTCAGCCATCAGCGCCGCTTCGAACACGAAACGCGGCCAGGCGGGCATGCAGCGCCGGCCGGGGAATTTCTTCACGTCCCAGAAGTCGGCCCAGGTGGTCGGTACATTTTCACCCTTGTACTTGTCCTTGTTGTAGACGAGGCCGACGCCGATCACCTGCAATGCCACGCCCTTCTTGCGCTTCAGCTTGTCCGGCATCGCCGCCAGCGTCTGTTTCGCCGCGTCGGACAGCTTGGAATAGTCAAGGTCGGCCAGACAGCAGTCGCCGAGCAGCTTCGTCTCCTGGTCGAAGATGAACGTCAGGTCCCATTGCGCCTTGCCGGCTTCGGCTTGAGCCTTGATGCGCGGGCCGCTACGGGCCTCCTGGACGGTGACCACCTTGATGCCGGTCTCCTTCTCGAACGGGTCGTACATCACCTTGCGCAATGCATCGCCATATCCGCCGCCCGGATCCTGCATGATCACGACGTTGCTCTGCGCTTGAGCCAGACCCGTCCCCATCGCGACGAACAGGGCCGAGGCCAATACGGAAGCCGATAGTCGCCAGCGTTTCATTCCCAGCATTTTCTCTTTCCTCCAGTTGAAATTGATTTGCGTCACGACGCCTTCCGCGACGTGGCGAGAACGGGTCGCGCAAGGACGAGCCCTGCGACCACCAGAAGCACCTCCAGCGTCGAGACCACGGCCAGCACCGGATTGAGCCGATAATTGATGTCACCCCACAGCATGAGCGGGAGCGTCTTCAACTGCGCGCTCGACAGGAACAGCGTCAGCACCAGCTCGTCGAACGAGTGCAGGAAGGCAAAGAATGTCGCCGCAGCCAGGCCCGGCATGATGGCAGGCAGCGTCACCAGGCGGAACACGGTCAGGGACGATGCGCCATGGACGGCAGCCGCCTGTTCGAGCCTGGTATCGACGCCTTGAAGCGATGCGGACAGGATCACCACGACGATGGGAAGGCCTCCGATCGCATGCGCCGCGGCAAGGCCGAAGACGGAGCCGACCAGATCGAAACGCAGGAACAGGCTGTAGAGCGACAGGCCGAGCACGACCGGAGGGACGATGATCGGACTTACGAGAAGCAGCATGATGGCGGATTTGCCGCGAATGCTGCTCCTGACGATGCCGAGGGCGGCCGACGCGCCCAGCACGATCGCGATTCCGGCGGACATCGCCGCGACGACCAGGGATGTCCAGAACGCCCGCATCCAGTTTGAATCGGAAAAGAACTGCTCATACCAGCGCAGTGAGAAGCCCGGTGGCGGGAAGGTCAGATAGCTTGCGCTGCTGAAGGAAATGATCATCACCACGATGATCGGCAGGATGAGAATGGCAATGACCAGGCCGCCCATCAGGCGAACGGTCCAGGTCCCGCAGCTCGCCGGCAGGCGCCCGAACAGCCGCAGCAGCGGCCAGCCGATCAAATTGGCAGCCGAGGCGCCGAAGCTGCGGCGGCCGACATCGCCCGTGTCGCGGTCTGTGGCTCTTGGCGTGGCCTCCGTCAGCTTGCGGCCGCCCCAGATGAACTCGAAGCCGAGGAAGCGTCCGGCCACCGCGACCACCGCCAACGTGATCGTCAGCAGCACCACGCCCAAGGCCTGCAGGAATCCCTCCGACGTGACCGAGTCCGCCTGCTGGGTGATATGCATGGCAAACATCTGGTCGCCGGGGCCCCCGAGCAGGGTCGGCGTAATGAAGAAGCCGATCGCTGCGACGAAGACCAGCAGGAAGCCGGCGCCCATCCCGGGCAGGGTCAGCGGCAGCAACACGCGCCAGAAAGCCGCAATGGGTCCGGCGCCGCTGGCCAGCGCCGCGCGGGTCAGGCTTTGATCGAGGCGCGCCACGCTGGAATAGATCGTCAGCACCATCAGCGGCAGAAGCACCGCGGTCATGCCGAGAAGCACCGTGCCGCGATTGAACAGAAGCTGCACCGGCTCGCTCAATATGCCGACCGAGACCAGTAGCTTGTTGACGGGCCCGTTGCGGCCGAGCAGGACCATCCACGCGTAAGTCCGGATCAGGATGGCGATGAAATAGGGCAACACGATCGCGGTCGCGATCAGGACCTGGGCAATGCCGCGACTGCGGTGAATGAGCAGCGCGGTCGGATATCCGAACAGCAGGCACAGGCCCGCGACGGTCACCGAAATCTGCATCGTGCGGACCAGCGAATCCCAATAGAGCGGGATCGCGAACACCCGCGCGAAATACGACGACCACGATGGTCCGCTGACACTGATACGGATGAGATCGATCAGCGGGAGGAGATAGATGAAGGCCAGGAAGGCAAGCGCCGGCAGGAGCAGCAGCGCCGGATCTTTCAACCTCCTGACGAGATCAAGATCCGCGGGACGGTCTGCCTGGATGCCGATCGATGCCGAGGTCATGCAAGCACCCAGCAGTCTGCAGCGCCCCAGCTCACGTGCAGGCGATCCCCGACGGAGGGCAGGGGCCGGTCGGCCATGTCGGTACACCTGATCAGGAGCGGCTCTCCGCCCTCCATGTTCGCCTCGATCCGCAGGATCTCGCCGAGGAAGATCGCAGACGTGACGCTGACGGGCGCGGAATTCGCGGTTGGCTCGTTCGACACGGCAATGCGTTCCGGGCGCACCAGCACGGTTGCGCGCCCGACGTCGATCGTGTCCCGGCTTTCGGCGTTGAACACATATCCCGCGCGGTTCTTCATCGTCAGCGTCGATCCGCGCTTCTGCAGAATCTCAGCCTCGATCAGATTGCTCTCGCCGACGAACGAGGCGACGAAGCGATCGATCGGATGCCGATAGATGTCCAGCGGGCGGCCGATCTGAACGATCTTGCCGGCGTTGAGTACCGCGATGCGGTCGCTCATCGTCAGGGCTTCGCCCTGGTCATGGGTGACGAACAGGATTGTGCTGCCGATGGTCCGGTGAAGGTCGCGGATCTCGATCTGGATCGACTCGCGCAACCGCCGGTCCAGGGCGCTGAGGGGTTCGTCCATCAGCACGACCTTGGGCCTCCTGACGATCGCGCGGGCGATCGCGACGCGCTGCTGCTGCCCGCCCGACATTTGCGAAGGAGACTTCGTCGCATGCTCCGTCAGCCGCATGATCTCCAGCGTTTCAGCGACGCGTCGCTCCGCAGTCGCCCGGTCGACACCGGCCATGCGAAGTGGAAACGCGACGTTCTGGCTGACCGTCATGTTCGGAAACAGCGCGTAGCTCTGGAACACCATGCCGAAGCCGCGCTTGTGCGTCGGCACGTTGTGGACGGGCTTGCCGTCGACGAGGATTTCGCCGCTGTCGAGGCTCTGGAATCCGGCCACGAGATTGAGCAGCGTCGTCTTTCCGCTGCCGGAAGGGCCAAGAAGCGTGATGAATTCGCCCGGCTCGATGTCGATGCTGATCCGGTCGACCGCGTGAAAGCTGCCGTATCTTTTCACCGCGTCGCGGACGGCGATGCTCGATCCGATGGCGTCGCGTTCCCGGAGGCGGCCGGTCGGCGACGTCCGAGCGTTCGCATCGCCGGAGCGCATTGCGCGCAGAGCCGCGGGCTCACCCATTCTCTCCTCCCAAATCGTTCTATATTGTAGAACACTATTCCAATTATTGTTGGCGCAGCGCGCCGTCTTGTCAAGTCGAGACACCCGATCGCGGCGCAATGGCGCGCCGCTGCGATCCATGCGGAGCCGGGATCCCCTGCAAACAAAGGCTCCATTGGTGAAGCCAGATTGACAGGGTCGTCCCGATCCGCCTAACATAAATTTGGAATATCGTTCCACAATATAGAACATATCGCAGGGAGGATGATGGTGTTGAGCGAGCCTCGCGCAATGGCGAAGCACATCGAGCCGGGCATGCGCGTGGCGCTGCCGGTCGACTACGCCGGCGTCTCCATGGCCATGACGCGGCCCATCATCGAGCATGGTGCGGGCAATCTCGATCTCGTCTGCGTGCCAACCGGCGGATTGCAGGTCGACCAGCTTGTCGGCGCGGGTCTCGTCCGGACCGTGGAGACCAGCGCCGTCTCGCTGGGTGAAGCCGGTGCAGCGCCCCGATTCAACGCTGCGGTCAAGGAGGGCGCCGTTCGATTGAAGGACGCAACGTGTCCTGCCATTCATGCCGGCCTGATGGCGGCGCAGAAGGGCAGTCCCTTCATGCCGCTCCGGGGGCTGATCGGAACGGATCTGCTCCGTTATCGCGACGATTGGCGCGTCGTCGACAATCCGCTGGCGGATGGAGGCGATCCGATCGTGCTGATTCCCGCCATCAAGCCCGACGTCACGATCTTCCACGTGCCGATGGCTGATCGTTTCGGCAATGTCTGGATCGGACGGCGGCGCGAACTTGCCGCCATGGCTTACGCTTCGCGCACCGTTCTGGTCACGGTGGAGCGAATCGTCGAGGAAAATCTGCTCGCCGACGAGATGAGCGCTGCCGGCGTGCTGCCCGCGCTCTACGTCACGGCAGTCGCGCGCGCTCCGAAGGGGGCGTGGCCCTACGGACTGTGGGGTGAATATCCGGCCGATAGCGCAGAGATCGCACGCTATGCGAAGGCCGCGCGAACGGCCGACGGCTTCTCTGCCTATATGGCGCAGGCGCAGATGGAGCCCGCGTGATGGCCGAAGTTCTCCCTCGCGAAGTGCTGATTTGCACGATCGCGCGGCTGCTCGACGGGGTCAGGCATGTCGCCGTAGGCGCCTCCTCTCCAATTCCCGCCGCCGGCGCGATGCTGCTGCGTGCAATGAAGGAAGCGGGCGGCGCCGTCGGTCCACGCATCTCCATTCTTGGTTCTGTCGAGCATAATTTCTTCACCAACGGTTCGGCCGAGCTGTTCGATTGTGCTGGTCAGGGCCGGATAGATGCGTTCTTCCTCGGTGGTGGCCAGATCGACGGCTTCGGCAACGTGAACCTTGTCGGGACCGGTGACTATCCGCGCTCCAGCGTGCGCTGGCCTGGCTCGTTCGGGTCGGCCTATCTCTACTTTGTCGTGCCGCGGGTCATCCTGTTCCGCGAGGAGCATACGCCGCGCGTCTTCGTCGAGAAGGTGGACTTCATCAGTGCCCCCGGCGTCAGTCCCGAGGGGGTGTTTCGGAGCGGCGGCCCCGTTGCTCTCTTGACCGGCAAGGGTCTCTTTCGGTTCGACAAGACGCGGCCGGGATTCGAACTCGAGAGCGTTCATCCCGGGCACGATCTTGCAGAGATCAAGCTGGCGACCGGTTTTCAGTTTACGCACGACGCCGAGCCGCGGGAGACGCCGCTGCCAGACCGATCGACGCTGCAGCTGCTCCGCGGCCGCGTGTTCGACGAACTCGCCGAGACCTATCCCGAATTCGCCGCACAAATGCGGCGCGATCTTGGAGCGGTCGACGCATGAGCAGGATCAAGCGGGTCCCGCATTGCAGCCATTGGGGTGCTTACGCGATCCTCGTCGAGGACGATCGCATCGTGGGCGTCGAGCCGTTCGAGCACGATCCGGCGCCTTCTCCGATCATCCATTCCATTGCCGAATGGGCCAATCCCGAGCGGCGCGTGCTGCGGCCGATGGTTCGTTCCGGCTGGCTGGACAAGCGCGAAAGGAGTGATCGCCGCGGGCGCGGCCGAGAGAAGTTCGTCGCGGTCAGCTGGGACGAGGCGACGACGCTGGTTGCCGACGAAGTACGCCGCGTGGCCGGCGCGTTCGGCAATGCGTCGATCTTCGCAGGCTCCTATGGTTGGACCAACTCCGGTCGCCTGCATCATGCCTCTTCGCTCCTAAAGCGCATGCTCAATCTGGTTGGCGGCTTCACCAGGCACGTCGATACCTATTCCATCGCGGCAGGTCCGGTCATCCTGCGCCACACGCTGGGCAGCGACGACGCATGCGGTGGCCGCGCCAATACGCTCGACACGATCGCGCAGCACACCGAGACGCTGGTGGTGTTCGGCGCTCTGTCGCCGCGAACCGCGCAGAACGAGGCCGGAGGAATTGGCAGCCACCGCCTTGAGACTTATCTCAGGAAGATTGTCGAACGCGGTGTCAAGGTCGTCCACGTCTCGCCGCTGAAGGACGATTTACCGGACTGGGTCGATGCCGAATGGTGGCCGATCCGGCCGAACACGGACGCTGCGCTGATGCTCGGCCTCGCCGGCGAGATCGTGAAGGCGGGCCGGCACGACACGGATTTCCTCGCGCGCTGCACCAGCGGTGCGGATCGCCTGCTCGGCTATCTCGAAGGCAGAACGGATGGCGTGCGCAAGGACGCCGTGTGGGCCGCCGGCATCTGCGGGCTCGATGCCGGCCAGATTGCTGAGCTCGCAAGGCGCCTGGTCGACACGCGGAGCATGTTGACGGTGAGCTGGAGCCTGCAGCGTGCCCATCACGGCGAACAGCCGTTCTGGGCGGCGCTCGGACTTGCATCGGTTGTCGGCCAGATCGGGTTGCCGGGCGGCGGCGTCGGCTACGGCTACGCCTCGCTGGGGGGCGTGGGGGCACCGCTCAATCTGGGCCGTTCTCCTGCCGTTTCGCAGCTGACCAGGCCGATCGACAGCTTCATTCCGGTGGCGCGGATCAGCGACATGCTGCTCAATCCCGGCAGGCCCTTCAGCTACGAAGGCGAGATCCGCACCTATCCGGATACGAGGCTGGTCTATTGGGCGGGCGGCAATCCCTACCACCATCATCAAGATCTCAATCGCCTGTCGGAAGCCTGGACGAGGCCCGAGACGATCATCGTGCAGGACCCGATGTTCACGGCGACAGCCCAGCGGGCCGACATCGTGCTGCCGGCAACCACGTCGATCGAGCGCAATGATCTTGCCGGCAACAGGCGCTCCGACTTCATCCTGGCGATGAAGAAGGCCATCGAGCCGCTGGGCGAATCCCGCCCCGACTTCGAGATCTTCAACGCGATCGCAGGCAGGCTCGGGGTGGCCGATCGGTTCAACGAGGGCCGGGACGAAATGGGCTGGGTCCGCCATCTCTACGAAGCCTGCCGCAGCGATGCCTCGCAGCGCTTCGGCTTCGCGATGCCGGATTTCGATGCGTTCTGGGAAGCCGGCTATGCTCGCTGCCCGGTCAAGACAGAACATACTTTCCTGGCCGACTTCCGCAACGAGCCGGAGGCGCATGCGCTCAGGACCGAAAGCGGAAAGATCGTGCTCGGCAGCGAGACTCTGGCCAGGCTGGACTATGCCGACTGCCGCCCGCATCCCGCGTGGATCGAGCCGGCTGAATGGCTCGGCAATGCCGCCGACGCCGGCCAAATGCACCTCATCTCGCACCAGCCGGCCGGCCGTCTTCACAGTCAGCTCGAAACTGGCGCATCGAGCCGGAGCATGAAACGCAATGGCCGTGAACAGGCTCGCCTTCATCCTGGCGACGCGGCTGCTCTCGGCATCGCTGACGGTCAGACGATCCGCATCTGGAACGATCGCGGGGAGTGCCTTGCGACGGCAGAGGTCACCGACAAGGTCCGTCAGGGCGTACTGGTGCTTCCGACCGGTGCCTGGTTCACGCCGACCGGCAATAGCGGCCTGGAAATCGCCGGCAATCCGAACGTGCTCACGCTCGATATCGGCACGTCCCAATTCGGCCAAGGCTGCTCGGCCCATACCAGCCTCGTGCGAGTCGAGCCGTACGCCGCCGATCGGCGCGATGCGTTCGAGGCCTATCAGGAAACGCTCGTCGCGCTCGCGGCAGTCTAACAGGAGCTTGGAACATGTCTGTGCCCGCCATCAGCCGCTTTCCCGTCCCCGACATCGCAACGCTCCCCGAGGATATCCGCTCGCGGATCGAGGCGGTTCAGGAGAAGTCCGGCTTCGTCCCCAACGTCTTCCTGACACTCGCGCATCGTCCTGACGAGTTCCGGGCGTTCTTCGCCTATCACGACGCTCTGATGGACAAGCCCGGGCCGATCACCAAGGCCGAGCGCGAAATGATCGTTGTCGCGACCAGCAGCGCCAATCAATGCCAGTATTGCGTCGTCGCACACGGCGCCATCCTGCGCGTGCGCGCGAAGAATCCGCTGATCGCGGACCAGGTCGCCGTCAACTACCGCAAGGCCGATATCACCGCCCGGCAGAGGGCGATGCTCGATTTCGCGATGAAGGTCTCGGCGCGGGCCTATGAGGTGGACGACTCCGACATCGTCGATCTCAAGGGACACGGATTCACCGAGGAGGACGCCTGGGACATTGCGGCTATCGCTGCATTCTTCGGCATGTCGAACCGCCTCGCCAACGTCACCAGCATGCGTCCGAACGACGAGTTCTTCGCGATGGGACGCTGAACGCCGCGGACGAAAACTGCAATGGTATCGTTGGTCATCGACAGGCGCTTCCGGGGTCCGCCCAATTCCGGCAACGGAGGCTACGTTTGCGGATGTCTCGCAAGGCACGTCGCCGGAGACGCCGAAGTGACGTTGCGCGCCCCGCCGCCGCTGGAGCGGCCGCTCGACGTGCTGACGAAGGCCGACGGCGGGATCGAGTTGCGCGAAAACGGCGGGCTGCTCGCGACGGCGCGTGCAGCAGGCATCGATGTGTCGGACATTCCCCGGGTGAGCTACGCGGCGGCCGAAGAGGCGGTCGGCAGAACACCCTACGACGAGCAGACCCACAACCTTCCGGGATGCTTCGTCTGTGGCCCCGCACGTGGCCATGGCGACGGTCTCCGGATCTTCGCAGGCCCGCTGCAGGCGGGATCAGTCCCGGGCAAGCCCGTCGTGTTCGCGGCCTCCTGGGTGCCTCATGGCAGTCTGTCCGGCGACGACGGTTATGTCGCACCCGAATTCGTCTGGGCCGCTCTCGATTGCCCGACCGGCTATTGCAGCGTGGGTGCCCGTCACCTGGGATTGAACGGCGACGAGACGGCCCTGCTCGGACGCATGGCCGCTCGGATCGATCGCCGGCCGCGTCCCGGGGATCGATGCGTGGTGGTGGCGTGGCCGACCGGGCGGGAAGGCCGCAAGCTCTTTGCCGAAAGCGCCCTGCTTGATGCGAAGCAGGAGGTGCTGGCGACCGCGCGAGCCACCTGGCTGTTGGTCGACCGGCAGGTCCAGCTCGGAGCAAGTGCATGAACGCGAATTGGAAACAGGGCATGAGCGGCGGCGATACAGAGCTCGAACTTCGTCAATCCATCATCGACGCGTGCCGCGAGATGGCGGCGCAAGGCATCAACCAGGGAACGTCCGGAAACATCAGCGTCCGAACCGAAGACGGCATCCTGCTCACGCCGTCCGGTCTTCCATACGACCGCATGAGGCCCGAGGACATCGTGGCCATGAAGTGGGACGGCTCGTGGACCGCGTCGGCCGGCAACGTTCCGTCGACGGAATGGCGCTTTCACCTCGACATCCTGAGGTCGAAGCCGGAGGTTGGCGCCGTGGTTCACGCCCATCCGATCTTCTGCACGATCATCGCGATCATGAATCGCTCGATCCCCGCGATTCACTACATGATCGCCGCTGCCGGCGGAAACGACATTCCCTGCGCGCCCTATGCCCAATATGGCACGGCCGAGCTGTCGCAGGCCGCCCTGAACGCGCTTCGCTATCGCCGCGCCTGCCTGCTCGCACATCACGGGCTGATCGCCATCGGTCCCAACCTGCGCAAGGCCATGTGGCTCGCGGTGGAGGTCGAGGTGCTCGCCAATCAGTATCACGGCTGCCTTCAACTTGGCTCTCCTCCGCTGCTGCCGGACGAGGAAATCGACAGCATCCTGAAGCGATGGGGGCAGTACGGCCTGCGCGACAGCGACGGAACGCCCAGGATTCCCCAGCGTTCGAGCTAGATCACGATCAAACCACTGTCTGCGAGAAATCATGGCTCACTCTCACGACGTCAGCGTCTGCGGTACTTATATTCTGGATATTCTGGGGGTCCCGGTGACCGAGATTCCGCCCGGTGGCGGCCGCTTGCTGATCGAAGAAATTCGGCTCGCGGTCGCAGGCACCGCCGGCGGAACGGTGGTCCCTTGCGCGCGTCTCGGTCTGAAGGCGCTCGCGGTTGGCGCCGTCGGCTCCGACGAGAAGGCCGACTGGATGCTGAACGCGCTGGAGCGTGAAGGCATCGACATCTCTCTCATGGAGCGAATGGCCGGCAGTCCGACCTCGGCTACGATCCTGCCGATCCGGCCCGACGGCTCGCGTCCGGTCATGCACGCAAGGGGCGCCTCCGCCCGCTGGCGTATCGCACCCGACACGCAAAGGGCCGCTTGCCGGAGCAAGATTTTGCATCTCGGCGGGGTTGGTTCCCTGCTCGCGATGGATGGAGCGCCTTCCGTCGCATTGCTGCGCGACGCGAAGGCGGCCGGTTGTACGACGACGCTCGATCTCATCCAGGCGCGGGGTGAAACGCTGGCGCTGGTCGAGCCGCTGCTGCCCTATGTCGACTTCTTCATGCCGAGCATCGATGAGACCAATGCCATGGTCGGAACCGACGATCCCGCCGCGTGTGCGCGGTTCTTCATCGACAAGGGCGCGGGAGCCTGCGCCATTTCTCTCGGTGCCGATGGTTCGTTCGTGATGACACGCGACGGACGTCAGTTCACGGTGCCGGCGTTCGAGGTCGCGGTCCGCGATACCTCGGGATGCGGCGATTCCTACACGGGCGGCTTCATCGCCGGTCTGGTTCGCGACTGGGACCTGCTCGACTGCGCCAGGCTCGCGACCGCGACGGCCGCGATCGTCGCGACGGGGCTGGGTTCGGGCGCCAATCTCGTGTCGTTCGACGAGACCGTGAAGGCCATGAACACCCTCCCGGTCCGCAAGCCTGCTCGCGCCTGATCCACTCACACCGGCAAAAACCATTCATCCGAACAACAGGGGAGAACGCAACATGGCCCGACATGCGATCGTGACGGGAGCAAGCCGCGGAATTGGCCGCGCGATAGCCATCGGCCTTGCAAGGCGCGGCTACGATCTCGCGCTGACCGACATCGCGGCCCAGGAGAAGGTCCTTCTCGAGACGGTTGCAGAGGTCAGGGAACTTGGCGGCCGATGCATCCCGGTGCTGGGCGATGTGAGCGATGTCGGCGATTGCAGGCGGACCGTGGCTGAAGCCGTCCAGGGACTTGGGCACATCGATGTCCTCGTCAACAATGCGGGGATTCTCAGGCTGGCGACCATCGACGAGCTGACGACCGACACGTGGGACCAGACGTTCGCCGTCAACACGCGCGGTGTGTTCCAGATGACCCAGGCCGTGGTGCCCCATATGAAGGAGCGCAAGTACGGACGGATCGTCAACATCGCCTCGCTCGCCGCCCGAACGGGCGGTCCGGGACAGTCCCACTACGCTGCATCGAAGTCGGCCGTGGTCGGCTTCACGCGCGTCTCGTCCATGGAATTCGGAGGCCACGGCATCACCGTCAATGCCGTATGTCCAGGCATCATCGTGACGGAGATGGGGATGAACAATCTCCGCGATCCCGAGCGAGTTGCCTATTTCGAGAAGGTCACCGACCTGCACCGGCTCGGCCAACCGGAGGACGTCGTCGGTCCTGTGGCGTTCTTTGCGTCAGATGATTCCGCGTTCGTGACCGGCCAGGCCCTCAACGTGGACGGAGGCATCTTCTACAGTTAGCAGCCGGATCGTGCGCCGAAAGAACTCGCTACTGGGCTGGTTCCAGCGTGTCGGTTCGGATCCGAAGCTCCCCGTAAGCCCCAAGGCTTCGTGCGGAAGAACGGCCCTGACGGGTTCGTCTCGCCAGCGAGTTTCTGGCTCCCTCGACAGGGCCGGTGTGGCGCCGGTGACTTTCGCGGGATGAAGGTGGCCGGAAGGACATCGGCTCCCGGGAGACGGGCGCAGGAACTCTTGCACATGGTCGAAGCTTGACTCCGCGGGCCAGCGTCGCCGCCGATGGCTGGCCTGCACGGCCCCGCCTCCACCCCCCCGTACCCCCAAGGGTGGGGCCGTGCTTCCAAAGCAGGAGGTGCAATTGTCTGAGCCGACCGAGCAAGAGATCAGAGAACGCGCGCATCGCCTGTGGGAGCAAGCCGGCAGGCCCGAAGGCCGCGAGGAAGAGTTTTGGCACGCCGCCGAGCAGGAACTGCGCAACGAGGACAAGTCGAACACGTTGCGGACGCCGGATACGCTGTGACCGACAAGACCTGCCCATTCTGCCAGAGACTGGGATGGTCTGCGCACTAGTCTAACAGGTCGGTCGCCCGTATCCCTCGCAAGACAGAAAAAGCCGCCGGGTTCCTCGCCTGGCGGCTTTCGAAAGTCCGTAGCTGTCGATCGTCTCCGCAGCTCGTGCGTACCGCCGTTACCTTGTTTGCGGCCATGCCTGGTCTTTGTAGGGGAAGGCGCGTGCTTCTGCTGTGATCTGGAGCACACAATGGAAGGGATTCGATCCATGTCGCCTTCCGGATCCCGGCGCCGCACCGCGATAAGCGCGTTCGCGACGCGCGATCTGCGTTGCAGCTTGTCCGGGACCCGAGAGATTTCGGCGAACTCCCCCCTCAGCTCCGATACCACGCCGCCAGATTCCACGTGATGGTGTCCCAGCCCGAGATGTCGGTCATGAGGCTGTTGACGCTCGCGTTGACGATGTGGCGCGAGAGCAGCGGCAGGAACACATTGGCCCCGCAGAAGATCTCGTCGACCTTCATCAGCAGCGCGGCGCGCTTGACCGGGTCGAGCTCTTTCTGCGCGGCCTTGTAGGCCTTGTCGGCTTCGGGATCGGAATAGCGCGAGTTGTTGCGGCCGAGCCACTTATTGTCCTTGGTGGCGATCTCCCAGGAGACGCACTGGTTCAGCAGGCGCTCCGGATCGGGCTGCGGCTGCGTCGTGTTGTACATCTCCATGTCGGCATAGAATTTCGAGTAGGTGTCGGGGTTGCCGACGTCGGAGGAGAAGAACACCGATGCGGTGACGGCCTTGATCTCGATCTCGATGCCGGCTTTCTGGCAGGCCTGCTTGATGATGGCCTGGGTCTTCTGGCGCGGGGCGTTGGTCGAGGTCTGGAAGACGTATTTGAGCTTCTTGCCGTCCTTCTCGCGGATGCCATCCGCGCCCCTGGTCCAGCCGGCCTCGTCGAGGATCTTGTTGGCCTTGTCGATGTCGAACTCGTATTTCAGCCTGGGGGACTTGAACTGCCTGGGCGCGTTGACGAAGCTCGCGGTCGCGACGGCGCCGCGCCCGTAGATGAATTTCTGAATCGAATCGCGGTCGATCAGGAGGTTGATTGCCCGACGAACGGCGGGATCGGACAGCGTCGGGTGCTTGGTCTTGACGCTCGAACGCTCACCGTCGACCTCGGTCCAGGGGTCCGTCGTGTTGAGGATGATGAACTCGACATTGCCGGAAGGCGTGATGTCGAGCTTGCCTTTGCCGCCCGCTTCCATGCGCTTGAGGACCTCCTCCTCCACCTGCATGTTCCAGGCAAAGTCGTATTCGCCGGTCTGCAGCACCGCGCGCGCCGCAGACACCGCGTCGCCGCCACCCTTGACCTCGAGTGTATCGAAATGCGGCTGGTTCTTGACGTGATAGTCGGGATTGCGCTCGGCACGGATCATGTCGCCCGGCTTGAACTCGACGAATTTGTACGGACCGGTGCCGACCGGCTTGAGATTGCCCGGAGCCTCGCGCGACTTGGCACCGACATAGTCGCCGAAATGATGCTTTGGCAGGATCTGGCCGACCGAGCCGCCGACGAACGGGTCGGCCCAGAACGGCGTCGGCGCCTTGAAGAGCACCTTGACGGCGTAGTCGTCGATCTTCTCGACCTTGATGTCCTTGTAGGAGCCCGTGGTGTAAGCCGCGGTCGCGAGGTCCGCGGCGTACTGCCAGGTGAAGACGACGTCGTCGGCGGTGAAGGGCTTGCCATCGTGCCAGTTAACGCCCCGCTTCAGCTTCCAGATCACGCTCATGCCGTCCGCGGCAAGGCCGCCGTTCGCCTTGGTCGGCACCTCGGCGGCCAGGCAGGGAATGAGATTGCCGTCCTTGTCCCAGCCGGCGAGCGGCTCGAAGAAGATGCGCGTGGCGATCTGGTCCTTGGTGCCGATCGCGAAATGCGGATTGAGCAGGGTGGGCGCCTGCCAGAGCAGGATCTTGAGCGTGCCCCCGCCGCCGGCCTTGGTCGGCTTGTAGGCAAGCGTGGCGTCCGCCATCGCCACGTCGTGCCACGCCAGGATCTGGCTCGCGACCGGTGCCGCGATCCCGATCGCGGCGACTTTCCGGATGAACGAGCGTCGCGACAGCCTGCCTTGCTTGACCTCGGCGATCAAACCGCGAATTTCGTTCTCGTTCATCGGATGTCCTCCACCTGCGCAACTCGTCACCAAGCAGCCATCATGTTTCATGACGGCCGGGGCGGCAATGCCGGCAAGGCGGGGATGCGACGAAATGACGATGTGGAGAGCGCCCCCCGGTCGGGGCACGGACCCGGATCGCCTGCCTGAGAGACCCAGGCGGCGATCCGGTGCGATCTAGGTGAACTTGGGGAAGTTCTAAGGCCGCACCGAAACGCTAACCCGGCCGGCGCAGATCCATCAAGTTTCGGAGTGTTGCGCTGGCGAAAGAATCATTGCCGCGGCCGGGAAATCGCCACAGATCAAAGACGCCCGGCGTGGTTTCTTTTCCG
Source organism: Bradyrhizobium sp. USDA 327 (assembly GCF_041262065.1). Classification (NCBI taxonomy): domain Bacteria; kingdom Pseudomonadati; phylum Pseudomonadota; class Alphaproteobacteria; order Hyphomicrobiales; family Nitrobacteraceae; genus Bradyrhizobium; species Bradyrhizobium sp. USDA 327. The sequence continues at coordinate 5,302,854 of NZ_JBGCCW010000001.1, read as the reverse complement.
TTTGATGTCGAATGGAGAACGTGCGTCCGCGCGGGCCTGCCAATATGGTTTTCCATTTCATTGATTTCGCGCGGCGGGAAGCGAATACGGTTCCATATTTGTCGCAGACCTACGGAGACCAAAATGTCGTTTCGCCTGCCTCTGATCCTCTCGGCCGTGCTCGCCGCATGGTCCTCCGCAGCCGGGGCCGAGACCATCAAGATCGGCGTGACGCCGGGTCCGCATGCGCAGATCCTCGAGGCCGTGAAGCCGATCGCCGCCAGGCAGGGGCTCGACATCCAGCTCCTCGAGTTCTCCGATTACGTGGTGCCGAACGCCGCGCTCGACGCCGGCGACATCCAGGCCAATTCGTTCCAGAATCAGCCCTACCTGGACAACCAGAAGGCCGATCGCGGCTACAAGATCGAGGCCGTCGGGCTGACCGTGAATTTCCCGATCGGCGTCTACTCGAAGAAGCACAAAGCCCTCGCCGACATCCCCGAGGGCGGCAAGGTCTCGATCCCGAACGATCCGACCAATGGCGGCCGCGTGCTGCTGCTGCTGCGCGACAAGGGCGTGATCAAGCTGAAGGACGGTGTCGGCTTCAAGCCGACGGTGCTCGACATCACCGAGAATCCCAGGAAGCTGAAGTTCATCGAGGTGGACGCGGCGCAGGCGCCGCGCGCGCTCGACGACGTCGACGCCGCCGCGATCAACACCAACTATGCAACCCAGGCCGGCCTCGATCCGGTCAAGGACCCGATCCTGCGCGAGGATCCGAAGGGCCCCTACGTCAACCTGATCGCCGTCCGCACCGCCGACAAGGACAAGCCCTGGGTCAAGATCCTCGTGGACAGCTACCACACGCCCGAGGTCAAGGAGTTCGTCCTGACCAAGTTCAAGGGCGCCGTACTGCCGAGCTGGTAGGCAATCTGCCTGCGTAAAGTCCATGTAAGGGCGATCCGGCGGGCAGCCTTGTGCAATGCCCCGCTTGTCTGGAGCTGCGGCAACCGACATCATCGGGGGCGTGGCAATCCTCGCCCGACAGGGGTCGTATGAAACGCTTCGCAAACCTGAAACGCCTGGGCTTCTTCACGCGGTTGCTCGACGAGGCACCGCCGGCGGACCGCTATCGCTTCGCGGCCGAGCAGATCGTGCACGCCGAGAAGGCCGGGCTCGATTCCGCGTGGATCGCGCAGCATCATTTTCACGAGCGTGAGGGCGGTCTGCCATCGCCCTTCACGTTCCTCGGCTACGTCGCCGCGCAGACCTCGCGCATCCGCCTCGGCACCGGCATCGTCACGCTGCCGCTGGAGAATGCGGTCAGGGTTGCGGAGAACGCCGCGGTGCTCGATCTGCTCTGCAACGGCCGCTTCGAGCTCGGCGTCGGCACCGGCGGCAATCCCTCGGCCTTTGCCGCTTTTGGCCTCGACAGCGCCCAGCGCAACGAGATCTTTGCGCGCAATCTCGAAATCGTTCGCACGGCCTTGGTCGGCAAGCCGCTCGACGGCGGCGACACGCTCTATCCGCTGCGTCCACAATTGGACAAGCGCATCTGGCAGGCGACCTTCTCGGTCGCGGGCGGTGCTCGGGCCGGCAAGGCCGGCGACGGCCTTTTGCTGTCGCGCACCCAGCCGCGGGCCAAGGATGCGCCGAAGGCCACGCTGGCCGAGATCCAGAACCCGATCATCGACGCCTATCTCGCAGCGCTGCCGTCGGGATGCGAGCCGCGCATCATGGCTTCGCGCAGCGTCTTCGTCGCCGACGACCATCGTGAGGCGATGCGCCTCGCAGACATCGGACTGCGGCGCGCGCTGCCGCAATTCATGAAGGGCGGTCACCTTCCCCCGGGCGAGACGCTGGAGGAGATGATCACCGCGTTCGACACCCATGTCGGCGCCGCCGACGAGGTGATCGCCTCGCTCCGCACCGATGCCACGCTCGAGCGGGTGACCGATCTCGTCTTCCAGGTGCATTCGGTCGATGCGCCGCATCCCTATGTGCTGCGATCGATCGAGCTCGTCGCCGACAAGGTCGCGCCGGCGCTGGGCTGGACCCGGACGGCACCCGAAGTGGCGCTGGCGGGCTAGCCGGAATGAACATGTTCGCGCTGCACGAGGCTGACTGATGGGTACACAAGATATCATCGACACGCTCGCCGGGATCGAGCCGGGATCGGCTCTCGACGCCATCCGCACGCGTCGTCTTCAGGCGCGCGAGAACGCGCAAAAGAGCTATCTCGCCCTGTTTGAGCCGATCGACCCGAGCGAGTTCTCGCTTTCCGAGCGCGCGGCGGTCGCGGCCTTCGTGACCGGGCTCCATGGCGAGTCCGCGGTCGCCGCCTTCTATCGCGAGAAGCTCGCCGCGAACGCGGATGGAGCACCCTTGCTCGAAGCGATCAAGGCCGAGACTGAGCGCGGCAGGACGTCCGGGCCGTACGGCGCCTATCCGGCCGGTCCGTTGTCGATCGAGAACAAGGCCGGGCTGATCTATCGCGTGAGCGCGGAGCGCAAACCTGTCCTCGGCACCCGGCTGGTCGCGGCACTGGAGCACGCGCATCTCCTGGTGTTCCACCCGCGCGATGCCGCGTCCGCCGACATGAAGGCGTTGCTGGCCGCCGGCTGGTCGACCACCGGCATCGTCACGCTCTCCCAGCTCGTTGCGTTCCTGTCGTTCCAGGTGCGCGTCGTCAGCGGTTTGCGCACGCTCGCAGCAGCAAGCGCGCAGGAGGTCGCATCATGAACACCGTCAACCCGCCCGTCGTCTTCACCCAGGACGAGCTCGGCTGGGTCTCGTGGATCGATCCGCTGCCCGAGGCCGAGCTGACCGAACGGCACTTCGCCGGTCTGGTCGACCGCGCCCGCGCCAAGTCGGAATATTTCCGTCTCCTGGTGCGCGACCCCGAGGTGCTGGAAGCCCGCACCAGGACCGACAAGGACATCTTCTACAATGTGGCCGACGGCCTGCCGCGCGCCGAGCGCGAGCTCGCGGCGGCTGCGACCTCGCGCTACAACGGCTGCATCTACTGCGCCTCCGTGCATGCGCGGTTCGCCAGCACCTACTCCAAACGCCGCGACGACGTGCAGCGCCTACTCGACGAAGGCGTCGAAGCCGATCTCGGCGAACGCTGGAATGCCGTGGTCAAGGCGTCCGTGGCATTGGCCGCGACGCCGATCGCGTTCGGTCCCGACAATATCGCGGAGCTGCGCCGTGCGGGCCTCGACGATGCCGAGATCGTCGACGTCATCAATGGCGCCTCGTTCTTCAACTGGGCGAACCGGCTGATGCTGTCGCTTGGCGAGCCCTCGAAATAGGCAATCTCACCGGCACAAGAATTGCTGCTGTTTCAACATTGAATGGATGGAGCCGTGCATGAGCAACATCGATCGCCGTACCCTGGTCAGGGGCTCACTCGCCGCCATGATGGCGGGAGCCGCCTTTTCGCGCGCCGCCCTTGCGCAATCCGCCGAACCGGTCCTGCTCGGCGTCAGCGGCCCCTTGACCGGGCCCAATGCGCAATATGGTGCCCAGTGGAAGCAGGGCTTCGATCTCGCGCTTGATGAGATTCACGCCGCCGGCGGCATCAACGGACGCAAGCTCGCCTACCAGTTCGAGGACAGCCAGAGCGATCCGCGCCAGTCGGTGGCGATCGCCCAGAAATTCGTCTCCGATCCCCGCATCGTCATGGAGCTTGGCGATTTTTCGAGTCCCGCCTCGATGGCGGCCTCGCCGATCTATCAGCGCGGCGGCCTCGTGCAATTCGGCTTCACCAACTCCCACCCTGATTTCACCAAGGGTGGCGACTTCATGTGGAGCACGTCCGTCAGCCAGGCCGACGAGCAGCCGCTGCTGGCGTCCTATGCCGTCAAGCGTCTTGGCCTGAAGAAGCTCGCGGTGCTGCACCTCAACACCGATTGGGGCCGCACCAGCCGCGACCATTTCGTCAAGGCAGCGAAGGAGTACGGTGCCGAGATCGCGGTGACCGAAGGCTACATCGCGGAGGAGCGCGACTTCCGCTCGACGCTGGTGCGCGTGCGCGACGCCAGTCCGGACGGGCTGATCCTGATCTCCTATTACTCCGACGGCGCGCTGATCGCCCGCCAGGCCCGCCAGGTCGGCCTGAAGCAGACGATCTGCGCGGCAAGCTCGGTGTACTCGCCGAAGTTCCTGGAGCTCGGCGGCGAAGCGGTCGAGGACGTCCATCTCGGCACGCGCTATTTTCCGGAAGATCCGCGGCCAGAGGTGAAGAAGTTCATCGCGGGCTTCAAGGCCAAGTACAACGGACAGGAGCCCGACGCCTTCAACGCCTATTCCTATGACGCGATGAACATGGCGGCTGCCGTGGTGAAGATCGGCGGCACCGACCGCCGCGCCATCCGCGACGCCTTCGCCAAGGTGAAGGACGTCTCCAGCGTCATCTACGGCCAGGCGACGTTCGACGTCGAGAGCCGCCGCGTCAAGGGTGCCATGAACGCCGAGCTCGTCGTGCGCAAGGGCCAGTTCACGCTGTGGGACGGCAAGCCGACCTGACCTGACGGCCGGAGTGGGCGCTCCGGCCGCACTTCTCTTTTCGCGGGGATCATCGCTTGTCTTCCTGGCTCGACTACACGATCAACGGGCTGATCGTCGGCAATGTCTACGCTCTCGTTGCGGTCGGGCTCGCGCTGATCTTCGGCGTCAGCCGGCTGATCAACTTCGCGCAAGGATCGATCTACCTGGTCGGCGCCTATATCGGCTGGGTCGCGGTGGTGCGGCTGCATACGCCGCTGCCGCTGACTATCATCGTGGTGGCGGCGGCCGCCGCGATGGTCGGCCTGATCATCGAGCGGTTCGGCCTGCGTCCGCTCCAGAACTCGGTGCGCATCGCGCCGCTGCTGGCGACCATCGGCATCAGCTTCGTGCTCGACCAACTGGTGATGCTGACCTTCTCGCCCAATCCGCGCGCGCTGCCGAGCCAACTGCCTGACGTTCGCTTTCAGCTCGGTGGCGGCACCATCGGGCCGCTCGATCTCCTGATCGCCGGCGTCGGCATCACCAGCGCGCTCTTGCTGTTCGTATTCCTGCGCTACAGCAAGCTCGGCTGGGCCGTGCGTGCCACCGCGCAGGATCGCGACGCCGCCATGCAGATGGGCGTCGACGTCAACCGCGTCAATCAGGCGGTGTTCGGCATCGCGGCCGCGCTCGGCGGCGTCTCCGGCCTGCTGGTCGGCATGTACTACAACCAGATCGACACCGCGATGAGCCTGCAGGCGACGCTCAAAGGCGTCGTCGCGGAAGTGGTCGGCGGCGCCGGCAACGTGCCCGGCGCGGTGATCGGCAGCCTGCTGCTCGGACTGGTGGAGAGCTACGGCGTCGCCGTGTTCGGCACCAGCTATCGCAATCTGTTCGCGTTCCTGCTGCTGGTCGTCGTGCTCGTGCTGCGCCCGAACGGCCTGTTCGCCAGCGCGCGGCAGGCCCCGCCCGAGCCGCTCACCGGCACCTTCATCGCGCCAAGCCGTCCGGTCCGCATTCCGCGCTTGGTCCTGTTGGGCGCGGCTGCTGCCTTCGCGGTCCTGCCGTTCTTCCCGGTGTCCTTTTACGTGCTCCAGACCCTGATCAACGCCTGGCTGCTCGGCATGCTCGCGCTCAGCCTGACGCTGGTCGCGGGCACGATGGGCCAGGTCTCGCTCGGTCACGCCGCGCTGCTCGCGATCGGCGCCTACACCTCCGCGCTGCTGTCACTGACGCTGGCCGTTCCGGTCGGCCTTGCCGTCATCGGCGGCGGCCTGATGAGTGCTGCGCTCGGCACGCTGTTGATCTCCCCATCGTTCCGCCTGCGCGGGCACTATGTGTCGATCGCGACACTCGCCATCGGCGAAATCGTCTCGCTGGTGATCCTGAATTGGGAGAGCGTCACCCGCGGTCCGATCGGCATCTCAGGCATCCCGCCGCTGTCGCTGTTCGGCTATGACCTGATCAGCCCGTCCTCGGTCTACTGGTTCAGCTTCGCGGTGATGCTCGTGCTGGCCCTGGTGCAAGGACGGCTGCTCGGTTCGCATCTCGGCCGCAGCTTTCGCGCCATCCGCGACGATGACATCGCCGCGCGTGCCTATGGCCTCAGCCTGAACCGCTACAAGTCACTCGCCTTCATCTTCGGCGGCTTCGCCGCCGGCGTCAGCGGTGGCATCGCCGCGCATCTTTACTCCTATATCAACCACGAGACCTTCAACACGCAGCAATCCATCCTGGCGCTGACGGTCGTGATCCTGGGCGGCCTCGGCAACGTCGTCGGCGCGATCGTCGGATCGGTCGCGTTGGTCGGCTTGCCCGAACTCTTCCGCATCGCGGCCGAGTACCGCATCCTGATCTATGGCATCGTGCTGCTGCTGCTGGTGCGGTTCAGGCCGCAAGGCCTGTTGGGGACAGTCTGATGGCGGATCAGCATGCGCCCATGTTGTCCCTGCGCGGCCTGACGCGCCGCTTCGGCGGCCTCACCGCGGTCGATGCGATCGATCTCGACCTCGCCAAGGGCGAGCTCATCAGCATCATCGGCCCGAACGGCGCCGGCAAGACGACGCTGTTCAATCTCGTGACCGGGCTCGACCGGCCCGATGGAGGCGCCGTGCGCTTCGAAGGCAAGGACATCACCGGTCTTTCGCCGGAACGGCTCGCGGCCGAAGGCATCGCCCGCACCTTCCAGCTAGGGCGCGTCTTCGGCAATCTCAGCGTCATGGACAACGTCCTGATCGGCGCGCACACCCGTCTGCGTGCGGTGAAACCGGCGATGCCGGTGATCGGTCCACTCCTGGAGCTGGGGCTGGCGCTGCTGCGGCCCGCCAGCGTCAAGGCGGAAGAAGAACGATTGCGCGAGGAGGTGAAGGCGATCCTCGCTCGCTTCGGCGAGCGGCTGCTGCCGCGGATCGACCAGCCCGCCTATAGTCTGTCCTACGCCAACCGCCGCCGTGTCGAGATCGCGCGTGCGCTCGCCCTGAGGCCGCGCCTCTTGCTGCTCGACGAGCCCACAGCCGGCATGAACCCGACCGAGACCGCGGAGATGCAGGCGCTCGTCGCCGAGCTGAAGGCGGAAGGGCTGACCATCCTCCTGATCGAGCACAAGCTGGAGATGGTGATGCGCCTGTCCGACCGCGTCGTCGTCATGGACGAGGGCAAGAAGATCGCGGAAGGGCCGGGCGAAGAGGTGCGTGGTGATCCCAAGGTGATCGAGGCCTATCTCGGCCACGGGCTATCAGGCACGACGGAGCAGGAGAGTGCGGCATGACGAATCCTTCGCCCGAGCCGCTGCTGGCCCTGTTCAACGTCAACACGTTCTACGGCCAGGCGCAGGTGCATTTCGACCTGTCGATCACGGTTGCGCGCGGCCACATCGTCTGCCTGCTCGGCGGCAATGCCAGCGGCAAGTCGACGACGATGAAGATCATTCTCGGTCTGGTCAAGCCGCGCTCGGGCGAGGTGACGTTCGACGGCGCCTCGCTGATCGGCCTCTCCACGCCGCAGATCGTCCGCCGCGGCATTGCCTCGGTGCCGGAGGCGCGCCGGCTGTTCGCGGACATGAGCGTGCGCGAGAACATCCTGATGGGCGCCTTCGTGCGGAACGACCGTGAGGCGGTGGCGCAGGATCTCGACAGGATGCTGACGCTGTTCCCGAAGCTCGGCGAGCGGCTGTCGCAGCGCGCCGGCTCCTTGTCCGGCGGCGAGCAGCAGATGGTGGCGATGGCGCGCGCTCTGATGAGCCGGCCGCGCATGATCGTGATGGACGAGCCGACCATGGGCCTGTCGCCGCTCTACGTCGACCGCGTGCTGGAACTGATCCGCAGCATCAACCAGGTGGGCGTCTCGGTGTTCATGGTCGAGCAGAACGCCAGCCTCGCGCTCGAGATCGCACATGAAGCCTATGTGCTGCAGACCGGCAGGATCGTGCTGTCAGGTCCGGCGCGGGCGCTGAAGGATGATCCGCGGGTGCGCGATGCCTATCTCGGCGGCTCCGAGGCGGCGTAGCAATTCAGGTGCGATGACGCGCCCGCACCGTCATGGCCTGTCCCGGCCATCGCCGTCTGGAACCGCGGCACGACGAACCTTCTCTGGGACTAGCCAGTGTGACTAATCTATGAAAAAATCATACCGTTGGCGCGACAGGGTGTGCAGCGGGACGGAATGAACTTCGTGATGAAATTGTCTGAGCGGGCGGCCGAGCCCGGAACGGTGGTGCTGCTCGGCGGGCTCGTCGCCGCCAACGTCGCCGCATGGGCCTGGGCCTTCTCGCTGTTCGGCGACCGGCCGACGGTGATGGCGACCGCGCTGCTGGCCTGGGTCTTCGGCCTCCGCCACGCCGTCGATGCCGATCACATCGCCGCCATCGACAACGTCGTGCGCAAGCTGATGCAGGCGGGCGGTACGCCGCGCAGCGCCGGTCTCTATTTTGCGCTCGGCCATTCCACCGTGGTCGTGGTCGCGACCATGTTGCTGGCGCTGGGCGTCGTGAGTCTTGGCGGTGACAGCCTGCTCAGGGAGATCGGCGGTCTGATCGGCACGTCGGTGTCGGCGCTGTTCCTGCTGGTGATCGCGGCCATCAATCTCGCCATCTTCGCCGGCCTGTGGCGGACGTTTCGCATGGCGCGAGAGCAGGGCGTTCACGATGCCGCAGGCCTCGATGCGCTCCTCGCCCGTCGCGGCGTCCTGGCGCGGCTGCTTGGGCCGCTGTTCCGTCTGGTGACGAAGCCGTGGCACATGTATCCGCTCGGGTTCCTGTTCGGCCTCGGCTTCGACACCGCGACCGAGATCGGCCTGCTCAGCATCTCCGCCAGCGAAGCCGCGCGCGGCGCCTCGCTCGCCGATGTCCTGGTCTTCCCGGCGCTGTTCGCCGCCGGTATGGCACTGGTCGACACCGCCGATTCGGCGCTGATGGTCAGCGCCTATCGCTGGGCCTTCGTCGATCCCCTGCGCAAGCTCTGGTACAATCTCACGATCACCGGCGCCTCCGTCGCGGTCGCGCTGTTCATCGGCGGCATCGAAGCGCTCGGCCTGATCGGCGATCGGCTCGGCCTCTCCGGCGGCATGTGGACGCTGGTCGACGGTCTGAACGAGTCGCTGGCGAATGTCGGCTTCGCCGTGATCGCGCTGTTCGCGATCGCATGGCTCGCCTCGATCGTGCTCTATCGCCGCATGTTCTCGGTTGACGGGCGAGGTTCGGCGGACGCGGCAGAAGGCTTCGATGCGACCGAGGCCGTCGTGATGAGACGTCCCTGATTCCGCCGACTCAGAGCGAAGCCGCGCTCTGGACCTGTTCCACCGGCAAGTCGTCGGCGTTGGGATCGCCCGGCGCCGTCGCCCAGGCGAGCTCCACCAGCGTCACGATCCGGCGTCCGCCGCCGTCGAGCTGGCAGACGATCAGGCCCTGCTCCTCCATGTAGCCGAGCAGCCGCTGCGCGCGGCGCAGCGAATGCGAGCCGTAGGCGCGGGCGATCGCAGCATCGCCGGGACACGGCCAGCCTTCCTTGGCCGCGCGCGCGATCATCATGAACACGCCCTGCATGTCGTCGGGCAGGATCGAGGCACGCAGCACGACGTCCTGCCAGGCGTCGTCTTCGGTGAGATCAGTCCCCAGCCCGGCGCGCGCATGCGTCAGCAATGCGGCGGAATTCGTTGAGGTCCGGCACCGCGGCGCCGAGCCCCTCGATGCGGCAGCGGACCACGAACTCCTGATAGAGCACGCCGATGGCGCGGAAGCCGGCATCGGGCTCCGCCAGCACGGCGCGCAAGGTGCGGGCGACGCGTTCGCGCCGCTCGGCGAGCTCTTCTGCGCTCACCGGCACCTCGGCCACCTCGGGCCGGATCTCCGGCGCGGCGGCCGCCTTCGCTGCGCGAAGCTGCTCCAGCAGATCCGGCGCAGGCCGGCGCTGCGGCCGGCTGGCATCGGGCGGTGGTGCCGCCAGGATCACGGCGCGCGCATCCTCCAGGGTCGCCTCCGGCAGCGGCATCAGCCGCGGCGTCGAATTGCGCGGGCTTGTATCGGTCGGGCCGATGTTCAAGCGCAGCGGACGGCGCGACAGTGCAGGTCCCAGCGCCATGAACTGTCCGCGCTCGAGGTCGCGAAAGGCTTCGGCCTGCCGCCGCTCCATGCCGAGCAGATCGGCGGCGCGCGCCATGTCGATGTCGAGGAAGGTCCGCCCCATCAGGAAGTTGGAGGCTTCCGCCGCGACGTTCTTGGCGAGCTTCGCCAGCCGCTGGGTCGCGATGATGCCGGCGAGCCCGCGCTTGCGGCCGCGGCACATCAGATTGGTCATGGCGCCGAGCGACAGTTTTCGTGCCTCGTCGGAGACTTCGCCGGCAACGGCCGGCGCGAACAGCTGCGCCTCGTCCACCACGACCAGCATCGGATACCAATGGTCGCGATCGACGTCGAACAGACCGCCGAGGAAGGCCGCGGCACGCCGCATCTGGTTCTCGGCGTCGAGCCCCTCGAGATTGAGCACGGTGGAGACGCGATGCAGCCGGGCGCGCTCGCCGGCGACCTGAAGGCCGCGCTCGGTATGGTCCTCGGCCTCGATCACGAGATGGCCGAAGCGCTCGGCCAGCGTCACGAAGTCGCCTTCGGGATCGATGATGGCCTGCTGCACCCACGGCGCGCTCTGTTCCAGGAGCCGCCGCAACAGGTGCGATTTGCCGGAGCCCGAATTGCCCTGCACCAGGAGGCGGGTCGCCAGCAGTTCCTCGAGGTCCATGGCGGCCGCGGCGCCTGCCGTGGTCTGCCCCATCTCGATCGCAACCGTCATGTCCCCGACTCAAGTCCCCATCATTCGCGGACAGGGGCTTATCAATCCCGTCGCGGCGCGTCGAGCGGCGCGGGGCGAATCATGCCGCGTTGCCCACGACGGGGTTCAGGCGTGCCCCGACAACCGTAGAAGCTCGGGTCGATAGGGGGCTTGCGGATCGTCGTCCTCGGTCTCGGGGATCGCGCAGGAGCCGAATTCCTGCCTGATCCGCTCGATCTCGGCGATTCGCTCGTGCAGCCGCCGCAAATGCTCCGGCGATGTCGCCTTCCAGAATCGGAACGTGTCGGCCGTGAGCGGGAGGAAGGCCGTGCCGAACGGCGTCGGATCGGGAACGATCGTGCGTCCAAGCAGCAGGAATCGCTCGGTGGCGGAGACGACGAGGGTGGCATAGCCGCGGTTTCCGATCCGCCTGATGCCGTTGAGCGACCATTCGGCAAGCTTGCTGAAATATGGCTCCCCGCGCCAGCGATCCGGGCAGTCGTCGTCGACGGTGACATTGACGGCGTCCTGGCTGAAATGCACGACGAGGCCGGCCGTCTCGGGAAACCAGTCGTCGTCGAGATGGCCTTGCAGCCAGGCGCACACGAATGAGCGGCACATCTGCGGGCGGCGGTCATAGATCGTGCACCCCGTGCCCGTCTGCCAATGCCGGCACAGCTGGTTCACCGGCTTGTCGACCGCGGCCACTTCGAGGATATCGCAGCAGGCGTTGCACGATCCGCATTGCCGGGCCGGCCGGGTCGTCTGCGGCAGGCCGGTCGCGCGAAAGCCCCGTCCGTCGCGGACCAGCAGCTTCTGCTTCTCCAGCGTATTCAACGCGCGTTCGATCTTGAGGCGGGATAGTCCGGTGGCGTCGATCACGCCCTTCATCGTCGTCGCGCCCGCCTCCACTGCGCGGACGACGCTCAGCATCGCCTGATCCATTCTTGTTGTTCTTGTCTGGCTATCTCAGCAGTGCATAGCGATCACGCCGGAACAAACGGACCGGCTAACAGGTTGCGGAAACCTGACTCAGAAACGTATCTTGCTCATCTCCCCGTGGCAGGGCAAGACGCCGTGCCCGTCCTGCGCGCATGCAACGTTTGCGCGAATGAAGGACCTGTACGTGTGCGAGCTGATTTCACGTGGAAATCGGCTCGCTTTGGCCACGAAGCGCCGGGATAGGGCGACCGGCATGCGGTCGTCTCACGCAGTCGTGATACCAGCGATCCGCGCGCGGGGCATGTGGCCGATGAGGCGCAAGGATTGTCGTTGAGTTTGCGCCACACCGGGAACAGTGTCGCGCCGAAGCTGGAGTGAGCGGCAATGCAAAGAGGCGATCCCACGCTCGGCACGGAATGACGCAGATCAAGATCCGTGAGCCCCAGGCCTGTTATTTGGCCGTATGACTTTTCTGACCTTCATTACGGCGGCCTATTTCCTGCTGGCGGTGCCGGGGCCGACCAACACCTTGCTCGCGACATCGGGCGCAGGGGCTGGCATCTCGCGCTCCCTTCATCTGCTCGCGGCGGAGCTGTGCGGTTATCTGCTGGCGATCGCGGTGCTGCGGCTGGCGCTTGGTCCCGTCATCAGCGACATCCCGATTGCGGCGATCGTGCTCCGCGTCGCTGTGACCATCTACATCCTGTGCCTCGCCGTCATGCTCTGGCGCGTCAACACACGCGAGCTGCGCGAGGGGGCTGCGGTGACGTTCGGTCAGGTGCTGCTGACGACCCTGTTGAACCCGAAAGCGCTGGTCTTCGCGTTCCTGCTCCTGCCCCTTGGGGCCGGGCCGCTTGAACTGTTGCCCTGGCTCGGCGTAGTCGCGCTTCAGATCGTCACTGCCGGAGCCGCGTGGATCGTTCTGGGCGCAACGCTTGGCCGCGGCGCCCGCCACCTCGGGCATCCCGACCTGATCGCGCGCACCGGCGCGGTCACGCTGGTCGCCGTGACCGGCCTGATCTGGCTTCAATCGTTCCTGATCGCCTGAGCGCCGACGTCGCCGGCGACGGCGCGTTATGGCGCGCCCGATCCACCCTGCACGATCTTCTCGTTCAGCTTCTGGTCCACGGTGTCGACGGTGCGGTCGATCTCGGCGTTCGGCACGCCGAGCTGATGCGAGATCAGTTTCACCAGGAGGTCGACGCGCTCGATGAAGGGCGCGCCGCTCGCGACCGCGCGCGCGGCCGAGGACGGCTTGAGCAGGCTTTCGGCGGCCTTGGCGTATTTCGCGAACGGCACCTGGTCCTGCGGATCGGCGCCGAGCCGGCGGGCGATCGCGTCGACATGGTCGTAGATCGTCTGCGAGCGCTTGAGATCGCCGTGCACGGCGTCGCGGATCGACTGCGGCTCGCCGGGCGTGATGCAGCGGTAATTGCCGGTGAGCAGCATCGACCATTTCGCCAGCGGCACGAACAGCGAGTCGAACACCTTCAGCTTCACCGGCACGTCGTGGCCGTCGAGCGTCACGGCGTCGATGTCGGCTTCGAGCTCGCGCAGCAGCTTGTTGTGCTTCTCGTCGGCAAAGACCGATGCCTTGAAGTTGGTCGGCAGGCCGACATGAAGCACGTTGGCGGCTTCCTCCGGCGGACGGAATGCCTGCGGGTCGGGCGAGCACAGCGTCACCAGCCCCGGCTCGAACCGCTCCCACACCTGCGCATTTGTGTAGGCCTCTTCGAGGTCCATGTCGGCGAGTGCCGGAATGCGCTTCAGATAGGGCAGCGGCGGCATGTTCATGATCGACAGGCACGGCAGTTTCGCCGCGGCGATCTTGACCATGAGAACGCGCACCGTGTGGTTGGTGTATTGCGGCTCCTGCATCGCAAGGCCGACCAGATCGTAACGGGAAAGGTCGACATTGGCCGGCGTGACCGCATCGAGCTTGCCGGGCAGGTCGCGCGAGAAGATCGCACGGTGCGCCGCCTCGTCACGCAACTTGATGCGCACCTCGGTACCGTCCCGATTGATCAGCTCCGCGGTCTTGGCGCGGCAGACCAGGGTCACGTTGTGCCCTGCCATCAGCAGCTTCGTGCCCAGCAGGGAGCCGTAAGAAGCCCCCAGAATCAATATGTTGCGCGCCATGTTCCGTCCCTTTGGAAAAATTGTGTTTTGAGCCCCGGGCTTCGACATCCGAGGCGAGTTGGCGCCATGTAAAGCGAAGTGCCGCGCGATGGCAACTGGGATAATGCATGCCAGTCAATTTGAATACACGGCTCGGCTCGCATCTTGATGAGTGCGGCGAGCGACGCCCGCAGTCAGCGCCGCAGTGACATGCATCGCCCGAAATTCGGAAATATCGCCTCTGCTGATCCCGCCTCGACGGGAGGCGATCGTGTGTCGTCACGCTTCGGCCGCGGACGCGCGGCGCCGATGAAGCGGCAATCCGCTGCGTCGTTCGCGGTCTCGCGCCCGACGGCGCGTCGCTGCCAGCAATGAAAAACTACAAAACTACAAAGCGGGACCACAAAAACGGCAGAGTGCGCAGGCGCATGACTACCTATGAATGACGGAGCTGAGACGTGAGATCGAGTTGTGCCGGCCCGGAGCTTGTCTCGAAGCCGGTTCGTTTGGGCAGACTGCTTCATTCAGTGCCGTTGCCGTCGTTCGGAGACAGAGATGGAAATTGACCATTGGCCTCGCGGCCCGTGCGACGGTGCGGGTCGAAGCCTGGCGCGTCTGCGGAATCGCGCGTCGAATTTCTTCGAGAACATGTCCGTGGCAGAACTTGCGCGCGACGTACACAGGCATCTGTGGGTCTCGGACTGGTTGAGGATTGCAAACGAATATTGGACATTCGCGGAAACTGCGAGCGCGGATGGGCTTCTTGAGATTGCGCGCGAGGCGTACCTTTGTTCGCTGACGGCCTTTGAAGTTTCGAGAAGTCTGGCTTGCCGGGGCGACCTTGCGGGCATCGACCTCGGAAGGAAGATTGATTCCATCACGAGCAGGTTCGAGACAGAATTTGGTGGTGCGATCGAACGCGTCAAGATTGATTGCCACGATCAGGGGACGACCGGCTTCTTTCTCGCGGCGTCCTGTCATGTCCTTCCCGCACCCGCGATCATCTGCATAGGCGACGAGGAAATCTCCTTTCGCTCGATGCTGAGCAGGCTGTTGCCGGCGTCACTCCGCCGCAACGTGTCACTCCTGCTGATCGATGCCTGCAATTCACGTATTCCCCGCACCTTCAAGCCCGAACATCTGCTTCAATGCTGGTTGGATTACCTGGAGGCTCGGCCGGACGTCGATTCGCGGCGGATCGCCATCTACGGCGAAGGGGCGGGCGCCAGTCAAGCGTCCCGCCTTGCCCGCTCTGACCGCAGGATAGCTGCCGCCGTGTGCGACGGAGGTCTTTTGACGTCGGTCATGCGTCGAACATCGGTTCGCTGGATGACCGGCTTTGCGGAGGCCAGCCATGAGGGGACGGCGACGAATTCGTTGCTGCCGTCGCGTCGAATACCTTGCCCGCTTCTCGTGGTCGTTGGAAGTCGCTCGATGGTGCGGGAGCAGGATGCTCTCGAACTGCAAGCCGGCTATCGGCAGGCCGGAGCCGATTGCTCGATCGTCGTACCGAATCGCATCCCGTACCCTCTGGGCGAGGTCGAGAATTTCGTCACCGTCGACGACTTCATTTTCGAATGGCTCGACAGCAAGCTCGGAACTGCCCGCCGGCTCGATCCCGTAGTCTACCTCTAGCCGCGTCGGGGATCGCCTGCAGGCGGTTCGGCGCGACCACAGCAGCTCGGGGCGTCATTCTGCCCCAGGCATCAACGGATCACGAAACGTCGATGGCCAGCAATCGCGCAGCCAGTCGGGCGTTCTTGGCGATCCTTGCGAGTGCGACGTTCAGATCAGCCAAGGTCTTCTCGTCGAGCTCGTTGAACATGGTGGAATTCAAGGCGAGCTTTCTCTTGGACAGTTTTTCGATTTCCGTTGTCGCCTTTGCCGTGAGCGACATCAGGACGAAACGCGCATCCTCCGCTCCGGGCCGCCGCGATATGAAGCCGCTCTTTTCGAGGTTCTTGGTCTGGTTGGTCACAAAGGCCGGATGGACCCGTAACTTATTTGCGATGTCGATTCCGGCGACGCCGCGACCATCGTCCAGTTCAGTTATTGCCATCAAGATCAGCCACTGCGGCTCGGTTATGCCCAGCAGTTCGGCCCAACTGGTGTGGATGTCCTCCAGCTGGGAGTGGATTTCGACCACGTTCCAGATGAAGTCCGTAATCGCTCTGTCGAGTTTCTTCTCGATCATGTCGGTTCGCGGTTTCGTTCGAAGGGAGCAGAGCAGATCTTGTAACGGCATATTTCGTTGATGTCTCGATGATCGCGCGCAGCCTCGGCCCGTGGGCATTGCATGGAGGCAACGAACTGGTCGTTTTTTAATTGCAAAAAACAATTGATGAAGTTATTTAGTCTGTACTCGATATTTGCTGCTCTTGACCATCAATGGACAGCGATGCGAGACCTCCAAGGAAGCCCTCAGGATGCCCCCTGAGGGCTTTTTTGTGCGCTATTGTGCTGCGTTTCTGCTTGTATCGTCTTCCTGTTGCCCACGGGCAACAGCTTCTTCAGAACATACGATTCACGAAATTAATGAATTGGAGTGATTGTTTTTATAAACTATATGTGATCCCGCGACGGAGGGGGCGCCTCACTGTCGTTTCAGTCCGGACCTTCGGTGCGGACCTGAACTGAACGGAAATTGAAGAGGGCAACGCGGCGTCCACCGAGGCGCCGAGCCCCCGGAACCGACTTGGAGGTACTAATGAAGTTGACGAAGACGCTCTTTCTCGGCTCGGCCGCCGGCCTGATGGCTGTCTCCGGGGCACTCGCAGCCGATCTCCCCGTAAAGGCCAAGGCGATCGAATACGTGAAGATCTGCTCGCTGTACGGCGCCGGATATTACTACATCCCGGGCTCTGACACCTGCATCAAGCTGGGTGGTTACCTGCGCGCTGAAGTCGCGCTGGGCACCAACAGCGTCTACGGCGCTGCGAACGGCGCCACCGCTGGTTCCCACAATCGCCTGAGCAACTATTACACCGCGCGCGCTCGTCAAGACCTCAACATCGATACGCGCACCGCGACCGAGTACGGCGTGGTCCGCACCTTCTTCGATGCAACGTTCTCCTGGACCACGGGGAACTACACCGGTCAGGGCTCCGCGACTGGCGCGACTGGCTACTCCGCCACCACCTCCGGTACGTCGACCGTCAATCCAACGGACGGCGGCACCTCAGGCGGTTCGGTGGGTGTGTATTACGCCTTCATCCAGTTCGCCGGCTTCACGATGGGTAAGGCCGTGTCGCAGTTCGACGCGCCCTGGACCAACTATCCCGGCAACAACTTCGACGGTCTCGTCGGCGGCAGCGGCACGGTCACCGGTGTCTTGCAGGGCTCCTACACCGCCGATTTCGGTCAGGGTGTGACGGCCTCGTTCTCGGTGGAAGACGCGACAGCCTACTATCAGGCCGGCAATCTGAACATGTCGGGTGCGAGCGTCGCCGGCATCGTGGGCGGCTCGTATGGCAGCAACGACGTTGGCGGCTCGCGTTCGCCGAACCTCGTTGGTCAGGTGCGGGTCGACCAAGCCTGGGGTCTGTTCCAGGCGTCTGTTGCAGCCAAGGACAACCACGTCGCCTATTACGGCGCCACCGAGGCCACCGGGCACCCCGACGACAAGTGGGGTTGGGCGATTCAGCTCGCTCTGTCGATCAAGAACATCCCGACCGGCGCGGGGGATACGATCAACATTTCGGGCGTCTACACCGATGGCGCGACCCGCTACAATTTCCAGAACCTCGCGGGCAGCTCCTACTCGATGTATGGCAGCTCGAGCAGCTCGTACGGAAGCGTCGGTTTCGCCAATGCTCCTGACACGGTCTTCGTCACGGGCAGTCAGCAGGAGAGCGTCAAGACATGGGGCTTCCGTGGCGCGTACACGCACAACTGGAATCCGAACTGGAACACCGCGCTGTACGGTGCGTATGCCGGGGCTCGTTTCGGTACGCTGGCTAAGAACTATGTCTGCGGTGGTGGCGGTTACGCCGGTGTCATGAACGTCGCCGGCGTTACGTCCTGCAATCCGGATTTCAACGTCGGCCAAGTGGGTGTGATCACCCGCTGGACGCCGGTGAAGAACCTGACCTTCTCGGCCGACCTCACGTGGACCCATCTCGACCAGAAGTATGCAGGCACGGTCACGGTCACGCCGGCAGCCAGCTACGGCAAACCGACAGCAACCTACGAGCTGAAGGATCAGAACAGCCTGACCATGCTCCTCCGCGCTCAGCGCAACTGGTAAGATCCGTCGAAGCAATTCGAGGAGCACCCGGCGGGAAACCGCCGGGTGCTTTTCATTGTGCAGCCCTGCGGACAACTGCGTCTGCAGGCTGCATGGAGCGAAGCGCCTTCAGGACCGTCGCACCGGTGGCAAGACGCCGGACTACGGTTGGAGGCTGCAATCTCCCAAATTGCCCGACCGGGCAAAACACCCCGCGGGGCTGTCAAGCGGGCTGTGCGAAAATATTCCGCTTTACCGAAATTCTGATTTATCGTATGTGTCGTCCATCCCGGGTCATCCTTGAGGGGCGATCATGAGGTCGTCATTGTCGCGAGCCGGGCTTGCGGCGGACGCGGCAGCGTCGTGCACGAGAGTCAGGGCAGGGCGGATTGCTCTCCGTGAGCCCGAAACCGCGTGCGGACGAGCGGCGCTGCTAGGCTTCGTCTCGCCTGTAAGTTTCCAGCTCCGTCGACAGGGCTGGGAAAACTGCGGCGAAATGGCGGGCCGCGCGTACGGCAAAACCGTGTGGTCCTGGCCGTCGTTGCTACGGTCAAGCTCTTGCGGAGGCGGCAGTCGCGTCAACCGGCGCGGCGCCGGCGACTTTCGCGGGGTGAGGGAGGCCAGAACGAACTCGGCTCCCGGGAGAGCACGGCATAAGCCGTCCGACCATCGCGCAGGGAAGGCCGTGTGTTGGGCTTCACCTGTATGCTGCTGTGCGGTTCTTCCTGCGTGTGCATTTCGCGCAGCGGACCGCGGGTGCCGGCCGGCACCCGGTCTTCCCTGCGCCCTCTTGGCTCGAGAGGGTGAGCGACGAAGCAAAGCTCGGGCGAATTCGGCCGCGAGAGCGCGAAGCCATGTCTGCAAGTTGAGATGCGGTGTTGGGACTGCGATGGCGCCTGTGCTCCGCAATGCGAGTTGGAAACAGGCTTGAGGAGCAGACACGCGCTGGATGAAACTTTGGAATCCCTCCAGGGAAACGCACAGGATCTGCTTCGCTGCGCTCGCAATGCCGACGTGCTCCCGGGAGGGACACGTGAGCGTCTCGAAGAGATTCTTCCGCTGCGAGATCTTCCGCAGGTCTTGGGTCGTCATCCCAGGTTGCGGTCGGGTCGTCCGCCTCACCCCCGGCTCGCCACGCGCGCGGGGTCGAGATGCTGCTCGATCTTGGGGCGGTCGCGCGTGCGCTCGAAACTGGTGCAGAGCAGCTCGGTCTCTTCGAGCGAGACCGGCGCACGATACAGCCGGCACATGAATTCGGCGGTTGCACGTCCCTTGCCGGTGCCCGGACCGCGCTCTGCGAGAAACATGCAGTCCCGGCAGATACTGGCATTGAGCCGCTGATGGGCTGCATCGAGGTGATTGAGGATCTCGCGGAGAGAGTCGCGCAACCTGATGCACTCGTCGGTCCCGAGCGAAGTGACCGCATTCACCACGTGATTGATCGGGTCGTGCTGGCTCAGGCATTTCTCGCCCTGGGCGGTGACGTGCAGGACGACAGAACGCTTGTCCTCATGCGACGGCTTTCGCACCAGAAAGGACTTGCTCTCTAAAGTCTTCACGATCTGCGATGCAGTCGCCCGAGTGGCGCCGATGAAGCCGGCCAGCGCGGACGGGGTGCGCGAAAATCTGTTGGCGCGGCCGAGAAAGCGCAGCGCCATCCACTCCCGATCGCGCAATCCATGCTGATCGCCTTCGAAATACCAAGCCCTCGCCGCCTGAACCAGCAGCTCGACGGCTTCCCGCGCCAATGGCATGGATCTACCTCGTCCCCGGAACTTTGTCTGCGGCGTCCCGGAGCCGCTCTGCGCCCTGAGTGTCCGACGAGCCTGTCGTGCCGAGCTCTCGTTCAAAGGCACGGACCGCAACGCGCCGCACCTTGGCCGTTGCGGAACGCATCGTCCGGAACGAGAGGCTGCGTCGATGGCATGCCAGCAGCGTCGTCGTCGCGCGGGAGCCCGGGTTGCCGTCACCGGCAGACGGTGGATCGGAGTGGTTCAACCGAAGCCCCCAAAGTTCAAGTCACAGGCAGACGTTTCTTATACTCGAGCGAAACGATGAATGAGCTTCTCAACAAAATCAAGTCAAGACGCTCGCGCAGACTGGATGTCGTCGTAAGCGGCTGCAACGTTCAAGACAATCGCGCTCTTCGGGACACATGATGGTGAACGCAATACGCTGCCTGACGAGCAACATGCGCTCGACTTTGCGAGGGGCTGATTGCACGGCATGTTGCTGTCTGTCGTCGACGCAAACTGACCGAAGCTTGTGCACGACGATGATGTGTGTCGGCACGTCATCCACAACTTGTGCGTTCCGGCGGAGAATGCCCCAAGGGAACTCACAGGAATTGCACGTGACGGTTGTCGTCGCCGTGTTCGCAGAATCGTCGCGCGCGATCGCCTGCGCCGCGGCGGGGCGTTGTGCTCACCCGAATGGTGACGCGCTCGTGACGGAAATCGGTGATGGATCCGGGTACGCATGCGCCGGCAGCGTAACGCCATGCGCAATATCCTGTCGAAAACCTCGCGCAGAATGGGCGGCAGACGCCTCTCATACGCCGCCTCACCCTCTCCATCCGCTAATCGCCCTTGAGCATGTCCCGGAGCTCGCGGAATGGATCGGCGCTCGGCGGAGCCGAAGCGCCTTGCCGCATCGCGTTGTAGATTCTCGGAACCATGTCGACCGCCTGATCGAGACCCGAATCACGTCCCGACTGATATCCGCCCATCAAGCGAAGGTCGCGCGTGTCCTCGTATTGCGCGATCATGGCGCGCAGCTTGCTCACCAGCTCGCGCTCCTCGGGGTCCCAGACGTTATGGGCGAGGCGTGAGACCGACGCCAGAACGTCGACGGCCGGATAGCGCGCCTGGTCGGCGATGTGCCTGGAGAGCACGATGTGCCCATCAAGTGTGCTGCGGATGGTGTCGGCGATCGGCTCGTTGTGATCGTCGCCGTCGACCAGCACGGAGAAAATCCCGGTAATCGTGCCGGATCCCTCCTCGCCTGGACCGGCGCGCTCGAGCAGACGCGGCAAATCGGTGAAGACCGTCGGCGCGTAGCCGCGCGCGACCGCGGGCTCCCCGGCGGCGAGCGCGACCTCGCGGGCGGCATGGGCGAAACGGGTGATCGAATCGACCATGAGCAGGACCGATTCGCCCCGATCACGGAAATATTCGGCGACGGCCATGGCCGTCTTCGGCGCCAGCCGCCGCATCATCGGGCTTTCGTCTCCCGTCGACACGATGGTGACGGCGCGGTGACGGTCGGTGCCCAGCACGTCCTCGATGAACTCGCGCACCTCGCGGCCGCGCTCGCCGACCAGCGCCAGCACGACGGTGTCGAAACCCTGGCTGCGGGCGAGCATCGCAAGCAGCGTCGATTTGCCGACGCCGGAGCCTGCGAAGATGCCGACGCGCTGGCCGGCGCAGATCGGCGCGAACAGGTCGATGACGCGCACGCCGGTGCGCAGCGGCTTGTGCACGCGTGCGCGCTTCATGGCCGACGGCGCCTCCGCCTCCGCCGAGACCGCCTGGGGACCCTGGGTGAGGGGGCCCTGTCCGTCCAGCGGTGCGCCGAGGGCGTTGATGACGCGGCCCTTCCAGCTCGGATCGGGCGCGAAGGACAGCGGCGGCATCCGGTAGGCGACCGAGCCGAGCCCGCCGGCAAATTGCCGGTCGAACGGCTTGGCAACGATGCCGTCGCTGTCGATCCGCACCACCTCCCCGATCTGGCGCTTTCCGGCCGAATTGACGCCGATGAGCTCGCCGAGCCTGACGAAGCGCGACAGGCCGGAAACGCGGAAATGCGTCGGCGCGATCTCGGAGATCGCGCCGCTGACGCTTGCCAGGGGAGTGCTCTGCTGAAGCTCCAGCAGCGCCCACTCGAGTTGCCGAAGAGCGTTCAAGGAAACCGTCCAACCTCAATCTCAACGCGCGCGAGGCGCAGTCTACTTGCCGGGTTCGCCGAGTGTCCGGATCGCGTTCTGGAGCGAGCTCTCGGTGCCCTCGATCATCGAATTGGTGCCGTCGAAGGCGCGCGAGGCCGAGATCAGCCGCGTCAATTCGAGCATTGGATTGGCGCCGGAGCCCTCGACATAGCCCTGCTTGAAGCCGTCCCGGGAGAAATCGGCAATGGCAGTCGCTGGCCGGTCGGGCGTCACGCCGGAATTGCCGTAGCGTTCGAGATTGGCGTCGGGCGGAATGTTGAACAGGCCGATTGTGCCGATCTCGTTGTTGTCCTGGGTGATCGCGCCGCTGCGCGCGATCGAGATCGGTCCGCCGTTCGGGTCGAGCGTGATCTGCGCGCCGCCGGAATCGACGACGGGGAAACCGCTCACGGTCTGAAGGTCGCCGTTGGGAGCGATCTGGAGGCGGCCGTCGCGCGTGTAGACCGTGCCGTTCGGACCGGCGAAGGCGATCCAGCCCTGTCCGACCACGGCGACGTCGAGCGGGTTGCCGCTCTCGGTGATGCTGCCCATCTCGCGGGAGATGATGTTGTCGCCGGGCGAGGAGAACGCCACCGGGGTCGGTCCCGCCTTGGACAGCACGGTCTCGAACTTCACAACGTCGGTGCGGAACGCCGCCGTGTTGACGTTGGCGACGTTGTTGGCGATCGTCTGGAGACGCTTTTCGAGCGCGACCTGCGCCGACAATCCCACATAGAGAGCCGATTGCATGGCCTACCTGTTGAACTTGATGTTCTGAAGTGTCGTGAGCATGTTGGTATCCATGCTGATCGACGTCGACGCGCCGGCGATCAGGACCAGCGCGGGGTTGGTCGAGGGATCGTTCTGGGCCTGGGTCGCGTCCCACATCGCCGCGAAACGCTGCACGAATTTAGTGACCTTGGCCGGGTCCTGGAAATCGGCGAGATCGATCTTGTCCGTGATCATCTTGGCCTGGGCATCGATGTCGGATGAGCTGATCGTCGACGACCAGCCCATTGCAGTCTGAACCACCTGCGTCAACGCCTTGTCGGCGAGGATCTGGTAGGAGGTCGTGATCGTGGAAGCCTTGCGGGCGAAGTAGAGCGCCAATCGCAGGCCTTCGTTCTGATCGCCGGCCTTCTCCTCCATCGTCTGCGTGACGTATTGGGTCGCGGTGCCGGTCGTGGCCGCGGCGGCCTGCGTTGCCTTGTCGCCGAGGGCAGCGAAATTGAAGGCAGTCGCGAATTGCCGATAGCGGGTGTCGGTCAGCTTGTTGGCGAAGGCGTCCTTGCTCGCAACGCCCTCGGTCAGCACCTTGCGCATGAACGCCTTGGCATAGGTCATGTCGCTGAGGCCGTAGGCCTTCATCGCGTAGGAATAGAGACGATAGTCCTTCAGGAAATCGTCGATGGTCTTCACGTTGCCGATATGGCTGAGGAAATAGTCGGTCTCGCGGCTGACGTCAGGCTGCTGTGCGACCTGCGTCAGCGACTTGCCCATGTCCTTGGTCAGTCGGGTGTAGTCCGCGATGGTGGATAGCATGACGCGCGCCCCTCTGGCCGCTGTTGCGGCTTCGCCTCAAACTGCCGCGAATTGCTTGCGCGAGGCTGGCGACGAAGAAGCCAGCCTCGCGCAAGCGTGGCCGACTAGATATTCCCGATGGGATCGGCGATGGAGCGGCGCGTTGGGCAGTTTCGTGGGGATTTTCATCACGGTAGCGGCACTGCTCGGCGGCTTTGCAGCCATGGGCGGGCATCTGGCCGTGCTCATGCAGCCGTGGGAATTCGTGATCATCATGGGTACCGCGGTCGGCACCTTTATCGTGGCCAATCCCTGGAAGACGGTCGTGGACACCGGTGTTGCCTGCATGCAGGCCATCACCGGCGCGGTGCCGGGGCAGCGCTATTATCTCGACCTGCTCGGGGCCCTGCATGCCCTGATGCGTGAGCTGCGGGGCAAGGGCCGCAACGAGGTCGAGGCACATATCGACGATCCCTCGTCCTCCGAGATCTTCAAGGCGTTTCCGAGCGTGCTCGGCGATCCTTCGCTGCTCCAGTTCATCTGCGACTACGTCCGCCTCATCATCATGGGAAATGCGCGCACGCACGAGATCGAGGCGCTGATGGACGAGGAGATCCACACCATCGTGAAGAGCAAGCTGACCCCCTACAATGCGCTGGTGGTGGTTTCCGAAGCGCTTCCGGCGCTCGGCATCGTCGCGGCGGTGCTCGGCGTCATCAAGGCCATGGGCGCGCTCGACCAGTCGCCGAAGCTGCTGGGCGGCTTCATCGGTGCCGCGCTCGTTGGCACCTTTGCCGGCATATTCCTGTCCTACGGCATCATTTCGCCCTTCGCGCTGAAGATCAAAATGACGCGCGAGAAGCGCTGCCGGCCCTACATCATCGTCAAGCAGACGCTGCTGGCGTTCATGAACGGCGCCATGCCGCAGATCGCCGTCGAGCACGGCCGCAAGATGATCGCGAGCACAGAGCGGCCGTCGATCGACGTCGTCGAGAACGAGACCATCGCAGGTCCCAAGCCGGTCGTGGCCGAAGCCGAACCCAAGGCGGCGCGCGCATGATGATGGAAGACGCCGAAGTCGATCAGCGCAAGCAGCTGCCGAACTATTTGCTGGACGCCGCCGGCATATCGATCGATCGTATGCCGATGCTCAATGTGATCTTCGATCGCATGGCGGCATCGTGCACCGACAGTCTCCAGCCGATGGCTGGAACCCCCTGCTATTTCTCGGTCAACGGCATTACCAACGACCGCGTCGGCGACATCATCAAGGACTACGAGGCCAACGCGGTGGCGGCGGTGCTCTACGCCGAGCAGTGGGACTCCCGCATCATCATCATGCTCGACCGTGACTTCGTGTTCACGATGGTCGAGGCGATGTTCGGATCCGACGGCGCCGAGCCGCCGCTCGACGTCGAGCGCGCGTTCTCGAACATCGAGCTCCGCCTGGTGCAGGCACTGTTCGAGCGGTTTGCCAAGGCGCTGCAATCCGCCTTCGCCGGCACTTCGAACGTCACCTTTCGCGTGGAGCGGGTCGAGACGGCGATGGCTTCGCTGGCGATCGGGCGAAGCGGCAACATGTCGATCTGCGCGAACATCATGCTGCAGGCGCTCTACCGCGGCGGCCAGATGTTCCTCATCATCCCGCACTCCGCGCTCAATCCGCTCCGGCAGAAGCTTGCTCATGTCGTGGTCAGCGACGGTCGCGCGGCCGACCCACGCTGGCGCGAGCAGATGGAGAGCGAGGTCCACCGGACCGAGGTGACGCTCAGCGCGGTGCTCGACGAGAAGACGGTGTCTCTCGGCGACGTCGTGAAGTTCCAGGTCGGGCAAGTGCTCGAGCTCGAGGCCACGCCGCGCACGCTGGCCCGTCTCGAAAGCAACAATCAGGTGCTGTTCTGGTGTCAGATCGGCCAGCTTGACGGCTATTACGCCATGCAGGTGGCAGATCCGGTCGACCAGAAACGGGAGTTCGTCGATGATATCCTATCTCGTTGATGCCGTGCTGCTGATCGCGCTCGCCTTCACCAGCATGCGGGTGACAAGGATGCACCGCGAGCTGGCGCGGCTGCGCAGCTATCAGGGCGAATTCTCGACCATCGTGCACGAGACGGCGGGCGCCTTCGACACGGTCATCACGGCGGCGCACGATTCCACCGCAAATCTCGGACGGCTCGCCAACGTGCTGAGCACGAAGATCGATCAGGCCCACGAGGCGATCGCGGCGCTCGATGCCAGAAGCGGCCTCGCACCCGCCGCGACCGCAGGCGGCGCCGACTTGAACAAGCATTGAAGCCGAAGCCGGCAGGACAACTACGATCGGAACGCCACGGCGCTCCGGCAGCGGATATACCAAGAGGCGATACCAGATGGCGCAATCCTTCGACTATGAATCTGCACCCGCATCGGCAGAGGCCGAAACGTCTCCCCTTGAGCGGCTGGCGGAGATCGCCCAGCGCACGGCCGAGGAGACCGGCAAGTTCGCCAATATCGACGCCATCCTGCGGATCCCCGTGACCATGCAAGTGGTGCTCGGCTCGGCGACCATTCCGGTGGCGAACCTGATGAAGCTTGGTCGCGGCGCGGTGGTTCCGCTCGATCACCGGGTCGGAGAGCCCGTCGACGTCGTCGTCAACGGCCGCATCGTCGCCCGCGGCGAGGTGGTCGTCGTCGAAGAGGACAATTCCCGCTTCGGCGTCTCGCTCACGGAGATTGTTGGTCCGCTGGGCCAGGGTGATACCTGATCATGGCGGCACCGGTCGGCATCGCGCCAGCCAAGCAGCGAGGTGTTACCACGCTGGGCGGCACGGAAAAGGTTGCCGCGCTCCTGCTGGCGATGGGCCGGCAGGCGGCGGCGAGCGTGCTGCAGCAGTTCGAGCCGCAGGAGATCCGCATCGTCACCAAGGCGGCGGCGGAGCTGCGGCCGATCACTGCGCAGGAGCTCGAGGGAATCGTCGAGGAGTTCGCCCAGCAGTTCTCGATGGGCGCCAACATCCTCGGCACCCTCGGCGGCCTGGAAGCCGTGCTCGGCGACGTGCTTCCGGCCGACCAGGTCTCGCAGATCATGTCGGATCTGCTCGGCAATTCGAGCCGGTCGGTATGGGACCGCGTCTCGTCGGTGTCTGAAAACTCGCTCGCGAGCTATCTGTCCAAGGAGCATCCGCAGACGGCGGCGCTGATCCTGTCCAAGGTCAAGCCAGCCTGCGCCGCCAAGGTGATGAGCCAGCTGCCCTCGAGCCTGCGTAACGAACTGATGCGGCGCGTTCTGAGCCTCAAGCCGATCGTCGACGATGCCATGCGCATCATCGAGAAGACGTTGCACGAAGACCTGACGCTGAACTTCGCCCGCAACCTCGGTGCCGACACTTACGCCCGCGTCGCCGACATCATCAATAAGATGGAGCGGGGTCATATCGAGGACATGCTGAAGAGCCTGTCGGAGAAGCGGCCGAAGTCGGCCGAAGTGCTGAAGGAACTGCTGTTCACCTTCGACGACGTGGTCAACCTGACGCCGAAGGCGCGCACCATGATCTTCGACCAGGTGCCGACCGATCGCATCGTCGTCGCGCTGAAGGGCACCGACAAGCATTTCCGCGAGCTGATCCTGTCCTCGGTCGCCTCGCGCGTCCGCCGCGTCGTCGAGCACGAGCTCGCCATCGGAGAGCCGTCGAACCAGCGCGACGTGCTGGAGGCGCGACGCGTGATCACCGATCTTGCGCTCGAGCTGGCGGAAAAGGGCGAAATCGAGCTCAACCCCGAGCAGGAGGATGAGCTGGTCTTCCGCTGACCGCTGAACGGGCATGGCAGAAACATCCGATCCGGAGAGCAAGACAGAAGAGCCGACCGAGAAGAAAGTCCGTGATGCGCTCGAGCAGGGCAAGATTCCGGTCTCTCGGGAGGCCTCCATATTCGCCTCGATGGCCGCGCTGATGGTGATCCAGGCCTTCCTGATCGGCCAGGGTGTGCAGCAATTGACGCCGACGCTGAAGAGCCTCCTCGACGATCCCGAGGGCTTCCCGCTCAGCACGGGCGCAGACGCGCAGAACCTGCTCACCGTGGTCGGACTCCAGGCGCTCCGGTTCCTGGTGCCGCTGGTCGTCATCCTGGTGGTGTTCGGGCTCGCCGCCTCGCTGCTGCAGAACGCCCCGCGCGTGGTGCTCGAGCGCATCAAGCCGGACTTGAACCGGATCTCCCCGATCAGCGGCTGGAGCCGGTTGTTCGGGACGCAGGGCCTGATCGAGTTCGCCAAGTCGCTGTTCAAGCTTGGCGCGGTGAGCGCCGTCGTCGCCTTCGTGCTGCGCTCGTCCGAAGCGAGGGCGTTCGAGGCGATGTACACCGATCCGGTCGCGCTGCCGGAGATGATTCTCAACATCGCGATGCGGATCGTCTCGGCGATCTGCATCGCGACCATCGTCCTGGTGGCGATTGATCTCGCCTGGGCGCGCTTTCACTGGCGGCGCGAGCTGCGCATGACGAAGCAGGAGATCAAGGACGAGCACAAGCAGGCGGAAGGTGATCCGCTGATCAAGGCGCGGCTGCGCTCGCTGGCGCGCGACCGTTCGCGCCAGCGGATGATCGCCTCGGCCTCGCGCGCGACGCTGGTGATCGCGAACCCGACGCATTTCGCGATCGCGCTGCGCTACAAGCGCGAGGAAAATGCCGCGCCGCTCGTCGTGGCCAAGGGCATGGACGTGATCGCCTTGAAGATTCGCGAGGTTGCCGAGCAGAATCGAATCCCCGTCATCGAGAACAAGGCGCTGGCGCGCGCACTCTACGAGGCGGTCCAGGTCGATCAGGTGATTCCGGCCGAATTCTTCCGACCCGTCGCCGAGATCATCTACTTCCTCCAATCCAAGCAGACGCCGCGGCCGGAGAAGGTCCAGTAGGATTTCGGAGGATAGCGTCTGCCTCATCAGCCTGACGAAAGCTTGACGCCCTAAGCTTCCCTCGAATGGACCAGAATGGGGCTGTCGTGGGACCGCTTTATCTCTTCGAACTCGCATCGTCGCAGGCGCGGTACCTCGAACTCCGCCAGTCGACCATCGCCACGAATGTCGCCAACGCCAAC
The DNA here is from genome assembly GCF_041262065.1 of Bradyrhizobium sp. USDA 327. Classification (NCBI taxonomy): domain Bacteria; kingdom Pseudomonadati; phylum Pseudomonadota; class Alphaproteobacteria; order Hyphomicrobiales; family Nitrobacteraceae; genus Bradyrhizobium; species Bradyrhizobium sp. USDA 327. The sequence goes on along the minus strand of NZ_JBGCCW010000001.1, from coordinate 5,274,328 downwards.
ACGCCGGGCTTTCGGGCGCGCGACGTCGAGCCGTTCAACAAGGTGCTCGACGGCATGCCGGTCAGGCTTGCGACGACGTCGCCGTCGCACATGCAATTGTCCGCGACCGAGACCGACACGCGGGCGACCGCGAAGAAGGACAGCTGGGAGGTGGTTCACTCCGGCAACTCCGTCAGTCTCGAGCAGGAGATGATCAAGGGTAGCGACGTCAATCGCGACTATTCGATGAACTCGGCGATCGTGCGGTCGTTCCACCGTATGGTTCTGTCGAGCGCAAAAGCCTGAGGTGAACTGACATGCTGGACTCACTGCAAGCTTCGTTGACGGTCGCGAGCTCCGGGCTCGAAGCGCAGTCGACGCGCATGCGCATCGTCTCGGAGAATCTCGCGAACGCCACCTCGACCGGGCGCATTGCCGGCGCCGATCCGTATCAGCGCAAGACCATCACCTTCGATGCCGCGATGGACCGAGCCTCGGGCGCGCAGCTCGCGAAGGTCAAGGAGATCGGGGTCGACACCACGCCGTATCGCGTGGAGTACGATCCGGGACATCCCGCTGCCGACAAGGCCGGCTACGTCAAGCTGCCGAACGTCAACATGATGATCGAAATGGCCGACATGCGGGAAGTCAACCGGTCCTATGAAGCCAATCTTCAGGTCGTGAAGCAGGTGAGATCCATGCTCGGCATGACCATCGATCTTCTGAGGAGCTGACAATGCTTGAGGCGATTTCATCCACGGCGATATCCGCTGGCCAGGCGGCTAGCCGCGCCACCGAGACGCAGGCCGTCTCGCCCGCGGCGACCACGGCGATCCAGACCGGTGACGACGTCGGCTTCGAATCCGTGATGAAGCAGGTGACGACCGACGCGATCGGGACGCTGAAGGCGGGCGAGGCGGCGTCGATCTCGGCGATGCAGGGCAAGGAATCGACGCGTCGCGTCGTGGAGGCGCTGATGTCGGCCGAGCAGGCCCTGCAGACGGCGGTCGCGGTTCGCGACAAGGTCGTGCAGGCCTACCAAGAAGTCGTTCGGATGTCGATCTGACCTGAAGGAATGAAATAAGTGAAATCGCTCGCCATTGCGGCCACGGGCATGAACGCCCAGCAGACCAACATCGAAGTCATCGCGAACAACATCGCCAACATCAACTCGACCTCGTACAAGCGGGCGCGCGCGGAGTTCACCGATCTGTTCTACCAGATGGACCGCATGCAGGGCGTCGCGAACGTCAACGGCTCCTCGCCGATCCCGGAAGGTGCCAATCTCGGCCTCGGCGTCAAGTCGGCGGCGATCCGCAAGCTGCACATCCAGGGCGCGCTGACCCAGACCGGCAACCCCTACGACCTCGCGATCAACGGTCGCGGCTGGTTTCAGGTGCTCGGCCCCAACAACGAGGTGCAATACACCCGCGCGGGCTCGTTCAATACCAATGCCAACGCTCAGCTCGTCACGATCGACGGCTATCTCCTGGATCCCGCGATCACCGTGCCGCAGGGGACGGTCGAGGTCACGGTCAACGCCACCGGCCAGGTGTTCGCCAAGCTGGATACGGAAGTGAACCCGCGGCAGATCGGTCAGCTCAACCTCGCCAACTTCGCCAATGAAGCGGGCCTGGAGCCGCTGGGCGGAAATCTCTATCGCGAGACCACGGCGTCCGGCACGCCGGTCGTCGGGCTGCCCGGCGACGCCGGTTACGGCAAGATCAACCAGAAATGGCTCGAAGCCTCCAACGTCGATCCGGTCAAGGAAATCACCGAATTGATCTCAGCGCAGCGCGCCTACGAAATGAATGCCAAGGTCATCCAGGCCTCGGATGAAATGGCCCAGACGGTCTCGAAGGGCATGCGCTAGTTCCGGTGTCTCGATGTTGAACAGGGTGGGCCTGATCATGCGCGGGTTGGCCGCCGTGCTGCTGGTTCTCGTCGCGGCGCGCGGCGCTGCGGCCGAGGAGAAGCGGCTTCCCGTGCCGGCCGTCTCGATCCGCGCCGGCGAGCTGATCCGGGAGGAGATGATCACCGAACGCGCCTTCGCGCCGAGTCTGCTCGGCGTCGCCATGTTCATCGAGGGCCGTCAGGTCCTGGTCGGCCGCATGGCGCGGCGCGCTCTGTTTCCGGGCCAGCCCATTCCGACCAATGCGGTGGAAGACCCCTGGACCGTCGCCCGCGGCGCCACGGTCAAGGTCGTGGTCGAAGACAGCGGCCTGTCCATCGTCACCTACGGTTCGGCGATGCAGTCGGGTGCGGCCGGCGCACTCATTCCGGTACGCAATACGGATACCGGGGTGATCATCAGGGGCGTCGTCCAGCCGGACGGCACCGTTAAGGTCGTGGACGGGTCATGACAAGACTCCTGCTTGCGCTCGTCCTGCTCATGTCGGTCGTCAGCGCCCAGGCGGCCGTCCGCGTCAAGGACATCGCGGACATCAAGGGTTTGCGCGAGAACCAGATCGTCGGTTACGGCCTCGTCATCGGCCTGAACGGCACCGGCGACACGCTTCGCAACGCGCCGTTCACGGAACAGTCCCTGCAATCGATGCTCGAGAACATGGGCATCAACGTCAGGAACGAGACCACGAGCACCAACAACCCCCCGCGTCCGACGACGCTGCGCACGCGCAACGTCGCGGCGGTGATGGTGACCGCGGACCTACCGCCATCGATCGGGCCCGGCGAGCGCATGGACGTCACCGTGTCGTCGCTCGGCGATGCGACGTCGCTGCTCGGCGGCACGCTGGTCATGACGTCGCTGCGCGCCGCGGACGGCGCCGTCTACGCGGTGGCGCAGGGCGCGATCACGGTCGCCGGCTACAGCGTCGGAGGCCAGGCGCAGAACGTCAGCCAGGGTACGCCGACGGCCGGGCGCATCCCGAACGGTGCGCTGGTCGAGCGCGAGGTGCAGGGAAGTCTCCGCGAGATGGAGTTCCTGGTGCTGGAGCTGAAGAACCCCGACTTCGTCACCGCGACGCGCATTCTCGACGCCATCAACCGATACGCCGGCGGACGTTACCGCGCGCAGATCGCCTTCGAGCGCGACTACCGCACCATCGTGCTGTCGAAGCCGCGTCACATCGGCCCTGTCCGTTTCCTGGCCGAGATCGGCGAACTGACGGTCGAGCCGGATACGCCGGCGCGGGTCGTGATCAACGAGCGCACCGGCACGGTCGTGATCGGGCGCGACGTGCGGATATCGACCGTTGCCGTGACCCACGGCAATCTGACGGTTCGTGTCACGGAGATGCCGGTCGTTTCGCAGCCGGCGCCGTTCTCGCGAGGGCAGACGGTGGTCGTCCCGCAGACCGTGGTCGAGGCCAACGAGGCGGGAGCGCAGGTGGCGATCCTGAGCGGGGTCGATCTCCAGCGCCTGGTGCGCGGGCTGAACCAGATCGGCCTGAAGCCATCGGGGATCATCGCGATCCTCCAGGCGATCAAGACGGCAGGCGCGCTCCAGGCCGACGTCATCGTGCAATGATGCATAAGCGTCGTGCAAGCTTGGTCGCTCAATGCTCAAGTCTCGACCGAGAATCGCACGCGGCCCGATGCTGAAGCTGGATCACAAAGCCAAACTCCTCCTGCTGGCCGCGGCCTCAATGCTCGCGAGCGCATCGCCCGTGCTGGCGCTGGACGAGGCCAGGCCGTCGAAGCCGCTCAACCTGCTCTCCTTCGCGCGCGCCCGCGCGGCGGGACCGCAGAAGCCGCAGGTGCCGGCCGCCCCGAATTCCGGCGAGAGTGCTTCGATCCGGGCGACGGCATGGGCGGCCGAAGAGTCGGGACCCGCGGTCACCGGGGCGATGCCGGCTTCCGAGACCCCGACACCCGCGCCTGCGCCCGCACCGGTCCGTCCGGCCAGGCCCGGCAGCGTCACGGCGCCGCCGAAGCCTGCGCCGCCGCAGGCTGCGCCGGCCCCGGACAACGAAATCGCCCTGTTCTGCAGCAACGTCGCCGATCCCGCCGTCGACGCAAGGCTGGCCTGGCAGCTCAAGGAGCTGGAGAAGGCCGAGAGCCTGCTGCGCGAGCGCATTGCCGAAGTCGAGGCCAAGCGCGCCGAATACGAGAAGTGGATGGTGCTGCGCGACGACTTCCTGAAGAAGGCTGAAGCGAGCGTTGTCGAGATCTATTCGCGCATGAAGCCCGAAGCTGCGGCGACCCAGATCGCCGGCATGACCGACGAGACCGCCGCCGCCGTGCTCGCCAAGCTCAGCCCGAGGAGCTCGAGCGCGATCTTCAATGAGATGGATACGGCTCGCGCGGCCCATCTCGCCGACCTGCTCGGCGGCATGCGTCGCGTGGATGACGGAAAGACCAAATAGATGAACAAGCCGATCCTCGTCCCTTCGCTCCTGCTGGCGTCCATGGTCCTGGCGGGATGCTATCATGATCCGGCCGAAGTCCTGACCGGTCCGCAAATGTCGCCTGTCGGCAGCGGCCTGAGGATGCAGGCCGATCCGATCCCGGTGACGCCGCGCATGCGCACGCCTGTCAGCTATCGCTCGACCTGGGACGACGGCACCGATCTCTACCGCGATCCCCGGGCTCGGCGCACCGGTGACGTCGTGACGGTGATCATCTCGATGCAGGACAAGGCCAAGCTCGACAACAAGACCGACCGCTCCCGCGATTCCCAGGTCAAGTTCGGGCTCGACTGGCTGATGAACGTCGCAGGCTGGAGCGACACTGGCCAAGCCAATGCCAACCTCAACACCAATACCCAGATCAAGGGCAACGGCCAGATCGATCGCACCGAGGACATCAAGCTGTCGATCGCGGCCATCGTCACTGACGTGCTGCCGAACGGCAACATGATGATCAGCGGCTCGCAGGAATTTCGCGTCAACACGGAGATGCGCGTGCTCAACGTCGGCGGCATCGTACGTCCGCGCGATATCTCGCGAACCAACACGATCTCCTACGACAAGATCGCTGAGGCGCGCGTGTCCTATGGCGGGCGCGGCAATCTGTCGGACGTGCAGCAGCCTGGATGGGGACACCGTATCTATGACGCCGTGGCACCATTCTGAGGCTTGCGCCGGCCGGGTCGCGTCACGATGGCAGGGGACGTTATGCGCCTGATTGCCGCCATCGTCGTGCTGACCTTGATCGCGATCGGCGCGGGCGCCCTTGCCGGCCTGCATCTGATCGCGACCGCCGAGCGCGTTGCCGATGCGAAGAAGAGCGCCACGCCGCCGCCGATCGCCTCGAGCTACGCCGGCAGCGCGCGGCTCAGGAAACTGTCTCCGATCGTGACCAATCTTGCCGCGCCGACCAACAACTGGGCGCGCATCGAAGCCTCCATGGTGACCGACAGCATGAGCGACGAGGATGCCGGCATTCTGGCCGCACATATCAGCGAGGACATCGTGACCTATCTGCGGTCGGCGACGGTTGCGCAGTTCGAGGGATCGCGCGGACTCCAGCATCTGCGTGACGACCTGACCGAGCGCGCCAACATCCGCTCGTCGGGCAAGGTCCGAGAATTGATCATCGAGACGCTGGTGATCCAGTGAGAGTGAAAGTCCTGCTGATCGCTTTGGTTCTGGTCGTGCTGCCCGAAGCGGCGCTGGCCCAGATTCCGGACCTGAATTCCCTGTTGCCGCCGGGAAACGGCTCGACCAGCGGCCGGATCATCCAGCTGATGGCGTTGATCACGGTGCTGTCGGTGGCGCCGGGGCTGCTCATCATGGTGACGAGCTTCACGCGATTTGCGGTGGCGTTGTCGTTCCTGCGCGCCGGTCTCGGCCTCCAGACCACGCCTGCCAACCTCGTACTGATCAGTCTCGCATTGTTCATGACCTTCTACGTCATGGCGCCGACCTTCGACAGGGCCTGGGAGACCGGCGTCCAGCCGCTGATGAAGAACGAGATCTCGGAAGAGCAAGCCTATCTCAAGATCACCGACCCGTTCCGCGAGTTCATGCTGGCCCATGTCCGCGACAAGGATCTCCAGACCTTCGAAGCGCTCGCCGCGGAGAGCTTCCGCAAGAAGTTCGACGACAAGCGCGTCGATTTGCGCGTCATCATCCCGGCCTTCATGATCTCCGAGCTCAGGCGCTCGTTCGAGATCGGATTCCTCATCATCCTGCCGTTCCTGGTGATCGACATGATCGTGGCGACGCTGACCATGTCGATGGGCATGATGATGATGCCGCCCACGATCCTCGCGCTGCCGTTCAAGATGCTGTTCTTCGTGCTGATCGACGGCTGGAACCTGCTGGCCTCCGGACTGGTGCGCTCGTTCTCGTAAGAGCCGATATCGCTGACCGGCTGGATATGGTTAAGCGATAGGCGCGGGATATGGTTAGCGGCGGGTAATGTTAACCATATGATTTTACAGCGAAATTCTATCTGACCTTAATCTGGAGGCAAGATTCGGCGTGCTAGCAATGCGGCACGGCGGGTTGGACCCCACCCACATCAGTCCAAAGGCATGATGCCGTCCCTCCGTACCGGTGAAAGCCCGGTATGTCCCCTCGTGAAAATGTATCGCGTACAAAAAAGGGACATTCGCAATGTCAAGCCTGCTTACGAACTCGACTGCCATGACCGCACTCCAGACCCTGCGGTCTGTGAGTTCGCAACTCTCCACCACCCAGAACCGGATCTCCACCGGCCAGCGCGTCGCCACCGCTTCGGACAACGCCGCCTACTGGTCGATCGCGACGTCGATGCGCGCCGACAACGCCGCGCTCTCCGCCGTCTCGGACTCGCTCGGCCTGTCGGCCGCGACCGTGGATACGCAGTATACCGCTCTGAGCACGGTCATCGGGGACAAGGACTCCGGTCTGACCAAGCTCCAGTCGCTGCTGGTCCAGGCCAAGACCGCCGGTATCGACCGCACCAAGATCCAGGCGGACATCACCCAGATCCAGCAGCAGATGAAGAGCACGGCCGATGCCGCGACCTTCAACGGCGTCAACTGGCTGAGCACGACGACCGGAACCACACCGACGAGCTTCAGCCTCGTGTCGTCGTACTCTCGCGTCGGCGGCACGCCCACGACCGGTTCCATCACCGTGACGACCGCCGACTACACGCTCTATTCCAGCACGCAGACCGGCATTCTGGACACCGTGAGCGGCAGTGCGTCGGTCAACACCATCAACATCTCCGCGCTGACGGACTCGGCGGCTGACCAGACCACGCTCGACGGCTACATCGCGCAGGTCACGACCGCCATCAACTCGGTGGCCGCATCCGCTGCCAATCTCGGTGCGGTCAAGAACCGTATCTCGACCAACACGCAGTTCGTGAAATCGCTGATGGACTCGGTTGATCGTGGTGTCGGCCAGCTCGTCGACGCGGACATGAATGCGGAATCCACCCGCCTGGCCGCCCTTCAGGTCCAGCAGCAGCTCGGCGTTCAGGCGCTTTCGATCGCCAACAACAGCAGCCAGAGCATCCTGTCGCTGTTCCGCTAAGATCCAAGTCATCGGAGGAGGGCCGCGCTTCTCGCGAAGCGCGGCCCTTTCGTTTGGCGTGACGCCATGCGCACGCCGTCATTTCGGCTCCCTGTTGCAGCTGGAGCACAGAGCCACAAGCCTCGCACAAGCTTCGCTCGCTAACCTCGCCGTTACGACAGATTGGGCCTTGAACCCGCGTTTTGCGGGAAGCCCAAAGGCATGACGCCGCCCTGTCGTACCGGTGCAAGCCCGGTATGTCCCCTAAGCTCGATTCAATCTTCAAAGGGACATCAAAATGGGTTCTAGTCTCCTCACCAACTCCTCCGCCATGACCGCGCTCCAGACCCTGCGGTCTGTCAGCGCGCAACTCGCCACCACGCAGAACCGGATCTCCACCGGCCAGCGCGTGGCCACCGCTTCGGACAACGCCGCCTACTGGTCGATCGCGACGTCGATGCGCTCCGACAACGCCGCGCTGTCCGCCGTTTCCGACTCGCTCGGTCTGTCGGCCGCGACCGTCGACACCGAATACACCGCTCTGACCTCGGTGATCGGCGACAAGGAATCCGGCCTGACCAAGCTGCAGGCGCTGCTGGTCGAAGCCAAGACCGCGGGTATCGACCGCACCAAGATCCAGGCCGACATCACCCAGATCCAGCAGGATATGAAGCTCAAGGCCAATTCGGCCACCTTCAACGGCATCAACTGGCTGAGCACGACGACCGGTACCACCCCGACGAGCTTCAATCTCGTATCGTCGTATTCGCGTGTCGGCGGCACGCCCACCATCGGCTCCATCACCGTGACGACCGCCAACTACACGCTCTACTCCACCACGCAGACCGGCATTCTGGACACGGTGAGCGGCAGCGCGTCCGTCGACACGATCAACATCTCCGCGCTGACCGACTCGGCGGCTGACCAGACCACGCTCGATGGTTACATCGCGCAGGTCACCGCTGCGATCAACTCGGTGAGCTCGGCCGCTGCCGATCTCGGTGCGGTCAAGAACCGCATCTCGACCAACTCGGAGTTCGTGAAGACCCTGATGGACTCCGTGGACCGCGGTGTCGGCCAGCTCGTGGACGCCGACATGAACGCGGAATCGACCCGCCTCCAGGCTCTGCAGACCCAGCAGCAGCTCGGCGTCCAGGCGCTCTCGATCGCCAACCAGAACAGCCAGAGCATCCTGTCGCTGTTCCGCGGCTAAGCGGCGCTTTCGAAACGACCGTGCTCCCTCAGGGGGCACGGTCCCCGCCATGATCGGCGGATGCGACGGCGAACGACACGCCGGCATCGACCTTCCGACGCCAGACTTCATGCAATACGCCGCAGCCGATGGCGCTGCCATGCGCCCGAGCGTCGGCTTGTGGCCGCCGAACGGATTGCGTCGTCCTGGCTTCTTGCAAAATTGCAACGCCTCGCCAGCGAACTGACACATTCGCGGCCTCGCGCAACCTTCAGACAAGGTTGGCAGCTGAGTGTCCTGTACGTTCGCATTGGTACGAGGTCATATGCTCAGTCGTGCGCAGGTACAGCAACTGCTCAACAATCTGCTGGAGCTTGGGCCGCGACGCCTGATGGCCTTGGGACTGATCGGCTTTGCCGTTCTCGTCACCGTCGTCGGCGGTACCTATTATCTCAGCCGCCCCGAGTTCGAAACGCTCTATACCGGCCTCACACGCGAAGATGTGACGCGCATGGGCGCTGCGCTGCGCGAGCAGAACATCGCCTTCGACGTCAACACCGCCGGCGATGCGGTCTCGGTGCGCCCGAGCCAGACCATGCAGGCGCGGATGCTGCTTGCCGAGAAGGGGCTGCCGACCAGCGCCAACTCCGGCTACGAGCTGTTCGACAAGATCGGCTCGCTCGGCCTGACGTCGTTTATGCAGGAGGTCACCAAGCTCCGCGCACTGGAGGGCGAGATTGCGCGCACGGTACAACTGATGAAGGGCGTGAAGGCGGCGCGGGTGCATATCGTGCTGCCGGTCCGCGGCTCGTTCCGCGCGACGCAGCAGCCGCCATCGGCCTCGGTCGTGCTGCGCACCGACGGCGCGATCGAGGCGCGCACGGCGCAGTCGATCCGTCATCTCGTCGCCGCCGCCATCCCCGGCATGAGCCGCGACAAGGTGACGGTGCTGGACGCCGACGGATCGATGCTGCTCGCCGAAGAGGACGAGGCTAGCGCCGCGCCGACCAAGATGGCGAGCCTTCAGAAGACGGTCGGCGGCATGGTGCAGGAGAACATTCGCAAGGCGCTGACGCCGTATCTCGGCCTCGACAATTTCGAGGTGAGCGTTGCACCGCAGCTCTCCACCGACAAGCGGCAGATCAACGAGACGGTCTATGATCCCGAGAGCCGCGCCGAACGTTCGGTCCGGAACGTGCGCGAGAAGGAATCGTCGCAGAACGCCGACCGCTCGACGCCGACCACGGTGCAGCAGAATCTTCCCGACCAGCAGGTGAATGCCGGCGGCGGCAAGAACTCCAGCGAGGACAAGAGCCGCCGCGAGGACGTCACCAATTTCGAGGTCTCGTCCAAGACCACGACGACGGTAAGCGACGGCTATTCGGTCAAGAAGCTCTTCATCGCCATCCTGGTCAACCGCGCGCGGCTGGTCGCCGATCTCGGCGACAAGAGCAACCAGGCCATCGTCGACAGCAAGCTTGCAGAGATCAGTCAGCTCGCGGCGACGGCGGGCGGACTGGACAAGGCGCGCGGCGACCAGATCCAGGTGACGGCCGTCGACTTCATCGAGGGCTCGCGTGAGCTGGCGCCGGTGCCCCCGATCAGCTTCGTCGAGATGATCAACAAGCAGCTCGGCAGCGTCATCAATGCAGTGACGATCCTGGCGGTTGCTGCGATGCTGGTCTGGTTCGGGCTTCGGCCCGCGGTCAACGGCATTCTGACCCATCGCGCGGAGCAGGAGCAGGCCGAGGCGGCTGAGGCCGCCCAAATCGAGGCTGCGGCGGCCCTTGCGTTGCCCGACAGCGAGGAGGCCGAGCTCAACCTCGTCGAAGACCTCGAAGGCAAGATGCAGCGAACGCCGCAGAAGCGGCTGGAGCAGATCGTCCGGCTCGATCAGATGCAGGCGGCTGCGATCCTTAAAGACTGGATGCGACGTGAGGAGGCGGCATGAACGCGGCAATCGGAAAACTCCTGACGCAGTTCGACGCGAATGGCCGGGTCAAGTCGTCGCCGCCTCCGTCGCCGAAAATCCAGGACGTGCTGACGAGGTCGAAGGAAGCCCGGCGCGAGCCTCAACCTCAACCGCAGCCCCAGACCCAGCCGCAGCTACAGGCGCCGCCTCCGGCGCCCGCGACGGAAGCTCCGCCCGCCAACCTCCTGGACGATGCCTATCGGCGAGGACATGCCGCCGGCGTCGCGGAGGGCGAAGCCAAGTTGGCGGAGGAGCGCGTCCGCGGCGCGATCCGGCTCGGAGAGGAGCGGGCCAAATGGTCCGACCAGCAGGCGGTCGCGATCGTCGGCGGCTTCGAGGCGGCCTGCCGGGAGATCGAGAGCAACATCGCAAGCTCCGTTGCGCGGATATTGCTGCCGTTCCTCACCGAGGCGGTGCGCAACAAGGCAATCGAGTCACTGGTCGAGCAGATTGCGGTGCTGACCGGCGGTTCACCGGTGCCGGTCTTCAAGGTCACGGGCCCGAGCGAGTTGCTCGACCTCGTGAAGACGCAGCTCGAGGCTTCCAGGCGAACCGGCATCGCGTACGAGGCCGCCGATACCTTCGAGGTCCGTGTCGTGGCCGACCAGACCGTGATCGAGACGCAGATCTCCGCCTGGAGTGAACGCCTCAAGGAAGCGCGCCGGTAGTCCGCCATGGAAGAGGTCAAGCATGAGATCGTGATCGTCCGCCGGCGCAGCGCCTTCGCCGAGGAGGCGCATCACGGCGGCGTCTGGAAGATCGCCTATGCGGACTTCATGACCGCGATGATGGCGTTCTTCCTGGTCATGTGGCTGCTCAATGCGCTCAACCAGGACCAGAAGCAGGTGGTCGCGAGCTATTTCAATCCGATCAAGCTCGCGGAGAACGCACCTGCTCCAAAGGGTCTCAAGGATCTCTCCAAGAAGGAGCCGTCCTCGTTCGAAGGCCAGGACGGCAAGCGTCAGCCGGCCGGGCCGAACGAAGAACGTCGCGGTGACTCTCCGACGGCCGAGAAGCCGGCCTCCTACGAGGAGAAGGTCCTGTTCCGCGATCCCTATGCGACGCTCGCGGAGATCGCCAACAGCGCGAACCAGTCCACGGGTCAGCGGCGTGCCGGCGCTCTGACGTCCGTCGAAGAGGACGGCCTCAAGGGCGGCGACGCCTACCGCGATCCCTTCGATCCCGGCTATTGGAGGCTGGCGCCGCAGGCGTCCAAGGACGCCGATCGTTTCATCGAGAGCGAGCCCAAGCCCAAGCCGAATGCGTCCGCGCGTGACGGTGCAGCCGGACCAAACCCGGGCGAGCCGCAGGCACGCCGTGCCAAGGCGGAAGAGGCCGGCGGAAGCGTGGCTCCGAACGCGGACAGTCCGTCCGCAAGCCTGTCGCCCCTGTTGCCGCCGGGCCCCGCACCCACGCAATCCTCGCGCGAGGGCAGCGCCCAGTCTGGCGTTCAAGCCAATGCCGCCCCCCCGGCGCGTCTCAACGACACGGCAAAGGAGTCCGAACCGCGCGATGCGGCGCAAACGCAGCAGCCGACCCTCAAGCAGCTTCAGTCCGCGATCGCGGACGCGCTGTCGGATATTAAAGCGGGCGCGGGGCCAGCGGCCGAGGTGCGTCAGGTCGAGGAAGGACTCCTGGTCAGCCTGACCGACGATGCGAGCTTCGGCATGTTCGCGGTCGGCTCGGCCGAGCCGCGGCCCGAGCTGATCCGCGTGATCGACAAGATCGGGCCGCTGCTGACCAAGCGCCAGGGCATGATCATCGTGCGCGGCCATACCGATAATCGGCCGTATCGTTCGGAAACCTACGACAATTGGCGGCTGTCGACTGCCCGTGCGCAGATGGCCTACTACATGCTGGTTCGCTCCGGTGTCGATGCGCGGCGGATCGAGCATATCGAAGGTTACGCCGACCGGCGGCCGAAGCTTCCGAACGATCCGGCGGCCGCACAGAACCGCCGGATCGAGATCCTGATCCGGGAGAAACGCCCTTGATCAGGCTGCTGCGCCGCGCCGCCTTGCTGCTGCTGCCGTTCACGGCGGCGAGCGCGCTTGCCCAGCCTGCGCCCCAGTCCGGCGAGCCCTATGAGCTCGTCCGTGCGCTACAGGCGGTGCAGGACGGCATCGCCAACGGCGACACCGCCGCGCACGGCAGCCACATCGCGCTGATCCGGCAGATCGGCGAGAAGTTTCTCGCGGCCGATCCCGCCGTGTGGAGCAATCCGCAGAACAGCCAGGCCGTGGTCATCTACCTGCTCAGCGGCGGTGCACCGCAGGTCGTTCGCAAGCTGCCGCGCGACAGGATGAACGTCGACGAGCGGCTGTTCAACGGTGCGCTCGCCTATGTCGAGGGTCGTCAGGACGACGCGCGGGAGCTGCTCAAGGACGTCAAGCCGCGGACGATTCCCTCGGGCCTGGGCGGACAGGTCGCGCTGGTCCAGGGCGCGCTGTTCGCGCGTGCAGAGGCATCGCTCGCGATCGAGCGTCTGGACGACGCGCGCCTGCTGTTGCCCGGCACGCTCGTCGAGGAGGCGGCGCTGCGGCGCGAGATCCTGCTGGTGGGTCAGGCGGAGGACTTCGAGAAGTTCGAGTTTCTGACGCTGGCCTATATCCGCCACTACCGCAACTCGATCTATGCCGGCGATTTCTGGCAGCGCTTCTCCGCGGGGCTGACGCAATCGAGCCTGGCGCTCGACGAGCACCGTTTTGCACGGATCACAGCCCTGCTGGAGCAGATCGATCGCACGAGCCGCCTCAAGCTGTATTTCGTGATCGCGCGCGCCGCGATGGTGCGCGGACGGCTGGCCGTGACCCGGCTGGCCGGCGAGCGGGCGCTGGCGCTCAGCGCCGACGCCTCGGCGGATCGCGAGCGGGCCCATTTCTTCCGCGGCGCCTCGCGGGTGCTCACCGACGAGTATGACGGCGGTCTGGCCGAGCTGAAGGCGCTCGACCGGTCGAAGCTCCCCGAGCGCGACCTCCCCCTTCTGAATGCCACGGTGCAGCTCGCGCTCGACGTCCGCAAGCCGTTCGCGGGCGGATCCGTTGCGGCCGCCGACAAGCCTCCGGCAACGCCGGCGCGGCTCGATCTGTCCTCATCGACCGTGACGCTCGCGCGCGCGCAGAAGCAGCTCGCCGAGCTCGAACTCCTTACCAGGGACCGCCGTCCATGACCAAGCTCAGTGGAACCTCCGGACAGCTCTTCTCGGGTCTCGCCGAGAGCCTCAACGTGCGCGGGACGTCACGTTCCGCGAAGAGCGCTGGGTCCAGATCGCAGGCAAATTCGTCGTTCAACGATTTGCTCCACACCGTCTCGAATCTCGCAAAACAGGCACTGAGCGATGGTGCCAGCGACACGACAGCGAAGACGGGAACGCTGCGCACGCGTCTGGCTCATTCCAACGAGCAGGAGAGGCCGAAGGACGCGACGGTGCGCGAACGCATCGCGGCGTCCGAGGGAGCGGAGGCCACAGAGGAGTCCTCCGACAACAAGGCCGACAGGTCGTCGGAAAAACTACGTTCGGTGGATCAAGCCGCCGGAGCAGACGTCCAGGGGCAATCGGGCGTTGCCGTGGTGGTCGGGCAGGAGATCGTTGCCGCGCCTGCCGTGAAGCTGCAGATGCCACTACAGTCCGCCGATAAGGAGGTGTCTGCGCGCGACGAGCGGTCCTCCACGACGAAGCGCGAGGCTTCCGGCACAGGCGCGGCGAAGGCGGCGACGGTCGATACCGCCCCATCCAGTGTCGCTCCCACCGCCGCGCGCTCGCAGGCTGCGGCTTCGCAAGCGATGGGCGCGGCGCAGTCGGCACCGATGCAAGGCACGGAGGCTTCGAGCGCAATGCCCGGGTCAGCGGGCTTCGAGGCGGTCACGGCCAATGTCGAGCGTGCCGCCAAGGCCTCGGCGCGCGCCGCGCTGCCCGAGACGACCAAGGTCACCGTGGTCCAGCAGGAGACCCATCTGCCGCCAGCGCAGTTCAACGCCCCGCAACAGGTCGCCAATGCAGTCGTCGCCGAGCTGAAGGAGTCCTCGGCACCGGCGGCGTCGGCGCCGGACCTTGCAGCTTCCCAGACCAATGCGCCGGATCAGCCGCTCAAGATCCTGACAGTCAATCTTGAGCCGCCGGCGCTCGGCAACGTCACCGTGCGCCTGCGTCTCGTCGGCACCGAAGTGTCCGTCCAGCTTGCGGCCGAGCGCAAGGACACGAGCCAAATGCTCGACCAGCAGCGCGACCAGATCCGCGATCTCATGCAGTCGGCGGGCTACGTCGCCGACGTCGCGCCGGTCCAGCACGGCTCGCTGGACGGATTCCAGAGCGGCTCCGGCCAATCGCAGCCGCAGCTCTCGGGCCAGCACCAGCCCTCGTCGCAGTCGCAAGGCACGTTCGGTGGTGCCGGCACGTCGTCGGGGCAGTCCGACGGCGGCGCGAAGCAGGCCCGGCAGGCGCACCAGTTCAACCAGGAGACGCGTCATGATCAGGACGTGGCGCCGCATCATCGTCGCGGCCCTGTTTATCTCTAGTGCGAGCGCTGCGCAGGCGGCCGCCGAAATTGCGCGTCCCTGCGAGCGCGAGATGGCGCGCGCGGCGCGGCAGCACGGTATTCCGCTCGGCATTCTCTACGCGGTTGGCCTCACCGAGACCGGTCGGCGCGGCGCGCTCCATCCTTACGCCCTCGGTGCCGACGGCCAGACCGTGTTCGCCAAGGACATGGATGACGCAATCGCGAATTTCGAGACGATGCGCAGCAAGGGGATCAAGCTCATCGACCTCGGTTGCATGCAGATCAACCACTATTACCACGGCGACAAATTCGCTTCGGTACGGGCGATGTTCGATCCCGCCAGGAACGTCGACTACGCCGCGCGCTTCCTGAAGGAGCTGAAGCAGCGCGAAGGCAGCTGGACCATGGCTGTCGCGCGCTACAATGCCGGTCCCAACAACCAGCCGGCGCAGAAGCGCTACGTCTGTCACATCGTCGCTCATCTCGTCTCGAGCGGGTTCGGCGCGTGGACCGACAAGGCGCGCTCGTTCTGTCAGCCGAAAACGACATGACAACATGAAGTTGTGCATCGCTTCCAATCATCAGCCCCGCGCAAGCAAGACCCCCCATTGTAGCTGCAATCTACCAAAGGAGCCCAATTCATGAGCCTGTATGGTGTTATGCGCACCGGCGTTTCCGGTATGTCTGCGCAGTCCAACAAGCTGTCGACGGTCTCGGACAACATCGCCAACGTCAACACGACCGGCTACAAGCGGGCTTCCACGGAGTTCTCCTCGCTGATCCTGAAGAGCGGCTCCGGCAATTACGATTCCGGCGCCGTCGAGACCACGGTCCGCTACGCCATCACCGATCCCGGGCATACGCAGTTCACCACGTCGAGCACGGACCTCGCCGTTCAGGGCAATGGCTTCTTCGTGGTGTCGAACGCAAACAATACGCAGCAGTATCTGACGCGCGCCGGCTCCTTCGTGCCTGACAGTCAGGGCAATCTGGTCAACGCGGCCGGCTACTATCTTCTGGGACAGCCCGGTCTCGTGACCAACTTCTCGCAGAACAGCCTGGCCGGCATGCAGATCGTCAACGTTGCCCAGGTTCCGCAGGTGCCTGTGCCGTCGACGGCGGCAACACTCACGACCGGCAATCTGGATCCGAAAGCGGCTGTTATCGCCGGTCCGCCGGGCCCGGCGTCGTATTCATCGAAGAGTTCGATCGTCGCCTACAACAATATCGGCCAGGCCGTTACGCTCGACGTCTATATGTCCCACACGGCGACGGCTGCCGGCTCGGATACCTGGCAGATTGAGGTCTATGACTCCGCGACGGGCACCTCGCTCGGCGCCGCCACCACTTTCACCTTCGACACCACGGCGGCCGGCAAGGGCGCGCTGGCCGCGGCGAGCCCGACCGGTCTCACAGTGACCGTCCCCGGCGGTGCGCCGCTGACCATGGACCTGTCGAACATGACGCAGGTCGGAACCGACTTCAGCTTCAAGGCGACCGTCAATGGCAGCGTTCCCTCGGCCATCGACAAGGTCGACGTCGACGATGCGGGCCACGTGACGGCGATCCTCAAGAACGGGCAGCAGTTGACGCTCTACACGATCATGCTCGCCGACGTCGCGAGCCCCGACAATCTGACGCCCGAGCCGGGCAACGTCTATTCGACCAACCTGAATTCCGGCAACGCGCAGGCCGGAAATGCCGGTACCGGCGGGCTCGGCACGATCCAGTCCGGCGCCCTGGAAGCCTCCAACGTCGACCTCGCGGACGAACTCACCGGGATGATCGAGGCCCAACGCGGCTTCACCGCGAACTCGAAATCGTTCCAGACCGGTGCCGACCTGCTCGACGTCGTCGTCAACTTGAAGCGCTGAACTCTTCAGCGCCCATTCCGGGCAAGAGCAAGCCATGTCCCTTACCGCCGCTCTCGACTCCGCTCGCGCTTCACTCATGGCGTCGGGCATTCAGTCCTCGACGATCTCGCGCAACATCGCCGGTGCGAGCGCTGCCGGCTATTCGCGCAAGATCGCCGTGCTGGACAACCTGCCAAATGCCGGCGTCTATGTCGCGGCGATCCAGCGCGCCGCGAGCGGCGGCCTGTTCACCAACGTCCTGACCGCGACCTCGGCGTCCGCCAAGCAAAGCGTGATCTATGACGGTCTCCAGAAGATCGCGGCATCGACCGTGGATGATCCCGAGCTCGATCAATCGCCGACGGCGCAGCTCAATGCGCTGAAGCAGGCTCTGCAGAAATATGCCAACGCCCCGGACAACACCACGCTGGCGCAGGCGGCGGTCGCGTCCGCCAAGGACATGGCCACCGCGCTGAACCAGGCGACCCGGACCGTGCAGTCGGTCCGCGAGGGCGCCGATGCCGACATGAGGACGTCGGTCCAGAACATCAACCAGTTGCTCTCCCAGTTCGAGACCGTGAACACCGCGATCGTGAAGGGCACGATCTCCGGCGACGACATCACCGACTACCTCGACCAGCGCGACAACATCGTCTCGCAGCTGTCGCAGGAGGTCGGCGTCACGATGTCGATCCGTCCCAACGGCGACGCTGCGCTCTACGCCGACAGCGGCGTCGTGCTGTTCGACAAGTCGGCGCGGACCGTCAGCTTTGCGCCGACGAATGCCTACACCGCCGGCACCACGGGCAATGCCGTCTACATCGACGGCGTTCCCGTGACCGGGGCCAATTCGGTGATGCCCCTGAAGTCGGGCAAGCTCGCGGGCCTCGCCCAGCTGCGTGACCAGGACGCCGTCACCTATCAGAGCCAGCTCGACGAAATCGCGCGCGGCCTGATCAACACTTTCAGGGAAAGCGATCAGACCGCCGCCGCGCTGCCCGACGTCCCCGGTCTGTTCACCTATCCCGGCGCGCCAGCCATGCCCGCGAGTGCCACCGTCTCGGTGGGCCTCGCCGGCACGATCTCGGTCGCCGCATCGGTCGATCCGGCCCAGGGCGGCAACCCGAATCTGCTGCGCGACGGTGCGATCAGCGGCAACCCCGCCTACCAATACAACACCGCCGGCAACGGCGGCTACTCGACCCGGCTGCAGCAGCTCATCGACGGCATGGATGCGTCGCAGCCGTTCGATCCAACAACGCAAGGCAAGCCGAGCGGCAACCTGATCGACTTCGCATCGTCGTCGACGAGCTGGATCGAGAACCAGCGCAAGACCGCCAACGACAACTCCGAGTACCAGAACACGCTGCTCAACCGCAGCATCACGGCGTTGTCGAACGTCAACGGCGTCAACATGGACGACGAGATGGCGTTGATGCTCCAGGTCGAGCGAACCTATTCGGCTTCGTCAAAGATCATTTCGACCGTCGATGAAATGCTGCAGAGCCTGCTGGCTGCCGTGGGGAACTAAGCCATGATGAGCGCGAACTACGTCTCGACCTTGATGCTGTCCTCGTCCTTGAGGTCCTCGATCACGAACAACCAGGCTGCGCTGAGCAAGGCATCGACGGAGGCGACCACCGGCCGCTTCTACGACGTCGGCCTCGAGCTTGGCGCCACGACGGGAAGCGACCTCACGCTGCGGGCTGACTTCAGCTTCGCCGATCAGCTCGTCGATACCAACGGGCTCGTCGCGGGACGCCTGGACGTGACGCAGAACCGCATCACCCAGCTCAGCAAGACGGCGACGGACTTCCTCAAGGACCTGATCGCGGCCCGCAGCACCGACGGCGGCGGGCGGGTCATCCTGCCGCCTGCGGCCTCCAATCTCCAGGATCTGATCGGGGCCTTGAACGTCTCCTACAACGGCTCGTATCTGTTCTCGGGCATCAACACGCAGAACGCGCCGATCACGGCCTATACCGCCGGCTCGGCCAGCAAGAATCAGGTCGACGCCGATTTTCTCGCGACCTTCGGCTTCTCGCAATCTTCGCCCGCCGTGGGCACCATCACCCCGGCCCAGATGCAGACCTTCCTCGACACCACGTTCGATGCCGAGTTCGCGAGCCCTGCCTGGAATACCAACTGGTCATCGGCCACCGACCAGACCATGCAAAGCCGCATCTCGACGACCGAGATCGCCGATACGTCCGTCAGCGCCAACGAGGCCGGCTTCCGCAAGCTCGCCGAGGCCTACACCATGATGGCCGATCTCGGGAATGTAAACCTGAGCCAGGAGACGTTCCAGGTCGTCGTGGACAAGGCGATCGGCCTCGTCGGTGAAGCCATCACGGACCTCGCTGCGCTCGGCGGCAGCGTCGGCACGGTCCAGCAGCGGATCACCACCGCAACCGAAAAGCTCAAGACGCAGCAGGACATTCTGAACAATCAGATCGTCGGTATGGAGAAGGTCGACCCGACCGAAGCCTCGGTCCGGGTCAACACCCTGCAGACCCAGATCCAGACCGCCCTGGCGCTCACCTCGCAGCTCCAGAAGATCAGCCTCATCAATTATCTCTGAGCCAAGGCTGCCCCTGGAAGCCTCGTAACCTTTGTCTAGTTGTTCGGTCTCCTGCGAAGAGTGGTCCTGATGACGTTTGAAGCCTATGAAGCCGTCGTTGACGAAAGTGGCTATGAGGCGCGAAGCCGCGAGCGGCAGGCGCTCACTCTCGGAATCGACCGGCTCGAGCGGATTCAGAAGGGTCGCTTCAGCGCCGAGGATCTGGTCGAGAGCCTGCTCTATGTGCGGCGGTTGTGGACGATCTTCATTGAAGATCTCGCGCACCCGGAAAACGGGCTGCCGGACAAGCTGCGCGCCGACATCATCTCGATTGGCCTGTGGGTCGTCAAGGAAGCCGACCGTCTTCGCGAGCAGAGGTCGAACGACGTGGTGCAGCTCATCGAAATCAATCGCCTGATCCGAGACGCGCTTTAATGAAGATCTCCTTGCGGGCGGGCGAACGGATCTACATCAACGGCGCGGTGCTCCGCGTGGACCGCAAGGTCTCCGTCGAACTCGTCAACGACGTGATGTTCCTGCTCGAAGGGCAGGTCATGCAGGCGTCCGACGCCACCACGGCGCTGCGGCAGCTCTATTTCATCGTCCAGCTCATGCTGATGAACCCGACCGACGTCCGCGACGCCGCGGCGCTCTACGCGCAGCATCACGCCGCCCTGCGTGCTGTGTGCGAGAACCGCGAGATGCTGGACGGACTTGGCGCCGTCGACGAACTGGTCGGGGCGACCCGCTACTTCGAGGCGCTCAAGCGGATTCGGGCCCTGTTCCCGGTGGAGCAGGCCATCCTGGCCGGCGCCGCCACCATTCCTCCAGTCGAGGCTGCCTGACAGCGGAGAGACACATGAACGTCACCAGCGCGACCGATAGCACCAGCAGGTCAAGTTCGACCGACACCAGTTCGGCGACGTCGAGCAACAGCGTGGATTACAATACATTTCTTCAGCTCCTCATCGCCGAGATGAAGAATCAGGATCCGACCAATCCGATGGATACCTCGCAATATATGAGCCAATTTGCCCAGCTCTCGACGGTCGAGCAGGCGATGCAGACGAATTCGAAGCTGGACGCGCTGCTGTCCTCGCAGTCCTTGTCGCAGGCCAACGGGCTGATCGGGAAGACGGTCAGCTTCACCGACTCGACCGGTGCCAGTTTCAGCGGCAAGGTCGTGTCGGTCTCCATCAACAGCGACGGCTCCATCGCCACCCTCGCGGACGGCACGAAGGTCGCCGTCGGGCCCGGGCTCACGATCAGCCAGTCATGAACGAGCGGGATGCTCTCGATATCGTCCAGGCCGCGATCTGGACCATCATCGTCGCCTCCGGTCCCGCGGTCGGCGCCGCGATGCTGGTCGGCACCGTCATCGCGTTGATCCAGGCCCTGACCCAGATCCAGGAGGTGACGCTGACCTTCGTTCCGAAGATCATCGTCATTCTCCTGGTCGTTGCCGTCTCGGGCTCCTTCATCGGTGCGCATCTCTCGACCTTCACCGAAATGGTCTATTCGCGGATCGAGCACGGCTTCTGATCCGGACAGCCCCGGCACCACCCTCGCGTAAGCTTTGCGCGGCAGATTGCGGGCGGACCCTTCTGCCGGTGACCCATGGCCGATACGTTAGCTGCCAGCCTGCCCAGCCCACGCCGCCTCGGAGCGGACGCCTTCTTCGCGGCCGGCATCGTGACCATGCTCACGATCCTGTTCCTGCCGATTCCTCCGATCCTGATCGATCTCGGCCTCGCATTCTCGATCGCGCTGTCGGCGCTGATTCTGATGGTCGCGCTATGGATTCAGCGGCCGCTTGACTTCTCGGCCTTCCCGACCGTGCTGCTGATCGCGACGATCCTGCGCCTGGCGCTGAACATCGCGACGACGCGTCTGATCCTGTCGCGGGGCGGGGAGGGCGAGCAGGCCGCGGGCCATGTCGTTGCCGGCTTCTCGAAGTTCGTCATGGGCGGCGACTTCGTCATCGGCCTGATCATCTTCGCGATCCTTGTCACGGTGAATTTCGTCGTGATCACCAAGGGTGCGACGCGTATCGCCGAGGTCGGCGCCCGTTTCACCCTGGACGCCATTCCCGGCAAGCAGATGGCGATCGACGCGGATCTCTCCGCCGGCCTGATCGACGACAAGGAAGCCCAGCGCCGCCGGCGTGAGCTCGAAGAGGAGAGCGCGTTCTTCGGCGCCATGGACGGCGCCTCGAAGTTCGTCCGCGGCGACGCCATCGCCGGCCTCATCATTACTGCGATCAACATCTTCGGCGGAATCGTCATCGGCGTCACCCATCACGGATTGACTCTCTCCCGCGCCGCCGACGTCTACACCAAGCTCTCCGTCGGCGACGGTCTGGTGTCGCAGATGCCGGCGTTGATCGTGTCGCTGTCCGCGGGCCTCCTGGTCTCCAAGGGCGGCACCAGGGGCTCGGCGGAGCAGGCGGTGCTGCGGCAGCTCGGCGGCTATCCGCGCGCGGTGTCGGCTGCCGCGCTGATGATGTTCGTGCTGGCCCTGATGCCGGGGCTGCCGATGGCGCCGTTCGTGCTGCTTGGGGGTGTCATGGCCTTCGTCGGCTATTCGCTGCCGAGGCGGCAGGCGGCGCGGGAGCGCAAGGAGGCGGCATCCAAGGCCGACGAGCGCGCCCAGGCCGAGGCGAAGGAATCGGTGAAGGAGCAGCTCAAGACCGCCGAGATCGAGCTGGCGCTCGGCGGCCACCTTTCGGTCCATCTCCTGGGCTCGCGCACCGAGCTCGCCCACCGCGTGGCCAAGATCCGCAAGAAGTTTGCCAAGCAGTACGGCTTCGTCATTCCCGAGATCAAGCTCACCGACAATCTGTCGATCGATCCCAAGAGCTACCAGATCCGGATCCACGACACGCGCGTTGCTCATGGCGAGCTCAGGCTCGGCGAGGTGCTGGTGCTAGTCGACAAGGACGGTAAGCCCGACGTGCCGGGCGACGAGGTGATCGAGCCTGCCTTCGGCATGAAGGCGCTGTGGGTGACGGAAGCCTTCACCGAAGAGGTCAAGCGGCAGGGCTGCAAGCCGGTCGACAATCTGTCGGTGCTGCTCACCCATTTGAGCGAAGTGATCAGGGCGAACCTCGCCCAGCTCCTGTCCTACAAGGACATGCGCGGGCTGCTCGACCGGCTCGATCCCGAATACAAGCGCCTTGTCGAGGACCTCTGCCCTTCGCAGATCTCCTATTCGGGCCTGCTGGCAATCCTCAAGATCCTGCTGGCCGAGCGCGTGTCGATCCGCAACCTCCATCTGATCCTCGAGGCGATCGCGGAGATCGCGCCCCATGTGCGGCGCTCCGAGCAGGTCGCAGAGCATGTGCGGACGCGGCTTGCCCAGCAGATCTGCGGCGACCTCTCCGACAATGGCGTGCTCAACGTGGTCCGTCTCGGCAACCGCTGGGACCTGGCGTTCCACCAGAGCCTGAAGCGCGATGCCAAGGGCGACGTCGTCGAGTTCGACGCCGATCCGCGCCTGATCGAGCAGTTCGCGACCGAAGCCAGCGCCGCGATCCGCAAGTTCACCGAGAACGGCACCAGCGTGGTGCTGGCGGTGACCCCCGAAGCCCGTCCCTATGTCCGGATGATCCTGGAGCGGGTGTTCCCGACCCTGCCGATCCTGTCGCATGTCGAAGTCGCGCGCAGTGCCGAGATCAGGGCGCTCGGAGCCGTATCGTGATCAGCGGCCTCGCCGACAGCGTACTGGTGACGTTCATCGTGTTCTGCCGCATCGGCGCCTGCCTGATGCTGGTGCCCGGCTATTCCAGCGTCAACGTTCCGCCCCAGGTGCGCCTGTTCGTCGCGCTGGTCACGACGTTTGCGCTGACGCCGATCCTGATCGCGGTCCTGAAGCCGCTCACGGACAACGCGGCACCGCTGACGCTGGCGCTCCTGATCTGCTCGGAGCTCGTGGTCGGCAGCGTCATCGGGCTCGGCGGGCGCGTGTTCTTTCTCGCGCTCCAGACCATGGCAACCATGATGGCGAGTGCGATCGGGCTGAGCAACATCCCGGGCACCCCGGTCGGTGACACCGATCCGGCGCCGGCCCTGGTGCCTCTGATCATGGCGGCCGTCACCACGCTGTTCTTCATGACCGACCAGCATTGGCAGGTGCTGCGCGGGCTGATGAACTCCTACGACGTCTGGCAGCCCGGCAGCAAGCTTGGTGGCAGCATGGCGCTCGACCTGCTCGTCGGCCGCCTCTCGGAAGCGTTCGTGCTGACGCTGCGGATCACCAGTCCCTTCATCGTCTATTCGGTGATCGTCAACCTGGCGGTCGGCCTGATCAACAAGCTGACGCCGGCGATCCCGGTCTATTTCATCTCCGTGCCCTTCGTGCTGTTCGGCGGCTTCTTGCTGCTCTACCTCACCAGCGACGAACTGCTGACGCAATTCATGCTCGGCGTCTCGTCGTGGCTGGCGGAGTGACCCGGTCATGACGTCGCGCGCGGACAAGCTCGGCCGGATGGTCTCGCTGGTGAAGCTCCAGCTTCGGTTGTCCGAATGGCAGCTCGTGCAACTGCGGCAGCAGGAGCGCAGCCTGCAGGACGAGCAGGAATGGCTGGTCGGAGCCCTGAACGATGGCAGGCCGCCCGCGGGATCGTCGAGCGAATCGATCGCGCGGCGCTTGAACAGGACGAGCGTCGGCGCACGCGCGGTGCAGGCGCAGGCCGCGCAGCAGCTCGACCAGGTTCGCGCGGAGAGCCGCCGCGTGAAGCAGCTCGAGGAGGTCGCGAAGGCCGCGCTCGCCGACAAGCTCCGTGACGCGGAGAAGCGCTCGCTCGAGGAGATGACGGGAATAAGCCCTGCCGTGCGCGCGTGGATGCCACGGCCAGCCAACCGGGACAAGATATGATCGTGACCGCCACACCCGACCTCGTTCTCGATGTCCTCGAAGCCGCCGATCCCGTGTCGCAGCGCGCGGCGACCGCGAAGCTCGACGCGTTGAAATCCGCCGATGCCGACTTCGCCGCCACGATGGACGCGGAGATCGGCAAGGCCGCCGCCGATCAATCCGCGACGAAGGTTTCGGAATCGCAGTCGGGGGCAGTGAACGGTCCGCCAGTGCAGGTGATCAAGGCGCCGGGATCCGGCGAGGTTTACCGCAAGTTCGAAGCCTTCATCCTCCAGACCTTCGTCGAGACGATGTTGCCGAAGGAGTCGGAGGAGGTGTTTGGCAAGGGCACGGCTGGCGGCGTCTGGAAGTCGATGCTTGCTGAGCAGCTTGGCAACCAGCTGGCAAAGGGCAAGGGCATTGGCCTTGCCAGGCAGCTCGCCGCAGCACATCCGGCCCGACCGGACGCTGCGGGGAAGGCTGGATCATGATCTGCGAACGGGTGACAGAAGTTGAGGGGTGAATTTCCGATGCAGGCACAAGAAGGTGCGACGGCCATGGCGATGGACCAGGCGGTCGCGGACACCGAAATGATGACGACGGAAGCAGCAGCAAGCGATGCGCTGCTGCCCGTCCTGCTGCCGATCGCGGGCGGCGAGGCGGTGGTCGAGGCCGCGGATGCGGTGAGATCGGACGAGGTGCGCGGCCTGCTGGCCGCAATCCGCCGGCTCGCGAATATCGTCGAGGAGGAGACGGCCGCGCTCGCGACGGGTCGGAAGATCGATTTCGACGACTTCAGCGCGCGGAAGAGCCGGAGCATGCTCGAATTCGTCCGCCTGATGCGGGCGCGGATGCACCTCGGCGGTGAGGTCGAGATCACCGAGGAGATCCAGCGCCTGCGCGAGAAGCTCGAGCGGAATCGTTCCATTCTGGAAATGCACTACGATGCGGTGCGTGAGGTCGCGAGCATCATCGTCACCGCGATCAAGGAAGCCGAATCGGACGGCACTTATACCGGTCGCGCAACGCAGGACGGAAAATGATCAGGCTGGTGCTGGCCGGACTGTGGGTATGCATCCTCACCGCGGGCACGAGCTATGCGGTCGCCTACTGGAAGGAGAACGGCAGCCTGCTGCCGGCGAAGGACGAATATCTCGACGGGCTGCAATATCAGAAGACGCGGGCACTGAGCGTGCCCATGGTCGAGAACGGCAATGTGCAGGGCTACATCGTCGCGCGCTTCGTCTATACCGTCGAGGGGCGGACCATGCACCAGCTGAACGTTCCGCCGGAACCGTTCGTCGTCGACGAGGCCTTTCGCAGGATCTATGCCGACGAGCGTCTCGACTTCAGGAAGCTCGCCCGTTACGACCTCTCCATCCTGACCACGGCCATCAAGCAGCGTGTCAACGAACGGATGCATGCTGAAATCGTCCAGGACGTCCTGGTGGAGGACTTCAACTACGTGTCCAAGGAAGAATTCCAGCAGAAGCCGTAGAGCAAGCCATCCGGAACGGCGTTTCCGGGAGGATCGCGCCCCAAATGGCCAGCTGACGCCGGCGCCACGACAGTCGCGCCGCGAATGCAGGCATACGTCCTGCCGTCTCTGCCGCTGAAAGTACAACGGCCTCTGCGAAGTTGCTCGCAGAGGCCGTCGCAGGTTTGGCGGCAGCCTCCTGTCGCGTCAGTTTCCGGCCGGATAGGCCGCCGGGGCGGCATGGGCTCTGTTCAGGAGAATCCCGACCTCGTCGAGCTCCTGCACCGGCTCGTCGAGGGTCTCGCCGGCCGGGATGTTGAGGCGATATCCGACGTAACGTCGGGCCACGATGGCGTCGAAGCCGAGGCGGTCGCGGAGCTTCTTGCGCAGCTTGCTGACGTGACTCTCGATCACGCTCTCATCGAAGGTGGACTCGAAGATGCCGTAGACCGCGTTGAAGATCTGCGTCTTGGTGATCCACTTGCCGTGGTTGGCGACCATATATTCGAGAATGCGCAGTTCGCGGCGGGGCAGGGTGAGGGCGTGGCCCGCGATCTCGGGGTCACGGCCGTTGAAGAAGACCTGGATCCTGCTCTCACAGGGCCTCGGCAGCTCGCCCACCCGGCGCCGCGCGATCGCGGCCGTTCGGGCGAGGATCTCACGCAGGTGAACCGGCACGTGCACGACGTCGTCGACGCCCGATTCGAACAGCTCCAGCGTGTTCTTGAGCATCTTCTGGCCGCTCATGGCGATGATGGGCGCCGAGGAACGCTTGCGCATCGCCCGTGGCAGACTTCCGCGTGCATCGCAATCCCCGAGGAGAAAGGCGTCCACCGCTGCCAAATCCGATTCACTCGCGGATTGCAGCCAGTCCCAGAATTCTCCGGAAGAGAAGCCGATCGACGACACACCTTCGCGAACGAGCCCTCCGACGTAGCTGTTCGCGACGCTCTCGCGATCATCAACGATAATATACATCAGTCTTTCGCCCCTGTTTCGCACTTGTTGCGGCCGGTTGGTTGTTGTGATGCTCCGGCTCGGCAACGATGCTGTTTGACGACATTCCTTCCCGCGAACCGTTGTTATGGTTTCGATATTCGCGGGCAGCCCTACGCATTCAGTGCCTGCGTCACGCAGGCCTGCTACATCAACTCGATACTGAACGCTTACTGGCGTGAGGCCCGGCGGGTGCCTTGCGGATCACCTCGCGGAGCGGATTGAGAAACGACCTAGATCAGTTGCGCCAAGTTGCTCATCGCTTCCGAACACTGCTGAACTGTGTCGATCTCCTCGCCAACTGGCGAGAATCACTTGAGTAGGACCGTAACAATTGCCGATTTCCGATCAAGCGTGCGCAGCAAAGCGGTTGCTACACGTGCTTGATGTTGTTGATACGTTTCTGGTTGTTTCTTGGTGTACTCAATCGCATCAGTTGATTTGGATTCCAAACTAGTTTTGCACCGCGGCGGATGTAAAGTTCCGCATCCCCGTACAATTACAGCTATTTTGAGTAGTGCAGAGGTCTTGCAAACTGAGCTGTCTTCAACCCCGGATTGACTCTGGCGTTTGCTTTTCCACATGCGACAAGTCGACTCACTTGTGGCGACAGGACTCCAGCTTGGTGAAATCTTGGCGAGTGTGTGTCTTTCGAGTCGCACTATCGCCGCGTGTGTGGCGCGGTCGACTCTTGCAGCGTCGCATCGCGCACTATGGAAAGTTTTCGATGCGCACGTTTCAGGCAAGCTTCGGCAAATAACGTCATCGTTCGACAGATCGAACGAACCGGAGCATTTTCACATGTTGTCCGATGGACAAGCTCGTCCCAACGCGACCGCGGATGCTTCCGCTGCGGCGCAGCCGGCTCCGGAGGCGCGCGATACAAAGGATAAGGCGACGCGAGCGGCCAAGCCCGTTGCGAGCGCAAAGCGTGTATCGGCTGCGGCGAGCGACGAAACTCTCGCGAAGGAAGCTCTCGAGGGGCTGAAGCGCATTCGTGCAAAGGCACGCCTCGACAAGATGGCGATCCCGAAACCTGCGCCGGCCGTGATCAAGCCGGCCGTGATCGTGGCGAAGCCGCCGCCACCCCGTCCGACATGGGTCGCACCGCTCGCAACTCTGGCGGTCGCTGCCATGCTGGTGGTCTGCGCCTGCACCGGCGTGATCGCCTATCTCACCACCCAGCCCGCTCAGAACAACGTTGCGGCCAATGCCGAGATCAGAAATCTGCGCGAGACCGTGGCGCAATTGCGCAGGCAGGTGTCGGGCGTGTCCGAAAATCTCGATGGCTTGCGCACTGCGGTCGATCAATCGAGCAAGGCGACGAATGATCGCTTCGGCAGATTTGCCGAGAACCTGGACCGGATCGAGCGGGTAAGCTCGTCCTCGACGGCGAAGCTCGACAAGCTTGCCCAGGGACAGGCCCAGGCGCAGGCTCCGGCGCCGGCAATGGTGCAATCGCAGCCGGTGTCGCAGCAAGGGCCGATGATGGCTTCGGTCGCAGCGCCCGAATTCACGGGCTCGGTGCCTGCGTCCGAGCGCGCGTCGGTGCCGCGCCGGGCGATCAAGGGCTGGTCGGTCCGTCAGGCCTATGAGGGGATTGCGATCCTGCAAGGCCCGAACGGGGTCATCGAGGCCGTGCTGGGACAACAAGTGCCCGGCCTCGGTCGCATCGAAGAGATCAGAAACGAGAACGGGCGCCTGGTGGTGGAATCCAGCGGCGGCGTCATCTATTCGTCACGTAAGGCAACGCCTTGAGCAGTCTTCTATTGACGGTGATGCTCGAAGCTGGTGCATAGCAGATCGACCTCCGTCTCCGCGATCGGTGCACGAAACAGGCGGCAGCTGAACTCGACCGTCGTCTTGCCGTCCGTGGTGGTGCGATCTTCCCGCAGGAAGATGCATCGCTTGCAAACGTCGGTATGATGCCGCTGCTCGGCTGCGTCGGATTGGTCCAACACGTGCCGGAACGTGTCGCGGAAGCGGATCTTGACGTCGTCGTCGAGAACGGCAATCGCCTCGACGAGAACGTTGACGGGGTCGCGCACCAGGAACTTCTTGCCCTGCTGGGTCACGCTCAACATCACCGACCGCTTGTCCGTGGCCGAACGTTTTCGTTCGAGGTAGCCGAGCCGCTCGAGCTCGCCGATGATGAACGAGGCGGTGCCCCGCGTGGTGCCGACGTAGCTCGCCAGCGCCGACGGCGTTCGGGAAAACCGGTTGGCCCGCGAGAGGAAGCGCAGCGCCATCCATTCGCGGTCGCGCAAGCCGTGCTTGGTGCCTTCGAACCACAGGATTCGCGCGGCCTGCTCCAACAATTCAATCGATTCGCGAGCCAAGTTCATTTCAGTTCCAGGTCGTATAAACGTTTATTCAATTGAGCCTTGGGTAGCGCAATCTGGGTGGACGAGAATGAAGCCCGCAGGCGCTCCTTCGTCCGTTGATGGGCGGCGGATCGCGCTTGGGGGAAGAAGCCTCTCCGTTTCGGAGATGGAACTTCCGGCCGTGGACTAGTGCGTCACAAAGAAAGTTCGAGTAAATCGCGCGGCTCGGATACTCGGAAAATTTCAATCAAATGACGACGGTTCGCCCGCGAATTGGCGATGATATGC
The DNA here is from genome assembly GCF_041262065.1 of Bradyrhizobium sp. USDA 327. Taxonomy (NCBI): domain Bacteria; kingdom Pseudomonadati; phylum Pseudomonadota; class Alphaproteobacteria; order Hyphomicrobiales; family Nitrobacteraceae; genus Bradyrhizobium; species Bradyrhizobium sp. USDA 327. The sequence goes on along the minus strand of NZ_JBGCCW010000001.1, from coordinate 5,244,925 downwards.
GATGCGCGAGCAACATGATCTGTCATTGCCGCCGCTGCAGTGGCCATTTGTTGCGGCCGAGCATGTCGAGCGTGCGAACAGGGGCGTCCTTCGCAACCTCTCGCAGTGTGGCCGGCCGGGAAAGAACCATATTTTTCGGTTAATGGATGTTGCGATGCAATGTAGCTAGACGGTTAAGTCCGGTACACGCGCGATCCAGGGACCGAGTGTCCGTGGGAGATGGACAGGCAGGCGAGGTTCGACTTTGAAGCGTGCCGCCTTCTTGGCCGCGATCTGCAGCATCCTCGAATTTCGACGACTCGTGCTCGCAGGCTGGTGATTTGCGTTTCACCGGCAACTATTGGCGAATGCGTCGCCCCAGGGGTAGCAGGCAGCAGGAAGCAGGAAGCAGGAAGCAGGAAGCAGGAAGGAATGGACCGATGAGCTTCGAAACCACCATGGCATCCGACGTCGTCGGGCTGACCAAAAGCGCCCCGGTCTCACGTCGCGGATTCATGAGTGCCACCGCGGCCGTGGCGGCGGGCTATACGCTTGCGGCCGGGCCCGTGCGCGCCGGGGTGGTCACGACCGACACCAATGGTCTTGAGGCCGGCGATGCCAAGATCAAGGTCGGCTCCGAGGAGATGCCGGTCTATTTCGCCCGCCCGGCCGGCAATACCAAGGCGCCGGTGATCGTCGTGGCGATGGAGATTTTCGGCCTGCACGAATACATCAAGGACGTGACGCGGCGCCTGGCCAAGCTCGGCGCGTTCGCGGTCGCGCCCGACTATTATTTCCGCAAGGGCGTCGACCTGACCAAGGTCTCGGAGCTCAAGGACCTGCTGCTGGTGGTGAACGCGAAGCCGGACGCCGAGCTGTTGTCCGATCTCGACGCGACGGTGGCGTGGGCGGGATCGCAAGGCGGTGACGTCACCAGGCTCGGCATCATCGGCTTCTGCCGGGGCGGCCGCACGGTCTGGGAATATGCCGCCCACAGCGGCGCTCTCAAGGCGGGCGTTGCCTTCTATGGCACACTGGTCGATCCTGCCAATCCGGCGTGGCCGAAGAGCCCGATGCAGCTCGCGCCCGAGATGAAGGCGCCGGTGCTCGGCCTTTACGGCGGCGCTGATACCGGCATTCCCGTCGCCCAGGTCGAGCAGATGAAGGCAGCGCTCGAGCAGAACAAGAAGACGGCCGAGTTCAAGATCTACCCCGAAGCGCCGCACGGTTTCCATGCCGACTATCGCGGTAGTTACCGCAAGGACGCCGCAGAAGACGCCTGGAAGCAGGCGCAGGCCTGGTTCAAGAAGTACGGCGTGTTGAGCTGATGCATGGTTTCGAAGGGCGGCCCGATCGGCCGCCCTTTTGATTTGCACGCAGCGACCTCACTTCACCATCGCGCCGTAGACGATGTCCTGGACCTGCTCGCGGTAATATTTCCTGAGCTCACCAGGGGCCGCCGTCCCCACCACCACGACGAGACGCTCCTTGGGATCGCAGAAGAACTGCGTTCCGTAGGCACCATTCCAGGTGAACTCGCCGGGATTGCCGGGGACTGACGACAATCCTTCGCTGGTCCGGACCGCAACCGAAAGGCCGAAGCCGAAGCCGCCGCGATGTGGCTCGACATTGGCCACCTTGTTCTTGATCTCGGGGCCGAGGTGATTGGACGTCATGTGATGCACGGTCTTCGGACCGAGGATGCGCTGGCCGTCGAGCTCGCCGCCGTTGAGCAGCATCTGTCCGAAGCGGATGTAGTCGCCGACCGTCGCGAACGAGCAGGCGCCGCCACAATCGAATTTGATCGGGGTGTCCAGGAGCTTGATGGCCTGCGGCTTGCCGGTCAGCGGATCGTTCGTGAACGGGCGGGCAAGGCGAGGGCGCTGGGCGTCAGTCGGGTGGAAGGTCGCATCCTTCATGCCGAGCGGCTGCCAGACGCTGGCAGCGAGATAATCGCCGAGCTTCTGCTCGCTCACCTTCTCGACGACCGCGCCGAGCACGTCGATCGAGAAACCATACTCGAACTCGGTCGAGGGCTGATGCGCCAGCGGCAGCCTGGTGATGCGGTCGATGAAGGCCTGGGTGTCGCCTTCGATCGCCGGCGCGACGCCGTCGGGATATTGCCGCGCCACCGGGCTCGATGAGTCCGGGCGGCCGCCGTACATCAATCCCGACGTATGCCGGTAGAGATCGTGGATGAAGATCGGCGAGGCCTGCGGCTCGAGCTTGAGCGAATCGTCAGCCTGGGGAACGCCGACCTTCATGTCGGCGAAGCCCGGGTAGTAGTCGGACAGCTTGGCCTGGAGCGGCAGCCGTCCCTGCTCCATCAGAGTCAGGCCGGCGACCGCGGCCATCGGCTTGGTCATCGAGGCCAGCGCAAAGATCGCATCGATCGGCATCGGCGTGCTCTTGGCGGGATCGAGCATGCCATAGGCCTTGTAGTGGACGAGCTTGCCGTCGCGCGCGATGGCGACCACTGCGCCGGGTACGCGCTTGGCCGCGATCTCGCGCGCGAAGAAGCTATCGAGGCGCGCAAGGCCTTGTTTCGAAAAACCGACGTCGTCGGGATTGGCTTCGGGCAGCGGCGCGGCGCGCGCCGCACCGAGCGCGATGACGGCAGTCGCAGCGATCATGGCGATCGTCTTGTTCATTGCATTCTCCCAAGAGGCGAGCTCGTTGTGTGGTGGCTCGCTCGATGGCTAGATCACGACCGCACCGGGATGAAGTCAAGCGCGGGCAAGGCATGTCTGGGAGGCGTGGGAGTGCAGGAACCCTATCGTCCTTCGCCTGCCCGCCACAGCGCGTCGAGGCCGTGCCGATAGGTGGGGTAGGCCAGCGAGACGCCGAGCTCGTGCTTCAATTTCGCGTTGGAGACACGGGCGCTGCTGGCATAGAAGCTGCGGGCCATCGCCGACATCTCGGCGGTCGCGAACGCCTCTTCGGGCGGCGGCGCCACGCCCATCAGCTTCGCCGCATAGGCGATCACGTCCTGCGGCGGCGCGGGCTCGTCATCGCAGACGTTCCAGGTGCCGCCGTTCGGATAACGAATAGCGGCCATGATCGCGCTCGCGATGTCGTCGACGTGGATGCGGTTGAAGACCTGTCCCGGCTTGATGATGCGCCTTGCCGTTCCCGCGCGCAGCGTCACGAGCGCGTTGCGACCGGGACCGTAGATGCCCGCGAGCCGCAGGACCGCCGCATCGCCGCGCGCCGCGTCCGTCCAGGCCTGCTCCGCGGCAACCCGCATGCGCGTGCGGTCGAGGACGGCCTGCGGCGGCGTGCTCTCGTCGACCCACGCGCCGCCGTGATCGCCGTACACGCCGATGGTCGAGAGATAGACGACCTTGCGGCGGCGTTCCTGTAGCACGTCGCCGAACGCCGCGATCGCGGGATCGCCGGCGCTGCCGGGCGGGATCGACACCAGGAGGACATCGGCGTCGCGAACCTGCTGAACCGTCTCTTGCGACGGACGGCCGTTGGAATACGGATGCACCTCAAGGCGGCGGAGGTCGTTCCGCTGCGCGGGGTCGCGCACGGTGCCGGCGACATGCGAGAAGCTGCCGCCGTGCTGGCGAACGAAGTGCCGGGCACTGTAGCCGAGGCCGAGGATGAAGAGCCGCATGCGTCTCCTGTGCAGGTCGGAGTTCCCGCTCGCGCCGTGGCGCCCCACGCTCATAAGAGATTTTTGGGTCCGGCAAAAGATATTGCGATTTGTCTCGCCCGCCACTGCGGGCAATGCTCGCACGTCACAGCCAGTTCGGGAGGGAGGCGTCGTTGGCGACCGGATCGATCATTCAGACGGGAGCGCCCGCGGTAGCGCGACGCGATGCCGGTGAACTGATCCGGCGCGCGGCTGCGCTGATCTTCGACGTCGACGGCACCCTGGCCGAGACCGAGGAACTGCACCGCCGGGCCTTCAACTTCGCCTTCGCCCGCCACGGTCTCGACTGGCGGTGGGACCGTGCCGTCTACAAGGAGCTGTTGCGGGTCACGGGCGGCAAGGAGCGCATGCGCGCCTACCACACGAGGCTCGGGACCGCTCCGCCATTGTCGGACATGGACATCGCAGAGCTGCATCGCATCAAGACCGCGCATTATGCCGAGCTGATCGAAACCGGCTGCTGCCCCTTGCGGCCGGGCGTGACGGATCTGCTCGCTGCGGCCCGTGCGCGCGACCAGCGACTTGCAATTGCGACCACCACCTCGCACGGCAATATCGATGCGCTGCTCTCGCAGGCGCTGGGCAAGCGCTGGGCTGCGGATTTCGAGGCGATCGTCGCCGGCGATGACGTGCGGCACAAGAAGCCTGCGCCGGACGCCTATCTCGAGATCCTGGCGCGGCTGAAGCTGGGCGCGGCGGACTGCGTCGCGATTGAGGATTCCGCCAACGGCCTGATTGCGGCCTCGCGTGCCGGCATCCCGGTTTTGATCACGCGCAGCATGTTCTTTGGGGACGATGACTTCACCGCGGCGCGGGTCGTGCTGGACGACCTGTCGGAACTCGGTGCGCCAAATAAAAAACTGAGGAACAACCCCATGCACAGTAGATCACGCCTACGTGATCGCTGCGGTCAGTGGACGCGGTGACTCGTTCTATCGTCCTCGGCCTGTTCGACAATCTGCGCGATCGGGCTGGACTGGTGGTGCACGAGGCGCCAGTCGTCGCCGACGCGGCGGAAATGGTTCGCGGCCGCCAAAGCGGTGCCGTCGACGATCTCGATGCAGAGCACCCGCGCGCTGTCGCCATCGACGATCGCCTGCGGCTCGGCGCAGACGATCTGCGGCCGCTCCGGGTTTTGCAGGATGTCGCGCCAGCTTCCGATCACGGTGGCGCGCCCGATGATGGCCGGCCAGCCGGGATGGATGCAGGAGATGGCGTCGTCATCCGCCCACATCCGCTGCATTTCGTCGAAATCGCCGGTCGAAAAGGCGGCGTAGAAGGCCGCGTTGGCGGCGATGACCTTGCTGTCCTTTGCCATGCCTCCGGGGTGGGGCAAGGGCAGGCAAAAATCAAGCGCGACTTCCGTCGATTTTGGCCGCAGTGCAGCATTCAAGTTCGCGCCCGCTCTGTGGGCGATCCACGCGGGGGAAGGCGGGCGAAGACGCATCATCCGATCGCAAAATCGGCTGCCGTCTCCGCGTGTATTGCCGTCGTGTCGAACGTCTCGACCGAGGTATCGTCCTGGCCGACCAGCATCGTGATCTCGGTGCAGCCGAGGATCATGCACTCGGCGCCGCGGGCGACGAGGGCCGCCATTACCTCCTGATAGCGACGACGCGAGGGAGCGGCGACGTTCCCAAGGCACAGCTCGTCGTAGATGATGCGGTTCACGTCGGCGCGCTCGTCGGCCGGAGGAATCAGCACATCGAGATCATGCGCGCGCAACCGATCGATGTAGAAATCCTGCTCCATCGTGAACTTGGTGCCGAGCAGCCCGACCCGCCGGTATCCCTTGGCCCGAATCCGCTGCGCCGTCGCGTCGCCGATGTCGATGAACGGAACGGTCACGCTGGCCGTGATCTCGGGCGCCAGTTTATGCATCGTGTTCGTGCAGAGCACGATCGCACGCGCCCCGGCGCTTTCGAGCCGCCGTGCGACTTCCGCCAGGCTGGCCGCCGCCTCCTGCCAGCGGCCGGCATACTGCATCTGTTTGATCTCCTCGAAATCGTAGGAATACAGCAACAAGGGTGCCGAATGCAGCTTGCCCATGCGGTCGCGAACCCGCTCGTTGATCAGCTTGTAGTAGAGCGCGGTGCTCCCCCAGCTCATGCCGCCGATCAGGCCGATGGTTTGCATTCCAGTGCTCCCAGCAGTGATTCAATCGGATCGTAGACGAAGACGCCGAAGCTCGGTAGCCGTCCCTTGATTGCGGCACCTTCGTTGTGTCATTGTTCCCCCGCGCCGATTTGATCCTCAGCTTGCGGGCGCTTCTACAAATGCAGCTAAAGAGAACCGCTATCCCTGCATCGTCCCGCATGAGTGAATCGTCGGCCATCTCGACTGGGAGGGTCAAATGAAATTTGCTGCGATCGCGGATGTGCACGGGAATCTCCCGGCGCTGGACGCCGTCCTTGCGGACATTGCCGCGCACGGTATCGAGGACGTCGTAAATCTTGGAGACCACGTCAGCGGACCGCTCGAGGCGGCAAGAACCGCAGACCTGCTCATCGAGCGGGGCTTTCCGTCGGTGCGGGGCGATCAGGATCGAATCCTCCTGGAGCTCCGGCAGGCGGGTACTTCGGCGCGCAGCGATTTCCAGCAACTCGCGCGCAAGCATTTCGACTGGATGGCCAGCATGCCACCCACGCTGATGTACAGAGACCGCGTGTTCCTGTGCCATGCGTCACCTGGGAACGATGCCGCCTTCTGGCTCGATCATATAGCCGATGACGGCGGCGTGCGCGCCAGTCCGATCGAGGCGATCGAGTTCGAAGCCGCGGGGATCACTGCTCAGGTCATCCTGTGCGGGCACACTCACATTCCGAGGGTCGTTCGTCTGAGGAATGGTCGACTGGTCGTAAACCCCGGCAGCGTCGGGCTGCCTGGTTACGACGGGAAGTTGCCTGTGCCTTACGTGGTTGAGGTCGGCACGCCCCACGCGTGCTACGCCATATTGGAGCATGCCGGACGCGCCTGGAGCGCGATGATCCGCTATGTGCCCTACGATAGCGCAGCCATGGCCGCATTGGCGCGCAGCAAGGGCATGCTCACCTGGGCAAGCGCGATTGCAACCGGTTGGGTTCGGCCGGAGCGAAGTTAGGCCGGCACCAGGTCAGAACGGCGCTCCATGGTGCCGCGCTGACGCTGCGGACCTCGAAGCGCTCCGGTATCTGTTCACGGATCTGGTCCGGGGTGGCCGCGACACGGGCGGTCGTGCAAACGGCAGGGACGGGCATGCCGCCTGCGCAGAGTGCGAAAAGCCTTTCGATCTTGCGTGTCCTGTCGGCCTGTCCTACGCCACGTCCGAACGAAATTATGCGAGGCGGTGAGGGGCATCGCCGAAGTCTCGAGGGAGCCGACATGACCATTCGCAACACCCGCACCGGGGGCCAGATCCTGATCGATCAGCTCGTCGCCCAAGGCGTCGAGCGCGTCACCTGCGTGCCGGGCGAGAGCTATCTGGCGGCGCTCGATGCGCTGCATGACAGCCCGATCGACGTCGTGATATGCCGCGCCGAAGGCGGCGCTGCGATGATGGCGGAAGCCTATGGCAAGCTCACCGGCCGCCCCGGTGTCTGCTTCGTCACCCGCGGCCCCGGCGCGACCAATGCCAGCCACGGCGTCCACATCGCGATGCAGGATTCGACGCCGATGATCCTGTTCGTCGGCCAGGTCGACACCGGCATGCGCGAGCGCGAGGCGTTCCAGGAGCTCGACTACAAGGCGGTGTTCGGCTCCATGGCGAAATGGGCGGTCGAGATCGATCGCCCCGACCGCATTCCGGAGCTGGTGGCGCGCGCCTTCCGCGTCGCCATGCAGGGCCGCCCCGGTCCGGTGGTGATCGCGCTGCCGGAGAACATGCTGACCGAGACCGCCGCCGTTGCCGATGCCATGCGCATCGAGCCCGCCGTGAGCTGGCCGGCGCCTGCCGATATCGAACGCGTCGGTGCGATGCTTGCGAGCGCCAAGGCGCCGCTCGTCATTCTCGGCGGCACGCGCTGGACCGATGAGGCGACCAGGAGCATTGCGCGCTTTGCCGAGCGGTTCGACCTGCCGGTCGCGACCTCGTTCCGCAGGGCCTCGCTGATCGATGCCGACCATTCACACTATGCCGGCGATCTCGGCATCGGGCCGAGCCCGGGCCTGAAGGCGCGCATCGAGGGCGCCGATGTCATTCTGCTGATCGGGGGCCGCATGTCGGAGATGCCGTCCTCGTCCTACACGCTGCTCGACATCCCCACTCCGCGACAGAAGCTCATTCACGTGCATCCGGGCTCCGAGGAGCTCGGCCGCGTTTATCAGCCGGCGCTTGCGATCCAGGCGACTCCCGCCGCATTCGCCGCCGCCGTCGAGACGCTGAAGCCCGCCGGCGCGGTGGCCTGGAAGGGCGAGGCCGCCAAGGCACACGCCGATTATCTTGCCTGGACCGGGAAGGCGCGCGAGCTGCCGGGCTCGTTCCAGTACGGCCAGGTGATGACGTGGTTGCGCGACCGCCTGCCGAAGGACGCTATCGTCTGCAACGGAGCCGGCAACTATGCCGGCTGGATCCATCGCCATCACCGCTTCCACAGCTTTGCCGCCCAGCTCGCGCCGACTTCGGGCTCGATGGGCTACGGCGTTCCGGCCGGCGTGCTCGCCAAACGGCAGTATCCGGATCGCGTCGTCGTCGCGTTCGCCGGTGACGGCTGCTTCCTGATGAACGGCCAGGAATTCGCGACGGCCGTGCAGTATGACGCGCCGCTGGTCGTCATCATCATCGACAATTCGCAATACGGCACCATCCGCATGCACCAGGAGCGCGACTATCCCGGCCGTGTCGTCGGCACCCAGCTCAAGAATCCGGACTTCGCGATGTATGCGAAGGCGTTCGGCGGCCATGGCGAGCGCGTCGAGCGCACCGAAGAGTTCGCGCCGGCCTTCGAGCGCGCGCTCGCTTCCGGCAAGCCGTCGATCCTTCACTGCATCATCGATCCGCGCGCGATCTCGGTCGGCAAGGATTTCGTGCCCGCGGTGAAGGCCTAAGCGATGTCGGCCGGCCGCCACGTCGCCATCATCGGTGCCGGCGCGATCGGCGTGATCAGCGCGATCGAGGCCCTGCGCGAGGGCCATCGCGTCACGCTGATCGATCCGGGCGAGCCCGGCGGCGAACAGGCGGCGAGCTACGGCAATGCCGGCTGGCTGTCGTCGCATTCGGTGATCCCGCCGGCCGAGCCGGGCATCTGGATGAAGGTGCCGGGATATCTTTTGGACCCGCTCGGCCCGCTCGCGATCCGCTGGTCGTACCTGCCGAAGGCGTTGCCCTGGCTGATCAAGTACCTGCTCTCGGGCTGGACCGCGGCGCGCGTCGAGACGACGGCCTTTGCGTTGCGTGATCTCCTGAAGGACGCGCCGTTGCTGCACCGGAAGCTCGCGGAAGAGGCGGGCGTCCCTGAATTGATCGAGCGCAACGGCGTGATGCATGTCTTCCCGTCGCGAGGCAATTTCGACAGCGACCTCGGCTGGCGCCTGCGCAAGAAGGTCGGCGTCCAATGGCTTGAGCTCAACACGGACGAGATGCGGCAGCGCGAGCCGGACCTGCATCCGCGCTACACCTTTGGCGTGGTGGTGGAGGAGGCCGGCCGCTGCCGCGATCCCGGTGCTTACGTTGCTGCGCTTGCCAATCATGCTATCGCCAGCGGCGCGAAGCACGTGCGCGCCAAGGCGACCGGGCTCAAGCTCTCCGGCGGCAAGCTCGTCGCGGTCATCACCGAAACCGGCGAGATCGCATGCGATGCCGCTGTGGTCGCGGCGGGTGCCCGCTCGAAGCAACTCACCGCGTCGGTCGGCGATCCCCTGCCGCTGGAGACCGAGCGCGGCTATCATGTCGTGATCGAGAATCCGGAATCGGGCCCGCGTAGTTCGATGATGGCATCCGACGCCAAGATGGTGGTGAACTGGACCAACAAGGGCCTGCGCGCCGCCGGCACGGTGGAGATCGCCGGCTTGGAGGCCGCGCCGAACTGGAAACGCGCCGAGATCCTGCGCAGCCACCTCCTCAGCATGTTCCCGAAGTTGCCGAAGGACATCCCGGCCTCGCGCATCAAGACCTGGTTCGGCCATCGCCCGAGCATGCCGGACGGGCGTCCCTGTATCGGCTACGCGCGCGCCTCGCGCGACATCGTCTATGCCTTCGGCCACGGCCATGTCGGCCTGGTCGGCTCGGCCCGCACCGGCCGTCTCGTCGCCCAGCTCGTGAGCGGCAAGGCGCCGGAGATTCCACTCGCGCCGTTCGCGCCCGACCGTTTCCTCTGAGAGCGTACCATGAGCACCTCAGCCAGCCCGTCCTCCCGTATCGCCCGTGGTGGCAAGGCTATCTATGGCGCGCCGCTCGGCATCCTGATGCTGGAGGCGCGCTTCCCCCGCATTCCCGGCGACATGGGCAACGGCACGACCTGGCCGTTCCCCGTGCTTTATCGTGTGGTGAGCGGCGCCTCGCCGGAGAAGGTGGTGCTGAAGGGCGCCGCCGGCCTGCTGCCCGACTTCATTGACGCGGCCAAGGATCTGGTGCGGTTAGGCGCCGAGGCCATCACCACCAATTGCGGCTTCCTCTCGCTGTTCCAGAAGGAGATCGCGGCGGCCGTCGGCGTTCCCGTCGCGACCTCGTCGCTGATGCAGGTGCCCTGGGTGCAGGCGACCTTGCCGCCGGGCAAGCGCGTCGGGCTCGTCACGGTGTCGGGCTCGACCCTGACGCCGGCCCATCTCGAAGGCGCCGGCGTGCCGCTCGACACGCCGCTGGTCGGTACCGAGAACGGCAAGGAGTTTTTCCGTGTCCTGATCAAGGCCGAGAAGGACGACATGGACGTAGCGCAAGCCGAGCGCGACGTGGTCGAGGCCGGCAAGCAGCTCGTCGCCGAGAATCCCGACGTCGGCGCCATCGTGCTCGAATGCACCAACATGCCGCCTTATGCCGCAGCGCTTCAGGCCGAAGTCGGGCTGCCGGTCTACGACATCTATTCCATGATCACCTGGTTTCACGCCGGACTGCGCCCGCGCGTCTTTGCGTGAACGCGTCCGCGAGATTGTCACAAGTCCTGGAGCGAACCCATGAAACTATCCGGCAAGGTCGCCGCCATCACCGGCGCGGCGCGCGGCATCGGCAAGGCCTGCGCGAAGAGATTCCTGGACGATGGCGTCAAGGTCGTCATCTCCGATGTCGATGCAGACGGCCTCGCCGCGACGGCCGCCGAGCTGGGGCGGCCGGACGCCTTGCGCACCGTGGTCGGCAATGTCGCCAAGCGCACTGACGTGGATCAGCTCGTCGCGACCGCCGTGAAGGAGTTCGGCCGGCTCGACATCATGGTCAATAATGCCGGCGTCGCCCGCAACCGGGACATCCTCGACATTACCGAAGAAGAGTTCGACGAGATCATCGGCATCAACCTGAAAGGCGCGTTCTTCGGCGTGCAGGCGGCGGCGAGGCAAATGATCGCGCAGGGCGGCGGCGGTGTCATCATCAACATGTCCTCGGTGAATGCGCTGCTCGCGATCCCGGCGCTGGCGACCTATGCAATGTCCAAGGGCGGCATGAAGCAGCTCACGTCGGTCGCGGCTGTCGCGCTCGCCCCGCACAACATTCGTGTGGTGGCGGTCGGCCCCGGCACGATCCTGACCGACATGGTGGCCTCGTCCATCTACACCTCGGAGGATGCCCGCAGGACCGTGATGTCGCGCACGCCGGCCGGCCGCGGTGGCGAGCCGAGCGAGGTGGCGTCGGTCGTGGCGTTCCTTGCCAGCGACGATGCGTCCTACATCACCGGCCAGACGATCTATCCCGATGGCGGCCGGCTGATCCTGAACTACACGGTGCCGGTGAAGGAAAAGTAGGGGCGTTGCCGCCCCACACTCGATGTCATCGCCCGGCTTGACCGGGCGATCCAGTAGGCCGAGGCGGTCGTGATCGGATCGATGGGCCGCGGCGTACTGGATTCCCCGCTTTCGCGGGGAACGACAGTCGTCGTGAGGCAGGCAGTCTGCCTCACTCCGCCGCAACGGTCAGCCCATATCCCAGCCGCTTCGAGATGCCACCGGCACAGTCGCGCAAGGCATGCGCGATCGGGCTGTCCCAGCGCGCGTCGAAAGTGCCTTCCGGCCCCATCGCGGTGATGACCAGCGCGACATGGCCGGAATGGTCGAACACCGGCGCCGAGAATGCGTTGACGCCGGGCAGGGGATCGCCGAGCGCACGGGCGAGGCCGTGCTTGCGGACTTCGGCGAGTATCTCGGCGACCTTCACGCCCTTCACCGCGCGCTTCGGATTGTAGCCGACGCCGCGACGATCGAGCCCGCTTTCGAGCGCGGCAGCGATCGTCTTCTCCGGCAGGAACGCCGCAAAAGCCCGGCCCGTCGCGGTCTCCAGCAGCGCCATCACCGAACCGGCCCGCATCACGATGTGGACGGGCTGGGCCGGCTCTTCGAGCTGCACCACGGTTGGACCGTGCGTGCCCCAGACGGCGAGCGAGACTGCATGTCCGATCTGGTTCGCGAGCGCGGCGATCCTGGGGCGCGCGATGCGCACGCCTGAGAGGCGGCGCAGGCTGATGAGGCCGAGCTCGAGCGCCAGCGCGCCGATCTCGTAGCGGCCGGTGGTTTCGTCCTGCTCGATCAGGCCGATGCGGGAGAAGCTGGCGAGATAGGGATGCGCCTTGGCCGGCGTCATGCCGGCTTCGCGGGCGAGATCGCGCAGCATCATCGGCTCGCCGCATCTTGCGAGCGCGCGGAGCAATTCTCCGCCGACCTCGATCGACTGGATGCCGCGGCTTTCCCTCTTCATGCGCCTCCTGGCGGGTGGCCTACGCTGCGTCGCGTCTGGCGGCGCTGTCGGCAAGATGCCGTCCGGCAATGTAGCCGAAGGTCAGCGCCGGCCCAAGCGTGATGCCGGCGCCTGGATAATTCCCGCCCATGATGCTCGCCATGTCGTTGCCGGCGGCATAGAGGCCGGGAATCACGCGGCCTTCGGCGTCGAGCGCCCGCGCGTTCTCGTCGGTGACGATGCCGGCATAGGTGCCGAGATCGCCGATCACCATCTTGATGGCGTAGAACGGTCCGTTTTCGATCGGTGCGACGCAGGGGTTCGGGCCGTGCAGTGCGTCGCCCTGGTAGCGGTTATAGGCCTTCGAGCCCTTGCCGAAGGCAGCATCGTGACCGAGTGGGGCGGTCGCATTGAACTGCCTGACCGTTTCGGTGAACGCCTTGGCATCGATGCCGGCCTTCGCCGCCAGCGCCTCCAGCGTGTCGCCGCGCATGAGATAGCCGGACTTCAGGTGATGGCCCAGCGGCATCGGGAAGGGCGGCACGCAGCCGAGGCCGTATTTGCGCAATGTCTTGTGGTCGCAGACGAGGAAGGCGGCGATCTCCTCGCCGGGCTTGGCCGCCTTGACCATGGCCTGGACGAAGTCGTGATAGGAATTGCCTTCATTGGCAAAGCGCTTGCCGTCGCCCATCACCGCGATCACGCCGGGCTTGGCGCGGTCGATGAAATGCGGCATCACGCCCTTCGAGCCGTCCTTGCGCGTGGTCAGCGACACCGGCACCCAGGCTGCCGCGTTCGGCAAGCGATTCTCGACATGCCCGCCGGCGGCTTCCGCCAGGCGTAGTCCATCCCCGGTATTGCCGGTCGGCCCCGGCGAATAATGCTCGTTGCCGGTCGGTGCATGCGGAAACATCTTCCTGCGCCGTTCGACGTCATGGGGAAAACCGCCGCAGGCGAGCACGACGCCGTGGCGTGCGCGGATACGCACGTCGCGTCCCTCGCGCGACACGATCGCACCGGTGACGGCGCCGTTCTCGACCGTCAGCTCGCGCACCGGCGAGGACAGCCACATCGGAATCTTCAGGTCGAGCGCGGATTTCGCGAGGCGCCCGGCCAGCGCGTTGCCGTTGGTGAGCGTCATGCCGCGGCCGTAGCGCAGCACGTCCATCAGATGCCGCGACAGGCGCTTGGCGACGTAGACCGCGGAGGTCAGCGACTTCGTCACCCGCATGAAATGGATGATCTCCTTGCCGGAGCCAAGCATCATGCCGAACACGGTGAGCTCGGGCAGCGGCATGCCCAGCGTCTTGATCTGATCGCCGAGCTCGCGGCCGTCGAACGGGCGCGTCACCATGGAGCGGCCGCCCTGCGCGCCGCCGGGCGCCTCGGCATGGTAGTCCGGAAACACCAGCGGCATGTCGAAGCGCAGCGCCGTCTTGCTGGTGAAGAAGTCGACCGCCTCTGGGCCGGCGCTCAGGAAGGCATCGACCCGCGCGGCGTCGTAATTGTTGCCGGCTTCGTGGCGAAGATAGGTGCGGGCCTGTTCCGGCGTCTCCTCGATGCCATAGGCCTTTGCCAGCGACGTACCGGGAATCCAGAGCCAGCCGCCGGAGCGCGCGGTGGTGCCGCCGAAGCGCGGCTCCTTCTCGACGATCAGCACATCGAGGCTGCGGGAGCGCGCGGTGATCGCGGCCGACATGCCGGAGCAACCCGATCCGGCCACGAGCACGTCGCACTCGTAAGTCTCAATGGCGCCATGCTCGTTGCCGGTCATGCCTCACCTCATTTCTTCAGGAGCGGACATTTGGATTCGGAGACGGGGCGGAAGGCGTCCTCGCCCTTCACGGTCTTGACGATATCCAGATAGTCCCACGGCTCCTTCGATTGCTCGGGCGTCTTCACCTTGGCGAGATACATGTCGCGGATGACGCGGCCGTCCTCGCGCAATTTGCCGCCGTGAACGAAGATATCCTCGATCGGCAGCTCGCGCATCCTGGCCATCACCTTGGCGGAATCGTCGGTGCCGGCAGCCTTGATGGCCTTCAGATAATGCAGCACCGAGCCGTAGACGCCGGTCTGGATCATGGTCGGCATCACCTTGGTGCGCTCGTAGAACTTCTTCGACCAGGCGCGCGTGGCCTCGTCCATGTTCCAGTAGGAAGCCGTGGTCATGTAGGTGCCCTGCGCAGCCTTCAGGCCGATCGCGTGCACGTCGGTGTCGAACATCAGGAGGCCGACCAGCTTCTGGCCGCCCTGGACGAGGCCGAATTCGCCGGACTGCTTGATGGCGTTGTCGGTGTCCTGGCCGGCATTGGCGAAGGCGACCACGTCGGATTTCGAGCTCTGCGCCTGGAGTGCGAAGGAGGAGAAGTCCGCCGTGTTGGTCGGATGCTTCACGCCGCCGAGCACCTTGCCGCCCATCTCGTTGATGAAGCGGGTTGCGTCCTTCTCGAGCTGCTGGCCGAAGGCGTAATCGGCCGTGATGAAGTACCAGGACTTGCCGCCTTCCTTGATGACGGCCGAGGCCGTCACCTTCGACAGCGCGTAGGTGTCATAAGTGAAGTGCACGGTGTTCGGGCTGCACAGCTCGTCCGTCAGCGAGCTCGCGCCGGGACCGGACAGCAGCGCGATCTTGTTGCGCTCGCGCACCATGTTGTGTACGGCGATCGCGATGCCGGAATTGGGGATGTCGACCACGGCGTCGACCTTGCCGTTGTCGAACCAGCCGCGCACGATCTGCACGCCGACGTCGGTCTTCATCTGATGGTCGGCGCCGATGATCTCGATGGGCTTGCCGAGCACGGTCGGCCCGAACTCCTCCACCGCCATCTTCGCGGCTTCCACCGAGCCCGGCCCGCTGTTGTCGCGGCCCCAGCTCGACAGATCCGTCAGCACGCCGATCCGCACCACGTCGTCGGAGACTTGTGCGGTGGCCGCTGTGGTCATGGCAGCCGACGTCATGGCCGCGAGCATGGCGCAGGCCAAAAGCCCTCTCATCGTCGTTCCCTCTCTTGACTGGCCGCCTGACGCGGCGGGGTTGTTCTGGAGGTAAATTAGATAATGACGAATAAGTTTGTCAATGGCGAATAGATGCGGAGCCGGGTTCCGCGATCGCCGGCGCGCTTGGCATGTGCAATTGCCCCGCCACCATCATTGCGAGCGGCTTGTCCACCGAAGCTCGAAGACGAGAGCGGAAGCGAAGCAATCCAGATCTCTCCGCCGAGGCATTCTGGGTTGCTTCATCGCAAGGGCTCCTCGCAATGACTGATGTGGCAGTCGTGCGCCAAAATCTCGCGCCGTATCGTGCGGGAGCCAGCGCTGCCGCAGGTTGCAACGGCCGCTGCGATTGGCCATGATGTCCAACGGAATCTCTGGGCAGGGCATGACGGCAGCAGTAGGGGCCTCCGCTTCGGCGGAGAGATCGACGACGGCGCATGTGGTGTGGGCGAGCGCGCTCGGCACCGCCATCGAGTGGTACGATTTCCTGATCTACGGCACGGCCGCGGCGCTGGTCTTCAACAGGCTGTTCTTCCCGAGCTTCGATCCCTTCGTCGGCACGCTCGTGGCATTCTCGACCTATGCGGTCGGCTTCGTGGCGCGGCCGATCGGCGGTGCCATCATCGGGCATTACGGCGACCGGCTCGGCCGCAAGACCATGCTGGTCGCGACCATGATCGCAATGGGGCTCGGCACCTTCCTGATCGGCTGCCTGCCGACCTACAGTCAGATCGGTCTCTGGGCGCCGATCCTGCTCGTGATCCTCCGTTTCGTTCAGGGCATTGGGCTCGGGGGCGAGTGGAGCGGCGCGGTGGTGATGGTGATCGAGCACGCCGGCAATCGCCGCGGCTTCTACGGCAGCCTGGTGCAGATCGGCTTTCCGGTCGGGGTCGCCGCCTCCACCGGCATCTTTGCTCTGATGACGAAGCTGCCCGAGGCGGACTTCCTCAGCTGGGGCTGGCGTGTGCCGTTCCTGATCAGCATTCTGCTCGTCGGTGTCGGCTTCATGGTGCGGCTCAAGCTCGCGGAGACGCCGCACTTCAAGGAAGTGGTCGAGCGCAAGGAGGTGCTGGCGCAGCCGGCGCTCGAGGTGCTGCGCCGCGACTGGCGCAGCTTCCTGCTCGCGGTCGGCATCACGGTATCGGAGGTCGGGCTCGCTTATCTCCTCACCGTCTTCATCGTGGTCTATGCCACGACAAAGCTCGGTCTGCCACGGCAGGTGATCCTGGATGCCGTGGTCTATGCCGCCATCGTCGAATTCGCGACGCTGCCGCTTGCCGGCTGGCTCTCCGACATCTTCGGCCGCAAGGCGCTGTATCTCGCCGGCGGCGTCTTCTCGGTGGCGCTGGCCTTTCCGCTGTTCTGGTTCCTCGACACCAGGGAGCCGGCGCTGATCACGCTCGCGCTCGTCGTCACGATGACGCTGACCCATGCGCTGCTGTTCGGGCCGAAGGCCGCGTTCATGCCGGAGCTGTTCCGCACCCAGGTGCGCTACAGCGGTGCCTCGCTCGGCGCCAACGTCGCGGCAGCGCTGAGCGGCGGCTTCTCGCCGCTGATCGCGGCTGGGCTGCTGGCATGGGCCGGCTCGTACTGGGCGGTGTCGGTCTACATCATCGCGCTGTCGATCGTCACGATCATCGCCACGCTGCTGGCGCCGGAGACGGCGCGCGATGCGCTGAGATCCTGAACATCAGCGCCCGATCCCCGGGGCCCCGGGGGGCGGCGGCCCTCGGATTTTTTTCTGGCCGGCCCCCTTGAAATCGGTTTCCGGCTTTCTAAGTCGTTTTTCGCCGCGAGAGCGGTGTGCCGGACGCCAGAATCGGGTCCGGCACGGGCGCCGGGCTGGTCTTTCGGACCCGTCTGAATTCCCGCCTTGCGCTCCTTCGTATCCATCTTGCTCTTTGGAGGACTTGGTTATGAGGACCAGTTTTGATTTCGCGCCCCTGTGGCGCTCCACCATCGGCTTCGATCATCTGGCCGACCTCGTCGACAGCACGCTGCGCCAGGCGACCGAGGACAACTATCCCCCCTACAACATCGAGCGCTCCGGCGAAGACCATTACCGGATCAGCCTTGCGGTGGCAGGCTTCGGCGCCAGCGACATCACCGTGACGGCCGAGCAGAACGCACTCACCATCGAGGGCAGGAAGCCCGAGACCGCTGCGCGCGAATATCTATACCAGGGCATCGCCGCGCGTCCGTTCCGGCGCGTGTTCAATCTCGCCGACTACGTCCAGGTGAAGCAGGCCTCGTTCCAGGACGGGCTCCTGATCATCGACCTCGTCCGCGAGGTTCCGGAAGCCATGAAGCCGCGCCGCATTCCGATCGCGGGCGGCGCTTCTGCGGCATCGCAGATCGAGCAGAAGAAAGCAGCCTAAAGCGCTCGATCGATTGAATGGCGGAACGCGGCGCGCGGATGCGCGGGTCGCGCTCCCGATGCATGAAGGAGAGAACCATGGCTTTTCGTGATCTCATTCCCTGGTCGAGAAACCAGGAGCTTGCGCCGGCGCGCGACAATTTCGATCCGTTCCTGACGCTTCACCGCGAGATGAACCGTCTGTTCGACGACGTCTTCCGTGGCTTCGGCGGGACCAGCCTGTCGCCGCTGATGGAAGGCCGGTTCGGCTGGCCGAAGGTCGAGCTCAGCGAGACCGACAAGACGCTGACGGTCTCGGCCGAGCTTCCCGGCCTCACCGAGAAGGACGTGCAGGTCGAGATCGCCAATGGCGTCCTGACCGTCCGCGGCGAGAAGAAGGCGGAGCGCAACGGCGAAGGCAGGTACTTCACCGAGCGCTATTACGGCGCCTTCGAGCGGCAGATCCCGCTGGACGGTGTCGAGGAGGACAAGGCCGAGGCGTCGTTCAAGAACGGCGTCCTGACCGTGTCGTTGCCGAAATCGGAGAAGGCGCGCGAAGGCGTCAAGCGCATCGCCATCAACACGCATTGATGTCAAGCGGGACGGCGGCGTTCGGCGCCGCCGTCCCATCGTCGACAAACCCGTCCCCTGGAAAGGAGCATGAGGGAGACACGCCGATGACCAACGTGAATTCCAATCCCGGCACTCTCAATCCGCTGTTTCACCCTGCGGCCCATTACGACTCGCCTGCCGACGTTCTGAATGCGCCGGAGCTTTCTTCGCCCGAGAAGCGCATCATCCTGTCGTCCTGGGCATCCGACATGTACGCGGTCGAATCCTGTCCCGCCTTGCGCGAGATTCCCGGCATGAGCCACACGGTCCGGCTCGCCGATATTCTGGCCGCCTTGCGCAGGCTCGACGGCGACAACGACAATGACGATCCGCCGCGGGGCGGCGGCGTGCCGATGCGGCTGCGGCGGCCATGGGCCGCCGCAGAAGGGCGGGCCGCATGATGTTCACGCCCGCCGTTCTCGGACTCGTGCTGCTCGGCCAGGCCGCGGCAGCCTGGACCGTCCCGCTTCTGGCCCTGCAGGGCTGGATCGTCGCACCACGCGACGAAGGCTGAGGCCACGCAGGTCGCGCATATCCACACAACGCAAGCGGCAGGTGACGAAGATGAATGCTGTGCGTCTGCTCTCGCTGGCCCTGCTGGTGCTGACGCTCACGGCGT
Source organism: Bradyrhizobium sp. USDA 327 (assembly GCF_041262065.1). Taxonomy (NCBI): domain Bacteria; kingdom Pseudomonadati; phylum Pseudomonadota; class Alphaproteobacteria; order Hyphomicrobiales; family Nitrobacteraceae; genus Bradyrhizobium; species Bradyrhizobium sp. USDA 327. Next base: position 5,225,913 of record NZ_JBGCCW010000001.1, on the reverse strand, counting down.
CGCAGCCTGCCGCCGGCCAGATTCCGGATCTGAAGACCGGCGGCCCAGTGCCGACCCTGGCGCCGCTGGTGCGCCAGGTGACGCCCGCCGTGGTCAACATTTCCGTGCACGGCCGCGTGCGCGAGGACAACCCGCTCTATCGCGATCCGCTCTTCCGCGAATTCTTCGACGTCCCCAGGCAGATCGAGAAGGAGGTCAACGCGACCGGCTCCGGGGTCATCGTCGACGCCCAGCGCGGCTATGTGCTGACCAATAATCACGTGGTCGAAGGCACCTCCGCCGTTCAGATCACGACCAAGGACGGCCGCCAGTTTTCCGCCAGGGTCATCGGCCGTGATCCGCCGACGGATGTCGCGGTGCTTCAGGTCGAGAACCCGGCCGGGCTCAAGGCGCTTCCCTTCGGCGACAGCGACGGGCTCGAGGTCGGTGATTTCGTCCTTGCGATCGGCAATCCGTTCGGCCTCGGCCAGACCGTGACGTCAGGGCTCGTCAGCGCGCTGGGCCGCACCGGCCTCGGCAAGCAGGGCTATGAGGACTTCATCCAGACCGATGCGGCGATCAATCCCGGCAATTCCGGCGGGGCGCTGGTCAGCCTGCGCGGCGAACTCGTCGGCATCAACTCTGCGATCATCTCGCCCGCGGGCGGCAATGTCGGCATCGGCTTTGCCATCCCGGTCAACATGGCGCGAAAAGTGATGGAGCAGATCATCGCCAACGGCCGCGTCGAGCGCGGTCGCATCGGCGTTTCGCTGAAGGACCTGCATCCCTCGATCAACAAGGGCTTGAATCAAGGCGCCGTCATCGCCGAGATCGCTGCGGATTCGCCTGCAGAGAAGGCCGGCTTGCGCAAGGGCGATATCGTCACCGGAGCCGACGACCGCCCGATCCGCACCGCCGCCCAGCTCCGCAATACGATCGGTCTTGCGCGCATCGGCGAGGATGTGAGGCTCACTCTGCTGCGCAAGGGTACGCCGCTCACCGCTACCGTGAGAGTGGCGCCAGCGACCGAGCCCAGCAGCGCGCTCGCAGGCCCCAACCGCCTCGTTCGCTGAAACGAATGCGGGGACGAACCGCGCAAGCGGTTCGTCCCCGCGATGGCAGGGCTATCGCATATGAGATGTCGCTATGGGCACCGGCTGTCTCCACAGCGTCATGGCCGGGCTTGACCCGGCCATCCACGCCTTTCCACGCGGCGCAAAGAACGTGGATGCCCGGGACAAGCCCGGGCATGACGACCTCTGCAAAATTCAAATGCGATTGACCTGGGGTGACGGGGCGTGTGATCTCCCAGCTCAGGCCGCGCGGTGATCCAGCCCGCCTTGCAGGTCCCGGATCAGCCGCCGCTCGCGCTCGATGCGTTGGCGATAGAGCTCGCGCTCATGCTCGGTCTTGGCGCTTGCAAGGAGCAGCTCGTAATGGCCGATGACCTTCTCGCTGCCTCGAATGAGCAGATCTCGCTGGCTGCTCATTGCGCCATCCCCGTCGCATTGGCCGGCGCTCCGGAAGCACGGAAGCTGACAGGGAAGGTCGCCGCGGTCAGGCCATCGAGCGCCGATTGCTCTTCCGCGAGGCGTCTCTCGACGAACTGGCGCTCCAACTGAGACAGCCTGGTCTTCAGCAGACGCCGGTAGCGGTGGATGTTGTTGCGGTGCGCACGAATGCGGGCCAGATTCTCATCGAGCATCATCGTCTCTCCAGACGGTCGCGTTTGATCCTTTGATTGTCGAGAGGGTGAGAAGTCCTTTCGCGACGGAAAAATATGCCGCGGAAGATCGGTGTCAAGATCTGCGAAGGCGGTGCTGCTGCCGTGCTCGCGATCTCCAGGACGGCGTGGCGGCGCAGCAGAAGCGCCGGGAGATCGGCAAGGGCTTCGACCCCGCCGCGGCGCCCGGCCCGATCCCTCCGGCCGGGAAGCAGCGTGCGCTCGGCACGTCTGGCGCTGGTCGTCTGGTTTGCCCGAGTTCCAATTTGGCCACTGCCTCATGTCGGCCAGCAAGCGAACCTCGTGCGGCCATATTTCGGCAGGAGTGATTTCCCGAGAGGGAGGCGCTCCGATGACCAAAGCTCTGATCACCGCTGTTGCAATACTGGCGTGCGTGCCGGCGAGCGCGATTGCGCAGGAGCGCGCGGGCGATGCGGCGCTCGGCGCGGTGTCGGGCGCGGTCGTGCTGGGCCCGGTCGGTGCGGTCGCCGGAGCCTTGATCGGCTACACTGCCGGACCTTCGATCGCCCGCTCCTGGGGCATGAGAGGTTCGCAATCGGCAAGGCCTCGGCAGCCGCCGCGCCGGTCCGTCGCGACCGGCGGCCCGCCGCGCACGCGCGAGGCGATGGCAGCCAACGGCCAGATGAGAGCCGCCGGCAATCCGGCCCCACCGGTTCAAGCCGCAACTGCCGTGCCGGCCCCAACCTCGGCGCCGCCCGTTCAGGGATTCGACTGAAGCCGGACCTCAAGTCGAAGCTTCGGGCGCAGCCGATCGAGCTGGCGAGGCCTGCGTCCTGGTCTAGGATTGGCTCAGGATCTTCCTCGCAGCACGAAGGTGCGGCCTGTCGATCATCTGGCCATCGAGCCGCAGCGTGCCGGAATCGGGATTGCTCGCGAACGCCGCAATCACCTTTTCTGCCCATTTGCGCTCGGTGTCGGTCGGCGCGAACGCCGCGTTGACGATGTCGACGTGCTTGGGATGGATCAGCGCCTTTGCGGAGAAGCCGTCGCGCCGTGCCGCGCGCGTCTCGGCTTCGAGGCCCGCGAGATTATCGATGTCGGTGTAGACCGTGTCGATCGGCGCGACGTCGGCCGCCGCCGCGGCCATCAGGCAGAGATCGCGCGCCAGGCGATAGGGGCTGTGGAAGACGCCGCCGCTCGCTTTCTCGGTCGCGCCGAGCGAGGCGGAGAGATCCTCCGCGCCCCACATCAGGCCGGCAAGGCGAGGGGAGCAGCCCTTGTAGCTGCCGAGCCCGAAGATCGAGCCGGCGGTCTCGGTCGCGACGCAGACGATACGGGTCGTGCCGATCGCGATGCCGGCTGCCGCCTCCAAGGCTTCGAGCCAGGTCGCGACCTGCCGCACGTCGTCGCCACCTTGCGATTTCGGCAGCACGATGCCGTCCGGCCTGCCCGGCATCACCGCGGCGAGATCGGCCAGCGTCATGCCGGTGTCGAGCGCGTTGACCCGGACATAGAGCTGATGTGGCTTGCTGCGACCTTTCAGCATCGCAAGTGTCAACCCGCGCGCCTCCGCTTTCTTCTCGGTGACGACGGAATCCTCGAGATCGATGATCAGCGCGTCGGCCTTGCCTTCGCTCGCCTTCTCGAATTTGCGCGGGGAATCGCCCGGCACGAACAGCATCGAACGCATCAGACCGGCCTCTTGTGCATCATCGCCATGCGGCGGCATTTGCCGACGATCTCGTCATTCTGGTTCAAGGCATGGTGCTCGAACTCGACGATACCGGCCTTGGGCCGCGATTTGGAGTCCCGCACAGAGAGCACCTTTGTCGTGGCCCGCAACGTGTCGCCATGGAAGACCGGCTTTGGAAAGGTGACGTCGGTCATGCCGAGATTGGCGACGGTGGTCCCCAGGGTCGTATCATAGACCGTCATGCCGATCATGATGCCGAGGGTGTAAAGGCTGTTGAAAATGCGCTGGCCGAACTCGGTCTTCTCGGCGAAATGCGCGTCGATGTGGAGCGGCTGCGGGTTGAGCGTCAGCAGGCTGAACATGGTGTTGTCCATCTCCGTGACGGTCCGGGTCAGCGGATGCCTGAACTCCTGGCCGACGGAAAAGTCCTCGAAATAAAGTCCGGCCATCGCGGTTTCCTCCCTGCGAAATTACGGCGCGCGCATACTTTCGCGCCGCATGACCCTATGCATGGTAGACACACTTCACGGATAAATTCACGTATCTGTGCGCGGATTTTCGAGCTAAAGAACGCGAGCGAAGGCACGCCCGGGCGCAGCAAGCGGCCACGGCCTTTGCGTGGGGAACGCGAAAGAAGGGAGATGGCACGGTCGCGGCTCCCAAGAAGGAGACCCAAGGACATGGATTTCGCGCTCACCGATCAGCAGGAAGCCATACGCGACGCCGTCGCCAAGATCTGCGAGGGCTTTCCCGATGCTTACTGGCTGAAGAAGGATCACGACGGCGGCTTCCCGCACGACTTCCACAAGGCACTGGCGGACGCCGGCTGGCTCGGTATCTGCGTGCCGGAAGAATATGGCGGCTCGGGGCTCGGCATCACCGAAGCCGCGGTCATGATGCGAACCATCGCGGAGTCGGGTGCCGGCATGTCCGGCGCCTCCGCGGTGCACATCAACGTGTTCGGCCTCAATCCGGTCGTCGTGTTCGGCACGGAAGAACAGCGCAGGCGCATGCTGCCGCCGATGGTCGAGGGCCGCGAGAAGGCGTGCTTTGCCGTGACCGAGCCCAACACCGGTCTCAACACCACGCAACTCAAGACCCGTGCGGTCGCCAAGAACGACCGCTACATCGTCAACGGCCAGAAGGTGTGGATCTCGACCGCGCAGGTCGCGCACAAGATCCTGCTGCTGGCGCGCACCACGCCGCTGGAAGAGGTGCGCTCGCCCACCCATGGCCTCAGCCTGTTCTATACCGATTTCGACCGCAACAGGATCAAGGTCCACGAGATCGAGAAGATGGGCCGCAAGATCGTCGATTCCAACGAGCTGTTCTTCGAGGACTTTGAAATTCCGATGGAGGATCGGATCGGCGAAGAGGGCAAGGGCTTCGAGTACATCCTCGAAGGCATGAACCCCGAGCGCATCCTGATTGCCGCGGAGGCGGTTGGCCTCGGCAAGCTCGCGCTGTCGCGCGCCACCGAATACGCCAAGACCCGCGTCGTGTTCAATCGCCCGATCGGCAAGAATCAGGGCATCCAGCATCCCCTCGCAGTGAACTGGGTCGAGCTCGAGGCCGCCTGGCTGATGGTGATGTCGGCGGCGTGGCAGTACGACAAGGGCATGCCATGCGGCGCCGCGGCCAATGCCGCGAAATATCTCGCCGGCGAAGCGGGCTTCTCGGCCTGCGAGCAGGCGGTGATGACCCATGGCGGCTTCGGCTATGCCAAGGAATTCCACGTCGAGCGCTACTTGCGCGAAGTGCTGATCCCGCGCATCGCGCCGGTCAGCCCGCAGCTCGCGCTCAGCTTCATCGCGGAAAAGGTGCTGGGGCTCGCGAAGTCGTACTGAGCGACTCTTCGGGCGGAAACCAGAGAGGCGGCCTATTCGGCAGCGATCCGCTCCATCGCCATGGCACGGAGCCTGGCGCGCTGGATCTTGACGCCGTTGGCGCTGTCGGTGACGGGGAAAGCGTCGACGACATAGATCCGTGCCGGCACCTTGTAGCCGGCAAGCCGCTCGCGCAGGCGTGCCGCGAGCGCATCCTGCTGCGGCGGCTCCCCCGCCGGGATCACGAAGGCGACGCAGCGCGCCTGGCCCTTCAGATCGACAGCAACCACCTGCGCGTCGGCCACGCCGGTGCACGATTTGAGCTCGTCCTCGATCTCGCCCGGCGAGACCAGGAAGCCGCCGAGCCGCATCGCATCTCCGGCGCGCGTCTCGTAGACGAAGGAGCCATCGCCGCGCAGCCGGCCGATGTCGCCGGTGCGGAAGAACCCGTCGGCGGTGATCGCATCGCGCGTCGCCTCGGGATTGTTGAAGTAGCCGAGGAAGCGTGATGGTGCGCTGATCTCGATCTCCCCGGAGACGCCCTTGCCCGCAAGCTCGCCGGTCTCGAGGTCGCGGATGCGGACTTTCGCATGGGGCGACATCGGCCAGCCGCCGCCCTCGATGCGGTCGGCGAAGGCATCGTCGGGGCGAGCGATCGAAAACAGCGCCTGCACCTCGCTCGAGCCGTAGAGGCCATAGAGTGGCATGCCGCGCGCTTCAGCCTCTGCGGCCAACTCACGCCAGCCGGGCTGAAACGCGGCGAAGCCGCAGACCTCGAGATTTGGAAATGGGCGTGGCGCATCGGTGAGGGCGAGGATGCGGCGGAACATCTCGTCCGAGCCGAAGGAGTGCGTGATCCCGTGCTCGCCAAGGATCTTCAGGGCCGGCGCGGCCTCGAAGGCGTCGAGTACATGGATGGTGGCGCCGGCTGCGATGAAACCGAGCAGGCTCGTCATGCCGAAGGTGCCGCAGAACGGCAGCATGGCCAGCAGCGAATGACGCTGGCAATCGAGACGGAGCGCGTGGGCAACGGAGGCGGCGTGCGTCGCCAGCGTTCGCTGCGAATGTGCGACGAGCTTCGGCCCCTTGGTCGTGCCTGATGTCGTGTAGAGCAGTACCGGCAGGTCGACGTCGCCTTGAGCAGGCGGAGCCAGCGGATAGGGCCGGTCGAAGGCATCGAACCGCACGCAGGGCCAGTGTGCCGGGATCGCATCCGCGCCGACCACGGCAAGCTTTTGCAGCGCGGGCACCTCGGCCTTGGCGATATCGGCGAGGATGGCGGCAAAGTCGATCGCGCGGAAAGCGGCCTCGACCACCATCAGCCTGGCAGCGGACACCTTGAGCAGGTGCGCGACTTCCGCGCTGCGGTAGCGCGTGTTGACGGCGGCGACGACCGCGCCGAGCCGTGCCGCAGCGAACAGCAGTGCCAGCCATTCGATCCGGTTGACCAGCCAGACCGCGACGACGTCGCCCTTGCCGATGCCTTGGGCCGCAAGCCAGGCGGCGGTCTGCTCGACCTTCGTCGAGAATTCCGCGCGAGAGAAGGGTGTGCCGTCGAATACCAGGGCGGGATCGGCGGCCTCGGTCCGGATCAGCGATTGCAGCGAAAAATCGTTGGCGCTCATGGCAATCGGAGTAACCCGATCGCGCCAAGCTGTCTACTTGGTGCCGAACATCCGGTCGCCGGCATCGCCCAGGCCCGGCACGATGTAGCCGTGGTCGTTGAGCCGCTCGTCGATTGCGGCGGTCCAGATCGGCACGTCGCCATGCTCGCTCTGAAACTGGGCGATGCCCTCGGGCGCGGCCAGAAGACAGACGAAACGGATGTCGCGGGCGCCACGCGCCTTGAGCAGCGAGGCGCCGGCGCAGGCCGAGTTGCCGGTCGCCAGCATCGGGTCCATCAGGATCACGGTGCGGTCGGACAGGTCCTGCGGCGCCTTGAAGTAATATTCCACGGCCTGCAATGTCTCGGGGTCGCGGTAGAGTCCGATATGGGCGATGCGCGCCGAAGGCATCAAGGCGAGCATGCCGTCGAGGAAGCCGACGCCGGCACGCAGGATCGGCGCCAGCGTGAGCTTCTTGCCGGCGATCTTCGGCGCCCGCATCGGCGCGATCGGCGTCTCGATATCGACCAGCTCCAGCGGCAGGTCGCGCGTCACCTCGTAGCAGAGCAGCATCCCGATCTCGTTCAGGATCTCGCGAAAGCTCTTGGTCGAGCGGTCCTTCTCCCGCATCAGGGAGAGCTTGTGCTGGACCAGGGGGTGGACGACGACGTTGACGTTGCTGGTGCTCATGAAACCGATCTACACGCTTCCGTGAAACTGCGCCAGATCGGGTCGGCCCTTTCCGTGGGAGACGCGGCCTAACCGGGCATCGCGACGGCGCTGCGGGCGCGGTTGCTCGCCTCGTAGGCAGCCATGGTCAGCTCGCGGTCGATCGCCATGCGCATGGCGTCCATGGCCGGCTGGCGCAGGCGCCTCTTGGCGGTTGCATGCGACGGCTTGTGGATGGCGCGCAAGCCAGCGATGATCTTATCGAGCGTGGTGTCGACCATCTCCGGCGCGACCACGCGATCGAGAAGGCCAGCGGTCAACGCCTCCTCCGGCTCGTACATCTCGCCCAGCGTGGCGGTCCGGCTGAGCCAGGCCGGATGCAGGCGGCTGCGCGCGAGCTCGATGGCAAAGCTGGGTGGCGCGATGCCGATCGCGACCTCGTTCAGCCCCATGCGGTGCGGTCCGCGGGCGCCGAGCCTGACGTCGCAGGCGAGCAGCAGGAACGTCCCCATCGGGTAAGCATGGCCCTCCATCACGCCGATGGTCGGGTGCGGAAAGGACATCAGCCGCAGCGCAAGCTCCGCGCCGGCCCGGACCATCTCGAGGCTCCTGGCAGCATCGCCCGAGGCGAACACTTTCAGGTCGAAGCCTGCGGAAAAGACGCCCGGCCGCGCCGAGCGCAGCACCACGATCTCCGCTTCCGTTTCGGCACGGTCGAAGGCGGCTGCGATCTCGCCCAGCATCGCGGCCGACATCGCATTGACCTTGCCGTCGTCGAGCCCGATCCGCGCCACGCCGTCTCTGAGTTCGTAGGTCACTCCCTTGGGCATCTGCCTCTCCCTGTCATGGTCAAGTCTTGACTGTCGGAGGCTGATGTAGACCAATCAATATAATTCTTGACCGAAGGAGAGTACGATGCCGGCCGTGCCAAAGCACCGTCAGCCCATCATCAATGCCGCGGTGACCCTGTTCCGCCGGCAGGGATTTGCCCGCACCGGCCTCAACGACATCGTCGACGTCAGCGGCGCGCCGAAGGGCTCGCTCTACCATTACTTTCCGGACGGAAAATCCTCGATCGCGGTGGCAGCGGTGGAGGAGGCGGGCCGCCGCGTCGCAGCGACGGTCGCCAAGCTCGCGGCGGAGTGCGGCTCGACCGGCGAGCTCCTGCGCGCGCACGCAAGGCTGCTGGCAGGCTGGATGCAGGGCTCCGGCTTCCGCAACGGCTGCCCGATCACGACCGTCCTGCTCGAGCTTGCGCCGCGCGAACGGGCCGTGTCGGAGGCCGGTCGCAAGGCCTATGCGGCGCGTCTATCGATCCTGCGTGACAAGCTGGTCGCCGACGGCTTCGCCAGGCCGCGGGCGGAGGCGCTGGCCGTGCTCTGCACGTCGGCGCTGCAGGGCGCATTGATCCAGGCCCGCGTCGAGCGTAGCCGCCGGCCGATCGAGGTCACCGCGGGGGAGCTGGCACGGCTGATCGAAGCGGAGCGGATGAGCTAGACTCCAAGCCCGCGCGCCACCAGTGTGATCACGAGCGTCAGGATGCCGCCCCAGACCAGGCTCAGCGTCATCGTCAGAATGGTCACGCTGACTGCCTGCTCCAGAGTTTCCCTGAAGGGCTTTGGGTTGTTGTTTAAGCATGATCTTTTCGGAAAACCGCTGCGCACTTTTCCGGATCATGCTTTAGCCGTCCGAGGTCGGGTTCGTAGTGGCGCGCATGCCGAGCAGCAACGCGCCCATCAATGCGACCAGGATGACGATCTTGAGCTCGACCATGTCGTTACCTCGCAAGGCGCGCCAGGCGCCGCTTCACCCCGCTCAACCATCGCGCCGCCAGAGCGCCCAGCGGATTGCCATGGTTCGCGACGTCGAGCTCGAAGGTCTCGGCAGGAAACACCAGCGCTCATCGTGCCGGCGCGCTCTGCCGGTTGGCGAAATCGATCGCGGAACTCCTGAACAGGAAGAGGCCGCCGACGCGCCCCCTGGCCTCGCGGGCCACCCAGAGCCCGGCACGGTTTCGTCCGATGAAAAAAGCGGGAATGGCGGCACTGACGACATCAGGGTCGAGTGGCTTCAGGGCCGTCGTCGCGCCGATTTCAGGCGTCGTCGTTCGCGACTCCGGCAGGCGGTGCACGGCTTGAAGGGCGATCGCGGCCATGGCGGCCTCCTCACACATCTGCAAGGTCATGACGTCTGCCGCACCGGTCAGGCGGGGAGATGCCAGACATGGATTGCGGTTCTCAGCGCGATCAGCGCGGTGAGCACGCTGCCCATCGAGAGCAGGCCGAGCGCCTGGAGCGCGATACGCTCGAGCCGGGCCTTGCGCGCTTCGGAGATGCGCGCCGTGCGTTTGGCCCCGAAGGGCCGGTCGAAACCATGTGTCAGGATCGACATCGTGGAAGTCCTTGTCCTTGGCGCAGCGAGACGGCCGCTCCAATCTGCTGCTTATGATGTCCATCGTTGCGTAGGATTGCGAGATGAGCGCCGGCGCATCCGCATAGGAATGTCATAAAGATGCCGATCCTCGCGCCGGCAGCCCTCTGAAGAGATCGGGGTTCCGCTTCGGTCGGGGGACCTGAGACGGCGCGGGATCCGAATGCGTGATCCCGACCGCCGCGGCAAAGGCGAGGCGCAGCCGCGGCTCCTCGATCTGCTTGCAGAACCGGTCCAGGATGTCCGCCGCGTTCTGTGGCTGCCCGCTGATCGCCGCGTAGAGCTGGGAACTGGTTCGCCGGAAGAAGTGGAACGTCTCGTCGGCGGTGCGCCGTCCCCCGAGGCGATCGAGCTCCGCCGCGAGTGCTGCAACGTTGAGCCTGTCGGCTTCATCCCGCGTCACGGCAAAGCGCAGCAGCGCCAGCTTCCAGGCGTGGAGCAGCCTGTCAGATCCATCGAGCGGGTTGAGCATGCAATTCCGGACGGGCTCGGCGCGTCAGGCTCCGACGCTGTCGATCAATTCTTCGTCGGTGATCGCAGCGAATGCGCGCACAACGCCTCTCTGCGCGGCTGCGTCCAGCGGCACGATCGGAAGCCTGGTCGCGGCGGACATCAAGCCAAGGATGTTGAGACCGTATTTGAGCGCGGCCGGACTTTCCCTGGACAGGCAGGCGATGAGCGGGATCAGGCGCTTGTGCAGATAACGCGCGGATTGCAGCCGGCCCTGCCTGACATGTGAGAAGATCGTGCGGCAGAGATCCGGCGCGATGTTGGCGACTTCCGAGATCGCGCCGTCGCCGCCGTCCGCGATGAAGCCGAATGCGGTGGTGTCGTCGCCGGAGAGAAAACGAAAACTTGCCGGCAAGTTGCGGGACAGCCGCATCGGACGGGTGATGTCACCGCTCCCATCGCGCAGCCCGACGAACTGGCGGGACTCGACCAGACGCAGAAGCGTCTCGTCGGCGAGCGGGCGCAGCGTGCGGGAGGGATTGTCGTGCAGGATCACGGGCAGTCCGATCGCGCCGGCGACGGCGCGGAAATGCGCGAGCATGCCTTCCTGCATCGGCTTGTTGTAGGCGGGCACGACCGACATGACGGCATCGGCGCCGGCCGCCTCCGCGCGCCGCGCAAGCTCGATGGCGTGGCTGGTTGCGTTGGATACCGCGCCTGCGATGATCCGCACGCGGCCGCGAGCGACGTCGACCGCGGTGCGAATGACGAGCTCCTGCTCGGCCGGCGAGAGCGTCGGCGCTTCCCCGGCCGTCTCGCAGACCACGATGGCGGGAACGCCGGCCGCGACCTGTCGCTCGCACAGTGCGGCGAATGCCTTGAGATCGATCGCATCTGCCGCGTCGAACGGGGTCGGCAGGTCAGGAATGAATCCGGTGAACCAGGCGGCGGGAGGGATGAGCATTGGTTTTCCCCTGTTGGCGCTGGCTCAGGCGGCGCGCTGCGCGACGGTGGCGTTGGGGCGCCTGCCCATGTCGAGCTCGATCTCGCGCGGCAGCTCGACGATGGTTTCGGGATGCTGTCCGTTCTCGAACAGCGCATATTTGATCGCCTGGGCGCGGCTGACGAACAGGCCGCCATAGAGGCCGTTCTGCTCTTGAGCGACCCATTGTCCCCGGCGATTGCGGCCGATGAAGACGATGGTCGAGGGCGAGCTGCACGAGGGAGGTTCGACGAGTTTCACGGGTTTGATCCTTCTGAACGACGCCGGACTCGGACGAGGTCCTCGCCGGCGTGCTCAATATCCTCAGTCGCGAATATGATTTCGAGGGCGGGTGAGCCGCGATTTCATAGGAAGATCATAAAGCCGGAACTGTGCCATTCAGGCCGGATCAATGACGACGTGGACCAGCGCGAACAGCGCGCCGAACGCGACAGCTTCGTCCCAATGATTGAGCGCAGCCCCGAACAGCGGCTCCCGCCTGACGAGGCTGGCGAGTGCGCACAGGACGATCGACACCCAGAGCAGGACGGCGAGGCTCCGGCCGAAGCCGACGCTGCCGAATGCGGCAAAGCCCATGAGCAGCACGAGGCGGACGGCGAAACGCACGATCACGCGCGACGGGCTCAGCATGCGCGGCATGTCCGGAGCTTGCGGCATGGCGTCGATCCGTCGGGCGAGTCTAGCCGAAATTGTCGCAGACCACCGGCTCGCAGAGCGGATCCGGCACAGGACGGACGGCAGGACGAACGGAAGGAACGCTCGGCCGCGATACATCCGCCGCCAGCGCCCGCACCTCGAGGAACGCCGACAGCAGGGCGAGCGCGAGGTCGGCATGGCGCGCCTCGACCGCGGCATCCAGCCAGTCCGGCAGCTCGCGCTCGCGCGAGAGCGCGCAATGCCACTCGCCCTCGTCATAGGCGATGCGGCGGACCTGCCACATCGGCAGCTCCAGCTCCATCAGCAGCAGAGCCGCGTCGGCCCATGCCTCGGCGTCGATCAGGCGCGTGAGGCGTGCGGTGCGTTCGCTTTGCTCGAGGGACGGAAAGCGCCGGCAGGCATGCTCGATGATGTCGAGCATCAACGGCCGTGTCATCACCTGCGCATAGCGCAAGCGGTCGCCGAGTGATGGCGGATCGTAGCGTCGGAGAGCAGCGGTCATGTCAGGCCTCCTGGAGTTGGCGTCGGTCAGTCGGCCGGCTTCTCCAAGATGGGCCGGAGCGCATTTGAAAACGAGATAGGGATCGGGCGAGAGATATAGGGATCTCATAAGTACATGGAGTATTCCGTCCAGGCGCCGGATCTTCGACTGTCATCTGCGCGGAAGGTGGCGGCTTATAGAAGCAGGGCTTTTTGAAAAGACCTTGACCACGGCTTGCTGTAACCACGATTGCGAGAGCGATGGTGGGCCGCGCCGCTGCGGTGCCGGCCCGGAACGACCGCCTGGAAAGCATTGCCGGCGTCACGTCGCCGCCGGTCATGGCGTGCCGGCCTTTATGAGATTCCTATAACGTCGCCATAGGCCCCATCTCGAAAACCTATGTGCGCGGTGGCATGTCAGCGCGGTGAAGTTCCCGGCCGCGCTGCGTTCGATCGCGGCAAGCGGCCCGCCGGAATCCAGAGACGGGCCATGCCGGAAACGTCTCAACCGAGGAGTATCGTCATGATGGACCTTCTGATGCTGGCGCTGGCCTTCGGCTTCTTCGCGCTCGCGATCGGTTACACCTACGCCTGCGAACGGCTGTGACGGAGCGGACCATGATCTTCGACTATACGCTCGCCGGCGCCGTCTCGTTCGGCCTCCTGATCTATCTCACCTACGCACTGCTGCGGCCCGAACGGTTCTGACGCCGTGCTGCTGCTCGTCGAATTGCTGCTGGCCGACGCTGCGCTCGTCGCGGGCCTGCTTGCGCTGCTCCTGCCGCTATTGCGCCGGACCCGAAGCCTGAAGGGTTGATGTCATGACTGTCATCGGTTGGTTCCAGATCATTCTTTATTGTGCGATCGTCGTCGCGCTGACCAAGCCGCTCGGCTGGTACATGACGCGCGTGTTCAACGGCGAGCGCACGTTCCTGTCGCCCGTCCTGCGCCCGATCGAGGCCGGCATCTATTGGATTTCCGGTGTCGACGAGAGGCGGGAGCAGCACTGGATGACCTACACGGTCGCCATGCTGTTGTTTCATGTCGGCGGCTTCCTCATCATCTACGGCCTGATGCGGCTCCAGGCCATGCTGCCCTTCAATCCGGCTGGGCAGTCCGCGGTCGCCGAAGATCTGTCGTTCAACACCGCGATTTCCTTCATCACCAACACCAACTGGCAGAACTACGGCGGCGAGAGCACGCTGTCCTATCTGACCCAGATGGTCGGCCTCACGCACCAGAATTTCCTGTCGGCGGCGACCGGCATCGTGCTCGCGGTCGCGCTGATCCGCGGCTTTGCCCGCGCCTCGGTTCGCACCGTCGGCAATTTCTGGGTCGATGTGACCCGCTGCACGCTCTATGTCCTGCTGCCGATCTGCATCGTCTACACGCTGTTCCTGGTCTGGCAGGGCATGCCGCAGACGCTCGGGGCCTATGTCGAGGCGACCACGCTCGAAGGCGCCAAGCAGACCATCGCGGTCGGCCCGGTCGCCTCGCAGGTCGCGATCAAGATGCTCGGCACTAATGGCGGCGGCTTCTTCAACGCCAATGCGTCGCACCCCTTCGAGAACCCGACTGCGCTGTCGAACTTCGTGCAGATGCTGTCGATCTTCGTGCTTGGCGCGGCGCTGACCAACGTGTTCGGCCGCATGGTCGGCAACCAGCGCCAGGGCTGGGCGATCCTCGCCGTGATGGGCGTGCTGTTCGTTGCCGGCGTTGGCGTCTGCTATTGGGCGGAAGCCAACGGCACCTCGACCATGCATGCGCTGGGCCTGACCGGCGGCAACATGGAAGGCAAGGAGGTCCGCTTCGGCATCGTCGCGTCCTCGCTGTTCGCCGTGATCACCACGGCCGCCTCCTGCGGTGCCGTCAACGCCATGCACGACAGCTTCACGGCGCTCGGCGGCATGATCCCGCTGATCAACATGCAGCTCGGTGAGATCATCGTCGGCGGCGTCGGTGCCGGCATGTACGGCATGCTGCTGTTCGTCATCCTCGCGATCTTCGTCGCGGGCCTGATGGTCGGCCGCACGCCGGAATATGTCGGCAAGAAGATCGAGGCGCGCGAGGTCAAGATGGCGATGCTCGCCATTCTCGTCCTGCCGCTGATGATTCTCGGCTGGACCGCCGTCGGCGTGGTCTATCCGGCGGCGGTCGCCTCCATGGCGAATGCCGGACCGCACGGCTTCACCGAAGTGCTGTACGCCTTCACCTCGGGGACGGGTAACAACGGCTCGGCCTTCGCGGGCCTCACCGGCAACACCTTCTTCTACAATCTCACGCTCGCCAGCGCGATGTTCGTCGGCCGCTTCTTCATGATCGTGCCGGCGATGGCGATCGCGGGATCGCTCGCGGCGAAGAAATCGATCCCGCCGTCGATGGGCACGTTCCCGACCACCGGAGGCCTGTTCGTCGGTCTCGTCGTCGGCGTCATCCTGATCATGGGCGGCCTGACCTTCTTCCCGGCGCTCGCGCTCGGCCCCATCGTCGAGCACCTCGCGATGAACGCCGGCAACCTGTTCTGATCCAGCTCTTTCGGAGTGACCTCCATGGAACCCGTCCATAAACCCAACAAGCGCATGCCGGTGTCGGCGATGCTGGATCCCAGGATCGTGATGCCGGCGATCGGCGCGGCTTTCGCCAAGCTCGATCCACGCGCCATGATCAAGAACCCGGTCATGTTCGTGGTCGAGATCGTTGCCGCGCTCACCACCGTGATCTTCCTGCGCGATCTCCTGACCGGCGGGGAAAATCTCGGATTCACCTTCCAGATCATCCTCTGGCTGTGGTTCACCGTGCTGTTCGCCAACCTTGCCGAAGCAGTGGCCGAGGGCCGGGGCAAGGCGCAGGCCGAGACGCTGCGCAAGACCCGCACCGAGAGCCAGGCCAAGCTCCTGAGCGGCGCGAGCCGCGATTACAAGCTCGTGCCCGGCACGAGCCTGAAGGTCGGCGATCTCGTGCTGGTCGAGGCGGGCGACACGATCCCCTCGGACGGTGAGGTGATCGAGGGCGTCGCCTCCGTCAACGAAGCCGCCATCACTGGCGAGTCGGCGCCCGTGATCCGCGAATCCGGCGGCGACCGTTCGGCGGTGACCGGCGGCACGCAGGTTCTGTCGGACTGGATCCGCGTCCGCATCACGGCAGCCCAGGGTTCGACCTTCATCGACCGCATGATCAAGCTGGTCGAGGGCGCGGAGCGGCAGAAGACGCCGAACGAGATCGCGCTCAACATTCTGCTCGCCGGCCTCACCATCATCTTCGTGTTCGCCACCGTGACGATCCCGAGCTACGCGGCCTATGCCGGCGGCTCGATCTCGGTGATCGTGCTGGTCGCGCTGTTCGTGACGCTGATCCCAACCACCATCGGCGCGCTGCTGTCGGCGATCGGCATCGCCGGCATGGACCGGCTGGTCCGCTTCAACGTGCTGGCGATGTCTGGCCGCGCGGTCGAGGCGGCCGGCGACGTCGACACGCTGTTGCTCGACAAGACCGGCACCATCACCCTCGGGAACCGGCAGGCGACCGCGTTCCGTCCCGTGCGCGGCGTGACCGAGCAGGAGTTGGCCGACGCCGCCCAGCTCGCCTCGCTGGCGGACGAGACGCCGGAAGGTCGCTCCATCGTCGTGCTGGCGAAGGAGAAGTACGGCATCCGCGGCCGCGACATGGCGGAGTTGGGGGCCACCTTCATCCCGTTCACGGCGCAGACCCGCATGAGCGGCGTCGATGCCGGCGGCTCGTCGGTGCGCAAGGGTGCGGTCGATGCCATGCTGAACTATGTCGGCGGCGGCGCTCCGACCGCGGTCGCTTCCGGCAACACGGCGCGGGCGATGCAGTCCGCCGCGCTTTCCGAGCTCGGCCGCGAGATCCAGGCCATTGCCGATGACGTGTCGAAGTCCGGCGGCACGCCGCTGGCTGTCGCCAAGGATGGCAAGCTGCTCGGGATCGTCCAGCTCAAGGACATCGTCAAGGGCGGCATTCGCGAGCGCTTCGCGGAGCTGCGTCGCATGGGCATCCGCACCATCATGATCACCGGCGACAATCCGATGACGGCTGCCGCCATCGCGGCCGAGGCCGGCGTCGACGACTTCCTGGCGCAGGCAACTCCCGAGGACAAGCTCAAGCTGATCCGCGACGAGCAGGCCAAGGGCAAGCTGGTCGCCATGTGCGGCGACGGCACCAACGACGCGCCGGCGCTCGCCCAGGCCGACGTCGGTGTCGCCATGAACACCGGCACCCAGGCCGCCCGCGAGGCCGGCAACATGGTCGACCTCGACTCGAACCCGACCAAGCTCATTGAGGTGGTCGAGATCGGCAAGCAGCTCTTGATGACGCGCGGCGCGCTGACGACGTTCTCGATCGCCAACGACGTGGCCAAGTACTTTGCGATCATCCCGGCGATGTTCCTGGCGTTCTACCCCCAGCTCAACGTGCTCAACGTCATGAACCTGTCGAGCCCGCAGAGCGCCATCCTGTCGGCGATCATCTTCAACGCGTTGATCATCATTGCGCTGATCCCGCTCGCGCTGAAGGGCGTCGCCTATCGCGCGGTCGGTGCCGGTGCGTTGCTCCGGCGTAACCTGCTGATCTATGGCCTGGGCGGAATCGTCATCCCCTTCATCGGAATCAAGGCGATCGACCTCCTGGTGACTGCCTTGCATCTGGCCTGACATGTCATCGCGAGCGACGAGGCGATTCTGCCAGACCCTCATCCTGAGGAACGCGGAACGCGCGTGTCGAAGGATGAAGGCCCGGCTGGTGGCCTCGCCCTTCGAGACGCGCAGGCGCGGCTCCTCAGGGTGAGGTCCGGCTTCCCAGCTCGGAGTGACAGAACAATTGGAGACTCAACATGCTCAGAGAAATCCGCCCCGCGATCGTCCTCTTGCTCGCGCTCACCGCCATCACCGGCCTCGCCTATCCGCTCGCGATGACCGCCATTGCCGGCACGTTGTTTCCCGTGCAGGCGCAGGGCAGCCTCATCGAGAAGGACGGCAAGGTGATCGGCTCCGCCCTGATCGGGCAGGAGTTCAAGGACGACAAGTACTTCCATGGCCGTCCCTCGGCGACGCTTGCGCCGGACCCCAATGATTCGGCCAAGACGGTGTCGGCCCCCTACAACGCCGCCAATTCGGGCGGCTCCAACCTCGGCCCGACCAGCAAGGCGCTGGCCGACCGGCTCAAGGAAGATGTGGACAAGCTCAGGAGCGAGAATCCGAACGCGGCCGTGCCGGTCGACCTGGTGACGACCTCGGCCAGCGGCCTCGATCCGAACATCTCGCCGGAAGCGGCGCAATTCCAGGTGCCGCGCGTGGCAAAGGCGCGGAATCTGCCTGAGGATCAGCTCAAGCAGCTCGTGACCGCCAACACCGAAGGCCGTCTGCTCGGCCTGCTCGGCGAACCCAGGGTTAACGTTCTGGCGCTGAATCTTGCGCTCGATCGCATGGCCGCGAAGTAGCAGTCTAGGCTCGCAGCGCGCAGATGATTATATTGGCGAGATGGTCCGAGAGCGCCGCGATCCCGAACAACGTCCCTCTCCCGAAGCGCTGCTGGAAGCCGCGCGCCGGGAGGAGAGTGCGAGCGGCAAGCTGAAGATCTTCGTCGGCGCCGCTCCCGGCGTCGGCAAGACCTACGAGATGCTGCAAAGCGCCCATGCCAAGCGCAAGGCCGGCATCGATGTCGTGGTCGGGTTCGTCGAAACCCATGGCCGCGCCGAGACCGAGGCGCTGGTACGCGGCCTCGAAGTGGTCCCGCGCAAGAGGCTGGAGTACCGCGGCCAGATTGTCGAGGAGATGGATCTCGATGCGGTGATCGCGCGGCGGCCGCAGATTGCTTTGGTCGATGAGCTCGCCCACACCAACGCGCCCCTTTGCCGCCATCCCAAGCGCTATCTCGACGTCGAGGAGCTGCTCTCCCACGGCATCGACGTCTACACCGCCGTCAACATCCAGCACATCGAGAGCCTCAACGACGTCGTTGCCCAGATCACCCATGTCAGGGTCCGCGAGACCGTGCCGGATTCGGTATTCGACCGCGCCGATGCGATCGAGCTGATCGACCTGACGCCAGACGATCTGATCCAGCGGCTGAAGGAGGGCAAGGTCTATGTGCCCAAGCAGGCCGAGCGGGCACTGGAGCATTATTTCTCGCCGGGCAACCTCACCGCGCTCCGTGAGCTCGCACTGCGGCGCACCGCCGAGCGGGTCGACGAGCAGCTCCTCAACCACATGCAGGCGAATGCGATTCCCGGGCCCTGGGCCGCGGGTGAGCGCATCCTGGTCTGCATCGGCGAGGATGCACGCGCCGCCGGCCTCGTGCGCTACACCAAGCGGCTGGCCGACCGGCTGCATGCGCCGTTCACCGCGATCTCGATCGAGACGCGGCGATCCCTGCAATTGTCCGACGAGGAGCGCGATCGGCTGGCCGACACGTTGCGGCTGGCGGAAGCTCTCGGCGGCGAAGCGCTGACCATTCCCGCCGTCGGCCGCCGTATCGCCGATGACGTCGTCAATTTCGCGCAAGGCAACAACGTCACCCAGATCGTGATCGGCAAGTCGACGCGCTCGCGCTGGTTCGAGATGACGCGCGGCTCCGTCGTGCACGACCTGGTGCGCCGCGCCGGCAACATCACGGTCCACGTCATCGCCGGTGACGAAATGCCCGGCGAGGCCGCGCCCAAGACCGCGGTGCAGACCGCCGCGCGGTCGGAGCCGTTCAATCCGCTGCCCTATCTGAAGGCGCTCGGGATCGTGCTGATCGGCCTCGGCGCCGCGGAGCTGATCCAGCCCCGTTTCGGCATCGAGAACGTCGACCTCGTGCTGCTGACGGCGGTGGTCGCGGTTGCCGTGCGCTATGGCCTATGGCCATCGCTGCTGGCGACCGTCGCGGCTTCCCTGTGCTATAATTTTTTCTTCCTGCCGCCACTCTACACCTTCACGATCACCGACCCGACCAATGTCGCCGCCTTCTTGCTGTTCCTGGTGGTCGCGATGATCGTCTCGAATGTCGCGGCGCGCGTGCGCATCCAGGCCGACACCGCTATCGGCCGGATCAGGATGACCGAGCAGCTCCATGCCTTCAGCCGCAAGCTCGCCGGCACCGCTACGCTCGACGACGTGCTGTGGGCGACCGCCTACCAGATCGCGTTGATGCTGAAGGTGCGCGTGGTGCTGCTGCTGCCGGACGAGGGCCTGCTCACGGTGAAGTCCGGCTATCCGCCCGAAGATGAGCTCGATCAGGCCGACCTCGCTGCGGCCAACTGGGCCTGGAGCAACGACCGCCCCGCCGGCCGCGGCTCGGACACGTTGCCGGGCGCCAAGCGGCTGTTCTTGCCGATGCGCACCGGGCGCGGCCCGATCGGCGTCATCGGCATCGACAACGACCGCACCGGCCCGCTGCTGACGCCGGACCAGCGCCGGCTGCTCGATGCGCTGGTCGACCAGGGCGCGCTCGCGATCGAGCGCGTGCTGCTGGTCGAGGACATGGACCGCGTCAAGCGCACGGTCGAATCCGAACGGCTGCGCTCGGCGCTGTTGACCTCGATCTCGCATGATCTGAAGACGCCGCTCGCCTCCGTGTTGGGAGCGGCCTCAACCATGCGCGATCTCGCCGGCGCCCTCTCCGACACCGAGAAGCGCGACCTGCTCGCCACAGTGATTGACGAATCCGAGCGGCTCAACCGCTTCATTGCCAATCTGCTCGACATGACCAAGCTCGAATCCGGCGCTATCGTGCCCAACACGGCGCTGCACGATCTCGGCGAAATCGTGGGCAGCGCGCTGCGGCGCGCCAGCAAGATCCTCAACCGACACAAGGTCGAGCTGGTGCTGGCCGCCGATCTGCCGATGCTCCAGCTCGATGCCGTGCTGTTCGAGCAGGTGGTGTTCAATCTGCTCGACAATGCCGCAAAATACTCGCCACCCGAGACCACGATCTCGATTCGCGGCCGGCGCGAGAGCGGTCATGTCGTGATCGAGATCGCTGACGAGGGGGCCGGCATTCCGCCTGACGAGCTAGAGAGCGTGTTCGACAAGTTCTATCGCGCGCAGAAGGGCGATCACGTCCGTCCCGGCACCGGGCTCGGGCTCGCCATCTCCCGCGGCTTCGTCGAGGCGATGCGCGGTACGATCTCCGCTGCCAATCGCAGCGAGCGGAGTGGCGCGGTCCTCACCATTCGCCTGCCCGTTCCGGCAGAGAGCCACGCATTGGATACCGCCGCATGAGCGCTGCTCCGATCAAGGTCCTGGTCATCGACGACGAGCCGCCGATCCGCAAATTGCTGCGGATGGGGCTGACGACGCAAGGCTATGAGATCCTGGAGGCGTCGAACGGCAAGACCGCGCTGGAGAAGCTTGACGAAGGGCCGGCGCTGGTCATCCTCGATCTCGGCCTGCCCGACGTTCAGGGGCATGAGCTGCTCCGCATCATGCGCGCCCGCAACGAAGGCGTGCCGATCGTGGTGCTGTCGAGCCGCGGCGACGAAGCCGGCAAGGTGCAGGCGCTCGATCTCGGCGCCGACGACTATCTGACCAAGCCGTTCGGCATGGAGGAGCTTTTGGCGCGCCTGCGCGCCGCGCTGCGCCACCAGCTTCAGGTCAAGGGCGAGCGCCCTGTGTTCCGCACCGGCGATCTCTCCGTCGATCTGGTCCGCCGCATCGTCAAGGTCGGCGAGCGCGAAGTGAAGCTCTCGCCGAAGGAGTATGACCTGTTGCGCGTGCTGGTGCAGCATGCCGGCAAGGTGCTCACCCACCGCTTCCTGCTGAGGGAGCTCTGGGACGAGCTGACGGATGCGCAATATCTGCGCGTCTATATCCGGCAGCTCCGGCAGAAGATCGAAGCAGATCCGGAACGGCCGCAATATGTGCTGACGGAAACGGGGATCGGGTACCGGCTGAAGGCGGGGGATTAGAGCATGATCCGGAAAAGTGCGCAGCGGTTTTCCGGAAAGATCATGCTTGAACAACAACCTAAAGCGCGATGACGATTCATCCTAATCGCATCGCGCTTTAGCACCGTCAAGCGAGCCGTCATGGCCGGGCTTGTCCCGGCCATCCACGTGCATCAGCGCATGGGATAGACGTAGATGCCCGGGTCAAGCCCGGGCCTGACGACGGAGGTTGAGCCGCGAGCTCACGTCGAGCCGGATTAGCCCGCCTTCCGGTGCCTCGCCGTCGACCGGGGGGTCTTCTTAGCGGCGCGATGCCGTCCGGTCGCCCGCCGCGCATGCGACTTCGTCGCCGTCTTCTTGCCGCGTCCCTTCAGGCTCTGCTTCAGCGCGTCCATCAGGCTGACGACATTGCTCGGTCGCTCCTCGGGCTCGGGCAGCTCGATCTTCTTGCCGCTGGCCTTGCGCTTCACCAGCGCCTTCAGCGCGTCCTCGTACTCGTCCTTGAATTTGCTGGGGTCGAAATGCGCCGCCTTGGTGCGCAGGATATGGCCGGCGAGCTCGACCATGTCCTTGGTGATCTTCGGGCTCTTGATGTCGTCGAAGAACTGGTCCTCCTCGCGCAGCTCGTATGGGAAACGCAGCGTGGTGCCGAGCAGGCCCTTGCCGAGCGGCTCGATCGCCATCACATGCTCGCGGTTGGTCAGCACGATCTTGGCGAGCGCGACGCGTTCCTCGTCCTTCATGGCGTCGCGGATCACGGCGAAGGCGTCGACCGCGGCCTTGCCGTCGGGTGCGATGTAGTAGGGATGGTTGAGATAGCGCTGGTCGATCTCATCGCGCGGCACGAAGCTCTCGATGTCGATGGTGTGATTGCTCTCGATCTGGACCGCTTCGAGCTCCTCCGGCTCGATCTCGACATATTTGCCCTTGCGCAGCTCGTAGCCGCGGCCCTTCTGGTCGCTCTCGACGACGTCACCGGTCTCGGAATCGATCATCTGCTGCTTGAGCCGGTTTCCGGTCTCGCGGTTGATCAGGTGAAACCGCGTCTTTTCGGCCGCCGTGGTCGCCGGATAAAGCACGACCGGGCAACTGACCAGCGACAGCTTCAACGTTCCCTTCCAATAGGCGCGCGGGGCCATTCCATTCTCCAGGGTTTTCAAGGCGTTTTGGAACCCCAACCGTCCCATGGGGTTTTGGTTCCGGGCGGGACTTTCGCCGTGATAGGCTTGGACGCCGAAAGAGAAGCGGGACCGATCGTGCTGCAAAAACTCTCCACTTACCGACAGAAGCGGGATTTCGAAAAGACGCCCGAGCCATCGGGCAAGAGCGCAGTGGCGCCGTCGAGGCAGCGGCGCTTCGTCATCCAGAAGCACGATGCCAGCCGCCTGCACTACGATCTCAGACTCGAATTCGACGGCGTGTTCAAGTCCTGGGCGGTGACGAAAGGACCCTCGCTCGATCCGCACGACAAGCGGCTGGCAGTCGAGGTGGAAGACCATCCGCTCGACTATGGCGATTTCGAAGGCACGATTCCGGAAGGGCAATATGGCGGCGGCACGGTGATGCTGTGGGACCGCGGCACGTGGGAATCGGACGATCCGGAAGCGGGCTTCAAGAAGGGCGATCTGAAGTTCACCCTGCACGGCGAGAAGCTGCATGGAAGCTGGGTCCTGGTGCGCATGCGCAACGACCGCACCGGCGGCAAGCGCACCAACTGGCTCCTGATCAAGCATCGTGACGAATATGTCCGCGAAGGCGCGGACAACGACGTTCTCGACCAGGACAAGTCCGTCGCCTCCGGCCGCGCGATGGATCAGATCGCCGAAGGCAAGGGCCGCGCGCCAAAGCCGTTCATGCTGGCCAAGGGTTCCAGGGGCAAGGCCGATGCAGTCTGGCAATCCAACCGTGCCGAGGAGACGAAAGGGCGCACGGTCAAGCCGGCGCCGCGCACGGTGCTGAAGGGCGGCAGAGCGGCGAAGAAGAGCGCCACGACCGCGACGAGCGCCGGGAAGGTCGCGGAGATGCCGGATTTCGTCGCGCCGCAGCTCTGTACGCTGGTGGAGCGGCCGCCGGCCGACCAGGGCTGGTGCCACGAGATCAAGTTCGACGGCTACCGGGTGCAGCTCCGGGTCGAGGATGGCGAGGCGACCCTGAAGACGCGCAAGGGTCTCGACTGGACCGGCAAGTTCGCCTCCATTGCCAAGGAAGCGGTTGCGCTGCCCGACGCGATGATCGACGGCGAGATCGTCGCGCTCGACCATAACGGCGCGCCGAACTTCTCCTCGCTGCAAGCTGCGTTGTCCGACGGCAAGACCGACGAGCTGATCTTCTTTGCCTTCGACCTGCTCTTCGCCGAGGGCGAGGACTACCGCCGCCTGCCGCTCGGCGAACGCAAGGCGCAGCTCAAGAAACTGCTGGAATCGCGCAAGCGGAAATCGAGCCAGCTCCGCTATGTCGAGCATTTCGAGAGCGGCGGCGATGCCGTGCTGCAATCGGCCTGCAAGCTCGAGCTCGAGGGCGTCGTCTCGAAGAAGCTGAACGCGCCCTATCGGTCCGGCCGCACCGAGAGCTGGGTCAAGTCGAAATGTCGCGCCGGCCACGAGGTGGTGATCGGCGGTTACAAGACCACCAACGGCAAGTTCCGCTCGCTGATGGCGGGCGTGCAGCGCGGCGATCATCTCGCCTTTGTCGGCATGGTCGGCACCGGCTTCGGCGCGGACAAGGTGAAGCGCATCATGCCTGCGCTGAAAGCCATGGCGGCCAAGGACAGCCCCTTCGGCGGCAAGAATGCGCCGAAGAAGACCCGCGACGTGCACTGGCTGAAGCCGGAGCTGGTCGCCGAAATCGAGTTCGCCGGCTTCACCGCCGACGGCAACATTCGCCAGGCGGCGTTCAAGGGACTGCGGCAGGACAAGCCTGCCGAGGAGGTCGAGGCGGAGACGCCCGTCGACACCGAGCTCGCCGAGCCCTCCGCCAGGAAGGCGGTGCGCACGAAGGCGGGCCGGCAGTCGAAGCAGACCGCTCAAAATGCCGAGGTCATGGGCGTAATCATCTCCAAGCCGGACAAGGAGCTCTGGCCCGACGATGGCGATGGCGGCGTCGTCACAAAGCTGGACCTTGCCCGCTATCTCGAGGCCGTCGGCGAATGGATGATCGTGCACCTCAAGGGCCGGCCGTGTTCGCTGATCCGCGCGCCGGATGGCATCAAGGGCGAATGCTTCTTCCAGCGCCATGCGATGCAGGGGACCTCGAACCTTCTGGAGCTCGCAAGGGTCTCCGGCGACCGCAAGCCCTACCTTCAGATCGATCGGATCGAGGGGCTCGCCGCCGTGGCGCAGATCGGCGGCGTCGAGCTGCATCCCTGGAATTGCGCGCCTTATGCCTATGACACGCCGGGCCGGCTGGTGTTCGATCTCGATCCCGCGCCCGACGTCGACTTCGCCGACGTCGTCGAGGCGGCCAAGGAGATGCGGCAGCGCCTTTCCGACATCGGCATGGACAGCTTCTGCAAGACCACGGGCGGCAAGGGCCTGCACGTCGTGGTGCCGCTGCTTCACGGCGCGCGCGACAAGGTGAGCTGGAAGGAGGCCAAGGCCTTCGCACAAGGCGTCTGTCAGTGGATGGCCGACGACGATCCCGAACGCTATCTGCTCAACATGTCGAAGAAGCTGCGCAAGGGAAAGATCTTCCTGGATTATCTGCGCAACGACCGCATGTCGACTGCGGTGGCCCCCTTGTCGCCGCGGGCGCGGGCGGGAGCGACCGTCTCGATGCCGGTCACCTGGGCGCAAGTGAAGAGCGATCTCGACCCGAAGCGCTACACGCTACGCATCGTGCCGGGCCTGCTGGCGCGATCGAAAGCATGGGAGGGCTATGACGATGCCGCGGCGTCGATCAAGGCGGCGATGAAGAAGCTGGCGGCGAAGGTGAAGTAGGTTTGTCGCTGTTGCGGCGAAGGCCGGTCTCGTAGGGTGGGCAAAGCGAAGCGTGCCCACGTCTTTCCCTGTCGTGGCGAGGAAGGTGGGCATGGCGCGTTGCGCCTTTGCCCACCCTGCGCGATCCACGTTTTGTTAGATCCGTCCCATCAGCAGCAGGATCAGCAGGATGATGATGACGAGCCCGAGGCCGCCGCCGCCATAATAGCCGGTGCCGTAGAACGGCCCGCCGCCGATGCCGCTGAAGCCGCCAAGCAGGGCGATGATCAGAATGATCAGAATGATCGTGCCGATTGACATACGAGTCTCCTCCAGCCCTTTGTCGAAAGGGTCGTTTGCACCTGTCCCGTCGTGCGGGGGCAACTTGCCGCAGGTTGTAAAGTTCCCGCATTGAAACAAGGCCGACGGTCCAACTTGCATGGAACCTTTGCAGGTGCAGCAGGGATGACTATGTGGCAAGAGCCACCACCGGACAGGAACCATGTCAGCACCGCTTGTCGTTTCCATCCCACACCGCCTCGGGCGCGAGGAGGCGGTGCGCCGGCTCAAGACGGGGCTTGGCCGCGCCGCGGCCAGCATTCCGGTGATGCAGGTCGAGGAGGAACGCTGGAGCGGCGACAGCATGAATTTCCGCATCCGCGCGCTCGGGCAGATCGCGACCGGTCAGGTCGACGTCGCCGACGACCATGTGAAGGTCGAGGTGGTGTTGCCCTGGCTGTTGCAGCGCTTTGCCGAGATGGCGCAGGCGACGATCAGGAAGCGCGGGCAGTTGCTGCTGACCAAGGACGAGGGAAAGTAACTTCAGGCGCGCACGCGCCGCCGCGAGGGCCTGATGGCGCTTGCGGCTCGGGCCTCGATGAGCGAGGCGGGACAATCGCGGAACGCCTGCGCGAGCGGCAAGTCGTTACCGGCAAGGCCGGGCACGGTGTAGCCCGTGATGTCGATAGTCGCGTCCAGGCTCTCCGGCGCGGGCCATTCCCGGCCGCCTTGCGTGAACGGCGCGAAATGACGCCCCACCACGACGATCACGGTCGCGCGGCCATGACGGCGCGCGAAGGCGATCACGTGGTCGGCATGTGCGCCGCGCACCTCGAGCGGCTGATAGTCACCCTGGGCGAATACGTCGGCGAGTCCATTGCGCAGCTTGAGGAGATGCCGCGTCCAGGCCAGCTTGAGCCGGCCGTCCGGCCAGGACTTGATCAGGCTGCTCCAGTCCGGAGCTTCCAAAGAGCTCAGCGCCGCGTGGCGTGCGGCAAAGTCCACCGGGCGGCGGTTGTCGGGATCGACCAGCGACAGGTCCCAGAACTCGGTGCCTTGATAGAAGTCCGGCACGCCCGGCAGAGTCGCCTTGAGCGTGAGCTGGCTCAGCGAATTCAACGTGCCGAGCAGTGCGACGCGGCGAGCCAGCGTTTGCAATGCCTCCAGGAATTCTGCGGACCGGGCGGGATCGAGGATCTTCTCGACGAAGTCCCGTATGCCGTCCTCATAGGTTTCATGCGGGTTGAGCCAGCTCGTCTCCTCCTTGCCCTCGCGCGCGGCCTTGAGGGCATAGGCCCGGATACGCCCGACGAAAGCGGCATCGGCCGGCTCCTCGAGCGGCCAGGCGCCGAGCAAGGTCTGGTAGAGCATGTATTCGAACGTCGCCGACGGCGCGCGGAAACTGCCCTGGTGTGCGAGATGCGGCGCGTTCAACACTTTCCAGCGTGCCACCGCGCTGGTCCATTCGCCGGGAATCTCGCTGAGCGCGGCGATGCGCGTGCGGGCATCCTCACCGCGCTTGGTGTCGTGGGTGGCGGTCGCGGTCATGCCTTGCGGCCATTCCCTGGCGCGGGCCTGCATGACCTGGTGGAAGGCGGGAATGGTAAGGCCGGTGCTCGCGGGATCGCCGCCGACCTCGTTCAGCGCAAGCAGCCGGTGGAATTGATAGAACGCGGTGTCCTCCAGCGACTTCGCCATCATCGGCCCGGTGAATTGCTGCACCTTCAGCGCGAAGCGGCGCACACGCGGGGCGCCGTGCGGGGGACGGCCGGGCTTGAGCAGGTCCATGGTGAGGGCATCGCGCAGGAAGTCGAAAATGCCTTCGTCGGCGGCAAACCACTCCGCGCGGGCGCGCTCGATGGTGTCCTCGATCAGCTTGCGGTCCGGTGCCGTCGGGCTGCTGTGCGTCAGGTAGGTGCGATAGACCGGGAAATGCAGCACATAGAGCTCGAGCGCCTGTCGCAGGCTGTCGGCCGAGAAGTCTCGTGTCGAGTAATGTCCGTTGGCGATGCGCGCGAGCAGACGCGACAGCACGGTGAATTCGCTGGCGAGCAACGTCTCCAGAACCCGCCGCTTGGCGTCCTTGACGTAAGGCGCAAGCCGCGGCGGCCGGTTGCTGATCTGCCGCCAGGTCTCGTCCAGCGCTTCGAGGCCCTTGGGATCGACCAGCACATGGGTGATGACGTTCATCCATTCATAGCCCGTGGTGCCCTGGACGCCGGCGAACTTCGGCAGGCGCTCGTGCTCGCACAGAATCTTTTCGATCACGGTATAGAACGGCTTTGTATTGCCCTGGGCATCGCGCACCAGCCGGCGCAATCGCTGGCAATATTGTGCGGGGTCACGCAGGCCGTCGATGTGATCGAGCCGGATTCCCTGCAATTTGCCGTCGGCGATGAGCTGCTTCACCAGCCGGTGCGTGGCGGCAAATGTGCTCGCGTCCTCGACGCGCAGTCCGGCGAGCCCGTTGACGTCGAAGAAACGGCGATAGTTGATGTCGCTGGAGGCAAGCCGCCAGTGCCCGAGCTTGTAGTGCTGGCGCTCCAGGAGATGATGCAGCGTCAGCGTCTGCGCCGGGCGGTCCTTGCCGGCGCGATAGGCGGCAAGGCCGCGACCGATGATGTCGGTGGCGCCCGCGATCTCCTTGAGCTCGGTCTTGAAGCCGGGAGCTTCCTTTCGATTGGGACGGCGCAGCCCGGTGTAGCGGGTCGCGAGTGACAGCAGGCCCTTGCCGGGCTCCGTTTCCGCCGCGTCCGCCTCCTTGACGATCACGCGCAGAATTTCGCCATAGCGCTCCGGTGCGATCGGCAGGCGATGCTCGAAATACCAGGCCGAAAGGCTTCCCTCATCGGGATCGTAGCGCAGCTCGATATCGCCGCGCTCCAGCGCCTCGCCGTAGGACGAGCCGAGGATCGGCAGCAGCACGCCGCCGCGGGCGCGGAAGGCCAGTTGATCCCAGTCGATGTCGAAGGAGGCGGCGTGCGGCGAGGCCTGGCCCCATTCCAGCACGTCGAGCCACCAGGGGTTGTCGGCGAAATGCACGCCGACATGGTTGGGTACGAAATCGATGATGAGCCCGACATCGTGCGCCTCGAGCGCCTCGTTCAGTCGTGCGAAGCCGGCCTCGCCGCCGAGCTCGGGATTGAACTGGCTGTGATCGACGGTGTCGTAGCCGTGGGTCGATCCCTTGCGGGCCTTCATCACCGGCGAAGCGTAGAGATGCGTGATCCCCAGCGCTTTGAGGTAAGGCACGACCGCGGCGGCCTTGTCGAAGTCGAAATCCGCGGTGAGCTGAAGCCTGTAGGTTGCGAGCGGAATGGCAGGAGGCATGTCAACCTCCGAGACGCCAGACCACCGACCAGGGCGGGAGCCGCTCGCTGGCGCCGCCCCAGATCGGCGTGCCCGCGCTGAGGGTGGAGGTGATCTCGCAATCCGACAGATTGGCGACGAGGCGCAACGTCGTGCCGTCGCCCATCCGCCAATGCGCGGTGAGCAGGCCGTTGTCGGCCGCCTCGGCGTCGCCGAAGCTTGCGCCCCTGAGCCGGGGCACGATCTCCTTGCGACGCAGCGCGAGCAGCTCTTTCACCAGCGCAAGCCGCGCGTCCTGTTGCGGCGTGCGACCGGTCCAGTCGAGCACGGCGGATTGCAGCGTTGCCGGATCGAGCGGGTCGGGCACTTCGTCGCCGTATTTTTCGTAAGCCCAGGCATATTCCTGCTTGCGACCCTTGCGCACGGCCTCGGCGAGTCCGCCGTTGAAATCGCAGAAGAACGGGAAGGGGACTGTCGAGCCCCATTCCTCGCCCTGAAACAGCATCGGCACCATCGGCGCGAGCAGGGTGACTGCGAGGGCGGCCTCGATCTGTTCTGGCGATGCCAGGCTTTCCAGCCGTTCGCCGAGCGGACGGTTGCCGATCTGGTCGTGGTTCTGCAGGAAATTGACGAAAGTCGCCGGCGGCAGCTCTCCGCTCGGCTCACCGCGCGGCCTCTTGCCCCAGAACTCGGAGATCTCGCCCTGATAGACGAAGCCGGAGGCGAGCGCGCGCGCGAGGTCCATGCGCGGCGTCTGGTAGTCGGCGTAGTAACCAGCGAGCTCGCCGGTCAGCATCACGTGCCAGACGTGATGATAGTCGTCGTTCCACTGACCGCGATATTTGCCGTTCGGCGGCTCTTGCGCGGCGTCGAGCAGGCCGGCGCGATTGTCGCCGTTCTCCAGCACGAGATGGATGTGGCGTCCCGTGGCTTTGGCGAGCTCGCCGGCGGCAACGCTCAGGTCCTGCAGCATCGATTGCTCGCCGGGGATCGCCATGATGTGGTTGGCGGCATCCAGCCTCAGGCCGTCGAAGCGGTAGTCGCCGAGCCAGGACAGCGCGTTCTCGACGGCAAAGGCTCGCGCCTGCGGCACGCGATAGTCGATCGCACTGCCCCACGGCGTGTGCGCATCGGTGAAGAAGGTCGGCGCATAGCGGCCGAGGTAGTTTCCTTCCGGGCCGAAGTGATTGTAGACCACGTCGAGAAACACCATCAGCCCGCGCAGATGAGCCTCGTCGATCAGCGTCTTCAGGTCTTCAGGCCGGCCATAGGCGCTGTCGGGCGCATACCATAGCACGCCGTCATAGCCCCAGCCGCGGCGTCCCGCGAAATCGGCGAGCGGCATCAATTCCAGCGCAGTGATGCCCGTCGCCGTGAGATGATCGAGCTTGTCGATCATGGCGCGGTAGGTGCCCTCCGGCGTGAAGGTGCCGACATGAGTCTCGGTCAGTACCGTCTCTTCCCAGGGGCGGCCGCGCCAATCGCGCGCGCGCCATACGAAGGCGTCGTGATCGATCACCTCGCTCGGGCCAAACACGTCCTCGGGCTGGAAGGCCGAAGCAGGATCCGGCACGTCGATCTCGTCGTCGATCCTGAACTTGTAGGGACTGCCGGCCGTGAGGCCTGCAATCTCTGCGACGTACCAGCCATCCTGCCGGCGCTGCATCGCGTGCCCGCGGTGGTCGAGCAGGAGGTCGACGCGGCGCGCGGCGGGCGCCCATAGTCGGAACGACACGCCGTCCTTCGTCGGCCTCGCCCCGAAGGACGGTCTCATAGCGCCCCCGCGAAGGCGAGCACGGAACGCGGCGGCGCCTTGCTGTCGCTCCCGGGCAGGAAGTCGATCGTATTCAGCATGGCATCGGTCGTGTTCAGGATCTGCTGCCAGCTCTTGTATTCGGACATTTGCGGCAATTTGAATGCGATCTCTTCGGGAGCGGCGTTCAGTACGATAAAGATCGCAGCACCACCCGGTTCCATCGGCCCCATCACATAGGAGAGGAATCGGCCTTCCGGGAATTTCCAGTCGCTCTCCGTCATCTCGTCGCCGGCAGGGGTCAGCCACAGTGCGCCGTAGGAGATGCCGTCCTTGGGGCGGCCATCGAGCCAGCGATGGCTGCGGAGCTGCGAGAACCGGCGGCGGATGTCGGCGAGATGGGCGACGAAGTCGACCATGTCGTCGCCCTCCTTGCCGAGATTGTCCCAGCCTACCCAGCCGACTTCGTTGTCCTGGCAATAGGCGTTGTTGTTGCCGGATTGCGAGTTGCCGACCTCGTCGCCGGCGAGGATCAGCGGAACGCCCTGCGCCAGCATCAGGCAGGCCAGCACGTTCTTGCGCAGCTGCCGGCGCAGGCTGATGATGTTCGGATCGTCGGTCGGACCCTCGACACCGCAATTGTTGCTGTGATTGTCGTTGGAGCCGTCGCGATTGTCCTCGCCATTGGCCTCGTTGTGCTTCTCGTTGTAGCTGAAGAGGTCGGCGAGCGTGAAGCCGTCGTGGACGGTGATGTGGTTGATGCTGGCGCGCGGCCGCCGTCCGTCGTGGTTGAACAGGTCGGACGACGCGGTCATGCGGCTGGAAATGTCGCCGATCAGGCTGCCTTCGCCGCTCCAGTAGCGGCGCATGGCGCTGCGATAGCGGTCGTTCCATTCAGACCATTGCGAGGGGAAGGCGCCGACCTGGTAGCCGCCGAGGCCAAGGTCCCACGGCTCGGCGACGAGCTTGACGGTCGCCAGCACCGGGTCCTGCCGGACCGCTGTCAGGAACGAGCTGCCGCGATCGAAGCCGTTCGGCCCGCGTGCCAGCGTGGTGGCGAGGTCGAAGCGGAAGCCGTCGACGTGGCAGACCTCGACCCAGTAGCGCAAGGAATCCATCACCATCTGCAGC
This sequence comes from Bradyrhizobium sp. USDA 327, assembly GCF_041262065.1. Classification (NCBI taxonomy): domain Bacteria; kingdom Pseudomonadati; phylum Pseudomonadota; class Alphaproteobacteria; order Hyphomicrobiales; family Nitrobacteraceae; genus Bradyrhizobium; species Bradyrhizobium sp. USDA 327. Next base: position 5,194,171 of record NZ_JBGCCW010000001.1, on the reverse strand, counting down.
ACGCGTGGATGGGTGAGGTTCACCGACGAGCCGCAGCCGGTGAAGTCGTCGTAATAGCGCGGGTTCTCGCGGTTCAGCCAATAGTAGGAGGCGTTGTCGATGCCGCGATAGCACAGCGTCGGGCCGAGATGGTTGCCTTCGGCGGTGTGGTTGTAGACGACGTCGAGCATCACCTCGATGCCGGCATCGTGCAGCCGCGCCACCGTGGTGCGGAAGGAATCGAGTGCATTGTCCTGGGCGTAGCGCGGCTCGGGCGCGAAGAAGGACAGCGTGTTGTAGCCCCAATAATTGGCGAGCTTCTTTTCCACGAGGATGCGGTCGTCGACGAAGCTGTGGATCGGCAACAGCTCGACCGCGGTGACGCCGAGCTTCTTCAGGTGCTCGATCATCGCCGGCGAGGACAGGCCGCCATAGGTGCCGCGCAGATTCGGCGGCACGTCGTCGCGCTTCTGCGTCAGGCCCTTGACGTGGGCCTCGTAGATGATGGTGTCTTCCCAGGGAATGTTGGGGCGGATCTCGCGGCGGCCCCAGTTGAAGGTCTCGTCGACCACGACGGCCTTCGGCATGCCCCGCGCATTGTCGCGCCGGTCGAAGGACAGGTCCTCGCGCGGGCTCCCGGTGCGGTAGGCAAAATGCGCATCGCTCCAGACCAGCCGCCCGGCAAGCCGCTTGGCATAGGGGTCGAGCACCAGCTTGTTGGCGTTGAAGCGGTGACCGTGCTCGGGCTCGTACGGGCCGTGCACGCGGTAGCCATAGAGCTGGCCGGGCGATACGTCGTTGAGATAGCCGTGCCAGACATCCTCGGTCCTCTCAGGCAGTTCGATGCGCTCGAGCTCGCGGCGGCCTTGTGCGTCGAACAGGCAGAGCTCGACCTTCTGCGCGTTGGCGGAGAACAGCGCGAAATTGGTGCCGCGTCCGTCCCAGCTTGCGCCGAGGCGTGCGGGCGATCCAGCAGTCAGACGCATCAGTCAGCTTTCCGGAACGAGGAAGATCGCAGCGAGCGGTGGAATGGTGAGGCGGAGCTCGCCGTCCTCGGCATGAACTTCGCCGATATTCCCGACATTGCTGCCGCCATAATGGGCGGAATCCGAGTTGAGCACTTCCTTCCATTTGCCGCCAAAGGGTACACGAACGCGATAGTTCTGGTAGACATTCGGCGAGAAGTTGACGATCACCAGGCACCGCGCGTGCTCGTCGAATCCCTTGCGCAGCCAGGCGAACACGTTGCGGTTGGCGTCATCGGTGATCAGCCATTCGAAGCCGGCCTGGTCGCAATCCATCTGGTGCAGCGCCGGCACCGCGCCATAGAGCCGGTTGAGGTCGCGGATCAGCGCCTGGACGCCGGAATGGTACTTGTATTCGAGCAGGTGCCAGTCGAGCGACTGGTCGTGATTCCATTCGCGGCTCTGCGCGATTTCCGCACCCATGAACAGCAGCTTCTTGCCGGGATGGCCGAACATGAAGCTGTAATAGGCGCGCAAATTGGCGAAGCGCTGCCACTCGTCGCCGGGCATGCGGCCGAGGATAGAGCGTTTGCCGTGCACGACCTCGTCGTGCGACAGCGGCAGGATGAAGTTTTCCGAGAAGGCGTAGTGCAGGCCGAACAGGATCTCGCCGTGATGGTGCTTGCGGTAGATCGGATCCTTGCTGATGTAGCTCAGCGTGTCGTGCATCCACCCCATGTTCCACTTGTAGCCGAAGCCGAGCCCGCCGAATTCGACCGGGCGCGAGACCTGCGGCCAGGCCGTGGACTCCTCGGCGGCCGTGGTCGCCTGCGGGAAGCGGGCGAACACTTCCGTGTTGAAGCGGCGCAGGAAGTCGATCGCCTCGATGTTCTCCCGCCCGCCATGCTGGTTCGGAATCCATGCGCCGGGCGGCCGGCTGTAGTCGAGATAGAGCATGGACGCGACCGCGTCGACGCGCAGGCCGTCGATCGCATAGCGCTCCAGCCAGAACAGCGCATTCGACACCAGGAAGTTCGTCACCTCGGTGCGGCCGTAATTGTAGATCAGCGTGCCCCAGTCGAGGTGGCGCCCCTGCAGCGGATTGGCGTGCTCGTAGAGCGAGGTGCCGTCGAAATGGCCGAGCCCGTGCGGATCGTCCGGGAAATGACCGGGCACCCAGTCGAGCAGCACGCCGATGCCTTCGCGGTGGCAGGCATCGACCAGTATCGCAAACTCGTCGGGTGTGCCGAAGCGGCTGGTCGGCGCATAGAGGCCGGTCGGCTGGTAGCCCCACGAGCCGTCGAAGGGATGCTCGCTCACGGGAAGGAATTCGAGATGGGTGAAGCCCATGTCGCGGGCGTAGGCCGGCAGCTGCTCGGCCAGCTCGCGATAGGTCAGCCATTCATTGTCGTTCTTGCGCCGCCACGAGCCGAGATGGACCTCGTAGATCGACATCGGCGCCGACAGTGAATTGATGCCGTCGGGCGCCGGCCGCGGCCGCGGCAGATGCGCTTCGTCGAACACGATGGACGCCGTCTTCGGCCGCACCTCGCTCGCGAATGCCAGCGGATCGGATTTCAGCGGAAGCAGATGACCATGCGGGCCGATGATCTCGAACTTGTAGTGATCGCCGGTCTTCGCATGCGGGATGAACAGTTCCCAATAGCCGCTGCCGCGCACCCGCATCGGATGGCGCCGACCGTCCCAGAAGTTGAAGTCGCCGACCACGGACACGCGCCGCGCATTCGGCGCCAGCACCACGAAGCCGATGCCGTCGACGCCATCGAGCTGCATCGGATGCGCGCCGAGCTTGTCGTAGATGCGCTGATGGGTGCCTTCGCCGAGCAGGTAGAGATCAAAATCGGTCAGGATCGGTGGAAAGCGGTAGGCATCCTCGAACTCGACGACGTCGTTGCCGAACTTGGCGCGGAGCTGGTAGTGCTGCGAGCCATTGGGCAGGGCGCCGATGAACAGACCGGCGTCGTGGACGCGGTCGAGCGGGGCGACCTCGCCGTGTTCGCCGACCGCCTCGACGTTGACGGCCTCGGGTAGAAACGCGCGCACCACGCTTCGACCACCCTCGGGATGCAGTCCGAGATAGTGGAAGGGATCGGAATGGCGGCCCTCGATGATCGCATAGGCCTCGGCAGACAGTTTAGGCATGGGCTTCGCTCTCGGCACTGGACAGAATGCGAAGCAGTCCGGTCAGCGGCGCATGGAGCCCCTCAGGCCGGTGGGACAGCTCGTACTCTACTTCGTTGAATGCGTGATCAAGCAGGAAGAACCTCAACAGGCCGTCCGCGGATTGCGGATTTTCCGGCCAGAGCCGCCGATCGGTCATGGTTTCGTGATAGGCGGACAAGAAGGTTGCGGTAGCGCGCTCGCGCCATTCGTCGAGCGCCGCCGTGAGCCGGCCCTGCTCGTCGGAGGCGCCCTTGAGCGCGCGATTGAGAGCCGTGTCAATCGAAACGTCAATCGAGTGGATCAGGCCCGCGACGTCGCGCGCGGCCGGCGCCTTGCGCCGCTTGTCGGCCAGCGGCACACGCGGATCACCGTCGAAGTCGATGATGAAGATATCGTCCTTCACGATCAGAGTTTGCCCCAGGCGGAAGTCGCCGTGATGACGGATGTTCAACCCGCCGATCCCGGAAGGCAATAGCGCATTCAGTCGGTCGGACAGGCTCGCACGGGCCTCCGCGAGCTGATCGATCAGCGGGCGGTCCGCCTCCCGCAGGCCGTCGCGGCTGTCGGCGAGCCGGTCCAAAACCCGTTCGGCGCGTGCTTTGAGATCGGATACCAGGCGCCTGATGTATGCGGAGCCGATCGGCTCCGGAGCGAGATCGTCCGGCTTTGCCGCGGCGAGAGCGACATGCAGCTCGCCGAGCCGCCGGCCAATCTGCGCGACGAAGTGCAGGTAAGGCGCCTGCTCCTGGGTCTCGCGGAGCTTCTCGCCCGCCGGCAACACGCGCTGCTCGTCGATATATCGATCGAGATAGCCCGTGGTCACGGTCCAGCCGTCGCCCTGGTTCTCGACATAGGCGTGCAGTACGCCGAGCGCGCTGCGCTGGTCACCCTCGACCAGCTCGACGCTGCCGAGCAGCGCCGGCGTATTGGCGAAGCGCGCGACCTCCGTGAGATAGTGGCCGATCTCGATCTCGGGGCTGATGCCGCTTTCGAGCTGGCGGTAGATCTTGGCGACGTACTGGTTGTCGACCAGCGCGGTGCTGTTCGACTGCTCGATCGCGCGGATGCGTTCGGGCTCCTTGATGGTGTAATCGGCGAAGCGGCTGGTGGGCTTGAACTCCAGCCGCAGATTGTTCTCTTCGACCACCAGATGCTGCGACAGATTGCGCAGGAACAGGCCGATGAAGATCTGGTCGGTCGCGACGTCGAGCAGCGTGCCCTCGCGCGCGCCCTGGCGCACCGCGGCCAGCGCCCTGGGGTTGAAGCGCTCGCGGTCGAAGCGCACCCATTCGATCTGTAGCGGCAGCACGTAGCGTGTGGCCGCGTCCCCTTGACTGGTCTCGAAGAACGCGATCCAGGGCCTGTTGTCGCCGATGTCGCAGAACGGCACCGCCGAGGTCAGCGCGGTCTTGATCTGCTTGGGATTGTGCTCGGGGTACCACCGCGTCCGTGACAGGAATCCCGGCAACACGTCGCGCTCGAACACGCCGCGCTCGCGGGCGAGGGAGACCCAGTTCGAATTCACCGGCACGACCAGCGTTTCGAACTCCGGCACCGCGCGCGGCGTCACCGGCTCGGACTTGTCGCGTTCCAGCAGCTGGAACCAGTAGAAGCCGTAGGGCCCGAGCGTGATCATGTAGGGCAGCTCGCCGATCGCGGGGAAGCGGGTGCGGCCGAGCATCTCCTGTGGGATGCGGTCCTTCCACGGTGACAGGTCGAGCTCGGTCGCCTGCGCGGCGCGCGAGAGATTGGCGACGCAGAGGATCACCTCGTCGCGGTATTGCCGGACATAGGCCAGCACGGCGCGGTTGGCCGGGCGGATGAAGGTCATGCTGCCGCGGCCGAAGGCGAGCGTCGACTTGCGCACGGAGATCAGCCGTTTGGTGGCGCTGAGCAGCGAGGACAGGCTGCGCGACTGCGCCTCCACGTTCACGGATTCATAACCGTAGACGGGATCCATGATCAGCGGCGCGTAGAGGCGTGCCGGGTCGCAGCGCGAGAAGCCGCCGTTGCGGTCCGGGCTCCACTGCATTGGCGTGCGCACGCCGTTGCGGTCGCCGAGATAGATGTTGTCGCCCATCCCGATCTCGTCGCCGTAATAGATGATCGGCGTGCCGGGGAACGACAGCAGCAGCGAGTTCATCAGCTCGATCTTGCGGCGGTCGTTGTCCATCAGCGGCGCAAGGCGCCGGCGGATGCCGACATTGATGCGCGCGCGCGGATCGTTGGCGTAGGTGGTCCAGAGATAATCGCGCTCGACGTCGGTGACCATCTCCAGCGTCAGCTCGTCATGGTTGCGCAGAAACAGCGCCCATTGGCAGGTCGCGGGAATATCCGGCGTCTGGCGCAGGATGTCGGTGATCGGGAAGCGGTCCTCCTGCGCGATCGCCATGTAGATGCGCGGCATCAGCGGAAAATGGTAGGCCATGTGGCATTCGTCGCCGCGGCCGAAATATTCCTGCACGTCCTCCGGCCATTGATTGGCCTCGGCCAGCAGCAGCTTGCCCTTGGAGTAGGCGTCGAGCTCCTGGCGCAGCCGCTTGATGATCGCATGCGTCTCCGGCAGGTTCTCGTTCGAGGTGCCCTCGCGCTCGCAGAGATAGGGAATGGCGTCGAGCCGGAAGCCGTCGACACCGGCGTCCAACCAGCGCTTCATGACCTGGATGATGGCGCTGACCACGCGCGGATTGTCGAAATTGAGGTCCGGCTGGTGCGAGAAGAAGCGGTGCCAGTAGAACGAGCCGGCCTCGGGATCCCAGGTCCAGTTGGACTTCTCCGTGTCGGTGAAGATGATGCGCGTGCCCTGGTATTTCTGGTCGGTGTCGCTCCAGACATACCAGTTGCGGGCGCTGGAGCCGGGATGGCTGCGGCGCGCGCGCTTGAACCATTTGTGCTGGTCCGAGGTGTGGTTGACGACGAGCTCAGTGATGACGCGCAGGCCGCGCTTCTGCGCCTCCTGGATGAAGCGCTTGAAATCCTTCATCGTCCCGAAATCGGGATTGACCGAGCCGTAATCGGCGATGTCGTAGCCGTCGTCGCGGCCGGGCGAGGGGTAGAACGGCAGCAGCCACAGCGCGGTGACGCCGAGCTCCTGGAGATAGGGCAGCTTCTCGGTCAGTCCGGCGAAGTCGCCGATGCCGTCATTGTTGCTGTCGGCGAAGGCTTTGACGTGGAGCTGGTAGATGATGGCGTCCTTGTACCAGAGCTCATCCACGATCTCGGCAGCCTCAGCCTTCTTGGTGTCGACGGAAGACAGAACATTCATGGCGTGAACCTTTACGCCAGGCAGCGGAACAGGAGCGCCGGATCGCGGTCGGGATCGATACGCAACCTGATCCCGCCCCATTCGATGCGGGACCGTTCGCCGGTGAGAAGGTCTTCGAGTTCCGTCACGTGGTGGCGCCCTCCACCGGCGTCAATGGTGACGTCGCCGAGCGGCAGCCAGCATTCGCGCACATGACGCGAGAGTGCGATGACGATGACGACGGTGTTGGCCGGATCAGCCGCCTCCTTCGCGAAGGCGATCGTCTCGCCATCCTCGATGCCGAGGAAGCGCACATTGGCCGTCTGCTGCAGCGCCGCGTTCTCGTTGCGGACGCGGTTGAGCTCGGCAATGTAGGATTTGATGTTGCCGGGCTTGTCCCAGTCGCGCTGCCTGATCTGGTACTTCTCGGAATCGAGATATTCTTCGCGGCCGGGAATAGCCTCATGCTCCAGCAGCTCGAATCCGCCGAAGATGCCGTAATTGCCCGAAAGCGTCGCGGCCAGCGCGACGCGCGACTTGAATGCCCAGGCCTCTCCGCTCTGGAGGTGGTAGGGCAACAGGTCGGGCGTGTTGACGAACATGTGCGGACGATAGAAATCGCGTTCGGGATGGCGCGTCAGCTCGCCGAGATATTGCTCCAGCTCCCACCGCGAGGTGCGCCAGGGGAAATAGGTGAAGGACTGCGCAAAGCCGAGCTTGGCGAGGCCCCTCATCAGCTTCGGCCGTGCGTAGGTCTTGGAGAACAGGATTACCTCGGGGTGACGGTGGCGGATGTCGCGGATCAGCCACTCCCAGAATGCAAGCGGCGCGGTGTCGTGATTGTCGATGGCGAAGATGGTGACGCCATGGTCGATCCAGAACAGCATGGCATCGCGAAACGCGTTCCACAGGCCGGCCCGATCCACCGAGCCGAAATCGGGGATGACGATGTCGGAATAAGGGCCGTCCGCCGTCCGGACCGAGCGGTCCGGCCGCCATTTGAACCATTCCGGATGCTGCGTCAGCCAGGGATGGTCCGGCGAGCACTGCACGGCGAAGTCGAGCGCCAGCTCGAGGCCGTATTCCAGGCAGGTCGCGACCAGTGCGCGGAAATCCTCGATCGTGCCGAGCTCGGGATGCAACGCATCGTGGCCGCCCTCGGCCGAGCCGATCGCGTAGGGCGAGCCGGGATCGCCGTCACGCGCCACCGGCGCATTGTTGCGGCCCTTGCGGCTTGTATGGCCGATCGGGTGAATCGGCGTGAAGTAGAGCACGTCAAAGCCCATGGCGGCGATGTCAGGCACGCGCGCGATGCAGTCGCGCAGCGTCCCATGCCGCCCCGGCAATGCACTCTGGCTTCGCGGCATCATCTGATACCAGGCGCCGAAGCGCGCCTTGTCGCGGTCGACCGTCAGCGGGAAGAGCTGCGAGCGCGTCAGGTCGGGCCGCTGCTGGCTCTCGGCCATGGCTTCGCCGAGCTCGGTTGCGAGCAGCGAATTGACGTCGCCGTTCCTGAGATAATCCTCGCACTGCCTGATGATGACCGCCGCTGCGTCCTGTCGCGCGCCATGCGCCTTGGTCAGGAGTCCGGCGCCCTCGATCGCATCGAGGCTGACATCGGCCCCGGTGCGCTGTTTGCGCGCGACCGCGTGAGACCAGGTGGCGAACTCGTCGGTCCAGGCTTCGATCGCGTAGACATATTGACCGGGATCAGCGGGCGTGAACGCACCGGACCAGCGGTCATTGCCGTGATGGGTCATCGGTTCGCTCCGCCATTCGCGCTCCTGCTCGCGGCGCCAGATCAGGGCGGCGGCGATCACGGCGTCGCCGCCGCGATAGATGTCTGCCCAGACCTGGACCGGTTCGCCCGCGATCCGCTTCACCGCGAAGCGGCCGCCATCGATCGAGGGATAGACGTCCTCGATCAGGAAAGCGCTGCCGGCTGCGGCACTTTCGACAGTTTGAATTGTCTTGTTCACGGTGATGCCATTGACAAGAAAGCAGGAGCCCGTTTCCCTTGCCGGGAACCTACGCTTGGTACCATTATAGAAAGCCGCTTGTGTGTCATTGGTTCCCTGGGGAACGGCAAGCGCAGTTTGCGAGTTACCCCTGACTAACCTCTTCCGCGACCTCGTTAAAATCGATGCCATTGGCCAAACAATGGCCTGCAAGCTGCGTGCCGAATGGATCTTTTAGCTCAAGCCCGGATCAAGGGCGTTCAGTCCGAATTCGTTGACGCCCTCGGCAAGCTGCGCGTCACCGCGCCCGAGGCGCTCAAATCCATCCTCGACGCCCTGCCGGAAAGGCGGGTCTACCGCTTCGTCAGCGGGCCGGTCGTGGTCCGCGCATTGGGGCATCCGCGCACGGAATTGGCGGCGATCGGTGCGCCGCCGCTGCAATGGAAAATCCACGGCAACGGCAATGTGATCGCCCAGGGCGAGACACGCGAGCCCGTGATCGCCTGGCCCGCCGGCCTGGCGCTCGGGTATCACAGATTGACACTGACCGATGCCGAAGGCGTGACGGAAGAAGTGCCGATGATCGTGGCGCCCGAGCGCGCCTTCGGCGGCGATTTCGACCGCGGCTGGCTGCTTGCCGTCCAGCTCTACAGCGTCCGTTCGGACCGCAACTGGGGCATCGGCGACTTCACCGACCTCGCAGGTCTGGTCCGGCTTGCCAAGCAGCTCGGGGCCGACGGCGTCGGGCTCAATCCGCTGCATGTCCTGTTCGACGACCACCCGGCCGATTGCAGCCCCTATTCGCCGAACAGCCGGCTTTTCCTCAATCCGCTCTATATCGACGTCGAGGCGATTCCCGAATTCTCGGCAGACCTCGTGCCCGGCGCGGCCGCGACGGCCGCCCGCCTGCGCGAAGGTGACCGCGTCCCCTATGCCGACATGGCGGCGTTGAAATGGCGGGGTCTTCGCGCCGCCTTTGACAGCTTCGTGACAAGCGCGAGCGAGGCGCGCCGCAAGGCGTTTGACGCCTTCCGTGCCGACCGCGCGCCGCTGTTGTCCCGCTTTGCCTGCTTCGAGGTGCTGCGCCATCGCTTCAACGCCCCCTGGTGGGAATGGCCGTCGGAATGGCAGCAGCCGGATGAGGCGAAATGCGCCGAGCTGCGCAAGGGTCCGGACAAGCGCGAGGTCGAGTTCGTCGAATTCGTGCAATGGACCGCCGATAGCCAGCTACACGCCGCCAAGGCGCTCGCCAGCCGGCTCGGCATGCGGGTCGGACTTTATCTCGACGTTGCCGTCGGCGTGCAGTCCAACGGCTTCGATGCCTGGAACGAGCAGACGGCGATTTCCCGCCATCTCGCCGTCGGCGCGCCGCCCGACGTGCTCAATACCATCGGCCAGGACTGGGGTCTCGCCGGCTTCAACGCCGGGGGGCTCGAGGCGCAGTCCTTCGTGCCGTTCGCGGACATGCTCGCGGCGTCGATGCGCCATGCCGGCGCCATCAGGCTCGATCACGTGCTCGGCCTGAAACGGCTTTATCTGGTGCCGCGCGGCTTCAAGCCCGACAACGGCGCCTATGTGCAGATGCCGTTCGAGGCGCTGCTGGCGGCCGTGGCGCGCGAGAGCGCGGCCCATCAATGCATCGTGATCGGCGAGGACCTCGGCACCGTGCCTGAAGGCTTTCGCGAGATGATGCAGGATTTCGGCATCTGGTCCTATCTCGTCATGATGTTCGAGCGCGACGATGCCGGCCATTTCCGCAATGTCGACCACTACAGGCCCAATGCGCTGGTCACGCTGAACACGCATGACCTGTCGACCTATGCCGGCTGGCGCTCCTTCAGCGACCTGAAGATGAAGCGCTCGCTCGGGCTCGATCCCGGCGAGAACGACCAGGCGCGCTGGGATGCGCTCGGCAGGCTCGACGAGATCCTGCGCCAGAACGGCATTCGAGCGAACGACCTCTACTCGGTGCTCGCCTTCCTGTCGCGCACGCCGTCCCGGCTGCTCGCGGTGTCGATGGAAGATCTGCTGGGCGTGATCGACCAGCCCAACATTCCCGGCACGATCGACGAGCACCCGAACTGGCGCCAGCGCCTTCCTGTTGCGCTCGACAAGATCGCGTCCAGGATCGATCTCGCGGCTTTGAAGGCCGCGACGCGGGAACGTTCATTGCCCGGCGGGAGTTGAACGGCCGGGGTTTCCCAGGGTTGCACGACATTGTCTCAGAGGATCGAGGACTATGCGCTGATCGGCGATTGCGAGACCGCGGCGCTGGTCGGACGCAACGGCTCGATCGACTGGCTGTGCTGGCCCGCCTTCGATTCCGACGCCTGCTTTGCCGCCATCCTCGGCACGCACAAGAACGGACGCTGGCTGATCGCGCCGAGCGAGACCGCGCCCCGCATCTCGCGGCGCTATCTCGGCAATACCCTCATTCTCGAAACGCGTTTTGAGACGAAGAGCGGCACCGTCGCGCTGATCGACTTCATGCCGCCGCGCGGCAAGGCGTCGGACATCGTGCGGCTGGTCCGCGGCGTCAGCGGCACCGTGAAAATGCGGATGGAGCTCGTCATCCGCTTCGGCTTCGGCGTGGACATTCCCTGGGTGCGACGGATCGACCATTCCTTGATGGCCATCGCCGGCCAGGACATGACGGTGTTGCGCACGCCGGTCGAGACCCGCGGCGAGGACCTGACCACCGTCTCCGACTTCGAGGTGAAGGAAGGCGAGACCGTGCCTTTCGTGCTGACCTACGGCCCCTCGCATCTTGAGCCGCCCGCGTCGATCGATCCGGAGGTCGCTCTCCAGGAGACCGAGAAATTCTGGCAGGACTGGTGCGGCCGTTGCACCCGTGACGGCGACTATCAGGAGCTCGTCTTGCGCTCGCTGATCACGCTCAAGGCGCTGACCTTCGCGCCGACCGGCGGCATCGTCGCGGCACCCACCACCTCCTTGCCGGAAAAGCTCGGAGGCAGCAGGAACTGGGATTACCGCTTCTGCTGGCTGCGCGACGCCACCTTCACGCTGCTGGCACTGATGAACTCGGGCTACACCGAGGAAGCCTTGGCCTGGCACAATTGGCTGCTGCGCGCGGCCGCCGGTTCGCCGGCGAACATGCAGATCATGTACGGCATCTGGGGCCAGCGGCGGCTCCTGGAATGGGAGGCGGGCTGGCTCGGCGGCTACGAGCGCGCCCAGCCCGTGCGCGTCGGCAACGCCGCGCATGCGCAGCTTCAGCTCGACGTCTACGGTGAGTTGATCGACGCCTTTCACCAGTCGCGGATGGCCAGGCTCCAGCTCGACGACGAGACCTGGGCGTTGGAATGCGCCGTGCTCAATCATCTGGCCGAGGTCTGGGACAGGCCCGACCACGGCATCTGGGAGCGGCGCGGACAGCCCAAACACTACGTCTTCTCCAAGGTGATGACCTGGGTCGCCTTCGACCGCGGCATCAAGAGCGCCGAGATATTCGGCTTCAAGGCGCCGCTCCTGCACTGGCGCACCTTGCGCGATGCGATTCATCGCGACGTCTGCAACAGGGGCTTCGACGCGGAGGAAAACGCCTTCGTCGAATCCTACGGCTCGAAACTGCTCGATGCCAGCGTGCTGCTGCTGCCGGCCGTCGGCTTCCTGCCGGCCTCGGATCCGCGCATCCGCGGCACCATTGCTTCTGTCGAGAAATGCCTGATGCGCGACGGCTTCGTGCTGCGGCACGATCCGCGCGAGCTGCCGGCGCACCAGCCGCCGCTCGAAGGCGCGTTCCTGGCCTGCAGCCTGTGGCTCGCCGATGCCTACGTGCTGTCAGGCGATCTCGACAAGGCGCAAGTCTTGTTCGATCGCGTGGTGGGCATCGCGAACGACGTCGGGCTACTGGCGGAGGAATACGATTCCGTGGCGCGGCGCCAGACCGGAAACTTTCCGCAGGCACTGACCCACATCGCCCTGATCAACACCGCGCATAACCTCTCGGCGGCGAGACAGGAGAGCGAGAAGCCGGCGGTGCAACGGTCGAAGTAAGCTAGCGCTCCGAGGGAGGTGCGCTCCCTCTCCCGCCTGCAAGAGGGAGAGGTTGAACGAGCGTGCCGCAGGCTCAACCCACCCCATTCCACTTCAGGATCATCTCCATCGCCTCCGCAAAACCGTCCTGCTCGTTGCTCGCGGTGACGTGGGTGGCCTGGTCCTTGACGTTGTCGGCGGCGTTGCCCATGGCGATCGAGACGCCGCTGACGCGGAACATCGCAAGGTCGTTCTGCATGTCGCCGATGGTGGCGACCGCGGCGGTCGCGATGCCCAAGCGCCTTGCCATGGCCTCGACGAAGGTGCCCTTGTCGAATCCGGGCGGGGTGATGTCGAGATAGTAGGTCTGCGAGCGCACCGCGGTGGCTTCGCTGCCGAGCGCCTCCTGCATCGCCTTCTCGCAAGCCGCGAGGCCCGCGGCATCGGCACTGGCGCCGACGATCTTGCAGGCGCTCGAAAGGTAGGGGGAGAAATCGGACACGATGGTGGGGTCGGCGCGGATCGTGTGCTGCTCGTGGGCGACGTAGCTGCCGCTGGGATTGTCGATCAGCCATTTGTCGGTGGTGAAGAGCCAGATGTCGGCGCCGAATTCGCGGAGGATCTGCAAGGATCGCTCGGCTGCGCTTGCGGGAATCAGGTGCTGCTCGACCGGCCTCATCTCGGGATCGACGATCGAGGAGCCGTTGAACGGGCCGACCGGCAGCCACAGCGCCAGCGGCTCGATCAGGAAGCGCATGCCGATCGCGGGGCGGCTGGAGGTGATGGTGAAGCCGATGCCGGCCTGGTGCAGCCGCTGCACCGCGCCTCTCGCGCGTTCGGTCAGCGTCTTGTCCTTGGTCAGCAGCGTGCCGTCGACGTCGGAGACCACGAGTGAGATTTGCGTCATGGCAGGACCTTGGGTATCGCGCCGCCCAGCTTCAATTGCCGCACTACGCCGTCCACGATCGCTTCGACGGATTCGTCGATCGAGACGGTGATGACGTGCTCGCTCGCCTCCGGCGGTTCCAGCGTGTTGAATTGGCTCGCCAGCAGCTCGGGCGGCATGAAGTGCCCCTTGCGGTGCGCCAGCCGCTCGGCGATCAGCTCCTTCGTGCCCTTCAGGAAGACGAAGCGCACGTCGTCGCGACCGCGCAGCAGCACGTCGCGATAGGTATGTTTCAGCGCCGAGCAGGCGATGATGACGTGCTCGCCGCGTCCGCACACGAGCGCGATCTCGTCGGCGATGGCATTGAGCCAGGGCCAGCGGTCTTCGTCGGTGAGCGGATGGCCGGCCCGCATCTTCTCGACATTGCTGGCAGGATGGAAGCTGTCGCCGTCCTCGAAACGCCAGCCGAGCCGCTCGCCGAGCGCCTTCGCAACCGTGCTCTTGCCCGAACCCGACACGCCCATCACGATCAATGCACAAGGTGCTTCAGCGCCCGCCACGAATGTCCTCCGGAAGCGCGGCCTGGTCGACCAGCCAGACGGTCTCGCCATTCGAGCGCGCGCGCAAGGCCGGCAGGTTCTCGCCGTTGAGGAGGCGCGTCAAGATCGGTTGCTTGTCGTGCCCGGCAATCTCGAACAGCATCTCGCGGCAGGAGGCCAGAACGGGCAGGGTAAGCGAGACCCGCGGCACGAAGGGCGCGACATTGGCTTTGGCGACGCCGATGACCCAGCGCCGGGTCTCTTCGATCTCGGGATAACCGGGAAATAGCGAGGCGGTGTGGCCGTCCGGCCCGGCGCCCATCAGGACGAGATCGAACAGCGGGCGCTCCGGATCGAGCTGGTCCGCGCCAAAGAAGGCCTGGAGCTCGCGTGCGTAGGCGTCAGCGCTGGCGTCGGGATTCTCTGCCGTGGTCGGGATCGGGTGGATATGGCCGGCGGGCGCATTGCGATCGAGAAAGATCGCGCGTGCGACGGCCATGTTGTTGAGAGGATCGCTCTCGGGCACGAAGCGCTCGTCGCCGACGAACCAGTGCACGCGGTCCCATGGAATCCTGCCGCGCCAGGCTTCGCTGCCGAGCAAATGGTAGAGCTTCTTCGGGCTGGAGCCGCCGGTGAGGCAGATCGCGATCCGTCCGGGATTGGCCGCGAGCCGCGCCATCACCCGTTCGGCCGCGGCGCGGGCAAGTGCTTCGGCATCAGCTTCGACGATCAGCTTCGGCTGGTCGGCCGCCGCCATCACGAGTACTTCCGCCAGCTTCGCCCGTCGCGCCGGAGCAGCTCATCGGCGCAGGCGGGGCCGTCGCTGCCGGCTTCATAGGTTTCGATGCCGTTGGTGCCGGCGCTTGTCCAGGCGTCCAGGAACGGCTGAACCGCCTGCCAGCCGGCCTCGACGCCGTCGGCGCGCTGGAACAGGATATTGTCGCCGATCATGCAGTCGTAGATCAGCGTCTCGTAGCCGGTCGAGGGATCGGCGCGGAAATAGTCGCCGTAGCGGAATTTCATCTCGACGCCGTCGATGGTGACGCTCGGTCCGGGGATCTTGGCGTTGAACTGAAGCTCGATGGTCTCCGTGGGCGCGATGCCGATGGTGAGGAAGTTCTGCGACAGGCGGTCGACCGCCGTGCCTGAGAACATCGACAGCGGTGCCTGCTTGAACTTGATCGCGACTTCCGTGCGCTTGTGCGCCAGCGCCTTGCCGGTGCGCAGATAGAACGGCACGCCGGCCCAGCGCCAATTGTCGATCATCAGCTTCAGCGCGACATAGGTCTCGGTGGTGCTGCCGGGCTTGACGTCCGCGGTCTTGCGGTAGTCCGGAATCTCCTCGTCGCCAATGCGGCCTGCGAGATACTGCGCGCGTACCGAGCTCCTCAGCGCCTCCTCCCGGCTGGGCCGTTGGATCGCGGTGAGCACCTCGGCCTTCTCGGAGCGGACCGAATGGGCATCGAAGCGCGTCGGTGGCTCCATCGCGACGAGGGACATCAGCTGGAACAGATGGTTCGGCACCATGTCGCGCAGTGCACCGGTGGCATCATAGAAGCCGCCGCGATGGCCGACGCCGAGCTTCTCCTCCACGGTGATCTGGATGTGGTCGATGTGGTTGCGATTCCAGATCGGCTCGAACATGCCGTTGGCGAAGCGCAGCACCAGGATGTTCTGCACCGTCTCCTTGCCGAGATAGTGATCGATCCGGTAGATCTGGTGCTCCTCCATGATCTTCAGGAGCTCGGCATTGAGCGCGCGGGCCGAGGCGAGATCGGTGCCGAACGGCTTCTCGATCACCAGCCGCCGCCAGGCGCCGTTCTCCTTCATCAATCCGGTGCGGCCGAGCTCCCGAGCGGTCGGCGCGAATGCGGCCGGCGGGGTCGCGAGGTAGAACAGGCGGTTGCCGCCGGTGCCTTGCGAGCATTCCAGCGAATCCAGGTGCTCGCGCAAGCGGTCGAACGACGGTGGCTCCTTCGGGTCGGCCTCGACGAAGGTGACGCATTGCAGCAGCTGCCTGGCGATGTCCTCGTCGACAGGCCGGGTCGCAAATTCGCGCAGGCCCTTCATCAGGCCGTCGCGCAGCTCGTCATCCGACTGGCTCTTGCGGGCGACGCCGACGACGCAGAATTTTTCCGGCAACAGATTCTCGGCCGCCAGATTGTACAGCGATGGCATCACCAGCCGATGGGTCAGGTCGCCGGTCACGCCAAAGATGACGAAGGCGCAATTTTCCGGCTTGCGCTTTGGCTGCGGGTCTTTTGTCACGAATTGTCGGCCTTCGCTTGTTACGTCTTTCTTGATCCTATTTGGGCTTCGCCGCGCCCGGCTGCTTCGGCTCCCTGTGGCCGCCGAACCCCGCACGCATCGCGGAGAGAATTTTTTCGGCGAAGGTGTGTTCCTTGCGGGAACGGAAACGTGTGTAGAGCGCCGCGGTCAAAACTTCGGCCGGCACCGCCTCATCGATCGCGGCATTCACGGTCCAGCGACCCTCGCCGGAATCCTCGACGAAGCCGGAATATTCCGACAGCTGCGGGCTGTCGGCGAGTGCCGTCGAGGTGAGGTCGAGCAGCCAGGACGGAATCACGCTGCCGCGCCGCCACACTTCGGCGATGTCGGCGAGATCGAAATCGTAGCGGTGATCTGCCGGCAACGCCTCGATATTGGCATTCTTGAGAATGTCGAAACCTTCGGCATAGGCCTGCATCAGGCCGTATTCGATGCCGTTGTGGATCATCTTGACGAAGTGGCCGGCGCCGACCGGGCCGGCATGGATGTAGCCTTGCTCGATGCGGGGATCGCGGTCCTCGCGTCCTTCCGTGCGCGGAATGTCGCCGGCGCCGGGCGCGAGCGCGGCGAAGATCGGATCGAGCCGGTCGACCACCTGTTTCTCGCCGCCGATCATCATGCAATAACCGCGGTCGAGGCCCCAGACGCCGCCGGAGGTGCCGACGTCGACATAGTGGATGCCGCGCTCCTTCAATGCCTTGCCGCGGCGGACGTCGTCCTGCCAGAAGGTGTTGCCGCCGTCGATGATGACATCGCCCGCCTGCATCACGCCCGCGATCGTGTCGATCGTCGTCTCGGTGATGTGTCCGGCAGGCAGCATCACCCAGGCCGTGCGCGGCCGCTCGAGTTTCGAGACGAACTCTTCCAGAGTCGCCGAACCTGTCGCACCGTCGGCGGCAAGGCCGGCGACGGCCTTGGCGTCCTTGTCGTAGACCACGGTCGAATGTCCCTGGCGCATCAGGCGGCGAACGATGTTGCCGCCCATCCGGCCGAGGCCGATCATGCCGAGTTGCATGTGAGAGGTTCCCTTAGTTCAGCGCGTCGTTGAGCGCCGCATTGAGCGCCGCGAGGCCTTTTTTGACTCCGCCCTTCAGGTGCACCCGCAGCGCCCGCCGGCCGCGCTCGGTGAGCACGTCGAAATCGCCGCGTGCCTGCGCCGCCTTGATGACACCAAAGCTGGCCTTCTGCCCCGGCACCGGCAGATCCTTGGCATCGTCCGCCGTGATCTGGAGGAACACGCCGCTGTCGGGGCCACCCTTGTAGGCCTGCCCGGTGGAGTGGAGGAAGCGCGGTCCGAACTCGGCGCAGGTCGCGACGTGCCGCTTCTCGCGCACTTCGAGCCGCATGGCCTGGAGCGCGTCGATCGTCGCCTTGTCGCGCGCGATGTAGCCGAGCAGGGCGACATAGTCGCCGTGGTTCGAGCGCGAGAGATGCGCCTTCAGCCAGGAGGTGAGATCGCCGTTGGCGCCGGCGGCGCGCAGCGCCGTGGCGTTGGCCTCGTCGGTGTAGAGGTCAGCCTCGTCCGTGCTGACCACCGGCTGCTCTTCCGGCAACGCCCCGCTCTTCTCGAACGCGGCGGTGAGCTCGCGGGTCTTGATCTTGGCCGCTTCCACGTCCGGCTGGTCGAACGGGTTGATGCCGAGGATCGCGCCTGCAACCGCCGTCGCCATCTCGAAGCGGAAGAACTCCTGGCCGAGATGCTCGATCGACTTCATGACGATGCGCACCACGGGATGACCGGCCGCTTCGATCGCGGCGAGCTTGGAGTCATGGGCGGCGTCCGCTTCGCCGTCGACACGGATGTCGATGAAGAACCGGTCGTTGCCATAGACGCTGGGATCGCCGAGCGGCTCACCCTCGATCGGGATCAGGCCCTTGCCCTCCTTGCCGGTGGACTCCGCGATGAGCTGCTCGGCCCAGGCGCCGAAATCGGCGATCTTCTTCGACGCCAGGATCGTCACCTTGTCGCGGCCCTCGAGGCCTGCGAGGCCCATGGCGAGGCCAAGCTGCACGCCCGGGTTCTCGGCTGGCGGCACGTCCGGCCCGCAGGAGCGGGCCATCGCAAGCGCATGCTTGATGAAGGTCTTGACGTCGACGCCCGCGGTCGCCGCCGGCACGAGGCCGAAGGGCGATAGCACCGAATAGCGGCCGCCGATCGAGGGCTCGCCATGGAAGATGCGCGCATAGTTCAGCTTCTTCGCCGCCTTCTCCAGCGACGAGCCGGGATCGGTCACCGCGATGAAGCGATGGCCGGTCTTCACCTTCGGCCCGACGGCCTTGGCAACGCGCTCATGGAAATAGTCCTTCATGGCGTTCGGCTCGGTGGTGCCGCCGGACTTGCTGGAGACGATGAACACGGTGTTGGCGATGTCGATCCTCGCCTCCATCGCCCGCACCTGCGCCGGATCGGTGGAATCCAGCACATGCAGCTTCGGGAAGCCGGGCTTCTTGCCAAAGGTCTCGGCCAGCACCTCGGGCCCCAGGCTCGATCCGCCCATGCCGAGCACGACGGCATCGGAGAATTTCTGACCCTTCACGCGGCCCGCATAGTCCTCGTAATCGGCGATGTCGGCCTTGGCCGCGCTGTCGAGCCAGCCCAGCCATTTGTCCTCGTCCGCACCGGTCCAGACCGACTTGTCACGCTGCCACAGCCTGCGGATCTTAGCCGAGGCGCGCCAGGCCTCGGTGCTCTTAGCCACGGCCTTGCCGAGACCGTCGCCGAGCGAGAGAAGCTGGCGATCGAGGGCGGGCCCGAGCACGACCGCGCGCTTGTGCGCGACGGCGCCGTAGAGCTTGTCGGCGGCATCCGCGAACAGCTTGACGCCGTCCTTGACCAGCTCCTCGGTGATCGCCTCGAGCGAGATGCCGGAGCGCTCCAGTTCCTCCAGCACGCGCCTTGCGTCCTCGATATTTTCTTCCAGGCTGTCACGCGGCTTGCCATGGTCGCGGAACGCATCCAGCGTCGCCGGCGGCACGGTGTTGATGGTGTTGGGACCGATCAGCTCCTCGACATAGAGGACGTCGCTGTAGTCCTTGTTCTTGGTCCCGGTGGAGGCCCACAGCATGCGCTGCGGCTTGGCGCCCTTGGCGGCGAGCTTCTCCCAGCGGGGACCCGAGAACAGGCGCTTGTAGTCCTGATAGGCGAGCTTGGCATTGGCGATCGCGACCTTGCCCTTGAGCGCGGTGAGCCGTTCCTTCTCGGACGGATCGTTGGCGCGCGCGATCTTCTCGTCGAGCTGCTTGTCGACCACCGAGTCGATGCGGCTGACGAAGAAGCTTGCCACGCTCGCGACATGCGAGGGGTCACCGCCGCCTGCGACGTATTTTTCGAGGCCGGCGATGTAGGCTTCGGCCACCTCGAGGTACACCGCCTTGGAGAACAGCAGCGTGATGTTGATGCTAATGCCTTCGCCGATCAGCTGCTCGATCGCCGGCAGGCCCTCCGGCGTTGCCGGCACCTTCACCATCAGGTTCTTGCGACCAACGTCCTTCCAGAGCCGCCGCGCCTCGGCGACCGTGCCGGCGGTGTCCATCGCGAGATAGGGCGAGACCTCCAGGCTGACATAGCCGTCGCCGCCCTTGAGGCGGTCATAGACCGGACGGAGCACATCGGCGGCGTTCTGGATGTCCTCGACCGCGACGGCCTCGAACAGGTCGGCCACGGTGCGGTCGCCGCGCTTCAGCGCCTTGCCGATCGGTGCATCGTATTCGTCGGAGCTGCCGATCGCCTTCTCGAAGATCGACGGATTGGAGGTGACGCCCTTGACGCCGTCGGTGTCGATCAGCCGCTTCAGGTCGCCCTTGGCGATGAAGCCACGGGCCAGGAAGTCCAGCCAGACCGCTTGTCCGTGCTTTTCCAGTTCTTTGACGGGATTCATGATGCTTATTTTCTCCAAGCCTGCGGACGAGGGGTTTCCGCGCCGGTCCTGACGCGCTATCCTCTAGCTTACATGCTCCCGGGAGGGAACCAATCAAGGGTATGTGCGTCATACCCTCCGGTGTAACTCCGTCGCGATCATGGCGATCCAGGCGGGTGGTCGTGATGTTATGTGGCCGCGAAGGGCCATGCTGGAAATACGTGTTCGCCCGTCATGAAGACTTGGCGCTGGCCGTTGCCAACACAGCCAGCGATCGGTTCCGTCTGCGGTCAGCGTCGACGGATGGTGTGATCACCAAGTCAGTCGATGCGCGACGCGGCTGCTGGTCGCGGCGGGCTTTGCCATGATCTTGCTCAGTGCAAGCCTTGATCTTGCTCCCTGCCATCGACTGGTGGGACGATCTCGGCGACGACGAGACGGCGATGGCTATGTCGGCATCGCGCCGACATTTCGGTTGAAGAATGCCGCAGCCGCAGGATCGTGCCGACGCCGGCGTTGCGGCGGCAGCTGTACGCCATCCGCGCTTTGGCCGGTTGCGCGCAGGAGGATCGCATCGTCATCCGGTCGGAGGGCCGTCATCCGGCCGGAGGCTTGGCGACCGATTTTGATACACCGCTGCGCGCTTGCCGCGACTGTCACGCTGCCAGCAGCCCGCGCACTGCATTGCAGCAGGAAGATGAACGCGGTCCCCCAAGGCTTCGCCGTACAAGTGTCATAAGATCGCCGCGCCCGGATCGCTATGCTGCATTGCCGGATGGGCGCATCCCCGGGAATGCCCGGATGTTGCGACCAAGTGACATTTTCTGGAAATGAGCCAATATAGACAAAGATTCGCACAAATTACGGGCATGTGCCTGTTCGTAACTCATAGAGTGCCTACGTTGTGCGTTGCGTCGAGTTGGCACCCGGGTGTCCAATGATCGTCATGTGCTCACGCTGATTCGAAACGGCCTGAGGAACGGTCCGGTAACTGCTTTCGTTTCAGCTTGTAGCGGAACTCACGCCGGAGAGGGATCATGTACAACGATTCTTTATTCAACGCTTTCGCTCGGTCGTTCGAGGCGAGAAGCCAGCACGACATGTCGATGGCGGAATATCTGGAATCGTGTCGAAGCGATCCCATGAAATACGCGAACGCGGCCGAACGACTGCTAGCGGCGATCGGTGAGCCCCAGACGATTGACACGGCCAAGGACCCACGCCTTGGCCGTATTTTTTTGAACCGCACGATCCGCACCTATCCAGCCTTCGCCGGCTTCTACGGCATGGAGGAAACGATCGAGCGCATCGTCGGTTTCTTCCGGCATGCGGCGCAGGGACTGGAGGAGCGCAAGCAGATCCTTTATCTGCTCGGCCCGGTCGGTGGCGGCAAGTCCTCGCTCGCCGAGCGGCTGAAGTCGCTGATGGAAGTGCATCCGATCTACGTGCTCAAGGCCGGCGACGAACTCTCGCCCGTGTTCGAAAGTCCGCTCAGCCTGTTCGATCCCGATCAGCTCGGCCCGATGCTGGAAGAGAAGTACGGCATTCCGCGCCGTCGTCTCACCGGCCTGATGAGCCCGTGGTGCTACAAGCGGCTCGAGGCCTTCGGCGGCGACATTTCCCAGTTCCGGGTCGCAAAAATCCAGCCGTCGCGGCTGCGCCAGATCGCGATCGCCAAGACCGAGCCCGGTGACGAGAACAACCAGGACATCTCCTCGCTGGTCGGCAAGGTCGACATCCGCAAGCTCGAGACCTACGCCCAGAACGATCCCGACGCCTACAGCTATTCCGGCGGCCTCAACCGCGCCAACCAGGGCGTGCTCGAGTTCGTCGAGATGTTCAAGGCGCCGATCAAGATGCTGCACCCGCTGCTGACCGCAACGCAGGAAGGCAACTACATCGGCACCGAGAACATCGGCGCGATCCCGTACACGGGCGTGATCCTCGCGCACTCCAACGAAGCGGAGTGGGCGAGCTTCAAGGCCAACAAGAACAACGAAGCCTTCATCGACCGCATCTGCGTGATCAAGGTGCCCTACTGCCTCAGGGTCACCGAGGAGCAGAAGATCTACGAAAAGCTGATCCAGGGCTCCGAGCTCGCGGCGGCTCCTTGTGCGCCTTCGACGCTGGAGACGCTGGCGCGGTTCTCGGTGATGTCGCGCTTGCGCAAGCACGAGAATTCCACCCTGTTCGCCAAGATGCGGGTCTACGACGGCGAGAGCCTGAAGGAATCCGACCCGAAGGCGCGCAGCGTCCAGGAATATCGCGACGCCGCCGGCGTCGACGAGGGCATGGACGGCGTCTCGACCCGCTTCGCCTTCAAGATTCTGGCTGCGACCTTCAACCACGATCCGCAGGAGGTCGCCGCCGACGCCGTGCATCTGATGTACGCGCTGGAGCAGGCGATCCGCCGCGAGCAGCTGCCGGAGGAGACCGAGAAGCGCTATCTGGAATTCATCAAGGCGGAGCTGGCGCCGCGCTATGCCGAGTTCATCGGTAACGAGATCCAGAAGGCCTATCTCGAATCCTACTCGGATTACGGCCAGAACCTGTTCGATCGCTACGTCGACTATGCCGACGCCTGGATCGAGGACCAGGACTTCAAGGATCCCGACACCGGCCAGCTGCTCGATCGCGAGCTTTTGAACCAGGAGCTGACGAAAATCGAGAAGCCGGCGGGGATCGCCAACCCCAAGGACTTCCGCAACGAGGTCGTCAAATTCTCGTTACGGTCGCGGGCCCAGAACGGCGGCAAGAATCCGACCTGGACCTCCTACGAGAAGATTCGCGATGTGATCGAAAAGCGGATATTCTCCCAGGTCGAGGACCTGCTTCCGGTCATCTCCTTCGGGTCGAAGAAGGACGGCGAGACGGAGAAGAAGCACGGCGAGTTCGTGGCACGCATGGTGGAGCGCGGCTACACCGAGCGTCAGGTTCGCCGGCTCGTCGAATGGTACATGCGCGTGAAGCAGGCCGGTTGAGGCGCCTGGGAGGCGAATGGAAAAGTGCCCATCCACATTATTGACAGGCGCCTGAATCCAGGCGGCAAGAGTCTTGAGAACCGTCAGCGGTTCTTGCGTCGGGCCAAGTCCCTGGTGCAGGGCGCCGTCAAGAAGACCTCGCAGGAACGCGACATCAAGGACGTCCTGGAGGGTGGTGAGGTCACGATTCCGCTCGACGGCATGCACGAGCCGCGCTTCCGCCGTGAAGGCGGAACGCGGGACATGGTCTTGCCCGGCAACAAGAAGTTCGTCGAGGGCGACTATCTGCAACGCTCCGGCCAGGGCAGCGCCAAGGACTCCGGTCCCGGCGAAGGCGACAGCGAGGACGCCTTCCGCTTCGTGCTCAGCCGGGACGAGTTCGTCGATCTCTTCCTCGACGACCTCGAGCTTCCGGATCTGGCCAAGCGCAAGATCGCGCAGACCGAGAGCGAGGGCATCCAGCGCGCCGGCTACACCATGTCGGGCTCGCCCGCCAACATCTCGGTGAGCCGGACGGTGAAGCTCGCGCTTGCGCGCCGCATCGCGCTCAAGCGTCCCCGCAAGGACGAGATCGAGGAGCTGGAAGCCGCGGTCGAAGCATGCACGGACGAGGACGAGCGCGCGGAGCTGGTCGCTCAGCTGGAAAGGCTGAAGGCGAAGTCCAAGCGCATTCCCTTCATCGATCCGCTCGACATCCGCTACCGGCGCTTCGAGACGGTGCCGAAGCCCGTCGCGCAGGCCGTGATGTTCTGCCTGATGGACGTCTCCGGCTCGATGTCGGAGCACATGAAGGATCTGGCAAAGCGCTTCTACATGCTGCTCTACGTGTTCCTGAAGCGCCGCTACAAGCATGTCGAGATCGTCTTCATCCGCCACACCGACCGCGCCGAGGAGGTGGACGAGCAGACCTTCTTCTACGGCCCGGCCTCGGGCGGCACGCTGGTCTCCAGCGCGCTCCAGGCGATGCATGAGATCGTGCGCGAGCGCTTCAACCCGTCGGACTGGAACATCTACGCCGCGCAAGCCTCCGACGGCGACAATTCCTATTCGGACGGCGAGCTCACGGGGCTCCTGCTGACCGAGAAGATCCTGCCGGTCTGCCAGTTCTTTGCCTATCTCGAGGTCGGGGAAGCAGGCGGCAGCGCCTTCGATCTCTCCGACTCCTCGCTTTGGACCCTCTACGAGCGCCTGCGCAACAACGGCGCACCGCTCTCGATGCGCAAGGTCTCGGAGCGCAGCGAGATCTTTCCGGTGTTCCACGACTTGTTCCAGCGCCGCGAAACTGCCCAGGAGAAGACCGCTCCATGACGGAACGATTGTTCGAAGGCGCCGATTGGGATTTCCACACCTTGCAGCGCATCACCGATGCCTGCGAGGAGGTGGCGTTGAAGGATCTCGGGCTCGACGTCTATCCGAACCAGATCGAGGTCATCACGGCCGAGCAGATGCTGGACGCCTATTCCTCGGTCGGCATGCCCTTGTTCTACAAGCACTGGTCGTTCGGCAAGCACTTTGCTTTCCATGAGGCGTCCTATCGCAAGGGCCTGATGGGGCTCGCCTATGAGATCGTGATCAATTCCTCGCCCTGCATCTCCTATCTGATGGAGGAGAACACGGCGACGATGCAGACGCTGGTGATCGCGCACGCGGCCTTCGGCCACAACCATTTCTTCAAGAACAATTATCTGTTCAAGCAGTGGACCGATGCCGACGGCATCCTGGATTATCTCGACTTCGCCAAGAACTACGTCATGCAGTGCGAGGACCGCTACGGCCGCATCGAGGTCGAGCGCACGCTCGATGCCGCGCATGCGCTGATGTCGCACGGCATCGACCGCTATCCCGGCAAGAAGAAGCTCGATCTGCGCGCCGAGGAGAAGCGGGCAGGGCGCCGCCGCCAGCACGAGGAGGAGGTCTTCAACGATCTCTGGCGCACGGTGCCCAAGGGCGTCGCCAAGAGCCGGTCCACGCTCAGCATCGAGCGCCGCCGCAAGCTGCTCGGCCTGCCGCAGGAGAACCTGCTCTATTTCCTGGAGAAGAGCGCGCCGCGGCTGGCGCCCTGGCAGCGCGAGCTCCTGCGCATCGTCCGCCACATCGCGCAGTATTTCTATCCGCAGAGCCAGACCAAGGTGATGAACGAGGGGACGGCGACCTACGTCCACTATCGCATCATGACCCAGCTGCATCAGCAGGGGCGCATCAGCGACGGCAACTTCCTCGAATTCCTGGGATCGCACACCAACGTGGTGTTCCAGCCCGAATTCGACGACCCGCGCTTCTCGGGTTTCAACCCCTACGCGCTCGGCTTCGCCGTGATGCAGGACATCGAGCGCATCGTCACCAGGCCGGAGGACGAGGACCGCGAATGGTTCCCCGACATCGCCGGCAAGAACGACGTCATGGGCGTGCTGCGCGACGTCTGGGCCAATTACCGCGACGAGAGCTTCATCGGCCAGTTCCTGAGTCCCAAGTTGATGCGGCACTTCCGCATGTTCCATCTGCACGACGATCCCGAGGAGCGCGCCGGCATCCGCGTCGATGCCATCCATGACGAGCGCGGTTTCCGCCGCGTCCGCCGCGAGCTGGCGCGGCAGCACGATGTCGGCTATATCGACGCCAACATCGAGGTGGTCGACGTCGATCTTGCCGGCGACCGCCGGCTGATCCTGCATCACCACGTCATCAAGGGCTCGCAGCTCAACGAGACCGATGCCAAGCGCGTGCTCCAGCACCTCGCCGATCTCTGGACCTACGACGTCGCGCTGATCGAGGTCGATGCCAACGACAAGGTCCTGCGCGAATATGTCGTGAGCCCGCGCCCGATCCCGGCCGCGGTGGCGTAAGGCCACGGCTTGCTTGGGACTCAGCTAGTGCTCCGATGAAGGTGCGCTCCCTCCCCCGCTTGCGGGCAGGGCTATCGCATGTGCACATTTTGCAGAGGTCGTCATGCCCGGGCTTGTCCCGGGCATCCACGTTCTTGTGCTGCGTGGAAACGCGTGGATGGCCGGGACAAGCCCGGCCATGACGCTGTAGAAACAGTCGGTGCCCCACAACTCACACCTCACATGCGATAGCCCTGCGCTTGCGGGGGAGGGCTGGGGAGAGGGTGTCTCCGCGGTGGGAGTCCCCCAGAGGAGAGAACCCTCACCCGGCGCACGGGACGATGCTGCGCATCGCCCGGGCACGCCGACCTCTCCCGCAAGCGAGAGAGGTGGAGCCTGCGGGGCGGCTCAAGAGATTAGGTGGACCCATCGCGCCCAAAGCATGATCCGGAAAAGTGCGCAGCGGGTTTTCCGAAAAGATCATGCTTGAACGACAACCTAAAGCGCGATGACGATTCATCCTAATCGCATCGCGCTTTAGGCCGAGCGCTTGGCCGTCTTCTTCTTGGACGTATTCAGCTTCACCGCGGCGCGGATCAGCGCCTTCAACGCCTTCTCGTTGATGGTCTCGCCTTCGCGAATATCGATCGCGCGGCGCACATTTCCGTCGAGGCTGGAGTTGAACAGGCCTGACGGATCCTCCAGCGCCGCGCCCTTGGCAAAGGTCAGCTTCACCACTTCCTTGTAGGTTTCGCCGGTGCAGATGATGCCGTCGTGCTCCCACACGGGAACGCCGCGCCATTTCCACTCTTCGACCACATCAGGGTCGGCCTCCCTGATCAGGCCGCGGATGCGCCCCAGCATCTCGCCGCGCCAGTCGCCGAGCTCCTTGATCCGGCCGTCGATCATCTTGGAAGGCGGAGCCGCATTCGCGTCCTTCGCGCCAATCTTCTTCGTCGTCTTCATCATCCCGCCTCGCTCACGCGGTGCCGCGGCGGACATAGGGCAGCGCGAACAGATACAGCCCGGTCGCAAGCAGCGGGATGAGCGGCACGAGCGCGAGGAAGCCGATCCACACGGCCTGGACCTGCATGATCATCGCCACGATGTTGGCGATGACCGCGAGGGTGAAGGCCATCGACAGCCAGCGATGAATCTGCCGAATCCACATATGCGTGCTCATTGGGTCCTCCCTCGAAACTAATTGAAGCTGGCGCCGGCGGAGCTAGCCTGCCCGCGCCAGCACGTCGTCCAGCCTGGCCAGAAACTGCTTCCAGCCGGCATGCGCGCCGCCGAAAGCCTGCTTCTGCGTCGGGCTGAAGCCCGCCTGCTCGACGCGCAAATGCGTGCCGGCGTTCGTCGGCGTCAGCGTGAAGGTCACAACGCTCTTGAGGTCGAACGCGGCGTCCTCATGCGAGAAATTCCAGGTGTAGGCGAGCATCTTCTGCGGGTCGATGGTGAGCACCTCGCAATCCAGCACGCCGCCCCATTCGCCGCGCAGGTTGAAGCGATGACCGACGGTCGGCTTGAAGTCGTTCTTCATCAGCCATTCCTCGATCAGATGCGGCTGCGTCAGCGCGCGCCAGATCCGTTCAGCCGGATAGGCAAACTCGCGCTCGATGACGACTGAACGCTTTTCGGTCGCGGTTTCGGTCATTGGTCCATCCTCTTCAGGAGATCGTCGAGCGCGTCGAGCCGGTTCTGCCAGAAGCCGGCCATCTGGCCGGTCCAGTCGATCAGCGGATTGAGCGCGCCGGGCCGCGCGCTGTAATGGGTCTGGCGTCCCTCGTGGCGGTCGCGCACCAGGCCAGCCTGCTTCAAGGCGCCGAGATGTTTCGACACGGCCGGCTGGGACACGCCGGATCGCGCCGTCAGTGCCCCGACGGTCTGCTCGCCCTCGCGGCACAGCCGCTCGAAGATCGCCCGCCGGGTCGGATCGGCGAGCGTCCTGAACAGGAGGTCGTGGGTGGCGGACATGCGGGATCCATAACCGGGAAGTTATAGATTAATTCATAACTGTGGAGTTATGGGTAAGTCAAGTGAGATTGGCCGCGCTGGTAGCTTTGAAGCGAAAGGCATCCGCGCGGGCTCCTCTTACCTCTCCCGCTTGCGGGAGAGGTCGGCGCGCCCGGGCGATGCGCAGCATCGTCCCGTGCGCCGGGTGAGGGCTCTTTCCTCTCGGGGATTGTCCCATCGCCGAGACACCCTCTCCCCAACCCTCCCCCGCAGGCGGGGGAGGGAGCGCACCTCTCTCGTGGCAAGTGCAGTGCCTTACGGCCGCAAATACAGATACCCCTGCGACTGCAGCTCTGCGAGGCGGACCACGCCGCCGTTCTCCGCGCTGACGAAGCCAGGCAGCAGCTCCTTCAGCGTCACGTTCTGCGCCTTCATGGTGTTGCCGCAGGCGGCGAGCTCGACGCCGTCCTTGGAGAACGCGCCGACGCGTTTGCTGACATCGGGATTGGCCTGCGCCGAGTGAAACGCTTTCAGCGCCGGCCCGTGGATCACCAGCGCGAGGGTCACGTGCTCGGGACCACCGACGCCATCGATGTGGTTCTGGATGTTGCCGAGCACGAAATTGACCTTCTCGGCATCGTTGAGATGATAGACGACCTTCAGCTTGTTGCCCGTGCCGGCTTCCGTCGCAGCTTTCGCGCTGGAGGCGCCCAGCGCCGCGCCCAGGGCCGAGACGGCGCTCCACAAGATGTTCCGTCGGTTCATGGCGATCTCCTTCGGCTGGACTGAGCTCGCGCGACAGATATCACTTGTGCCGCAATGCGGCGAGTTCCTTGCGGTCAGTCACGAGCGAGGTGCATTCGCTGTTGTCGGTGCGGTCGAGACGGAAGATCTTGTCGTCGGCGCCGGCGACCAGCGATTGCTCGGCGTCGTCGTCCGGCTTGTTGTTCTGCCAGACCCTGATCCGCTCGAGGCGGATGATGGCGGACTTGTTGTCCTTGGACAGCGCCACTTCGATCCCGCCGCCTTCGCAGTCCACGCCGCAGCCCAGGCGGACCTCGTCTCCCTGGCTGAGAAGCACCGCGTGGCTGCCACACGAGCCGCTGGAGTCGAAATCGCCGGAGCGATGGCGATAGCGAAAGCCCAGGCGGAAGGAATTGTGCAGCTGCTTGTCCTCCTTGTCGATTTCCGCCGAGATCAGCAGCTTCATGGAAGCCACCTTCTGCTTGGGATGCCGGGCCAGATGCTCGGCATCGTAACGACGCACGAAGCAGGCATAGGACTTGGTGCCGGGCATCTCCGCATAGAGCCGCGCATTGAAGGCGTCGGCTTCGGCCTTTGTGGTCTCCCGGACGTTGTCGGCCTCATCCGCGTGGGCGACGCCGGTCAGGGCAGCGAAAGCCAGGGCAGCAACGAGGGAGAGCTTCATGACGGCCTCGGGCGGGTGACGACTTTACCGCAGCACAACAGAACTGCTGTCCGTTAGACGCCCGGCAGATGCACTGCGTTCAACGTTCGCACGTCGCGCGTGTGAGCAGCGTGCAGGGGGCACGGGCCAGTAGCCCTTCGTCGGGGCCTTAGTCATTGCTGCGATCAAGAAGGTTCAACGGATGTAGCGCCCTGGTTCTTTGGAACCCGACGCCGGCGATCGCTGGGACATTGTCTCGGTTCGTCAATGTGATAGCCTTCACAGACGGCTGCCTTTGGCCGTCGTAAGCTGGGACTGCCTCGCAAGTTTCTGGAGTCCCCCCGCATGGGCGAAATTCGCAACTTCAGATCCGGAAATCAGGATGAGCCGCCGCCACACAGCGGAGTGCCTCGTCGACTCGCCGCGATCATCGTCGGTGACATCGCCTCCTACAGTCGGTTGATGCAGGCCGACGAGGAAGGCACGCATGTTCGCGTCAAGCGGATCGAGCGAGACCTCATCCAGCCCAGCATCATCGAGCACCATGGAAGCCTGGTGAAGACGACCGGCGACGGCTTCATCGCCATCTTCGACAGTCCCGTGGAGGCCGTTCGATGCAGCATCGTCATCCAGCAGAATCTCATCGGCCGCAACGCCTCGCTTCCCAAGCATTCCCGGCTCGAATATCGGATCGGCGTCAATCTCGGCGATGTCATCGTGGAGCCGGACGACATCTATGGTGACGGTGTCAACATCGCCACGCGCATCGAGGGCATCGCGGAGCCGGGGCAGGTCTACATCTCCGGCGCGATCTATGAACAGATCAAGCACAAGGTCGTGTGCGGCTATGAGTCGCTCGGAGACCGCAAGGTCAAGAACATCACCGATCCCGTGCGCGTCTATCGCGTGCTGCCGGATGCAGATGCCGTTGGCAAGACAAGAAGCCGGCGCGAGAACACGCTGATCTTTCTCCTTGGCATCACGCTGCTCGTCATTGCCGCCGGCGCACTCTGGTATTTGCTGGCACAGCCTCAGGGCAAGGTGGGCGAGCAGGTCGCAACGCCCGCCGCTTCTCCGGCGCCATCCCCGGTCCCGCAAGCTCCGCCGCGCGAAGCGGCGACGCAGGCGCCGCAACCATCTCCCTCCTTGGCTTCGGCGCCTTCATCGCCCGCACCGGCGCCGAGCGCGTCCGCGACGCCGCTACGCGAGCCCGAAATGATCGCCATTCGCGGCGGCAGTTTCGCGATGGGAAGCAATGATGATCCGACCGAGCGTCCCGTCCACCAGGTCACGGTCAAGCCGTTCTCGATCGGAAAATATCCGGTGACCGTGCGGGAGTGGAACGAATGCGCGGCTGCGGGCGCGTGTGGTTTCACCGCGACCGGCAAGGACGATGCGCCGGTCAGCAACGTGAGCTGGACTGACGCGCAGCAATATGCCGCCTTTCTGTCGCAGGCGACGAAGAAGCAGTATCGGCTCCCAAGCGAGGCCGAATGGGAATACGCGGCCCGCGGCGGAACGCAGACCAAGTATTGGTGGGGCGACAAGCTCCAGCCGGGCATGGCCGGATGCAAGGACTGCGGCGACCTCGCCGCCGAGCAGCCGGCGAAGGTCGGCAGCTTCAAGCCCAATCCATTCGGACTCCACGACATGGGCGGCGGCATCGATCAGTGGGTCGAGGACTGCTGGCACAAGAACTATCAGGGTGCGCCGGTCGACGGTTCGGCATGGACGAGCGGCGACTGCTCATCGCACGTCCTGCGCTCGGGCTCCTGGAAGAACGATTCGAGATACGTGCGGCCGTCCAATCGCGATGGCTACGATACCAATGTCCGTTATCCCACGCATGGATTCCGGATCGCGCTCAGTCCCTGACGCATGATCCGGAAAGGCGTGCAGCGGTTTTCCGAAAGGATCATGCTCAAACAATAACCCAAACCACGATGACGATTCTTCCTGATCGCATCGCGCTTTTCGAGCTGGAGTAGGTTTGATGAAGATCATTTGCTGCGCCGCGCTGGCGGCGGCGCTCGCATTGTTGCCGGGCGCGGCCTACTCTCAGGGCAAGACCGCTCCCAAAGACGCAAAGCTCTATTTCATCACCCCGCAGGACGGGCAGAAGATCCGTGGTGGGTTCTGGGTCCGGTTCGGCCTGCGCAACATGGGCGTGACGCATGCCGGCGATGACTACCAGAACGCCGGTCATCATCATCTGCTGGTCGACGTCAAGGATCCCATCGATCCCAAGGAGCCGATCCCGCAGGACAAGTCCCACCTGCATTTCGGAGCAGGGCAGACCGAGACTTTTCTCGAGCTTCCGCCCGGCACGCACACGCTGCAGCTGGTGCTCGGCGATGCGAAGCACTATCCGTTCGAACCGCCCGTCGTGTCCGACAAGATCACCGTGCGAGTCAGGCAGCCCGGTCCGGTCCGGCGCCGATGATCACCGCAGGCTGGCGTTGAACTTGTCCAGCGCCGCCGAGCCCGGGCACAGCGTGTCCGCCTCCAGGCTGTTGAGCGGCGTCTCGACCGTGTTGAGATGCTCGTGCAGGTCTTCGGCGTCGGGATCGACATAGAGTAGGCCGGTGACGATCTGGCCCTTGGCGGCGTGCTTCTGCAGGAAGGTCATCGCCCCCAGACGGTCGTGTGGATCGTAGTCGGCATCGATCTTGCGCAGCGCAATCTTGCTGCCGTCGTGCTGCTCGACCACCTGCACCGTGCCCGGCGCGTAATCGACGGCGATCGGATCGCGGCCGACCAGCACGTCGAGCCGGTTCACCGCGTCGTTGTGCTCGCGGACATAATCGAAACTCTTGGTCGAGCCGGCGTGATTGTTGAAGGCGATGCAGGGGCTGATGACGTCGATGAAGGACGCGCCCTTGTGGCGGATCGCGGCCGCGATCAGCGGCACCAGCTGGGTCTTGTCGCCGGAGAACGAGCGCGCGACGAAGGTGGCGCCGAGTTGCAGGGCGATCGCGACGAGGTCGATCGCATTGTCGGTGTTGATCACACCCTTCTTGCTCTTCGAGCCGCGGTCGGCGGTCGCCGAGAACTGGCCCTTGGTCAGGCCGTATACGCCGTTGTTCTCGACAATATAGGTCATGTTGACGCCGCGTCGGATCGAATGCGCGAACTGGCCGAAGCCGATCGAGGCGGAATCGCCGTCGCCGGAGACGCCGAGATAGATCAGGTCGCGGTTGGCGAGGTTGGCGCCGGTCAGCACGCTGGGCATGCGGCCGTGCACGGAATTGAAGCCGTGCGAATTTCCGAGGAAATAGTCCGGCGTCTTCGACGAGCAGCCGATGCCGGAGATCTTTGCCACCCGGTGCGGCTCGATCGAGAGCTCGTAGCAGGCCTCGATGATCGAGGCCGTGATCGAATCGTGGCCGCAGCCGGCGCACAGCGTCGAGATCTTGCCCTCGTAGTCGCGATGCGTGTAGCCGAGCTCGTTCTTCTTCAGCCCGGGGTGATGGAATTTCGGCTTGGCAATGTAGGTCATGCGAGCACCTGAAGCTTCCGCGGCGTCATGGCCGGGCTTGTCCCGGCCATCCACGTCTTGGCCAGGAAGAAGAAACGCGTGGATGCCCGGGCATAGGCGAGCGGAAGCGACGCCGTCCTTCGGACGGCTTTGCCCAGGCATGACGACGGAGAGAGTGACGCGCAAATCATGATACTGCCTTGCGGAGCGGGGTCACCTTGAGGTGATCCTGGTGGTCGCCAATGGCTTTTGCGATGAAGCGGGCGGTGATCGGCGTGCCGTCGTAATGCACGATCGGCACGAGCCGCACCGGATCGATGCCGTTCTCGTTGACGATCAGCTGGCGGAGCTGGCTGTCGCGGTTCTGCTCGACCACGTAGACGAAGTCGTGCTCGGCGAGGAAGCTCGCGACGCTCGAATGGAACGGGAAGGCGCGGATGCGCAGGCGGTCGAGCTGATGCCCGCGCGCCTCGAGCAACCCGATCGCCTCGTCCATCGCCGGCGAAGTCGAGCCGAAATAGATCACGCCATATTTGGTCGGACGTTCCGCATTGGCCTGCAGGGGCCGCGGCACCAGGTCCTGCGCGGTCTCGAACTTGCGCACAAGGCGCTGCATGTTGTCGGCGTAGACCGTGCCTTCCTCGGAGTAACGCGCATAGCGATCACGCGAGGTGCCGCGGGTGAAGTAGGAGCCCTTGGTCGGATGGGTGCCGGGATAGGTGCGGTAGGGAATGCCGTCGCCGTCGACGTCGAGATAGCGGCCGAAGTCGCGGCCCTCCTCCAGCATCTGTGCGGTCATGATCTTGCCGCGGTCGTATTGCCGGGCGTCGTCCCACTTCAGCGGACGGCAGAGCCGGTGGTTCATGCCGATGTCGAGATCGAGCATCAGGAAGATCGTGGTCTGGAGCCGTTCGGCGAGGTCGAACGCCGCTGCCGCGAACTCGAACGCCTCGGCGGGATCCTCCGGGAACAGCAGCACATGCTTGGTGTCGCCATGCGAGGCATAGGCGCAGGCGATGATGTCGCATTGCTGGGTGCGGGTCGGCATGCCCGTGGAGGGGCCGGCACGCTGGATGTTCATGATCACGGCCGGGATCTCGGCGAAATATGACAGGCCGATGAATTCCGTCATGAGCGAGATGCCGGGGCCCGAGGTCGCGGTGAAGGCGCGGGCGCCGTTCCAGGACGCGCCGATGACGATGCCGATCGAGGCCAGCTCGTCCTCGCCCTGCACGATCGCGTACTTCGCCTTGCCCGTCTCCGGGTCGTGCCGGTACTTCTTGCAGTGGGCGGTGAAAGCCTCCGCCACCGACGAGGACGGCGTGATCGGGTACCAGGCGCACACCGTGGCGCCGCCATAGACCGCGCCGAGCGCGGCGGCGCTGTTGCCTTCGATGAAGATGCGGTCGCCGACCTTGTCGGACTTCTTCACCCTGAGCCCGATCGGGCATTTCAGGTTCTGCAGCGCCCAGTCGCGGCCGAGATGCAGCGCATGGACGTTGGAGGAGAGCAGCTTCTCCTTGCCCTTGTACTGCTCGCCGATCAGCTGCTCGATCAGCTTCGGGTCCATGTCGAGCAGCGCACTGAGGCTGCCCAGATAGATGATGTTCTTGAACAGCTGGCGCTGGCGCGGATCGGTGTAGGTCGAATTGGTGATTGCGGTGAGCGGCACGCCGATCACGGTGATGTCGTCGCGGAATTTGGTCGACGGCATCGGCTTGGTGGAATCGTAGAACAGATAGCCGCCGGGCTCGATGCCGGCGACGTCCTTGTCCCAGGTCTGCGGGTTCATCGCCACCATCATGTCGACGCCGCCGCGGGCGCCGAGATGGCCGGCTTCCGTCACCCGCACCTCGTACCAGGTCGGCAGGCCCTGGATGTTGGAGGGGAAGATGTTGCGCGGGGACACCGGAACGCCGTGGCGCAGGATGGCCCGCGCGAACATCTCGTTGGCGCTGGCCGAGCCCGAGCCGTTGACGTTGGCGAAGCGGACGACGAAGTCGTTTACGCTGCTGATCGGCTTTTTGTCGGACATGTCGAACCTGCGTAGGTCATCTCGATGAAATATTTCTGCATGTCCCAGGCGCCGGTGGGACAGCGCTCGGCGCACAGCCCGCAATGCAGGCAGACGTCCTCGTCCTTGACCATCACCCGCCCGGTCTTGAGGTCGCCGGAGACGTAGAGATCCTGGTCCGGATGCAGTGAAGGCGCCTTCAGGCGCTGGCGCAGGTCGCTTTCCTCGCCGTTATCAGTGAAGGTGATGCAATCCATCGGGCAGATGTCGACGCAGGCATCGCACTCGATGCAGAGCGAGGTCGAGAACACCGTCTGCACGTCGCAGTTCAGGCAGCGGTGCGCCTCGCCGAGCGCGAGCTTGACGTCATAGCCGAGCTCGACCTCGGCGCGGATGTCCTTGAGCGCGACCACCTTGTCGCGATGCGGCACCTTGTAGCGCTTGTCGACCGAGATGTCGTTGTCATAGCTCCATTCGTGGATGCCCATCTTCTGCGAGGAGACATGCACCTCCGGCAGCGGACGCTCGCTGATATCCTCGCCCGACAGCATCTTGTGGATCGACAGCGCGGCGTCATGGCCGTGCGCGACCGCCCAGATGATGTTCTTCGGGCCGAATGCGGCGTCGCCGCCGAAGAATACTTTCGGGTTGGTCGAAGCGAAGGTCTTGGGGTCGACCTTGGGCATGTGCCATTTGTCGAACTCGATGCCGCAATCCTGCTCGATCCAGGGGAAGGCGTTCTCCTGGCCGACCGCGACCAGCACGTCGTCGCAGGGAATGGTCTGATCGGGGTCGCCCGAAGGCACGAGGTTACGGCGGCCTTTGGCGTCATATTCGGCTTTGACGTGCTGGAAGGTGACGCCGATGAGCTTGCCGGCGACGTGCTTGAATGCCACCGGCACCATGTAGTTGAGGATCGGAATATCCTCGTGGATCGCGTCCTCCTTCTCCCACGGCGAGGCCTTCATCTCCTCGAAGCCGGAGCGCACGATCACCGTGACTTTCTCGCCGCCGAGGCGGCGCGCGGTTCGGCAGCAATCCATCGCGGTGTTGCCGCCGCCGAGCACGATCACGCGCTTGCCGATCTTGTCGACATGGCCGAACGACACGTTGGCCAGCCATTCGATGCCGATATGGATGTTGCCGGCGGCTTCCTCCCGGCCGGGAATGTCGAGCTCGCGGCCGCGCGGTGCGCCGGAGCCGACGAAGATCGCGTCGTATTTCTCCGCCAGCAGCGATTTCATGCTGTCGATGCGGTGACCGCCCTTGAAGTCGACGCCGAGACCAAGGATGTAGCCGGTCTCCTCGTCGATCACCGAATTGGGCAGGCGGAACTTCGGGATCTGCGTGCGCATCATGCCGCCGGCTTCCGGATCGGCATCGAACACGGTGCAGTGATAGCCGAGCGGCACGAGATCGCGCGCCACCGTCAGCGACGCGGGACCGCCGCCGACCAGCGCAACACGCTTGCCGTTCTTCGGCGCGGGCTGCGGCAGGCGCTGCCTGATGTCGTCCTTGAAGTCCGCGGCGACCCGCTTGAGGCGGCAGATTGCCACCGGAGTCTCCTCGACGCGTCCGCGCCGGCACGCGGGCTCGCACGGGCGGTCGCAGGTGCGTCCCAGGATGCCGGGAAACACGTTCGACTTCCAATTGATCATGTAGGCGTCGCTGTAGCGGCCTTGTGCGATCAGTCGAATGTATTCGGGAACGGGGGTGTGCGCAGGACAGGCCCATTGGCAATCGACCACCTTGTGAAAGTAGTCGGGGGCCGCGATATCGGTCGGTTTCATTCCTACCCTGTCCGCGCAGGCTCAAAGACCCCGCGGCCTTTATCTTGAGCTTGGTGGACGCTTAATGCGTCTCGATCCGGTTTCTGAATGACGTCATTGGGTTAGCTTATTAGAACCGTTCCGAAGTACAACGGCAAAGTTGCGCGATCATCGCCTTTCATGGGAGCCACGCGCGCACAGCATTAGCGCCCTCCGCGCAGCATGTGCGGTGCAATATGTTGCGTTGCGGATGACTGCCTCAGCCGTGCGCGATATCGCTCTTCGCGAGGTCCCACATCAGGCAGTAGGTGCCGACCGAGATCGGAAGCGGGAAGGGCGCCGCCGCAGGACCGGTAAAGCGCTCGGCGATGACAGCCGAGACTGCGCCGACATGTGTGCCGTCGATCAGCACGAACCAGTCGCGCGCGCCTTCGTTGCGCGCCGCCGGAATTCCCGCCGTTGCACCCGACAGTTCCGGCTCGCTCTCGAGCAAATGCATGGAGATGATGCCGTCGCGCGTCTCCGGCATCAGTCTGTCCTGCAGCGCATCACGCCAGAACACGGCATTGTCGGGCGTCGGCCGCAGCCGCACCACGCCGAGCGCAGCCCCGCGTCCGGTGCCCTTGCTGATGGTGATGCGCGCGACGACGCGGAGCATGTCCTTGAAGCGCGCCATGGTCTGCCGCGACCAGTCGGTCGGGTTCGCGAGCCGCGCCCGGTAGGCGGGGCTGTCGAGCACGTCGAGCGTCGCGGTCGAATACAGGCAGAGATATTTGGGATTGGCGGCATGCGCGACATAGCGCCGCGCTTCGAGGAACCCCTCGATCGCGACGCGCTCTTCCAGATGCTCGCGATCGTACCAGCGGTTGAAATCGGCCTCATCGGCTGCGTCGATATTCATCGACGTCAGCAGCATGCCTTTCGCGGCGAGCGGCATTTTCTTGTTATCCTGCTATGCGCGCTAGCGCGCGGCCTTCGACGCGAGGTCCGCGATCGACTTCATGACGGCATCCCTCACGCCGCCATCATAGAGCGAATGTCCGGCCTCTTCCACGACGCGAATCTCGGAACTCGGCCAAACTTTCGCGAGCGCCTGCGATGTTCCGGGAGGACATAGCAGGTCATAGCGGCCCTGCACGATGATGCCGGGAATGCCGGCGAGCCGATGCGCGTTTCGCAACAGCTGATCTTCGCTCATGAAGCTGTCGTTGACGAAGTAATGCGCCTCCATGAAAGGCGTTGCTGGCAGCGTGCGCCAGACGTTCAGCGCGGCGAGGTCCAGCCGGGTCCGTGCCGGCTTGTGCTCGGACAAGGTTCGTTCAGCGTCGTGCCAGGCTCGCACCGCGGGACCGTGCACGGCAGGATCGGCATCGAGGATACGGCGCCAATAGGCGCTCACCGGTTGCTCGCGCTCCTCGGGCGTCAGCACGCTCAGGAAATCCTCGTAGAGCGCGGGATAGAACTGCGACAGGCGCGAGGTGAAGGCCGTCTCGACCTCCGCCCGCGTGCCGAGGAAGGTTGCGCGCAGCGCAATGCCGGAGACGCGCTCCGGATGCGCCTCGGCGTAGGCCAGCGCCAGCGTCGCGCCCCAGGACCCGCCGACCATCGTCCAGCGCTCGAAGCCGAATTTCTCGCGGATCTTCTCCATGTCCGTGACCAGATGCGCCGTCGTGTTGTGCTCGCGCGATCCCTTGGGCCGGCTGCGGCCGCAGCCGCGCTGGTCGAACAATACGGCGCAGAAACGATCGGGGTCGAACAGCCGGCGATGGTCGGGCTGGCAGCCGCTGCCGGGGCCGCCATGCAGATAGACCGCAGGGATTCCGTCAGCGCGGCCGACGCTCTCGACATGGAGCTCATGGCCGTCGCCGACATCGAGCATCTCGGAGGTCAGCGGCGCAAAGGGATCGGCACGCCTGACCGAACTGGCCGCGTCGGCGTCAGGCATCATTCTCGGATTCCAGAGTGCCGCCGGCGAAATTGCGATAGAGGAAACGGTTGGTCTCGCCCTCGGCCTCGCGCTCGGCCTGCTTGAAGATGGTCTCGTGCAGCGGCGACAGCGCGCAGGCCGGATCGGTGTTGGCTGCATCGCCCGTCAGCGCGAAGGCCTGGCAGCGGCAGCCGCCGAAATCGATCTCGCGGAATTCGCAACTTTTGCACGGCTCCTTCATCCAGCCGGTGCCGCGATAGCGGTTGAAGGCCTCCGAGTTCTGCCAGATCCAGGCGATCGAATGGTTGGAGCGCACCGATTCGAAGTCGAGCCCGGTGATGCTCTCGGCAGCGTGGCAGGGCAGCACCTTGCCGGCGGGCGAGATGTTGAAGAACTGCCGGCCCCAGCCGCCCATGCATTTCTTCGGCCGCAGCGCATAATAGTCCGGCACGACGTAGTCGATCGTCAGCCGGCCCTTCAGCCGTTCGCGTGCCTCCTCGACGGTGCGGGTGCACTCGTCGAGCTGCGCCACGGTCGGCATCAGCGCGGCGCGGTTCTTCAGCGCCCAGCCGTAGTATTGCACGTTGGCGACCTCGAGCCGGTCGGCGTCGAGGTCGAGCGCCATCTGGATGATGTCAGGGAGCTGATGCAGGTTCTGCCGATGCATCACCGCGTTCACGGTGAGCGGCAGATCGAGCTCGCGCGTCCATTTCGCGACTTCGAGCTTCTTGCGATGTCCGCCTTTGTAGCCGGCGACGCGATCGGCGAGGCCTTCCTCGATGCCCTGGAAAGAGATCTGTACATGGCAGAGCCCGGCATCTGCGAGCTCGCTGAGCTTCTCGCGCGTCAGCAGCACGGCCGAGGTGATCAGATTGGTGTAGAGGCCGGCGTCGCTGGCGTGCTTCACCAGCTCGACGAGGTCCTTGCGCGCGGTCGGCTCGCCGCCGGAGAAATGCACCTGGAGCACGCCGATCTCGGCGAGCTCGCTCAGCACCTTCTTCCATTCCCCGGTGGTCAGCTCCTTGGCCGAACGGTCGAGCTCGACCGGGTTGGAGCAATAGGGGCATTGCAGCGGGCAGCGATGGGTGATCTCGAGCAGCACCGCGAGCGGGATGCCGAAGGTCTCCGCCGTCGAGCGCTGCTTCTCCAGCACCGCGAGGCTGTCGCTGGGCGGGATGGTCACGTCGCTCATGACGTCTTCTCCCTGATCTCGGTGAGAAAGCCCTTGTCGGCGAGATCCTGCAGCATGACGATGACGTCGGCCAGGATCGCCTCGCGCGGCGCGGCGTATTTCGCGACCAGCTGATCGGCGACCTCGCCGACATTGCGCTGGCCGTCGCAGAGCTGCAGGACCTCGACCGCGATCTCGTCGGGCGCCAGCACCCGTTCCGGCGCCAGGATCACCCAGACCTTTCGCGTCTCGTCATATTTCAGCTTGGCATGCCGCGGCAGCACGGGGCGGCTTGCCTCGCTGACGCTGATGTTCCGCGGCCCGGCCATTGCTCTTGTCCCTCAGCTCGCTTTGGGCACGAACGCGCCCGGCGGAATGTGGCCCTCGACATAGGCGTGCTGGAGTGCGTCCAGCTGCACCCACAGCACGTTGGTCTTGAAGATCAGCGCATTGCAGACGGAGGCGCGCTCCTCTGGAGTCCTCGCATGCGTCTTGACATAGTCGAGCGCGAAATTGGCATCGCGCGGGGCCTGAGTCAGGCGGCGCTTGAAGTAGCTCATGATGTCGGGATTGACGAAATCGTAATGCTGCAACATGCCGGCGATGCGCTCCTCATGGATGCTTGGCGCGAACAGTTCGGTGAGCGAGGAGGCGATCGCCTCCAACGGGCTCTTCTCGCGGCAGTAGTGGACATAGGCTTCCACCGCGAAGCGCGTCGCCGGCAGGATGCCTTCGGTGGATTCCACGTAGGCGGTGTCGAGCCCGAGTCCCTCGGTCAGCTTCAGCCAGCGCTCGATGCCGCCTTCGCTGCCGACATCGCCGTCGTGGTCCTCGATGCGATGGCGCCATTCCAGGCGGGTGGCGCGGTCGCGGAAGCGCGAGATCACCACCGCGTCCTTGATCGGGATCGTGCTCTGGTAATAGTAGCGGTTCAGCGCCCAGGCCTGCACCTGGCCCTTGTTCAGCTTGCCGCCATGCAGCAGCTTATGGAACGGATGCAGGCTGTGATAGCGCGTCGCCCCGATATGGCGCAGCGTCGCCTCGAGCTCATCGGCGCTGGTGAGCCTGATGTCCTTGCCGATCGAGAGCGCGGTCATTCCAGTCAGTGATGCGGCGTTCACAGCACGATCTCCGTTCCATCCGCGGGTATCTGCCAGCCCGCCTGCTCAGCGGCTTTGCGCTCGGGCGAGCCGGGCAGCAGCGCCGGATTCGAGTTATTGATATGCAGAAACAGCTTCCTGTCGATACTGAGGTCGGCCAGCCGCGCGATGGCGCCGTCGTCGCCCGACATGGCGACATGTCCCATGCTCTTGCCGGTCTTGTGGCCGAGGCCGGCCCTGATCATCTCGTCGTCGCGCCAGACCGTGCCGTCGAAGAACACCAGTGCGGCGCCGTCGATCTGGGCCTTGAGCGCGTCGGTCACCTCGGCACAGGCCGCGATGAAGTAGAAGCACTTGCCCGTCGCCTTGTCGGTGATCTCAAGGCCCAGCGTGTCGCCGTCGCCGCTCTCGCCGCCCGGATGCGCCTTGCCTTCCAGATACCAGGCCGACTTGCCCGGCACCGCGAAGGGCAGCACCTCCAGGCCTGAGCGCGCGCCATCCGGCAGGCGGGGCTCGAACGGCTCGCGGAGAGTGATCGGCTGGCGCCGCACGTTCTTCTCGTTCAGCACGTTGAAGATGCTGTTGCTCGCAAGGATCGCCAGCACCTTCTCATGCGCATAGACCGTAAAGGGCGAGCCCTCGCGCATCGACAGCAGGCCCGCCACCGCATCGACTTCGCTGTTGGTCAGGATCACACCCGCAATCGGCGAGTGACGCAGTGCGCCCGCCTTGGGGTGCAGCTGTGGCGTGGCGTTCAATTGCTGCCGCAGGTCGGGGGAGGCGTTGATCAGGAACCAGTGCTCGCCGTCGCCGCTGAAGGCGACCGAGGCTTGCGTCCTTTGAAGCTCGTGGCCGCCGCTACGGGCCGCTCGGCAGCCTTCGCAGCCGCAATTCCATTGCGGAACTCCGCCGCCGGCCCCGGCGCCCAGGACGACGACGCGCAGCATGATCCGTCTCCTGGAGGTAAGGTCGCGAGGTGGATCTCAGGCCGACACAAATCCTGTCTTCCGGAAACGTATCGTGACCGAAAGAGTTCGGGCCGAAAGATCCACCTGCGCGGAACGCAATCTCACCAACCGCTTACTTGCGGGTGGCGCTCACATACATGTTGATCTCCATGCCGCAGGGCACTTCGACGATCTTCGGGGCTTTCCAGGCCATTTCGGCTCTCCATATTCGCGAATTCGGGACGTATCCGCCCACCCGTTAGACTAATGCTGGCGGAGAACTTCGCCAGTGAAATTTTCCCGAGAAGGTCATGCTGCGCCGCGAAAAATGCTAGGGGAACTTCACTTCTGAAGCGCTGCCTTGCGTCAGACGCATTCGGTCGCGAACCCTGCCCTGATAAAGCTGTTGTGAGTGCAGTGCAGCTTTGAATCCGATACAGGCGAACCAACTGGATCTCGATATGCCCAGATACTTCTTCAACACCCGTATCGGCGACGAGCTGATCGTTGACCCCGACGGCGAGGACCTGCGCAACCCCGACCGCGCCTGGGAGGTCGCCCGCCAGATGATCCTGGAGGTGGTGAAGTCCGAGGGCGCACAGCCGGCGCTGCTCGAGGCGGTCATCGAGGTGACCGACGATGATGGGGAGATCGTGCTGGAGTTTCCCTTCACCGAGGCGCTGCTCGACATCCCCGACCAGTCCGCGACAAGGCATTAGCCGCGGGTCAGCCATGGCTGGGGGGCGGGCGGTGCTCACCTCTCCCCGCCGGGGAGAGGTCGGATTGCGAAGCAATCCGGGTGAGGGGCCGCACCAGACCGAGAGACCGCAACCCCTCACCCGGATCGCATCTTCGATGCGCTCCGACCTCTCCCTACGGGAGAGGTGAGTGACCTCCTCACCCCCGCGAAATCCGCATGGCTTTGCCGCGTTCCCGGCGCTAAAAGACGCCGATTACACGGAGCAAGCCATGCAAGATCTCTGGCGCCTGTCGGCCGCCGACCTCGCCACCCTCGTCAAATCCAGGAAGGTCTCCGCCAGGGAGGCTGCGCAGGCCGGCCTCGCGCGCCTGGATGCCGTCAATCCCCGGCTCAACGCGGTGATCGATCACCGGCCGGACGATGTTCTCAGGCAGGCCGATGCCGTCGATGCCGCCATCGCCCGGGGGGAGGACCCCGGTGTGCTCGCCGGCGTGCCCGTCACCATCAAGGCCAATGTCGACCAGGAAGGCTTTGCCACCACCAACGGCCTGAAGCTCCAGCGCGACGTCATCGCGCGCGAGGACAATCCGGTGGTCGCCAATTTCCGCAAGGCCGGCGCCGTCCTGCTCGGCCGCACCAATTGCCCGGCCTTCTCCTACCGCTGGTTCACCACCAATCTCATTCATGGCGATACCAAGAACCCCCGCGACGCCGCGCTGACGCCGGGCGGCTCCTCCGGCGGCGCCGGCTCGGCAGTCGCGGCCGGCATCGGCCACATCGCCCACGGCACCGACATCGCCGGCTCGATCCGCTATCCCGCCTATGCCTGCGGCGTGCACGGCCTGCGCCCGACGCTCGGCCGTATTCCCGCCTTCAATCCGGCGCTGCCGGAGCGCCCGATCGGGCCGCAGATCATGGCGGTGTCGGGACCGCTGGCGCGCACCGTCAACGACATCAGGATTTCGCTCGAGGCGATGTCGGCCCGCGACATTCGCGATCCCTGGTTCGTGCCGGTGCCGCTGCAAGGCCCCGCGCGGGACAAGCGCGCCGCGCTCTGCCTCAACCCGGGCGGCCTTGCCACCACGCCGGAGGTGAAGGCCGCGGTGAGCGACGCCGGCAAGCGCCTCGAACGCGCCGGCTGGACCGTCGACATCATCGAAGACACGCCGCC
Source organism: Bradyrhizobium sp. USDA 327 (assembly GCF_041262065.1). NCBI lineage: Bacteria > Pseudomonadati > Pseudomonadota > Alphaproteobacteria > Hyphomicrobiales > Nitrobacteraceae > Bradyrhizobium > Bradyrhizobium sp. USDA 327. Next base: position 5,150,830 of record NZ_JBGCCW010000001.1, on the reverse strand, counting down.
GATGCGCGAGGCCGTGGAGTGGCAGATCAAGCTCTGGCTCGGCGACGGCTTTGATGCGCAGCTCGAGATGGCCGAGCGCGAGGGCGATCCCGGTGCGCTGGCCTGCCTGCGCGGCAACCGCGCCAGGGTCACGCCGATGAACCAGGCGAACTACGCCAAGGCGCTGACCCGAAGAGCCACGCTGACCCGCGAATGGATGCTGTTCTTCGAGAAATATGCGGTGCTGCTGACGCCGGTCTCCGGCGAGCTGCCGTTCCCGGATCATCTCGACTGCAAGGACGACGAATCCTTCAAGCGGGTCTGGGAGGCGCAGCTGCCGCAGATCGCCATTCCCTTCATGGGATTGCCGGGCCTCGTGGTCTCCACCGGCCTCGTCGGCAAGTCGCCCGTCGGCGTGCATATCGTCTCCGGCCGCTACCGCGAAGACCTCTGTCTGCTCGCGGGCGAAGCGATCGAGGCCGGCGGCGTGCCGCCGTCGCCGATCGATCCCGTGGGCTAGCGATGACCGCCATCTACGACTTCAAGGCCAACTCGCTTGCCGGCGAGGAGGTGCCCATGAGGCGTTTCGAGGGGCAGGTGCTGCTGATCGTCAACACCGCGAGCAAATGCGGCTTCACGCCGCAATATCGCGGCCTCGAGGATCTCTACCGTGATCTCTCGCCGCGCGGCTTCTCCGTGCTCGGCTTTCCCTGCAACCAGTTCGGGGCGCAAGAGCCGGGGCGGGCGAGCGAGATCCAGGAGTTCTGCTCGACCAATTACGACGTCACCTTTCCCCTGTTCGAGAAGATCGACGTCAACGGGCCGAAGGCGCATCCTCTCTATGAGTACCTGAAACATCAGCAATCCGGCCTTCTCGGCGCCTCCATCAAATGGAATTTCACCAAATTTCTGGTGGATCGTGCCGGCAAGGTGGTCGCGCGCTACGCGCCGACCGCACGGCCCGAAGGATTGCGGCAGCAAATCGAGACCCTGTTGTGAGCGAGACAATCATGAGCGACGAATTTCCGGACCGCCTGTCGGTCGACCCGAACAGCCCCTATTACAACGCGGACATTCTGGCGCGCGACGTCGGCATTCGCTTCAAGGGCATCGAGAAGACCAATGTCGAGGAGTACTGCATCAGCGAAGGCTGGGTCCGCGTCACCGCCGGCAACGCCAAGGACCGTCACGGCAACCCGCTGACCATCAAGGTGCATGGGCCCGTGGAGCCGTATTTCAGGGACAAGAAGTGACGGCAAAGCCGTCATTCCGGGGCTCGCGAAGCGAGAATCCGGAATCTCGAGATTCTCAGGTGCGCACGAGCGCACCATAGTTCGATGCTGCGCATCGCCCCGGAATGACGACAAGAGAAAGATGAGACCCCCATGTCCGTCCGCATCGTCGACGTCCGCGAGATCACGAAACCGATCTCGTCCCCGATCCGCAACGCCTATATCGACTTCACCAGGATGACGACGAGCCTCGTCGCCGTCGTCACCGATGTCGTGCGCGACGGCAAGCGCGTCGTCGGCTACGGCTTCAACTCCAACGGCCGCTACGGGCAGGGCGGCCTGATCCGCGAGCGCTTCGCCGCGCGCATCCTCGAAGCCGATCCGAAGTCGCTGCTGGATGCGGCCGGCGACAATCTCGACCCCGACAAGGTCTGGGGCGCGATGATGACCAACGAGAAGCCGGGCGGTCATGGCGAGCGCTCGGTCGCGGTCGGCACCATCGACATGGCGGTGTGGGATGCGGTGGCGAAGATCGCCGGCAAGCCGCTGTTTCGCCTGCTCGCCGAACGTCACGGCGTGACCGCCGATCCGCGCGTGTTCGTGTATGCCGCCGGTGGCTATTACTATCCCGGCAAGGGCCTGTCGATGCTGCGCGGCGAGATGCGCGGCTATCTCGATCGCGGCTACAACGTCGTGAAGATGAAGATCGGCGGCGCTCCGATCGAGGAAGACCGTAAGCGCATCGAGGCCGTGCTGGAAGAGATCGGCAAGGACGCGCAGCTCGCCGTCGATGCCAACGGCCGCTTCGACCTGGAGACGGCGATTGCCTACGCCAAGATGCTGCGCGACTATCCGCTGTTCTGGTACGAGGAGGCCGGCGATCCCCTCGACTATGCGCTGCAGGCCGCGCTCGCCGAATTCTATCCGCGCCCGATGGCGACAGGCGAGAACCTTTTCAGCCACCAGGACGCCCGCAACCTCGTCCGCTACGGCGGCATGCGCCCCGACCGCGACTGGCTGCAATTCGACTGCGCGCTGTCCTATGGCCTGTGCGAGTACCAGCGCACGCTCGAGGTCCTGAAGACCCACGGCTGGTCACCCAGCCGCTGCATCCCGCATGGCGGTCACCAGATGTCGCTCAACATAGCCGCCGGCCTCGGTCTCGGCGGCAACGAAAGCTATCCCGACCTGTTCCAGCCCTATGGCGGCTTCCCGGACGGCGTCCGCGTCGAGAACGGCCACATCACCATGCCGGAGCTGCTAGGCATCGGCTTCGAAGGCAAGTCGGATCTCTACAAGGAGATGAAGGCGCTGGCGGAGTAGGGGCTGAGCGTACTGCGGGCACGAAGGCCGCGCCAAACCCTCCGCTGTCATGCCCCGGCTTGACCGGGGCATCCAGTACGCCGCGGCGGATGTGGGGAGAACGAGCTCTTCAACACCGGCCTCTGGAATACTGGATCGCCCGGTCAAGCCGGGCGAAGACACCGTCTCTGGCGCGTCGTCTGAGGCCCCTACGACAGCCTCATGTCCAGCAACCTTCGTCCTTCGCTCTTCAGCAGCTTCTTCACGGCGCTCGACGCGACCACCTCGCCGTCATTGGCGTAGGCCTCGTGGTTCTTCTCGATGTCGTCGAGGCGGTAGAGGTAGTTGACCATGATGCCAGCCGACTCGCGCATGCCCTTCGGCGAGAGGTCTCCGAGCCAGTTGATGCGCTCGAGTCTCGCGCCGTTGCCGAGATGGAAGCGGGCGACGGAATCGATCAGCCGGCCCTTCGGCGTGCGTGCCTTGAGGAAATAATGCGCTGCGAGCGGCTCCAGCACGCTGCGCAGCAGCGCCGCCGTCTCGGGGCTCTCGAACCATTTGGGCTCGTCGAGACGCTTCAGCACCTCGCGATCCTCGTCCGATAGCGGCAGGTCCTTGTCCTGCTTCACCCAAGCCATGAAGCCGGGCACCGGCGACAGCGTCACGAAAGTGTCGAGCTTCGGCAGCTCGCGGCGCAACTCTTCCACCACCTGCTTGATCAGGAAGCTGCCGAAGGAGATGCCGCCAAGGCCGCGCTGGGTATTGGAGATCGAATAGAACACGGCGGTGCGCGCGCGCTCGATCGGCAGATGCTGGCGGTCCACCGCAAGCAAGGGCGCGATCGCGCCCGGCATCGTCTCGGTCAGCGCCACCTCGACGAAGATCAGGGGCTCGTCGACCATCGCAGGATGGAAGAACGCGTAGCAGCGGCGGTCGACCGGATCGATGCGGCGGCGCAGATCGTCCCAGTCGCTGATCTCATGCACGGCTTCGTAACGGATGATCTTTTCGAGGATGTTGGCCGGGGTCGACCAGTCGATCCTGCGCAGCACGAGAAACCCCCTGTTGAACCACGAAGAGAGAAGGTGCGAGACGTCGCGGTCGAGCGCGGCGAGATCTGTGTGCCCGTTCATCATGCCGAGCAGGTCGGCGCGCATGTTGACGAGATCGCCGGTGCCGCCCGGCGCGCGGTTGAGGCGGCGGATCAGCTCCTGCCGCCGCGGCTCGGAGGCGAAGTGCAGCGAGCTCGCGTCCTCGTCGCTGGGCTTGGCGCGCCATTTCTCGATCGCCTTGGACAGGCGCTCCCGATCGGGGCCGAAATCGCGCACCAGTCCCTCGAAGAAGGCGCGGCGTCCTGCCGCATCCAACTCCCGGTAGATGTCGAGCACCTCACGCGCAATCGCGGTGCCGGAGGCTTCGCCCCGGCCCGACAGCAACGCATCGCAAAGCTCGATCAGCCCATCGGCGTCCCGCCTGGTTTCGGCGGAGTCCCCGCGGCGAAGCAGCGTGCGGCCGCGCTCGGAGATGGTGGCGAGCAGGTCGGAGAAGAAGGCATTGGCCATCTGGGCTTTTCGATTCCGGGTTTGTGCGTTGCGGAAGTTTACACAAGATTTGGGCTGAAGCCGATCACAATCAAGCAGGGGATTTTGGCAACTTTAGCTGGGCCATGCGTTTCGCGGATGCTGTCATGCCCCGCGAAGGCGGTGCACGCTGGGCGTCCAAGCCTCCACGTCGTCATGGCCGGCTTGTCCCGGCCATCCACGCCTTGCCACGCAGCACAAAGAACGTGGATGCCCGGGACGAGCCCGGGCATGACGGCCCCTCCGTTCATTGTGCTGGCGCCATCCAGAGTGTTCCTCACCCCTTCGCAAATTCCGTCGGCGTGCGCCCCGTCACCTGGCGGAACGCGGCCGAGAATGCCGGCACGCTGGCATAGCCGAGCTGGGTGGCGAGCTGCTTCACCGACACGCCCGCATCCGTGGACAGGCGCTGGATCGCGGAGGCGATTCGCGCGCGCTGGCACCAGCTCTTGAAGCTCAGTTGCGTCTCGCTCGAGAACAACCGCGACAGCGTGCGCGCCGAGGTTCCGACCTCGCGCGCGAGCGTGTCGATGTCGTGCAGGCCGGTGGGGTCGTCGAGCACGATCATGGCGGCGCGGCGGCAGCGCGGCTCGCGCGGCAGCGGCACGAAGGTGGTGGAATCCTCGGCCTGGTGCAACTCCAGCAACACCAGGCGCACCAGCAGCTCGGTCCGCTCTTCCGTATTGCGGGCGTCGAACAGTGCCAGGATCGCCTGGTTCAGCAGCGGCGATACCCGGACCACGAATTCCCTGGTCAATCCCTCATAGCGCTTTTCGCGCTTGAGCCAGGGCAGGTCGAAATACAGCGTGCGCATCTCGATGTCGGCGAGCAGGTCGATGGCATGTTGAAGCCCGGCCGGCACCCAGACCGCGCGGTCCGGCGGCACCAGCCAGCGTCCCCCCGGCGTCGTCACCTGCATCGTGCCCTTGGCCGCATAGATCAGCTGCGCCTCGCGGTGCAGGTGTGGCTCGATCCGCATGCCCCTGGGATAGTCGCGGGCGACCAGGTGGACGCCCGCGGGCGAGCGGTGATTGCTCCGGACCTCCCGCAGGATTGGCGTTTCCAAGATTGGCGTTTCCAAGACAGTCATTGGCGGCATCCCGTCATGGGCACGACATATAACTCATTTCGGAGCGGGAGAGGATTCGTATGAACAGCCCCAGCCGGGTCATTAGTTTCGTCAACGCAGGCCATTTCATCGACCACTATTCGATGCTGATCTTCGCCGCCGCCGTCATCATCATGGGGCCGGCGCTCGGCATGGCCTATTCGGAACTCTTGCCTTACGCGACGCCGGGCTTCGTCGCCTTCGGCGCGGGCTCGCTGCTGACCGGCTGGCTCGGGGACCGCTGGAGCCGCCGCCATATGATGCTGATCTTCTTCGTCGGCATCGGCGCCTCCATGATCGCAGTCGGCTTCGTGCAGACCCCGATGCAGCTCGGCGCGGCGCTGCTCGCGATCGGCATCTTCGCCTCGATCTATCACCCCGTCGGCACGGCGATGATCGTATCTTATGCCGAGAAGCTCGGCCGCGAGATGGGGCTGAACGGCGTCTGGGGCAATCTCGGCGTCGCCTCCTCGGCACTGGTCACCGGCGTGATCGGCCAATATCTCGGCTGGCGCTTCGCCTTCATCGTTCCCGGTATCGTCACGATCCTGATCGGCCTCGCGTTTGCAAGGACGGTCGTGCACGAGGACCGCAAGGGCTCGAAGCAGGCGGCGGCGCAGGCCCGCGTCGCCAGGCAGGACATGTGGCGCGTGATCCTGGCCCTGCTGATCGTGGTGATCGCGATCTCTACGACATTCAACGCGGTCACAGTGGCGCTGCCAAAACTGTTTGCGGAGCGGCTTGCGGACCTGACGAAGAGCCCGGCGCTGCTCGGCCTGATCGCTGCCTGCGTCTACGTGTTCGGCGCGATGACGCAGTACACGATCGGCCGGCTGCTCGACCGCTACTCGCTCAAGACTGTGGCGTTGCCGCTGTCCTTCATGCTGGCTCCGTTCCTCTATCTGGCCGCGAGCCTGAGCAACCTGCCGCTGATCCTGGTCTCGATCGGCATCGTCATGGGCGCGTTCGGTCAGGTCACGGTGAACGACGCCATGGTCGGCAAGTACACCACCGAGGAGTGGCGATCGCGCGCTTACGCGGTGCGCTATTTCGTCGGCTTCACCGCGGCCGGCGCCTCCGTTGGCCTCGTCGCCTGGCTGTACGAGCAGGGCGGCTTCGTCACCATGCTGCACGCCTTCGCCGCCCTCTGCCTGCTCGCGATCGCCGCCGCGCTGATCCTGCCGCGCGAGATCAGGACGCCGCAAACGGTGTGAGGGGGCACTGCTCTCGTGTCCCGGACGCAGATCCGGGACCCAGAGGCCGCGAATTTCTCGTGTCGCATGGGCCCCGGCTCTGCAGCGCACCGCCGAAGTGGCGCTGCGCTGCGTCCGGGGCACGAGCGTGGCGTAGGGCCGGGACTCTCTCCACTCGTCATTTGCGAGGAGCGTGGCGATGAAGGTGCCGCGGAGGGGCTCTGGCTTGCTTCGCTGCACTCGCAGCAATGACGGCGAACGTCGCCACGTCACGCATGCCACCCATGATGCCATTCTGCCAGTGTTTTGCCCGACGTCGCAAGTCACTTCGGCAAGGCCGAAATGTTCGCGAGGTTTTTCAACCCCATCCCTACTGTGCATGGGGTTGTTCTCGCACTTTTCGTTTTTGACGCCGGCGCGCGCGGCGGAACCGGCGCCGCCTTTCACGGGTTCTGTCCCTGTGGCGCCCCGGCACCGGGGCAGATGAAGGGGGAAAGACACCTGCATGCCATGGCGCCTGCTCCGACCGGTCGTCCTCGTTCCCGCGGCGCTTGTCCTCACCACCCTTGCGGCCAGTGCCGAAGCCGGCAAATCGGCCGGTCCGTCAGAATTCCTCCTGATCGTTCAGATCGTGCTGCTGATCGCGGTCGGCCGCGGGCTCGGCGAGGTCATGCAGCGGATCGGCCAACCCTCGGTGATCGGCGAACTGCTCGCCGGCATCATCCTGGGGCCGTCGCTGTTCGGCTGGATCTGGCCCGAGGCGCAGCACGCGATCTTCCCGAACGCGCCCGAGCAGAAGGCGATGATCGACGGCATCGCGCAAGTGGGCATCCTGCTGCTGCTATTGCTCACCGGCATGGAGACCGACCTCAAGCTGGTACGGAAGGTCGGCAGGGCCGCGATCGCGATCTCGATTGCTGGCATCGTCGTGCCCTTCGCCTGCGGCTTTGCCCTGGGTGAATTCCTGCCGGACGCGCTGCTGCCCAATCCGCAGGAGCGCCTCGTGGCCTCGCTGTTCATGGGCACGGCGCTGTCGATCTCCTCGGTGAAGATCGTCGCCGTGGTGGTGCGCGAGATGAACTTCATGCGCCGCAACGTCGGGCAGATCATCGTCGCGACCGCCGTCATCGACGACACCATCGGCTGGATCATCATCGCCGTCATCTTCAGCCTGGCCTCGCACGGCACGCTCGATATCGCCTCGGTGGCGAAGGCCGTGCTGGGAACGCTCGCCTTCCTCGCCGTCAGCTTCACCATCGGGCGCCGCCTTGTGTTTCAGCTGATCCGCTGGGCCAACGACACGCTTGTCAGCGCGGCTGCCGTCATCACCGTGATCCTGCTGTTGATGAGCGTCATGGCACTGATCACGCATCTGATCGGCGTCCACACCGTGCTCGGCGCCTTCGTCGCCGGCATCCTGGTCGGCGAGTCCCCGATCCTGACGCGGCAGATCGACGAGCGCCTGCGCGGACTGATCTCGAGCTTCTTCATGCCGGTGTTCTTCGGCCTCGCCGGCCTCAGCGCCGATCTTTCGGTGTTGCGCGATCCCAACCTCCTGATGCTCACCGGCCTGCTGGTGGTGATCGCCAGCGTCGGCAAGTTCGGCGGCGCCTTTGTCGGCGGCACCGCGGGCGGCCTGAGCTATCGGGAGTCGTTGGCGCTCGCGAGCGGGATGAACGCGCGCGGGTCGACCGAGGTCATCATCGCCACCATCGGCCTCTCCATCGGCGTGCTCAGCCAGAACCTGTTCACGATGATCGTGACCATGGCGATCGTGACCACGATGGCGATGCCGCCGATGCTGCGCGCCGCGCTGGCCAGGCTGCCGATGAACAGGGAGGAGAAGGAGCGGCTGGAGCGGGAAGAATTCGAGAAGCGCGGCTTTGTCGCCAATCTCGAGCGCCCCTTGCTGGCGGTGGACGAAAGCGTCAACGCCAGCTTCGCCGCCCACATCGCGGGTCTGATCGCCGGCATGCGCGGCCTGCCGATCACCGTGCTGCATATCGGCCCGCGCGCCAAGGAACGGGAGAAGGGACGCGGCGAGGAGGAAAGCCACGAAGCCGTGGTGAAGAAGGCCGCCGGGACGGTGTCCGTCAACGGTGACGGAGACGTCGGCAAGGTCGATGTCGTCACCCGTGCGAGGCAGGCGGAGCTCGGCGCGACCATCGCCGACGAAGCGCGCAAGGGCTTCGATCTTCTGGTCGTCGGTATCGACAGGGTGACCGCGACCAAGGACCGCTTCGACCGGAGGATCGACGACATCGCCGCGGCGTTCGAAGGACCGCTCGCGATCGTCGCGGCCAAGGGCAAGCACCTGAAGCAGCCGATGCCCGACGCGCTCAACATCCTCGTTCCCGTTTCAGGCAGCGGCGTCTCCAAACGCGGGGCCGAGGTGGCGGTGGCGCTGACGCAGGCCGGATCGGGCTCGCTCCGGGTGATCTACGTGGCGACGACGCGGGACAAGGGTGCGCAGCGCGGGGCCTCCCGCGGACTGAACCAGGAGACGGGCATCCTCAAGGACACCAGCGACCTCGCCGCCCGCTACGACGTCGACATCACCACCACGCTGCGGGTGAACCGGGCGCCGGAGGCGGCGATCCTCCGCGAGATCGACACCACCGACCTCGATCTCGTCGTCATGGGCGTCGACCGCATCCAGGCCGATCACCTCTCCTTCGGCGGCGTCGCAGACGCCGTGCTCAGGCAGTCGAAAGTGTCGGTGCTCCTGGTGTCGAGCGGCGAGGCGCGGCAGACGCCGGTGGAGAAGGCTTAGGTGTTCTCCCTCTCCCGCTTGCGGGAGAGGGCTGGGGAGAGGGCTGTCTCCGCGTCGGGACATTCCCCAAGGGGACAGAGCCCTCACCCGGCGCTAAGCGCCGACCCCTCCCGCAAGCGGGCGAGGTTACACCGAACGCGCCGCGCCGCTGTTCGGTCGAACGGACTTTAGGATTTCACCTCCGCTATCGGCTGTGCCTTCGGCGCCTTCTTCGACGCCCGCCAGTTCTCGAAGCGCTGCACCACCACGAAGAAGGCCGGCACGAACAGCACCGCGAGGCAGGTCGAGGCCAGCATCCCCGAGAACACGGTGATGCCGATCGACTTGCGCGCGCTGGCGCCGGCGCCGGTGGCGAGCACCAGCGGGACGACGCCGAGGATGAAGGCGAACGACGTCATCAGGATCGGGCGGAAGCGGGCGCGCGCGGCCTCGATGGCGGACTCGATGATCGGCTTGCCGTCGCGGCCGTGCAGCTCGAGCCCGACCTCGACGATCAGGATGGCGTTCTTGGCCGAGAGTGCGATCAGCAGGATGAGGCCGATCTGGCAATAGAGGTTGTTGTCGATCTTGAGCGCGGAGAGGACCAGCATCGGCCCGAGCAGTGACAGCGGCACCGCGAGGATCACCGAGATCGGCGCGTACCAGCTCTCGTACTGGCCGGCGAGCACGAGATAGACCAGCAGCATGGCGAGGCCGAACACCCAGTAGATCTGGTTCGAGACCGCCTTCTCCTGATACGACATCGCGGTCCATTCAAAGCCGGTGCCCGGCGGCAGCGTCTTGTCGGCGATCTCCTCCATCAGCTTCAGCGACTGGCCCGAGGAGTAGCCCTGCGCCGGCAGGCCGATCACCGTCGCAGACGGATAGAGGTTGTAGAGGCTGATCAGCGACGGGCCGGTGGCCGGCGTGATCTTGGCGACGGTGCCGATCGGGATCATGTCGCCGTTGGAGTTGCGCACCTGCATGTTGGCAATGTCGCGCTCGGTGACGCGGAATGCCGAATCGGCCTGGGTGTAGACCTGGAACACGCGGCCGAACTTGTTGAACTGGTTGACGTAGGACGAGCCGAGATAGGTCGACAGTGCCGAGAACACTTGATCGGTGGTGACGTGCAGCGTCTGGGTCTTGACGCGGTCGATCTCGACGTTGAATTGCGGCACCGAGGAGCGGAATGAGGACTGCACGCGCTGCAGCGCGCTCTGGCTCTGGGCGTTGGAGACCACCGCCGCGGTGATCGCCTGCAGCTTGGCGAAATCGCTGTTGCCGTCGCGCAGCTCGACCTGCATCGAGAAGCCGGCGGCGTTGCCGATGCCCTGGATCGGGGGCGGCGGCAGCACGATGGTGCGCGCCTCCATGATGGTCGCGAGCTTGTCGTTGAGTCCAAAGACCAGCGAACGCAGATCCTCGCCGGGTCCTTTGCGCGCGTCCCAGTCCTTCAGGATGATGTAGGCGACGCCGGCATTGGCGAGGCTGGCGCTGTTGTCGAGCGCGGAGATGCCGGCGATGGTGATGACCTGCTGGACTCCAGGGGTGTCCTTGATCAGCCCGCTTGCCCTGTCGAGCACGGCTTGCGTCCGCTCCAGCGCCGCGCCGTCGGGCAATTGCACCGCTGCGATCAGATAGCCCTGATCCTCGATCGGCAGGAAGCCGGTCGGCACCCGCGACAGGCCGTAGCCGCTGGCTCCGATCACCAAGAGCGCGAACGCGACCGAGATGGTGGCATGTCTCACGAGGAACGTGATCAGCCTTGTATAGCCGCGCTCGACGCGGTCATAGACCGCGTTGAAGCCGCGATAGAAGAAATTGCGCTGCTCCGGCGGCACTGTCGGCCGCAGCCAAAGCGCGCATTGCGTCGGCTTCAGGGTCGCCGCGTTGATGGCGGACAACAGCGCGGTCGCGGCGATCACCAGCGCGAATTGCGAATAGATGCGCCCGGTGAGTCCTGCGAGGAACGAGGCCGGCAGGAACACCGAGATCAGCACCAGGGTGATGCCGACGATCGGTGCGAACAGCTGGTCCATCGCCTTGATCGCGGCATCGTGGCCGTTCATGCCCTGCTCGATGTTGTGGGCCGCGCCCTCGACCACGACAATGGCGTCGTCGACCACGATGCCGATCGCGAGCACGATCGCGAACAGCGTCGACATGTTGATGGTGAAACCGAGCGCCGCCATCGCGGCGAAGGCGCCGATGATGGTGACGGGCACGGTCGTTGCCGGCACCAGCATCGCGCGCCAATCCTGCAGGAACACCAGGATCACGACCAGCACCAGCAGGCCGGCCTCGATCAGCGTCATGTAGACCTCGTGCACCGAGGCCTCGACGAATTTGGTGGTGTCGAACGGCGTGTCGTACTTGATGCCCTCAGGGAATTGCCTGGCGAGCTCGGCCATCTTCTTCTCGACGGCCTGTTCGACCTGGAGCGCATTGGCGCCGGGCGACTGGAACACGCCGATGCCGACGGCCGGCTGATTGTTGAGCGAGAAGATCTGGCTGTAAGTCTGCGCGCCCAGCTCGACCCAACCGACGTCGCGCACGCGGGTGACGTCGCCGCTGCTGCCCGACTTGACGATGATGTTCTCGAACTGGCTGGTGTCCTCGAGCCGTCCGTTGACGTTGAGCGTGTACTGGAACGCCTGGCCCGGCGGCGTCGGCGGCGCGCCGACCTGGCCGGCCGAGACCTGCTGGCTCTGCTGCTGGATCGCCTGGATGACGTCCTGCGGCACCAGGCTCCTAGCCTGCAGCTTGTTCGGATCGAGCCAGACCCGCATCGAATACTGGCCGGCGCCGAACACGGTGACGTTGCCGACGCCGGGCAGGCGCGAGAGCTCGTCGCGGATGTTGATGGTGGCGTAATTGCTCAAAAAGAGGCTGTCGTACCGCGCATCCGGCGAGGTCAGCGTCACGAACAGGAGGATCGAGGTCGATCGCTTCTGCACCGTGACGCCCTGATTCTGCACCGCCTGCGGCAATTGCGACAATGCGCTGGAGACGCGGTTCTGCACCAGCACCTGCGCGAAGTTGAGGTCGGTGCCGATCTTGAAGGTCACGGTCAGCGTGTAGGTGCCGTCCGCGCCGCTGTAGGACTGCATGTAGAGCATGTCCTCGACGCCGTTGACCTGCTGCTCGATCGGCAAGGCAACGGTGTCGATCACGGTCTTGGCGCTGGCGCCGGGATAGCGCGTGGTGACCTGCACCGTCGGCGGCACCACGTCGGGGTATTGCGCGATGGCGAGGTTGAACAGCGCGACGCCGCCGATCAGGATCATCAGAAGTGCGATGACGTTGGAGAGGACCGGCCGCTCGATGAAGAATTTCGAGATCATGGCTGGCAGCCCCTCACTTGGCCGAGGCCTGAGACTGGTCGATCTTGGTCGCTTGCGGATCGATCTTCTGGCCCGGGATGACGCGCAAGAGCCCCGCGGTCACGACGCGGTCCTCCGGCTTCAGGCCGCTTTCGATGACGCGCAACCCGTTGTCGACGGGGCCGATCTGCACCCTGCGCTGCTCGACGACGTTGTCGCCGTTCACCACCAGCAGATAGCGGCCGCCCTGGTCGCTGCCGAGTGCGGTATCGGGGACGAGCAGGGCGTTCTTCTCCTGGTCGAAGGGCACGCGGACCCGCGCGAAGTAGCCGGGCAGCAGCACCCGCTTGTCATTGGGAATGAGACCGCGCACCGCCAGCGTGCCGGTCGATTGGTTGAGAGTCGGCGCAACGTAGTCGAGATGGCCCGCATGGGGATAGCCGGTCTCGGTCTGGAGTCCGATCTGGATCGGTAATTGCTTGAGGTCGGCCGGCGTCAGTCCGCGGCGCGCCGCTTCGGCGCGGATGCGCAGCACGTCCTGCTCGTTGACGGTGAAGTTCACGAAGATCGGGTCCATCGCGACGATGGTCGCGAGCTGAGTCGGCGAGGAGACGCCGACGAGCTCGCCGATGGAGACCATGTGGGCGCTGACGACGCCGTCGAACGGCGCGGTGACCTTGGTGTAGCCGTAGTTGACTTCGGCGAGCCTGGTGTTGGCCTGGGCTTGCTGGAGGTTGGCTTGCGCGTTGTCGCGGTTGGCAGTCGAGGTGTCGAGCGTCGCCTGCGAGACCGCCTGGCGCTGCACCAGCTCGGCCTGCCGCTTGTAGTCGGCCTCCGCCTGCCGGAGCGAGGCCTGCGCGCCGGCCTCGGCCGCCTGCGCCTGCTCGAGCTTGAGCTTGTAGGTCTCCGGCTCGATCGTGAACAGCTGGGTGCCCTGCTTGACGAAGGCGCCGTCCTGATAGTCGATCGTTTGCAGAAAGCCCTGCACGCGCGCGACCAGATCGACGCTCTTGATCGGAGCGGTGTTGCCGGTGGCCTCGATGTAGCGCGTCACCGGACGCTGCACCGGCGTCGCGACGTCCACCTTGGGCGGCGGCGGCGCCACGAACGTGTTCCTGTCCTCGCACCCGGCGAGCACGGCCACCGATGCCGCGATGGCCAGTCCCCGCCCGATAGGTCGCCACACTCCATTGCGCCGTGCGGGAGATGCGGGATTCGCTGAGGTCATTCGATGGTCCCCGATGAGTGTCTGTCGGTGTGGCAGGCTAGCAACAAATGACTGGCCGTGGAACACCATAGCCATGGCAGTCACCGGCCTTGCAGTGCAAGGAGCGGTGTGGCCTTTGACAGATTTGCCGTGACAAACCGCTTCGCACCGAGTCCACGATCGACCACAATTGTATCAAAGGCGGCGCGACCTAGACCAACGGCACGCGCTGCGCAAGGCCTACGACAACAGTGGCCCGAAGGGCTCACCGATCGGGACGGAATGGTCCATCGGCGCGATGGGGCTAGATGCGGGGCGCAGCCGCCCCTTGCGCATGCCAGGCTGCAAGCACGTCCCGCTCTTCATCGGCGGTAAGCCCGATGACCGGGCCGTTGCTGGCGTTGAGCCAACGAAGCGTGTCGTGTGCGGTGACCGCGACCGGTCGCGAGATCAGTCCGGCCGCACGCGCCGGCGAGGTGTCGCGTGTCAGGAATCCGGCGAAGTCGGGCAGGGGCAGCCACATCGGCAATGACCGCGGACCTGCCCAGCGCCGCACGTCATGCGCTTCCAGAAAGGCGCGATCGACCCAAGTGAAGGTGCAGGACGGGTTCAGCGCCGACGCGCACTCGGCCAGGAATTCGCCTCGCGTGCGAACTGGCCCAATCCCGTCATAAGTTCCGGTGAGGCGAATCTCTGCCGCATGCACGATCCATTGCGCAAGGTCGCGCACGTCGATGAACTGGACGGCATCCTCCGGCGATCCCGGCGCCAGCACCTCGCCGCCGCGCGCCAGCCGCGCCGGCCAGTAGGCGAACCGCCCGGTCGGGTCTTCTGGCCCGGCGATGAGGCCGGCCCGGCAGATGAAGGAGTCGTTGCCGACCGCTTGTTCGCAGGCGACCTTGGCGGCGCCGTAGATCGCGTCGGTGCTCTGCTCGATCTCCGCTGAACTGGGCTCGCGCATTGGCGCGGTGTCGGCGCGTTGCCCCGGAATGCGGTTGTCCGCATACACACTGATCGTCGACACGAAGGTCCAATGCACGCCCGGCCGCTTCAGCGCGGCGACCGCGTTGCGGACCTGGCCGGGATGACGCGAGACATCGACCACGGCGTCAAATGTCTTGCCCGCGAGCGGCGCAAGACCGTCGGCGAGGTCGCGGTCGATCCGTACGAAGCGCGCGCCCGCGGCAATCGGCCCCGCAAGGCCGCGGGCAGCGCAGGTCACGTCATGGCCGGTCGCGCAAGCATGGCTTGCGATCGCGCGCCCGAGAAACTGGCTGCCGCCGAGGATGAGTACGCGCATGAAACGGTCCGTGTCTCCGATGAGATCGTGAGACTACAACGTCCGGTAGCGGTTGCAACCGATCCATCAGCGCGGCCTGATCTCCGCGTATTTCGCCATCGCTTTCTCGAACTTCCGGTTGAACAGCCACATGGCAGCGAGGATTTCGCGGTAGCTCGCCGAGCTGCGCGCCCGGTCGGCCTGTCCGAAAGCAAAGATGCTGTTGTTGCGCAGGTGCTTCATGATCGTGGGGCTGGAGACCCCATAGTTCAGGAGATCGCCCGATTTGAGCGCGGACCGTGTCGGGGTCGGCACGATCTGGATCAGCTCGAACAGCTTCATCTGGTCGATCGGGTCAGGCAGCGTCTTCACGATTCCAGGGATCTCACGGAACAGATCGGCGTGCGCGTTCATCAGGCCGTCGCGCACGTTGGTCCAGTGGTTGAAGCGGTGATCAGTGCCGCGGGCCCGCGCCTCTTCCTTGTCGTCGCGCGCACTCAGCGCCGGATCGATCGCTGCGATCTCGCTCTTGATGGCTTCCCATTTTCTCCGGCCGTTGCGGTCTTCGGAGGGGCCGGTCTGGAAGCTGCCCATATAGGTGTTCGAGCGCGCGTTGCGGACGTTCTGCTTGCCATTGGTTTCCGCAAAGAACAGCCCGAGGCTGATGCGGCCCGCAGTCTCGGCATGTTCAGGCGCAAGCCCCTTGGCGCGCGCAATCGCAACGGCGAGATCGACCACGTCCTTGAACGGCGTTGGCGAGTTCTGCGCGCTGGCAGGCGGCGCCTCCATGATGTCGAACAGCCTTCCGTATTCGTCGACCAGCGGCTCGATGTCGGCATCGAAATAGGCCGGCGGAATCTCGAACTTGTTGGGCCGGCCGATCCGCGACGGCATGGCGTCGGTGAGGTCCTTGTAAGTACTGATCACTGCGACGCGCGCGAGGTAGAGCGCCTGGCCCGGCAGGTTCGGCAGCGCCTCCTTCGCTTCGATCTGGCGCCGCCGCTCGGCGAGGATGGATTTGAAATCGCCGAGCGCGCGATCATAGTCGGCAAGCGCCTCGGATTGCCTTGGCGTTGGCGCGCTTTGTCCCATGGCAGGCGCCGCGAGAAGCAGGGCAAGCACTGCGAGACAGGCGGCGGCGTGACGTCTTGGTTCCATCGCGGGGCTCCCGGGCCGGTCGATTCGGCAGCGGAAATCGTAGGCAATGCGGGCTGGCCTGGCGAGCCGCGAGTTCGGGTCGGCGGCAACTTGCCAGCCGTCATGCCGTCACCGGGTACTCCGGCGCGGAAGCCAGGAATTTGGCGTAGTCATCAGCATCCGGAGGCAGGAAGCGGCCTGCGAGCCCGCCGCGCTTCTGGTTCTTCGCGCCGATGTCGGCCATCAGCTCGTCGAAATGGCGGTAGTGATAGGGCGCCACGCACAGGCCGCCATAGACGCCCGCGGCCGGGCGCTCGACGCGCTTGAAGCGCAGCATCATCTCGATGTTGTCGCGCATCGCTTGCGCCGTCGGTTGGTTGGCGAGCTGGCCGTCGGCATAGCGCACCAACCAGTTGGCGGCGAGGTCGGCGCAGAGCACGGTGCAGAACGACGAGTTGAAGCCGACGAAGCCGAGCTCCGGCAGATCTGGATTGGTGATCAGGCGGTAGAGCCGGTACTGTCCGTCGGCATCGACCAGCTTCTGCCTGTAAGCTTCGGGAAGGAACGGCACGCCGAGCTTGTAGCCGATCGCGAGCACTGCGACGTCGGCACCGACGCGCTCGCCGCCGCTCATCACGATGCTGTCGCCTTCATAATGGTCGAACGTGCCGAACACCGCCTTGATGCGGCCGTCCGCGACCATGGGATAGAAGCCCGGCGTTGCGATCGGCACCGAGCAGTTGACGCCGTCCTCGATCCGGTCCTTCGGCACCATCTTGCATTGCTTGAGCTTGAGCTGCGCTTTCAACAGGCTCTCCAGCCCACGCCAGTTCGCCCAGACCAGTGGCGCGGCGAGGCGGTGCGCGAGCCGCGCCATCGGGCCGATGCCCCAGCCCGGAAACATCTCCTCCTGCGCGCGGATGTAGAGGATACGCTTGAAGTTCACGAGGCCGCCGATGAAATAGGGAATGCGCCAGACCGGCTCGCGCATCACGATCGTGACCTCGCGCGCGCCCGATTTCACCGCGTTCACGGCGATGTCGGTCGCCGACTTCGAGCCGCCGAGCACGACGACGCGGCGTCCTTTCGCCAGCGTCTGATCGCCGTATTTCGACGAATGCAGGATCTGGCCGCCCTGTGCCAGGAATGCGTCCTCGCCGGGACAATGCAGCTCACGTGGCTCGTTGAACTGTCCGGTGCAGACCGCGACGAAATCGAAAGTCTCGCTCGTGCTCGTGCCGTCCTTGTCCTTCAGGGTAAGCGCCCAGCCCGGCTTGCCGTCGGCGCGGCGCGCCATGCCGGTGATCTCCGTGTTCAGGCGCAGCATGCGGTCGAGGCCAAAACTCTTGGCGTAGTCGGCGAGGTAGGCATGGACCTGCGGTCCGGTCGGCCATTCCGGATAGGCGTCCGGCATGGCCCGATCGGTGTAGCGGTAGAGCTCCTTCGGGCTCTGCGTCTGCACGTCTGGATAGGAGCGCGCCAGCTCCCAGACGCCGCCGAGATCGGCGCTGCGCTCGACGATGGCGACGCGGTGGCCGCGGGTGGAGAACGCTTTTGCTGCGGCAAGTCCGGAGACACCGGCGCCGATCACGCAGACATGCTTGGGGCTGACCATGGGATGGCTCGCAATCAGTGTGTTTCGCGCAAGCGG
The DNA here is from genome assembly GCF_041262065.1 of Bradyrhizobium sp. USDA 327. Lineage (NCBI taxonomy): Bacteria > Pseudomonadati > Pseudomonadota > Alphaproteobacteria > Hyphomicrobiales > Nitrobacteraceae > Bradyrhizobium > Bradyrhizobium sp. USDA 327. Next base: position 5,133,084 of record NZ_JBGCCW010000001.1, on the reverse strand, counting down.
CCACGTTCGGCCGCAGGGCGCGGCCGGCCGAGCTGCAAGCAGATGAAGGTGGACGAGGAGGCGATCGGCCTAGTCGTTGGCTTCGGGCGGCAGGAAGTCGACCTCGTGCAGCGCCGAAATGCGGACGACTTCGGCAGGGTCGGTCAGATTGTGGAGCTGTTCGAACAGCGCCTCCAGCTTCTGCATCGGGGAGACCCAGAACAGCGCGCGGCACGGCTTGTCGGACTTGTTGAAATAGCCGTGCGGGATGCCGCGCGGCATGCGGACGAGGTCGCCGGCATGGGCCTTGACCCATTGACCGTCCAGCTTGAGGTCGAGCGTGCCTTCCTGGACCAGGATGAACTCGTCCTGGGTCGGATGGATGTGCACCGGCACGAACTGGCCGGGATCGCTGTTGGTCTCGAAAGCGAAGGTGGAGTCTGTGACGGCCTTGGGGAAATAGACTTGGCCCAGGATGTTCCAGCTCTTGCCGCCATAGCCCGTGCCGTTTGCAGTAATGCCCTTTTCGAGTGCAGTCATGCTCACCTCCTCATGGATACCGGCGGGGACGGAGCTTCGACCAGCCAGGGGCCGTCTGTCTATCCGCTAAACGAATCCGGATCCTGCTGTTGCCATGCAGCACGGCGATTTCACCGACGTGGCCCTTTTCGCGTCCGAGGAACTATTATAGGCTTAAAACAATTCCGTGACGCGAAGCGTGGTCGATGATGTCCGCAGCCGTGCTGGAAACGAACGCAAGAGCGCCCGCAGCCGAGCGGCTTGCGGCCTTCGCCCGCGTCACTACGGATGATGTCGACGAAGCGGCCGAGCAGATCGGGCGTATCTTTTGTCCGCACGATCTCAAGCCGGCGCAGGCGCGGGCGGACGGCTTCTCCGCCCGGCACAATTGCGCGGCGTTCGACGGCTTCTCCATCAACTACGTGGCCTATGGCGGATCGGTCGGCATCGATCCCGGGTGCCTCGAGCGCTTCTTCCTGGTGCAGGTCCCGCTTGCGGGCAGCGCCCACATTCGTGCCGGCGTCAGCGAGCTCGACGTCGCGCCGGCCCGGACGGCGTCGCTGCTGTCGCCGACGATCCCGACCCGGATGATCTGGGCCGACTGCGCGCAAGCGATCCTGCTGCTCGACCGCCGCCTGGTCGAGCAGCGCGCTGCAGCGCTGTCGGGCAGGGCGGCCGGGGTGGTCGAGTTCGCCCCCGCGATCGACCTGGACGCGCCGTCCGGGCGGGCCTTGCAGACCAGCCTCGCCGGGCTGATGACGCTTGCCGAGCGTCTCGGGCCATTGGGAAGGCTTTCGCCGGCGGCGATGGCCGATTGGCGCGAGCTGCTGCTCGATCATCTCCTCAACGGGCAGCGGCATGGCCTGTCGGATGCGATCAGGACGTTCTCAGGGCAGGCCGAGCGCCTGCCGCGTGCGCTCCGCGCCGCGCGCGACCATCTGGCGGACAATGCCGGCGAGCCGCTCGATCTCGCGCAACTCGCCTGCGTGTCCGGCATCGGCATCCGCGCGCTCCAGCTCGGCTTCCGCCGTCACTTCGGCGTGTCCATCTCGCAGATGCTGCTCGACATGCGGCTCGCTGGCCTCCATGCCCGCCTCGCCCAAGCGTCCGCCGGTGTCTCCATCACCGACCTCGCCTTCGATCTCGGCTTCACCCATCTCGGCCGCATGGCCGGCGCCTACCGCGAAAAATTCGGCGAGACGCCGTCGGCAACGCTGCGGCGAAGAATGAGCTGAACGATCGGCTAGACCTGTTCTTGCGACTGCGTCCCACGGTCTTCGCGCAGCGTCGTCACCCAGATCGCGCGCGCCACCTGCTGGGTCGGGTTGTCGAACATGTGCGGCACGATGCTCGGAAAACGAAAGCTGTCGCCGGCTTCCAGCAGGTGGGCCTGGTTGTCGAGCCACAGCCGCAGGCTGCCCGAGAGGATGTAGCCCGCCTTCTCGCCGGTGTGCTGCAGGAAGTCCGTGCCGGAGGAGGCGCCGGGGTTGAGCGTGAGCTCGTAGAGCTCGAGCTGGCCTTTGCCTTCCGGGGTCAACGCTTCCTTGACGACACCGCTGGCAGTGAGCCGCAGCAGCCGCCGGTTGGTCTTGCGCACGATGTAGCGCGGCACGTCGGCGGGATCGCTGCTCTCGAAGAAATAGGAGATGGGAACGTCGAGCGCGATGCTGAGCAGGCGTAGCGTGCGGATCGACGGCATGGCCCGCGCGCGTTCGAGCTGGCTGATCATGCCGGTGGACAGGCCGGTCTTGGTGGCGACGTCCTGGATCGAGAGGCCGGCGCGCTGCCGCAGCAGCCGCACGGTTTCACCCAGACGCTGGTCGACAGCGTCATCGGGCTCGGCCGTCGCGAGATCCTTGGGGCCGTTCGTGCCGCCGCGACCGTCCATGTCGCTCTCCCATGCATCATCTTGAGCCCGCGACGGTATCGGTCGGAGCTTTAGTCGGAGTGAAAAGATTGCGCATACTAGCAATCCGATTGACAGTTGTATTTAGTCGTGATGAAATTTTGGCACAATAATTTAGAAGCACTAAAGCCCACTCCTGTCCCTTTTGCCGGGGTCTCGGGGGCGCGGGAGACGGTGCCGCGTGCGACAACGGAGAGTGGTCATGGCAGGCGACACCGGCAAGCTCGGCGTTGGGGTACTGCATCTCGGCATTCCGAATCGCCGTCAATTCTTCCAGCTCGGCGCGGGGGCCGCGGCGGGATGGACGCTTTCAGGCAGCGCCTTCGCGCAGACCGAACGACCCACCAATCCGCCGGACAAGCCGCGCGGCCAGGTGATCGCGGCGCTGTCGCAGGAGCCGACCGTCTTTCATCGTTGATGCCGGGCATCGAGGTCGACCAGGGCGTCTGGTGGCAGGTGTTCTCGCTGCTCTGGTTCATCGATCCCGCCGGCAATTTCGTTCCCGACCTCGCTCGCGAAGTCCCGACCATCGAGAATGGCGGCCTGTCGGCCGACGGCCTGACCTGGAAGATCAAGCTGCGCAACGACGTGAAATGGCATGACGGCACGCCGTTCACGGCCGAGGACGTGAAATTCTCGCTCGAGCTGATCAACGATCCCAATTTCCGCGCGCGCAGCCGCGTCGGCCACAGCCTTGTGAAGGACATCAAGGTCGTCGCGCCCGACGAGATCCATTGGCGCATGGAAGCGCCCTATTCGCCCTACATGTCGATCCTGGGATCGCTGACCTTCATCGTGCCGAAGCACGTCCTGGAGAAGGTGTCCGATCCGAACGCCTCGCCGTTCCACAACGCGCCCGTCGGCACCGGGCCGTTCCGCTGGGGCGAGCGCGTGCCCGGCGACCACATATTGCTCAATGCCCACACCGGCTATCACGGCAAGGGACCTTACGTCGAACGCGTGGTCTTCAAGTACATTCCCGACCTCACCGTGCTCTACACCCAGTTCCGCACCGGCCAGGTCGACTACACCGGCCTGCAAGGCATCTTGCCGAACTTCGTGCAGGAGGCGAAGACGCTGAAGGGCCGCAAGGTCTTCGTCTCCTCGACCTCCTCGGTGGAGCATATCGCGCCCAATCTGGAGTTCGGTCCCTTTGCCGACCGCGCCGTGCGCGAGGCGCTCTACCTCGCCATCAACAAGCAGGCGATCATCGATGCGCTTTATTACGGCCTGCCGACACAGACCGAGAGCTTCGTGCCGCAGCAGGCCTGGTCGTTTCAGCAGGGCCTGCCGCAGCACAAATACGATCCCGCCAAGGCCAATGCGCTGCTCGATGCCGCAGGATGGGTGCGCGGCGCCAGTGGCGTGCGCGAGAAGGGCGGCGTCAAGCTCGAATTCACGAATTCGACGACGTCGGGCAATGCGGTGCGCGAGCAGACCCAGCAGCTGCTGATCCAGGACTGGCGTGCGATCGGGGCTGCGATGCGCGTCAACAACATGCCGGCGGCCGTGATCTGGGGCGACTTCTGGCAGCAGTCGAAGTTCAATTCGGTGCTGGTCTCCGTCAACTTCATGCTGGGCAGCGACCCCGACGTGACGCCGCGCTTCGGCTCCGGCGCCATTCCCGCCAAGGGCGGCCGCGGCTACAACACCTATCAGTACAAGAACCCGGAGGCCGATCGCCTGCTCGCCGACGGCGCCAGGCAGTTCGATCTCGCCCAGCGCAAGACGACCTATGGCGAGCTGCAAAAGCTGATCCGCAACGATCTAGCCATCCTGCCGCTGTTCCAGGGCTTCATCGCCGAAGGCGTGAAGGAAGGGCTGCAAGGTTTCCGTCCCAACATCAATACCTCGATCAACTGCTGGAACATCCGCGAATGGTACTGGGCTTGATGTCTCAGGCCCGCTGGATCGCCTGAGATGGCCCGTTACGTCGTCAACCGCCTGGCGCAGGCGATCATGCTGCTGGTGATCGTCTCGGCGATCGGCTTTGCCATCCTGCATCTGGCGCCCGGCGGTCCGCTGTCGCAGTTCGCCGTCTCCGGACAGATGACGCAGGAGGATCTCGACCGCGTCACCAGGCAGCTCGGGCTCGATCGCCCGTTGCCGATCCAATATCTCGACTGGTTCGGCCGCATGGTACGGGGCGACTGGGGGCGCTCCTATCGCGACGGCGAGGCGGTGCTGTCGGTGATCTCCTCGCATCTCGGCGCCACGCTGGAGCTGATGGCGACGGCGACCATCATCGCGGTGCTGCTCGGCTGCTGGATCGGTATCCTCGGTGCGCTGCGGCGCTATTCGCTGTTCGACACGCTGGCCACCGTCGGCGCCATGGTCGCGCTGTCGATCCCGACCTTCTGGTTCGGCCTCGTCACCATCTACGTCTTCTCGGTGAAGCTCGGCTGGCTGCCGGCCGGCAACAGGCAGACCATCGGCGACGGTTCCTTCCTCGACCTGCTGCATCATCTGATCGCGCCGGCAATGGCTCTGGCGCTGGTCGAAACCGCGATGTGGGGCCGCTTCATGCGCTCCTCCATGCTCGAGGTCATCAACCAGGACTACATCCGCACGGCGCGCGCCAAGGGCATGCCGGAATGGCGCATTCTCACGGTGCACGCGCTTCGCAACGCGCTGTTGCCGATGATCACGGTGGCTGGCCTGCAGTTTCCGACGCTGCTCGGCGGAGCGCTGGTCGCCGAGACCGTGTTCACCTGGCCCGGTATGGGCCGGCTGTTCCTCGATTCCATCGGCTATCGCGACTATCCCGTGGTGATGGGCATCCTGATGTTCTCGGCGACGATGGTGCTGATCGGCTCCCTGCTCGCCGACATCCTCTATGCCGTCGTCGATCCGCGCATCCGGGTGGGCTAGCGATGACGGCTGCGACCATCTCCACCGTTCAGCTCGCGCCCGGCCAGGCCGCGTGGCGTCGTTTTCGGCGCCACCGTCTCGCGCTCGCGGGCGCGGTGATCATCCTCGTTCTCGTCCTCGGTTCGGCGCTCGGCCCTTATCTGCTGCCGTTCGACGACACCTATATCGACATCATGAAGCGGTTCGCGCCGCCGCTGTCGGGCGCGCATATCCTCGGCACCGACGAGCTCGGTCGCGACGTGCTGGCGCGGCTGATGATGGGCGGTCGCGTCTCGCTGTCGATCGGCATCGTCGCGATGGTGATCGCGATGGCGGTCGGAATCGCCGTCGGCGCCTTCGCCGGCTTCTATGGCGGCGTGGTCGGTGCGGTCCTGATGCGGCTTGTCGATGCCGTGCTGTGCTTTCCGACGATCTTCCTCCTGCTGGCGCTGGCCGCGCTCACTGAGCCCGGCCTGGTCACCACCACCGTGCTAATCGCGGCGACGGCCTGGATGGCCGTCGCCCGCGTCGTCGAGGCCCAGGTGCGGTCGCTGCGGGAACGTGAGTTTGCGGTCGCCGCGCTTGCCTTCGGCTCGTCGAACCTGCGGATCATGTTCCGCGAGCTCGTGCCCAATGCGATCGCGCCTATCGTGGTGGCGGCGACGCTGAACGTGGCGAAAGCGATCCTGCTCGAATCCTATGTCAGCTATCTCGGCTACGGCATCCAGCCGCCGGCGGCGAGCTGGGGCAACATGCTCAACAACGCGCAGATCTATCTCACCAGCGCGCCGTGGCTTGCGATCGCGCCGGGCCTCGCCATCACGCTGGCTGTCACCAGCTTCAACTTCCTCGGCGACGGCCTGCGCGATGCGCTCGACCCGCGAATGAACATCCCATGACGAGCCAGGTCTCGTTCGAACTGAAGTCCAGGAGTGTCCCATGTCCCCGCCGCTCAACCGTATCAACAGCGATGAACGCCTGCCGGCGCAGGTGGACGTCGTCGTCATCGGCGGCGGCGTCATCGGCGTCTCCTCGGCCTATCATCTGGCGAAGAAGGGCCTCTCCGTCGCCCTGGTCGAGAAGGGCCATGTCGGCGGCGAGCAGTCGAGCCGCAATTGGGGCTGGTGCCGCCAGCAGGGTCGCGCCCGCGAGGAGATTCCGCTCGCGCGCGAGGCGCTGCGGCTGTGGGAAGACATGCAGAACGACGCCGGCGTCGATGCCGGCTTCCGCCGCACTGGCGTCTTGTTCCTGACCAAGAACAAGGACGAGCTTGCGAGCTGGGAGCGCTGGGCGGCGGTCGCACGCGAGATGCAGGTGCACTCAACCGTGCTGACGCCGGCCGAGGTCGCCGAGCGCATGCCCGGCAATACCGACACATGGGTCGGCGGCCTGCACACGCCGAGCGATGGCCGCGCGGAGCCGTCGATGGCGGTGCCGGCACTTGCGACCGCGGCACGCAAGCACGGCGTCACCATCCACCAGGGCTGCGCCGCGCGCGGGCTGGAGACGCAAGGGGGGCGCGTCAGCGCCGTCGTCACCGAGAAGGGCACGATCCGCACGCAGGCCGTGCTGCTGTCGGGCGGCGCATGGTCGTCACTGTTCTGCCGCCGCCATGGCATCGAGCTTCCGATCGGCCTCGTCAACGCCACCGCGTGCCGGACCACGCCGGGACCGGAGATCACGTCAGGCGCGCTCGGCACCGATTTCTACTGCATCCGTCGCCGCCTCGACGGCGGCTTCACGCTGGCGCTGCGCAACCGCGGCACGGTCGAGCTGTCGCCGGACCTGTTGCGTTACGCCTGGACCTTCTGGCCGACCTATTTGCATCGTCGCGAGGGATTGAAGATGTCGTTCGGCAAGTCGTTTTTCGACCAGCTCATGCGCGGCACGAATTGGAGCTTCGACAAGCCGTCGCCGTTCGAGGCCGAGCGCGTGCGCGATCCCGCACCCGACATGTCGCTGGTCAATTCGGCGCTGGCTGCGCTGATCAAGTCGAATCCGGAATTGAAGGACATCGAGATCGCGGAAGCCTGGGGTGGCACGATCGACTGCACGCCGGATACGATCCCCGTGATCTCGGCGGTCGATGCGCTGCCGGGCTTCTTCCTCGCCACCGGCTTCTCAGGCCACGGTTTCGGCATCGGCCCCGCGGCCGGCAAGCTCGCCGCCGACATCGTGACCGGCGCGACGCCGCTGGTCGATCCCGCCGCCTACAGCCACAAGCGCATGATCGACGGCCGGCGGCTCGCGCCGGTCAGCCCGTTCTGAGGGCGGCATGACGGTTCTCTACAAGGCCAACATGGTTCGCGGTGCCGAGTGGGCGCGCCTCTTCGCGGAGCGCGCGCCCGACGTGCCGTTCCGGCTCTGGCCCGACATCGGCAATCCTGCCGATGTCCGCCATCTGGTGGCGTGGGTGCCGCCGGATGAGATCGCGACGACCTTTCCCAACCTCGAACTGGTCTTCTCGGTCGGAGCGGGCGTCGATCAGTTCGATACCACGAAAGTTCCGGCGCATATTCCGTTGGTCCGCATGTTGGAGCCCGGCATCGCCGAGACCATGGTCGAATACGTCAGCATGGCGGTGCTCGCGCTGCATCGCGATCTCCTGGATTTCATCAATCAGCAGAAGCAGCAGGTCTGGCGCGAGATCCGCATCACGCCGGCGAAGCGGCGGCGTGTCGGTGTGATGGGGCTCGGCCAACTCGGCCAGGCCGTGCTCGAGCGGCTGAAGGCGTTCAGCTTTCCGCTATCAGGGTGGAATCGTTCGCCGCGCGAGATCGAAGGCGTCACCTGTTATGCGGGCGCAGAAGCGCTGCCCGAATTCCTTGCGCAGGCCGACATTCTCATCTGCCTATTGCCTCTCACCGACGAGACGCGCGGCATCCTGAACGCAGACTTGTTCGCGCGCTTGCCGCGCGGGGCGGGGCTCGTCAATGTCGGCCGCGGTCCGCATCTCATTGAGGCTGATTTCCTCGCGGCGCTCGACAGCGGCGCGTTGTCCGGCGCGGTGCTCGACGTCACCGATCCCGAGCCGCTTCCGCCAAGCCATCCGTTCTGGAGCCACCCGCGCATCCTGCTGACGCCGCACAATGCCAGCATGACGACGCCCGACACCGCCGTCGATTTCGTACTCGACGTCATCGCCCGTCACCGCCGCGGCGAGGAGCTGCCGGGGCTGGTTGACCGCACGCGTGGATATTGAGGCGCGATGACGATGGGAACGTTGGTGCAGCTACGGGCGCAGTTTACCTCTCCCGCTTGCGGGAGAGGTCGGCGCGCAGCGCCGGGAGAGGGCTCTCTCCTCTTGGGGGTTCTCGCTTGCGGCGACACCCTCTCCCCAACCCTCCCCCGCAAGCGGGGGAGGGGGCGCACCTTCTCCCCGGCAGGTGGCGGGGGCCTCGCATGAGCATCGTGGCAAACATGTCGAACCAAGCCTCCGCCAACGCACAGTCTCCCGTGCTCTCGGTCTCCGGCCTCACCACCTCCTTCATGCTCGAGCGGCAATGGATACCCGTCGTCCGCAACATCTCGTTCGATATCGCGCCGCGCGAGACCGTGGCGATCGTCGGAGAGTCCGGCTCGGGCAAGAGCGTCACCGCGCTCTCGATCATGCGGCTGATTCCCCAGGAGATCGGTCGCGTCGAGGGCCGCGTCATGTTGGCTGGCCGAGATCTGCTCGCGCTGCCCGAGGCGGGCATGACCAGCATTCGCGGCAATGACGTCGCCATGATCTTCCAGGAGCCGATGACGAGCCTCAATCCGGTGCTCACCATCGGCTTCCAGATCGCGGAGGCGCTGATCCAGCATCGCGGCCTGTCGCGCGCCGCCGCCGAGGCGGAAACCATCCGCCTGCTCGATCGCGTCCGCATCCCCGCGGCGAAATCCCGCTTCCACGAGCATCCGCATCGCTTCTCCGGCGGCATGCGCCAGCGCGTGATGATCGCGATGGCGCTGGCCTGCAGGCCAAGGCTATTGATCGCGGACGAGCCGACCACCGCGCTCGACGTCACCATCCAGGCCCAGATCCTCGAGTTGTTGAAGGAGCTGCAGCAGGAGGAGGGGATGTCGATCCTCTTCATCACCCACGACATGGGTGTCGTCGCCGAGATCGCTGATCGGACCGTGGTGATGTATGGCGGGCAGGCGGTGGAGATCGACGCGACCCCGCGCATCTTCGCCGCACCCTCGCATCCCTACACAAGCGCGCTGCTGGCGGCCGTGCCACGTCTCGGCTCGATGGACGGACGGACGCGGCCGATGCGGTTTCCGATCGTCGACAAGGTGACGGGGACTTCGGACGAGCCGGTGGAGACGCCCGACACCGTTTCGACGGCCGAGCGGCCGTTGCTGGAAGTCTCGGGCCTCACCACGCGTTTCCCCATCCGCTCCGGATTGTTCGGCAAGGTCTCGGGTCGCGTCCACGCGGTCGAGGACGTCTCTTTCACCTTGCGCGCCGGCGAGACGCTGGCGCTGGTCGGCGAATCCGGCTGCGGCAAGTCGACCACGGGCCGCTCGATCCTGAGGCTGCTCGAGCCGGACAGCGGGACGGTCCTGGTCGACGGCGAGAACGTGCTGGCCATGAACGGCCGAGCTCTACGCGATTTTCGCAAGCGGATGCAGATCGTGTTTCAGGACCCGTTCGCGAGCCTCAATCCGCGCATGTCGGTGGGAACGGCGATCGCGGCTCCGCTGCTCGCCAACGGCCTTGCCACGGCTGCGCAGGCCCGCGACAAGGTCGCCGACCTGCTCGTGCGCGTCGGCCTGACCGCCGACATGGCGGCGCGCTTCCCGCATGAGTTCTCCGGCGGCCAGCGGCAGCGCATCTGCATCGCGCGTGCGCTCGCGCTCGGGCCGAAGCTGATCGTCGCGGACGAAGCCGTCTCCGCGCTCGACGTCTCGGTCAAGGCCCAGGTCGTCAATCTGATGCTCGATCTTCAGGCCAGCATGGGCCTCGCCTATCTCTTCATCTCCCACGACATCGCGGTGGTCGAGCGCATGAGCCACCGCGTCGCGGTGATGTATCTCGGCGAGATCGTCGAGATCGGCCCGCGCGCCTCGGTGTTCGGCGATCCGCAGCATCCTTATACGAAGAAGCTGATGGCAGCCGTGCCGGTGCCCGATCCGTCGCGTCGCGGAGTCCGGCGTGAGGCCTCGAACGACGAGATCAGAAGCCCGGTGCGCGCGCCGGATTATCAGCCTCCGCTGCGGCAGTATCGCGAAGTGTCGCCGGGCCACGTCGTCCAGGTGTGGGGTGAGGAATGGTCGGCCTGACTGCGTGCTTCACGCGTCCTCCGGAAATCGTGACCGGATGGAGCGACAGGAAACAGCGGTATGTGAACCGCTTCATACTCCATCACTCTCTTTCTGAACTACCACTCCCGCAAGAAATTGCCGCACCCGGACCTAATTGACGAACGCGGGTGAGATGCAATGCCTGCGCAGCCGCGTGCTCGCAGCTTTGGATTGGCTCCTCGTCTTGCTCACGAGCAAGCCAGCCCCATCACTCAGCACACATTTTTCAGAAGTTGGAATCGAGGACATCGAGAAACGCGTCCAGGCAGCTTCTATTTGGGGTCAGCCAGTAGGCTGCCAATTACTCAGAAGGAGCCCCCCAATGAAGACTAGCAGCGCAATTTCCAACGCATTCTCTCTCAAAAGGCACGTCGGCAGTTTTCGGATCGCCCGTTCCAGTCTGATCAAGTCGGCCCATATCCTTGAAAGGATTGGGCTGGCGGCCGTTGGGGCCTCTTGCGGCCTCTATGTCGGTGCAACCCTGTTGCGTGAGAAAGGCGGACTGTTTGAAAGCGGCTGGATTGTGCTCCTGACAATGCTCTATGGAGCTATTAGTTGTTATGTCGGAATTGATTTGTCTGGCAATGTCGCACGGAAGCCGACATCGAGCATCTCGGAAGAATGGACCGGCTCCGAGTCGGCCGAGATCATGAGTGCGGCCGGAACGTTCGGCGCGGCCATTGCCGCAACTCTGTCGGTCAGCATCCTTGTCCTTGATCAGAATCTGCCTAACGGCCTGATAGGCTTTGTCGCCGGCTGTTGGGTGGTTGGTTCTTCGCTTCAGGTTGCGGCGGGCACGATGGCTCGCAGCCACGAAGCGTCCACGAACGAGCAATGAAGGAAGTGCGCTCGCGGAAAAACGTCCGCTTGGCATCGTATGTGAGCGAGGGCCGCAGTGTCGGTTCGGCTTCTGGTCTGGAGGGAGTCGTGACGACTCATCGCAACCTCTGCCGTCCAACGCTGCGTGCCAGCGATGTTTGGTAGCGCAGCCGTTCGCTTCGAGCAGTGTCCCGGCCGAAACCTTATCGGTATCTTGTAACCTAAATTTTCGCAGAGCAAACAAGGCGTGCCATCATAGTGGCGTTGGGATATTGTCCCCGCGCGGTCGTGGTCCAAGATTCTGCTAACTGCCAGCCAAAACATCGGTGGTGCCATGCAGATCGCGGAGTGGCTCGAGAAGCTGGGGCTTGGGCAATACGTGGAGCGTTTTGTCCAAAATGGTATCGACGTGGGCGTCCTCCCCGAACTGATGGACGAGGACTTTGACAAGCTCGGAGTCCTCCTCGGTCATCGCCGCAAAATGCTGCGTGCCATTGCCGACCTCGATCCAGCCGCGTTGATCGCGTCGCCGGCTCCTCCTCATGACGCCGAGCGGCGCCACCTCACCGTTATGTTTTGCGATCTGGTCGGCTCGACTGCGCTCTCGGCGCGTCTCGATCCCGAGGACATGTGGGAAGTGATCCGGGCCTATCGCGCCGCATGCGCGCACGTCATTGCCGCTTATGACGGCAGGATAGCCAGGTTCGTCGGTGACGGGATACTCGTCTATTTCGGATATCCGCGCGCCCACGAAGATGATGCGGAACGCGCAGTGCGGGCGGGCCTCGACATTATCTCCGCGATTCGCCAGCTCAAGACGGGCGCCGGCGAACGGGTTGAGCTGCGGATCGCAATTGCGACCGGGCTTGTGGTGGTTGGCGATCTCATCAGCGGTGATGCGTCGGAGGAGCACGCAACCGTCGGCGATACGCCAAACCTCGCTGCTCGGCTCCAAAGCCTGGCTGAACCGGGGGTGGTCGTCGTTGCGTCGTCGACGCGCCGGCTGCTTGGGGATCTCTTCACCTTTCGCAATCTCGGCCGCCGCGAAGTCAGGGGAATAGGCGAACCCATCGCGGTGTGGGCGGTGGAAGGAGCGACCGCATCCGAGAGCCGCTTCGAGGCGGTCCGGGCCGCGCACTCGATCGGCTTTGTCGGCCGCAAGGACGAGATCGAATTCATTCTCGCGCGCCAGCGTGAGGCATGGCAGGGCCAGGGCCAGATCGTATTGATTTCCGGCGAAGCGGGCATCGGCAAGTCGCGCATTGTCGCAACGCTGTCCGAAAGCCCTTCGTTGGGGACACACCGTCGGGTGCGATATCAGTGTTCGCCTTACCACACCAACAGTGCGCTTCATCCCTTTGTCGCGCAGCTCGAGCGCGCCGCCGGAATCCGCTCGCACGACACGCCAGAACAAAAGCTCGGTAAGCTCGAGGCAATGCTGGCGCTTGGAACCCAGCAGGTCGCCCGGGCAACACCGCTCATTGCGGCGCTGCTTTCGATTCCAACCGGCGACCATTGCCCGCCCTTTGGCTTGAGCGCGGCGCAGCAGCGGCGACAGACATTTGCCGCCCTGCTCGATCAGCTCGAGGGGTTGGCGCGAGATCAGCCTCTGCTGATCATCTGCGAGGATTTGCATTGGGCCGATGCCACGACACTTGAACTGTTCGATCTCGCGGTCGATCGGATCAGGGCACTGCCGATACTCGTGCTCATGACATCCCGGCCGGAGTTCGAGCCTTCCTGGTCGGGCCTTGCTAACGTCGGTCTATTGCGGCTCGACCGGCTCGATCGGCAGGACACGCGCGCGCTGGTCGAACAGGTGGTTGTCGGTCGCCAGCTGCCACGCGAGATGATGAAGCAGATCATCGATAAGACGGATGGCGTCCCGCTATTCGTCGAGGAGTTGACCAAGATGGTGCTGGAGTCCGGCCTGCTCGTCGAGGATGCCGGGCGCTATCGCCTGAATAGTCCGCTTCCGCCGCTTGCTATTCCCGCCACGCTGCAAGACTCGCTGATGGCGCGGCTCGACCGGCTCGCTCCAGTCAAGGAGGTGGCGCAGATCGGCGCCGCCATCGGCCGCGACTTCTCATACGCGCTGCTGAAATACGTGGCGGGACGCGATGATCTGACGCTGAGCAATGCGCTGGGACAGCTCGAAGAGGCCGAACTGCTGCTTCGCCGCGGGGCGCCGCCCGAAGCTAACTATAGTTTCAAGCACGCCCTTGTTCAGGAAGCGGCCTACGAGAGCCTGCTCAAGAGCAAACGGCAGCTGCTTCACACGCGAATTGGCGATGTCCTGCGCGAGAAGTTTCCAGTCGTCGCCGAGACCGAGCCGGAGGTTCTCGCCCACCACTTCACTGAAGCGGGGCTGAACGAGGTCGCGCTCGAATGGTGGCGCAAGGCGGGCCAGCAGGCGCTGAAGCGCTCTGCCTATTCCGAGGCGATCGCGCATCTCGGCAAGGCCGTTGCGACCGCCGATCAGTTGCCTGACGAGCCCCGCCGGATGATGAGCAGGCTGCATCTTCAAATCGCATATGGCCGTGCCTTGCGGGGCAGCCTCGGCCACAGCGCTCCCGAAACGGTCGCGGCATGGACGCGTGCGCGCCAGTTCGCAGCGGGCATCGATGATCCCGTTGAACTTGCGCCGGTGCATTCGGGGCTCTTCAATGCCTGCCTGACCCACGGCGAACTCGCTCCGATGCGTGAGCTGGCGGATGCCATCAGGAGCGCCGCTGACCGACGACCGGACTCGCCGGTTGCCGCCGTCGTCGCCCGTTGGACGGGCGGCGTCACCTGCTGGTTCGAGGGCGATTACTTGAATGCGAGAACGCATCTCGAGCAGGCGCTGGCGATCTATGGTGCCGAACCGGATCCCGCGACCTTCAGGGCTTCTGCGCTGGATCTGCCGTTCGTGATCATGAGATTTCTTGCGCTGGTGCTCTGGCCGCTCGGTAGCATCGCTCGTGCGCGCAAGCTCGCCGCGGAAGCGGTGGGTGCTCCGGGAGAAAAGCGGGCGCTGTCCCAGGCCAATGCGCTGGTTCATCGCGCTGTGTTCGACGGGGTATGCGGCGGCATGTTGCAGCAAACAGAGACGATCCTGGCGCTCGGTCTCGCGCGCGACCACACGATGCCGCTGTACGTGGCCGCGGGCACCTACCTGAACGGCCTCGCCAAGTGGCGTGCCGGCGACCGAATGGCCGGACTGGCGGACATGCGTCACGGCTGGACCTTCCTGCACGAGAACGATTGCTACCTCTGCGAACCGTTCTGGGGGATGCATGTTGTCCTGGCGAATGCAGAGGTAGGCGAAGTCGAGACCGGGCTGGAAATCCTGGACGAATTGATCGCCGGGACGGGACAATCCGGCCAGCATTGGCTTGATGCCGAGCTGCATCGTGTCCGCGGTAAACTTTTGTCGCGCCATGACCCTTCGGACGAATCCAGTTCCGAAGACGCCCTCAAGCGAGCGCTGGACATCGCGCGACGCCAGCAGGCCAGGACTTTCGAGCTACGCAGCGCCCTTGAACTTGCACGCCTGTACAAGACAAATGGCCGAGCGGGTGCGATATCCGAAGTGCTCGCTCCCGTACTCGCTGAATTCGAGGCGGAACGAAATCTTCCGGAATTCGTGGAAGCGAAAGAGCTGCTCAAGCAAGAGCATGAGGCACGTGCCGTTGCCCCTGGCCGACAGTCGTTTGGGCAGAGATGACGGTCACGAATTGACGTGCACGAAATCGCGCAGCAGCGGGTAGATCTCGTTGTTCCAGCGCTTGCCGGAGAACACGCCGTAATGGCCGACGCCGGCCTGCATGTGGTGGACGCGCCGATAGGCGCGCACGCCGGTGCATAGGTCCTGGGCGGCGAGGGTCTGGCCGATCGAACAGATGTCGTCCTTCTCGCCCTCGACCGTCATCAGGCCCATGCGGCTGACGGCCTTGGTGTTCACCGGGCGGCCGCGATGCATCAGCTTGCCCTGCGGCAGGAGGTGCTCCTGGAACACGTCGCGCACCGTCTCGATGTAGAACTCAGCCGGCAGGTCCATCACCGCGAAATATTCGTCGTAGAACGTCTTGATGGTCGCGGCCTTGTCCTTCTCGCCCTTGGCGATGTGGTTGGCGAGGTCGAGATGCTGCTTGATGTGACGCTCGAGATTCATCGAGACGAAGGCCGTGAGCTGCACGAAGCCCGGATAGACCTTGCGCAAGGCGCCGCGGCATTGCACCGGCACGTAGTTGATCAGGTTCTGCTCGAACCAATCGATCGGCTTGCTCTTGGCGAACTCGTTGACCCTGGTCGGCTGGATGCGTGTGTCGATCGGCCCCGCCATCAGCGTCAGCGTCGCCGGGCGTGACGGATGGTTGCCCTCGCACATCACGGCGGCGGCCGCGAGCGCCGAGACCGACGGCTGGCAGATCGCCACCATGTGCGGGCGCGGGCCGAGCTGGCCCAGGAAGTCGATGAGATGATCGGTGTAGTCGTCGAGCCCGAACCGGCCTTCGCTGCGCGGGATGTCGCGCGGATTGTGCCAGTCGGTGATGTAGACGTCGTGGTCCTGCAGCAGCGTCTTCACGGTGCCGCGCAAGAGCGTCGCGAAATGGCCGGACATCGGCGCCACCAGCAGCATGCGCGGCTGCTCCGCCACGCCATGCTTCTTGAAGTGCAGCAGCGAGCCGAACGGCGTCGCGTACGCGATCTCCTCGGTGACGGCGATCTCGCGGTTGCCCACCATGACGCTGTCGATGCCGTAGGCCGGCCGGTCATAGGTGAGGGTGGAGCGCGAGATCAGCTCCAGCGCGGCCGACAGCCGGCCGACGACCTGGTCCGACATGCCCTGCGGCACCAGGTTGAGGAATTTGAGCGCCGACGAAGCCCCCGCGCGCCATGGCGCCGTCAGGTCCATGTGATTTTGAAAGGCCTGATAAAACATCGACATCATGCTGAAACGCCCATCCCGTCCCGTGCTGCTATGCAATAAGGACGCCAGACGGCGGTCGCACCGTCGCAGAATTGGCACGTCGCTTGCTGTTCAGACCCATGGAAAGTTCAGGCCACGGGCACGTCCGGGCTGATGTCGGGACCAGGGAAGGGCCATATGGCGAAGGCGACACTGACCATCAGCAGCAAGAACTACTCGTCCTGGTCGCTGCGTGGCTGGCTGCTGACGAAATTCTCCGGGCTCGATTTCGAGGAGATCGTCACCGCGCCGGACGATCCGTCGGCACGCGCCGAGATTTTGCTGCTGTCGTCCTCGATCCTGGTGCCGTGCCTGCGGCACGAGGGCGCCGTGGTCTGGGATACGCTGGCGATCGCCGAATATCTCGCCGAGCTGATGCCGAACGCAGGCCTGTTGCCGGCCGACCGCATCCAGCGCGCCCATTGCCGCTCGATCTCAGGCGAAATCCATTCCGGCTTCACCACGCTGCGCGCCTCGCTGCCGGTCAACCTGAAGGGACACTTTCCCGGCTTCAAGATCTGGTCGCGGGCGCAGGCCGACATCGACCGCGTCTCGTTCATCTGGCGCGACTGCCTGGAGAAATCGGGCGGCCCCTTCCTGTTCGGCGCGCAGCGCACCATGGCGGATGCGATGTACGCCCCGGTGGTGACGCGCTTTGTGACCTATGACGTCAAGCTCGAGCCGCGCCTGAAGGCCTATGCCGATACCATCATGGCCATGCCGGAGATGCAGGAATGGATCGCGGCGGCGCGGGAGGAGCCTGCCGAGATCGAGGAGCTCGAGGTCGAATATTAGGCAGGTGTTGCGCCGCCCTGCCTGTTTCGGGGGCGGAGCCCCTCTCGCGGCAGCTTCACAGCGATGCCTTTGCCGCGATTAACCTTTGGCGTCGGAGACAGGCCGGGCCCATCCCGCATGCTGCGCAGATATTGTGCGCGCCCGCACAGCCGCATCGACATCTAGCCGTGAACAGCTGCGTACACGGCCTTTCGGCTGATTCGGACGTGATTCGTTCGGGCCGCGTTCCGAAGGTTAAAGCGGAGCGCGGCGCCGTCGCATTTTGAAACAGAAACCGCTCTCAGGCGGCCCCGCGCTGCTTCACGCGTGGCAGGCGCCAGCCGATGACAGTTGCTTCGACCGCGATGCCAGCCTCGTGGTTCTGCCAGCGTCCCTCGACGTAGCGGCAGGCGAACGGCAGTTGATATGTTCCGCTGTGATCTTCGCAGAGCACTTCGAGTGGCAGGCCCGGCGGTGGTTCTCCGGCTCCGTCGAACTCCGCCAAACGTCTGTCGCGCGTTGCCATTCCAAAAATCTCCCCTAAACAAAGCCGCGGAAAGAGCGCCCACTTCTTCCGCGTGCGGATCATCGTTCCCCATCCCAGGGAACTGACGCAAGCTCAACGCGAGAATGCGGTACGAGTGTGGTAGCGTCACGCTGCGGCGCGCAAACAGCGCACATTGCCGTGATCGATTGGACGAGGAACCTGCATGCTGCTTCGAAACGCCGGCATTTGTTTCGCGATGTTGCTGCTCGCAGCGCTGGCGCCTCTGGCGGTGCACGCGCAGGACGTGCCCGGGATCGAGATCTGCACCGTCGAGAAGACCATGGAGCGGCGCACCAGCTGTCTGCAGAGCAATGTCGATTTCCTGCAGAAGACGATCACCAAGCTCGCCCTCGATCACCAGCAGAAGCTGGATGCCGCCAATCGCCAGATCGACGCGTTGAAGGCGAGCCTCGCCGGCTTGCAGAAGACGCTCGGCGAGGTTCAGGCCGCGCAGGCGAAGACCGCCGAGGATATGAAGAAGAAGCAGGACGCGCCGCCGCCCAAGGACGCCGCGAAATAAGCGCGCCGTTCACGCGACGCGATAGCGCTCCATCACGGCACGGTCGGGCTCGTAGCCGAGCCCGGGGCCTGTCGGCACCGCGACATGGCCGGCGGCATCGACATCGGCGCGTCCGCCCCAGAGACAGGCCTCGCGCTTGAGATAGAACATCTCGACCAGCCCATCGTCGCGCGTCGCGAGCAGATGCAGCGTCGCCAGCAGGCCGGGGCCGAAGTAAGGGGAGTGCGGGACGATCTTGACGCCGAGCCGATCGGCCAGCGTCGCGACCTTCAGGAATTCCGTGATGCCTCCGACCTTGATGACCGAGGGCTGGGTGTGGCTGACCGCGCCCGCCTCGATCATCTGGCGGAATTGATATTCGGTGCAGGCATTCTCGCCGGCGGCGATGTCGAGCCCGCCCTTGCTGCGGACGTCGGCAAGCGTGGCGAAGTCTTCCGGCGGCCAGACCGGCTCCTCCAGAAACATCGGCTGCGCCTCCCGGCATGTTTTCGCAAACGCGATCGCCTGCTCGCCCGTCAGGGGACAGTTCATGTCGACCATCAGCGGAATGGCTGGCCCGATCGCCTCGCGCGCGGCGAACACTGCCGGCGCCGTGGTCTCGTGCAGCTTGATCGCGCCATAGCCGAGCGCGAGCGCCTTCCTGCATTCGGCGGCGATGTTGTCGGGCGAGCCGATCCGCAAGAGGCTCGCGTAAGCCGGAATGGCCGTGCGCCTGATCTCGCCCAGCAGGCGATGCACCGGCACGCCTTTGACCTTCGCAGCCAGGTCCCACAATGCGATATCCAGTCCGGAGATCGCGAACATGGTGATGCCGTAGCGGCCGAACAGATGCAGATTGCGCTGGATCTGTTCCATCACCGCGGGAATGCCGGCAGCATCGGGCACCTTCAGCCCGCGGGCCTGCGGCGCGATCATCTCCTCGACGGCGCTGCGTGTGGTGCGGGGGCAGACATAGGCGAAGGCATCGCCCCAGCCGGTCAGCCCGGAATCGGTCGTGACCTCGACGAGGACCATGTCGAGCGCGGAAATCGCGGAAGCACCCTGGCGGAAGCTTGCGACACCGGCGTCATAGGGGATGCGGATATGGTGCGCCCGCACATCGGTGATTTCCATGACCCGGTTCCTCTTTCTCGTGAGCGGTTTCAACGAGTGTAGCCACGAACAGCAGGGCGTTGCCAGTGACGATTGCCGGGCTATCCTCATGCGAAGGACAGCAATGCCGATCAAGCAGAGCGCTGCTGAGCGGCGCATCATCGCTGCGCTTCGAACGAGGGCCTGAACCGCCATGAATCCAGCCCAGCGCGCGCTCTGGTATATCGAGAGCCATCTGGCCGAGCCGATGACGCTCGACGAGATCGCGGCGATCTCCGGCGTGTCGCGGTTCCACATCGTGCGTGCGTTTGCCGCGGCCACCGGTCTGCCGGTGATGCGTTACGTGCGCGCGCGCCGGCTGACGGAGGCGGCGCGTAGTCTTGCAAAGGGCGCACCCGACATCCTGTCACTGGCGCTGGAGGCGGACTACGGCTCGCACGAAGCCTTCACCCGCGCGTTCCGCGACCATTTCGGCACCACGCCCGAAGCGGTGAGGGCGGCAACGTGCGTGAGCCAACTCAAGCTTCAGGAGCCGATCCTCATGAATTCCACCATGCTCGACCATCTTGCCCCACCGCGCTTCGAGACGGCAAAGGCCTTCCTCGTCGCCGGCCCCGCCGAGCGCATCTCCTGCGACAACGGCGCCATGATCCCCGGTCTTTGGCAACGCTTCCATCAGGAAATCGCCGACGTCCCCGCGCGGGTCGGCCAAGGAAAAAATCAAGTCGCCTACGGCGTCTGCTGCAACGGCGATGACGCCGGCAATTTCGACTACATCGCGGGGGTCGAAGTCGCCGATTTCTCCGACCTGCCGCGCCGCTTCGGCCGCATCCGCATTCCCGAGCAGCGCTATGCCGTGTTCACGCATACCGAGCACGTCGCTTCGATCCGGCGCACCGTGAACACGATCTGGAATCAGTGGCTGCCGGCATCCGGCCTCAGAGCCGCGGACGCGCCGAACTTCGAGCGCTACGACGAGACGTTCGATCCTGCAACCGGCAATGGCGGTTTCGAGATCTGGCTGCCGGTGAGGGAATAGCATGATCCGGACCCGAAGGGCCGCGTTGGCGCAAAGTGTGCAGTCGGTTTCCGAAAGGATCATGCGCAAGCGATGACGCAAGGCGCGATGACCCTCATCGTGCTTTGCAGCGCAACGCTGGCATACCGTCCCGCTTGCTTGGCAAGCCTTGGCGACTTTGTCATAACCGCAGGCAAATCTTGCCTGCGGAGCCCGTGCCGGACATCCCGTGCAAGCCATAACAAGCAGCCGGGAGGATCCCAATGTCGAATGCCACGGCCAACATCCGCGTTCTCGCCACCGATCTCGAATTTCCCGAAGGGCCGGTCGTGATGCCCGACGGCTCGGTGGTGCTGGTGGAGATCCGCGGCCAGCGTCTGACGCGCGTCTATCCCGACGGACGCAAGGAGATCGTCGCCAGGATTCCGGGCGGTCCGAACGGCGCAGCGCTCGGCCCCGACGGCAAGATGTACATCTGCAACAATGGCGGCTTCTCCTGGATCCCGACCCGCAACATGATCATGCCGGGACCGCAGCCCGACGATTATCTCGGCGGCTCGATCCAGCGCGTCGATCTGCAATCCGGCAAGGTCGAGACCGTCGTGAGCAAATGCGGCGCGCACGATCTGCGCGGGCCGAACGACCTCGTCTTCGACAGGCAGGGCGGCCTCTGGTTCTCCGATCTCGGCAAGCGCCGCGCGCGCGAGATGGACGTCGGCGGCATGTATTACCTCAAGCCCGGCATGAGCGAGATCGTGGAGGTCGTGCACGGGATCCTGCCGGCCAACGGCATCGGGCTGTCGCCGGACGAGAACACCGTCTACATCGCGGAGACGCCGACGGGGCGGCTCTGGGCCTATGAGCTCTCCGCGCCAGGCACGCTCAAGCCGCGCGACGTGATCTATCGCGGCGAGCGGGGAAAACCGATCTGCGGCCTCGGTGGCTACCAGATGTTCGATTCGCTCGCGGTGGAGGCGAGCGGCAATGTCTGCGTCGCCACCCTCGTCTCCGGCTGCATCTCGGTGATCGCGCCCGACGGGACCCTGGTCGAGCAGGTGCCGACCGGCGACCGCGTCACCACCAACATCGCCTTCGGCGGCCCCGAGCTGAAGACCGCCTACATCACCCTGTCCGGCAAGGGCGAACTGATCGCCATGGACTGGCCGCGCGGCGGATTGCCGTTGAATTTCTTGAACAAGTGAGCCAAGCCGTCATTGCGAGGAGCGAAGCGACGAAGCAATCCAGACTGCCTTCGCGGTAAGACTCGGGATTGCTTCGCTTCGCTCGCAATGACGAAGGAGAGACTTTCAATGCCCTGGCCTGACCCCATCACCCTGCGCGGACAGCACGCCCGTCTGGAGCCTCTGTCGCATCAGCATCGCGAGGGGCTGGTCGAGGCCGTCAGGGATGGCGAACTATTCAAGCTCTGGTACACTGCAGTCCCGACGCCTGAGGGCATGGCGAAGGAGATCGACCGCCGCCTGGGGCTCCAGTCCGCGGGCTCGATGCTGCCGTTCACCGTGTTCGATGCCGCCGGCAGGATCGTCGGCATGACCACCTACATGAACATCGATGCGGCGAACCGCCGCGTCGAGATCGGCTCGACCTGGTACGCCAAGGGCGCGCAGCGCGGCCCGCTCAACACGCAGTGCAAGCTTCTGCTGCTGCGCCATGCCTTCGAGCCCCTGAACTGCATCGCGGTCGAGTTCCGCACCCATTTCTTCAACCACCAGAGCCGGCGCGCCATCGAGCGCCTGGGCGCCAAGCAGGACGGCATCCTGCGCAGCCACCAGATCGCGCCGAACGGCACGCTGCGCGACACCGTGGTCTACAGCATCACCGCCGCCGAATGGCCGACGGTGCAGGCGCATCTGGAATTTCAACTCAACGACAAGCCGCGCTAGGGGCGGTCGAGGCACCATGGACAGATTTGATTATGTGATCGTCGGCGCGGGCTCCGCCGGTTGCGTGCTCGCCAGCCGGCTGAGCGAAGATCCCAACACCAGCGTCTGCGTGCTCGAGGCGGGCCCGAGGGATTGGCACCCCTACATCCATTTGCCGGCGGGCTTCATCAAGACCTTCCACATGAAGAGCATCAACTGGGCCTATCAGCAGGAGCCGGGGCCCTGGACCAGCGGGCGCAGCATCTACGCGCCGCGCGGCAAGACGCTCGGCGGCTCGTCCTCCATCAACGGCCACATCTACAATCGCGGCCAGCGCATGGATTTCGACACCTGGGCGCAGATGGGCAATCGCGGCTGGGGCTATGCCGACGTGCTGCCGTACTTCCGGCGGCTGGAGAAGCGGGTCGGTGAGGGCGAGGCGCTCTATCGCGGCCGGGAGGGCAGCCTCACGGTCACGACGATGGACTGGCGCGACCCGCTCTGCGAGGCCTTCATGGAGGGCGCGGTCTCGCTCGGCATTCCCCGCAACCCCGATTATAACGGCAAGACGCAGGAAGGCGTCTCCTACTGTCAGCGCACCATCAACAACGGCCTGCGCGTTTCGGCCGCGACCGCGTTCCTCAAGCCGGCGATGAAGCGGCCCAACGTGCATGTGCATACGCACGCGCATGCGACCGAGATCATCTTCGAAGGCAAGCGCGCCGTCGGCGTGCGCTACATGAAGGGCGGCCGCGGCGGTCATCCTGTCGAGGTGCGCGCCAACAAGGAGGTGATCCTCTCCGGCGGCAGCTATAATTCGCCACAGCTCTTGCAGCTCTCGGGCATCGGCGCGCCGGATCTGTTGCAGCAGCACGGCATCGCGGTGCGTCACGCGCTGCCGGTCGGCGAGGGCCTGCAGGACCACTACGCCCCGCGCACCGTGGCGCGGGTGAAGGACATCAAGACCATCAACGAGCTCCGCCGCGGCCTCTCGCTCTGGATCGAGGCGCTGAAATGGGCGACGGCGCGCCGCGGCCTGCTGTCGCTGTCACCGACCATGGTCTATTGCTTCTGGCATTCCGGCGAGAGCGCGGACAGCTCCGATCTCCAGCTCACCTTCACGCCGGCGAGCTACAAGGAAGGCGTGCAGGGCCAGCTCGAGGACGAGCCTGGCATGACGGTGGCCTCCTGGCAGCAGCGTCCCGAGAGCCGCGGCTATGTCCGCATCCGCTCCTCTGATCCGTTCGCGCCGCCGATCATCCAGACCAACTATCTCGACGCCGAGCTCGACCGCCGCGTCGTCGTCGGCGGCATGAAGCTCGCGCGCCGTCTGCTGAAGAGCGCACCGCTGTCGCCCTATTACGCCTACGAGGATTTCCCCGGCCCGAACGTCAACACCGATGACGAATTCCTGCACGCCGCCACCGAGCGCGGCACCACCACCTTCCACCCCGGCTGCACCTGCCGCATGGGCCCGGCGGACTCGACCTGGGCCGTCGTCGACGACCAGCTCCGCGTCCACGGCCTCGAAGGCCTCCGCGTCATCGACGCCTCGGTCATGCCGCGCATGATCTCGGCGAATTTGAATGCATCAACGATGATGATCGCCGACCGCGCCTCGGACCTGATCCGCGGCAAGGTGCCGATGGAAGCCGCGCGCATTCCGGACGCCGCGGTGGCGTGAAGCTGCGCGTCGTGAGCTCCATTGATGCTAGCCAACTGGTGGTCTCATATTTTGTAGCTACAGGATGTTGACGTTGGACTAAATCGTAGCTACATTATGTCGGATGAAAATTGTCTGGGATGAACCGAAGCGGCTCGCCAATCTCGACAAGCACGGGCTGGACTTCGCCGATCTCGACGAGTCATTCTTCGACAACGCGCTGGTTGTCCCCTCGCACAAGAGCAAACGCTGGGTCGCGATCGGCGTGAACATTCGCGGCGTCATCGTTGTCGTGTTCGCCCGGCTGGGGCGAGAGGGTGTCAGCATCATCAGCATGCGGCCCGCGAGTCGTAGCGAAAGGAAACTCTATGCCGAGCGCTAGGAAGAAATCTGGCTATACCAAGAGAGATCTGCTTGCGGTCAGCGACAATCCTGAACTGACAAAGGCGGATTTCGCCAAGGCCCGGCCGTTCTCTGAAGTCTTTCCCGATCTCAGCGCATCCATCCGGAAAGGGCGCGGTCCGAACAAGGCGCCGACGAAGAAGCTCGTCTCGTTGCGCCTAAGCCCGGAGGTTGTCGAGCATTTCAAGTCGACCGGGCCGGGCTGGCAATCGCGGATCGATGAGACCTTGCGCAAGGCGGTCAAGCGCAAGGCCTCGTGACGGCCAATCTGGGCGACGCGGGCTGTTCGGGGCTTGAGGCGCCGAACGACCGGTCATTCTTGTCCCGTCGGGCAAAACACCCCGCACCTCGTCAACCCCTCTCCGCAAAAATATTCCATTTTACCGAAATTCGGAATTACGGCGTAGATCGAAACAGCCCGGCCCGAGGAAGAGGGGCGGTTCGCGAGTCGTTCGAAACGCGGGCCGGGTTGCGGTGGACGCGGCAGCGTCTGGCGCGAGAGGCGTGGGCAGGGCGGGTAGTCCCTGTGAGTCCGCGGCCGCGTGCAGACGAACGGCGCTGAGCGCGTACGGCAAAACCGTGTGGTCCTGGCCGTCGTTGCTACGGTCAAGCCTCTTGCGAAGATGCGCGCGAGCCGAACCGGGCAGACGGCATCGCCAATTCGCAGGGCGAGGGAGGCCAGAAGGAAAGTTCGGCTCCCGGGAGAGCACGGCATAAGCCGTCCGACCACTGCGCAGGGAAGGCCGAGTGATTGGCACCACCTGTATGCTGCTGTGCGGTTTCTCTGCGCTACATTCGCGCAGCAGACCGCGGGTGCTAGGTCAGCACCCGGCCTTCCCTGCGCCCTCTTTCTTTTGGGGCGATGGAATGGAGCAAAGCTCGGGCGAAATGCGCCGCGAGGCTGCGAAGGTGTGTCTGCAATCAAGATGCGAGTCGGAGAACGACGCCGTTGCCCCTTGCTCCGTCATTGCGAGCGTAGCGAAGCAATCCAGACTGTCTCAACGGAAAGATTCTGGATTGCTTCGCTGCGCTCGCAATGACGATGTGGAAACAGGCGCGTGCCACACTCTCACTGTCATCGCCCGGCTTGACCGGGCGATCCAGTATTCCAGAGGCGGCTGTGATGGAGCCGAGAGGCTGCAGCGTACTGGATTCCCCGCCTTCGCGGGGAATGACACCAATGTTTGGAGCGACAGCGGAGCGCTATCGCAAGTGAGCCCGAGCCTACACTTCCCGCCGGCTCAAGAACGCCAGCCGCTCGAACAGATGCACATCCTGCTCGTTCTTGAGCAGCGCCCCGTGCAGCGGCGGGATCAGCTTGCGCGGGTCGCGTTCGCGCAGTTGCTCGACGCTCATGTCCTCGTTGAGCAGCAGCTTGAGCCAGTCGAGCAGCTCGGACGTGGACGGCTTCTTCTTCAGGCCGGGCACCTCGCGCACCTCGAAGAAGATGCGCAGCGCCTCTTCGACCAGGCGCTTCTTGATGCCGGGGAAGTGGACGTCGACGATGCGGCCCATCGTGTCGGCGTCGGGGAACTTGATGTAGTGGAAGAAGCAGCGGCGCAGGAAGGCGTCCGGCAGCTCCTTCTCGTTGTTGGAGGTGATCATCATGATCGGGCGCTGCTTGGCCTTGATCGTCTCGCCGGTCTCGTAGACATGGAATTCCATACGGTCGAGCTCGAGCAGGAGGTCGTTGGGGAATTCGATGTCGGCCTTGTCGATCTCGTCGATCAGCAGCACCGGGCGCTGCTCGGCCGTGAAAGCCTCCCACAGCTTGCCGCGCCTGATGTAGTTCTTGATGTCGGACACGCGGGCATCGCCGAGCTGGCTGTCGCGCAGGCGCGACACCGCGTCGTATTCGTAGAGGCCCTGCTGCGCCTTGGTGGTGGACTTGATGTGCCAGGTGAGCAGCGGCGCGTTCAGCGCCTTCGCCACTTCCTCCGCCAGCACCGTCTTGCCGGTGCCGGGCTCGCCCTTCACCAGGAGCGGGCGCTCGAGCACGATCGAGGCATTGACGGCGACCTTGAGATCGTCGGTCGCAACATAGTCCTTGGTGCCGGTAAATTTCATCGCGCGTCCTTGTTGGTCGTCGTCGTGAGGCAATGCCTTGGTCACGACAAGCGAACGGCCGCGCATGGCGGCCGTTCCTGGTTCGGTCAGGCTTTCAGACCCGTTTTATCAGCGAAAGGATGACCAGCACAATCACCGCGCCGATCGTGGCGTCCACGATGGCGCCGACCGTGCCGGTGGCGAGCTGGATGTGCAGCTGGGGCAGCACCCAGCCCGCAACCAGTGCGCCGATGATGCCGACGACGATGTTGCCGACCAGCCCAAATCCCGCCCCGTGGACAATCTTGCCCGCGAGCCAGCCTGCAATCGCGCCAATGATGAGCGCTGCGAGAATTCCCATTGCAAACGTCCCCAAAACAACCCCGTGAGAGGGGCAATTCTAGAGCAAAAAGGCGTCGGGTCCACGTTGAATTGGTTCGCCGACGCGCGTGCTTCACCTCTCCCGATGGGAGAGGTGAAGCGGCGCCCCTTGACGTTCGCCACCCGACGGGCAATCTGTCAGCCATGTTCCTGCAATTCTTCACCTCTCTGCGCGACGCGCAGGTCCCCGTGACGCTGCGCGAATACCTCACGCTGATGGAGGCGCTCGACGCTGACCTCGCGGACTACACGGTCGAGAATTTCTATTATCTGTCCCGTGCCTCCCTGGTGAAGGACGAGCGCAACCTCGACAAGTTCGACCGCGTCTTCGGCACGGTGTTCAAGGGGCTGGAAAGCCTGCTCGAGGCCATGGACAAGGCGGAGATCCCCGAGGAGTGGCTGAAGAAGCTCGCCGAGAAGTATCTCACCGAGGAAGAGAAGAAGCAGATCGAGGCCATGGGCTGGGACAAGCTCATGGAGACCCTGAAGAAGCGCCTCGAGGAGCAGAAGGGCCGGCACCAGGGCGGCTCGAAGTGGATCGGCACCGCCGGCACCTCGCCGTTCGGCGCCCATGGCTACAATCCCGAAGGCGTGCGCATCGGCCAGGAGAAGAACCGCAACAACCGCGCCGTGAAGGTGTGGGACAAGCGCGAGTTCAGGGATCTCGACGGCAATGTCGAGCTCGGCATCCGCAACATCAAGGTGGCGCTGCGGCGCCTGCGCAAGTTCGCGCGCACCGGCGCGCCCGACGAGCTCGATCTCGACACCACGATCCGCGAGACCGCCAATCACGGCTATCTCGACGTGCACATGCGCCCCGAACGGCGCAATGCGGTGAAACTGCTGGTGTTCTTCGACATCGGCGGCTCGATGGACGCGCATATCGAGCAGGTCGAGGAGCTGTTCTCGGCGGCGAAGAGCGAGTTCAAGCACATGGAGTATTTCTACTTCCACAACTGCCTCTATGAGGGCGTGTGGAAGCAGAACAAGCGCCGCTTCACCGACCGCACGCCGACCTGGGACGTGCTGCACAAATACCCGCACGACTACAAGGTCGTGTTCGTCGGCGACGCCTCGATGTCGCCTTACGAGATCATGGTGCCCGGCGGCTCGGTCGAGCACGTCAACGAGGAGCCGGGCTCGGTCTGGCTCGACCGCATCATCCGCACCTATCCGCACACGGTGTGGCTGAACCCGGTGCAGCAGAAGCACTGGGACTATTCGGAATCGACCACCATCATCCGCCGCATCTTCGCCAACCGCATGTACCCGATCACCATCGAGGGGCTGGAGGGCGCGATGAAGGAATTGACGCACTAGCTCCCGCCGTCATTCCGGGGCTCGCGAAGCGAGAGCCCGGAATCCATCGGGCCGCAGCGCGTGTAGAGAAATGGATTCCGGGTTCGCGCTACGCGCGCCCCGGAATGACAGGAGGGAGAGATATATGCCCCAGACCATCACCCGCGGCATCAAGGCGCTGATCGACGAGGCCAATGCCGAGATCGAGACACTCACCGCCAAGGACGCCATCGAGATCTCCAAGAACGGCGATGTCGTCATCGTCGACATCCGCGACCCCCGCGAGATCGAGCGCGACGGCCGTATCCCCGGCGCTTTCGCCTGCACGCGGGGCATGCTCGAATTCTGGATCGATCCGCAGAGCCCGTACGCCAAGCCGATCTTCCAGGAGGACAAGAAATTCGTCTTCCACTGCGCCGGCGGCCTGCGCTCCGCGCTCGCGGCCAAGACCGCGCAGGACATGGGCCTCAAGCCCGTCGCCCACATCGCCGGCGGCTACGCCGCCTGGCGCGATGCCGGCGGGCCCACGGAGAAGTGGGAGCCGAAGAAGAAGGGGTGAGCCTCGCTCTCTCCATCCGTCATTCCGGGGCGCGCGTAGCGCGAACCCGGAATCCATTCATCCACCAACTCAGCCGCTCGATGGATTCCGGGCTCGCCCTCCGGGCGCCCCGGAATGACCACCAGGAAAGACCGATGAGCACCGCCACCGACCCTCTCGTCTCCACCGAATGGCTCGCCGCCCACAGGGGCGACGCCAACGTCAAGATCCTCGACGCCAGCTTCAAGCTGCCGGGCGTCTTGCCGCTGCCGAAGGACGACTATCTCGCCGCGCATCTGCCGGGCGCGGTGTTCTTCGACGTCGATGCGGTGTCGGATCATTCCAACCCGCTGCCGCACATGTTTCCGAGCGCCGAGCAGTTCGGCCGCGACATCGGCCATCTCGGCATCTCCAATGCCGATACCGTCGTGCTCTACGATGCCGGCGGCTGGGTCGCCGCGCCGCGCGCCTGGTGGATGTTCCTGTCCTACGGCCACGGCAATGTGCGCATCCTCAATGGCGGCCTGAAGAAGTGGCGTGCCGAGGGCCGCCCCGTCGAGAGCGGCGAGGTCAAGCCGAAGCCTGCGACGTTCAAGGCCAGCTATGATTCAAACCGCGTGCGCAGCATGCAGCAGCTGATCGCCAATGTCGAAAGCCGCAGGGAGCAGGTGATCGATGCGCGCGCCGCCGACCGTTTCGAGGGCCGCGCGCCGGAGCCGCGCCCGGGTATCCGCTCCGGACACATCCCCGGCGCGCGCAACGTGCCCTACAATCTCCTGTTCGATGCCGCGACCGGCGAGATGAAGCCGCTCGATGACCTCCGCGCTGCCTTCACGGGCGCCGGCGTCAGGCTCGACGCACCGATCGTGACGAGCTGCGGCTCGGGCGTATCGGCCGGCGTGCTGACGCTCGCGCTCTATCGGCTCGGCATCACTGACACCGCGCTCTATGACGGCTCGTGGTCGGAATGGGGCCAGGCCGGCGGCCCGCCGATCGCGACGGGGCCGGCGTGAGATCGTCGCGGTGAAGCGTCAGCGCGTGCGCGCGGTGGTCGTTGTCGCGAAAGCCGGCTGCGGCTGTCCAAACGGATCGAGCCGTTGCTGCAACTGCTGAGGCGGCGGACGCCGCGCCACGCGGGGCTGCTTCTTCGCCTTCGCCTTGCGCTTGGTCGCCTTGCTGTCCGATGCGCTGCCGTCCGCCTTGTTGCTCTCGGCCTTGGCCTTCGCCGGCGCGTCCTTCACGGCTGAGGTTGCGGGATCGTTCAGCGCGGCCACCTTCGCCGAGGCGACATCAACCGCCGAGGAGGCGAGCGCGGCACCGGGATCAACCTGCGCCGGCTCGCTGGCGGCAGGCGCAAAGTCCGGCTTGGCCTCGGGGATCGAGGCCGTGGTGTCGGCGGGAGTGAGCGTGTCGGTGGGTGCTGGCGCTTCAGCTTCCGTCATCGTCTCGGGCTTGGCCGGCTCAGGAGCCGGAGGCGCGGCTTCAGTGACCTGCGGCTCCGGATCGGCCTCGGCCGTCAGCGCGGCCACCTGCTCGGGCCCGCTCGCCGGCAGCCCGATCGTCGGCACCCGGTCGCGCAGCGACGGTGCGGGGGCGGGGGCGATCTCCGGCTCCGCTCGCAACACCGCGAGCACCGGCTGAGCCGGTTCGGGCACTTGCGCAAACACCTGCTCCTGCGGGCCATTCCGCCAGGAGGGGTTGCTGACATATTGCTGATGGGTCGCCCGCAGCAACGCGGCGGCTCCTAGGCCGAACACCAGGATGGAGGTTGACAACAGGATCGCGGCAAACAGGAAGCGAAAGCCGGGAAGCATCGAGCGATTGCGAATTTCCGCCCCGGCGGCGAGGTGGCCAGGGCCAAAGAGCCATCTGAACGCGGTGACGGTACTGATTGCCGCGTTCGCCACGCGGGATCGGAGCTCGGAAAGTGGCGAATCAGGCGGATTCGACCATATCGCAACGATCCTGCGCCGTTCCGTTAAAATCGCGGTCGAATAACGCGGCAATTGATGGCGCGATACGATTTCAGCCCCGTGATGCAACGGGGCAACGGTGGTCTTGCGGATCACAAATCGGCAAATCCGGCGCAAATAGGCCTGATATGTCTTGAATGTGCCGCTATCTTCCGTCATCTGGCCGTTAACGGTCCGATCGGGCTTCGGGACTATACAAGAGCGATGATGATCAAACACTTTCTGACGATATGCGCTGCCGCAACAGTCGCTGCGGCGGGAACCTCGCTCGCTCAGGCTCAGAGCTATCCGGTCCAGCAGGCGCCGAGCTATGGCGCCCCGGCCGAATATCGGCCCGGTGACCGCACGCCGAATTTCGATGCACTGGACGAAGACGACGACGCGATGCCGCAGGCCTCGCTGCCGCCGCCCGGTCCGGCCGACGATCCGCGCTACGGTCGCCCGGTCGGCGCGCCCCCGGTCTATTCGGCCGCCCCGCCGCAGGGTCCGGTGATGTCGCCGGATGATCCCCGTTATGGTCGTCCGGCTGGCGCTCCGCCGGTCTATTCGGCGGCGCCCCAGGGCCCCGTGATGTCGCCCGACGATCCCCGCTATGGCCGGCCCGCCGGTCCGCCGCCGGTGATCTATGCCAATCGTCCGGGGCAGCAGGCGCCCGCAAATGACGGCCTGCGTCCACCTGAGGCCGTCGGTGGTCCCGCCGCGACCGGGACGGTCCAGTCCGCCCAGCCGCCCGTCGATGCCGATGGCCGGCCGATGACAATCGCGTCGCTGCCGCCCGAGGAGCAGCCCGATGCTGCGCCGGCGCAGCTACCGCAGAACCTGCGCCGCCAGGAAGTCGCGTTCCAGACCAAGGAGCCGGCCGGCACGCTCGTGGTCGATACGCCCAACACCTACCTCTATTACGTGCTCGGCAACGGCCGTGCGATCCGCTACGGCGTCCGCGTCGGCCGCGACGGCTTCACCTGGACCGGCGTGCAGAAGATCACCCGCAAGGCCGAGTGGCCGGATTGGCATCCGCCGACCGAGATGATCGAGCGCCAGCCCTATCTGCCGCGCTTCATGGCCGGCGGCCCCGGCAATCCGTTAGGCGCCCGCGCGATGTATCTCGGCTCGACCGTCTACCGTATCCACGGCACCAACCAGCCCTCGACGATCGGAAAGTTCGTGTCGTCCGGCTGCATCGGCATGCTCAACGAGGACGTCTCCGACCTGTTCGATCGCGTCAAGGTCGGCACCCGCGTGGTGGTGCTGCCGGGCGGCCCGCCGCCGGGAACGGCGACCGCCTCCGCTGCGCCGACGCCGGGAGCTGCATCCGTCGCGGCTCAGGCCGGCCCGGTCCCCGGCACCCAGCCGACGGTCGTGCCGCCGCTGCCCGCGCCGGTCACCGTGCGCTGAGCGCTTCGTGCCTACCAGATTGCAGAAAGGGCGTGCCGTCGGCGCGCCCTTTTCATTTCAGGCCAGCCTGCGCGGCAGCTCGCCGCCCCTGATGAAGGCGTCGATCGTCTCGACCATCTGGCCGTAATGGATGCGCAATCCGTCCGCAGTGGCGTAGCCGAGGTGTGGCGTCAGCACGAGGTTGTCGAGCTTGCGGAAGGGATGGTCGACCGGCAGCGGCTCGACCGAGAACACATCCAGGCCGGCGCCTGCGATCCTCCTCTGCTGCAGCGCTTCGAGTAGCGCCTGCTCGTCCACGATCGGCCCGCGCGCGGTGTTGACGAGAAAGGCGGTCGGTTTCATCCGCGCGAGATCGGCGCGGCCGACGAGGCCACGCGAACGCTCGCTGAGCACCACATGGATGGTGACGATGTCGGCCTTGGCGAACAACTCCTCCTTGGTGGCGTAGCCGACGCCGGCATCCTTGCACTTCTCCGGCGTGAGGTTCGGGCTCCAGGCGATCACGTTCATACCGAACGCTTTCGCGATCCCAGCCATCTTGCTGCCGAGCTTGCCGAGCCCGACGATGCCGAGCGTCAAGCCCTCGATCTCGACGCCGGCAAAGCTCTGCCAGGGCTCGCCGGCATGCATGCGCGCATTCTCGCGGCCGATGCCGCGAGTCAGTTCCAGGATCAGGCCCATGGTGAGCGG
The DNA here is from genome assembly GCF_041262065.1 of Bradyrhizobium sp. USDA 327. Taxonomy (NCBI): domain Bacteria; kingdom Pseudomonadati; phylum Pseudomonadota; class Alphaproteobacteria; order Hyphomicrobiales; family Nitrobacteraceae; genus Bradyrhizobium; species Bradyrhizobium sp. USDA 327. The sequence continues at coordinate 5,100,544 of NZ_JBGCCW010000001.1, read as the reverse complement.
CGCCGTCGGATCGCGGGAATATTGTGTGCCGCCGATGGCCACATTGCGCGCCTTCGCAGCCTCCATATCGATGGCGGCGTTGCGCATGCCCGAGGTCAGCAGCAGCTTCAGCTTCGGTAGGCTCTCGAACAGGCTCTTGGGGAAAGCGGTGCGCTCGCGCATCGCGCAGATGACGTCGAAGTCCGCCAGCGCGCTTGCCGCGGCCTGCTCCGAAGCGAAGGGGTGGCTGAACACGGTAACGTCGACCCGGTCGGACAGTTTCGGCCAGTCGGCGATTTCGAGCGCGAGGTTGAAATAGTCGTCGAGAATTGCACAGCGCAGCCGGCTCATCAGCGTTCATCCATGGCGAGAGTTGACGGCGCAGGCGGGCGCCGTCGTCGGAGCCCGGCCATCGTTGCTCGCAATCACGCCTGCGCGCAAGCAGCCGACGACTTCAAAAGTCCGATAGGGAGGAGGCGCTCAGAAATCGCGGGGCTTCAGGCGGAACGGAGCATCCATGCCGTGCTTGGCGCGCCACGCGGGACCGGGTCCACGCATATAATGCAGCTCGGGCCGGTAGGGATTGAAGGCGGTGGCGAAGAAGCGCTTCCAGAAGCCCTTGATCTCCGAGACGAACCCGAAGACGCGGCCGGCTCCTGCCGGAACAGGATGAGAATGCGTCTCGATCAGAGCCATGATGCGGCCTCGCTGTGCTCCCGTTCATTCTGGCGGGCGGCGCTGTTTCCGCGCGAAACCGAGCTTTCGGCCTGATTTATTAAAAGATAGTTTCAATTGTCCGGATTGGCGTCCGGATGGTGTCCATTCCGTATTCATCCGTGGTGAACGGACGGAAAACATTGCCCTTTTGGGGCGGGATCGTTACATCGGCGGCAAGCAAATTTCCTCAAATCGAAGGTGTCACGGGACCGATGGCGCGCCAGTTCATCTATTTCATGCAGGGCCTGACCAAGAGCTACCCGACCCGGAAGGTGCTCGATAACATCCACCTGAGCTTCTACCCCGACGCCAAGATCGGCGTGCTCGGCGTCAACGGCTCGGGCAAGTCGACGCTGCTCAAGATCATGGCTGGCCTCGACAAGGAGTACACCGGCGAGGCCTGGGTCGCCGAGGGCGCCCGCGTCGGCTATCTCGAACAGGAGCCACAGCTCGATCCCAAGCTGTCCGTGCGCGAGAACGTCATGCAGGGCGTCGCCAAGCAGAAGGCGATCCTCGATCGCTACAACGAGCTCGCGGTCAACTATTCCGACGAGACCGCCGACGAGATGACCAAGCTCCAGGACGAGATCGAGGCCCAGGGCCTGTGGGATCTCGACAGCAAGGTCGACCAGGCCATGGACGCGCTGCGATGTCCGCCCGACGATGCCGACGTGTCCAAGCTCTCGGGCGGCGAACGCCGCCGCGTCGCGCTATGCAAGCTGCTGCTCGACCAGCCCGAACTCTTGCTGCTGGACGAACCGACCAACCATCTCGACGCCGAATCCGTGTCGTGGCTGGAAGGCCACCTGCGCAACTATCCCGGCGCGATCCTGATCGTCACCCACGACCGCTACTTCCTCGACAACGTTACGGGCTGGATCCTCGAGCTCGATCGCGGCCGAGGCATTCCCTACGAGGGCAACTACTCGTCCTGGCTGGTGCAGAAGCAGAAGCGTCTGGAGCAGGAGGGCCGCGAGGACGCGGCACACCAGAAGACGCTCGCCCGCGAGCAGGAATGGGTCGCATCTTCGCCGAAGGCGCGCCAGGCCAAGTCGAAGGCGCGCTATCAGCGCTATGAGGAGCTGCTCAAGAAGGCGAGCGAGAAGCAGACCCAGACGGCTCAGATCATCATCCCGGTCGCCGAGCGCCTCGGCGCCAACGTTGTCGATTTCGACGGCCTCAGCAAAGGCTTTGGCGATCGTCTGCTGATTGACAATCTCACTTTCAAGCTGCCGCCCGGTGGCATCGTCGGCGTGATCGGCCCCAACGGCGCCGGCAAGACCACGTTGTTCAGGATGATCACGGGCCAGGAGAAGCCGGACTCCGGCACGATCACGGTCGGCGAGACCGTGCATCTCGGCTATGTCGACCAGTCGCGCGATGCGCTCGACGGCAAGAAGACCGTTTGGGAGGAGATTTCCGGCGGCAACGAATTGATCCTGCTCGGCAAGAAGGAAGTGAACTCGCGCGGCTATTGCTCGGCGTTCAACTTCAAGGGCGCGGACCAGCAGAAGAAGGTCGGTGCGCTCTCCGGCGGTGAACGCAACCGCGTGCATCTCGCCAAGATGCTCAAGTCCGGCGCCAACGTGCTGCTGCTCGACGAACCGACCAACGACCTCGACGTCGACACGCTGCGCGCGCTCGAAGAGGCGCTGGAGGACTTTGCCGGCTGCGCCGTCATCATCAGCCACGATCGCTGGTTCCTCGACCGTATCGCGACCCACATCCTGGCCTTCGAAGGCGACAGCCATGTCGAATGGTTCGAGGGCAATTTCCAGGATTACGAGAAGGACAAGATGCGCCGCCTCGGTCAGGACAGCATCATTCCGCACCGCGTGAAGTACAAGAAGCTGACGCGGTGATGGCGGCATGATGCGGCGGGCGCTCATCGCTGCGGTGATCGCGGTCACCTGCGGCTGGTCGTCCGCCCGTGCGGCAGATGCCGCCTTCACGCAATTCATCGCCTCGCTCTGGTCGGAAGCGCAGGCCGCGGGCGTCTCGCGCGCGACGTTCGAGCGAGAGACGCGCGGGCTCGAGCCTGATTACAAGCTGCCCGACCTGCTTCTGCCGGGCCGGCCTGCGACCGGCGCGCCGTCGCAGGCCGAGTTCGTGCAGGTGCCGGCCGATTACGTCAGGGAAGCCTCGATCGCGCGGCTTGCGGGAGAGGGGCAGCGGTTGCTGCAAAAATATCGTCCGGCTCTCAGCTCAATCGAGCAAAGCTCCGGCGTTCCCGCCACCGTCATGCTCGCGATCTGGGGACGGGAGACCGATTATGGCCGCTACACGCTGCCCTACGATCTCGTGCGCGTGCTGGCGACACAGGCCTATGTCGGACGCCGCAAGGACCAGTATCGCAACGAGTTCATCCTCTCGCTCAAGATTCTCGGCGAGGGCGTGGTGAAGCGAAAGGACATGCGCTCGTCCTGGGCCGGCGCCACCGGGCTGACGCAGTTCCTGCCGTCGGAATATTACAAGCATGGCGTCGACTTCGACGGCGATGGCCGCATCGATATCTGGCACTCCGTGCCGGATGCGCTGGCCTCCGCCGCGCAGCAGCTCGTCAACAAGGGCTGGCAGAGCGGCCTCCGTTGGTCCTATGAGGTGCAGGCCCCGGCGAAGGTTGATTGCACCACGGGCGTGCCGGAGGTGACGAAGCCGATCGGTCAATGGCTGCGCGAAGGCTTTGTGCCGGTGCGTGGCCAGAAACTCAGCGCCGCCGAGCAGGCGCAGCAGGCCTCGCTGCTCCAGCCCGAAGGCATCTACGGCCCGTCGTTCCTGACCACGAAGAATTACTTCGTGATCAAGGAGTACAATTTCTCCGACCTCTACGTGCTGTTCGTCGGCCATCTCAGCGACCGGATGACCAGCCCGCTGCCATTCGCAACGCCGTGGTCGGCTTCGAAGCAGCTGCGCACGAAAGACGTCGAGACCATGCAGCGCGAGCTGACGCGCATCGGACTCTACAAGGACAAGATCGACGGCAAGGCCGGCATGCAGACGCGCGCCGCGCTCGGTGCCTATCAGAAGTCGGCGGGCCTCAAGGTCGATTGCTGGCCGAGCGAAGAGGTGCTGCGCTCGATCCAGGCGGGGCGATAGCGCCGGACCAAAAGAAAAAACCCGGCCGATGGTCTCGGCCGGGCTTCGATCGCGGCGCTTGCGAGCGCCGTGCGATCAGATCAGTAGCAGACGCGAACCGGGCGAACGACCCAGCCATAACCGTCCCAATAGCGCTGGCGCTGCCAGTAGCAGGGCGGGGGCGGCGGGCCGGGCTCGGCCACGTAAACGGGACCACCATAGGCCGGACGGCTCGACGCGATGGCGCCGCCTACGATGGCGCCACCGATCAGCCCGGCCGCGATACCGGCACCGATGTTGTCACCGGCTTTCGCCGGCGGCGTTGCGGTCACCAGCGAACCGGCGACCGTTGCAACCGTGAGGGCGGCAACCAAAGTCTTCTTCATGCTCTTGGCTCTCCTGGGAGATGGACTTCCCCTGTAAGGGATGGCCCGGGTTTCAAAGGTTCACGCACACTCTGATGGAATTTGGCCTTGCGGTTAGGAAGCGCGCAAATGGTCAATCCACGGTAAACGCACACAGAGCTGTGACGAGAAAAAGCGGTCTTTTTCGGGCTCTGAGATGAACGGCGCATCCGTAGTGAACCGGTTAAGGGCGCCTCAGCCACAAACTCTGACGCGGCGGACGCGCCAGGCATAGCCGTCCCAGAAGCGCTGCTTCTGCCAGACGCAGTTGCCGTAATAGTCGTCGGCGACATAGCCCGGACCAGGGGCGTAGTAGCGGGGCGGATAGTAGCCCGGTTCGTAATAGCCGGGACCTGGTCCGTAATAATACGGAGAGGCCAGTGCGCCACCGACGATGGCGCCGCCGATGATCCCGGCCGCCACGCCCGCTGCGACACCGCGCTGGGCATGGGCGGGTGTCCCGGCCGTCAGGGCCAGAGTGAGGACGGCAGCGACTGCCAGGAGCGACTTCTTCATGCGCTTGACCTTATCACACGTGGGAACTCTTTGGGGCACAAGGTTCCATACTTCGCTTGAATGATCAATGAACGGCCCCTTTGCCGGAGACGACCAACCGGCATGGGCCCCAGTTTCATCAGGAGACGCTGATGGGCAACGCGATGGTCAATGCATTGATTGCTGCTGGGGTCGTCTTCGCGATCGGCTACGGCTGGATCGCTCACCTCCAGAACCGGGGCCGGCGGCGCACGCGTGTCGGGGCCGGCGGTGATGGCGGTGGTAGTGGCGCCGACACCTACATGGGGACAAGCGACGGCTTCTCGTTGGGAAGCTGGTTCTCCAGCGACCGTTCGGGGAGCTCGACCGACGGCGGCAGCTGTTCCAGCAGCGATGGCGGCAGCAGTGGCGGGGACTGCGGAGGTGGCGGCGATGGTGGCGGAGGCGGTGGTGGCGACTAGCTCCGCCCCAATCTTGATCAATCGCAACACCTGATTTTAGAGCCGTTCTAGGCTGATTGCCGGGCCAGTTTGGAATAGCTTCAAATACCGGTTTTTCCTTTTGCATCCGGCCGGCCCGTTAAATATCGATGATGGCGCATCACCGAAGGGCCTGCCGCTTCCATGATCGTTTGTTCCTGTAACGTGCTGAGCGATGAGGACATCCGCGCCGCCGTCGCCGAGTCCGACGACGCCGTGCGCCATGCCAAGCAGGTCTATGGGTGTCTCGGCTGCAGCGCCGAATGCGGCCGCTGTGCCCGGACTATCAAGACCATCATCGACGAAGCGCTTGGCCCCTGCGCCCAGTCTTGCTGCGCCGGCTGTCCCCATGGCCACACCGTCGCCGCCAATGACGAGACGGCCGAACCCGCCCAGTTCGCCCTCGCGGCCTGCTGAAAACTTCCGCATCCTCAGCTGAGCTTTTCCCCGGCTGCGTCCGCGTAGCCGGTTGCCGGCGTACGCAAACTCATTTAGAAGCATTCTAAATTCGGTTAGGGCCGATTTGGACTTCAAAGCTGGAGTGAATCATGCAGGGCGACGCGAAGGTCATCGACTATCTCAACAAGGCACTGCGTCACGAGCTAACTGCGATCAATCAGTACTGGCTGCACTACCGCTTCCTCGACAATTGGGGCCTGCTGGACATGGCCAAGGTCTGGCGCAAGGAGTCCATCGAGGAGATGGAGCATGCCGACAAGCTCACCGCGCGCATCCTGTTCCTCGACGGCTTTCCGAACATGCAGGTGCTGGATCCCCTGCGCATCGGCCAGAACGTCAAGGAGATCATCGAATGCGATCTCGCCGCCGAGATGAGCGCGCGTGCGCTCTACCAGGAAGCGGCGACCTACTGCCACGGCGCCAAGGACTACGTCACGCGTGACCTGTTCGAGAAGCTGATGAGCGACGAGGAGCACCACATCGACTTCCTGGAAACCCAGCTCGACCTGATTGGCCGCATCGGTCTCGAACTCTACACCCAGAAGCACGTCGGCGGGCTCGAGGGCGAGGGGCATTAAGCTCCGCTCGCCTCTCTCCATTCGTCATGGCCGGGCCTGACCCGGCCATCCACGTGTTGCTGCCACGAGAAAGACGTGGATGTCCGGGACAAGCCCGGACATGGCGGCGTGCCTAAGTGGCGAACGCATCATCTACAGCTGCGTCTTGTAGCGCTCTTCCACGATCTCCTGGCTCTCCGGTTCGCCCAAGCCCGTCTGGTCGTGAATGACCTCGACGATGCTCGGCATCACCGAGCGCTGCACCTTCTCGGACGACCAAAGCTTCGAGCGCATCAGCGCCTTCCCGCAGTGGAAATAGACCTCGCTGACCGCGACGTTCAGCACCGCGCGGGGCGGCTTGCCGAACTCCACCATTGCGGCGAGCAGATCCGGATCGGCCGAGAGCGTGCCGCGTCCGCCGACGCGCAGCGTCTCGTCGATCCCTGGCACGAAGAACAGCAGCTGCACGAATCCCGAGCCCTCGACGACGTTGCGAAAACTGTCGATGCGGTTGTTGCCGGAGCGGTCAGGCATCAACAGCTGGTTGGGACCGGCGACGTGGACGAAGCCAATGCCGCCGCCGCGCGGCGAGGCATCGACGCTGCCGTCCGCGCCCGAAGTCGCGAGCACGCAGAACGGCGACATCTCGATGAACTTCTTCGCATGCGCATCGATCGCGGGACGCGCTTTCGCGATCACCCTCGGGCTCGGCCTGGCATAGATGGTGGCAAGGTCTTCGGCGCAAAGATTGGTCAACCGGCGTGCCTCCATATCAATATCAGTTCGTCCTCAAGCTAGCCGATCAGGCGCCTCCAGCCAACGAAATCGAGCGCGCTAGACTGCATCCGCCGGCACGAAGCAACTGATGATGACGGCGCCGCGATGGTGGACGTACCACACCACGGCCTGGCCGACCGGATTGCCGCGGTCGCGGATGATGGCGCGCGCGGGCACCTCCATCCATTGTCCGTCGATCGGCACCCAATAGGCGCCGCCGCGTACGTCGTATTCGGTGCGATAGCCATCGGAGATGTCGCAGCAGGGCACGCCGTTCGGCGCGATCACGCTCTTGAACCAGGCGCGGATGTCGGGCGGGACGTGGTCGTATTGGCCGTTGTCGAACGCGAACGCGGCGCTCGTCAGCGCTGTCGTTGCAGCCAGCCAGACGCACAGTGCGAGCCTGTGCATGCGATCCTCCTCATCGCGTATCGTGCCATTGGCGCGCGATTGTCCCGCGCGTCGATTCGTATCGTTGACGCGATTAAGCCCGAGCCGTCAGCGCAATGCATGCTCAAATAATAAGCGGCGCCGGTGCGCCGCACATGATGCGTTGCGAGATGAGACAGCTTGTGGCGGTGCGCATCCACGGAGTTGATCGGCATGGCGCGATGGAACTTCGCAGAAGCGCGAGGGCGGATGTAGGATTTCGACTCAGGCCTTCGTCTTCAAGAAAACGTCGGGAGAGAGTGCATGTGCCGCAACATCAAGACGCTGTTCAACTTCGAGCCTCCGGCGACGGAGGACGAGATCCACGCCAGCGCGCTGCAGTTCGTGCGAAAACTGTCCGGCTTCAACAAGCCGTCGCAGGCGAACGAGGTGGCGTTCGAGCGCGCGGTAACGGAGGTCGCGGAGGCCGCACGAAAGCTCCTGACGTCGCTGCACACCCATGCGCCGGCGCGCGACCGTGAGGTCGAGGCGGAGAAGGCGAGAGAGCGCTCGCGGCTGCGCTTCGGTTCGTGAGCTCGAACGGCGCACTCCGTGATCTGGCTCACGGTATCTGCTGCGTCAGCTTGCGATGGTGTCGGCCGGGGTTTTGATCGCCCGGAGCACGACCATGAGCCGCCCCCTTCTTCCCTTGAAAGCAGGTGCCATCGTCTTCACGCTGCTATGGACTGCGTGGATGATGTGGTGGAGCGGCTCGTTCTCGAGCGCGAACATGGTCATCCTCGCCCTGTGCGGCGCAGCGGTCGGCTACCTCTGGTATCGCGCGATGCGCTGGCAGTTCGAGCGCATGGGCATGTTGTCGCGAGACGAGGATCGGCCGAAATAGACCCGTCTGCTAGGCCTTGTCGCCGTGCTTCTTCCTTTTCTTTTTCTTCTTGTGGTCGTCGCCGTCATCGCTCTCGTCATCGACGATTGCCTCGTCAGGCTCCTGGACGGCGGCCGCGAGCGCTTCGCGCTCAGCGGCTTCGCGCTCGCGCTGGCGGCGGCGTTCGTCCCAGGCGTCGAAGAGCTGGTCGAGCCACGGCAGCACTTGTTCGATCGACGGCAATTGGCCGGGCGGACCCGGTTCGCCGCGCGGGCCTTGCGGCCCCGTCGGTCCCTGCGGCCCGGCAGGTCCCGGCGCGCCGGCTGCGCCACGCGGGCCGGCTTCGCCCTGCTTGCCTTGCGGACCGGGCTTGCCGGGCGGGCCAGCCTTTCCGACCGGCCCCGGCTTGCCCTGCGGTCCCGGCTTGCCGCGCGCCCCGTCCGGGCCGCGTCGGCCCGGATGGCCCTGCGGCCCCGGACGCCCCGGCTCGCCCTGCCGCCCGCGCGGACCCTGAGGTCCCTGCCGTCGTCCCTGATCGTCTGCCACGCCACTGCTCCCTTGACCGGAAGCAAGCTACTTAGCGGCCTTTGACGACAGCAGCAATTCTACCCGCGCATCGTGTCAGGCTTGATCAACATCAATCGTCGAGGCGAGCCGCCATGTCATCGATCGCGCACGGCCACACCGCTTGCGAGGAGCGACCGATGCGTGCAGCGTGGAAAGTCTTTTGCCTGTTCGCTGTCATTCTCGTCGTCTCGCTCGGCCTCGCTCAGCTGCTGGTGCCCGATATCGTGCCGGTCGCGTTCGCCGAGGAGCCGCAACCGTTATGGGCTGTCATGACGGCGTTCCTGCTCCGCGCGGTCGAGCTGATTGCCGCCTCGGTCGCGATGATCTCGCTTGCGGTCATCGCCGGCGTGTATCTGCGGCACGAGCTGCGCCGCTTGTGGCGCAGCTCGGCGTCGCGGGCGGACTAATGTCACCCGCTAATCCTGATGGGCAGGCACGTCGATGCCGGAGGCGGCGTAGATCCTGATCTTGTTGCGCAGCGTGCGCACCGACAGGCCGAGCACGCGCGCTGCGCGCGTGCGGTTGCCGTCGCAGCGTGCGAGCGTCTGGAGCACGAGCTCACGCTCGACCTCGTCGACCGTGGCGCCGATCAGCATCGGAACGATCTGGTTAGGGGCTAGGAATTGCGCGCCCGATTCGGACGCAGCGACATGAACAGTGGTCATCAACACACTCCCCGATCAACGCCCGCTTCCATCATTGGAAGCGGATCGAGAACAACGACCCCAAGCCGTAATTCCACGGTGGTCCTGTTTGGTTAATGAATGGTTAATCGGGAGCGAGCCCACCAATTGACCCCAGGAATGCCGCGAAGCCGCCGCGATTGGCGCAGGATGCATCGCGATGCGGACCTATCTCGCGCGACAAACTCACGGTCATCCCTCGCGTCGCTGGCGATGACACTTCGTGTGCCGAGAGGCTGTGCGTCCCTCACACCGTGCGGTACCCGCCGTCCACCATCACGATCGTTCCGGTGACATAGGCGGACAGGTCCGATGCGAGGAAGATCGCGGGGCCGACGATATCCTCGGGCTTGCCGGTGCGCGCCAGCGGGGTGTGATCGAGGAAGGCCTGCACCAGCGCCGGATTGGTTGCACGCACATTGGCGTTGATGTTGGTCTCGATGAAGCCGGGACCGATCGCGTTGACGCGCACGCCTTCCTTGCCGAGCTCGGCGGCGAGCGCCTTGGTGAAGCCGAGCACGCCGTGCTTCGAAGTCGTGTAGGCCGCCGAACTCGGCGTGCGCAGATGCACGAAGGACTGGATCGAGCCGATGTTGACGATGCGGCCCTTGCTCGCGCGCAAGGGTGCGAGGAATGCCTGCGTCATGTTGAAGACGCCGTTGAGGTTGAGCGCGATGATGTCGTTCCAGTCCTTCGCCACCGTCTCGGTCTCGGCGGTGAAGGCGTTGCGGCGGGTGATGCCGGCATTGTTGACGAGGATCGAGACCTGTCCGACCTTGCCCTCGACCTGCTTGGCCAGGGCGAAGCAGTCCTCGCGCCGGGTCACGTCGAGCGGAAAGCTCTCGGCCTTGCCGCCCGCCTGCCGGATCTCCCCAGCCGCTTCCGCCACCGTCTCGGCATTGACGTCGAGCAGCACGACCTGTGCGCCCTCGCGCGCGTAGCCGGCGGCGATGGCCCGGCCGATGCCGGAGCCGGCACCCGTGACGACGGCGATGTGGTTTGCGAGCAATGCCATGACATATTCCTCCCGGTTTCTTTTCGAAGTTTCACGAAAAGCTAACTCGAAATTAAGAGGGCGGAAACGGCGGCCTTGGCATACTGATCCTGATTGCTAAACGTTGCGCGCATGATGGAACGGCTGGACTCCTGGAAACTCGCTCTCGAACGGCTGCGGTCGGCGCCCGCGCCCGATTGGGCCGAGGCGGGCCGGCTCGTCGCCGAGATCGTGCGGATGAGCAGCGACGTCACGCTGCGCCAGGCCGCCGAGCAGGCGCTGCCGGTGCTGCGCCAGGCCGCGGACAATGACGATCATGGCGTGACGCTGGCGGCGCAGCGCCGTCTCGGCGTGGTGCTCGAGGTCGTCCACGATCTGACCGCCCCGCGCTTCGGCCGCCGCAACGCCCTGCCGAAACAGATGTCCAGGGAGGACCGCGCGCGCAAGGTGCTCGGCCTGCCGCTCGCGGTGCAGCTCACCTGCGAGGACATCAACCAGGCCTATCGCCGCGCCGCCAAGGGCATGCATCCCGACCGGGGCGGCAGCGCGGAAGCCTTCATCGACCTCGCCGCCGCGCGCGATCTCCTGATCCATCCCGGCGCGCACAAGGACGCGTGAGCATCAATGTGCTAGACTGTAGCCCGGATGAGCGAAGCGATATCCGGGTCAGGTCTCGCCATGGTTCTGTACCGCAGAAATTTTCTTCCCGGCGGCACTTATTTCTTTACGGTGACGCTTTTCGACCGTCGGTCAAGCGTCCTTACTGACAATATCGACTCTCTGCGCAGCGCCTTCCGAACCGCTCGCAAGGAGCGTCCGTTCGAGATCGACACTATCGTGATCCTTCCGGATCATCTGCATGCGGTCATGAGACTTCCGCCGGACGACGATGACTTCGCAGGACGCTGGCGCCGGATCAAGGGGCACTTCAGCACTGCTCTGCTTCATGCAGGTGTCGACATAGCTCGCCACTCCAATGGAGAACTGGCGCTATGGCAGCGGCGATACTGGGAGCACACGATCCGCGACGAAGACGACTTCGCACGTCATGTCGACTACGTTCACTTCAACCCTGTCAAGCACGGTTACGTTCGGCGTGTCGGCGATTGGCCGCATTCGTCCTTCCACCGCTACGTGCGGGCGGGATTGCTGCCGGAGGATTGGGCCGGTGAGGTCGGAGGAAGCGGGGATGCATTCGGTGAACGTGCTGAGGAGGGCCGACTGGGAGGATAGACCGGCTCCCGGATATCGCTTCGCTCATCCGGGCTACGGGAGCCGGGCGAAACAGCCGGGCAAGGAGCGTCCCTCGCCCGGCTCTTCGTCCGCGAATCGAATTGTCACCAGGTGCAGTGGCCGTTCTTCAGCGCCGAGTCCTTCAGCACGAGGGCATCGATGAAGGTCGGCACGCTCGCGCTGGCGCGGTGGTAGCCGGCCGGCCACGGCGTGGTCGGGATGCTCTCGTCCCAGATCTGGCAGAAGCCGCTGTCCTGCCAGCGGATCAGATGATAGCTGGCTTCGGCAGGGCTCGCGGCGGCGAAGGCGGTGACGGCAAGACCGACGGCAGCGCACAGCACGGAAATACGACGCATGATCAGCTCCTCAAAATGAAAGACGTGATGCGCCTCCCGACAATGACGGGAGGGGTGGCGCGGGACGCTTTGGGGATGCGCCCCGGACAAGATGTGAGTAGTTCCGCCGGCCGGTCAGGTTCAAAAAAGCCGCTGCGGGAAATGCGCAATTCAGGCCGGAACAGAACGGCTTCTGCAAAAGAGAAGGGCGGACCATTCGCGCGGTCCGCCCCATCAAGGCTCATCCGTAAACGCGTCCGTCGCGTCGCGCTCAGAGCGTGCAGCGGCGCTCGGCGCGCATCTTGATCTGGAGGTCGGACGCCTCCTGGAAGGTCGGAAGCGGCTTGCTGACGACCTTGTAGGTCGACGCGCCGATTTGGAACGGCTTGTACTTGAGGTCCTCGTTCCAGACCTGGCAGATGCCGGTGTTGTCCCAGCGGATCACGTAATAGCCGACCGCCGCCGAGGCCGGCACGGCGAACACGGACGAAGCGATGCCGGCAACGGCACAGAGCGCGAGAGCGCGACGCATGAAATATCTCCTTGTGGGGGAAGTGGATCGGAAAATTCGTGCGGTAAAAGCAGGTCCTTTGCAAGCCGGGGAGCGGCCGCTCACGGACATGTCAGACGCAACCGCGCATTTGGTTCGGCCGCGTGCCCGGCAGGCCACACGCTCACTTCGAAAGCGACGCCACCGCCTCGATCTCGATCAGCATCTTCGGATCGGGCAGGGCCTGCACCACGCAGGTCGTGCGCGCAGGATAGGGCGGCGGGCCGAAGGCGCCGGCATAGAGCGCGTTCATGGCGGCGACGTCGGCGGCGCGGGTCAGGAGCACGTTGACCTTGACGAGGTCGCGCACGCTGGCGCCGGCCTCGCCCAGCACGCGCTTGATGTTGACCACGACGTTGGCGAACTGGGCCTCGAAACTGTCGGGCAGCGCGCCATTGGCATCGAAGCCGGGAATGCCCGAGACGAACAGGAGATCGCCGACCCGCGTCGCAAAGGACAGTGGCGGCGCCTTGACGTGCGGCGGGGGCGCGAAATGCTGGATCGGCATGGGGTCACCTCGGAAGCGGTCGCGGACGCAGGAGCGTAGCGGCAGGCGCGGCGCGGTCAAAACAAAAAGTGCGAAAACAACCCCATGCACAGTAGACGCCGCACGGAAATCATTGATGTTTTCCAGAATTCGCGAAAGGCGAAACCCCCGCTTGCTCCGTCGGGCAAAACAGGGGCAGAATGGCATCCTGGAAGTTGGTCTGCGCTATCCCCAAACTCCGTCGTCATGCCCCGGCTCGACCGGGGCATCCAGTACGCCGCGGCCCCGCGGTTCAATCATCATCGCTTCTGGGATGCTGGATCGCCCGGTCAAGCCGGGCGATGACAGTTGAATGCGCTGCTACGTCTCGCGTATCAGGCCCGCGCCCCATCATGTTGCCGCCGCGATCGATCGGATACATTCGCCGCGTCTGATTCGAATCCACTCTTGAAAAATAGCCCCCGGAGACACCCATGAAGATCGCATCCACCTTTCGCGCCGCGCTGCTCGTCATCGCCGCCCTGGCCGGCCTTTCGACCGCTGCGCGGGCCGACAGCGGCTTCGTGACGCTGACGATCTACAAGGCGGGCTGGATCATCGGCGGCTCCGGCGGCTCGGGCGTGCTGAACTTCCGCGGCCGCTCCTATGCGCTCTCCACCGGCGGCCTCGACTACGGCCTCGTGTTCGGCGGCTCGAAAACCGTGCTGCGCGGGCGCGTCTCCAACATCAACCGTCCCTCGGACGTCGCCGGAGTCTACGGTGCCGCCGGTGCCGGCCTTGCGGTCGGCCGCGGCGCCCGCGCCATCGTGCTGACCAACCAGAAGGGCGCGGTGCTGGAGCTGACGGGTCACCAGGTCGGGTTGATGGCGAACGCGGATCTCAGCGGGCTCGCGATCACGATGCGGTAGGGGGAGCGCCCCTCGCCGCAGATCGTAGCCCGCATGAGCGGCAGCGACATGCGGGAGCAGTCTCCCCGGATATCGCTTCCGCCTTCGCTCTTCGAGCTACGGCGGACAAGCATCCGGGCTACGAACGCGATGTAGCGGTGAACACCGCCAGCTGCGCATCGAACGCGCGCCTGAACGCCGGCCGCGCCTCGCCGCGGGCGACATAGGCGGCGATTTCAGGATATTCGTCCAGCAGGCGAGATGCGTTCAACCGGCGCAGCACCGTCACCATCATGAGATCGCTGGCGCTGAACGCGCCGTCGAGCCAGTCGGCACCGCCGAGGCGGCGGGACAGTTCGCCGAGCCTGACACGGACGCGGTCCTGCAGCATGGGCAAGCGCTCCGCGTGCCAGCTCCTGTCGCGCTCGACCAGCATCGCCATGTCGAGCTCGACGATCGGCGGCTCCAGCGTGCTCAGCGCCGCGAACATCCAGGCGATCGCGCGGCTCCTGGCGTTCGCATCAAGCGGCAGCAGCCCGCCATGGCGTTCGGCGATGTGGAGCACGATCGCGCCGGACTCGAACAGCGCGAGATCGCCATCCTCATAGGTCGGGATCTGCCCGAACGGATGCAGCGCAAGATGCGTCGGCTGCTTCATCGCCGCGAACGAGACCAAGCGGACGTCGTAGGGCTGGCCGACCTCTTCGAGCGCCCAGCGCACCCGCATGTCGCGGGCCTGGCCCCGGCCGCGGTCGGGGGAGTTTTCGAAGGCGGTGATGGTGGGCATCGGGGGGCTCCGGTTGATCGCGCTTTGCATCCAGAGGACGAACGAGCGGGGCGGATACCGACAGACTACTTCGTAGGGCCTGTAGCCCGCATGAGCGAAGCGACATGCGGGTCAACCGCCGATCCCGGATATCGCTTCGCTCATCCGGGCTACGAGCTGCCCGCCACAACCACGGTGTCGTCCCGGCGAACGCCGGGACCCATACCGCGTGATCTATCTGTTGCGGCTTGTCCCAGTACCGAAACGACGAGTCTTCGCCAAACTTCTCCGTGGGGTTATGGGTCCCGCGTTCGCGGGGACGACAGCGGAATGTGACGCGCTATTGTTCGCTGAACCTACGCGGCGATCCACACCGCAAGCTCGCGCCACGGCTCCAGCGTCCAATGCCCGGACGCCGCACCTGACGGCGAGGGCAGTACGAACGTCTCCGGCCAGCTTCCATCGCGCGGCTGTCGCCCCAGCGCAATCGCAGCTGACGGCCTGCGGTAAAACAAGCTCGCCGCCTTCTTGCTCGTGAACGCAATCGTCCGCGGCCGGTATTTTTCGATCTTGGCCCTGAATCCCGGCACGTCGATCGTCTCCGCCGCGATCTGGTGATCCATCCCGGCGGCCGTCTTGCAGAGATCGGTGAAGCCGATCCCGAGCGCGATCAGCGAAGCAAACTCGCCCGGCTGATAGCGCCGCGGCGTGATCCCGGCCTCATGGATCGCGCGCCAAAAGCGGTTACCGGGATGGGCGTAGTAGTGCCCGAGCTCGGCCGAGCGCGTCGAGGCGGCGGTACCGACGAAGACGAGGCGGAGGTGGGGACGGAGCTGGTCGGGGAGGCGCTGGGGCGGCACGTCAGTCATTCGCAGCCGTAGCCCGCATGAGCGAAGCGATATGCGGGACGACAAAGGTCCCGGATGTCGCTTCGCTCATCCGGGCTACGCGGCCTAAATTGATCGAGAAACAGGCGCAATCGCTCGACGTCCTCAACGGCGTCGGGCGAAAGCAGGATCATCCGATCCTGCGCGCCGCCGGCCGTGGCAACTCCTTCGCCGAACCCCAGCTCGCGACCCAGTCCTTCACCTCGTTGAGCGGCACGGCGGCGCCGCTCTTTCTGAAATCATTCAGTCGCCGGCGATCCTCAGCGATGTCGGGGCCGGCGATATCGACCACGGAATCGAGCAGCGCCACGGCCTCCGCGAGCACGGCGGCGACATGCTGCCCGCGCTCGTCTGCCATCTCGCGCAAACGCGCGTCGGTGTCGGCGTCGAGATCCAGCGTGCGGCGAATGATGTTCATGGATTCAGAATAGGCGCGGAGGGGGAATTTGTCGAGGTGGCCGAATTGGAGAGATCGGTGAAGCCGATCCCGAGTGCGAGCAGCTCAACGAGCTCCGAGCGCGCCGATGCCGACGAAGACGAGGCGGAGGTTGGAGCGGAGCTGGTCGGGGAGGCGGTGGGGGGGCGGGCAAATCATCTATCCGCATAGTTGTAGCCCGCATAAGCGTCAGCGACATGCGGGGCCACTGTCAATCCCGGATGTCGCTTCGCTCATCCGGGCTACGCCTGCTATCTATCCTACGCGCTGCTGATGTAGGCTCGCCCGCACGAGCAAGAAATGCTTGCCAGCTTGGCGGAGTGAAGATGCAAGAGCAGTTCGAGTGGCCCGAGCCCGAGCAGGAAGCCGATAAGGTCGTTTTGCGTAACGTCCGCAACCGCGGCTGCCATATCGTCGGCATCCCCGGAGCCAATCCGCCGTTTGCATTTTCAATCGGCCTGTTTCTGAACTTTGGCCACCCCGAGCTCGTCATCTTCGGCCAGAGCTCCGAAAACGCGCAAGCCATCATCAACCTTATCCGCGACCGCGCGGCATCCGGTCATAAATTCGCCGACGGCGATATCTCCGATGATTTGCTGGAGAACGACTACAAGCTCGGCTTCTGGCAGGTGCCGTTCGCGGCCTATCCCGAGTATCTCGGCACGGCGATCTGGTTCTACTGTAAATCCCGGCTCGCATTCCCCTGTCTCCAGATCATCTGGCAGGACGTCGATCGGCGTTTCCCCTGGGAAGCGGAATGCTCGTCCGCTGTCAAAGAGCAGCAGCCATTGTTGAAGAACAAGGTTCTTTGAAGCGACGTCTCGCAAAAAAGCCGGGCTGTCCGCCCGGCCTTTGGCTTTTAGAAGGATGCCCGGGTCAAGCCCGGGCATGACGAACGGAGGGGCCTCACAACACCCGATTACTCTCCTTCACCCTCTCCGCATCCAGATACAAGCTCTCGCCCATCTCCTTGAACTTCGCGCTCATCTTCGCCATGCCGTCCTCGGCGGTGCCGCTCATCGACATGCCCACGCTGTTCGGATCGTTCAGCGTCGCCGCGTAGTCGCGCACGTCCTGGGTGATCTTCATCGAGCAGAATTTCGGGCCGCACATCGAGCAGAAGTGCGCGACCTTGTGGGCTTCCTTCGGCAGGGTCTCGTCGTGGAAGTTCTTGGCGGTCTCGGGATCGAGGCCGAGGTTGAACTGGTCGGTCCAGCGGAATTCGAACCTCGCGCGGGAGAGGGCGTCGTCGCGCAGTTGCGCGGCGGGGTGGCCCTTGGCGAGGTCGGCGGCGTGGGCGGCGATCTTGTAGGTGATGACGCCGGTCTTGACGTCGTTGCGGTCAGGCAGGCCGAGATGCTCCTTCGGCGTGACGTAGCAGAGCATGGCGCAGCCGAACCAGCCGATCATGGCGGCACCGATGCCTGACGTGATGTGGTCATAGCCCGGCGCGATGTCGGTGGTCAGTGGCCCGAGGGTGTAGAACGGCGCTTCGCCGCACTCCTTCAGCTGCTTGTCCATGTTGATCTTGATCTTGTGCATCGGCACGTGGCCGGGGCCTTCGATCATGACCTGGCAGCCCTTGTCCCACGCGATCTTGGTCAGCTCGCCGAGCGTTTCGAGTTCGGCAAACTGCGCGCGGTCGTTCGCATCCGCGATCGAGCCGGGACGCAGGCCGTCGCCGAGCGAGAACGAGACGTCATACTTGCGCATGAGGTCGCAGATCTCGTCGAAATGCGTATAGAGGAAGCTTTCCTTGTGATGCGCCAGGCACCACTTCGCCATGATCGAGCCGCCGCGCGAGACGATGCCGGTGACGCGGTTGGCGGTGAGGTGGATGTATTGCAGGCGGACGCCGGCGTGGATGGTGAAATAGTCGACGCCCTGCTCGCACTGCTCGATCAGGGTGTCCTTGTAGAGCTCCCAGGTCAGCTGCACCGGATCGCCGTTGCACTTCTCCAGCGCCTGGTAGATCGGCACGGTGCCGATCGGCACCGGCGCATTGCGCAAAATCCACTCACGCGTGGTGTGGATGTTGCGGCCGGTGGAGAGGTCCATCACGGTGTCGGCGCCCCAGCGGATCGCCCACACCATCTTCTCGACCTCTTCCTCGACCGACGAGGTCACCGCCGAGTTGCCGATATTGGCGTTGATCTTGGTCAGGAAGTTGCGGCCGATGATCATCGGCTCGAGTTCACTGTGGTTGATGTTGGAGGGGATGATGGCGCGGCCGCGCGCGATCTCGTCGCGCACGAACTCCGGCGTGATGAAGGCGGGCACGGAGGCGCCAAAGCTCTCGCCGTCGGCGAGGGCGGCTTCGGCGCGCTCCAGCTGTTGCTTGCGGCCAAGATTCTCGCGCGCGGCGACGTAGATCATCTCCTTGGTGATGATGCCGGCGCGGGCGAATTCGAGCTGGGTGATCTTGTGGCCGTCGAGGCCGCGTAAGGGTTTGTGATAGGCCGAGAAGGCGCGCGCGGCCTTGTCGGTGGAGAGGTTGCCATTGTCCTCCGGCTTGATCTGCCGGCCCTCATATTCCTCGACGCCGCCGCGCTCCAGCACCCAAGCCTTACGGTTACGCGGCAGGCCGGCGTTGACGTCGATGGTGACGGACGGGTCAGTGTAGGGGCCGGACGTGTCGTAGACCGGCAGGTTCGGCTCGCCCGCGCCTTCGGACAGAATGATCTCGCGCAGCGGCACGCGCAGGTCGGGCGCGGCGTCAGGCGTCGCGAAGATCTTGCGCGAGGAGGGAAGGGGGCCGGTGGTGACGGCGGGGACGGTCTTGTCGGGGTTGGAGCGGATGTTCATGGGGATCCTCCGGTTTTAATGGGCGTCGTTCCGGACGGACCGCATTGCGGTCCGATCCGGAACCTCGAGGTTATTGAGCGAGATTCCGGGTTCGGCTCTGCGAGCCGCCCCGGAATGACGCCGGTGGAAGGTTCTCTGTCATCCCCGCGAAAGCGGGGATCCAGTACGCCGAGGCGGTGCGGGTGGAGCCGAGAAGCCGCGGCGTACTGGATCGCCCGGTCAAGCCGGGCGATGACAGTGGCGTGTGGGGTGGGAGCGGGACCTGCATCACGCGGCCTCCTTCGACAGGCCGAGCCATTGCCGCACGCGGGCGTCGGGATCGGGGTTTTGCGTCACGTCCGAAACCACCGCGATGGAGTCCGCGCCCGCGGCAAAGATCTCTGCGGCGTGCTCGAACTTGATGCCGCCGATGGCGACCAGCGGGATGTTGCCGATGCGCTTCTTCCATTCCGTGATTTTGGGAATGCCCTGCGGCTCGAAACGCATCGATTTGAGCGTGGTGAAGAAGATCGGGCCGAGCGCGACGTAGTCGGGCTGGGCTTCGAGCGCCGTCTCCAACTCGGCGTCGTCATGGGTGGAGATGCCGAGCTTGAGGCCGGCCTCGCGGATCGCCTTGAGGTCGGCCTCAGTGAGATCCTCCTGGCCGAGATGCAGATATTCCGCGCCGGCGACGACCGCCGCGCGCCAATAGTCGTTCACGACCAGCTTGGCCTGCGTGCCCCTGGTGATCGCCAGCGCGTCGCTGACGATCTGAAGCGCCTGCGAGTCGTCGAGCTCTTTCGCGCGCAGCTGGATGGTGCCGACGCCGAGTTTCGTCAGGCGCTCGACCCATTGAAGGCTGTCGACGACGGGATAGAAACGATCAGGATACGGCATGCCAGAACGGGGTCCCAACGACAGGGGTGGAAGGGGAGGCGAAGTCGCGGGCGTTCATCAGCCCGGCCTCGTAAGCGGTGCGGCCGGCATCACAGCCGAGGCGGAAGGCGTTGGCCATCGCGACGGGATCGGCGGCCTTGGCGATGGCGGTGTTGAGCAGCACGGCGTCATAGCCGAGCTCGAGCGCCTGCGCCGCGTGGCTGGGCGCGCCCAGGCCGGCGTCGACCACCAGCGTGATGTCGGGCAGGCGCTCGCGCAGCAGCTTCAGCGCATCGCGGTTGGTGATGCCCTTCGCGCTGCCGATGGGCGCGGCCCACGGCATCACCACCTTGCAGCCGGCATCGACCAGGCGGTTGGCAACCGAGAGATCCTCGGTGCAATAGGGGAACACTTCAAACCCGTCCTTGGTCAGGATGGTCGCGGCTTCGACGAGGCCGACGACGTCGGGCTGCAGCGTGTCGTTGTCGGCGATCACCTCCAGCTTGATCCAGTTCGTTCCGAACAGCTCGCGTGCGAGCTTGGCGGTCGTCACGGCCTCGCGCACGGTGCGGCAGCCGGCGGTGTTCGGCAGCACGGTGACGTCGAGCTCGCGGATCAGCTTCCAGAACGCGTCGCCGGTCTTGCCGCCGGCGGATTCGCGCCGCAGCGACACCGTGACGATATTGGCGCCGGAAGCGCGGATCGCGTCCTGCATGATCGCGGGCGAAGGATAGAGCGCGCTGCCGATCAGGAGGCGCGAGGCGAAGGTCTTGCCGTAGAAGGTCACCATGTTGAATTCCCCGTCATTCCGGACGGGCCGCGGTACGCGGACCGATCCGGAATCTCGAAGTTGTGGCGCGAGATTCCGGGTTCACGCTTCGCGTGCCCCGGAATGACGGGCCAAAAAGAGCCGTCGTCGCGAAGAGAGTGTGCCATCCCATCACCCTCCCTGCCGCGGCGTGATGATCTCGATCTCGTCGCCGGCCTTCAGTGCGGTCTCGGCCCAGCGGCTTTTCGGCACGACGTCGTAGTTGAGCGCGATGGCGAAATGGGTGCCCTCATAGTCGAGCTCGGTGAGCAGCGCGTCGACGCTTGCGGAAGTCACCTCGCGCTGCTCGCCGTTGACGATCACAAGCACTGCATCACCTCGTTGTCGATCTGGCCACGCTGGACATAGGCCAGCGTCAGCTCGGCGAGAGCAGGCGCGATCAGGAAGCCGTGGCGGTAGAGCCCGTTGACGCTGATCTTGCCGTCGCGAATGCCGATGCGCGGCAGATTGTCGGGATAGGCAGGCCGCAGGCCCGAGCCGAATTCGAGGATGCGGGCCTCGCCGAACGCCGGATGCACGGTATAGGCCGCACCCAAAAGCTCCAGCGCCGAGCGCACGCTGACGCCGGTGTCTTCCGCTTCGATCGAGGTCGCGCCCAGCATGAACAGGCCATTCTCGCGCGGGATCACGTAGAGCGGCCAGCGCGGATGGATCAGCCGCACGGGGCGCGCCAGCTGCACCTCGCTGGTCTCGATCAGGATCATCTCGCCCTTGACGCCGCGAAGCTCGCCCTGCTCGTCGCGGGCGCTGATGCCGCGGCAGTCGATCACGATGCCTTTGGGATTCAGGTTTGTGAGGTCGTCTGCGGTGACATCGCTGCAAAACCTGATGGTGCCGCCGGCGGCGCGGATGCGCTCGTGCAGCTTCGGCAGCACGCGGCGCGGCTCGACATGGCCCTCGGCCGGGAAGAACAGCGCGTCGCGGAACCGGCCCTCCAGCGAAGGCTCCAGCGCGGCGAGCCCTGCGGCGTCGAGCCGCTGATGGCCCTCGGTCATGCGCGCAAAGCGCTCGAAATCGTTGCGCTCGCGCGGATGGGCGACGACGAGCGAGCCGTTGAAAGGCGTGTCGGGCAGCTCGCGCCGCCAGATGTCGAGCGAGCGCAGCCCCAGGCGGCTGATGATGGGCTCTGCGACCTCGGCCTCGCAATAGGGCGCGAGCATGCCCCCGGCCCAATGGCTGGTGGCGTCCGTCATCGCCTCGTCACCGCGCTCGTGCAAGGTCACGGCGTGACCGGCCTGTGCGAACAGCAGGGCCTGCCAGGCTCCCGCAATGCCTGCGCCGATGATGGATACCGGGGAATCCGGTCGCTTGATGGTCTGCAACATCCCTGTCCCTTCGCCGGCATGACCCGGATCAGGTTCAAAGGGTCACCGCGGTCCTGGGCAGGATTGCCCATTTAGCGGTATCTCAGCTCCTCCTCGGAGCACCCCTCGGAACGGGTCTAATGTATGCCAGTGACGGGCAGTGTCAACGCGTGTTGGCCCGGAACCTCACCGTTCGTGCCCCGGACGCAGCGCATCACGAAGTGGCGCGCTGCTGAGCCGGGGCCCATGCTGATGCCGGGATGCTGGGTCCCGGCTCTGCGCAGCAGCGTTGCAAGCTGCAGCGCGTCCGGGACACGAGAGCCTACTTCGAGGCCTGCGCCCGCGCGTTGCGGAAGCCTTGTGCGAGCTTGCGGCGCGGCTCGGTTCCAAACATCGGCTGCGGATTGCCGTTCGGCTCGAGCCAGCTCTCGTTGCTGGCCTGCTGCACGATCGTCTGTTGCTGGTCCTGGCGCTGGCGCTTTGCAGCGTAGTAATAGCCGCCCGCGAAATAACGCACAGCTCGGGCATGATCGCCATTGGCGGCGCGATAGGCGCCGGCGAGGTATTTGACCGCATAAGTGAGATTGGTGTTGGGATCGCGCAGGCCGGCGGCATCGCCGGTGTAGCCGACCCCGCGGGCGGTCGCGAGCTTGATCTGCATCAGCCCGATGGTGCCGCCACGGCCGACGAGGTGCGGCTGGTAACGGCTCTCGCGCATGATCACGCGGTGCACCAGCGCTTCCGGCACGCCGTTGGCGCGGGCATGGGCCGCGACCATCTCGGCATATTCGGCTTCGCCGGCGAATGCAGCTTGCGGCAAAATCAATCCGGCCGCGAGCAGCGCGGCAACGCGTAAAATTTTCATCATTTATCCCCGACTTGCCTGCGCCCGGCTGCCGTTAGGCAACCCGAACGCGGCGATGATGTGACCAAACGACGCCGTTAACGTTTTTGCGGTGCCGTGCCGCCGTTACGACTCAAAGCTGGCGTAATCGGGCTTCCGGGGCGGATGATCCCCGCGCGACAGCACGCCTGTCTATTCGTGCCGGCTCGCGAAAGCGAGCCCGCAAGCGCTGCAAATCGGGAGAGGTGCCATGACAAAAGCCAGCCTGGTCAGTGCACACACCGGTGACATCCCCAGACACAACCCTTGTGCCCAGTGCGGCACGCCGATCGCGCAGCCCGACTGGATCGAGCCGGGCGAGGGACGCGTCTCCTACCTCTGGACCTGCCGCGCCTGCAATTATCGGTTCGAGGCGGTGGCCATCTTCCCGCATGAGGCTGTCGAGCACCCGCCGCTCGCGGCGTGAGGTGTCGTCTCAAGAGGGCATGATCTCCGCGCAAACGCGTTCCGCGTTTGTCGCGAGGGAAAACCGCTGCACACTTTGCGCTAACGCGGCCCTCCGGATCCGGATCATGCCCTAAGCCGCGAGCCGCGGCTCCTGCCAGATCGGCAATCGCATCCGCACGATCAGGCCATGTGGCTCGCGGTCGTGCAGCGACAGCTCGCCGCCATGGGTGATCGCGATCGCGCGCGCGATCGAGAGGCCGAGCCCGAAGCCGGTGGACTCGTCCATGGTGCGCGCGTCGTCGCCGCGCACGAACGGCTCCAGCATCTCCTGCTTGCGCGCATCCGAAATGCCGGGGCCGTCGTCCTCGACGTCGATGACGAGCGTCGTGCCCGAGACGACGAGGCGGACCGTCACCTCGGCGCCGAAGCGCACCGCGTTCTCGACGAGGTTGGTGACGCCGCGATGCAGATCGTCGGGCCGCGCGGCGGCGGTCGCGGACGCCGGCCCGTCGTATCGCACGACATGACCCATGTCGCCGAACTGGTCGGCGATGAGCTGGAGCGTGCTGGCGATGTCGACCAGCGTCAAGGCCTCGATCTTGCGATCGTTGCGCAGCAGCGACAGCACCGATTCCAGCATCGAGCGCATCTGGTCGAGATCGATCAGCATGCGCCTGCGGTTGCCTTCGTCCTCGATGAACTCGGCACGCAGGCGCAGCCGCGTGATCGGCGTGCGCAGATCGTGGCTGATCGCGGCCAGCATCCGCGTGCGATCCGCCATCAGCCGCGCGATCCGCTCCTGCATGCGGTTGAGCGCGCGCGCGACCTGGCGGATCTCTTCCGGGCCGCGCTCGGGCAGCGGCTCGGCGGTGCGGTCGAGACTGAAGTTCTCGGCGGCCTTGGCGAAGGACGACAGCGGCCTCGTCAGCGTACGCGCCGCCCACAGGCCAAGCACGGTGACACAGATGAAGGCGGTCATCAGCGCCGAAAGCCAGGGCGCGCCCCAGAACATCGGCCGCGGGCCGCCATCGACACGAGCTGCGACCGTCGTGCCGTCGGGCAATTCGATGCCGACGCGGCGCGCATTCCCGTCCGGGGCGAGCTGCACTGCCTTGAAGCCCGGGGCGAGGTGGTGGCGCATCCCGCGCAGGTGCGGACTGTCGCTCGTCTCGACAGTCGCGGTGCCGGGGGCCAGCATCTCGATGCCGAGCCTGGGAAAGGCGCGCGCCAGATCGGCAACGAGGCGCGGCCGCTCGCCGGGCTCGGCCGCGCCGAGCAGCAGTGCGGCATCGGTCAGTTGATGGGCGCCGTCCGGCGGCGCCTCCTGGCGGTCGGGCCGGCTGATCAGGAAAGCGGTGGTGACGACGAGATGGAGCGCGACAGTCGACGCCAGCACCAGCGCGGCGATCTGCCCGCCGATGCCGTTGAGGTGGAAGAACCCGGGCGGCTTCATCTGCGGCGCGCTCAGCCGCTGAGAGGCGTCGCGACCGCTTCCGTCCTCGGCGTGAACAGATAGCCGCCGGAGCGCACCGTCTTGATGAGGGTGGGATCGGCCGGATTGGGCTCGATCTTGCGGCGGATGCGGCTGACCAGCACGTCGATGGAGCGCTCGAACGAGCCGGCGTTGCGGCCCTGTGTGAGATCGAGCAGGCTGTCGCGCGACAGCACGCGGCCGGGCCGCTCGCAGAACGTCCTGAGCAGATCGAACTCGGCGCTGGTCACCGCTACGCGCGCGCCGTCGGGGTTGCGCAGTTCGCGCAGGCGCAGATCGATGCGCCAGCCTTCGAAGGCGAGCGTGCTCGCGCCTTCGACCGCACTCGCCGCCTGCGCCGCGGCCTGGCGGCGCAGCACCGCGTTGATGCGGGCGAGCAGCTCGCGCGGGTTGAACGGCTTCGGCAGATAGTCGTCCGCGCCCATCTCGAGGCCGACGATGCGATCGACGTCCTCGCCGCGCGCGGTCAGCATGATGATCGGCGTCTGCGATTCGGCGCGCACCTTGCGGCACAGGCTGAGGCCGTCTTCGCCGGGCAGCATGACGTCGAGAATGATGAGGTCGACGCGATGGTCGGCCATCGCCCGCGACATCTCGCGGCCATCGCTCACGGCGGTGACGTTGCAGGCGTTGCTGCGCAGATATTTCGCAATCAACGCCCGGGTTTCGCGGTCGTCCTCGACGACCAGGATGTTGGGACTGGGGATGGCCATGCGATTTGTTTGACCAAGATTCGGGCCAAATGGCGGATATTTTTGTTTCGATTTGTTTCTGTTCGGCTGCCTGCAACGAACGGCAATCGACGGGTGGTGGAGCGGCAAGACTGCGTTAAGGCCGTTAACCATACCGTGGCGTGGTCCGCGACGAAACCCCGCAGCAACCACGGAGCCATCATGACCTCGATTTCGGCGGCCTCCACCGGCAGCTATCAATCGCCGCTCCAGCGGCTTCAGCAGGAATTGCAATCGCAGGTCTCCGCTGGAACGATCTCGTCGTCGGACCAGTCCGCGCTCTCGACGGCGCTGACCGATATCGACACGGCGCTCCAGCAGAGCCGATCGAGCGACCAGTCGAGCGGCGCGCGTCTCTCCAAGGATGAGATGCAGTCGAAGATCGACGACCTCATCTCGAACGAAGTGTCGAACGGGACGCTGACCTCCGACCAGGCCGAGGAGCTGAAAAGCGTGTTTCAGTCCGCCTTCGCGAGCGGTCCGGGCGGCGCGGGTGGCGCAGGCGGCCCACCGCCCGGTCCGCCGCCGGACGACAGCTCTTCGGATTCCACGACGACGGACTCCACGAGCAGCAGCTCGACGGACCAGACCACGGCCGAGATCCTCCAGCAGTTCCTGCAGGCGCTGCAACAGTCGCAATCGTCGGCATCGTCCTACGGTGCCAATGGCAGCTCATCGAGCAGCTCGAATTTCTCCGCGCTTCTGATCGACTTCAAGAGCTGACCTGAGCGAAGTGAGGGTCGGCGCGGTCCTCGCCGCGGTCATGCGTCGCCCAGGGCGCCTGATTGTCGGCGGGGAACCGTGCATCGCAAAATGTTCCTGAGTGACGCAGGAACAAAAGTCATGATTGCTCCGCTCGCGCTTTGCGCGACGAAATTGCGGCGCGCAAGGAACTGCAAGTGATCAGCGCTGTTTTCCCCGCACGAGTTTTCTGTGAAGGAGAGGACATCATGCTGACGAAATCGATCGCCGCCGGCCTTGCCGGCACCGCACTTCTTGCAACCGTCGCGTTCGCGCAATCGCCGACCGCCACCTCCGACAAGGCGCCGACCGCGGCCGCCACCACGATATCCACGACCGCGACGGGCCAATGGCGTACGTCCAAGATGGACGGCCTGAAGGTCTACAACGAAGCCAACGAGAACATCGGCACGATCAATGATCTCCTGATGGACAAGAGCGGCGCCATCAAGATCGCCGTGATCGGCGTCGGCGGCTTCCTCGGCGTGGGCGAGCATCTGGTCGCCGTGCCCTATGAGAAGCTGAAGTTCGTCAACGAGGCCGTCGCCTATACCGGCACGGGCGCCAAGCCGGGCGCGACCACCACCACAACCACCGGCGCTGCGACCGGCACCGACAGGCCCGCTGCGACCACGACGTCGTCCACGTCGAAATGGTATCCGGACCATGCCGTGTTCAATGCGAGCAAGGACGAGCTCAAGAACATGCCCGAGTTCAAGTACGCGGATTAATGCGGCTCGCGTAACTGCCTGATCGAAGCGCGCCCGGTTCTCACTGGGCGCGCTGTCGTGTCTTTTCGCCGTCGCGAGAGCTGGCGGCGAAATTGCGAAGCCGCCCGTCAGGCGCCGCTGCCCTTGAGCCGTTCGTTGCGTCGGCGCAGGCCTTCCAGGGTGGCGAGGAGGATGACCGAGACCGTCGTCAGAATCACCGCCGCTGCCGTGATGGTCGGGCTGATGTTCTCGCGGATGCCGCTGAACATCTCGCGCGGCAGGGTGCGCTGCTCGGGGCCTGCCATGAACAGCACGATCACCACCTCGTCGAAGCTGGTCGCGAAGGCGAACAGCGCACCCGACGCCAGCCCCGGCAGGATCAGCGGTAGGATCACGCGGCGGAACGCTTGAAGCGGCGAGGCGCCGAGCGAGGCGGCGGCGCGTGCCAGATTGGTGTCGAAGCTTTGCAGCGTCGCACCGACCGTGATCACCACGAAGGGCGTCGCCAACGCGGTGTGGGCCAGGATCAGGCCAAGATAACTGCCGGTCAGCCCGATCGGTGCGAAGAAGAAGTACAGGCCGACCGCGGTGATGACCGCCGGCACGACCACCGGCGACAGCACGAAAGCCAGCACGAGCGGCCTGAAACGGCTCTTCCACTGTGCCAGCCCCAGCGCGGCCGTCGTGCCAAGGACCATGGACAGCGCCGTCGAGGCGACGCCGATGATCATGCTGTTCTTCAGCGAGTTCATCCAGCGCGGCGAACTGATGAAATCGTCGTACCAGCGCAAGGAGAGGCCCGGCAGCGGATAGGTGAGGTACGAGCCCGAGCTGAAGGACAGCGGCATGATCGCCAGGATTGGCGCGATCAGGAAGACGAACACCAGCGTGGAGACAATGATCGTCGCGGTCCACGCGATGCGCTGGCTGGGCGTGCGGAGGGAGGGGCTATCGCTCAATTCTTCATGCCTCCCGTGACCTGCTGTCCCTGCACCAGCCTGCCGTAGACGAGGGCGAGCAGAAGCGTGGCCAGCAGCAGCACCGCACCCAACGCCGAAGCAAGGCCCCAATTGGCCGTCTCGGTCGTGTAGAGCGCGATGAAGTAGCTGATCATCTGGTCGGCGGCGCCGCCGACGAGCGCCGGGGTGATGTAGTAGCCGAGTGCCAGGATGAAGACGAGCAGGCCTCCTGCGCCGATGCCGGGCAGGGTCTGAGGCAGGTAGATGCGCAGGAAGGCGGTGACCGGCGGCGCACCGAGCGAGGCGGCGGCACGCATGTAAGCAGGCGAGATCGCCTTCATGCTGCTGTACAGCGGCAGGATCATGAACGGCAACAGAACGTGGGTCATGGCCACGCAGACGCCGAAGCGGTTGTAGATCAGGCGCAACGGCTCGTCGATGATGCCTAGCCACAGCAGGCTGTCGTTCACGACTCCCTTGCTCTGCAACAGGACGATCCAGGCGCAGGTGCGGACCAGAAGCGACGTCCAGAACGGCAGCAGGACGAAGATCATCAAGAGGTTCGACCGGGCCGGCGGCAGCGTCGCCAGGAGATAAGCGACCGGGAAACCGAGGATCAGGCAGAGTGCGGTGACGCTGAGGCTGATGATGAAGGTGCGGGCGAACAGGCTGCGATAGATGGCCTGATCCGGCGGGGCCGCGACGATCGCGCCGTCCGCGTTTCGCGTCAGGTCGAGCGCCGCCAGCAGGTAGAAGCCGGTCACTGGACCGCTGGCGTCCTTGATCGTCGTCCAGGTGGCGCGTTGGCGCCAGGCGGGGTTGATCCTGCCCAGCGTCTCCTTGGCCGTCCCTCGCTCCGGCTCCGCCTTCAGATTGCGGGCCGTGCTGGTCAGGATCGTGCGGAAGCCGTTCAGCGCGTAGTTCAGCCGCTTGGCTGCGATGGCGATGGTGCCGGAGGCGCGCGCCGCCAGGATGTCGCTTGCCAGCGCAGCGTAGGCGTTTTCGTCCGGCAGGTCCTTGCCGTCCCAGTCGGCGAGAGCGGCGATCGTTTGCGGCAGAACCTGACGGACCTCGCGGTCGTCGACCGCACGCCACAGCATGCCGGCGATCGGGCCTGCGAAGGTGAAGAGCAGGAAGACGAGAAGCGGTGCCACCAGCGCCAACGCCTTGACCTGGCGTGTCCGCTCGGCGCGCTTCAATCGGCGCCTGAGCGGCACCTCGGTCGACGCATCGGCGCCGGTCAAGAGCGCATCCGTCATTGATCGAGCCTCTTTCGCCGGCATTTCCTCGGCCTTTCAGGCAGGCCAATCGCATATCGCCCTTTGCAGCGGACTGAGCACGCGCCTCGTCCTTCGAGACGACCGCGGAGCCTGTCATCGGGCCGCGCTTCGCGCGGACCCGGTGGCGGTCTCCTCAGGATGAGGCTCCTCGACATCGGTGCCTGTAGAGTCGCTGCCACAGACTCAGACCTCATCCTGAGGGCCCGCCGTAGGCGGGCGTCTCGAAGGATGCGCCGCGGGCGAGCTATCCACCACGCTTTTCCCTCTGCGTGCCCTCACGCCAGTTAGGTCGCGCTACTTCGCCGCCCATTTGTTGAAACGCTCGGTCAGGCGGTCGATGTTCTCGAGCCAGAAGCCGACGTTGATCTCGACCGCGTTCTTGATGTTGTCAGGCGCGGTCGGCAGATCCTTCAGGACGGCGGGTGGGAGCCGACCGGCTGCATCCTTGTTCGACGTGCCATAGGCAATGTTCTCCGACAGTTTTGACTGGTTCTCCGCCTTGCCGACGAAGTCCAGGAACTTGTAGGCCGCGTCCTTGTTCGGGCTCCCCTTCAGGATGACCCAGCTGTCGAGGGTGAACAGCGCTCCGTCCCACACCATGCCGAAATTCTTCTTATCGTTCTTGTTCGCGGTGTCGATGCGGCCATTGTAGACCGAGGTCATCGCCACCTCTCCGGAGGCGAGCAATTGCGGCGGCTGGGCGCCGGCCTTCCACCACACGATGTCGCCCTTGATGGTGTCCAGCTTCTTGAACGCGCGATCGACGCCTTCGTCGGTCGCCAGCACCTTGTAGACGTCCTTCGGCGCGACGCCGTCGGCCATGAGGGCGATTTCGAGCGTGGTCTTCGGGCCCTGACGCAGGGCGCGCTTGCCCGGAATCTTCTTGGTATCGAAGAAGTCGGCCCAGCCGCCGGGGGCCTGCTTCAGCTTGTCCTTGTCGTAGCCGAGAACGAAATCGTAGAGGATGGCGCCGACGCCGCAGGGGTTGACCGATGGCGGGATATAGGCGGCCGCACCGCCGATCTTGGAATAATCCAGCTTCTCAAACAGGCCTTCCTCGCAACCGACCGCCAGTTCGTCGCTCTCGACCTGGACGACGTCCCAGGTCGCGGCACCGCCCTGCACCTTGGCGCGCAATACGCCGACGCCGCCGTCCCAGGACTCGTCGTTCATGGGAATTCCGGACGCCTTCTTGAACGGCTCGAAATAGACCTTCTTCTGCGCATCCTGATACGCGCCGCCCCACGACACGACGGTGAGGTCGCGTGCTTGCGCAACCCGTCGCCAGTACAGCGCTGGCGCTCAGTGCCGCGGCCAGGCCCAGAGCCGTCTTGCCAATCTTGCGCTTCAGCATGGTCTTGGTTCCTTCTTCATGTGAGTTGCATTGAGGTTGATCGATGCGGATCCGTTTGCGTTGGATCAGGCGGGATCGAGGGCCAGGCAGTCCTCGGGGCGGAACGTGATGAAGACGCCTTCGCCAGGTCTTAGGCTGCCATGCCTCAGGCTGTCATGTGCTCCGGGCTGAAGCTTGACCATGAACTCGCCGTTGCCGGCGACGTCGAGCACGGCCAGCGCGTGGTCGCCGAGATAGATGGTGTTCTGCACCCTTGCCGGCAGCCGGTTCGGTCCTTCGCCGGAGGTGTCATCCAGGACGATGGCGACGCGCTCCGGCCGCACCGACAGGGAGGTCGATGCGCCCGCGCCTGATACATTGATCGCCCGTGCGGTCACGGTGCCGCCAGCAGTCAGCGCGACGCGGCAATAGCCCTTGGCGACCGCTTCGACGGTGCCGGGGAGCACGTTGTTCTCGCCGATGAAGTGAGCGACGAAACTGTTCACCGGATGCTCGTACAGCGCATCGGGCCTGTCGATCTGCTGCACGATGCCGTCGTTGAATACGGCGATGCGGTCCGACATGATGAGCGCTTCACTCTGATCGTGGGTGACGTAGACGATCGTGATGCCTGTGGTCTCGTGCAGTTGCTTGATCTCCAGCTGCATCTGCTCCCGCAGGCGCTTGTCGAGGGCGCCAAGGGGCTCGTCCATCAGCACGAGTTGTGGATTGAAGACCAGCGCGCGGGCCAGCGCAACGCGCTGCTGCTGGCCGCCGGAGAGCTGACCCGGCCGCCGGTGCGCCAGGCTTTCCATCTTGATCATGCGCAACGCTGCCCTCACGCGCTCCTGCGCTTCCGCCTTGTTCGTCTTGCGAACGGACAGCGGGAAGGCGATGTTCTCCGCGATCGTCAGGTGCGGAAACAGGGCGTAGTTCTGGAACACCATGCCGATGTCGCGCTTGTGCGGCGGCACGTTCTTGATCGGCCGGTCCGCGAGATAGATCTCGCCATGGGTCGGCACCTCGAAGCCGGCCAGCATCATCAGCGTCGTCGTCTTGCCCGAGCCCGACGGGCCGAGCAAAGTGATGAACTCGCCCTTCCTGATGTCGAGATCGAGGTTCTTCACCACGAGATGCTCGCCATCATAGGTCTTCTGAATGCCGGAAAAGCGTACCAGTGCCGGCGCAGTTGTGACCATGCCGGCTTCCATGTCGTCCTCTCGTTATCAGCTACAGTGCTGCCTCGTCCTCGTCCGAGGTTGCGAGGAACAGCTTAGCATCCTCGGGCGAGAATGCCAGCGGCGGA
Source organism: Bradyrhizobium sp. USDA 327 (assembly GCF_041262065.1). Classification (NCBI taxonomy): domain Bacteria; kingdom Pseudomonadati; phylum Pseudomonadota; class Alphaproteobacteria; order Hyphomicrobiales; family Nitrobacteraceae; genus Bradyrhizobium; species Bradyrhizobium sp. USDA 327. Next base: position 5,068,889 of record NZ_JBGCCW010000001.1, on the reverse strand, counting down.
CGCGACGAAGGCGCGTGCGGGTCCGGAAGGCGCGCTACATTCCCGACAGCTTCGTCACGAACACGTTCAGAGAGCCGCCGGCTTCCGCGACCACGCGGAGGGTCTTGGAATCGAAGGCAATGTCGGCGAGGGTCAAGCTGTCGATCTTGGCCTCGACCTTGAGGCCGTCCTCGCTCTTCTGGTAGTCCGCGATTGCGGCCGCGATCTTCTCGCGGGCGTTCGCTGCGATCGGCTTCAGATCGAGCGTTGCCCTCTGCAACAGCGCCTGCTGCAGCTGCGGCACCACCGCGCGCGCGGCGGCGCCCAAAAGGCCGAAGGCGGCCTCGGATTCCACCGCGAGCTCGATGTCGGCGAGCCGTAGCGTCTGCCGCGCCTGGTCGAGCATCGGCCGGCCCCAGATGTGCACCGTCGCCTCGGCGCCGAGCCCGAACCAGCTCTTCTTCTCCTTGGCGCGCACCAGAAGCGAGATCAGCAGCCGGTCGCCCGAAGGGGTCACGTTGGCGCTCTTGACGGTGACGTCGACCGGGCCGGAGCCGTCCTCGGGATAGGTGCGGCCGACCATCTGCGCTGCGATCAGCTTGTTGATCTCGGTGAAGGGCACGTCGATCGGCACGCCGATGTTCACGCCGGTGCCGGTCGGCGGCACGATCGAGATCTTGTCGGGGAAGGGACAGTCGGGCTTGGTCTGCGTCGCGGTGACGCGTGTCTCGGCCTCGAGGCCGAGCAGCAGGGTCACGGCCTGTGCGTCGACGCGCGGCTGCGCCGCGATGGCGCGGATCGGCTTCATCTCGAGCCAGAGCGGCGGCAGTGCGGCGGAGGAGCCCGTGCCTTGCAGCGGAATCGAGCGGCAGGCCTTGGCCCATTGCACCTTCGCATTCTCGCGCAGCGAAGGATCGTTGCGGATGCGTTCGGAAACCGCGTTGATCTGCTCGCCGACGTTCTTGTCGATCAGCGGCTTCACCTGCGCCGGCACGTTGACCCTGGCGCCGGCGACGTTGAGGTTGGTGTCGCCGAGATTGACCTGGGCGCCGAGATTGGGCTCCAGATGCCAGGCGGCGGCGAGCTTTGGGCGCGAGGTGACGACCACGTTGCCCTTGATCTCCGCGCTCGCATTCAGGTTCTTGATGTTGACGGCGCCGATCCGTTTCGCCGCGTCGCCGCCGAGCACGCTGCCGAGCGCATCGCCGAGCGCGCCGGTGGCTTTCGACGACAGCGAGCCCGTCACGTTCAGCTTGCCGGTGAGCGGCGTCGAGATCGTCAGCACGTCCTTGTCGCCGCTCGCCGCCATCGGGCCCCGGGCTGCGGACCAGCCGATGTCGGCGTTCTCCAGGATCTGCGAGATCGGGTTCTCGGCCTTGCCGGCGAAATTGCGCGGCGCGGCCTTCTCGGCCTGCTCGCGGATCGCAGATATCGCGATGGCGACCGGCGCGATGACGATGGAGCTCTTCGAAGCGGGCGGCAGCGGCGGCAGTTGCGCGACCGGCGGCGCCGAGTTCGTCGCGTGCGGCGACAGGAAGTCCATCGCCTTCAGGCTGATGAAGAACGACGCCGCGAGCACTGCCAGGCCGATCAGGATGGTCTTCAGATTCAACGTCGGTCGCATCAATCCCCCAAGCAGCCCCGGCGGGGATTCTACAGGGCTGGCGAGGAGGGCGCTAGAGCGCACTGGTGGGGTGGAATTGGGGCGAACAGGTTAACGGTTGTGAACGCGCCGTCGCCCCTCTTCCGATCGTCATACCGAAGTCGATTTGGCTTCGCCCGAGAGAGAGCCAAGCTTCGACCGTGCGCCGAGGTTCTCGATAGCCGGCCCACACCGCGGATAGAGCACTGCGTAGCTCGCGCCGGCCGCCACCATCCCGGTCAGCCAGGACAGGTCGACGCCGCCGGCCCATAGCGCCAACGGGCCCTTCATCACTTCGATCGTCCCCATCTGGAAGAGCCAGGCGGCGACGACTCCGATTGCGAACGAGAGCATGCCGGCCCAGTTGACGTTGCCGTATCGGCTCGTTTCGGGTGGGGCGTAGAGTTCGCCGAGATCGACGCGTCCGCCGCGGATCATGAAGAAGTCGACGAGAGTGACTCCCGCCCAGGGGCTGATCCAGACCACCAGCGCCACCATGAAACTGTCGAACGTGTGCGCGAAGTCGCCCGACTGCAGGAACAGGTAGAGGACCAGCGAGGCGATCACGCCCGAGATCACGGAGATCGTCCAGCGAGGCCAGCGAATATCGAGCGCGAGGCTCGACAGCGCCGCCGAGTAGATCACGACGATGTTGGTTGCAATCGGCCCGTGCAACAGCAGAAGCAGCACGGGCAGCGCCATGACACCGAACGTGGCCACGACAAGCTGGGCAGGATCGGAACCTGCTCCGCCGGACGCAATCGCTGCCCCAAGAAAAGCGAGCCACACCGTGGGAACGAACATGCCGAGAAATGTCGCACCAAATAGGTTGCGTGCACTGAGTTGCGGCGCGGCGAAGCGCGTGTAGTCCGATGCATAGACCAGCCACGAAATGCCCCAACCGATGCCGATGGCGGTCATGAGCTGCGTCATCGCGGCGAAAGTTTTCGCATCCGCGGTTCCCGTGCCGTGCCAGACGATGTCCACGCGCCAGAACGCAAGCACGGTCATCAAGACCATGATCGCCAGGATCACAGGCATGGTGTAGCGCTCGAACTGCCTGATCGCATTGAAGCCCCAGGCGGCGATGCCGACCTGCAGCACCATGACTGCGGCGGCGATCAGATATTTCAGCTCGGTCGAGCCGTCTACGCCCATCCGTTCGAGGGCGGCGACTGCGAGGTCGAGGACGATCCATGTGTTGGTCGCGACCCATCCCATCGGCATGAGGACTTGCGCGAGCGCCGGGAGACCGGCGCCGCGGCGACCGAAGGCCAGTCTGCCGAGCACCATCTGCGGCACGCCGGTACGATGCCCCATCAGGCAGAAGATTCCGAACAGGGTGGCGCCGAGCAGGTTTCCGACCACGACCACGGCAAGCGTTTGAAGCAGGCTGAGGCCGAGTTGGATACCGAGCGCGCCAAGCACCCAGTTGATGGGTGCGATGTTGGCGCCGGTCCAGATCCAGAACTGGTCGACCGCGGTTGATGTGCGGTGCGCAGCAGGTACCGGTTCGATGCCGTGAGCATCGAAGCCGATCTGGTGTTCGGGCAGGGCGGATTGAGGCTCCGTCGACATGTTTCCTCCATTGTCGTGCTTGCTTGGCGAGGAGGGCATCTGAGCAACGAGCGATCCGGCGCGTTAATGAGAAATACTCAAACCTGGATGAGCCCAAGTACAGCGTCATGCAATCGGCAGTGCGCGCCATGGAGCTCGGCCTGCGCGCGTCGACGCCACCCCTCAGACCTTGAGTTTTTCTCAAGCCCGCTACTGATATCGTCAATCGTCTTCTCGCGTGCGTTCGGCAATGCTGGCGCCTGATGCAGCACAATCGGAGGTCCGTGATGACGACAATCCTGCACATCGATGCCAGCGTGCGCGGCGAGCGCTCGATCAGCCGCCGGCTGTCCAAAGCCTTTGTCGAACATTGGCTTGAGCGCGAGCCCGAAGTGCTGGTCCTGGCGCGGGACGTTGGCCGCAATCCGCCGCCCCTGGTGACGGAAGCCTGGGTCGCCGCCGCCTTTACGCCGCCCGAAGCGCGTCGGCCGGATCAGAACGAGGAGCTGCGCCTGTCGGACGAACTGATCGACGAGCTCGATCGTGCCGACGTCATCGTGATCGGTACGCCGATGTATAATTACGGCATGCCTGCAGGTTTGAAATCATGGTTCGACAAGGTGATCCGGATCGGCCGGACATTCAGCTTCGATCTCTCGCGCGGCGATTTTCCACTCGAGCCCGTCATGAGCGGCAAGACTCTGGTGGTGCTGAGCTCACGTGGTGAATTTGGCTTCGGGCCCGGCGGCGTGCGCGAGCGGATGAATCACCTGGAAACGCACATCTTCACCTGCGCCCACTATCTCGGCGTGAAGGAGAGTCATGTCATAGCCGTCGACTATCAAGAGTTCGATGACGAGCGCCACCGGCAGTCGCTCGCCGATGCGCTCGCCGCCATCCCCGTGCTGGTCGACCAGTGTCTCGGCGTCGCTCGGGATGATAGGCTTGCGGCCGAGTGAGGCGAGAGCGGCAGAACGAGCATGATAGCCAATCCTATTCCCTGGCCGAACGGCGCCCGGTGCGCCTGCGCAATCACCCTGGACGTCGACGCGGATAGTCTCATCCATGTCGCGCGGCCCCAGGACAGCTATGAACGACTCTATCCGATCACGATGGGGCGATACGGGCCAACGGTCGCCGTGCCGCGCATTCTCGAGACGTATCGGCGGCTTGGCCTAAAGCAATCGTTCTTCATGCCGGCATGGACGATGGAAAATTATCCCGCCGCCGTCGAGGCGATCCTGAGAGACGGGCACGAGATCGGCCATCATGGTTACATTCACGAAGATCCGGCCGCGATCGGGGCGGATCTGCAGCGCGAACGCTTCGAACGCGCGCTTCGCACCCACGTCGCCATGACGGGGCGCAAGCCGCGCGGCTACCGCGCGCCGCTCTATAATGCGACGCAAGTGACGCTGGACCTCCTGATCGAGCACGGCTTCAGCTATGATTCGTCGCTGATGGCCGACGACATCCCATATTTGATGCAAACGCCCAAAGGGAAGCTCTACGAGATGCCGCCGCATTGGGGCGCGGACGACTGGCCGCCTTTCGCTCATTATGCAGAGATCGGCTACATGATGCCAGTCCAATCGCCGAGCGCGGGCTTGGCGGCCTCGTTCGAGGAATTCGAGGCACAGTACGAGGCAGGGGGATTCTGGATGGGGATCTGGCACCCCTTCCTCACCGGCCGGCTCGCCCGCTGGCGGGTGGTCGAGCGCTGGCTCGAGGATGTCCTCGCCAAACGGAAGGTCTGGTTTGCCACGCTCGAACAGATCGCAGCCCATGTCGATGCTCTGGTGAACGCAGGGACCTACCAGGTTCGTATCGAGAGCCTGCCCTACTTCACGCGGCCTGTGCTTCCCTGAGCGTCAGGGATCGCGCGCGGAAGCTTTCCGCTTCTGCGCGGAGCCAATCGGTGAAGGTGGCCACCGCTTTCTGCCGGCCGACCGAGGGGCCTTCCACCAGCCTGAAGGCAAAGCCCGGCAGGGCAGGTCCTTCGATCTGGCGCATGGTCCCCTGACGGAGCTGATCGTCCACCAGCGCGTCGCTGCAGAGCAGTGGTCCGAGCCCGCGCTCGGCCGCATGCAATGCAAGCGTCTCTTCGCTGAACCACGACATGGCGAAATTGGCGCGCCGGCCGCGAGGCGCGATGGCGAGCCAGCCCGACCAGGCAGGAAACTCCAGCGTCGGGTTCTTCCAGCGAAATGCCAGCAGCGATCGCGTCGCGAGGTCGTCAATGCGGGGGGAGGCGACGTTGCGCGGACAGATTCCGCTGGCGGCCACCGCGATATAGCTATCCTCGAACAAAACGGCAGCCGGCTCCGCACCGTCCGATCGCCCGTAGCGGATGGCGAGATCAACGCCGCGCGTTCCCTGCGTCACGATGTCTTCCGTGGCGTCGATATGCACGATGATGGCTGGAAATCTCGCGCTGAATTGCTCCAGCCTCGGCACGAGCCATCGTTCCGCGAAGGCGCGCGTCGTGGATAGGGTGATCTCCTGCGATCCGGCGCGGGGCTGGACGCCGGCAAAGGCATTCGCGAGCTGATCGAAGCCGTCCCGCAGCAGCGGAAAGATCGCCCGACCTTCGGATGTCAACGCAACGGTTCGCCCGCGGCGGTCGAACAATTTCCGCTGCAGCAGCGCTTCCAATTGTCGGACCTGATGGCTCACCGCCGTGACCGACACGCACAGCTCGGCCGCGGCGGCCGTAAAGCTCTGATGACGTGCGGCGGCTTCGAACGCCCGGATCGCATTGAGGGGTGGCAGTTTGCGCATGGGGTTTCTCCGGGCGGCCTGGTCCGATCAATCGATCAGGAAATGCGCATCGGTCGGCTCCATGCCATTGACCGACGTCACGTCCTGGGGGCAGGCGGAAAAGACGATGACTAGATCCATTTCGGCACGGAAGCTCACATACTGACCTGCCCCGCTGGTCGGCGGATGGAACTGCAGAGTGCCGTCCGCTCCGACCGGGACGTTCATGAAGAGATTGAGCGGCGAGGGGACTTCGGGTGCCTTGCGCCCGATCGCGGCCAGCGCGGCGTGCAGATTGTTCGTGCAGTTGGCGTGGTCGGCGCCTGCGCCGAGGTCGCGGTAGCGGTAGGTGTCGCAGGCAGCGATCAGCGTGTCGTGGATGCCGGGCGTGGTGTCTGCGACCAGCGTCAGGATCGCGCGGCGGCGATTGGTCACCAACGTGTCGCCGATCCGCGGCGAGATTTTCAGCATTGCGGTGCGGCTGTGCTCCATCGACATGACCTCGTTCATGTCGGCCGCGTTGAACGCCCAGGTATCGACGACCTGCTTGCCATGTGTGTTCAGGATGGTCGCCGTCTGGCCGGTCACCATTTCTGCCGCGATGCCCTGTCGCGCCGGAATCCGTCGAGGGCGCTTGCGGCCGATCCCTGCAATCTCGTTCATACCAGTCTCCTCAAGGGGCTCGCTGGCGAGAAGGGAGCATTGAACGAGATGCGATTCCAATAATATTACTTACATCTCTTATATGATTTCCTTATACCACATTTCGGAGCCTGTGATGCGGCTACGCCAGCTGGAATGTTTTCGCGCCCTGATGCTTCACGGCACCATGACCCGGGCGGCCGAATTGCTTGGCATGTCGCAGCCGGGAATCAGCGCCATGATCGGTAATCTCGAACGTGCGACCGGGCTTACGCTGTTCGTGCGCCGCGGCGGGCGGCTCCAGCCTACGCCGGAGGCCAAGCTGTTCTATGTCGAGGCGGCGCGCGCCCTCGACGCGGTGGAGAACGCGGCGCGCATTGCCGGCGAGATCCGGACTGGCAGCCGCGGGCACCTTGCCATCGCCGCCTATCCGAGTCTGTCGATCAGCCTGCTGCCGCGCCTGGTTTCCAAATTCTCGGCGAAGCGGCCGCAGCTCCGGACCAAGATCATCACCCGCAACTCGGCGACTGTTCGCGAGCTGATGTCAGCGCAGCAGTTCGATCTCGCGGTTGCGGAGCTGCCGCTCGATTACCCGACCTCGCATATGGAGGTCTTCTCATACGAATGCATGTGCATGCTGCCGAAGGGACATCCGCTCGCCAGGCGAAAACAGCTGACGCCGCGCGATCTCGACGGGGTGCCATTCGTGACGCTGTTTCGCGGCGATCCGGTGTATCAGCAGCTTGCGTCCGCCTTCTCCAGCTTCGGCGCACGCTGGAATGTGGTTGCGGAGACGGAGTTCTTCTCCACGGCCTGCGAGCTGGTTGCGGCAGGCCGCGGAGTCGGTATCGTCGATCCCGTCGTTAGCCGGCATTTCACCGCCGGCCTCGTCCTGCGTCCGCTGCAGCCGGCGATTTCCTACCAGATTGCCATCCTGTTTCCGACGCACGAGGAGCCGTCGCATATCGCCCGCGATTTCGCCGGGTTGTTGCGCGAGGCGTTGCGCGCCTAAAGCGCGATGAGATCAGGACGAATCGTCATCGCGCTTGAGGCTATTGTTTGAGCATGATCTTTCCGGAAAACCGCTGCGCACTTTTCCGGATCATGCATTAGCGGGGCGAGCGCTTGGGACGGCGGACCGCTCTCACATTACCGCGCTCGCCACCACCGCAGAAGAAGCGGTCGGCGCCGTCGGATTCCAACCCCGACACCACCGTCCCGGCGGGCAGGTCGAGCTGCTCCAGCACCTTGCCTGTATCAGGGTCGATCCGTCGCACATCGCTCTCGTCGCCCTCCCAGGTGCCGTGCCAGAGCTCGCCGTCGACCCAGGTCACCCCGGTCACGAAACGCTTGCTCTCGATGGTGCGGAGGACCTTTCCCGTTTCGGGATCGATCTGATGGATCTTGCGCTCGCGATATTGCCCGACCCAGAGCGAGCCCTCGGCCCAGGCCAGACCGGAATCGCCGCCGCCGCCGGGCGCCGGAATCGTGCCGAGCACCTGTCCCGAGGCCGCGTCGATCTTCTGGATGCGATCCTCGGCGATCTGGAACAGGTGGCGGCCGTCGAACGCCGTCCCCGCATGCGCGGCGACGTCGATCGAGCGTGCGATCTTGCCGCTGGCCGGATCGACGGCGTTCAACTTGTCGCCTGAGGCGAACCAGACATGCTTGCCGTCATAGGTGACGCCATGCACGGCCTCGACGCCCGGAAACGGCCCATACTCGGTGATGACCTCTGCGGCTGAACGTTTCATGTGCTCGATCCCTGTGTGAGGCGCATCCTACGTCTTCAGGAGCGGGGTGGGGAGTAACAAGCCTGTCGGGAAACCCGGAACGGGCGGCGTCATCCAGCGGCGCGCCCGTCCGTGTCCGAAGCACTGCACCTTGTGCGACCGCGCCAGCTCGTCGAGTGCCCGCTGCACGGTGCGCGGACTGATCCCAAGCGCAACTGCGAGCGCCGAGCTCGACCATGGCTCGCCGTCGGCGAGAAAGGCGAGGATGGCCGCGTGCTTCTCCTCGAGGGGCCGCGCGAGCACGAGGACGTCGCGCGTCTTCCGCGGCGCCAGCACGAAGCCTGGCTTCGTCGCGCTGATGTCGGCCAGTGGCTTGAGCTTGGTACGGAGCCGTCCGATCTCGACGCGCAATCGCGCGCGGTGCGACTCGTCGGCGTGTTTTGCGTGAAAGGCGCCCGATATCAACGCCTCTCGCGAGACATCCGCGGGCCATGCCTGCGCCAGCAGGCGAGCGAGCGCGAACAGCACGGGCCGCGTTCCCAGCGGCACGACGACGCCTTGCCTGCGCACGACATGGTGGAAGGTGTCCACGACGAGCGCCGTCGAGGTCGCCAGTCTTTCGACCTCCCCGAGCAACAACGGGTGTTCGCTGCCGCGCGCGATCAGGCGCGCCGCCGGCGTGTCGAGCATGAGGCTCACGCTGTCGACCTCGGCCAGGAGCGCCGGGATCTCGGCCAGCCGCGCTGCGTGAGCCGCGCGGCTGAGCGCCGTGCGCGCCTCTTTCGTTCTGAGCCGCCTGATCGCGATGCCGGCGACCACGAGCTCGCGGACGACCTGGGAGGCGGGCGGGAGCGGCGCAGGACGGACCTCGGCCAGCGTGCGCTCGGCCTCATCGAGGCGCCCCAACAGAAGGAAACGGCGCGCCTCGATATGGCCTGCATGGGCGGCATTGGCGAGATCGCCATGGTTTTCGAGCGTCACGCGCGCCGCCGCGAGGGTCTTTACCGGCCAGCTCAGATCGCGCGAGACCAGCGCGATCTCGGCTTCGGCCACCACGCATCTTGCGCGTGCCACCGCCTCGCGCGGACCGAAGCCGCGCGCGGCGCTTCGCAGCAGCGTCTTGGCCTTGGCGAGATCGCCGAGCTGCGCCATCGCGATGCCGCGCAGCGCGAGCGACGGCGCATCGTTGCGCAACGCAACGCGGTTCAGCGCGCCGAGCGGATCGCCGGCTTCGAGCGCACGCGCTGCGGCGGTGATCAGCGATTCCATGTCAATCCCGCCACACTTGTTACTCCCACCGCGCAGCTGTCCGGTGCCAGAGATCGTTGACGGCCGACAATGTGCGGCGAGGGACGATCGGTTCCGCGACCGTCCAGGTGCGGCGGAGCTTCGCCCAGGCAAGGGAATTGGAGGACCATGATGAGTTCAGCAGACAACGCAGCGACCAACGGAAAGACCGCCATGCAGACACCGCCGGTGGTGTCGCCGCAGGATTGGGAGGCAGCCCGTCAGCAACTGCTCGTGAAGGAAAAGGCGCATACCCGTGCCCGCGATGCCCTGGCCGCCGAGCGGCGTCGCATGCCGTGGATGGCGGTGGACAAAACCTATGCGTTCGAGGGGCCCGGCGGCAAGCTCAGCCTGCACGACCTGTTCCAGGGCCGGCGGCAGCTGATCGTCTACCGCGCGTTCTTCGAGCCCGGCGTGTTCGGCTGGCCCGATCATGCCTGCCGCGGCTGCTCCATGGTGGCGGACCAGGTCGCTCATGTCTCGCATCTCAACGCCCGCGACACCACGCTCGTCTTCGCCTCGCGCGCGCCGCAGGCCGACATCGTCAGGCTGAAGAAGCGGATGGGCTGGACCATGCCGTGGGTCACCATCACCGACGGCTTCGATGCCGATTTCGGCGTCGGCGAATGGCACGGAACGAACGTGTTCTACCGCGACGGGATGCGCATCTTCCGCACCTATTTCGTCAAGAGCCGGGGCGACGAGCAGATGGGCGGCACCTGGAACTATCTCGACATCACGCCGCTCGGCCGCCAGGAGGTGTGGGAGGACTCGCCGGAGGGCTATCCGCAGACGCCGACCTACAAATGGTGGAACTGGCACGACAGCTACACCGAAGGCGCCGCACCCGACAAGAAATGGGTCGAGATCTCGGACGCCGGCGAAAAGGCGTTTCGCGAGGAGGCCGCGGGGGAACGGAAATGACCGGTCCGGTCAGCGCGGTCCCCGGCGCCGGCCACGACGGCGCCGCGACCGCGGGTCACCTCGCCAGATGGCTCGGTCTGGCCGCCACGCCGACCTTCGCGATCATGGCGCTGCTGACCGCCGTGCTCGCCGGCGGTCCGGGGGACGTGCTCTGCTCCGCCGGACACGGTTCCGCGCTGGGCGGGATGGTGCCGATGTATCTGTTGATGAGCGCGTTTCACGCATCGGCGTGGCTGCGGTTGATTGCGGAGCGAAGGCACGCCGCGCGTCAGTAGGTGCGGATGACTCCGGCACAAACAAGCCCCGGTTTAGCCGGGGCCGCATCGTCACGAGCCTTGTCCGCCGAAGTGCAAGGCCATCAGGATCTCATCGTAGTATCGGCCGTCCTGCTTCAGCGCGTTCACCTCCCGACCGTATACGACGAAGCCGGCGGCCGTATAGAGACGCAAGGCGGCCTCGTTCTCGCTGACGACTGCGAGTTGCAGCTGTTCGACGCGGGTCGCAGCGTGTGCCGCGACCGCGTCGGCGAGCCTCCGGCCCGTACCGGATTTGCGCGCCTGCGTCCGCACATACATGCCCCAGAGCACCGCCTTGTGCTCAGTCTTCGCGCCGTCGACGCGGCGAAAGCCGGCAACGCCCACGAGCACCTGGGCGTCGAAGGCGCCGAAGACATCCGATGTCATGAGGCGCTCCTCGAACCAGGCGAGGGGTTTTCCCTGCTCGCGCGCGAATGTGCTGGAGTAGGCCTCGGGATGCGCGGCGAGCGCCTCCAGCCTGATCTCGCGGTAGAGCGTGGCGTCGGCAGGCGTCAGCAGTTTGATCATGGCCAGGACAGATGCGCCATCGGCAGGGGCGCGTCGGCCTTGAGGGTCTGGATCGCGATGCTGCTGCGGACCTCTCGCACAATCGGCAGGTTCAGCAGCTTGTCAACCAGGAAGCGCTGATAGTCCTCGAGCTCGGGCACGACGATTTCGAGCAGGTAATCGGCCTCACCGGCGACGAGGTGGCAGGCAACGACCTCGGGCATGGCGACGACGGTCCTCTCGAAGCTCAACGCCTGGTCGTTGGCGTGGCCGCTGATCTTGACGCCGAGAAAGGCCGAGAAGCCGAGCCCGAGACGGCCACGCCGCAAGGAGGCGCGATAGCCGTCGATATATCCCTCCTGCTCCAGTCGCCGCACGCGCCGCAGGCAGGGCGATGGCGACAAGCCGACCCGGTCCGCCAGCTCGATATTGCTCAGTCGTGCATTGGTCTGGAGTTCGGTGACGATGCGCCGGTCGATCGCATCCAGCTCGCATTTTGGCATGAACCGCATCCCATTTGATCAAGAAGGGCACGATGTTGCGCCCGAGCCGTCGAGATTAGCCCAGTTCGCAAGGACATGCCTCGGCTTTCCATGGGATGGAGTGCTCCGATCCTGCCACGAATGGAGTGAACCATGACCGAAGGCCCGACTCTCGCGCCCCTGCTGGAGGCTGTCGACCGTTACTTCACGCTGATGTACGACAATGACGTTTCGCAGTTCGACCGCGTTTTTGCGCCGACTGCGCAGCTCCATGGAATTCGCGACGCGGAATTGCGGATACTGCCGGTTCGCGACTACAGAACCCTGCTGGTGTCGACCCCTTCGCCAGAATCCAAGGATGCACCGCGGCTTCAGGAAGTATTGCTGATCGACGTGGTGTCGCCGGCGCAAGCGCTCGTGAAGGTCCGGGTCCGGATCGATGTGCTCCAGTACGTCGACTATCTGGCGTACCACCGCATCAATGATACTTGGTTGATCACGGCGAAATCGTTCCACATCGAGCGACGGTATGAGCCGACGGGCACCTAGACTGGCGCTGCGGCGGCTCCTATTGGCTGCCGGTCGATTGCAGATACGCAAACACCTTGCCCGCTTCCTCGGCCGAGACGCCGCCATAGGGCTGCATCTTGTGGCCGGAGACGACTTCGTCCGGCTTGACCATGAAGCGGGTGAGCTTGTCCTGGTCCCAGGCGAAGCCCGCTTCCTTCATCGACGAGGAGTAGTTGTAGTCCGGCAGCGAGCCGGCCTTGCGTCCGACGATCTTGTTGAGGTTGGGACCGAGCCGATTGTCACCCTCCTTCATGGAGTGGCAGGTGCGGCAGGAGTTGTTGAAGGCCTGCTGGCCTGTGTCGTCACTGGCGGGTTGCTGCGCGAGCGAGAAGGGCGCGGACAAGAGCAGCGTCAGTGCCCCGGCGCCGATCGCGTGCGCCCACGCTTTTGACGAACGTTGCAGGCGTGGTTGCATTTGCGCCTCCATCGGGGATCGCGCCGCAGCAAGCGCGTCGGGATGTCGGGGGCAAACGAAGACGGCCCCGGCGGGTTCCGGGGCCGCTTGCGTCACAATGTCCGGTCGCTCAGCGCGTCGCAGTGCCGAGCTCGGCCCTGCGTTCGGTCATCGGCAGCACGATCACCTTGGTGCCGATATTGACGCGGGAATAGAGGTCGGTGACGTCCTCGTTGGTCATGCGGATGCAGCCGGAGGAGACGTGCTTGCCGATGGTCTCGGGCGCGTTGGTGCCGTGGATGCGGTAGATGGTGCTGCCGAGATACATGGCGCGGGCCCCTAACGGGTTGCCGGGGCCGCCGGCCATGTGGCGCGGCAGATAGGGCTGGCGGGCGATCATCTGGGGCGGCGGGGTCCAGTCCGGCCATTCCGCCTTCCGGCTCACCGACTGAATGCCGGACCAGGTGAAGCCGTCGCGGCCGACGCCGATGCCGTAGCGCAGCGCCTGGCCGTTGCCGAGCACGTAATAGAGATAGGTGTTGGGCGTATCGATGATGATCGTGCCCGGCGCCTCGCGCGTTGCATAGGAAACGGTCTGGCGGCGGAAACGGGCCGGCATCTCGACCGCGTCCTGATCTTCCGACGGCGCAGCCTGGTAGGGCGTTGCCTGATAGGGTTGATAGGGCTGGATCGGCTGCGGCGCGGCCATTGACGGCAGCGGCTGGAAGAGAGGGAAAAGCTGCGCGGGCGCGGCGTTGGCTGCGCCTGTGAATGCGATTGCGGAGATTGCGGCTGCACCGAACGCAACGGCGCGCGAAAACGTCTTGAACGTGTCCAGATTGATCATTGGTCGCCCCTGTTTGCTCGGTGTTTCTGCTCACCGCGGCACCGTTTCGGTGCTCCGTTGCCTTAAGTCCTAACGGCGAAACGTTTCGGGACATTTGCGAGGAAAACCGAAAACGGTTTCGTCGCGGAAAGGAATGTTTCATGACGGTTTCGTGGCTCCGCGCGCCCGTTAACGAACAAAACAGCACGCCGACACTTCTGTGACGTCACACGCCTGAAATATCCTTCGTTGATGGTCATTGCCTGAGAATCATCAAACTCTCGGAATTTCCCCATGCGGGTATTAATCGCGACTGACGCCTGGCATCCGCAGGTCAACGGCGTGGTGCGGACGCTGACCTCTCTGGCGAATGCGGCCAGGGCCCTCGACGTCGAGATCGACTTCCTCACCCCGGACGGCTTTCCGTCCTGGCCGCTGCCGACCTATCCGGGCCTGCGCATCGCGCTGCCGAGCGCCAAGGAGATCGCAAGGCGGATCGAGCGGGCGGCGCCGGACGCGCTGCACATCGCGACCGAGGGCCCGATCGGCTGGGCGGCGCGGGCCTATTGCCGCCGCAACCGGCTCGCCTTCACCACCTCCTACACGACGCGCTTTCCGGAATATGTCGCGGTGCGGACCGGCATCCCGGCCGCCGTCGGCTATGCCGTGCTGCGCCACTTCCACGATGCCGCCGCCATGACGATGGTGGCGACGCCCTCGCTGCGGCAGGAGCTGTCCGAGCGCGGCTTCAAGCGGCTCGGCTTCTGGACGCGCGGCGTCGACACCGAACTGTTCCATCCCGATTCTCCGGCGAGGCTCGACCTGCCGCGGCCGATCTTCATGACCATGGGCCGCGTGGCGGTGGAGAAGAATCTCGAAGCGTTCCTTTCGCTCGACCTGCCCGGCACCAAGGTCGTGGTCGGCGACGGCCCGCAGAAGGCGGCGCTCGAAAAGAAGTACCCGGACGCGGTCTTCCTCGGCGAGAAGAAGGGTGCGGATCTGACCGCGCATCTCGCCGCTGCCGACGTCTTCGTGTTTCCGAGCCTGACCGACACTTTCGGCGTGGTGCAGCTCGAGGCGCTCGCCTGCGGCACGCCGGTTGCGGCGTTTCCGGTGACGGGACCGAAGGACGTCATCGCCGATCACCCGATCGGCGCGATCGACCACGATCTGCGCACCGCGTGCCTGCGCGCGCTCACCATGTCGCGCGAGACCTGCCGCAACTTCGCGCTGGAGCGCTCCTGGGAGAACAGCGCGCGCCAGTTCGTCGGCAATCTCACCTCTCTTCAGCCCAGCCGCGTCTTGCGTGCCTCGCCTCGCATGGCGCGGCGACCGGTGCGCAGCTGATCGTCACTTCGAACCACAGCGAGAACCTCATCGATGGCTAAGATCATGAACCTTGACGGCACGCAGCAGCTCGACCTCACCCGTGGCACGGTCGAGCAGGCCTATGACCGCTGGGCGCCCGTCTACGACCTCGTGTTCGGCGGCGTGTTCGCCAAGGGGCGGCAGGCTGCGATCGCGGCCACCAACAAGATCGGCGGCCGCGTGCTCGAGGTCGGCGTCGGCACCGGCATCTCGCTGCCGCTCTATGCCCCCAACCTCCGCATCTTCGGCACCGACATTTCGGAAGCGATGCTGGACAAGGCCCGCCGCCGGGTGAAGGAGCAGAAGCTGAAGAACGTCGAGGGCCTCGCGGTGATGGACGCCGAGAAGCTCGAATTTCCGGACAATTCCTTCGACGTCGTGATGGCGCAATATGTCGTCACCGCCGTGCCGAACCCGGAGAAGGCGCTCGACGAATTCGCCCGCGTGCTGCGACCGGGCGGCGAGCTGATCATCCTGACCCGCGTCAGCGCCGACGCCGGCATGCGCCGCTTCATCGAGCAGAAGCTCCAGCCGGTGGTGCGTCCGCTCGGCTTCCGTACCGCCGAGTTCGCCTGGTCGCGTTATGTGAAGTGGCTCGCCGGTGCGCACGGCATCGAGCTCGCCGAGCGTCGCCTGATTCCGCCCCTCGGCCATTTCTCGCTGGTGCGCTTCCGCAAGGTCGACGTCGCCAAGGCCGCATGAGGAAGGCGGCTTGAGCTTACGCGTCACGTGCGTCATCGCGCCGCTGCACATCGTCACATGACAAAATGATGATGTCACACGGCCTACATCGAATCCCTGTAATCCCGTACCCGAAAGCATTTTGGGGGAGAGCATGATCAAGAATTATCTCGAGCAGCTGCGGATCCAGCGCTGGGACGACCATCGCTACTATCACCACAGCCGCATCAATCAGAGCCTGCACTTCGTCAGCGCGCTGAGCTTCCTCTTCGCCTATGTCTGGCTGTTCATCGACCCCGTGGTCTCGGCGCTGGTCGGCTGGCTGATCTCGATGACCTCGCGTCAGGCCGGCCACTTCTTCTTCGAGCCGCACGATTACGATCACATCAACCAGGCGACGCACGAATACAAGGAAGAGATCAAGGTCGGCTACAACCTTCAGCGCAAGGTGGTGCTGATGGCGATCTGGGCGCTGTCGCCGCTGGTCCTGTTCGTCGATCCGACGTTGTTCGGCCTGTTCACGCCCTGGGCGAGCGCGACCGACTTCATGCGTCAGGTCGCCAAGATCTGGCTGGTGATCGGCGGCGGCGGCCTGCTGTTCCGAACCGTGCATCTGTTCTTCATTCGCGACGTCGAGACCGGTCTTGTCTGGATGACCAAGATCCTGACCGACCCCTTCCACGATCTGATGCTCTATCGCAGCGCTCCGCTCGCCCTCATGCGTGGCGAGCTGATGGACCCCGGCCTGCACCTCAACCCCGAGCATACGCTGGGCCTGATCGGCGAGCCCACGCTCGAAGAGCAGCACGCCTGAGCGCGCTGCGCACACAACACACTCCGATGTCTGATGCTTACGTCATGCCCGGCCTCGTGCCGGGCATCCACGTCTTGGGGGCGCTTCTTCGCCTCTCCCCGCGTGCGGTCGGACAATCGCATATGGTGCAAACAATGCAGCGGCATCGGGAGTGGGCTCCCTCTCCCGCTTGCGGGGGAGGGCTGGGGTGGGGGTGTCTCCGCGTCGGGATTGTCGGGGACTACTGAGGATGTCCCTGTGTGGCGAGAACCCTCACCCGCCGCGCGCGGGACGATGCTTTCGCATCGCCCGGGGCGCGTCGGCCTCTCCCGCAAGCGGGAGAGTTGGAGCAAGCGTGCGCGGTGTGGCCTCAGCGCCCGAAGCGCTTCGCCAGCATCTCTTTCAGGATCTGCCGCTTGATCTGCTTGTTGGTGAGCACGCCGTCGTGCCACCAGAAGCCGTCCGCCTTCATCTTCTGCGCGGCGCGGACGAAGCGTTCGGCGACTTCGGTGAAGTCGGCGTCGGTGTAGTTGAGGCTGAAGATCAGCCGGCCGGTGCCGACCCAGCTCAGCGCCAGGCCCTCGGCGCGCAGGTAATATTGCAGCATCCAGTTGTAGCGGGATGGGGTGGTGTATTTCACCGTCCAGATCGAGGAGAAGTTTGCGAACCGCACCGGCAGCTCGGCGCTCTCCATCATCCGGGTTGAGCTTTTGGACGCGGCCGTTCCAGGTTTCCTCGAGGCCGTCATAGACCGCGCGGAAGTTCGGGCTGGCGAGGCGGCTCAGGAATTCGTCCATCGCCGTCATGACGTAGGGGTGGGAGTTGAAGGTGCCGCGGGCGAAGCAGATGTCGGCGGGCCGATCGTCGCGGAAGCGGCGCATCAATTCCTTTTTGCCGCAGACCACGCCGACCGGCAGCCCGCCGGCGAGGCTCTTGCCGTAGGTGACCATGTCGGCGCGCACGCCGAAATATTCCTGGGCGCCGCCGGCGGCGAGGCGGAAGCCGACGAAGACCTCGTCGAAGATCAAGACGATGCCGCGTTCGGTGCAGACCTCGCGCAGCTTCTTCAGCCATTCCGTGTAAGCGGTCCGATCGAAATTGCCGCCGCGCGAGGAATCGACCAGCGAGGAATCGCCGGGCGCGTTGCCGTTCGGATGCAGACCCTGGAGCGGATTGACCAGCACGCAGGCGATGTCCTTGCGCGTCTTCAGCACGTGCAGCGTCTTCTCCGACATCTCGGCGAGGGTGTAGGTCTCGTGCGCGGGGATGGGATTGCCGACGCCGGGCTGCACGTCGCCCCACCAGCCGTGATAGGCGCCGGCGAAGCGGACCAGATGGGTGCGCTTGGTGTGGTAGCGCGCCAGCCGCACCGCCTGCATCACGGCTTCGGTACCGGACATGTGGAACGAAACCTCGTCGAGGCCCGAGATCCGGCAGAGCCGGGTCACGTTCTCGAGGATGACGGGGTGGTAGGGGCCGAGCACCGGTCCGAGCGCATGCGCCCGCTTCTCGGCGCCCTCGATGCATTCCTTGTAGAAGTCGTTGCCGAAGATGTTGACGCCGTACGAGCCGGTGAGATCGTAAGAGGTGTTGCCGTCGACGTCGGTGACCGTGACGCCGCGCGAGGACTCCACGAAGGTCGAGGTGCCCAGGTGCTCGCGGACGAGACGCGAGAACTGGAACGGCACGCGGTAGCTCTCGGTGAAGTTCAGGTCGGAGATCTTCTCCGCCGCCTCCTTCGTCATCGCGCGGCCCTTCGGGTAGCGCTCGGCGTAGAGGCGGGCGAGGCGGAAGAAGCCATCCTTGCGTTGCGCGGCGATGTTCGCGGGCGCACCGTCGCAGGAGAAATAGTCGTTCTCTCCGTACTCGTAGAACGGCAGCAGCCGCGCTACCCGGCGCGACATCTTGGAGTGCCCGGCGAGCGACCGGTGCTTGGCGCGGGAGAGTTCGATGCGCGCCTTGAGCTTCGGGAAGGCGGCGGCAGCGGACGCTGCGGCGGCCACGGACATCGAGAGAATCGGGAGTGTCGTTTCCATGACAACAAGCGCTAACCCTGCGAGCTGACAGATTCATGACAGTCAAAGCCCTCATCGCCTCTTTCACCCAGCAGGAAGACCTCAACTTCCTGCTGACCAACCGCATCCCCCGCGCGGCCCTGACCCGCTTCATGGGCTGGTTCTCCAAGGTCGAGAATCCGCTCGTCCGCGACTTCTCGATCGCGCTGTGGAAGCTGTTCTCGGACCTCGATCTGTCGGAGGCGCGCAAGACGCATTTCAAGAGCCTGCACGACTGCTTCACCCGGGAGCTGAAGCCGGGCCTGCGGCCGTTCGATCCGGATCCGGCGGTGGTGGCGAGTCCCTCTGATGGAATCGTCGGCGCCCACGGCAAGATCGCCGACACCGAGCTGTTCCAGGTCAAGGGCGCGCCCTATTCGTTGCTCGACCTGCTCGGCGATTCCGCGTTGGTCGACCAGCACCGCAACGGCTCCTTCGTCACGCTGCGGCTGACGTCGAGCATGTATCACCGCTTCCACGCGCCCTATGACGCCCATATCGAACGCGTCACGCTGATCCATGGCGACGTCTGGAACGTCAACCCGATCGCGCTCAAGCGCGTCGAGCGTCTCTTCTGCAAGAACGAGCGCGCGGTGATCCGCACCCGCCTCTCCACCGGCGAAGCGGTGACACTGGTGCCCGTTGCGGCGATCCTGGTCGCGAGCATCCGGTTGCACTTCCTCGACATGGTGCTGAACGCGCAGACGAAGGGGCCGGTCAATTTCCCTTGCGACGTCAACGTTGCCAAGGGCGAGGAGCTCGGCTGGTTCGAGCACGGCTCGACCATCATCATCCTGGCGCCCGGCGATTTCAACTTCTGCGACGGCATCGCCGAGGGCTCGCGCATTCGTGCGGGTCAAGCGCTCTTGAGGAGAAAGTAGCCTTCAATCTGCCGTCCCTGCTGGCTATATCGTCTGTCGGGGACGACGATTCTGGATGTGTGAGCGATGGCGCGGGCGCCGGTCTTGGCCGCGGGTGGTATTGTGCTGCGGCGTGGTTCGGCGCCGCTGATCGCGGTCGTGCGCCAGCGCAAGCGCAACGAATGGGTCCTCCCCAAGGGCAAGCTCGACGACGGCGAGACGCCGAAGGAAGCCGCGCATCGCGAGGTGCTGGAGGAGACCGGCCACGACGTTGCCGTGCACGAATTTCTGGGCACCCTCGTTTATCAGTCCGGCGGGCGCTCCAAGGTCGTGCATTTCTGGCGGATGGAAGCTGACGGCGGACCGGTCCGCAAGCTGATGAACGACATCAAGGCGGTCGACTGGCTGACGATGGATGATGCGATTGCCCGCCTGTCGCGCGAATATGAGCGCGCGTTCCTCAACCAGGTCGGCCCGATCGCGCTTGCGGCGGCGGGGCTTCCATTGTCGCCGCCGCCCGAGCCGGCGCAGGCGGCCGATGACATCGATACCGCCTTGCAGACGCTGACTCCGGCCGAGGCGGCGTCCGTCGACGAGCTGCGCCACGGTTTGCTGCAGAAGGTGAAGGCGTGGCTGCGCGGCGAGGCGTGAGACCTGTTCACGCCGCTCTGCCGCGCTCGCAATGACGGAGGGGCGGCGCTGTCACCGCCGCTCTTTCTTTTCCTTCGGAGAAAGCGCGGGTCTTCGTGGCGGTGTGAGGCGCTGCATGGCGGGGAGGCGCTGCTGGAATCCACCGGGGCGCTGCATGCCTGGCTGTTGAGCCGCGGCCGGCTGGCCCGGCTGCGGCGGCACGATTCCGCCGGGCTGGGGTTGCATCTGTCCACCGCGCTGCGGCCGGGTTTGCCG
The DNA here is from genome assembly GCF_041262065.1 of Bradyrhizobium sp. USDA 327. Lineage (NCBI taxonomy): Bacteria > Pseudomonadati > Pseudomonadota > Alphaproteobacteria > Hyphomicrobiales > Nitrobacteraceae > Bradyrhizobium > Bradyrhizobium sp. USDA 327. The sequence goes on along the minus strand of NZ_JBGCCW010000001.1, from coordinate 5,048,628 downwards.
CGCGGTGTCCGGCTGCGTTGCTTCTTCGCGGCGCGGGGCGCCTGTCGGGCGACCTGCGCCTTGCTGTTGGCCCTGCTGCTGCCCCTGACCTGCGCGCCGGCCACCCGGTTGCACGGCGCCGCCTTGTCCCTGCCGCTGCGGCGGCTTCGCGCCTTGCCGGTCAGGCGTACCCGGCTGCTGCTGACCCGGACGGATGTTCTGACCAGGCTGGCCGTTCGGTCGCTGTTGTCCCGGCGGCGTATTCGGCCGCAATTGTTGCTGCTGCGGCTGGACCGGTCGCGGAATTCGGCTGAGCGCGCCCGGATTGGCGCGGCGGAAGTCGCGCTGCTCGGTGACGATCTGCCGGCCCGTGGTTTGCGCCAGATGCACCTGGCTGACGAAGCCGCGGTCGCGCGCGATCTGCTGCGCGGGAATTGTGATCGGTATCGCGGCAAAGCGCATGACGCCGCCGGCGCCGCCCGCACCGGGCCGGATCGCAAAGCCGCTGGACGCCTGTGTCAGCGCGCCGAGCCGCGTGCCGCTGCTGCGATCGTCGACGTCGATGTGGCCGACCCGGCCGTCGGCGTCGGGATAGAGCTTGATGTTGACGTTGCTGGCCCTGCTCGCCGCCGCGCCTTCCGGCACCTCGACGACGCCGGTGGTGCCGCGGATGCCGAGCGTTGCCGTCGGCGTGGTGATCTTCATGTCGCCGGTCTTCGCTACCGCTGCCGCCACGAAGGCAACCGTGCCCTTGCCGACGTCGAAGATCGCCGAATTCTGCCTGCCGCCGTCCTCGTAGACGTAATTGTCGATCGTGATTTTGGCGCTGGCCGAGAGATTGAACGTGGTAGCGTCGTTGAAGGTGATGCCGAGCGAGGAGTTCGACGAGGTCTGCACCACGTCGTTGAGATAGATGTCGTCGCGCACGCGCAGCGGATAGGAGTTCTTGTCGCGGATCACGGTCGCGATCCCCGTCACCGTCGCGACGTTGCCGATCGGCTCGACGGCGGCGGGCTGCGCGTCTGCAGACGCTGTCGGTAAGGCCGACGGCGTCGGGGAGGGGCCGGGTATCGGCTGTGCTTGCGGCTGCGCCTGGGCGAGCTCGATGGCCTCGAATGCACAAGCCGCGCTGCTGCCAGCCAGCGACAAGGCCAGCAGCACAAGCGCGAACGCGAAGCGGCGCCGAGCCACCATCAAATCCACGAAAAAGTCCCGGTGAGAACGCGAGGCGAGAGCTGCGGATATGAGCCGCGTTTGGCTGAATGGCGGATGAACATGTTTCGCACGGCAAGGGGCGTTTGAAAGCCACGTTGGCCCAGAATGTGGCGTCGCCTTCTTGCTCGTCATTCCGGGGCGCGACGAAGTCGCGAACCCGAAATCTCGAAATTGGAGTGGGTGTCTGCGGCGCGAGATCCCGGGTTCGATGCTTCGCATCGCCCCGGGATGACGGTGGTAATATCAGCTCACGCGCTTCCAGGTCTGGCCGCCGCAGAACATGCCGCCGAAGGCGCAGCCCTGCACGCGCATCGCATTCGGACCCTTCATGGCGATCGTGGAGTCGTAGTTGCGGCCGGAGTCGGGATCGTGGATACGGCCGCTCCACTTGGCACCGTCGGGCCTCATGTTGATCAGGATGCGCGCATTGGTCTTCTCGGCGTAACCGCAGAGATTGGCGCCGCACTGCTCGACGCGGACATTGCCCTTGTTGCCTTCGGTCGCCCACAGACCGATCGGGGTGACCGGAGCGGGGGCAGCGGCGACCGGCGCCGGTGCCGCCGCGGCGTTGAAACCAACCGACGGCGCTTCGGCAACATTGGTCGCCGGCGCGGCCGGCGCTGTGACCGTGGGCGCGGCGGGCGTGGTCGGCTGGACCTCTGTCGGCGGTGCCGGCTGCTGAGCGGTCGGCGCCGGCGCCCCCTGCGCCGTCGTCGTCGCGCCGGACGTCGTGTCGTCATCATCGTCCGCGGAGCCGAAATCATTGAAATCGAGATTGTTCAGCGTGATCGGCTTCTTGGACAGGCCTGGCGCGACGATCGTGACGCAGTTCAGCGAGCTGCAATTCTTCGGCGCCTGGATCTGGATCTTCTGTCCTTCGATCTGGAAGGTGATCACGTTGCCGGCATGCGCCACGGCGGTGGATGCGAGCAACAGCGCGGTGGCGGCGAAATAGAGCTTCTTCATGAGACCTCCAAAGATGCAGCCTTGAGCGGGTATGGTCTATGTCGCTAAGCCAGCGAGCGTGGTTCGACCCTAGGCTGCAAGCCTCGCTCCCTCTGTGACTGAAGTCACGGCCGCCGGCCCGCGCAGCGCGAAGTGTCGGGCGGCCCCCGGTCGTAACAGCGTCTCGCTGCTTGCTCGGTCTTGCGGAGAAAGCCATCCAGACCGGCAAGCGCCGTGACCCAGAGCAATAACAACTCGTTATCGGGAGTAGTGAATCCGTGCCACGCGTTCTTGGGAATGAATATCGTTGCGGCTTTCTCAATTGGGTAACTGACATCCATCATTCGCGTCAGATGTGTCGACGCTGTCCGCTTCTCGCCCATTTGTAACCGCCTCGACTTCTGGACACCCTGTAGCCCTTCGATTAAGTTGATCGCTCCGGCTTCTGAATTGATCGCTCTGCCTTCCTGCGCAGCCAGCCGTCACTGACGCGCTCCTCCGTCCACGACGAACAAGGGGTCACGCATGGTGAAAGACGTTCCCGAGCTGGAGTACCGCTCGCCGCGTGAAGTCGAGCGGGAGCCAAAGAGGCCGCTCGAGACGCAGAGCGTCCCCATGATTCGAGAACTCAAGGATCACCCGAGCGCCAAGGCGTTCCCGGCGAACGACAGGCTCCAGGTCGCCGCTCCGGATACGGTTGTGGCCGACAGGGTGTTGCGGTCGGCGACGACCGGGCACAACGGGTTCAGGAATTTCGTGTTTGCATACGCGAGAGGGTTGCCGGCGCGCGTATGCGCCGTGGTGCCGGACGGCACGACCGAGTTCACCCGCGCGCTCATCTTCTTCCATCCGCTGCCCACACAACGGGCCGGATACGACGACGGACAGTACGCGGCCCAGACCGGCGGCTGGCACAACATCTACCGCTACTGCGAGCAGCAGGGCGCCCAGCTCGCCGCGTCGAACAAGAAGATCGTGCTCATCATGCCGATCTTCAGCCTCGCGTCGACGGAAACGTGCGGCGTGTTTCCCGACAAGTGGAAGGATTTGATCGAGTTGATCCTGAGGCATATCCGCGACCAGCGTTTTCCGGGACGGAAAGGCGAGGATATGGACCTCAAGGAGGTGATCACGGCGAGCTACAGCGCCGGCGTCCACTACATGAGCACGTTCCTGAACCAAGCCAAGGGCCTCAAGTCCGCTCTGAAAGAGGTGTGGGACTATGACGGCCGCTTCTCGACGAGCAGGGACAAGAGTGAGGGACTGCGCTCTTTCGCCCCGAAGGTGTTGACCTACGACCAGCGGCCGGTGAAGCTGAACCAGGTCGTGCAGGAATTCCGCCTCAACAAGGGGATACACATTCCGCTGCCGCGGTGGCAGGACCTCGGCAAGTCGTCGAGCTTCCTCGACGTTGCCGACCCCAACGTCGCAGCGGTCCCGGGTGCATCGCTGTTCGTCCACGGCGCCATGCCGCGATACCTGATGTTTCACTCGCTGATGCAGAGCTCGGTTGGATAGCACTCGGCTCAGGCTGGCATTCACACACGCTTTAGAGCCTCGGCGGCCTGATGGCAGGCTGTGATGCGGTCGGTGAACGCTTCTAGATCATGCCGAGGACGATAGCGCCGACGAAGGCCATGGCGAGGTAGGCGGTGATAACGCCCAGTCTGCCGGCGAACGTCATGAGGTCGCTCCCGATGGTCGCGCACCCTGCCGCGACCATCATGGTTAACAGAGAGTCACCTCGCGAAAAAGGCAGTCTCGCTGTCGCTCATCGTCGGCAGCCGACAGCGCGCGCGGTCGCCATGGTTAAGGAAGGCTGAAATCAACGTGTTGAAGAGTCTTTAAGTAAATTCACCGAACGTGCGTGCATGAAGCGCGGAGTTCGTTTGTATCTCGTCGGCTCCATCGTCCTTGTTTCGCTAGCGGGTTGCGGTCGGGGCTTCTTCCAGGCCGAACGCGAACCGTGGCGGGCCGAGGCGGAAGCCGCATGCCTGAAATCGGGCGCGGTGAAGGAGGGGCCGGATCTCGTCCGCATCGACCCGATCTCCGGCCCGGGCATGTGCGGTGCCGAGTTTCCGCTCAAGGTTGCCGCCATCGGAGAACCCTCGAGCAGCTATGGCTTTGCCGACGAAACGCTGCGCCCGCCGGCCAGTATCGGCGGCCAGCCGCGTTGGCCGGTGACGCAGCCGCGATCGAACTATCCGCAGAGCCAGAACGATCCGTCATCGACCTATCCGCAAGGCTCGAACTATCCCCAGAGCGCGGTGCGCCAGCCCGTCGGCTATGGCACCTCAACCGGGCCGATATCGCTGAACGCGCCCGGCGTGGCGCCGCAGGAGGACGAGATCGACCTGCCGCCCGACGGCACTGACGCCGCGGGTGCGGCGCGCTACATGAATGCACCGAGCTATCCGGCACGGCCAGCGCCTTACTCGCAGGCGCCTGCGCAGCAGCCGCTGCCGCGTCTTGGTCCTGCGCAGGGCAATCCCGTCACAACCGTCGGTCCCGTCGCGATCAGGCCGACGGCGACGCTCGCCTGCCCGATCGTATCCGAGCTCGACCGCTGGCTCGCCGACACCGTGCAGCCTTCTGCGATGCGCTGGTTCGGCGTCCGCGTCGCCGAGATCAGGCAGATCTCCGCCTATTCCTGCCGCGGCATGAACGGCAATTCGCGTGCTCACATCTCCGAGCACGCCTTCGGCAACGCGCTGGACATCTCCGCCTTCGTGCTGGCCGACGGCCGCCGCGTCACCGTGAAGGACGGCTGGCGCGGCATGCCGGAGGAACAGGGTTTCCTGCGCGACGTGCAATCGGGAGCGTGTGCGCATTTCACCACCGTGCTCGCGCCGGGCTCGAACGTCTTTCACTACGATCACATTCACGTCGACCTGATGCGCCGCGCCAGCCGCCGCCTGATTTGTCAGCCCGCCGCCGTGTCCGGCGAGGAGGTCGCCGCGCGTGCGCAGTCGCGCCGCCCTTATGCCAATGCGCGCGATCCCTCCGTCACCGGCTCGCTGGGTGCGCGCAAGAGCATGGCGCGCAAGCACGAAGAAGACGAGTACATCGACGAGTAGCCTTCCTTTGTAGTCCGGATGAGCGCAGCGATATCCGGGGCAGTCCTCCCGCATGTCGCTGCGCTCATGCGGGCTACGATCTCGCTACGAGGCTGGCTTCGACGGGGCCAGCCCCATGCACCGCTGCACCTCGCTCGGAACGTTGTAGGTGCGCATGATGTGGCGGCTGTCGCGCAAGCCGGACGCCTCACGTTGGACGACGAACATCCAAAGCGCGTGGCCGGCTTCCATCACCAGCTTGCGCCTGGCCGGTTGCATTGAGGCCGGAACCTCCGAGGATGCGTGGGCAGCGTCGTATTCGCGCAAACGCGCGAGGCTCTGTTCGAGTGCGCGGCCCATCCGTCCAAGCGCCGAGGCCTGTTCCTGGACGATCTCGTAGTGGAGGATATCGACCGGCGGGCGAAGATCACGAGACATGGCCGCAATATAGTGCCGCCCGGCCCGTATGCGCAACGCGCTGCTACTTCTTGTACGCCGCCAGGAACATCCGCGTTGCGCTGTCGACCACCTCGGTCATGCGCTGTTCCGAGGGCGCGGGCGCGGCCTGGAAGACGAAGGGCAGGAACAGCGAGGCCTTGCACAGCTCCATGAACTGCGAGGCGGCAAGATCGCAATCGTCGATCTCGAGATCGCCCGCGGCGACGCGGGCCTTGAGATAACCGGAAAGGCGGTTGATGGACTTGTCGAGCACGCGCCCATAGTAACGGCGGCCGACATCGGGCATGCGTTCGGCGATCGCCATCACGGTGCGGATCGCCGATCCGCCACCGGGCCGGCAGACCAGGTGAAGGTAGGCGAGGCCAAACTCCTTCAGCGTGGTCTTGGCATCACGGGCGGGATCGAAATTGAACACGACCTGGCCGTGCTGGAGCGCTTCCTGCTCGAGGATGGCTTCGAACAGCGCGCATTTGTCGGCGAAGTAGACGTAGAGCGTGCCCTTCGAGACCTGAGCCGCGCGCGCGATCTCGCCCATGCTGGCGCCATCGAAACCGAGGTCCATGAACACTTTGCGGGCGCCGTCGAGGATCTGGCGGCGCTTGGAGCTGTCCTCTTCATGGACAACCTGCGGATGTTCGTTGGCAACTACAACCATTGGTTTAGAGTCTCGGAAGGTTTTTGGACCGGATCAGGCTCCTGAAACCCGAATAAAGCCTTCGAGGTCGTATGGTCTGTCCGCGAAGATTGTTTATATTGACCGAACGGTTCGGTCAATGGTACTTGGGATCAGCGAGAGGGAACCGGCTGCGCAGCGGCCGCCCTCGATCGCACATATTTGGGGGAGGCCTTTATGGCCGTATCGAGAGACCAGACTGCTCGCGTCCTTCGCCAGGACGCGGTGGAGCAGCAGTCGGGGGATGATGCTGCGTCCGAGACATCCGCACCCCATGCCGAACAGTTGCGCGCTCATGTGGCCGAGGAAGCGAAACGTCCGACCCCGGAGGCGCCAAAGCCCGTGACCGACAAGCCGGCCGCACCCGCGTCAGGCGCACCCGCCGCAGGTGCGCGCAACTCCGGCAAGCGCAAATTCGTCCTGATGGGCGTTGGCCTCGTGCTCGCGCTCGCGGCCGCGAGCTACGCCGGCTATTACACCCTGGTCGGCCGCTTCTATATTTCCACCGACGACGCCTATGTCCGCGCCAACAATACGATGCTCGGCGCGCGCGTTGCCGGCCACATTGCCTCGATCCTCGCCGGTGACAACACGCCGGTGCGTGCCGGCGACATCGTCTTCCGCATCGACGACGGCGACTACAAGATCGCGGTCGAAGCCGCCGCGACCAAGATCGCGACCCAGCAGGCCACCATCGATCGCATCGGTCGCCAGGTCGCCGCGCTCGACAGCCAGGTCGCGCAGGCCAAGGCGCAGCTCGTCTCCGCGGAAGCGGGCCTCAAGCGCGCCGACCTCGATTATGAGCGCCAGCAGGCGCTGAGCAGCAAGGGCTTTGCCTCGCGCGCCACCTTCGAGAGCTCGGAAGCCGGACGCGATCAGGGCGCCGCCGCGGTCAAGGCCGCGCAGGCCGCCTACGACGTTGCCGTCAGCAATGTCGATGTCGCCAGGGCGCAGCAGGCCGAGGCCCAGGCCCAGCTCGCCGAGCTCAAGACCACGCTCGCCAAGGCCGAGCGCGACCTCGCCTTCACCGCGGTGCGCGCGCCGGTCAACGGCACGTTCTCCAACCGCCTGGTCAACACCGGCGACTTCGTTGCGGTCGGCCAGCGCCTCGGCAACATCGTGCCGCTCGACGACGTCTATATCGACGCCAACTTCAAGGAAACGCAGCTCAAGCGCATCCGCCCCGGCCAGCCGGTGACGATCAAGGTCGACGCCTACGGCATGCGCAAGTTCTCCGGCGTCGTCGACAGCATCGCGGCGGGTGCGGGCTCGGTGTTCACGCTGCTGCCGCCGGACAACGCCACCGGCAATTTCACCAAGATCGTGCAGCGCGTGCCGGTCCGCATCCGCGTGCCGAAATCGGTGGCGAAGCAGAACCTGCTCCGCGCCGGCATGTCGGTCTACGCGACCGTCGACACCAACAAGGGGGCCGCCGACGCCGACAGCGAGGTCGATCTCGACGATCCCGCGGTCCATCCGCAGTAGGCGGCGGTACAATGAGGTCCTCCGTCCCCTTGCCCCGCGCACAGGTGCGCTCCCTCTCCCGCAAGCGGGAGAGGTGAAGCGAGCCCCGGACTGACACTATGGCAAACGCCACCACCGCTTCACCTGCCATGACTGCGGATCCCGCTTCGGAGCGCATTGCACCGAAGCGGCTGTTCGCCTTCATCATCATGGTGTTCGGGATGTTCATGTCGATCCTGGACATCCAGATCGTCTCGGCTTCCCTCAGCGAGATCCAGGCCGGACTGTCGGCGAGCTCCAGCGAGGTCTCCTGGGTTCAGACCGCCTATCTGATCGCCGAGGTGATCGCGATCCCGCTGTCCGGTTTTCTGTCGCGCGCCTTCGGCACGCGGCTGCTGTTTGCGATCTCGGCGGCCGGCTTCACCGCCGCGAGCCTGCTCTGCGGCTTCGCCACCACCATCGAGGAGATGATCCTCTGGCGCGCGCTTCAGGGCTTTCTCGGCGCCGGCATGATTCCGACGGTGTTCGCCTCGGCTTACACCGTCTTCCCGCGGACGAAATTCCACATCGTCGGGCCCATCATCGGCCTCGTCGCGACGCTGGCGCCGACCATCGGGCCGACGGTGGGCGGCTACATCACCGACCTGATGTCGTGGAACTGGCTGTTCTTCATCAACGTCGTGCCCGGCATCGGCATCACCCTGGGCGTGCTGGCGCTGGTCGATTTCGACGAGCCGCATTTCGAACTGCTCGACCGCTTCGACTGGTGGGGCCTGCTGTTCATGGCCAGCTTCCTCGGTACGCTGGAATATGTGCTCGAGGAAGGCCCGCAATATGAATGGATGCAGGATACTTCGGTCGCGATCTGCGCCTGGATCTGCGCGATCTCGGCGATCGCCTTCTTCTGGCGCGTGTTCACGGTGGACGAGCCGATCGTCAATCTGCGTACCTTCTCCGATCGCAATTTCGCCGTCGGCTGCACGCTGCAGTTCTGCATCGGCATCGGCCTCTACGGCCTGACCTATATCTATCCGCTCTATCTCGCCCAGGTGCGGGGCTACAGCGCGCTGATGATCGGCGAGACCATGTTCGTGTCCGGCATCACAATGTTCCTGGTCGCGCCGCTGGTCGGCCGGCTGATGGCCACGCTCGACATGCGCTACATGATCGCGTTCGGCCTCATCGTGTTCGCGATCGGCTCCTACCAGATGACCTGGATCACCCGCGAATACGATTTCTACGAGCTGCTGGTGCCGCAGATCCTGCGCGGCGTCGGCATGATGTTCGCGATGGTGCCGACCAACAACGTCGCGCTCGGCACGCTGCCACCTGACCGGGTGAAGAACGCGAGCGGCCTGTTCAACCTGATGCGCAACCTCGGCGGCGCGGTGGGTCTTGCCGTCATCAACACCGTGCTCAACGACCGCACCGACCTGCACATCGCCCGCCTGCAGGAACGCGTGACCTGGGGCAACGCGACCGCGACCGAAACCCTGACCATGTTCATGCAGAAATTCCAGGGGCTCGGTGATTCCACGCTGATGGCGATGAAGCAGCTCTCCCAGCTCGTGCATCGCCAGGCCGTGGTGATGAGTTTCGGCGACACCTTCCTCATGCTGACGCTGTTCTATCTCGGCCTCAGCCTGCTGGTCGCGCTGCTGAACAAGCCGGCCTCGCCGTTCGGCGCTGGCGGCGACGCGCACTAGCCTGCTCCACGTTCGCTGCCGTCGCCGGGCTCGACCGGGCGATCCAGCATTTGGCGGAGATTGGTGCGGCGGCGAGGCGCACCAAATTGCAACACTCATCCGTGATCTCGCGTGAGCCCCGTTGCAAATCGCAAACGGCACATCTATAAAGCGCACCTCATTCATTCGAACCGGGAGGGATTTGCATGATTTCGTCGCATTCGCAGATCGTACGCCCGCGCTCGATGATGTTCTGGCTCGGTATGTACGCGGCCTGTTAGAGGCCTCTTCCGCCAGCTTCGATTGGGCCAAGGTTTCGACCCAGCGTCCCGATCGCTCCGCTTCCCAAGTCAAAATCAGTTTTGAGTGACGCCGTTCCGGCCTTCGCGGCCGGCTTGCGTCCATCGATGGAGCCGGCCCGCGTGTGCGGCCGGATGATGTCATGACCGCTCTGTCAAAGAAGCCCGCCGCGATTCGCGTGGTGCTGCCCTTCGTGTTCCGGCACTGGCTGAAGCAGCCGGGGCGCGGCCTCATCGTGGCCGGCGGGCTGTTGGGTGCGACCATTGCCGACCTGTTCATGCCGGTATTCTCGGGACATCTGGTCGATGCGCTGACCCGCGGTCCGTCCGATCCCGACGCGCGCCACGCGGCGCTGGTCGCGTTCGGCGCCATCGTGGCGCTGGGCGCGGCCTCGATGGTGCTGCGTCTCGTCGGTCTCCAGGCGATCGTGCCGTTCACGCTCAAGATCATGTCCGACGTCGCGCAGGACGCGTTCACGCGCGTACAGCGTTTCTCGACCGACTGGCATGCGAACTCATTTGCCGGATCCACGGTCCGCAAGATCACCCGCGGCATGTGGGCGCTCGACCTGCTCAACGACACCATTCTGATGGCTCTGGCGCCGTCGCTGCTGGTGCTGGTCGGCTCGATGATCCTGATCGGCGCGCACTGGACCTCGCTCGGCCTGGTGATCGCGATCGGGGCGATCTTCTACGTCACGATCACGGTGGTGTTCTCGACCCGCTACATCGCACCGGCGGCGCGCATCTCCAATGCCTGGGACACCAAGGTCGGCGGCACGCTGGCGGACGCGCTGACCTGCAATGCGGTGGTGAAATCGTTCGGCGCGGAGCTGCGCGAGGACACGCGGCTCTCCCGTGTCATCAAGCGCTGGCGCGTGCGCGTGCGGCGGACCTGGTATCGCTATAATTACACGGCGATGTCGCAGCTTTCCTTGCTGCTGTGCCTGCGCGCGTCCGTGATCGGCGGATCGGTGCTGCTGTGGATGTCAGGTCACGCCTCGCCCGGTGACGTCACCTATGTGCTGACGAGCTACTACGTCATTCACGCTTACTTGCGCGACGTCGGCATGCACATCAACAACCTCCAGCGCTCGGTCAACGACATGGACGAACTGGTGGCGATCCATGACGAGCCGATCGGCATTGCGGATGCTCCCGACGCACGGCCGATCGCGATCGAGGGCGGCGAGATCGTATTCGACGACGTCACGTTCCACTATGGCGGCCATCGCGCGCCGCTGTACGACGGCTTGTCTGTCAGGATCCGCGCCGGCGAACGCGTCGGCCTGGTCGGACGCTCCGGCTCGGGCAAGACCACCTTCGTCAAGCTGGTGCAGCGGCTCTACGACGTCACCGGCGGTCGCGTGCTGATCGACGGGCAGGACATCGCGCACGCCACGCAGCAATCGCTGCGCAGCCAGATCGCAATCGTGCAGCAGGAGCCGATCCTGTTCCACCGCACGCTTGCGGAGAACATCGCCTATGGCCGGCCCGGCGCCAGCTTTGAAGCGATCGAGCAGGCGGCGCGGCTTGCCAACGCGCACGATTTCATCCTGCGCCTGCCGAAGGGCTACGGCACGCTGGTCGGCGAGCGCGGCGTGAAACTGTCGGGCGGCGAGCGGCAGCGCGTGGCGCTGGCGCGCGCGTTCCTGGCGGATGCGCCGGTGCTGATCCTGGACGAGGCGACGTCGAGCCTCGATTCGGAATCGGAGGCGCTGATCCAGCAGGCGATGGAGCGCCTGATGAAGGGCCGCACCTCGATCGTGATCGCGCATCGCCTGTCGACGGTGAGGAGCCTCGATCGCATCCTGGTGTTCGACCGCGGCGAGATCGTCGAGCAAGGCACGCATGCGATGCTCGCAGCCAGGCAAGACGGCGTCTATCGCGGCCTGTTCGAGCGCCAGGTGGTGGAGCTCGGACAGATCGCAGCGGAGTGAGGCGCGCGGCGGTGGGGCGAAGGTCCCGACGTCACGCCGCCATAGGTGAATGACATGAAAGATCTGGCGAACGGCTCCATCGTGAGACACATCCTGGCCATGACGCCGCCGATCATGGCCGGCATGATCTCGATCATGGTCTGCCAGCTGGTCGACCTGTACTTCGTGTCGGGCCTGGGCGATGCCGCCGTGGCAGGCGTCGCCGCGGCCGGCAATGCCGGCTTTCTCGTCAACGCGCTGATGCAGGTGCTCGGCGTCGGCACGGTGGCGCTGATCGCGCACGCCGTCGGGCGCAAGGATCGACTCGACGCCAATCTGATCTTCAACCAGGCAGTTGCGTTGTCGGTGCTGTTCGGCGTGTTGACCCTGGTCGCGGGAGCGGCGCTGTCGCGCGCCTACATGCGTTCGGTCGCCGCGGACCAGGCCACGATCGAGGCGGGGACCACTTATCTGTTGTGGTTCATGCCGGCGCTCGCGCTGGAATTCGTCATGCAGGTGACGGCATCCGCCCTGCGCGCGACCGGCATCGTGCGCCCGGCCATGTTGGTGCGGGTCATCGCGGTCATCATCAACATCGCGCTGGCGCCGGTGCTGATCTCGGGCTGGGGCACCGGCTACGCGCTCGGCGTTGCCGGCGCAGGGCTGGCGAGTTCGATCGCGGTCGCCATCGGCGCGCTGATGCTGCTTATCTATTTCCGCAAGGTCGAGCGCTATGTCGCCTTCAATCCGGCGCAGTGGCGTCCACAGCCGCGTCATCTCATGCGCCTTCTCAATGTCGGCCTGCCGGCCGGCGGCGAGTTCGCGATGATGTTCATCTTCATGGCGGTGGTCTACTACGTGCTGCGCGATTTCGGCGCGGCGGCGCAGGCCGGATTCGGCATCGGGCAGCGGGTGCTCGGCCTGATCCAGATGCCGGCGCTTGCGGTGGCGCTGGCGGCCGGGCCAATCGCCGGCCAGAATGTCGGCGCCGGCAATGGCGCGCGCGTGCGGGAAACCTTCGTCAAGTCGGCGCTGATCACCAGCGCCGTGATGGTCGGCTTCATGATGCTGGCGCAGTTGAAGCCGGAGCTGCTGCTCGCCGGATTCTCGAACGACCGGGAGACGATGGAGATCGCCTACCTGTTCCTGCGGATCATCTCGCTCAACATGGTGGCGCAGGGTCTCATCTTCACCTGCTCGAGCATGTTTCAGGGCCTCGGCAACACCAAGCCGGTGCTGCTGAGCTCGGCGACGCGCGTCTTTACCTATTCGCTGCCGGCGATCTGGCTCTCGACGCGGCCGGGCTTCCGGATGGAGCACGTCTGGTACCTGTCGATCGCGGCGACGACGCTCCAGGCCGCGTTGAGCCTGTGGCTGTTGCGTCGCGAATTCGGCAGGCGGCTGGTATTGCCTCCTCCAGAGCAAGCGTTGGAGCTGTCGGGGCACGAACCAGCCGCGCCTCCTGCACGCGCGCCCGCGCTTTAGGTTGTTGTTTAAGCATGATCTTTTCGGAAAACCGCTACGCACTTTTCCGGATCATGCTTTAGTGTGTGCCAACACTGTTCCAGACGAGGCCAAGGCCCGACAGGAACAACAGGCCGAGCACGACATCGCCAAAATGCTTGTCGCTCAGGGCGTGATAGACGCGGGCGCCGGCCCATGCGCCGATCAGCGTGCCCGGAAAGGCAACCAGTGCGAGCCAGACCACTTTCAGTTCGACCAGGCCTGACGCCGTCTGCAGCACCAGCGCGGTGGCGAGCACCGTGAAGTTGAAGAGCTGGAAGATGCCGCGACGCTCGTGCTTGTTCCAGCCGCGGATGTTGGCCCAGAGGATCGGCAGTGGCCCCGAGAGTCCGGCGAGGCCGCCGAGAATGCCGCCGGCAAAGCCGATCGCTCCGTCGGCGATCCTGCCGCCGGACTTGAAGGCGAGGGGCCTCTTGTTGAGGTACAGCGCGCTCGAAAAGATCAGGAGCAGCACACCGACGCTCAGCTTGAACACCTTCGGATCGGCCGTGGCGACCATCATGGTTCCCAGCGGTACTCCGATCAGGCCCCCGATCAGGAACGGCCAGACCAGCGAGAGGTCGAAGCTTTTCCACATCGAGGGCAGCGTCGAGGTCTGTGCGATCACCGAGCAGATCAGCACCAGCGGTACCGCGAGCGAGGGTGGCAGGACGTAGAGCCAGATGCCGAGCGCCATCAGCGCCGTGCCGAACCCGGCCAGTCCCGAGACGAAGCCGCCGGCCAGCGCGCCGAACAGCAGCAGGACGTAGGTGAGCGTTTCCAACAGATTAACCTTGTCGCAAAGGGCGATCCCGAGTTGTCGATCGCCATCGCTCGCATAACATGCTTGCCGCCGTGCAGGTCAATCCATGCTGCACGCAAGCGTGATCTGCCGTGTCGGGCTTTCGCGGAAGACACGCCTACATGATGGCCGTACTTCAATCCCGGGCCGCCCGACGCGACCATGCGCCCGGATCGGTCAGTCCCGAATGCGATGATGGAGAATGACCATGACCCGCACCACGATTGCCATTGCAGCCGCGCTGCTGGCGGTCGCGTTGACGCCGACAATGGCCCAGGCGCAGTTTTCCGAGCCTGCGGCCTATCAGGCGGCTCATCCCGATCGCGATGTGCTGAACGGCGGCCAGCTCACGCCTGCGGCGCGTGCGGCTCTCGGTCAGCGGGGAACGCCGGGCGATGCGTATGCATCGCAGGCCTATCCGTCACCTGTGGCACCCCCCGTGCGCTCCGGCCATCGCCGTCATCGTCGATGATCTAGACGATCTGCCTGGTGTCGGCAGGCTTCTGCAGCGCGCCGATCAGGATGCGCAGCGCCTCCGCCAATTCCGATCTGCTCCGTGCCGCCCCCAGCGAGACTCGTGCCGCATGCGGCGGTGCCCCGTCGACCGTGAAGGCATCGCCTGCGACGACCGCAAGTCCGTTCCGCAGAAGATGTGCCGCGATCTCGGGCCGGCCTTCCGGCAGCCGCAACCACAGATGATGGGCGGCGGGCTTGGCCAGGAATTGAAAACCCTTCAGCGTGCGCTGCGCGAGCTGCTGGCGGCCGACCGCCTCGTTGCGGATGGCGGCGATGATGCGATCGGCAATGCCGCTTTCGATCCAATGCGTCACCAGCGCGACCATCAATGGCGCCGGCATCTGCACGGTCGCCTGCAAGGACGTGCGCATGTCCCGCTGCGCGCTGCTGTCGGGCGTCACGAGGTAGGCAACGCGCAGCGCCGGCGCGATGCATTTTGACAGTGTGGTCGCAAGATAAGTCCGCTCCGGAATGAGGCCCGCGATCGGCGATGCCGAGCGGTCGAGCAGGCCGTAGGCGTCGTCCTCGATCAAGGTCGTGTCGGCATCGCGAATGATCTTTGCGATCGCACTGCGCCGCTCGGCGGACAGCGTCGCGGTGGTCGGATTGTGCAGCGTCGGAATGAGATAGACCGCCTGTGGCCGGTGCGCGCGACACGCCTTTGCCAGCGCATCGGGCAGGATGCCGCCGTCATCCATGGCGACACCGACGAGCTTGACGCCGAGCCGTGCCGCGGCGGCCTTGATGCCGGGGAAGGTGAGGGCTTCGGTCAGAACGATGTCGCCGGGCCGCGCGAGATGGGCGAGCAGGTTGAACAGGATGGTTTGCGCGCCGGGGAAGATCAGGAGCCTGTCGGCCTGCGCATGCGGAACGCGTGCGCGCATCCAGCGCGCCGCGACCTCGCGCTCATGCGTGCTGCCGCCGGGCGGCTGATAGTTGAGATACGCCGTCAGGCCCGATTGCGCGCGGATGGCTTCCATTCCGGCGATGATGCGCTCGTCGAGCTGCGCCTCCAGCGGATGCGGCGGCACATTCATCGAGAGATCGATCGCGACGGGATGCGGCAGGTCGACCGCTCGGCGCGCGCTGGTCTCCGACACGAACGAGCCCTGTCCGACCCGGGCTTCCATGATGCCGCGGCGCCGGGCTTCGGTATAGGCGCGCGTCACCGTGGTCAGGTCGATGCCGAGGGCTTTTGCGAGCGCGCGCTGCGTCGGCAATTGCTGGCCGCGCACCAGCCTCCCCGCAGCAATGTCGGCCTCCATCGCATCGACGATGCGCTGATAGCGCGGGCCGCTCAGCTCCGAGATTGTAGGGGTCCAATCCATGCAATTTAGCCCCATATCCTTTGAATGTATGGATGCAAGATATTATTGTATGGATCGACGAAAAGGAAGAGGTGTGGTCATGGCGACGGTCTCTCTGGCAAAGGCGATGTGGCGCGGTTTCAGCGGCAAGTGTCCGAATTGCGGGGAAGGGCACATGTTCGGCCGTTTCCTGAAAGTGGCCGACGCGTGCGACCATTGCGGCGAGGAGCTGTTTCACCAGCGCGCGGACGACTTTCCCGCCTATCTCGTGATGGTCGTGGTCGGCCATCTCGTGGTGCCGGCGATCCTCGCGGTCGAGACCGCCTATGCGCCGCCGGAATGGTTGCAACTCGCGGTGTGGCTGCCGGTGACGCTATTCGCCTCGCTCGCGCTGCTGCAACCAACCAAGGGCGCCATCGTCGGGCTGCAATGGCAGCTGGGCATGCACGGTTTCGAGGCGAGCAAGTTGCGGCGCGAGGCAGCCGAGCTTGCGCCGGTCCTGGTGAAGGCGGATACGCGCGCGGCCTGAGCGGCGTTTACATCGCGCGGCCGGCCGCTACACTCCGTCGTACCAACAAGAACGATGGAAACGCCGATGGCCGCACGCGCGAAGACCTTCCTGCTTTGTCATGGCGCCTGGTCCGGCGGATGGGCCTGGAAGAAGATGCATCCGCTGATGGCGCAGGCCGGCCATCGCCTGGTGGCGCCGACCTATACCGGGCTCGGCGAGCGCGCGCATCTCGCAAGCCCCACGATCGATCTGGAGACGCACATCCAGGACATCCTCAACGTCATCGCCTTCGAGGATCTCAGCGACATCGTGCTGCTTGGCCATAGCTATGGCGGCATGGTCGCGACCGGCGTCGCCGATCGCGCGCGCGAGCGCGTGACGCAGTTGATCTATCTCGACGCCTTCGTGCCGCGCGACGGCCAATCGCTGTTCGATCTCAATGAGGGCGGCCGCGAGCCGATGCGAAGGGCAGCAAGCTCGGGCGACGGCTATCGCATCCCGCCGAATCCGCCGCCGCCGGACACGCCCCAAGCCGATCTCGACTGGCTCAATGCACGCCGCGTCCCAATGCCGATCAAGTGCTTCGAGACCAGGCTGAGGCTCGAACACGGCGAGCCGGCGATGCCGCGCAGCTACATCTATTGCACGCGCATCCCGCCGGGCGACGTGTTCGGGCAGTTCGCGAAGCGGACGAAGAGCGAGGATGGCTGGCGCTATGTCGAGCTCGATGCGAGTCACGCGCCGAACGTCACCGCGCCCGAGGCGCTGATGGACGTGTTGGGGAAGATCGTCGCCTGACTCTCGCTCGTCATTCCGGGGCGCGACGAAGTCGCGAACCCGGAATCCATTCATCCACCGACACGGCCGCCCGATGGATTCCGGGCTCTCGCTTCGCGAGCCCCGGAATGACGATGGTGGCCAAAATGGTGAGGGGTCCGATGCGTTGGCACCGAACCCCTCGTCACTTCCTGGTAAGACGCGCTTTCTTCGCGAACCGGAAACCCACTTCGCTTCGAAAACGCTTTAGAGTATCAGCCGGCCTGTAAGCCGGGTTCTGTAGGGCACCGTCCGCTTGCGCGAACGATACGTGACGGCCATTCCTCTGGGACCATGTTTGCACACGGCCTCGAGCAACCTACCCGGACGGCGGGCCTGACATCGCCCCGCGGCGTTATCGCTTGCGCGAACAGCCCGCTTAAGCCGTCCCTATTCGGTTTTGCTCCCGGTGGGGTTTGCCATGCCGGCTCCGTTGCCGGAACCGCGGTGCGCTCTTACCGCACCTTTTCACCCTTACTTCCTCCGAGGAGGGAGCGGTTCGTTCTCTGTGGCACTTTCCCTGGGGTCGCCCCCGCCGGACGTTATCCGGCACCGTATGTCATGGGAGCCCGGACTTTCCTCCCCGGCGGCCTTTCGGCACGTGCCGGAGCGGCCGTCCGGCCGACTGACGGATTACGCATGGGGCATTTGTGACGGTTTCGTCAAGCTGATATCGCGACGCACGCTTCGCTCGCAAATAATCTATCCTGAAGATGTCGTTTGGTGCGTGTCCCGTTCGACTGGATGTCGACAACACGGCCGAGCAACAGGAGCGAAGCAATGCAATATCTGCTGATGATCTATCAGAACGAGGTCGAGTACGCGAAGAACGACGCGGCGACGAGCCAGAAGATGCTGGCCGAATACCAGGCCTTCACGCAATCCATCATCCAGAGCGGCAACTTCAAGGCCGGCGACCGCTTGCAGCCGACCACGACCGCGACGACCGTGCGCGTGCGCGAGGGCAAGACGCTGACGACCGATGGTCCGTTCGCGGAAACGCGTGAGCAGCTCGGCGGCTACTATCTGGTCGAGGCGAAGGATCTCAACGAGGCCATCGGGATCGCGGCGCGGATTCCCAGCGCACGCATCGGCTCGATCGAGGTGCGGCCGATCTGGGTGTATGAGAAGTGACGGCTCTCACCTTCGTCACTCCGGGCTCGCGGCTTTGCCGCGCCCCGGAATGACGAGAGGGGATGATCGCCTGACATGACCCCTGGCGAGATCGACAAGATCTTCCGCGACGAGGCGGGGCGGGCGCTGGCCACGCTGATCCGTCTCGTCGGTGATTTCGATCTCGCCGAGGACGCGCTCCAGGATGCTTTTGCCGTCGCGCTGGAACGCTGGGCGGCATGTGAGGTCCCCGGCAATCCGCGCGCCTGGCTGGTCAATGTCGCCAAGCACAAGGCGATCGACCGCATCCGCCGCCAGGCCGTCTTCCGCGGCAAGCAGCAGGCGCTGGTGCATGAGCTCGAGCTCAACGCGCAAGCCGTCGACGAGCCGCCGGCAACGCTCGACGACGACATGCTGCGGCTGATCTTCACCTGCTGCCATCCCGCGTTCGCGCCCGAGGTCCAGGTCGCGCTGACGCTCCGCACCGTCTGCGGGCTGTCGACAGCGCAGGTCGCGCGCGCGTTTCTCGTGGGCGAGGAGGCAATGGCGCAGCGGCTGGTCCGCGCCAAGCAGAAGATCAGGCTTGCCGGCATCCCCTACGAGGTGCCCGAGCGCGACGCGCTGGCGCCGCGGCTCGATGGCGTGCTCGCCGTGATCTATCTCGTCTTCACCGAGGGCTATGTCGCGACCGAGGGCGCGGACCTGATGCGGCCCGATCTTGCGGCCGAGGCCATCCGGCTCGGCCGCTTGCTCGATCGGCTGATGCCCGATCGCGCCGGCATCAAGGGCCTGCTGGCCCTGATGCTGCTGCACGATGCCCGCCGCGCCGGACGCGAGACGCCGGCCGGCGACATTGTGCTGCTCGAAGAGCAGGACCGCTCGCTGTGGGATCGTGGGCAGATCGATGAGGGCCTGCGTCTGGTCGACGATGCGCTGCGCGTGCCCGGCCGTCCGCAGCCCTATGCGGTGCAAGCCGCGATCGCCGCGCTGCATGCGCGTGCGCCGAGCTTTGAGGAAACCGATTGGCCGCAGATTGCGGGACTCTACGAGGTTTTGCTGCGCATCAACCCGTCGCCGGTGATCGAGCTGAACCACGCCGCGGCGGTGTCGATGGTCGATGGGCCGGCACGTGCGCTCGATCTCGTCGATGCGATCACCGCGCGCGGCGGGCTTCGCGGCTATGAGCTGTTGCCCGCAGTGCGCGCGGATCTGTTGCGGAGGCTCGGCAGGACGGAGCAGGCGCGCGAGGCCTATCATGCGGCGACGGAGGCGACGCAGCTCGAGCCGTTGCGGCGGCTCTATGCGCGAAGGATGAGGGAGATGGAGTGATGCTCTCGTGCCCCGGACGCAGCGCAGCGCCCCTTGCGGTGCGCTGCAGAGCCGGGGCCCATTCGCGCGTCCGGGACACGAGAGCGAATTGAGCGGCCTACGCCGTCACTTCGACGCCACCGTCGTTTCTTCCGCCGGCAGGCTCGCCAGCAGTGCCTGCAATGTCGACAGCGTCGAATGATCGGCGACGCCATCGAGTCGCGCCGGACGGAAATGGCGCTGGAAGGCGATGACGACTTCCATCGTCGCGGCGTCGTATTTACCGGTCAGCGGCACGCCGTAGCCGTATCTGGCGAGCGCCTGCTGCATGCTCAGCACGGCGTCGCTGATGGTGCCGAGCATCAGAGTCTCACCGCGCACGATTGGGGCGGGCGTGACCCAGTGGCCGACGCCGGAATTGGCCAGCGAATGCCACGGAAACTTCTCGCCGGGGTCCTTCTTGCGCGCGGGCGCGACGTCGGAATGGCCGAGCACCCGGTGGGCCGGCACCTTGCGCCGGAGCATGATGCCGCGGCACAGCGCGATCACGGCGGCGATCTGGCGCAGCGGAAACTCGGGATAGCCCCAGTCGTGGCCGCGATTGATGATTTCGATGCCGATCGAGCAGGAGTTGATGTCGTCTTCGCCGGCCCAGGAGGAGACGCCTGCGTGCCAGGCGCGCTTGGCCTCGGGCACGCATTGCACGATGCGGCCGTCCTCGAGCACGACATAATGCGCTGACACTTCGCTGCCCGCCGTGCACAGCCGTGCCAGCGCGCCCTCGACATCGGGCATGCCGGTGTAGTGCAGCACGATCATGTCCGGCTGCCGTCCCTTGTTGCGCTCGCCATGATTGGGCGAGGGGATGATATCCGAGACGATCGATGAGTCGGGCTCGAACGTCCGCAGGCTCGCCACGGTCTTGGGAACCGGAAGAACGCGTTGACGCTTCGAATCAGATCCAGACGGTGTGGACGAACCGGAGGGCATGAGCAGCTCGAACGAACGGAGAGTGGGGCAAGCCCTTCTCTTTACTATTCCTTTACCGTCCACCGGACGCAATCGCGCGGCGCGGTTAACGGATGCATTTCGGCGATGTGTGTGGATGAGGCATCACCCCGCTCGTCACCTTTACGACTTGTATCGAGTCGAGCAACGCTTTCTTAACGCTAAGGGCCGTTACTGAGGGATGAAGTGCCGACCCGCGTCCGGAGGCGGCCAAAGCGTATTTTGGCTCGAAATCCCATGGCTGCCCGACAAATTCCACTGGGAACACTGGGTTTGTGGCCTCGGACGACCGGGCCCGGTAACCATGCTGGACGAGGGCTTTGTCGTGGAACCGCCGCGACGCGTAATGATTCGAGGCGTTATGGGCTTGTTCGTCCCCGATCTTGCTTGGATGTCAGGCCGGTCGGTCGGCAGGTATTACGCATGACCTCGGTTCCGCACATCCCCGTCCTTGGCCGTGAGGCCATCGCGCATCTCGCCTTGCGCGAGGGCGGCGTCTATGTCGACGCCACTTTTGGCGCCGGCGGCTATAGCCGCGCGATCCTGGAAGTGCCGGGAACCCGACTCATCGCCATTGATCGCGACCGCACTGCGATTGCCGGCGGTGCTGACCTGGTCGAACGCTCCGCGGGCCGGCTGATGCTGGTCGAGGGCCGCTTCTCCAATCTTGCAGAGGTCTGCGCGGCGCAAGGCGTCGAGGCGATCGACGGCGTCGTGATGGACGTCGGCGTGTCCTCGATGCAGCTCGACCAGGCCGGCCGTGGATTCTCCTTCCGCCTCGACGGTCCGCTCGACATGCGGATGGGGCAGACGGGCCCGACCGCAGCCGACGTGGTCGCGCGTGCGTCGGAAGGCGATCTCGCCGACATCATTTATCTCCTCGGCGAGGAGCGGCATTCGCGCCGCATCGCGCGCGCCATTGTCGCGGACCGGCAGGAGACCCCGTTCACCACCACGCGCGCGCTTGCCGATCTCGTCGGAAGGGTGGTTCGCTCCAAGCCGGGGGACATTCATCCGGCAACGCGGACGTTCCAGGCGCTACGCATCTTCGTCAACGAGGAACTCGACGAGCTCCAGGCCGCGCTCGCTGCAGCTGAGCGCATGCTCAAGCCCGGCGGCCGCCTCGTCGTGGTCTCGTTCCATTCGCTGGAAGACCGCATCGTCAAGAATTTTCTCACTGAGCGCTCCAGAACCGGCGGCGGTTCGCGACATCTGCCGGAAGTGGCGCAAGTGACGCCGAGCTTCCAGGTTCTGACGCGGCGGCCCGTCGTCGCCGGCGAAGACGAAGTTGCGCATAATCCGCGCGCGCGCTCCGCAAAGCTGCGCGCCGCCGAGCGCACCTCGGCGCCGACGCACGAGACCGACAAGGCATCGCCCTGGCCGAAACTCTCCGACGTGATGAGGGGCGGCTAGCGCATGCGCATCATCCACCTCCTCGTCATCGGTGCGCTGATCTTCGCGGCGGCCCATGTCTACCGGATCAAGATGGACTCCACGGCGCGCACCGAGAAGGTGCTGCGGCTGCGTGCAGAGATCCGCGAGGAGCGCGACGCGATCGCGGCGCTGCGGGCCGAGTGGGCCAAGCTCGATGCCCCGCTGCGGCTGCAAGGCCTGTCCGACCGGCATCTGCACCTCAAGCCGGTCAATGGCACGCAATATGACTCGCTGAAGAATCTGCCGGAGCGCCCGCCGCGGATGTTCAGGCCGGGCGATCCCGATCCGATCGGGGCCATGCTAAACGCCATCGAAGCCGCGAGCGATCCCGATACCGTGACGGGCTCCGTGCCTCAGCCCGAGGACAAGCAATGAGCGCGGCAACGCCTGCAAAACCGACCGAGAAGCCGGCTGAACCGTGGCGGCAGCGGCTGATCCGCAGCCTGCTCTACGGGCGCAATGTCGATCGCGCCGTGAAGGCGCGAGCGCGCGTGGGCCTTGCGATACTCGCCTTCGCTTCGGTCTATGCCCTGATCGGCGGGCGGCTCGTGATGTTCGCGATCGGCGCGGACGCCCACGGGGCGCGCCGCGCCGCGGCGCAGGAGGTGGTTGCGACCGCGCGGCCCGATATCGTCGATCGCAACGGCGCGATCCTTGCGACCGACGTCAAGGCGGCGAGCCTGTTCAGCGAGCCGCGCCGCATCATCGACAAGGATGAGGCGATCGAGCTCCTGACGGCGACCATTCCCGACCTCGACGAGGCCGAGGTGCGCGAGCGCCTGAAGTCGCGCAAGGGCTTCGCCTGGCTCAAGCGCGAGGTCACGCCGGCGCAGCAGCAAGCCATTCACAAGCTCGGCCTTCCCGGCATCGGCTTCCTGCGCGAGAACAAGCGCGTCTATCCGACGGGCAACGAGGTCGCCCACATCATCGGTCTCGTCAACATCGACAACCAGGGCATCGCGGGCCTGGAGAAGTGGCTCGACAACCAGGGGCTCGCCGATCTCCATCGCGCCGGCTTCGCCACCGACCGGCTGCAGAAGCCGATCGAGCTCTCGGTCGATCTGCGCGTCGAGCATGCGCTGCGCGACGAACTCCTCAAGGCCAAGGACAAGTTCCGCGCCAAGGCCGCTTCCGGCATCGTCTCCAACGTCAAGACCGGCGAGATCGTGGCGATGGTCTCTCTACCGGATTTCGATCCCAACAATCCGAAGGAAGCGCACGACCCCGATCGCATCAACCGCCTGACCACCGGCGTCTACGAGATGGGCTCGACCTTCAAGGCGTTCACGCTGGCGATGGGGCTCGATTCCGGCAAGATCAACTTGAACTCGATGTGGGACGCACGCGGAAACCTGCACTACGGCAAGTTCACGATCCACGACAGTCATCCGCTCGGGCGTTTCATCAACACCAAGGAAGTGTTCACCTACTCGTCCAACATCGGCGCCGCGCGCATTGCGCTCAATCAGGGCGTCGAGGCGCACAAGGCGTTCCTCGCCAAGATGGGCCAGATGACGCGGCTGCGCACCGAGCTGCCGGAGAGCGCGGCGCCGCTGATCCCGCGGCGCTGGAGCGAGTTGAACACGGTCACCGCCGCGTTCGGCCAGGGCCTGTCGGTGGCACCGCTGCAAGCCGTGATGGGCATCAACGCGCTGGTGAACGGCGGCTATCTGATTCCGCCGACGTTCATGAAGCGCAGCGAATCCGAAGCCATGGCGATGGCCAAGCGCGTGATCAAGACGGATACCAGCGACAAGATGCGGTACCTGATGCGGCTCAATGCCGAGATCGGCACCGCCAAGACCGCCGACGTCAAGGGCTATTACGTCGGCGGCAAGACCGGCACGTCCGAGAAGGTCATCAACGGGCGCTACGCCAAGAAGCGCGTGCTCAACTCGTTCACCGCCATCCTGCCGTGCGACGATCCCAAATATCACGTCCTGATCATGCTGGACGAGCCGCAGGCGCTGCCCGAAACGCATGGTTTCATCACCTCCGGCTGGAACGCGGTGCCGACCGGCGGCAAGGTGATCGAGCGAATCGCGCCGCTCCTGGGCGTCGAGCCGCGGTTCGACCTGCCGCCGTCCGACCGCCTTATTCTTGCAGCATCCAGGACAACCCAGTAATCAACCGGGTGGGCCATCGCCGGTGCTGAGTCGGGATTTTCCAAGGGATTCGGCTTTCCGGCAGGGCATGGCGACTGGAAGACCATGAAGCTGCGCGACCTCCTAGGCCCGGATGTTCTGGGCAATGACGCCGCGATCGAGCCCATTATTGCGGCGCTCGACGTGAGCGGCATTGCGCTCGACAGCCGCATGGTCAAGCCGGGCGATCTCTTCTTCGCACTCGCGGGCAGCAAGACCGACGGCGCCCGCTTCATCGATGCTGCAGTTGCCGGAGGCGCGATCGCGGTCGTTGGCGACCATGCGCCCGCGGCGGCCAAAGTGCCGTTTATCACTGTGGCCAATCCGCGCCGCACACTGGCGCTGGCCGCGGCAAAGCTCTTTCCCGCGCAGCCCGCGACGATCGCCGCCGTGACCGGAACCAGCGGCAAGACCTCGGTCGCGGCCTTCACACGTCAGATCTGGCAGCGGCTGGGGCATGCCTCCGCTAGCATCGGCACCATCGGTCTCGTCTCGCCCAAACGCACCGTCTATGGCTCGCTGACGACGCCCGATCCGATCGCGCTGCACCGGCAGCTAGATGAGATCGCGCGCGAGGGCGTCACGCATCTCGCCTTCGAGGCCTCCTCGCACGGGCTCGACCAGTATCGCCTCGACGGCGTGCGCGTCTCCGCCGGCGGCTTCACCAACCTCTCGCGCGACCACATGGATTATCATCCGAGCGTTGCGCATTATCTCGCGGCAAAGCTGCGCCTGTTCCGCGAGCTGGTGCCGCCGGGTGGTGCCGCGGTGATCTCGGCCGATCATGATTGCTCGGCCGAAGCGATCGACGCCGCCAGGGCGCGCGGCCTGCGCGTCATGGCGGTCGGCCGCAACGGCGACGGAGCAGGCGAGGGCATCCGCCTCACGGAGGCCGTGGTCGAAGGTTTCGCGCAAAAGCTCACGCTCGAACATCGCGGCAAGCGCTTCGCTATCCGGCTGCCGCTGGTCGGCGAATTCCAGATCGAGAACGCGCTGGTGTCGGCGGGCCTTGCCATCGGCACCGGCAGCGATGCGGCAGATGTGTCCGCAACTCTCGAACATCTCGAAGGCGCCAAGGGCCGGCTCGAACGCGTCGGCGAGCGCAACGGCGCGCCGATCTTCGTCGATTATGCGCACAAGCCCGATGCGCTCGCGAAGGCGCTGCAGGCGCTGCGGCCATATGCGAAGCGCAGGCTGGTCGTCGTGTTCGGCGCCGGCGGCGACCGCGATGCCGGCAAGCGTCCGATCATGGGCGAGATCGCGGCCGAGAACGCCGACGGCATCATCGTCACCGACGACAATCCGCGCAGCGAGCAGCCGGAAGCCATCCGTGCCGCGATCCTCGCCACCGCGAAGGGCGCCCGGGAGATCGGCGACCGCGCTGCCGCGATCCGCGCCGCGATCGAGGAATTGGAAGCAGGCGATGCGCTGCTCATCGCCGGCAAGGGCCATGAGACCGGGCAGATCGTGGGCGGAGAAGTTCTGCCCTTCAGTGATCACGAGGCGGTTGCCGCCGCACTAGCGTCGAGGGTTGCATGAGCGCGCCAATATGGACGGTTGCCGAGGTCGCGCGTGCGCTGGGTGTCACCGGATCATTCCCGGACACGGGAATCGACTTCGTCACGCAGGATAGCCGCCTGGTGAAGCCGGGCAGCCTGTTCGTCGCGCTCAGCGGCACGCCGAGCGGCGGCTTCATCTCGGCCTTCGCCAGCGCGCGCGACGGCTGGGAGTTCGCGGACAAGGCGGAAGCTTCGGGCGCGGTGGCGATGATCGTGCCGCACGAGATCGCCGGCATCCGCATTCCGCAGATCGTCGTCAAGGACACGCTGATCGACGGTCTCTGGGTGCTCGCACGCGCCGCACGCGCGCGCTTCAACGGACTGGTGATCGGGCTCACCGGAAGCGCGGGCAAGACCAGCACCAAGGAATTTCTTGCGGCCTATCCGAACGCCTATGCGAGCCCGTCGAGCTTCAACAATTTCTGGGGCGTGCCGCTGACGCTGTGCAATGCCAGGCGAGACGCCAGTCTCTGGGTCGTCGAGATGGGCATGAGCCAGCAAGGCGAGATCGCGCGGCTCAGCGAATTGACCCGGCCGACGGTCGCGCTCGTCGTCAACGTGCAGCCCGTGCATCTGGAGAAGCTCGGCTCGCTGGAAGCCATCCGACGCGAGAAGGTGTCGATCGCGCTCGGCCTGCCCGAGAATGGTGTGCTGGTGCTGCCCGCCGGGATCAAGGCGCCCGAGTGGAAGGGCAAGGTCGTGCGCTTCGGCGGCGAGCATGCCGAGGTGCACGAGGTCGCGCACGCGCCCCACGGCGAAAGCTGGCAGGTCGTGGCTGCGATCGGCAAGAAGGAGATCGCCTTCAGCCTCACCCCTGGCGCGCCGCACCGGGTGCACAATGCGCTGGCAGCACTTGCCGCCGTTCATGCTGCGCATCTCGACGTCGCGACGCTCGCGATCAAGCTCGACCGCGTCGGCATCATGACCGGCCGCGGCGTCGAGCAGGCGGTCGGCGATATCACCGTGATCGACGACAGCTTCAACGGCAATCCGGCCAGCGTGGCGGCTGCGCTGCAAAGCCTCCAGGCGCGCCACGTGAGCGAAGGCCGCCGCATCGCGGTTCTCGGCGACATGCTCGAGCTGGGCGAGGACGCACCGAGCTATCACACCGGCCTCGCCAGATATCTCGAGGGCATCGACGGCGTCTACTGCGTCGGTCCTCTGATGCGCCACCTCTACGACGTGCTGCCATCGGGCAAGGGCCTCGGCTGGCACGATGATCCCGCCACGCTGAAGCCGAGCGAGGTTGCGAGCCTGCTGAAGGCAGGGGATGTCGTGGTTGTCAAGGGCAGCAAAAAGATGTTCTGGGTCAACAAGTTTGTGCCGGGCCTGATGGCCGCCTTGCAGGCGAAGGCGTAAACTGCTTGGAAGGCGCTGTTCCCGAATCCCACCCTTTGTGGCGCGAAGCCGTCCGTTTTCCCAGAGGTCGCGCGACCCATGACGAAGACCAGCGAATGCCCGTGAGGCACGTTGAGGCCAAGACAATGGCCAGGAACAAGGCCAAGGCTGCGTGTGCAAGGGCGCCATAGGACCGTCTGAATGTTTTACTGGCTGATCGAGCTCTCCAACACATTTCCGGGCTTCGGTGCCGTTCGCACCTTCCTGAACGTCTTCCGCTACATCACCTTCCGCACCGGTGGCGCGGTGGTGACCGGCGCGCTGTTCGTGTTCCTGTTCGGGCCCTGGATCATCGATCATCTGCGCATCCGCCAGGGCAAGGGCCAGCCGATCCGCTCCGACGGCCCGCAATCGCATCTCGCCAAGAAGGGCACGCCCACCATGGGCGGGCTGATGATCCTGTCCGGCCTCACCGTCGGCACGGTGCTGTGGGCCAATCCGCTCAACCCCTATGTCTGGATCGTGCTGGCGGTGACGCTCGGCTTCGGCTTCGTCGGCTTCTATGATGATTACCTCAAGGTGACCAAGCAGACCACGACCGGATTCGGCAGCAAGCTTCGCCTGCTGATCGAGGCGGTGATCGCGCTGGTGGCCTGCTACGCGCTGGTGCGGCTGAACCGCGATCCCGCCTCGACCGCGCTGACGATCCCGTTCCTCAAGGACACCGTGCTGCATTTCGGCTGGTTCTTTGTGGTGTTCGGCGCCTTCGTCATCGTCGGCTCCGGCAATGCGGTGAATCTCACCGACGGCCTCGACGGCCTCGCCATCGTGCCGGTGATGATCGCGACCGCGAGCTTTGCGATGATCGCCTATCTCGCCGGCAACGCCGTGTTCGCCGAATATCTCCAGATCAAATACGTCGCCGGCACCGGCGAGCTCGCGGTGCTCTGCGGTGCATTGCTGGGTGCCGGCCTCGGCTTCCTCTGGTTCAATGCGCCGCCGGCCTCGATCTTCATGGGCGACACCGGCTCGCTCGCGCTCGGCGGCATGCTCGGCGCCATCGCGGTCGCGGTGAAGCACGAGATCGTGCTCGCGGTCATCGGCGGCCTGTTCGTGCTGGAGGCGGTCTCGGTCATCGTGCAGGTGGTGTCGTTCAAGCTCACCGGAAAACGCATCTTCCGGATGGCGCCGATCCACCATCATTTCGAGCAGCTCGGCTGGACCGAGCCGCAGATCGTGATCCGGTTCTGGATCATCTCGGTGATGCTGGCGCTCGCCGGGCTGTCCACGCTGAAGCTGCGGTGATGGTCACGCGATGATCCCGATTACATCCTTCGCCGGCAAGACGGTCGCGGTGTTCGGCCTCGGCGGCTCCGGGCTCGCCTCCTGCCACGCGCTGAAGGCCGGGGGCGCCGAGGTGATCGCCGCCGACGACAATGCCGAGAATGTCGCCAAGGCCGCGCAGGCCGGCTTCATCACCGCGGATCTGCGCAACGTCTCCTGGACCAATTTCGCCGCCCTCGTGCTCGCGCCCGGCGTCCCGCTCACCCATCCGGTGCCGCACTGGAGCGTGCTGAAGGCGCGCGAGGCCGGCTGTGAGGTGATCGGCGACATCGAGCTGTTCTGCCGTGAGCGGCGGCGCCACGCGCCGGACGCACCGTTCGTCGCCATCACCGGCACCAACGGCAAGTCGACCACGACGGCACTGATCGCGCACCTGACGAAAGTCGCCGGCTATGACACCCAGATGGGCGGTAATATCGGCACCGCGATCCTGTCGCTGGAGCCGCCGCGCATGGGGCGCGTCCACGTCATCGAGATGTCGTCCTACCAGATCGACCTCACGCCCTCGCTCGATCCCTCCGTCGGCATCCTGCTCAATGTCAGCGAGGACCACATCGACCGGCACGGCACGATCGAGCACTACGCTGCCGTGAAGGAGCGCCTCGTTGCCGGCGTGCAAGGCGGCGGCACTTCGATCGTCGGTGTCGATGACGGCTATTGCCGCGACATCGCCGACCGGCTCGACCGCGCCGGCAAGAATGTGGTGCGCATCTCCGTCAAGAACCCGCTGGCAAGCGGCATTTATGTCGAGCACGGCAATATCGTGCGCGCCTCGGGCGGGGCCCGCAGCGAGGTCGCCGCGCTCGGCGGCATCGGCTCGCTGCGCGGCCAGCACAATGCGCAGAACGCGGCCTGTGCGGCGGCCGCCGCGCTCGCCATGGGCATCAGCCAGGACGTGCTGCAGAACGGTCTGCGCAGCTTTCCGGGCCTGGCACATCGCATGGAGCAGGTTGGCCGCCGCGGCAACGTGCTGTTCGTTAACGATTCCAAGGGCACCAACGCGGACGCCACCGCGCACGCGCTGTCGTCCTTCGCCGACATCTTCTGGATCGCCGGCGGCAAGCCGAAGGCAGGTGGCATCACGAGCCTGACGGGCTTCTTCCCGCGCATTCGCAAAGCCTATTTGATCGGCGAGGCCGCCCAGGAGTTTTCGGGCACGCTGGGCTCGCAGGTTGCGCACGAGATAAGCCAGACCCTCGATGTCGCGGTCGAGCACGCCGCGCGCGATGCGGAAGCCTCCGGCCTCACCGACGCCGTCGTGCTGCTGTCGCCGGCCTGCGCCTCCTTCGACCAGTACCGCAACTTCGAGATCCGCGGCACCAAGTTCCGCGAACTGGTGCAGGCGCTGCCGGGCGTGAAGCCGGTGGTGTGAGCGCTCGTGTCCCGGACGCGCGTAGCGCGAGCCGGAACCCAGAAGCCGCAATGGGCCCCGGCTCTGCAGCGCACCGCAAGAGCGCTGCGCTGCGTCCGGGGCACGAGACTGTTCACAACTTCATCCACTTCATTAACCCCCCGGTAACCAACCTCGGCGACCAATGGACCGACCTCTGTCCGAAAGCGGCCGCCCATGCTCTCCCGTGAAGAACGCACCCCCTTTTCCGAGTGGTGGTGGACCGTCGACAAGCCGCTGATGGGCGCCATCCTGGCGCTGATGCTGACCGGCGTGATCCTGTCGCTGGCGGCGAGCCCGCCGGTGGCGACCCGCATCGGGCTCGACCCATTCCACTTCTTCAGCCGCCACGTGCTGTTCCTGTTGCCGTCTTGCATTGTGCTCGTCGGCGTCTCCTTCCTGTCGCCGCGCGCCATCCGCCGCAGCGCGCTCGTCATCTTCGCGATCAGCATCATCCTGATCGTGCTCACGCTCGCGATCGGCCCTGAGGTGAAGGGCTCGCGGCGCTGGATCACGCTGCTCGGCGTCAACATCCAGGCTTCCGAAATCGCAAAACCGTCGTTCGTCGTGATCGCGGCCTGGCTATTTGCGGAATCGACCAGGCGGCCGGAGATGCCCGCGACCTCGATGGCGGTGGTGCTGCTCCTGATGCTGGTCGCGCTGCTGGTGATGGAGCCCGATTTCGGCCAGACCATGCTGGTTCTGATGGTGTGGGGCTCGCTGTTCTTCATCGCAGGCATGCGCATGATCTGGGTGTTCGGCCTCGCAGGTCTCGGCGCCGCCGGCCTGTTCAGCGCTTACTTGTTCGTCCCGCACGTTGCCGGCCGCATCAGGCGCTTCATGAATCCGGCCTCCGGCGACACCTTCCAGGTCGATACCGCCATGGAAGCCTTCTACAACGGCGGCTGGTTCGGCCTCGGACCGGGCGAGGGCATCGCCAAGCGCAGCCTGCCGGACAGCCACACCGATTTCGTGTTCGCGGTCGCGGCCGAAGAGTTCGGCATCATCCTGTGCCTCGCCATGCTGGCGCTGTTCGCCTTCGTCGTCATCCGCACGCTGTCGCGGGCCTACGCCAACGAGGATATGTTCTCGCGCTTCGCGGCGTCGGGGCTTGCGATCCTGTTCGGCGTGCAGGCCGCGATCAACATGTCGGTGAACCTGCAGCTCATTCCAGCCAAGGGCATGACGCTACCGTTCATCTCCTATGGCGGCTCCTCGATCGTGTCGCTGGCTTATGGTGTCGGCATGATGCTGGCTCTGACGCGGCTGCGCCCGCGCACCGAGGTCGAGGCGAGCGGCCACGCCGAGGCGATGCGCAGCTACGCGTGATGCAGGTTTCGTGTCCCGGACAAGCGAAGCGCAGATCCGGGACCCAGAATGCCGCAGCCATGGGCCCCGGTTCAGCAGCGCACCACGTCGCCAGAGCGACGCGCTGCGCTGCGCCCGGGGCACGAACACCTTTGTGGCCGCGCTCGCAATGACCGAAAACTCCCTGTAAAACTCCCTCATTATGGACAAGTCCCCCCTGATTCTTCTCGCCGCGGGCGGCACCGGCGGCCATCTGTTTCCGGCCGAGGCACTCGGCGTCGAATTGATCCGGCGCGGCTATCGCGTTCGCCTCGTCACCGACGAGCGCGCGCTGCGCTATAGCGGGCTGTTCAGCAAGGACATGATCGACGTCGTCAGAAGCGAGACCGCGCGCGGACGCAATCCGTTGCAACTCGCTTATGCCGGCCTCACGCTCGCTGCGGGCACGCTCTCTGCCTGCCGCCTGATCAACCGGCTCAAGCCGGTCGCCGTCGTCGGCTTCGGCGGCTACCCGACGCTGCCGCCGCTGGTCGCTGCGAAATTCGCCGGCGTGCCGAGCATCATCCACGACGCCAACGCCGTGCTCGGCCGCGCCAACCGGTTCCTGTCGAGCCGCGTCCGCGCCATCGCAACGTCCTTGCCCGGCGTGCTCGATCGCGATCCGGCGCTGTCGGCCAAGACCACGACCGTCGGCACGCCGATGCGGCCGGCGGTTCTCGCCGCCGCTGCGGTAAAGTATAGCCCCCCCGAGGTGAATGGCCCGCTGCGCCTGCTCGTCGTCGGCGGCAGCCAGGGCGCGCGCATCATGGCCGATATCGTGCCGGGCGCGATCGAGCGCCTCGAACCTGCGCTGTGGAGCCGGCTCGTTCTCACCCAGCAGGTGCGCGACGAGGACATGAGCCGCGTGCGCGCGGTCTACGACAAGCTCAAGATCAAGGTGGAGCTCGCGCCGTTCTTCACTGACCTTCCGGCGCGGCTCGCCTCCAACCACCTGATCGTGTCGCGCTCCGGCGCCGGCACCGTCGCCGAGCTCGCGGCGATCGGCCGGCCCTCCATCCTGGTGCCGCTGCCCGGCTCGATCGACCAGGACCAGTTCGCCAATGCCGGCGTGCTGGCCAAGGTCGACGGCGCGATCCGGATCCCGCAGACCGAGTTCACCTCCGATCGTCTCGCCGCCGAAATCTCCGGCCTGGCCGCCGAGCCCGCGCGCCTCGCCGCCATGGCCGCGGCCGCGAAGGGGGCAGGGCGGCTCGATGCGGCCGAAAGACTCGCGGACCTCGTGGTGAAAACCGCCGGGATTTAGCCCGCGCGCCGTACAAGATCACGGACAGCTCTTTCGGCTCGATGGTCGCGCGCGGCCGGGCCGATCGCGCCTGTTTACTCCCTTAACAAGGCGGAGGATTTGCCCGTGACAGGCCTGCTGATTCATTCCCTCTCGGAGTTCTCCGACCTTATCCTCGAGGCGCTCGCGCTGGCGGATGCACGAGAGATCGTCGAGATCGGTTCGGAATACGGTGGGATGTCGTCCTTCCTTGCCGAGCATTGCCGCGCGCGCGGTGGACGGCTCACCACCATCGATCCGTCGCCGAAGCGCGAGTTCATGGCGTGGCTCAAGCTCGGCCCGGACATTCGCCATCTCGCCAAGACGAGCCTGGAGGCGTTCGCCGACATTGACGAGGCCGATGCCTGGGTCGTCGATGGCGATCACAACTGGTACACGGTCTACAACGAGCTCGGCCACATCGATGCGATCAGCCGTCGCGCCGGCAAGCCGCTTCTGGTCTTTGTGCACGATATCGGCTGGCCGTGTGGTCGGCGCGATTTCTACTATGCGCCCGAGCGAATTCCACCCGAGTATCGCCACGCCTACAGCTTTGACGCCGGTGCGATTCCCGGTCAGGCAGCCCTTGTCGATGGGCGCGGCTTTCGCGGCATGGGCCAGTTCGCGTTTGCCGAGATCTCCGGCGGCGCGCGCAATGGCGTGATGACGGCGATCGACGACTTTCTGGCCGACGCGCTCAGGGGCGGCCGCGAGCTCGGCTTTGCCGAGATCCCGGCCGTATTCGGGCTCGGCGTGATCTTCGATCTGGACGCTCCCTGGAGCGCGCCGCTCGCCGATCTCCTGTTGCCGTATCATCAGAACAAGCTCATTGGCGCGCTCGAGGCCAATCGCCTGCGCAACTATCTTCGCGTGCTCGATCTCCAGGATGAGGCGGCCGC
This sequence comes from Bradyrhizobium sp. USDA 327, assembly GCF_041262065.1. Lineage (NCBI taxonomy): Bacteria > Pseudomonadati > Pseudomonadota > Alphaproteobacteria > Hyphomicrobiales > Nitrobacteraceae > Bradyrhizobium > Bradyrhizobium sp. USDA 327. The sequence continues at coordinate 5,015,313 of NZ_JBGCCW010000001.1, read as the reverse complement.
GCGAACCGGCTCCGTCTGACCTCAGCGACGACATGGTCCCCGAGCGCGGGGGCGCGGTCCGCGAAACGGGCCAAAATTGGGCATCCAAGCGGGAAATTACCTCGTTTGGAGGCCGTACCGGGCTTGTCCCGATCCGTCCGGTCTTGCATGAAGTGGAGGAGATTCGCCGCTGGCCGGCCACGACAGGTGTAATCCCGCGGCCGCAGCCGGAATAGACAGAGACACAGCCATGAGACTGCCGCGCGAGATCGGACCCATCCACTTCGTCGGGATCGGCGGGATCGGCATGAGCGGCATCGCCGAGGTGCTGGTCAATCTCGGCTATGCGGTGCAGGGCTCGGACGCCTCCGACAATTACAATCTCGACCGTCTGCGCAAGAAGGGCGCGAAGGTTTCGGTCGGCCACAAGGCCGAGAATGTCGATGGGGCCGAGGTCGTGGTCGTGTCCTCCGCGATCAAGCGCGACAATCCGGAATTGATGGCGGCGCGCGAGAGGCGCATTCCCGTGGTGCGCCGCGCCGAGATGTTGGCCGAGCTGATGCGGCTGAAGAGCTGCGTCGCCATCGCCGGCACCCACGGCAAGACCACGACGACCACGATGGTCGCAACGCTGCTCGACGCCGGCGGGCTCGATCCCACCGTGATCAACGGCGGCATCATCAATGCCTACGGCTCCAACGCGCGGCTGGGGGCTGGCGACTGGATGGTGGTGGAGGCCGACGAGAGCGACGGCACCTTCCTGAAGCTGCCGACCGATGTCGCGATCGTCACCAACGTCGACCCCGAGCATCTCGACCACTTCAAGACCTTCGACGCCGTGCAGGACGCCTTCCGTCACTTCGTCGAGAATTTGCCGTTCTACGGCTTTGCAGTGATGTGCATCGATCATCCGGTCGTGCAGAGCCTCGTCGGCAAGATCGAGGACCGCCGTATCATTACCTATGGCGAGAATCCGCAGGCCGATGCGCGACTGGTCGACCTCACCGCGGGCGGCGGCGGCTCGAAGTTCAAGGTCGTGATCCGCAACCGCAAGGCAGGCACCACGCACGAGATCGCCGACCTCGCGCTACCGATGCCGGGCCGGCACAACGCCTCCAATGCGACGGCGGCGATTGCGGTCGCTCACGCGCTCGGTGTGTCCGACGACCAGATCCGCAGTGCCATCGCAGGTTTCGGCGGCGTCAAGCGCCGCTTCACCAAGACCGGCGAATGGAACGGCGTCACTATCATCGACGATTACGGCCATCACCCCGTGGAGATCGCTGCCGTGCTGAAAGCGGCGCGTGATTCCTACACCGGCAAGGTCATCGCCGTGGTGCAGCCGCACCGCTACACCCGGCTGCAATCCTTGTTCGAGGAATTCTGCACCTGCTTCAACGACGCCGATGCGGTTGTTGTCGCTGACGTCTACGCCGCCGGCGAGACGCCGATCGAGGGCGTCGACCGCGATCACTTCGTCGCCGGCCTGCGCGCGCACGGCCATCGCGAGGTGATCCCGCTGCCGGCGGCATCGGAGCTCGCGGGCATCGTCAAGGGGCTCGCGAAGCCCGGCGATCTCGTGGTGTGCCTCGGGGCCGGCAACATCACGCAATGGGCGTATGCGCTGCCCGGCGAATTGAAGGCGCTGGGGTGAACATGCGCTTGTGCAGCTCCTATGTCGCCACGCGGCACATTGCGCTCCCTCCCCCCTTGTGGGGGAGGGTGGGGGAGAGGGGTAGCCACGAACTCCGACCTCGCTTGGGGCTACCCCCCTCCCTGACCCTCCCCCACAAGGGGGGAGGGAAGAGAAGCAGCTTGCCTACCTCACTCTCGGAGGCGGCATGAGCTTTCCGGACATCACGCCCGACCTCAAGGCCGCGATGCCTGATCTGCGGGGCCGGCTGCTGGCGAACCAGTCGCTGGCCGAGCTCACCTGGTTTCGTGTCGGGGGCCCGGCGCAGGTGCTGTTCACGCCGGCGGACGAGGACGATCTCGCCTATTTCCTCGCGCATCTCGCTTCCGACATTCCAGTCCATGTCGTCGGCGTCGGCTCCAACCTGATCGTGCGCGATGGTGGCATTGCGGGCGTCGTGATCCGCCTTTCGCCGCGCGCCTTCGGCGAGGCCAGCGCGAGCGGCGATGTCGTCACCGCCGGCGCTGCCGCGCTCGATAGGCGCGTGGCCGAGGTGGCGGCGTCCGCGAATATCGGCGGGCTCGAATTCTACTTCGGCATTCCCGGCACGATCGGCGGCGCGCTGCGCATGAATGCGGGCGCCAATGGCGGTGAGACCAAGGATGTGCTGATCGAGGCGAGGGGTGTGGGGCGCGACGGCACGAAGCATGTCTTCTCCAACGCCGACATGAAGTTCGTCTACCGCAACAGCGGCGTCGATCCCTCCATCATCTTCACCACCGCCCGCTTTCGCGGCGAGATCAGGGATGCGGAGGCAATCCGCGCGCTCATGGCGGAGGTGCAAAGCCATCGCGAGACTGCGCAGCCGATCCGGGAAAAGACCGGCGGCTCGACCTTCAAGAACCCGCCGGGACACTCCGCCTGGAGGCTGATCGACGCCGCCGGGTGCCGCGGCTTGCGCGTTGGCGGCGCGCAGGTCTCCGAGATGCACTGCAATTTCCTGATCAACACGGGCGATGCCACCGCGCACGATATCGAGACGCTGGGCGAGACCGTGCGCGAACGGGTGAAGGCAAATTCCGGAATCGAGCTACACTGGGAAATCAAGCGGATCGGGATATCATGATGGCCGTCATTCCGGGGCGCGACGAAGTCGCGAACCCGGAATCCATTTCCCCACCGTCTCTGCGGCTAGATGGATTCCGGGTTCTCGCTGCGCGAGCCCCGGAATGACGAACTGAGAGATTACGGACTATGAACATGCGCATCACCATCCTCTTCGGCGGCTCCAACCGGGAGCGTCTGGTTTCGGTCGCCTCAGCCCAGGCCCTGCATCAGGCACTGCCCGAGGCCGATCTCTGGTGGTGGGACGTCGAGGACAAGGTGCATGTCGTCCAGTCGCGGCAGTTGCTCGAACATGCCCGCCCATTCGAGGACGAGTTCAAGCCGGGGACATCAGGCATTCCGCTGGAGCAGGCGCTCGACCGGGCCAAGGCCGAAGGACGGGTGCTGGTGCTCGGCCTGCATGGCGGACGGGCCGAGAACGGCGAATTGCAGGTGATGTGCGAGGCGCGCGGCGTGCCCTTCACCGGCTCGGGTTCGGCCTCCTCGCATCTTGCCTTCGACAAGATCGCGGCCAAGCGGTTCGCCGCCCTCGGCGGCGTGACGCCGCCAGCGAGCGTTGCGCTTGATAATATCGACGAGGCCTTCGCCGAATACGGACGACTGATCGCGAAGCCGGCGCGCGACGGCTCGAGCTACGGGCTGATCTTCGTCAACGCCAAGCAGGACCTCGTCGCCGTCCGCAATGCGGCCAAGCACGAAGAGTATGTGATCGAGCCCTACATCGCCGGCGTCGAGGCGACCTGCGGCGTGCTGGAGCGCACCGATGGCTCGATCATCTCGCTGCCGCCGATCGAGATCATTCCGGGCGAGGGCAATTTCGACTACGCGGCGAAATATCTCCTGAAGTCGACCCAGGAAATCTGCCCCGGCCGCTTCGCTCCCGAGATCACCGCAGCGCTCCAGGAGCAGGCGATGCTGGCGCATCGCGCGATGTCCTGCACCGGCTATTCCCGCTCGGACTTCATCGTCTCGGACAAGGGCCTCGTCTATCTCGAAACCAACACGCTCCCCGGGCTGACCAAGTCCTCGCTCTACCCCAAGGCGCTGAAAGCCGCAGGGATCGAGTTCGTCGACTTCCTGCGCGGCTTGGTCGAGCTCGCCGGGCAGCGCGTGCGGAAATAGTCGGGACTGGTTAACGGCCAGATGGGCGAAATCGCCCGGTTTGGCGACCAAAACCGGTAAAATGCCGGACATCGCGCCACAAATGCCGGATATCGCCGGGCAAAATGCGCATGTCGTTAACGAATTTTACCTTTTGTTTACCAGGACGTCCGAAGGTTAACGCTGGCGGCGCATATGGCGCTTTGGCTGCCGGCGCGTGAGCTGTCGCGGGTGATGTCACCTCCAGCGAACGCTTTGAAGGGGAGAGGTTTTCTTCTGCTGAAGACCAGCACCCGGCCCGGCAGGTCCGAGACGTCATGTTCGCCAGGATCCGCGCGATGTCGCGGGGAAACTGTTGACGAGCTCGTGCAATGGATGGAGCAGGAAGCCTCACCCGATCGCTTTTCAGATCGCTGAGGCCCCAAGCTGACCTGAAGGCGGCCGCGATCGGAGCGGTCGTGCTTTTGCGCGAGTGGGTGCAGGACAAGCGCCAGGAAAGACTCCAGGCGGCGCGCGCCGCAGCCAAGGACAAGATCAAGAGCAGGGCCAAGGCCGTCGTCGAGCGTGAGCCGCCACCGCGCGTCGTTGCGCTGGTCGAGCGCTATCTGCCGCGCCGGGTCGGACTCAGCATGACCGTGCTGCTGCTGATCGGGAGCTGCGGCTTCGGCATCGTCAAGGGCGGCCATCTCCAGGACTTCATCACCGCAGTCAGCGACGCCCGCAACGCGCTGGCCAATTCCGCCGGCTTCCGCATCACCTCGGTCGTGATCAACGGCCGCAAGCAGCTCACCCAGGACGAGATCCTCGCAATCGGCGGCGTCAGCGGCCGCTCCTCGCTGCTGTTCCTCGACGCCGAGGCGGTGCGCGACAAGCTCAAGGCCAATCCCTGGATCGCGGATGCGACCGTGCTGAAGCTCTATCCGGGCCAGCTCATGATCGAGCTCACCGAGCGCAAGGCGTTCGCGCTGTGGCAGGAGGCCGGCCGGCTCTCCGTCATCGCCGATGACGGCGCCGTGCTCGAACCCTACGTCTCGCGCCGCTTCCTGTCGCTGCCGCTCGTGGTCGGCAAGGGAGCCGACACGCAGGCGCGCGATTTCCTGGCATTGCTGGCGCGCTATCCGCAGGTCAATTCGGTGACGAAGGCCGCGATCTTCGTTGGCGAGCGGCGCTGGAACCTGAGGCTCAAGGACGGCCTCGACATCCGCCTGCCCGAGCAGGACGTCGGCAACGCGCTGGCGATGCTGTCGAAGCTCGACAAGGACGACAGGCTGTTCTCCCGCGATATCGTCGCCGTCGACTTGCGCCTGCCCGATCGGCTGGTGGTGCAGCTGTCCGAGGACGCCGCCAAGGCGCGAGAAGATCAGTTCAAGGACAAGAAGAAAAAGAAGGCCGGGGATTCCGCATGACCGGTCTCGATCGCACCCAGACGCCGAAGACGCGCCCGATGCCGCACAAGCGCGGCGGCATCGTCGCCTGCCTCGACATCGGCACCAGCAAGATCGCCTGCATGATCGCACGGCTGAAGCCGTCGCCCCCGAGCGATGCACTGCGCGGCCGCACCCATGCGGTGGAACTGATCGGCTACAGTCAGATCCAGTCGCGCGGGATGAAGGCCGGCGCGGTGATCGATCTCGGCGAATGCGAGCAGGCGGTGCGCCAGGCCGTCGGGCTCGCGGAGAAAATGGCCAAAGTGCGGGTCGAGTCGGTGCTGCTCTCGGTCTCCGGCGGCCGGCTCTCCGGCCAACTGGTCGAAGCCGCCGCAGACATCCGTGGCGGCGCCGTGACGCCCGCCGATGTCAGCCGCGTCACCTCCACCGGCATGCGCCACGCCACCGGCGAGGGCCGCACCGTGCTGCACGCGCTGCCGGTCGGCTATACGCTCGACGGCGTCAAGGGCATCCGCGATCCCCGCGGCATGGTCGCACACCAGTTCGGCGTCGACATGAACGTCGTCACCTGCGACGCCACCGTGGCGCGGAACCTGATGCTGGCGGTGGAACGCTGCCACATCAATGTCGAAGCCATGGCGGCGAGCGCCTACGTGGCCGGCCTGTCGGTGCTGACCGACGACGAGGCCGATCTCGGCGCCGCCGTCGTCGAGATGGGCGCGGGCACCACCACGATCGCGGTCTATGCCGGCGGCCGTTTCGTGCATGCGGCCGGTTTTGCGGTCGGCGGGCAACACATCACGATGGATCTTGCGCGCGGACTCTCCGCGACCATTGCCGATGCCGAGCGAATCAAGACGTTATACGGGACCGTCATCACCGGCGGATCGGACTCGCGTGAGCTGATGTCTGTGCCGACAGCCGGTGACGAGCAGGATCTGCCGCAGATCGTCTCCCGCGCCACCATCGCCAACATCGTCAAGCACCGTGCCGAGGAAGTCTTCGAAATGGTTCGGGACAAGCTGAAGGATTCGCCCTTCGCCTCAGAGCCCAACGGCCGCGTCGTGCTGTCGGGCGGTGCCTCGCAGCTCACCGGTCTCGTCGAGCTCGGCACCCAGATTCTCGGCCGGCCCGTGCGGGTCGGCCGTCCGCTCGGTTTCGGCCGGCTGCCCAACGAGGCGAAGAACGCCGCGTTCGCGGTGCCGGCCGGACTCCTCGTCTACCCGCAATATGTTCACCTCGAACATGTCGAACCGCGGCATACGCGGCAGCAGGTCAGGACAGGGACCGGCGGATATTTCGGAAAGGTCGGACGATGGCTACGCGAGGGCTTCTGATGACTGCTTTCCGCAATCTTCGATTTTCACCAACTCCCGCGGCCGCCGGCCGGGGCGAACCCACGCGCGCGTGATCGAGAGGCAACCATGACCATCAGCATCAATGTTCCTGATATTCACGAACTGAAGCCCCGGATCACCGTGTTCGGCGTCGGCGGCGCCGGTGGCAACGCCGTCAACAACATGATCACGGCGGGCCTCCAGGGCGTCGATTTCGTGGTCGCCAACACCGACGCGCAGGCGCTGACGATGTCGAAGGCGCAGCGCATCGTGCAGATGGGCACGGCGGTCACGCAAGGGCTTGGCGCCGGCTCGCAGCCGAACGTCGGAGCCGCCGCGGCGGAAGAGGTGATCGACGAGCTGCGCGACCATCTCTCGGGCGCCAACATGGTGTTCGTCACCGCCGGCATGGGCGGCGGCACCGGCACCGGCGCCGCTCCCGTGATCGCCAAGACCGCGCGCGACATGGGCATCCTCACCGTCGGCGTCGTGACCAAGCCGTTCCACTTCGAGGGCGGTCGCCGCATGCGCACCGCGGAAGCCGGCATCAACGAACTGCACAAGGTCGTCGATACGCTCCTGATCATCCCGAACCAGAACCTGTTCCGGGTCGCCAACGAGAAGACCACCTTCGCCGACGCGTTCGCGATGGCCGACCAGGTGCTCTATTCTGGCGTCGCCTGCATCACCGACCTGATGGTCAAGGAAGGCCTGATCAACCTCGACTTCGCCGACGTCCGCGCCGTCATGCGCGAGATGGGCAAGGCGATGATGGGCACCGGCGAAGCCTCCGGCGACAAGCGCGCGCTGACCGCCGCGGAAGCGGCGATCGCCAACCCCCTGATCGACGACAGCTCGATGAAGGGCGCCAAGGGCCTCCTCATCTCCATCACCGGCGGCAAGGATCTCACCCTGTTCGAGGTCGACGAGGCCGCGACCCGCATCCGCGAGGAAGTCGACCAGGACGCCAACATCATCGTCGGCGCGACCTTCGACGAAGCGCTCGACGGCCTGATCCGCGTCTCGGTGGTCGCCACCGGCATCGAGCAGGCCGCGATCGCCCGCAACAGCCAGGCGACCTCCGCGCCAGTCGCAAACCCGGCACCGCAGGCGCAGCAGGCCGCCGCGCCTGCCGCCGCCGCCGAGAGCCGTCTCGCCGACCTGACCGCGCGGCTCCGTGCCGACAACCAGCGTCTGGCCGAGCGCGCCCAGAAGCTGGAAGCGCAGAGCCCGGCCGCCGCGTCGGCTCCGGCTGCTGCCGCGCCCCGTCAGAACGTCGAGCGCGCTGCGCTCGCCGCCATCGCCGCTGCCGTTGCCGAAGCCCCGCAGGCGCCGGCGCCGACACAGACCTATGGCGACGTCACCGTGCGGCCGATCGCACAGAAACCGACCCTGTTTCCGGAGCCCGACATGGCCCCGATCGCGATGCAGGAGCCGATGACGCCCGAAAACTTCATCCCGCCGCAGGCGGAACGTCCGCCGGTCCGCGCGCCGCGGATGCCGCGCATCGAGGAACTGCCGATGCCGGCCCAGGCCGAGATTCGTCAGGCCCGCGGCGAGGTTGAGGAAGAGACCCCGCAGAAGACCCGCCTGTCGCTGCTTCAGCGCCTCGCCAATGTCGGCCTCGGCCGTCGCGACGAGGAGAGCGAGCCGCCGGTCGCCGCCCGCACCGCCGGCCCCGCCATGCCGCCGCTGCCCGAGCGTCGCCCGCAGAAGACCGTGGCGCAGCAGATCGCATCAAGCGAGCCGGTATCAGAGTATGCCCGTCGTCCCGCGCCGCAGGGCCTGGATATGCACGGCCGCCCCGCGCCTGTTGCGCCGGCGCCACAGGGCGACGATCATCTTGATATCCCGGCCTTCCTGCGGCGGCAGGCGACCTGAGGATTGTTACAATAAGGCAGACGGAAAAAGGTCCCGGCAGCAAGCTTGCCGGGACCTTTCCCTTTATCCCGCTCAGATCCGGATTGTTCTGCCAAGCAACTGATTTTAAATCATTAATTACACATTCGGTGGTTCAGTAAAACTACCGATAACCGCCTCGAGCCTGGGTTCAATTTGGTTAAGCCTTGGCGCGAATACGGCGGGTTTGGGGTAACAATCGGTAAAAAAGCGTGAGTTGGCGCTGTTTGAGGCAGTGACTATGGTTTGCCGTGACTTGGGGATACGGATTCGCGGGGCGTCGGCACTGGCCGGCGAAGCGAGTTTGTATAAGTCGCGATGGTCGTAGTGGGGCGGTTCCTGATGAAATTCAACCGGCAAACAACGCTTCGTGCGCAAGCCTCTGTGGCAGGCGTAGGCGTTCATTCCGGTCTTCCCGTCACTCTCACCCTTGGGCCTGCGCCTGTCGACGCAGGTTTTATTTTTGTCCGTACGGGCCTCGAGGGAAGCGACCGTGAAGTTCAGGCGACCGCCGAGCAGGTGGTGGCGACCGACCTCGCTACCGTTCTCGGCGACCGCAGCGGGCCGCTGGTATCCACCGCCGAGCACGTGCTTGCCGCACTGCGGGGCATGGGCGTCGACAACGCCACCATCGAGATCGATGGTCCCGAAGTGCCGATCATGGACGGCAGCGCCGCGGCCTTCATTGCGGCGATCGAACAGGCCGGCATCGTCACCCAGCCGGCGCAGCGCCGCCTCATTCAGGTTTTGAAGCCGATCTCGGTCAAGGTCGGCGACTCCTTCGGCGAGATCAGGCCGCACACCAGCGGGTTCCGCGTCGAGGTCGAGATCGACTTCACCAATCCCGTCATCGGCCAGCAGAGCTACGTCTTCGATCTCAACCCTGAAGGTTTCCGCCGCGAAATCGGCCGGGCCCGGACGTTCGGTCTGATGTGCGATGTCGCGCGGCTCTGGGGCGCGGGCTATGCCCTCGGCGCTTCCTTCGACAACACCGTCGTGTTCGACGATGAGCGGCTGCTCAATCCCGAGGGCCTGCGCTACGCCGATGAATGCGCCCGCCACAAGGTGCTCGACGTGATCGGCGACCTCTCGCTGGCCGGCCTGCCGCTGCTTGGCGCCTACCGCTCGGTGCGTGGCGGCCACAAGCTCAACCACGCTGTCCTGACCGCGCTGCTCGCCGACCGTACCGCCTGGCGCGTGGTCGAAGGCGAGGCTGCCCGCCGCACCGCGCGTCCCGTGGGCGAAGTCGGTCGCGGCATCGTCGGTGGCCGGATTGCCGCGGCCTTCGGACCGGACGTGTCCTGAAAGAGACCCGTCGCCTCGGCGTTTGGTTGGCGGCTCCCCCCGGGAAACTCCTGGTAACCAAGATCAGCTAGGATTGCGGCACGTTCGCCTTAATCCGGGCGAAATGCCTGCCTATCCGGTGGGTTAACGATCGTTTGTCGGATACATTGGCGTGGTCGCATGGCAGGCACCACGGTTACATTTCGCGCCCAGGACGGGGTTCGTGGGCTGGCGGACACCGCATCACAGGGCGTCAGGGCTTAAACTCATGTCGGCACAGCGTATGACGCGCGGATATCTCTCGGTCTCGTCGCGAGCCCGTGGGCTGCTGCAGGCCGTCACCTTCATCATGCTCGCGCTGCCGCTCGCCGGCTGCGGCACGGGCTCGCTCTGGGACAAGTTCACTGCCAAGGACGACACCTTCGTCGAGGAGCCCGCCGACAAGATCTACAATGAGGGCCTGTACCTCATGAACGAGAAGAAGGACATGAAGGCGGCGACCAAGAAGTTCGAAGAGGTCGACCGCCAGCATCCTTATTCCGACTGGGCCCGCAAATCGCTGCTGATGTCGGCCTATGCGTCCTATCAGGGCGGCGACTATGACGGCTGCATCGGCGCTGCCACCCGCTACGTGACGCTGCACCCGGGCAGCCCGGACGCGGCCTATGCGCAATATCTGATCGCCGCCTCCCATTACGACCAGATCCCGGACATCAGCCGCGACCAAGCCCGCACCGAGAAGGCGATCGCCGCTCTGGAAGAGGTGGTGCGCAAATATCCGACTTCCGAATATGCGACTTCGGCCAAGGCCAAGATCGAGGGTGCGCGCGACCAGCTCGCCGGCAAGGAAATGAACGTCGGCCGCTACTACGCCCAGAAGCGCGACTACACGGCCGCGATCAACCGCTACAAGACCGTCGTCACGCAGTACCAGACCACCCGCCATGTCGAGGAGGCGCTGTTCCGGCTCACCGAGGCGTATATGGCGATCGGCATCGTCGGCGAGGCCCAGACCGCGGCGGCCGTGCTTGGGCACAATTTTCCTGACAGCCGCTGGTACAAGGACGCCTATAATCTTGTAAAATCCGGCGGTCTCGAGCCGAGCGAGAATCAGGGGTCCTGGATCAGCCGGACCTTCAAGAAGATGGGTCTCGGCTAGGAAATTTGGTTCCATGCTGGCGCGTCTGTCGATCCGTGACATCGTCCTGATCGAACGGCTCGATATCGAATTCGCCTCGGGCCTCGCGGTTTTGACCGGCGAGACCGGTGCGGGCAAATCCATCCTGCTCGATGCCTTTGCACTGGCGCTCGGTGGCCGGGGCGATGCCGGCCTCGTGCGCCACGGCGCGGAGCAGGGGCAGGTCACCGCCGTGTTCGATGTCCCGAAGAATCACCCCGCAGCGAAGATCCTCGCCGAGAACGGCCTCGACGATACGAGTGTCGAAGACTCTTGTGAGATGATTCTCCGTCGGGTGCAGCTCGCCGACGGTCGCACCCGCGCCTTCATCAACGACCAGTCGATCAGCGTGCAGACGCTGAAGGCGGTCGGTGCCGCCCTGGTCGAGATCCACGGCCAGCACGACGAGCGCGCGCTGGTCGATGCCGCCACCCACCGCCGCCTGCTCGATGCTTTTGCCGGCCTGGAAAAGGACGTCGCCGAGGTCGAATCGCTCTGGGACGCCCGCCGCACCGCCAATACTGCGCTGGAGGAGCATCGCGCCGCCATGGAGAGCGCCGCGCGCGAGGCCGATTATCTCCGCCATGCCTCCGACGAGCTGAAGCAGCTCGCGCCCAAGGACGGTGAGGAGACCGCGCTGGCCTCGCGCCGCACCACCATGATGCAGGGCGAGAAGATCGCCTCCGACCTGCGCGAGGCGCAGGAGGCGGTCGGCGGCAATCATTCGCCGGTCGCTACGCTGTCGGCGGCGGTGCGCCGGCTGGAACGCCGCGGCGTCAACTCGCCGGCGCTGGTCGAGCCTGCGGTGAAGGCGATCGACGCTGCGATCAACGCGCTGGAGGAAGCCGACCAGCATCTCCAGGCGGCGCTCGCCGCGACCGATTTCGATCCGGCCGAGCTCGAGCGCATCGAGGAACGGCTGTTCGCCCTTCGCGCCGCCTCGCGCAAATATTCGACGCCGGTCGACGGCCTCGCCGCGCTTGCCGCCAAATATGCCGCCGACGTCGTGCTGATCGATGCCGGCGCCTCGCGGCTCAAGAAGCTGGAGCAGGCCGCGATCGAGGCAGACGGCCGCTATGCCGCTGCCGCCAAGAACCTGTCATTGGCGCGGCAGAAATCGGCGGAGAAGCTCAACAAGGCGGTCAATGCCGAGCTCGCGCCGCTCAAGCTCGAACGGGCCAAATTCATGACCCAGGTCGAGACCGACGAGGCCGCACCCGGTCCGCAAGGCTTCGACCGTGTCGAGTTCTGGGTCCAGACCAATCCGGGCACCAAGCCGGGGCCGCTGATGAAGGTCGCCTCCGGCGGTGAGCTGTCGCGCTTCCTCCTCGCGCTCAAGGTCGTGCTGTCCGACCGCGGTTCGGCGCCGACCCTGGTGTTCGACGAGATCGACACCGGCGTCGGCGGTGCGGTCGCGGACGCCATTGGCGGGCGCCTGGCGCGGCTTGCCGGCAAGGTCCAGGTCATGGCCGTCACCCATGCCCCACAGGTCGCCGCCCGCGCCGACCAGCACCTCTTGATCTCCAAGGACGCCCTGGACAAGGGCAAGCGCGTCGCCACCCGCGTCAATGCGCTCGCCGCCGACCACCGCCGCGAGGAGATCGCGCGCATGCTCGCCGGCGCCGAGATCACGGCCGAAGCGAGGGCCGCTGCGGAACGGCTGCTCAAGGCGGCGACGGCTTAATAATACACACCGTCATTCCGGGGCGATGCGAAGCATCGAACTACGGTGCGCACTTGCGCACCTGAGAATCTCGAGATTCCGGGTTCGGCTCCTCGGGCCGCCTCGGAATGACTCCTTCAGTTGCAGATCGAGTCGTAGAGATCATCCCAATTTGGATTGTCCTTCTCGATCAGCTGGGTTTTCCAGGCCCGCTTCCACTTCTTCAGCTCCTTCTCGCGAGAGATTGCCGAGATAGGGTCATCATAGATCTCGAACCAGACCAGTTGCGTGATGTTGTATCTGGCCGTGAAGCCTGGCGCGGCCTTGATTCGATGCTCGTAGACGCGGCGCACAAGGTCATTGGTGATGCCGACGTAGATTGCCCCATCTCGCCGGCTTGCTAGAATATAGACGTAATACGCCACAAGCCCCTCCCAACCGTCATTCCGGGGCGCACGAAGTGCGAACCCGGAATCTCGAGGTTCCGGGTCTGGTCCTTCGGACCATCCCGGAACGACGAGACGCAACCTTAAGTAAAATGGCAAGAGCAGCAAAATCGAAACCGCTTCGCGACGTCGCCGACCTCACCAAGGCGCAGGCCAAGGTCGAGCACATGCGGCTCGCGCTCGAGATCGAGGGGCACAACGAGCGCTACTACCAAGAGGACGCGCCCACCGTCACCGACGCCGAGTACGACGCGCTGCGTCAGCGCTTCAACGCGATCGAGAAGCGCTTTCCCGAGTTCGTCACCGCGGACTCGCCATCCCAGAAGGTCGGCGCGGCGCCGTCGGGCCGCTTCAAGAAAGTCCGGCATGCCGTTCCCATGCTGTCGCTCGACAACGCCTTTGCCGAAGAGGACGTGCGCGACTTCGTCGGCCGCATCGTGCGATTCCTGAAGCTCGACGACGACAGGGTCGATTTCTCCGCCGAGCCGAAGATCGATGGCCTCTCGATGTCGCTGCGCTACGAGGGCGGCGAGCTCGTCACCGCCGCAACGCGCGGCGACGGTGCGGTCGGCGAGGACGTCACCGCCAACATCCGCACCCTCGAAGACGTGCCGCAGAAGCTGAAGGGCCGCAACGTCCCCGACATCTGCGAGGTGCGCGGCGAGGTCTACATGACCAAGAAGGCCTTCCTGGCGCTCAACGAGCGGCAGAAGGCCGAGGGCGGCACCATTTTCGCCAATCCGCGCAATTCGGCCGCGGGCTCGCTCCGGCAGAAGGACCCGACCATCACCGCCTCGCGCCCGCTCGGCTTCTTCGCCTACGCGTGGGGGCAGATGAGCGCGATGCCGGAAGACACGCAGAGCGGCATGATCGCCTGGTTCGAGCGCTGCGGCTTCAGGACCAATCCACTGACCAGGCTCTGTCACTCCGTCGAGGAATTGCTCGCCTTTCATCATGCGATCGAGGAGCAGCGCGCACGGCTCGACTACGACATCGATGGTGTCGTCTACAAGGTCGACCGCATCGACTGGCAGGAGCGGCTCGGCTTCGTCTCGCGCACGCCGCGCTGGGGCATCGCGCACAAATTCCCGGCCGAGCGCGCCATGACGGTGCTGCGCGACATCGAGATCCAGGTCGGCCGTACCGGGTCGTTCACGCCGGTCGGCAAGCTCGAGCCGGTCGGCGTCGGCGGCGTCATCGTGCAGAACGTCACGCTGCACAACGAAGACTACATCAAGGGCATCGGCAACAAGGGCGAGGTGCTGCGCGAGGGCCGTGACATCAGGATCGGCGACACCGTCGTGATCCAGCGCGCCGGCGACGTCATCCCGCAGGTGGTCGACGTCGTCATCGACAAGCGGCCCCGTAGTGCCAAGGAGTTCCACTTCCCGAAGAAGTGCCCGTGTCCGCTGCACACCGACGTCGTGCGCGAGGAGACGGCGACGGGCGAGGAGGGCTCGCGCGCCCGCTGCACCGGCGAGTTCGCCTGTCCCTATCAGAAGATCGAGCATCTCAAGCTGTTCGTGTCGCGGCGCGCCTTCGACATCGACGGCCTCGGCGAGAAGCAGCTTCAGTACTTCTTCGACGAGGGCTGGGTAAAGGAGCCTGCCGACATCTTCACGCTGGAGAAGCGCAACGCGAAGCTCAAGCTCGAGGAGATCGAGGGCTATGGCACGACCTCGGTCCGCAATCTGTTCGGCGCGATCGAGAGCCGGCGCAGAATTGCGCTGGAACGCTTCATTTATGCGCTCGGCATGCGCCATGTCGGCGAGACCACGGCGCTGGCCCTGGCTCGCGGCTACAACTCGTGGGACGCCTTCCACGATGCCTGCCTCAAGGTCGCCAAGGGCGACGCGGAGGCGATCGCGGAGATGGACGCGCTCGACCAGATCGGCGACACCGTGATCAAGAGCATCGCCGACTATTTCGGCGAGAGCCACAACCGCGGCATCGTCGAGCGGCTGACGAAGGAGGTCGAGATCGTCGACGCCGAGAAGCCGAAGAGCAACTCGGCCGTCGCCGGCAAGACCGTGGTGTTCACGGGCTCGCTGGAGAAGATGACGCGGGATGAAGCCAAGGCCACAGCAGAGCGTTTGGGGGCAAAGGTGTCGGGCTCGGTGTCGAAGAAGACCGATCTCGTCGTCGCCGGCCCCGGCGCGGGCTCGAAGCTCGCGGAAGCCAACAAGCACGGGGTCAAGGTCCTGACCGAAGACGAGTGGCTGAAGCTGATCGGGGAGTGAGGTCTCTCTCCGTCATTGCGAGGAGCGTAGCGACGAAGCAATCCAGAATCTTTCCGCAGTGACAGTCTGGATTGCTTCACTCCGCTCGCAATGACGGGGGAGAGAGCACCGCGCCCCCTACATCATCCCCGTCTCTTCCTCCTCGGCCTGCTCGATCAGTGTCTCGCTCACCGTCACCTCGCGCCGAGGGACGACGAAGATCATCGTGCAGGCGCAGAGCAGCGAGATCGCGAGGACCGCGGAGATGAGCGGCAGTGTCGTTGCGGAATGGCCGCCGAGATAGGCGCCGAATTGCGACATCAGCGCGCCGATGCCCTGCTGCAGGAAACCCATGGCACCGGAGGCGGTGCCGGCAGCCTCCGGGCGGATGCTGATGGCGCCGGCGGCGGAATTCGCCATCACGAACGCATTGCCGGCCATCACGATCATCTGCGTGCCGAACAGCCAGGCGGGCGCCTCGTTCCAGCCGACGAGGCTCCAGAGCAGGTTCAACAGGCTGCCGCAGAGCTGGAGGGCGAGCCCGAGCCAGATCAGTTTCTCCAGTGAGTGCCGCGGCGCAAAGCGCACGCAGAGCAGATTGCCGACGAGATAGGCAAAGCCCGTCGTCGCGAACCAGGCGCCGTATTCGGCACTGGTCCGGCCCATCTGCGTCACCACGATGTAGGGGCCGCCACCGGCGAAGGTGAAGATGATCTGCGAAGCCAGCACCTGGCACATCACATAACCGACGAAGGCGCGGTTCGTGATCAGCATGCCGACGTCGCGGCGGAAGCCGCTGCCGGCGGCGCGGCTGCGGCGGGTCTCAGGCAGCGCCACCGCGATACCGACGGCGACAACGATCGCGGCGATGGTGATGGCGTAGAAGATCGCGCGCCAGCCGAACGCGGTCTCGATCAGGCCGCCGGTGAGCGGCGACACCATCTGCCCGATCATCAGCGCGGCGATGACGAGACTGATCATCGAGGCGACGCGGTCGCGCTCGTAGATGTCGCGGATGATGGCACGGCTGACCACCATGCCGGCGGCGCCGCCCAGCGCCTGGTAGAAGCGCGCGGCGATCAGTTGCGGCAGGTTCTGCGCGAAGATGCAGGCGATGCTGGCCGCGACCATCAGCACCAGCCCTCCGAGCAGCACCGGGCGCCGTCCGAACCGGTCCGACAGCGGTCCCATGATCAGCTGCGACAGCGCGATGCCGACCATGTAGAGCGAGACGGTCATCTGAGCGATCGAGATGTCGCTGTCGAAATTCGTCGCCAGCACCGGCAGCGCCGGAACCAGCATGTAGAGCGAGATCGGCGCGATCCCGGTCATGACGACCAGCAGCAGCAACACGACGCGCGATGTCGCGATGCTGGTGGCCGCTCCCGGCGGCTTGCTGATCATGCCGTGCATGCGTGTCCGTCTCTCGAATTCGAATCGACTGTAGCGCGCCCGCGCAAGACGGATATCGGCGTTTCGGAATGCGGCTATACGGATTCCGGGACGGTTATAATAACAGCGCGATGGCGACCGATTGGGCGCGTTACCCGTGCAGCATCATAGGTGTCATTCCCCGCGAAGGCGGGGAATCCAGTATTCCAGAGGCAGTCGCTTTATGCGGAGAAGCCGCGGCGTACTGGATGCCCCGCCTTCGCGGGGCATGACAGCTCGGTGGGGCGAGGAGAGTTGCGTAGCGCGCGTGGCGCCATGCGCACTACGCCTTCAGCTCCGCGGTCGCCTGATCGAGCCAGACCTTCGTCGCCTCGTCCAGCGCTGGCCGCACCTCGGCCCGGGCGCGGGCGTGATAGGCATTGAGCCAATCGAGTTCATCGCGGCTCAGCATCGCCGCATCGATCAGCCGGCGGTCGATCGGCGCCAGGGTCAGCGTCTCGAACGCGTTCATCGGCTTCTCGGCGCCCTTGATGTCGGCGGCGACGACCAGCTCGAGGTTCTCGATACGGATGCCGAAACCGTCGGTCTTGTAGTAGCCGGGCTCGTTGGAGAGGATCATGCCGCGCTTCAGCGGCGTGGTGCCGAGCTTCGAGATCCGCGCCGGCCCTTCGTGCACCGAGAGATAGCTGCCGACGCCGTGGCCGGTGCCGTGCTCGAAATCGAGGCCGGCAGCCCAGAGATACTGCCGCGCCAGCGTGTCGAGCTGCGCTCCCGTGGTGCCGTCGGGGAAGATCGCGCGCGCGATCGCGATATGGCCGCGCAGCACGCGGGTGAAGCGGTCGCGCATCTCGTCCGTGGGCTCGCCGACCGCCATGGTGCGCGTGACGTCGGTGGTGCCGTCTTCATATTGCGCGCCGGAATCGATCAGCAGCAGGTCGCCGGGCGCGATCCGCCGGTTGCTCTTGCGGGTGACGCGGTAGTGCACGATGGCGCCGTTCGGGCCGGTGCCGGAGATGGTCGGAAACGACACGTCCTTGAGCGCGCCGGTATCGCGGCGGAACGTTTCCAGCGCCTCCACCGCATCGATCTCGGTCAGCTTGCCGCTTGGCGCCTCGCGATCGATCCATGCGAGAAAGCGCGCCAGCGCCACGGCGTCGCGCACATGGGCCGTCTTGGTGCCCTTGATCTCGGTCGCGTTCTTGACCGCCTTGAGCAGTGCCACCGGATCGCTGCCGCGTACCGGCTTGCCGCCGGCGCCCGCGATCAGCCGGCTCAGCGCGTCGGCCGCGGTGGCATTGTCGAGCGCGATCGCTGCGCCGCTCTTGGCGAGCGCCATCAGTGTCGGCGCCATGGCGTCCGGTTCTCGCACGTCGGCGGACTGCTCGAGATGGTCGCGCGTCAGGTTGGAGAGCTTGCGGTGGTCGATGAAGATGGTCGGCCGTCCCTCCTTCGGCACCAGCGCGTAGGACAGCGGCAGCGGGGTGTGCGCGACGTCGGCGCCGCGGATGTTGAAGGTCCAGGCCACCGCGTGGCTATCGGACAGCACCAGCGCATCGGTTCCGAGCTTGGCGATCTCGCCCCTGATCTGCGTCAGCTTCTCGGCTTCAGTGACGCCGGCATGCTGGAGACCGTGCACGGCGACGGGCGCGAGCGGCGGCTGCGGTCGGTCCTGCCAGATCGCGTCGATCGGATTGCTGTCGACGGCCACCAGCTCGGCGCCGGCCTTGGCGCAGGCTACGGACAGGCGTTCGGCTGCCGCAAAAGTGTGCAGCCACGGATCAAATCCAAGGCGGTCACCGGCTTTCAGATGCGCCGCCACCCAGCTCTCCGGCGGCGGGTCGATCAGCGATTCCACGGCCCAGGCCTTTGCGTCGACCTGCTTGGCGGCCTGAAGCGTGTAGCGGCCGTCGACGAACACCGCAGCTTCCTGGGACAGCACCACCGCCAGTCCCGCCGAGCCCGTAAAGCCGGTCAGCCAGGCCAGCCGCTCTTCCGACGGCGGCACATATTCGTTCTGCTGCTGATCGGCGCGTGGGATCACGAAGCCGGTCAGCTTGCGACGGGCGAGTTCTTCGCGAAGTGCGGCCAGCCGTGCCGTCAATGCGACACCGGCCTCAGGCTCCTCGAATGTCTGGAAGTGTGCTTCGAACATGGTGGATCACTTTAGGATCATGGGGATCGGTCCGCAATCTCGACGCATTTACGTCGCATCTGGCATGGACTGTGCTTGAAATAGGTCCATTCGAATCGAGTGGAGTAAGGATGCGGCAGTTGCGCTTCGTCCGGATAACAGGGAAATTCGAGCAAGTGGTTCATCTCAACGGCGAGGGGACACACGATGCCAGCGTTCACGTTTGAGAAGATTTCGCCGCCAGCGCGCCGCGGCCCGGCTGCAACACCACCGAAGAAGCCGCGCGGTCTCATCAGCCAAATGATCGATCGTTTCGCCGAGCGCCGCGCGAGGCGCACCTTGCAGGAGCAGCGCGCGATGCGCCGCGACGAGAAGCCGGTAGAGTAGCGGTATTGACGATGCCGTAGGCGGGCAAAGGGGCAAAGCGCCGTGCCCACCATCTTTCCTTTGTTGCGGACGAAGGGTGGGCACGCTTCGCTTTGCCCACCCTAAGGCACCTCGTTCATCCGACCTTCCGCAGCAACAAACTGCTCCATCCCTCGATCCGCAGATGCTTCAGGGGCACGAGGCCGCGCGCGCGATAGGCGGCGATCACGGCGGGGGCCTGGGGCGTCAGCAGGCCGGAAAGGATGACGCGGCCGCCGGGCGCAAGGTGCCGCGCCATCGGGCTCGCCAATTGCCGCAAGGGATTGGCAAGGATGTTCGCGAGCACCAGGTCGAACGGGCCCGCGCGCGCAAAATCCGGCGCAGCAAACCCCGTGGCGCGGATCACCCGCACATTGTTGCCGACTTCGTTCAGGGAGGCGTTCTCAGCCGCCACCCGCACCGAGGGCGGATCGATGTCGGAGGCAAGCACGGCGCGATGCAGCGCCTTCGCCGCTGCGATCGCCAGCACGCCGGTCCCCGTGCCGAGGTCGAGCACGTTTTGCGGCCGGGAACTCTTCAGGACATGGTCAAGCAGCAGTAAACAGCCGCGCGTCGTGCCGTGGTGACCGGTGCCGAAGGCGAGCGCCGCCTCGATCTCGATGGCGAGCTTGTTAGGCGCCACACGGTCACGGTCATGGCTGCCGTGCACGACGAAGCGCCCGGCCGGGACCGGCACGAGATCCTCAAGGCTGGCCTTGACCCAGTCCTTGGCCTCGACGGTGTCGAAGGCGAGGGTCGCGGCGATCTCATTTCCTGCTGAAGTTGCAACGAGTTCGCGCAGCCATGCCTGATCCGGCGCCTTGGCGAAATGGAGCGTGACGTCCCATTGTCCGTCCGGCCGCTCGAAGGCGGCGACCGCCGCATCGCCCTCGAAAAACACCTCGGTGAGCACGTCGACGACGCGCCTGGCGTCGGCCTCGCTGCCGATTGAAAAGCTGGCGCGATGGGTGGGCGAAGGCTGCATTCAGGGGTTCCGTTGAGTTCAATTTTGGGAACTTTTGGTGCCAATTTCCCGACAACTTGCGGTTCCCGGGTTAACTCGACCGAAGGTTCCGCCCTATACATTCTCAAGTGTTGGATCCAGCTAGCACAGCTTGGAGTTGAAACGGAGGCGAGTCTTGAAGCACATGGTTCAGAAGTTCTGGTCGGACGAGTCGGGTGCAACCGCGATCGAGTACGGTCTGATTGCCGCGGGTATCGCGCTGGCGATCATCACCGTGGTGAACGGCCTGGGCACCACCATGAATGAGAAGTTCACTTCGATTAGCACCTCCTTGAAGTAATTTCCGCCTGCATTTCCCAGCGGGGGGCTGTTTTTCTTCAGAGGCTGTTCCTGATCACCGCCCGCCAGGGAATTCCCTGGCGGGGCGAGGTCGTTTCTGCAGCATCTGTTCTCTGCGGATCTTCACAGGTTGTCCGCGGGCTTGCCGGGACCCTATCCACCGCTTTTCCCCGCAATTGTCCCTACGATTTTCCACCGGCTTTCCCCAGGATCGGCCCCGACGGTCTTGCCCAGCATCCTCCGCCCGACCACAGACCTTTCGACAGCCTGTCCACAAGCAATCCACAGACCTATCCACGGCTTCTGAACAGCGACCGGTGATCCCGCAGGATCGCCTGCGTCGCGTTGTGCCCGGGGGCGCCGGTGACGCCGCCGCCGGGATGGGCCCCGGAGCCGCAATGGTACAGGCCCTTCAGGGGCCCGCGATAATCGGCATGGCCCAGCATCGGCCGCGCCGAGAACAGCTGGTTCAGCGTCAGCGCGCCGTGGAAGATGTCGCCTCCCAACAGTCCGAACTGCCGTTCGAGATCGAGCGGGGACAGGATCTGGCGGCCGAGCACGCTCGCCGCAAAGCCGGGCGCGTATTTGTCCACCGTCGCGATCATGAGATCGGCGACCTCTTCGCGATGCTCGTCCCACGACGTTCCATCGGGAAGCTCCGGCGCGACATGCTGGCAGAACAGGCTCGCGACATGCTTGCCTGCGGGCGCCAGCGTGTCGTCGAGCGTCGAGGGGATCAGCATCTCGACGACGGGTTCGCGGCTCCAGCCCTGCGCCCGCGCATCGAGCCAGGCGCGGTCCATGTAGCCGAGGCTCGGGGCCAGGATGATGCCGGAAGAGAGATGGTCGCCCTCGCCCGGCAGCGCCGTGAAGGAGGGCAGGCGGTCCAGCGCCACGTTCATGCGGAAGGTGCCGGAGCCGTTCCTCCAGTGCCGGATGCGGGCGAGGAAGTCCGCAGGGAGAGCGTCGGCCGCGACCAGCCGTGTGTAGAGCAGCTTTGGATTGACATTGGCCGCGACATATCTTGCGCGGACGGCCGAGCCGTTCTCCAGCACGACGCCGACGGCGCGGTCGCGCTCGACGATGATCTCACGGACGCCGGCATCCGTTTCGATGACGACGCCGCGGTCGCGTGCCGCGCGCGCCATCGCCTGCGTGATCGCGCCCATGCCGCCGATGGCGTGGCCCCAGACGCCCTTCTTGCCGTTCACCTCGCCGAAGGCGTGATGCAGCATCACATAGGCCGAGCCGGCGGCGTAGGGGCTGGCATAGTTGCCGACGATGGCGTCGAAGCCGAACAGCGCCTTGACCAGATCATGCTCGAAGCGCTCGTCCAGCATCTCGCCGGCCGAGCGGGTGAAGAGATCGAGCAGGCTGCGGCTCTGCTCCAGCGTGAGGCCGCGCAGGATGTTGGCGCTCTGGAGCGCGTTCACGGCCTCGCGGATCGCGTTCGTGCCAAATCCGTCGAGCAGGTTCGGCGGCGCGCGCAGCACGAACTGCCTGAGCACGTCGGCGATGTCTTCCAGCTCGCGCGAGAAGCCGTCGATGGTTTCCGCATCATGCGCGCTGAGCCGGGCGACTGACGCTTTCGTCCGCCCCTCGCCGGTGAGGAGATAGCTGGCATCCAGCGCGGGCAGAAAATTCTGCGCGCGCCGTTCGACGATCCGCAGGCCGTGCTCGGCGAGCTTGAGATCACGGATCACCTGCGGATTGAGCAGGCTCACCGTGTAGGCCGCGACCGAATTGCGGTATCCCGGATGAAACTCCTCCGTGACTGCGGCCCCGCCGACCACCTTGCGGCGCTCGACCACGCGCACCCGCAGGCCCGCCATCGCGAGATAGGCCGCGCAGGTGAGGCCGTTATGGCCAGCGCCGATGATGACGACGTCGGTTTCGGTCATGAAGAATGCAAGAGCCAGTGTACTGTCATTCCGGGGCTCGCGAAGCGAGAACTATGGTGCGCAAGTGCGCACCTGAGCATCTCGAGGTTCCGGGTTCGGTGCTACGCATCGCCCCGGAACGACCCTCTAATAGCAAGCGTCTCTGGCTGCAACATCGCGCCACACTTTATTGCCCGTTGCGGTACGGTGTGCTCCATTGCGCGCGTCCGGCGCCCGCCGGAGTTTTGCCGGAGCATCCATGGATTCCATCGTGCAACCCGCCGCCACGGAGCAGCCTTCGTCGTCGCGCAACCGGCTGCTGCTGGCGGTCTACACGGCTGCGATCTTCGTCAGCGCGCTGTTGCTGTTCTCGGTGCAGCCGCTGTTCACGAAGATGGTGCTGCCGCGGCTCGGCGGCTCGCCGGCGGTGTGGTCGGTGGCCATGGTGTTCTTCCAGTCGCTGCTGCTGGCCGGTTACGCCTACGCGCATCTTTTGATGCAGGTGCGGCGCCGCATCGTTCCCGTCGCGGTGCACATGGCGCTGCTGATTGCCGCCTTCGCCACGCTGCCGCTCGGCATCGCCTCCGCCTATGGCGAGCCGCCCGCTTCGGGCTATGCGTTCTGGCTGCTCGGCCTGTTCGTGGTCTCGATCGGGCTGCCGTTCTTCGCGCTCGCCGCCAACAATCCGCTGCTGCAGGCCTGGTTCGTCCGCACCGGCCATCCCGCCGGGCACGATCCCTATTTCCTCTATGCCTCCTCCAACATCGGCAGCTTCCTCGCATTGTTGTCCTATCCGTTCCTGCTCGAGCCGATGTTCACGCTGCACATGCAGAACCGGTTCTGGACGGGAGGCTATGGCCTGTTGATCGTTCTCATCGGCGCCTGCGGCGTGCTGTTGTTGCGTTCGCCGAAGCCGGCAGTCGTCGACGCGCGAGACGAGCAGGTGAACGCACCGGCGCCGGGGCTGGTCACGCGGCTGCGCTGGATCTTCCTGGCCGCGGTGCCGTCCGGCCTTCTCATCGCGGTGACTGCGCACATCTCCACCGACGTCGCCGCGGCGCCGCTCCTGTGGGTGCTGCCGCTGTCGCTGTACCTGCTCACCTGGGTCGTCGTGTTCCAGTCGCGGCCGCTGTTGCCGCACAAATGGATGCTGATGCTCCAGCCGGTCGCCATCGCCGGCGTCGTCGTGCTGCTGGCCTTCGGCGGCGAGCAGAATCTGCTGCTGACGCTCGGCGGTCATCAATTGTGCTTCTTCGTCATTGCCATGGCCTGCCACGGCGAACTGGCGCGGACGCGGCCGGCCGCCAGATATCTCACCGGCTTCTATGTCGCGCTGTCGTTCGGCGGGATGGTCGGCGGCCTGTTCGCAGGGCTCGTCGCTCCATTCACCTTCTCGTGGATCGCCGAATATCCGATCCTGATCGCGCTTGCCGCACTGTGCCGTCCCTCCGCGAACGAACGCCTCGCCGGCATCGTCAAATGGTACTGGCTGGCGCTCGCCGCGCTCGCGGTGGCGCTCGTCGCACCATCGTATACGACCGGCGACCTCTCGACCTGGTTCGAGGATCACCGCGTCTGGGTCGCCGGCGCCGTCGGCGTGCTCGCCGCGCTGCTCGCGCTGATCCTCAATGCCGGCCCCTGGAAGATCTTTGCCACCGTCGCGCTCGCGCTGGTGTTGATCCGTGTTTATCCTGCGGACGAGGGCCGCGTCACGACGGTGCGCAGCTTCTTCGGCGTGCACAAGATCGTGGTGACGCCGGGCGGCTATTTCCACGTGCTGATGCACGGCACCACCATTCACGGCGCCGAGCGCTTCCGCAACGATGACGGCACGCCGGTCATCGGCCGGCCCGAGCCGATCACCTATTATCACAAGGACGGCGGCATCGGTCAGGCCGTCAGTGCCATTCGCGAGCGCAAGGGCGCGCCGCTCAAGGTCGCCGCGATCGGCGTCGGCTCCGGCACGCTCGCCTGCGCCGCCGAGCCGGGGGAGAACTGGACCTTCTTCGAGATCGACCAGTCCATGGTCGACGCGGCGCGTGACCCCAGGAATTTCCGCTACATATCGAGCTGCATGCCGGACATGAAGCCCGTCATCGGCGATGCGCGCCTCACCTTCGCGAAGGAGCCCGACGGCGCCTATGATCTCATCATCGTCGATGCCTATTCGTCCGATGCGATCCCGATCCACCTTGCGACCGAAGAGGCGATGAAGATCTACAAGGACAAGCTCGCGCCGCACGGCGCGGTCGTGATGCACGTCTCCAACCGGCATCTGGATCTCGAGACCGTCGTGGTCGGCATTGCGGACGCCAACGATCTCACGAGCTGGGTCTTCAACGAGGATTCCGGGCGCGATTCCGACTACATCTTCTCGACCGACGTCGTCATCTCCGCGCGCGAGGAGGCCGACATCGGCAGGCTCGCATCCTCCAAGCAATGGGTACAGACCGAAGCCGATGACAGGGTGCGGGTCTGGACCGACGACTATTCGAATATCCTGGGCGCGCTGTATCGGCGTTTGCGGGACGGGGAGTAGGGAAGCTCCGTCGCCCGGACGAATCCCGTGCCCCGGACGCTGCGCGGCACGAAGTGATGCACCGCGTCCGGGACACGAGATCGGAGTTATGGCGCTACCGGCGTCCCTGCCGGGAGCGCGATTCCCTTCCCGCCGGCGATCTGCCGCAGCAGGTCCGGCCTGTCCGAGATGATCCCATCGACGCCGAGCTCGATCATGCGCGCCATGTCTTCGGGCTTGTTGACCGTCCAGACCACGACACGCAGTCCGAGTTCATGGGCCTCGGTGACCAGTGGCGCGGTCACATCGCCGAAGTAAGGCGACCAGATCGCGCCGCCCGCAGCCTTGATCGTCCGTGGCAGCGAGCCGCCGTGGTCGGCCGGGCTGAAGCCCGCCGTCCAGTTGGTCGCCTTGTCGCGTGCCACCGTCGGGCTCGAGCCGCGCTGGAGCGTCAGGTACACGGTCGAAATCTTAGGCGCCTGCTGCTGGACGAGAAACAGGGTTCGCCAGTCGAACGACTGGATCGTGACGCGGTCGGAGAGTCCTTCGGTCTCGATCACCCCGAGCAGCTTCGCGACGAAGGCCTGCGGATCAGGCGCTTCATCCGGATGGTTCGGATCGATCTTGGTCTCGATGTTGAAGCCGACGCGCGCGTTGCCGGACTTGCGCACCAGTGCGAACAGCTCGCGCAAGGTGGGAATGCGCGTCCCCGGCACGGCACGCTGGTCGGGGAATTGTTTCGCGTAGGCACTGTCCGGTCGGATCTGGCCGACGTCATAGGTCCTGACCTCGTCGAGCCGCAGCTTCACGAAAGGCGTGCCGGGCGGGGTGATGTAGGCCCCATCGGGGCCGCGTGCGAGATCGGGGTTGAGCCCGCGCTCATGCGACAGGATGACCTCGCCGTCGGCGGTGACACCGACGTCGAGCTCCAGCGTGTCCACGCCCATCGACAGCGCATTGGCGAAGGCGGGCAGGGTGTTTTCCGGCAGCAGCGCCCGCCCGCCGCGATGCGCCTCGAGATCGAAGGCCAAATCCGATCCCATGGCCCGTCCCGCCATCAGAACGCAGAACACGATCAGAACGGTCGTGGCACGTGGCTTCATGGTGCCTCGGCCGGCGAGGGCGGTTGATGGCGGTCGCGTCAGTTCTGATAGTAATAGCCGCGCGGCTGATAATACTGCCGGGGCTGCGGCTGATAGTAGCCTTGCTGGCCGTAGCCCTGGTCGTAATAGGTCCGCGGCTGCTGCTGCTGATAGACCTGCGTGTCGTAGAGCGGGCGGGTGGCCGAGCGCGGCGCCGGATAGCGCGCGCCGGTGTCGCTGCCGTCGGCCGGATAGATGTAGTTGTCGTCCTGCGGCATGTAGCGGCGCGCGGGCTGCGCCGGCGGCGCCAGGTTCACGGGATCACCGGCGGTCGCGTATTGCTCTTCAGCCGGCTGCGGTGCGCGGGCCACCGCATTGGCGTTGCGGCCGCGCGGATTGCGAGCCAGCGCCACTTGCGCCGAGCCGGTCAGCGTCACCGTGGTGTTGAGCACGCCCTGCTGCTGAACCAGCGCATAGAGCGTCGAGGCATTCTGGCGCGACAGCCGCACGCAGCCATGGGAGGCGGGAGAGCCGAGCCGGCCGACCGAGTCCGTGCCGTGGATGGCGTGCCCGACCTTGGTGAAGAAGATCGCGTGCGGCATCGGCGCGTCGTCGAATTCCTTGGAGTAGTGATCCTCTTCCATGCGGAAGGCGCGGAACGCGCCGTTCGGCGTCTCGCGCGAGGGGATGCCGGTCGACACCGGCCAGTGATAGCGCGCGACGCCGTCGACGGCGACAGTCATCTGCTGATTGTCCTTGTCGACGGTGATCTCGACCTTGGCCTGCGCGGCACCCGCGCTCAAGAGCAGCGATGAGGTGAAAGCAATGAAAAACGAACGCATCTGGAAACGCATATCAATCTCGGCCTCCGGCCTGTTCACGCTAGTCGCCGCGGCTCTCCGTCCCCGGCGTGCAATATGCCTGCAATCCGGCTTTCGTTCCAGCGAGCTGCCGGCCCATCGTTAACGCGATGCCTGATGTAAGCAAGGCCGCTCTGCGCCGCGCCACGCGCGGCAGCGCTGACATTTTCGCGAGCGGAGGCGCGTTCACAACGTCGACAATTCGTCACAAAGACGCAACCATTCCGCCGCGCGGCGCGTTGGTGATGTCCTGTCTCGACAGGCGGCACGTCCGCCGCCGTTTACCTCTTTACCTTCCCCTGGGGACCGAAAATGAACAAAGCCCGTCTCGCCGCCGCGCCATTGCCGGCCAGTCTGCCCGTCCGCCTGCTGTTCGCCGCCGCCGCCATCCTGCTGGCGTTGTTGTCGCTGCCGCAAGTCAGTCATGCCCAGGGCATCGTGCGCGGCGCGCAGGAGGGGTCTTATGAAGGTAACCGCATCGGCGGGCCGGTGGGCGGCGCCGTCGGCGGCGTCGTCGGCGCCGGCGTTGGTGGGGCCGTCGGTGCAGTCGAGGGCGTGCTCGGCATTCCCCACCGCCACTACCGTCACCGCTGTCGCGGATATTACGACCGCCATCACCGCTTCCATTGCTATCGGTAAGTCGACCGTAGTCATTCCGGGGCGCCCGAAGGGCGAGCCCGGAATCCATTCGTCCACCAACTCTGCCGCACGATGGATTCCGGGCGCGCGCTGCGCGCGCCCCGGAATGACGACGGCAATCAGTTCTTCAGCCGGTATCCCGTCCGAAAAATCCACCAGATCACGACCAGGCAGATCACGAGGAACGCCAGCGTCATGCCGATGCTGACGGACATGCTGACGTCCGCGATCTCGTAGAAGCTCCAGCGGAAGCCGGAGATCAGATAGACCACCGGGTTGAGCAGCGCGACCGTGCGCCAGGTGGGCGGCAGCATGTCGATGGAATAGAAGCTGCCGCCGAGGAAGGTCAGCGGCGTCACCACCAGCATCGGGATCATCTGCAGCTTTTCGAAGCCGTCGGCCCAGATGCCGATGATGAACCCGAACAGGCTGAACGTCACCGCCGTCAGCACCAGGAAGGCCAGCATCCAGACCGGATGCTGGATGTGCAGCGGCACGAACAGGCCGGCGGTCGCCAGGATGATGAGGCCCAGAATGATCGACTTGGTCGCGGCGGCGCCGACATAGCCGAGCACGATCTCGAAATAGGAGATCGGCGCCGACAGGATCTCGTAGATCGTGCCGGTGAATTTCGGGAAGTAGATGCCGAAGGAGGCGTTGGCGATGCTCTGGGTCAGCACCGAGAGCATGATCAGGCCCGGCACGATGAAGGTGCCGTAGCTGACGCCCTCGACCTGGCTGATGCGCGAGCCGATCGCGGCGCCGAACACCACGAAATAGAGCGAAGTCGAGACCACAGGCGAGACGATGCTTTGCAGCAGCGTGCGCCAGGTGCGCGCCATTTCGAACAGGTAGATGGCGCGGATGGCGCGGTGATTCATGACGTCCTCACGAGATCGACGAAGATGTCCTCGAGCGACGATTGCGTCGTGTCGAGGTCGTTGAAGCGGATGCCGGCGGTGCGCAGGTCGCCGAGCAGGCTGGTGATGCCCGTGCGCTCGCCCTGGGTGTCGTAGTCGTAGACCAGCGTCGCGCCGTTATCGCAGAGCTCGAGCTCGTAATGGCGAAGGCTCTCCGGCAGCGAGGCGATCTTGCCCTGCAGATGCAGCGTCAGCCGCTTCTTGCCGAGCTTCTGCATCAAGGTCGTCTTGTCCTCGACCAGCACGATCTCGCCCTTGTTGATGACGCCGATGCGGTCGGCCATCTCCTCGGCCTCCTCGATGTAGTGCGTGGTGAGGATGATGGTGACGCCGGACTGCTGAAGCCCGCGCACCACCTCCCACATGCCCTTGCGCAGCTCGACATCGACGCCGGCGGTGGGCTCGTCCAGGAACAGGATCTGCGGCTCGTGCGACAGCGCTTTGGCGATCATCACGCGACGCTTCATGCCGCCGGAGAGCGTGATGATCTTGCTGTCCTTCTTGTCCCACAGCGAGAGGTCCTTCAGCACCTTCTCGATATGTTCGGGGTTCTTCGGCTTGCCGAACAGGCCGCGCGAGAAGCTCACGGTCGCCCACACGCTCTCGAAGGCGTCGGTGTGCAATTCCTGCGGCACGAGGCCGATCAGCGAGCGCGCCTTGCGGTAGGAGGTCTGGATGTCCTCGCCGCCGACCAAAACCTTGCCTTCGCTCGGGTTGGCGATGCCGCAGATGATCGAGATCAGCGTGGTCTTGCCGGCTCCGTTGGGACCGAGCAGCGCAAAAATCTCGCCGCGCTTGATGTCGAGATTGACGTTCTTGAGCGCCTTGAAGCCGGACCCATAGGTCTTCGACAGATTGGCGACGGAAATGATGGAAGACATGATGGCCGGCGGGCTGGGGAGGGAAAGGGGAACGCCGGACCCACTCGGAAAGGCGGGTCGGCGGAGCCCTGAAATAGGAACGCTGTTGTTGGCCCGCAATTCCCCGGAGGAAAATGGTCTCAAAACAGGCTATTCAGTGGTATGTTCCGGGCAAGTGTTGCGCGATGGTCACGGCTTGCTGCGAAGATTGTCGCTCACGCGGCTCTTTGTTGCGTCTGGGAGCGCGCCGTGGCTACGATTCCGGCCAATCGCTAAGCGTATTGTCTCCAGGGAAAAAATCGATGAGACCGAACGGCCGTCACACCGCCGGCGCCAGCCAATTGTCCACCCTCCGTGTGTGGGCGATGGGCCTGCTCCTGCTGTCAGCTGTTGCCATCAGCCCGACCACCGCCAAGGCCGCGCCGAGCCAGGCCGCTGTGGCAACCACGCATGTCTACCTGCTCCGTGGCGTGCTCAACATCTTCTCGCTCGGGCTCGACACGATCGGCGCCCGGCTCCAGGCGCAGGGCGTCCCGGTGACCGTCGCCAACTTCGTGTCCTGGTCCTCGCTCGCCGATGAAGCGGCGGCCGCCTACAGGGCCGGCCGGCTCAAGACCATCGTCCTGGTCGGCCATTCCTCCGGCGCGACGGCGCTGCCGGACATGATCGCCAAGCTCAATCAGTTCGGCGTGCCCGTGAAGCTCGCGATCGGCCTCGATTCGGTGTTCAAGACCAAGCTCTCGACCGGCGCGGAGCGTTACATCAACATCTATATCGGCGATGGTCCCGGCGAGCCGGTGCGGGCCGCAGCGGGTTTTCGCGGCAAGCTCGACAATGTCGACGTGCGCGGCTCCGGCGTCGGCCACATCTCGATCGACAAGAACGAGGCGATCCAGCGTCGCGTCATTGCCGAGATCGATGCCGCCATCATGCGCTCGCGCGCACCGGCGGCGCCGGTCGCCGAACCCCGCACGCCGCGACAGGCACGCTCGGCGGCGGCAACCGCTCCCGCGAGGAACTGAGCTTCTTTGCGCGACGGGCTCGTCGCGCAGCCATCCTTCGGCGATCGCTGGAACAGCGCGGTCGGGATCAACGGATCGTTCTTGCCCAGACCGCCAGGAACGGCGGCTTGTGCTTGCGGAAATAGTCCCGGAAGGCGGGATAGAGCGCCTTGTGGCAAGTGGACGCCCTATCGCTTCCTGACCAGCGTGAGGGGACGGCTGGCCCTTTGATCGCGGGGCTTGCTCGCGGCGTTCTCGGCTTCGGGCGGGCTCAGGAAGCGGATGAGCATCGTCTTCAGATGCGCAGTGCTCTGCTTGATATCCAGCTTCGGATTGCGGATCGGCATTGCGCGAGATCCGTCGATGATCGCGATCAGGATGTTTGCCGTCGCCTCCGGGTCCAGTCCCGGATCCACCCGTCCCTGGCTTTGCGCCTGGCGCAGGAAGTCGGCCCACATGCGGCGAACCGCTTCGGTGTGCCGTTCGATGATCTTGGCGAATTCCGGATTGCGGGCGGCCTCCGCGAGGCCGTCCAGATTGAGGATCTGGGCAGGACGAAACCGCAAGCTGGTTTCCTCGATGTCGGCGAGCAGCGCCTCGATCACGTTCGTGGCCGAGAGAATCTTTTCGAAACGCTCCGCCGAACGAGCCAGACCCAAATCGATCATCGCCTCGATGATCGCGATCTTGCTCGGAAAGTAGTGATAGAGGTGCCCCGGACTGATCCCCGCCTCGGTGCAGATGTCGGTCGTGCTGGCGCCGCGGAAGCCGTCCCTGGTGAAGCAGCGGATCGCCGCGCCGAGGATCTCCCCGCGCTTCCGCTCATGCTTGACGGGGTCCACCTTCCTCAAGACGCGTTCTCCTTTCCGTGAGGGCCGATTTAGCACGCCGGTCCGTCACGAGAAAATCAAAATTAGAGAGTTCCATCTATTTATGTTGACGAGCGACAACCGGCGTGAGAATGATTTATAGAGTAATCTCTCTAGTAAAGAGTCCAGGCTTGAGCGGGACCATGCGCATTCGCTGCTGCCTCCGATGGACAGCATCCCCATGCGGTTCGGAGGTGCTCCCAAATATGTCGCGTGCGAGGCGTTCGGGCGGTTTCCCGGCTTCGCGGGGCAGGGGCTCGGCCTGCCACCGGCCTGGACGGATTCCGGCGCCAAAGAGAGTCCGGCCGGGAATCCGGCCCCGGCAACCCAGGTGAATTCAGAGCAGATGCTCACGCAATGATCCGGATGCGTTGTCCGACTTCAACAACATTCGTGGCTGACCAGAGTAGATGACATGACCCAAGCAACGATCCGTCCCCTGCGCCAAGGTGCAGCGCGCGCCGATGCGCGTGTGTGCGCGAGAAGCGCGCCCCTGTTCACGGCCGATGAGGTGTGGAGCCGAACGAACGCGGATCGGCGCTCGGCCGGCGAGACGGACGACCAGGATTCGATCCTGGAACCCGGCTTCTGGATGGCGACAGTGGTCGCGTTCCTGCCCACGGTCGCGGGATGTTTCTATCTCTTTCTGAGCCAAGGATGAGGCCCAAGGATGAGGCGCGTATCGAGCGCGGCGGCCTTGTCCGCGGTCTTGACGCTGTTGCTGGCGGGCTGCGGGTCGAGCGCAAATCTGCCTCCGGCGTATCATCCTCCGCAGCCGCCCAGCGCCAAGGCGGTGAAAGAGGGCGTCACGAAAGCGGCTGCCGAAGCCAAGCTGACCGGGGGACTGGAGACATCCGCCGTCCGCCATTCCGACCACGGGCCGGGATCGTATTTCGTCTGCTTGAGGCAGAGTGGCCCATCAGCCAGCAACCGCCCCGCCTATTCGGTCTTTTTCGACGATGACACCTACAAGGGTGTCCAGAGTTCGGTGATTCTCGAGGCCTGCGAAGCCGAGCCATGGACACCGTTCAATTAAATGGATTCCCTCCAATTGATGCCACGATGCCGCGGCGGGTGTCACGGTCCCGGTTCCGTGCCCCAAATTCCACCCAATCGGCGGTCACTAAGCGCGGCGGGGGAAGCCTCTGCCTCCTGTAGTGGGACTGCTGGACTGATGCTTGATCCAAGGCGAATTGTCGTGCTGGCAGCGGTTGCGCTGCTCGCCTTCGGCACCGGCACGGCCGCTGCCACACCAGCCAAGTCCAAGACCACCGCGGCCGCCCCCGCCGCGGCGCCGCCGCCTGCGCTGTTCGAGCCATTGCCGCCGCCAAAAATCTACCTGTTCCGCGGCGCCATGGGTCCGATCTTCTCGACCGGAATGGATCGGCTCGAAGAGAAGCTAACCAGGGCCGGCTTCTCGGCCAACGTCTACGAATTCACCATCTGCCGGTGGATCGGCGATCGCGCCATCTCCAGCTACAAGGAATCGCCGGCGCCGATCGTGCTGATCGGCCACTCCATGGGCGGCCTGTGCTCGATCGTCATCTCCGAGATGGCGGCCAAGGAGAACATCCCGATCAGCCTCGTCATCGCCATCGATCCGGCGCATGCGACCGGCGACGTGCCGCTCAACGTCGAGCGGTTCATCAACATCTTCCTCTCCGACAGCGTGCTCGGCGGCGGCGACGTCGTGGCCGTGCCCGGCTTTCGCGGCCATTATGCGAGCTACGACCTGAAGGAAAACTCGCGCGTCAGCCACATCAACATCGAGAAGTCCGACGACATCCACCGCCAGATCGTCGAGATGGTGACGCAGCTCCCGCGCATCCCGCCGCAAGCCCAGGCCGATGCCGTACCGTTGCGCTATCTGGTGCCGGCGGACACGCTGGTCGAATTGTGGGACAGCGGCGTGCGGGTGCCGGTGCGCCGCGGCGACACCATGGAGAGCATCGCCGCAGCCAATCGCGTGCCGCTGTGGACGCTCGCGCAGAGCAATTCATTGCCGGAGAACGCGCAGCTCACCCCGGGGCAGACCATCATCGTCCCGCGTCACCTGACGCCGCCGGAGCCTGCGGCCGCGATGGCACTGCCACCGCCGGCGGCGGGTGGACGAAAATAGAAGGTCCCATCGCTGAGAACGCTGCGCTTGTTGAGCGGGCGGTTGTTCCGCAAGCCACGAAAGATCGTGGATGGCCGGAACAAGCCCGGCCATGACGTAGAGCAGTGATCAGACATTCGACCCGTTGATCGCGTCGATCACGGCATCGGTCACTTCCTTGGTGGTGGCCTTGCCGCCGACATCCGGCGTCAGCACGCCGGCGGCGCAGACGCGTTCGACGGCCGCCATCAGCCTCGAGGCGGCATCCTTCTCGCCGAGATGCTCGAGCATCTGGACACCTGTCCAGAACGTCGCGACCGGGTTGGCGATGCCTTTGCCGGTGATGTCGAAGGCCGAGCCGTGGATCGGCTCGAACATCGAGGGGAAGCGGCGCTGCGGATCGATATTGCCGGTCGGCGCAACACCGAGGCTTCCGGCCAGCGCACCGGCGAGATCGGAGAGGATGTCGGCGTGGAGATTGGTCGCCACGATGGTGTCGAGGCTCTTCGGATGCAGCGTCATGCGCACCGTCATGGCGTCGACCAGCATCTTGTCCCAGCTGACGTCGGGAAATTCACCGGCAACCTCGGCCGCGATCTCGTCCCACATCACCATGCCATGGCGCTGCGCGTTCGACTTGGTCACGACGGTCAGCAGCTTGCGCGGACGCGACTGCGCGAGCTGGAACGCGTAGCGCATGATCCGCGTCACGCCGACGCGGGTGAAGACCGCCACTTCCGTGCCGACCTCCTCCGGCAGGCCCCTGTGGGCGCGGCCGCCCATGCCGGCATATTCGCCTTCCGAGTTCTCGCGCACGATCACCCAGTCGAGATCGCCGACGCCGACATTGCGCAACGGCGAGGCCACGCCCGGCAGGATTTTTGTCGGCCGCACATTGGCGTATTGGTCGAAGCCCTGGCAGATCGGCAGCCGCAGGCCCCACAGCGTGATGTGGTCGGGCACATCAGGGGCGCCGACCGCGCCGAAATAGATCGCGTCGAACTTCTTCAGCTCGGTGAGGCCGTCGGCCGGCATCATCACGCCGTGCTTCTTGTAATAGTCCGAGCCCCAGTCGAACGTGGTGACGTTGAAGGCGAGATCGCCGCTGCGCTTTGCCAGAGCCTCCAGGACGCGGACACCGGCCGAGATCACCTCGGGCCCGATGCCGTCGGCGGGGATGGCTGCGATCGAATGGGTGCGCATGGGAATGCTCCGTATCAGTGAGATTGCGGCGAGGATCACGGTCCGGGCCGCAGCGAGTCCTTGCCGGCCGCAGGGCCAATTCAATTGACGCTGGCTTATACCGAAAATGATACGCTATGACATCAATCCGGCGGGAAAGTGGGATGCGATGACCGATCAGAGGGGCCAGAGTGAGTTGCGGGTTGCCATTGCAGGGCTGGGCTCGATCGGCACCAAGATCGCGACCGCGCTCGATCAGGGCATCGAAGGCCTGGCGCTGTCCGCGGTCGCTGTGCGCGATCCCGCCAAGCACCAGGCCTTCCTCGACGGCTTGCGTCGTCCGCCGCAGGTTTTGCCCCTCGACCAGCTCGGCGATGTCGCCGATATCGTGGTCGAGTGCGCGCCGAGCAGTCAGCTGCGCGCGATCGTCGAGCCCGCGGTGAAGCGCGGCAAGGCCGCGGTCGTCGTCAGCGTCGGCGGATTGCTCGACCATTTCGATCTCGTCGATCTCGCCCGCGCCCATGGCGGCCGCATCCTCGTGCCGACCGGCGCGCTGATCGGGCTCGATGCCGTGAACGCCGCCGCGGTCGGCACCATCCATTCGGTGAGGATGGTGACGCGCAAGCCGATCGACGGGCTGAAGGGCGCGCCGTTCATCGTCGAGAATGACATCGACATCGACAGTCTGCGCGAGCCGCTGAAGCTGTTCGAGGGCACCGCGCGCGAGGCCGCGAAAGGTTTTCCGGCCAATCTCAACGTCGCGGTTGCGCTGTCGCTTGCGGGCGTGGGCCCGGACCGGACCGAAGTGCAGATCTGGGCCGACCCGACGGTGACGCGCAACGTTCACCGCATCGAGGTCGAGGCGGATTCGGCGCGGTTTTCGATGTCGATCGAGAACATCCCGTCCGAAAATCCCAAGACCGGGCTGATCACGGCGCTCTCTGTGATCGCGCTCTTGCGCAAGCAGCGCGCCACGCTTTGCGTCGGGACGTGAGTATCAAGCGCCCGTCACGCGCCAGATCACGTTGCCGACGTCGTCGGCCATCAGCAGCGACTTGTCCGGGCCGATCGCGACGCCGACCGGGCGGCCATAGGATTCCTTCTCGTCCGGCGCGAGGAAGCCCGAGAGGATGTCGCGCGCGGGACCGGACGGGCGGCCGTTCTCGAACGGGATGAACACGACCTTGTAGCCGGACAGCTTGCTGCGGTTCCACGAGCCGTGCTGGCCGATCACCATGCCGTCCGGGAAGCCCGGCAGCGTGCCCGCGGGCATCCAGCACAGGCCGAGCGAGGCGGTGTGGCCGCCGAGCGCGTAATCCGGTTGAAGCGCCTTGGCGACCATCGCCGGATCCTGCGGCACGCGGTCGTCCACCGTCCTGCCCCAGTAGCAATAGGGCCAGCCGTAGAAGCCGCCGTCGCGTACCGAGGTGAGATAATCGGGCGGGGTCTCGTCGCCGAGGCCGTCGCGCTCGTTGACGACGGTCCAGAGCACATTCGTGTTCGGCTCCCATGCCAATCCAACCGGGTTGCGCAGGCCGGCACCAAAAATCCGATGCGTGCCGGCGACGAGGTCGAGCTCGTAGACCGCGGCGCGGCCTTCCTCGACCTCCATGCCCATCTCGGCGATGTTGCTGAGCGAGCCGACGCCGGCATAGAGCTTCTTGCCGTCGGGGCTTGCCAGAAGACTGCGCGTCCAGTGTCCGCCCGGCTTGAACGTCGTGAGCCGCTTGCCCGGGGCGGTGATGCGGTCGGCGTTCGCGACGTAGGGAAAAGCCATCACGCCGTCGGTGTTGCCGACATAGAAGGTATCGCCGACCAGCGCCATGCCGAAGGGCTGGCTGAGATTCTCCATGAAGGCGCCGCGATATTCGGCGACGCCGTCGCCGTCCTTGTCGCGCAAGAGCGTGATGCGGTTGGCGGAAACGCCGAGCGCCGCGGCACGCCGCATCGTCGCCTGCATCGCATAGTGGAACACGGAGCGCGGGGGACCTGCGATCTGCGTTGCCTCCGCGATCAGCACGTCGCCATTGGGCAGCACCTCGATCCAGCGCGGATGGTCGAGGCCGGTCGCGAACGCATTGACCTTGAGCCCGGGCGCGACCGTCGGCTTCTGGCCCTCGCGCCAGCCGCGCGCGGTCGGCATCTTCAAGGTCGGGAGCGCGCCTTGCGGCTTCGCCTCGGGAATGGCCGGCTTCTCGCCCCAGGCCGGTGCGGGCTCCGTGCCCGACAGTTTTCGCCATTGCAGCGCGATGCCGCCGATGAACGCGACGAACTGCGCGAAGATGCTGGAAAACGTCATGAGAAGCCCCTGTGTGCGCGCGCATCCAACTGGCTGGCGGGGCAGACGTCAACCTGTGCGGCGGGCCGCGCGGGCCTATTCCCGTGGAATGGCAGCCGATCGAATTTGCATGGGACGGACGCGGCGTTTGCGCCGGAGATCAGCGGCCGATCTGTCGCTCCAGCCGCCGTGCCGCGCGAAAATCATCCAGGTGATGGATGTTCGGCGCCAGCGCGGCTTCCCTGGACAAGAGATGATACACCCGCGCGACCGTGCGCTGATTCTGCTTGGTCCGCCCGGGCGGCAGCGCCCGCGCCTTACGGAGGGCGGCAATCGCATGCGCGCGGAAATAATCGTAGGCGTCCGACATGGCTCGATGCTCTGCGTGCAATGCAGGTGTCGAGAGGGTAACGGACGAGTGTGGGGGCGGTTCCTTGGCGCATCGGTCCGCGCACACTCGTGCCCCGGACGCAGCAGCGTTGCACGCTGCAGCGCGTCCGGGACACGAGAGTGAGGCCAGCTGCTATGCCCTCAGCGAGGCGACAGGAACGGAATGATCATCGGCACGCGGCGGCAATAGGCGCCGTAGGCGTCCTCGCCGAGCTCCTTGGAGAGGAACACCTCTTCCATCCGGCCCTTCTGCCACATGCCGAGCGAGATCAGGATGGCGCCGAGGATCGCAGTCACCGTGCCGACCGCGATGCCGGTCGCCAGCATGCCGGCGATCAGGCCGGTGTAGATCGGGTGGCGCACGATGCCGTACGGCCCGGTGTCGATGACTCGATGGTGTTCCTTGTGGGTGATGGTGTTGGACCAGAATTTTCCGAGATGCAGCCGGCCCCACCATGTGAAGGAGATTCCGGCGAGCACGATCAGCGCCGTGATGTAGACGGCCGTATTGCTGAACACCCAGAGCGGCTTTTCGTTCAGCACTTCCGCGGTCCACGGCGTGAACAGGATGCCGCCGACCAGGATCGGAATGCGATAGCGCCCGGACTCCAGCGTCATCACCTGCTTCTGCGTGCGCCCCTGCCAGAACGAGGCGCCGACCCAGCTGGCGAGCCAGGCGAGCCAGATCAGGGCGAGCAGTTGCGTCGGCCAGGTCGTGGTCCAACCACCCCAGGCGACAGAGAGAAGCTTGCTGAAATCGAAGGACATGAAGGTTCTTTGCGTTGGGCGGCGGCTTCAGCTCGCGCGCGAGGAGAGCGCGTGATGCTTGATGGCGCCGGAGGGCTGCTGGCCGTTGCGGGCGAGCAGATGGGTGATGGTTTCGCGCAAGACCGGCTCGATCGGACGCGGCGAATAGCCGAGCTCGGTGCGCGCCTTGGCGATCGAGAGGTCGCTCGCGGCGAGCGCGATGCGCACGCCCTCGGCGGTGCCGTTGGGCGGCCGGCGCGTGACGTGATCGGCGATGTATTCGAGCATGATCGCGGAGAGCTCGGCGATCTTTCCGGGCACGACGACCGGAAACTGCCGGCGGCGGCTCATCGCCGACATCATCCGCAGGATGCGACCGAGCGGGACGCAGTCGCCGCCGAGAATGTAGCGCTGGCCGAGGCGGCCGCGTTCCATGGTCAGCACGAGGCCCATGGCGACGTCGCGGACGTCGACCAGGTTGACCAGGAAGTTGAGATGCGGCTGCACCTTCTTCTGGAGGAAGTACCACAGCATCGCGGTCGGCGGCGTCAGATTGTGGTCGGCAGCGCCGATCGGCATGGTCGGCGTGCCGATCACGAGAGGAAAGCCCGCGGCCGCCGCCTTTGCGGCATGATGCTCGGCGAGCGACTTCGACCGCGTATAGGCGCCGGGCATCGCGTCGGCCGGTTGCAGCGCCTCTTCGGCGGGGACGCCTTTGAGGTCGGAATAGGGGAACAGGATCGATTCGGTCGAGCAGTGCAGGAAGCGCGAGACACCGCGCTTCATGGCCGCCGCGAGCACGATCTCGGTGCCGCGGCAATTGACGTCGTGAAAGTCCTGCTTGTTGGCGACCCACATGCCGGGCAGGCCGGCGAGGTGATAGACCTGATCGACACCGGCGATCGCAGCATCGACCGCGGCGCCGTCCAGCACCGAGCCGTGGACGTGTTCAACGTCGGCATTCGCTGCGGTCGGCACGCGGACATCGAGAACACGGACCCGCTGCCCGCGGGCGCGGAGCGCTTCGACGAGATGATGTCCGATGAAGCCACTGCCACCGGTAACCAGGACGAGAGCCATGCAGAAGGTTGCTGTTTCGCTTTTGGAGTTATCGGGTCGAAAGGGAATTGGTCGGAAGAGGCGCCAGAATCGCGGCAAGGTCGCGACGGAAGCCCAAGGCAATGAACAATTTTGCCATCACGAACATCGGTCCAAGCAAAAGATGCGAAGGAAAAGTGAACAACGAGGCCTCGCGGCCCTCGAAAACCTTGTGGCCGATGGTCTGCGCGGCAAGGCCGAGCACCACCAGCGTGGCGAAAATCGCCCACATCGTCGCGGTGCTGACTTGCGCTGCGGTCGTTGTCGCAACCGAAAATAGTACGATGGAGACGGCCAGAATGCCGAGCCCGAGCGCCGCGTCGAGCAGCAGCCAATAGATCAGTACCGGCAAGGCCAGGATCACCGCGAGGCTGACGTCGAAACCGAGCAGCGGAAGCTTGACCAGAGTCAGCGGCAGCACGGCGCCGGTGAACAGCAACAAAATGCCGACCACATGCATCGCCGTGTTCCGGGGATCGCGATGGTACTCGACGTAAACGGCAAGTTGGCGCTGAAAAAAGCCACCCATTTCGGTCTCATGCTGCACGGGGTCGGGAAGGGCGAACAGAGGCTATAGCACTGGACCCGGCGGTGCACAAACCGGCGCTTTTGTCGCGCCAAGCCGTGCCGGCGCGCCCCGGACAGGCTGCAAAACGCCAGCGCTTCAAAGGGTTCCGTTCGCCGCGGAACCGCGTTCGCTCAGCGCTTCTTGGCGGGTTTTTTCGCCGCAGGCGCAGGGGTCGCAGCCGGACGCGGCTCCTCCGGCAGCTTGGCATAGGTCAGGATCTGTAGTTGCCCGTTCACGGCCGAGGTCGGCTTCGCCCGGTCGAGAAATTGCTCCTCGCCGAGGCCGATCGGATGCAGCCGCTTGGTCGAGATCTTGAACGTGTTCACCAGCACGTCGCGGATCGCGTCTGCCCGGCGCTGGCTCAGGATCGCATTGGCCTCGCGCGTCTTCGAATTGGATTCGACGTGGCCGACGATCAGGAAAGTGTAGGGCAGCAGCGAGGAATGAACCAGCGCATCCGCGATCCGGCCGACGGTCTGGTAGGAGGCCGGCTGGATGATCGGCGTGTCGGCGTCGAACTGGATCTGCGCATTGAATGCCGGCAGCTTGGCGAGGTCAGGCGCGATCAGCGGCCGGTTCACGGGTCCCGGATCGTTCTTGATCCTGGTCTTGGCGCGCTCCATCACCTGCTGCTTCAGTGCGGGCAGGTCGACCTCGGCGGCTTCTTCGAAATGGTTCAGCTTGCCGACGATGTCGTCGCGGGTCGGCGCCGCCGTTTGCGCGTCGGCGGTGCCCGCGAGCAAAGCGAGCCCCAGCGCAACGATCGTTCCGGCAGTGAAGAGCCCCTCCGCGCGCATCAGCGATACCCCGCGTCGTCGACGGCCTTCAGGCAGTTGTTGCTGATGCCCTTGGGCGTCGAGACCAGGCAGGGGACCGACTTGCTGGTCTCCTTGGTCGAGCCGCCGCAGACCTTGACGATCTCGCGCTGGCACGCGTTCGCCACCGTGACGCGCGCAGCGACGCGCTTCTGGATGGCGTCGAATACGCCGAAATAGTCGCTCGCGCATTGCGGGGACAGCACGTCGCGGTTGCGCGACAGGCACTCCTTCAGCCGGTTCGAATCCGGATTGACGCCGCGGCAATTGGCGACGATTTCCGCGCCGCAGCTTGCCGCCAGCTTTCCGATCGAATCGCCAAAGCTCATGGTCTCCGCCGCCGCAAGCGACGGCATCCCCAATGCAAGCACGATCAATGTGATGGAGCCCCGGAACATGGGTTTATCTGATACGGGGAAGTTCGCGATGGTCAAGGGCTGTTCGGGCCAGAACCGTCGAGAGTCCGGCCAGTGCGGCGAACAGTCCTCACTCCGTGGCCTCAGTGAGGGGAGGCCATTCGATCAGGACGGCCGTGTGTTTCCCGAGATCGTCGGCAAAATCAGGATCGGCCTTGAGCTCGTCCAACGTCCGCGGCGGGGGAAGCTGGCGGCCGTCCGCGGCCAGCTCCTGCGCAAAGAATGCGAGCGCCTCGGGCGCATTCTCCAGCGCCTCGTCGACGTCGTCGCCGCCGGAGACGCAGCCGGGCAGGTCCGGAAACCAAAGGCTCACGGTGTCCGGGTCTGCGTCCTCGATGATGGCAACGTACTGAGCCATACCGGGTCTCACGCCCGTTGCACGAAACTGTCCACGACCTTCTTCTCGCCGGCCTTGTCGAAGGCGATGGTGAGCTTGTTGCCGTCGATCTTGGTGACGCGGCCGTAGCCGAATTTCTGGTGGAAGACGCGGTCTTCGAGCGAGAATTCCGACGTCGTGCCGGTCGATTTGGCGACCAGCTCGCCTTCGATCGTCAAGGGCCCGCGCCGGCGCGAGGAGAAGCTGCCGAAGTCGGGTGAGGACGACGCGGAGGAGAACGTGGTGGCCTCTTCCTCGAAGCCGCCCCGGCCGCCGCCGTTGCGACCACCTTGACCGCCTCGGTTGCGATTGGCCTGCGCCCGCTGCCAGCCCGGCGTCGAATAGCTGGAGCCGAACGCCTCCACGTCGTCGAAGCGCGAGGCGCCGTAGCCGCCGGTCCCGCCCCAGGCCGAGCCGCCCTTGGATTCCGTGATCTCGACATTGGCCGCCGGCAATTCGTCGAGGAAGCGCGACGGGATCGTGGTCGACCAGGTGCCGTGGATCCGCCGGTTGGTTGCAAAATAGATCTTTGCGCGGCGGCGCGCCCGGGTCAGGCCGACATGGCCGAGCCTGCGCTCCTCCTCGAGGCCGGCGCGGCCCTGTTCGTCCAGCGTGCGCTGGCTCGGGAACAGGCCTTCCTCCCAGCCGGGCAGGAACACGTTGTCGAATTCGAGCCCCTTGGCCGAATGCAGCGTCATCAGCGACACCGCGTCGTCCTCGGCGCCGCCCTCACGGTCCATCACCAGCGAGATGTGCTCCAGGAACCCTTGCAGATTCTCGAACTCCTCCATCGAGCGCACGAGCTCTTTCAGGTTCTCCAGCCGGCCCGCGGCGTCCGCCGAGCGGTCCTTCTGCCACATCTCGGTGTAGCCGCTCTCGTCGAGCACGATCTGGGCGAGGTCGGTATGCGCGGTGACCTCGCGCTGGGCGCGCCAGCGGTCGAACTGGGCGACGAGGTCGCGCAGCGACCCGCGCGCCTTCGGCTTCAGCTCGTCGGTCTCGACCACCGCGCGCGCGGCCTCGAACAGGGGAATGCGGCGCTTGCGGGCATGGTCGTGCAGCATCTGCACGGTGGCATCGCCGAGGCCGCGCTTGGGCGTATTGACGATGCGCTCGAAGGCGAGGTCGTCGGCCGGCGAATTGATGACGCGCAAATAGGCCAGCGCGTCGCGGATTTCGGCGCGCTCGTAGAAGCGCGGGCCGCCGATGACGCGATAGGGCAGGCCGAGCGTGACGAAGCGGTCTTCGAACTCGCGCATCTGGTAGGAGGCGCGCACCAGGATCGCGATCTCGTTGAGCTTCTCGCCCTGGCGCTGCA
Organism: Bradyrhizobium sp. USDA 327; assembly: GCF_041262065.1. Taxonomy (NCBI): domain Bacteria; kingdom Pseudomonadati; phylum Pseudomonadota; class Alphaproteobacteria; order Hyphomicrobiales; family Nitrobacteraceae; genus Bradyrhizobium; species Bradyrhizobium sp. USDA 327. The sequence goes on along the minus strand of NZ_JBGCCW010000001.1, from coordinate 4,972,916 downwards.
GCTGCTCGATCTCCTCGCCGATGCCGCGGGCTTCCTCTTCGGAATCCCAGGAGCCCGTCACCGTGACCTTCTCGCCGTCCTGATCCTCGGTGCGCAGCGTCTTGCCGAGCCGGCCTTCATTGTGTGCGATCAAATGCGAGGCGGCGGCGAGGATGTGGCCGGTCGAGCGATAGTTGCGCTCGAGGCGGATCACCTTGGCTCCGGGGAAATCGTGCTCGAAACGCAGGATGTTGTCGACCTCGGCACCGCGCCAGCCATAGATCGACTGGTCGTCGTCGCCGACGCAGCAGATGTTTTTCAGCCTCGCAGCGGCTGGCGCCAATGCTTGCGCCGCTAGGGCCGCGTCCCTGCTGGGGTCATCGATCGCGTCCGGAGCGGCCGCAACCGGCAGCGCTGGCTGCGAAGGCGCCTGCGACAGCAGCCGCAGCCAAAGATATTGCGCGACGTTGGTGTCCTGGTATTCGTCGACCAGGATGTATTTGAAGCGCTGCTGGTACTGCCTGAGGATATCAGGGTGCTCGCGGAAGATCCGGATGTTCTCCAGCAGCAAATCGCCGAAATCGGCCGCGTTCAGGATCTTCAGCCGTTCCTGGTAGCTCGCATAGAGCTTGCCGCCCTTGCCGTTGGCGAAGACGGCGGCCTCGCCCGAGGGCACTTGCGACGGCATCAGGCCGCGGTTTTTCCAGCCGTCGATCAGGCCGGCCAGCATCCGTGCCGGCCAGCGCTTGTCGTCGATGTTCTCGGCCTGCAGCAGCTGCTTGAGCAGCCGGACCTGGTCGTCCACGTCGAGCACGGTGAAGTTCGACTTGAGCTGCGCCAGTTCGGCATGGAAACGCAGGATGCGGCCGCCGATGGAGTGGAAGGTGCCGAGCCACGGCATGCCCTCGACGGCATGGCCGAGCATCTGGCCGAGCCGATGCTTCATCTCGCGCGCGGCCTTGTTGGTGAAGGTCACCGACAGGATCTCGGCGGGGCGGGCGCGGCCCTGGCTCAGGATGTGGGCGATGCGCGTGGTCAGGACGCGCGTCTTGCCGGTGCCAGCGCCGGCCAGCACGAGAACCGGGCCGTCCAGTGTCTCCACGGCCTCGCGCTGCTCGGGATTGAGCCCGGAGAGGTATTTCGGGCCCACCGAGGCGCGCGCACGCGCGGCGATGCCGCCGGCTGCGGGCTGGTGGTCGGGGACATTCTGGGACGTGATCTTGCTCGGCTCGGTCATGCGAATCATTGGCCCCACGATGGCACCGCGGGGTGGTGGAAGGGAGCCTTCTTAACAGGGATTGAAGCCCATATGGGGCGCCGGGGACAGGTTTTCCACGTGCGCGGCAGGCCGATTTGTTCCAGCGCCAGCCGCGAATTTCGCCCCCGCATGGGCCGGAACCATCGTTCCCGCGTCGAGATTGTCTGGACAGGTGGCGCGGCCAGCCGCGTCGACGCAGACAACATCAAGACGAGGGTTTGACCATGCTAGGCTGGGTTGTGACGTTTCTGGTTATTGCACTGATCGCCGGCATCCTGGGCTTCGGCGGCATCGCCGGCGCTTCGATCGAGATCGCCAAGATCATCTTCTTCATCGCGGTTGTCCTGTTCCTGGTCTCGGCCGTAGTCGGCCTGGCGCGCGGCCGCAACCGGATATAGCGGCGTGTCCACCACTCCCCCGCGGGGAGAGGTGAACCAGCAAGCGGCGGATGCAGCTTGAGCTGCTACCGTTTCGAGGGCATCGCCACACTGCGGCCGATGCCCTCAGGCCGCGGCACGGCGCCGTGGGCCTTTGTGATCCCAGCGATACGCTCGCGGATGTCAGGCGGAAACGGCGCGACGCGCCGCGCATTCATGTCCATGTGCAGCGACATGTTCTCGGACGTGGCCGACAGCCAGCCCTCGGTTGCGTGCCGCATCTCCTCGAACGTGTGCAGCCGCTTGTCGTCGGCCTCCAGCAGCCAGACGAAGATCTGCACGGGATCGCCGAGGTGGATCTCGCGCAGGTACCGGACGTGGCATTCGGCCGTGAAGGTCGAGCCGCCTCGCTCCTTCATGTAAGTCGGTCCGATCCCGAGCTCGCTCCAGAGCTGGTCGATCGCGCGGTCGAACATCACGTTGTAATAGGCCATGTTGAGATGGCCGTTATAGTCGATCCATTGCGGCTCGATCTGCATGATCGAGGCGCGGAACGGCTCGGCTTTGGGCGCTGAGGCGGTGGTCTCCGGCATGTTTCCTTCCAGCTATGCGTCCGGTCGCTTGACTTGACCAGTTTTATGTCCTTTGCCACGGTTCTTCTTTCGGGAGGAATTCCGTGGGTACGACCATCACCAATAATCCGCCGCGGCCGGAGCCGAAAGCCCTCGCGAGCGCGCTGGAGCAGCTTGCCGCACGCTTCGGCAACCGCCTCATCACCTCGCAGGCCGTGCGCGAGCAGCACGGCCATACCACCACGTGGATCCCCAACCAGCCGCCGGACGGCGTGGTGATGGCGCAGGAGACCGCCGACATCCAGGACGTGGTGCGGATCTGCGCGAGAAACCGCGTGCCCGTCATTGCCTTCGGCACCGGCACCTCGCTCGAAGGCCAGGTCAACGCGCCCGCGGGCGGCATCTCGATCGACCTGCGCGACATGAACAAGGTGCTCGCGGTGCATGCCGAAGACCTCGACTGCGTGATCCAGCCCGGCGTCACCCGCAAGGCGCTGAACGAGCATCTGCGCGACCAGGGCCTGTTCTTCCCGATCGATCCCGGCGCGGATGCCTCGCTCGGCGGCATGGCCTCGACTCGCGCCTCCGGCACCAACGCGGTGCGCTACGGCACCATGCGCGACAGCGTGCTGGCGCTCAAGGTGGTGCGCGGCGACGGCGAGATCATCACCACAGGCACGCGCGCGAAGAAGTCATCCGCCGGCTACGACCTCACGCATCTGTTCGTCGGTGCCGAGGGCACGCTCGGCATCATCTCGGAATTGACCATTCGCCTGCGCGGCATCCCCGAGACGATCGCGGCGGGCGCGGTCTCGTTCGAGACCGTGCACGGGGCCTGTCAGGCCGTGATCCTGGCGATCCAGACCGGCATTCCCGTCGCGCGCATCGAGCTGCTCAATGCCGCGCAGGTCAAGGCCTGCAATGCCTATTCGAAGCTGACGCTGCCGGAGACGCCGCTGCTGTTGATGGAATTCCACGGCAGCGAGATCGAGGTCGGCGAGCAGTCCAAGGCGTTCGGCGAGATCGCAAGGGAGTGCGGCGGCGGCGATTTTTCCTGGACCACCAAGCCGGAGGACCGCACCAAGCTGTGGCAGGCGCGGCACGACGCCTATTGGTCGGTGAAGGCGCTGCGGCCCGGCGACAGCATCGGCGTGGTCGCGACCGACGTCTGCGTGCCGATTTCACGGCTCGCCGATTGCGTTAGCGAGACCGAGGAGGACCTCAAGCGCCTCAACCTGCTGTCGCCGATCGTCGGCCATGTCGGCGACGGAAATTTCCACTGCTCGCTGGTCTGCGACGTCAACGATGCCGACGAGATGGCGCGCGGCGAGGAGTTCATGCATCGCCTGGTCGAGCGCGCGCAGGCGATGGACGGAACCTGCACCGGCGAGCACGGCATCGGCCAGGGCAAGCAGAAATATCTCAAGGCCGAGCTCGGCCCCGAGGCGCTCGATGCGATGCGGGCGTTGAAGAAGGCGCTCGATCCGCTGAACATCTTCAACCCCGGCAAGATCGTGCCGGAGGCTTGAGGCCTGCGCAGTCAGCGACAGGGAGCTTTCGGCAATCCCGCCGCGCAGATATTGTCGCGTGCAATCCAGGCCGGCCGGGTTCGCGAGGCCATGCAGAGCGACTACCCGTCGTTGTTGCAGTAGAAGCCAGTGCTGCCGCATGCGGGGCGCGTCATGGCCGGGCTTGTCTTGGCTTGTCCCGGCCATCCACGCCTTGTTAGACGGCGCAGAACGTGGATGCCCGGGACAAAGCCCGGGCATGACGACCTCGTGTAGATGCTCAAGTCCGATTACCTCAGTAGGACCGGCTCAGTATCTGCGGTAGTCGCCGCGATAATGGTCTCCGCCGCGGCTGCCCATTCCCATGCCGAGGCCGATACCAACACCGACGCCGATGCCTTGCATGACAGCCTCGGGCGGCGGGCCGCGATCCGGCGGCGGCGCGCGCTCGTAGACGACTTGGTCGGACGGCGGTCGTCGCTTGGGCGGCGTCTCGACCACCTTGCGCTTCGGCGGGGTGTCGACGCGCTTCTTGATGACGGGCGCGACGCTCGGATTGACCGGCGTCGACGGCGTCGAGCACGGGCAGGTCGGCGCCATCGCGACGGCGACCGGGGCAGGCGTCGCAGCGGCGGCCACGGGCAAGGCGTAGTTGCGGTTCTGGACGCGGAGCAGCAGCCTGCGCGCGGTTGCCGCGAGATCGCTGTTGTCCCAGTTCTGCAGATAAGCCTCGAACGAGGCGCGTGTGTTGATCGCGGTCGCGCGCTCCCAGGCCAGCATCTGCCGCCGCCGCTCGAGCACGGTGCGTAGGCGCGGCGTGCGGGCGTCCTGTGCGTAGAGTTCGATATAGGCCTGATAAGCGGGCACCGTGTCCTCGGTGATCACGAGTTCATAGGCGACCGGGGCCGGCTTGCCCTGCAGTTCCTTGCGCCAGTCCTCGAGGCTGCGCGTGGCACTCGCAAGCGCCATTGAAGCTGCGCCTGGAAGGGCGGACGTCTGGACGCTGCTCTCGCCGAAGAACCTGAAGTCGGTCGTCAGCGACGAGCTCTCCCAGGGGATCTGCCGGCCGTCGGTCGATTGCGCCACGGCGACGCGGATGCGCTTGAAGACCTCTTCGATCGGCAGATTGGGCTGCTTGGCGATGGTCAGCGCAGCCGCGGTGTAGGGGCTGTCGATGCCGTTGCCGTCCTCGGCTTCGGCGCCGGGCGAGGTCGAATAGGAGATGAAGGAGCCGGGCGCACCGGCCTTGGTGTCGACGATCGCAAGGCCGTGGCCGGCGCCGCTGAGCGCGGGGAACGGATTGTTGCGGCAGGCATCGAGCATGAAGATGCGCGCCCGCGTCGGTAGCGCGCCGAGCGTGTTGAGCAGGTCGTTCAGCCGCACGCCCTGGAGCGGAATGTCGGCCTCGCGCTTGGGGTCGAGATCAACTGGCACCAGATAATTCTCGCCGTCGATTTGCAGGCCATGGCCGGCATAGAACACCAGTGCGACGGTATCGGCGCCGCTGGCACTGACCCTGCCGGCGAAATCCGAGATCGCCGCGCGCATCTCGTTCTGCGAAAGGTTGGCCGCGGTGGTGACGGTGAAGCCGGCATTGCCGAGCAGCTCCGTCATGCCTTTGGCATCGTTGGCGGCGTTGGGCAGCTCCGGCACGGCGCGATAGGCGGATTGGCCGATCACCAGCGCAAGCCGCGTTTCGGCGGCGGCGCCGGTCGGCGTCATCAATTGCGTGAGCGCAAGAAGCCCGGATGCAAGCAGAAGATTGGAAAAGGTCGGACGGCGCATGGTGTCACCTCCATCGGCAATACGCGCGATGATGTCACTTTTTCTACGTCTGCGCCATGAGGCCGTCTGTGCGCTGGATCACGGAGCGCGGATCTTCTACGGCTACAATCGGTCGACCGCCGTGAACGTCCCGTCCTTCTGGATCACCGTCAGGAACACCTTCGGCGGCGTGTCGATCATGCGCGGGCCGACGGTGACGATGGTGCCGCTGATGTCGAAACGGCCGATATCGTTGATGGTGCGCAACAGGCTTGCGCGCGTCGGCTGCGGTCCGGCCTTTTCCAGCGCCGCGGCCGCGAGGCGACCGGAGATATAGCCTTCGAGCGACACGAAGTCCGGTGTCAGCGTCGGATCGAACGCCTGCTGCGCCCTCTGGTAGTCGGCGACGAGCTTGAGCGAGCGGTCCCAGGGAAAAGGCACCACCTGCGAGACGATGACGCCTTCGCCGTCCGGGCCAAGCTCCCCGGCGAGCGCGTTGGCGCCGACGAAGGAGATGTTGACGAAGGTCGGAGAGAAGCCGCTGCGGCGCGCGAGCTTGATGAATTCCGCGCAGGGACCATAGGTCCCGACCATGACGATGGCCTCGGGCTCGGCGCGCTTGATCACCCGCAAGGCCGCGGCGACCGCGCGGGTGTTGCGCTCGAAAGTGCCCTCGGCGGCGAGTTCGAGGCCGCGCCTTGCAAGCGCCCGCTTGACGCCAAGGAGACCGTCGCGGCCGAAGGAATCGTCTTGGTAGAAGATGCCGATGCGGGTGAAGCGGCGATCCTCGGTGAGGTGCTTGACCCAGGCCTCGGCCTCCGCGCCGTAGCTCGCGCGGATGTTGACGACGTTGGGAAGCTCGAGGTCGCGGAGGAATTCGGCGCCGCTGAAGGGGCCGATGAAGGGAATGTTCCTGGTGCTGGTGATGGGAATTGTCGCGATGGCGGTCGGCGTGCCGACCGCGCCGATCAGCGCGAACACCTTGTCGTCCTCGATCAGGCGCAGCGTCTGCGTCACCGACCGGTCGGGGTCGTAGCCGTCGTCGCGGCTGATCAGCTGGAGCCTGCGGCCGTGGACGCCGCCCTTGGCGTTGATCTCGGTGAATGCCGCGACGATGCCTTGCCGCATGCGCTGTCCGAGCGCGGAGGAGGGGCCTTCGAGCGCTGCCGCCTGACCGAACAGGATCGCGTCCTCGCCGACGCCGACTTCGTCGCCTTTGGCGGAAGGCGTCGCTGCGGCCAACAATGCGATGGTCAAGCCGACGTAGGTCGCGAATGGCGATCGTGTCATGAGGATGCTTGCCGGATACAGGACGCGTTGCGGAGACGATAAATCCTGCGGGCTGAACAGGACGCTAATTTGTGCGCGTCGGCGGTCCGTAGGACTCCGGGTAAAGCCGGCAAGTTACTGCCACTCTGCCGGAACTTTCTGGGCAATCGTTAACTAAGCCGCGCGATGCGCGGGCGCCTGGTTTGCGAAATTGGGCAGTTCTTAACCCCGATCCTGGTCCGGTAGTCGCGCCGGCGGCTCAACCAGAAGTTCGTGTCGCCGTATCGATGGGGACTTGCAGGTCAAGATGGGCGGTCGCGATCAGAACGATCAGGATCGGAGGCGTATGAGCGGATGGTGGCGTGCCGCGCCGCTACTCGGGCTTTATCGCCCTGCGCTCGTGGCGGTCGGCATCGGCCTTCTGTTCTCGATCGTGGGCGCCGCCGCCGTGGCGCGGTGGGAAGATCGCGTCAACCGGGGCGAGTTCGAGAACGCCGCCGAGACCCAGGCGATCGTCATGCAGAACGGCATGAACGAGTACATATCGAGGCTCCTCGCACTGCGCACGCTGTTCGAATCGACCAGCGACGAAGTCACTCGCAGCGAATTCGAGACCTTCAGCGCCCGGCTGTTCGAGCGCCATCCCGGCATGCTGCGCATTGCCTGGTTGCCGCGCGTCAACAGCAAGGAGCGCGCCGAATACGAGGCCGCGGCGATCGCCGACGGCGTGTCCGGCTATCGGATCAAGTCGCTGCAGGGTGAGAGATTCGTCACCGCAACGCAGGGCGACGAATATTTTCCGGTGTTCTACTCGACTCAGCCGAAGACCTCGTCGGTCTATGGCATGGACTACGCGACCGTTCCGGAGCGCCGGGCGGTGCTGGAGCGCGCGCGCGACAACGATCGCGTCGCAGCCATTCGCACGCGCCTCTTCGAGCCGAAGCAGGGGGGCAGCCGGGTGCCCGACGTTCTCGTCGCCATTCCCGTCTACGCCAAGGGCACGTCGCGCGAGGAGATCGCGGACCGGCGCCGCAATCTCGCCGGCTTCGTCGTCGGCATCTTCGACCTGCCGCTGCTGATCCAGTCCATTCGCGTGACCACCGGGGCAAGCCCGGCGGTCAGCATGAACGTCTACCCGCCCTTCGCGGCGCAGATCGCCAAGCTGGAGGAAACGCTGCCGGATTACTCGTCGGCCGCCACCGCGCCGCGCTCGATGCGGGACATCGCGCGGGCCGTGCACTGGTCGGGCAGTCTCAAGATCGGCGATACCGACTGGCAGGTGCGGGCGGTTCCAACCGCCGGCGGTCCGCTGGCGACGACTTACGATCGCGCGGGCGCGGTCCTGATCGTCGGCATGCTGCTGACGATGTCGCTGTCGACCTATCTGATGCTCGCGAGCCGCAATTCGCGGCGGCTGTCGCAGGCGAACCGGCGGGTGCTCGAGCTTGCCCAGACCGACATACTCACCGGACTGCCGAACCGCGCCTTCTTCCTCACCCGGCTCGACGAGATGAACGGGCAATCCGGCGTGACGGGTCTGCCCTTCGCGATCCTGATGCTCGACCTCGACCGCTTCAAGAACGTCAACGACTCCCTCGGACACGCAGCCGGCGATGCGCTGCTGCGCCAGGTGGCGCAGCGGTTGAAATCCGCGATGCGCGCGAACGACGTGCTGGCGCGGCTCGGCGGCGACGAATTCGCCATCATCCAGGAAGCCTGCGAGGATCAGCGCGCCTGCTCGACTGAGCTGGCGGCGCGGATCGCCAAGCTCGTGAGCGAACCGTTCCTGCTGCCGGGACACCGCGTCGAGATCGGCACCAGCATCGGCATCGCGATCTCGCCGGACCACGGCAGCGATCAGGAGCAGCTCCTGAAGAAAGCGGATCTCGCGCTTTATCGTTCGAAATCAGCGGGCCGCAACTGCTTCACCATTTACGACGAGGCGATGTCGGCCGAGCTGGAGGCCCGCAACACGCTGGAAGGAGATCTGCGCGACGCCATCGCACAGTGCCAGCTGGAGGTGCACTACCAGCCGTTCGTCGACGCCCTCAGCGGCGTACGGCGCGGCTTCGAGGCGCTGGTGCGCTGGCGGCATCCGGCGCGCGGACTGATCCCGCCCGACCAGTTCATCTCGCTTGCGGAAGAGACCGGGCTGATCGTGCCGCTCGGCGAATTCGTGCTGCGGCGCGCCTGTGCGGACGCCGCCGGCTGGCCCTCCGATCTCATGGTCGCCGTCAATTTGTCGCCGATCCAGTTCAAGGAGGCCGAGCTGTTCGAAATGATCTGCGCGGCGCTCGCCGATTCCGGCCTGCCACCGCAGAGGCTGGAGATCGAGATCACGGAATCCGTGCTGCTGGAGCGCGCGGCCGAGAACCACGCCTTCATGGAGCGGCTGAAGAGCATCGGGATCGAGCTGGCGCTCGACGATTTCGGCACCGGCTATTCGTCGCTCAGCTACCTGACCGCGTTCCCGTTCGACAAGATCAAGATCGACAAGTCGTTCATCCGCAACCTCACGCATCAGCCGCGCAGCTCCGCCATCATCTCCGCGATCGTGACACTGGCGCGCGGGCTGGACATGTCGGTCACGGCCGAGGGCGTCGAGACGTGCGAGGAATTCGAGCGGCTTAAGGTGCTCGGCGTCAATTTCGCGCAAGGCTATCTGTTGGGCAGGCCGCAACCGATCGAAGGGATCCAGTTCGACGAGCCGGCCAAACCTTCGCGGCGCGACGCCGCCTGAACGCGCCTCGCGAGGCGTGGATGGCCGGGACGAAGTCCGGTCCGACGCCGTGGCAGCTCCGTCCTCGCCCAGCGGGCATGCGCGAAAAAGCGCTTGACCAGAGCATTCCCGGATGATCCGAAGGAACGTCTAGGGATGAAACAAGCACAACATGCGGCTTCCGTTCTTCTACGGCTGGGTGGTGGTCGCCGTGACCTTCGTCACCATGGCCATCGGCGTCAACGCGCGTACCGCCTTCTCGCTGTTCTTTCCGCCCATCATCTCCGAGTTCGGCTGGGAGCGCGGCGTCACGGCGGGCGCCTTCTCCTTCGGCTTCGTGGTGTCGGGCGTGGTCAGCCCGCTGATCGGCCGCCTGATGGATCGCGCCGGTCCGCGCGCGGTGATGGAGCTCGGCGTCGTGCTGATGGGCGGCGGGCTGCTGCTGGCACCGCTGACCAGCGCGCCGTGGCATCTCTATGTCACTATCGGCGTCATGGTCGGTGCGGGCTCGGTGTGCCTCGGCTATTCCGGCCAGTCGCTGTTCCTGCCGAACTGGTTCATCCGCAAGCGCGGCTTCGCCATCGGCATCGCTTTCGCGGGTGTCGGCATCGGCTCGGTGACGCTGCTGCCATGGGTGCAGCACATGATCGAGCAGACCGGCTGGCGCACCGCCTGCACGGCGATGGGTCTGCTCATCCTGGTGGTGCTGGCGCCGATAAATCTGCTCTTGCACAGGCGCCCGCAGGACATCGGCCTTGAACCGGACGGCGACGCTGCCCCGGTGCCGGGCGCGGCCCAACCGGTCTCCAACATCGTCGATCCCGTCTGGGTCGGGATCGACTGGACGCTCAAGCGAGCCGTCGCGACCGCGCGTTTCTGGTGGATCGCGCTCGGCTATTTCTGCGGCCTTTACATCTGGTACGCGGTGCAGGTGCATCAGACCAAATTCCTGCTAGACATCGGCTTCAGCCCCGGTGTTGCGGTGTGGGCACTCGGTATCGTCAGCCTGCTCGGAATTCCCGGCCAGATCCTGCTCGGCCATGTCTCCGACCGGATCGGGCGAGAATGGGTGTGGGCGATCAGCTGCGCGGGCTTTGCGATTTGCTTTGCGGCTCTGATGGCGCTGAAATTCCAGCCGTCGCTGTGGCTGGTTTATGTGATGGTGCTCACGCAAGGCGCGCTCGGCTACGGTCTCACCTCGATCATGGGGGCGGTGGTGTTCGAGATTTTCCAGGGCAGGCATCAGGGCAGCATCTTCGGCACAATCATGCTGGCGGCGCTGGCGGGTGGTGCGGCCGGACCGTGGGTGACGGGCTTCCTCTATGATCGTGCCGGCGACTACACGCTTGCCTTTGCCATCGCGATGGTCATGAGCGGATTGTCGGCGCTCGCGATCTGGCGGGCCGCGCCGCGGAAGGTGCGGGCCGTCGCCGGCCGGCTGCACAAGCTCCCCGGCGGTATTGCGAAGTAGGTTGGTCTCAACCATCGCATTGCTCGTTCCTTCTTCGGAGAACGTTAAGCATGTCGCGTCTTGGCGTGACGCCACGGGCCCGCAAAAACGTCTTGGACACCACCGGAGCGCTAGCGTCGGTTCAGTGCCACTTGTTCCCGACGCCGTCCGGTTCCAACGATGTCTGCCTCCGATTGTCCTGCGACCGAAATCCCGGACGTGCTGCGCGCCGCACTCGCCCGCGCCGAGGATGGCGTCGTCATCGTCGATGACGCGCATCGCATCACGCACTTCAACCCTGCCGCGGAGCGGATCTGGAAGCTCGCTGCCACCGAGGTGCTCGGCCGCAACGCCGCCGTTCTCACCCTCAAATGTCTCGAAGCCGGCGCGACCGCGGATTTCCGCGAGGAGATCAGCCTCGTGCGGCGCGACGGCAGCCGTATCAAGGCGCTGGTGTCGATGTCATCAACGACGATTGGCGGCGCGACCCATCGCATCGTGTTCGCACGCGACGTCACTCTTGATGCGGAGCGGCGCGTCAGGATCGGGCTTCTCCACGCCGTCGCCGACCAGACCAACCGCGCGGTGATCATCACCGACGTCGAGCAGAACATCGTCTACGTCAATTCGGCGTTCACGGCGCTGTTCGGCTATACCAGCGAGGAGGCCGCAGGTCGCAGCGCCGACGGGCTCGTCGCCGGTCGTCACACCGATCGCAAGGCCCTCGCGAAGCTCGTCAGGCGCCTGATGCGTGGCGGCCATCGCGGCGAGACCGAGGTGCTCGTCTACGACAAGGACGGCGAGGAGATCTGGGTCTCCGCCCGGATCGACACGTTCCGCGACAGCAGGGGCCGGGTCAAGCATATCTTCGCGCTGCTCGAGGATATCACCGAGACCAAGCAGCTGCGCTCGCTTCAGCAGCTCATCATGAGCGCGCTCGCCGACGAGGTGCCGATCGGCGAGATCGCCGATCGGCTGTGCCGTCGCGTCGAGGAGATCGCGCCCGACGTGGTCTGTTCGCTGCTTCACGTCGATGCCGCCGGCCTGATCCATCCGCTCGGTGGTCCCAGCCTGCCTGAGGACTATTCCCGCGCGCTGGACGGCATCGCGATCGGTCCCAATGTCGGCTCCTGCGGCACCGCGGCCTTCTACGGTACACCGGTTCTGGCGACCGATCTCGATACCGATCCGCGCTGGCAGCCCTACAAGGCGATGCCGCTCGCGATCGGCCTGCGTGCCTGCTGGTCGACCCCGGTCAAGGCCAAGGACGGCCGCGTCATCGCGACCTTCGCCTTTTACTATCGCGAACCGCGCGCGCCGAGCAATTGGCACCGGCGCATCGTCGAGGCCTGCGTCAACCTCGGCGCCTTCGCGATCGAGCGCAAGGAGGCGCGCGCGGAGATCGCGCGGCTCGCCTATCACGACATCCTCACCGGCCTGCCCAATCGAGCCCAGTTGCGGCACCTGATCACCACGGCCATCGATGCCTGCCCGACCGGCAGCCATGTCGCGCTGGCCTTCCTCGACGTCGATCATTTCAAGGACGTCAACGATACGCTCGGTCACGCCGCCGGCGACGAGCTCCTGGTCCAGCTCGCGCAACGCCTGCGCGAGCATATCGGTCCCGGCGACATGCTGGGGCGGCTCGGCGGCGACGAGTTCGTCATCCTGCTGCCGCAACGTAACGCCGAGAGCGCCGAGCGCGTCGCGGCCGATATCGCCGAAGCGCTGGCGCGGCCGCTCCGGCTCGGGTCGAAGCTGATGCCGATGTCCGCCAGCATCGGCATCAGCCTCTACCCCGATCACGCCACCGATATCGACACCTTGATGCAGCAGGCGGACGCCGCCATGTACATGGCCAAGCAGGCCGGACGCTCGACCCATCGCATCTTCAGTGCCGAGATGAACGTGCTCGCCGAGCAGCGGTTGGCCCTGATCGCGGCGCTGCGCCGCGCGATCGCGGAGGGCGCACTGAGTCTCAGCTACCAGCCGCAGATCCGCAGCTGCGACGGCGCGATCCATGGCGTCGAAGCGCTGGCGCGCTGGCGCGATGCCGTGCTCGGCGACGTCTCTCCGGCAAAGTTCATCCCGCTCGCCGAGGAATGCGGCCTGATCGAGCAGATCGGCCTGTGGTCCGTGCGCGAGGCCTGCCGGCAGATCGCGAGCTGGCGCCACGCCGGGCTCAACATTCCCTGCGTCTCGGTGAACCTGTCGCCGATCAATTTCCGTAACGTCGCGCTGGCGGCGCGGCTCAAGGACATCCTGGCCGAACACGATCTGCCGCCGGACGCGCTGATGCTGGAGATTACCGAAGGCGCGTTCATGCAGGATGGCGTCGCAGCGCTGGAGACGATGAACGCGATCCGCGAGCTCGGCGTCGGCCTCTCGGTGGACGATTTCGGCACCGGATACTCCAGCCTGAGCCGGCTCGCGCATTTTCCGATCCGCGAATTGAAGATCGACCGCAGTTTCATGCGCGACATCGAGAAAGACGCGGGCGCGCTCGCGATCGCCACCGCGGTGGTCCGCGTCGGCCAGGGCCTCGGCATGACCGTGGTCGCCGAGGGCGTCGAGACCGAGGGGCAGCGCAAGACGCTGGCCGAGCTCGGCTGCGACATCGTCCAGGGCTTTCTCTATGCACCCGCGTTGCCTCCCGTCGCCTTCGAGCGCTGGCTGATCGACCACTGCGCCGAGCAGGCGAGGACGATGCTGGGGCGGCTCGACCTTGCGCCCGCGGGCGGGGCTGCAGTGCACCGGTCAGCGTCGCTGCCCTTGGGCGATATTCGCAGCCGATAGGGAACGCATTGGCGACCGGCGATTTGGTCCTCGACATCCGCCGGAGGGGCACCGCGCCACGTCCTGTTTGCAAACTGCATGGGCCCGATGAAAAGACCGGAAAGCAGCGCCACCGCCCGAGCGGCAGGCTTTCGACCTTCGCAACCGCAGCTCAAGGCCATCACGGCATGGATCGCCTGTCAGAGCGACAAGCCCAGCCTGTCCGAGGCAATAAGCCGCTTGGTGGAACTGGGGCTTGCGTTGCACGCCGATCCGGATCGCCAGAAGCGGCGCGCTCGCAAAATGGCCGGCGATGCGATCGATCGCATGGGCGACACGACGACGACGGCGGAGGACAGGGCAGTCCGCAAGGGGGATCTGCTCGACGGGCCCAAGGAATTCGATCGCGTGCGAATTGATCGGTCCAAGCGCAGCAAGCCGATCCGACAATAGGCCGAGCACCAGGAAGCCGCCGACACCGGAGGAATTCGAACCGCCAGCGACATGGAGGACAAGCAATGAGACGGTATTCCCAATCGCATGCAGCGGAGGAGGCGCACAACCTCTTCAAGCAGCCCGCGACGAAGCCCGCGACTGATCACGAGAAGGCGGAGCAGGCCTTCAACGCAAATCGGGAACGACTGAAGGCTGAACGGTTGGCGAGGGAAGCTGAACGACGAAGCCAGTCCGAGAGGACGACCTAAAGCACGAAAACCGCCGCGCACTTCTCCGGATCATGCTTTAGAGCATCGGAAGCACGACGATCCCGTCTTCGAGCTCCCCTGAAGCAAGGCGCGCCCGCGCCATACGTTCGAACTCCGTTCGGTGCTTCTGTAGATAGCTGAAGGCCTGCTTCTGGGTGCTGAATGTCGTGGCAAGCCGGCACATCTGCCGATTGGCGCCGGACGCGAGAAAGAACGTGATGGTTCCGTGGTCTGGCTTGATTCTAGGCACGATCTGCACCCTCCGGCATAGGATCGGCTCTTCAGATTTCGCCGGCGGTGTTGAATATGACTATCGTACCGGCTTCCTCGAACGCTTCTTGAGCGCAGGCGCCGGCAAGGCCGTTCGAAGAGCTTCATCAGCCGCTTGCTTCGCCTCGCGGACCTCTCGGAGCCGCGCCATGTTCTTGCGAACCTCGATGGCCTGCCTTTCGACATCTGCCAACGCCCGCGCTCCCTCTTCAGCGGCGAGGCGCCTGCGATCGGAACGCGCGATGCTTTCGGATGACGGCTCTGCCGGTTTCTTGGTGCTCATCGCTCACCCGGATCCACAACGGCCAAAACCCGCTCAATCCCAGGATTGAGCGGGTAGAGCAACCGTTTCAGTACATCCGTGAAACGGCGCCACGATATCAGGCCAGCGAGAGATTCTCAGCGCTGGCTTTGCCTCGCACCTTATCGGTCTTGATCTCGAAATTGACCTTTTGGCCCTCGCCGAGACCAGCAAGACCAGCTCGTTCAACCGCGCTGATGTGAACGAACACATCGTTGCCGCCGTCGCTCGGCTGGATGAAACCGAAGCCCTTTTGGCCATTGAACCACTTGACTGTACCTGTCGTCATTTTCTTCTCCAAAGCGCGCAAGCGCATCCCGCGCGACATTCACGCGGCTATCTTCAACTTCGTCGATGTCTTTGGAAAAGGAGCCCGCGGGCGCATTCAACAAGGCACAGCGGCTAATCGAACGACCCCCAATATACACGGCTTTCGCGATTTTGCAAGGAGCGAAGCCAGTTCGATTTCTGCGAGCCAGGTCTACTGTTCCGATCGAGGCGCTTTGCGTGTGTCCGTCGACCTGCAAGCAGGACGTTATCGATTGACAGCGCTGCGCGACAGTGGTCACGTTGACGGTAACAAGCTGCTCGCCGTGACAGGCAGATCGGCTCGTCCGAAGCCGCGACATTGTCGCCCCCACTATCCTCAAAAATCGCAATGAGCTCCTGCGCAATTGGCTGCCCTGCAGGACGTGTCGCATTCGCAGCCCAGGAGGATCAAATTGCACGTACTCGTCAGAGACAACAATGTTGAGCAGGCACTCCGTGTTCTCAAGAAGAAGATGCAGCGCGAGGGCGTCTTCCGGGAAATGAAGCAACGCCGTTCCTACGAAAAGCCGTCCGAGAGAAAGACCCGCGAGAAATCCGAGGCCATTCGCCGCGCCCGCAAGCTCGCCCGGAAGCAGGCGATCAGGGAGGGATTGCTGCCCGCGCCACCGAAAAAGAAACCCTTCGAGCGCAAGCCGCCCCTGCCGGAGATCAAAGCAAGGTCGGAGTAGAAGCGATCTTGATTCCGGATCTCATGCCATGACGGCCGCGTCACCTGTGAGGCCGCAGAAAGGCCTGGCCAGGCCGCGGCTGGTGTCTTCGCTATAGCCTGAAATCGATGCCGCGAAGCACGATGCCCGGCGGCGTGCCTTCGAACTCTGTGGCGCGATATTTGCTTTCGGCGCATGCTTCGATGCGATCGCGTAGACGGGCGAATTGGGCTTCCCGCTGCTCGGGCTTGACTCGCGCGCCGCGCTCGAGATCATCCATCGCGGAGGTCGAGATCGCGCAAGGAATCTCCCGGGCGCCGTCATGCATCGAGAACCGGACGATCATCCGGTCGTATTCGTGGTCGATAAAGCGGCCGCTGGTCAGTGTCATGGCTCACTCCGTTACGTGTTGGCTTCCTTGCAGTTCGCGCCATCCAATCATTGACCGGTACCGCGCGCCCGCTTTCCGGCTCCCGCCGAGCATGCACGTGTCGAGAATGCTGGCGGCCGTCGCTCAGCCCTCTCCGGACAGCCGGACGAAATCGTCGAACAGCGCCGAGACGAGCGCGCGATGGCGCGTGTCCTCAGTCGGCAAGCTCGCAGCATAGAGGTTGAGCAGATGGCGCGCCTTCACAGCGGCCTCCGGCCAGGACGCAGCGGGAACCGTCATCATGCGATGTTCGAGATCGGCCTCGCGCTCGCGCAGCTCTCTGACATGGGCCTCGACATCGGCCAGCGCGCGGCGCAGGTCGGTAGCCTTTTGCGCGGCCATGCCACGGCGCTTGTCGAGATCGACCGGCTGGTCAGTCATTGGCGATGCTCGCGTCTGCAGCTTGCGCATTCGCAAGATCGACAGAGCCGATCGACAGCATCTCCATGGCACCGCCCCCACCTTCGGCGGGCACGGTGATCATCGTGGCAACCCGGCGATAGGCGGCGAAGGTCAGGCCTTCGATCGTCTCCTCGTCGGTGACGACCTCATAGGCGCCGGCCGGCAAGATGCGCTCGATGCCGCGGATGTGGAACGGATGCCTGAAGGTTACGGTCTCTCGCCGCGAGCGGATGGTCATGCGCACGCCTGCCTTTCGCAAGTGAAGCCCCAACCGGTGCCGCTTGCGTGAGCATGCGCCTTTGGCGCGGCAATAGCCAGCATTATCGTTTCCGTTTCCGTACGAACGGTAATGTCGCGGTGCGACGGCAAGAGGCACTTAACGCTCGCTATTGTTTCGGCGCGGGCGTAGGATTGTTGTTGTTACCGCGCTTCTCGATGGCTTCGACCGGTGACCGAGGGCATGTGTGCTCCCGCCGAAGGCTTCGCAGGAGCGTTCGATGTCGCGTGTTCGAATATCGGAATGGATCGTGCCATCGATGATCGTTCCGCTTTTTCCTCTGCTTCTCGTGTGTGCAGCCGCGGTCCTCAATGGGTAGGACAACACGCGTGCCGTATCTGGTCAGCGGGACCAACGAATACGGCAGTTCCAATCTCGGCCGCGGGACTGCGGCGGTCGCGCTACGCCTCGCGGAAAAACTGCTTCGCGAGGGCTACATGGACGTCAGGGTCTGCACCCCGCGCGGCCGGATCCTGCAGCCGAACGAATTCGATGAACTTAAACCAGCAAAGGAGAGCGACATGGCAAAGGGCCAGCAACGCGGCAACCGCGAAGCCAAGAAGCCGAAGAAGGACAAAGCCAAGGTGATCGCCGCGGCCCCGTCCCGCAAGGATGTAGCGTGGCAGCCGGATTTCGGACCTGCGAAGAAGAAGTAGCGAGGAGCTGCATTTGAGGCGCGACAAACATGTCGCGCAGCGCTTGAAGGCACAGGTTCTGATGCGACGCCGATCCCCTCCGACGCCGCAACTCCGTGATCGCGCGCAAAGAAGCTGTCGGCGGGCATCGTGCCAGGATTGATCAGCCGGTGACGGATGCTCCAAGCAGGTGCGCGCTTTCACAAATGCACGATGGGCGGACGACGAGTTGTCGAGGCATTGAACGGAGATCGCGCGAGAGGCATCAAAATTCGTTGAAATCTCTTGTGAAAACGTCCTGTGAACGATAGCTGCGGCGAGGGGGCACGCGGCTAGCGTTCCAACGCGCAAATCTGGACCGTCGGTTGCCGATGTCGGATAATTGCGTGGTCTGGTGCGGCGCCTCCGCTCCCCAGGCTCCTCACATATGAGACACTCTCCATGGCACAGGCGGGCGCCCTCGCGCAGAAGCTCGAACGGTTCTTGCATTTGAAGGATGCGCCGCCAACGCTGGTCACGCGTTCGCTGCGCAGCGCCGAGCTCGCGGTCACCGAGACACGGGATGACCATCCCATTACGCGTCTCTCCGAGTCGATGCCCTCGGAGGACGCCTATCTCGTCAGCCTCAAATTCCGCGACTTCGCTGATTGCGAGTGCTGGGAGCGCGGCCGATGCGTGATCAAACGCGATATCCGCGCCGGTGCCACTTATCTGTACGACCTGAAACGCGATCCGCGCTACGTGATCGACAAGCCCTTCCATTCTCTGTTCTTCCATCTGCCCCGTTCGGCGTTGGACGACATGGCGAGGCAAAGCGGCGCGCCGCGGATCGGTGAGCTCGCCTATCAGCCCGGCGTTGGCCACGACGATATGACGATCCGCCATCTCGGCGCGTCGTTCCTGGCGGCGTTGCGGCAGCCTGAAGAGGCCAACCAGCTCTTCATCGACCACATGATGCTTGCGTTCACCGCACATGTTGCGACGACCTATGGCGGGTTGCGGCGCGCCGCCGAGCCGGCGCGCGGCGGCCTCGCCCCCTGGCAGGTGAAGCGGGCTTGTGAAAGGCTGGAGTCCGATCTCCGCGGAAAGCTTTCGCTGGAGAAGATCGCAGCCGAGTTCGATCTCTCGGTCAGTCATTTTTCGCGCGCATTTCGCGTGTCGACCGGCCTGCCGCCGCATCAATGGCTGCTGCGCCAGCGCGTGGACACGGCCAAGCAATTGATGACGGTGCGCGACCTGTCGCTGGCGGAGATCGCGATATCGGCCGGGTTCGCCAATCAAAGCCACTTCACCCGGGTGTTTTCCTCGGCGGTCGGCATCAGCCCGGGAATGTGGCGCCGTGAGGCGCAGGGCGTGCCGGACGGCGAAACGTGACCCCTCCGCTCAGCTGCGCCTTGTCTGAGAGATGGCGTAGGCGTCGCGCCGCGCCGCAAACATCTCGTCCGGCGGATGGCCGATGCCTTCGGCAAGATTGGCTGGATTGAAAACGGACGCGTCGCACGCTTCGTTTGGTTCAGTGCCCGTTATCACGATCGTTCCGAGGCGCACCGCTTCGCGTCCATCCTCGTCGGGCCAACGGATGGTCACGTCCATGACGGGATCGCCGGGACGGTCCAGCAGCGCCATCACGCTGAACCTGACATCGCGCGCCGCGATCCGGGAGTCGAGATCGCGCAGCAAGCCGGTCGACTTGGCCGCATCCTCGGCCGGTCTGCGTTCGTCGCCGACCGGTACGACCTTGAACTTGATGAACCGTGTCTCACCCTTCGCGTTCGTTGCGGGAAAGGCGTGCACGCCCCAATAGGTCGTGCAGGCGAGGCTTGCCGGCGGCGGATTCGCGGCAAGGTAGCTTGCCTGACGCAGCGTCTCCGGATTGGCGGCGGAGAATGCCTCGACTCGAGCCATGTCCGGCTTGCCGTCCGGTCCCGGCATGCGCGCTTGCAGGAAAGCCAGCATCTGGTCGAGCGTTCTGGCGAAATGAACCGGGACGCTCTGGGTGACGATTTCGGAGAGCTGATTGCCGCCGCCGAGCCGGAAGCTGAAGCCGCGCAGCGAGCGACCGTCCGTATCGACCGCGTTCGCGGGGACGCCGTCCGCCGAGAAACGCGCCAGCACCCGGGAGGGCATGGTGAAGCTGCGGGACTTGGTGATCTCCTTGGCCTGATCCGAGGGGGCATAGGTGCCGCGAACGCATCGGCCCCAGCAAAAACTCGCGCGCACCTTGGGCTGAAGACCGGCAACCGCCCTCAGGACATCGACAACGGACATCGGTGTGGCTGCGCCGTTCGGGGGCTGAGTCAGAACGGAACCTTTGGATTCGAGCGATGGGCTTGTTTGTGGCGCAGGGTGCGCCGAAAAATCTTTCCCAAAGCGGACATGCCTTGTCCGATCCTGCGACGAATCTCGCAACTCGCTGGCTCGGGACCAGCCGCTCGCTCGAGACACGACTAGGGCATGTCCTCAACAAGCGATGGCCGCCTGATGTTCGGTCTGCCGCCTACGCCGAAGAGCGAATGGTCTCGCAGGTCGCAGATGGGCCAGTAGCGGGACCTGCCATAGATGGCCGCTACAAACCTAATCGGCGACCGCTGCTTCCTGAAAGTCTCCTTGCCTTTCGCCGGTGTCAGAGCGACGGGATATTCGGTACCGGCCAGGCGATACGCCGTGATGTCGATGGAATAACTTCGAGAACGCCGCCGCTGTCTCGTAACCAACTCTGCTGGCAATTCGCGCGATGGGCTCATCGCTGGCTTCCAGCAGGAACGCCGCTTCCGCCATGCGGCGTTCGACCACATAACGGTGCATGGACTGGCCGACGAGCTTGGTAAAGCGCGCCGAAAACACCGAGCGGCCGAGCCCCACGCGGTGGCCAAGGTCGCTCAGGGTCCAGGGCTTCTCCGGGTTTTCGTGGATCAACTTGAGTGCCGGTCCGATATGTGGGTCAGATATGGCCCCGAGCCAGCCGCCTTGTCCGGGACTAAGAGACGCGATCCAACTTCGGAGCACCTCGACAAAGAGCACTTCCGTCAGTCGTGAGAGCGCGACGCGTTGACCGGGACGCTCAAGCGCGGACTCGCTGACCATGCGGCGCAGGATCGCTTCAAGCCAACCTCCGTCTGCCGTCGGCTTGAGCAGGAGCACGGGCGGCAGTAGCTCCAGCACACTGCCAAACAGCGGCCGTGACACTGTGAAATTGCCGCAGATCATCGTCGAGCGTGGCTTTGCTCGGCTGCCGTGACGGATGACGCCAAACCGCGACGACGCTCGATCGATATCTATGATCCGCAGAGGCTTGGCCCGGCGATCCGAATAAAAGACATGGGGCTCGCCGCGTGTGATGACGACAAAATCGCCCTCGCTCATCTGGATTTCCGGACCCTGGCCGAGCGCCAGGGTCGCAGAGCCCTCGCTGAGATAGTGAAACAGGGCGTAGGGGCGCGCCGGCAACTCAAGATGCCAGGGATGGCCGAACTCGAAGTGAAAGAGCAGCGTGCCGCCGAGGCGAACACGATCGAGCACTTGGGCGAGGATGTCCATGTCGCCAAAGCTAGACCAGTGGACGATCCGACACAACATCCGGACGATTGATCTCTATCGTCCGGACTGTCCGCGAACTAGGTCATGCCACGGGCCGACGTCACGTACGGCAACCATCTTGCCGATGGCAGATGCAAGAACCGCGACCTTGCTGGAAACGCCTGTCCATTCCGCCGGACCGAGTTCGTCCGACATGCCAACAGGAATTATCAATGCGAAATATCCTCCTCTCAGTCGCCACCGTCCTTCTGGCCGGAACGGCCTTGGCTGGCTCCGTCCATTCCGCAGAACTCCCGAAGGGAGCAGCCCACAACATCGTGCTCGTGCACGGCGCTTTCGTGGACCAGACGAGCTGGCAGCCCGTTGCCAATATTCTCACGAAGAAGGGCTACAACGTTACGCTCGTGGAAAATCCGCTCACTTCGCTCGCCGCCGACGTCGATGCCACCAAACAGGCGCTCGCGAAGCAGGACGGCAGGACCGTATTGGTTGGCCACTCCTGGGGCGGCGTAGTGATCACGCAGGCCGGCAACGATCCCAAGGTTTCGGCGCTGGTCTATGTTTCGGCCTTCGCGCCAGAGGTCGGTGAATCCCTGGCGTCGCTGGCAAAGGCCGGTCCGCCGACCGAAGGCGGCAAGGCGATCCATCCCGACGCAAAGGGCAATTTGTACATCGATCCCAAGGTGTTTCCGTCAGCCGTCGCGGCTGACCTTCCTCCGGAAATCGCCGAGCACCTCGCCAACTCGCAGCTTCCGTTGAATCACGTTGCGTTCGAAGCCCCCGTCGACATTGCGGCCTGGCATGACAAGCCGACGTTCTATGTCATCAGCACGAAGGACAAAGTCCTCGCGCCGGAGGCGCAGAAGTCGTTCGCAGCCAGGATCAAGGCTCAGACGACGGAAGTCGCCGGTAGCCATGCCTCGCTCGTCGTCCATGCGAAGAAAGTCGCTGAGGCAATCGAAAAGGCCGCACTCGCGAAGTAACGGTACCGCTCCCGGTCCTTTCGCGCCGGGAGCGCGCCCGCTCGCTCAGAGAATGCAGAACGCGGACCGCGATGGCGAACCAGACAAAGCCGCGGAAGGGCCAGCGACATCCAAGGTCTCGATCGCGCGGCCAGGCCAAATCCCCACTCGACTATTTTATGCCAAACATCCGGAGGATGACATGACTCAACTCGACATCGCGAGCCACGACGCGGCCACGCTCGAAACGGCACCGACCCGTTACGTCGAAGGCCACGGAATCCGCTTCGCCTATCGTCGCCTCGGCCCCGCGACCGGAACGCCGCTAGTTCTCCTGCAGCACTTCTCCGGCAACATTGATGCGTGGGATCCCGCCGTCGTCAACGGTCTTGCCGCCGATCGCCCCGTCATCGCATTCGACAATGCTGGGGTCGGTCGCTCGACCGGCCAAACGCCTGACAATATCGCTGCGATGGCGAGGGATGCATTCGCCTTCATCAATCTCCTCGGCCTTTCTGAGGTCGACCTGCTGGGCTTTTCTCTCGGCGGCTGCGTCGCCCAACAGATCGCAGCTGAGCACGAAAGGCTGGTCCGGAAACTCATCCTCGTCGGCACCGCGCCAAGAGGCGGAGAGGAACACCTGTTAGCGGTTCTGCAGGAGGCGTTTTCCCAAACCGATGCGCCGGATCCCCGTCTACCGCTGTTCTTCACGAAGTCGTCCGCCAGCCGGTCGTCAGGCTTGGCCTTCCTGAAGCGGACGAAGTTGCGCAAGGACGATCGGGACACCGATAACGGCAACGCGGTTACCGATCCGCAGGCCAAGGCTCTGATCACCTGGTGCGCCACACCTGATCCCGAGCACGCCATTCTACGCGCCATCCGCCAGCCCGCTCTTGTGGTCAGCGGCAGCCACGACACCATGCTGCCCGCGAACAACGCCTACGCAATGTTCAAGGAACTCGGCAACGCTCAGTTGGTCCTCTATCCCGATTCAGGGCACGGTGCCCTGTTTCAGTATCCCGACATGTTCGTCAGCCACGTCAGGACCTTCCTGGAAGCACATCCCGCGGCTGCATGATCTCGCCGCGTTCCGACGCACCATCGGACGCACCTCATCAATGATAGTTGTCACGGAGGACAAAATGACAATCGCTAAAGTCGAGGTGGAACGCTTCAGCCTCACGAGCGCAAAGCCATTCGAGGCTGTTGTCGCCACCCTCAAGTCCGCGATCGGTCAACCTGACATGGTCAACTTTTTCAAAGAGACGAGGGCGACAAACTCCTTCCCGGATCTGGAGCGCGTTGTACAACGCGGCCTCGGCCGGACCGACCTTATGCTCTTCGCGGAATTCGACTTGGGCGACATTCTGCGTCGCGAAACTGGATACAGGACGCCCAAGATCAAACGGTTCGTGGTAGGCAATCCACTCATCATGAAAGAAATGGTCAAGCACGTGCCCGATGCTGGATCTTATGCTCCAGTCACAGTACTCGTCGATGAGCGTCCCGATGGCGTGCACGTCTCTTACGATAAAATGGAGAGTTATCTACTGCATTGTGGCAGCTCGAAAGCACTTGCCGTCGCCCGAGATCTCGATACGAAAATCACAACTTTGCTACGCGAGTGTGCAGGCTAAAACGCTCTGATGAAATCTTCGGCCGATGGAGTGGGTAACTCATATCAATCGCGGAACGCGACAGGCGTTATCATGACGCGAGCCAGACGTCGAAAGGGAATGCCCGCATGTACAAGACACTTGTTGTCACTGTCACTGCCTCGGTTCTTTCCGCCGGGGCTGTCGCGTCTGATTCCGCTATCAGGAAAGAGCCGCTGGATGCTGCGACCCTTGGCGCGATCAAATCGAAGTTCGGCAGGCTGATGGAATTGGCCAACAAGCACGATTTCAAGGCTCTCCATGAGATGTTCTGGCAATCGCCCTCCACACTATTGGTAGCTAAGAGCGCGATCCAGTCTGAGGGGAACTGGGCCGGCTTTTGGGGCAACGAGGCGGTTGACCAGAAGCTTCACGATATCGGCAGCTCCGGTCCGGTCGTGCTCGAGCCAGATTATTCCAAGCTCAAGGTTGTCGGCCTGACCCGCGATGTCGTCGAGTCCTACGTGCCGATGAACATCACGGTCTCCTATGCGGGCAGGACGGAACAGCCAAGCCGTTTCTAACGATTATCAATTGGCTTCGCGTCGAGAAAGATTGGAAGATCGCTTCCGAAATCATTCTGCCGGTGCCGCCCGTACCGACCGCGAAGGACTAGGCGCAAGGCTTCGACTGTTCGGCGGCGACGCCTCCGGCGGCAGGTCCGCTCGGGGTCAATCGAGTCGGTTTGGCCCGGTCAAAATGGCGTCCGGTTTACACCTCACGACCGACTGAGAGGTCGGCCGGAATTTGTCGCGACGAGGCCGCTGGCGAAAGTATGCGACGGGTCGAGTGCCGCATTGCCTTCTAAAACCGCTCGAACGATCAGGTGGCTTGCGCGAACCAAGCGATCAACGGATAGGACAGTGTCAGTTGCGCGTTGAAAAGAGTGTGAGCGAGCCAAGCTGGAGAAAGCGATTCGTAGCGCAGGCGCAGTGCGTACGTCACGAGGCCCAGCAAGATCATCGCTGCACCCCAAACGAGCCCGAGCGGAATAATATGATTGGCAGCAAAGATCACGGTGCCAAGGGCCAAGATGTTGGAATCGTGCCATCCAATTCGACGCAGCCAAGATACCAAGAGGCCACGGTAGAGGATTTCTTCGGTCACCGGCGTTGTCACGACGAAAAGAAAAACGACGATTGCGATTGACTTCGCGTCATGGAAATCGATCCGAACATCCTGACTTCGATGGCCTGTTACGGTAGTCAACCAATGTGTCACGACGGGCACGCCGATCGTGACGATCCCGAAGCCAATGAGGCTCGCGGCGAAGGCGGGGAGAGTTAGTCTTCGAAATCGGAAGACGTCAGAGCGCATGGTCTGTCGCTTTGTCCAAACCAATACCAACGCTACAGCAAGCCAACTGCTGACTGCGTACGACAGCAGGCCATAGAGTCTGAAGCTAGGTGGCGCGGGCAGCTCGGCGGGCGCGCCGTGTATGACGAGCCACATCGCCCGGACGGCAAGTCCAATGGTCATCACAATGACCGCAAGCGCCATAGGGGCAAGAACCAGCATCAAAGTTATGATGCTCCGACGCCATTCGAAACCGGCGCGCGAAGCGACGTTCGGGCCGGTGGGCGAACCCTCGATTTGCGACATGCGATCAATCACCCCTCGCTCTGCGCGCCTGACCGTATAACAACCTTTGCGGGTTCTCTAGTAGTCTCACACCATCAAGGGAGCCAGAATGTCCGCTCTTTCTGGAAGCGGCGGTCGGTTGGATAATAGCTCTCGATAGAGTCGTCACCGTAGCATGGCAATCGGCGGAGGGCCGGATGCTGCCGTTGGTATCGATCAAGCGAGGGATATGGCTAAGCGCAACGAGCCTTACAGATACTGCGTCGTCGAGAGCTATTGCCCGGACGGCACCGCAGGCCTGCACGGACCGGTGCACATCCGGCCGGTCTCCGGGCGAGATTTCCCGACGCATCTGCGCGTCGAGTGCCGCAAACGACCTGATGAGTCCACGCATCCATCCGATCGGTCTCCGACTACGGGTCAACCTAACCGACCGCGAGGTCGGAGGGGAATTCCTGTATTGGCCCGTGGAGCCGGTCGGTCCCGACGAGGCCCGATCAGGGCTCGACGCGGACCACTTCGACGTGGTCCGACGCCAATCCCGTCCTGCGCCTGAGATCCGTGATCGCGCGCAGGAAACTGTCGGCCGGCGTCGTCTCCGGATCGATCAGCCGGTGCAGGCGAAAGCCGTCTTCCAGCGCGAGCACGACGGTGGCCATCCAGGGCGGGTTCAGATTGTCGTTGCGCCCGTTGCTCTTCAATGTCGCCTCGACGATGTCGGCGACCAGCTTGCGCCGCGCGCGCAGGCGCTTGGCAAGCTCCGGGCGACGCTTTTCGGCGCGTGCGACGAACAGGATCATCTCCATGTGGAGGAGGGGCGAGCGGCCGAGCGGATCCTGCCGGCTGCGATCCATCGTCTTCAGCGCCGCGATGAAATCGTCGAGATTGTCGTGCTGCGCGAGGATGTCCATGTTGCGCCGGATTGACTGCTCGACATGGTCCTCGAGCATGGCGATGATCAGTTCGTCCTTGCTCTTGAAGTTGGAATAGAACGCCCCGCGGGTAAAGCCCGCCGCCGCCGCGATCGCCTCGATGCTGGCGCCGCCGATGCCGTCCTGTTCGAACACGCGGGCGGCCGCCTCGAACAGCCTGTAGCGCGTGTCGTCCCTGGTCGGTCTCGTTCTCACCCTTGACATCGGCACAGGTTAGGGCAGACTGCAATTCAATACAACAATGTATCGAGTTTCAGGGATGGTTACGCTGCGCATGAGGGGCTGCCCGGCGTATTCGATTCATACGGCAACCGGTCTGAGGTCACCATGAACGAGCACGTGCAAGGCGCCGGAGGCGGACCGCTGTTCAACCCGCTCTCGCCGGACTTCATCCGCGATCCCTATCCGCACTACGACCGGCTGCGCACCCTCGATCCCATCCATGTGACGCCGTTCGGCCAGTTCGTCACCAGCCGCCATGCCGATGTCAGCCTCGTGATGCGCGACAAGCGCTTCGGCAAGGATTTCGTCGAGCGCACCACGCGCCGCTACGGCCCCGAGATCATGAACGAGCCGGTGTTTCGCAGCATGAGCTACTGGATGCTGCAGGCCGATCCTCCGGACCACACCCGGCTGCGCGGCCTCGTGGTAAAGGCCTTCACCGCCCGCCGGGTCGAGGACATGCGGCCGCGGATTCAGCAGATCGTCGATGAGGCCATCGACGCCGTGATCGAACGCGGCCACATGGACCTGATCGAGGATTTCGCCTTCCGCCTGCCCGTCACCATCATCTGCGACATGCTCGGCATCCCCGAGGAGCACCGCGAAGTCTTCTACAAGAGCTCGCGCGACGGCGGGCGGCTGCTCGATCCCGTGCCCTTGTCTGCGGAGGAGATCAAACAGGGCAACGCTGGCAACCTGATGGCGCAGATGTATTTCCAGCAATTGTTCGAGCTGCGCCGCCGCAATCCCGGGGATGATCTGATCACCCAGCTCGTGCAGGCCGAGGAGGACGGCAACAAGCTCACCAACGAGGAACTGACCGCCAACATCATCCTCTTGTTCGGCGCAGGCCACGAGACCACGGTCAACCTGATCGGCAACGGCCTGCTCGCGCTCCACCGCAATCCGGATCAGCTTGCGCTGCTCAAGGCGCGGCCGGAGCTGATGGAGGGTGCGATCGAGGAATTCCTGCGCTACGATTCCTCGGTGCAGATGACCGGGCGCGTCGCGCTGGAGGATGTCGACCTCGGCGGCGTGAAGATTCCGAAGGGCGAGAGCGTGCTGTGCCTGCTCGGCTCGGCCAACCGGGATCCCGCGGTCTATCCTGATCGGCCCGACCGGCTGGACGTCACCCGCCAGAACGTGAAGCCGCTGTCGTTCGGCGGCGGCATCCATTTCTGCCTGGGTGCCCAGCTGGCGCGCATCGAGGCCGAGATCGCCATCGCCACGCTGCTGCGGCGGCTGCCCGATTTGCGCATCGACGACGTCGAAAACCCGGAATGGCGGCCGACCTTCGTGCTGCGTGGCCTGAAGCGGTTGCTGGCGAGCTGGTGAGGCCTGCCGGCGTTAACCTCCGCGCGCAACAGTCGCTGTGACTTCGCCACACTTCCCTCTATATAAGGGGCTGTTCCGGCGCGCCTGAGGCCCTCAGGTTCGGCCCGGGCCGGTTTGGCCGAGGGGAGACCCGTGCAGACGACGCTGCTCGGATTGGCGATTGCCTTCATCATTGCGCTGCTGGCCGCGCTCATCGGGCCTTACTACGTCGACTGGAACCAGTTCAGGCCCCAGTTCGAGGCGGAGGCCGGCAAGATCATCGGCGTGCCGGTACGGGTCGCGGGCGAGCTCGACGCGCGGCTGCTGCCGGCGCCGACCCTGCGGCTCCGCGGCGTCACCTTTGGCGGCAACAACGATCTCGGCCGCCTGCGCGCCGACAAGCTCGACGTCGAGTTCAGCCTGGGCTCCCTGATGCGCGGCGAGTGGCGCGCCACGGAGCTTTCGGTGGGCGGCATGGCGGTCGATCTCGGCCTGGATGCGCGCGGGCGGGTCGATTTGCCGTCGAGCGCGAGCGGCACCTTCAACCTGGCATCCCTCGCCATCGAGCGGCTGAATCTCACCGGCCGCATCGCCCTGCATGACGCTGCCAGCCGCTCGACGCTCGAATTGAACGACATCGCCTTCTCCGGCGACGTGCGCTCGCTCGCGGGCTCGGTGCGGGGCGACGGCAGTTTCAGCGCCGCGGGGGTGCGCTACCCGTTTCGCGTCTCCTCCGGCCCGAGCGCCGACGGCAGCGCCACCCGTCTGCACCTCAACATCGATCCCGGCGAGCGCGCCATCCTCGCCGATCTCGAAGGCGTGCTCGCCTTCGACAATCGCCAGCCGAAATTCGACGGCGCGCTGACGCTGGCCGTGCCCGCGACAAGGAAGGCAGGCGAGGCGGGGCCGGCGCCCTGGAAGCTCGCGACCAGGCTCAAGGCCGATCCGGCCGGCGCGAAATTCGAGCAGATCGACGCCAGCTTCGGCACGGAAGATGCCGCGCTGAAGCTCGGCGGCGTGGGTGATCTCAGGTTCGGCGCCTCGCCTCTGCTCCGCGCGGTGCTGTCGGCCCGGCAGGTCGATGCCGACCGGCTGACGGCCAGGGATGATGCCGATCCGCAGCGCGTCATGCCGGCGCTGCGGGCGGGCCTTGCGGCGATCCCGCAGCTGCCGATCCCGGCGCAGATCGAGTTCAACGCCGATCAGATCATGCTCGGCGGCCGTCCGCTCCAGAACATCGCGGCCGAGCTTCAGACCGATGGCAGGTCATGGACCTTCCGGCGGTTCGAGTTGCGCGCGCCCGGCATGACGCAGCTCTCGCTCAATGGCGCGGCTCCCGGCGCCGACAGTTTCAGCGGCCGGCTCAGCGTCGAATCGTCCGATCCGGATACGCTGGTGGCCTGGCTCCAGGGTCGCAGCGAGATCAACCGCCGCAGCACGCGGCCGCTGCGCCTCGCCGGCGACGTGACCATCGCCGCCAATCACCTCGCCATCGACAGGCTGAAGGCCGACATCGACGGCGGCGCCGTCGAAGGTCGCATCGCCTTCGTGCAGACCGGCGCGAGCAAGGGCTCGCGGATCGACGCGGAGCTCAAGGCCGACCGGCTCGACCTCGATGCCGCCGCGAGTTTCGTCCGCGCGCTCGCGGGGCCGCAGGGCGAGTGGCCGGACGAGGCGAAACTCTCGCTCGCTATCGGCCGCGCGATCTCCGCCGGACAGGAGCTGCGGCCGTTCGCAGCCAAGCTCGCCTACAGCCCCGCATCGCTGTCGCTGGAGCAATTGCGCTTCGGCCAGGCCAGCGGCCTCACCACGGAGGCGAGCGGCAGCTTTGATCGCACCAAAGCCACCGGCAAGCTCGCGGTGAAATCCTCGGCCAATTCGCTGCGCGAGCTCACCGCGCTGATCGAGCCGTTTGCGCCCGCGGTGCGCGCGCGCTTCGATGCCCTGCCGTCATCGCCCGGCGCGACCCGTCTCAAGCTCGATCTCAGCCTCGACAGGAACACCGAGCATGCCGATCGCAGCAATGCCCGGATCGTGCTCGACCTCGACGCGCCGCAGCTCAAGGCGACCGCGACACTGGCGGCGCAGACGCCGGCGGCCGCCATCGGAGGGATCGACCTCGAAAGGTTGCGCAACAGCGACTTCACGCTGGACACCAAGGGCTCGGCATCGCAAGCCGGCGCGCTGCTGGCGCTGCTTGGGCTCGATCGCGTCGTGGCCGCGGGCGAGGGCGCCTCGCAATTCGAAGGCCGGCTGAGTGGCGCCTGGCGCCGACCGCTGCAATTGAACGCGAAGCTCAGCGGCGGCGGGCTCGATGCGGACGCGCAAGGCAGCGTCGAATTGTCGGAGCCGAAGGCGAGCGTGAACCTGCGCGTGCGCAACGTCAATCTGGCGCCGCTGCTCGGCACCGGGCCGGCCGACAAATCGGCGCAGAATGTCAGCCTGTCTTCCCGCCTCACGCTGTCAGGCAATCGCCTGACCTTCGACGATCTCGACGGCAATGCAGCAGGCTCGCATCTGCGCGGGCATCTTTCGATGATGCTCGATCAGGAGAAAAGCGTCGACGGCGAGGTCGGCCTCGACTCGCTCGATCTTGCGCCGGCGCTCGCAATCGCGATCGGTGCGGCCGGACATGAGTCCGGCGAGCCGTTCAGTCCGGGACTCGTCGGCGGCTGGCGCGGCCGCATCGCCTTCCAGGCCTTGCGCGGAACGTTGCCGGGCGGCATCGAGCTGCGCCCCTTCGGCGGCACGATCCGGAGCGACGGGCAGTCGCTCGCGTTCGATGCGCTCAAGGGCGGCGTCGGCGGCGGCGAGATGTCCGGGAGCCTCGACGCGCGCAACGGCGCGAATGGTCTTGCGCTGAACGCGCGCATCGAGCTCGGCAATGTCGATGCGGCGGCGCTGCGCTATCGCGACCTCGCGCTGTCCAAGGGGCGCGCCTCGGTGCAGATGGCGCTGACCAGCCAGGGCCGCAGCGTCGCGGCTTTGACCGGCGCGCTCGCCGGCAACGGCACGGTGACGCTCGAGTCCGCGGAAATCAGCGGCCTCAATCCGCGTGCGTTCGAGATCGCGATCCGCGCCAGCGACGGCGGCCAGGTTGCCGACGACAACCGTCTGCGGCAGCTCGTCGAGCCCGCGCTGTCGGCCGCTCCCATTACGATCGCCTCGGCACAGATCCCGTTCACGATCCGCGACGGCCGGCTGCGCGTCGGCGCGACGTCGCTGGAGGCCAAGAACGCCCGCGCCATCGTTTCCGGCGGTTACGACATTCCCGCCGACCAGGCCGACATCCGCGCCAGCCTGACGCCGATCATGACCGGCCTCTCCGGCGCCCCGCCGGAGATCCAGCTGTTCGCCGCAGGGCCCCCCGACAAGCTGAGCCGCACCATCGACCTCACGCCGCTGTCGTCATGGCTGGCGGTGCGTACGATCGATCGCGAGACGCGTCGGCTCGATGCCATCGAACGCGGCGAGCCGCCGCCGGCCACCGCTGCGCTGCCGACGCTGGTGTCTCCGGATGCAGCGCCTGAGCAGGCGCCGGCCCATGTGCCGCTGCCGGGTCAGGATCCGCGCCGCATGCCGGCAAGGCCCAAGGCGGAGTCGAGGCCCGCGCCGACGCCGCGGGCGCCGCAGGCCGCTCCCGCCGCGCCCAGCCCGCCGCTCGCAAGCCAGCAGGCCGCTCCGCTGCCGCCGCCGATCGAGGTGAAGCCGGCTCCGGGCCCGCCGCCCGCCAAGCCCAGGCCGAAGCCGCCGCTGGTGCTGACGCCGCAGAATCCGTAGCGCGCTTTTGGTTTGCCCGGACCGAGCCGCGGGCTCGCTCACCTCTCCCGCTTGCGGGAGAGGTCGCGCCGAAGGCGCGGGTGAGGGCTTTCTCCTCTAGGGGAAAGTCCCATTGCGGAGACACCCTCTCCCCGACCTTCTCCCGCAAGCGGGAGAGGGAGCGCACCACCCGCGCAGCACCTTGCTCTTCCGTTAACGCGTCCCCTCGCATTTGAACGAATTTTCGTCGGCAAAACTGATTTGCCGATTTTACTGAATTCTCGCGTTTCATCTCTAGCGTCGGTTCCCAGAGGAATTCGGCGTCGCGCCAAGAGCGGCGGGACGGCTTGCCAAACGGCTACCAAGAACTGGGGTGATCGAGATGAACGGGGCGAAATCGCTTCTACAGGATCTGGACGACGCGATCGCGCGCGGCACCGACGAAAGCCGGGCGAAGGCGTTGTGGCATGCGACCGATATCCTGATCACGGGCCGCTACAGCGACGACGAGATCTCCACGTTCGGCGAGGTCATCGGTCGGCTCGCCGAGGAGATCGAGGTCGCCGCGCGGGCGCAGCTCTCGGAGCTGATGGCGGCCTGCGATCACGCGCCGCTCAACGTCATCGAAAAGCTCGCGCTCGACGACGAGATCGAGGTCGCCGGTCCCGTGCTGCGCGAGTCCAATCGTCTCGACGAGAAGATGCTGATCGAGAGCGCCCTGACCAAGAGCCAGTCGCATCTGCTTGCGATCGCCCAGCGCAAGTCGATCGGCGAAGCCGTGACCGACGTGCTGGTCAAGCGCGGCAACCAGGAGGTCGTGACGTCGGTTGCCAGGAACGACGGCGCGCGCTTCTCCGGATCGGGCCTGTTGCACATGGTCCGCCGCGCCGAGGGCGATTCGATTCTCGCCGAACAGCTTGGCCTGCGCAAGGACGTGCCGCGCCACATCTTCCAGCAGCTCATCTCGAAGGCGTCGGAAGACGTCCGCCGCCGCCTCGAGACCGAGAGGCCCGAGATGATGGCGCAGATCCAGAGCTCGGTGACCGAGCTCACCGGCGATCTCCAGTCCAAGTTCGGCCCGTCCTCGCGCAGCTATTTCGTCGCCAAGCGCGTGGTCACGACGCAGTATCGGCAGGGCAACCTCAATCAGGACTCCATCTCGAACTATGCGCGCCAGCACCGCTTCGACGAGGTGCAGATCGGCCTGTCGCTGCTCTCGTCGCTGCCCGTGGACGTGATCGAGCGCGCGCTGATGGACCGCAACCGCGAGATGATCCTGGTCTTGTGCAAGGCGCTCGACTTCTCCTGGGACACGACGATGTCGCTCCTGTTCCTCGGCGCCAAGGATCACCTGATCACGGCGCGCGAGCTCCAGGACAACGAGCGCGAGTACGGCCGGCTCAAGATCGAGACCTCGCGCAGCATCTTGAAGTTCTACCAGTCGCGCAAGAATGGCGCGGGTGCCGAGACCGTTACGGGCCGCCAGCCCGAGTTCCAGGTCCACTAAAGCATGATCCGGAAAAGTGCGCAGCGGTTTTCCGAAAAGATCATGCTTAAACAACAACCTGAAGCGCGATGATTCATCCCGATCGCATCGCGCTTTAGTCGGGTGCACTGAGCATCATCCCGGAATTCGAAGGGGAGTATTTGCAATGTTGCCTCAATTCGGAACCGCCGTTCGCAAGAAGAACCTCGGAAATGCCGTCACCGCCGATCTCGGCGGCGGCGCACCGGACAAGGCGTCGGTCGACGCCGCCTGGCTCGTGCTGGAAGCCGCCAACGATCTCGGCGACCACGCCGCCGTCGATGCCTGCCGTCGCGTCATCGACGCGGAGTTGAACGGCGCGGTCGCGGGCAGCTCGGATGTCGATCTCGTGCTGGGGTATTTCCGGTAGGCGTCGGTCAATCCTGCCTGACGCACCGAACCTCAAGAGTTCAGCAAAGAGCCGGAGCGTTTGGATTGCGTATCAATTTGAAGGGTCGACTTCGCGGC
Source organism: Bradyrhizobium sp. USDA 327 (assembly GCF_041262065.1). Classification (NCBI taxonomy): domain Bacteria; kingdom Pseudomonadati; phylum Pseudomonadota; class Alphaproteobacteria; order Hyphomicrobiales; family Nitrobacteraceae; genus Bradyrhizobium; species Bradyrhizobium sp. USDA 327. Next base: position 4,939,294 of record NZ_JBGCCW010000001.1, on the reverse strand, counting down.
ATTCAGCGCCGCGGCCAGCTCGTCGATGTGATACGGCTTGGCTAATATCTGGATACCCGCCGTTTCGGCTTCATGGATCGCGGCCTCGGCGTATCCGCTGGTCAGCAGTACGGGTATGTCGCTGCGCCGTCTCCTGATCTCCCGCGCGAGCTCCACGCCATTCATGCCGCCCGGCATCATGATGTCCGAAAAGACGAGATCGACAGAACGACCATCGGCCAGAGCACCGAGAGCAGCTGCAGCGCTGGCGGCCCGCGTGACTTCGTAGCCGAGCTGACCAAGCATCTCACCAACGAGTGCGGCCACCTCGTCGTCATCTTCGACCAGCAGGATTTGACCCTGGCCGTTCTTCTTCGGCCGTACCGCCCTGTTGAAATCGATCAAGTGTCGTTGCTTGGAAGCGGGATTCAACGAGCGGGGCATGTAGAGCTCGATGCGGGTGCCCCGACCGACTTGAGATTTGATGCGGACTGTCCCGCGTGACTGGGTCGCAAACCCGTGGACCTGCGCGAGCCCCAGTCCGGACCCCTTGCCGACGTCCTTGGTCGTGAAGAACGGCTCGAAGACCCGCGACAGGATCTCCGGAGGCATGCCGACGCCCGTATCGATGACCGACAGTCGTACATAGTCGCCGGCGATCTCCCCGTCATTCAGATCAGGCAGATTCTCGGCGCGGACGACGATGGTGCCGCCGTTGGGCATCGCATCCCGGGCATTGACGGCCAGATTGAGAATGACCAGCTCGAGCTCGCCGGGATCGACCTCCACCGGCCAAAGAGCATCCGGGAAGTCGAATTCGACGTGGACGTCGCCTCGCAGGCTTCGATCGAGCAGCTCGCGCATACCGCCGATCTGCATGGCGACGTCGACGGCTTCGGGGCGCAGCCTCTGCCGGCGTGAGAATGCCAGCAGCTGCTTGGTCAGGCTGGCGCCGCGCTGCGCGGCCTGGACCATCCCGTCCATCAGACGCCGGCGCCGGTTTGGATCCGTCTGGCGGTCGAGCATGTCGAGGCCGCCGGAAATCACCATCAGCAGATTGTTGAAGTCGTGCGCGACCCCGCCGGTGAGCTGGCCGATGGCCTCGATTTTCTGCGCCTGGCGAAGCGTCTCCTCGACGCGAGCGCGCTCGTTCATCTCGAGACGCAGTTGCTCGTTGGCCTCCTTCAGCTCTCGCGTGCGCTCGACCACCAGTTTTTCGAGCTCCTGCGCAGTCTGCTCGCGCGCTGCGATCAGGGCCCGGATCTCATATTGACGCCGCCGCGCCCGCATCGCCGATTGAACCGCGCTGGTCAGCGTGATCGGCTGGACCGGTCGTTCGAGCAGCGAAACGTTGCGAAGCAGGGCGACGATGTCGCGGCGCCAGGCGACGACCGCGGGCTGCTCTCGATGGCTGGTGAGAACGACAAAGGGGAGGTCGGACCATGGCGGTTGGCTCGCGATCCATTCAGCGAGCGGCGCCGTGTCTTTCCCGAATAGTCCTTCCTCGGCAAGAAAGACCGCGCCCACGCCGGCACTCATCTCGCTGACGAGTTCGGGCAGACTTCGGCAGTTGACCGCTTCGAGGCTCGCACCGCGGAAAAGCTCGGCCGACGCCGGGCCGTCGCGGCCGATCGGAGCGAAAATGAGAACACGGTGACCGCGGTCGGCGCTCATCAGGCCGATCCTTCGGGGATGTCCGTGCCGGTATAACGCGGATTGCCCGAAAAGATGCCCATGAAGTTCGTGAGGGGCGGGCCGAGCTTGACACCGGTGCTGCCGAGCCGAAATTCGCGGATGGTGTGCTCGTGGTTTCCGCTGCGCTTCTTGACGACAGACAAGGCGCGCCGCACCGATCCGCCGGACTCGAAATAGCGCAGCATGAGCACTGCGTCGCTCAAATAGCTGATGTCGAGCGGCGTATCCATCGGACCAACCAGCCCATGTTGAGCGAGGATCAGGATGGTGAGCACGCCCTGCTGCGCCAGGTAGGTCAGCAGTTCGTGCATTTGCAGGATGAGAAACCGCTCGTCCGGCATCGCGTTCAGGTAACCGTTGAGGCTGTCGATGATGACCACGCGGGCGTTGTCGATTTCCGCGCTCCGGCGCAGGGTTGCCGCGAACTCGCCCGGCGACAGCTCGGCTGGATCGATCTGTTGAAACCGAATAAGGCCGGACTCGACGTGCTTTTCGAGAGGCAGGCCAAGCGTCCGGGCACGAGCTTCCACGGTGCCGCGGCCTTCATCGAAGGCAAAAAACGCAGCGTGCTCGCCACGTTCCGCGGCCGCTATCGCATAAGTGAGCGCGAGCGAGGATTTGCCAACACCGGCAGCGCCGATGAACAGGGCGTTGGTGCCGCGCTCGAGCCCGCCTCCGAGGAGTTGGTCCAGCTCGGGATTGCCGCTGGGCGTGAACTCGCCGGGAAACGATTTGTGATGCTCGGCCGCCACGAGGCGCGGGAAGATTCGCAACCCGCCCTTTGCAATCGTAAAGTCGTGGAAGCCGCCGCGGAATCGAATGCCACGCATCTTGATCACGCGGATCCGTCGTCGCTCTGCCCCGTAATCGATCGCGAGCTGTTCGAGCATGACGACGCCGTGCGCAATCGAATGCAGTTGCAGATCGTCCTGGGAGGACGAGAGATCGTCGAGGAGCACGACAGTGCAATTGCGGTTGGTGAAGAAGTGCTTCAAGGCCAGCACCTGACGCCTGTAGCGAAGCGGGTTCTGGGCAAGCAGACGCAGCTCGGAGAGGCTGTCGAGCACCACGCGCGTGGGGTTGATCCGTTCGACTTCCTTGAAGATCAGACCCGTCGTTTCGCTCAATTCCATTTCGGCGGGATGGAAGACCGTGAGCTCCCGCTCCGGATCGAGCGTGGTCTCGGGCGGGACCAGCTCGAATATGTCCACCCCTTGCAGGGACCAGCCGTGCCGCTGCGCGACCACAGTCAGCTCCTGCTTGGTTTCGGACAGGGAAATATAGAGCACGCGTTCGCCATCACGCACGCCGCTGAGAAGGAATTGGAGCGCAATCGTGGTTTTGCCCGTGCCCGGCCGCCCCTCGTACAGATACATCCGATTGGCGTCGAAGCCGCCGCCCAGAATGTCATCCAGGCCGTCACTGCCGGTCGAAACTCTCGGTAAATCCTTGAGGGCGCTGTCTGGAGCGGCCCGGGATGGCCCAGTCATTGAACCCCTTACGCAGGTTTCGGAAGCACGCTGTTGCCCAAGCGTCTACAAGCTGGGCTGGACCAAGACAGGTCCGTACAAGGAACTCTTCAGCAGCGGCCGAGTTCCCGGCGAGCCGTGTCCTGCCGTTCAGAAGTAGGTGCGGATGACGCTCGTTCTGTCGGTTCAAAATTGAACACAAGCAGGTCCGGACTTCAGCGCGCTCCAATCCGGTGATTGGGACATTCACAGCGGATGCGGTAGATCACCACGTCCTCGCCGTGGCGGTTCGTGCTCCGCTCGAGGAGGTAGTTCGATTTCTCCAGCACGCGGCGGGATGCACCGTTCTCGACATTCACGATGCCGATGACGGACGTTAGCGTGAGCTGTGACAGTCCGATGCGCGTCATCGCGGTCGCGATCTCACCGGCAAGTCCCCGGCCCCAGAGGTTGCGCGTGAACGCGTAGGCGATCTCGATCTCGTCGATGTCGTCCACCAGGATGTGCCGGAGGCCCGCCCGTCCTGCGAACGCCCCGTCGCTCGTTCGCAGCGCCCACAGCCCAAAGCCATATCGGTCCCACTTCCGCATCGAGATGCAGCGCGACGAGGTCGGCGTGTTGACTGCTCACGGGATATGGTCGGGCAGTAGCTTGATCTGAATCAAGCACGCCGATGGCACCACAACGCATGGCAAAGGCTGGTGCCATCTTGGTGTGCGCAATGATCTCGACTTGGTACGTCACCTTTGAACTTCGAAAACGGGGTCTGCTCTTGAGAGCGCGGAGCCCGCGCGAGACGAAGACGTTTGCGACAGAGGCCGAGGCCAAGCTGTTCGCGCGTGCAAAGCTCGATGATGGCCTCGCTGTCTTCGCTGGCACGATCAATCCGCACCTTCCCCGGCGACTCATTCCAGCGTCCTGCATCGCCGCTTGGCTTGCCGAGGAACAGGACGACGCGGCAGCGCCTCGAACGCCGGATGCCGAGTAAGCACGTTACCATGCATAGCGATCGCCCTTGAGGTGTTGCCATTTTGGTACGGGCCTGAAGTCCGCTCGCGCCTAAACTTTTGGATGTTCGCAGCACTTATGCACGCCAGCCTGCATAAGAGCTCGTTTCAACGGAAGAATATACGAGCAAAGGGGATGAGACGATGAAGGGATTTTCAATAGCTGCGATCGGCTTCGCGGCGCTGAGCATGACGGCTCCGGCCATGGCAGCCGACATGGCCGTCAAAGCAATGCCGCCGCCGGCGCCGGTGGCGGCGGTCTACAACTGGAGCGGCTTCTACATTGGCGCCAACGGAGGCTGGGGGCAGAGCCATGGCTGCGTTGATTTCGTAACGCCCGCAGGGACAGTCGCAGGCGGTTGCGCCGATCGCTCCGGAGGCCTCGTGGGCGGACAGATCGGGTATCGCTGGCAAATCAATCAGTTTGTGCTCGGCCTGGAAGCGCAGGGCGATTGGGCCGAAATCAAGAACACGCGCGTCAGCCTGATCGATCCATTGATCTCGACCACAGGCAAGATCGACGCCATCGGGCTGTTCACGGCCCAAATCGGTTGGGCTTGGAACGCCTCGCTATTCTACGTGAAGGGCGGCGCAGCCGTGACGCGCAATCGCTTCGATGTATTCAACAACGTCACCGGGGTCGGCCTGGCCTCGGCAGGCCACACGCGCTGGGGCGGCGCTCTGGGTGTCGGCTGGGAATACAGCTTCACGCCGAACTGGTCGTTCGGCATCGAGTATGACCATCTCTGGATGGGTCGTGACAATTTCGGCTACGCAGGCGTGGTCACGCCCGGAGGGTTCATCCTCACCGGTAGCGGGGTCAGCCAGGATGTGGACCTGGTCACGCTTCGGTTGAACTACCGCTTCGGCGGATACGGGGCGCCGGTCGCGGCTCGCTATTGACCTCAAGTCTTCCCGGTGAACTCAGGCCCCGGCATCGACCGGGGCCTTTTTCACGGGCCGCCGAACATACGCGAGGGATGTCCGGCGCGTTCAACGCCAATTCTGCCGGTCGAGGTCGGCGAGTTGCCTTCTGTCCATGATGACGATGTGACGTTGGTTGTTGTCGATGAAGCGAAGGATGCCGAGCTTGCGCAAATACGACAGCGCCCGCGAGATGGTCTCGAGCGTCAGGCCGAGATAATCCGCGATGTCGCGCCGGGTCATCGGCAGCGCGAGAATGCCTGCCGCGGTGAGCCGCCTGTCCATTTCGATCAGGAAGGCGGCAACCCGCTCCATCGACGCGGATCAACGGGTCGCCAGAGTGGAGGCGAGTGACCGGTCTTGCGTTCTGGCGAGGCAAACGGTCATTGGATCCTACGCACGGCAATCGACAAAATCAGGAGATGAGGATGACCCGCTTGCTTCTCCCAATTGTATCGGTTGGCTCAATTCTGGCGTCGATGGTGAGTGGCTCGAGATGGCCCAGTCATCCTCAAGATTGAACACAAGCAGGTCCGGACTTCAGCATGCTCCAATCCGGTGATTGGAACATTCACCGCCGGATACGGTAAATCACGACATCCTCGCCGTGGCGGTTCGTGCTCCGCTCGAGAAGGTAGTTCGATTTCTCCAGCACGCGGCGGGATGCACCGTTCCCGACATTCACGATGCCGATGACGGACGTTAGCGTGAGTTGTGACAGTCCGATGCGCGTCATCGCGGTCGCGATCTCACCGGCAAGTCCCCGGCCCCAGAGGTTGCGCGTGAACGCGTAGGCGATCTCGATCTCGTCGATGTCGTCCACCAGGATGTGCCGGAGGCCCGCCCGTCCTGCGAACGCCCCGTCGCTCGTTCGCAGCGCCCACAGCCCAAAGCCATACCAGTCCCAATGCGCCATGTTGACGTCGAGATATTCCTTCGTTGTCTCGGCCGAGCGCACGCCGCCGAGGTGACGGGACACCTCGGGATCGAGATGCAATGCGACGAGATCAGCAAGATCAGCCTCGCGCAGTCGTTCGGCGGTCAGTCGTTCGGTGACGAAGCGATCGATGGAGCCAGATGGACGCATTTCGAGAAGGTCGCCATGCCGTAGCGGGCCGATGATGCCATTATGCCGCTGTTTTGCCCGACGATGCAAGCGGACTTAGGATAATCCGTAAGTCATTGTTTTCACGGCTCCCGTCTACTGTGCATGGGGTTGTTTTCGCGTTTTTGATATGGCGAGGGCTATCCCGCCCCGAACGCGACAGCGACGTTGTACGTCACGAGGCTCGCCGCATAGGCCAGCACCAGCATGTAGGCGAAGGTCACGGCCATCCAGGCCCAGCTTCCGGTCTCGCGCCGGATCACGGCCAGCGTCGAGGCGCATTGCGGAGCGAAGATGTACCAGGCCAGCAGCGACAGCGCGGTCGCCAGCGACCATTTCGTCGCCAGCACCTGGCCGATCTGCTCGGCCGCTTCCTTGCCGCCCTCGATTGCATAGACGGTGCCGAGGGCTGCGACCGCGACTTCGCGCGCCGCCATGCCCGGGATCAGGGCGACCGCGATCTGCCAGTTGAAGCCGACCGGCGCGAGCAGCGGCTCTATCGCCTTGCCGATCATCGCAGCCAGGCTGAAATCGATGGCCGGCTCGGTCGCACCCGCGGGCGGCTGCGGGAACGAGGCCAGGAACCAGATCAGCACCATCATAGAGAAGATCGTGGTGCCGGCGCGCTGCAGGAACATCTTGGCGCGGGTGTAGATGCCGATCGCGATCGATTTCAGCCGCGGCATCTTGTAGTCCGGCAGCTCCAGCATGAACGGCGCCGGCGCAAAGTCGCGCAGCATGAAGAATTTGATCAGGAACGAAACCAGCAGCGCACTGATGATGCCGGTCGCATAGAGGCCGAACATCACGAGGCCCTGGAGGTTGATGAAGCCCCAGACGTCCCTGGCCGGAATGAATGCCGAGATGATCAGCGTGTAGACCGGAATGCGCGCCGAGCAGGTCATCAGCGGCGCGATCAGGATCGTGGTCAGCCGGTCGCGCTTGTTGTCGATGACGCGCGTCGCCATGATGCCGGGAATGGCGCAGGCAAAGCTCGACAGCAGCGGAATGAAGGCGCGGCCGTGCAGGCCGGCGCCGCCCATGATGCGGTCCATCAGGAAGGCGGCGCGCGCCATGTAGCCGAAATCTTCCAGCAGCAGGATGAACAGGAAGATGATGATGATCTGCGGCAGGAACACGATCACGCTGCCGACGCCCGAGATCACGCCGTTCTGGAGGAAGCTCTGGAGCAGGCCGCCGGGCAGGGTGGCTTGGACGAACTCGCCCAGCGCGTCGAAGCCCGAATTGAGCAGGTCCATCAGCGGCTGCGCCCAGGCGAACACCGCCTGGAACATCACGAACAGGATCAGCGCGAGCACGATGAGGCCGCCGACCGGATGCAGCACCACGGCGTCGATCCGCGCGGTCCAGGTGTCGGGCCTGGCAGGCAGGCTGACGCAGTCGGCGATGATGCGGTCGGCCTCGCGCTGGGTGGCGCGCAATTCGCTGACGCTGAGCGCGCGCCAGCTGTTCTCCCGTGGCTCGGCGGCGAGCTTGGCCGAGATGTCGTCGGTCAGCTTGAGCAGATCGGCCGTGCCGCCCTTGCGCACCGCGATCGAGGTGACCACGGGCACGCCGAGCTCCTTGGCGAGCCGCTCCGCGTCGACGGTGATGCCGCGGCGGCTCGCGATGTCGAACATGTTGAGCACGAGGATCATCGGCCGTCCCGTGCGCTTGAGCTCGAGCAGCAGGCGGATGGTCAGGCGCAGATTGGTGGAATCGGCGACGCACAGCACGAGGTCGGGCACCGTCTCGCCGCTGGCCTTGCCGAGCACGAAGTCGCGGGTGATCTCCTCGTCCGGGCTGCGGCCGCGCAGCGAATAGGTGCCGGGCAGGTCGACCACCGAGACCTGGCGTCCCAAGGGGGTGACGAAGAAGCCCTCCTTGCGCTCGACGGTGACGCCGGGATAGTTCGCGACCTTCTGCCGGCTGCCGGTCAGGGCGTTGAACAGCGAGGTCTTGCCGCTGTTCGGCGTGCCCACCAGGGCGAGATGCAGCAGGGGTAGTTCCATGTGATCAGGGCCCGGATGAGGCGTCCCGTCGCTATCTAGGCGACGATGATGGCCATGGCTTCGCGACGGCGGACCGCGATGGTGATGCTGTCGACCCGTACGGCGATCGGATCGCGCCCGACCAGCCCCTCATGCAAGATCTCGACCCGGGCGCCCTCGACGAAGCCGAGTTCGATCAGGCGGCTTTCGAGCTCGACGTCCGAGAGCGCCGAGCCCGCCTGCTTGGCGGAAAGGTGCTGGATGACGCCGGTATAGCCACGCTGGGCCAGACCCAGCGGCATGTGCGGACGCGTGTCAGTGGTGTCGGTCATGCCCTGTATTTTCAACGCAAGGCATTGAGGTCAAGCGCGCACGCCCGCGGAAGCTGCACCTTAGAGTGATTTTAAAGTGTCGCAGCCGGGGTGCCGTCGTGGGCACCCCCGAAGGCTACTGGGCCGGGACCTTGTCCGGCTGGGCGGCCATGGCGCGGCTCTTGAAGTAGTCCAGGACGAAGAGGCGGATCGCCGACGACAGATTGCCTTGCTGGCGGTTGTTGTCGATCTCGCCGACCAGCTCGGACAACGTCATGTTGCGCAGGCCGGAGATCTCCTTCATGCCGTTCCAGAACGCCTCTTCCAAGCTGACGCTGGTCTTGTGGCCGGCGACGACGATTGACCGCTTCACGACGGGCGACTTCATGGCTGCTCCTCGTGATCGATCCGGTGCTGGTCCAGATGCTCCTTGGCCTGGTCCGCCCGCTTCTCCTCCGCCGAGCGTGCCGCCTTCGTGCGACCGAATTTCGCCCGGTTGGCGTCCGCCTGCTTCGCCGAGGCTTCCCGCTCGGCGCGCTTCCTGAATCGATTCAGGTTGATGACGTTCCCCATGCCGCGTCTCCATCATCCGATCCTCGCTAGGCAGGATGAAACATTCAGAAACAGGGTGCCGCGTTGCGCCCCGAAAGACTTGATCGCCATTCGCTCGTCCTCGTCAATCGGCCCATCGGACCATCAAACGATGAATTTCGCCCGTCGAGGGCAGTAGAGCTGCGTAACACGCCGCTCCGCCGTAACATTGACGGTAATCAAATCCCTCCCCCAAAACCGCATATTTCTGGAGGGCCGAGGCTCCGTATCATTACGGATGGCTGTCGGAATTCGGAAATCTATCCCGGGCTGGTCATCTTCTCGGGGCGTACCAGACGGTCGAACTCGGCGGCCGAGACGAAGCCGAGCCGCAACGCCTCCTCCTTCAGCGTGGTGCCGTTGGCATGCGCCGTCTTGGCGACCTTTGCCGCGTTGTCGTAGCCGATCTTCGGGGCCAGCGCCGTGACCAGCATCAGCGAGCGCTCCATCAGCTCCTTGATGCGCTTTTCGTCGGCGCGGATGCCGCTGACGCAATGTTCGGTGAAGGAGCGTGCGGCATCCGCCAGCAGGCGGATCGAGTGGAGCATGTTGTAGGCGAGCACGGGCTTGTAGACGTTGAGCTCGAAATGGCCCTGGCTGCCGGCGACGGTGATGGCGGTGTGATTGCCGAACACCTGGCAACACACCATGGTCATCGCCTCGCATTGGGTCGGATTGACCTTGCCGGGCATGATCGAGGAGCCCGGCTCGTTTTCCGGCAGGATCAGCTCGCCGAGGCCCGAACGCGGGCCGGAGCCGAGCAGGCGGATGTCGTTGGCGATCTTGAACAGGCCGGTCGCGACCGAATTGATGGCGCCGTGCGCCAGCACATAGGCGTCGTTCGAGGCCAGCGCCTCGAATTTGTTGGCGGCGCTGGTGAACGGGAGCTTCGTGATGCGGGCAACATGCTTTGCGAACAGTTTTGCAAAGCGCGGCTTCGAGTTGAGGCCGGTGCCGACGGCGGTGCCGCCCTGCGCCAGCGGATAGAGGTCCTTCACCGCGACCTTGAGCCGGGCAATGCCGCTTTCGACCTGCGCGGCATAGCCGGAAAATTCCTGGCCCAGCGTCAGGGGCGTCGCATCCTGGGTGTGGGTGCGGCCGATCTTGACGATCTTTGCGAACTCCTTCTCCTTCTTGCGCAGCGCGCGGAGCAATTCGCCGAGGGCAGGGACGAGATCGGCATTGATGCGGCTTGCGGCCGCGATGTGCATCGCGGTGGGAAACGAGTCGTTCGACGACTGGCTCATGTTGACGTGGTCGTTGGGATGCACCGGCTTCTTGGCGCCAAGCTCGCCGCCGAGCAGCTCATTGGCGCGGTTGGCGATCACCTCGTTGAGGTTCATGTTGCTCTGCGTGCCGGAGCCGGTCTGCCACACGACAAGCGGAAAATGATCGTCCAGCCTGCCTTCGATCACCTCGCGCGCGGCGCGGATGATGGCGCCCGCGCGGCGCTGGTCGAGCAGGCCGAGCTCGAGGTTGGACTGCGCGGCAGCGAGCTTGACGATGCCGAGGGCATGCACCAGCGAGATCGGCATGCGATCGGCGCCGATGCGAAAATTCTGGCGCGAGCGTTCGGTCTGGGCCCCCCAATAGCGGTCGGCGGGGACCTCGATGGGACCGAAGCTGTCGGTTTCGATGCGGGTCGCGGAGCGTGAGGGGCGGGTCGTCTTGGCGGTCGTCTTGGCCATGAGCACATCCATTTTGCCGCGCGAAAGCCGCACGGCCTTTTCGTGTGCTTCTCTATATAGGCAGTTTGGCTCTGTGCGACGGGCTCGGGCCCAGTCTAGATCATTTCTTGCGGAAACGATCGAGCCGCACGACCTCGGCGCCGCCTTGGCTCGGCGGGGTCGGCTCGTCGGTGGCTTCCGCTGTCTCGGTCGCAGGTGCTGGCACCGATACAGCCGACGGCGCGGGCGCTGCAGGCAGAGTCTCGGATGGCACCTCGGCGACGTCGGAGGTGTCGAACTGGAGGCCGAACTTCACGGACGGATCGAGGAAGCTCTTGATGGCACTGAACGGCACCACCAGCCGCTCCGGAATGCCGCCAAAGGACAGGCCGACCTCGAAGCGGTCCTCGAGCACGGTCAGGTCCCAGAACTGGTGCTGGAGGATGATCGTCATCTCTTCCGGATATTGCGCGAGCAGTCGCGGCGACAGCTTCACGCCCTCGGCCTTCGACACGAAGGTGATGAAGAAATGGTGCTCGCCCGGCAGGCCATGGGCCGCGGCATCGGTCAGCACCTTCCGCAGCACGCCGCGCAGCGCGTCGCGGGCCAGCACATCATATCGGATATGATCGGTCGCCATGGTGGTCCTGTTGCATCCCCGAAGCCGGACCCTGCCGGCCCGACTCGCCAAGCCGCAATAGTACCGCGCCTGAGCGGTGAGCAGGAGTCCCCGCCGGGGAAGAAATGAAAGAGTTAAAGTGGAGGCTTCTGTTGCCAGGTGCCTCCGAACCCCGCCTAACGGAGCTTAACCCGCTAGGACTTTAGAGTGGTCTTTCAAACTGCGTTACGCAGCCTGAGCAACCGGAGCAAAGTTGTCGTTGGCAACTATTGCAGTAGCCCGATAACGGCGGAACAATACCGGGAAAAAGTACGCCCTTTACGCCCTCGTCGATCCTATTTCGCCCCCGCCAAAACCCGCTTCTGGGCTAGCCCGATGGTGGGCTTTGGTGGAGGCGCCGGGTACCGCCCCCGGGTCCGAATGGTTTATTGCGACGACCGTTTATTTCCATAGCCGGCGAACCGGCATCCCCAATATAGGGCGCAAAGCTTTCGAAAAACAGGGGTTTCGAGCGGATTGGCTGCGGTTCCCTTTGGATAGGTTCCGGATCGTCTTGGCCGCGGCGCGACCCTCGTTCTAAGCTCCTGACATGTCCTCGGATTCAGCACCGGCCGTCCAAGAGCCGGATCTCGCCACCGCACCGCCAAGCCTGATCGCGCTGTTTCTGGCCTTCGCCAGGATGTCGCTGGCCGGTTTCGGCGGGGTCCTGGTGTTTGCCCGCCGCGCGATCGTCGAGCAGCACCGCTGGATGACCGCGGACGAGTTCAACGAGACCTTTGCGCTCTGCCACTTCCTGCCCGGGCCCAACATCGTCAATCTGTCGATGGTGTTCGGATCGCGGCTGCGCGGCATCGCCGGCGGCATTGCCGCCTTCGCCGGGCTGTTGCTGCCGCCGACGCTGATCATGACGGTGCTTGCGATCGCTTACGCCCGATTCGGCGATATCGAGGTGCTGCGCCGTATCCTTGCCGGCATCTCCTGCGCGGCGGTCGGCCTCTTGATCGCCGTGGTCTTCCGCATGATGACGCCGCTGCTCAAGCGGGCGGATCCCTTCGCGGTGATCCTGATGCTCGGCGTGTTCCTCGCCATCGGCGTGCTTCGCCTGCCGCTCCAGGCGGTGCTGCTGGTCGCGATCCCCATCAGTATCGGCCTCACTTATTTCCTGCGGCGGAAAGTAGCAGCATGACCGGCCACAGCCCGATCTGGTCGCTGATCTCCACCTTCGGTCTGATGTCGCTATTCGCCGTCGGTGGGGCTGCGGCAGCGGTGCCCGAGATGCACCGTATCGCGGTCGAGGTGCATCACTGGATGACGGACAAGCAGTTCGCGGACGCCTATGCGATCGCGCAGCTCTCGCCAGGTCCGAACGTGCTTATCGTGACGTTAATCGGCTATGCCGTGGCCGGCATCCCCGGCGCGCTGGCGGCGACGCTGGCGATGTGCCTGCCGACGGCGCTGCTTGCCTATTATGTCAGCCGGCTCCTGAATCGCCCCAGCCAATCGCGCTGGCCCGGCCTGATCCAGGCTGGATTGGTTCCGCTCTCGATTGGCTTGATGGCGGCGAGTGCCCTGATCCTGGCCCAGTCCACCGATCGCAGCATTGCTGCACTGCTTCTGACCGCAATGGTTGCGGTGATGGCATCCGTCTCGCGCGTCAATCCACTGTGGCTCCTGCTCGCCGGGGGCGTGTTGGGTTTTGCTGGCATTGTGTAATGAAAATCGCTAGGCAGTGATCCGGGCGGGGGATCCAGTTCCAGCCGATTTAGAACAACAGTGCTCGTGACTTACGGGTCGCGGAGGAGACAGGCATGGCCGACACGATGGGCCACTCAGCGACAGCCATCCGAAACACAAAGGTGGCGCTCGGCTTTTGTCTGCTGGCGATTGCGCCGCAGATTTTCGAATTGATCTGGTCGACCGGAACACTCTTCGGCTGGGGGACCGGCCGCGGCCCGGCGACGGTCGTCACCAGCCACGCGACGGCGCTGCTCGCCGGCGCACCCGGTGCCATATTCGGATCGTTCGGCGGCGGCACCAAGAAGATGTCGTCCGAGGTGCTGCTGGCGCTGATCTATTCCTATCCGCTGTTCGCGGTGGCGATCCTCACGCTGTTCATGACGATCCGCTCGGCGCAGGACTATGTCGGTGGCGTCGTCCTGATGGCGGTCGCCCTGCTCGCCCTGTGGGCGTCGAGTGATTTGCAGGGCATGCGGGGCTTCTCCTTTGGCGCAGGGACCGCGCCGCGCATGTTCGGCGGACTGCTGGTCGCCTTGTCCGCCGGCATCGCCCTGACCGGCCTTCTGACCGATGGGCCTGCGATGGCCCATTACTCCTGGCGCGGACCGCTGTTCGTGGTGGCCGCGATCCTCTTCTTCGCGCTGGCGATTCGGCCGCTCGGCGTCGTGGTCACGGCCTTCGCGAGTTTCATGATCGCGGCGACGGGCTCGCACGAGACGCGGTGGCTCGAAGCGGCGATCGTCGGCGCCTGCCTGACGCTCGGTTGCGCCATCCTGTTTCCATACGTGCTCGGGCTGCCGATGCCGATGTTTCCGCGTTTCCTGATCCAGTGAGGGCGTGATGGATATCTTTGCCAACCTCGCTCACGGCTTCGCCGTCGCCTTCTCTCCGATCAATCTCCTGATGTGCCTGATCGGCGCCCTCGTCGGCACGCTGGTCGGCGTTCTCCCGGGCATCGGCACCATCGCGACCGTCGCGATGTTGCTGCCGATCACCTTCGGACTGCCGCCGGTCGGCGCGCTGATCATGCTCGCCGGCATCTATTACGGTGCGCAATATGGCGGCTCGACCACGTCGATCCTCGTCAACATACCCGGTGAGGCGACATCGGTCGTCACCGCCATCGACGGCCACCAGATGGCCAAGCAGGGCCGCGCCGGCCCGGCGCTGGCAATCGCCGCGATCGGCTCGTTCTTCGCCGGCTGCGTCGCGACGGTCTTGATTGCCATCCTCGGCGCGCCGCTCACGAAACTCGCGCTTGCGTTCGGCCCGGCCGAATACTTCTCTCTGATGGTGCTCGGCCTGATCTTCGCGGTGGTGTTGGCCAAGGGCTCGGTGCTGAAGGCGATCGCGATGATCGTGTTCGGCCTGCTGCTGTCGATGGTCGGCTCGGACATCGAGACCGGCGCCTCGCGCATGGCCTTCAACATTCCCGAACTCGCCGACGGTCTCGGCTTTGCGACGGTCGCGATGGGCGTGTTCGGCTTTGCCGAGATCATCCGCAACCTCGACCATGGCGCCGGGATGAACCGCGACCTCGTGCAGCAGAAGATCACCGGCCTGATGCCGACCAGGAAGGACCTGATCGACTCGACGCCGCCGATCCTGCGCGGCACCGTGCTCGGCTCGATCCTCGGCATCCTGCCCGGCGGCGGTGCGGTCATCGCATCGTTTGCGGCCTATACGCTCGAGAAGAAGCTGGCCAAGGACCCGTCGCGGTTCGGTCGCGGCGCGATCGAGGGCGTGGCGGGGCCGGAGAGCGCCAACAACGCCGCGGCGCAGACCTCCTTCATCCCGCTGCTGACGCTCGGCATCCCGCCGAACGCGGTGATGGCGCTGATGGTGGGCGCGATGACCATTCACGGCATCGTGCCGGGTCCGCAGGTGATGCAGAAGCAGCCGGATCTCGTCTGGGGCATGATCGCCTCGATGTGGATCGGCAATCTGATGCTGATCATCATCAACCTGCCGCTGGTCGGAATCTGGGTGCGCCTCTTGCGCGTGCCGTACCGGCTGATGTTCCCCTCGATCGTGATCTTCTGCGCGATCGGCATCTATTCGGTGAACAACGCACCGGTCGACGTCATCCTGGCCGGTATCTTCGGTCTCGTCGGCTACTGGCTGATCAAGCACGATTTCGAGCCGGCGCCGTTGCTGCTCGGCATGGTGCTGGGACCGCTGATGGAAGAGAACCTGCGCCGCGCGCTGCTGATCTCGCGCGGCGACTGGAGCGTGTTCCTGACGCGTCCGTTGTCGGCGGTGCTGCTGGCGGTTGCGGCGGGCCTTCTTGTCCTTACGGTGCTACCGGCGTTGCGCGCCAAGCGCGACGAGGTGTTCACCGAGTCCGAGAACTGAGGTCGCCGCCCAACGGCGCGCCGCGTCCTGCGTCGGCGCGCCGCATTCGGAAGTCGAATCGACTCGTGTGACGGCTTCGTGAAATGAAAATAGCGGCCTTTGGGCCGGCAGTGTGTTTGTGTCCAAGGGGATCCACATGACCTTTCTTCGCGCGCTCACGGGCGCATGTGCCGCAGCGCTTGCTTCGCTGGGCACCTTCATCGCGGCGGCCGAGGCGCAGACCTACCCGACGCGCAGCATCACCATGATCGTGCCGTTCGCGGCCGGCGGGCCGACCGACGTCGTCGCGCGCATCGTCACCTCGCACATGGCGCAGACGCTGGGACAAAGCATCATCATCGAGAACGTCGTCGGTGCCGGCGGCACCACCGCGACCACGCGCGCCGCGCGCGCGGCCAATGACGGCTATACGCTGATCACCGGTCATATGGGCACGCATGCCGCATCTGTGCCGCTCTATCCAAAGCTCGCCTACCATCCCGAGAAGGACTTCGAGCCGATCGCGCTGCTCGCAGGCACGCCGATCCTGATCCTCGCGCGCAAGGACTTTCCGCCGAAGGACCTGAAGGAGTTCGTCACCTATGTGAAGGCGAATGCCGAGAAGGTGAACGCCGCGCATGCCGGCGTAGGCTCGGTCTCGCATGTCTCCTGCGAATTGCTGCACTCGATCCTCGACATCAAGCCGGTCGGTGTGCCCTTCAACGGTACGGGACCTGCGATGAACGCACTGGTGGCGGGCCAGGTCGATTACATGTGCGACCAGATCGTCAACGCCGTGCCGCAGATCAACGCCGGCACCATCAAGGCCTATGCAATCGCAACGCCGGAGCGCAATCCGTCGTTGCCCAACGTGCCGACGACGGCTGAAGCGGGCCTGCCGAAGTTCCAGGCCCAGGCCTGGAACGCGATGTTCGCCCCCAAGGGAACCTCGCCCGCGATCGTAGCGAGCCTGAACGCTGCGGCCGTCAAGGCGCTCGATGACGAGACCGTGCGCAAGCGCCTGCTCGAGCTCGGCAGCGTCATCCCGGGCCCCGCCGAACGGACGCCGGAATCGCTGGCCGCCCTCGTCAAGAACGAGATCGCGAAGTGGACCCCGGTGCTCAAGCCGGCAACTTAGGCAATCCGATCAAGCTGATAGGCAGAAGGGCGGGACGCAGGTTCCGCCCTTGTCGTTTGTGCCGGGGACACTCATTTTTCCGGGTATAATCGCCGCGGACAGCGAATCGCTGCTGTTGCAACATGGGGGCGGCCGCTAACTTCGCCGCCTCCCCCGAGGCTGCCGTCTTCCTAAGGTTTTTGGCACATGCACCAGTATCAGGACCTGCTCGAGCGGATTCTTTCAGACGGCGCCGAGAAGACCGACCGGACCGGTACCGGCACGCTTTCCGTGTTCGGCCACCAGATGCGTTTCAATCTGTCCGCCGGCTTCCCGATGCTGACCACCAAGCGGCTGCCGCTGAAGGCGATCGTGCACGAGCTGTTGTGGTTCCTGAAGGGCGACACCAACATCAAATATCTGCGCGACAACGGTGTCACCATCTGGGACGAATGGGCGGACGCCAATGGTGATCTCGGCCCAGTGTACGGCCATCAATGGCGCTCCTGGCCCACGGCCGACGGGCGCAGCATCGACCAGATCGCCAATGTCGTCGACATGATCAAGCGCACTCCCGATTCCCGCCGGCTGATCGTCACCGCCTGGAATCCGGCCGACGTCGAGAAGATGGCGCTGCCGCCCTGCCACCTGCTGTTCCAGTTCTATGTCGCGAACGGCAAACTGTCGTGCCAGCTCTATCAGCGCTCGGCCGACGTCTTCCTCGGCGTGCCCTTCAACATCGCCTCCTATGCGCTACTCACCATGATGGTGGCGCAGGTCACCGGGCTGAAGCCCGGCGACTTCGTGCACTCGCTCGGCGACACCCATCTTTATTCCAACCATCTGGAGCAGGCCAAGCTCCAGCTCACCCGCGCGCCGCGCGCGCTGCCGGTGATGCGTATCAACCCTGATGTAAAGGACATCTTCTCCTTCCGCTTCGAGGATTTCGAGCTCGTCGGCTACGATCCGCATCCGCACATCAAAGCGGAAGTCGCGGTCTAGCCCAGATGTCGTTGGCCATCCGTCGTGCGCAGGCCGGAGAAGCCGGCCTCGTTCTGTCCTTCATCCGCGAGCTTGCCGAATACGAAAAGCTCTCGCACGAGGTGGAGGCGACCGAGGCTGACATCGCCGACGCGCTGTTCGGTGAAAGGCCGCAACTCTATTGCGCGATCGCCGAGTGGAACGGTGAGCCGGTCGGCTTCGCGGTGTGGTTTGCGAATTTCTCCACCTTCAGCGGCCGCCACGGCATCTATCTCGAAGATCTCTACGTGCGGCCGTCGCATCGGGGCAGGGGCCTCGGCAAGGCGCTGCTGGTCCATCTCGCCAGGGAATGCGTCGAGAACGGCTGGTCGCGCCTGCAATGGGCGGTGCTCGACTGGAACGCGCCGTCGATCGCGTTCTACAAGTCGCTGGGCGCCGTCATGATGGACGACTGGACGCTGTGCCGCATCACCGGGCCTGCGCTGAGGCGGCTTGCCGGGAGTGCGCCCTGATGGAGATCGTCTTCGTCGTCGCGATTGCGGAGAATGGCGTCATCGGCGCCGGCAACGCCATTCCGTGGCGATTGAAATCCGACATGGCCCGCTTCAAGGCACTCACGATCGGCAAACCGGTGATCATGGGCCGCAAGACCTTCGAATCCCTGCGCCGGCCGCTGCCGGGCCGCACCAACATCGTGATCACGCGCGATGCGGCGTATCGTGCCGCGGGCGCCGTCGTCACGACATCGGCCGCGGAGGCGGAGGCGGTCGCGCGCGGCGATGCCCTGCGGCGTTCGGTCACTGAGATCGCGGTGATCGGCGGCGCCGAGATCTACCGGCAATGGCTTGATCGCGCCGATCGCCTCGAAATCACCGAAGTGCATGCGCGGCCCGAAGGCGACACGCATTTCGACATCGACAAGGCCGGGTGGGAGGAGACCGCGCGCATCCGTCATCCTGCCGGACCCGACGACAGCGCCGATTTCTCCTATGTGACATATCGTCGGCGGGCGGCCATTAACCGCATTCGCCAATGTTTACATTGACTTTTTCGTGCCCGAGCATAGCTCGGAGGACGGCCCGGGTTGCGTTGTAAGGGACCTGCCTGTCCCCTATAAAGCCGGACCGGACAACGCGGGCGGGGGCAATTCCACCCTGCCGAGGAGATCATCGAATGCCGTGGAAGAATCAGGGCGGTGGCCCGTGGGGCTCGGGTCCAAAGGGACCATGGGGCTCAGGCCCGCAACCGGTCGGGCCGAGGCCGCCGGATCTGGAAGACCTTCTGCGGCGCGGCCAGGACCGCCTCCAGCAGATCATGCCGGGCGGCTATTTCTCCGGCATCGGCATCACGCTGATCATCCTGCTGATCGTTGCATTCTGGCTGCTGTCGGGCTTCTTCCGCGTGCAGTCCGAAGAGCTCGGCGTCGTGCTGCGCTTCGGCAAGCATGTCCGCACCGTGCAGCCGGGCCTGAACTATCATCTGCCTTATCCGATCGAGACCGTGCTGCTGCCGAAGGCGCTGCGCGTCAACACCACCTCCATCGGTATGACGCTGATCGACGATCCGGCGCGGCGCGGCCGCTCCATTCGCGACGTGCCTGAAGAGAGCCTGATGCTGACCGGCGACGAGAACATCGTCGACGTCGACTTTACCGTGCTCTGGCGCATCAAGCCGGACGGCGTCGGCGACTTCCTCTTCAACATCCAGAATCCCGAAGGCACCGTGAAGGCGGTCGCCGAGAGCGCGATGCGCGAGGTGATCGGCCGCTCGCAGATCCAGCCGATCCTGACCGGCGCGCGGAACGTCACCGAGCAGAACGTGCACGAACTGATCCAGAAGACCCTGGATAGCTACGGCGCGGGTATCCAGATCAGCCAGGTGCAGATGCAGAAGGTGGATCCGCCGGCGCAGGTGATCGACGCCTTCCGCGACGTACAGGCGGCGCGCGCCAATCTCGAGCAGCTGCAAAACGAAGCGCAGACTTACGCCAATCAGGTGGTGCCGCAGGCGCGCGGCCGTGCCGCGCAGATCCTGCAGGCTGCCGAAGGCTACAAGGAGCAGGCGGTCGCCGAGGCCAAGGGCCAGAGCGCGCGCTTCCTGAAGGTTTACGACGAGTACAAGAAGGCGCCCGACGTGACGCGTGAACGGATCTATCTGGAGACCATGGAACGCGTGCTCGGTGGCGCGGACAAGCTCATTTATGACGGCGGCAGCGCCTCGGGGCAGGGCGTCGTGCCCTATCTGCCGCTTCCCGAACTGACGACCAAGCGGCCGCCTACCACCGGTCCGCAGTCGAGCGGAGGCAGCCGATGAGGTCTCCGGTCACAGGTTTCGTCACGCTGCTCGGGCTGCTTCTGGTCCTGATCGTAGCTTACATGTCGCTGTTCACGGTGCAGCAGACCGAGCAGACGATCGTGCTCCAGTTCGGCCGGCCCGTCGACGTCGTCACCGCGCCCGGCCTGCATTTCAAGGCGCCGTGGAATTCGGTGATCAACATCGACAAGCGGATCCTCGACCTGGAGAATCCGTCGCAGGAAGCGATCGCGTCCGACCAGAAGCGGCTCGTGGTCGACGCCTTCGCGCGCTACCGCATCAAGGACGCGTTGCGCTTCTATCAGAGCATCGGCTCGATCCAGGCTGCCAACGTCCAGCTCACCACGCTCCTGAACGCGGCGCTCCGCCGCGTGCTCGGCGAGGTCACCTTCATCAACGTGGTGCGCGACGACCGCGAGAAGCTGATGCAGCGCATCCGCGACCAGCTCGATCGCGAGGCCGACGGCTACGGCATCGAGGTCGTCGACGTCCGGATCCGCCGCGCCGACCTGCCGGATCAGAACAGCCAGGCGGTCTACCAGCGCATGAAGACCGAGCGCGAACGCGAGGCCGCCGAGTTCCGTGCACAGGGCGGTCAGAAGGCGCAGGAGATCAAGTCCAAGGCCGACCGCGAGGCCACCGTGATCGAGGCAGAGGCAAGGTCGCAAGCCGATCAAACGCGCGGCATTGGCGACGCCGAGCGCAACCGCCTGTTCGCCGAGGCCTACGGCCAGGACCCCGACTTCTTCGCCTTCTACCGGTCGATGACGGCCTATGAGAACGGGCTCCGTTCGAACGACACCCGCTTCCTGCTGCGACCGGATTCGGATTTCTTCCGGTACTTCAGCAACCCGTCCGGCAAGATGGCGACCGAGACGCCGGCGAAGCCGTAAGCTAGACAAGGGCGGCCGGTCTGGCCGCCCTTTGTCCAGACAAGAACAGTATAGCGGGGAGGTTCCATTCCGATGAGGTCCATTGCGTTCGCCGACTTCCTCATCGGCCTAGGCATCCTGTTCGTGCTGGAAGGCTTGATGTTCGCGGCCAGTCCCAACTGGATGCGCAAGGCCATGAAGAGCGCTATCGCTACGCCGGACAACGTCCTGCGGGCGGTTGGGATCGGTTCGGCCGTGGCCGGTCTGGTCCTGATCTGGGTAATCCGGCGCCCGATTTAGGGCATCAGGCCAACGCCAAAGTGAAGGCGTCAGACCGGTTTTCGTCGTATTGTCGGGGTCTTGAGGCCCGTTAAGCTCCGCGCTTGCGCCGTGCCCCCGTTCGAGCGCAGTCTGGCGCCGAATCCCTTTGTCTGGAGATCACAATGACCGCTGCCACCACTGCCCCGTCCCGCTCGCGCCGTCGCGTGCGACTTGGTGTGCGAATTGGGCTGGCCGCGCTCGCCGTCGGTGCTTTCAGCGCGTTCGGCACGCCGGCCTATGCGCGCGGACCGGATGGCATCGCCGATGTCGCCGAGAAGGTGATCGACGCGGTCGTCAACATCTCGACTTCCCAGACGGTCGAGGCCAAGGGCGGCGGCGGCAGCAACACTATGCCGCAACTGCCGCCCGGCTCGCCGTTCGAAGAGTTTTTCGACGACTTCTTCAAGAACCGCCGGGGTCCCGGAGGCGGCAGCAAGGGCGGCGACAACCCGCCGCGCAAGACCAACTCGCTCGGCTCCGGCTTCATCATCGACGCATCAGGCGTCGTCGTCACCAACAACCACGTCATTGCGGACGCCGACGAGATCCACGTCATCCTCAACGACGGCACCAAGATCAAGGCCGAGCTGGTCGGCGTCGACAAGAAGACCGATCTCGCCGTGCTCAAGATCAAGCCGCCGAAGCCGTTGGTCGCGGTCAAGTTCGGCGACTCCGACAAGCTGCGCCTGGGCGACTGGGTGGTCGCGATCGGCAATCCCTTCAGCCTGGGGGGCACGGTGACCGCCGGCATCGTCTCGGCCAAGAACCGCGACATCTCATCAGGACCGTACGACAGCTACATCCAGACCGACGCCTCCATCAATCGCGGCAATTCCGGCGGTCCGCTGTTCAACCTCGACGGCGACGTCATCGGCGTCAACACGCTGATCATCTCTCCATCCGGCGGCTCCATCGGCATCGGCTTCGCCGTGCCGTCGAAGACGGTGGTGGGCGTCGTCGATCAGCTCCGCCAGTTCGGCGAGCTGCGCCGCGGCTGGCTTGGGGTGCGCATCCAGAGCGTCACTGACGAAATCGCCGAGAGCCTCAACATCAAGCCGGCGCGCGGTGCGCTGGTCGCCGGCGTCGACGACAAGGGTCCGGCCAAGCCCGCCGGCATCGAGCCCGGCGACGTCGTCGTCAAGTTCGACGGCAAGGACGTCAAGGATCCGAAGGACCTCTCCCGCGTCGTCGCCGACACGGCGGTCGGCAAGGAGGTCGACGTCGTCATCATCCGCAAGGGGCAGGAAGAGACCAAGAAGGTCACGCTGGGTCGCCTCCAGGATCCCGACAAGGTGCAGGCCGCGGTGAAGACCGACGAGCCGGCGCCGGAGAAGCCGGTGACGCAGAAGGCGCTTGGCCTCGATCTCGCAACGCTGAACAAGGATCTGCGCACGCGCTACAAGATCAAGGACAGCGTCAAGGGCGTGGTCGTCACAAATGTCGATGCCAATTCCGACGCAGCCGAGAAGCGCCTGTCCGCCGGCGACGTCATCGTCGAGGTGGCGCAGGAGGCCGTTTCCAGCGGTGCCGACATCCAGAAGCGGGTCGATCAGCTCAAGAAGGACGGCAAGAAATCGGTGCTGCTGCTGGTCTCCAACGGCGACGGCGAGCTGCGCTTCGTGGCCCTGAGCGTGCAGTAGGAAACGCACGGTGCCGTAAGGTGGGCAAAGCGAAGCGTGCCCACCATCCTTGTCTCCACCATCACGGCGTGAAATGGTGGGCACGGCGCAAGGGCGCCTTTGCCCACCCTACGGCCGCTGAGTGTGCGGCAAGAGGCTACACGTCGACGAACTCGTCGCGCCGATAGCCCTGCGCATACAGCAGCGCGGTGAGATCGCCGTGATCGATCCGCGCTGCCGCGGCAGCCGCCACCGCGGGCTTGGCGTGATACGCCACGCCGAGCCCAGCCGCCTGAATCATCGCGAGATCATTGGCGCCGTCGCCAACCACGACCGAGTCGATGTCGTCGAGATCGAACGACTCCATCAAGTCCACCAGCGTCGCTAGCTTTGCCGCGCGGCCGAGGATCGGCTCCCTCACCTCTCCGGTGAACTTGCCGTCGCGCACGACGAGCTCGTTGGCACGGTTCTCCTGGAAGCCGATCTTGGCGGCGACCGCAGTCGTGAACAGCGTGAATCCGCCGGAGACGAGGCAGGTGTAGGCGCCGTTCGCGCGCATGGTCGCGACCAGTGTTCTGCCGCCCGGCGTCAGCGTGATGCGCTTGGCCAGCACCTCGTCGACCACGCTTGCGGGCAGGTCCTTGAGCAGCGCGACGCGCTCGCGCAGCGCCGGCTCGAACTCGATCTCGCCGCGCATCGCGCGCTCGGTGATGGCGGCGACATGCGCCTTCACCCCGACGAAATCGGCGAGCTCGTCGATGCATTCCTGGCCGATCATGGTGGAATCCATGTCGGCGAGAAAAAGCTTCTTGCGCCGGGCGCCGACTGGCTGCACGACGATGTCGATGGGCAGGTCGCCGCGGAGCTCGCGCAACCGCTGCTCGATGGCGTGACGGTCGCCTTCGAGGTTACTGTCGGTGCCGAAGGGGATGTCGACCGCGACGCCGTCGAACAGCCAGTGCGCGGGCGTCGCCTGTGGCAGCACGGCGCGGGCGCCGTCGACGATGGTCGAGTCGAGTGCGGGATTGTCAGGGTTGCAGATCAGCGTGGCAACGAGGGACATTGAGGTTTTCGTGAGCGAGGGGCATTCAAGCAAGGCCGTGCTTATCGCAGGCCCGACCGCCAGCGGCAAGTCGGCGCTGGCGCTCGAGCTTGCCCTCGCCACTGGCGGCGTCGTCATCAATGCCGATTCCATGCAGGTCTACCGCGACCTCCGCATCATCACGGCACGGCCGACGGCGGCGGACGAGGCGCTCGTGCCGCATCGCCTCTATGGCCATGTCGATGCGGCCGTGAATTTCTCGGCTGGTGCCTGGGTCAGCGACGCGGCGAAGGCGCTCGATGAAGCAAGGGCTCAAGGCCGTCTGCCGATCTTCATCGGCGGCACCGGGCTCTATTTCAAGGCTCTGACGGCCGGCCTCTCCGTGGTGCCGCCGATCCCTGCCGAGGTGCGCGACGATGTGCGCGCGCGGTTGGAACGGAGTGGCGTCGAGGCGCTGCACGCGGAACTTGCGCGCCGCGACCCAGCTGCCGCCGAGCGATTGAACCTGCGCGACCGCACGCGGATTGCACGCGCGCTCGAGGTGATCGAGGCGACCGGGCGCTCGCTGCTCGACTGGCACCGGGAGGGGCAGCCACCGCTGCTGCCCAAGGGCAGTTTTCGCGCGGTGTTTCTCGCGCCCGAGCGGGACGAGCTCTATGCCCGCATCGATACCCGCTTCGACGCCATGTTGGGAGCCGGCGCGTTGATGGAAGTCGAGCGGCTCGCCGCCAGACACCTCGATCCGCTGCTGCCGGCGATGAAAGCCCATGGCGTGCCGGCCTTGATCCGGCATCTGCGCGGCGATCTCAGCCTGGAGGAGGCCGCCAGCATCGGCCGCGCCGACACCCGTCACTACGCCAAACGGCAGTTCACCTGGTTCCGGCACCAATTGCCGGAATTCGAATGGGTCAGGCCGGAGGAGGCGAGGGGTTGGCTCGCGGCGGTCGTGAAGGCGGGCAACGCTTCCGACTGACGCGCTTTTGTGCCGGGTTCCCCGAATTTACCTCTCGCCGAGCTGCGGGAACACCGCTACACTGCCAAAATCGCGTGGGAATGGCCGCATTGCCTTGACATCCGGGCTTTGGCCGCTATGTTTCGCGCAACCTTTGGGAAGCCGAGCCCTGCCATGCGTAACATTATTACCAAACTCCTTATCGCCGTCGTACCCAGGCACACCGCCGGGGATGGCTAGCTGCCATCCACAAGACAGGCGGTGTGCATGGGCCCTCTTCGGGGCCTTTTTTATTTCCCGAACCCGACACGAACGAAGCCGCTGACAACAGCGCATCCGGAGCAAGCCAATGAGCGACAAGAGCCACGATCCGAACCAGATGACCGGCGCCGCGATGATCGTCCGTGCGCTCATCGATCACGGCGTGACCGACATTTTCGGCTATCCCGGCGGCGCGGTGCTTCCGATCTATGACGAGATCTTCCAGCAGAGCGAGGTCCAGCACATCCTGGTCCGCCACGAGCAGGGCGCGGGCCATGCCGCCGAGGGCTATGCGCGTTCGACCGGCAGGCCGGGCGTTGCGCTGGTCACCTCCGGTCCCGGCGCCACCAACATGGTCACGCCACTCACCGACGCGCTGATGGACTCGATCCCGCTGGTTTGCATCTCCGGCCAGGTGCCGACGCATCTGATCGGCAACGACGCGTTCCAGGAATGCGATACCGTCGGCATCACGCGCCCCTGCACCAAGCACAATTGGCTGGTGCGCGACGTCAACGATCTCGCCAAGGTGCTGCACGAAGCCTTCTATGTCGCGACCTCCGGCCGTCCCGGCCCGGTGCTGGTCGACGTGCCCAAGGACGTGCAGTTCGCGACCGGCACCTATCACCCGCCCCGCAAGTCCGACGTGCACCGCTCCTATGCGCCGCGTGTGAAGGGCGATGCGACGCAGATCCGCAAGGCCGTGGCGCTGCTGGCCAATGCCAAGCGCCCCGTGATCTACAGCGGCGGCGGCGTCATCAATTCCGGCCCCGAGGCGACCAAGCTCTTGCGCGAGTTGGTCGAGGTCACCGGCTTCCCGATCACCTCCACCCTGATGGGTTTGGGGGCGTACCCGGCCTCGGGCAAGAACTGGCTCGGCATGCTCGGCATGCACGGCACCTACGAGGCCAACATGACCATGCATGATTGCGACGTCATGCTGTGCGTCGGCGCGCGCTTCGACGACCGCATCACCGGCCGCGTCGATGCGTTCTCGCCCGGCTCGAAGAAGATCCACATCGACATCGATCCGTCCTCGATCAACAAGAACATTCGCGTCGACGTGCCGATCATCGGCGATTGCGGCAACATCCTCGGCGACATCCTCCAGGTGTTCAAGGCGGAGGCGAAGAAGCCCGACATCAAGAGCTGGTGGCAGCAGATCGCGCAGTGGCGTGCCCGCAACTCGCTCTATTACAAGAAGAGCAACGACGTCATCCTGCCGCAGCACGCGATCCAGAGCCTGTTCGAGGCGACGCGCGGTAAGGACACTTACATCACGACCGAGGTCGGCCAGCACCAGATGTGGGCGGCGCAGTTCTACGGTTTCGAGGAGCCGCATCGCTGGATGACGTCGGGCGGTCTCGGCACCATGGGCTATGGCCTGCCGGCGGCGGTCGGCGTGCAGGTTGCCCATCCCGACAGTCTCGTCATCGACATCGCGGGCGATGCCTCGGTGCAGATGACGATGCAGGAGATGTCGACGGCAGTGCAGTACGAGCTGCCGATCAAGATCTTCATCCTGAACAACCAGTACATGGGCATGGTGCGGCAGTGGCAGCAGCTGCTGCACGGCAACCGCCTGTCGCATTCCTACTCGGAAGCGCTGCCGGATTTCGTCAAGCTCGCGGAGGCCTATGGCGCCGTCGGCCTCCAGGTGCACAAGCCCGCCGATCTCGAGGGCGCCATCAAGGAGATGATCTCGGTCAAGCGCCCCGTGCTGTTCGACTGCCGCGTCGCCGCGCTGGAGAACTGCTTCCCGATGATTCCCTCCGGCAAGGCGCACAACGAGATGCTGTTGCCGGAACAGGCGAACGATGAAGCCACCGCGAAGGCATTCGCCGGCGGCAAGGCGCTGGTGTGAGCGCGATGTCCGCAAACTCCGATGTCATCGCCCGGTTCGACCGGGCGCTCCAGTCCGCTGTGGCAGGTGCGGAACGCTCAGGCGCCGGTGATGACTGGATGCCCGCCTTCGCGGGCATGACGAGAGACTTTCGAAGGGGACGACAATGAACCAGCCCGCATCCGCCTATTTCATCGAGGATCGCCACGATCCCAACGAGACGCACACGCTTGCGGTGCTCGTGCAGAACGAGCCGGGCGTGCTCGCGCGCGTCATCGGCCTGTTCTCCGGTCGCGGCTACAACATCGAGAGCCTTACGGTCTCGGAGACCGAGGCCCAGAAGCATCTGTCGCGCATCACCATCGTCACCACGGGCACGCCGATGGTGATCGAGCAGATCAAGCACCAGCTCGATCGCATGATCCCGGTCTACCGCGTCGTCGACATGACCCTGACGAAGCGTTCGATCGAGCGCGAGCTGGCCATGGTGAAGGTGCGCGGGCAGGGCGAGCACCGGGTCGAGGCGCTCAGGTTGGCGGATGCGTTCCGCGCCCGCGTGATCGACGCCACCACCGAGAGCTTTGTGTTCGAGATCACAGGCAATACGGACAAGATCAATCAATTTATCGACCTGATGCGCCCGCTCGGCCTTGTTGAGGTGTCGCGTACCGGCGTCGCCGCGATCGGTCGCGGACCTGAGGGGATGTGAGCCATGTTGGCGCGCGACTGGTACTACAACGAGCGGAACCGGATGGGGATCGAGCCCGCTGTGGCATCGATCTACGACAGCCATGACGATGCCGATCTGCGGGCGCGCGCCGCGCTGAAAATGCTCGGTGTGCAGCGCGGCTGGCGTATCGCCGATATCGGCTGCGGCAACGGCGTGCTCGCCACCGAAGCCGCGCTGATGGGCGCAGAGGTCGACGCCATCGACATCTCGCCGGCGATGCTGGCGCTCGCCGAGATCTACGCCCGCGACCGCAAGGCCCCGGTGCGCACCCAGTCGGCGGGCCTGCTCAGTTTCGCCTACCGGCCGGCCTCCTATGACCTGATCGTCAGCGAGTTCACGCTGCACCATCTGCCGGATTTCTGGAAGGCGGTGGCGATGTCGCGGATCTATCGCGCGCTGAAGCCGGGTGCGAGCTTCTACCTGCGCGACATCGTCTACACCGCGATGCCCGACGCGGTCGAGCGTGACGTCGAGCAATGGGCCGACTTCCAGATCAAGAACCACGATTTCGCGCGGGAGAGCGTGGTGACGCATATGCGCGACGAATATTCCACCTTCGGCTGGGTGATGGAGCGGATGCTGGCCGACGTCGGCTTCATGCTGGTCTCGGCCGACTACCATGCACCCATGCACGGCACGTATCTGCTGCGCAAACCGAAAGCCGGCGAGCAAGGCTAGAGCTGTGAGAGCAGGCTGTCACTACAACATAGCTGCGCTCCCTCCCCCGCTTGCGGGGGAGGGCTGGGGAGAGGGTGTCTCCACAAGCGAGAACGCTCCAGAGGAGAAAGCCCTCACCCGGCGCTTCGCGCCGACCTCTCCCGCAAGCGGGAGAGGTTAAGGGGGGTGGAATGAAGCCCGCCGACATCCTCATCGCCGTCACGGTGGCGACCATCTGGGGACTTGCCTTCGTGGCAAGCCGGATCGCGCTCGACGAGCTGTCGCCGGAGTTGATGACGGCGCTACGCTTCACCATTGCCGCGGTGCCGTGCCTGTTCGTTCGCAAGCCGAAGGTCGCCTGGTCGCTGCTGCTGGCGATCAGCTTCACGCTGTTCCTCGGCCAGTTCCTGTCGCAGGCCTACGGCATCGCCCATGGCGTGCCGGTCGGCTTGACCAGCGTGGTCGTGCAGAGTCAGGCGCTGTTCACCATCGGCTTTGCCGCGCTGGCGTTCGGCGAGCGGCCGACGCCGCTGCAGACGCTGGGCATCGTCGTTGCCGCAGCGGGCCTGCTGATGATCTGCGGCACCGTTGGCTATGATTTCAGCGTCGCGGCCTTCGCGGTGCTGATGATCTCGCCGCTCAGCTTTGCCGTCGGCAATCTCCTGCTGCGCAGCGCCCGCGGCGTGCCGATGTTCGACCTGTTCGCCTGGCTATGTCTCGCCGCGGCGGTGCCGCTGTTCGCGCTGGCGCTGATCGCCAATGGGCCGGCGCCGACCTGGACGTCGCTGACCCACCTATCGCTGACGTCGGCGCTCTGCATGCTGATGCTCGGCGGCATCTCCACCAGCATCGCCTATTGGCTGTGGGGCCGCCTGCTGCGCGACTATCCCGCCGCGCAAGTGGTGCCGTTCGCGCTGCTGGTGCCGTTCGTCGGCTCGGCCGCCTCCAGCATCGTGTTCGGCGAGCGGTTCGGACCGTTGCGCCTCGCCGGCATGCTGACCGTGATCGGCGGCATCGCTGTGATGGTGCTGGCGAAGCGCCCGCAAGTCCCGCCGAAGACCGCGTGAGGTGAATGTGACCTACTCGCTGTTCTACGCCTTCCTCGCCTTCATGGTGGTGATGTACTTCACCCCGGGGCCGAACAACATCATGCTGTTGTCCTCCGGCCTGACCTACGGCTTCCGGCGCACGATCCCGCATATCGTCGGCATCGTCATCGGCTTCGCCTTCATGATCGCAGCCGTCGGCCTCGGGCTCGGCACCGTGTTCCTGGCCTATCCGATCCTCCAGACCATCCTGAAATATGCCGGCGCCGCCTACCTGATTTACCTGGCCGCCGTGATCGCCATGTCCGGCCCGGCGAAGCCGGGCGAGGAGAAGGCCCGCGGCCCGATGACCTTCTGGGGCGCGGCGATGTTCCAGTGGATCAACGCCAAGGGCTGGGTGATCGTGATCGGCACCATCACCGCCTATACCGCGATCGCCCAATTCCCGCTCAACATCGCCATCCAGACCGTGATCAGCCTCGTCGTCGGCACGGTCTCGACCGTGGTCTGGGCCCTGTTCGGCACCGCGCTACGGCCGGTCCTGACCTCCGAGCGGCTGGTCCGCGCCTTCAACATCCTCATGGCGGTCCTGCTGCTCGCTTCCCTCTACCCCGTTTTCATGGATGCATGATGTCGCGGATTTCCATGCAGAAACGGGTTTCCCTCAGGGCTGAAAATGCTCTAGACAGCCCCCGAAATCCGCAAATTTCACCCTTCGGACACTGACCATTGGCCGATTTTTGGCCCTGAACGAGGAAACGACCATGCGTGTTTACTACGATCGCGACGCCGACCTGAACCTGATCAAGGGCAAGAAGGTCGCCATCGTCGGCTATGGCAGCCAGGGCCACGCCCATGCGCTCAACCTGAAGGATTCCGGCGTCAAGGAAGTCGCCATTGCGCTGCGCAAGGGTTCGGCCTCGGCCAAGAAGGCGGAGAACGCCGGCTTCAAGGTGATGGAAGTCGCCGAAGCCGCCAAATGGGCCGACCTCGTCATGATGCTGACGCCGGACGAGCTCCAGGGCGACATCTACCGCGAGCACCTGCACGACAACATGAAGAAGGGCGCCGCCCTCGTGTTCGCGCACGGCCTCAACGTCCATTTCAACCTGCTCGATCCGCGCGCCGACCTCGACGTGCTGATGATCGCGCCGAAGGGCCCCGGCCACACCGTCCGCTCGGAATATCAGCGCGGCGGCGGCGTGCCCTGCCTGATCGCGATCGCCAAGGACGTCTCGGGCAACGCCCATGACCTCGGCCTGTCCTATGCTTCCGCCATCGGCGGCGGCCGCGCCGGCATCATCGAGACCACCTTCAAGGAAGAGTGCGAGACCGACCTGTTCGGCGAGCAGGTCGTGCTCTGCGGCGGCCTGGTCGAGTTGATCAAGGGCGGCTACGAGACCCTGGTCGAAGCCGGCTATGCCCCGGAGATGGCCTATTTCGAATGCCTGCACGAAGTGAAGCTGATCGTCGACCTGATCTACGAAGGCGGCATCGCCAACATGAACTACTCGATCTCCAACACCGCCGAATATGGCGAGTACGTCACCGGCCCGCGCATCATCACCGACGAGACCAAGAAGGAGATGCGTAAGGTTCTGGCCGACATCCAGGGCGGCAAGTTCGCTCGCGACTGGATGCTCGAGAACAAGGTCAACCAGACCTCGTTCAAGGCGACCCGCGCCAAGCTCGCCCAGCACCCGATCGAGGAAGTCGGCGCCAAGCTCCGCGACATGATGCCCTGGATCAAGAAGGGCGCGCTGGTCGACAAGAGCAAGAACTAAGTCGTCGTTCCCCGGACGCAGCGCATCACGCAGTGGTGCGCTGCTGATCCGGGGTCTATCGTTCGGCTCTGGGTCCCGGCTCCGCGGCGCATCGCTTACGCGTTGCGCCTTGTCCGGGACACGAGTGACCACGAGCTTCGCGCGCCAAACCAAATTTTAAATCTTCGGGGCTATGATCGAGCGAGATCGCAAACAGTGATCTCGCTCTTTCCATCCCGCGCGAAGCATTGCTGCTTCATTCAAACTCTTCGCGAGTTGACGCGCAGCTTGGACGCGAAGAACTGACGTTTAACCACATTCTTGGCATCGCGTCGTATCTCGCACTTTCTCGCGGCGTTCCAAACATCAAAACCTCTGCGTCTTCAGTGGCAAGGATTCGGCTCTTCATCTGCATTCTCATCTCGCGTCCACTGAGGGCCAGGCCGTTGCATACCGGCCGAGCGCATCGCCGAAATCGCGCCCGAGGCGCTGACCGCGGCGGGTCCCCAAGGTGCGCCATCAGATCACGCCGGAGCCGATGCGCCACCTGATCGGGGCCGTGCTGCCGAAGCGGACGCTCGAGCCACGCGGTCCGGGTGGCTGCCGCGTGTTGATTGATGCTGCGCTGCAACTTGCGGCGGAGGCAGTCGAAGTCTCGTCCGTGAGGCGGCGCTCTCCGGAGCTGGCGCGCGACAACGCCGAGCCGGTCGCGCTGACCGGGCGGAGGCTGACTGACGCCGCAGAGCAGGGCCTTCTGCGGTCGGCCGACCTCAAGCGCATCCAGATCGCCGGCCGCGCCCTGGTCTACGGTTTTGCTCGGATGAATCTCGACGGCCACCTTCCACGTTGGCGCGTGGAGGAGAATGAAGTCGAGCGGGTGGCGGAAGGGGTGCTCGACCTGTTCATCGCGGGCGTTGCAAAGCCGTAGCAGCTTCGCCGCTCGCTAACATTAAGCGAAGGTCGGGCCGCCCCGCGCGTTGCCTGTCCTTGACCATTCCGTTACAGTTTTATGACACGGTGCAGGCTTCCGGCTGCGCCGGACGCCCTGACCCGTCGGTCAGACGTGTCATCGGGCCGGACTTGAAGTTCAGCGTATTGTCGATG
Organism: Bradyrhizobium sp. USDA 327; assembly: GCF_041262065.1. Taxonomy (NCBI): domain Bacteria; kingdom Pseudomonadati; phylum Pseudomonadota; class Alphaproteobacteria; order Hyphomicrobiales; family Nitrobacteraceae; genus Bradyrhizobium; species Bradyrhizobium sp. USDA 327. The sequence goes on along the minus strand of NZ_JBGCCW010000001.1, from coordinate 4,907,244 downwards.
GCGTCCGCGCCCAATCCAGGTCCTTCTGCCACGACTGCCGTGCTGGCGAGCGTCGCCGCGCTCGGCATCTGGCGCCTGCTCGCGGTTGCAGCGCCGCATCTCGCTGCGCTCGCCCTGATGTACGAGACCGAGACCGATTTCGGCTCGCGCCTGTCCTTTGCGCTCGCCTGGGGCCTCCTTAATTTTTTCTGGATCACGCTGCTGCGGCGGCCGGCGCTCTCGGGCGCATTGTCGCTGACCATGGTCGTCGTGCTGGTGCTGCTGTCGCAGCTCAAGCACGAGGTCGTGCAGATGACGGTCAACTTCATCGACCTGATGATGATCGACCGCGACACCGTCGCGTTCCTGTTCACGATCTTCCCGAACTTGCGCTGGTCGGTGATTCTGGCCGGCCTGGTCACGCTGCCGTTGATGTATTCGCTGTGGTGGCTCGACCCTTTCCGCGTCCGCCGCCTGCCGGCGCTGGCCTGCAAGCTCGCCTGCCTCGCCGGGCTTGTCGGGTATTCGCTCTACCATCCGGATGAAGCCTGGCGCAGCTATTACGACGACGGCTATCTCTCGAAATTCTTCCGCTCGGGCGTCAGCGCGGTGTCGGATTTCGCGCAGTACGGCCTCATGGAGGCGGCCGCTTCGACCAGTGAACGGCTCAACATGCCGCTGGTCGATGCCTGCCATCCCGCCGGCCGCCGTCCCAACATCATCATGATCCATGATGAATCGAGTTTCGACATCCGCGCGGCGCAGGGCATCAAGGTGCCGCAGGGCTATGGCAGCCACTTCACGTCCTGGGACGGCAAGCAGCGCACGTTCCTGGCCGAGAGCAATGGCGGACCGAGCTGGTTCACTGAATACAACGTGCTCGCGGGGCTTTCCTCTCGCTCGTTCGGACGCTTCGCCTATTTCGTGACGCGCATTGCCTCGAGCCGGGTTGAGCGCGGCCTGCCGCTGGCGCTGCGCCGCTGCGGCTACGAGACGCTGTCGCTCTATCCCGCCAATGGCGGCTTCATGGGCGCGCGCAGCTTCCAGATGACGACCGGCATCGAGCGCTTTCTCGATTCGAAGGACCTCGGCGCGAAGGATGTCGAACCCGACAGCTTCTTCTACGACAAGGCGCTCCAGCTGATGGGCCTGCAGCCGCCGAACAAGCCGCTGTTCACCTTCATCTATCTCGGCGCCAATCATTTCCCCTGGGAGACGCGCTTCCGCCCCGACCTGCTGCCGACCTGGCGCGCGCCGGGCAATGCGCCGACGATCGACGAATATCTGCGCCGGCAGGCCATGAGCGCCGAGCAGTACAAGGCCTTCGTCGCCGGGCTGAAGAAGAAATTTCCGGGCGAGCCCTTCCTGATCGTGCGCTACGGCGATCACCAGCCGGAATTCGCACCGCAGATCCTCGAGCCCGGGCTCGACGAGGGCGCTCTCGGCAAGAAGCTGGACAATTACGATCCGCGTCTCTACGCGACCTATTATGCGATCGACGCCGTCAATTTCGAGCCGGTGAAGAGCGCGGCCGTGATGGACACGATCGACGGCCCCTATCTGCCGCTGGTGATCCAGGAAGCCGCCGGCATCCCGCTCGACCCGTCCTTCGCCGAGCAGAAGGAGATCATGCTCCGCTGCAAGGGCATCTTCTACGGCTGCAAGGACGGCGCCGAGGCGCGGCGACTGAACCGGCTGCTGATCGACGCGGGGATGATCAGAGGACTGTAGCCGTCCTCATTGCCCCCCAATCTTCCCCCACAGCCACTTCGCCACCGCATCCGGCGACGAGTTCGCATCGTTGCCGCTGGCGCGCAAATTGGCTTCGCGCATGGTGGTGATGTCGATCTTGCCGAGCAGCGGCCGCAGCGCCGCCTGCAACCGCTCGTCACCGGCGCGTTTCGGCGCGAGCAGCAGGATCGCGTCGTAGGGCGGGATGGCGTGCCTGATATCGTCGAGCGCGACGAGATCGTACTTCGCGATCAGGCCGTCACTGGTGTAGCCGGCGATCACGTCGACCTCGCCGCTGGCGGCGGCCGCATACATGAAATCCGGCTGCATCTGGCGTTGGGTGCGGAACGAAAGGCCGTAGGCCTTTTGCAGGGCCGCCCATTCGGGCCGCGAGAAGAATTCGTAGTCGCCGGCAATCGACATCGTCGATGCGTGTGCGGCGAGATCGGTGATGGTGCGGATGCCGAGCGCCTCGGCGCGTTTCCTCGGCATCACCAGCGCGTAGGCGTTCTCGAAGCCGAGGTCGCCGAGCAGGGTGATGTTGTCCCTGGCGAGCGCCGCCTTGAGTTCCGTGAGCAGCTCGGTTCGGGGCTTGATATCGGTGCGATGCAGCTGGTTGGCCCAAAGCGTGCCGGAATAGTCGACATAGAGATCGATGTCGCCGGCCTTCAGCGCTTCGAAGATCACGCTCGAACCGAGGCTCGAGCGCGCCGTCGCGGACAGGCCGGCGGCCTGGAGACGGTCTCTGAGCAGCGCTGACAGCACATATTGCTCGGCAAACGTCTTGGCGCCGACGACGTAGCCCTGCGAGGAGCGGCCCATCGTCGGCACCAATGTTGCGGCAAGGAGAGCTGCGATCCCGACGCAGCCGAGCGCTGCTCGCAGGCGGCTGCGACGGCGCAGACCGTTCTCGATCAGGCCAAGCAGTTGATCGACGGCGAGCGCGAGCAGGGCCGAGGCCAGGCAGCCGAACAGCACGAACACCCAGTTCTGGGTCTGGAGCCCGGCAAAGATGTAATTGCCGAGGCTGGTCTGCCCGATCGGGGTCGACAGCGTCGCGGTGCCGATCACCCAGACTGCGGCGGTGCGGATGCCCGCCATCATCACCGGCAGCGCCAACGGCAGCTCGACCATGAGCAGCGACTGGCGCCCGGTCATGCCGACGCCCTTGGCAGCTTCGATCAGCGCGGGATCGATGCCGTTGAGCCCGGTGATGCCGTTGCGCAGCACCGGCAGCATGGAATAGAGCGCCAGCGCCAGCATCGCCGGCAGGAAGCCGAACGCGGAGAAGGAAACGCCGAACCAGGCCAGCGCGACCGAGGCCGCCGCGAGCAGCAGCGGATAGAACAGCGCAAGCAGCGCCAGTCCAGGCACGGTCTGCACGATGCTGGCGAACGCGAGCAGAATGCCGCGCGGCGCCGGGCGATTGCGCGTGAGGATCGCCAATGGCAGGCTGACGGCGAGACCGAGCGCCAGTGCGGCAAGGCTAACCTGCACATGGTTGCCGAGATAGTCGGGCAGATGCGCCAGCGCCTCGCCCCAGCGTGGATCAGCGAGGAGGCTCATGCCGCACCGCTCTGCGGCAACAGCGCATTCAGCCGCTCGGCCTGGCGCCGCGGCGTGCGCAGCAGCTCCAGCACGTAGTCGTCGCCGCTCTTGGCGAGCTCATTGGGCGTACCCTGCGCGAGCAGCTGTCCGCCGCGCATCACTGCGATGCGGTCGGCGAGCAGAATCGCCTCCGTCATGTCATGGGTGATCATCACGGTGGTCAGCCCGAGCTTGCGATGCAGCGAGCGATAGTCGTCGCCGAGCGCATCGCGGGTGAGGGGATCGAGCGCGCCGAAGGGCTCGTCCATCAGCACGATGCGAGGCCTTGCCGCAAGCGCCCGCGCGACGCCGACGCGCTGGCGCTGGCCGCCGGAGAGCGCTTCCGGCAGACGGTCGCGATGCGCGGCACGGTCGAGCTGCACCAGCTCGAGTAGCTCGTCGACACGCGCCGCGATATCCGCCGCCGACACACCCAGCAGTTTCGGTGTGATCCCGATATTGTCAGCGACGCTCAAATGCGGGAACAGCCCGCCGCTCTGAAAGACGTAGCCGATCCGCCGCCGCAGCGCGACCGGATCGACATTTCTCACGTCCTCGCCCTCGACGGTGATGGTGCCGCCGTCGGCCTCGATCAGCCGGTTGGTGAGCCGCAGCAGCGTGGTCTTGCCCGAGCCCGAGCCGCCGACGATCGCCACAAACTCGCCCTCGGCCACGTCGAGCGATACATCGTTCAGAGCCCTAAGGGAGCCGAAGCTCTTGGTGACGTGCTGGTAGCTGATCGCCAGCTGGGAGGGCATCGCAGGTCAACTCGCTTCTTTCTTACCCTCCCCTGGAGGGGGAAGGTCGATCGCGCGTAGCGCGAGCGGGGTAGGGTGATCTCTCCACGCGGGCACCGCTTCTGTAGAGAGACTGTCACCCCACCCCGTCTCACATTTCGCTGCGCTCATGTGAGCCGACCCTTCCCCTCCAGGGGAGGGTAAGAGCGCGGCAGCGCGGTATGCGTAGCACGCTTGGCGCCTTGATTGAACTTGGCCGCGCGAGCGGCTAAGGCATCGGCCTGAATTCGGAGGAAGCACATGACGACGCCCACGGCAGTGGCGCTGGAAGATGCCAAGGTCGCGTTCCGCCTCGGGGACGGGCGGGTCTATACGGCGGTGGAGAAGGCCCATCTCACGGTCGCCCAGGGCGAGTTCGTCGCCATCGTCGGCCCGACCGGCTGTGGGAAATCGACGCTGCTCAACGTTGCGGCCGGGCTGCTGAAGCCCGCGGCCGGCAGCGTCCAGATTTTCGGCCGGCCGCTGGCGGGGCTGAACCGGGATGCCGGCTACCTGTTCCAGGCCGACGCGCTGTTCCCGTGGAAGACCGCGCTCGACAATGTCGCGATCGGGCTCGAGATCAAGGGCGCGCCGCGCGGCGAAGCGCTGCCGCAAGCGCAAAAATGGCTGACCTCCGTCGGCCTCGGCGCCTTTGCGGGCCGCTATCCGCACATGCTCTCCGGCGGCCAGCGCAAGCGTGTGGCGCTGGCGCAGGTGCTGATCCGCGATCCAAAAATCCTGCTCATGGATGAGCCGTTCGGGCCACTCGATGCGCAGACCCGCCAGGTCATGGGCAACCTGCTGCTCGATTTGTGGAACGCCGACCGCAAGGCTGTGCTGTTCGTGACCCATGATCTGGAAGAGGCGATCGCGCTCGCCGATCGTGTCGTGATCATGTCGGCCGGGCCGTCCTCGCGCATCATCGGCGACTGGCGCGTGAGCCTGCCGCGCCCGCGCGACATCTTCGAGGTGCGGCTCGACAAGGAGTTTCACTCACTGCATCGCGAGATCTGGAGCGTGCTCAAGGACGAGGTGATGAAGGGCTACGCGCAATCCACGCAAGCGGCGGAGGCGGTCTGATGTCGCGCGTGACGCTGCTGGCGTTGCAGATCCTGGTCGCCATCGTTTGCCTCGCACTGTGGCAATTGCTCGCCACCGTGCCGGTCTTCGGCAAGATCCTGTTGCCGCCGTTCTTCTTCTCCAATCCAGTCGACGTGTTCAGCCAGATCGTGAAATGGTTCTCGTCCGGCGTGATCTGGAAGCATCTCGGCATCACATTGGCGGAATCGATCCTCGCCTTCGTGATCGGATCGCTCGGCGGCGTGCTGGTCGGCTTCTGGTTCGCGCGCCAGCCGCTGGTCGCTGCGGTGTTCGATCCCTACGTGAAGATGGTCAACGCGCTGCCGCGCGTCGTGCTGGCGCCGATCTTCGCGCTGTGGCTCGGGCTCGGCATCTGGTCCAAGGTCGCGCTCGGCGTCACGCTGGTGTTCTTCATCGTGTTCTTCAACGTCTATCAGGGTGTGAAAGAGGTCAGCCGCACCGTGCTCGACAACGGCCGTATGCTCGGCATGAGCGAGCGGCAGTTGATGCAGCACGTCTATTGGCCTTCGGCGCTGTCGTGGATGTTCTCCTCGCTGCACACTTCCGTCGGCTTCGCCGTGGTCGGCGCCGTCGTCGGCGAGTATCTGGGATCGGCGGCGGGGCTCGGCTATCTGATCCAGCAGGCCGAGGGCGTGTTCGACGTTGCCGGTGTGTTCGCCGGCATGTTCGTGCTCTCGGCCTTCGTCATCCTGATCGACTACGGCGTCACGCTGGTGGAGCGGCGGCTGCTGGTATGGCGGCCGACCGCGCCGGACGGGCGTGGTTAAGCCGCCTCGTTGCGCGCTGACATTTATGTGATCGGCAGGCCGGAATAGAACGCGCGGCCGCGCGTCAAACCCCCATGCGACCACCCGCATGGGAGTTCTTGATGTACCCGTCACAGTTTCGCTGCGCCGTAGCGGCGCTCTCAGCCAGATGTCGATGGCCCAGGTCCGGCCTCGGCGCGGCGTTCCTCGCCGCGCGCATTCTCGTCGCGTTCGCGGTGCCTCCGCTCGCGTTCGCGCATGAGTCCCATCCGGCCAGCCCGCCGGCCGCGCCGAGCACGGAGGAACGGGCCTTTCTGGAAGAAAATGAAGCCGCCATGACCAAGATGATGAACGACATGGCGGTCAAGCCGACCGGCGACGTCGATCGCGACTTCGTCGCAATGATGAATCCGCATCATCAGGGCGCGATCGACATGGCAGTCATCGAATTGCGCTATGGCAAGAACGAGCAGCTGCGGCGCATCGCCCAGGAAATCATTGTCGACCAGATGCAGGAGATCGCGGCCATGAAGCTCGCCATAGGCGAGCCGGCCACGGACACCGCACCTGCTCCGACGCAACCGGCATCCGCTCCGGTGGCCAACGTTCATCATCATTCGGGCATGCAGATGGATATGCCCGCCGGAATGAAGAAGTAGGAGCTACATACATGAACACATCGAAATGCAGGGTTGTGAGAAGCATTTTCCTGGCCGCCACGATGCTTGCTGGCGGATCCGCTGCATGGGCGGGGCAGGCACCGGGCGCGCTGTCCGCCCCCGACATTCCGATCAGCCACCACGACCGCGTTTACGCCGCAGAACAATTCTCGAATACGGTTTCGGTCACCGACCCCGTCGACAACAAGCTGCTTGGCGTGATCCGGCTGGGCGACCCGCAACCCGGCAATTTTAGCCCGCTCTACAAGGGCCAGGTCCTCGTGCACGGCATGGGCTTCTCGCCGGATCACAAGACGCTCGCCGTGGTCTCGATCGGTTCGAACTCCGTGAGTTTCATCGATACCGCGACCAACGCGGTCAAGCACGTGACCTACGTCGGGAGGTCGCCACACGAGGCGTTCTACACGCCGGACGGCAAGGAGGTGTGGGTCACCGTCCGCGGCGAAAACTACATCTCCGTCATCGACCCGACCAGCTTCAAGGAGAAAACCCGCATCACGACCCCGAACGGGCCCGGCATGCAGATTTTCTCACCCGACGGCAAGTATGGCTACATCTGCTCGTCCTTCAATCCCGAGACCGACGTGGTCGCTGTTGCCGAGCACAAGATCATAGCGAGGGTGAAGCAGGAGAGCCCATTCTGCCCGAACATCGCGGCGACGCCGGATGGGAACCAAGTGTGGTTCACGCTGAAAGACGTGGGCCGGACCCAGGTGTTCAACGCGAGGCCGCCGTTCAATGCGATCAAGACCATCGAAACCGGCCCGATCACAAATCACGTCAACTTCGCGCATACGGCCAAGGGCACGTTTGCCTATGTCACTGTCGGTGGCCTGAACGAAGTGAAGGTGTTCCGCACCGACGACTTCTCGCAGGTCGCGACGATCCCGGTCGGTAGTCTTCCGCACGGTGTGTGGCCGTCCGGCGACGGGACTCGCATCTATGTCGGGCTGGAGAATGCCGACGCGCTTGCGGCTATCGATACGGCAACCAACAAGGTAATCGCCAACGTTCCGATCGGCCAGGCGCCGCAAGCGATCGCCTATGTCCCGAACGCCGCGCCTGACCCGGATGACCGCCAAAACCTGCAGGCTCTCGGCGTTGCCGGCCAGGTTGCTCATCTCGCGCTAGTGTCGAAGGGCGACGCAGGGGGCGGCAAGGCGCCGACCAGCGTGTCGTTGTTCGATCAAGGCTTGATACAGGTCCTGCAGGCTTCGGTGACGGGACTTCAGCCCAGGCAGAAATATGTGCTAGCGCTGGCGGACCATGGCGATGGAAGCGGCCCGCTGCAGCCATTGGCGGCGTTCATGACCAATCCAGCCGGATCGGCCATCGTCAACGCGGTGGGTCCGATCCGGCAGATCGTCGACCAGTCTGCCGCGGCTGCCAGGCGATATCTGGTGATTGCGTCCGGCGATGCGACCAAGCCGGGTGACGTCATTCAAATCGAGGCGCGATGACGTTCGGCGGGCATCAACCGAGATGAGGCGGAGCGCGTCATGAAGGATATGCTGGTTCAGGTCGAGCCGCTGATCCCCGCGCTCCGCCGCTATGCGCGTGCGCTCATGCGCGATCGCGCGGCGGCTGACGATCTGGTCCAAGACTGCCTGGAGCGCGCCGTCAGCCGCTGGCATCAGCGGCGCGATGGCAGCGTCCGCGCCTGGCTCTTCACCATCCTTCACAATCTGGCGATCACGCAATTCCGCCAGGCCACAGCGCGGGGAAGGCATATGCCGATCGACGATGCGGGTGAGCAGGAGCTTGTCAGCGCGGCAGCGCAGGAACAAAGACTGATCTACCGGGACGTCCTGAGCAAGCTTGCGCGACTGCCGGAAGAGCAACGGGCGGTCTTGCTGCTGGTCGCAGTCGAGGATCTCTCCTACGCGGATGCTGCGAAAGTTCTCGGCGTTCCGGTGGGCACCGTGATGTCGCGCCTGTCGCGCGCACGGGAGCGGTTGCAGCAGGAGATGGATGCGCTGGGGCCGAGGAACGTCGTCGCATTGCGGAGCTTGAAATGAACCAGCGGCCGATCACGGAAGATGATCTCCACGCCTACGTGGACCAGGCGCTCGAGCCCGAGCGTCGCGCCGAGGTCGCATCCTATCTGGACGAGCATCCGGATGTCGCCAACCGCGTTGCGGGCTTCGCCAACCAGCGCGAGCAGCTGCGTGGTGCGCTCGCTTCAATCGCCGACGAGCCATTGCCCGCGGAATTGAACCTGTCGCACATCATCGAGAGCCGGAAGCGCCGTCCCCTGCGGGCGTGGCGGGCAATCGCTGCGATGTTGCTTCTAGGTATCGGAGGCCTCGGCGGATGGGCCATGCGCAGCGTACTGCAGGATAGCTCGAACGGACTATCCGCGTTGGCCCAGGAAGCAGCCTATACCTATGGCGTCTACGCACCGGATCGCGTGCGCCCGGTCGAGATACGGGCGTCCGACAGCGCAGAGCTCACGCAATGGATCTCCAGCCGGCTGAAACAGCCGGTCAAGGTACCGGACCTCTCCGTCTCGGGCTATCGGCTGATGGGCGGGCGCCTGGTCGCTACCTCGCACGGTCCGGCCGCGATGTTCATGTACGACGACGATCGCGGCGATCGCCTCGTGGTGCTGACGCGTCCGATGAGCAGCCGCAATCAGGATGCGCCGATGATGCCGCAGTCGTCCGGCGACGTCGCGGGTTTTGCCTGGATAGATGACGGCCTTGGCTATACCCTCGTCGGCCAGCTTCCGACAGACACCCTCAAGCCGATCGCGAACGAGATCCGGAAGCAGGCGCGCTCGATCTAGCGGCGAAATTCACGAAACGGGCCCGCGCATCGGCGCGAGCCCAATCGCGAGGGCTCAATCCGGCAGCGTGACGTCGTCAGGCGCCTGCGGCGGCGTCTTGATCCTCCCCATCGGGAATTGCTCTTGTTTGGGCATGCTATTGCGCCGAAAGGCCGATGGCCAGCCCACCCAGGCAGTGCTTCTCAAGCCCATCCCGCTGCTCTATGGTGCCGCCGGCCGAACGGAGGAAACCAATGAAGAACACGATTGCCAGGCTCGCCGGCGCGCTGCTCGCGCTGACGCTCACCACCTCGCTTGCCGCGGCGCAAAGCAAGGTGACCATCGCGATCGGCGGCGGCTCCTGCCTGTGCTACCTGCCCACGGTGCTGGCCAAGCAGCTCGGCGAATACGAGAAGGCTGGCCTCAATGTCGAGCTCGTGGATCTCAAGGGCGGTTCGGACGCGCTGAAAGCCGTGCTCGGCGGCAGCGCCGACGTGGTCTCCGGTTATTTCGACCATTGCGTCAATCTCGCGGCCAAAAAGCAGGAGCTCCAGTCCTTCGTGGTCTATGACCGTTACCCCGGTCTCGTGCTGGTGGTCGCACCCTCGCGCACCAACGACATCAAATCGGTCAAGGATCTCGCCGGCAAGAAGGTCGGTGTCAGCGCACCCGGATCTTCCACCGACTTCTTCCTCAAATACATGCTCAAGAAGAACGGGCTCGATCCCGCCGGCACGGCCGTGATCGGAGTCGGCCTCGGTGCCACCGCGGTCGCCGCCATGCAGCAGGGCCAGATCGACGCGGCCGTGATGCTCGATCCTTCGGTGACCGTGCTTCAGGGCACCCACAAGGATCTGCGCATCCTCTCGGACACCCGCACCCAGAAGGACACGCTCGAGACGTTCGGCGGCGAATATCCGGGCGGCGCGCTGTACTCGACCGCGGCCTGGATCAACGGCCATGAGAAGGAGACGCAGGCGCTCACCAATGCGATCCTCGCCACGCTGGCCTGGATCCATGCGCATTCGCCCGAGGAGATCATGGCGAAGATGCCGGAAGAGACGGTCGGCAAGAACAAGGACCTCTATCTCGCCGCACTGAAGAACACGATCCCCATGTACTCGGAGACCGGCAAGATGGATCCGAAAGGCGCCGACGCAGTGCTCGCGGTGTTCACCGTCGGCTCGCCCGAGGTGGCCAACGCCAAGATCGACGTCAGCAAGACCTTCACCAACAAATTCGTCGAGCAGGCCAAGAAGACCACGGGGAGTGCCAAATAGCCGGCGCGAAGGCGTGGTAATCGCCCGGCCATGACGTCACCTGTCATTCATCGCGTCACGACGCTTGATCTTGCGGTGCGGCCGATCGTGTGGCCGTTCGCGGAGGAACGGCGCGCCGAGATCGCGGCGCATTTCGCCGAGAAGCAGCGCGAGCGGCCGAAGATCTGGAACGGCCGCGTCTTGCTTGGGCGCGATCCCGTGTTCACGGGCAACCATTTCGCCGCGTCCTATTTCGAGACCGATTTCGCCAGCTTCCTCGCCTGGCGCGACTGGGGCTTTCCCGATACGGCCGTGTTCAACGGTTTCGGCATGGGCGCACTGCGCACCTCCGACGGCGCCTTCGTGATGGGCGAGATGGGACAGCACACCGCCAATGCGGGCCGCATCTATTTCCCGTCGGGCACGCCCGACCTCGGCGACGTCAGGGGTGGCGCCCTCGACGTTCCCGGCAGCGTCGTCCGCGAGATCGCGGAAGAGACCGGGCTGACCGCCGACGACTACGCGGCGGAGGCGGACTGGCACTGCGTCGTCTCCGGCCGTGCGATTGCGATGATTCAGATCCTCAACCTGGACATGCCGGGCGATGAGGCCCGTGCCCGGATCGAAGCCAATCTCGCAGGTGACGACGAGCCTGAATTGTCGGCCATTCATCTCGTGCGCGACATGGGTGATCTCAGGCCGTCCATGCCGCGATTTGTCACGGCCTTCGTCGAGCGCCAGTTCGCGTCGCGCTGATGCGCGAGGCTTGACATCGCCTCGCTCAACCCATGTGATGGGCAAAAAGCAAAAGCAACAAGAATGCGATGCACAATCGTCCAGGGAGGTTTTGATGCGCCTGCGCATGGCTACCCGTTTGGTACGTGGGCTGTTGGTCGCGATATCAGCGACAGGCTTGGCGGTGTCCGCCGAGGCCCAGGAGAAGAAGCTCAAGATCGGTGTCATCTATGATCTGACCGGCCCGCTAGCCGGCGGCGGTTCGGAGCTGCAGTATACCGGCGCAAGGATCATGCTGGATCAGTACAGCGCGAAGGACGTCGAGGGCTACAAGATCGAGGCGATCTATGCCGATGCTCAAAGCAAGCCGGATGTCGCCATCAATGAAGCTATCCGTTTGATCGAGCAGGAAAAGGTCGACATGCTGCTCGGCTTCTTTTCCTCGGCGCAGTGCGTGCCGGTGGCAGCGCGCGTCGAGCAGCTGAAGAAGTTCATGTGGATCACGACCTGTATCTCGTCGGCGGTGCTGGAGAACAAGAATTACAAATACGTGTTTCGGCCGCAGGCTTCCGGCGATCAGTTCGGTATGATGACGATGGATTTCATCGCGCAGAACACAAAGGAAAAGCTAGGCAAGGATCCCAAGGACCTGCGGGTCGCGATCATCCATGAGGACGGCGCCTACGGCGTCGATGTGGCCAAGGGCAATGAGGCCGGTGCCAAGAAGGCCGGCTTCAACATCGTGCTGAGGGAGGGATATTCGGCCACGGCTCCGGATTTGTCCGCACTCGTCACCAAGCTGAAGCGGGCAAAGCCGGATGTGGTTTTCCACACGGGCTACAATCCCGACATCACCCTGTTGCTCCGGCAAGCCCGCGAACAGGGGCTGAAGTTCGGTGCACTGGTGGGACATGGCGCCGGCTACGGGGTCTATGAGAAGCTGAAGGAAGGCCTGGGCGCTGATGTAAACTACGTCTTCAACACCGATCCGATCTCGATCTGGCTCGCCAACCAGAAGAGCATGGATCCGAAGCTGCCGCCGATCATCAAGGCGGTTGGCGAGGAGTTCGACAAGCGCAAGCCGGGCGTCGCCATCCGTTCGGCTCATGTCGGCATGGCTGCGTCCAACACCTACCTGTTCCTGACCGACGTGCTGCCGCGAGCGATCAAGAAGTATGGCGGCATAGATCCCGACGCCCTGCGCAAGGCAGCACTCGACACCGACATACCCGAAGGCGGCACCATGCTCGGCTTCGGCGTCAAATTCCATGGCGAGGGCTCGCCAATGGCCGGCCAGAACGAGCGCTCGTTCCCTGTCGTAATCCAGTACGTCGACGACAAGTCCTACGTGGTGTGGCCCAAGAGTCAGGCGCAGCGCGAGGCCGTGCTGCCGCTGCCGAAAGGCACCACCTACAGCAACCAGTAGCGGCGGAGAGCGGCGGTGCTGGAAGTGAACGGACTGGTGAAGCGGTTTGGCGGCTTCACCGCCGTGAATAACGTGTCGTTCAAGGTCGACCAGGGCGAAATCCTCGGCCTGATCGGCCCCAACGGTTCGGGCAAGAGCACGATCTTCAACATGCTCTCCGGCACGCTGGCGCCGACATCAGGTTCGATACTTTTCGCCGGCCACGAGATCGCGGGCCTCGCGCCGCACCGGATCATCAACAGCGGCATCGGCCGCACCTTCCAGATTCCGCGCCCCTTCCGCCGCCTGACCATTTTCGAGAACGTCGCGCTCGCCGGTTTCTACGGCCAGGGCCGCCACAGCCGCGCCAGGGCGGAAGAGGCGGCCGAGCGCTCGCTCGCCATGGTCGGCCTGCCCACCGATCGCCATGCCAGCGTCGATGGCCTCGGGGCTGCCGGCCTGAAGAAGCTCGAACTCGCCAAGGCGCTCGCCACCGCGCCAAAGCTGCTGCTCGCCGACGAGAGCCTCGGCGGTCTCGACGAGGCCGAAATGGATCAGGCCGCGGACATGCTGCGCAACATCCGCGACGAGCTCGGCATCACCATCATCTGGGTCGAGCACATCATGGGCGTGTTGATGCGGGTCGTCGATCGCGTCATGGTGCTCGATCACGGCGAGAAGATATCGGAGGGCCTGCCGAGTGCGGTCGCCGGCGATCCGCGGGTGATCGAGGTCTATCTCGGCACCGATGCCGAGACCACGCAGGCCGCGGCCGCCGAAGCGCGCCGCCGCGCGGGAGGGTAGCCGATGCTGGAGCTTCGCGGCGTCAATGCCGGCTACGGCACCTTCCAGGCCCTGTTCGACGTCGGCCTCGACGTGAAGGCCGGTGAGGCCGTCGGCGTCATCGGCCCGAACGGCGCCGGCAAGACCACCTTGATGCGCGTCATCTCCGGCCTGATCAGGCCCTCGCGCGGCTCGATCAGAATGGAAGGCGTCGACCTCGTGGCGACGCCGGCGCACAAGATCGTCAGCCTCGGCATCGCGCATGTGCCGGAGAACCGCCGGCTGTTTCCGCAGCTCACAGTCGATGACAATCTCAAGATGGGCGCCTTTATGAAGGAGGCGCGCGGGCACTATGCCGAACGCCTCGAGGTCGTGTTCGAGCTGTTTCCGCGCCTGAAGGAGCGCCGTCACCAGATGGCGGGCACCATGTCCGGCGGCGAGCAGCAGATGTGCGCGATCGGCCGCGCGCTGATGTCAAATCCAAAGCTGCTGCTGCTCGACGAGCCCTCGGCGGGGCTTGCGCCGGTCGTGGTGCAGCAGGTGTTCGAGCTGGTGAAACGGATCCGCGCCAGCGGCCTGACTGTGCTGATCGTCGAGCAGAACGTGCAACAGGTGCTGAAAGTGGTCGACCGGGCCTATCTGATCGAGGCGGGCACGATCCGCGCCTCCGGCACCTCGGCCGAGATGCTGGCGAGCGACACGGTCAAGGAAGCGTATCTCGGGGTGTGAAGGGCATGCAGGCGTTCCTGGACATTTTCGACATCTACCTGCTGGAGGCCGTGATCAACGGCATCCTGCTCGGCGGCGTGCTGGCGCTGCTCGCGCTCGGCCTCAATCTGATCTTCGGCGTCATCGACGTCACGTGGATCTGCTATGCCGAGCTCGTGATGATCGGCATGTACGGCATGTACTTCATGGTGCAGTACTACGGGGTCAGCTATTTCGTCGCCGCGCCGCTGACCATCCTGCTGGTCGCGGCACTTGGCGCGGCGCTGCACTACCTCGTGATCGCGCCGCTGCTGACCGCGCCGCCGATCAACCAGCTGCTCGCGACCGGCGGCGTGCTGTTCGTGCTGCAGAGCTTTGCCACCGTCGCCTTCGGCATCGACTTCCGCAATCTCGGCATCCGCCTGCCGGTGCTTGCCTTCGGCGAGATGAATTTCAGCTACGCACGGCTGCTATCGTTCGTGGCGGCGCTGGTCGGCATGGTCGCCGTCTATCTGTTCATGACGCGAACCTTCACTGGCACTGCGATCCGCGCCATCTCGCAGGATCGGCAGATCATGGCATTGATGGGCGTCGATACCAGACGGATCTATCTGATCACGTCGGCGCTGGGCGGCGCGCTGGCCGGCCTCGCCGCCTGCCTCCTGGTGCTGCAATACGACGTGCATCCCTTCGTCGGCCTCTCCTTCGGGCCGATCACCTTCCTGATCTGCGTGCTCGGGGGCCTCGGCAATTTCATCGGCGGCTTCATCGCCGCCTTCGTGTTCGCCGAGATCATCTCGCTCGGCGGCCTGTTCTCCGATCTCGAATGGGGCTATGTGCTCGCCTTCGCCTTCTTCATCGTCATGATGTTCATCCGGCCCGCGGGCCTGCTTGCGAGGCGCCGATGATGGGGCAGGGGCGGCTTGCAGCCTGGGGAATAGGCCTGGCGGCGCTGGTCGCGCTGCCCTTCGTCTATCGCGATCCCTATCATCTGCACATTCTGGTGCTGATCCTGATCTGGTCGTTTGCCTACACCTCCTGGTCGATGATGGGGCGGTTTGGCCTGGTCTCGCTCGGCCATGGCGGCTTCATGGGCATCGGCGCCTATGTCACGGCGCTGCTCTGGAATCATCTCGGCCTGTCGCCCTGGATTGGCATTCCCATCAGCATGGTCGCGGCGGGGGCGCTGGCGCTGATCGTCGGCTATCCCTGCTTCCGCTTCCGCATCACCGGCCACTATTTCGTGCTGGTGACGCTGGCGCTCTCCGGCATCGTGCTCCAGGTCATCACCGCGACGCGCGACTACACCGGCGGCTCGCTGGGCTACACGCCGAACCGGACCTCGGGCAACAAGCTGCTGGCGCTGCAATTCGACGACAAGACGACCTGGTACCTGATCGCGCTCGGGATCTGGCTTTTCGGCATCGTGGTCTGGCACTGGGTCGATCGCAGCATGGCCCGCTATGCGCTCGAGGCGATCTCGGAGGACGAGGACGCCGCTGCCGGCGTCGATGTCACTGCGGAGAAGCTGAAGATCACGCTGCTCAGCGCGCTGATGACGGCGCTCGCCGGCGCGATCTACTGCCAGTACCAGATGTTCATCACGCCTGACACGGTCAGCGGCATCGCGGTGTCGCTCCAGATGGTGTTCGCTGCCATCGTCGGGGGCCTGTTCGTCTCGCTCGGCCCGACCGTCGGCGCCATCATCACAATTCTGCTGGCCGAGACCCTGCGCATCGGCTTCGGCACGAGGGCGGTCGGCTGGGACAACCTCGTCTACGGCGTGCTGCTCGTCCTTTTCATCATATTCCTTCCCAAGGGCATCCTTGGTAGCTTGCTCGACCGATTGAAGCCGCAACGCAAGGTGCCCCGCGCTCATGAGCAAGAAGCCGTCCAAATCGCTCGCCCAGGAACTTGACCGCTACATCACGCCATTCCGCCACGATGGTTCGGGCAAGTTTCACCTCAAGGACCACAAGACCGACGAGAGGGACGATCTCGACAAGGAGAAGGCGCAGGCGATCCTCGACTCCAACAAGAAGCGGATGATCGAGTTTCAGGAGAAGCTCTACGCGCAGGACCGCTGGTCGCTCCTGATCGTGTTCCAGGCGATGGACGCCGGCGGCAAGGATTCTGCGATCAAGGCGATCTTCGAGGGCATCAATCCGCAGGGCTGCGAGGTTCATGCCTTCAAGGCACCGAGCAGCAAGGAGCTCGATCATGACTTCCTCTGGCGCCATATGATCGCGCTGCCCGAGCGCGGACGTATCGGCATCTTCAACCGCTCCCACTACGAGGAATGCCTGGTGACGCGCGTGCACCCGGAGATTCTCGCCAAGGAGAAGCTGCCGCAGAAGCTCGTGACCAAGCACATCTGGAGGGAGCGGTTCGAGGACATCTCTGCCTTCGAGCGCTATCTCTGCCGCAACGGCACCGTTGTGCTGAAATTCTTCCTCAACGTCTCCAGGGAGGAGCAACGCAAGCGCTTTCTCGAGCGGCTGGAGGATCCGGCCAAGCAGTGGAAGTTCTCGATGGACGACGTCAGGGAGCGCGCGCTGTGGCCTCGCTACCAGGCGGTCTATCAGGACATCGTTCGCCACACGGCGACGCCCCACGCGCCCTGGTACGTCGTGCCCGCCGACCACAAATGGTTCGCCCGTGTCGTGATCGGCTCCGTGATCAACGCGACGCTCGAAAAGCTCGACCTGCGCTTTCCCCGCGCCGACAAAGCCTCGCTGCAAGAGTTCGAACAGGTGCGCCAGGCGCTGGAGAAAGAGGAGACAGGAGGCAGGAAGAAAGCCAAGTGACAGCCAACCGTACCTCGGACCGCAAGACCGTCAATTTCGCGCTCCAGGGCGGCGGCGCGCACGGCGCCTTCGTCTGGGGCGTGCTCGACCAGGTGCTCGAGGACGGCAGGCTCGCGATCGAGGCGATCAGCGCGACCAGTGCGGGCGCCATGAATGCGGTCGCGATGGCCTCCGGCATGGCGCACGGAGGTGCTGAGGCCGCGCGGGAGAGCCTCCACGCTTTCTGGTACGAAGTGTCGCGCATGGACATGGCGTACGATTTGATGTCGCCGCTGAACCAGTGGATCCAGGCGCTGAGGCTGCCGCCGGAATATCATCCGGTCCACGCCGTCATCCATACGCTGACGCACACGCTGCCGCCGGGCCTGCTCAATCCCTTTCATTTCAATCCGCTCCGCGCGTTGCTGCAGCGCGTGGTCGATTTCGACCTGCTCAATTCCTCGCCCGAGGCGCCGCAGCTGTTTCTCAACGCCACCAACGTGCGCACCGGCAAGATCAAGGTGTTCCAGAGCCCGCTGCTCACGGCGGAGACCGTGCTCGCCTCGGCCTGCCTGCCGCCCTATTTCCAGGCCGTCGAGATCGACGGCGAGCATTATTGGGATGGTGGCTATCTCGGCAATCCCGCGATCTATCCGCTGATCTACCGCAAGGGCAGTCACGACGTCATCATCGTGCAGGTCACGGCGATCCGGCGCGACGAGCTGCCGACCAGCGCAGCCGACGTGCTCCACCGCATCAACGAGATCAGCTTCAATTCGTCCCTGATGCGCGAGATGCGCGCGATCGCCTTCGCCACGCGGCTGATCGACGACGGCGAGCTCGACAGCGACAGGCATAGTCGCATGTACATGCACTGGATCGGCAACGACCAGTTGATGTCGCAGCTCGGCACCGCCACGCAGTTCCACCCCGAGTGGAGCCTGTTGTGCCGCCTGCGCGACGAGGGCCGCGAGGCGGCACGAAGCTGGCTGGCACGACACTTCGACCAGATCGGAAAATCCTCGACGGTCGACCTGGCGGACATGTTTCTCTAGGCCGCCCCGCCTGCATCGACAAGAAAGTCCGAAAACAACCCCATGCACAGTAGCCCGTGCCAGCGGAATCAATGACTTGGCGAGGCAGCCTGTGCCTTGCGGATTTAGCGAAGCCGTTTGACTCGTCGGGCAAAACAGGGGCATGGATGTCATGATCGCCGCGGACCGGTACGGTGGGCGAAGCGTGGCCACTATTGCCACTATTGTTCATGCGAAAAGGATGGCGGGCACGGCGCTCTCGCGCCTTTGGCCTATCCTGAACCCTCACGGCCCGCTGTAGACTCCCCTCAATACCCGCGAGCCCACCAGTAGCAGAAGCGCTCGACATTGGCGGGAAGCGCTGACTCGTAGTTCGACCACTTCTCGTATTTCGGCAGCTTCACCTCCTTCATCGCGACGTCGAAGCACTTGCCGGCGTCCGCGGCCTTCTTCACCTCGGCGGAGAGATCCTCCATGTAGGCGATGTCGTCCTCGACGTCCTTCCTGGTGCCGAGGCGACCGCCGGCATAGGGATGGCCGGGGATCATCCGCTCCCAGTCGAGCGACGCCAGCTTCTTCAGCGAGGCGATATATTCCAGCGGCGAGGCGTTGTCGGGGATGTTGCGGAACTGGACCTGCTCGATCGGGGCGAAATCGACCACGAAGACGAGCTTTTCCTTCGGCAGCCGCATCACCAGCGAATTGTCGGAATGGTTGCGGCCGACATAGTTCAGCTCCAGCGTGGTGCCGCCGAGCGTGATGCTCTTCCTGTCATCCACCACCTGATCCGGCATCACGACGTCCGCGAGCAGCGATTTCTGCTTCTTCAGCTCGAGCAGGCGCTCCTTGGTTCGCCGGTGCGCGATGAAAGTCGCGCCGAGATCCTTGAAGGGCTGGCCTCCGGCGATGTGATCGTAGTGATGGTGGCTGTAGATGACGTATTTTATCGGCTTGTCTGTGACTGCCTTGATCGCGTCGATATAGGGCTTGGCGGGACGCAAATAGGAGATCGGATCGGTCGCGATCACGCCTTGCGGCGTCACCACGAACATCGCCTGATGGCCGCCATAGCGGAAGATGTAGACGTTTTCGGTGCCGTCGACCTTCCTGGTGGACGTCTGCGGCGGGTTCTGCGCGAATGCTGATCCGGTGACGAGGGCGGCGACAACCGCGATGCAAAATGATGCTTTCATCTCTGGCTTTCCGGAAATGAACGAGGGTGACAGAGGCGGATATTCTCTTCGATACAAACGCTGTCGTCAGGGATTTATTCCGCCGCTTTCACGGGGCCAATCGGTCGTGGGAACGCCTGGAACGCGCCTTCAAATGTGATTTCAAGGCCTTTGATCCCGCTTGACAGTTTTGTGTCGCAGGAGGACCATCCCAATGGTCGCAAACAAGCGACGCGCAATGTCCACCTCATGAGCAAGGGGAGGTCTATGACGCCACCTCCGCAAATCCAGCCGCGTTGATTGCGATGGAGCTCGTTCGGACTATCGCATAGCGGCAGAAACCGCGAACGGCACGCCGGGACCAGGTTTAGCGGGCTGCATCAGTGAGGCAAAGCCCCTACCTTCCCGGCGCTGTATTTTGCGTCACATCGATCGCGTCTGACGGCCGTGACGAGGCCGCCGCGACGAGCATCTATGACATTCTGCTTTCCGCCTTCCTCCTCGTCGCCGGCGTTTCGCGATGACGGGAGAGGTCTTTGCGCGCACGGGCCTGAAGGCGTTTCGCTGACGCCGCGGCTCCTGATCTTGCATTGCGGCAAATGCCAAGAGAATGTCGCCTCAAAGGCCAACTTCCGACACAGGGCCGGGGCGAATAGCGGCAATCCGACATGATGCATGTGCTTCGTCGGTGACGGTCCCGACGCCGCTGGCGCATTCATATTTCCAGGGAATCTTCGTGTCGCATAAGCTGGCCGCGGCGCTCCTCGCCGCTCTCTTCCTCACGATTCCGCCTTCCTCCGGCGCCCGCGCCGAGCCGTCTCCGCCGCCGGCAAACAGCGCTGCCGCACTGTCGCCCGACGAGGCGAAGCGCGCGCTGGAAACCCTTCAGGACGACAAGAAGCGCGCGCAGATGATCGACACGCTCCGCGCGATCGCCAACGCGTCCGGTCCGCAGCAACCCGCGCCCGAGCCGAAATCGCCGATCCCGCTCTCGGCCGACGGCCTCGGTGCGCAGCTCCTGCTCACGGTGTCGGAGGAGATCGGCGAGATCTCGGGTGAGATCGCCAGCATGGCGCGGACGCTCACGCACTTCCCGGCGTTCTATTACTGGATCATGCGGACCGCGAACGATCCCGCGGCCTACAATCTCCTGATCGAGATTGCCTGGAAGCTGGCGCTGGTGTTCGGTGCTGCCTTCTGCGCGGAATGGGTGATCTTCCGCCTGATCCGGCGTCCGGCCGCGTTCCTGGAAGCACGCGTGCCGCAAACAGCACGCCTGCCAATGCAAGCCCTGCCGATCGCCGATCCGCCGTCATCGGTCACAGATGTCACCCCGCAGCCGGAACTGCACAAGCGCCGTCACAGCCTCGCGCGGATCTGGCAACTGTTGCTGCGGCTGCCTTTCGTGCTGGGTCGCATCGTGCTCGAACTGCTTCCCGTGATCGTCTTCGTGGGCGTTGCTACGGCGCTGCTCGGGACCGAGATCGGCGAGCCCACCACCGTCCGCCTCGTGATCCTCGCAGTCGTCAACGCCTATGCGTTCTCGCGCGGGCTCATCTGCATGGTCCGGGCACTGGTGGGGCCGTTCGGCCTGTTCCCGGTGCGCGCCGAGACCGCCGCCTATATCGAGATCTGGGCGCGCCGCATCGTCGGCGTCGGCGTCTCCGGCATCGCCTTTGCCAATGTGGCGCTGCTGCTCGGCCTGCATCGCGCCGGCTACGCCGCACTGCTGCGCATGGTGATGCTGGTCGTGCACCTCTTCATCGTCGTCATCATCCTGCAATGCCGCCGCCAGGTCGCCGAGGCCATCCGTGCGCCGGCCGAGCGGCAGGGGATTGCGGCCCGTTTGCGCAACCGTATCGCCGGGGGCTGGCACTATCCTGCCATCGCGCTCGATCTCGCGTTGTGGGCGGTTTGGGCGCTCAACATCCGCAACGGGTATTCGTTGTTGCTGCAATATTTCGTCGGCACCGCCGTGGTGGCGCTGGTCACGCGCGTCGTCATCATGGTGACGCTGAGCCTGATCGACCGCGGCTTCCGCATCAAGCCGGAGATCCTCCAGCGCTTTCCGGGCCTCGAGGTCCGCGCCAACCGCTATCTGCCGCTGCTGCGCAGGATCGTGTCCAGCGTGATCGCCTTCATCGGCTTCGTCGCCGTGCTCGAAGTCTGGGGCGTCGACGCCATCGTCTGGTTCTATGGCGGTCAGATCGGCAGCAGGCTGATCTCCGCCGTGGTGACGATCGGCCTTGCCGTGTTCATCGCAGCCGCGATCTGGGAAGCCAGCAACGCGCTGCTGGACCGCCAGATCAATGCGCTGTCCCGGGACGGCCATTATGCCCGCGCTGCGCGTTTGCGCACCTTCCAGCCGATGCTGCGCACAGCGCTGCTCTGCCTGATCGCCACGGTGGTCGGTCTCACTGCGCTCAGCGAGATCGGCGTCAATGTCGCGCCGCTGCTCGCGGGTGCCGGCATCGTCGGCATCGCGATCGGCTTCGGTTCGCAAAAGCTGGTGCAGGATCTCATCACCGGCCTGTTCCTGCTGCTTGAAAACACGGTCCAGGTCGGTGACAATGTCAGCGTCTCGGGGCTCTCGGGCGTGGTCGAGAATGTCTCGATCCGCACCATCCGCCTGCGCGCCGGTGACGGCGCCGTCCACATCGTGCCCTTCAGCGCGGTCACGACCATCACCAATGCCAGCCGCGGCGCCGGCAACGCCTCCGTCAGCGTCAACGTCGCCTACAAGGAGGATACCGACCGTGCCGGCCAGATCCTCAAGGACATCGTCGACGAGATGCGCCGCGAACCGGAATTCCGCGCACTGATCCGCGGCGACCTCGAACTGTGGGGCATTGACAAGGTCGACGGCGCGATGGTGTCGATCGTCGGCCAGATCCGCTGCACCGAGGCCGGGCGCTGGCCGGTCCAGCGCGAATTCAACCGGCGCATGAAGCTGCGCTTCCAGCAGAACGGTATCGAGGTCGCATCCGCCACCCAGACCATCTTGATGCACATCGCGCCACCGGCGGATATTGCCGCCAGTCTGACGCCGCGGCGGGCGGCTGGATAAGCAGTCCCCAAGATTTCCGGCTTGCCTCTATTGATGCGGCGGCGTTCAGTCTGCATCCAGGCGCGCGAACATGGCCGCTTTTCATGAGGCCGAGACGGTGAAATGGTAGCCTCTCGTTGAGACGGCCGACATCAAGCCGGAGTAGCGCCGTTAACCCTTTTTTCGCGCGCAACTGCCAGGCGTTCGCCAAAAGCTCGCTGCGGTGCGAGATCACAGTCCATGGCCGAGTCTTCTCCGTCCTTGATCTGGATGGAGCGCTGGCCGACAATGTCCGCGGTTCAAATAGAAGCTCCTTGGGGGAATTCGTGAATAGACCTGCCCGGGTCGTTGCCCAATCGACGTCGTCCACTTCGCAGCACGGCATGACGCTGCTGCGCGATCCCTTGCTCAACAAGGGGACTGCCTTCACGGAAGCGGAGCGCGAGACGCTCGGCCTGCGCGGCCTCCTGCCGCCTTGCGTGCTGACGATGGAGACGCAGGCTCAGCGCGTGCTCACCAATCTGCGCACGCTGCCGACGGATCTGGAAAAATACGTCGCCCTGAACGCGCTGCATGACCGCAACGAGGCGCTGTTCTTCCGCGTCGTCGTCGACAATATCGACGAAATCCAGCCGATCATCTACACGCCGACGGTCGGGCTCGCCTGCCAGAAATACGGCCTGATCTTCCAGCGGCCGCGCGGCATGTTCATCTCCTCGCGCGATCGCGGCCAGATCGCGGAGATCCTGAAGAACTGGCCCTATCCGGCCAAGCTGATCGTCGTCACCGACGGCGAGCGCATCCTCGGTCTCGGCGATCTCGGTGCCAACGGCATGGGTATTCCGGTCGGCAAGCTCTCGCTCTACTCGGCCTGCGCCGGCGTGCATCCCGAGTTGTGCCTGCCCATCGTGCTCGATGTCGGCACGAACAACGAGGAGCTGTTGAACGATCCCTATTATCTCGGCCTGCGCGAGCGGCGGCTGACCGGCGAAGCCTATGACAGCTTCGTCGACGAGTTCATGCAGGCTGCGCGAAAGACTTTCCCGGGCGTGCTGATCCAGTTCGAGGATTTCGCCAATCACTCCGCCTTCAAGCTGCTGCACAAGTACCGGGATGAAGCCTGCGTCTTCAACGACGATATCCAGGGCACCGCGGCGGTGGCGCTCGCAGGCCTGTTCTCAGGCTTGCGTATCTCCGGCGGCAAGCTCAGGGATCAGCGGATCCTGTTCCTGGGCGCGGGCGAGGCGGCAACCGGCATCGCTGATCTCGTGGTGTCCGCCATGATGGCCGAGGGTGCCACCGAGGCCGAGGCGCTCCGCCGCAACTGGCTGGTGGATTCCCGCGGTCTCGTCGTCAGCGGCCGCGAAGGCCTCTCCGGCCACAAGCTCCGCTATGCGCATACCGACCAGGAGCCGATCGCCGACTTCCTCACCGCGATCAAGACGCTGAAGCCGACGGCGATCATCGGCGTTGCCGCGGTTGGCGGCGCCTTCACACCCGACGTGCTCAGGACAATGGCCGAGCTCAACGAGCGGCCGATCGTGTTCGCATTGTCCAACCCGACGTCGAAGGCCGAGTGCTCGGCGGAGGATGCCTATCGCTACACCGAGGGCCGCGCGCTGTTCGCCTGCGGCAGCCCGTACGACCCGGTGAAGCTCAACGGCCGCAGCTTCGTGCCGCGCCAGGGCAACAATTCATACATCTTCCCCGGCGTCGGCCTCGGCGTCATTGCCAGCGGCTCGCGCCTGGTCACCGACGAGATGTTCATGGCGGCGGCCCATACGCTTGCCGATTGTGTCGGCGAGGAGGATCTTGCGCAAGGCAGTCTCTATCCGGCGCTGCCGCGCATCCGCGAGGTCTCGGTTCGCATCGCTGCGGCCGTTGCCGACGTCGCCTATCAACGCGGACTCGCGGACGGACCTGCGCCGAATGACGTGAAGGCTTTGGTCCAATCGCAGATGTACGAGCCGAAATACTGAGGCCCTAAAGCGCGATGCGATCAGGATCGCTGGAACGCAATCCGGTCAGGCGCTTGCCATCCTCTGATGAAAGCGCCTGATTTCGCTGCCTCGCGCGCTTGCCCGGCGGCTGGCTGTTCCGATTCAGAGCACGCACTGTGGTCGAATCGTCACAGCCGGACGCGAAACGGCCGCGGCCCCAGAGCCGCTTTTGTTCCGACAAGGTTCTGCCCTCATTGCCGACCGAAAATCCGGCCGTTCGGAGGGCGTACCATGTCTCGCATTGCACGTGCCGAAACTGCCCGGATTTCCTTCGCAACCTCGTGCCGGCTGCTGCTCGCGGTCGTCGCCGCAGCATCGCTCGCGGCCTGCGCGCAAGCGCCGGTCGGCCGCCAGAAGGCCGATCTCGCCGCTACCGGCCGGCATGCCGCGGTGGAGCGGCCGCACAGGGTGGCGGCGCTGCATCCACGCCCGGTCAGGCGGGAGCGTGCCCCGGACCGTGACGCCAAGCAGACCCCCTCGCACGGCGTCGCCAGCTTCTATTCGGATACGGAAACCGCGAGCGGCGAGAAGTTCGACAAGAACGAGTTGACCGCGGCGCATCCGACCCTGCCGTTCGGCACCAAGCTGCGGGTCACCGATACCTCCTCCGGCCGCTTCGTCACCGTCAGGGTCAACGATCGCGGACCCTATGTTCGCGGGCGCGTGGTCGACATCACCCCTTCTGCGGCCGAGGCGCTCGGCATGGTCGACAAGGGCATCACCAATGTCAGGCTGGAGGTCGTGCAATAGGGCACGACTCGGCAAGACCAATGCAACGCGCTTAACCGGCTGTTAGCTGCTTCTCGAGCACCATGGCTGCCCGCACAATTCGGGGCATATGGGGAGGCAGCGCTTGAACACGATCCAGTATCTCGAAGATCAGGCTGCGCGCGCCGAGCGGCTCGCCAAACGGATCACGGATACGCTGACGATCGAAAAGCTCCTGACTTTCGCCGGCGAGCGCCGCCGCGAGATCGAGGTCATCGCCGGCAAGCATCGCGCCACTCGTTCCCCGCAAACCATGCTTTGAGCGCACTGCGCCACGTCGTTCGGCGCGGAACTTCTCTTTTTCCGGGCGTCATCCTGGCGATGCATCAAGAGGAGGCATCATGGGTTTTGGACGAGGTGCTTTGCTTTGGCTGCTTGGCGTGCCGCTACCGATCGTTCTGCTGCTGGCATTGTTCTGGCACCACTAAGGTGCGCGCCCTCGAAGAGCGCCGCGGAAGCGGCGCTTTTTTATCGCCCGCAATCGGCGCAACGGGCTTTAGCGATGGCTCTCGACGAAGTCACTTAGATAGTCGGGCAGCGTCACGCCATCGATGTCGCAGCGCGCCTTTATCTCGCCAGCGACATCGGCCGAGATGTCCTTCATCCAATGCTCGAGCGTGTTGAACGAAATCACCTTGACGGGATCGTTGAAGCAGCCGGCGACGAGCTCGTCGATCGTGGTTTCGAGATCGCTCCGCTCGATGCGAATTTCGGTCGCCCGGTCGAGGCGATCGATCACCACGAACACAGTCTGGTCTGCGCCATAGGGCACGACATGTGAGGGTAGGCCAGCTTCAAGCATCTGCGGCGCTCACGCCTTGGCTTCCGATCGCTGACAACGGGAAAGACCGGACGAAGGTTCCTGCGCGTGCTTGCAAACTGCCGTCAGAGAAATTCTCTCAACCGCGACAGCTCGGTGACGTGCTCG
The DNA here is from genome assembly GCF_041262065.1 of Bradyrhizobium sp. USDA 327. Lineage (NCBI taxonomy): Bacteria > Pseudomonadati > Pseudomonadota > Alphaproteobacteria > Hyphomicrobiales > Nitrobacteraceae > Bradyrhizobium > Bradyrhizobium sp. USDA 327. The sequence goes on along the minus strand of NZ_JBGCCW010000001.1, from coordinate 4,881,253 downwards.
GGCGAGAGGATCTCCGTCACGAGTGGCGGCTGCGGCACCGTCCGGATCTCATAGAGATGCCGAGTCGTCGCCGGCTTCTCCATGAAGGCCGAGATGCACGCGTCGAGGGTGCCTTCGCTGATCTGGTATGACTCCCGGTCCGGCCGGCGCTGGTTTGCAAGCGACGGCCATTTATGCAGCACCGCATGCGCACCAAAATCGACCTTTGAACCCGCAATCGCACCCCCCATCGCACCCGCCTCACGCAAGAAGCACCCCGGCACGCGGACTTGCGTGCCGGGGCCCACACCTATCGCTGCATCTCAATGTCACAGCGCTGAACGCGGCAGCCGGGAAAAGGTTCCCGCCGTCGTAATCAGCTCGCGGCCGCCGCGATTCTGTGTCCCAGGCTGGCCTGACCGTTGACGTGCTCGTCGCCGCGCCCGAACTCCGGTGGGAGCCCGGCGAAGCGGCGCAAGGCTTGGGCCATCTGCACCCGGCCCGGCACCCCCGTGATCACCACGTCGACCATGGTGAAGGACGAGTGGAAATGGCCGCGGGCCTGAAGCTGATCGACCGGGACGCCGGCTGCGGCCATTGCCTCGGCATAGGCGACGCCCTCGTCGCGCAACGGATCGAACTCGCAGGTGACAACGAAGGCCGGCGGCAGGCCGGCGACCTTGCCGCGCAGCGGCGAGACGCGCGGATCGGTGCGGTCGGCCGGCGAGCAGTAGAGGTCCCAGAACCAGTACATCAGCGAAAGCGTCAGGAAATAGCCGGTCGCATTGTCGTTGTAGGACGGGCGATCGAAGGTGCAGTCCGTGACCGGGCATATCAGGAGCTGGCCCGCGATTTCGGGCCCGCCACGATCGCGCGCGAGCTGGCAGGTGACGGCCGCGATGTTGCCGCCGGCGCTCCAGCCCGCGACCAGCACCGGGCCCGGTTTGCCGCCGAGCTCGGCGGCGTGCTCGGCGATCCAGCGCGTCGCCGCATAGCCGTCTTCCGCCGCGGTCGGGAAGCGATGCTCCGGCGCGTGACGATAGCCGACGCTGACGAACATCATGCCGGTTCGCCGCACCATGTCGCGGCAGAACGGCTCGTCCGACTGCTCGTCGCCGAGCACCCAGCCGCCGCCGTGGAAATAGACCACGACCGGATGCGGCCCGGGCGTTGCCGGCTTGTAGACGCGATAGGGCAGCGGACCGTCGGCGCCGGGCAGGGTGCCGTCGACGATCTCGCCGATCGGCCGTCCTGCCGGGCGGCTCTTGTTGAACTCGTTGACGAAGGCGCGCGCCCCGATCGCGCCCATCGACTCGATCGGCGGCAGGTTGAGCGATGCGAGCAGGTTCAGCACCAGCCGCACGTCCGGCTGCAGGCGTACCACCTCGCCGTCATTGCACTGCGCAGCAACGTTGGGGCCGGTGAGCCTGAAGCCGAGCATGCCGCGGCTGACCACCTCGTCGCAGATGCTGCGATACGGGCCGACGCCGCCGGTATAGGGCATCAGTCCCTGGACCTTGCCGGGCACGTTGGCGCCCGTGTACCAGGTGTTGGCGAGCCGGTGCAGCGTCAGCGTCGAACAGTCTGCCATGTGCCGGCCCCAGCCGGCCTGCGCAGTTTCTGTCGGCTCGATCGTGGTGAAGCCGGCCTCGCGCAGCGCAGCAAGGCGATCCACGACCCAGTCGACATGCTGCTCGATCGACACCGCCATGTTCGACAGCACCGACGGGCTGCCGGGGCCGGTGATCATGAAGAAGTTCGGGAAGCCCGCGACTGTGAGGCCGAGATAAGTCTCCGGTCCCTTCGCCCAGACGTCGGAGAGCGACTTGCCGCCGCGCCCGGTGATCGGGTGCACGGCGCGGATCGCGCCGGTCATCGCGTCGAAACCGGTCGCGAACACGATGACGTCGAGGTCGATGCTGCGCCTGGCCGTCGTGATGCCGCCTGCGGTGATCGCCTTGATCGGCTCCTGGCGCAGATTGACCAGCGTGACGTTCGGCCGGTTGTAGGTGGCGTAGTAGTTGGTGTCGAGACAGGGGCGCTTCGCCCCGAAGGGATGATCGTCCGGCATCAGCGCCGCCGCGGTTTGCGGGTCCTTCACGGCGGCTGCGATCTTCTCGCGGATGAGATCGCAGATCAGCTTGTTGCCTTCGACGTCGACCGCCTGGTCCGCCCAGAGCTGCGTCAGGATATAGACGAGATCGCCCTTGCCCCAGGCTTCCTCGAACCGCGCGCGGCGCTCGGCGTCGGTGAGCTGCCAGCTCACGACCGTCTGCTGAGGATAGGGCACACCGGCCATCGACTGGCGCGCCTGCTCGCGATAGGCGGCGCGATCGCCCTGCAGCAGGCTCATGCGGTCCGACGGCGCCGGGCCGTTATGCGCGGGCAGCGCGAAATTCGGCGTGCGCTGGAACACGGTCAGATGTGCGGCCTGCTCGGCGATCAGCGGGATGGACTGGACCGCCGACGAGCCCGTGCCGATCACGGCGACGCGTTTTCCCGCAAGATTGACGCCGTCATGCGGCCAGCGGCCGGTGAAATAGACCTCGCCCTTGAAGTCCCTGACGCCGTCGATCTCCGGCGGCTTCGGCGCGGAGAGGCAGCCGGTGGCCATGATGTAATGGCGGCAGGAGACCGGTGCGCCATTGTCGGTCGTGAGCTGCCAGCGCTCGGACGCATCGTCCCATCTGGCTTCGGTGACCTTGGTCTTGAAACGGATGTCGCGCCTGAGACCGTAGCGGTCGGCGACGAAGCCGAGATAGCGCAGGATCTCGGGCTGGGTCGCGTATTTCTCCGACCAGGTCCAGGCCGACTCGAGCTCCGGATCGAAGGTGTAGCTGTAGTCGATGGTCTGGATGTCGCAGCGCGCCCCCGGATAACGGTTCCAGTACCAAGTGCCGCCGACATCGCCGGCCTCATCGAGGGCGACCGTGGAGAAGCCGGCCTTGCGCAGGCGATGCAAGAGATAGAGGCCGGCAAATCCGGCGCCGACCACGGCGACATCGACCTGCTGAGCGGTTCCGCGCTCATCGGAGGCACGTGTGGCAACCATTGCGTCAGTCATGGCATTCCTCCCGTATGTTTTGTTTTGCCGGCAGGCTATCGCCGCAGGTTCAGCTTGTCATTAGAGCAAGTTCAATCTCCGGTGGTCGTTTTCGGCGGCAGCGTGTCCGCGCGAATGTTGCCGGCATCACACGCACCGCGATGCACAATGGCCGTGATAGCCCGGGGTAATCAGAGCGCATCCTTCTGTGTATGCTTGCGCTTACAAGCCACGCGTACCGGCCGGGCGTCATGACAGAGTTGAGTGAGCGGACCAAAGCGAACATGGACGTCGTCCTCGAGGAGACATGTCGCCAATTGCCGCATGGCGGCGATCATGACAGCCGCAGGTTCATCGCCGAGCGCCTGATCGAGGCGGCGCAGGCCGGCCACTCCACGCTCGGCGAGCTCGGCATCGTCGCGCGCCGCGCGCTGGCGGAGTTGATGGGCAAAGGCAGCTAGGCGAGGGCGCGAGGCTTGCCTCGCTGACGGCCCTGGACATAACCTGCGCGGGATCCTTCATCGAGATATTCGAAGATGCGGTCTTTGCTTGCCCTCGTTGCGGCTTGCGCAGTCCTGTGGTGCGCACGATCGGCCGTGGCCCAGCCGGTCGGACAGTTTCCATTCGCGTTGACGCGTGAAGGACAGATGCTCGGCGCCGTGGAAGGCGAGGTGGCGTCGTTCAAGGGGCTGGCTTACGCGGCGCCGCCGGTCGGCGCGTTGCGCTGGCGCGCGCCGCAGCCGACGACCGAAAGCTCGGAGATGCGCACGGCCTACGACTATGGTGCGCCGTGCCTTCAACCGTCGCTGCAGAATGCGAGCGAGGATTGCCTGACGCTGAACGTGTTCCGTCCCTTCGGCGTCGACGGCCCATTGCCGGTGATGGTGTTCATCCATGGCGGCGGCTTCGTCTCGGGCACGGCGAACGATCTGCTGTTCGATGGCGCCAGGCTGGCGCAGGCGGGCCTCATCGTGGTCACCGTGAACTATCGCCTCGGCGCGCTCGGCTGGCTCGCTCATCCCGCGCTTTCGGACAGCGGCGGAAATTACGGCCTGATGGACCAGATCGCCGCGCTGCATTGGGTGCACGACAATATCGCGGCCTTCGGCGGCGATCCGAGCAACGTCACCTTGCTTGGCAGCGATGCAGGCGCGACGTCGATCGCGCTCCTGATGCTCTCTGCGCAATCGCGCGACCTCTTCCAGAAAGCCATTCTGCAATCGGTGCCCGCTCGTGCGCGCCTGCGCTCAGTGCAAGAGGCGGAGGCGGTGGGCCGGCAGTTCGCGGCCGCGCTTGGACGGGAGGCAGATTTGCGCGCAGCCGAGCCGCAGCGCGTGCTGGCCGCCGAGCAGCAATTGCTGGAGAAGTCGCCGCGCAGCTTCGCGCCGATGATGGATGGACGTCTGGTGACCGAGGATCTCGCCCCAGGCTTCGCGGCCGGACGTCAAGGCCGCATTCCCCTGATCATCGGCTCGAACGACGACGAGACGGGCTTGGACAATGAGGTCGACATCAAGAAGGAGCTTGCGTCGTCCGGCATTCCCAGCGGCGAGCTGCGCAAGCTCTATCCGGACCTCGCCAGACCCTCGGATCTCGCGGCAAGGTTTTACACCGACAAGGTCTTCTCGGAGCCGGCACGATTGCTGGCTCGCCTCCACGTTGCGAGCGGTGCGCCGGCGTTTCGCTATCGCTTCGCCTATGTGCCGGAGGCCCGGCGTGCGAATCCGGAAGCTGGCCACGGACGGGAGTTGCAGTTCATCTTCGGTGCGGAAGGCGTGCCCGGCGCGGGCATCTTGTCGCGACGTGATCGCGCGGTCGCGAGCCGCATGCGCGCCTACTGGATCAATTTCGCGAGAAGCGGCGATCCCAACGGTCCCGACCTGCCACGCTGGGACGCGGCGGGCGGCGATCGCCTGCTGCTGATCACGAACGACCGGATCGCGAGCGAAGACGATCCGCTGGCGGAGCGTCTCGATCGGCTGGCCGGTGAGGACAGCAAATGAGCTGGATTTACGCCGCGAGCTCGACGCGAGGTGCCGGCGTCAGCCGGTCTTCCTCCAGATAGTCCATCGCGCCGTCCTTCTCGACGGCGTAGAACTGCTGGCCTTCCCTCGACTTGAAGGCGGCGCGGACGACACCGCGGCGGCCCTTGTCACTGTTGACGACGTCCCCCAGCGCAAACTTCCTCATCTCACCACGTCTCACTTGTCTTCAGGCCGACTCCTTCGGCCACACCGGGGATTCTGAGCGGCAAATCGTTAACGACTTGCTAACCATGCTGCTTTGCCTATGCTCACCGCCGATCGTGCGGACAGTTCGCACGCGCCCGTTGTCAACGAGACGACTCCATGACGCGATTTCCGACCCTCTTCCTGTCGCATGGCGGCGGCCCCTGGCCCTTCATGGAGGACCGGCGCGTGCAGTATGCCAAGACCGCCGAGGCGTTCGGCCGTCTGCCGCAGCTTCTCCCCGCGAGACCGAAGGCCGTGCTCGTCATCACCGGACATTGGGAGGCCGATGCCTTCACCGTGTCGACCTCGCCGCATCCTCCGATGGTCTACGACTACTACGGTTTCCCCGAGCATACCTATCACCTGAAATATCCGGCGCCCGGCAAGCCCGAGCTCGCCGCGGAGGTGAAGGCGCTGCTCGCGCGCGCCGGTCTCGATTGCCGGGAGGATTCCAACCAGGGTTTCGATCACGGCACCTTCGTGCCGCTCGGGCTGATGTATCCGAACGCCGACATGCCGATCGTGCTGTTGTCGCTGAAGTCGAGCTACGATGCGGCCGAGCACATCAAGGTGGGACAGGCGATCGCTCCGCTGCGCGACGCCGGCATCCTGATCGTCGGCAGCGGGCTCACCTATCACAACATGCGCGGCTTCAACCGGTCGGAGTCCAAGCCGGTCTCGTACGACTTCGAGGCCTATCTGAACGAGGCGATCAGCAGCCCGGATGCGGCGCGCCGCAACGCGATGCTGGTCGACTGGGAGAATGCACCGAGTGCGCGCCTTGCGCATCCACGCGAGGATCATCTGCTGCCGCTGATGGTGGCGGCTGGTGCTGCCGGCAGCGACGTCGGACGCCGCGTCTTCGTCGACGAGGTCGCGAACGTGGCCATGGCGTCGTATGTGTTTGGGTGACTGCCATTTCCCCTCGCCCCGCTTGCGGGCAGAGGCGAAGATGGCCTCACCCGTATTTCAGCTTCATGAACAGGATGCCGCCGGCGAGCAGCATGGTCACGGCGTTGGCGGCGACCAGGGGGGCATCGCCGGAGAGCAGGCCGTAAACGAGCCAGAGCGCCAGGCCCAGCACCATGACCAGGAACATGCCGAGCGAGATGTCGCGCGCCGAGCGGGTCTTCCAGACCTTGATGAACTGCGGCGCGTAGGCGACGGTGGTGCAGGTGGCGGCGGCAAAGCCGAGCAGCTTGATCGCGAAGGGGTCCATGCCCGGCTCTATAGCATGGATTCGGCCGTGCCTCACGCGCGCGCCGCCAGAAGGCGGCGATAGAGCGCGGCATAGTCGCCGGCGCGATTGCGCCAGGAGACGTCGGTCGCAAGCCCGCTTCGTTGCAGCCGGCGCCAGGTCTGCTTGTCGTGGAAGACGGTGTTGGCCTTGCGCAACGTGCCGGCGAGGGCATCCGCCGTCACGGGGCCGAACTTGAATCCCGTGGCGTCGTGGCCGGACGCGTCGGCCTCGCCGATGTCGACGATGGTGTCCTCGAGGCCGCCGACGCGGGAGACGATCGGCACGGCGCCATAGCGCAGCGCGCAGAGCTGGGTCAGGCCGCACGGCTCGAACCGCGAAGGAACGATGAGGGCGTCCGAGCCTGCCTGGATCAGATGCGCCAGGATCTCGTCATAACCGATCGCGACGCCGATCCGGCCGGGGTTGGCGCGGGCCGCAGCCTGATAGCGATCCTGCAGATCGCGGTCGCCGCTGCCGAGCAGTGCGAGCTGCATGCCCTGGCGCAAAATGGTCGGAATGGCCTCGAGCAGGAGATCGAGCCCCTTCTGCCAGGACAGCCGGCTGATGACGCCGAGCAGCGGCGCCTCGTCGGAGGAATCGAGGTTGAACTGCTGCTGCAGCACCGCCTTGTTCGCGGCCCGTGACGAGAGATCCTCAGCGCCGAAGCGGCAGGCGATGTGCGGATCTTCCTGCGGATTCCACACCGATATGTCGATGCCGTTGAGAATGCCGCTCAGCACGCTGGACCGTTCACGAAGCAGGCCGCCGAGCCCCATGCCGCCTTCGTCGCTCTGGATTTCCTTCGCGTAGGTCGGCGACACCGTGGTGATGCGATCAGCGAACCGCAGGCCCGCCTTCAAGAAGCTGATGCCGCCGAAATATTCCACTTCGTTGGCGTTGAAGGAGTGCCAGGGCAGGCCGATTGATCCGATCAGCTCAGGAGCGAACTTGCCCTGATAGGCCATGTTGTGGATGGTCATCACGGTGCCGGGCCGCGGACGATCGTCGTAGTGCAGATAGGCCGGCGCCAGCCCGGCCTGCCAGTCATGGGCGTGCACGATGTCGGGTACGAACGCCGGAACGAGGCCGTGGCCGATATCGGCGGCGATGCGCGACAGCGCTGCGAAGCGCATACCATTGTCGGGCCAGTCGATGCCCTCAGCGGTGACATAGGGGTTGCCAGGCCGGGCATAGAGATGCGGCACGTCGAGCACGAACAGGTCGAGCCCGTCATGCGAGCCCGCCAGCAGCCGGCCGGGGCCGCCGAAATAATCCGGCCAGCTCCGGAGTTCCTCCGCGCCCGACACCAGGCGCATCACGTCGGGATAGCCCGGCATCAAGGTGCGCATCTCGACGCCATGCGCCTTCAGCGCAGCCGGCAGCGCGCCGGCGACATCCGCAAGGCCACCGGTCTTGACGAGGGGATAGACTTCAGAGGCGACCGCGAGGACGCGAACAGGCGTCATGTATTGAGCCTGTCGATCATCGGCTGGGTGATCAGCGAGATGCCCTGCTCGGTGGTGCGGAAGCGCTTTCCGTCGAGCTCGGGATCCTCGCCGACGACGAGGCCTTCCGGAATCTCGACGCCGCGGTCGATCACGACGTTCCTCAAATGGGCACCGCGACCGACATTCACATAGGGCATGATCACGGCGTTCTCGACATTGGCATAGGAGTTGATGCGCACGCCGGTGAACAGCAGCGAGCGCCGCAGCGAGGCGCCGGAGATGATGCAGCCGCCGGAGACCAGCGAACTCACCGCCTGACCGCGCCGGCTCTCCTCGTCGTGGACGAATTTCGCGGGCGGCGTGATCTCGGCATAAGACCAGATCGGCCAGGCGCGATCGAACAGGTCGAGCTCGGGCACGACGTCGGTGAGGTCGATATTGGCCGCCCAATAGGCATCCACCGTGCCGACGTCGCGCCAATAGGCGCGGGGGTCGTTGCCGGAGCGGACGCAGGAGGTCGAGTACTGGTGCGCCATCGCGCGGCCGTTCTTGACGATGTAGGGAATGATGTCCTTGCCGAAATCGTGGTTCGAGTTCGGATCCTCGGCGTCGCGCTTGAGCTGGTCGAACAGGAATTTCGCGTCGAATACGTAGATGCCCATGCTGGCGAGCGAGACGTCCGGCTTGCCCGGCATCGGCGGCGGATCTTTCGGCTTCTCCAGGAACGCCTGGATCCAGCCGTTCTCGTCGATATGCATGATGCCGAAGCCGGAGGATTCCGTCCGCGGCATTTCGAGACAGCCGACGGTGACGTCGGCACCACTCTCGACGTGCTGACGCAGCATCAGCTCGTAGTCCATCTTATAGATGTGGTCGCCGGCCAGCACCACGATGAAGCGGCAGGCGTGAGTTTCGATGATGTCGATGTTCTGGTACACCGCGTCCGCCGTGCCGACATACCACATGGTCTCGGAGACGCGCTGGCTGGCGGGAAGGATGTCAAAACTCTCGTTGCGTTCGGGGCGGAAGAAGTTCCAGCCCATCTGGAGATGCCGGATCAGGCTGTGCGCCTTGTATTGGGTCGCGACCGCGATGCGGCGGATGCCCGAGTTCACCGCGTTCGACAGCGCGAAATCGATGATGCGGGACTTGCCGCCGAAATAAACCGCGGGCTTGGCGCGCCGGTCGGTCAGCTCCTGGAGCCGGCTGCCGCGCCCGCCAGCCAGGACGAACGCCAGCGCCTGACGGGCAAGCGGCTCGGGTCTCGCGGCACTCATGTCATCCTCCCACAACTCTGGCGCTCGCGAGAAGCCTCCCGGCCGCGCACATTGGAACCGATAGTAATGGCACGAATAGTAAATCGTGAAGGTGGTTGTTGGTTGCGAAAGCACGGGAAGCTTAATGCTTTGCGGGTGTTCGGGCCTCAGGCGCCGTCGCGCCGGTGTCACACGAGGCGAGGTCGCCGAGCTTCGCCGGGCACCGGTTGATCAGAACGGAGGCATGCGTCTTGTGCGGTGCACGCAAATTCCAGGCTTTGACTTGGCGCAAGGATGCCCGATCATGACGCTGCGATCCTTTTCCGAGCGAAAGGTCAGACAGGGAGTAAGACGATGAGGATCTGGAAGACGGCAATTGCCTGCTCGCTGGCCGGCGTGGTCATGGCAGGCCAAATCGGGCAGGCCGCGGCGGGCCCGATGCCGACCAACGTCGCGACGATGAAGGCCGCGGCCGGCGACAACGTCGCGCAGGTGCATTGGCGCGGCGGCGGATGGGGATTTGCTCTTGGTGGTCTCGCAGCCGGCGCGATCATCGGCGGCGCCATCGCCAGCGGCGCGCCTTACGGCTACGGCTATTATGGCGGCCCCTATTACGGCGGCTATGGATATCCGGGCTATGGCTATGGTTATGCTCCCGCGTATTACGGCTATGGCTACAGACCAGTCTATGCCTATCCGCGATACTATCGGCCCTATCGTCCGTATTACGGCTATGGCTATTACCGGCCGTACCGGGTTTATCACCGCCACTATTACCGCAGATATTGGTGAGCACCGCGGCTAGAACGAGAGCCACACGATCAAGCTCATGCATGCTAGATGCATGAGCACGATCGCGGCGAGATGCAATGGGCCGGGCTTGAGGCGAAGCCCGCGCATCCCGCCGCCTCCACCTAGTTCGATCCCGCGGCCGCCGCCGTGAAGCTGCGGTCGACGGCTTGGCTAACGTCGAGCTTCTTCGGCAGGATGCCGTATCGCGTCGAGCGGTCGGAGGCCTCCTGGACCTCCTTCACCACGTTATCGTCGATCACGATCGGGCTGGTGCGCTGCGCGGTGTAGGCCGACAGCAGTACGTCCTCCGGCAGCCTGGTCAGCTCGGCCGTGTTCCTGGCGTATTCGCCGAGGTGATCGAGCGACCATAAACGAGCCTTGTTCAAACGCTGCACGAGATCCTGCACCGCCGCGCGCTTGGTGGCGATGGCGTGGTCGGAGGCGACGATGAAGGTGATGGTCGGCGTCAGGCCCTCGCCGTCGGCGATCACGCGGGCCTTGTCCTTCAGTGTCGCGAACGAGACGTAGGGCTCCCACACCGCCCAGGCGTCGATCGAGCCTGCGACCAGCGCGACCTTGGCGTCGACGGGGCCGAGCGGCGCGAAGGTCGCATCCTCGAGCTTGATCTGCGCCTTCTCCAGCGTCGCGTCGATCAGGAACTGACCCCAGCCGCCGCGTGTGCCGGCGAGGCGCTTGCCCTTGAGGTCGGCGGCCGACCGGATCGACGAATCCTGGCGCACCAGGATGGCCTGCGTCTTCGCGTCCGAGCGCGTGCCCCCGATCGCCTTGATCGGCGCGCCGGCGGCGTAGACCGAGAGGAAGGAGAGGTCGCCGGTGTATCCGACGTCGAGCGCGCCGGCGTTGAGCGCCTCGAGGATCGGCGCGGCTGCAGGGAACTCAGACCACTCGATCTTGTAGGGCAGGTCCTTCGCGTAGCCGGATATCTCGAGCAGCGAGCGGTTGCCGCCCTTCTGGTCGCCGACGCGCAGCACGACCGCGTCCGCGGCGATGGCCGTGGCAGCCGTCGACAATGTGATCGCAACGGCGAACAGCGATACTGCGAGCCGGCGGGTGATGGAATGGTCGTGGGAGTTGATGCTCATATGGCCTGTCTTGCTAGTTGGCTCACGACGCGTGAGCCAGCGATGCTGCGAGACCATCAAGTCTATGAGCGCGCGATGCGCCGTCAATGAAATGGCCAACCGTATTGCGGGTGCTCCAGGCAATGACGTTTCAGAGAAGCGTCGCTTTTGAGAACGTGTGGCGTAAATGGCCGACAATGCGCAAGAATGGAGCAGGAGCGTGATAGTCGCGCCGCACTCCGCTGACCGATGCGCGGGCGAAATCGTTTCATCGCTCCCGCATCCACCGATGGAGAGAATGACTTTCCTTCGCGCAACATTCGAAAATCCATTTCATTGACGATGCGGCAAACGCGCCGCATGATTTGAACATCGCATCAACGCGGCGCGCAAAACGCCGACGGGAAAATCTTCTCTCAACGCAGCTCCGCCCGGAACATGCGCAACGCGAGCCGTTGCGCAGACGGCGGAGTCGTGCCAGCGCAGGAGCCAGGGGCCGATGAAGAATGACGACAAGCGCAGCGGAGCAAGCCTCGACCGCCGTTATCTGCTGCAGGCGGGGCTTGCTGCGGCCTTCGCCGCGCCGCTGGGCGCACTGGGAGCGCAGGCCTTCGTGCCGCGCGGGATCGCGTCGGGCGTCGACTTCTCGGAATTTCCGCTGTGCCGGACGGCATCGGATGCGCCCGCGCTCACCGGCGCGCCGCGCAAGCTGAAGCTGTCGTGGAACGCCGGCGCCGTCTGTCTCGCGCCGGTGCCAGTCGCCATCGAGCACGGCTTCTTCCAGAAGCACAATCTCGACGTCGAACTCGTCAACTATTCCGGATCGACCGACCAGCTGCTCGAGGCGATCGCGACAGGAAAGAGCGATGCCGGCCTCGGCATGGCGCTGCGCTGGCTGAAGCCGCTGGAACAGGGCTTTGACGTCAAGATCGCCGCGGGCACCCATGGCGGCTGCATGCGCGTGCTGTCGCGCACCGATTCCGGCGTCGCCAAGCTCGCCGACCTCAAGGGCAAGATCGTTGCGGTCGGTGATCTCGCAGGCCCCGACAAGAATTTCTTCTCGATCCAACTGGCGAAGCTCGGCATCGATCCGGTGAAGGACGTGGACTGGCGTGCCTATCCCGGCAATCTGCTCAACGTCGCCGTGGAGAAGGGCGAGGTGCAGGCCTTCCTTTCGTCAGATCCGCTCGCCTATCTCTGGCTCAAGGACACTCAGTACAAGGAAGTCGCGTCCAATCTCGACGGCGAATACCGCGAGAAAAGCTGCTGCATCCTCGGCCTGCGCGGCAGCCTGGTGCGCGAGGAGCCGCAGGTCGCCCGCGCCATCACGCAGGCGCTGCTCGATGCGGCGATGTTCACTTCGCAAAATTCGTCCGTCGCGGCGAAGTCGTTCCAGCCTTACGCGCCGAAGGCGGCCACGCTCGCCGATATCGAGGGCATGGTGCGCTACCACACCCACCATCATCATCCCGTCGGCGAGATCTTGAAGCGCGAGCTCAAGGCCTATGCCGACGATCTCAAGAGCGTGCAGGTCTTCAAGCAGAGCACCGACACGGCCAAATTCGCGGAGCGCATCTATGTCGACGTATTCGCTGTCTGACGGGCTTGCCTCCGGCGCGCCGCGGCTTTCGCGCGCGCCGTTGCTCGCACATTGGGTGCGGCAGTCCGGCGTCGGCTTTCTCGCCAGCGTCGTCTGGATCGCCTTCGGCCTCTCCTGCCTGTGGTGGGCGGACGTCGGCGACTGGTCGCGCACGCATTCGCTCGGCATCGTGGCCTTCGTCATTGCTGCCATCGCGCTGTTCGGGACCGTCGGCGCCGACTATCTCGGCGCGGCGGGACGAGCGTTGCACAAGCGGGCGCCATGGCTCGTCGCGCTCGGCGCATTCCTGACGGTTTGGGAGGTCGCGACCGCAAAGTTCGCCTGGCTGCCGCTGCCGTTCTTTCCGCCGCCGCAGGCGATCATCGAGGTCTACACCGACGACTTGCCAAAGCTGCTCGACAGCGTCTTTGCGTCCGTGAAACTTCAACTCGGCGGCTATCTGATCGGCGCGACGGTCGGCTTCCTGACCGGCGTCTCGATCGGCTGGTCGCGGGCGGTCGGCTATTGGGTGCACCCGGTCCTGCGCTTCATCGGTCCGTTGCCGGCGACCGCCTGGCTGCCGATCGCCTTTTTCACCTTCCCCTCGAGCTGGAGCGCATCGACCTTCCTCATTGCGCTGGCGACGGGCTTTCCTGTCACCGTGCTGACCTGGTCGGGCGTCGCGAGCGTCAGTAACGCCTATTACGATGTCGCGCGCACGCTGGGCGCGAAGCCGTCCTTCCTGGTGCTGAAGGTCGCGATCCCCGCCGCATTGCCGCACGTCTTCGTCGGCTTGTTCATGGGGCTCGGCTCGTCCTTCGCCGTGCTCGTCGTCGCCGAGATGATCGGCGTCAAGGCCGGGCTCGGCTGGTACCTGCAGTGGGCGCAGGGCTGGGCGGCCTACGCCAACATGTATGCGGCGTTGATCGTGATGTCGCTGCTCTGCTCCGGCGCGATCACACTGCTGTTTTCGATCCGCGACCGCTTGCTGATCTGGCAGAAGGGGACCGTGAAATGGTAGCCGCAGCTCTGGCCGAAATTGCCACGCATCCGGCCGCCGGCGCCGCGCTCGACATCGAGCAGGTCAGCCATGCCTTCGACATCGACGGGACCGAGCTGCCGGTGTTGAGCGACGTCAGCATCTCGGTCGAGCCCGGCGAGTTCGTCGCCCTGCTCGGCCCCTCCGGCTGCGGCAAGTCGACCTTGCTGCGGCTGGTCGCTGGCCTCGACAAGCCCAAGGCGGGGAGGCTGCGGGAGGACGAAGACCGGATCAGAAGTCCGCATCCCTCGCGCGTGGTCGTGTTCCAGGACCCGACCCTGTTTCCCTGGCGGTCGGTCTGGGACAACGTCGCCCTGGGGCTCGAGGCGCAGGGCGTCCTCAAGAGTCAGCGTCACCGCGTCGATGCCGCGCTCGATCTCGTCGGGCTGTCCTCCTTCCGCAAGGCCTACCCGCACCAGCTCTCCGGCGGCATGGCGCAGCGCGTCGCGCTCGCGCGGGCGCTGGTCAATGATCCCAAGATCCTGATCCTCGACGAGCCGCTGGGAAAGCTCGACTCGCTCACCCGCATCACCATGCAGGCCGAGCTCGTCTCGCTCTGGCAACGCAAGGGCTTTACCACCCTGCTGGTGACGCACGACGCCGAGGAGGCGCTGGTGCTTGCCAACCGGGTCATCGTCTTCAGCGATCGTCCCGCGCGCGTGAAGGCCGACATCCGCGTCGACCGCCCATATCCGCGCCATCGCGGCGATCCGTATCTGGCCGATCTGCGTCGCCAGATCCTTGGTTTGCTGGGGTTGGATGCCACATGGTGACGTTCGCAGCCGAGGACCGCACGGTCCATAGCCAGCCCGACTACGTCGCCCGTGCCGAGACGCTTGCGGCAAGCTTTGCCGCGCGCGCCGCCGAGCACGACCGCACCGGGACCTTTCCGTTCCGGAATTTTGGCGAGCTCTCCGAGGCGGGCCTGTTGTCGCTGACGGTGCCAGCCGTTCATGGCGGGGCAGGTGCGGGCGCGCGTTACGCCGCGCGCGTCATCGGCATCATCGGTAGGGCCGATCCGTCGACCGCGCTGGTGCTGTCGATGCATTACATCAATCATCTCGTCATGGCACGCAGCCCGACCTGGCCGGCGCGGCTGTCGCGCAAGCTTGCGCGCGAGAGCGTGGAAGGCCTCGCGCTGATTAACGCGCTGCGCGTCGAGCCGGAGCTCGGTTCACCGGCGCGCGGCGGCCTGCCAGCGACGATTGTGCGTCGGACCGAGACCGGCTGGAGCCTGACCGGCCACAAGATCTATTCGACGGGATCGCCGATCCTGAAATGGTACCTGGTCTGGGCGCGGACCGACGAAGCCGAGCCGCGCGTCGGTCAGTTCCTGGTGCCGGCAGGCTTGCCGGGCACGCGCATCGTCGAGACCTGGGACCACCACGGCCTTCGCGCCAGCGGCAGCCACGACGTGATTTTCGAGGACGTCGTGATTCCGCGCGATGCCGAGATCGACGTTCGCAAGCCGGCGGATTGGCGCGCGCCCGACATTGCACAGGCGGCGGTCCACGCCGTCTTCGTCGCCGCGAATTATGACGGCGTCGCCCGCGCCGCACGCGACTGGCTGATCACATTCCTGAAACAGCGCGTGCCCGCCAGCCTCGGCGCACCGCTCGCAACACTGCCGCGCGCGCAGGAGATTCTCGGCGCAATCGAGGCGCGGCTCGCGGTCAATGCGCGGCTGATCGACACGTTCGCCCGCGATGTCGACGAGGGCGTCAAGCTTTCCGCCGGCGAGTCCAATGCCGTCAAGCTGACGGTGACCAACAATGCCGTCGCCGCGGTCGAGGACGCGTTATCGCTCACCGGCAATCACGGTCTCAGCCGTACCAATCCGCTGGAGCGGCACTATCGCGACGTCCTGTGCGGTCGCGTGCACACGCCACAGGACGATTCCACGCGCGTCGGCCTCGGCCGCGCCGCACTCGGCCTCTAGGACATCAACAGGGAGACGATCATGTCGATTGAGTTCATCGGCTTCATCAGCAACAACAATTCGTCCGAGTCCATCGTCCGCGAAGGACCGGTCCTCAACCCGACCCACATCGAGACGGTGGCGAAGGCGCACGAGAACGCCGGCTTCGATCGTGCGCTGCTGGCGTTTCATTCGACGACGCCCGACTCGCTCCAGGTAGCCCAGCACGTGCTCAGCACGACCAGCCGCCTCAACGTGCTGATCGCGCAGCGGCCCGGCTTCACCGCGCCGACGCTGCTGGCGCGGCAGTCCGCCGTGCTCGATCAGTTCTCCCGCGGCAGGGTCGCGCTCCACGTCATCACCGGCGGCAACGCTACCGAGCTTCGGCAGGACGGCCAACACGCTCGACGACAAGGACGAGCGCTATGCCCGCACCTCGGAGTTTCTCGATGTCCTCAAGCTGGAGTGGTCCAGCGACAAGTCGTTCAGCTACAAGGGCAAGTACTATCAGGTTGAGAACGCCTTCTCGCAGGTGAAGCCCTATCGTCCGGAGGGCATCCGGATCTATTTCGGCGGCGCTTCGGATGCGGCGATCGACGTCGCCGGCAAGCATGCCGATACCTTTGCGCTGTGGGGCGAATCCTATGCGCAGGTACGCGACATCACCTCCCGCGTCCACAACGCGGCGGTTCGGCATGGGCGGCCAACGCCGCGCTTCAGTCTCTCGGTGCGGCCGATCATCGCCCCGACTGAAAAGCTGGCCTGGGAGAAGGCCGAGGAGATTCTGGCGCGCGCCACCGCACTCCAGGACAAGACCGGCTATCGCAAGCCCGCGGACGGCCATGCCACCGCCGGTGCCCGGCGCCTGCTCGCGCTCGCCGACCAGGGCAGCCGCATCGACAAGCGGCTCTGGACGGAGGTCGCAAAACTCACCGGCGCCAACAGCAACACGACGGCCCTGGTCGGTACCCCCGAGCAGGTCGCCGAAGTCTTCGGCGACTATTACGATCTCGGCATCAGCCATTTCCTGATCCGCGGCTTCGACCCGCTGATCGACGCCATCGAGTATGGCCGTGAGCTGATCCCGCGGACGCGCGAGCTGATCGCGAAGCGTCAGGCCGTTCGCGGTGAGGCTGCGGAATGATCCGTCTCATGCTGGCAGGCGCGCTGCTGCTCGGCTCGTTCGGGCTGACGGCGGCACAAACCACGCTCCGCGTCGGAGATCAGAAGGGTAATGCACAGGCCGTGATGGAAGCGGCCGGCGTGCTCAAGGACGTCCCCTACAAGATCGAGTGGAAGGAGTTTCCAGCGGCAGCTCCACTGCTCGAAGCGCTCAGCGCCGGTGCGATCGAGACCGGGCTCGTCGGTGATGCGCCTTTCACCTTCGCCGCCGCCTCCGGCGCGCCGGTCAAGGCGATCGCCGCGATCCGCCAGACGCGCGAGGGCCTTGCGATCCTCGTACCGGAGAGTTCGCCGATCAAGAGCCTCGCCGATCTGCGCGGCAAGAAGATCGCCACCGGCCGCGGCTCGATTGGCCATCAGCTGATCCTCGCCGCGCTGGAGAAGAACGGCTGGAGTGCGAGCGACGTGCAGATCGCATTCCTGGCGCCCTCGGACGCCAAGATTGCCTACACGCAAGGCTCCGTTGATGCGTGGTCGACCTGGGAGCCCTATGTCAGCCAGGAGGAGGTGCTGTTCAAGTCGCGACGCATCATCACCTCGGAGGGCCTGACGCCGGGGCTGAGTTTCCAGGTGGCGCGGCCAGACGCGATCCGCGACAAGCGCGCGGAGTTGACCGACTTCGTCCGACGTCTCACCGCAGCGCGGGCGTGGTCCCTGAGCAACGTCGATAGCTATGCCGCGACCTGGGGCAGGCTGATGAACATCCCGGCCGCCGTGCCGCAGAACTGGCTGTCGCGCGCAAAGATCCGGATCGCTCCGATCGATGATGGCGTGGTTGCGGACGAGCAGAGCACGATCGACCTCTATTTCCGCTGGGGTCTGATCAAGCAGAAGCTCGATGCAACCGAGATCGTCGATCGCTCCTTCGCGGACGCGATCGCAAAGGCGGGGCTGTAGGAACCTCTCGTGTCCGGACCCGGCGCAGGGTCGAACGCTGCTCCGGTGTCGTTCCGGGGCGCGACCAAGTCGCGAACTCGGAATCCATTATCTACAAGCATCGCGGCTCGAGGGATTCCGGGCTCGCCCTTCGGGCGCCCCGGGATCACGGCGGCGGTCGCGAGAGCTCGTGAGTCTCTCAAGCATTCGTGAAGAGAGAAGAGCATCGTCAAAGCGACCGCCATCCTCGACTGATTCATTCTGCATTCCTCGCTCGCGACAACATCCTCATCGCTATTCGCGGCACCTCCCTTGCGCCGCCCGGCCCACCGCCAAGATCAATCAAACGACCACATCGGGAGACCGGCCATGGGCCTGCAAGAAACAAGAATCGAATCGCTTCCCTTCGTCACTGCCGAACTCAACTATCTCGCACCGACATCAGGCAAGCCGCGCACCTACGCCTTCGACCCGCCGCCGGGCGAGCCCAAGAGCACGTCGCTGCCGGAACCGCATCAGGTGCCGATTTTCGACGCACGGCTGATCGCGCAAGATTTCTCGCTCGATCGTGAGGGCTTTGCGCTGGTGCGTCACCCGACCCGGGTGAAGGATTTCTACAACGACGAAGAGGTGAGGGCGGTCTATTATCCCGCGGTCGAGGCATTCCTGCGAGCCACTTTGAAGGCGGATCGCGTCTTCATCTTCGATCACACCGTGCGCAAGCGTGTCGAAGGTGCGCCGGATATTCGCGACGGCGGCCCGCGCCAGCCGGCCACGCGCGTCCATGTCGACCAGACCGCAATCTCCGGCGCCAACCGTGTACGTGAGCATCTGCCTGACGAGGCCGAGGAGCTGCTGAAAGGACGCGTGCAGGTGATCAATCTCTGGCGTCCGATCCGCGGCCCCTTGCGCGATTCCCCGCTCGCAATGGCCGATGGCACGACGGTCGATCCCGGCGATCTCGTCGCCTCCGACCTGATCTATCCCAACCGACGCGGAGAGATCTATTCGGTGAGATACAATCCGAACCACCGCTGGTTCTATTTCCCGGAGATGACGCCGGACGAGGCGCTGCTGCTGAAGTGCTACGATTCCGCACCCGACGGCCGCACCCGTTTCGGACCGCACACTGCGTTCGTCGATCCGACCACGCCGGCCGATGCGGCGCCCCGCGAAAGCATCGAAGTCCGCACGCTGGTGTTCCACCGGGAGTAACGAAGTGCGATGGCATTGCCGGGCATCGCCACGGCAATGTTCCTGGAACTTTGCGGAACAAGGGACGTTTGCAGGCCGGGCAGGGCAACCCGGGAGGGTGCCGTGCAAGCGCAGACGACGCTACTGGTATCTCTGGCCAGCTTTTTGCTTTTTTCCTTTTCTGTTGCCTACGCTGAAAGCGGGCTTGCTTCGTACTACAGATACGCGAAAGCCGGCAAAGACGGCGAGTTGACCTGCGCCCATCGCACGCGCCCGTTCGGCAGCGTGCTCATGGTGTCCTATAGCGGACGCACGATCCAATGCCGCGTCAACGATCGCGGTCCCTTCATCCGCGGGCGTATCGTCGACCTCTCGGTGCCGGCCGCCCGCGCGCTCGGCATGATGAGCGCGGGCGTGGTGCGCGTCTTGGTGGAATAGGCTTCTGAGCGCGCTATAGTGCCGCCCCAAAGCAAGGGGGCACCATGGCCAGGATCAGGGTGGGAGTCGTCGGCTGCGGCTTCGTATCGGAGCTGCACATGCATGCGTTCCGGCGCGTCTATGGCGTGGACGTCGAGGTCGCGGCGGTTGCGGCGCGTGGCGGCCACGTCATTGAATTTGCCGATCGACACAACATCCCGCGCGTCTATCGCAGCTTCGCCGATCTGATCGCGGACGCCGATCTCGACGTCATCGACATCTGCACCCCGCCCAATCTCCATGCCGGGATGATCGTCGGCGCGATGCAGGCCGGAAAGCATGTGATCTGCGAAAAGCCCTTCGCCGGCTATTTCGGCCGCGAGGGCGACGAGCAGCCCATCGGCAAGCACGTGCCGAAGGCGCTGATGTATGAGCGCGTGCTGGAAGAGATGGATGCGACACGCGCCGCGATCGAGCGGACAGGGAAGCTCTTCATGTATGCCGAGGACTGGATCTACGCGCCGGCAGTGACCAAGACCGCGGAGATCGTCAGGGCGACGAAAGACAAGATCCTGTTCATGAAGGGCGAGGAAAGCCATTCCGGCTCGCACGCCGCCCATGCCGCACAATGGGCGATGACCGGCGGCGGCTCGCTGATCCGCATGGGCTGCCATCCGCTCTCGGCCGTGCTGTATCTCAAGCAGGTCGAAGCGAAGGCGCGCGGCGAGACCATCCGCGTCGCCAGCGTCACCGGCGACGTCGGCAACGTCACCGCCGGCCTCAAGCCCGAAGAGCGCAGCTTCATCAAGGCCAATCCCGTCGACGTCGAGGACTGGGGAACGCTGACGGCGACGTTCTCCGACGGCACCAAGGCCACCGTGTTCTCCGGCGACATGATCATGGGCGGCGTGCGCAATCTGATCGAGACCTATACGAGCGGCGGCTCGCTGTTCGCCAACATCACCCCGAACACCCATCTGATGAGCTACCAGACCAGCGAGGAGAAGCTCGCGGGCGTCTACATCACCGAGAAAGTCGATCGCAAGACCGGCTGGCAATATGTCTGCCTCGAGGAGGAATGGACGCGCGGGTACTTGCAGGAGATCCAGGACTTCATGGAATGCGTTGCGACCGGACGACAGCCGCTGTCGGACCTCGCGCTCGCGTATGAGACGATCAAGGTGAACTACGCCGGCTATTGGGCGGCGGAGGAGGGACGGCGAGTGATGCTGTAGGGGGGCTGCTTCTTACCCTCCCCTGGAGGGGGAGGGTCGATCGCGCGAAGCGCGAGCGGGGTGGGGTGACCTCTCCAATCGGGCAGTGCCCGTGAGGAGAGATCACCCCACCCCGCCTCACATTCGCTGCGCTCCATGTGAGCCGACCCTCCCCCTCCAGGGGAGGGTGGCACCGACCGTGCCGCGCACGCCGCCTCACGTCCCGTAGGTCGAGCCCTTCGGCAGCGGGAACACCGGGTCCTGTGTCCTGATGTTGGTCGGCCACACCACCGAGATGTGCTCGCCCGCGTTCTGCATCACCACCGGTGTCGAGCGTTCGTTCTGGCCGGACAGCGGCGTGCCTGGCGGGAAGAATTTCACGCCATAGCCCTGGATGGTGCCGCCTGCGGGGATGTCGACGTCGAGCGCCGCCTTGCGGATGGCCTCGGGCTCGAAGCTGCCGTACTTCTCCTTGGCGACCGGCAGCACGTTGTTGAGCAGCACCCAGGTCTGGTTGAAGCCCATCGAGCAGTGTGGCGGTACGTCGGTCGCACCGGTCTTGGCCTTGTAGCGCGTGACCATGGCGTTGATCAGATCGCCCATGCCCGGCGCGAGCTTGGCGGGGTCGAGCAGTTGCGCCGGCACCGGGTCGATGTTGCAGAAATTGTCGATGTCGGCCCCGAAGGTGGCGCGCAGCTTGTCGAGCTGGCTGTAGCCGGCGCCGGCCCCAAACAGCATCTTGAAGCGCAGGCCGCTCTCGCGTGCCTGGCGCAGGAACAGGGTGATATCAGGGTTGTAGCCGGCATGCGAGATGACGTCGGCCTTGGCGCGCTTGATCTTCGTGACCAGCACCGACAGGTCCGGCGCCGAGGCAGAATAGCCCTCGCGCAGCACCACCGGGATGCCGGCCTGCTTGGCATAGGCTTCGTCGGCCGCGGCGACGCCGACGCCATAGGGCCCGTCTTCGTGGATCAACGCGACCTTGACCTCCTTCGGGTCCATGCCGAGCTTGGCTTTCGCATGCTCGTTGATGAAGCTTGCAAAGGCCTGCCCGTATTGATCCGAATGGATCTGCGCGCGAAACACGTATTGCAGGTTCTTGTCCTTGAACACGGCGGTCGAGACCGCGGTCGTGATCCAGAGGATCTTCTTCTGCTGTTCGACCTTGGCCGCGAGCGGCACCGCATGCGAGCTCGCATAGACGCCGTTGAGGATGTCGATCTTCTCCTGGCTGATCAGCCGTTCGGCCTCGTTGATCGCAACGTCGGGCTTGCTCTGGGAATCCGCGGCGACCGGAGCAATCTTGGTCTTGCCGCCGATACCGCCTTTCTCGTTGACGAGATCGATCGCGATCTGCGCGCCGATCGACGAGGCGACCGAGCCGCCGGCGGCGAAGGGGCCGGTGAGGTCGTAGATCAGGCCGATGCGTAAATTCTCGGCCTGCGCCTGGGCCCTGGTCCAATCGAGGCTGAGTGCGGCGGCGGCAGCCGCCGTACCCTTCAGCAGCTGCCTGCGTGAAGTCGGCATCCTATCCTCCCTCAAAACCGTCTTATGATTGGTTGTTATTTTTTTGCGAAGTATGGTGAGGGGGACAGCGGAAAGTCAACATCGCGAAAGTCGGGTGCGCCGTAGAACGCAATTGCGAAATAACGGTCAGGCCCGGCGCGATCGTGCGCTACTGCGCCAAGCGCCGCGCCAGATAAGGCGCCGTTTTCCCGCCGGCTGTGGCGACCTGATCCGGTGTCCCCGAGGCGACGATCCGGCCGCCCTCGTCGCCGGCGCCGGGGCCGAGATCGATGATCCAGTCGCTGTGCGCCACGACGTCCATGTCGTGTTCGACAACGATCACGCTGTTGCCGGCATCGACGATCCGATCGAGCTGGGCGATCAGCCGCTCCACATCGCGCGGGTGAAGGCCGGTGGTTGGCTCGTCCAGCACATAGAGCGTGTGGCCGCGTTGCGGGCGCATCAGCTCGGTCGCGAGCTTGATGCGCTGCGCCTCGCCGCCGGACAGTTCAGTCGCGGACTGGCCAAGGCGGATATAGCCGAGGCCGACCTCGCGAACGACGGACAGCGAACGGCTGAGCGCAGCATCGCCCTCGAAGAACGCGAAGGCCTCGTCGACGCGCATCGCCAGCACGTCCGCGATGGATTTACCGTCGATCTTCACCTCGAGCGTCTTGTCGTTGTAGCGCGCGCCCTTGCAGGTCGGGCAGGGCGCGTAGACGCTGGGCAGGAACAACAGCTCGACGCAAACGAATCCTTCGCCCTCGCAGGTCGCGCAGCGGCCCTTGGCGACGTTGAACGAGAAGCGGCCGGCATCGTAGCGTCGGGACTTTGCCTGCGGGGTTGCGGCGAACAGTTTCCGGACATGGTCGAACAGACCGGTATAGGTCGCAAGATTGGATCGCGGCGTGCGGCCGATCGGCTTCTGATCCACCACGACGAGGCGGTTGATCCGGTCGAGGCCGGCAACGATTCTGCCGCCTGACGTCTCGACCGTCGGGGCGAGGCTGTCGTCATCGGCATCAGTGGCAAGCGTATGGCCGAGATGTTCGGCCACGGCCTCGACGAGAAATTGGCTGATCAGGCTCGACTTGCCGGAGCCGGACACGCCGGTGATGCTGGCGATGACACCGAGCGGAATGTCGACGTCGAGGCCGCGCAGATTGTTGCGGGTCACGCCCTTGAGCTTCAGATGTCCCTTCGGCTCGCGGCGGACCGCCGGCAGTTTCTTTCGCGGATGCGCGAGGTAATGCGCGGTTCGCGATTGCTCGATGTCACCGAGCCCTTCGGGCGGCCCGCTGTAGAGAATGAGCCCGCCGCCCTCGCCGGCATCGGGGCCGACATCCACCAGCCAGTCGGCATGCCTGATCACCTCGATCTCGTGCTCGACCACGAAGATCGAGTTACCCGCGTGCTTCAGCCGGTCCAGCGCGCGCAGCAGTGCCTCGGTGTCGGCGGGATGCAAACCTGCGGACGGCTCGTCGAGCACGTAGACGACGCCGAACAGGTTCGAGCGGACCTGCGTCGCAAGACGCAAGCGCTGCAACTCGCCCGGCGACAGTGTCGGGGTGCTGCGCTCGCAGGCGAGATAGCCGAGGCCGAGGTCGAGCAGCACGGCCAGACGTGCCGACAGATCCTCGCAGATGCGCCGGGCGACGACGGCTTTCTCCGACCTGTCCGTCGAGGCTTTTGCGAACGGCTTGATCAGCTCGTGCAACTGCTTGAGCGGCAGATGCGACATCTCGGCGATGTCGAGGCCGGCAAATTTGACCCTGAGCGCCTCGGGCTTGAGTCGCGTGCCGTGGCAGGTCGGGCAGTCCCGGATGATCATGAATTGCGCGACGCGGCGCTTCATCATCGCGCTCTCGGACTTGGCGTAGGTCTGCATCACGTAGCGCTTGGCGCCGGTGAACGTGCCCTGGTAGCTCGGCTCCTCCTTGCGGCGCAGGGCGCGCTTGACCTCGGCGGCGTCGTAGCCGGCATAAACCGGGACGGTCGGCTGCTCCTCGGTGAACAGGATCCAGTCGCGGTCCTTTTTCGGCAGCTCGCGCCAGGGCTTGTCGACGTCGTAGCCGAGCGTCGTCAGGATGTCCCGGAGGTTCTGTCCCTGCCAGGCGCTCGGCCAGGCCGCGACGGCGCGCTCGCGGATCGTCCTGGTGTCGTCGGGCACCATGGATTTCTCGGTGACGTCGAGCATCCGGCCGATGCCGTGGCAGGTCGGGCAGGCGCCCTCGGGCGTGTTGGGCGAGAACGACTCCGCATAGAGCATCGGCAGCCCCCGCGGGTAGTCGCCGGCGCGGGAATAGAGCATCCTGAGAAGGTTCGAGATGGTGGTGACGCTGCCGACCGACGACCGCGTCGTCGGCGCGCCACGCTGCTGCTGCAGTGCCACCGCGGGCGGCAGGCCCTCGATGTCATCGACCTCGGGGATCTGCATCTGGTGGAAGAGGCGCCGGGCGTAAGGCGACACCGATTCCAGATAGCGCCGCTGCGCCTCGGCGTAAATCGTTCCAAAGGCGAGCGAAGATTTCCCGGAGCCCGAGACGCCCGTGAACACGACGAGGGCGTTACGCGGGATCCTGACGTCGACGTTCCTGAGGTTGTGCTCCCGCGCGCCCCGGACCCGGACGAAGCCGTCGTCCTGCGTCAGGCTCCCGGTTAGCTTTGCTCGATCGTCCATCTTGCCTCCACTCCCCCGCACGGGTAACGACAAGATCGCAGGATGGGTCCTTCGATGCCAGCGGCCGCTTCCGTTCTGTACAAAGCGAAGGCCCGCCGCGGTGATCGCGACGGGCCTTGCAAGCGCCCTGGGCAACCAGCCAACCCGCAGAGCTATCGCATTGCCGCTTTGTGCGAGCTGAGTGCACGCCTCGTCCTTCGAGACGACCGCTTCGCGGTCTCCTCAGGATGAGGCTAAACAGCATCGGCGCCCGTTGAAAGTAGCGCAACCCGTTCGGTCCTCATCCTGAGGGCCCGCCAACGGCGGGTGTCTCGAAGGATGGCCACAGGCGAATCTCCCATATGCGATTGCCCTCCGGCGAGCCGCGCCTCAGACGATGAAGTCCCTGGCATTGAGATCGGCGGCATGGATGCCGTCCAGCGTGATCGTGTCGTTGGCCGTCAGCTGGATCACCGCATTGCCGGCGCCCGTCGTCGCTGATCAGGCTCTTCAGATCGGCCCAGCCCGCAAAGCCGTAGGCGTGGACGTCGATCACATCATGCTCCCGCACCATGCTGCCGACGGCCTTGTTGCCCTGATCGAAATCGTTGATCACGTCCTGGCCCGAGCCTGTCCCGAATACGAACAGATCGTTGTTTGGTCCGCCCCAGAGCTGATCATTGCCGCCACCGCCGCTGAGGAGATCGCGGCCGCCCGTGATAGAGCCGGGCGCGGTTGGGGCATAGATGCGTGCATCGCCATACAGCCAATCGCCGCGCTCGCCGCCGAGAAGGATATCGTTTCCGCCTTGCGTATTGCCCGACATGTTCGAGGCATCCCCGGTGAGTGCGATGGACGTCGAGTCGGGATTGCCATCGACGGCCGCGATCAGGATGTCGTCGCCTCCACGGGCGTTGTCGCTCATATAATACGTATCCCCCTCGAGAGAGGCCCCTCCCGAACGGGCTTCGGCGCCGACGGTGTAAATGAGGATGTCGTTGCCGCCACGTGTGTTGCCGCTCATGGCGTAGAGCGCATCCCTCGACATCGTCGCTCCGCCATAGATGCCGGCCTGGGTCACGTGGAGGATATCGTTGCCGCCATGGGCATTGTCGCTCATGATGTAACCGGTGTCGCCGCCGAAGGAGCCAAACGCTCTGTTCCCCATCACTGCGGTGATATCGTCATTGCCTCCCCTTGCATCGCCCGACATCGTGTTTCCGGCGTCTCCCAGCACAGAGACACTCGAATATGTCGTGTACGAGGCATCGACGTAGATCGTGTCATTGCCGCCACGGGAGTGACCGGACATCGTCTGCGCATCGCCGTCGATATACGCATAGGTGCCGTAGCCCTCGATGTCCGCGACGAGGAGGTCGTTTCCTCCGCGCGAACGCCCCTGGAGGTCTGCTTCGTCACCGAGCAAGGTCAAGACACCGTGGCCCGCACGGACCGTGGCTATCATTATATCGTTCCCGCCGTGGGCGTCGGTCGGCAGGCCCGGATCTCCAAAAGCGGTCACAACTTGCAGGTCTCCGACGCTGACGATGATCGTGTCGTTTGGCATGCAGCGCATCGCGCAACTCCCACCTGATGTTCGGTCGCGCTCGGAGAGAGCATCACGCTTCCCCCGCACGCCACGGTCTGCTGCGCGACCTATCTTCGTTGAATTAATGGCGGAGATTTGCCCGAGGTTTGGGGAACTGCGATCAGCGTGTCGTCGTGCTGTCACAGAACGTAAATTCACGCGCCGGCGCTTCACGCCGGCGCGCTCGCTCGTGCACGGTTCCGCTCAGCCCGGGCCAGCGCCTTGCGTCGCCGTGTACACTGCGTAGAGCGATTGGCTGGCGGCCATGAAAAGACGATTTCGTTTCGGGCCGCCGAAGCAGACGTTGCCGCAGACTTCAGGCAGGCGGATGCGGCCGAGCAGCTTGCCCTCCGGCGACCACACGGTCACGCCGCTGTAGCCGACGGCGCGGCCGGCATTGCTGGAGGCCCAGAGGTTGCCATTGACGTCGCAGCGCAGGCCATCCGGTCCGCACTTCACGCCGTCGATCATGCAATCGCTGAACTTCTTGAGATTGGAGAGTTTGTTGTCGCTGCCGACGTCGAACACGAAGATCTCGCCCTTGCCGCCGGGGCCGGTGTCTCCAGGTCCCTTGCCGGTCGAGGCGATGTAGAGCTTCTTGTAGTCGGGCGAGAAGCAGAGCCCGTTCGGGTCGGGCACCTGGTCCTCGGTGACGACGAGATCGATGCGGCCGGAAGGGTCGATGCGATAGCAATTGGTCGGCAGCTCGCGCTTGCCCGGCACGAAGCCGGCCGGCTGGCCGATCCGCGGATTGAGCTTGCCGCCCGCATTGCTCGGGCCGCCCGCGACGTCGGGCTCGCCCTCATAGAGCTGGCCGCCATAGGGCGGATCGGTGAACCAGTAGCTGCCATCGGGATGCGCCGCGATGTCGTTCGGCGAGTTCAGCTTCTTACCCTGATAGGAGTCCGCCAGCACCGTGGCGGTGCCGTCATGCTCGTAGCGCGTCACCCGGCGCGTCAGGTGCTCGCAGGAGAGCTGGCGTCCCTGGAAGTCGAAGGAGTTGCCGTTGGAATTGTTGGAGGGCGAGCGGAACACGCTGACGCGGCCGTCGTCCTCGCTCCAGCGCATCTGCCGGTTGTTGGGAATGTCGCTCCACAGAAGATACCGGCCCTGCGCGCTCCACGCCGGGCCTTCGGCCCATAGCAGTCCGGTGTACAGACGCTTGATCGCGGTGTTGGGCTGCGCGAGATCGTTGAAGGACGGATCGACCGCGATGATGTCGGGGTCCCAGAAATAGGTCGTCGGCGCACCGTGGGGCCCGAAATCGCGCGGCGGGGTCGTGATGGTGGTCGGCGGTGCGGCGGGCCCGGTCTGGGCCAGCGCGGAGCCGGCTCCCATCACGGTCGCAGCGGCGCCGAGCGTAAGTCCCCGGACAAGTGTTCGTCGTGAAAGCGCAGCGTCCTGGTCACGCTGCTCGTGGTCACGAGCCTCCTGGCGTGTCATCGCGTCCTCCCGATCATGTTCACTGGCCGGTTGATCCGGCCGAGCGGCCGAAGGTTAGTCCGGTCCGGTGTCGGTTGCGAGAGGTGGAATCGAAACCACGGCGCGATGGCGGGTCGCAATTTCGTCACCTTCGAGTGCGTTTTGGATGAGAGTTTGACGGGATAAAGCCGGAGCTCATTGTGCAAATTGTCGTCCTGGTCTTCATCCTCGCGATCGCATTTGCGGCCGGCTATTTCGCGCGCGACTACGTCTCCCGCAAAAGGCGTGCGGAGGCACGCCGCTGGCGCGAATACAGCGAACCGGATTGGCTCCATGCGAACGCGCCGGCCAATACCAACGAGCTTGCGAAGGCTGGCACCGCTGCACCCGTGCCGACCGGTGAGCTCGGCCAGATGCTGGACCGTTGGGAGAGCCGGGCCCGAGCCCGCCGCACCGGCGCGGGATAGCCGCCTCGGGCTATGTGGGCCTGCTAGGTCAAATATGCTGACCATCTTTTGGCGTTGCAGTTGCAGCCGTTTTTCGTCTAGAAACGGGCCGTACTGAGCCTTCCGGCAACGAACCGTCAACGGTTTTGGCCGAGGATTTGTGGCTCAAAAGGGTCCGGCAATGTCGATTCGCGGCCAAATCGAGGGGATTTCGGGGGAGGTGGCTCTGGCCGCCGCCACGACCTCGGCCGCGTTGCTGCCCACCCTCCTTATTGGCGGCCTCCTTCTTACTTGCCCCTGAGGGCCGGCTGGGCGCCACGCGCCTGGGCGCTCAGGGGTTGGTCGAGATCACCGGACACCTCAAGCGCCAAGGGACCAAAAAGGTCTGAACGGCGCAAACGCTCAAAAGGAAATTTCGTAATGGCCACCCAGAACAAGTCCGACAAGGACCGCGTCATCATTTTCGACACCACGCTGCGCGACGGCGAGCAGTGCCCTGGTGCCACCATGACCTTCGAGGAGAAGCTCGAGGTTGCCGAGCTGCTGGATGATATGGGCGTCGACGTCATCGAGGCCGGCTTCCCGATCACCTCCGAAGGCGACTTCCAGGCCGTCAGCGAGATCGCCCGCCGCTCCAAGAACGCAGTCATCGCCGGACTGTCCCGCGCGCATCCGGCCGACATCGACCGCTGCGCCGAGGCGGTGAAATTCGCCAAGCGCGGCCGCGTCCACACCGTGATCGCGACCTCGCCGCTGCATATGCGGGTGAAGCTGAACAAGACCCCCGAGCAGGTGATCGAGACCTCGGTCGCCATGGTCGCGCGCGCCCGCAACCAGATCGACGACGTCGAATGGTCGGCGGAAGACGGCACCCGCAGCGAGATGGACTTTTTGTGCCGCATCGTCGAGGCCGTCATCAAGGCCGGCGCCACCACGGTGAACATCCCCGACACCGTCGGCTACACGGTGCCGGAGGAATACACCCACTTCATGAGAACGCTGATCGAGCGCGTGCCGAACTCGGACAAGGCCGTGTTCTCGGTGCACTGCCACAACGACCTCGGCATGGCAGTCGCGAACTCGCTGGCCGGCATCGTCGGCGGCGCGCGCCAGGTCGAGTGCACCATCAACGGCATCGGCGAGCGGGCCGGTAACGCGGCGCTCGAAGAGATCGTGATGGCGATCAACGTCCGCAACGACAAATTCCCCTACTGGAACAGGATCGACACCACGCAGCTGACACGCGCCTCGAAGCTGGTGTCGGCGGCGACCTCATTCCCGGTGCAGTACAACAAGGCGATCGTCGGCCGGAATGCCTTCGCGCACGAGAGCGGCATCCACCAGGACGGCGTGCTGAAGGACGCTTCCACCTACGAGATCATGCGGCCGGAGATGGTCGGCCTGAAGCAGTCCTCGCTGGTGCTCGGCAAGCACTCCGGCCGTCATGCCTTCGTGCATAAGCTGGAGGAGATGGGCTACAAGCTCGGCCCCAACCAGCTGGAAGATGCGTTCACGCGGATGAAGGCGCTGGCCGACCGCAAGAAGGACATCTACGACGAGGACATCGAGGCGCTGGTCGACGAGGAGATGGCGGCGTCCCACGACCGCATCAAGCTGACCTCGCTGACGGTGATCGCCGGCACCCATGGCCCGCAGCGCGCGACCATGAAGCTGGACGTCGACGGCCAGATCAAGATCGAGGAGGCCGAGGGCAACGGTCCCGTCGACGCGGTGTTCAACTGCATCAAGCGCCTGGTGCCGCACGAGGCCAAGCTGGAGTTGTATCAGGTCCACGCCGTCACCGAAGGTACCGATGCGCAGGCCGAAGTCTCGGTGCGGCTGTCGCATGACGGCCGTTCAATGACGGCACGCGCGGCGGACCCGGATACGCTGGTGGCCTCGGCCAAGGCCTATCTCGGCGCGCTCAACAAGATCGTCATGAAGCGCCAGCGCGACACGGTGACGACCGCGGCGGCGAGCTGACGAGCGAAGCCTGTCGTTCCGGGATGGTCCGAAGGACCAGCCCCGGAATTTCGAAATTCCGGATTCGGTCTCGGACCGCTCCGGAATACCGCCGAGGAGATGGCTGCCCTGCTAACGGCCAATAGCCTCTGGCGATGCCGGTCTGTATGAATGCAGCCGGCATGAGGATAGGCCGCTCGGCATGTCGGGCGGCCCAATAACACCAGGGAGAGATTATGCGCACCTTCGCGATCGCCGCGTCCATGGCGGTACTGGCACTTGGCCTGACCGGGCCGGCACTGGCCCAATCGCCAATCATCATCAAGTTCAGCCACGTCGTCGCCACCGACACGCCGAAGGGCAAGGGGGCGGAGAAATTCAAGGAGCTCGCCGAGAAATACACCGGCGGCAAGGTCAAGGTCGAGGTCTACCCGAACTCGACGCTCTACAAGGACAAGGAAGAGCTCGAGGCGCTCCAGCTCGGCAGCGTGCAGATGCTGGCACCGTCCAACTCCAAGTTCGGGCCGCTGGGCATTCGCGAGTTCGAGGTATTCGATCTGCCCTATATCCTGCCTGACCTGAAGACGCTGCGGAAGGTGACGGAAGGCCCGCTCGGCGCAAAGCTGCTCAAGCTGCTGGATGCCAAGGGCATCACCGGCCTTGCCTATTGGGACAACGGCTTCAAGCAGATGAGCGCCAACAAGAAGCTGATCACGCCTGCCGACTATCAGGGCGTGAAGTTCCGCATCCAGTCCTCGCGCGTGCTGCAGGCCCAGTTCAAGGCGCTCAGCTCGCTGCCGCAGGTCATGGCGTTCTCGGAAGTCTACCAGGCACTGCAGACCGGCGTGGTCGACGGTCAGGAGAACACCTGGTCGAACATCTATACCCAGAAGATGCACGAGGTGCAGAAGTACATCACCGAGACCAACCACGGCTACATCGGCTACGTCGTGATCGTGAACAAGAAGTTCTGGGACGATCTGCCGGCCGACATCCGCGACCAGCTTTCCAAGGCGATGAAGGAGGCGACCGCCTTCAGCAACACGCAGTCGCAGAAGGAGAACGACGACGCGCTCGCCGAGATCAAGAAGAGCGGCAAGAGCGAGATCATCAAGCTCACGCCGGAGCAGGACGAGGCGATGCGCAAGGCGATGGAGCCGGTCTACAAGGACGCCGCAAGCCGCGTCGGCCAGTCGCTGATCGACGAGTTCCAGAAGGAAGCGAAGAGCACGACGAACTAATCCTAACGGACGATGAATGATGAACGAAGGCTTCCGTGCGGTCCGCACGGAAGCCTTCTTGTTGCGAATGATTTCCGATCGCGGCTGGAGGTAAAATCGGCCGTTACATCTTCGTAACAACGCGCTCCCTGTCCAAGTTGTAAGTTGCGCGTCAGCCGCGCCGCGCTCATCCTCGGAGCATCCTTCAAGAGGAGGTTCGTATGAGGAAATTCACCATCGCAGCCATCGCCGTGCTCAGCATCGCCGGCTCGGGCGCGGTCTATGCCCAATATCATCGCCCGTGGATGGAGCACGTCCGCCACATGCGCATGAACCCCGAGGACCGCGCCGCCTTCGTCGACGCGCGGATCGCCGCCGTCCATGCCGGGCTGAAGCTCAACGCCGATCAGGAGAAGCTGTGGCCGCCGGTCGAGGCCGCCGTGCGGGAGTTCGCCAAGCTGCGCATCGATCGCGCCAATGCGCGGATGAATGCCGGTCCCGGTGATGCCGACAAGGCCGAGGATCCGATCGCCCGCCTGCGCCAGCGCGCCGAGGACATGGGCGCCAGCTCCGCCGCCCTGAAGAAGATCGCCGATGCCGCCGATCCGCTCTACAAGACCCTGGACGAGGGCCAGAAACGGCGCCTCGCCGTGCTGACCCGCCACCGCGGCCCGTTCGGCGGCGGCGAGGATGGGCCGCGGCACCGCCATTTCATGGACCGCATGGACCGCATGATGGACCGGGGCATGGACCACTTCCACCATGACCGCTTCGACCGTGACGGCGGCCCGGACCGGGACCGCGAGGGCCGGCTCTGAGCGGCTCGGGTTTCCGGCCATTAACCGTGGCGAAGCCGCTGGAATCCAGCGGCTTTTCGCATTTCTGGGCCTGTGGACGAAGCCTTGGAAAACTTGCGCCCAATCGCTTGCCATCCCCGGATCGCTTTGCTAAACGACCGGCCTCGCAAGGCATTAGCCGCCTTTCGGGCGCATAGCTCAGTTGGTAGAGCAGCTGACTCTTAATCAGCGGGTCCCAGGTTCGAGCCCTGGTGCGCCCACCACCTTAAGACATTGGCCCGCAAGGGCTTTTTTAATTCGGCGGCAGAACAAAGCGGGTCTCGTGCGACGCTTTTGATGGTCGTATGTCGCACGCCGTGCGACGAGTCGGATAATTTGGGCGTCATCAGACGCGGGCGATCGTCGAGATTGGCGGCGCGCGCGACCTTAGGCTGGAGACCATGCTCGGCTGAAACACCACCCAACGAGACCGACCGTTCTGCGTTCAAGCCCTTCATGCCTTCCTTCCGCACCTGCAATTCAAGCCTGTCGATGCCGGAATCGGCGCGAGCCGCATTGCGGGCGCGGTAGTGCTTCACGATCGTCTGCGCGCTTCGGCATGAATGTCCAGTAATGTCGCAGATCGTCAGCAAGTCGCAGCCAGCTCGATCGAGAAGCATGACGCAGGTATCACGTAGATCTTGGTCGTGCTTTTGGTCGAGTTCGCCGGCGCCGTTTACAAGCATCAGCGCGGCACAAGGCATCAGGCGCCATGCTATCTCATCTCCATTGCTGTCGCGTGCGGTCTGCGCATCCAGCCATTCCCCTAATGCGCGCTTGCGCTGATCGACCGCTCGAGCGCGCTGCGCCTTGTTCTCCTCGTCGGGAGGAAAAGAGGCGAACAGCCTGTCGACGTATTTGCTCAGTTCGGCGTTCTCAGTCGCTCTGCCCGTACAATTGCCTAGCGCGCGTTATCGCGCGCGAGAAAGCCGAAGATCGCGACGGCCCGGGCGGTCGACACCCAATGGCGATAGGTACTCTCGTCATACGGCTCGCCATTGTCCTCGTTGACCACGAACTCGGGTGGCACCTTATCCAGTTGAAGCCGAAGCTTGAGCTCCTTTACGCGTGCACGCGAGGCATTCAGCCGTGCGCTGAGTTGTGGCGTCTCTTTGATGTCGACAAGTTCTCCGGTCTTGCTCTGTCGGAAAGCGTGCCGGCCCTCGACGTCGCGCTCGTTGCGCATAATTTGACGGTCACAGATGAAGGCTATCGCCGACCGAAGGGTGTTCGATCGCATCGGCTGCGGCCACCTATGCGGAAAATTCGGGCATCGTAACCTGCACGATGCGTCCCTCTGGATGATTGAACTCCATGCCTTCTCGCGGGGTAGGTCCGAGACGCAAGACGCTTTCCTGTCCTCAAGTGAATGCCGCTGAGAGCGTGGCTATCAGAGCGCTAATTTAGGAACGCGCGGTTCGACTGGAGCGCTTCTGATCATGGATGCCGTCCTGCTGTTGCTCGTCACCTTCGGAATAAACTGATAGACACTGAAGCGGATTTACCTGTTTCAATGGCCTCCTCGATGCAGCTCGATCAGTTGGTTACCGAACGAGCTGAAGCGTTTGCTCATGATCGCGCAGGGGCCAACCAACACTCCGTACCTGATCCCGCTCCACTTGCTGAACGCAGTACTGGATGTCGCTCGTGAACTGCCCCGGAATTGCTGAAAGCTCCAACTCCTTTCAGCCCGACCATCACTGTCAGACTCCGATCCTCGGCATGGCAAGCCACACGTGCTGCGGGGTCTCTCCCGCGCAGCTCGATAGAATTGTTTCACAATATTGCTGACGAGCGGTGCCTGTTCATCAGCATGTCAATCGGCTTGCCCGTACTATGCACTCGCACGCCAGACACGACGGCGCTTTTGTTCTAGCGCACGCCGATCATGGAAGCGGATTCGGCATTGAGCTGGATCAGCAAACATCACCGAATGTACAACTAAGGTCTTTCGTCTCGGAAAAGAGGTGCGCTGCCGTGCAGATGCCTAGCTTCAAGAAAGCTGCTCTATTGATATTCATTTTGCTTGTCCCAGCTGCCGCTGGCGGCGTCTGGTATTGGCGGCAGGGCCAGCAGGGCAAGCTGCCCGAGGGGCTTGTGTCGGGGAACGGGCGAATCGAATCCAATCAGGTCGACATCGCCGCGAAGTCGGCCGGACGCGTCCGAGAGGTGCTCGCCCAGGAAGGCGATCTCGTCATGGTGGGCCAAGTGCTCGCCCGCATCGATACCACGGAGTTGCAGGCGCAGCGCGCCAAATATGCCGCCGACGTGGCTTCTGAGGAAGCCTCGATGCTCGAGGCGAAGGCGACCGTTGCTCAGCGGCAGGCGGAGATGACCCTTAAGCAAACAAACCTTCGCAGGGCGCTTACGCTCGTTGGGACCGGGGCGGTCAGCCAGCAGGCCCGCGATGAGGCGCAGAGTGAACGCGATTCTGCGCGCGCTGTCCTTGAAGCTGCGCAGAAGACTGTGACGGCGCGCGAGATGTCGATTACGGCCGCAAAAGCCCTCGTTGATCAGATCGACGCCCAGATCGCTGATGCCATCCTCGTGGCGCCGGTGCGGGGCCGCGTTCTTTATCGCCTCGCCAATCCCGGCGAAGTTGTTTCGGCGGGCGGCAAGGTCCTGACGATCGTCAACCTGTCGGAGATCTACATGGAGATCTATCTCCCCTCGGAGCAGGTCATGCGTATACCGATCGGGTCGCAGGCACGAATTCAGTTCGACGGTGCCGATTTCGCCGTTCCGGCCAAAGTGAGCTTCGTATCTCCAGAGGCTCAGTTCACGCCCAAGCAGGTCGAAACGCGCAGCGAGCGCGACAAGCTGATGTTCCGGGTCAAGCTGCGCATGTCACCGAGCCTCGTCGAACGTCACCTCGACCAGGTGAAAACGGGCACCCGTGGCACCGGCTATGTGCGCCTCGATCCGAACCCGCCCAATTGGCCGGACTTCCTGCAAAAGCGCATCCAGAACGATCCTCTTGATGCGGGGGATTGATGATGGCGGCTTCCGCACCACTGATCGCCGAAGTTTCCGGCGTTACGCATGGCTATGGTAAGACTCGAGCGCTTGACAATGTGTCGCTCGAACTGCCGAGCCGCGGAATGGCGGGTGTCATCGGCCCCGATGGTGCCGGAAAGTCCACGCTTCTCGGCCTGATCGCAGGAGCCCGAAAGCTGCAGACAGGATCGGTCGCGGTCTTGGGCGGCAACATGGCGGAGGCACGGCATCGCCGCTCGGTTTGCACGCGCATAGCCTATATGCCGCAAGGACTCGGCAAGAACCTCTATCAGGAGATCAGCGTCCGCGAGAACATGACCTTCTTCGGAAGTCTCTTCGGTCTATCCGCGTCAGAGTGTGAGACGCGCACGCGGCGCCTGACGGCCGCGACAGGCCTGCTCCCTTTTCTCGATCGGCCTGCCGGAAAGCTGTCGGGCGGCATGAAGCAGAAGCTCGGCCTGTGCTGCGCGCTCATTCACGACCCTGATCTTCTCATTCTCGACGAGCCGACGACCGGGGTCGATCCGCTGTCGCGCCGACAGTTCTGGAATCTCATTCGTGATCTGCGGCGCGAGCGGGCGGCGATGAGTGTCGTGGTCTCCACCGCCTATATGGATGAGGCAAATTATTGCGATAGGCTCATCGTGATGGATCGCGCAAGGGTGCTCGCCTCAGGCACGGCGGATGAGCTGCGTGCGAAGACCGGCGAACAGGACCTCGAAGCTGTCTTCGTCGCCCTGCAGCCGGGACAAAAATCGGCGTCTCAACGCCTCGCCATTCCGCCACGCAAGCCGAGCGCGGAAGCCCCGGTCATCGTCGCGAAGAATTTGACATGCCGTTTCGGCGATTTCACCGCGGTCGATAGCGTCAGCTTCGCCATCGAACGCGGCGAAATCTTCGGCTTCCTCGGCTCGAACGGCAGCGGCAAGACCACGACCATGAAGATGCTGACCGGCTTGCTGGCGCCGAGCGAGGGTGAGGCCGAGGTGTGCGGAAGTCCGGTCGATGCCAACGACCTGTCGATCCGCCGGCGGGTCGGCTTCATGTCGCAATCGTTCTCGCTCTACGGCGAGCTCACCGTGCGGCAGAACCTGCTGCTTCATGCCCGCCTTTTCCATCTGGCCGCAGACCGGATGAACGACCGTATCGCCAAGCTCCTGGTCGATGTCGGTCTAGTCGACCATGCCGACACCGAGGCCAATTCGCTGCCGCTCGGCGTGCGGCAGCGCCTTTCTCTGGCCGTGGCGATCGTGCACGATCCCGAGTTGCTGATCCTGGACGAGCCCACGTCGGGCGTCGATCCGCAGGCCCGCGACGAATTCTGGCGCCTGCTCGGCAATTTGTCGCGAAGCCGCAATGTCACGATCTTCGTCTCCACACATTTCATGACCGAGGCGATGCGCTGCGACCGCATCTCATTGATGCATGCGGGCCGCGTCCTGATCTGCGACACGCCGCAGAACGTCATCGCCACCAAGGGCAGCGCCAATCTCGAAGCGGCGTTCATCGCCTATATCGAGGACGCGGAGGCCTCCTCGCCTGCGCCCACCGCGGCCGAGGCCCCGCCGATGATCCTGCACGATGCGGAGGCTGCGTCGCCCGGCCGCGCGATCTTGATGCCGGTGCGGCGCGCCTTCGCCTATGCCAAGTGCGAGACGCTGTCGCTGATGCGCGATCCGGTGCGGCTTGCCTTCGCATTCCTTGGCTCCTTCATCATGCTGTTGATCTTCGGCTTCGGCGTCTCCAGCGACGTGACCAATCTCACCTACGCCGCGTTTGACCACGACAACACGCCGGAGAGCCGGGCCTATCTCGCCAATTTCTCGAGCTCGCAATACTTCACTGAAAAAACGCCTATCCGCAGCCTCGATGAAATGGAACAGCGCCTGAAGTCAAACGACATTACGTTGGCCGTCGAGATTCCGCCGGGCTTCGGCCGCTTGGTCAAGCGCGGCTCGGATTGGCAGATATCGGCCTGGATCGACGGCGCTAACACCTCGCGCGCCGCCACCATCGAGGGCTATGTCCAGTCGGCGCATAATCTTTTTTCCGAACAGAGAAGTCGCGAATCCAGCGCCGTGGCGAGCACCGACCCGGCCACCAGCATCCTGGTCCGCTACCGTTACAACCCGACGGCTGAGAGCATCTATGCGATCGGCCCGGCCGTGCCGGCAATGCTGCTCATGATGTTCCTCGCCATTCTGATGGCTGTCAGCGTCGCCCGCGAAAAGGAGATCGGCACGATCACCAACTTCTACGCCACGCCCACGACGCGGCTGGAGTTCCTGATCGGCAAGCAACTGCCTTATATCGGCGTCGGCATGATCAACTTCCTCATCATGACCGCGACCGTGCTGTTCCTCTTCAAAGTCCCGCTCAAGGGCGATGGTCTCGCGCTGGCCGCCGGCGCGCTTCTCTATGTGGCGGCGGCCACCGGCTACGGGCTTTTCATCTCGACCTTCACATCGAGCCAGGTCGCGGCGGTGTTCGCCGGAGCGGTGCTGTCGATGCTGCCGACCATGCAGTTCTCTGGCATGATGCAGCCTGTCTCGACACTCGAGGGCAGCGCGCGCCTCATGGGAAATCTCTGGCCGACGAGCTACTACATGCATATGAGCGTCGGTGCGTTCACCAAGGGGCTTGGCTTCGGCGACATGGCGACCGATCTACTGGCGCTGACCCTGTTTTGTCCGGCCTTCCTGGCGCTGTCGGCGCTCCTCCTGCGCAAACAAGAGAAATAACGTGCGGAGCCTTTCCAACATATTCTGGCTCGGCACCAAGGAGCTGCGCACGCTCGCGAAGGACCTGATGATGATCCTCTTCATCATCTATTCGTTCGGCTTCAGCATCTATACGCAGTCGACCGGGGCCGGCGAGACCGTCAACAACGCCTCCGTGGCGATCGTCGACGAGGACAATTCCAGCCTCTCGCGATCGATTGGCGGACTTTTCTATCCTCCCTACTTCCAGAAGGTCAAAACGATCAGCGCTGCCGGTATCGATCGTGACATGGACGAAGGTCTCTATACCTTCGTCGTCGTCATTCCGCCGCGCTTTGAAGCCGATGTACGCAAGGGGCGCGATGTCGAAGTTCAGGTTAACGTCGATGCCACCGCGGTCCAGCAGGCGTCCTTGGGCGCGGCCTACATCCAGAACATGGTGACCAACCAGGTCAAGTACTACCGACAGCAGGCGGAGCAAACCACCGGGCTCTCCTCCGATCTCGTTGTCCGCCGCGCCTTCAATCCGAACGGCACGCAATCCTGGTTCCGAGCCATCGTCGGCCTTGCCGATCAACTCTCGATGTTGATCATCATACTGACCGGCGCGGCGCTGTTGCGCGAGCGGGAGCACGGCACGATCGAGCATCTGCTGGTGATGCCGCTTACGGCCTTCGAGATTGCGCTCGCCAAGGTGTGGTCGAACGGGCTGGTGGTCATCGTCGGCTTCATTTGCTCGCTTTTGTTCGTGATCGAGGGCCTCCTCGACGTTCCCATTGCCGGCTCGCGCGAGCTGCTGCTGCTCGGCACCGTCATCTACGTCTTCGCCACGGCGGCGATCGGCATCTTCCTCGGCACGCTCGCTCGCACCATGGCCCAATTCGCCCTTCTGATGATTATGGCCGTGATGCCGATGATGATGCTCTCGGGCGGCATGTCACCGATCGAGAGCCAGCCGCAATGGGTCCAGTTCGTGACGTGGTTCTTCCCGTCACGCCACTATGTAAATTTCATGCAGGCGATCGTCTATCGGGGCGCAGGTCTTGACATTGTTTGGAGAGAGTTCACGACAGTCTTGGTGATGGGGGTGACGTTTCTCGCTGCAAGCCTAAGCTTGTTCCGACGTTCGATTGCAGTAATGCGTTAGAGCCTAGTCGATTCTCCCGGATCAATTGATACCACTTAATGTGCATCTGACGGTTCCTAGAAGCATCATGAGGTAGCTAGAGGATCACCAGATGGGATGGTTGGTTCGAGTTCCATTGCTGTTAGCCGGTATCGTTGTCGGCTGGTTCGTGCGGCGTGACCAGCTCGGTCACTCGGGATACAATTCATGTCGTTCTGTCAATGACGCTCGCGATCCATATTTTCTCGCTCCACTTTCCAGATATCCTTCCTAGCATCGGCGATTGTCTCAGTGATCGCGATCAATCGGACTCCTGTACCTTTCGGTTCGAACGCGAACGAGATCGAGGGTGTATCCCGACATGAGTGTTCGCGAGAATGTCTGGATCGCGGCCTACCGTGCCCGAGGCGGAAATCCATTCGCATTCTGGCGGCAGGCAACAAGTTTCCCAGAGGCGGGACAATGGGCTGACGCCTGTCTGTCGCGCCTTGGCTTGTCCGAGATCGCGGATGTCTCGGTCAAGGAGCTGTCGTACGGCGATCAGCGTCTGCTCGAACTCTCCGTCACCTTGGCGTGCGCGCCGCAGATCATCCTTCTCGACGAGCCGACCGCCGGATTGTCGCGCAAGGAGACCGAGCGTGTGAAGAGGGTGATCATGTCCCTTAAGGGCGAGTTCAGCATCATCATGATCGAGCACAATGTCGGCATTGTCATGGATCTGTCCGACCGCATCACGGTGATGAATCGTGGTGTCGTGGTCGCCCAGGGAAGCCCGGACGACATTCGAGGAAATAGAGACGTGCAGGAGGCCTACTTTGGCAGCTGAGGGAAGCGCGTTGCTGAGCGTGGACGCCGTCGACGTCCATTACGGCCGGAGTCAGGCATTGTTCGGCGTCAGCTTCGAGGTCGGCCGTCGCGAGGTCGTTGCGATCGTTGGCCGGAACGGTGCAGGAAAAACGACGACGCTGAAATCCATCATGGGCATCAGTCCGGTCAGCAACGGCGCGATATCCTTCAAGGCGCGTCGTATCGATAGACTGAGGCCGCATCAGATCGCGCGAAGTGGGATTGCTTATGTGCCGGAAACGCGGGATCCGTTTTCTTTGCTGACCGTCGAAGAGAACATCATGCTCGGGCATCGTCCCGATTCTCCCTACGATCTTCGTCGTATCGTTGAATGGTTCCCGGATCTGGCAGCATTATTGAGGCGCAGAGGCTCCGAGCTCTCCGGCGGGCAGCAGCAAATGATGGTGATCGGCCGCGGTCTGGCGCTGGGACCCCAACTGCTGCTGCTCGACGAGCCGTCGCAGGGACTGGCGCCCGTCATTGTCAAGAAAGTCGGGGAGATGCTGACTGCCCTGCGTGGAGAGGACTTGTCCATCGTTCTCGTCGAACAGAATCTCGCCTTCGCACTTTCGCTCGCGGATCGCGTCATCGTCATGGAAAACGGCGCCGTCGTCGATCGACTCATCGCGGACGAAAGCCGACAAGATCCGGAGCGGATCGAGCGCTATCTCGGCATCCATTAGGCATCTGCATCACCGCTGTCCGCAGACGCAACCGCGTCAGCCACTTCAGCGCACTGATGCGGCTCCCGGCGCGTCGAACCCTCAATTCGAGCTCGAGGCGACCGCTCCCCCACAACAAGAGGATATCACATGACAGATCATGACGCCGATCTCGGGTACGCGACGGCGGTCGAGCTCCGGAGCGGCTACGCCAGGAGAGAGCTCTCCCCGACCGAGGTCGTGAAAGCCGTGCTCGACCGGATCGATGCGAGAGATCCCGCAATCAACGCGTTCTCCGTGGTGATGCGCGAAGAGGCGCTGGCGTCAGCGAGGCAATCGGAGGCGTTGCTTCGCAGCGGGACGGCGAGACTCCTCGAAGGAATTCCGGTCACGATCAAGGACGCCTTCGACGTCGCCGGTCGCGAGACGTCGACTGGTTCGTACGCCATGAGGGGACCGACTGCGGCAGCCGACAACATCATCGTGGATCGCCTGCGGAGGGCCGGCGCGATCGTGATCGGAAAGACGACCATGTCCGAGTTTGCCTGGTCGGGCATGAGCCGGAACCCCGTGACCGGAGTCACCCACAATCCGTGGCGGCACGGATTGAATGCGGGCGCCTCCTCGGCCGGAGCCGGCGCCGCTGCGGCGGCCGGCTTCGGTCCGCTGCACCTTGCCTCCGACGGAGCCGGGTCCATTCGGATGCCGTCGCACTTTTGCGGCGTTTTCGGATTGAAGCCCACTTTCGGGCGCATACCCTACGTTCCCGTCTCGAACAACGACTACGGCACCCATGCCGGACCGATGACACGAACCGTCGCCGATGCTGCGTTGATGCTCGAGGTCATGGCGGGGCCGCACCATTTGGATCATACCTCGTGCGAGGCTCGACCGGACGCCTATCTCGCCAAGTTGAAGGCGTCGATGAGGGGCAAGCGCATCGCCTTCAGCCTCGATCTCGGGCACGCCCGCGTTGACGAGGAGGTGGCCGCAATCGTCCGCCGTGCCGCGTCGACTTTCGTCGACGTGCTTCAGGCAGACGTGCAGGAGGTGACGCCCGACTGGGGTCCGCTTGGGCCGGATCTCGGGCGCTTTTTTTGGAGCGTCTATATTGGGCGTCACGCAAAGCTGCTGGCCGAATGGGAAGGTCGCATGAGCGCGGATCTCGTGGCATGTATCCGTTCCGGCGCCAATTTCTCCGCTGCTGATTACATCAACATGCGGGAGCGCAAGCTGGCCTATGTAGCCAAGATTTCATCATTCCTCGAAGACTGGGATTATCTCATAACGCCGGCCGCATCGGTCGCGGCATTCCCGGTCGAACGGGTGAGGCCGCCGCATTGGCCGGAGCATGCTTGGGACTGGCTCGCTTGGGCAGAGTTTCTCTACCCTTTCAATATGTCCAGTCACCCGGCGGCGAGCGTCCCCTGTGGGATGACCCCTGCCGGACTGCCAGTCGGCCTGCAGATCGTGAGCCGCCGGTTCAACGATCTGGAGGTCCTGCAGGCCGCCGCGGCGTTCGAGGAAGCCGTACCGATGTGGCGGCAGCGTCCGATTATCGGGCAGTGTTGATGGATGGATTCCATCAGGTCGCCGAAAATGCGCTGCCGTCCGTCTCTTCGCGGGATTGTTCGCTCGTCTCCGTTATAGAGAGCTCGTATTCCCTCAACAGTTGCATTGCCTCGAGTAAACCCGAACTCGCCCGGTTTCCGGCGTGCCGGGTTAAGAGGATGATTGAAGCAAGTAGCGCAGGCTGGGCTGGTGTGGGGAAAGGCGGTAATCCTCCAGTGACTCAAACCCCCGATAACTCCAAGAACTCATCCAAACACGAGCTGCTCTTCGCCGAGAGTTTGCTACCGGGCCATTCCGACAAGGGCAAACCTGTTGGGGGCTAATTGCAGGTTTGAAGACACGTTTGTCGGAATAGCCACTGATTTTACTGGGAAATCATACGCCTCTTAATCAGCGGGTCCGAGGTTCGAGCCCTGGTGCGCCCACCAATAAAATCAAAGAAACTTACAGCCTATTCAGGCGGATCAGAACCGGAACGCTCAGCGGGTCTTCGATCGGTCTTTGACGACGGCGAGCCCGTTTCGTTCGCCGCGATCTTACAAACACCTGACGAAAACATACCAGCGAGCTTCGCCATCGCGCTCTCGGCCAGGCGCACGTCGCGGCCGCGGTAGTGGCAATCAAGGATAGCCTCAACGTCTCTCGGGCTGTGGCCGGTGAACGTGGCCATCTCCGGCACCGTCGCGCCCGAGAGGGCCAGGCGCACCACGGCCGAGCCGCGCAGATCGTGGAAGGTCAGTCTTCGTTGATGCCTACGGCGACCAGGGCGTCGGGCTCTGACAAGCGGCTGGATTGGGACAGCGAAGGGCTGCTTTCCGTCCAAACCCGGCCGGAGCTCGACAAGCCCGAGACTCGTCCTCAATCCCAAAGACGGCTATCGGACGGCTTTGTTGAAGCAATACGTCTGCGCGGGGGGCTCCCCTCGCTCCGTCTGATCCCAACAGAGGATGATCGTACATCCCCAGGGCTTTACGACCACGTTGCGGAAGCCTGTGGGACTGCGCGCAATTGCCGGACTTGATAATGGCCGAGAACTCTATTGCAGCGGGGACCGCGTCTTGGTCGCGGCGTCGTAGACCAGAACTTGCAGCATTGGAAACCTGCCCAGCAGTTCGGCCCCGGCTTCTTGAGCAGCCGCCGCGCTCTC
Source organism: Bradyrhizobium sp. USDA 327 (assembly GCF_041262065.1). Lineage (NCBI taxonomy): Bacteria > Pseudomonadati > Pseudomonadota > Alphaproteobacteria > Hyphomicrobiales > Nitrobacteraceae > Bradyrhizobium > Bradyrhizobium sp. USDA 327. The sequence goes on along the minus strand of NZ_JBGCCW010000001.1, from coordinate 4,838,054 downwards.
GTAGTGTGTCTTGAAGTGACCATCGACCACAAGCGAGAAGCCGTCGGTCGGCGCCACATCAGCCCTTTGGATGTTTCTCGGCTCAATCTCGCCGGTTTGTGTGATCGTCTTTTTCATGGGTGCCTTCATCGCAATTCTGGGTTAGCGGGTTGGTTGAATGCGCCGGCAGCGCCAGTGCGCATCTGAATTCGTTCAGGGGCTTAACCGGCAACGGGATGGCGCGCTTAATGTTCCGCGATGCGCAGCAGCCGGCCGTGGAATTGCAGTCTTTCGGTCCGACGACCTCAGTCGTCCCTGATGATCTCCGGGTTTGTCGGACAAGACCGCATCGAGACGGGAATTGTCAACCTCGATCTTGCCGTTACAGCGTTTGAAGCCGAGCTTCTGGTCTCGGACATCGAAGGCAGCGGTGAGGCCCTGAATCTCGGAGAACTGCTGCGCAAGGCTTGCCGCCAAAGTTCCAGGGGATGAATGAGCCGGCGAATGAAGGCGCGCTGTTCTATTTGAACGCGCAAAGGTTGTTATCGGATGCCGGAGTAGCCATCTGACGGAGGACACGATCGCATCGCTGTGACAGCGCCTGTCGCGAAGCGCGGCGCTTCTAACCACGCCAAATCCTACCGACGGCACCACCAATGGCAGTCGCTTCGAGATGCGCGTCAAGGGCAAGGACAATCCATGACCGTCGAACATGCCTCCGTGCAGGTTGCGCGCAAACCGTGGGGAGTTGCAGACATCCGCCCATGGAGCCGTATCGACATTTCCGGCGACGCGGTCGGAGAGTTGTGGTTTGATCGCGTCGATAAGGACGCACCAGGCTCCGCCCTTCTGCTCAAGCTCCTGTTTACGAGCCAGCCTCTATCGATCCAGGTCCATCCCGACGATGAATTCGCGCGCGCCATTGATTTGCCGAACGGGAAGACCGAGGCATGGTACATCCTGTCGGCCGCGCCGGGCGCGCGGGTAGCGCTCGGACTCAAGCGGCGCCTCACATCACAGGCCCTGCGTGCAGCGATCAGGGACGGCTCGATAGCCGGTCTCATGCAATGGCGCCCTGTTGCGAAGGGCGATTTCGTCTTCGTCCCCGGCGGCACAATCCATGCCATCGGCGCCGGTATCGTGCTCGCCGAGATTCAGCAACGCAGCGACACGACGTTCCGCCTGTTCGACTTTGGCCGGCACCGCGAGTTGCACGAAGACGATGCGGTGGCCGCTTCCGATGCCGGTCCACTTCGGCCTCAATCCGCCCCGCGGCGTCTCGCCGACGCACGAAGGGTTCTCGTCGCCAGTCCACAATTCGTGCTTGAGCGGATCGATCTCCAGCCAAATTCGCACTGGGCGCTCGAGACCGATCGGGAAACCTGGATCCTCGTGATCGAGGGGAGGGGGCGGATCGGGCGGACGAATGCGACCATGGGTGATGCCATCTTCATTGAGGCCGACAGCGCCGGCATCGAGGTTGGCCCGAACGGAATGGGCGGACTGGTCGCCTACCCGGGACCGAATCCCCTGGTTTCGCTGCTGCAAGACTGCACCGGACGAATGAACAGATCTCCCGCCGCATCCGGTGCCTCGGGCAAGATCATCGAGGCACAGATATGACGTCACTCCACCGTATCGCCCTTATCGGTAACTCGCTGCCTCGCCGCTGCGGAATCGCAACCTTCACGACGGATCTGCAGAGGGCGATATCGGCGTCACACCCCGAGCTGGAGACCTGCATCGTGGCGATGACCGATCGTGGACAGGTCTACGACTATCCTCCGGCGGTCGCTTTCCAGATCAAGGACGACAATATCGAAGACTACATGAGCGCAGCGGATTTCCTGAATGCCGGCCGGTTCGACAGCGTGTCCCTGCAGCACGAATTCGGTATTTTTGGCGGCGAAGCCGGTGCTCATATCCTCGCACTGCTGGAGCGCCTGACGATGCCGGTCGTGACGACGTTCCATACCGTACTGGCCGATCCCACGGTGCAACAACGCGCGGTCATGGAGCGCATTGTCGATGTGTCGTCGAAAGTGGTGGTTATGGCCAACAAGGGCCGCGACCTGCTGCGCAGCGTCTACCTCGTGTCGGACGACAAGATCGAAGTGATTCCCCACGGTATTCCCGATGTCGCCTTTGCCGAGCCCGACGCGGCGAAGGCCAGGCTCGGCTTTGACGGCAAGTCGGTCATTCTGACATTCGGCCTGCTATCCCCGAACAAAGGCATTGAAGTCATGATCGATGCGTTGCCATCGATTCTGAAGTCCCGTGCGGATGCGGTGTATGTCGTGCTCGGGGCGACGCACCCCAATCTGGTTCGAGATCAGGGTGAAGCCTATCGCGAAAGTCTGATGGCGCGGGTCCGCAAGCTTGGTGTCGGAGACCACGTGGTCTTCCTCGACCGGTTCGTGGATCAGGCCACGCTGCTTGAGTTCATCTCGATGTGCGACGTCTATGTCACGCCCTATCTCAACGAGGCGCAGATGACCTCCGGAACCCTGGCCTACAGTTTCGGGCTCGGGAAGCCTGTCGTCTCGACGCCCTACTGGCACGCACGCGAGCTGCTTGCCGATGGATGCGGAGTTCTGGTGCCTTTTGGCGACGCGGCGGCGATCGGCGGTGAGATCGCCGAACTGCTCACCGATGACGTGCGCCGGCAGGCGATGTGTCGACGAGCATATGCAATGAGCCGAATGATGACGTGGGAACGCACGGCCGAGCGTTACATGTCGACCTTCGAGACGGCGCGACTGGGGCACCGGCTCAGGGTGCTCGCGCGCCCCGGCGCCGGCTCGCAGGAGCTGCCCGGCCCCGCGGCTCCTGACATGCAGATCGGCTATTTCATGACGATGTGCGACGATATCGGCCTGTTCCAGCACGCGGTGCAATCGGTGCCGGACCGCTCGCACGGTTATTGCGTCGACGACAATGCCCGGGCGCTCCTCTTGGCCTGCGCCCTGAACAATCCCGGCGAGCAACCGTTGCCGGACATCCTGACGACCCGCTTTGCGGCTTTCGTGCAGCATGCGTGGAATCCCGAAACCAGGCACTTTCGCAACTTCATGGGCTTCAACAGAACCTGGCTTGAGGACAAAGGCTCCGAAGACAGTCACGGGCGGACGCTATGGGCATTGGGAGAGGCGGCCCGCGGAGACACTAGCCCGTCGCGTCGCAGGTGGGCCGCCGATCTGTTCGCCAAGGCTCTGTCCACGGCGGAGAGCTTTGGTTCACCCCGCGCGTGGGCGTTCATGCTGCTAGGGCTGGACGCTTATTGCACTGTCGCTCCGGATGATCTCCACGCGAGAGAGGTCCGGCACGCTCTTGCGGACAGGTTAATGTCCTGTCTGGCGTCGGTAGAGACGCCTGACTGGGTATGGTTCGAAGAAGGGCTCGCTTACGACAACGCGCGATTGCCGCAGGCTTTGATGCTGGCTGGGATGGCAACGCAAACGCCTCGATACCTCGATGCCGGATTGCGGTCACTGCGCTGGCTGATGACGCGGCAGACGGCGGTGGAAGGTCATTTCCGGCCGGTGGGCACGGCCGGATTCGGTGAGCAGCGGCGACATCCGCGCGCGTTCGATCAGCAACCCGTCGAAGCAACGGCGACAATCGCTGCCTGCCTGACGGCGTGGCGTGCGGACGGCGATGCGAAGTGGAAAGCCATGGCGCTGCGCGCCTTCGGCTGGTTTCTTGGCAGTAATGATCTGTCCGTGGCACTGGTCGATCCGCACTCCGGAAGCTGTCGCGATGGATTGCACCCGGATCGCGCCAACGAGAACCGCGGAGGCGAGTCGGTCGTCTGCTATCTCCTTGGACTTGCGGAGATACGTCAGCTTGCGCGCGTCAACACCAGCCTGACCAAGCCCCTGGCCCTACGCGCCGTGGGTGCCTGAATTTCATCTTTTATCCAGTGAACCGAGGATATCGTGTCACAAGCAACCTTCCTGAATCGGCAGGCGCTTCATCTGCGCCCCGACCCCGCGCGGGTCATCGTGCGGCCATTCAAGCCGTCGACGGAGCCGCGCGATCTCAACCCGACCGACAAGATGCGCGCCAATCATATCGTTGAGCGAGTTCTCGCACTCGACAAGGAAGCGGTTGCCGCCCAGCTCGCGGACGTCCTTGACAATTTCAAGGGTCGACATCGTAACCTGCTGGAAAGGTTCGAGGCCCGCGCAGACGAAATGGAGGACGCTTTCGCAACGCATGGCGTCTTCTCAAAAACGCAGCGCCAGCTGATCGGCGCATATTTCCTCAATGAGTATTCGTTCGAAGCCTCTGCCTTGTTCAACCCCAGCATCGTGGCGCACCCCGATCAATCGGGAGTGCCGAAGGGCAGCGTGCGGTTCGTGCTCAGTCTCCGCGCCATAGGCGAAGGGCATGTGTCGTCGCTGACGTTTCGAAGCGGGACCATCGCGGCTGACGGCAGTCTGGCCGTTGATCCGACGGCTCGGCTCGCGTCGATTCCCCGGATTTGCCATCGCGTATCCGGACCGGACGGCGAGCGCATCGAGTTGATCTTCAAGCCGGAAGAAGACCTGACCGAGCGCGTCATCTTTCCCGTCACGGAATCCCAATCGAACGGCATAGAAGACGCGCGCTTCGTCGAATTCAGCGACGGGGATCGAAAGACCTACTACGCGACCTATACAGCCTACAGCGGGCGGGCGATCCGATCCGAATTGATTGAGACCAGCGATTTCATATCGTTTCGACTGGCGCCTTTGCGGGGGACAGCAGCAAGGAACAAGGGTATGGCACTGTTCCCGCGCAAGATCGACAACAAGTATGCCATGATCGCGCGGCAAGACAATGAGAACTTGTATCTGATCTATTCGGACGACCTGCACACATGGGATGGCGGCCAAGCCATTCTGAAACCGCAATTTCCCTGGGAGTTCGTCCAGATCGGAAATTGCGGGTCGCCGATCGAGCTCGATGAAGGCTGGCTGCTGCTGACGCATGGTGTCGGCCCGGTCCGCAAATATTCGATCGGCGCGGTGCTGCTCGACAAGCGCGATCCCTCCAAGGTGCTGGCGCGTTCGCGCGAGCCACTGTTGCGGCCCGAACCGTCCGAGCGCGAAGGATACGTCCCCAACGTCGTTTATACCTGCGGCGCGATGCGGCACAACGACCGGATCATTCTGCCATACGCGGTGTCGGACACGTTCTCCAACTTCGCGACCATCGAGATTTCGGCGCTGCTGGCTGCAATGAGGCGCTGAGTGCCTCTATCATGATCGGTGGCGTCAACCGCGCTTCAGTTGACGTCTCTGATCTCGCTTTCCCTGTTCGAAAGGTTACTCGTCTGGCCTTTCCGAGAGCTGAATCCGCATCCCGCCGCGACGAAAAAGTCGATTTCAGGAGGCATGCATTCAAATTCAATAGCGACTTGTGGTCCCGACCTACTCGTGCGCCTTGACGCCGGGCCGGACGCTGATGCTTGCAAGTTCGCGACGCTCGTCCTCTGTCAGCTGCCAATCCTCGCACTGGCCGCGGAGCTGCCGGAAAACGTCGTGTAACTTGCTTCGAGCCACCTTGACGATCTCGGTATCGTCGAATTCGCAAGAGCTTAGAAAAATCGGCAAGGCAAAGCTGGTCTGACGGCTCTCGAATTGAAACGTCAGGCTAATGTCCTCGCTGCGTTCATTCGGCGGAATCATCTCGATGCGTGCGATCTTTATCTTGAATGCATTCATGCGCATCATCTAGTTCGGTCGGACCATGGAACGAGATTGTCCGAAGGAGACAGCACTTGCCAACGAATTTGAGTTGATGATCGTGACCTCCGCTTGTTCTTGACGGCGCTCGGCAGCGATGCTGACGCGATCACCACCAAATGATGGCGACGGCGAGCGAGATCTGCCTTACAACGTCATCCAAGCTGTTTAACAGCGCAATGTGGCTGGCAAGTGCCGGCCGTGACATACTTCCAAGAAACCGGGCTTACACGTTCTCAAAGTGCGGCCGTTCGACACGGCTTCTTGCCCGCGACGGAACCGCCACCGGAGCGTCAGAGCAGGTCTGCCCGCGTGATGGTATCGAAGCTCGGCGTATCGACGTCTGTTGGGCGCCGCGGCAGCAACCCCGATACCCCTGGTAGATGAGAAGGCAGAGGTGCGCCGGCGAGTTCGGCGAATGGGTTCCACATTACAGGGGCGGTGCAATGGCCCGCGGACGCTATCCCCGAGGTTCCGGTTGCAACGTTCTCCTCCGCCCGAGGCAGTCAGTTGTGACAGCGCGGAAGGCGGTAGCTATACTCGAAACTTGTTGTTCCAGAATGCCGGCCGGGCATGGCCGTTTCGCGAGCAGAGGCGCTCGCGGTGCCGGCTCGATTGGTTCTCGCAGTCATCTACTTGGGAGCTCGCTTTGAGTAATTCTACTGAGCGGCCAAAGTATGAACGCCTGGCTGACTTCATTCGACAGAACCACGCTCCTATCGTGAAAGAATGGACGGAGTTCGCTCGAACGCTGTCCCCGGCTAGCGATCGGATGTCGAAACTGGCTCTTGAAGATCATATCGTCGATCTTCTTGGGTTTGTGGCGGACGATCTCGAGACTGTACAAACCCCGCGGGAGCGGTTCGATAAATCGCGGGGCGACGGCCCGCAAGATAGCGCCTTTTCTCAAAGCGCGGCTGAGCTTCATGCCGCGCTACGTCTCGCCGACGGCTTTGATATTGATCAGATGGTCTCGGAGTACAGGGCGCTTCGGGCAAGCGTTGTCAAGCAGTGGGTTGCGCACCATAGGACCCTCGCCGGAACCGATATCGAGGATTTGACGCGGTTCAACGAAGCGATCGATCAGGCCGTCACGGAGTCGGTAGCGCACTACACAAAGACGATAAACGACTCGCGCAACCTGTTTCTGGGCGTCCTTGGCCACGACCTGCGCAATCCCCTCGGCGCCGTTTCAATGGGGGCTCTTTGGATGGAGCGATCTGCAATAACCGACGCAAAGCAGGCGAGGGTCGTTTCGGAGATCAGGATGGCGGCAGGGCGCGCAACACAGATTCTGAACGATCTGCTCGATCTCACGCGCTCGTCTTTCGGCACTCAAATCCCGGTTACAAAGACCAGGGTCGACGTTGCGGCTTTGTGTCAGGAAATCGCGGATGAGTTTCGTGCCGTCAACGCAGATCGGAAGTTTGAGGTCACGCATGACGGTGATCCGTTGGTTTCATGCGACTCCGCGCGCCTGGGACAGGTGTTGTCCAACCTTATGGGCAACGCTATCCAATATGGCGACGTAACGACCCCGATCACGGTGACCGTCGCGGGTCACGATCCCGATGCCGTTACAATCAGCGTGCACAATCTTGGGTCTTCAATCCTGCCTGATACGCAAAAGTCAATCTTTCAGTCCTGGACGCGCGGCCAGGATGTGGGAAATCTGTCCGAGCACAACACCCACCTTGGCCTTGGCCTCTACATCGCAAAATTGATCGTCGAAGCCCATGGCGGCGAGATTTCTGTGGTGTCGAACGAACAGACAGGGACGTGCTTTTCTATCCGGCTGCCGCGCAGATGACGCCTGTCATCTTCGTGTGGGGAGGTGTGCGGCATTCGACCTGCGGCGATATGCGAGGAAAGCCGGTCAAGGGGCACATTGCCGAGCGAGCTCAGCGAGATGTGTGCAGATTGCGGCGCTTAAAGGCGTGACTGCGGGAGTGTGTCCCGGCTGACGACATTTTTTGCGCGCCTGAGAGGGCCTAATATGAACGAGCGAAGCTCTCCTGGGCGTCCTGATCGTCGAGGATGAGCCGATGCTTCGCGCAATTCTTTCTGAGCGGTGAGGCGCTCGTCCCACTCACCCTTCGCGAGGTGATCAATATTGACCGGCACATCGGACCGGAAAGTGCCACACTTTGTCCACCACCGCGCGGCCCTCGGCATCTGTCGGTGATGAGAACGCTATCGCGCTCCCGCCTTCTCTGGACAAGGAGCACGACATGCAGCGACGCTATTTCAGGCAAACCAGCTCGCTTGAAGAACGCCTTGCCGAACAAGCGCGGCTCCTGCGTCAGAAGGCAAGATCGCTTCCGCCGGGTATTGAACGGGAGCAAGCAATCCGCAAAGCTCGACAGGCTGAGACTGGCGCTCAAATCAGCGAGTGGCTGTCCTCACCCGGAGTGCTGGCTCCGAAATGAAGGAGCGGCAGGTCATGCGGGGCGGTTCTCCCGCACGACCTGCTACTTCCAGCTCTCATAGAACGTTCTGGACCGCTCGGGTGGGATCGCAGATCCTCAGCAGGCGGCCGAGATCCTGCTGGAAAGTATCAAGACGCAGATTCTTAAGGGCGAGAGCCTCACGCTGATGCTTTCGAGCTATTGCCGCGCTCGAGTAGCAGCAGAAGGCAGCATGATGAGGCGCCCGGATCCTGATGGCAGCCCGCGCGATCAGCTCATGATACCGATCAGTCTCGGTCGTTTGCCTCTTCCCTAACCACAGGCGGTGTGTGGCCAAGCTCAATTTTCTGCGCCTGTTGGGCCCGCTCCTTGTCCGCAGGCTGGTCTTCTCCGCGCACGCGCGTGATGCCGTGGTCTGATGTCTTGGTCATGGTGACCTCCTGCTTGACCAAACCCGGCTCAGCCCCAACGTTCCAAATGCCGGACTTGTTTCGCGCTGGGTGGGACGTTCGCGTCGCTCCAGTTTGCCGCGTGGCCAACTGGCGTCATCCCTGTGTGTGACGGCGTCGTTCTGAAAGGTCGCCTTAGCTGCTCCCACTTGACCACAGTCCATCGCAACATGGCGAGAGGAGGCTTCTGAAGGACCGGCACGTCAAAATCCCGGTGCAAACGCCGCGGACGCCGGATGACACGCCAAGGATATCAAGAAACACGCCGTCAAACAAAAGCCGTCCGGGCGTTACACCGAACGGCTTTTCCTCGCGGCTCCCAGTCTCCTGGTTCTGCCGCCAGATACAAACCGCCTTCTCACCCTTTGTTCCTCGCAAGCTTCCTGTTCTCGGCAGGTCGGCGGCCCACGCTCGGAGACGAGATGAACGGCCATCTTGTCCGGGCCGCTGCACTCAAGTCCTGGAAGCGCCTCGCCAAAGACCATCCTCCGTGTCGTTCGGATTCGGGAGTTCGCTACCGGGCAGTGGCCAACCAATTTCGCCTGCAGTCCGTCGAGTTGCGGCAGAAGGTGTGCGGAGGCAGATGGCCGCTGTCCATCCCGTGCGGCCACCGAGCAATTTAGCCGGCGGGCTTTTTGTGGTCTTTGTGCTCACGTGGAGCGCCGCGATTTTCGTCAGTCTTTTCTGCATCCTCCGGCTTTTTCCCAGCCATGTTTCCGGGATTGAAGTGATACTTGCCTTCCGGATTCTCGCCGGGCTGCTTCTCATCGGGATCTTTGTTGTTGGCCATTGGACACTCGCTCCTGAGAAAGGGTAACGGAGTTGAACGAGATCAGTGTTGCTATGTTCCAACTCTGTCTCATTGACTTGTGTTCGTTCGGTATGCGCAACTCAGTGAGGCAATCGCGCCACGGCTTGAGCGAGAAATTCCAGCTCCTGCGAGAAGCAACAGCGACCGTGACGGGTGCGAACACGAACGCATGAAAACCTCGTAACGATCGCAGCGTACATGCTTGCGATGCCGCCCCAAAACTGTGTGGAACGAAAGCCCAACCGCCCCCGTTGACGATGAGCTGCAACATTTCTCAATTCGCCTGAGGCATCGTGCAGACCAACTGAGGTACTGCACATGGCTCTTCCGCGAACACGTTCCCCCTCCCTCCTGTCCGACTATGTGGCCGTCTTGCGGCGGCACCCTGCGCGTGCGGCCTTTGCAGCGGCAGCTACTCTTGTCGGTGCCATAGCGATCGTAAACCAGCAATTCGCCAGGAAAGCGGAACGCGATAACCCGCCGCGTGGGCAGTTCTTGGAGATCGATGGCGTCCGGCTGCACTACGTGGAACGCGGCAATGGGCGTCCGCTTGTGCTCTTTCACGGCAACGGCAGCATGATCCAGGATTTTGAATCAAGCGGCTTGATCGATCTGGCGGCCGATAGCTACAGGGTGATCGTGTTCGACCGCCCCGGATTTGGACACAGCTCGCGGCCGCGGAATGTGATCTGGACGCCCGAAGCACAGGCAGATCTGTTCAGAAAAGCGCTGGATCGGCTGAGCGTTCAACGGGCGATTGTGCTTGGACATTCATGGGGTGCTTCGGTCGCTCTTGCGCTGGCGATAAGACATCCGTCATTTGTCGAAGCCTTGGTGCTGGCATCGGGATACTATTTTCCCACTGTCCGTGCTGACGTGGCGGCATCTTCGGTATCGGCGATCCCCGGGATGGGCGATGCCATCACTCACACCATCTCGCCAATTCTCAGCCGCCTCCTGTGGCCTTCCATGTTGCGCAAGATGTTCGGTCCGCAGCCAATCCCGGAAAAGTTCGATGGTTTCCCCAGGGAAATGGCGGTGCGACCGTCACAGATGCGTGCCAGTGCTGCGGAAGCGACGTTGATGATGCCCGCGGCATACGAGGCCTCGCAGACCTACGAGCAACTCGAGATGCCCACCATCATAATTGCCGGCGATGACGACCGGATAATCGACATCAACGAGCAATCGGTCAGACTGCATGGTGAAGTCAAGCACAGCAGATTGCGCCGCATCGCCGGAGCAGGGCATATGATCCAACAGTCTGCCACTGCTCAGTTGATGGCGGCCATCGACGAAGCCGCTTCCGAGACCCGTATCGGCGGGAATGCCCCACAACGGTTTGCCAAGGCTTAGGAACGCTCCCACAGGGCACTTGTTGCTCCTCAATCAGGTCGCACGTTCACGGATATTACTTGCGAGAATATCCGCGCGATCGAGCAGTCCAGTCATTTTCTATATGACCAGAGGTTGCTGCGACGGAATCGCCTTCCGGCCGGTTTGGAACCTGACTAAGCGCGCGGTTTCGCTCTCAATGTGCGGCAAGAGTTCTGCGTGGCCTGGATCTGGAAGACTATCAGGCCAGCTGGCAGAGCCCTCCCGGCGATCTAAAGCTGACGCTCGCTGGGACGTCTAGACACTGGACCAGGTTGGCACCACGCGGCGCGAAGAAAGGTGCGATGGCACAGGCCGGCAAGAGCTGGCCAATGTTCCGCAGGAACGGAAGCCTATGTATGTTGGTTGGCACTCGTAGGTTGGCGCGCATTGCAAGGGTGGCCTTGACTGGTTTGCCGTGAGTCGTGTCCGCGTCGGCCTTGCAGCGAGCAAACACGGTGTGTCGTAGATGAAAATCGGAAAATGGTATGATCCAATCTCGGAGCGCTGGATTCTTCCGTACCCATCGACTTCTGCGGCAAATTTCCTACTATCGGACGACGCAGAGACTTCCGAATGCGCGAGGAAGGCCGAAGCGCAGCGACGCATCTGGGACGCTCTAGTTGACTGCTGTTCGCATTGACGACGCGCCGTCGCCATTGTCATGGCGCCCAGTGTCGCATGGCATTGATGCGAGAGCGGCTCCTTTGCCTCGGCCGGTCGAGGCTGGTCGAGGCCCCTGGCGAGATTCGGGCCTCTTGTCAGTCGACGCTTGCGCTCCGTGCGTTCCTCCTCCGAGGGAGGGCGCATCGTCGGATCACCGCTTGCTTCTAGAGAGGCTACGCAAGGAAGATGCGATTTGCCGGCGCTGATTCCGCTCGGGTCCGAGCGGGAGCGACCGAGCAAACCGGAGCATCTGGCAGCGCAATTGAACAAGTTGCGAGATGCTGTAGCCGATTTGGTTCTCTGTTCGCTTGCGCTGAAGTGACCGCATGACATCAACCATGGTTAAGCGGAGCGCCACTCATCGTTGCCGCTTCGGTCGCAGCGTTCAGATCTCAGGTCAGCCTGTGAAATGCCGGCGGCAACGCCTCTCGAACCAGTTCGCTTAGATCCAAAGCCTCGCCACTTTCGACAATGTCAGAGAATAGAATCTCGACGAAGGGATGTTGGCGGTTGAATACGGCGCCTCGCTCGTATTTCGCGCGCACAATCCGTTGGAGTGCGGGGAGGTTCAGTCTGCCGAGTGCGTTGTATTGATCTCGGAAGAGGCTTTGACGTCCTCCGAGATGCTCGACAGATTCCGCCCAAACGTCCACCACCTTCCGGCTCATGAAGGCCTCGACCCGTTCGTTGCCCTCCCGAGCGAAGAGCCGGAGCCCGTCCATGCTGTGCGGCCCGTCATCGATTCGAAAGTGCGCAAGTGACATGGGAATCCTCCTATTGTCGGCGCTTATTCATGTCGGCAGCCTGTCGAGGAAAGTTCGCCGCACTCAACTGCCCGACGGTACGATCAGACACACAGGATATGGGTATGGAAGGTTCGAATAGCGAGGGTGCAAAGCAGGCCCCGCAAAGGCGTGTCGCTGCTGCCTTCTGCAATGATCCCGTCAAGCGCTCCATGGTGAGCTATATTGACCAACGCATCGCGTCGCCGGGTCCGCATACTCTCTATGCTCCACCTCAAGGTCGTGTCGCGCGCAGGGCGAGCGCCGCCTTGTCTGTGAATGGCGAAGGCCTACTGATGGGCGCACAGTGAACCGCGCCGCTTGGAAGGTGACTCTTCCCGTAGAATTGCGAGCAATCAGGGAGTAAAGTCTGCCTAACGAGGTCGCCCCTGCAGGTTCTGGGCGGCAGAAGCAGCTGCTCGTCTCCGTTCGCTTGGCGACTGATCGAAAGCGAGTAAGTTTCGTCCAGTCAAAGGAGTCCATACGTGGCGAAATCGACCAAGGACGCGTTCGACCCCAAAAGATTTCTCGCCAAGATGGGCGCGGGCAAAGCAATTCTCACATTTCGCAAGAACCAGCATGTGTTTGAGCAAGGAGACGCTGCGGACTCGGTGTTTTACATTCAAAGCGGGAAGGTCAAGCTGACGGTCGTATCGGAGCAGGGAAAGGAGGCGGTCGTTGCGATTCTGGAGCCTGGCCAGTTCTTTGGCGAGGGATGCATGAATGGTCATACGTTACGTATCGCGACGACAACAGCGATGGAAGATTGCGTCATCACGTCGATAACCAAAGAAGCGATGATGGCGGCTATTCGCGACGAGCCGAAATTTTCACAGCTGTTCATGTCGTACCTTCTGACCAGGAACAGCCGGATTGAGGAGGACCTGATCGACCAGCTATTCAATTCGAGCGAACGGCGGCTTGCTCGTCTGCTGTTGCTCCTCGCGAACTTCGGCAAGGAAGGCAGCCCGCAGCCGATCAGCGCGAGTATCAGTCAGGAAACATTGGCTGAGATGATCGGAACCACGCGATCGCGGGTCAGCTATTTCATGAACAAGTTTCGAAGATTGGGACTCATCAGCTATAATGGCCATATCGAGGTCCACAACTCGCTCCTGAGTGCGGTGTTGCACGAGAAGCCTCTGCTCAGAGAGCGCGACTAGAAGGACCGCCCGAACAGACGGCCCCAGAGCGTGGGGGCGCTCCAAGGCCGTCATTTCCTCGGATGCTTTGGGGGGCGTTTGCATCCGGTCGCCCTTCACCAAGTTACGCCACCGACATTCGTTCCGGCACAGGCTCAAGTCGCTTCTGTGGGACTAAACCCGGGGCCCAGACTCACTGTATCCCGCTTAGGAAGGGATCTCGTCGGTCCACACTTTGAAGCTGACCAAGGTGTTGGGTCCAAATGTCTGGGAAATCGGGACGTCAGCGGCATCACGTCCTTGAGCAATCAGTATACGTCCAATCCGGGGGACGTTGTTGCGTGGATCGAACGTGTACCAGCGCCCGCCAATATAGGCTTCGAACCATCCCGCGAAATCTCCTGGGGCGTAGGGGGGAGGCATGCCAATGTCGCCCAGATAGCCGGTGCAGTATCTGGCCGGAATGTTCATGCAGCGACAGAACGTGATGGCCAGATGCGCGAAATCTCGGCACACGCCCTTACCCTCGTTGAAAACGTCCCGGGCGGTCTTGGTTGCGCGCGCGTGCTCATAGCCGAACTGAATGTGATTGTGAACGAAATCACAGATCGCCTGAACGCGTGCCCATCCGGGCGGCTCCTTCGCAAAGAGTTTCCACGCGACATCGGACAGCTGGTCGGTTTCGCAATAGCGGCTGCCAAGCAGATACACGATCGTCTCTGCCGGCAAGTCCTCGACCGCGTGTTGGGAAGCTGAGGGCACAACGACGTCCGGCAGGCCTGTGTCCCGAACGATCCCATCAGCCGCCAGACGCATTCGACCCGCTGGGGCAACGATACGGCTGCACCAGTTACCGAAGCCGTCGCGGTAGGGGACGATCGCAACCGAGGGGTCAGTGGTCAGATAATCGGGCACGATCACATCTGAAGCCCGGGTAAAATGAACACCCAGGACCATGATCATGGGTGTGGGCTGCGGAAAGTCGTAGATCATCTCATAGCCGACCCGGATCTTCACTGGCGTTCCTCAAATCTACGAGATGGACTCGACCGCTTTGATCTTGAGTATGCTCACTCTACACTCTGGTATGTTGCGCCGGCGCAAGCTCTAGCACTCTGGCGGTGCTTGAGGTTGATGCTATCTCATTTAGCAAATAACTACAAAAGAGCCGACGCTGTTTTGACGTTGACGTCCACGTTCATCCCGAGCTCATCCTCGCCAGTCCCCCAATACGTGCCGAACAAAGGAATGGCCTGACTCGGAATTCTGGCCACCGCCACGCGGACCAGATCTACGCGAAGGGACCATCCATTTGCGTATCATGAGGAAGAGGCCTCCGATCTGGATGGTTCTCCGATCCCGAAGATCGTGTCGGTCGATGGCTTTACTACGGGCTTTATCTGCGTACCGGATCGCGATGGACCTGCCTGGCTGGGCGGGGGAGCCACCCATGCCTGGTGCCAAATTTACGTCCCCGGTTCCGGCTGGGTCGAGTTCGATCCGACCAATGGAATTGTCGGAAACCGAATGAGATACCGCGCGCCAAACCCGATATTCCAACAAGCTGATCAAATTTGCACAGACGCAGGGCGGACCACCCTGCAATACTACCTCCAAACCGGGGCCTGAGGTGTCACGATGCATATGTCGAGCGAAGGGCTGCTGGTCATACTCTTTGTCGGTCTCGCTGCGGGCTGGTTGGCGGGTCAAATCGTCCAGGGAACCGGCTTTGGAATCATCGGTGACCTCATTGTCGGGATTTTGGGCGCCTTTGTCGGAAGCTGGTTGCTACCTAAGCTCGGCATCCATCTTGGTACCGGAATGATCAGTGCGATCGTCGATGCGACCATCGGAGCGATATTGCTGCTGCTCATCGTTCGGTTGCTTCGGGGTGGCAGCGGATGGGGAGGTCGATGGGGCGGCAATTGGGGTCGGCGATGGTGACGCATTCCCGCAGAACGGCTTGCGACGGGCCGCTGTGACCTCGCTTCCGGCGCCGCGACTGTGGGCTCGCTCGCCGGCTTCCAAGAGCCCGTGCGGGTCAGGCGAATGGAGACCTTTTCAACTCCGGCTTCTGGCCGAGGCCCGCCTCTCGGAATGAAATGAGCCGCCGCTCCTTCTCGTCCCACAAGGTCCTCGGCACGCATTGCAAGCTCTGGAAGAGGGTGATTCTTCCCACAATGGCGAGCTCCGGATGATCCCGGAGCACGTCCGGCAACCGATAGCAGGGGATTCGACTGCATAAATGATGGACGTGATGGACGCCGATGTTCGCGGTGAACCAGCGCAAGACAGCCGGCAAGTGGTAATGCGAACTGCCATAGAGCGCAGCATCGTGAAAGCTCCAGGCCTCATCACGTGACCACGACGTGTTCTCGAACTGGTGTTGAACGTAGAACAACCACACACCGATCGACGCCGCCAGAATCATGATCGGCAGATGCACCAGCAGGAATGGGCCAAGGCCGACCAGCCAAATCATGCCGGCGACCAGAGCCGCGATGGCGAGGTTCGTACCCATTGTACTCAGCCACGGCCGCCAGCCGCCATGCATCATCCCGATCGGAAGCCGAAACCGCAGGACGAACAAGTACGTGGGGCCTACGCCAAACATCACAGCCGGATGCCGGTACAGGCGATAGAGGATCTGGCGCCATCGAGGCCGCGCGGCAAACTCGCTCACGGTCAATGTGTCGATGTCGCCGGAGCCCCTATGATCGAGATTGCCCGAACTCGCGTGATGGCGGGCATGGTTGCGCCGCCAGTAATCGTAAGGCGTCAGGGTAACAACGCCAAGGGATCGCCCGACCCAGTCGTTCGCGAGGCGAGCCCGAAAGAACGACCCATGGCCACAGTCGTGCTGGATCATGAAAAGACGAACGAGCAGGCCCGCCGCAGGCACCGCCAGCAGCAGACCGATCCAGTGGCCGTAGGCAACACCAGCCAGCATCAGAGCCCAGATGACAAAGAACGGTACTGCTGTGATCACCAGCTCAAAAATGGCGCGAGAATTGTCGGCTTGGCGATAGCGCGCCAGCAACTGTGCCAACGAGCGGGCTTCTGGTGCACTTTGAATCATGTCCAATTGCTCTTGGATTGGCTGGCAAAGTCGGGACATCGTCGCCGACCGGAAAGATCACGACCTTCGGTGTTCGCACAACGCAACGCATGACACCCGGTACCGCGCCGACAGCGACGCAAGGTTTCGCAGGATCTGTCGCGCTGAGACGTTCGAGACATCTCGAAGGGCTCATTCTACAAATCAATCTTAGTCCGCGCCTGGACGACTTGCTGAGCAATATTGCTCAGCCGCCAGCCAGGCACTGTGCAATCAATGCTTCTTAGCCGTGCGATTCCTCGGCTGCGACCAGGGACCGCCCCCATAGGCTCTGGCAGACGATTGGGGCGACGCCGGTAAGCGTGCTCTTGATCTGGTGGTGCAGCTCTTAGAGGATCAGCTTCTGCAGCCTGTCGGACACTTCGCGCTCTCTGGCATCAAAAACAGCTGACGACGGTCATTTTGCCGGCACTCCGATCTTGCGACTGAAATGCTCCATCATGTCAGAAGCGTTCTGAAGGATTGTCGCCTTTTGCATTGCCTCGAGGCGCCCGCGGCCTGGAGGCATCTTGCCGGCTCGATCCAGCGCGTCGGCCGCCTGGATCCCCAGCCTGTGGGCCAATGATGTTTCGACTCGCGTCATTGGCCCGAATGAGCCGCCGGCCAGAGATGGCGGCTCGAGCCCGCGCAGGGGAGCAACTACCACTGAACAAGCACTGCAACAGCGATCACGATCGCGAAGAAGATCGGCAGCAGTACCGAAGGCCGCAGCCACTCGCGGAGTCCTAACTGGGAGATGTCTGACATATAGACCGCCTTTTGGTCGCGGCGGGAGCACAATGCTCTCAGTCACCGATAACAGCCGAGAAGCGCGCGGTGATGTTCAAGATATAATGCCCGTCCATGGAATAACGATGGTCCAGGCGAAACTATTTGCTGTGACAGGGGGAGTGGGGTTGTCGTCTGCCAGCAACCTAGCCGCTTAAGAATTGGCGCCGCCGGATCGCCTTGGCGGTATTTCCGCTCGAGGCGGACATTTCTCTTGGGAGAATCATGGATGTAAATCTTACGCTTACCTTCCTGTCGTGTGGAGGAATTGTTCTTCTCTCATTCGTCGCGATCGGGGCGTTTTGGTTTGCCGAACGGTTGCGCGGGACGAACGCTCCTTGCGTCGGCAGGTCGGGACAAATCCACGGTAGACACCCTGACGCACTCGATCCTTGCCATTCGGGATGGGTCCCAATGAAAAAGCCGCGGATTGCTCCGCGGCCATTTTTCTGGGGTATTTCGTCGTCTTTCAGTATCGGCCGTTCCCGATTCCAACGCTCACGCCGGGAGCGCTGAAGCCGATGCCGCCACGGTCCTCATAGCCGCGCCGTTCGATGTGACGCTGGCGGGGCGCATATCCGTAAGCATCGCGCCCGTCGCGGATGATGACGCGGCGTTCGCCACGCTGGCGCCAGCAGCGACCGTCTTCGTTGCAGACCATGCGAACGTTCTGAAGGTCGCTCTCCGGTCCAACTGTTGCGTTGGCGGAAAGCGGTGCGGCTGAAGCGGCGGCTGCAACAAGCGTGCTTGCCGTGGCAGCCAGAATGATTGTGAGAGCTTTCATAAGATTTCTCCAAAAGTAATTGTGTCAGTGAGCCAATGGGCTCGTGAGAGAATGGTTCCATGAGACCGGCTCCGAATACGTCAGTGCCGGATGCAGACGGGAGCAGGAGTGAGGATCGATCATGGCATCTATATCGCGCGGATCATGGTTCTGGAGGCAGGCCCGAGATGGTCTGCCACAGGAACGGTCGAACGGATGGGTGAATTTGAGTCACGAGCCTTTTGCCGAAAGGTATTTGTCTTCATCTCGCCAGCAGAGGCGAGGCGAGGGCGTCTAGCTGCGACAAATCGACTTGAGCCCCCTGCCACTGGATAACTATTGCAGCGACGATCAACAGCCGAAAAAGATCGAGAGCAATACCGGAGGTACGAGCCACCCATGAACACCGAATCTATCGCGCGGTGATATGGGGGATATCGCGGCGCTCCGCTGAATGACGACGACTCGCCGTGGCTTTATTTTCGTGGGCAGGTTGCAATCCGGTTCCAGAGTAGCCATCTACGGTTTAGCGCGGCCGGGACGCTTTCAGCATCTCTTTCCGTTGCTAGAACTTGGGAATCAACCGTGATCGAGTTTCCCAATTATAGTCGTTCATATGACCGAACGCGGCATGCCGTGCGTTTTTGGGGATACGATAGCGCGTTAGAGGCATCGTTCTTCATAGAGGAAGACGCGCTGAGGCGACTTCAACCGGACGCTCACCCCAATGAATCGGGTTTCCTGAACGCATTCGATTCCAATCGTGATGCAATATGTGCCGCCGCTGCCAGGGTGTACGTCCGCGGCAGCAGGGGGTCTTACGATCTGGTCGCCGCTAACTTTTGAAACGAAGACCGACGTCTTAATGGACGCCGTTTACGGCACGTAGTTCATTTACGACTCCAATCCAGAAATAATCACAAAAGCCAAGGGGAGACTCGCATGAAATTCCGTCCGCTCCATGACCGTGTCGTGGTCAAGCGCATAGAGGCCGAAGACAAGACCGCTGGTGGCATCATCATTCCGGACACTGCCAGGGAGAAGCCCTCCCAGGGTGAAGTCATCGCCGTCGGCCGCGGCCGCCGCGACGAAGCCGGCAAGCCGATCCCGATCGACCTGCAAGTCGGCGACCGCGTGCTGTTCGGCAAGTGGTCGGGAACCGAGGTCACGATCGACGGCCAGGAGCTGTTGATCATGAAGGAGAGCGACGTCATGGGCGTTCTCACTGACCTGCCGGTCGCCAAGAAGAAGGCGGCGTAAGCGCCAGACAGTTTTCCTTACCCTGAGGATTCGGCATAGCCGGGTTCTCGAAGGATGAGGCCGGCAATTCAAATCTCATCTCTCAAGAGCTCGCCAGTTGTGCGGCCTTTGGGATCTGGCCAGTTGAAAACGGAGATCGCTATGTCAGCCAAAGAAGTCAAATTCGGTGTCGATGCCCGCGATCGCATGTTGCGCGGCGTTGAAATTCTCAACAACGCGGTAAAGGTGACGCTCGGCCCGAAGGGCCGCAACGTCGTGCTCGAAAAGTCGTTTGGCGCTCCCCGCATCACCAAGGACGGCGTCACCGTCGCCAAGGAGATCGAGCTCGAGGACAAGTTCGAGAACATGGGCGCCCAGATGGTGCGCGAAGTTGCCTCCAAGTCGGCGGATGCGGCCGGCGACGGCACCACCACCGCGACCGTGCTCGCGGCTGCGATTGTCCGTGAAGGCGCCAAGGCGGTTGCCGCCGGCATGAACCCGATGGACCTGAAGCGCGGTATCGACCTCGCGGTGGACGCCGTGGTCGCCGATCTCGTCAAGAACTCCAAGAAGGTCACCTCGAACGAGGAGATTGCCCAGGTCGGCACCATCTCGGCCAATGGCGATGCGGAGATCGGCAAGTTCCTCTCCGACGCCATGAAGAAGGTCGGCAACGAGGGCGTCATCACCGTCGAAGAAGCCAAGTCGCTCGAGACCGAACTCGAGGTCGTCGAGGGCATGCAGTTTGATCGCGGCTACATCTCGCCCTACTTCGTCACCAACGCCGACAAGATGCGTGTTGAAATGGACGACGCCTATGTCCTGATCTACGAGAAGAAACTCTCCAGCCTGAACGAACTGCTTCCGCTGCTGGAAGCAATCGTACAGAGCGGCAAGCCGCTTGTTATCATCGCAGAAGACGTGGAAGGCGAGGCGCTCGCCACTCTCGTCGTCAACCGCCTGCGTGGCGGCCTCAAGGTCGCGGCCGTCAAGGCTCCGGGCTTCGGCGATCGCCGCAAGGCCATGCTGCAGGACATCGCGATCCTGACCGGCGGCCAGGCGATCTCGGAAGATCTCGGCATCAAGCTGGAGAACGTCACGCTCAACATGCTCGGTCGCGCCAAGAAGGTGATGATCGACAAGGAGAACACCACGATCGTCAACGGCGCCGGCAAGAAGGCCGACATCGAGGCGCGCGTGGCCCAGATCAAGGCGCAGATCGAGGAGACCACCTCGGACTACGACCGTGAGAAGTTGCAGGAGCGTCTCGCCAAGCTCGCGGGCGGCGTCGCGGTGATCCGCGTCGGCGGCGCGACCGAGGTCGAGGTGAAGGAGCGCAAGGATCGCGTTGATGACGCGATGCATGCGACCCGCGCGGCGGTCGAGGAAGGCATCTTGCCGGGCGGCGGCGTCGCCCTGCTCCGTGCCTCCGAGCATCTCAAGGGCCTGCGCACCAAGAACGACGACCAGAAGACCGGCGTCGAGATCGTGCGCAAGGCGCTGTCGGCTCCCGCCCGCCAGATCGCGATCAACGCCGGTGAAGACGGCTCCGTCATCGTCGGCAAGATCCTGGAGAAGGATCAGTATGGCTATGGCTTTGATTCCCAATCCGGCGAATACGTCAACCTGGTCGCAAGAGGCATCATTGACCCGACCAAGGTCGTTCGTGTGGCGATTCAGAATGCGGCTTCTGTTGCGGCACTGCTGATTACGACCGAAGCCATGGTGGCCGAATTGCCAAAGAAGAACGCCGTCGGTGGCGGCATGCCTCAAGGTGGCGGCATGGGTGGTATGGATTTTTAGATCCAGCTCGTTGGAGCTCAGTAATCACAGAAGGCCCGGTAGAGATACCGGGCCTTTCTTTTGCAGGATCAGCAAGAAGGCGACCGCCGGAATCGGGAGGATTCACATCGTACCATGTATCTCCGTGAGGACTGCGCCCTGTGAAACATCTTGGGCCCAGGCACTTCGTTGCTGCCGCGGGAGCTTGAGAATTGATACAAACCAATCAGGACGCACCCGGAAGGGCATCCTCCGGGTTGGCCACGATTGTGGTTCACCAGAGCCCGACGATCCATTTCGCGCCGAGGACGGTCTCCCAGACAACCACCAGCTCGACCGCCAGCACGACGCCGCCAATGAGCAGGGCTATCGAGAGCAGGAGCCCGTCCTCCTCGAGATAGGTCAGCGCGATCAGCGCGATGACGAGCGCGGGCACGACGTTGCTCAGTGGGACCGGCGTGAAGAGCAGGCTGATGTTCAGCAGCACGACGACGGCGCCGACGACACGGTTCGTCGCGTCGAGCGGAGTTGGCCAGCGCGGATGGATGAGTTTCTCCAGATACCGGAGCACGGGAACAGCTCGCTGCACCAGAGCGGCGAGGTGCCGGGTCGGCAACGGATGGACAGCGATGCGGCGTGGGAACACGGGCATGTTCTGACCGGCGATCATCTGGAACGCGGGAATCATAAGCAGCAGGCCGGCCACGATCGAGACACCCGGTGCGATAGCGACCACAGCAAGCAGCAGCATGATGAGGCCGAAGGAGCGTTTGTGGAGGCGGCCCATCAGCCAACCCAGAGTGAAATGATCGGTCGGTGCCTCGTCGTGCAGGCGCTGCAGCAGGACAGACGCGGGCGCAAACACCTCTTCATCGGCGGCTTGCGTCGGCTTCGACTGGCGCATCCGGATCTCCAGTGGCGGCTACCTCTTTCGAGCAGCCCTCATTTTGACCGGGCAGCAATACCAATGGCGGATGCCTTGCTCGCCTGATCATGGCCTGGCGACCGCTCAGAAAGATCGAATCAGATAAACGGCGCTCTTCCGCCGAGTTCCACCCGAGGTAACGGCGGACGGGAAAACCGTCGCCACGTGCCCTGGTTGGCGCTTGTTGGGACTCTGTACGCTCGTGACAGGATTTTCCTGGACAGCGCCGCGCGGTCGACGCAGCTGGCCCCTGACGGGATCAGAGCCGACCCAGCAGCAGCAATACGACGAGGATGACCAGGATGATCCCGATCACGCCCATGCCGCCGTGACCGAAGCCGTAGCCGTAGCCGCCAAAGCGGCCGCTGAAGCCTCCGAGCAGGAAGATGATGAGGATGATGACCAGGATCAGTCCGATCGACATTGTCCGACTCCTTTGACGGGACCTTGGGAAATTGTTGGTCTACTGGCAGTCCAAGTTGAGTGCGCGACTTTCAAGCTTCCGGCGATGATAGCCGGCGGCATCACCGAGAAAGAGTCCCGCTACTTCTTTTCGATTGAGATTCCACGGTCGCCGATGCTGATCTCGACGCCACTGGTCTTCTGTCGCTCCAGGTAGAATTGATAGCCTAGGATCATCGTGACGACAGCGAGCCCGCCGATGACGAGGTAGAGCATATTGCGCGACATTGTCCGAACTCTCGATTTGTGTGCTTCGCCTTGATGGCTGGTCTGGCCCATCCAGTTCAACGAACTCCACCGCACCACGAACAGCCTCGCCAGAAGCAATTTCAAGGCTAGACCTGTGGAGTAGTGGCGTTACAGCCCGGCTCATCACCTATTTGCGGGCCGCCGGTTGGTCAGAGTTTTCCAAGCAGAAGTAAGATCAGCAGGATAACGATCACGAGGCCGAGACCGCCACCGCCGTAGTAACCAGTACCGTAAAACGGACCGCCACCGATCCCGCTGAAGCCGCCCAGCAGCGCAATCACCAAGATGATCAGAATGATGGTCCAAATTGACATTGCCCAGTCTCCTTTTGCGGTTCGGATCGCGACGTCGCTGCCTCATGCATGACTCAGCGGCGGATTTCAAAGCGGGTTTCCAATCAGGAACTCATCTTGTAGCGGAGGTGGCGGAGACTTGTTGATGCAAATCAAAGATGTGGAGCAGGCCGAAACGGTCATCCATTATGATCCGATCCTCAGCAGCCAGTCGTCGAGCCGTTGCAGCCAGCGCCGCGGGGGAGGTGGCGCCGGGGGCGGCTTGAGCTTGAGGCGGTCACCGTCACGTCCATGAACAAGCTGAAGCGTTCGGGTGTGATAGACGGCCAGATCCGGGCGGTGACCGATGCTCAACACGGTGGTCTGCTTCAGCTCATCATCGAACAGAGCCATGACGCGACGCTGGCTGTCTTCGTCAAGCGCGGCTGTTGCTTCGTCAAGAAAGACCCATCCCGGCTTGTGAAGGAGCAGGCGCGCAAAGGCGAGGCGCTCCTGTTCGCCGAGCGAAAGCTCCTTGTCCCAGCGCTGGGTCGTATCGAGCTTGGAAATGAGATCGCCGAGATCGCACCGCTCCAGGGCCTGTCGCACATCCGAATCGAGGAAGGCTTCGGGCGGGCTCGGGTAACTCAGGGCGTTGCGTAGCGTGCCCAACGGCAGATAGGGGCGCTGCGGCAGGAATGCCATGGAATCGGGTGGAGGCGTGAGGATTGTTCCGGAACCCCATGGCCATAAACCCGCCACGGCGCGGAAGAGTGTCGATTTTCCTCGTCCTGTGTCGCCGACAATCAGGACCCGCTCGCCAGGGGTGATGCTGGCCGTCGCGTCATCGATAACGATATGCCCGTCCGGCAAAAGGATGCGCACGGCCTCGAAAGCGAGATGTCCCTCCGGGTGCACCGCGCGTTTGATTTCTTCTGCGCCTTGTTCGATCGCAGGAAGATTGTCGAGCGCTTCGCGAAACGCCGCGACCCGATGAACCGCGGCGCGCCAGTCGGCGAGCCGCGAAAAATTATCGACGAACCATCGCAACGCCAATTGCACCTGGGTGAACGCGCCCGCCACCATGATCAGGCCGCCCAGCGTCAGATTGCCGCCGAAATAGGCCGGTGCGGCTACCAGTATCGGAACGACCAGCGACAGCCAGCCAATGCCCGATGTGATCCAGGTCAGGTGAGCAAGCGAGGAGGATATCCGTCGCATAGTGTCTACGACCGCCGCGAGCGCGGCCTCGAGATGCCGTCGTTCGTCGATCTCACCGCCATGCAGTGCGATGCTCTCGCCGGATTCGTTGACGCGAACGAGTGCGAAGCGGAATTCCGCCTCACGCGCATATCGCTCACCGTTCAAGGCAATCAGCGGTCGCCCAACGATCCAGGTCAGAGCGGACCCCGTCAAGGCATAAGCGAGCGCACACCAGACCATGTAGCCGGGAATGGCGATGTCGTAGCCCGCGACCTGGAACGTGACTTGCGCCGAGAGCGTCCAGAGCATGCCGACGAAAGCTATGAGCTGAAGCAAGGAATATACGATGCCGCAGCCGAGGTCGGCGGTGTAGTCGCCCAAAAGACGCGTATCCTCCTGGATGCGCTGATCCGGGTTGCGACCATACTCGCCAGCAAAGCCGAGCTGATAGACGCGCAACGGCTTGAGCCACTCGGCCAGGAGGTGAAGGGTGATCCATTCCCGCAGTCGAAACTTCAGGCGCTCCTGGAGATAGGTGTTTGCGACCGTGAGCGCCAACAAAATGGCGATGATCACAACGAACGTCTGGAGATCATGAACGAAGCCCGACAGATCCTTGCGGCCGACGGCGTCGAA
Organism: Bradyrhizobium sp. USDA 327; assembly: GCF_041262065.1. Taxonomy (NCBI): domain Bacteria; kingdom Pseudomonadati; phylum Pseudomonadota; class Alphaproteobacteria; order Hyphomicrobiales; family Nitrobacteraceae; genus Bradyrhizobium; species Bradyrhizobium sp. USDA 327. The sequence continues at coordinate 4,813,294 of NZ_JBGCCW010000001.1, read as the reverse complement.
GAACCGGCCATTCCAATCATTGAGTTGGACTTGTCCCAACATATTGGCAATGGTGACGACAGTCGAAGCAATGAAGATCGCCATCACCCGTCGCCCGCCGTCAGCCTGCCGAAGCACGCGCGCGAACAAGCTCAAGTCCCGGGCAAGATTGAAGCCGTGTATCGGTGTAGCTTTGACGAATGCGTCCGCGAGAGCGGGTCTGGCTACCACGCCCGGCATGATCGGTAGCAGAGGATGGGCGGCCTGCGGCAGCTTCTCAACTGCCTCCGCCGGAGAAGGAACGGGCGCCTGGGGAGCCGCAGGTGATACAACGTCCGCCTTCATACGCCCGCTTCGCCCCCCATTTCGTCCGTCGGTTCGCCGCAAGCAGATCCAGGTGAACTGGATTTTGACCGCCGCAATGATTTGCTCCGGCAGCAGCATCATTATGCTATCATGAAAATGCTCGGCTGAGGAAGAAGCCCGCAGCACCGTCATCTCAGCGCTGGCCGCAAGGCGCATCGATCGGTTGGGGACATGTCGGACATAACGGAAAAATCTGACCGGCAGAAGGGCGCCGAAGCCGCAGTCGACAGCTTCCGGAAGGACCTCGGCCCGTTTGTCGTCGCCGCTGAAACAACCCGGATGCCCATGCTGTTTACGGACGCGGCAAAACCCGACAACCCCATCATTTTTGCGAACGACAGTCTTGTCGCCCTGACCGGCTACGACCGGGACGAAGTGCTAGGCAAAGGATTCAATTTCCTGATGGCTGACGGTTCGGATGCCGAGGCCCTGACACGAACCAAAGCCGAGTTCGAGGGTTCGTCCAGCGGCGGCACGGAGGTCCTCTGCCGCCGCAAGGACGGCAGCGAATTCTGGGCTGCGCTCTTCGTCAGTCCGGTACGCGATGGGGGCGGCGCCATCGTTCAGTATTTTGCATCCCTCATCGATCTCACCAAGCACAAGGAGGAGGAAGTCCGCTCCAGGATGCTGATCGACGAGCTGAACCATCGCGTCAAGAATACCCTTTCCACGGTGCAATCGATTGTCTGGCAGACATTGCGAGCAACGACCGATCCTAAGGAGATCCGACAATCCATCGAATCGCGGTTGTTTGCGCTCTCCCGGTCGCACGACCTGCTGACCCGCGAAAGATGGGAAGGCGCCGGTCTGCTCGATATCGCGCACGATGCCCTGGAGCCGTTCGGAGTTTCGGGCGGCCGGGCGGATCGCATCGTGATCACGGGTGAGAACATCCGCTTTTCGCCGAAATCAGCTTTGGCCCTCGGCATCGCGTTTAACGAGCTTGCGACCAATGCCGTGAAATACGGCGCCTTGTCCAACGCGGCCGGATCAATCCAGATCGCGTGGGCGGCAGAGAAGACACCGGCTGGAAAACGGCTCTTGTTGAGCTGGAAGGAGAGTGGCGGGCCCCCGGTCACGCCGCCGGCACACAAGGGATTTGGTTCGCGGGTGCTTGAGCGTGGCCTCGCCCATGAGCTGGAAGGCACGGTGCAGCTCGACTATCGGCCCGACGGTCTTATCTGCACGATAGACATTCCCTTGGCAGGAGACGCTCGTGGTGGATAAGTTCCTTTACGGCCGGCGAGCCCTCGTGGTCGAGGACGAGATGCTGATTCTCATCATGATTGAAGACATGCTTGCGGACCTCGGCTGCAAGTCGGTGACATCTGCCGCGACGGTCGATAAGGCGCTCGCGCTGATCGAGGCGCAAGCTTTCGACGTCGCCTTGCTTGACGTGAATCTGGATGGCAACGATAGTCATCCTGTGGCGGACGCACTCTCCGCGCACGGTGTGCCGTTTGTCTATGCGACCGGCAACACCGGTCATAACTTGAGAGACGGTTACGCGGGCCGGCCGGTGCTGAAGAAGCCCTTCAAATTCGAAGATCTGGTGGCGATACTTGCCCGCCTCAAGCTTGCGCCGACCGGTTGATAATATCGCCGATGATCGAGTTTCCGGAAATGATGGAGTCTTGAGGCACAGTTTCCTCAGATCTGTGAAGCTGATTTATGTTCGGTGATCTGTGATTAGGTCGATTATTCTTCCGCTGCCGAACGGGCCACGATCGGTGACCCGTACGATTGCCGACTGTCTGCTTTCCTGATTGTCGGCGCGGACGAGGGTCCCAAACGGGAGTGACCGATGCTCCGCGGTTCGATCGTCAACGCTTGTTTTTTGTCCGCTTGCGGTCTCTCCGCTCAGGGATGCGGTCCTCGTCCATAGGGGGTATCCTCGATGCTCAGCCACTGGAGAACAGCACGGTAAATTGCGCACCCTGACCGTCGGCGCCACGGCCGATCCGTAACTCACCGCCGATCTGGTCGGTAAAGGATCGAACAATTCTCATCCCCAGCCCTTTGCCGGCGCCGGGGTCGAAACCCTCGGGCAATGCCGGGCCCTCATTGGAAACCGACAGCGCGCAGCCATGTTTCGGATCCGTTGCCAACCTGACGGCTATCCTACCCTTGCCGTATTTGGCCGCGTTCGTGATCAACTCGTTGGCGATAAAGCCGAGCGGAATGGCGGTGACGGCAGGCAAATTGATCTCACAGCCTTCGACGCTAATTTTTCCTGCGGAGGCGTCCGACGACGACATCGCTGCAAACTCACGTCCAAAGTCCTCAAGGAATTTCTTGAATTCGATTGTTCTCACACCATCGTGGGAATTGAGGCGATGGTGGATTCGGGCGATCATGGAAACGCGACTAGCCGCCGCGGCCAATTGTGAGGCCGCTTCCGGACTCGTTGAATTGCGGCTCTGCAGCGTAAGAAGGCTGATCGTCATCTGGAGATCGTTCAGCAGGCGATGATCGGATTCCGCCTTCAGCAGTTCTTGTCGGTGGATCAGCTCGTCCCGTTGACGAAGCCGCGCCTCGGTTCTTGCAAGCGCCTTTCGCAATTGAACTGCAACAAGCCGGTAGTCCGTCAGCTCCGCACGGGGCAAATATCGACCCGAGCTCTGAGCAAGCACGCCCGGAGGAAGACCGGGATCGCCGGACGAACGTTCCTCATCCATGATACCAACTCCCAATGAGAGGGTTCTTCTCATTGCACTCAACTATTAGATGAGTTTAGAGCGGCGGGAAAACGCTAGATTGATGCAGGTCAATTTCCTCCGCATCTCGGCATTGTACTTAGCGTTCCATGTCAGCCGCGCTGTTGATAGCGGACCTGCAATTCACCATTGCCCGCAACGAATGCCTCTTCCGGCTGACGCTCGTTACGGCAAGCCGAAAATGGCCCCCGCCAGCGAACCAGGGCGGATTGGTCTTGCGTGCATCGTTCGCCCCGGGGGCCAGGAGCCCCCGGCCTCGGTTAACACCCTACTTGAGGGAAGAAAACCAACTATCGATGTCCTTGCGAACCTGATCCTTTGCAAAGCCATATCGCTGCTGAAGCCGACCCTCGAGCTGGTCGCGTTTGCCGTTGATCGCGGTGAGATCGTCGTCGGTAAGTTTGCCCCATTGCTCCTTCACCTTGCCTCGGAGCTCCTTCCAGTTTCCTTCAATTTGATTCCAGTCCATGGTGTATCTCCAAAGGTGTATCTCCAAACTTCACATTGAATACGCTGCCGCGTCATCGCGTTCGCTGAACCGCAGCGCTGATCGTTTCTTTCGACGGACCGCCGCTTGAGAGCGGATTCAGCGGCGCGGGCCTGCGCCAGAGCCTGCCGCGCCAAACGGCGTCAAAGTTGCCTTAGTACGGGGCGTAGTATTGGCGGCGATACGGGTAGGGATCGCCGTAGTAACCTGGTGCGTAGCCTGGCGCGTAACCCGGACCGTAGTAGCGGGGGCCGTAGGCCCCATAGGCGGCGGCTCCGGCCGCGGCACCAAGAATTCCAAGACCAATTGCCGCCCCGGGAGCCGGCCGATAGACGCGACCGCGGTAATGGCGTCGATAGCGGACCTCCGTCACTCCGGACGAAGACGTCCCTTCTGTCAGAAGAGGTGCGCTCGGCGAGATCGGAGCTGCCCCCGAGGGGAGTACCGAGCCGAGCATCGCGGCGCCGAAGAGCGCGGCGCCAATCGCGCATATCCTGGTCTGCCTGTTCATCGCTGTATCCTCTCGAACTTGGAGTATCTCAAGCGGCAAGCGGCTTGCGTGTCGCTGGCCTGCTTGATGGTTGGCCCTTGTTGCAGCTACTGACGCAGAGCCAGAGTGCTCTGAAGGTCACGTGGCAGGTCTAAAGTCTCGTGCTTCCAGCGAGGCAATAGACCCGCCGCTGTACTCGCGCCGCGACTTGATCGATCACTTGGCGCAAGTCTTGTCGGCTTTCAAAGCCGCTTCTGCGGAAGCCTTTGTCGTGTGGGCGGCGCCGACAACCTTCATGTTGCTGCCGGTCGCAGGCTGGCTCTCGACGATCTGGCATTTCATGGTCGCGCTATCCTGAGCCAGGTAAAAAGATGAAGGCGATTGCCCAACGGTCTTGCCCGTCTCAGCCGCGAATAACGGCGAAGCGAGCGCAAGGACTGCGGCCGTCGCCAATAGGGTGCTTTTCATGGAATCCACCAATTCTTGTTCGTCCGGAACTGGACAATGAACGAATAGAAACGGCGGGCAGGCGTTCCAGTTATGGCGGATTTGTTTTTTGCGCGTCAGTTGATGTGGATCAATGACAATTGCGAATGCCTCTCGGCAGCCTGAATGATCACTTATATCAAACTGCCGAGACTTTAGGTCGCCCTCCTCACGGGCAGGGATGCCTTAGGCCGTCGTAGCCGAGATAGGTGCCGGAATACGGGTCATAGGACCTGAAGCGTCGCGCGCAATAGCCGACCGCGTCGCCACCAACATAGGGGGGCGGAGCGACATAGGCCGGCCCGTAGTAGCCGGGAGCGTAGCCGTAATAGCCGTAAGGCTGCGTTGCGCCAATAATTGCCCCGCCGATCAGCGCGCCAGCGATGCCTGCACCAATTCCAATGCCCGCATCGCCACGATAACCACCGCGCCAGCCGCGGCGATATTGCACGGTCTCCACCGACGGCGCCACCGCGTCTCGCAGCATCAGCGCGGAGCTTACCGGCGCCGCTGTGACTGGCGCGACGAACCACGGTGTGGCGGCGACGATGAGCGCAAGAAGCACAGTCTTGGACGTCTTGTTCATGACAGCATCTCCAGTTGCATTTTTGGCAAAGCGGCTGCCTTCAGCGCAGCCGGCCATCTTCGGGAAGGGACGCGTCATAATGATCCAGGAAAGCTTACGTATATTGATCCAGCGCAACGTGAGCGCGCATCGATTGGACAGACTTAGTTTGATCGTCGGAGGCGTCCGCGACGCAGCGCCCTGCGCATGAACGAGCGCTGATTTCTTCCTTTCATCCGCAGTGGCGCATGCGTGTCGCTGCCACGACAGAACAAGGGGGCTTCCATGCTTTCACTCATAATCGGGATCTTGATCATTTGCGTCGTCGGGGCAATTTGCTTCTGGGTCATCGACAAGTTTGTCAATGAATCCCGTTTGGCGGGTCTTCTCAAATTGTTGGTGGGGCTGGTCTGCCTGGCCGCGATCCTTCAACGGCTGTTGCCGCTGGCGGGGATCAACTGGCTATAGCCGGCCCGCAACTCGTCACCGATCTGCTGCGTGGGGATGCGGCACTCACGCAGCAGATCGAACCGGCGCGCGAAGCGCGTCAAAAAAGCGAAGCTCAACGGCGATCGCCAAAGATCCCGTCGACCTATGACGTGACAAGAACTTCTACGGACATTCCGGCGAAGGCGCCGGTGCTTCCGACGAAGTTGCCGGACACTGGGGTCGTCTGCCGGATATCGCGCGCGACCGCGACCGGGATCAGATTGAAGCCGCCGAGGCTGCGATTGGTTGGGTCGAATGTGATCCAGCCGGCTCCCGGTACGAACACCTCCGCCCACGCATGGGTTGAACCCGCTCCGCTCGATCCGACGCTCTGTTGTTCTGGATTGTGAAGGTAGCCGGAGACGATTCTGGCTCCGAACCCGAGCATGCGTGCTGCTTCGGTGAAGAGCACCGCGAAATCCCGGCATGACCCCCAGCCGCGATTCAGGGTTTCTACCGGCGCTTGGGTGCCCTCGTCCTCACGGCTCTGATATCGGACAGCCTCGGAAACGCCGACGCTGAGGTCCTTTAGCAGTGACAGCGTGTCCGTCCGACTTCCTCGAACGAACATTCTTGCCCAATTTCGCAGCACCCCAGCCGTGTCCGAGAACTGGGGGAGAGCAAGGGCGCCGAGATCAGTCCAATCGTCATCGGAATAGCGGAATGGGTAAGACATGGCCGGGACCGCGATATCGAACACCGGCCATGCAACCGCGTCGAGCTGAAGCTCCGCGACGCTGGCGATCACCAGGTTGGAGGCTGTCATCTGAAACGTGGCAGTTGCGATTGCATTGCCAAACACATCGTGCGCCCAGGTCAGGGCCGCAGGGGGCGTCACCGTGACGTTGAACGAAATCAAACGAAGCTCGCGGCTTTCGCGCGGACGAAGCATCAAGCGGTGCGGCAACAGGCGCACGTGTTCGTTGAATCGATAGGTCGTCGTGTGAAGAACCTTCAGCGTCGTCAACGAGAGCTCCGATCGGGCGGCCTCTGGCCAGGCCCCTATCCCCTTCGGGAAGTGTGGCCGAGTTGACGAGCCCATGCAAATGTCGATCCAGATGGACCGTGGTCCGGGCCGGCGACAAGGAACATGCGCGACTCAATGCTATTCGCGACATGCTGTGGCGGCTGAATTGCCCGGGAAAGCACCGCCGCCTCCACAGGCCGGATCCAGCTGTCGTCTTTCCTTACGATAAATCCTGTTATGAGCGCGGCCTGATCGAGGCTTAGACGGACTGCTGCCATCGGGGAATTGCAGGTCTCAGCGGTTGCGCACGGCTCTCAGCGGCTTCTGCTGTTCGTGCGTTCGTCTGGAAGACCGGTTGTCAGAAAATATGCCGCACCAGGACGGGTGACCTCCGAGCGCCTGGCTCGCTCAGAACCGCCGTTATGCAGTCCCTTGTTGATCTAGATCATTACGGGAGGCTCGCAGTTCCGGAGATTAAGATCAAGGGATCGATCGTGATGCACCTGAGCGGTGATCGTGATCGAGAATCACGAAGTGTGTGAAAGAAGTATCACGTCGGCTGTTTACCGCTAGCAAGCTCTTCAACCGGCCTCTGCAGGGCAGGCAAGGGCGGTCGAGAGAGTACTGGACAGATGAGCCGCCTTCACAAAGAGACCCACCTCGTTGCGCGCATCGGCTGGTTGAGAGCGGCCGTGCTCGGCGCCAATGACGGCATCATATCAACCGCGAGTCTCGTCCTGGGAGTGGCGTCGGCCGCCGCCTCCCGAAGCGATGTTCTCTTGACCGGGATCGCCGGGTTGGTTGCCGGCGCCATGTCCATGGCGGCTGGCGAATATGTTTCAGTCAGTTCGCAGTCCGATACGGAGCATGCCGACCTCGCGCGCGAGAAGCGGGAACTGGCGGGCGACCCGGTATCTGAGAGGGAAGAACTCGCCCAGATCTATGTCGCGCGGGGCGTCGAGGCCGGTCTCGCCCGCGAGGTTTCGAAGCAATTGATGGCAAAGGACGCGTTGAGCGCGCACGCCCGGGACGAACTTGGCATTTCGGAGATCAGCACTGCGCGCCCGGTGCAGGCGGCGTTGGCATCGGCTGCGACCTTCTCCGTCGGAGCGGCAGCGCCGCTTGCTCTCGTGCTGGTCTCGCCATCCAATCTCTTGATTCCGGTCGTCTCCGCAGGTTCGCTGCTCTTCCTGTCGCTGCTCGGCGCGATCGGTGCCAAGGCGGGAGGCGCCGGCTTGTTGAAGCCAACCATGCGAGTGACATTCTGGGGAGCTTGCGCGATGGGATTGACGGCTGGAATTGGCGCAGTTGTTGGCAAGGTTGTGTGAGCGTCGATAGCACTTGCGAGGCCACCTCATGCCATGATGCGAGCATTTCGCGACTAAGCATCAAACTATGTTTGCGCTTTTGGTTAGTTGGTTTCCAGGGCTGCGCATCGTGAGCTCAGAGCTTCAAAAGTGCCAGCAAGGCCAATTCTTCTCGTAAGACAAAAACTTGGGTCTAGGAACCAGGCGCCTCGGAGCAGCGATTGCCTTCTGGCCCAAATGTTGCCCCTTGGTATGACAAGGTTGACGCAAAGATCATACGAGAGGAGCTCCGGTCTTGGCTAAAGTGCATCGCGCGAGGGAAGGCTCTCGACGCGCGCTAGCTGCCAATCCCATTTTGCTGTTCGGCGGGCTTGTGACAGCCAACATCGCCGCATGGACTTGGGCTTTCGCGCTGTTCGGCGACCGGCCGACGGTGATGGCGACCGCGTTGCTTGCCTGGGTGTTCGGGTTGCGCCATGCAGTTGATGCCGACCACATCGCAGCGATCGACAACGTCGTACGAAAGCTCATGCAGGCGGGACAGGCGCCCCGGTCCGCGGGCCTGTACTTCGCACTGGGCCATGCCAGCGTCGTCGTAGTTGCGACGATGTTGCTTGCGCTCGGCATGGTGAGCCTTGGCGGCGACAGTCTGCTCAAGGAAGTTGGCGGCCTGATCGGAACCTCGGTGTCGGCGCTGTTCTTGCTGGCGGTCGCAGTCATCAATCTGGCGCTCTTCGCCGGCCTGTGGCGAACCCTGCGCGAGGTGCGCGAGCAGGGTATCCATGACGCCGCACGTCTCGATGCGCAGCTCGCGGCCCGCGGATTTCTAGCGCGATGTCTCGGTCCGATGTTCCGCCTGGTGACGAGATCCTGGCACATGTACCCGCTCGGCCTGCTGTTCGGGCTCGGCTTCGACACGGCGACCGAGATCGGCTTGCTCGGCATCGCCGCCACAGAAGCTGCGCGCAGCGTGTCTCTCGTGCATGTGCTGGTCTTTCCTGTGCTGTTTGCCGCCGGCATGGCGCTGGTCGACACCGCCGACTCGGCGCTGATGGTCAGCGCCTATCGCTGGGCTTACGTCGATCCCCTGCGAAAGCTCTGGTACAACCTGACGATCACCGGCGCCTCCGTGGCGGTCGCGCTGTTCATCGGCGGCATCGAGGCGCTCGGGTTGGTCGGCGACCGCTTCGGCCTTTCCGGCGGCGCCTGGGCGCTGGTCGACGGCCTCAATGAGTCGCTTGCGAACGTCGGTTTCGCCGTTGTCGCCCTGTTCGCGATCACTTGGCTCGTCTCGGTCGTGACCTATCGCCGCATGTTTGCCGATGACGCGCGCGGTGCGGCGCCAGAAGTGCTGGAATGCGTCGATGCGACGGAGGCGGCCTGAGTTTGGCCGGCGCCAACGTCTCGCATACGCTGAACGGTCCATTGGCGAGCCTGCCGACGCAGACCACCCGGCAACTACATTCCGAATGCCCGCCGATGGTGGCCTCGGCCGGCATGCGCTCGGCGAGAAGACCGGCTGGTCCGGATCCTTGCGTTGGCGCTATCTGGCCTCGAGCCCGCTGACCGAAGACAATGCGTTCCGTTCATCCGCGACCAGAGCCTTCAACGGGTGCGTCGGCTACCGCGCCGACTTCCAGGAGAAATAAGCCGTGCAGCGAAAAGCAGATAGTTCGTCGATGAGCTCTGGTCTGGACCTCGCCTGCTTTCAGTTGCATCCGCAGCGGGGCACGGTGTTGGGTGAAGTCCATGCGCGCCCGTTCACCCGGCTAACCGGACCGCTCGCCGTGCTGCGCTTTGCATTTCTCAGCCAGGGCGATACGGCTACCGCTGATCGGCGGAGCTTTGCCTCCTTTTGCGCCGCACATGGACTGACAGCGCCGGATGCATCTGCAAAACACCATCACGTGACGGTCGGCGCCGTCACTTTGCGCTGGGAGCAACATTCCGAGTTCACGACCTTCACCTGGATCAGAAATCATGCGGGCGCCTCGCGTCCGTTTGGTGATGTGGATGACGAGCTTGCTGCGCTGATCGGGTCGCTTCCTCAGGCCGGACAATTGCTGGTCGCACTCAAACTCGAGGTCGAGGAGACATCTGCCGCGGTTGAACGCGCCGAACAGCTGTTCGAGAAAGGCAGCCTGGCCATGGTCAACGTTCGGAGCGGCCAGGCTGTGGTTGCTTCCGACTTCCGCGTGGACGAGCAGGGCTTCGTGCGCATCCTGGTCTGCAACAACGGTCTGTCTTCAGGCCGTCTGGGCGCCCTGGTGCAGCGCGTGCTTGAGATCGAGACCTATCGCACGCTGGCGCTGCTCGGTTTGCCGGCTGCGCTTGCGCTCGCACCATCTGCGGATCACATCGGGCGACGGCTGGTCGAGGTGCTCGAGGAGATGCAGGGCGCAGCAGACTTCAAGCTCAACAATCATCTGTTGACCGAGCTGACTGCGCTCGCCGCCTCGCTCGAGCGCGGCGCCGCCGGCAGTCTCTTCAGATTTGGGGCCAGCCGGGCCTATTACGATATCGTGCAGGCTCGGCTCGGGGTGGTCGAAGGCGGTGAGATCGCGGGCTATCCGACCTGGTCGTCATTTCTCGCCCGCCGGATGGCGCCGGCGATGCGGACCTGCGCCGCTCTGGAGGAGCGCCAGGCCAATTTGTCGATCAAGCTTGCGCGCGCCGCCGACCTGCTGCGCACCCGCGTCGACGTCGAACTGGAGGAGCAGAACCGCGACCTCTTGCGCGCGATGAACGAGCGTACCAAGCTGCAGCTGCGCCTGCAAAGCACGGTCGAGGGGCTGTCGGTGGCGGCGATCGGCTATTACGTTGTCAGCCTGTTCGGCTATCTTGCCAAGGGCGCGCATGACGGCGGCGTGCATGTCGAGCCGTCGCTCGCGACTGCGCTCTTCGTGCCGGTCGCCATCGGCGTCACCTGGATTGTCACGCACCGGATTCGCCGGCGGCACTTGAAGCATGACGGTGGGACGTCGGCTAGGCAAGATTGAGTTACTTCAAGCCAAGGCCGTGCTCGTGTGCTACGAGGGGCCGATGCCTGGAGGCTGAGGAGGAGCCATGAGCGGATCGGACGGAATGACCAACGTGCTCTGGCTGCAAGGCGCCAGTTGCGGCGGCTGCACGATGTCGATCCTCGAAAGCGGTGCGTCGGGCTGGTTCGACGAGCTCCGGCAGTTCGGCATCAACTTGCTATGGCATCCGTCGGTCAGTGAAGAGACCGGCGAGGAGGCGGTCGAGGTGCTGCAGTCCGTGCTCGACGGCAAGGTGCGGCTCGACCTGCTCCTGCTGGAAGGATCAGTGGCGCGGGGACCGAACGACACCGGCCGCTTCAACATGCTCGCGGGCACCAACCGTTCGGTCTATCGCTGGATGCTCGATCTTGCGCCGCGCGCCGACTATGTGATCGCGGTCGGAAGCTGTGCGGCCTATGGCGGCGTGCCGGCCGCCGGATCGAACCCGACCGATGCGGTCGGCCTGCAATTCGAAGGGTCCGACAGCGGCGGTGCGCTGGGCGCGGGCTTCCGCTCGCGGCTCGGTCTTCCCGTCATCAACGTCGCGGGCTGCGCGCCGCATCCGGGCTGGATGATGGAAACCATCCTGGCGCTGACCACCAAGGACCTCGCCGCCACCGACCTCGATTCCTACGGGCGGCCCAAATTCGTCGCCAATCACCTTGCCCATTCACGGCTGCTCGCGCAACGAGTTCTACGAGTTCAAGGCCAGCGCCGAGACCATGTCGGAGCGTGGCTGCCTCATGGAGCATCTCGGCTGCAAGGCGACGCAGGCGGTGGGCGACTGCAACCAGCGCTCCTGGAACGGCGGCGGATCCTGCACCAAGGGCGGCTATGCCTGCATCGCCTGCACGTCGCCGGGCTTCGAAGGAGCGCAGAACTTCCTGGAGACCGCCAAGCTCGCGGGCATTCCGGTCGGGCTTCCGACCGACATGCCGAAGGCGTGGTTCGTCGCGCTCGCCGCGTTGTCGAAGTCCGCGACGCCGCGCCGCGTGCGGCTGAACGCGACCGCCGACCATGTGGTTGTGCCGCCGGGGCGCGCGACGACGAAGGGCAAGCCATGACGCGGATCACGATCGGTCCGTTCAACCGCGTCGAGGGCGATCTCGAAGTCCGCCTCGATGTCGAGAGCGGCCGCGTCGTGCGCGCCGAGGTGACGGCGCCGCTCTACCGAGGTTTCGAGCAGATCCTGGAGGGACGGCCGCCGCTTGATGCGCTGGCGCTGGCACCGCGGATCTGCGGCATCTGTTCGGTCTCGCAATCGGTCGCGGCTGCCGCCGCGCTGCGCGCCGCCATGTCGATCGAGGCGGCGCCCAACGGGCTGCTCGCCACCAACATTGCCCATGCCGCGGAGAACGCGGCCGACCATCTGACCCATTTCTACATCTTCTTCATGCCGGACTTTGCCCGCGAGGCCTATGCCGCCCATGGCTGGCACGAGGAGGCGCGCGAGCGCTTTGCCGCCACCCGCGGCAGCGCGGCGCGCGATGCCTTGCCGGCGCGGGCGCGGCTGCTCGAGACCATGGGCATCATTGCCGGAAAATGGCCGCACAGCCTGGCGTTCCAGCCCGGCGGCACCACGCGCGCTATCGATCTCGGCGAGCGGATCCGGCTCTTGTCGATTACGACGGCGTTCCGAGCCTTCCTGGAGCGCATTGTCTTCGCGGATTCGCTGGAGAACGTGCTGGCGATCGCAACCGCCGACGAACTGGACGGCTGGCGCGACGGCCGTGGCGGCGACTTCGCGCATTTCCTGCGGCTGGCGGACAGTCTGGCATTGACCGGGCTCGGCCGGGGGGCGGGGCTGATGATGAGCTACGGCGCCTATCATGGCGTCGACGGCGAGTTGTTTCCGCGCGGCCTGTTCGGCCCGCGCGCAATCGTCGAACCCCTGCCGCTGACGCAAATCACCGAGGACGTCTCGCATGCCTGGATGCGGAATTCCTCCGCGGATCCGGCCCATAGCAGCACAGTCCCGGATCCCGACAAGCCGGCGGCCTACAGCTGGTGCAAGGCGCCACGGCTGTCGGGCCAGCCGATCGAGGTCGGCGCGATCGCGCGGCAGACGGTGGCGGGCCAGGCGCTGATCACGGATCTGGTCGCGCGGGACGGCACCAACGTGCGCAGCCGCGTGATCGCGCGGCTGATCGAGACCGCGCGCATCGCGCTTGCCATGGAGCAGTGGACGCGCGCGCTGCGGCTGTCGGAGCCGTTCTGCCACAATTCGCGCGAACTCCCCGACGGAAGCTGTGTCGGGTTGGTCGAGGCCGCCCGCGGCAGTCTCGGGCACTGGATGGCGGTGCGCGACGGCAAGATCGAGCGCTACCAGATCATCGCGCCGACCACCTGGAATTTCTCGCCGCGCGATTCCTTCGACGTCGGCGGCCCGCTGGAGCAGGCGCTGGTCGGCACCGATGTCGG